>NZ_LXRG01000164.1 GCF_001651035.1 Halomonas sp. ALS9
ATAGTAAGCGTCCACAATGAATTACCTGATCAGAATGCTTGTGATACGCAGTGATAAGCCAAGCGCCTATGGCGTTGCCTTATCACTGCGCATAGCAGTCGCTCTTTAACAATGTATATCATGCTGACAAGAACACTTCGCAAGAAGTGGTCTTAAATTGTGATACGTCTCAAGCGTATCCGGCAAAATAGAACGTTATCATTGCGACATCCAGACTCCTTCGGGTTATAGGGTCAAGCAATGAAGCGCACACGGTGGATGCCTAGGCAGCCAGAGGCGATGAAAGACGTGGTAGCCTGCGATAAGGTTCGGTGAGGTGGCAACAACCTGTGACCCGGACATCTCTGAATGGGGAAACCCACTCATCATAAGATGAGTATCATGCACTGAATACATAGGT
>NZ_LXRG01000165.1 GCF_001651035.1 Halomonas sp. ALS9
AACAAAGTAGCCGTAGGGGAACCTGCGGCTGGATCACCTCCTTAAACGATGCGTCACGGTTAGTAAGCGTCCACAATGAATTACCTGATCAGAATGCTGTTGATACGCAGTGATAAGCCAAGCGCCTATGGCGTTGCCTTATCACTGCGCATAGCAGTCGCTCTTTAACAATGTATATCATGCTGACAAGAACACTTCGCAAGAAGTGGTCTTAAATTGTGATACGTCTCAAGCGTATCCGGCAAAATAGAACGTTATCATTGCGACATCCAGACTCCTTCGGGTTATAGGGTCAAGCAATGAAGCGCACACGGTGGATGCCTAGGCAGCCAGAGGCGACGAAAGACGTGGTAGCCTGCGATAAGGTTCGGTGAGGTGGCAACAACCTGTGACCCGGACATCTCTGAATGGGGAAACCCACTCATCATAAGATGAGTATCATGCACTGAATA
>NZ_LXRG01000166.1 GCF_001651035.1 Halomonas sp. ALS9
CCCACGGTCAGGGTGACGGTGTCGCCTGCTTTGGCGTCGCCGCCCACGCTGCCGGTCACGCTGATGGTTTGGGTGGCTTCTTCGCCGTTGATCACGTCGTCACCAGCGATGGTGTCGATGGTGATGGTGGCCGCGGCGTCGGTGTCGACGCCATAGTCACGGGCGGCGTCAGCACTGTAGGCGTTGCCTGCGGCGTCGCTACCGGTGACTTCAGCGGTCACGCTGTCGTTCTCGGCCAGCACGCTGCCCGGGACGTCGATGGCATACGTGAGGTCTTCACCCACGGTGCCTTCGTAGCTGTTGTCCCCCACGGTCAGGGTGACGGTGTCGCCTGCTTTGGCGTCGCCGCCCACGCTGCCGGTCACGCTGATGGTTTGGGTGGCTTCTTCGCCGTTGATCACGTCGTCACCGGCGATGGTGTCGATGCTGATCGTGGCGCTGGCGTCGGTGTCGACGCCATAGTCACGGGCGGCGTCGGCGCTGTAGGCGTTGCCTGCGGCGTCGCTACCGGTGACTTCAGCGGTCACGCTGTCGTTCTCGGCCAGCACGC
>NZ_LXRG01000167.1 GCF_001651035.1 Halomonas sp. ALS9
GGGTGATGGCTGCTTAATGGAAGGCATTTCCCACGAAGCCGCCTCGCTAGCCGGTACCCAGCAGTTGGGTAAGTTGATTGCTCTCTATGATGACAACGGCATCTCTATCGATGGCGAAGTGGAAGGCTGGTTTACCGACGATACCGCCAAGCGTTTTGACGCTTACGGCTGGCACGTGGTGCCCAATGTGGATGGTCATAAGCCTGAAGAGGTGAAAGCCGCTATTG
>NZ_LXRG01000168.1 GCF_001651035.1 Halomonas sp. ALS9
GTGACGGTGTCGCCTGCTTTGGCGTCGCCGCCCACGCTGCCGGTCACGCTGATGGTTTGGGTGGCTTCTTCGCCGTTGATCACGTCGTCACCAGCGATGGTGTCGATGGTGATCGTGGCGCTGGCGTCGGTGTCGACGCCATAGTCACGGGCGGCGTCAGCACTGTAGGCGTTGCCTGCGGCGTCGCTACCGGTGACTTCAGCGGTCACGCTGTCGTTCTCGGCCAGCACGCTGCCCGGGACGTCGATGGCATAAGTGAGGTCTTCGCCCACGGTGCCTTCGTAGCTGTTGTCACCCACGGTCAGGGTGACGGTGTCGCCTGCTTTGGCGTCGCCGCCCACGCTGCCGGTCACGCTGATGGTTTGGGTGGCTTCTTCGCCGTTGATCACGTCGTCACCGGCGATGGTGTC
>NZ_LXRG01000169.1 GCF_001651035.1 Halomonas sp. ALS9
GAAGCCGCTCGGGCGGGCGCGCAAGGCCGGGGCTTTGCCGTGGTGGCCAATGAAGTGCGCAACCTGGCTGGGCGCAGTGCTGATGCTGCCAAAGACATCAAAAAGCTTGTGGAAGAAAGTATCAGCCAAGTTGACACCGGTTCAAGCCTGGTCAACAAAGCGGGTAAGTCGCTTGAAGAGATCGTCAATGGCGTTCAGCGCGTCACCGTGTTGATGGCTGAAATCGCCACCGCGAGCCGCGAGCAGTCTCAGGGTATCGAACAAGTTAACACCGCCGTCTCGCAAATGGACAGTGTCACCCAGCAGAATGCGAGCCTGGTAGATGAGTC
>NZ_LXRG01000170.1 GCF_001651035.1 Halomonas sp. ALS9
GGCCAGCTTGGCCAAGGCTTTGTTCAGCATCTCCCCTACCAGTGAGAACGCTGGCCGTTTCTGCATTGTGTAGGACACAATTTCCCCATTGTAGAGATCCATCACGGGAGACAGGTAGAGCTTTTCGCCTCGGACATTGAACTCCGTGACGTCGGTGACCCACTTTTGGTTGGGGCGTTCAGCCTGAAACTGACGGGCAAGGAGGTTTGGCACACTGGCCTGTTGTCCACGATAGGAGCGGTATTTCTTCGGGCGTACCAATGACTTCAAACCCAGATGCTGCATCAGGCGTTGGACTGTCTTGTGGTTGACCTGCTCGCCCGTCTGGCGCAACGCTGCTGTGATGCGGCGATAGCCGTAGCGCCCTTTGTGACGCTCGTAGAGGGCGTGAATGCGACGCTTCAGACCCGCATGTCGATCATCCAACTGCTGAGCCTTTACCTGATAATAGAAGGTGCTACGCGACAGTTCGGCTACTTTTAGCAGCACCGGTAAAGGATGGCCATGCTTCAGTTCAAGGACTAGTCGCGCTTTTTCTGCGCGGCTTGCTCTTTGGACTGACGCAAGGCCCTCAACTTTTTTAGGTAGGCCACCTCTGCTCGCAAGTATTCGTTCTCTTGGAGCAGTTGCTCCAGTGAGCTCTTTTCCGTCACTGGAAGTGGGGGCTTGGGGGGCTCTGCTGTGGGCATCTTCGTCGGGCGACCTCGGGCTTTAGGCTCCAACGCCTGGAAGCCTCCTTTATGATACTGACTTTCCCACCCCCGCACGACACCCACTCCACCTCGGATATCGAACAAGGCAATCGCTTGTCGGGCCGAGAGATCCTCTTGCCTCATCCGTTGCAACACCGACAATTTAAACTCTGCACTGTAGCGGCTGAACTTCTTCTGCAAGCCGTGCAGGCCATGTTGTTCATAGCTTTTAACCCAACGCCTGATGGTGGCGTGGTCAAGACCGTACTGATTGGCCAGACTCCTATAACCCAGCTGTCCTTCTGTGTAACGCTGTACGACTAACAGTTTGAACTCTTCATTATGTTTCGCCATGAAAAACACCCCAATCGTTGGAGGAGTGTCCAACTTTTGGGGTGCAGTTCACAAAGCGGGGTTTTTTTTGCATCT
>NZ_LXRG01000171.1 GCF_001651035.1 Halomonas sp. ALS9
CATCAAGCGCGATAGCACCCTGCACGTCTTTCGCGACCGCACTACCGACATCGACCGCGACGAAACCCGCACCGTCCATCGCCATGAAGTCCACACGGTGCATGGCAACGAGACCCATACCGTCGACGGTAACGAAACCTTTACCGTGCAAAAGAACCGCCGCAAAACGGTGGATGGCAACGAAACCGACCGCATCGGTAAAAACTGGTCGAACAAAGTCGGCAAGAACAAAACCGAAACCATCGG
>NZ_LXRG01000172.1 GCF_001651035.1 Halomonas sp. ALS9
ATCGGCGTCAGCATCAGCATCAGCATCAGCGTCAGAATCTGCATCGGCGTCTGCATCTGCATCTGCATCTGCATCGGCGTCAGCATCAGAATCTGCATCGGCGTCAGAATCCGCATCTGCGTCAGAATCTGCATCGGCGTCTGCATCGGCGTCAGAATCCGCATCTGCGTCCGCATCAGCATCGGCATCGGCATCAGAATCTGCATCGGCGTCAGCGTCAGAATCCGCATCTGCGTCAGAATCTGCATCGGCGTCTGCATCGGCGTCAGAATCCGCATCTGCATCTGCATCGGCGTCAGCGTCTGCATCAGCATCAGCATCAGAATCCGCATCTGCGTCCGCATCGGCATCAGAATCTGCATCGGCGTCCGCATCGGCATCTGAGTCG
>NZ_LXRG01000173.1 GCF_001651035.1 Halomonas sp. ALS9
GTCGGCATCAGCGTCAGAATCCGCATCAGCGTCAGAATCTGCATCGGCATCTGAGTCGGCATCCGCATCTGCGTCAGCGTCAGAATCCGCGTCTGCGTCTGCGTCTGCGTCTGCATCTGCATCCGCATCGGCGTCAGCATCTGAGTCGGCATCCGCATCAGAATCTGCGTCAGAATCTGCATCTGCGTCTGCGTCTGCGTCTGCATCGGCGTCCGTATCATCTAGTTCATCTGAAGCAGCGGCCGCGCCATCATCAAACTCAACAAACTCAGCGCCCTCTAAGCCTCCTTCAGTCTCGAAACTTAGCGGGTCGGTTTCTTCAGCAATACGTGCAACGCGAACGAAGTCACTACCGCCGCCACCGCCGCCGGCGCCACCACCGGCAGCAGTCGCGTCAAGAAGGTCGAGTAGATCACCCTCCTCGTCGTCAAGAGCGGCAAGTAGCGCGTCAAGGTCGTCGTCTTGGACACTGGCATCGGTGGCGACAATCGCGTCAATATCAAGTTCGGAAGTAACAGCAACTTCTTGGCCACCCTCGACAACGTTAGCGCCTGTTCCGTCGGCAAAGTCTAGCTCAACACGACCGTCCGCAGATGTGATGAGCGTTTCGCCCTCCTGAAGAACGTCGCCAATGCGCAGTTCGCGCAGGTTGCCGTCTTCGCCACGTGCCCAAGCCTGACCTGAAATCGCGATAACTGTTGCCGTTGCCATATGCTGTTCTCCGCCCACCATTTAATAAAAGGGTCGCCGCTTTTTATTGAAGCCTAATGAAAATGGCTATTTGCGGCATTCTGAAGCAAGCCTAGCCTTGATCAAGACGGTTTCATATTGTACCGGTGGACAATAGGGGCAAAGTGGCAGGAAAAAGAATGCAAGTGACTTTCAGGGCTGTCTTGGCAGGCAAGGGGTTGTGTGCGGGGCAACTGTTCAGTAAAACCGATACAGGCATTTATGAGTAGTAGCTACTTTTTCTCCGAGCTCAAAATACGATGCAAGCCTGCAACATGATCTTGGTCAGCAAAAAAAGAATGACGATGTTCTATTGCACCATAAGCTTTTATAAGGCCGGCCATCATATTAAGCGCTCCAGAATCATTATTAGCCTGACAACGCTGACAAAATTCGTGTGCGCGCGCAGCCAAGGCAACGTAATCTGCGGCAATGGCGGGAGTGTCAAATTTAGACCAGGTTAGCTGGACACGCGAGACTTCCCACTGACTTTCCATAACTTCAAGCACTTCGGCATGCAGTTTTGCTGATAATGGCCAGTAGGCCCCCGTCGTGTCATATACCCACCCCTGCCAGTCCATGAGCAGCATGTGGCTGTCTATATTTGCCATACGTGCGCTACTCGGATTTTGCACCGTCAGGCATTTGGGGATTCTTTCCACCTCAGCCACCATTAATGGCCATAAATGCATAAAAAGCTCAACTTGAAAGCTTTCTTTATCCGAGTGCGTCAAATACGCAAAATGCGAAGCCTTTATTTTCTTCATACGCTCGGGTAAAGAGTCGAAAGTTGCTGTGTATTGAGCAATCAGCCGATCAGGTAATGGAACGTGAAACAGGCATTGACGCAGCTCATTCATCCAAGGTTTACGTTCTTCTGAGTTTTTCCATTGAGGAAGTTTGTCGCCCACCTCCAACAATACAAAAGAGCACCAAGGCAAGCGACCGCTTTCCAGTAAAACAGGCACTGTAGGAATAGTGCCATAGCAATACCCGCTTACTTCTTTTAGAAGCGCAGCTTCATGAAGTGCTTCATTCTCCCGAGCAGGCACATAACATTTGAGCAATACATAGCGTGGGGCACCGCCACCATCCGTATCTCGCACCAATACGTGCGCTATCGCCCGCCCATTTAGCAGACGACACTGTAAAACATCAAGATCGCCGTTACAGTGCTGACGCTCAGCCAGCCAGGGTAATAGCCACTGCTTGAGAGTTGCTTGTTCAAAACGTTGAGCAAAATCAGTAATTGAAAACAGAGAGACCTGCTGAGAGCGGGGTAAAAGCAGCATATTAATCTGCTGAAAATACTTGATAATACTTAAGAAATTCACCAGCCCATTAATACTTGCCGCCATGAGCTGGCGCATACTCAGCAACAGTATAAATAGCGTCAGGAGCGGCCGCATAGTGCCATTTAGGTAATCCAAAACTATGATCAAAAAACCCAGTACAAAACTGACATTGATCACGGTAAGCACGTTGCCCTGCAGCATGCCTTGGATTTTCTGCACTCTTTCAAAGCGATAGTAAAAGCAAACTACTATTACCAACCCAAGCACACATACCACTGCCAATAGCGCTAACAGGGGATGCAGAAGTGCGATCAACAGACAAAATAGCAGTGCAATAACCGTTGATGATATGGCGCCTATCACAACACTCAGTACACGGTTGCCAAGTAAGCGGTGATTAGTAACCAAGCGTGTTTTATTTAAGTGCTGCAGTATCGTGGCCGAAAGACTCGCGACGGCCTTTTTAACCAGCCATTGGAGAAGGGCATAGGAGCAAAAACAGAGTACTGCCAAGGCTATCAGCACCGCTATTTTTCCACTGTCATTATCTGCCCCAGGCACCCAGCCATCGATGCGGCTATGGCCGGTTATTAGCACTTGAAGTAGTTGCCAGGGGAGCACTAGGCTTGCCAATAGCATTACTTGGCTGACGATCTGCATCAACAGGATAGCGACCACGCGCCAGCGAAATGGCCACAGCACCGCGCGTGCCAGCGCTACCATTAAGCCGCGAACTTGATCACTATGAATCTCACCCATCTCACTGCGTGCCGCTAGGTTGCTCATCGCTCAGCCATTGGCTCTATAAGTTGCATAAATACGCGTAACTCGTCCGGCTGATTTGCTATCGGCATATAGGTTGAAACGGCATGGTGCACTGCGGATAAAATGACCTCGTTATGGCGCAGACTGCGCTGCTCTGCTTCTGCCCAACCATACTCAGGCCATTGTTCTTGTTGAGACAACGCTGCACCGGCCTCATCCAGGGAAGCAAAAAGTAGCGGCAGGAATGTGCTCCCATAGAATTCGGTCGCTACTACCTGGCTGCCATCATGGTAACGTTTATCACGAAGCGCGTCGGGAATGGATTTAATTGCTTGGGCATCAAGCAGATAAAACAATCGCTGCCAAAATGGCGCTGCGCCATAGCTCTCTTGCAACAACCTCTCAAGTGCCTCGACACTCGCAGGCAAGGGAGGCCCCTCTTGTAAATTTCCTCTCAATAGCGATTCCGACCAGCGAGCCAATCCTTCATGCACCCAACCCTGCTTGAACATCATGTGCGCGTTTTGGTACAGATGAAATAGCTCATGTGCAGGGGTTAGGTTTTGTGCTGCATCCACTTGCCCACCCAGTGCCATGCGAATATGACAACCTGGCGAGGCAGCGCTGCGCACAACTTCGTCATAAGCCTGACCGCCACGTGTTTGATCCGCACGTAAAATCACCATAATGAAGCCCGCACGCTGATAGCGTGGCATATGCAAGGGTGGTGTGAGGCCCAATACTTCGCTATAGAGTGCATCGGCAGCCCTCAGCTGAATTTCCAGATCATCAAGCCGCGTAGAAGGTAGTTCCGCACTCGGTTCAGGGCTCTCGACAAAGAAGTGCATGGCATTAACACCCTTTGCAGGCTTCGGCTCATTTTCCAACGGCTCAAGCAATCTATCACGCTGTAGGTAATAGCATTCGCCGACTTCGGACTGCGAATGAGCAGTATCAAGGGTTAGCAACGCCACACAAAACAGGAGCAGAGCCCCCCACCCATACCGAGCTATCGAGACGTAGTTACAGATAGCCGTCATGATGAAAAAAGCGTGTGCAACCCAATGCCATGGGAAGCCTTAACAAGCACACAATCTTGAGGTTTTAAGTGTCCAGGTAGAGCTGTTTCTAGTGCTTTGACATCCGCAAAGTGAAACACGCCGGCGGCCTCCCCTCCCAGTAATGGGGCTAAGGCTTGGCAATTTTGTCCACATAGCAGTATCTGCCTAACCGGTAGTGCAGTAAGTATGGGAACAAGTTCCAGGTGCAGAGCCTCTGCCTCTGAGCCAAGCTCCAGCATATCACCGAGAATTAATAACTTCTGGTTAGCTTGTACGGACAGCGCGGAGAAAGCCTCCAGCGCCATACGCATCGATAGAGGATTGGCATTATAAGCTTCATCGTACACAGTGATCGCCACTCCGTGGTAATCAATGGATCTCACTTCACCTCTGCCTGCCACCGCCTGAAAAGACGCTAGGCGGGGCACTATTATGTCTAGAGGAAGGTTATCGTGCCTAGCCACTGCCAGTACCGCCATGGCATTGAGCAGCATATGACGTCCAATGGCGCTCATGCAGAGCTCATACGAAGTGCCATCAAGCTTAATGCGCCCGCTGTTGCCTGCAAACTCAAGCATGCGTATGTCAGCGTCAACATGTTCGCCAAAACTGACGACCTTTAGGTGGTAGCTCCTTGCCTGCTCCGCAAGATAAGTATAGTGCGGCATATCACGATAGAGAATGGCGACCCCATTGGGGGGCATACTCTGAAAAATAAGCGCTTTCTTACGGGCAATTTCGTCCAACGAGTGGTGATAGGCTAGATGCGAAGCAGCGATATTCGTAATAATAGCGATATCAGGGCGAGCAAGTTCCGTATTGTAAGCCATGGAACCGATGGCCATTTCAACCACCCAGTAGTGTGCCTCTTGGGGCATTGAAGCAATGTTCCAGGCAATGCCAATAGGAAGATTGGCACTGCCTTGCGTTTGCCCTACTAAACTGTTGTAGCTCAGCGCATGGGCTAGCATTGCCACCGCCGTTGTTTTGCCTGCGCTTCCAGTAATACCAACGACGCGGCCAGCATAACAGCGCCGTTGTCGCTGCCCGATGGCCAGTGTCGCAGCCCGCACATCGCGCACTTTTAACACGGGAATGCCGATATCGCGATACGCCTCGCCATCATCACAAAGCACTGCAGAAGCACCTTTAGTGACTAGTGACTTCACCGCCGCAAATGGCAAAAAACCTTTCTCCATTTCCTTACCCCGAGCGACAACCACCTGCCCAGGTTGAAAGGATTTTGGCCAACAGCATAATCCTCTTGCCAGCCACTTATCCGGTGGTGCTGATACCCATGTTCCCTCAGTTGCCGAAGCCATAGCCTCAGCATCAAGCCTATTCTTTAGCGGGGGCTTGATGCTGGCATATTCGCCTTTGCGAAGCATCTGCTGATAAGCGACCAACCCAGAAAGGTAGTGTTCTACATCGTCAATCCTTACGCGAAAACTGTGGTGGCGAATAAAAAAACCATCCACGATAGTAGCGGGTGCCTTAAAGTACATAGCGACTTCCGGCCAGAAAAAACCATTCAAAAGATAGTTCGCCCTGGTATGCAGTGCCCGGTAAAACGCATTGACATCAAACCCATTCAGCACATCGACTAAATCAGGGCGTGTCTCCAGCTTGAGCAGCGTCTTGTGAAACGCCATTGCCAGCTCAAGCAGCGTGGGAAAAGTGGTGATCCGCTCACGAATAAAATCGACATAGCCCGCGATATTGCGCACCGCAAACGCGAAATATTTCCGCTCTGGTCGATGCGTCACTAACTCATTTGAGCAGTAGGCAAGCCAGTGGTCATGCGCCTTTTCGTGCCCATTGGCGATAAAGTAGTCAAACGCTTTGACCACGCAGTCCAGCCAACGACTATTGCGGGTATGGTCGTAAAGCCGCATCAGAGCAAATGCAGCTTCACCATCGTAATAAATTATTCGTGTCTTTTCCTTGACCGATAAATCTGCAGCGTTGAGTACATGCACAAAGCTACCATCGGCTTCCTGCATTCGTACAATACCCAGCGCTAGCGCATCTGCCAGATCAGCATAACCATCGTCTCCTGTGACCTGGTGATACTTTACCAACGCCAGAATAGCGACCGCGTTGGCTCCCAGCTTGATGATATTGCCTGTATCCACCACATAGGCTGCCCCTTGGCGATGAATAATAAACTGGGAACATATGCCATTAAGCGCCCAAGATATCTGTTGGCGTATCCGTTTAAGCTGCTCATCATTTAAAAGCCGTTGATCCGAGCAAGCCTCATAGCCTTCCAATAACGCATAGGTACTACTGGCGTGGCGCAACACATTGTAGGTATTGATGCGGCGGTCAAAGCAGGGGAAATAGCCATACACATAGCGACCATCCTGCCCCACCTGCTTGCCCAAAAAGCGTGTAGAACGAGCTATCAACTCCCCCGAGGAATCCATTGTCAGAGGTGGAGCCTCTCGCCTACCCCAACGCCTAGGCTGGGTATCCAGAGCATGTACACTTGGCGTTTCACCGCTAACGTCTAGAAACACGCCAGCAGTGGAAAAGCTCCATACCGGCATATTATCGGCAAAATCCGGCATTTGGCTGGAACCATGACGTGCTTTTATAAAACGCTCAAGGTTAGCCTGGTTAACTTCAGCGTGCGCAACCCGATTGCCTGCATACAAACAGGCATTGGCATTGAGCTCCATCTCTGTCAGCAAGAGTCGAGGAAATTTCTTACCCACAAACGCTAAGCCGCTACGACAATAGTTACGCTTGCAGCGCTGAATCTCCTGTTTCAGCGCCTGCCACTGCCACTCGCGCACGGCAAAAGCCCATTCCAACCGACACCACACCAAAGGGTGGGAAAACTTTCGCTCCAGCCGTGTCAATGCTTGCTTCAAAGTGGGTACTAACACCGCCCAGTTGCCTGCCTGCAAGCTATTCAAATCAAGCTGCATAGACGTGACTTGTGCACGTTCATAGCCATCACTTACTGAAATCAACATTACCTGCGAAAATTCCGCAAGCCGTGCGTGCCTGTCCAGCCACATAGGCATCACAACGTCGCCCATATTCTCCAACGCAAGCGAAAGCTCAGCCGATCGGGCAGCAGGCTCAATACTCGACTTACTTAATGGAAGCGAGCTATCCAATGAAGAATTTTTAATACCCGGCATTAAGTTGCTCAATAATGGAGGCTAATGTGAGGGTCAGAAACGTATCGAATAAGCGCTGAAAGATATCGAGATGCTGCCTGCGCTAAGTTATAAAATTAAAAGCGCTCGGGAACACGTTCCATTATCGGTGCCAGCTTTAGAATAAGCTGTAAGCGATCTCGAACGGCCAGTTTTTTGAAAATAGCAGTGAGGTGCGCTTTTACTGTACGCTCAGTAATGTCTAGCTGCCGTGCAACTTCTTTATTTGTTGCGCCCCGCACCACAGCAAGTGCTACGCCTCGCTCACGGTCGGTTAAGTTCCCAAGCTGCGCTGTATTGAAATGGCCGCCACCTTCAGCACGTTGCTGAAGTGCTTTAAAGGAGCCCCCTAACACTTTAGCAAGCAACTCTTGACCAACCCAGACGCCTTGGTTAGTAACCACCACTGCCACCTGCTGAAGCACCTCTGGCGCCGCAAGCGTATGAACATATCCCCGCGCTCCCAGATCCAATGACCTCAACGCTTCACGGTCATCCGGCGAATAACTTAGCACAACGACAATAGCCCCCTTGGCAGTTATAGCACCTATAAGTTCTGACCAAGATTCAACCGTTGTAGACAGCCACACCACATCATTAGGCTGTGCTTTACCAATAAATACATCCGGTCTGGAGGCTATCATCTCGGGAAACGCTTTTTTCCAACGCGCTTTTAAGTTTCCGTCCGTTGTTATGAACCAGTGTTTCATCAGCGTTCCCCCATGGAATCACGCCACGCTCTTAAGACAGGTTTCAGCAAAAACTGCATCACCGTGCGCTTGCCCGTCACTATGTCCACCTGCGCTGTCATGCCGGGAATTACTTGTAATCTATCGGCGACATTTTCATTTGCTAAACTGCGCACACGCACTTGGTAGAAGGTATTGCCGTCATCATCAGTAATGGTATCGGCACTAATACGCTCAAGCTCGGCCTGCAAGCCGCCGTAAATGGCATAGTCGTAAGCCGTGAGTTTGATAGTCGCAGGCTGCCCTGGATGCAGAAAGGCGATATCTTGCGGGGCGATGCGTGCCTCAACCAGCAACTGGTCGTCGGTGGGAACAATTTCCACCACCTCTTGGCCCGGCTGAGCAACGCCACCAATGGTGCTGATGTGAATGCGTTGAACAATACCGTCAACCGGCGAGCGAATCTCTGTCAACCGAACGCGATCCTGTAACCCAGTTCCCGATTGTTGTAATGCATTCAAGTCGCCCAGCGTTTGAGCCAGATCGTTTCGCCATTCACTTCTACGTTCGGCACCTAGCTCTAGTAGCTGTCCCTCGGCTTCTTCCACCCCGGCCTCTAAGCGTGAAACAGCGGCATCAGCTTGATTGCGCTCGCCAGTCGCGCCTGACACATCTCGCTGTAAACGCAGTACTTCAACTTCGGAAACAGCCCCCGAAGCCAACAGCGGCCGTGTCAAGTTAAGTTCCTGACTGGCCATATTGACTTCACGTTGGGCGGTATCACGGCGGGCCTGTGCTTCTCGTAGCTCTTCCCGACGTTGACGAATTCGGTCATTAAGGACGTTTTCTTGCTCGCGCAACTCTTCGCGGCGACTCTCATACACCTCGCGCTCTTGCATCACAATGTCAGGTACTTCTTGACGCAGCTCTTCGGAGGGCTCAAACGCGGTGCCCGTAGCTAGCGCCCGTAGCCTTTCGGCACGCGCTTGAAGCGCATAACGCTGAGCGCGGTTTTCGCGAAAATCAGAGACAAAACGGGTGGGGTCGATTTGCATCAGCACTTCTCCTGCTTCAACAATCTGCCCTTCGCGAATAAAGATTTGTTCAATAACACCACCGTCAAACGACTGAATACGCTGCAACTGGCTGGCGGGAATCACCCGCCCAGCTCCGCGGGTCACTTCATCGATAGACGCGAAATACGCCCACACTAACAGCGCAACAACGGTGAGCAGAACGGTATACAGGAATAGCCGCGCACGAATGGGCTCTTGTTGCATACGCGCCCAATCGGTATCGCTTGCCCAATCACGGCTTAAGTGGGCGGAAGAAACACGCTTGGCAAACAGCCGATCCATAAAAGGCCGAAACGGTTTTTGGCCTTTTTCTGAGAATCGACCAATGGCATCAAAGCCCTTTTGCTCGGTCGTGGATGAGGGTTTACGCGCCATTACGATGCCCTCCCGATCTGGCCTTTACGCAACGCCTCGACCACGGTGTCCCGCGGGCCATCGGCCACGACCTTGCCACCATCCATAACAATGATGCGATCAACCAGTGAAAGTAGCGAGGTGCGGTGTGTGACAACCAAGATGGTTTTTCCTGCTGCCACATTTTTTAAGTTGGCTTTGAACGCCTCTTCGCTGGCGTTATCCATAGAGCTTGTGGGTTCGTCCAACAACAAAATAGGCGGATCCTGCACCAGTGCACGGGCAATGGCGACGGACTGCTTTTGCCCACCAGAAAGCGCTTGTCCGCGTTCGCCAACCTGCAAATCCACGCCATGTGGGTGGTTGTTAACGAGTGATTCTAGACCTGCCAAGTCAATCGCTCTAAGCAACGCCTCATCATCAACGCGGTCGCTACCGCCTCCCGCCACAATATTGTCCCGAAGCGATCCGGAGAAGAGGCTAACGTCCTGGGGAACATAGCCGATATGGCGACGCAGCTGCAGAGGGTCTAACTGGCGAATATCCACGTTATCAACCAGCACGGCACCCGATGACGGCTGATAAAACCCTAACACCAATTTGTTTAATGACGACTTACCGCAGCCAATGCGACCTAATAAGGCCACTTTTTCACCCGATTTAATGGTCACCGATACGTCTTTAAGCGCTTCGCGCTCCTCATTTGGGTAACGCAGCGTGACTTTTTCAAGGCGTATATTGCCAGCGAAACTGGGCTTTTCTACGTAGGCTTTGCCTTCATGTCGCTCTACTTTCTTATCCATCACCGTGTTTAGTGACTCAAGCGCCGTTGAGGACTGATGATATTGCGCCAGCAACGCCGCGGCTTGACTGATCGGCGCCATTGCACGGGAAGAAAGCATATAAGCAGCAATCAATCCACCCTGGGTGAGGTTACCTTCGATGATTTGATAAACACCCACGATAATGACGCACACCGCTACACTGTGCTGCGCCCACTGAGCCACGTTGGAGACCGAAGTGCTGACCATCTTTAACTGCGCGCCGGTACGGGAAAGAAAGGCCGATGACTTTTCCCAATGGCGCTGAATACGGCTCTCAGCTCGTAGGGCCTTAACATTTTCTAATTGGGAAATCGATTCCACCAACAGCGAGTTGCGCTGCGCGCCGACTTCCCAGGTAGTTTGTGAAAGCTCATGAAGCTTACCCTGAGCAGCCAATGCGTAGAGCAACACAAACACAATCCCAACCAACACCGGTAGCACTAGCCAAGGATTAATCAGCGCGATAATCGCCGCAAACATCAGTACAAAGGGCAAATCGACAATGCCTAAAATAGTTGCCGAACCAATAAAGGCACGCACCGACTCAAAGGATTGCAGTGTGGAAGTGAACGCACCGGTTGATGCTGGGCGGTCTTCTAAACGCAAACCTAATGCTTTGGCCATAATAGAAGAAGAGAGCTTCACGTCCGCCCGGCTAGCGGCTAAGTCGACAAAGCTGCTGCGCATCAACCTGAGCACCAAATCAAAGCACAGCACTATAAAGATGCCTATTGCGAGCACCCAAAGTGTTTCCGTAGCCTGATTGGGTACCACCCGATCGTAAACGTTGAGCACAAACAGCGGCATTGCGATGGCAAACACGTTGATAGCCACCGATCCCAATACGATATCGCGATAGAGAGGTCTATTTTCGCGAATAACTCCCCAAAACCAGTGCTGATCGCGGCGTTTCTTAACTCCTGGTTCAGACGCGTTATCCGCAAGAAACTTGGGGCGAACGTAAATAGCTTCGCCACTATAGCCTGCATACAGCTCGTCAAGAGGCAGCTCAACGTTTGATTCAGATAGCTCAGGAAAAATAACGTTGGCTTTTTGCTGTTTGAGATCAATCCCTAACAGCACGCACGCCCTGCCCGGCTCCAGCAATAGGATAGCGGGAAATAGTGCTGGGTTAAGCGCGGACAGCTTGCTTTTAACAATCCGCGCCGTCAGCCCAGCACGGGAAGCGGCCCTACCGAATACGGAAGGCGTTAACTTCCCCTGCTCCAAGGGCAAGCCAGCTCTAAGGGCCTCTGATGACACCTCATGCTGATGAAATGAGGCAACCGCTTTCAAACATTCGAGTAACTCATCGCCTATTGGCTGCTCGCTAGCATCTTCAGCGCTCGGCCTTTCCAGCTTGGTTTGTGTCACAGAGACCTCATTCCCCTAATGCCTATTTAGGCATCTTTTTCCCCAATGATTAGCGAAAGCCGCTAACCCTTCGCCGCCAAACGAAGAACGACGCTATTGTTAAACCGAAAACTATTTAAACATGTCAGCCGTTAGTGACAAATGCATCTCCGTAGCCCATCCCTTGTAGCGTTTGTTGTAGTTCCTGAGCGCTATTTAGAGTAGGGATTGGGCCTATTTGAACGCGGTAATTACCCGTAAATGCGTAGACCCTGGCGTCATTGTCCAGCTGTTCGCTTAGTTGAGCACTTAACTGCTCAGCACGCTCAAGGGCACTTAACGATGCCACCTGAATATAGAGACCGTTCTCGGCAGTAGGAGAATGCATTACTTTGCTGGATATAGCGGTTTCTTGCAGTTGACTAATGACTGGCTGCTCATTAGCGGCATAAGAAGAAGCTGGCATATCAGCGTGAGCAGGCAATGAAGATATTCCGCGTGTAAAGTCATCTAGAGTAAAGCCGCGTGGCCCTTCCACTCCACAGGCCATTTCAGCGCTAAGGGTTATATCGTCATAGCCAAGTTCGTCAAGGCTTGGGATATCCTCGCGTACAACCTCAAGAGTACTCATTAACTGCCCCATTGCCGCTAACGTGCGGGCTTGGGCCAAGGTTAGGTCAAACTCTGCATTCGCGAAGGCACGGCTGGCTTCGAAGTACTCGTTCTCACTATCAAGCACATCAAGCAAAGTACGCTGGCCAATATCAAACTGCTGCTGGTAGGCGCCGCGAACCCGGTTAATTGATTGGCGATGTTCATTTAGGTAGCTCAATTGCTCTCCTAAGCGAAGGGTATCGTTGTAAGCAATTTGAGTGGTTTGACGTACATTTGTACAAGCCGTTTCGCGCTGATTGACGGCTTGTTCGATACGCGTGCTCGCCGCATCAAAGGCTGCACTATCTGAACCGCCTCGATAGAGGTTCATGCTGGCAACCAGCTGAATACTGTGCTCATCACTGCGCCCAGCGATCGAGTCGTCCTGATTATTGGTTCCCGTGCGCCCCTGTATATCCAGGCGAGGCATAAAGGCGGCCTTTGCAGCCCCTTGTTCCGCACGCTGTACGGCAATATTTTCAATCGCAGCGTGGAAATCAGGATTCCCCGCGAACGCCATTTCGACGGCTTGACTAACATCAGTGGGCAGTTCATCGGCCAAGCTAGGTGCAGGCGACATATTCTGAGCAGGAAGCTCGCCTACGATTCGCTGATAGCGTGCCGTTACATCATGCAGATTCGACGCCTCAGTCATCAGGTTGGATTCCGCTAACGCCAAGCGGCCGCTGATTTGTTCCAGGTCAACACCACGGCCCGCCCCAGAAAGTGCTCGCTCTTCAATTTGCGTGAACACCCGCTGGTGTTCACGATAGTTCTCTTGAGCTAAACGCACCATTTCACGGTAGCGAAGCACATCAAGATAGGTCTGAAAAGCTTCAAGCGTCACCTCTTCACTTGCACCCAGCAGCTCGAAATAGGCAATCAACCGAGTGCGATCCAAACGCTCTACTTCGCTGCGGGTGGCAAACCCATCAAACACCATTTGGGTGAGCGTAAGTTCAGCAAAGTCACTGCTGTAGCTTCCGCGCCCATCATTTTGCTGATCTTGCCGACCCACGCCCGCGGAAATATCAATCGTAGGCAAATAATTACCCTGTGCGACCCTAACATCGCTCCCGGAAGCGCTAAAATTCGCCCAAGCAGCATTTACACTGGGATTGGAAATGATCGTTTGTTGAATAGTACTGGGAAGATCAGTGGCGCCTGGGGCATAGAGGCTAGCAGGAAGAGACTGCGCTAATGCCGTAAGCGGGACACATGCCAACGTGGTCACTGTCAGCGGCTTAAAGACATGATGACAAAAGATTTTTTTAAGTCTCGATACGGCATTTTTTTTCATCGACAGCGTTCCCTATGATGTGGCACTCATTGCATGCAGCTCATTATTCGTATGACCCACTGAGCTATGTTGCACTACTGCTTCAAGTATAAGCTCGCGAAATCTCATCGCTGAGTGAGCCTATATCCCTACGAGCGCCCAATTTTTGAAGTAAACCCATAGTAATTAAAACTTAATCAGCTGATCTTAGCCTAATTTAGTTAATTTCCTACTCACCCTGAGGCTATAAAACCAAATGTCACAAAAAATTACAATAAGAACATCATTAAAACACAAAAAAATAATCAGGATGGTTCGCTTTTCTGGGTTTGTTGCAGCCCGAGCCCCAGCAGAATGAGCACTAGCCCAGTCAACGTCGAAGGCAAAATAGGTTCTCCAACGACCAGGAAAAGTAACAGCAGTGACACGGGAGGTGAGAGAAAAATGAGATTAGAAACCTTGGCCGTGCGCGACACCTTATGTACTGCCAATTGCCACAGGATAAACGCGACCCCCATTTCAAACAGGCCCACATAAACGCCAGCACCAAAAGCTGGCCAGCCATGCCATTGGAAACCGGGGCCGAGCAGTAACAACAAAGTCAACACAGGTAGGCCTACGCTAAAATTTTGCCATTGACCAACGAGCGGAGGACGTGGGTCACGGGCGTTGAGCAGCCAGTAAAGCGCCCACAGTAGCGTCGAGGCGAGTGCCAGCACGACCCCAAGCGGGTCGGCGAAAGAAACATTAAAAACCGAGCCTCGTGTAGCGATTACCCACACGCCTGCGTAGGCGACCAGCCCTGCAACAATATCCATGCGCGTTAAGCGCTGCCCAAGCAGTGGCAGGGCCAAAAAGGCCATCGCCAAGGCCCAGGTGTAATTCAACGCCATCGCCTCTTGCCCAGGGAGGCGGTCATAGGCGGCGAAAAGCACCAAATAATAGGCCACCGGGTTCATCAATCCCGCCCACGTGGCTGTTTTCCAACCGGTGCGTAGTGCTGTAGTGATATCTCCCTGCTTAATGACCAGCGCCCCCATCAATGCCCATGAGACAAATGCTGCTAGCCACATCAGCTGCACAGGGCTCATCCAAGCAAGCGCCACTTTAAAAGCCGTTGCCACCGTCGACCATAATGCGACGGCACCTAAACCAAACAGAATCGCTTGCCGATCCTGGCTCATCGGTCGATATGCCCTAAATCTCGACCTGGTTCCAACTTGTCTCGCACTCGCTGCTTGAGAAGTTTGATATCCGGAAAGCCACCATCGCGCTTGCGCTCCCATAACAGCTCATCATCACACCAGATCTCGAAGGTGCCGCCATGGGAGGGAGAAAGCGATACCTCACTCAGTCCTTCACCAAACGTTGAGAGCAATTCCTGTGCATACCAACCGCTACGCAGTAGCCACTGGCATTGAGTGCAATAGCGGATTTGAATACGTGACATCCCTTACCTCCTAGACAAGTTAATATGACATCCTAAGAAGTCATTCTGTCATTTTGAGTTAGCCTGAGATAGATCGATTGAAATAGGTCGATTGAAATAGGTCGATTAAGAAGGAGCCCCAATGGCCGACCATAACGTTTCGCAAACTCGCCTGTATGAGTGGCTAACAGGCGATGACGATAGCCGCATGTGCGACGACATACCTGAAGGGGCTTGTAACGAACAGCCGCGCAATTTTTTTCTGCACATATGGGCTGCTTTGGGTAATAAGCTGGCTGACGAGCTGTCTAGCGCGCGGTTAGTCCTACCCTGGCTGATGGGCATTATTGGTGCCCCAGTCTGGATGGTAGGGCTACTGGTACCCATTCGAGAGGCTGGCGCCCTGTTGCCGCAAATTTTTGTAGCTGGGTTTATCCGCTTAAAACCTAAGCGAAAATGGGTGTGGGTAGCTGGCGCGCTGACTCAAGGTTTCGCTGCGTTAGCGCTTGCCGTGTTTGCGTTATTCACCACCGGCACTTTAGGCGGTGCGTTAGTGCTCGCAGCGTTAATTCTGCTCTCGCTGGCCCGAGGGTTTTCCTCAATTGCCACAAAAGATGTGCTGGGCAAAACCATTGCCAAGCGACGCCGCGGTACGCTAATGGGCTGGAGCGGCAGTATTGCCGGTGCCGCGACGCTAGCGGCAGGGGCTGTGTTAATGCTGTTTGATAGCCGCCCAGGCAATTTAGTAGTAGCGATACTGTTAGCCATTGCTGCTAGCGGATGGATAATGAACGCCATCGCCGCTGCCCGTATTCAAGAAGCCCCCGGCGCGGTTGAAGGCGGCGAAAACGGCTGGGACAGTATTAAATTGGGCCTATCGCTGCTAAAAAAGGATCGCACTTTTTTACATTTCAACCTTGCCCGGGCGCTCCTGCTGTCAAGCGCACTCGCCCTGCCCTACATTGCGCTACTGGGACAAAACCAAAGTGGCACTGACCTGGGGGGCTTGGGCCTACTGGTTGTGGTATCGGGACTTGCCGCCATGATAGCAAGCCCGATTTGGGGTAAACGGGCGGATCAGTCAAGCCGTGGCGTGATGCGCGACGCGGCGATCGGTAGCGCTATTTGCTGCTTACTGGCCGCCAGCCTGGTTTGGCTACCCGGTGAATGGACGCACAGCATATGGCCCTATGCGGCGATTTACGCTCTGTTAGTGATTGTTCACCACGGCGTCCGCTTAGGGCGTAAAACCTATCTCGTCGATATGGCCAGCCAAGATGACCGTGCGCTTTATGTAGCCCTTTCGAATACGTTAACCGGCGTATTAATGCTCATCGTAGGCGCGATTACTGGCGCCTTTGCACAATGGTTTGGTAGCGGCGTATTACTACTCATCCTGGCGGCTACCGCCATAGGAGCGACCCTAAGCACGCATCAATTACCCGAGGTCGAGTGACATGCCGCCAACAAACGATGTAAAACTCAAGGCTGCTTTCGATAGGCCTGCCGACGTTAGGATAGCGTTCTCGATTGCAATACATGACAACGCTCTCCATCATAGAGCCAGATAGCAGTGATGCGCTGGCGCATTTGCTATGCTGCCTATAATAAGTAATTGGGCATTCCGCCGGTTCACAGGTGAAGAAACGGCTGTGAATCATGGAAAGGACTTGGAGCTGTAACAGGAACCACTTAATGAAACGATCGCCTTTGATTAGCCCGGAACTACTTGAGCGTATTGTTGACGCATCAGAAGATGGCATCGTCGTTGCGGAGCAGGAGGGGGATGAAAACATCCTCATCTACGTCAACAAAGGCTTTGAGCGCTTGACGGGATACAGTGCGGATGAAATTTTGTATCGTGACTGCCGCTTCTTACAGAACGAAGATCGCGATCAGGACGCGCTAGTCGCTATTCGCGATGCGCTTAAAGATGGCCGCCCTTCTCGCGAAGTACTGCGTAACTATCGTAAAGACGGCACCATGTTTTGGAATGAACTATCCATTACGCCGGTCTACGACGAAGCAGATGAGTTGATGTATTACATTGGCGTGCAAAAAGACGTAACCGAACGCGTAGAAGCGCAGCTTGCACTGGCGGAGTTACAAAAGCAGCGAGAAAACAGTTAATCATTAACTTTCTCACCAAAAAAAACTATAAAGCTTGAACTTCATCCCAACTGGCGTTATATAGCGGCAAGGCGCTTGAACTGCGCTAGGTGCTTCACTTTGCGAATGGCATGTGTTTTGTGATCTCACATGTGCTCGCGTGAAGCCGTTGATACGCCGGCTCGCCGGCTGGGTTGGAGGACATCACATGAGCCGTGACCCCCTAAGTCGTGAAACTTTTACTACCGATGCACTCGAATCTGACGAGTTCGAAAGCTTAGACGCCGTCAATGATGACCACTACGGCAAAAGTAAACCAAGCAAAGCTGACAGCTTACGCGCGCGACGCCAGGTTGAAGCATGGCTGGAAGAACGCCGCCTTCAGCGTGCCATTGAAGATGACTGGGACGAAGAAGAGTAAGCCTTGAACGGGTCGGCCTTCTCAGCGGTTGAGCGGGCCTGGCTAATGATACGCTCCTAGCCTTTCCTGGCGCAGACCACTATCATCACTTCCTAGTCTGTAACATCAGATAGTAGTAACAGTCTGTAATAACAGCCAGTAGCCCGCTGCTGTCGCTTTATTCTTTTCATCAACTTAACGGATCTCCATGGCGCAATACGTTTTCACCATGAACCGGGTTGGCAAAGTAGTGCCGCCCAAAAAGCAAATTCTCAAGGATATTTCGCTCTCGTTTTTCCCTGGCGCCAAAATCGGCGTGCTGGGGCTTAACGGTTCGGGTAAATCCACACTGCTGCGCATCATGGCCGGTGTCGATAAAGAGTTTGAAGGTGAAGCTCGTCCGATGCCTGGCATCAATGTTGGCTATCTACCCCAGGAGCCGCAGCTAGACGACGAGAAAAACGTCCGCGATACCGTCGAAGAAGCGCTAGGGGAGATTAAACAGGCGCAGGAGAAGCTGGATGGTGTCTATGCGGCCTACGCAGAGCCCGACGCCGACTTTGATGCGCTGGCTAGCGAGCAGGCAAGGCTTGAAAACATTATCGAAGCGGCTGACGCGCACAACCTGGAGCGTAAGCTTGAAGTGGCTGCGGAAGCACTACGCCTGCCCCCCTGGGAAGCCAAAGTTGGCAATCTCTCGGGAGGTGAGCGTCGTCGTGTAGCACTTTGCCGCTTACTGCTTTCCAGCCCCGATATGCTACTGCTTGACGAGCCTACCAACCACCTTGACGCAGAGTCGGTGGCGTGGCTAGAACGTTTCCTTCACGACTACAACGGTACCGTCGTGGCGATCACCCACGACCGCTACTTCCTAGACAACGTGGCGGGCTGGATTCTTGAGCTTGACCGTGGCCAGGGCATCCCGTTTGAGGGTAACTACTCCCAATGGCTGGAACAGAAAGATCAGCGCTTGAATCAAGAAGCCAAGCAGGAAGCTTCGCGTCAGAAAGCCATCAAGCAAGAGCTTGAGTGGGTGCGCAGTAACGCCAAAGGCCGCCAGGCAAAAAGCAAAGCGCGCCTTAACCGCTTTGAAGAGATGCAGTCAGGCGATTTCCAAAAACGTAATGAAACCAATGAAATTTATATTCCGCCTGGCCCACGCCTAGGTGATAACGTCATTGAATTCCGTGATGTAGCCAAGCGCTTCGATGACAAGCTGCTCTACCAAAACCTCTCCTTCACCATTCCCCAAGGCGCGATTGTCGGCATCGTTGGCGGTAACGGTGCGGGTAAATCGACCCTCTTCAAACTGGTCACCGGTAAAGAGCAGCCAGATGAGGGCGAAGTTCTGGTGGGCGAGACGGTTGATATCGCTTACGTCGAGCAGCTGCGCGACGGCTTAGACGACAAGCAGAGCGTCTGGGAAGCCGTTTCCGATGGTCAGGACATCCTGAACATTAACGGCTACGAAGTCTCCTCTCGTGCCTATGTGGGTCGCTTTAACTTCAAGGGTAACGACCAGCAGAAGCGTTTGTCTGAGCTATCTGGCGGTGAACGCGGCCGTTTACAGCTTGCCCAAACGCTCAAGCAAGGCGCTAACGTGCTGCTGCTCGATGAGCCCTCCAACGATCTGGATATCGAAACCCTGCGGGCACTGGAAGACGCGCTTCTGGCCTTCCCAGGTTGCGCCATGGTGATCTCCCACGATCGCTGGTTCCTTGACCGGATCGCCACGCACATTATGGCCTTTGAGGGTGACTCCGAAGTGGTCTTATTTGAAGGCAACTACGCAGAGTACGAAGAGGATCATAGAAAGCGGGTGGGTAACGATACGCCTAAGCGCATGAAGTACAAGCGCATTGACGCCTGATCATCAGCATCACGCTGGCAGTCTGTAATGACAGCAGATAGTGACAGCAAAAGGCCCCGCTTCGCGGGGCCTTTTAGGTTTTTAAACCAAGTTTTTAAACCAGTGCAAAGCCGACTAAGTGCTATCAGAACGCGTCAAAGATGATAAACGCTTTTGGTCACTACTTTTGCGGCCAAACGCACGCCCCACTTAACCGGTGCTGGAAAACGGACACCACCAGCTTCTAAAGCCAGTTGGGCGTGGTGAGCATCATCAACGGCCATTTGGCGCAGTATGGCACGTGAGCGGGTGTCACCGCAGGGTAGCGACTGTTGATCTGATTCAAGCTGCTTACCTGCCTGCTCCTCGGTCGCGGCGGCTAGGCCTAAGCTTAGGCGATCGCTGACCGCCCCGGTGGCTGCGCCAATACCAAAGGAGGCGGCATAGAACAGCGGATTCAAGTAGCTCGTTCGACTCTGCAACTGCTCTAAACGCTCATCACACCAGGCTAGATGATCAATCACCTCCAGTGCCGACTGCTCCAACTGGTGACGCCCATGCGGAAGTTTCGCGGTCACGCCCTGCCCTTGATAGAGCGCCTGAGCACACACCCCTCCGGTATGATTAATGCGTATTAAACCCGCTGCATGACGGCGCTCATGATTGTCGAGTGATACTTCCGCCATCCCATCAGCAGGGCTTGCACGCTGCGAAGAGGCCGCATGTGGCATCAGCGTTCGTAAAACAGTATCAAACTGATGTATCAGGCGATCTGAACGACTCTGTTGACGATCCATGGCAACACTCCGTTGACTTGCGATAGTGGCCTGCTGAGCTTAACCGGCAGGCCATGTGAATGCGCGTCCACCCAATAAATGCATATGAATATGGTAGACCGTTTGTCCGCCCATTTCGTTGCAGTTCATCACCACCCGATAGCCATCCTCGGCAAAGCCTTGCTCCCGTGCAAGCTTGGCGGCGGTAAACTGGAGTCGACCGATGAGTGCCAAGTCAGCTTCGTCAATATCGTTCAACGTGGCAATATGCTTTTTAGGAATAATCAACTGATGGGTAGGGGCCTGGGGATTGATATCATTGAATGCCAACACGTGGTCATCTTCGTAAACGATATCAGCAGGGATTTCGTGGTTGATGATTTTGCAAAAAAGACAATCCATACAACTCTCCTTTAACGGAAGCGTCTCTGTGCGAGAAGATGTCTAACCAATGGGGCAAGAATAAGCTCCATTGCCAGCGACATCCGCGCACCCGGCACAACCAGCGTGTGTGGACGCGTCATAAACGAATCTTTGATCATCGCGAGCAACCAAGGGAAGTCCACGGTCGAAGGGTCCCGAAAGCGGATAACCACGAATGACTCTGCGTCGGTGGGAATATCCTGCACTTCAAAAGGGTTAGAGGTGTCGACAGTCGGCACACGTTGAAAATTGATGTGCGTACGCGAGAACTGCGGCTGGATATAGCGTACATAGTCATCCATACGGCCGAGGATAGTGTCGATGACCGCTTCCTGTGAGTAGCCACGCAGCTTGGTGTCACGGTCAATCTTTTGAATCCACTCAAGATTCATGGTCGGCGCCACGCCTACTAACAGATCCACATGGCGGGCAATATCATACTCTTCGGTAACCAGCCCGCCGTGTAAGCCTTCATAAAACAGCAGGTCGGTGCCACAAGGCAGCGACTGCCACTCGGTGAAGGTACCTACTCGGCAGCCCGCTTCGATTTTCTGCTTATCTTCGGCGTGGATATAGTGCCGAAAAGTACCCGAGCCGTGCTCACCATACTCACTGAACAACCCTTCCAAGCGATCCAGCAAGTTCGCCTCAACGGCAAAATGCGATAGCTCATCCTTACGCTCAGGCTCTTCCCGGAAGATGCGGTGCAAATCATCGCGGGTGTAGCGGTGAAAAGCATCACCATCGACCATCGCCGCATGCACATCTTCGCGCAGGAACATGCGCTCGAAGCTGCGCCGAACAGTGGTAGTGCCCGCTCCCGAAGAGCCGGTCACCGCGATAATCGGATACTCCCGTGACATCAGCCACACCTCGCGTGGGAAAGCGCTTGTTTAACCAGCTCAGGCACCTCGACAGGACGCCCGGTAGCCAAGTCGATCAAGAGCTGACTGACTCTTGCGGTGGCAACTACCTGGTGGGAGTTCGCTTGGTAAACACGCTGATAAATCGTCAATGCTTTACCTTGCGGCTCAGGTACGGCGGTGGCAATCGTTAACGCATCGGGCCAGCGCGCTTCACTTTGATACTGCACAGTGAGATCAGCAACCACCGAAGGATACCCATGCATATCCCACTCAGGCAGATCAAGTGCCGCGAAGGCTTGAATACGCGCCTCGTGGAGCAGCGACACCAGCGCATCATGCCCCAAGTGACGGCCATAGTTCATATCGGTTACCCGCACCGTCAAAGGGTGACGATGAATGACCGCTTCAGCGGGAAAATCCAGCTTGACACGCTCCATGCCTGTTTCCTCGTCAGTATTTGCTAGCGTAAGGCTTGCTTATCCCTCGCGGGCAATTGCCCTAAAGGCAATATCACGGCGACACTCAGCGCCATCCCAGTGAATCACGTTAACGCCTTGATACGCTTGCTGTTGTGCCGCAGAGACGCTATCACCCAGCGCCGTCACGCATAGCACACGACCGCCTGCCGTGGTGATCTCGCCCTGCTCATTGAGTGCTGTGCCCGCGTGAAACACTTTGCAGCCCGTTTCTTCAGCCGCGTCTAAGCCGTGAATCACATCACCTTTGCGGTAGCTGCCAGGGTAGCCACCAGCCGCCAACACCACGCCCACCGCGGCACGAGGATCCCATTCACAGTGCTGCCCCGCCAGCTTGCCCTGGGCTCCTGCTAAACAGAGTTCGGCAAAATCAGAAGTTAGGCGCAGCATAATCGGCTGAGTTTCAGGATCACCAAAGCGGCAGTTATATTC
The DNA here is from genome assembly GCF_001651035.1 of Halomonas sp. ALS9. Lineage (GTDB taxonomy): Bacteria > Pseudomonadota > Gammaproteobacteria > Pseudomonadales > Halomonadaceae > Vreelandella. Next base: position 22,013 of record NZ_LXRG01000173.1, read on the forward strand.
AATAACTTTGGGGTTACCGGCCGCATCGATCATCAGGCCTGCGTATAAGAACCCCGTGTAGGCATTACCCTCAGCGGCCATGCCACGCACGGTAGGCAGAATGACCTGCTCCATGATACGTGCGTCAACTTCCGGCGTGACCACCGGTGCTGGCGAATAGGCCCCCATACCGCCGGTATTGGGGCCGGTGTCACCATCATAAGCACGCTTGTGGTCTTGGCTTGTGGCCATAGGGACGACATTCTCACCGTCCACCATGACAATAAAGCTCGCCTCTTCGCCTTCAAGAAACTCTTCGATGACCACACGGGCACCCGCATCACCGAAGGCATTGGCTTCCAGCATATCGCGGATAGCCGCCTCAGCTTCCGTTTCACTAAGCGCCACAATAACGCCTTTACCCGCAGCCAAGCCATCCGCTTTAATCACAATTGGCGCGCCTACTTTGCTTAGATAGGCAAGCGCTGGGGCTACTTCAGTAAACGTTTGGTAGTCAGCCGAAGGAATATCATGGCGGGCCAGGAAGTCCTTGGTAAAAGATTTTGAACCTTCCAACTGGGCGGCCGCTTGAGTAGGGCCAAAGATAGTTAAACCGGCAGCCTGGAAATGATCAACTACGCCTTCTACCAAGGGGGCCTCCGGGCCCACCACGGTTAAGCCAATCTGCTCATCACGGGCAAAGGCAACTAGACTGCCGAGATCCGTTGCGGCAATCGCTACATTGGTCAGCTTTGCCTCCGTCGCTGTGCCGGCATTGCCAGGGGCGACAAACACCTGCTCAACCTGATTAGATTGCGCCAATTTCCAAGCAAGGGCGTGCTCACGACCACCACCGCCTATCATTAAAACCTTCATGTGCATCCTTCTCAAACGGGAAAGCGTATATCGGCGGCATTATGCCACAGCGAAGCACCAAGTGGGGTCAGGAGGAGGCTTTGTTATCTTCACTGGTATCGCTGGCGTCGCTGCCATTGCCCTCATGCGGCTCTGCATTAACCGACTCGTCGGCCTGGCCAGGTTGGTTCAAGGTCTTTTGCCAAAAGCGCATGTTCTCTTCAGCAAGCTCGCGCATAAACTCCAGCGGTGTGTTGCGCATTGCCTGTTTCCACTGGCTTTGCAGCCGCTTCTGCTGCTCCAGCATTAATTGCGTACCCTGTTCAAGATAACGCGACAGCGGCAGCGGTGAGGTCATATCGTAAACACGAATTAATTGCGCCAATAGATCATTAGAAAACACTTCCGCTTCGCTATCAGCCTGCTCCTGCTCGATAATGATAGAGAGCAAAATAGTACGTGTTAGATCTTCTCCGCTTTTGGCGTCTTCCACCCGAAACGGTTCTTCTTCAATGATTAAACAGCGCAGGTCTTCTAGCGTTACATAACGACTCTGCTGAGTATCGTACAACCTGCGGTTTGCATATTTGCGAATTACGCGCACGGCGCATCTCCTTAAACGCGATAGGGACTTTTTATTCCCGTTACTGATATTGTGCCTGCACTACGCGCCCATGCAAGCCACCTTAATAGTTTAGCAAGGCGTACCGTGCCTGCTTTGTGACCAATAGACCATCATTATGAATTTGATTCTGCTCAATCCCAACGATCTCACCGACGATGGCCACGTCTGCATTACCGATCCACGTCGACTGACACACCTGCGCGATGTCCATCGCTCGGCACCCGGAGACCTGTTAACCGTCGGTGTTCAAGGCGGCGATATGGGTAAGGCGCTGCTAAAAGAACTCACTGCTGAGCGTGCGTATTTTCAATTGGAAGCCCTTAACGAGCCTCCGCCGACGCCACTACCCGTGCATTTAGTATTAGCTCTGCCCCGCCCGCGTATGTTGGCGCGCACGTTAGAGCATGTGACGGCACTAGGCGTCAAAGAGATCACCCTGCTACATACCAAGCGGGTTGAGAAGAGCTACTGGCAGTCACCTGAGTTGCGCACGGATAAAATTCACCAACATTTGGTACTAGGCTTAGAGCAAGCTCGTGACACCCGGCTACCCTCGGTCACCCTTAGTAAAGGTTTTCGGCCTTTTTTAGAGAAGCAATTGCCTGAGTTACTCAGCGAACGCCGCGGGCTGGTGGCACATCCGGGCATGCCCAATGCCTGCCCAAGAGGCATCAGTGACCCCACTTTGCTATTAGTAGGCCCCGAGGGCGGCTTTATTGCTTGGGAGGTAGAGCAGCTAATGCAGGCAGGCTGCGAGGGAATGCATCTTGGCCCACGCATTTTACGCGTCGAAACAGCCGTGACAGCTCTTCTGTCACGGCTGTTTTAAACACCATTATTGATTGGATGAATTAATCAGGAAGGATCATCTTCCGGGTCGTGGGGCACAACGGTCGCGTTTTCTCCACACCCTGGCTCTTGCAAAAAGGTTTCACGCACATCCAACAACCCAAGATGGCTAATGGTGCTGCGACCAAGTAGAAGCGGATAGTTCATATCTTCGCGGTCGCGCAGGCTAAACTGCTCTTCGTAAATGGTATCGCCCATACAAACTTCCATCAGCACCACAGGTCGCTCATCACGGCCGCCTGCGCCGCGCACAGTAAGCTCACGGTAGAGCGGCCGTTCGATTTGATCACTGAAGACTTCGCCACTTGCCTGATCTTCAAGCTTCAATCGAAAGCGTACCCACTCCTCATCGTCCTGTTCGAACATCTCAATATCGCGAGCGTCCAGCGAAGAGGTTAATGCTCCGCTATCAAGCTTCGCTTTCACCTCGATATCCCAAGGCTGCAAGGTCGCTTTTTCAACCCAGCCGAAGACTTGTTCATCTTCCGCCATCGCTGTGGAGGCAGACAGCCCAGCACCTAACAACATACCCCCCAATATCACACTGTTAAAAAAAGTTTTTTTCATCAATTGCATAACATCATCCTTGGAAAGTAAAAGCACCCTGTCAATATGGCTTACTGCGAACGCTGACGAAGCTGTTCTAGCAGCTCCTGGGTCGCAAACCCATCCGGTATTAACCCTTGATCACGCTGAAAGTTCCGCAAACCTTGGCGCGTATTGGGCCCCATGACGCCGTCCGCGCCGCCTACTGAGTAGCCCACACGGTTTAACGCGCGCTGCAGCTCTTGCACATCGTCACGGGTGAGCGACGCTTGATCACGCGGCCAGCTGTGCTGAATGCCATTACGTCCGGCAATGGCATCACCTAAGGTTGCCACGGCCAGCGCATAGCTGGTGGCATTGTTATAGCGTAAAATCGCCCGAAAATTGGCACCTACCAAAAAGGCCGGGCCGTTAGCACCCGCGGGTATCACAATGGCTGCGCTATCAAAGTTTGGCAATGCGCCTTGCAGTGCCTGCACACCCTGACTGCGCCACTCCGCGCTGCTGCGTCGCTCTGTCTGGGCATAGTCAAAGCCTTGGGGGAGGCGTACCTCAACCCCCCAGGGCTGGCCGGCTTGCCATCCAGCCCGATCAAGGTAGTTGGCTGTTGATGCCATAACATCGGGGATACTTTCCCAAATATCACGCCGGCCATCACCATCACCATCGACCGCATAGGCTTCAAAGCTACTGGGAATAAACTGGGTATGGCCCATGGCCCCAGCCCAGGAACCTTTCATCTGCTCAGCGGCGATATCACCTTGGTCAATAATACGCAACGCCGCGAGCAGCTCGCCCCGGGCAAAGTCTCGGCGCCGGCCATCGTAAGCCAGTGTGGCAAGAGACTCCAAGGTTGAAAAATCACCAAAATTGCTGCCGTAATTACTCTCGATGCCCCAAATGGCGACAAGAATTTCGACGGGCACCCCATAACGCTGCTGCATTTGCTGAGCCGTATCGCGGTGTTGAGCTAGCTTTTCCTGCCCGTTATTAATACGTGTGGATGAAACGGCGGTATCAAGATACTCCCAAATAGGGCGAACGAACTCAGGTTGGTAGCCGTCGAGTTCAATCACACGCTCACGGTAACGAACGCCATCCAGGGCACTACTGAGTGTCGCTTCGCTGATCCCTTGGCCAGCAGCATATTGGCGAAAATCTCGCAGCCACTGTTGGAAATTAGCGTAGCTAACTTCTGAAGCAGCCTGAGTGTCGACTTCTGACATCAGCTGAGGGCTCGCTTGCGCCCGGCCACTGCTCAGTGCCAGTGCACCCACAAAAAATAGAAATGTCGCATACAGAGCAGGGCGCCCCTTAGCTGACCCATTTACTTTCAAAGACATAGCATCAATCTCTCGGCAATCCATGGCATTGTTCTGATAATGGCCCAGAAAAGCAACGGATGCTAGCCCTACCCTCTCAAGCGTAGTAAAACGACCAAGTGTAATAGCCCCACTACCACACTAAGCAAGCCACGAAGTGTAAAGTACCAAGTAGGAAAACCCTTCCGACCAACACGACTACAATCGTAGCTGCCAATCAGAATAAATCCGGCCAGTAGCACCCAAAGTCCCGCTACAACGTTAAGCAGCAGTGCAGGCCATGCGATTAAGCTGGGCAACATAGCTAACAGTAAACGCCAACGATTACCTGGCCTCGCCACCTGCAATGCACTGCCCCAGTGCACACCACCCAAGAAAGAGAGAATTACAGCGCTGTAGTAAACAAATCCATCAATGACAGTTGCCTGCCATACCAAGGGCGCTGACCATACCAGCACGCCACCAGTGATGAATGGAACAAGACCAGCGAGTCCCAGACACCACGCGAGGTGGCGCTCGCTACTCCACAGCGTCATAGCGCCTTAGCCCTGACAGCAAGTTCATGACGACTCGCTTCATCACTTGCTTGATGTTCTAAGCAAGGAATCAACCACCGCTCCCACTGCTCGGGCACAACGTAGGGAGCTTCAAACGCAGAGGGGTCTGCCCGCCATGGCTGTTGGCGCGCTAAACCGTAGGGTAGCTTTTCAAGCGGCTTCAGCCAATGAGCAACATAGAGCCCCTGAGGATCGTAATGGCCCGCCTGCTTGAGTACATTAAAGTAGCGGTCTTGGCGTGGATCCCGTCCCACTCCGGCAATATAGCGCCAGTTGCCCCAGTTACTGGCCACATCATAATCAATCAGGCAGTGCTCAAACCATAGCGCCCCCAAGCGCCAATCAACCTTTAAGTCTTTAACCAAAAAGCTGGCCACGTTTTGCCGGGCACGATTGGATAGCCAGCCAGTGTGACGAAGTTCCAGCATCGCGGCATCCACAAACGGCAGCCCCGTGGTGCCATTACGCCAAGCATTGAAAGCGGCACACGGCTTGTCTGTCTGGCGGGCGCCAAACATTTTCTCACCTTCCAATTGGGCAGCGCGGATAAAATACTCGCGCCAGAGTAACTCGAAGGTAATCCAGTAGCTCGATTCATTACTGCCGTTTTCTGCTTCCCAGGCCTTTACCGCATCATTGACTTGGCGAGCCGACAGGCAGCCACGCGCTAGCCAGGGTGACACACGGGTTGAGAAATTAGCCCCCAGCAACCCGTTGCGGGTTTTCTTGTACGTTTCACCGCCTTGCTGGCGCCAAAGGTAATCCTTTAGACGCCCGTGTGCTGCCGACTCGCCCCCCTTGTAGGCATAACCTTGGCGAGGGTCGGGCTGCCAGACGGCACTCTCCTCGCAGACAGCTTTTAGCGGTGGAAACCCTCTGGCTGCTTCAGGCCAGGGAGGCAGCGTCACGGGCGCGCAACGGCTGGCAGGAAAGGTGCATTCACTCTCCACGCTACGCCTAAAGGCAGAAAAACTGCCCGGCAGCGCTTCGCGTTCAAAAGGCAATGACTGTCGATCAATCAGACGCCCGCTCTCTATACAATCAAATGCCGTGTGACGGGGCAAACCTTTCTTAACAGCACGAATATGCGCGATTTCTTCGGTGCCAGCATGGTCGGCCACACGCACCTGCCTGGCGTTAAGCGTTGATGCCAGCTCAATCACCACATCACTTGGCTTACCTATACGTACTAGCAAGTCACTGCCACGCTTCAAAAGCTCACCACGTAACTCTATTAAGCTTTGCCATAAAAAACGCAACCGCGCATGTCCGATACGCGGTGTTGATTCCCCCTCGATCAGCGGCGAGAACCATTGCTCATCTAACACGTAGAGACACAGCAAATAACTAGGAAGGGAAGCAAAGTTTAAAAGAGGATTATCAGCAATACGCAGGTCGTCTTGCAGCCAGACAATATCAATCGTGCTGTTCATGCTTGTGCCTCCTAGAGGTGCTTTGGTGCCCGGTACTTTGGATGCTGGTACTTTGGATAATGGTACTTAGAAGCAAAGCACTATGGCTGCTTAGCACTACGACGACACCGCTCACTGCAGTAGCGCACTTGATTCCAACAGCGCGCCCATTTCTTCCGCCAAGTGAACGGTCGCTGGCATTGAACACAGTTTTTTTGCGGTAGATGTTGTTTGCGTCGCATGCTCACGTCTAATCACACTTTTTACGTAGTAGGGTGAAAAACATGGACGCATTATCTTATACAGTACAATTATTGTACATTATTTTATTGTACACATTTTAATCCGACTGAAATAATGAGCAACGCTTGAACACCTGCCACCCCAAACGTAAAAAAGCCACCCGAAGGTGGCTCAGTAGCGGTGATTCATTAGCTAACGATGCGGCCTGCTCTAATCAAGCCTAGTCTGGATCAGTCTCGCGGGGCTGGCGCTTGGCGTTTTCATGGGTTTCCAAGCCACTTTTCAACTCATGGGTTAAAGGATCGTAGTTAGGGCGTAACTCATCCTTTACAGTACCGCTCCACAGCTTAGAGCCAACAAAGTACCCGGCTCGTCCAATCACGTGAGCCGCCACCGGGGCGGTCATCAGGATAAACACGATGATAGCAAAAGAGCGTGCCACTACACCCACTTCAGCAAAGTGCATAGCTGCCGCCAACATAATTAAGATGACGCCTAACGCCGCAGCCTTGGTGGTGGCGTGCATGCGCGTTAACAAATCTGGCAACCGCAGCAACCCAACTGAGGCAAGCAGTATAAACAGCGCTCCACCGATGATTAACGCGCCCTTTATGAAATCAATCATCCCTTGGGCCTCCCCTTTCCAAAAAGCGCGCGAACGCAATGGCTGCTAAGAATCCCATCAATGCAATCACAATGGCGGCATCCAAAAAGCTAGCCACGTCTGACTTGATGGCATAAACACCGACTAATCCCACCACGGTGGTAGAAAAAAGCTCTAACGCCACAACGCGATCAGGTAGGCTCGGGCCGCGCACCACACGTACAAACGTAAGAATAAGCGCCAAGCTCATAATGACTTGGCTTATTAAAATAACGGTATCCATTATCGAAACAGCTCCAAAGCACGGTGCTCCATCTCTTTTAAGTTGCGCCGTAGCTCCTCCTCGTTGTCTAAAAACATTGCGTGGATATACAATACCTTACGGTCATCCGACACATCTAGGCTCAGTGTTCCTGGGGTCAATGAAATCAGATTGGCCACCATGGTAATTTCCATTTCGGAGCGTGCGGAAAGCGGCATTGCAATGACCCCAGGTTTCATATGCCAAGGGGGAGTGACAATATCGAAAGCGACGCGCAAGTTGGCTTGTACTAATTCTTTTAGAAAAAAGCCAATAAAGCCGATGAAGCGTGGCACACGTGCCGGGTAGCCCTTCAATGAGTCGAGCTGAGGCTCAATCAATACCAGGGTGATATAGCCAAATATTAACCCGACAAGAAGGTTTAAACCGGTGAAATCACCGCTTAACAATACCCATGCGAGCCCTAGCAGTAGATTCCAAATAGCACCGGTCATGGCGTATCCTCCTCGGCATTAGCCTCTGATGCGGTGACGCCCGATGATGATTCCAACAACACATCGTCGGCACTGGCTGCCGCCCCTAACACCGCTTCAATATACCCTGAGGGTTCGAACAACTGATCACCAATACCCATCATCACCCACATGATCGGCTCTGCAAGCACACCAATGAGCAGTGAAAATAACGCCAACACCATGACTGGCAAATACATCATCCACAGGCTGGGTTTTAACAACCGCCCGTCATCGCCAGTAGGCGTGGTCGTTTCAGGCACTTGATTATCTTCCGGGAGAGACTTCCAAAACACCTCATTCCAAATTTTTACCATAGAGTAGAGCGTCATTAACCCCACTGCCAACGCGATACCGATAACGACATAGGCCTCCACTTCTAGACCGGCGCGCACAATCACAAATTTGGCAAAAAAGCCCGATAGCGGCGGTATCCCCGCTAGCGAGAAGGCAGAAAGGAAGAACGCCACGGCAAGCCAAGGTCGCTCTCGGTACAGCCCGCCCATTTTTTTAAGCTGGTAGGTTCCCTGCAATCGATGAGTAATACCACTGATCAAGAAGAGATTGGTCTTCACCACCATATTATGCACGATGGCAAACACGCCGCCGGCGATTGCTAGAGGGGTATACAACGCTAAGCCTAGAATCATGTAGCCGATCTGGCTGACGATATGAAACGACAATATCCGCCTAAATTCATATTGAGCCGCAGCGCCAAGCACCCCCGTTACCATAGTGAATGCAGCACCCCAGAGCATAATGTCCTGGAGATAGCCCATGGTTTGATCGAACATCAGCGTGAAGACACGGAACATCGCATAAACGCCCACCTTGGTGAGCAGTCCGGCAAACAGTGCTGAAACGGCGACCGGCGGCGTGTGGTAAGAGGCTGGCAACCAGAAAAACAGTGGAAAAGCGGCCGCTTTAATCCCAAAGGCCACCATAAACATAACCGCCAATACTTCGACCATGCCAGTGTGCTCAGCTGCATCCATACGCAGCGCAATGTCGGCCATGTTGAGTGTACCCACCATGCCATAAAGCAGCCCCACGGCGGTCAGGAAAATGACCGATGCCAACAGGTTCAAGGTGACGTACTTAATCGCCCCTTCCATCTGCGCGCGCTCACCACCCAGAATTAGCAGCGCAAAAGAGGCCACCAGCATTACCTCAAACCACACATAGAGGTTAAAGATATCGCCGGTCAAAAAGGCGCCCATCACCCCGGCGAGCAGCAAGTGCATTAACGGGTAGTAGCCAAATTTTTCGTGACCGCGGCCAGTGGTGGCCAGCGAGTAAATGCCCATCGCCAAGCCGATAATCGCGGTCATCAACACCATCACCGCGCTCAACAAGTCAGCAATTAAGGTAATGCCAAAAGGAGCTGGCCAGCTACCCATCTGCATCGTGACGTAGCCATCCGACAGCGTCGCTACAAATAACCACAGACTAACCATCAGCAGGGCAATATTGCCTGCTACGGCTACAAAGCGTTGCATGGGGCGTGAACGCCAAAACAGCAAAGAAATTGCCCCTGATAACAAGGGCAAGAGGACGGGAAGAGCTACTTCAGGCCTCACGTATCAGTATCCTTCATCTTATCGAGATCATCGGCCTTAACCACTTCGTAGGCACGTCGAATCAGTACCACTGCAAAGGCAAGCACCCCAAAAGCAATCACAATCGCCGTCAGCACCACCGCTTGCGGCAAGGGGTCGGCCACGCCGCTGGGCGGCTGCATCATCCCTTCAGGGATAAGCGGAGGTGCTCCACGGGTCATGCCCGCCGTGGTAAAAATCAATAAATTGGCGGCATTAGAGAGCAGCATCAAGCCAATCACCAATTTGACGATAGAGCGCCGCAGCATCATAAAAATAGCCGTCGCATACAGCAGGCCAATCGCTACTGCCATCAATGGTTCCATGCGGTGCCTCCTATTAACTCAAGGTTCATCCTTGTCAACCTCCATCAGCGTCATCACCATACCGGTGACCGAACCCAGCACGGCAAAATAAACGCCTATATCGAAAATTAACGGCGTGGAAGCCTTAAAGTCGATCACTGGGATAGTCCACCACTGAGCAGTCAAAAAGGGTTGACCCATAAACCAAGCTGGCACCACCGAGATCATTCCCAGCAATAACCCAACACCGATCAAATCGCGAGGATCGACCATGCGCAGCACTTCTTTGGTGGCGCTTACCCCAAAGGCAAATAGATAGAGCGTAAACGCCCCCGCTGCTACCAGCCCGGCAATGAACCCACCACCCGGCTCGTCGTGCCCCCTTAACAGCAGAAAAACAGAAAACAACAGTTGTAGCGGCATTAAAAAGCGCGCGGCGGTATTAAGAATAATCGTGCCCGACTTAACCATCGTAAGGCTCCTTGGCAGCCACTTTGCTGCTCTCGGCGGTTTTTGCGTCGCTGTTTTCTCCATGACGCAGCTTTAACATGGCGATAACACCGATCGCGGCGAGGGCTAACACGAACATCTCGCCTAGCGTATCCAAGGCACGGTAATCGACCAAAATGACGTTGACGATATTGCGGCCATAAGCCAACGGTGCGCTGTTCTCAATCATATAGGTCGAAATGGGTTCAAACTGTTGTATGCTCCATGAGGTCATAATCAGCAGGCATATCAAGATACCCATCATCGTAGCCACCACGCCATCGCGTATGCGCTCGAGGCTGGTGGAAAGGTTTGAAAAGCGCGGCAGACGGAACAGCACGAGCACCAGCAAAATGACGGTTAAGGTTTCTACCAGCAGCTGGGTAATTGCCAAGTCCGGCGCACTAAACAGAATGAAAATCAGCGCGATAGAAAACCCCATTATCCCGACCGACACCACGGCTCCCAGCCGAGACCGAGAAATAGTCGCGAACAGTGCTCCCATCACCATACTCCCTGCCACCACCACTTCATGAAAGCGCACATCCAGATCAAAGGCGAACTGCGGTGAGTGGCGCAGCAGAATTGAATTACCGATAAGCGCGATGAGCGTGATCAACATCACCAGGATATAGTTACGCATATAACCGTTTTGCAGTAGTCGTGTTTGCCACTCTGAGAAGTGCACAATGCCATTCATCATGCTTTCATAGCCTGCCTCGGGACCATGGCGCATCACCGGAGCCAATACTGCAAGCTTGCCACGCACGCTGTCCCAGCGCTTAAACAGCAAAAAGCCTAGGCCAAGGCTAATGATCGACATGATCAACGCGACGTTGATGCCATACCAAAGCGACAGCGCCACCTCTATCGTTTGACCGGATATAGCCGTGGCGGTTGCCGTTAGTAACGCATCGGCGCCCAGCACAGCAGGCATTAGGCCCAGCAGTAACGACCCTAATGCGAGCAGCGCAGGCCCTATTAGCATGCTAAACGGCGCTTCATGAGGCTCAAGTGGGGTGTGATGACGTTTACCGTAAAAAGGGCGTAACGCCACGATAAAGGCAACGGCGATGGTCAAGATAGAGGCAAGGAAAGCAAACAGCACCAGTAGCGTTCGGAAGCTATCAGCGCCTAGCACTGATTCAAGCATTAACTCCTTACCGATAAAGCCAAGTAGCGGCGGTAGACCGGCAAACGATAGCGCTGCAACCAGAGCAATTATGGCGGTTACTGGCATCAGCGAGCGCAGTCCGCCCATCTGAGTGACATCTTTGGTGCCGGTTTCGTGATCAAGAATACCGGCGACCATGAACAGCGCGCCTTTATAGAGAGAGTGTGCCAGCAGAAACGTCACAAAGGCGGTCATCGCGTACTCGGTGCCAATGCCTAGTAGCATCGTCAGCGTACCCAGCGCCATAATGGTCGAGTAGGCCAGCAGCTTTTTGATATTGGTGTGGTGAATCGCTAAAAACGCCCCAACCAGCATCGTGGTCGCACCGACCACGGAAAGAACGCCGACCCACATCGCCGTGCCACCCAGTTCTGGGTGTAAGCGCGCCAGCAGATAAATACCCGCTTTCACCATGGTGGCAGAGTGCAGATAGGCCGAAACCGGCGTTGGCGCCGCCATAGCGTTGGGTAACCAGAAGTGAAACGGAAACTGAGCCGATTTAGTGAAGGCGCCCAGCAACAAACAGATCAGCATAGGCGTGTAAAGCGCATGTTCACGCAGGTCGGCTTCCTGTCCAAGAATCTCCGCCAGCGACCAGCTACCGCTGGCAATCCCTAACAGCACCAACCCAGCCATTAACGCTAATCCGCCCGCCACAGTGACGAATAAGCCCTGCCGTGCTGATTTACGCGCATTAATGTCAGCGTGATTAAAACCAATCAGCAAATAGGAGGTAATACTGGTAAGTTCCCAGAAAATAAACAGCGTAAACAGCCCGTCTGCTAACACCAACCCCAGCATCGAGACCATGAAAGCAACTAAGGCGATATGAAATCGACCAACATCAGGATGGTCTTTAAGGTAGCCTCCGGCATACACCAGCACGCAGGCACCCATAACGGTAATCAGCAGCCCAAACAGCAGCGACAAACCGTCCAGCAGAAAGGTAAGACTTATCCCCAGAGAAGGCACCCACTGCCATTCTAAAAGCAGGCTGCCGTTCTCAATGACCTCAGGGGCTTGGAGTGCCAACCACGCCGCCAGCCCAGCAGGAAAAACCGCCAGAACCAAGCTGGTGCGCTGGCCGAACCAGCCGTTCAACATAGGCGACAACGCCGCCAGCACGAACCCCATTAAAACGGCGAATTGAATCAAGCGAAACCTCCTGAATAACGAAAGGCTCACCATCAGACAGCGGCTAAAGCCCAGGCATCGTGCCTTATCACTGGCAGGCCAGCGTTGAATAATAGTGATTCTAAAGTTGTACACCTTATAACAGACAGTTTTGGCTGACCAGTCAAACCCTTAAACGCAAATAGCCGCAGGCGTATTGATACGCACTGCGGCTATTGTGAGTGAGTATTTACAGTCAATAGTACGTTAGGGAACCGATAGCCATCCGGCTAATTCATTATTGATAACGGCGAGCAAGGCATCGATATGGTCATCTCGATCATTCAGGCAAGGTATATAGCTGAACGTTTCACCACCCGCTTCCATAAAGCTATCGCGGATCTCCTCTTCGATCTCCTCCAGGGTTTCGACACAGTCGGAAGAGAAGGCAGGCGACATAATGGCAATGTGTTTATGCCCCTGCTCAGCGAGTTCCGCCACATGCTTAACGGTTTGCGGTCCCACCCATTTTTCAGGGCCAAACTGTGATTGAAAAGCGGTATCCACTTCTTCTTTGCTGAAACCAAGTTTCTCACGCAGCAGGCGTGTGGTTTTCTGGCACTGACAGTGATAAGGATCGCCTTCCATCAAGTAGCGTTCAGGCACACCGTGATAGCTGGCCACTAACTTTGTAGGACGCGTAGGCAAGCCGTTGTAGACCTCCTCTACCGAATTAGCCAGCGCCTGAATATAAGCGGGATGGTCAAAATAAGCAGGCACCGTGCGAATATAAGGCTGCCACTTCATCTTCATCAGGGTGCGAAACGCCTGATCGTTCGCCGTTGCCGTTGTTGGCGAGCCGTACTGAGGATAGAGCGGAAAAAATACAATACGCTCACAGCCCTTCTCTTTTAATCGCGTCAGTACGCTTTCGGTTGATGGATTGCCGTAGCGCATGCAGAAATCGACTTCGACGTCATCACCGTAAAGCGCTTTTAACCGAGCGGTCATTTTTTCAGTCTGAGCGCGCGTGGTTGTCAGCAGCGGGCTTTCGTTTTTTTCGTTGTTCCAGATACTTCGGTACGCTTTACCCGATGAGAATGGCCGCTTGGTCAAAATAATCAGCTGTAGCAACGGCTGCCATTTCCAACCGGCATAGTCGACCACGCGCTTATCAGACAGAAATTCATTCAGGTAACGACGCATTGACCAATAGTCAGTGGCATCCGGGGTTCCCAAGTTCGCTAACACCACGCCCACTTTAGCACGCGGCACAGGCGGATGATTGTTGGGTGCATGGGCCAAGCGGCCCTCGCCCGGTTGATCCTTAACGACATTCTCGGTCATTAGTCATGCTCCTGAAAAAAAAACGATGGTGCTCAGTAAATCTATCAATTAATTAAATCCTATCACTTTTCGGCAAACTGGCGGCATAAAGTTATACTATCAGCATCATTTGTATAACCCTGAGGCAATTCATGTCCAAGCCTTTGCTTTTGGTTCTTGGCGACCAGCTCTCTTTTTCACTAACAACGCTGCATGATGCCCCCGCTAATGCCGTGGTTGCCCTTTGCGAAGTTGCTGAAGAAGCGCGTTATGTGCCCCACCACATACACAAAATTGGCCTCTTTTTGGCCGCCATGCGTCACTTTGCCCATGCGCTACGTGATAAAGGCTTTCAAGTGCATTACAGCGCTCTGGACGACGCAGATAACTGTCACTCTCTCATTGATGAAGCTGAACGCATCGCCCAACAGTATGGCTGCGATGAGATACGCGTTGCCCGACCGGGAGAATGGCGGCTGTGGGAGGCAATGCGGCAGCGCAAAGACGCAACAATTCCATGGCGGCTACTTGAAGATGAGCGCTTCTTTACCACGCCAGAGGATTTCGCCAACTGGGCCAAAGGCCGCAAGCAGCTGCGTCTAGAATACTTTTACCGCGAGCAGCGCAAGCGTACCGGACTTTTGATGGAAGGCGACGAGCCCGCTGGCGGCAAATGGAATTTTGACCATGATAATCGCGAGCCTATCAAGGCAGCGCTTGAATTTCCTGAGCTGCCACAACACCGCTTTGACACGCTGACAAAAGACGCTTTAGCCGATGCGAAACGCCATTTTGATGACCACATGGGCTCTGTGGAAAATTTCAACCTGCCAGTCACTCGCCAACAAGCGCTGGTGGATTTAAATCACTTCATTGAGCATGGGCTGGCTGACTTTGGCCGCTATCAAGATGCGATCAGCGATTCGGCGCCCTATCTATACCACTCGCGACTATCTGCGGCGATGAACATCGGCTTGCTGACGCCCCATGAAGTCTGCGCAGCAGCCGAGCAGCGCTACTACGACGGCGATGTGCCGATCAACGCCGCCGAAGGCTTTATCCGCCAAATTCTTGGCTGGCGCGAGTATGTGCGCGGGCTCTACTGGACACAGATGCCCAGCTACAAAAGCGCCAATCAGCTCGGTTTTGAGCGCGATTTGCCAGCGTTTTACTGGGACGCCAATACCGATATGCGCTGCCTGCAGCGCGCCATACAGATGACCATCGATAACAGCTACGCCCACCATATTCAACGACTGATGGTCACGGGCAATTTTGCCCTGCTGTGTGGGGTTAAGCCCGAGGCGCTGTGCGACTGGTACCTGGCCGTTTATGCCGATGCCAGCGAGTGGGTAGAACTGCCCAATACATTGGGCATGGTACTCCATGCGGATGGCGGCCTAATGGGCTCCAAACCTTACTGTGCATCGGGTAAATATATCGACAAGATGTCAGATCACTGCCAGCACTGTCGCTATTCGCCTAAGCAGGTCACAGGGCCAAAGGCCTGCCCTTTCAACAGCCTTTACTGGCACTTTCTTGAAACTAACGCCGAACAATTGAACAAGAATCCGCGCATGAAGCTGATTTACGGCTCGCTTAGCCGAATGTCCGATGACAAGCGAGAAGCAATGCGCCAACAGGCAGAAAGCTTCTTGGCTCAACTGGACGTGTCACCAAGCTACGGGCAAGTCTGTCATACCGCGGGCTATGCCACTGCCCCAAGCGATGCCGATACGACCGATAGCGATACGAACAGCACCAGTACGGACAGTACCAACACGAACACTACTAAGAAGGAGTCACAATGAGCCGCTTCACACCGCTAAACGCGTTACCGCCGGTCACGCTCTTTCACGACGGCCACTGCCCCTTTTGCCAGCAGGAAGTAGCCTGGCTGGAAAAACATCGCCATCGGGAACAGATAGCGCTGGTAGATATTCAGGCTCAGGACTTTAACGCCCATGAGTATGGAAAAGAATTTAACGCCATGATGGGCCAACTGCACCTTCTCGACAGCCAAGGAGAGTGGTATATCGGTATGGATGCCAGCCGTGCCCTCTATGCCGTGTTGGGTTATCGGCGGCTGGTGAGGTTTTCGTGCTTACCGGGAGTAAGCGGCATAATGAATGCCGGTTACCGATTTTTTGCCCGGCGCCGAATTCGACTTGGGCAGTGGTTTGAGAAGCGGCAAGCTAAACGTTAAGGATGAGTGTAGTGTCAAAAAACAAGCGGCATACGCGATGTCAGCGGCTCACTGTAGTGGGCATCACGTCCGATCACTTCATCGTGAGGCACGTGCTGAACCAAGTATGCGCGATGAATTCCAGCGCGCTTGAGATCCATATAGGCATCATCCAATGAGCGAAATAGCATCGGCTTATTACGCTGCATCAGCATATGGCGTTCGCCTTCAACGTCTTCAAGCTCAACCTGATAAAAACGACTGCCCGAATGGGTAATCACGCGGATTTCAAAGTTGTCGTGACTGGCGACAAACTGCTTAAGATCCTTCAGCTCCATGGTTCCCTCCTGTTATTTACTTAGGCCATTAGGGCACAGCATGACTGTGCCCCATGACATTTCTGTTGCCCTGTTATTACAGTGTAATGACAACAAGCAATAACCAGACATTAATAGTTAGGAGGCCATTAGCGCAAGGGAATTTCTGACCGGAAGGTCAAGACATCAATCGATCATTGATATTCAGAGGGATCGATAGCTTTACCAAGCGAATTGCGGTCAATCCAGTTCCCGCCTTTAGTCTCCTTATAGCGGAACACAACGTTATCTCCCACTGTTACAGGCAGCTCGCCATCTTCAGTTTGGTAACTATATTTCTCGCCCGCGACCACCAAATGGTAGCGATAAAGGTCTGGCATACCCAGCCACTCTTTAAAAGGGCCTTCGCGCTCTATCGCCTCTAGTTCACCGCGACCTTCTAACTTAGGAAGACGCTGTCGGTTACCGCGCCGAAATCCACCTGCCATTTGTTGCTCCCGTTTTTACATATCGTGGGTGGGGCATTATACGAGCTAGCCCCTCATCCTCAAGTGACTTATCACTCACCTGTCACCACAAACCTGTTTACAAAAACCTGCTTACAAAAACCTAGTCACCGAAGGCTTGACCGTAACTATCCGGCGCCAAATCCTCAAAGCGAGTATATTTGCCGATAAACGCCATATGTACCGTGCCGATAGGCCCATTACGCTGCTTACCGATAATTAATTCGGCAATCCCCTGATTGTCGGGATTATCTGGATTATAGACTTCATCGCGATAAACAAAGGCAATGACGTCCGCATCCTGCTCGATCGCTCCAGACTCCCTCAGATCCGACATGACAGGGCGCTTGTTGGGACGCTGTTCCAAGGAGCGGTTCAACTGAGAAAGTGCCACAACGGGGCAGTTAAATTCTTTCGCCAACCCCTTCAAGGAGCGCGAAATCTCGGAAATCTCCCCGGTGCGGTTTTCACTAAAACCGGGAATCTGCATCAACTGAAGATAATCGATCATCACCAACGCGATATTGCCATGTTCACGCACCACACGGCGCAGCCGTGAGCGCATCTCGTTAGGTGACAAGGCCGCGGTGTCGTCGATAAACAGTTGCTTGTCTTTGAGCAGATTGACGGCAGAAGTAAGGCGCGGCCAATCCTCATCTTCCAATTGACCGGTACGCACGCGAGTTTGATCAATCCTGCCCAGCGACGACAGCATCCTCAACATTAGCGATTCTGCTGGCATCTCCATGGAAAACACCATGACCGGCTTATCGCTGGAGATAACCGCATGTTCCACCAAATTCATAGCAAACGTGGTTTTGCCCATTGAGGGCCTTCCGGCGATAACCACCATATCTGAAGGCTGTAACCCGGTAGTCATTTCATCCAGGTCGCGAAAGCCGGTCGAAAGGCCGGTCATTTCACCTTTCAGGTTAAACAGCTCATCAATACGATCAACGGCTTTGGTCAGCAGATCGCTCATGCCAATAGGGCCGCCCGTTTTGGGACGCTCCTCGGCAATCTGGAACACTAACCGCTCGGCTTCGTTAAGCAATTCATCAGCCGGGCGCCCCTGGGGTGTAAACGCACTATCGGCAATTTGATTAGCCGCACGGATCAACTTACGTAGCGTTGCCCGCTCGCGCACGATATCTGCATAGGCGCGAATATTACTGGCAGAGGGCGTGTTACGGGCAAGCTCGGCCAGAAACGCCAACCCGCCGACCGTATCTAAATGATCCCGAGCTTCCAGCGCTTCGGAAAGCGTCACCACATCCAGTGGTTGACCGGCTTCAGCTAGATGAATCATCACGTTGAACACCAAACGGTGCTCATAACGGTAGAAATCATCAGCAACTAACCGCTCTGAGACGTTATCCCAGGCCTGGTTGTCCAGCATGAGCCCGCCTAGTACCGATTGCTCCGCCTCCAACGAGTGCGGCGGCAGCTTTAACGCTGCCGTTTCTTTATCAGCAGAAGGCTGGTCCTGCATAGCGAGCTCCTTTAAACACGACTGCGTAGCCAGTGAAGATGCTTATATTAGCCGCCGACATGCAGCGCGACTAGCAGCATGTTCAAGACGTTGTCTTAAAATACCCAGCTGTGGTGCGCTTGATAACTTAGGCAACACCCTGAAATAGCTAAATTTAGAAACAGTGAGCATCCAGAAAAAACAAAAGGCGCGGGAGAAAACCCGCGCCTTTTGAGGCAGCTGTATTAGCTGCAGCTAGTGACTACTTTACGTCGTTACTAGCTCAATTACTTACTTTCTCAATTACTTTCTCACTTACTCTGCAACTACCACTACGCGTACAACGGCATCCACTTCAGCGTGCAAGTGAATAGCGATGTCGTATTCACCGGTCTGGCGAATCGGGCCAGTCGGCATACGGACTTCACTCTTGGCAACATCGATGCCAGCAGAAGAAATCGCGTCAGCCAGGTCGCGCGGACCAATAGAACCAAACAGCTTGCCTTCGTCGCCTGCTTTGGAAACCAAAGACAGTTCGATGTCGTTCAACTGTTCAGCGCGCGCTTCGGCTTCTGCCTTACGCTCAGCGGCTTGCGCCTCGAGCTCAGCACGCTGCGCTTCAAACGCTTCGATATTGTCTTTGGTGGCCGGTACGGCTAAGCCGTAAGGCACCAAGTAGTTACGACCATAACCAGGCTTCACGGTGACCTTGTCACCCAGGCCGCCCAGCTTACCAATGTTGTCGAGCAGAATGACTTCCATCTCGTAAACCTCTTGTCAGTTGCTGCGGGCAAGGCGTGCGCGAACGTTCGCGAATGTATCAATCAGCCCCAACAGCAGCACAATGAGAATCGTGGGCCAGGTCGTGATCAGTAGCACATAAAATGCTACCAGCCACAGCCCGTTCATCCCCTTTATTCCAATAAACCCGTGCACTAACGCAACGCCAGCTACCAATAGCGGAATCCAACCAAGCATCACCAACGCATGAGCGCCTAGCAGCATACCTATCACCCCAAGAACGACCAGCACGGCCAGCTCTTTAGGGGTCAAGCGCAGTGCGTGGAACTCTTCACGAAAGCCACCAGGGTTGTACAAGCCAGCCTGCCAACTACGCGCAAGTGCCAAGCACACAATGGCTGCCAAAAGCACCACAAACCCGGTCACCCCACCCACTACCAGTGCGGCAATGGTTTGAGTATCGTAGCCTTGATTGGCAAATTCCGTGAGCATGCGATCCACTTCTTCTGAACCTTCTCGCAATTGCTCAAGCATTAACTCAGTGCCACCTGGCGGACTGAAGATGCCAAGTTGAACCATGACGGCGGCAACCAAAGTTCCCACAATCAAGGTTTCCCCCCAACGCATCCTCTCGCGCAGAATGACGGCCATCAGCGTTACCAGCAATATGCAAGCAAGCGGAATCACATCACCCTGAGCCCACCACCAACCGGCCGGTAGTGCTGCGGCGATGATGACTGGCAGCGCAGGTGCAAAACCTTTGCGTAGAGTCATCAGCGCGGCGATGGCTGCTCCTAACCAGAACAGCCAAGGCACTAGCGTTGCTAAGGCCGCCCCGCCTGCAGCGTAAGGCGTGCCCCGCATTAGCCATCGGGCTAGTGCCAGCATCACGTTAAACGCTTACTGGTGGCTATCGGAGTAGGGCAGCAGTGCCAGATAACGCGAGCGCTTGATAGCAGTCGCCAACTGACGCTGATAGCGTGCTTTGGTGCCGGTAATACGGCTTGGAACGATCTTGCCGGTTTCGGTGATGTAAGCCTTCAGCGTGTCCAGATCTTTGTAATCGATCTGCTTGATGCCTTCAGCAGTGAAGCGGCAAAACTTACGGCGACGGAAAAAACGTGCCATGGACTAGCTCCTTAAAACGTGCAGTGAATAAAATCAGGCAGTTTCTTCTTCTTCAGCGCGCGGTTTTTCTTCGCGACGCGGACGTTTTTCTTCTGCCGGTTTCATCATCGGTGAAGCTTCTGTAACAGCTTCTTTGCAGCGTACAACCAAGCTGCGGATAATGGCGTCGTTGTAACGGAAGATGTTCTCGATCTCGTCGAGAGTCTCACCGGAACATTCAACGTTCATCAGCACGTAGTGGGCTTTGTGGATCTTGTTGATCGGGTAAGCCAAGTGACGACGGCCCCAATCTTCTAGACGGTGCACAGTGCCGCTGTTTTCGGTAACGATGCTGGTGTAGCGCTCGACCATCGCCGGCACCTGCTCGCTTTGATCCGGGTGGACCATAAACACGATTTCGTAATGACGCATGGGATCTCCTTGCGGTTTGACAGCTTCCGTTGTGTGCCACTGCTAAACGCAATAAACGACGACAGGGAAGCAAGGAGTTAACTGAAGTGCTCCGCCACCGCGCTAGGCGGTCACCGGGGCATCAAACAGAACTTTTATTTCAACAACTGTTTTTAACGACAGTTTTTCAACAACAGTTTCAATTACTAATTCTCACAGCTAACGCCCGCTTGCAGACAAACGGGCGCGTGTATCTTAGTAGTACAGCGATTAACTTGCAAGCTGACGCTGACGAACAGCCTCGAACAGGCAAATACCAGTGGCCACCGAAACATTAAGGCTAGAGACTTCCCCCGCCATAGGTAGCTTGGCAAGATTATCGCATGCCTCGCGAGTTAAGCGCCGCATCCCCTTGCCTTCCGCCCCCATCACCAGGGCGGTGGGACCAGTCATATTAATGTCAAAGACGCTGGTGTCAGCCTCGCCGGCCGTACCGGTTATCCAGACACCGGCATCTTTTAGCTTTGCAAGGGTGCGCGCCAGATTAGTCACTTGATACACCGGCACCACCTCGGCAGCGCCACAAGCGACCTTGCGCACCGTTGCATTGAGCGGCGCGGCCTTATCCTTCGCTACAATCACACCGTGAGCACCAGCGGCATCCGCGCTGCGCAGGCAGGCACCAAAATTATGCACGTCCGTCACGCCATCCAGAATCAGTAACAGCGGCGGTGTATTTGAGGGCCAGGCGCGCAGTTTAAGCCAAAGCGACTCTTCCCCCTCAGGAGTCAACGGCGGACAAAACGCCACCACTCCTTGATGGGCAGCGCCTTGAGTTAACTGATCAAGCAAGTCGCGGGGCTGCTCCTTGACTCGGGCGCCCTTCGCCTGAGCATAGGCGACCAACTCTTTCAAACGACTCCCTGCCCCCTGCTGCACCCACAGCTCCCGGGGCGCTTCACCTCGGTCTAGCAGGCTTTGCAGCGCATGAACACCATATACCTGGTCCAGGCCATCAGGAGTTTTAGGGCCCCGCCGAGAAGACGCCGATTTCATGCTCAACCCTTATTCGGTGATGGTTTGCGCGGGCCATTGCGCGTACGCCGGGGGCCACGGCGCGTAGCGGGCTTTTCACTATTGGCTTTCTTGTCACCAGCAGTTTTGGCACCACTACCTTTAGCGCCCTCTTCCCCACCGCGACTCTTACGCGGCTGGCGGCGCGGACGCGGCTTCTCATCATTTAGACCGAAGTCAATCTTACGATCATCCATATCGACACGCGCGACTTGTACGGTAAGACCATCGCCTAAGCGGTAGGTCGTGCCGGTGCGCTCGCCTTTAAGACGGTGCTTCTCAGCCTCGTAGTGGTAGTAGTCCGAGGGCAGTGACGTGACATGCACCAAGCCTTCGACATAGAACTCATCCAGGCGCACAAACAGGCCGAACTGGGTGACTGAAGCAATGGTACCTTCGAAGGTCTCACCGAGCTTGTCAGACATAAACTCGCACTTCAGCCAACTCTCTACATCGCGTGTGGCCTCATCGGCGCGGCGCTCAGTCATTGAGCAGTGTTCGCCCAGCTCAAGCATCTGCTCGAAGGTGTACGGACACCACTTGCTGGGCGGCTCAACCGGCGCACCCTCTACGCGCACTACCGTGTTAGTCTGACGCGGCCCGCGGATCACTGAACGAATGGCGCGGTGTACTAACAGGTCGGGATAGCGGCGAATCGGTGAGGTGAAGTGGGCGTAGGCCTGGTAGGCCAGACCAAAGTGGCCTTCGTTTTGCGGCGAGTAGACCGCCTGATTCATCGACCGCAGCATCACTGTCTGGATGATATCGAAGTCGGGACGGTCGGCTATCGTTTCACGCAGTGCCTGGTAATCCTGCGGGGTGGGCATATCACCGCCGCCAACCGCAAGGCCTAACTCGTTCAAGAACAGGCGCAGCTTATCAAGCCGCTCGGGTGTCGGGCGTTCGTGAATACGGTAAAGCGCCGGCAGGTCATGCTTATCCAGGAAACGCGCGGTCGCCACGTTGGCTGCCAACATGCACTCTTCAATTAACTTGTGAGCGTTGTTACGGCTACGCGGAACGATTTTTTCGATTTTGCGCTCATCGTTAAAAATGATCGCCGTTTCAGTAGTATCAAAATCAATAGCACCACGTTCAGCACGCGCTTCGCGCAACAAGTAGTAAAGCTCTTCCAGATTTTTCAGCGGCTTCACTAGCTCGCTGTGTTCTACCCGCAGTGCCTCGCCCTCTTCGCTCTTCTCGTCAAGAATCGCGGCTACCTTGTTATAGGTAAGGCGAGCGTGAGAATTCATGACGGCTTCGTAGAAGCGGTAGCGGCTAATCGCACCGGTTTGCGAAATATTCATCTCGCACACCAGCACCAAGCGATCCACATGGGGATTCAGCGAACACAGCCCGTTAGACAGCAGCTCCGGCAACATGGGAACCACTTGGCCGGGGAAGTAGACTGAGTTACCCCGGGTGCGACCTTCATCATCCAACGGCGTACCGGGACGCACATAGTGGGAAACATCCGCAATGGCAACAAGCAGCTTCCAACTGCCGGATTTGGTTTTCCATGCACATACTGCGTCATCGAAATCTTTGGCGGACTCGTCGTCAATAGTGACCAACGGCACATCGCGCAGGTCGACGCGATGCTGTTTATCCTCTTCCAGCACTTCGGCTGAAATACCGCCAATTTGGTCGAGTACTTCCGGCGGGAACTCAGCGGGAATATCGTAACTGCGAATCGCAATATCAATTTCCATACCGGGATCCATACGATCACCCAGCACTTCGATCACTTCACCCACGGGCTGAATCCGAGTCGCCGGTTGCTGGACAATCTTAGCCGAAATGACCTGACCATCTTTAGCGCCACCGGTAGCACTATGGGGAATAATCACTTCCTGGGTAATACGCGGGTTTTCCGGTATCAGAATGCCAAACTCAGGGGTATTACTGCGGTAAACGCCAACGATGGTTTGCGTGTTGCGTGCGATGACATCAGCAATGGTTGCCTCATCACGGCCGCGACGATCACGACCACTAACGCGCGCCAGCACGTGATCGCCATGGAACACTCTCCGCATTTGGCGCGGCGGCAACACTAGGTCTGGCTTTTTACCGTCGTCGCGCAGCAGAAAACCAAAGCCGTCACGGTGCCCAAGCACCTTGCCTTTGACCAGGTCGAGCTTGTCGATCAGCGCATAGGCGCCTCGACGGTCACGCAGCACTTGGCCATCGCGCTCCATCGCGGCTAAACGACGTCTAACGGCTTCTATCAGCTCTTCGTCTTCCAGCCCCAGCATGCGGCTCATATTCTCGTGAGTGATCGGCTTGCCATAGCTTTCCAAAGCAGCCAACAGATACTCCCGGCTCGGCGCTGGGTTGCCATATTTATGTGCCTCACGCTCGGCGTGCGGATCATCACTTAACGTCCAATACTTCATGCGATCAACATCCTTGATGGCGTCATTTGCGGGAGGCATAAAAAAGGCGCAAACGCGGTGCGTTGCGGGTTGGATATTTCAATGCTTGATAAGCTGAAATGAATAGGGTTTTGTTTAGTCATAGGCGCAGTATAGCGCTGCACGTTCAATCACCCAACCGTCTTAGACGTTGTTTATACAATTTGCTTTATAAAAAGCGCCTGCTGGGTCTTGCATTTAACCATCACCCCGGTATTATACGCGCCACTTGCCCAGATGGCGGAATTGGTAGACGCGCTAGCTTCAGGTGCTAGTGTCCGTATGGACGTGGAGGTTCAAGTCCTCTTCTGGGCACCAAACTGCTTTTATGCTACCTATTAGTATAAGCAGTACGGTGCACGGCAAGGTTTGTGTTCGCCCAGGTGGCGGAATTGGTAGACGCGCTAGCTTCAGGTGCTAGTGTCTGTATGGACGTGGAGGTTCAAGTCCTCTCCTGGGCACCATACGAACACAAACGGTAAAAAGTCAGTTGATACTGACTAAGTTGCAAATGACTAAGCTGTAAATGATGCGCCCAGGTGGCGGAATTGGTAGACGCGCTAGCTTCAGGTGCTAGTGTCCGTATGGACGTGGAGGTTCAAGTCCTCTCCTGGGCACCATGAGTTATATGGGCCAGTCCGCATCATTGTATACTCTTCCTATGTTCTCGCCTCGCTATAGCCCAGCTCCCTTCTTTCTCTCCTATACAACTTTTTTCCTTTCTCATAATTTACGCCAACAGCCGTGTAGTCTTGCTGCTCCTTCTTCTTTTAGATTTTAACTTCAAGAAACTTCTATCTATATGGCCAGCTAATCTATCGATGGCCTATGCATCTAACGCATACCCCCATTCCGAGTCTTCGCTTTATGTCAGGATTAGAATGGCGTTAGGTTGTTATGCCATGAGATTCATGCATAGCAATAACGATAAAGGGAGAGCGGTATGCCGATAAAAACGCTACGACCGTTGGTTTTCTGGCCAACTTTTCTGGTTCTATTTGCAGCAGTCATTGCCAGTTATATCAATTTAGATGCCTTTCTAGCCGTTGCGAGTGGGCTAAATACAGCAATCCTGAATAATTTTTCATGGCTGTTCAGTATAGGTAGCCTCTACCTTCTCGTTATGGCGGTTATCGTGTACTTCTCTCCAATCGGCCATGTTCGCATTGGCGGCCCTTCCGCAAAGCCTCTTTTATCACCTTTGCGCTGGTTCTCTATCACCTTGTGCACCACCTTGGCCGTGGGGGTTCTTTTCTGGACTACCGCGGAACCGCTTTATCACTTCATGAGTCCGCCAAGTTCAAGCGGTCTGGAGGCGGGCTCAAGTGATGCCATGGTATTTGCAATGTCAACCATGTTTTTACACTGGACGTTCACGCCTTACGCTATTTATGCCGTACCGGCGCTAATATTTGCCCTGGCGTTTTACAACCTGCGCCTTCGTTTTTCTATTTCCAGCATGCTGGAACCTCTTTTCGGCTCGAGAATCAGACGCTTCGCAGGCCTTATTGATGCAGTATCTCTCTATGCCCTGGTGGCAGGAATGGCTTCTTCGCTGGGCACCGGCGCCCTCACGCTTGCGGGTGGCGTGGGCCAATATCTGGGAGGCGAAACCAGCCCTCTAAGGCTCGGCGTTATTGTTGCCATTATCGTAACAACGTTTGTTCTTTCCGCCGCTAGTGGACTGCAAAAAGGCATTGCCCGATTTTCATCTCTAAATGCCGGCCTGCTGCTTATTCTAGGCGTGTTTGCTTTCATCGCAGGCCCTACCATTTTTAGCCTGGCTCTCGGGGTAGAGTCGTTCGGCGTGTTTATCGATAACTTTCTTACCAAGAGCCTGTTTACCGGTGCGGCTGGGGAAGACCAGTGGCCTCAGTGGTGGTCTATATTCTATTGGGCTGTCTGGTTCTCCTGGGCTCCTGTCGCCGCCCTGTTTCTCGGCAAGATATCCTGCGGCTACACCGTGCGAGAGTTTCTTCGCGTTAACCTGCTTTACCCCGCGCTATTCGCCAGCATCTGGATTGTCATTTTCTCGGGTACCGCGCTTTACTATCAGGCCCACACCGGGGTCGATCTTTACGCCACCCTCAATGACCGCGGGGTGGAAAACGTCCTTTATGCACTATTCCAGCAGCTACCCTTTTCAGGGCTTTGGATACCGATACTGCTGTTCATTGCGTATATCTCTTATGTGACGGCCGCCGACTCGCAGACCGATGCCATCGGCAATCTTTGCACCCGTGGGCTAACAGCTGATTCAGACCTCAACGCTGGGATTACCATGAAAGTAACCTGGGGGGTGATCGTGGGTATCGTCGCCTGGGTGATGGTGAGCTTCGTAGGCATTGACGGCGTCAAGATGCTGTCCAATCTAGGCGGACTTCCTGCCCTGTTTATCGTACTAATAGCAACCGGTTCGCTTTGGGTCTGGCTTAAAAACCCTGATCGGCTTAATCGTGTGCCTACATCCACCGGCAATAAGCGTCAATCATGAAGATAAAGCAGGATTTTCCGCATCGAACCCGCGAAATAGAGAACACTTGGATTCCTCTGGCTGATGGTACCCGCTTAGCTGCGCGCATTTGGCTGCCGATTGACGCTGAAAAGCGGCCCGTCCCGGCCATCCTTGAGTATCTCCCCTATCGCAAACGAGACGGAACCGCAATTCGCGATGAATTGACCCACCCCTACTTCGCCGGCCACGGCTACGCCTGCATTCGAGTAGATATGCGTGGAAATGGCGAATCTGATGGCCTGATGGAGGATGAATACGCCCCCCAAGAGCAGGCAGATGCCCTTGAAGTCATCGAGTGGATTGCCAGCCAACCTTGGTGTAACGGCCAGCTAGGCATGATGGGGATATCCTGGGGCGGCTTTAATAGCCTGCAAGTAGCAGCCCTGCGGCCCGAACCGCTCAAGGCCATCATCACGCTCTGCTCGACCGATGACCGCTACGCGGACGATATTCACTACAAAGGCGGCAATATGCTGCTGGAGAATCTTGGCTGGGCGGCCACCATGCTGAGTTTTTCCGCGGCCGTACCAGACCCCGCGCTAGTAGGAGATCAATGGCGCGATATGTGGAAGTCTCGCCTCGACAATATGCCGCTGCTCGCCGAAACCTGGCTCACTCACCAGCATCGCGATGCGTACTGGAAGCATGGCTCCATCTGCGAGGAGTATGCCGACATTGAAGCGGCCGTTTACATGATAAGCGGCTGGGGCGACTCCTATATCAATACGATCCCAAGAATGATGGAGCACCTTCAATGCCCGAAAAAAGCCCTGCTAGGCCCTTGGATGCACAAGTATCCTCACTTTGCGCTGCCTGATCCGGCGATTGGCTTTTTGCAGGAAGCGCTGCGCTGGTGGGATTACTGGCTCAAGGACATTGATACAGGTGTCATGGACGAACCTACCTGCACATTTTACCTTCAGGATGGCGTGCCTCCCGCCCCCAAGTATCGAGAACGGCCGGGGCAGTGGGTACACACCCATGGCTGGCCAGCTCCTGCCAATGAAAGTGAATCTATCACCCTAGCCCTGGGTGACCATGGCCTTTCACCTGGCACCCGCCTCAGCCAGGATCAACTGATTGCATCCCCCCTTACTACTGGCGCGCTGCAGGGGGAGTACATTCCGCTGTGGTTTGGGGCCGACTTCCCGCCTGACCAGCGCCGTGATGATGCTCTGTCACTGACATTTGACTCCGAACCTTATGCACACGGGCTCGACATACTGGGGCAGCCTTGCGTTTCACTGACACTGACTAGTAACGAGGCGTGCGGCCAACTGCATGCACGCTTGTGCGACGTATCGCCTAGCGGCGAAAGCGCTTTGATCACCTACGGCACACTTAACCTGAACTTGCGCGACGACGCAGGCACTATTACTCCCCCCATACCTGGTGAGCCCATGCAGATAAGGCTTGCCATGGATCTTATTGGTTATCGGTTGCCCAAAGGCCACCGTTTACGGGTCGCGCTCTCCAGCGCCAGTTTTCCACTGGTTTGGTCGCCAAAGAAACGCGCTGATCTGACCCTCAAGTCAGGTACGCCGAGCCTGGAGCTGCCATTATCCAAGGCGCCCTATATTCCCATGCCGTTCGAGCCGCCAGAAAGCGCACCACCCTGCTCAGTGAAAACACTGCGCACCGGCCACCCCAAACGCACGATCAGCGAAGATGTGGGCAGCGGCGAGGTAAGCGTCATCATTGAAGATGATATGGGGGATATCAAATTTCTTGATCACAGCTTGCAGGTTGAACAATATGCCAAGGAGACTTACACCAGCCATCCTGACGATGCCACCCGGACACGTGCCAATATCGAGTGGGTGTACCGTGCTCGCCGTGAAGGCGAAAAAGATAGCTTTGCCGTCAGCGTAGTCAGCCGCTACTACCTACACTGCGATGAAAGCATGTTTTATTTGAATGCAGAGCAGCATGCTTACGAAGGCGACAAGCTAGTGAGCGATAAAGCTTGGCAGCGAGAGATTCCTCGCACAGCCATCTAGTCTCTGCAACCCAGCCGGGCGGCACTAGCCGCTCGGCAGTGGTATGCTTGAAATCCCTGATTCCCTACTGTAAGGCTTGATCCATGCGTGATGCTTTACCGCCGCTATCTTGTCTGCGCGCCTTTGAGGTTGCCGCACGGCACTGTAGCTTCACGCAAGCTGGAAGCGAGCTAAACCTCTCGCAAAGCGCGATTAGCCGGCAAATCAAGCGCCTTGAGCATGACCTAGGCCGCCTCCTTTTTGAACGACATCACGAAGGGCTGCGGCTCACTCCAACCGGAGAGCGCTACTTTCGCGTTGTACAACGGCTATTACGCGATCTGGGCGATGAAACAGCACGCCTCAGACGGCGTGGAGATGACCGGCAATTGACCCTCGCTTCAAGTCCAACCATCGCCTCGATCTGGCTGGCACGCCAGTTGCCCGCCTTCCAGCGCGCTTACCCCAATATCGAGATACGCATCCTAACGGTAGAAGACCCACATCGCCTTGATCTGGCGGAGTTTGATCTGGGTATCTATTACCATGTTCCCCATGAAGTCGATCCCCCAGGTCTTTTAGCGAGTGCCATTTTTGAACATGAGAAGGTAGCGGCCGTTTGTAGTCCGATTTACCTGGAGCGTCACGGCAATACCATCAAGCCTGAACAGCTGCTAGTGGATCACACACTAATGGTTGTAGAAGACCACTACCATGACTGGCTTACCTGGGAAATATGGTTCCATGAACTTGGGTTAGAGTGGCAGGCACCGCTGCATACGCTGCGCGCGAACAGCTTCCAGCTACTGATGAATGCTACTTTGGCTGGGCAAGGCGTTACTTTAGGCTGGATGCGACTTTTAGATGCCGAGCTACAACAGGGGAACCTTGTTCAAGCACTGCCGCTTGCCATACCCAGCCGAGGAAAACTTTCGCTCTTTACGCCACAGCATCGACACCTGACAGATCCCATGCGCGCCTTCCGCCACTGGGTGCTGGATAAAAACGAGTCCCAGATATATCAGCCGCTAAGTACTTAAACTACTATTGATAACGCCCCGGCCGCTTCGCTACTTCCTCAAGCGCCCATCCTTGTATACGTAACTCACCTTCCAGTACAGCCTCAAGCTGTGGTTTCAGGTCTGGGAAGAAGTTAAGCCCTGTACGTGCCTCAATTTCATCGATAGTCACCAGGTAATCATCCAGTGGCTCATTGCCGCGCACGTCCTGGGGCATAATAAACGCCAGCGCTAAGGGTGCATCACTATGGGGGGCGACGATAATCTTATAAAACGCCTCGGGGACTTCTACCCAACCCACGCGATTAAACACGTTATCCATAAAGTGTTCAGGAAACACCGGCCCGGTGATCACCTGCAAACGATCAAAACGCGGTGCGAAGTGATCCATGACCGCCTCTTCCAACCGCTGCCAGAGCTGCCGGTTCAGGTTGGGCCGCTGCGGGGTCATATTACTCATCAGAAAGGTATCAACCTGGGCGCTGCGCCCATGCACTGCGGCGATGGCGTAGTTGGGTGCCAAGTGGCCTCGGTCGTAGCCGCTACCCGCGTAGCTGTCGGTACCCACCGGCCATAGCGTGCGCCAATCAGCTTGAAAATTTGGCCGCGGGCCAATGCTCGAATCATCAACTGCGGCAACCTGATAGCTGACCCATAGCGGATTGACCCGCACATCGGACCAGCCGACTAAGTAGCCATCATTGCGTAATACACGGTGCATTGTCGTCGGGCGAAATTCCTCCCAGGTGGGTACTCCCATCCAGGTATAGGCATCTTTATGCTGGCGCTCCTGAAACTCCCACAGCCCTGTGCCGACCACCACAAACAGCACGGCAATGCCTAAGCGTCGCCCCTGACGACGCCAGCTCAAAAGCGATGTGCCCAACAGACTTTCCCCTTTTTTAAATGCTTATTTAGCGCTTTGCATTTTTTTAATACGCTAGTGAGTATTATGCGGATTATCCAACCAGCAAAACGTTACCACCCCAGCGAGAACATGGTTTCAAGATCATGACGGGAGTGAACCTGCATGGCATTCAGGGTTTCTGTATCGCTGATACCTTCTACGGCGTTTAAACGCTCAGTTACCAGCTCGGCCAAGCTTTCAAAATCGCGGGTGCGGGCAATCGCCACAAGGTCATAGCGGCCGCAGGTGGAATAAACTTCGCTAATACCCTCTACATCAGCCAAGCGCTCGGCCACCGCCTTGACTTGGCCTTTATCGGTGTTGATTAAAATGACTGCGTTTTGCATGGCACGCCCCTTAGAAAAAATGGTCATAAACAGTAATGTCCATGATGCGCAGAGTATAGCAGTGACGAGGAAGCGAGCGCAGCACCCAGCCATAGCGTGACCAATTGTCGCTATACCAGCAGCAGTATTCGCACAACCCTTGTACATCCGCTAGCATGTAGTGGAAGAAAAGAGCTGAAAATGTAGCTGCCCAAAAGATGTAGCAGAGAGCTCCGGCTTTTAAAATCATGCGGAGCACAAAGAGGTGGATAACCACCCGATAACGTGACCAAACGTCAGACCGTGACGATAAGGAGAAATCATGGCTAATAAGAGCCGTCGTGACTTTATGCGCAACAGTATGTTGGGCCTTGCTGCCCTTCCACTGGGTGCTGGCATTCTTTCCAAGACTGCTTTCGCCCAAGAACTGCCGCGTCTTGATCCTTCCGCAACCAATGCCCAAGCGCTTAACTACGTAGAGGATGCCAGTGAAGCCAGCGATCACCCCGCTTACGAAGAGGGCGAACGCTGCGACAACTGCATGTTCTACAAAGCAGATAACGAGGGTTGTCAGCTATTCCCAGAGAACAGCGTAGCGCCTGCTGGATGGTGCCAGTCTTGGACCGCCCAAGCGTAAGCGTCTCATGCTTAATAGCTGTATCAATACCACTACCCCGCCATCTGAGCGGGGTAGTTTTTTAACACAAACGGATGACTAAGATACCGCGCTTTCATCCTCTACCGGCCAGTGAAAACGCCGCGTTACCCGTCCCTCTTCCAAAGAGACAAGATGGACAGGAAATCCCCACAGCTGCTGTAAATGGCGAATCACCGGATAAACGCTGCGGCCTAATGGTCGGCGGCTATCTTGAACGTGGTGAAGCGTCAAAGATCGATCCCCACGAATAGCCGCTTCAACCACCTGTATATTAGGCTCCCGAACAGAGAGCGCGTACTGGGTGGCCAGCGCTTCACGTACCTGACGGTAGCCCTTTTCGTTATGAATCGCTGCGACTTCAAGGGTCTCTAGTTGATCGTCATCCACGACCAAAAACAGCTTATGGTCGCGCATCACCTTCGGCGATAAAAACTGCTGAATAAACGACTCGTCCTTAAAATTGCGCATCGCAAACTCCAGGGTTTCCCGCCACGGGGCGCCCGCTATATCAGGAAACCACTCGCGATCCTCATCAGTGGGTGCTTCACAGATCCGCTTAATATCCATAAAGATTGCAAAGCCAAGCGCATAGGGGTTAATGCCACTGAAATGCGGATTATCAAACGCAGGCTGGTTGATAACCGCCGCGTGAGACTGCAAAAACTCCAGCATTAACCCCTCGTCGACATTGCCATCGTCATAGAGTCGGTTCATCAGCGTGTAGTGCCAGAAGCACGCCCAACCCTCGTTCATTACCTGGGTTTGCCGCTGAGGGTAAAAATACTGCGCCAACTTGCGCACAATACGCACGATTTCGCGCTGCCATGGCGCCAACAGCGGGGCGTTTTTTTCGATAAAGTAGAGCAAGTTCTCCTGCGGTTCTGGTGGGTAATGGCCACCGCTGTGTAGCCCCAGCGGGTCATCTTCTTCAGGCGATAAACTTCCCGGCAGCCGTTCGCCACCCTCAGCGTTATCGGGAATTGTTCGCCACAGCAGATTCACCTGGGTTTGCAGGTAGCTTTCACGTTCCTCCTGACGCTTCGCTTCCTCTTCGGCAGAGATTGGCGAGGGTCGTTTGTAACGGTCTACCCCATAGTTTTGCAGCGCATGGCAAGCATCCAGTAGCTGCTCAACGGCCTGCACGCCATGGCGTTCTTCACACTTGGCGATATATTTGCGCGCAAAAACTAAGTAATCAACAATTGAAGAAGCGTCGGTCCAAGTACGGAAGAGGTAGTTACCCTTAAAGAAAGAGTTGTGACCGTAGCAGGCGTGGGCCATCACCAGCACCTGCATCATCAGCGTGTTTTCCTCCATTAGATAGGCAATGCAGGGGTCGGAGTTGATCACCAGTTCATAGGCCAAGCCCATTTGACCGCGTTTATACGCCTGTTCCACGGCCAGGAACTGCTTGCCGAATGACCAGTGGTGATAGCCCACCGGCATGCCCACACTGGCGTAGGCATCCATCATTTGCTCGGTAGTGATCACTTCTATCTGATTGGGATAGGTATCCAGCCGATACTCGTCGGCGAGTCTAGCCAACTCCGCATCAAAACGCTCCAGGACACTGAAGTTCCAATCAGAGCCGGTCGCAATCGGCTTACGCTTGCGGGTCGCACTCATAGCCTACTCCTCTACTAACCTATACGCGGTCACTAACCTGTTATACAAGGTCACTAGGACTGGCTTAAGCGACGCTTAAACAGTTCACGAAAGACCGGATAAATATCACCCGCCTCCACAATTTGGCGCATGGCAAAGCGTTCAGGGAACTCTTTCACCACACTTTCGTACTCATGCCACAGTGACTGATGGTCGTGGGGCGTAATCTCTACGTAGGCGTAGTACTGCAACTGCGGCATTAGCTGTTTGACCAGTAAATCACGGCAGATATTCGAGTCATCGTCCCAGTTATCACCATCGGAAGCCTGGGCCACATACAGATTCCATTGGCCAACCGGGTAGCGCTTTTCGATGATTTTATTGACTAGGTTCAGGGCACTGGAAACAATCGTGCCGCCGGTTTCCCGGGAGTAGAAAAACTCCTCTTCACTGACTTCCCGAGCGGCGGTGTGGTGACGCACAAACACCAGCTCAACTTTCTCGTAGTGCTTCTCCAAGAACAGATAGAGCAGTAGGAAAAACCGCTTAGCAATATCCTTGTGGTTTTGGGTCATCGAGCCGGAAACGTCCATGACACAAAACATCACCGCTTGATTGGAGGGCTGCGGCTGTGCACTTAGCTGGTGATAGCGCAGGTCGTAAGTGTCAATGAAAGGTACGCCCGCGATACGCTTTTCCAGGCGCTCAATTTCGGCTTTGAGTTCGGCAATGCGAGCAGGGTTGCGCAGCACCGTGTCTTTGCGTTCTTCGGCCTCCAGGGCATCAATCGCTTCTTTTAGCGCTCGTTTGATTGGCGCACGCATGGCAATACGCCGGGCGTAGGCTTCGCGCATCGAACGGGTAATGCTAATCCGCGACGGCACACCGTCCCGGGAGAGCCCTGCCCGCACCATTTTGACCTCTTCCAGCGATTTCAGCGGCTTACGCTGCAGATGCGGCAGCTCCAAGCCATCAAACACAAACTCCAAGAACTCCTCGCGGCTCAGTGTAAAGGCGAACTCGTCGACGCCCTCCCCCTGATTGGAAGCGCCACCTTCGCCTGTGCCACTGCCGCCCCCCTGCCCACTGGGGCGGCGGATTTTGTCACCGGCGACAAACTCTTTATTGCCGGGGGAAACGATATTACGCGCCCCGCCCGGCCCATGCTGGAAGACCGGCTCAGAGATATCCTTAGCCGGTATCGAGATTTTCTCGCCGCGCTCCATATCGGTAAT
Organism: Halomonas sp. ALS9; assembly: GCF_001651035.1. Lineage (GTDB taxonomy): Bacteria > Pseudomonadota > Gammaproteobacteria > Pseudomonadales > Halomonadaceae > Vreelandella. The sequence goes on from NZ_LXRG01000173.1 coordinate 56,254, forward strand.
CGAGCGGCGGTTAACGGCCTCTTCAACCGAGCGCTTGATATGCTTTCGATAACGTTCTAAAAAGCGCTGCCGATTTACCGCGCTCTTATGTTTAGCGTTAGGCCTGCGATCAATAAAGTAGGTCATACGACCTCCTTAGCTCTTGTCTTAAACGCGGGCCGCTACTGAGACTTGCGCACGCGCAGGTACCATTCAGAAAGTAGCCGAACCTGCTTCTCGGTGTAGCCACGATCGACCATCCGCGCCACAAAGTCTTCGTGCTTTTTCTGATCTGACCGGGAAGCTTTGGCATTGAACGAAATCACCGGCAACAGCTCTTCGGTATTGGCGAACATCTTGTGCTCGATAACGCCTTTGAGCTTTTCATAGGACTGCCAGCTCGGGTTCATACCGTTGTTTTGCGCCCGTGCCCGCAACACAAAGTTGACCACTTCGTGGCGGAAATCTTTCGGGTTTGAAATACCCGCAGGTTTTTCGATTTTCTCCAGTTCTTCGTTGAGTGACTGACGGTTTAGCAGCTCGCCAGTTTCGTGATCACGGTACTCCTGATCCTGAATCCAGAAATCCGCATAAGTCACATAGCGGTCAAAGATGTTTTGGCCGTATTCGCTGTAGGATTCGAGATAAGCGGTCTGGATCTCCTTACCAATAAAGTCGACATAGCGGGGCGCCATATACTCTTTGATAAAGCCCAAGTAGCGCTCAAACACTTCCGACGGCAGCTGTTCGCGCTCCAATGCTTGCTCCAACACATACAACAGGTGAACCGGGTTAGCGGCCACCTCGGTGCTGTCGAAGTTGAAGACCTTGGAAAGAATTTTGAACGCAAAGCGGGTAGAGAGTCCCTGCATCCCCTCGTCTACACCTGCCGCATCGCGATACTCCTGAATCGACTTAGCGCGTGGGTCGGTGTCCTTCAGGTTTTCACCGTCGTAGACGCGCATTTTCGAGTAGATATTCGAGTTTTCCGGCGCTTTTAGCCGTGATAGCACTGAGAACTGGGCCAGCATACGCAGCGTATCCGGTGCGCAGGGCGCGGCGTTTAGCGAAGAGTCTTCAAGTAGCTTTTGATAGATATTGATCTCTTCGGTGACTCGCAGACAATAAGGCACTTTGACGATATACACTCGGTCAAGGAACGCTTCATTATTGCGGTTATTGCGAAACGCCTGCCATTCTGACTCATTGGAGTGGGCCAGAATCACGCCATCAAAGGGAATCGCCCCCATGCCTTCGGTGGGGTTGTAGTTGCCCTCTTGCGTGGCGGTTAACAGCGGGTGCAGCACCTTGATCGGTGCCTTAAACATCTCCACAAACTCCATCAGCCCCTGGTTGGCACGGCATAAGCCGCCGGAGAAGCTGTAGGCATCCGGGTCGTCCTGAGAGTAGAGCTCTAACTGGCGAATATCGACCTTACCCACCAGCGACGAGATATCCTGGTTGTTCTCATCCCCCGGCTCGGTTTTGGAAATAGCGATCTGGTTAAGCCGTGAAGGGTACAAACGCACCACCCGAAATTGGGAGATATCGCCGCCGTACTCTTTCAGCCGTTTTGCTGCCCAGGGCGACATCACGCTGCGCAGATAACGCTGAGGAATGCCGTACTCTTTCTCCAGCAGTTCAACATCCTCTTCGGGAGAGAACAGGCCCAGCGGCGACTCGTAAACCGGCGACCCCTTAATGGCATAAAACGGGATGCGCTCCATCAACAGCTTAAGACGCTCCGCCAGCGACGATTTACCGCCACCCACAGGGCCAAGCAAATAGAGAATCTGCTTGCGTTCTTCCAGCCCTTGAGCCGCATGACGGAAGTAGGACACGATCTGCTCAATGGCCTCTTCCATGCCATGAAACTCGGCAAAGGCAGGGTAGCGGCGAATCACTTTATTAGAAAAAATACGTGATAGACGCGGGTCTTTCGCCGTGTCGATCACTTCAGGCTCGCCTATAGCTTCCAGCATACGCTCGGAGGCGCTGGCATAAACCTTAGGGTCACGGCGACATAACGCCAAGTACTCCTCAAGGCTCATATCCTCTTGCTGGACGCGGGAAAAACGGTCTTGAACGTGATCAAAGATGCTCATGGAACTCTCCTGTGGCCCATCCCCAGGCAGTCACCGTAAACCAAGTGTCTTGCAACGGTGTGCCAAACGAGGTGTCGCTTTTTTAGCGTAGTCAGCATTAGCAAAAAGTGATGACTAAAACCTTCAACGCTGCAGCGATACAGATAAGAGAATTATTCAGACGAATAGTTGCGTTAGTCCAAGCATCACCAATAAACGCAAGGCACTAAACAAGCGACGCCGCTGCAATAGGCAGCGGCGTCGCTAGGCCGTAGGCGGCAAACCGTGGCGAAAAAGCGGCTATCAGCCGAGGTTAATCCGCGAGTACTGAGCGAATATCGGCCAGTAGCTCATCTAGCAGTTCAACGGTAGTGTTCCAAGCACATACAAAACGGGCACCGCCTGCGCCAATAAAGGTATAGAAGGTCCACCCTTTGGCTTTCAACGCTTCAATAGCCGGTGGCGGCAATTCAACGAACACGCTATTGGCTTGGGTAGGGAACATAAGCGATACGCCAGGTAGCGCTTGCAGGCCTTCCGAGAGGTAGCGGGCCATCGCGTTGGCATGCTGTGCGTTGGTTAACCAGGCACCGCTCTCTAATAGGCCTAACCACGGCGCGGATACAAAGCGCATTTTAGAGGCGAGCTGCCCTGCCTGCTTGCAACGGTAGGAGAAATCTTCTGCAAGCTCTCGGTTAAAAAACAGAATCGCTTCACCAAACGCTAAACCGTTTTTGGTTCCCGAAAAACACAGTGCGTCCACGCCTACCTGCCAGGTCAGCTCGGCCGGTGACATGTCTAAACTGGCACAGGCGTTGGCAAAGCGAGCCCCGTCCATGTGCAGGCGCAGGTCATGTTTATCGGCAATGGCGCGAATCGCCATGAGCTCTTCACGGGAGTAGAGCGTGCCCACTTCGGTGGCTTGCGTGAGCGATACCACTTTGGGCTTGGGGTAGTGGATATCGCTGCGCTTGGTAACCAGCGCCTCAATGCCTTCCGGCGTCAGCTTGCCATTGGCACCCGGTGAGGTGAGCAGCTTAGCACCGTTTGAGAAGAACTCAGGACCACCGCACTCGTCGGTTTCGATATGCGCCAGCTCGTGGCAAATAACGCTGTGGTAGCTGCGTCCCATTGCAGAGAGCGCCAGTGAGTTGGCGGCGGTGCCGTTGAAAACGAAGAAGACATCGCAGTCGTAGTCAAACATCTCGCGAAAGCGATCCGCAGCGCGGGCTGTCCAGAGATCGTTACCGTAAGCCAAATCATCGCAACGGTTGGCTTCTAACAGATATTCCATCGCCTCCGGGCAGATACCGGAGGTGTTATCACTGGCTAAAAAACGCGGGCTACACTCCGAGGTCATTACGACAGTCCTTTTTCTGGCGATCGAACAGCGCGAGCTGGGTGCCACTCGCGCCTTAAGTATCTAACTATGCTTAATAGATAGATTAGTCATTTAGTCTATCGCCATTTATGGCCTAACGTCACCTGCGCTTTTAAGCACTTTCTTATCAAGCCACCGTTATGCTTTTTTTACAATCTCGCCGCCAATCGAGTGCCCTGCTCAATCGCGCGCTTGGCATCCAATTCGCTGGCTTCATCCGCGCCACCAATAATATGTACCGCCGTTCCCGCACGCTCTAACGGCGCCAACAAATCACGTACCGACTCCTGCCCGGCGCAGACGACAATGCTATCAACGGCAAGTACTTGTTCGACGCCTTCGCGGCGAATATGCAACCCTTCGTCGTCGATTTTAAGATATTCGCAGCCGGTAAGGGTTTTCACTCCGCGCTGCTTAAGCGATGCCCGGTGTACCCAACCGGTTGTTTTACCCAGATACTTGCCCGGCTTGGAGGTTTTACGCTGGAGCATAACAATCTCGCGGGGAACCGCTGGCGGCGTCGGCGCTTTTAGGCCGCCCCGTTCGCCTACTGCCAAATCAACCCCCCACTCGTTGCACCAATCGGCGATGTCCAATGCCGGATGTCCTTGGTGGGCCAGCAATTCAGACACATCAAAGCCAATGCCTCCCGCACCGATCACCGCTACTTTACGGCCAACCCGCTCAGGGGATTCAATCGCTTCGGCGTAGCTCAGCACCTTGTTATGATCATGACCGGGCAGGCTTAGCTCCCGGGGGTGAACGCCGGTGGCCATGACCACCTCATCGAAGTCAGCAAGCGCTTCTGCAGTGGCGGTGGTTTTCAAGCGCACCTCTACCGCATACTTCTCCAACATCACCCGGTAGTAGCGTAGGGTTTCGTTAAACTCTTCTTTACCAGGAATCTTACGCGCATAGTTAAACTGCCCACCCAACTCGCGGCGCCGCTCAAACAGCACCACCTTGTGCCCACGGCTGGCTGCCGTCACTGCAGTGGCTAGCCCAGCAGGGCCGCCGCCCACCACGGCCACCCGCTTGGGCGTTTGCGCGGGTTCTACGACTAACTCAGTTTCGTGGCAGGCGCGGGGATTAACCAAACAGGAGGTTAACTTCCCAGCGAAGGTGTGATCCAGGCAGGCCTGGTTACAGGCGATGCAGGTGTTGATCTCGTCTGCCAGCCCCTCCTTGGCTTTGCGCACCCAGGCGGAGTCGGCTAGGAAAGGTCGCGCCATGGAGACCATATCGGCGTGGCCTGCTGCCAGCACGCGCTCGGCCACCTCGGGCATATTGATGCGGTTGGTGGTGATCAGCGGAATCGATAGCGCCGATTTGATGCGTTTAGTGACTTCAGTAAAGGCAGCGCGGGGCACGCTGGTCACAATCGTGGGCACCCGCGCTTCGTGCCAGCCGATGCCGGTGTTGATCACATTCGCCCCGGCGGCTTCGATCGCTTGGCCCAGCGTAACGACCTCTTCCCAGGTGCTGCCGTCTTCGACCAAATCAATCATCGAAAGGCGGAAGATAATCACAAAACGCTCCCCCACCGCCGCGCGAACTCGACGCACAATCTCGACCGCAAAGCGCATGCGGTTCTCGAACGCCCCGCCCCACTCATCGTCACGCTGGTTGGTACGCTGGCAGATAAACTGATTGATTAGGTAACCTTCTGACCCCATGATTTCAACGCCATCGTAACCCGCCTGTTGAGCAAGCTTGGCACAGCGCACATAGTCGGCAATTTGCTGATCGACTTCATCGCTACTCAGCGCCCGAGGCATAAAGGGGTTGATGGGCGCTTGAATGGCCGAAGGAGCGACCAAGTCCGGCGAATAAGCGTAACGCCCGGCGTGGAGAATCTGCATGCACAGATGACCGCCCTCCGCATGCACCGCATCAACGACTCCTCGGTGCTCTGGCAACTGCGCTTCATCAACCAGCGCGTTGGCTCCCTGGAACACCGCACCCTCTGGATTAGGCGCGATCCCACCGGTGACGATCAGGCTAACCCCTTCCCGCGCCCGCTCAGCATAAAAAGCGGCCAAACGTTCAAAGCCATTGGGTGCTTCTTCCAAATTGGTGTGCATTGAGCCCATTAAAATGCGGTTGGGCAGCGTTAAATGACCAATAGTCAGCGGGCGGAACAGATGCGGATAGGCGGGCGCACGGGTCATCACGGGTCTCCTTGATATTATTAGTTGCACGGTTAAAGCATATTCAAACAAGCGTATGACATACTCGCCGCAACGTACAGACCTTTACCTACCTGAATATTGCCAGATTTGCCGAGCTACCCTCTTGCCCAGCGTGCGAATCCACGTCACATTACCTGGCTAACGATAAGGAACCGTTGCTATGCCCTTGATGTATTTTCTGCCACCGCTCGCCACCGTGCTTATCTGGTCAGGCAATATGACCATTAACCAGCTTAGCGTAGGTGCCATCGCGCCCAGCAGCATCGCTTTTTTACGCTGGCTGCTCGCCCTGGCGGTGATGACCCCCTTTGTGTTGCCCGCAGCGTTACGCTACCGCGACGAAATCCGCCGCCAGTGGCCTAAACTAGCGCTGCTGGGGCTACTCGGCATGGGGCTATGGCAAGGGCTGGCCTATGTAGCGGCAGAAACCACGACCGCCACCAACATGGGCATTCTCGCCGCCATGGTGCCGCTGCTAACCGTATTGCTTAGCGCGCTGATTCTACGCGAGCCGCCGACCCTGGGCGGTATCGTGGGCGGCGTGCTGGCCTTTGTGGGGGTTACCGTTCTACTCGGGCGTGGCAACCCTCTCTCGCTGCTGCAGTTACAGGTGGCCCTCGGTGATGCACTGATGGTAGTGGCAGCTACCTGCTACGCACTCTATGGCGTAATGCTCAAACGCTGGTCGATGAATTTACCGCCCTGGGTGATGCTTTACGCCCAAGTCTGTTTTGCAGTGCTGTTCTTATTACCACCTTATTTGATGGGGCCAATGACGCCTATCGATGGCCATAATATCGGGCTGATTGTCTACGCAGGTATTCCTGCCTCGATCATTACCACCTTTTTATGGATGCGTGCGGTGCGCCAGATCGGCGCCAACCAATCAAGTATTTTCATCAACTTAATGCCGCTATTTAGCGCACTGATTGCGATGGCCTTCTTGGGTGAACAAGTGGCGGGGTTCCACTTTGCTGGCGGGCTGCTGATTCTGGCAGGGGTCATCATGGCGCAAACGCTGACACGCCCGTTAACACGGAGTTTAACCTCTGATAAACCGAGCAGCGCCCGATAATGCTAGAATGGCGGTCGATTTCTAACGCTGGGAAGCCCTGATATGTCCCTGGAAGAACTGCATCTTAATCTGCGCAACCTAATGAGCGATGACTACGATCAGCTCAAGGCATTGATGGACGCCGTCTATCACGATATCGGCGGCGCATGGCCGAAGCGCACCATCGACAAATTAATCCAGGAATTCCCCGACGGCCAAATAGCCATTGAAGACGATGGCCTTCTGGTGGGCGTAGCGCTCACCGTGCAGGTGGATTACGACGAATTCTCCAACCCGCATAAGTACGATGACCTGATTGGCCATCGCGAGATCATCCTCAACGATGAGGATGGCGATGCCATGTACGGGCTGGATGTGCTGATTCACCCGGATTACCGGGGCTACCGCCTGGGCCGCCGCCTTTACGAAGCGCGTAAAGAGCTATGCCGCTCCATGAACCTGCGGGCGATTCTTGCCGGTGGGCGGATTCCTGAGTACCACCAGCACGCTGATGAACTCACGCCCGCTCAATATATCGATAAAGTCTCGCGTAAAGAGATCTACGATCCGATCCTCTCTTTTCAACAGGCTAATGATTTCCAGGTAAAGCGCCTACTGCGCAAATACCTGCCCGAAGATGAGCAGTCTCGCGGTTACGCCACCCTGCTTGAGTGGAATAACATTCTGTTTGAGCCCGCGGCCAGCGTGCTCGACAACAAGCCGACCCAGGTGCGGGTGGGCGCAGTTCAGTGGCAGATGCGTGAGTTTTCATCGGTGGAAGCCGCGCTTCAGCAGATCGAATATTTCGTAGACGCGCTTTCCGACTACCAGAGTGACTTTGCAGTATTCCCAGAGCTGTTCTACGCACCGCTTATGGGTCTTCAGGATCGCGATGCGCAGAAAGATCAAATGGGCGCGATTCGCTTTTTAGCCGGCTTCACCGAACGCTTTAAAACTGAACTGTCGCGTATGGCGGTCTCCTACAACATCAATATTGTCGGCGGCTCGATGATTGAAGTGGGTGACGATGACCGCCTCTACAACATCGCTTACCTGTTCCACCGCGACGGCAGCGTTGAGCGCCAGGCCAAGCTGCATATTACGCCTCAAGAGCGCCGCGACTGGGTGATTGAGGGCGGCGATGAGCTACAGGTGTTTGATACCGATGCAGGTCGCGTGGGCATCCTGATCTGCTACGACGTGGAGTTCCCGGAGCTTGGCCGCCTGCTGGCCGACCAGGATATGGATATTCTGTTTGTGCCTTTCTGGACCGACACCAAAAACGGTTACCTGCGGGTGCGCCACTGCAGCCAAGCCCGGGCGATTGAAAACGAGTGCTACGTGGTGCTCTGCGGCAGCGTCGGCAACCTACCTTCGATTGAAAACCTGGATATCCAGTACGCCCAATCGGCGGTGTTCTCACCGTCTGACTTCGCCTTCCCCCACGATGCGGTGCTGGCGGAAACCACACCCAACACCGAGATGATCTTCTTCTCGGATCTGGATCTTACTCGCCTGACGGTGGTACGTGCCGAAGGCTCGGTGACCAACCTGAAAGACCGCCGCAAGGATCTGTTTGATCTGCGCTGGCGCGACTGGTCGTGGAAATCGGGCGCGAATCTCGAAGAGTGAGGTGTTAAATATACGATAACGCCGCCCAATGGGGCGGCGTTGTTATTTCTAAAACTGCCTTAGAAGGTTCAATCAGGCCAAACGAGGTGGGCTGGCACGCGTCCTTTGGCATCGAACAGCACGCCTTCATCGCGCAGTTTGCGGTGCTGGCGCTCGGCGCCGCCGTGATCGGCAAGCTTCAAAGAGGAGGCAATCACGCGATGCCAGGGCAACTGGTGGCCATCCGGCAGGTGGCGCATCGCTGAACCGACCATGCGCGGCGTAGCGCCTTCGGTCATCGCAGCAATGCGGCCATAGGTCGTCACCCGCCCCGGCGGAATCTGATCGACAATGGTGTAGATCTGTTCGAGCAACTCCGGCCGGGCCATGTGATTATCCTTATTCCTTAAACTATTCCTTGAGGGCGCTTATGAGCGTGCTTAAAGCCCCTCAACCAATTGATCGATCGCTTGGAAGGCTTCTTTAAGGGCAGTTGCGCGATGCTGGTCACCCATGTTCAGGCCTTCTGCGTAAACCACGTCTACATCGGTAATGCCCATCAAGCCTAGCATGGTTTTCAGGTGGGGCGTTTGGCTATCAAGTTCGGTGCCTGCGTACTGACCGCCCCGCGCGGCAAGAATAATCGCCCGCTTGCCTTCCACCAAGCCTTGAGGGCCATTTTCGGTATAGCGGAAGGTTTCACCGGCACGCAGTACTCGGTCAAACCACGCCTTCAGTTGCGAAGGAATTCCCAGGTTATACATCGGCACCGCAATCACCAGTACATCATTAGCATGCAGCTCAGCCAACAAGCCATCCGAGCGAGCGGCTAAAACCTGCTGCTCAGCAGTACGCTCTGCGGCCGCCACTTGCCAAGCATCTAGTTCACTAATATCCAAATGGGGCAGCGCGTTCTTGACGACATCACGCTGGGTGACCTCAATACCATTACGGGCATTAGCCTGTTCGATAAAGCGATTCGCCAACGCATTAGATTGGCCGTTTTCAGCCAAAATCGATGAGGTAATCACCAGGGCACGAGTCGTCATGGAAAGCTCCAAAATCATTAAGGGGAAGGAATGGGAGCTATTCTACGGCGCTTTCCAAAAAGCAAAAGCGCAACGTTTTCAGACTTGTATTCGATTAAATCGAATTATACAACGGCCAACCATAAGCCCCGCGACGCAAAATGCGAGGCGGGGCGCAGCCAGTATATGCAACGGCTATAGTTCGATTACCTCAGTTCGATTACCTCAGTTCAATTACTTCTTGGGCCAAGCCTTAGGATCAACTTTATTAACCAGCTTGGGAAAGCGGCTAGGATCAAATACCGGTTCTTTGCCCGCTTTTAGCTGTATTTCATAGTCGCGAAATAGCGCGAAAGCTACCGGTGAGAGCATTAAAATGGCGACCAAGTTAATAATCGCCATCATGCCCATAGAGAGGTCAGCAAAGTTCCAGATCGCCCCTAGGCTTGCCACCGAACCGACCATAATCATCGCCAACACTGCCAGGCGGTAAATAAACACGGCAACCGGCGCGCGGCGTCCGGCCAGGTACTCAATGTTGGACTCGCCGTAGGAATAGTTGGCTATCACCGAGGTAAATGCAAACAGCAGAATCGCCACCGCGATAAACATGCCGCCCCAATCGCCCACATGGCTGGACAGCGCCATTTGGGTCAACTGAATGCCGTTGCTCTCCTCACCCGCCATCAGCTCCGGCCCAGCCATAATGATGATGGCCGCCGTGGCCGTGCAGATCACCAGGGTATCCAGAAACACACCCAACATTTGAATAAAGCCCTGGGCAGCAGGATGATCTGGCCGCGTAGAGGCCGTGGCTGCCGCATTGGGTGCCGAGCCCATGCCTGCTTCATTGGAAAATAGCCCGCGCTGAATGCCGTTCATGATGGCCTGAGAGACCGCATAGCCCACCGCGCCACCGGCAGCCTGCTCGAAACCAAACGCACTGCGCACAATGGTCATTATGGCGGTGGGCAAGTCGCTGATATTTAGACCCACTACTACCAATGCCAGGATCAGGTAAAGCAGCGCCATAAGCGGCACAACAAGCTCAGCCACCTTGGCAATCGACTTTAAACCGCCAAAGATGATCGGTGCCACTACGACCATCAAAACTAACCCCATGGCCCAGGTGGGAACGGCAAACGCCTGCTCCATGGCCTGGGCGATAGAGTTGGCCTGAACGCTGTTAAACGCCAACCCAAAGGCAATAATCAAACAGATGGAAAACAGCACAGCCAGCCAGCGCAATCCCAGGCCACGCTCAATATAACGTGCGGGGCCACCACGGAAGGTGTTATCACCGTGGTCGGTTTTATACGCCTGAGCCAAGGTTGACTCTACAAAGCTGGTGGCCATCCCCACCATGGCGGTCATCCACATCCAGAAAATGGCCCCAGGGCCACCCAAAGAGATAGCGACCGCGACCCCCGCCAAGTTACCCGTACCGACTCGTGCCGCCAAACTGGTGGAGAGCGCTTGAAACGAAGAGATACCACCATTTGATTGGCGAGAGCTGCCCAGCAACTTAAACATATGGCCGAAATAGCGCAGCTGAATACCGCGGGTCATCACCGTGAAATAGAGACCGGCACCAATCAGCAGGTAAATCAGCACGCTGCCCCAGAGCAAGCCATTACCGCGATCCACCAGCGAGGTGAGCAACGGAGGAAGAGTAAAGTCCATGAAAAACACACCTTTTTAAACAATGAAGGCGCATCATTCTTCACGGTTGCACCAAAATGGCAAGAAAATTGGCAAAAAGACGTTAAGACAGCAATAACCACTTACCCTATTGAAGCGCACAGCCACTCCCACACCAAGGCGGCTTCGTCGCTAACATGGCGTCGGCTAGGGCGCACCAGCCAGAAGCGTTCATCGCTGGGTACACTGAGCTCAAAAGGCGCCACCAAATCCGTACGCTGTTCCATTAAGCGGCGGTGGGTTAGCGCGATCCCCCCACTTTGGCTAGCCAGGGCTAGCGTCATCACCTGGTTGTCGCAAGTCAGCGACCAGCACTGTGCCTCCAAATGGGCAACCCCCGCTTCGTGTAGCCACCCCGGCCACCCTACGCCAAACCCGACTGCGTGAAGCAGCGTATGCCCCGCCAAATCACTTGGCGCAGTTAGCGTCTGCGCCAAGGCTTGCGAGCAAACAGGCAGCAGTTGCTCCTCGCCTAGCGGCTGCATTTCAACGCCCGTCCACTCTCCTTTGCCATAGCGAATCTCGATATCCGCCCCTTCAGGGCCAAAGTCATCGGGCCAAATAGCGCTTACCACACGAATCGCCACCGGCGTGTGCGCACGGTGGAAAGCTATTAAACGCGGCGCCAGCCACGACTGCTGAATCGCAGGTGTGGCTCGCAGCGTTACCGGCTGCTCAGCTGTGCTGCCAAAGACTTCCAAGGTACCTTCGCTAATGCGCACAAAGGCATCGTGAATGCTCGGTAGCCACGCCTGCCCGGCGGGAGTGAGCGTTAAGCTGCGCGCATGACGCACAAACAGCTTCTGCCCCACACGGTCTTCCAGCAAGCGAACGCGCTGGCTAATCGCAGCCTGAGTGACGCCCAGCTCATTTCCCGCGGCGGTAAAACTCAACGTGCGCGCCGCAGATTCAAAGGCTTGTAACCATAGCAATGGCGGTAATTGACTCATGAAAAAGTGACCTATAAGTAAAATGACACCTTAGGGGTCAGATTAATCGTTTGTCACTGCCGTTGCTACTCCGCATCCTAGACACCATCTACGCACCCCCCTTATGTAATGCCGTTGAGGGAGCGAATCGGAGTTTTAATGAATAGCGCAGCACAGACCACACTCACGACACCTCATTCCCACGCCCCAGAGATGGGCGAATTAAGTCCTTATCAAGCGGGCCCGATACTCACTCAAGCGATGCTGACTCAAAAGGGCGTGGCGCTGAACTGGCAAGATGGCCAACAAACCACCCTGCCCCTGATTTGGCTGCGCGACCACTGCGCCTGCCCGGCCTGCCGTCACCCGCAGACCCGCGAACGGCTCTACCTGCCCCTTGAGGCAATCACTGAACCTCCCAGCGTGGCGCTACAGGATGGGCACTTACACCTGAAATGGCCGGATGGCCATGCCAGTGCCTTTCATAGTGGCTGGCTTTACCAGCGCCGTCCCGAAGCTAAGCAGATGAATACCGAGCCCAACACCCAGCCCTGGGTAGATAATTTCGCCCCGGAGCGCATCCGCCATAGTGATTTTCTTACCCCGCAGGGCGAGAAAGCCTGGCTCACCGCAATGCTGCGTGACGGCTTGGCGCTGATCACCGATGGCCCCTTGATAGAAGAAGAAGTGAGCCGCTTAGCTGAACGTATTGGCCCCCTGCGCGCCACCAATTTTGGCGCCCGCTTTGACGTACGCTCTAAACCCAACCCCAATAACGCGGCCTATACCGCAGTGGGATTACCGCTGCATATTGACCTGCCCAACTGGCGGCAGCCGCCGGATATTCAGTTGCTCTATTGCCTGCAAAACGGCGCCAGCGGCGGCGAATCGCTGTTTGCCGATGGTGCGCGGGTTGTAGACGCTTTGCGCCAGCAGTCTCCAGAAGCGCTGGCGATTCTCAGCGAAACACCGATTGATTTTCGCTTTCAGGATGAAACCCACGATATTTCTATGCGGGCACCTGTGATCACCCTGGATAGCGCGGGCAACTTGGTCGAAATGCGCTTAAACAACTGGATTCGCGATGCCCTGCACCTGCCGGTAGAGCAGATGGAGGCCTGGTACAGCGCCTACGCCTTACTGTGGAAACTGTTTCATAGCGAAGCACACCAACTGGAGTTCACTCTTCTCCCCGGCCAGATGGTGGCATTTGATAATCGCCGAGTACTGCATGGACGCCGCGAGTTCGATCCCAACAGCGGCGCACGCCATTTACAGGGCACCTATTTAGACCGCGACATGCTGGCCTCACGCCTTCGCGTGCTAGCCCGCAGCTAGTCGATTATAAAACCAAGCAAGGAGATCCTATGACACACCTCAAACCTCTCGCCTCAGGCATCGCCCTCGCCACCACCGCGCTATTCGCCTCAGCGGCGCAGGCGGACGACCAAACCCTGGACTTCGGTGTCCCCGCCTGGCCCGGCATTACCGTCAAGACGGCCATCGCCGAGCAGTTATTAAACCCACTGGGCTACGAGACCAGCACCCAGGAAATCGGCCTGCAGGTGATTTACCAAGGCATTGAAAGCGGCGATATCGATGCGTTCCTGGGAGCTTGGCTGCCGGCTCAACGAGAAATGTTTAATCCCCGTAAAGAGTCAGGTGTACTAATCGATGTCGCCAATAACGTCGATGGCGCACAAATGACCCTGGCGGTACCGGAATACCTGTACGAGAGCGGCATTCAGAGCTTTGCTGATTTAGACGAACATCGTGAACAGTTCGATGGCGAAATCTATGGCTTTGGCGCGGGCTCCGCCGCCAGCGAGATTCTCCACAATGCTATCGACAACGATACCTGGGGGTTAGGCGACTGGCAGATCGTCGATACCAGTGAAGTAGGCATGCTTTCCGCTGCACGTGATGCCATTTCCCGCGAGGAACCAATTGTCTGGGTAGGCTGGACGCCTCACTGGATGAACCTTGAACTGCCCATGCGCTACCTGGAAGATCCCGAAGATCTGTTCGGTGAGAACAACGGTGAAAGCGATGTGCTGACGCTACTGCGCGGCGACTATGCCGATGCCAACCCCAATTTAGTCACGTTCTTTGAACAGTTCACCTTCACTGCCGAAGAGCAGAGCTGGATGATTCAAGCCTATGGCCAGGAAGAGCAGGACCTTGCAGCGGTGGCCGAGCAGTGGATCACTGAGCACCCAGAGCGTATCGAAGCAGTGCTGGCTGACGTTACCACCACTGACGGCGACCCCGCATGGCCGGTCATTGAAGCGCAGCTCAACAACTAGCCCTTAGTGTAAAAGCGCCTTCATCCCATCGGACGGCTAGCGTATGCTAGCGCTTTTTTCGCCGATGGGAGTGGGTATGTCACGGACACTGCTTAAGGGCGTTGGCCTGCTGGTCGTCGTTGTGCTGCTAGGTATCATGTGGCATTTACTGCAGCGCTACGACCTGCTCACCCAGGCGCGCCTTAGTGAGTTGATTGGTTACATCCGCCAATGGCGTAACGCCCCTTGGATGTTTGCCGCGGTGATGGGCGTTTACACCAGCGCCCTGCTGGTGATGTTTCCCCTTAGCCTTCTCGTGGTCGTGACAGGCTTACTGTTTGGCCCAGTGTGGGGGCTCGTCTACGCCACGCTGGGAACGCTGTCTTCGTCGGTGGTCTCTTACTGGGTGGGGCACTGGTTGGGCCGTGAGGCGCTAATGCGTTATGGCGGCCAACATCTACGCGGTTTATCTGGCTATCTATCCAAGCGCGGCATTCGAACCATGACGGTGATCAACCTGCTGCCGCTCGCCCCGTTCACACTCACCAATATGCTGGCGGGCGCTTTCCACCTTAAATTTCGCGACTATATGATCGGCTCCACTCTGGGCATTGTGCCGGGGCTGGCGGCGGTGATTCTACTCGGTAGCCAGCTAGGTGCCTTGTTCACCGCCGCGTCGGCCAAGGAAATCGTTCTAGCGGCTGTCGGACTCGCTGCTGGGGTTGGCCTGTTAATAGGCCTTAAACGTTATGCCAACCGGCGCCAAGCCTCCAAAAAACCGTCTCATCGCGAAGGAGAGTGATATTTGGCCAGCACTTCGGCGTAGAAGTTAGCCACCGCTGAGGCAAAATTGGCAATATCGAACTCCTCGGCAAAGTGGCTGGCCTGCTTGCCCAGCTGTTGGCGCAGCGCTGCGCTATCTTTTAACTCCACCACTTTTTGCCCCCACGCCTGGCGATTTTGCGGTGTTTTGAAGCCGTTGACTCCCTGGCGTACCACGTCATCGATACCGCTGGAACGCACCGCCACCACGGGCAGACCCGCCGACATCGCTTCAAGAATCACCATACCCTGGGTTTCCGAGGTAGAGGCAAACACAAACAGATCGCCCAGATGGTAATAATGCGCCATTCGCTCAGGGGGCACTGCGCCTACCAGGGTTGCCTGCGAGGTTAGCTTCAAGGTGTCGATTTGGGTTTGAATCGCCTCGCGATCAGGCCCGTCTCCAATCAACAGCAAATGAAAATCCTCGTGCCCCTGAGAGCGAAGCTCGGCGAGGGACTCCAATATAAAGCCAATATTTTTCTCTTTGCTAATCCGCGAAACGCTGATCAATATTTTGCGTGAAGCGCTAACACCTAATTGCTCACGCAACGCGTCAAGTTCACTCTCATCAACTTGAGAGAAACGCTCAACATCAATGCCCGTTGGCTGTACCAGCGTAGGCGTCTTTACCCCGATCATGCGCAGATACTCTTCTGCCGAATAGGTCGGCACAATCACCCCTTGGCAGCGGTTAGAAAAGCGTTTGATCAAGTAATGCGAGATAAGATTACGAAACAGCGCACCGGGCAATGGCACAAAATGAGCATAGTGCTCCAAGCGGGTGTGGTAGGTGTAGATCACCGGCACCTTAAGCCGACGGCCCATAAACAGCCCCATGGAACCAAGCCAGAAGGGGTGGTGAACATGAATAAGATCAGGTTTGAAGGCCCGCAGGCAGCGGCGAAAACGCGCGCTAAACGGGTTAGTTAACCGGAACTCGCCCTTCTGCCCAAACGCCATCAGCGTCGGAATGCGCTTTATTGAGCTATCGTCCTGCCATGCTTCTCGATAGCGCGGCACGAACAGTTGAAGGGAGTGACCTAAGGCGCGTAAGCCATTACGCAAGCGATCCACCGACACCGACACCCCGGAAACAAATGGGAAGTAGTTATTGGAGACCATCGCTACGCGCAGTGATTTACCCAGGAAAGGCGTTGGATCAATATCAAAATCGGGGTAGTAATCACGATCTTCAAAAATCAGCCGATGCAAACGCAGGGTGAGTAGCGTAAGTACGCCTACAATCAGCAAAAACCGCGTGTAGCTGACATAAAAAAACGCATAAAGTGTCGACCAGACGCTGGTGACCATACGCCACCAGCCGGGGCTATCCACGTTCAAACGCACAGGGGCAATGGCGACATTGTCGCTTGCTACATCGACGATGACGTAGTGATGAAAGCTGCTATCGGCATCGATCAGAATACCGCCCGCACCGCCGGTGGTAACGTAATCCACACCGTTAACCGTCTGTTGGGAGAAGAGGGTTAGGTTGGCGGAGAACACCGTATCGACACCATACTCTTCCGCAAGCGCCATAATACCATCCGCCAGACGCGGATCATTGAGATAATTGTCCGCCTCAAACAGCGGCGCGTCGCTCACCACATTGTGCAGCGGCAGACCCACAAACAAAAACTTATGCTGTGCCTCAGAGGCCGCTAGCTCCCGGGATAACCAATCAAGCTGCCAAGAGGTGGATGACTTACCGGTACCGTCGAGAAAGATAAAGTGACTGTTGCCCGCTACAAAGGAGTAAAAGTGCGGGCCAAAGTACTCATAAAACAAGTAGCTGCCAAAGTCGCTATCTTCGTTGTCGCCGTAGGTGAGTAAGTAAGGAACATTGAGCTTCTCCAGACTTCGGTAAATCGCCTGATAGCTCTCCTGTTGTCCCCCATTCACGGCATTCCCCGCCGAAATCAGAAAGTCGATGCCACCCTGGTTAATCAGCGGCACAATCTCTTCTTGAAACACGCTCACCGAGTTATTGATATTGCCCACTACCGCAAAGCGGTAGTCGCTTCGCCCCGTCAGTACCTCACGAATATTAGCCACTTCAAGGGTGTGCACCGACTCAAACTTAGGCTCTGCCACGTACAGCCATACTTGGTGGGCGATCAGCCCCACCACCAGGGCGAGATTAAGATAGAAGAACAGCCGCAACCAGCGCTGGCGGGAAAAACGAAGAAAGGAGCGTCGTGGCATTTAAAAGCGCTTTTTCAAGAATAAAAACGAGGATATATAACCGCCACACTGGCGGCCTAAGTCTAAAAAACGCCTTTACTATACAGCAACGCCGCATAGAGTTGGCGTCTCAGGTTAGCGGGCATCGCTCCCATTTAGTGTGGCCAGTAACCGTCGCGGCCCGGCTTGATTGCGGTGTTCACCCAACCATAATCCCTGCCAGGTTCCTAAGGCCAGGCGCCCGTCGCGCACTGCTAAGGTGAGCTGAGTGCCCAGCAAGCTAGCAACCACATGGGCTGGCATATCGTCAGGGCCCTCCAAGGTATGGCGGAAATAGGCTAACTCTTCAGGCACCAGCCTGCGCAGAAAAGCATCTAAATCGTGGCGCACATCAGGGTCGGTGTTTTCGTTCAGCGTTATTGATGCGGAGGTATGCATCAGTTGTAAGTGCAACATGCCCATATGACAATCGCTTAAACACGGCAGTGCCCGGGCGACATCATTGGTAATCAAATGAAAACCACGCGCCATCTCGGGCAAATGAATCTCTTGCTGGCACCACATAAGCACCTCATATATTTGTTATGTAAACGGAAACGCGGCGTCACCAGCATCCCCCTCTTGTGTGGCAAAATGACGACAGATAGCACTAACCATAGTCGATTGGCCATAGTTCATGGCATTTAGTTCATGGCATTTAGTTCATGGCATATAGCTCATCGTATATAGTTCACCACTAAGGAGCGCGTTAATGAAAGTACTGCTAAGCAGCAGCGTCGTCAGCATGGCCTTACTCACTGGCTGCACCGGGATACCCGATGGCACGCAGCCAGTCTCGGGCTTCGAGCTAGACCGCTACCTCGGCCAGTGGTTCGAAATTGCCCGTTTGGATCACTCTTTTGAGCGCGGCCTAGATTGCGTCACCGCCACTTACAGCCTACGTGATGACGACGGCGTGCGGGTAATCAACCGAGGCTACAACTTGGAAGAGCAAACGTGGGATGAAGCCGAAGGCCGCGCCTACTTTATTGATGACGAAAGCGTTGGGCGCTTGAAAGTGAGCTTTTTCGGCCCCTTCTATGGCGGCTATAACGTCCTTGAGCTGGATGAAGATTACCAGTGGGCGCTTGTGGCTGGCCCTAACCGCGACTACCTGTGGATACTTTCGCGCACGCCGGAGATGGATAGCGCGACCGAAACCCGCCTGCGCGAGCGGGCAGCCGAGCTGGACTTCCCCACCGATGAGTTGATTGATGTTACCCAGGGCGAAGAGTGCCCCACCCAATAGCCCATTACCTCTCGGGCATTGCTGACACTCGCCTCGCGATCTCGCACTGAACATAGTCAATAAAGGCGCGCAGCCTGGCGGGCACATGGCGGCGCTGCTCAAACACCGCGTAAAAATCTGACCGTACCCCCTGCCAACCCGGCAGCAGCTCAACCAATGCGCCGCTGGCAAGGTGTTCATTGACATCCCACCAGGAGCGCAGCATTACCCCGTGCCCGTCCAAGGCTAAACGGGTAATCACCTCGCCATCGTTACTCGCCAGCCGACCGCTAACTTTGACCGACTGCACCTTTCCAGATACTAACTTGGTCGGCTGCTCGCTAGGCTCAAAGCGCCATAGCGGAAAATCGCTGTCGTTCTCGCGAATCACTAAACATTCATGCTGCTGTAAATCTGCCGGTGTGTGAATGGGCAACGCTTGGGCAATATAGGCAGGCGACGCGCAGAGTACCCGCCGATTGGCCAAAATACGCCGAGCCACTAAGCGCGACTCCGGTGGTTCGCCAATACGAATACCTATATCGAAACCGTGATCGCTAAGGTTAAGCGGAAAATTAGTCAGCTCTAACCACCCTTCCACCTCGGGGTGTTCGGCACAAAAGCGCGACAGCAACGGTGCGATATGGCGACGGCCAAAACCAAAGGTGGCGTTGACACGCAGCCGTCCACTCAGCGCCTGATCGGCCTCCTCTCCCAGAGAATTTTCCAGCTCATCCAACTCATCTAATATCAGCGTGCCACGCGCCAGGTAGCGCTCGCCTTCAGCGGTTAGCGTCAGCCGCCGTGTGGTGCGAGCCGCCAGCTCTACCCCCAGGCGCGCCTCCAACTGCTTCAGCCGTTTGCTTACCGCGGAGAGCGACAGCCCCAGCTCACGGGCGGTAGCGGTTAAGCTCCCCGCTCGGGCTAAGTGCTGAAAAAACGCCAAATCATCCAGGTGCGCCATATCGCCTCTCCGTCATTCTGCACTTTCACGCAACAATAACTTGAATAATAGCCTGATTATCTCCTCCAAAATAGCCGCTACACTCTATTCACGATTCACGATTCACGATTCACGATTCACGATTCACGATTCACGATTCACGATTCACAAGCATGCCAAGCAACTAACAAGATAAGGAAACACTATGACCCACCGTATTGCCATTATCGCCGGTGACGGCATCGGCACCGAAGTGATGCCCGAAGGCATTCGCGCCCTAGAAGCCACTGCCAAGCGCTTTAACATTGACCTTGAGTTCACCACCTTTGAGTTTGGTAGCTGCGACTACTACCTGGAGCACGGCAAAATGCTGCCGGATGACTGGTTCGAGCAGTTAAAAGGCTTCGATGCACTGTTTTACGGCGCGGTGGGCTGGCCGGATAAAGTGCCCGACCATATTTCCTTGTGGGGCTCACTGCTGCAGTTCCGCCGCCGCTTTGATCAGTACATCAACCTGCGCCCCTGCAAGCTTATGCCCGGCATTAAAAGCCCGCTGGCAGGACGCGAGCCCGGTGATATCGACTTCTATGTGGTGCGAGAAAACACCGAAGGCGAGTACTCCAGCGTTGGCGGCAAAATGTTTGAAGGCACCGACCGTGAAGTGGTTATTCAAGACACCGTCATGACCCGCACCGGCGTTGACCGCGTATTGAAGTATGCGTTTGAGCTGGCCCAGACCCGCCCGCGCAAGAAGCTTACCTCCGCGACCAAATCCAACGGCATCTCCATCACCATGCCCTACTGGGATGAGCGGGTGGTCGAGATGGCCAAAGGCTACCCGGAGATCGCGGTGGATAAATTCCATATCGATATTCTCACCGCCAACTTCGTTCTCCATCCGGATTGGTTCGACGTCGTTGTCGGCAGCAATCTATTTGGCGATATCCTCTCGGACTTAGGCCCCGCCTGCACCGGCACCATTGGCATCGCCCCTTCGGCTAACATCAACCCGGAGGGCATCTTCCCCAGCCTGTTTGAACCGGTACACGGCAGCGCGCCAGATATCGCCGGTAAAGGCATTGCCAACCCTATTGGCCAGATTTGGTCGGGTGCCATGATGCTTGAACACCTCGGCTATAAAGAGGCCGGTGATGCCATGGTCACGGCCATTGAGGCGGTGCTAAGTGAGGGTAACGCCAATGTACTTACCCGAGATGTGGGAGGGCAAGGCACCACAGAAAGCCTAGGCAAGGCGATTGCCGACAAGCTGGCAGAGTAGCCATCAGCCACTAAAAAAGCCTCGCTGGACTTCTCCAACGAGGCTTTTTAGATAACGAGTTAAACACTATAGAACTAGCTAGCTTAAACCAACAATTAACTGGCCAGTTTAGCCGCCGTTTTAGCCACTAGCTCACCCTGGAAATGGGCAATCTTCAGTTCACGTTCGTCAGGTTGGCGAGAGCCATCGCCACCAGCGAGGGTCGCTGCACCATAGGGTGTGCCGCCACTTACTTTAGAAATATCAAACTGCTCTTCGATACCATAACCAATCGGGACAATGATCATGCCGTGGTGGGCGAGCGTAGTCCAGGTAGAAGTAATGGTCATTTCGTCGCCGCCGCCAGTGCCGGTAGAGGTAAATACGCTGGCTACTTTGCCACGCAGAGCGCCGTTCGCCCACAGACCGCCGGTCTGATCCAGGAAGGTACGCATTTGACCAGCCATATTACCAAAGCGAGTGGGCGTACCGAAGATGATCGCATCGTAATCGGCAAGCTCTTGGGGCGTGGCTTCTGGCGTATCGTAGTCCTGCTTGCCACCCGCGTTTTTAAACGCCTCGGCAGGCATTGTTTCCGGCACGCGCTTAACGGTGACGTCGACACCATTGACGCCTTTTGCGCCTTCCGCCACAGCCTGGGCCAGCGTATCGATATGACCATACATTGAATAATAAAGTACCAGCACTTTCGTCATTACTATCTCCTTCGCTTATTCCTACACTCATTAGTCGTGTAGTGGGCGTCGCCCGATAAACAGTAACCACAACATAGCTCACCCAAGCATAGAAAAAAGCGAATGTTTTCGTCCGTGGGCGT
Organism: Halomonas sp. ALS9; assembly: GCF_001651035.1. GTDB lineage: Bacteria > Pseudomonadota > Gammaproteobacteria > Pseudomonadales > Halomonadaceae > Vreelandella. Next base: position 77,813 of record NZ_LXRG01000173.1, read on the forward strand.
CGATTTCATCGACGAACGCCACCTTGCACTTTACGCCATCCACCACTAGCTTTTGACTTGCCTATCTCAAACGTATCCAAGGAGTCTGGAATGACGATTTTTGAAGCCCTGCGCAAGGATCACGATATTCAGCGCGACCTGCTCGCTCGCTTAGTTGAGACACATGGAGACAGCGACGAGCGCGATAACCTTTATCAGCAAGTGCGTGCCGAGTTGCACTATCACGCTGCTGCAGAAGAGCGGGCGCTCTATATCCCCATGATGTCGATTGACCTGACCCAGGAAAAAGCCCGCCATAGCGTTGCTGAACATCATGAAATTGATGAGCTATTAGAATTGCTCGATGAAACTGACTACAGCGCGACTCACTGGCTGACCCACGCCAAACAGCTCCAGGATTTAGTCACCCATCACCTAGATGAGGAGGAGCAAGAGGTTTTCCAACTGGCTGGCCGCGGCCTGAAAGATAAGCAGAAAACATCGCTGGCCGGTGAGTATCAGGAAGAGATGCAGCGCCAACGCTCAGCGTAACCTGATAAGCCAATTGAAGAAGCGCTCATGTATCCCATGGGCGCTTTTTTGATGCTAGCGACTTAGTAGGGCCACTTTCGGATGCCTCTTGTTTCATGAATACGCTTTTTCACGAATACGCTAGGCTTTTACACGCGAACGACCTACAGGCTTGTGACACACGCTCAGCGTGGTAAATCTAGCCTTCTCTAATACTGACAATGACACTGGTTAACAGATGCTAAGGAGCGACAATGCTAGGCCAATGGCTCGACTGGTCGCTTGATGGGCAGCTTCCCGCCGCCAGCCAAGGCGTCTTCGCAAGCGGTACTTACCATTTGCGGGCACCTGGTATCTTGGAACTCATTCCCAACACACAAAGCCAATACGCCCGCGCGTGCATTTTTTCAGCGGCCATCCACGGCAATGAAACTGCGCCCGTTGAATTGTTAGGTGAATGGTTAAGCGGCGTAGAAGCGGGCAGCATATCGTTCGGCGCGCCCGTACTGGTGATATTAGGTAACTTGCCCGCGCTTAAGGCGCAGCAGCGTTTTCTTGCCACCAATTTAAACCGGCTATTTAATCGCGAGCTAACCGTGAAGGGCGAGGAGCCAAATCGCGCCAGAGAATTAATGGCCGCCGTAGATGGTTTTTATGCCCGCCATGCCGAGCTCCCCAAACTGCATTACGACCTACATACCGCAATTCGTGATAGCCGTTACCCCCGCTTCGTTGTAGAACCCTATGCCGACGTCCCCACAGACGCCGAGCAGTGGGGCTGGCTCGCGGCAGCGGGTATGCAGGCAGTGTTGCACCAACATCAGCACAGCTGGACGTTCTCCCACTACAGCAAGCACTATCACGCCGCCCAGGCATTTACCTTTGAGCTAGGCCGCGTCGCCCCTTTCGGTCAAAACGATATGGCCTCCCTAAAACCGATGCGTGCGCTGCTCTCGGCGCTTAGTGAAGGACGCGCCCCGCCCAGTCAGCCAGCCACAGAAATGCTATTTTTTCAGGTGCATCACGAGTTAATACGTCACTCCGATGACTTCCAGCTCTGTTTTGCCGACGATACGGCTAACTTCAGCCGCTTTGAGCCAGGCACCCTGCTGGCACTAGACGCTAAGACAGGAGAGTTTAGGGTCGGCGATATGCCACTCTACGTGGTGTTTCCCAATGCCCAGGTTGAAGTGGGCGCCCGCGCCGCGCTACTGGTGGCGCCTATCGCTTAGAGCCCCAGTCAGGCAAAGCTCTCGCTAAGATAATAACAATGGTAAGGCGATAACAGGCCCCTTGGCGTCGATACGACCAACGTCGAGTGCATAATGTTATAAGGAAAGCGCGCATAATGCGCCCAGCCTGATAGAATCGCCCCTTTTTTCGCGCCAGCCGCATCAAAGCATGTTCTTGATAACCCGTTGCTGCGGCAACTCTGTACTGGAGCCAATGATATGGCCGCTACGCCTACTCCCCTTGAAGTGCGTAATATTAAAAAACGCTTTGGCGATACGGAAGTTCTGAAAGGTCTCTCACTGCAAGCCCAAAAGGGCGATGTGATTACCCTGATTGGTGCCTCTGGATCGGGTAAAAGTACTTTTTTGCGCTGCATGAACTTGCTTGAACAACCCGACGATGGCGACCTCATTGTCCATGGCGAACCCATTCGCTTTAAAACCACTCGACACGGTCGTGAGCCCGAAGATTGGAAGCAGGTAGTACAAATGCGCGCCAAGCTCTCCATGGTGTTCCAGAGCTTCAACTTGTGGGCGCATATGACGCTGCTGGAAAACATCATCGAAGCGCCAATTCATGTGCTGAAAAAACCTAAAAAAGAAGCCTTGGAACATGCCCACGCCCTGCTTGATCGCGTCGGCTTAACGGCCCGCGCAAACGCCTACCCTGCGCAGATGTCCGGTGGCCAGCAGCAGCGCGGTGCAATTGCTCGCGCGCTGGCAATGGATCCTGAAGTGATGCTGTTTGACGAACCCACCTCAGCCCTTGATCCGGAATTGGTCGGTGATGTATTAAAAGTCATGCACGGCCTCGCCGAAGAGGGCCGCACGATGGTCGTGGTCACCCACGAGATGGGGTTTGCCCGGGATGTCTCCAGCCAAGTGATTTACCTTCACCAAGGCTTGGTGGAAGAGGCAGGCCCTCCCGACCAAGTGCTCAATAACCCGCAATCACCGCGCCTGCAGCAATTCCTGGCACCTAAATACTGATCCGCGAGGCTCACCATGATTGATTTGCAAGGTTATGGTCCCCGGCTGATCGAGGGGGCAGGCGTCACCATCCAATTAGCGGTGCTGTCGCTGATTTTAGCGATTATTTTAGGGCTACTGACCGCCAGTGCGAAAATGTCGCGCAACTGGTTTTTAAGACGCACGGCGACGGTTTACACCACGCTGATTCGCGGCGTGCCGGATCTCGTCTTGATGATGCTACTGTTTTTTGGCGGCCAGATTGGTGTTAACGCCATCAGCGACATGCTCTATTACAGCTACGACATCGATATTTACATTAACTTTAATGCCTTCGCTGCAGGCGTACTGACCATTGGTTTTATCTTCGGCGCCTATATGGGTGAGACCTTCAGGGGTGCCTTTATGGCGGTGGATAACGGCCAGATTGAAGCGGGCAAAGCCTACGGAATGAGCAATGGCCTCGTATTTCGACGCATCCGCTTTCCGCAAATGATGCGCCATGCGCTGCCGGGGTTATCTAATAACTGGATGGTACTGCTCAAAACCACCGCACTGGTTTCAGTCATCGGATTAACCGATATGGTACGGGTGGCCGCAGAAGCCTCCCGAGCGACCCATGAGCCCTTTACCTTTTTGATCCCCGTCGCCGTAGCGTACCTACTCATCGCCAGCGTGTCTGAATGGATTTTCGCGCGCCTGCAGAAACACTACGACATCGGCTTTGGAGGTCAGTGACATGCTCGATATTTCCACTTGGTTTAATGACCTGCTAGCTGGCAACACGATTTTCACCGCGGATACGCTGGGCTACTACTGGGAAGGCCTGGTTACGACCACTCAGCTGGTATTTTTATCGCTTGTTGCGGGGCTCATTCTCGCTGTTCCGCTGGCCATCATGCGCAGTTCCAAGCATAAATGGATCAGTCTGCCGATTTACCTCTACACCTACATTTTTCGTGGCACTCCGCTGCTGATTCAGCTCTATATCATCTACTACGGCGTAGTATTTATTGACGGCATTCAAGAGAGCTTTTTATGGCCGGTGCTGCGTGAAGCCTTCTACCCAGCGCTGATCGCCTTCACGCTGAATACTGCCGCTTACACTACCGAGATTTTTCGGGGCGCCATCAAAGCCACCGCTAAGGGCGAGATTGAGGCCGCTCGTGCCTATGGCATGTCGCAGAATTTAATGATGCGTCGAATCATCTTACCCAGCGCCTTTCGACGCGCCCTGCCCGCCTACGGCAATGAAGTGATTTTCATGCTTCACGCCAGTGCCATTGCCAGCGTGGTCACACTGATGGATTTAACCGGTGCCGCGCGTTTTGTCTACGCCCGCTACTACGCGCCGTTTGAGGCGTTTCTATTCGTGGCTGCGATTTATCTATGCTTAACGTTCGCGATTTTGTTCTTCTTTCGTTATCTGGAGAAAAAGTTGCTGGCGCATCTACGGCCTCAAGACGCTTAAGCATGGAAAACCGGTTGATCATGGAAAAACGGTGCAAGCGTCAAACAAACGTTGGTTCACAACGTAACGTCCCCTTTTCGTCAACGCCAACCTGGGTTAGTTTAATTGTCGGCTAACAACTATTTGTCAGTTAAAAACGGGGATCACTTTTAAGTGAACCCGCTTTCTACGGAGTAATAAGATGAAAAAACTACTATCTCTTTCGCTGTTAGGCTTGGCAGTCGCTGCCGCATCCTCGGCACAGGCGCGTGATTACGACAATGTACGCATTGGCGTGGACGTTCCTTACGAGCCTATGGAGTTCCGCACCGCTGAAGGCGAACTTACCGGTTTTGACATCGATCTGGGTAACGAGCTATGTGACCGCATGGGCGTTACCTGCGAATGGGTTGAGCAAGAGTGGGACGGCATTATTCCCGGCCTAATGTCACGCAACTACGACGCCATCATGTCGTCAATGACCATTAACGACGAACGCCGCGAGCAAGTGCTGTTCTCTGACCCCTACATCACTATGCCCTCTGCATGGTTTGCAGCAAGCGATCTGGGTATCAGCGAAGCCACCAAAGAGACGTTGGAAGGCATGACCATCGGCGTTCAGCGCGGCACCCTGCAGGACAACTACGTAACGGATAATTTCAGTGATGTGGCCGACATTAGCCGCTACTCCACCGCCGATGATATGGTGCTGGATATGGAAGCTGAGCGTCTGGACATTGTGTTCCTCGACTTCCCGATTGGCCAATCCACCCTGCTGGAAAGCGAAGAAGCTGAGTACGTAGTCATTGGTGAGCGCATCAGCGAGCCAAAAGAGTACTTCGGTGACGGCTTTGGCATCGCCTTCCGTCAACGCGACGAAGCACTGGCCGAAAAATTCAACGAAGCCCTGGCTGAAGTGCAAGAAGACGGCACTTACGACGAGATCTACAGCCGTTATTTCGGTGAAGAAGAGTAAGCATCAAAGCAAGTTTTAATATCTATCAACCGACCATCACCCCGGCAACCGCCGGGGTGATGCGTTTCTGCCTAATGCATTCAATTTAGTGAACTAGGTAAAGCTACCTCTGTCTGTGTATCATTGCGCCTATTCAACACGGAGGTTTTATGGCTCATTCGACTAGCCCACATGCAGGCACTCTCCCTCGCCCCTCTTCCCACTGGACAGGTTGGGGCCAGTGGCTGGCGCTGATCACCATGACCGTGGATCATCTTACCCGCTATGTGCTGCCCGGTGATTGGGATTTAAGCTGGGCAGGCTCTTCCATTGGCCGTATCGCCTTTCCACTGTTTGCCGCCATGGTGGCTTGGCACGGGCTATTTAATACCCGCAATCCGTTACGCTACTCACGGCGTATTTTAATTATCGGCCTGGTCGCCCAGCTCCCTTACATGATGATGCCGCGCTCATCAGACGCCTTTATCCTGAATGTCTGTTTTACACTGGCTAGTGGCTTGGCCTTGGGGACGCTGGTACGTCAGGGATGGCAACACTACCAACAGCAAACGCTAGGTTTACCCTGGCTGTTTGCAGGCGCGGCGGTAGGCGTTACGGTGTGGTACTTGCTCGGTTTTTGGGTGGAGTACGGTCACAACGGGCTGTTGCTAATTCCGCTGTTAATGTTTGCCATGCATGCGCTTAGCCAAGCAGAAAGCCATTTTCAAGCGCGCCTATGGGCAGGTCTAGCGGCGTTTCCGGTGCTTTGGATTGCCGGGCAGATGAATGCCTCTGATATGGCCAAATCGTTTACCGTAGGCACCTGCCTATTTGTGCTTATTCTTGCTGCAGGCGCAGCTCAGCGCATCCCCCCTGTCAGCTTAGCTATGCCGCGCCGTTTATGGCTGGCGTGGTATCCCGGCCACTTTGCATTAATTGCCTTATGGGTAGTGCTTAGCGGTCAACTGGCTTAAGCGCTCAGATCATTGCATCTTATCGCGCATCCAGGGCTGGTAGCGGCACAGCCGCGCCCGCCCTTCGATCTTGGCGCGGTACATCGCAACATCCGCCTGTTTAAGCACCTCCTCGTGGTCACAGTCTGCTGTCGTAAAGCAGGTATACCCTATGCTGGGTGTTACATCCGTATCCTGGCTTGCCAATCGGTAAGGCGGAGAGAACGCCTGCTGAACCTTGCGCATATAACTCTCAGCGCGTGCTTCGAGTGGCGCCTCAGCCTCCCCTTCCATCAGCGCTAGCAATACAAATTCATCGCCGCTGAGACGAGCAGCCATATCTCCCTCACGCAGACAACTTTCCAGGCGGCGAGCTACCTGCACCAATAGGTCATCCCCTGTAGCGTGGCCCCAGGTATCGTTAATCAACTTAAAGCGATCCAGATCTAAGAACATCAATAAACCGCTCTGCGTTTCGGTTTGATTTTGGTCGCAGAGCGTTTCCAGACGTTCGATAAATAGGCGGCGATTGGGTAAGTCAGTGAGTGAATCATAGAACGCCTGACGGTGAATAACCTCTTCATTGCGCTTACGCTCGGTGAAATCCTCAACAATCACAATACCGCCCACAATCTCGTCATCAACGCTACGCACTCCGTTGAAAAAAGCACGCACCGGCGTACCTTCCGCACGGCTAGATAAGCAAGACATTAACTGGGAGCCTTCATAATATCCGGCACCTTTATCCAGCGCATTTTGAGCAGCCGATGCTATATCCGCATCCACATCGTGCTGCATACAAAACCCCAGTAGTTTAGAACGGTCAAGGGACAAAATTTTCAATAAGTTTTCATTGCTGCCGGTAACGCTGCCTGTTTTGTCGAAATGCAGCACGCCTAACGGAGAGTGCTGAAAAATAGAGAGGTACCGATTTTCGCTTTCAAGCAGCTCTACTTCACGGGCTGCCATCGTCAAATTCAGCTCAATATTATTATGAATGAGACGGCCTAAACGATGACTGGTAGCGATTAGCAATGCCACAAAAACACCCAATAGAACACCAATCATGGTATGGGTTGGGGCATCAGAGAATATAAATAATAGCTGCAGTGGAATCGCAATAGGCAGTATGAAGAAAAGAACCATCCACCATAGAGCAGATAGCATCGTCACGCTTCCCGCCACCACACCAGCTAGAACAATGGCTAAAGCGGCAGCCTGCGCAGGCCGTTCACCGTCAAACATTAACAGGCCGCCCACGCCCCATACGCACCCCGTCAGGAATACCGTAATGACAAACAAACGCAGCCAACGTGGATGTTCTTGATCCGCGGAAGAGGCGCGTAAAAAGTGGACAGCAATTCTTAAACGTAACCCATAAACCAGCAATATCGCGATAAGCCAGCCCACTAACACAGCAGAGCTAGTCATTTCCTTCATAAGAAAAGCTAATAAAAAAGCGCCTAATACACCTGCAAAAACGGGCTGCCAAACATTGCCATATAGCAAACGTATTTTTTCGTGACGCAAACGTTTTGTAAGATTTTTCTCGTTGGATGAGTTAACCATTCACAACCTTCCATATATTTTTTTGTAATATGTTGAAGACTTATAAAAATAAATAAATTCAAGTATTTAAAATAAATTAGACTGGTCATATGCAAAAGAAGAGGATCAAATAACCTAATGAGGTCAGAATAAATAATAAACTAATACTCAGCACTGCAAAAATTGTTAAATTTCATGAATTTTGAAAAACAGAACTCCACTATCTACCTAAAATCAAATACACCTCAGCCCTTGGAGGTTAACCCAACGGCTGGGGTGCAGTTTAGAGAAGGCGGCTTGTGGCGCTACTGCTTAATGCAAAAGCTTAATGCTGGCGGCGGTGCCTCAGGCAGTAACGCGCTGCAGGCATTCACTTTTTCCAGCAGTTCGGCATGGTTAGGCGCGAGGATATTAACGTGGGCAAGCTTACGCCCGGCGCGCTCGGCTTTGTCATAACGATGCAGGTGCGTATTGGCAAGCGCGAGCATCGCCGCGTTGTCGCCCTCACGGCCAATGATGTTAATCATGCAGGTAGGCGCAATCGCCTGAGTATCGCCCAAGGGCAAGCCTTGTATCGCCCGCAGGTGGTTTTCAAACTGGCTGGTCACCGCGCCATCCATTGTCCAGTGGCCGGAATTATGGACGCGGGGGGCCATTTCATTGGCCAGTAGGCTGCCATCGCGGGTTTGAAACAGCTCTAGCGCCAGCACGCCTACATAGTCCAACTCATCGAGCAGAGCACGAATATAGCCATCAGCGGTCTGCTGAACGCTGGCATCCAGATCCGGCAGCGGCGCCACCGAGTAGCGCAAAATGCCATCGACGTGCTGGTTTTCCGCCATGGGGTAAAAAACCACCTCGCCATCGCGACCGCGCACGGCGATCATCGAAACTTCGCGCACGAAGTCGACAAAGGCCTCAACGACCAGTTGCGAGTGCCCGATAGCGTTCCACGCCTCGCCCGCTTGCTCAGGCTGCTTTAAGACCGCCTGGCCTTTGCCGTCGTAGCCCTCAGTGACCGACTTAGCCACCACCGGACATCCCAGCTCACGGGCAGCCGCTTCAAGCTGCTCGGCGCTCTCTACCACCCGATAAGCAGGCGTAGGGATGCCTAAACGGTCAAACAGTGTCTTCTCTTCGACCCGGTTCTGGCACACTTCAATGGCACGGCTACTAGGATAGACCGGCTTGTGCTGCTCGATCTCACGCACCAGTTCAACGGGTAAGTGCTCAAATTCGTAGGTCACCACGTCAACCTTGGCCAAAAACTCGGCTAAGTGCTGGTTGCCGGGATCAACAATCACCTCACCGATACCCGCACTGGGATTTCCCGTGGTATCCAGGAAGGTAAACCGATTGCCCAGCGGATAGCCCGCTAGCGCCAACATACGCCCTAATTGGCCTGCGCCAAGTACGCCGATGTTTTTTGCAATGTCGGTTTTGACAACGTCGCTCTTTGCGATACCAGAGCTCATGGGCAGGCTCCTTATTCTGCTTCCGGCTCAGGGCGCGGATCCGGGTTATCAAGGACTTTCTGCGTCTGCTCAGCACGAAATGCTTCTACTGCGCTGCGTACAGTGGCATCTTGCAGGCCGACAATTTGCGCCGCCAACAAGCCTGCGTTGGTGGCGCCCGCTTTGCCAATCGCCAAGGTGCCCACCGCAATGCCGCCCGGCATTTGCGCGATGGAGAGCAGAGAATCCAGGCCTTTCAGGGCTTTCGACTCCACCGGCACACCCAGCACCGGCAGCGCTGTTTGCGAAGCCACCATACCCGGCAAGTGAGCAGCACCGCCCGCGCCTGCCACAATCACCTGCAAACCGCGCTCGGCAGCACTCTTGGCATAGTCGAACAGCAGGTCAGGCGTGCGGTGCGCCGAGACGACCCGCGTTTCATAAGCCACGCCCAAACGCTCTAGCATAGAGACAGCGTGCTCCATGACCGGCCAATCAGACTTGGATCCCATGATCACGCCCACCTTGGGTGCGCTGTTCGATGACATGCAAAACTCCTCGGCCCAACGGCCTATAAAAAGCGAAACTAAATTGAAAAAACAGCGTGCACCGCGTCAGGCACACATCAAAATAGGAAGGCGAATAGTCTACCAGAGCTAGCCCCTTTGCGGGCTTTGCTGAGGTCGTGAAATTTTCATCAAAATAGGCATTGAAATGCGCCCCGGTTGGCGGCATTGTGTGTTTGTCATTTCAGACTGATGGAGCCACATGAGCACGGCACGCGCAACTGCCACTGCGGAACAGCTTGATCCTCCGCGAAGCAGCCCTGACCTCGACGTCAGGGAACTTGAAAAACGTACGCGATTGATGCGTATTATCACGCGTCTGATCGCTGTATCAGACCTAGGAAGCCGAGAAATTGCCCGCCGGGCAGGGCTTCCCGTTCAGAAAATTAGCGACTTGCTCGCCGGAAGGCTAGAGCATCTGGGAGTGGACGAACTCCACGCCCTGCGTCGCACCTTAGAGCTGGAGGCGCCATAGCAGACACTTTTTCTGCTGTTCCCACTCCGCTACTCATCACAGGCCGCCTCACGGCGGTCTGGCAAAGCGTTTTTCATTTCCTCTTTAGCTTTTCCTCAAGGCGCAATCGCAATCCCTCCCAGTGCTATCACTGCGACCACTACCCAAGCGGGCAGCTTCCAAACGGTTAGCAGTAAAAACCCTGTCAGTGCCAAAGCGAACTCTTCTTTCCCTACAATTGCGCTCGTCCATACCGGCTGATAAAGCGCTGCGCCTAAAATACCTACCACCGCTGCATTGGCTCCGCGCATTATCGCCTGGGCACTGCCCCACTGACGAAATTGATTCCAAAACGGCAACACCCCCACCAAGAGCAAAAAGCCGGGGATGAAAATCGCCAACAGCGCCAACAAAGCGCCAACTAAACCATTGATACCGGGCAACAGCGCGCCCAGATAAGCCGCGAAGGTAAATAACGGCCCTGGCACCGCCTGTGCCGCGCCGTAGCCTGCCAAAAACTCATCTGGGGTAACCCAGCCCGACTGCACCACTTCCGCTTCTAATAGCGGCAGCACTACATGCCCACCACCAAACACCAACGCACCTGAGCGGTAAAACCCATCAGCGATATCTAACCAAACCGTCGCTCCTGCTAATAGCGGCAGTAGAATCAACAGCCCACTGAATAAACCCAGCGCCACCATGCCTGCTCGGCGCGATACCGGAAAATGCAGCGAGTCACTTGTTTTACCAGCAGAGCTATCCCTACAAAGTGCGAGTCCGGCGAAGCCACCTAACACAATCGCCGCGACCTGGCCCAGCGGGCCACTGACTAGTACCACCGTAAATACTGCCGCAAGTGCTATTCCCGCACGGGTTTTATCGGGGCAGAGGTTGCGCGCCATGCCCCATACCGCGTGAGCAACAATGGCAACCGCCACCACTTTCAAGCCGTGAATAATACCGCTGGCGATAGGGCCATCGAGCACCGCTGCGCCAAAGGCAAACAGCACCAGCACAATCGCGGAAGGTAGCGTAAACGCTAGCCACGCCATGGCCGCGCCCCAGGGCCCTGCACGCATTAAGCCTAAGGCAAAGCCTACTTGGCTACTCGCGGGCCCTGGCAAAAACTGACAAAGCGCGACTAAATCAGCGTAGGCACTTTCGGTTAGCCACTTGCGGCGTTCCACAAAAGCGGTACGAAAATAGCCCAGGTGCGCTACTGGGCCGCCAAAGGATGTTAAGCCCAGCGCTAAAAATGCCCAAAAAATCTCACTGACACGACCTCGCGCCTGCGTTTGCTCCACCATGCTGGTCACCTGCTAACCAATTAAAAAAGCGCAAGGCTTTGATTATAAGCCTTGCGCTTTAACGCTTTATGACAACGTCATTTTAACGTGCGTTACTCCTGGTCAGTCACTGCGCCGGTACTCGCCGAACTAACCAAGCGCGCATATTTGGCCAATACGCCGCGAGTGTAACGGGGTTCCGGCTGCTGCCACGCAGCGCGGCGGCGGATCATTTCATCATCCGATATATCCACGTCGATGGTATCCGCTTCCGCATCAATGGTGATGGTGTCGCCATTTTCCACCAGCGCCAGCGGGCCACCGTCGAAGGCTTCTGGTGACACATGTCCGACCACAAAACCGTGGCTACCGCCCGAGAAACGTCCATCGGTGATCAGCGCCACATCATTGCCTAGGCCTCGGCCCATAATCGCGGATGTCGGCGTGAGCATTTCGCGCATACCCGGGCCACCTTTCGGACCTTCGTAGCGAATCACCACCACATCACCCGCGACCACCGTGCCATCGTTAATGCGCGCCTGCGCCTCTTCTTCCGAACCGAATACCCGCGCCGAACCCGAGAAGCGCGTGCCTTCTTTGCCGGTAATCTTCGCTACCGCGCCTTCCGGCGCGAGGTTGCCGTAAAGCATGCGCAGATGGCTCTCCGTTTTAATCGGGTTACCTAAGGGGGCGATAATCGGCGGCTCAGCAGGATAGGGCTCGACCTCAGCCAAGTTCTCTTCCAGCGTTTTACCCGTAACGGTTAAGCACTCACCGTTGAGTAGACCGGCATCCAGCAGCATTTTCATCAGCGGCTGAATACCGCCAATCGCTACCAGCTCGCTCATCATGTAGTGGCCACTGGGGCGCAGATCAGCCAGCACCGGCACACGCTTACCAATCTCGGTAAAGTCAGCAAGGGTAAGTTCAACGCCAATGGTGCGCGCCATGCCAATCAAGTGCAGTACCGCGTTAGTGGAGCCGCCCAGGGCAATCACCACGGTGATCGCATTCTCAAACGCCTCTCGGGTCATAATATCGGAAGGTTTGATATCGTCAGCCAGCAGCGCCATCACCGCCTCGCCCGCGGCTTTACAATCGTCACGTTTCTCTTGGGAAATGGCGTTCTGCGCCGAGCTACCCGGCAGGCTCATACCCAGCGCTTCAATCGCCGAGGCCATGGTGTTGGCGGTGTACATACCACCACAGGAACCTGGCCCAGGAATCGCCGTTTCTTCGATGTTTTTAAGCTCGATCAGATCGATATCACCACGGGAATGCGCACCCATCGCTTCAAACACCGAGACGATATCGGTGTGCCCTTTGCCGGGCATAATAGTGCCGCCGTACACGAACACACTGGGGCGGTTCAAGCGCGCCAACCCCATCAGGCAGCCCGGCATATTCTTATCGCAGCCGCCAATCGCGACCAAGCCATCAAAGCCTTCGCAGCCCGCGACGGTTTCGATGGAATCGGCGATCACTTCCCGGGATACCAGTGAATACTTCATACCTTCGGTGCCGTTGGCAATACCATCCGAAATGGTGATGGTATTGAAAATCACACCTTTACCACCGCCCGCGTCCGCGCCATCACGGGCAAACTCGGCCAGCTCATTAATATGGCTATTGCACGGCGTCACCATGCTCCAGGTAGAAGCAATCCCCACCTGAGGCTTTTTGAAATCTTCGTCATTAAAGCCCACGGCGCGCAACATGGCGCGGCTAGCGGCTTTGCCGGGGCCATCGACCACTTGAGCAGAGTGGCGGCGGGAATTATTGGTAGACTCGGTCATTAGGTTCTCTCTTAGCGTTGTTCACGGTATCCGCATAGCTTGGCGATATAATCCCCATCCCGCAAGACGATTAACTTATGGCACCATACACTTAGCTGCTACCCAGCCGTGAAGGAACCATCTTCCAAGCTACTCAGCCATTAGGGAACACCGTGCATGCCTGCAAACCCACTGCTCTCAAAAACGCCGTTAGCGCCGGGCTTTATGGTGGTACACGCCAATCGCCTGGAAGATTTGCGCGGTTTGGCAGTGGAGTGGATGCGCCGACACCCGCTCTCGCCGCTAGAAAATGAAACTATTCTGGTGCAGAGCAACGGTATCGGACAGTGGCTAAAACTGGCATTGGCAGAAGACCCGGCTCAAGGCGGGGCGGGCATTGCAGCAGCGCTGAACGTCACGCTGCCTGCGCGTTTTCTATGGCAGGCCTACCGCACGGTGCTGACGCAGCTGACCCATGACGATCAGGCGGTTCCCGAAACCTCGCCATTTGATAAATCGCGGCTGATATGGCGCTTACTGCGCCTGCTGCCTAGCCTTGCCGAGCAGAAAGCCTTTGCCCCGCTGGCACGCTTTTTAGAGATTGATCGCGACCAGCGTAAGCATTACCAACTAGCCGAGCGGCTGGCGGATCTGTTTGATCAGTATCAGGTCTACCGCGCCGACTGGCTGGACGCCTGGGCGAAGGGCAACGACGTATTAATCACCGCCCGTGGCGAAGCCCGCCCCCTAGAAGAACACCAGCTTTGGCAGCCCGCATTATGGCGCGCCCTACGCGATGACGTGGCCAACACCCAGGGCGAGGCAGGCCTTAACAGCAGCCGCGCCCAGGTACACAGCCGCTTTTTGGAAGTTGCTAAACAGCTTGAAGGCCAAGACTGCCCGAACGGGCTGCCCCGGCGGCTGATTATTTTTGGCATTTCATCGCTGCCGCAACAGACGCTGGAAGCTTTGGCGGCGCTGTCGCGCTGCTGCCAAATTGTGCTCTGTGTGCACAACCCCTGCCAGTACTACTGGGCGGATATCATCGAACATAAGGATCTGCTCCGCGCCAGCCGCTATCGCCAGCAGCGCAAAGCGGGCATGCCGGATGCGTTAGACGTGCTGGGCACCGGTGATGCCAGCGATGCCCTACACCTGCACGCTCAACCGCTATTAGCCGCCTGGGGCAAACAGGGCCGCGACTATCTTCGCCTGCTCGATGAACACGACGATTCGGGCAACTACCAGACCCTATTCGAACAGCAGGCGCTGCGTATTGATATGTTTGAGCCGTTTAGCGACGCCGAACACAGCTGCCTACTCAGCCAACTCCAAGACGATATCCGCGAGCTGCGCCCGGTAGCAGAGACCCAAACCCACTGGCCCGCGCTAGACCCGGCCAGCGACGACTCTATCGTGTTTCATATCGCTCACGGCCCCCAGCGGGAAGTGGAGATCCTTCACGACCAACTGCTCGCGGCATTTAGCGCCGACCCGGATTTACGCCCCCGCGATATTATCGTCATGGTGCCGGATGTTGACCGCTACGCGCCGCATATTGAAGCCGTGTTCGGCCAGTACCGTTCAGCTTCTGGTAGTTATCATTCGAAACCCGACGACCCGCGCTACATTCCCTACACGCTGTCGGATCAGGCCAGCCGCCACCGATTGCCGATGATGATTGCGCTGGAAAAACTGCTGCGCCTGCCGGAGCTGCGCCTATCGGTAAGCGACCTGTTAGACCTGTTGGAAGTCCCCGCGCTGCGTACCCGCTTTGGCATTGATGAGCACGACCTGCCGACGCTCAGCCGCTGGATTGAAGGGGCAGGCATCCGATGGGGGCTGAATGCAGAACAGCGCACTCGGTTGGATCTACCTGAAGGCCTGACCCAGAACACCTGGGCCTTTGGCCTGCGCCGCCTGCTGCTGGGTTACACGGTAGGTAGCGCCGACGCCTGGCAAGGCATCGAGCCGTTTGACGATATTGGCGGACTGGAAGCCTCACTGGCAGGCCCGCTGGCGAACCTGCTGGAAAAACTGGAAAGCACTTGGGAAACCTTCTGCCAGCCCACCGACGCCGCCACCTGGGTGGCCCGGCTGCGCGAGTTACTTGAAACGTATTTTCTCACCGACGACGCCCAAGAAAGCGTGATGCTCACAAAGCTGGAGACCGCGCTCCAGCAGCTGTTTGACAGCACCGAAGAGGCCGAGCTTGTTGATCCCTTGCCGCTCTCCATGGTACGCGAACACTGGCTGGGGCAGATCGACGAACATAGCCTCTCCCAGCGTTTTCTTGCAGGGGCGGTCAACTTCGCCACCCTGATGCCGATGCGTGCAATCCCCTTCAAACATGTGTGCCTGCTGGGTATGAACGACGGCGAGTACCCCCGCTCCCAGCCACCGCTGGATTTCGACCTGATGGGCAGCGACTACCGCCCTGGCGACCGCTCGCGACGGGAAGATGACCGCTACCTGTTTCTGGAAGCGCTGCTCTCCGCCCGCCAGCAGCTCTATATTAGCTGGGTAGGCCGCAGCCAAATCGACAACAACCCGATGCCGCCCTCGGTGCTGGTGGGCCAACTGCGCGATCATCTTGAAGCAGGCTGGCAAGCCCAGAGCGGCGAGCCGCTGTTGGAAAGTTTGACCACCGAGCACCCGCTACAGCCGTTTAGCCGCCGCTACTTTACTGATCAATTAAGCGACTCCCCCGCCCAAGCACGGCTATTTACCTACGCCCACGAGTGGCACGCCCTGCACGCCCCTAGAAATACAAACAGCCCTGGCGCGCCCCCACCAAGGCTGGAAGCAGAGAGCGAACAACCGGTTTCGTTAACCCTGGCCCAGCTAGGCGGTTTTCTGCGTGAACCAGCCAAGGCGTTTTTCAATCACCGCCTGGGCGTCTATTTCGAGCAGGAAGAACTCATCCAGCTGGACGTTGAACCCTTCACCTTGGACGGACTACAGAACTGGCAGTTACAGGATCAGTTAATCGCCGCCCAACGCCACGCCGTGGATAACGGCCAGCCGCGTATTGAAGCGCTGCATGCGGTTCTGGAACGTTTTAAAGGCCAGGGAGTGTTAGCAGTGGGTGCCTTTGGTGAACGGATGCGCGAAGCGTTGGCGGAGCCGATGGAAGCGTTGTTCGACGCCTACGAAGAAGCGCTGCAAGAGTGGCCTCAAGTAGTCTCAGCCCCCCAGGCGGTGCATGTTGTTGAAGGGGCTGAAGGAGCTAAAGGAAAGATAACGCTGGAAGATTGGCTGGGGGAGCTACGCCAGGATGATGCGGGTAACCGCTGCCGCCTGCTACTGCTCAGCAGCAGCCTAATCAGCCAAGGGCGCGGCCGTGGCCAATACCGCTGGCAGCACCTGCTGCGCCCTTGGGTGGCCCACTTAGCGGGCAATAGTGAGCGCCCAATGACCACCCAGCTACTCTCCAAAGCGGGCCATGTACGCTTGGAACCGCTAGACGCCGACAATGCCCGCTTCCAGCTACAAGCCCTGCTCAGCGCCTGGTGCGATGGCATGCAGGCACCGCTCCCATTGGCCCCGCAGGCGGCTTTCGCCTGGTTAGCTAAGCAGGGAACGCCAGAATTTGAGGCCGACAGCGACGCCTACGCCGCCGCCGAAACTGCCTACGAAGGCGGCCGTTTCCAAACCGGCGAAGTCGCCCAAAGTGCCTACCTTTCACACCAATGGCCTAGCTTTGAGCGGCTGTTTAGTGAGCGCGCCCTAGGACATAGTTTCGCCGCACTGACCGAGGCGCTCTATGCGCCGTTGCACAAATCGGTGAAGAATTAATGTTTAGTTACTGAAGACGCTTAACGTCTTCCAAAGTTAGCCCTGTCACCTTGGCGACGAACTGAGGATCGGCGCCCTCTTTCAGGAGGTTTCGAGCGGTTTCAATTTTGCCTTCGATTTTACCTTTGGCTTCCCCTCGTGCTTCCAACTGTGTGGCAATCGTCATAAAAGTATCTCCTATAGGTTAGGCCCTAATAGTTCTTCTGACTCAGCGACAATACCCGCTTCGCCAGGGCGATCATTTCCGGGTCGCCGGTGTTTTTTTCCGGCACATCGGAGAGCTTGATCACCGGCAGCCAGCCCTGCCCTTCTGGGCGCGCTTCGACCATTTTGACCACCATGTTCATCGGTTCGACGCCAACATCATTGGTGAAGTTAGTGCCGATGCCGAACGCCATCCCAATACGATCCTGACAAAAAGCGTGGATACGCTCGACCCGCTCCGGCGTTAATGCATCGGAGAAGATAATCGTCTTGCTCAGCGGGTTGATGCCCAGGCGCTCGTAGTGGGCGATGGTCTGTGAGGCAAACTCAATAGGGTCGCCGCTATCATGGCGCACGCCATCGAAGAGCTTGGCGAACTTCTTGTCAAAGCTTTCAAAAAACGCTCGCGAGGTGAACGTATCCGTTAGGGCAATACCCAAATCACCGCGATACACATCCACCCAGTGCTCAAGCGCCAAACTATTGGCCATTTTGAAACCAAAGCGGGCACCGTGAAACATAAACCACTCATGGGCGTGGGTGCCGATCGGTTTAACTCCGTGGCGCATGGCTAAAAGCACATTGCTGGAGCCGCTAAACGCCTCGCCACCATGGTGGCCAAGCTCGCCCACCACGCGGTCATGAACATCAAACGAGAAGCGCCTGCGAGTGCCAAACTCGGCAATCTTTAGGCCTAAGCGGCGGTAGAGTTCGATCTTCTCCTGGGCGCGCTGCTCAATCAGCGCATCAGCCTCCGGCGTGATCGTCACCCCGCGCACGCGGTACCAAAGCTCGCTGATCAACGCCATCAGCGGCACTTCCCACAAAATGGTGCGATACCACGGCCCTTCGATGATCACCGAAAGCTCGCTCCCCTGCTGCTCGATGATTATTTCGCTGGGGTTGTAATGAAACCCGGCGAGGAAATCGAGATAGGTAGGGTCGAGATAAGGGCAGGTGTTTTCAAGATAGCGCTTTTCCTCATCGCTCAAGCGAAGCTCCGCCATCTTATCAACTTCACGGCGCAGCTCAGCGCCGAATCCATCAGGAAAGGCGTGCTTGCCACGATTGATAAAGGCGTAGCGCGCATGGGCATAGGGAAAACGTTTAATCACGGCGTTTTGCATCGTGATTTTATAGAAGTCATTATCCAGCAGCGATGTCAGCATGAGATCCCATCGTTAGAGTGAACCGAAGCCGCCGGTAGCGTAAACTAAAATGCACCTAGTGTGGCTCAGTGACAAGATTATCAGGTGGCGGGGTTCTCATACAGTTTAGGAGCGGTCTTATGCGTATTACACAAACACATCGCGCTATCATCCTCTCTGGAGTGGAAGAGTTAATTGATGCTGATGTGGACGTTCGTGTCTTTGGTTCGCGGCTGGATGATACCCAGTTAGGCGGCGGTGTGGATCTACTGCTGATCTCTCAGCAAGAGATACCGTCAAAGGCTTGCAGTAAACTAAATGACATACTTGAAGAATACCTAAAGATGCCAGTGAATATAGTGACCTATATATCGACTGATGAGCCATCCCCCACCCAAGCGAAAGTTTTAGCCGAAGCGCGCCCTATTGGTTAGATAGGCTACTTAGGCGAACGGAATGCTTTAGGAGTGGCTGGGCACTCAATTGCTAGGTGACGAAGCTCCAGTAAATCCAGTAAGAGACCCTAACAAGCAAGGAGCTACCTTAATGCGACTTACTCAAACACAGCGTGCCATTATTCTTGCTAGTGTCCGCGAGTTCATTAAGCCTTCTGTGCAAGTCCACATGTTTGGCTCGCGACTGGATGATACCAAGCGCGGCGGTGATGTTGATCTGTTGATGATCACCCGTACAGCGATACCACTGCTTGCTTGCGCCGAACTTAAAATGGCCCTAGAGGAGCGCCTGCAGTTGCCGGTGGATATTGTGAGCTATGTATCGACTGATGAGCCCACACCCTTTCAGGCAATCGCCTTAGCACAGTCACACCCGATTGATAGCGAGGAAGCAGCATGAGTCAGTTGTTCCCCGCCAGCCAAGATTTCACCACTGAGTTTGACACTATTTTCTTATGAGCCAGCCCGCCCCACTCGATCCATTGAGCCTCCCGCTCCACGGCAGCCGATTGATAGAGGCAAGCGCGGGCACCGGTAAAACCTTCACCATCGCGCTGCTTTACGTACGCTTGGTACTCGGCGGCCACCGCGTTGACGACGACACCGCGTTTGTTCGCCCGCTCACGCCGCCGGAAATTTTAGTTGTTACCTTCACCAACGCCGCCACTCAAGAGCTACGCGAACGCATCCGCAACCGCTTGGTAGAAGCGGCTGAAGTGTTTCGTAAGGCGCCAGACGCGAAGGAAGCAGGTCACGGAGAGGGTCTTTTTCCAGGGATGGAAAAAGTAGCGCCCAGGGATGGGTTCACAGCGCCCTCGGAGTGGCCTGCTTCCGAGCCTGAGGACGATCCACTTCTCCTCCAACTCCGCGGCCAATACGACCCCGCCACCTGGCCCGCCTGCTCGCGGCGCTTAGCGCTGGCCGCCGAGTGGATGGACGAAGCTGCGGTTTCCACCATCCACAGCTGGTGCTACCGCATGCTGCGCGAGCACGCCTTCGATAGTGGCAGCCTGTTCTCGCTTAATTTAGAGAACGACCAGCGCGAGCTGGAACAGGAAGTAGTGCGCGACTACTGGCGCAGCTTCTACTACCCGCTGGACAGCGACGCCCTCGGCATTGTCACCCGCTACTGGCAATCACCAGACGACCTCCACGCCCCGCTGCAACGGCTGCTGCCCGAAAGCGAAGCGCTGGGCGGCGAAAAACCCGAACCCCGCGAAACCCTGGCCGCCACCCAGGCCGAACGCAGCGCCCAGCTCAAAGAACTCAAAGCCTCCTGGCCCACCTGGCTGGATGAACTGGTGCCCGCCCTGGAAGACGCCGCCAAAAGCAAAGCCTTCAAAGGCCAAAGCTTCAACGCCAAAAGCCGCGCCAACTGGCTAGGCGCGCTGCGCGAATGGAGCGAAAGCGACGCCGACCGCCCCGCGCTCACCGACGCCGCCTGGAAACGCATGACGCCGGACGGCATGGCCGATATCTGGAAAGAGGGCGCGCCGCCCTGCCCGCAGGTATGGCAAGCACTGGCGAAGCTACCGGCAGCGTTAGATGCCCTGCCCGAGCCCCGCAACGACCTGTTGATTCACGCCGTGCAGTGGTGCCGCGCCCGGCTGGAGCGCGAGCAAGAGCGCCGCGCCGAAATGGGCCCCAACGACCTGCTCACTCATTTAGACCGCGCTCTAAAAGGCCCTAATAAAGACGCCCTGGCAGCACAGATCCAGCGCCAGTTCCCCGTGGCGCTAATCGACGAGTTCCAAGACACCGACCCGATTCAGTACCGCATTTTTAACGCCGTGTATGACGTCGCTACGCCCCGCCGCGACAGCGCCATTCTGCTGATCGGCGACCCCAAGCAGGCCATCTACGCCTTTCGCGGCGCGGATATCTTCACCTACCTGCAGGCCCGCCACGACACCGATGGCCGCCATGTAACGCTAGGCACCAACTTTCGCTCCAGCAAAGCGATGGTCGATGCGGTCAACCACTGTTTTAGCTATGCCGATAAGCACGACGCCGGGGCCTTTCTGTTCCGCTTGGACGATGGCGACAACCCGCTGCCGTTTAACCCCGTCAAGGCCAAAGGCACCAAGGACACGTTGGTACTCAACGGCCAACCGCTACCCGCGATGACCCTATGGGATCTTCCAAGCGACGAGCCGCTCTCCAAAACCGCCTACCAAACCGAAATGGCCGAGCGCTGCGCCTCGCATATGGCCGCGCTACTGGAAGCAGGCCGCGAGTTGCAGGCGGGCTTTGCACCCGTTGTTGAACCTGGGGACGGTAACGGAGAGCAACCACTCACTCCGCCGGCCCCCTCGGACATGGCGGTGCTGGTTAACGGCCTGCAGGAAGCACGGGCGATTCGTCTGGCGCTGGCCAGCCGGGGCATTAAGAGCGTTTATCTTTCCGATCACGACAAGGTGTTTAGCTCCCCCATCGCCCCGCAGTTGGCCATTTGGCTGCGCGCCTGCGCCGAGCCCCAGGCCAACTCCCGCCAAGCGGAAGCCAAGCTGCGCGCCGCCCTGGCCACGCCGGTAATTGGGCTCAGCCTAGAAGAGCTCGACCACCTCAACCAGAGCGAGCTGGCCTGGGAAGCGCGGGTCGAACAGTTCAGCGACTACCACCGCCTGTGGCAACGCCAAGGCGTGCTGCCACTAGTGCGCCGATTGATGGTCGATTTTGATATTGCCGCCCGGCTGCTGGGCGAGTTCGCCGAGGGTGAGCGTTTGCTAACCGACCTGCTCCACCTAGGCGAAATGCTTCAACACGCCAGCCAAGAGTTGGATGGCGAACACGCGCTGATTCGCTTTCTGGCAGAAGCCATTGCCGACCCGGATAGCCACGGCGACAGCCACAAGCTGCGCCTGGAGAGCGACGCCGACCTGGTCAAGGTCGTCACCATCCACAAATCCAAGGGGCTTGAGTACCCGTTGGTGTTCCTGCCGTTTATCGCCAACCACCGCCCGGTCAGCGACAGCGACCTACCGCTTCGCTGGCACGACAGCGAAGGCAGGCTGCAACTCAGCCTAAGCGCCGATGAAGCCACGCTGGCCACCGCCGACCGCGAACGCCTGGGCGAAGACCTGCGCAAGCTCTACGTCGCGCTCACCCGCGCCCGCCACGCCACCTGGCTGGGACTAGCAGCGCTAAAAGGCAGCGAAAACAGCGCCATCGGCTACCTGATTAACGGCGGCAACGCCATCGCCCCCAGCGGGTTTACCCAAGCGCTAGGTGAACTGGTGGAAGGCAGCGATATCGCGCTTAGCCCCGCGCCGGAGCCCACCGCACTGCGCTTTACTCCCGCGCCGGAACAGCAGGCATTGGGCCACGCTCGCACCCCGCTACGCCCCGCCCGGGAACAGTGGTGGATCGCCAGCTACTCGGCGCTGTGCACCTCGGGGGCTATCTCAGCAGCGATACCCACGGCGCAGCCAACGCCCACGCCGGAACCCACCACGCCCCAGGAAGCCACCACCCTGGAAGTGCTGGACGAGCCCCACGACAACGCCATCAACACCGAAGCGTTTCACCTGCACCGCTTTCCGCGTGGCCCCGGCCCCGGCACCTTTCTGCATGGGCTTTTAGAGTGGGCAGGCCAGCTAGGCTTTAACAAGGCGTTGGAAGACCCCGCCGCGCGGGAAGATATGCTGCGTCGGCGGGTACAGCTACGCGGCTGGCAGGCGTGGCACGACACCCTGGCGGGCTGGTTTGAAGAACTGCTCAACGTCCCTCTTCCTCTGCCTTCGTCAAAGCCACTTTCACAACCTAGCGAAAGCGACCAAGTGGCGCTAAGCGAACTAGGCAGCTACCAGGTAGAGCTGGAGTTCTGGTTTGCCGCCCATCAGGTGGGAACGCGCAAGTTGGACGAGCTGGTAAGTGACCACTTACTGCCTGGGGTATCGCGCCCCGCGTTGGATGCCGACACCCTCAACGGTATGCTCAAAGGCTTTATCGATTTGGCCTTCGAGCATGAAGGCCGCTTCTACGTACTCGACTGGAAATCCAACTACCTGGGCAGCGACGACAGCGCCTACACCGTGGAGGCCCTGCGCAACGCCATGCTCGAAAAGCGCTACGACCTGCAGGCAGCGCTTTACCTACTCGCGCTGCATCGGCTGCTCAAAGCGCGCCTGCCCGACTACGACCCGCACCAGCATTTGGGCGGCTCGATGACAGTATTTCTGCGCGGCAGCCGCACCACCGCCCGCGGGGTACACGCCGTGCCCGCCCCGGTGGCGCTGATTGAAGCGCTGGACGCCCTCTTTGCAGGCACAACGGCAGACACCGCCGCAACTAATCAGGAGGCGGTGGTATGAGTAAGAAAGATACTGCTTTCAAGAACGAACCCATGAACTTCGACCTGTTCGCCGATTACGCACCGCCCGCTGCACCTGATTCACCCGCATCGGCTGCACCACCGACAGAATCAGCCGCCAGCGCCGCCCAACCCCACCCCGCGCTAAGCGATACCGCCGCGCTGTTACAACTGTGTGAGCGCTGGGTTTCCCGTGGCTGGCTGCGGGATTTAGACCTGGCCCTGGTGCGCTTTTTCGAGCGCGAAAGCCAACACGCCCCGCCGCTGCTACTGCTGGGCGCAGCGCTGGCCAGCCACCAGCTTGGCCGTGGCCACGTGTGCCTGGATTTAGCCGCCACCCTGGAAGCCCCAGATTTTGCTCTTTCACTACCGCCAGAAGGCGACGACCTGAACGACCCGCCGCCGCTACCCAGCCATGTGCTGGCAACGCTAACGCTAAGCGAGTGGCAAGCTGCGCTTAACCACCCCACACTGATCAGCGACGGCCCCGGCAATACGCCGCTGGTGGTAAGCCACAGCGGCAACACCAGCAAACTCTACCTGCGCCGCTACTGGCAGTTCGAGCAAACCCTACACCAGGAAATCGCCAACCGGGTTAACGCGGATAGCTCTTTGAACAGCTCGGCGGATAGCCCGCTACTCAAAAGCGCGTTAGACACGCTATTCCCCGCCAGCGACAGCCTGGATTGGCAAAAGAATGCCTGCGCCCTGGCCGCCCGCAGCCCGTTTGCGATCATCACCGGCGGCCCCGGCACCGGCAAAACCACCACGGTGGTACGCCTGCTTACCCTACTGCAAACCCTGCAACTGGCACAGCCCAACGCCCACCCGCTGCGCATTCGCCTAGCCGCCCCCACCGGCAAAGCCGCCGCACGACTAAATGAATCCATCGCCGGGCAGGTCAATGACCTGACCATTAGCGAGTTAGCCTCTTTATTAGCCGAGCACTCAGCCGCTTCCTCATCAAGCGCAATAGACATTCCTACGGAAGTAACCACGCTTCACAGGCTGTTGGGTGCCCGCGCCGACACCCGCCATTTCCGCCACAACGCCGCCAACCCGCTGGCGCTGGATGTGCTGGTGGTAGATGAAGCCTCAATGGTGGATATCGAAATGATGACAGCGCTACTCAGCGCCCTGCCCGCCAGCGCCAAACTTGTGCTGCTGGGGGATAAAGACCAGCTGGCCTCGGTAGAAGCAGGCGCCGTGCTGGGCGACCTATGCCGCCGCGCCGACGCTGCCCACTACACCCCCGCCACGGCGCAGTGGCTAGCCGAACTCACCGACCACCCCCTGCCGGAAGCATTAATCGACCCCAACGGCCAACCGCTAGACCAAGCCATTACCATGCTGCGGGTAAGCCACCGCTTTAATGCCCACAGCGGCATCGGTCAGCTCGCCCAAGCGATTAACCAGCCGTTAAGCGATGAACTCAGTGAACGTGAGAAGCATCAAGCGGTGCATGGCGTGCTGAATAACGGCTACGCCGACCTACACCACTTAGTGTTAAAGCCAGATGCGCAAAACGAAGACAGCGCCCTAGAGCGCCTGGTGATCACCGGCAGCCCGGAGCGTTTTCCCAACGCAGGCGAAGGCCGCATCAACCACAAGGGCGAACCAATAGCACCGCCCACCGGCTACCGTTACTACCTGAACACCTTAGCGAGAGAACGGCCCGATACGGCCTTGGCGTTTGAAGAGAACAGCGAAGTTTACGATGCCTGGGCAAAACAAGTGCTAAACGCCTACAGCCGCTTTCAACTGCTGTGCGCACTTCGCAAAGGCCCGTGGGGAGTAGAAGGCTTAAACCTACGCATCGCCAAAACATTGCGCAGCGAAAACCTGCTGTTCGGCAACGATCACACGCTGGAAAAAGGCTGGTTCGAAGGCCGCCCGGTGCTGGTCACCCAAAACGACTACGGCCTGAAATTGATGAACGGCGATATCGGCATCACAATGGCGGTGCCTGATCCGCGCACGCCTGGAAGGTCTCTTTTGCGCGTCGCTTTCCCAACCAGTGACGCAGAAAACCCCATCCACTGGGTGCTACCCTCCCGCCTACACGCGGTAGAAACCGTGTTCGCGATGACGGTACACAAATCCCAAGGCTCAGAGTTTCAGCACACCGCCCTGCTGCTACCGCAAACGCCCAATCCAATACTCACACGCGAACTGGTCTACACAGGCATCACCCGCGCCCGCGATTGGCTCACAGTGTTGGAAGCTAAACGTGGGATATTGAATGATGCGGTGACTAGGGAGGTTATGAGGGTTAGTGGGTAGGGGAGGTTGTAATCAAAGTCGACATTACCGTTGGTGATGTCGGTTTTCGGCAATGGAGCGGTCTTTTAGGCAACACTGATATAGCGCATTCTTCACCGGAAAATCGCGAGCGGAACGAGTAATTATCCGTGTGCAGCAACTTGTTAGACATCAGCTTTTCGGCGTAATAATTCTCCTGAATTGTTCAATGCTTGGCATCGGATCAATTCGATGAATAATCCGGTGGCAATTTGAGCAAACCACGGCTAGGTCAGCTAATGTTGTCACCTCACCTTTATCCATTTGACTGATTGGCTTCAAGTGATGAACCTCACAAAAGCCGTAACCGCTCTTCCCATACGTGGCTTCAAAATCAAACTCACAAGCTTCACAACAGAGCTTTCCATTAGCGGCAAGAACAGATTTCTTTTTCTTCTCCACTAACGAAGGACTGCGCTCTCGTCGTAGATGTGCCACAAGCCGAGGGTTTCCCTCACTAGCTGTAGTTTCTGTGTCTACATCGGGTAATCTGCTCGTTCGCGTACCGGATTGTATATATTTAATTACATCAGCAACTAAAGCAGCACTTTCCGGCTTATCCGCATACCAGACGTTACTTTGCCCGATACCACCTTTTACCCGTCGTGGAATAAGAAAGTCCCTTTCTTCAGCAGGGATTAGGTGTGCATTATCTGCCGATGCGACAATTCTATACTCTGAAATTTTGTTGTCTCGATGCTTCTTACAGGGACTAGGAATGTCTTGTAAATCACGAAATACTTTTGCGTTGGTATACCAGCCCACAATTGCCGTGCCACCAGTATCCGGGCCTGCAGTCCAAACAACCGTTACGCCATCTGCCTGCTCGGCACCTTTTGGCGCGCCTAATCGTTCTACCGAAATACGACCTGTTGGTTGTACATATCCGTAAATTTTTCCTCTGCAGTGCGTGAAATTACAGACTTCATGACCCACCGAGTCTTTGTTATATGAACCCCCGCGCTGAATAGCATCTCCCTGAATTCCATCATAGTTTTTCATCCAGCCGATGTTGCAGAACACAATGCTCATCTACACTTTCCTTTAATGCCTAACGCCTAAAAAAACCACGCATTTTTCGTCGATTTACTTCACTTGTTATGTCTATTATTTTTACAAAACCGTCTTAAAATCAGACTTAAATTCTTTATCCAGTTTGCTAGCCGCAATGAACTCTTTGAACCCTGACTTAATTATCAAATGCTCTTTATAATAATTATTCAAAGTATTCATTTTGTCTTTTTCAGTATGTTGATATGAATGTCCAAATCGATTCAAAAAACTCACAGCTAATAAGTGTGCACATCGCAGGATATTGAGTGCTTTGTCAGAATCGTTATTCTCAATTTTTGAAAAATATTCAATGACTTTTTCTAAATCATCATAGCTGTATTTCAGCTTAGAGTTAAAATCCTCGAAATCCAAAACTTTGCCATCAATTTCAACCCAAGAGCAGTATCCCTTGAGTTCGTCACGAAAGAAATGATTGGCATCATCATTTTGTTTATAGCCTAAATCAGCCAGAAGACTGAATTCGCAAAACAAATTTTTAAATGTCTTTACGTATTTCAAAAAAACAATATCATCCTTATCTGCTACTGTTGAGTCCATTGAAAGAGTACCTTCCTCAGTTTTGATGCAATAGCTCATAAACACCAAAAACCTATAAATAAAGCTATTTAGATAATATTGATTGGTATGAAACCAATTATCTCTATCAATACGATGATACCCTTCACTAATGTTTTTATTAAAATTCCACATTCTATAGTTTAATTCTTCTGCGGAATTCAATAGAGGTACTTTTGTTTTTGCTATCTCTACTTTGATAAGTTTCTTTTGTTCAAATAGGTACTCTTTCTTTAGCTTGTAATTTAACGAGTATGCTTCATAGGTAATTCTGAACAGCCAGCCCAAGCCAAATATAGCTAAAGATGTAATTGCCGAAATAAGTGCAGCTTGTACCTTTATATCCAATTCAGTCCAATCCATTATTCAATTCCATTATCTTACAAATGGCAATTATACAGTACCGCTCACATAACCGCTTGCAGCAGGGGCTCGATATCAGAAGCGACCTTTATCTGCACTTGTTAAATTTTTACGTCGGACAGATAGCTAGAAATAGTTTCTGCATTTAAAGCATATCGCTCAATTGTTTGAGCCAGATATTCAGCCTCAAGCTTTGCTGATGGAAGCTCCTCTGACAGATACTCCATGGCTTCTTTGAAATCATCGTAGCTGATCGCGCTACCAAACTCAGAAAATGCGGATTTTAAAGCTAAATGGAAGCGCTCATCGTCCTTTGGTTGAGTGGTGTGCCAAGTATCTACCCGCATCCATGGCTTTAATTTTTCAGCTAATTGTTCGATATTCATCCAGTCTCCATTTTAATGAAATTTAACGCCTTGCTCACCGGTAAATTGGGAGCGTAGCGAGTAATTTATCCGCGTGCAGCAACTTGTTATACGACCACCTATGAATCAACCCAAATTTACACTCACACAATTATCAAAGTAGTTCGATATATTTTTCACTTCCCCTAATTCATTGAGAAGTCGTACACAGCGCAAGTTTTTCTTTGCCCTAGAGCATGCTACATAAAGTAGCTTTCTAGTTAATGCTTGCCTAGCGGGGTTATCGTCTTCCGCTCTAAAACAACTTCCAAAATCATACTTGTTCCAATTGAACTCATCTAAGACCACAACAACATTTTCGATGCCAGTTCCTTTAGTTTTATGCATCGTCATGAAGTTGCTGTCGTCGTTTTCATATTTAAAAAAAGCTAAAACCTCTTTAAATTCTAATTCACTACCAAATAGTCCAGAAAAGAAAACTTCGCTCTTCACGTCTTTTGTAAGCTGGTCGTATTTTTCTTCAACCACCTCTGCAGTCAGATCAACGTCATCATTCTCACCAAGATAATCGCACATTTGCTTTTTCGTACTAAATCCATACTCTAGTAATTTTTTGAAAGCACTGATGTCATTATCTTCACTAATCCGCTCAAGCTCTTTATCCTTGCGCTTAAGATAAGATTGATGACTTTCCGACAATGAGATCAATCCTGCTTCGACAGCCTGTTCTATCACAGAATATGCCGCCTCATCAGACGAAGATAACTCATCGAGCATGTGATACAGCTCCCTTTTATCTTGCTTAGTTTTGATAACAAAACCCTGCTTTTTCAACAACCCTATCAGCTTATTGTATGAGCGATTGTCAGTAGAAGAGCTATTAAACAGTTGAATTATCTCGGCAAGCTGACCAAATTGTAGTCTATCGAGCTGTTTTTTAATTTCTTCCCTTGTATCGCGAAACCTACCATCAAATAGCTCATACAAATTACCGAAATTGGCATCACGAGCCACCGACTTATTTGGCAACTTCAACAACACATGCTCCCCAATATCAGCCTGAGCGTAAGCTGTGAGATCCGCTAATCTACGAGATATATCAAGTTTATACTCCTCTAATCGCAGATCATACTTGGCCCTATCCGTTTCATACGCACTATTCACCTCATCAGAATCGGTTTTCTTCGGTTTAGTCGGTTTTACTGGTGCTGGAGGCTTAATAGAGTAGTAAAAAATTGCTTCTCCCTCCCGCTCATCTGGATCTTCCAGTATTCCATCAACTTCCTTTAAACCGACTTTTTGAATTAGACCATCAGAACGAAATTTATTCGCAACATCAATTACTTGAGACGAACAGCGATAATTATCTTCTTTTTCAATTAACATTAACTGCTCATCATCGATAAGTTTTCTTGCTGAACCTATCCCGTCTTCGTAAATTGCCTGCTCACTATCACCGAACAAGCCTATAGTAAGGCCTTTATTAGGAGCGTGATAAATCAGTGAGTTTATAATTTTCTCATCAGTATCCTGGTACTCATCGATAAATATATAGTCGTATTTATCGCGAATTATTTTTCCAATATTTGAATACTGAGAAAATAATAACGCAGCTATTTTAATAAGTCCATCATGCCCAAAAGTGGCATTTTTAAAACTATCAAATGGCGTTTCATTATAAAATACATCATTAAAATGATGTGCTTTAAGAGCATCTCGTATGGTTTCGTTCAGCTGTTCAATATCTTTATTTAACGCGTTATTATATGAACTAGGATCTTTGTCGTATTCCCGTTTTCCAGTGACATTAGGAGTATCTTCCTGTGTTACGATAGAACGTCTATTAGTCAATAACTCATGTGATTTTTTAAACCTCTTATGCTCTTCATTTTTTCTGGTCTTATCATCATTATAATGAGCGCCCCCCAACTCCTCGAATAGAGGAAGGCAAAAAAGTTCTGGGAGAAGTTTTAAAAGATTACGCTTATAGGGTTTAACAAGTGCATTAACAAACGAATGAATTGTCGATACTTCAACTCCAACCCCCACACGATCGATTATTTCATCAACGGCTTTATTAGTATGTGTAATACAAACAACTTTCTTGTCAGAAAAAAGTTCTGAACAAAAGCTTACCGTGCGTTTTAATGTTTCCGTCTTACCACTTCCTGCACCGCCCTGCAAAACAAAAGATTGTTCAAGTTCTATACATTCTTTTATTTTTTCAAATGGAGGAGTCACTGGCTGATCCATTTTAGCCCCTCATTAATGTATTTAGGTGTAACCCAATTGGCCTCGCCTATCAGCGCTAAATAGAGGACAGAAGCAGCAAAGTCGGATTTCTTATCAAGCACACGTTCTGTTAATTCAAAAATATTCGCAGTTTCAATTTCTTCGAGATCGAGTTTATGCTTTAGGCCTAGAAGGCCACTATTTTCACGTAGCCTTTTTAATTCTGCCTTATTTGAATTGAAAAATGCGTCTTCAAAAGATCTTGCTTGATAGTCATGTTCTTCCGTCTGATATACGACTTTGACACTGCTAACCGTAT
This sequence comes from Halomonas sp. ALS9, assembly GCF_001651035.1. Taxonomy (GTDB): domain Bacteria; phylum Pseudomonadota; class Gammaproteobacteria; order Pseudomonadales; family Halomonadaceae; genus Vreelandella. The sequence goes on from NZ_LXRG01000173.1 coordinate 108,094, forward strand.
CCGTGGGCTTACCGTTTTTTAGCTTGCTAAACCATTCAGAGAAAGCTGCGGCATTTATATCGGGCGCACCAAAGAAATGTTTCAAAGTTTCGTTACTGGTATGAGTAGATTCGCAAACCGGACAAGCAACATATGAAGTCCTATTTTTTTCGGACTTATCTGGTTTTACTTCTTTTTTCGTTGAGTCTAAATCGGTAATGATTAATGATTTGACACCAATAAAATCCAAGAACGGCGCAAAAGCTTTAGCATTAGCACCAGCTTCAATTATCGATATGTTTTGCGAAGATATATGCCAACCATCGTCACCACAGCTCTCGTCATGCTTCTTTATAAACCAAGGCAGAAGAATTCTCTCTGTTGTGCCTTCTATAAAAATTGCCTTGTCTGCAAAGAACAATTCAGCATTTTGTATTTTTAGATACTGCTCTAAAAACTGGTATAACTTTGAACCTTCTTCGCCTTGTTCCGATTTATATTTAGCAGAAAGTTCAGTATGAAAATTCTTAAACTCAACATTCAATCCCTCGCGCTTAAAAAGGTATCGAATATTTTCAAAATTGGAATTTGCAACTATATATGAAGAATGTGTAGTAATTACGGCTTGCAAACCTAGTATATCGTTTAATACCTCTCGAATTTTTTTTGAAAAAACCGATTGCATCTGGGGATGAGTATGTGCTTCTGGTTCTTCGATAAACAACAAATTAATGTCAGAAGAAGACGCTTCAAACTCCTGCTTAACCATCTCAACTTTGAGCAAGAGATATAGAATATTTAAATGCCCAAGACCATTAAGGTTTTCAGGAAGGTAATCATCTGTTGTTCCATAAATAACCTTTGAAGAAGAACCTATTAGTGAGTTCGCCTCAATGTCTGAAATCACTTTCAAACCGTCTAAACTAAGAAAGCTTGCAGCACTTGATAAAAAGCCGCTAAACACCTCTGAATATTGCGTCTCTAAACTTTTATCTATATCTATTAATGCGGATCTAACCTGCTCTAAACGTTCATCATCTGCATCATTCAATTTCTTAAAAAATTGAGTCGTAACGGTAGATAACGGGCTTTTACCCGTTTCTTCTGAGCTGGCAACATTTCGTCGGGCATGAATTACTTGAAAATTGATAAAACTTGAAACAACTTTGAACTCTTTTTCTTCTAATTCATCTCTTTTTTCAAGATAATACGGCCTTTGCCCCTCATAGCCAGAGTCATCGTACGCATAAATTTTTGTTTTTATAAACTTACCGACATTTCTTTCTATAAAGCTTCTTTTTTCTGCAAGATATTTATCTTCATCAGCGCCATCTTTTTTTGTTGGAACCCGATTAAGTAAACCATCATGATCTATACGAGCTTCAAACATTATGTTGATAGCTGATTTATCTGGATCTAAATCCAGCATGAAATCAGAAATATTTTTTAGATTGTCTTCATCTGTATATTCCACAGAGATACATAGCCTTATGCTCAACTCATCTATATCTGTTTCCTCTGAAATTTCATAAAGCTTACCTCTTAAGGAAACCGGAAAATCACTAAAACTAAACGATGGATTGGGCTTGGATAGAAATTTTTCGAGTAATGCGACAAAAGACGTTTTACCGGTATTGTTTTTTCCTACAATCAGAGTTAGCCCGTCAGTCATATCCAGCGAGCTATCTTGAAGCAATCGAAAATTCTTAACCTTTATATTTTTTATTCTCATTGTTCCCTCAAAATTTGTCGTTGCTAATCTAAAACCACTTTATTACTTTAGAGCCTGAGTCGCCGATCAAACATTACCCAATGATCGATGTGAGCTTAAAACTGATTCTAGTGCCGCTCTGTATAACGTTTGAATTCACCGGACTGCGGTGCTTTTCGCGCAGGCCCGGTGGAATGACGGGTTGGGCGGATGACAAGAGGGCGCATAGTCGTGGGTTAAACATCGGTCAGTATGTATTGGGTGGTTCTCTCTTTACGCCGTGACTCGATATCAGTCTTATTTCTTTCCATGTACTCGGATGGATTCCATTCGCCAATGTCTCTTAGGGGCAGCCCCACATGGACGCGCAGCTTTTTTGCCAACTCCAACGCCGCCAAACCAAGGCGTGCGTATTGCAATTGGCGCTCTTCAAACCCCTCCCAATAATCGGGGGGAGTGGCCGCGTACTCGAACGCAGCGGAAACACTTTGGGCTGCGAGTTCCGTTTTGTACGGAAAATCGAGAACTTCGTACATGAGGAGTGCCGGCAATGCCTTCCACTCAACACTAAATGCATGCGAATCGAACTTCGGAGCCTGCACCTGAATAGAGCTGTAGCCGTTTTCATCAGGTCGCCCCTCGCAAAGACCATCATCCCCAACCACCTCAGCACAATGGGCAGCGTAACGTTCAAGCGCGCATGACACTAAAATTGAGAGGTACTCGGCGTCTTTCTTATCCTTACGACTCTGGAACCACCACTCTCTAGCAACGGTTAATAACGCACCGAGAGCTACGCCAACAAGTCCGAAGACAGCGGATTCCATGCGTTTCCCCTATGCAGCCCAACAGCGTATTAGACGGCGCGTTCTATTATTAAATGAACGTGCTGGCACTTTTTCCCGGCAAATGCAGCCCACCACATTCTCCCAAGCCTATGATTCTTTTTTATATTAATTTCCATTAGGCAGTATAGCCAAAATTCTCGCTCCTGCTGCATTTCCATGAATGTCCGCTTTGGGTCGAAAAGCATCATTCGCTAACTTCCTCAGAAAATGCCACCCTACCCGCTATAGCCTCCATACCCTCTTGCAGCTCCTCATAACTCCAAGCAATATTCCGACGTTCACCCAGCGAAAAATACACCGTATGACCTTTAAACGGACAATAAGTGGTCGTTTCTGAAACGGTGAGTAAGTCCAGCCGCACGTCTTCACGTGGGAAGTAGTGACGTAGCGGATAGCCATGTTCGCGAAGTTCAAGCGTTTTGGTGGAGTCGGCTAGCAGAATGCCATCAACCTGCACTTGCATGCGCTGCTTGCTTGGGTGAAGCGTTATGCGGGCATTCTGCATCGTATTGTCCCTGCGGCGTTTTTCGCTCTAATAATTCGAGACTAGCAGCAAACATAAGTTAAGCCTACCTCGGCAGCTTAGTTTTTAGTCGATAACTGATTCTTTGTAATGAGGGTAAGTCATCACTTCCACTCTACCGCTTAATGCACCGTGATGAATGTGACACAACACTAAGCATTGCTGCGTGCCATTGGCTTTAACGGTTTGCTCGCCTCCTGCGTTCCAGCCGCCGCTGTTGCCGCAGGTTTGCCAGCCTCCCGTGGTGGAAACGTGGTTAGCGAGCAGTACCGGCAGTTGGTGGCGTTGGGCAATGTCGGCAGCTCGGCATCTTGGGCGTAACCGCCTGGGGAGATCAGCGCGCTGGCTAGATAAACGTCCGCTTGTTGGCTGGCAGCAGTGGCTGAGTGGGGTGAAGATCAGTGTGTCGATTGCTGAGGCGAAAAGCGCTAGGTCGCCTGCCACCATTCCAGCAGGTTCGGCTCAAGCTTGCCGGTCGGGGGTAGCTGACCGGTGCGGGCGAAGTCGGCCCATAGGGCGCGCAGCCGCTGGCCGTGCTCACGCAAGGTGGCTTCGTCTACGTCTTTTACGATATCGGCGTGCTGCCAGCTGGCGGGTTCGCCCAGTAGCAGCGGTAGGTCACTGGTGTGTGCAGCGCCAAACGGGTAGCGGCCTTTGCCCCAATCCAACCTATACACATAAGCAAGCCCGCCCGCCTGGGCATGGCGGCGGGCAAACGTTAGCGCGTCGCGCTGATACACCTTGCGGGTGGTAGTCGCCACCATTGCTTTGCACAGCGCCTCACCTACCCACGGTGTTTTACGCAGCCGCATCAGGCGCGGCGACATCACTAAAAACAGCGCGGTTTCTTCTGCGGTGGTGCCAATCAACAGGTCGATCTTTGCGGCGACACGACGCCAGGCAGCATCGGCCTGATCTTCGCTAGGCAACGGGTAGTGGCCGTACTGGGTGCCAAACGGCATGGCCGCTTTTAGGCCAAAGCCGCGGGCGGATTCGGCCACCTCGGTCTGTCGGCGCAACACCTCATCAATCGGCGCATCGTCTTTTAAGCTGGCGGCTTTTTGGCCCATCTTGGTATTCATTTTTGCTCGGCCACGGCTAATGCCCAGCGGCGCGCTCTGGATAATGGCGCGCTGAAAAAGTCCTTCGGTGCCCTCGGCAATCATCAGATGCGCCGCTGCATCGCCCCCGGCGGAGTGGCCAAACAGTGTGACATTGGTTGGGTCGCCGCCCATGGCCGCAATGTTGGTGTTGATCCAGCGCAGGGCCGAGATCATATCGAGCAGCCCCAGGTTCGCGGGGCGGTTGGCGTAGCCGCCCAGAAAACCCAGCAGGCCGAGCCGGTAGGTGACCGACACGACAATAACATTGCCTTCGAGTGCCAGCGGGCGCACGTCGAACACCGCCAGATCCCCGGCACCAAAGACGTAAGAGCCACCGTGAATCCATACCATTACCGGGCGCGGCGCTTTAGCGGGGTTATCCGGCAGGGTGACCGATAAATGCAGCTCGCCCTCAACGGCGTGGAACTCCTGTTCGGTAACGCCTAATGCATCATTCAGCTCTGGAATGGTGTTTTGTGGCGAGGCCGGCGACCACTGGGTGGCCTGGATGGGCGTGGTCGATGGCGGCTCATCTTTTGGGGCGCAAAAACGCTGAGCACGGGCGTAGCGAATGCCCGTGGCGCGAATAACGCCGCTATCCCGCCAGCCGATAATCTCCCCGGCGGGGGTCGTAAAGCATGGCGCATCAAAGTCGTTTCGCTCAGCACGGCCGTTTAGCTCTTCGTAGTGCATACCGCTCCTTGGTTTGCTTGATGAAATAAGCGTAGCACCGTTACTGGTCACCTACGCTGGCTCGTTCCTTTTCAGATGATGTTGCCTTGCTCAGCCCTCGCTTGCCACCCTTCCTTATCGTGGCCCTCTCGCTGCCATCGGCTAGAGCGGGGCACATTCCGCGATAGGCGTACCTAGGTATTGGCCGATGCACGACAGACAATCGTTGCTTGTCGGAAGTGTGCTATTTATTCTTAGATATGCTTTTTTTTTGCGATGCAATCTCGCTGGCACATTAAACAAGGAGTGCGCATGGCGGATACTACTCACAAACACCACGATACCGGCTACAAGGAGCTGTTTAGCTACCCTGAGTTTGTTCAACAGTTGATCGAAGGCTTTGCGCCCGCAGACATCGCCAAGCTGATGGATTTCTCCACGCTGAAGAGCCATAGCGGCAACTACATTACGCCGCTGTTTGAGGAGAAGATTGAGGATGTGGTGTGGTCGGTTGAAGTGACCTGGGAAGGCGTCACCCAACGAGTATTTCTTTACATACTGCTGGAGTTTCAATCCTCGGTGGATCGCACCATGCCCATTCGGCTGCTGCACTACGCCGCCTGTTTCTATAGCGAACTACTCAAACAGAAAATAATCACACCCGGCCAAGGCTTGCCGCCCGTGTTTCCGGTGGTGCTTTATAACGGCTCGGAGCGCTGGACGGCACCGCTAGATATCTTCGAGATGATCACCCCTGAACCGCCCGACTTTCTAAAGATTTATCAGCCCCACCTGCGCTATTACCTGGTCGATGAAGGGCGCTATACTGATCAACAACTAGGCTTGGTTCAAACACCGCTCAGTGGCGTGTTCAGCGTCGAAAACGCCGGAGAGAGTTGGGAAACCCTGCAGCGAGCTGTTGATCGTATTGTGGCCATCATTCAAGCGGATCCGAACAAAGAGCGCATTGATAAGGTCATAACGCGCTGGATCAAGCGCCACCTGCAACGGCTTGAGGCAGAGGTGAATCTGGAGCAGCTCAACAGTTTGGTGGAGGATAAAGATATGTTGGCAGAAAACTTAGAAAATCTGGTGCAAAAAGAGCGCCAACAAGGGCGTCAGGAGGGTCGACAGGAAGCCGAGCTACGCGCTTTGGAGAGCAAGCGTGATACTGTTCGCCATTTGCTGGCGTTTGGTGTGCTTACCGATGAGCAGATTGCTGAGGCAACAGGGTTAACGATTGATGATATCGCTAAGCTGCGTCGCGAAGATAAACACTGAGAGCTAACGGCTCCCGAGGCGAGTCTAATCGTTAGCTGGGCGCCTAACGGTTGGGCACTAGAACAGCCTTCCACGGGTGCTTGTAGCTTGCCGACTTCCTTACGCTTTCCGCGTTAATGAAGTGACAAGGCGTGAGCCCCTCGCTGATATCACCCACCTTTACGGGCAATGACCACTGTCCTAAAACCTTGTTTTATTAACTTTACTCACTATCGCATCGTATGGGGCCAGCACGTACTCCTGATAGGCCGTGCCATCCTAAGCAGGCCGAGTTTCCAGGATATCCGCTTCAACTAACCGACCCTGCAGCGAGCCGTTGATCGTACCATTATCAAAATCGATCCAAACAAAGAGCGCATTGATAAGGTCATTACACGTTGGATCAAGCGCCACCTGCAACGGCTGGGGGCAGAGGTGAACCTGGAGCAGCTCAATAGTTTGGTGGAGGATAAAGATATGTTGGCAGAAAATTTGGAAAATCTGGTGCAAAAAGAGCGTCAGGAAGGATGGCAAGAAGGACGAAAGGAAGCTGAACAGCGCGCTTTGGAAGGCAAACGCAACGCAGCCAGGAAGCTGATCGCTCGCACAGAAATGGACGATCAAATGATCGCGGATATTGAAGAGCTTCCGGTTGAAGAAGTGGAAAAGTTGCGAGCTGAGATCCAGCACTAAGCCCGCTTTAGTTGCTAGAGATGTTTGCCTTCCCAGCGCCCGATGTAGGCTTGGCCGAAATTTTCAAGACAAGCCCCCGCCCGGTCATAGTCACTCACTTGCATCGAGCGAAAAGCCATACAACTAACCGGAGTAACCAGGTTCACGACGATGAACCCAAAATGGATGATCCGACCACCGTCGCTCCAAGCTATATTGGCCTTGCCACTCCTTGAGAAAGCGGTTAATTCCCCTGTTTGCCCGAAGCGCATACTGTTCTGCCGCTTGCAGGTCATGCCTGTTCAGCCACTCGGTGATTACCGGTGCCGCCGCTAGGCCATCGCCCAGTGCGTTGGAAATTCCCGAAGAGGTCAAAGGATCAAAGGCAGCCAGGGCATCGCCCACTGCGATCCAGCCCGGCCCAGCTGCTTGGGTAACAAAACCGCTGTAGGCGGCAAAGCAGGTAAGCGAGAGTGCGTGCTGGCGAGAAGGTTGCAGCCGCTGTTGTAACTCTTCTGTCTGGCCCCAGAGCGCATAGAATGCTTCGTGATTTCGTAACCCCTTCTGGCGCACAACGGATGCTTCTGACATCAACGCCAGCAGTGCTGAACCATCGGGCAAACCGGTAGCGTACCACCAGCCGTCGGCCACCGATTCCACCAAAGTGATACCTTCCAGCCTGCCGGCATTGGGCCATTTACACGCCACCGCCACCAGATCGTCGAGACGCTTTCGCTCTACCCCCAGTCGCCTACAGAGAGTAGCTCCGCGCCCGGAAGCGTCGACGAGGTAACGACAACTTAGTAGGTGCTGTTTGTCTTGATGCGTTATTTGCAGTTGCCACTCACTACTATCCCAGCGTAGAGATTCCAACACTGCTGGCGTTAGTAGTTGCGCACCTCTCTCACAACTAGCTTGACGCAGATCTTCGTCAAAGCGCTCCCGATCAAGATGCCAGCCATCCCCGGTCGAGCGATGGAGAAAATCGTCGAACCTGCGCTCTCCTGCCCATAGGGAGAGATTGGTGAAGTAGGGCCGGTGCCCTCTCGCCTCAAGGTCATCCGATATACCCAGCAGCCTCAATTTGGCAACTACGTCAGGCGCTGCGGATTCCCCCACTTTGAAGGCCTGCCTGGCGGGCCTGTCCAGTATCGCCACGCGCTCGACCCCCGCCGCTATCGCGGCGAGAGCCGTGGCGCAACCCGCAGGGCCAGCGCCGAGGATAACGAGATCGAAGTCAGCTGCCATTCGGTGTGAAAGGTCGGGGTAAGGTGCGTGCAACCTCCACAAAGCGGCGCTCTCCTTGAACCTCTTTTTCCATCACGAAACCCAGTCGCGACCAGTACTGCACCATCTGTACGTCGTCGGCAAAGGAGATGAAATCTCCCCGCATCTGATCGAAATCGGTGCCGACCCAGGCAACCTGCCCTCCCGTCTGCTCATCCGGTACCGGAATAGTCGCCTGGCGTACTCCTTGAGGTTGCGGTTCCAGGTAGACGAATTCAGGCCGCTGTGCGGGCCACCACCACAACACTCGTTCACCGATGGGTTGTGAGGAGCACTCATTGAAGTCTGCCTGCCAGGGTATGGCCATATAGCGAGTGAGATCCCCGGGCTCCATCGCCGTAGGCGTAAAGCCCAGGTTGAGTGGCCCTGCGGTGGGCGGTGCGGTGTTGATACGGAAAGGGTCGTCATGATTGTAGATGGCTCGATTGCGGGTGATCCAGGTGAGCTCGATACCGGGAGAAAACGCGCCTCCTACACAGTTTTCCAGAACATTGCGCGTCAGTGATTGAGGGCCACTATCGGCAACAGGCTCGTTGACAAAGTGCCCCGCCGCCCACTGTTGAACAAAGAAGAACTGGGTATCTGTCAAACGCAGATAAGTGGATGTAAACGTCCCACCGATAAGGCAGTTGTCTCCCGCCAGGTAGGGCATCATGGTGGCACCCCGCCCGGAGATAATGGTGTTCTCAGCTGCCGGTGGTCGTAGGACATCCAGTATCCAATTGCGCAGACCACGGTAGTGATCCTCATGGTCCGGTACTGCCCCCAGCATCTCCATGTCGAAGCTGTGGGGTTTGGGAGGAATTGCCGCAACCCAGCTGTAGGTGGTGGCCCGCTCCAGTAGTGGTTTTATCTCGCTCTGGAAGTTGGGCTTGTAGCCATCGGGGCCGCTTTGCCATATACCCTGATTATTTATCTGTGGGTTGTGTCCAGCGCGCACAGCGCTGTCGAAGATGGTGTCCCAGAGCGTTACCAGGTTGGCGATCTCTGGTGCATAGGAAGGCGGCGCCACAGACACCCAGGCCGGATCAACCGGGTTGCTGCTGCCATTGTCCCACTCGATTACCGCGCTGACGGGGCCGTCACCGGTGTCGTCCCACCAACCATCATTATTAGCGTACTGTTTGATCACGGCGCTTTCATCTTCGGTTCCGGAAACACCCAAACCGCCCAACACCAGCAGGCGACCGGCTGCGTCGGTACGCAGCTCGCCTAAAGTGTCGATACACTCCCGGTTGGGATACAGAATGCCCGTAGGGAAGTTTGCGCCCTTATAGCCCTCGGGAATTGTATTGCGGTCCATGTGGACGGGGGCGGCATCGGCGCCGCTGATCTGGCGTGGCCCTGGGTCGATAATCAAGCGGTGTCGGTCTTCCACATCGGCGTTGCGCAAGGGATGATTGCTGGCGTAACCCTGCTCTCCCTCGTTGGTGGCGAACTCATACCAACTGGCTTTCTTGTTCGCCATGTGCACGGTCCAGGTGATCGCCTTTACTCCGGGCGTATCCAGGGTAATCTCTTCGTCGCCGTGAAAAATATGAAAGCGCGCAGCCTGGCGGCACATGCGTCCCTGCTCATCCCGGAAGTCATCCTGGGTGAAGTCTCTTCCGTCAGGGTTAATGGGCAGACCGCGATATGTCTCGGGGCCGATATAGCATTTTTCCGGTGCGTTCCCCACACGGGCGATGCCAATAGGCGGGTAAATTTTGTAGTCAGTCATGATGATTTCCTTTCAACTTTAGCCCATTACAAGCCTAACGCTTTGGCTGACGTCAAAATCTCCTTGTCGCCTGCCAAGGCTGTCTTAAGGTGCGTGCGCAACGCGTTTTCCCTGGGTGATGTCGACAGCTGATCGAGCTCGTCTTCAAGCTCCTGCGTCAGTTCCCCAAAGGTGCGCTTGGTATCGCTTCTGTAGCGCCATGCTGGTGCGGCATTGGGGCCAACGGAGCTGTCGCCGTCGGCAAAGGCCGGGGTAGACATCAACGCTCTGGCGAGATGCGGCAGCACCCGGTGCATGATTGACAGGACGACACTGAAGTAAGGGTCGGAGTCGCCAGCCTTGAATGTGGCTTCGAAGGCGTGCAGCATCAGGCTGTAGTGATCATCAAAGCTGTCAGACAGCCGTTTAGCCTGCGGGTTGGTGTAGTCGCTGCTATCGGGATTGGAGAGAATGGGGAGCGTCGCCGGAAAATTAGCGCTGTCGAGCGAAACCTCGCGGAACTTGAGGAAGTGGCTCAGCTCGTACGGGGTGCCGAGGATGGGCCCGTAGGTGCCATCGGTGCGCTTGCCATAGTGGTTGTAAGTACCAAAGCTCTCAACCGGCACCAGGGGCTTTTCAGGGGGAACGGTTCCTTCTCCTTGCTCAACGATTTCGTTTACCGCCGCGTGGAAGCTCTCCTTGCCCATCACTTCGTTGACATTACCGCCAAATTTGCCGAGATAGATATTGGTTCTTTGCCGACCAGGAACACCGGTTGTACTGAAGGGGTTTCCAGGATAGGCATCCACCGCCGCGACCAAGGCGCCGTACAGCTGCGCGATGCTGTCGTAGTTGTCGCCCTGGGGAGGCGCGCCGTACTGCGACGGGCTTTCAATGGCGGCAAAGACATTGGCGAATACATCGGGGGATGCACGAAACAGGCCGACCATAGGGGTCGTCTTTGGGTTGGCCTGTGGCAGATAGCCGGGGAAAGTAGGCACCGCATCACCAGTAAATTTGGGCAGCGCGCCCAAGGCAACGATGATGTTGGCCGCCTGGTTGACATGGAACATCTCCTCCATCGCAACACTGCGCAGGGTCTGGTAGACGTGGCTACCGGTGTCTGATATGGAATAAAGTGCCGAGAGGTAGACAGGTATGGTGGTAAATTCCACCTGTAAAGCGAGCTGCGCCGCCTCCTGGAGATCCTGCAATGCGGGTTCACTGGTGCTTATAAGCCTGTCGAACAGGCCTGGAGAAACGTTCTCTCTCGCTGTTTCTGATGGCGCCATGGTTTTCATCTCCTTATGTTTCGTTACCCCGATGAGCCTGTTTCCGCGGCAGATGGAGGGAATTCGACACCTGCCGTCATTAACAGCGTCGAGGCTCCGTGCGGCCAGGCGTACTGTTACGCTTTTTTGCGTAAAGTGTTGATCTGAATGTGTGGCCAGCGGGTCGTGCCGCCATCAGTGCCGAATTGAAATTCAAAATACTGAATCTGCTCGTACTGCAACTGCAGAACTTCCTTGCCGTTTTCAACGACCGTCTCGATCCACATCCGCAAGTTCATCTCGGTTACGCGGGCGAATCGCTCTACGAATGGGGTGTTCAGTAGTCCTCCCTCGGATCCGCCGGTCTCCCGGGTGCGCATCTCAATCAGGACGAATCTTTTGATCTCCTGATCCTGAATAGCATCGCGCAAGCGAAGATCGGGACGCACCGAATAGGGGTAGTGATCGTCGGCCAGAATGCGTTGTGTATAGGTTCTGTTGCCGCTTGGGTCTCTCTCCGCCAGACTGGGGTCGTGAACCCAGGCCGGTGCCGGTTCATCGAGATTAATGGGAGTGTTGGCGGTGGTGCCTGCCAGCCCCATACTTGGAGAGATGGCCAGGTGATTGGGATCCCAGGCGGCTGTGCCATGGGGAAATTCCGGGCTCCCGTTCTTTTCAGAGTCTGTACCCAGCAACAGCACGGTGCTGCCATGGGGAATCGTACCGCTGCGGGAGACCGTATAAGGCGGCACATACACCGGGCCGTCGGAACTGGCGCCCGCCGCCAGTTCGGGATAACCGATATCGGTCATGATGGAGTCGTCATCGGCGGGATGGTTATAAAGAGTACTCAGCCAGAGGTACATACCGTTTTCATCATGAAGCAGATTGCCATCGAGATCATGGATACTCTGTTCGTACTTTACCGCTCCGCTGAACTGCTCGTTGGCGCCACCGCGGTTGCGTACTCCGCCGGGTACTAATGTAAAAGTAAGCTCCTCCTTGTAGTCTTGGCAGAGAAAATGAAACTTGCCGGGAATGGTTTCGGAGTTGGTTCCTGGGGAAGGCAGGCACGTGGTGTGCAACCCCCATCTGGTCTTGTTGTTGTCTGGGTTGTAGTTAACCCAAGTTCCCGCCAGCTGTTCCAGAACGCCGTAATTCGCAGGCTCTTTGAGTACAGCAGGGGTATATCTCGGTTGTTGGGTAGGCATGATTTCAACTCCCTCTTGTTATTCTTGATCTGCTATTTTTGTTCGCTGTTTCCTAAGGTAAGGAACGTAGCCGTACGCCATTCATTCGGTTCTGCTCGGCTCTAGGGGAGTGGCTACTCACCCGCCCTAGACGGTCGTGCGGGAGTAAAGTGAGTCGGAGTTCGGCGGCCCTGCGCGTTCCCTGCGTATAAGCCGTGTCATTATGGTGTTATTAATATTCTAGTATTCAGACTAGCACCGAAGAATGATTTGTCCATATGACATGTTCTTTAATGCTTAGGAACAAAGTTCGACTTCGAATGGGCGGTGTGCCCAGATAGGCGTCACCCAGCGAGTATTTCTCTACATACTGCAGGAGTTTCAGTACTTGGTGGATCGCACCAGGAAGCTGAGTTGCGAACTTTGGAAGGCAAACGCAACGCAGCCCGTAAGCTGATTGCTCGCACCGAAATGGACGATCAAATGATCGCGGATATTGAAGAGTTTCCGGTTGAAGAAGTGGAAAAGTTGCGAGCTGAGATCCAGCCAGCACTAAGCAAACATGACCCCACTTCTCCTGATAGCAAGCCCTAACCGAAAGCCGTCTGCTGAAAGCTCTCGCGCGCAGTAACGCCAGCGTGCCATGCCTGAAGCGGCGGGTAGTCTTCTTTCCAGCTCACCTCTGGCAGTCTGAAAGCGAGGTAATCCAGCGTCAACCCAGTGGCGGTTTCGCCGAATTTTATGGCAGAGGCCAGCTGTCTACTACGCCTGTTGCCCTGAGCGTGGATAAACTATGCTCGCATGGGTACAAACAGTACTCTCCATTACGTTGCCCTTTTCACTCAAATCTGGAGGGCCTGCGATGCCTGGGCCACAGCCTGGGTACGAATGGCGTGGCGCTCACGGGTTGCATCAAGACAGCGCTTTACGATGTGTTCAGGCGAGGTGCGCTGCGTGCCACCAGTAAATGGGGGCTCCGGGTCGTACTCAATCTGGAGTTGTATCTGGCGTGCGGTGTCTTCATCAACCATTAAGGCAACGGCCCTAATAGCCATATCAATTCCTGATGTCACGCCACCTGAGGTGAAGATATTTCCATCCACGCACATGCGCGACTCATCCGGGATAGCCCCGAATGCAGGCAGAAACTCTCGTGCTTGCCAATGACAGGCTGCACGCCTTCCCAGCAACAACCCAGCAGCGCCGAGCAACAGGGATCCTGTACAGATGCCAAGAATAAACCGGGCTTGGCTGCCTTGATGTGCGGTGAATTCTACCCAACGTGGGTCAATCAATGTGTCATCCGTACCGGGGCCGCCTGGTACCACCAATAGATCGCAGGGTTGGGCGTTTTCAAACGTTACCGTGGGCAGCATTGTTAAACCACGATCCGACACTACCGGCTCCATAGAAGTAGATACAAAATCGATGTTGACGCCAGGTATCCGAACAAGCACTTCATAGGGCCCCGTCAGGTCAAGTTGAGTCAGCGCTGGAAACAGCAGAAAATTGATTTGCATGAATACCCTCCGTTGAAAGTCATTAAGGTAGAGGTTGCCGTGAATAAATGTGTGCCAAAAACAGGTGAAATTGCGCCAATCCATATTGGCTTTCTCGTTTTCCCGGGTTTTCAACCCATTGACCTGAGCGGCCCATGGCAAGCCTTTTCGACGGCTAACGAAGAATTGGGCCAACCGCTTTACCTGCTTGCAACCTACGGGCCTTCAGCCGACGTGAGCACTAGCGACGGTGGATTACGCATTTTTGTTGAACACTCACTAGAAACATTAATCCCGCAGCGTTTACACACAGTCATCGTTCCAGGAGGTTTCGGCGTCTACCACGCTGCCCAAGATAGGAATATCCAGTATTGGCTCAAATCCCAAGACTTGTCTTCGATACGCACCTGCAGCATATGTACAGGGGCCTTCCTTTTGGCGTCAGCAGGGCTACTTGAGGGTCACTTGGTCACAACTCATTGGCGAGCTGCTGAACAACTTCGCCAAGCATTTCCAAGTTTGGACGTGGCCGATGAGAGAATTTTTTGTGAAAGCGGGAAGTACTGGACAACAGCAGGTGTGACAGCAGGCATCGATCTTGCACTTGCATTGATTGAGCGAGACTGCGGCCCCTTGATCTCTCAGCAAGTCGCTCGACGCCTTTTGGTATATTTGAGGCGCCATGGCGATCAGCGCCAATACAGCCAGACGCTAAGAATGCAGGATCGTGCAGGAATGCCCTTCCAAAAGCTTATCGAACAGATAGAGAAGGATCTTGCATGGTCATGGTCGGTGGACGAGATGGCTGCGGTAAGCAATATGTCACGTCGCACATTCCAGCGAAAATTCAAGAAGTGCTTCGGCGTATCATCCGTGGAAGCACTTAAGGCCTTGAGGCTAGAGAAGGCACAATTACTGATGGCTGCTGGAAGCATGTCAAAGAAGGAAGTTGCTCGTCAGGTTGGATTGCAGCTAATTGATGTTCCCGACAAATAAATTGTAATGCCTGACTGCTCAATTACCTTCGCATTAAAGCTACTGGCTAAACGCAAAGGCCCATATGCTATCAGTAGAGAACAGTACTCATCATATTCTATCTAGCAATGATGCCTTGCGATTAGCCCCTCCTTCCTTCCGCCCCGTTAGAGGCTTTTTTTGCTCACGTCCTCGCATCGCTTGGCGAGTCTGTGCGATCCGCATCAGTCGTTGAAAGGTAGGACATTCCAGATGACTTGGCGCCTCGCACGTCACAACATGACGCAAACCATCACGTAGTGCTGTCAGCTCTTTGATGCGGCGATCCAGAAGATCGGCCTTGGTACTCACCATATCACGATCGATTTCCGGCTGTCGTTCAGAACCCAGCATTTCGCGCATCTCGGTCAGGGAAAACCCTGCGACCTGCCCTAGTGCAATCAGCGATAAGCGCGTCAAAACGTCCGTTTCGAAAACCCGGCGTAATCCATTGCGCCCTACTGACCTGATCAGCCCTACTTCTTCGTAATAGCGCAGTTTCGATGCGGGAATGCCGCTTTTACGGGAGAGTTCGGAAATATCAATCATGGCACTTGACTTCAAGTCGACTTGAAGTAATAGGCTACTTCTCCTCACCCTAACCTTCAAGGAGATTGAGGAAGATGCTTATTTTCAATAATCAGGCTCGTTTCACTCACAGAGTTGGCCCTGCATTTACGCTATTGGCCGTCATTCAGGCCACACTGATTTTCACCATCACCTTGGTTGCAGTGCCTCTGCCTTTAATTGCTTCGGAATTTGACCTAACAACGGCTGATCTGGTCGTACTTCAAATCGCCTATGGCCTGCCCTACAGCGGCCTATTACTACTAGGCGGGAACCTAACTGACCGCTTCGGCGGGACAATCCTTTTAAAAATAGGGCTTTGGGTCTTCGGTCTAGCGTCACTAGGGGCGGCGCTAGCGTCAGGCTTTGAGTTACTCGTCGCAATGCGTGGGTTACAAGGAATTGGCGCAGCCATGGTGGCACCCGCTGCATTGGCACAGGTCGCAGTGCTATTTCCTCACGCTAAAGACTTTGACCGAGCCATGGCACGCTGGGGTGGTATTTCGGTATTGGGAGCCGCAATAGGGACTGTTCTTTCGGGGATCGTGACTACCTGGGTTTCGTGGCGATGGATGTTCTTGGTTCCTTGCGCAGTTTCGGCGATAGCGCTGATGGTTGGTGGGAGGCTTTTGCCCTTGGTACTACGGAGCAAGCATCAAGAACAATCGCTGGATCTTCTCGGCGCGGGGCTTGCCCTTTTGGGTTTCTCGGCAGGCGGATACGGTTTGGCCATGGGCAGCGAAATAGGCTGGGCCTCGCCTTCAGCTCTGACTGCATTGGTGCTGGGTTTAGCTTCTTTGGTTGGCTTTGCTTGGCATGAGCACCGGGTAGATGCGCCACTACTACCGCCAGATTTTCTGCGACACAAAGACCGTCTTGGGGGAGCCTTTGGCATCTTTTTGGCAGCGGCCAGCATGGGGCTGGTGACCTTTATTCTAGCGATCTACCTACAAGGAAGCCCCGGGTGGAGCCCGCTGGCGACGGCTGGTGCAATGGTACCCTTCCTTGCGGTTCTTATTCTGGGCGGTGCGCCGTCAGGACAAATTGTTCTTCGCATGGGCGCATGGAATGCCATGCTTCTCGGGCTAGTGCTCTCTGCCATCGGGCTTTGGCTGTTGGCAGGTTTCGGGCCAAATTATGTGCTCGATATACTGCCAGGTTTGGTCATTTTACCCGCGGGCACTTCTCTGATCTTCGCTGCTTCGGCGGTCTTGATGACCCAAGGCGTTGCCCCTGCACAAATGGGACTTGCAGGCGGTGTAATGAATACGGCGATGGAACTTGGCCCAACCGCCGGGCTAGCAGGCTTCATGACTCTAACCGCGCTACATACGGAGATTGAGGCAGGCTGGTCTCTTGCTTTCATGGCGGCAGGCGTCACTGCATTCCTGTTGGCGCTATGGGCGTGTTTTGTGATTAAAGCAGCAAGGATAAAAGGAGCGCAGCGATGAACGGGCTGCTGATCGATGCCCTACGGCTCGGTGTTGGGGCGACCGCTTGCATGGATATCGTAGCGCTGTTGCAGAAACGCCTGTTAGGTATTCCTTCACTGAATTACGCAATGGTCGGGCGTTGGCTGGGACACTTGCCGAGCGGCAGGTTCATCCATCGACCTATCGGTAAAAGCACACAGATCCAAGCCGAGTCGGCTCTGGGGTGGTTTGCGCATTATCTGATAGGGATCGCTTTCGCTATCATGTTCCTTGTACTTGTCGGGCCAGACTGGCTGGCCCGCCCTACGCTCGTGCCTGCTTTAGGTTTCGGTGTGATGACGGTGCTTGCGCCTTTTCTTGTCCTGCAACCTTGCTTGGGCGCTGGGGTCGCCGCTCGTAAGACACCTCAGCCAAACATCGCTAGGCTGCGCAGCCTTTTGGCACACTCAAGCTTCGGCCTGGGCCTATGGATTGCGGGCTTGCTTTGACTTAGTCAGCATTGCCGTGCAGGCAGATACCCGCACGAGCTAGCGACAATGTCTTTACCTCATCGCCTTGAGTTACGTCACGATGCCCACGGTGCCCAAAATCAGCCGTGCATTTTGGGCACCTGCTGCATTTGTTCGTTATGCAGCCCCTTGAGAAACTCTGGTGCTAAATCCGCACCATTTGGCCAGACAACCGTTTCAAGCTCAGGATCGACTGATACTTTTCGAAAAACGGCTATATCTTTTAGCGGTTCAAATACCGGGCCGCTCAACACGCCATCAAGATCCACTTCACCTGACGTCCCGTCATCAAACGCCACCCAGATTTTGTAATCAACCACATATTCAGCAGATTTGATATGCAACATGATTTACTCCAGCGGTGCAATGTCATTGAGAGGCTCTCCTGCTCTAGCTCGACGCCAGTTTTCTTCAAGCTCAACTTCATGCAGCGAAATCCACTCTTTAACAAAGATCGTCGCCCTCTTCGGCAGTTCGCCTTCCAGTATGGTTCCATCGAACGCAAATAGTGCCTCATAACCGGAATATTTAGCGTGAAAATGCGGTGGATTATGATCGTTGAAATACATAGCAATCAAAATTCCATAAAATCTACTAATAACTGGCATGGTCAATGCTCTCAATGAAAATCAGCACCACATGATATTACGATCGAACTCCAACATGACAATGGTTGTTAATAGTGGCCATCATGATAACGTTCCGCAGGAGTATTGCGATTAATGGATAACGTCACTTCCGCTAACAGAATGCCGTCTCCTGAAAGCTCTTTATTGAGACCATCCCAGCGTGCCAAACCTGAAGCTGTGGGTACTCTTCTTGCCAGTTCACCTCTGGCAGCCTGAAGGCGAGATAATCCAGCGCCACTGCGGTGGCGATTTCACCGAGATGAACTGACGAAGAAAATGGTTTTTTAAGCTCACTGTCCAGCTGTTTTAAGATTCGTTGAATAGCCCGAGAACGCCGCTCTCCCAACACGCTATCATCAATCTCGTTGCCGTAATGCTTTCGGGCAATCACGGTATTGAACGCGGCATCCATCAGGTTTTGGCCCAACCCCGCCAGATGCAGCACCTCAGCCAAACGGTCTTGAGGAATCACCAGCTTGTTAGGGCTTACGCCATCCAGGTAAACGGCAATCAGCAGTGACTCGCTTAGTGTGGTGCCCTCCTCCGTTATCAGCGCTGGAATACGCCCGGCAGGGTTGGCTTTCAATAGATCGGCATCGTCTGCCCAGGGGTCGCACCACTTTAGCGTGACACTTTCCGCTAAGCCTTTTTCCACTAAAACGATTCGCGCCAGGCGCGCATAGGGTGATGTGCCGTTCAGGTAGAGTTCCATTATTGCCTCCCGTGGTGTGAAGTTTGTTTTGTCGATTGCTGAGTAGAAAGGTGCCCGTGGCGCTGCTGTACGCCACGGCTTAGCAGCACCAATAAAAAGCCTACCGCTAGCATAAAGCCGCTGATGGCAAATAGCGGCGCGTAGGTGCCCCAGGCACCATAAAGCGCAGACATGGCATATCCCGCCAGCGCCTGGGCAGCAGCAAAAGCAGCGGTTGCCTGCCCCCAGAGCTTTTTGTGTGCGGTAGGGCCTACTAATTCGGCAAGACGGCCAGAGGTCAACGCGACAATGCCGGGGATCATTGCTCCCACCATGAAAGAGGATATCGATTGACTAAGGAGCGCTAGCGAAAATACCGGCAGCGATACAGTGGCAGCCTTCGCCACAAAGGCGATCGCCAAGCCACGATGCCAACCCACTCGATGCGCCAAGGCACCCACCATTAGCGGCCCACATACGGCGCCTAACCCGAAGATGCCCCACTGCAAGGAAGCTGCGTGATTACCCAGGGCGTTTTCCCTGGCGAGATAGTCCACCCAGAACACGGTATGGGGCACAAACCCAACCGCGTCCAGGGCATAAGCGCCTATGACCAGCAGCACCACTAGCTTTACTCCCGCAACTTCCTTCTGACTATTGACCGTTGGGCTAGTTGCCAAAGGTGGGGCTACATGTAAATGGTTAACACCCCAGTCGCCTAAAAGACCCGCCGCGATGCAAAGCAACCCCAGCGTGCCCCAGGTTACCGTTAGGCTTAACTCAAGAAGCACAGGCACGATGAAAGCTGAAAGCAGCGCGCCCAAGCCAATACCAGTAAACACCATGGCACCAACGCTAGCTCGCCTTTCAGGCGGAGTGGCCGCCAACGCCAGCGAGGGGCCAACCACCATTAAAACGGCCCCAGCAATACCGGAGACCAATCGCCAGCAGAAGAACCAAGCAAAATTGCCCGCGCCAGCGCAAAGCATAAAGCTGAGGGCGATAGCCGCGAAACTTGTGCCGATTACCAGCCTAGGAGAAAAGCGCTCACTCAAGGCGTGGGCGGAGAGCGCGCCGATAAAGTAGCCCAGCAGGTTAGCGGCCCCGAGATAAGCACCTTGGCTGGCGGTGAACCAGCCTTCCTGAATAATCGCAGGCAGTAGCGGCGTGTAGGCGAAGCGCGCAATGCCAATGCCCGCCAAGGTTGCCATTATGCCGGTTATTAGGGCGGGTAGGTCTTGGGCAGTGAGTGTTCGATTCATCATATTGTGTCCTTTTCGTGCCGCCATTCGGGCAAGGTGGGCAGCGCGTTGGTACACAGCCAGACTACGCGCGAGGAACTATTTCTAGAAACGATTAGTTATGATCACTACTATCTTGTTTTGAGATAGCCTGACGATTAACGACGGGGAGATGGGGTATGCAACTTAAATCACTGCGGCTATTTATGGCGGTGGCCAAAACGGGCAGTTTCGTGGCGGCGGCAAATCAGCTGCACACGGTGCAATCCAACGTGACGGCCCATATCAAGAAACTTGAGGATGAGCTAGACGTACAGCTGATTCAGCGTGCGGGCCGCGTTCGCCCTACGAGCGCTGGTTTGGCATTGGTGGAGTACACTGAACGCATGTTGACGGCCCACGATGAAGCGGTATCGCTCTTCAAGGGCCAGGAGAAGGCGTGTGGCCGACTACGTATTGGCGCCATGGAAACCACCACAGCTATACGCCTTCCGCCGATACTGGCGGCGTACCACGCCGCGCAGCCTGACGTTGATATCCAGATCAAAACCGGGCCAACGGCGGAACTGGTCGAGTTGTTGCTAGACGGGCAGGTGGACTGTGTCTTTGTGGCCGGGCGGCTTGAGCATAGCCGCTATCACTTGCTTAAGGCTTTCAGCGAGCAGCTTGTGCTGGTGGGTTCAACGCCAATGTCGACGATGCCCTCTTCACAAAAGCTGCTGACATCGGCCTTCCTGGCGTTTCGCCAAGGGTGTAGCTACCGCCAACGTATCGAGCTATTGCTGGCCTCCCACGGCGTGAATGCCGGACGGATATTCGAGTTTGGTTCACTGGACGCGATGCTAGGCTGTGTCGCGGCTGGAATGGGTTACACGGTGCTGCCCCGTGGGACAGTCGAGGCTCACCAATACCGATTCGGGATTCACACCCTGGAACTGCCCTCGTCCATCGCCAATATCGATACCTACTTTGCCGCCTTCGAACCAGAAACCTGGACACCCGCCCTGGCAAGTTTCGCTGAAACCTTGCGCGAAGCGGTGGTGGATGAGCCTCAGCTGACTGCATCTTGAATGGGGTAGCTGGCTGACCTCTGAGGCTTTATCAGCTTCTCTCCGCCCTACCAAGCAACAAGACAGATAAACCCGCGGCGATAAACGTAATGCCAGCACCAATATTCAACCCAAAAATAGTGCGCGGATGGCCTTCTAGCCATCTCGCAAATAAGGATGAAAAGGTACCTAACACTGTAAAAACCGCGAATGCCAGCAACGCAAACCATGTACCTAGCAAGAGCGTTTGTAGCTCGACTGTTCCATGCAGGGGAGATACAAACTGAGGAACAAAGGCCAAAATAAACAGCGCTGGCTTGGGATTAAGTACATTGGTTAAAAAGCCGGTGAGAAACACAGCCCGATGGGACAAGTGGCTCTGAGACGAGAAAACAATCAACTCTCTTGAGCGCAAGGTTTTGATCCCTAGCCAAACCAAATACCCAGCCCCAGCGAATTTAACCACACTAAACGCTACTGCCGATGTTTGAATGAGAACCGTCAATCCCAGAAAAGCGACTAGAACATGCACCATCAGGCCAAGACCAGCCCCGGCACTAGAGATAGATGCCGCTAGACGTCCCTGACTAAGCCCCCGACTAACGGCAAGAATATTATCAGGCCCCGGCACAAGAATGATTAAAATGCATGCGACGGTATACGTCAGCCAGGTTTCGATAGGTACCATGCTATCTCCTAGGAAGCTAATGCTTGGTTCTTAATGGCTTGTTATAGCACAACATTGAAATGGACGATCCTGTTATGAAAGGACTCAAGCGCTGATTATTAACCTTCATTCTCTTTATGCACCATTCTATTGGCTAACACCGGCTTACCGTTGTACCAGCCCTCAAACTCCCCAACCATACTGAAGCCATATCGATGATAAAACGCTTTTGCCGTCACATTGCTTTTCGCGACACAAAGCTTAGCGGGCCTAGCGATCATGTGGTCAACCAGTTGACTGCCTGAGTGAGCTTCAGCTCACTGCGCCGTAAGTGGGTAGCTGGCTGATCAGTGAAGTTGATCAAAGATTTCCGGGCGTTGCTCAGCAATACGCAAAAGAGCAACCGCCGGGCCCTGTGGCTCTCTTCGACCTTGTTCCCAGTCCTGAAGCGTACGTATGCTTACCCCCAGCAGCCCCGCAAAAGCTGATTGAGAGAGCTTCAGTTTCAACCGAATCATTTTGGGGGGTGAAGGCGCTGCTAACTCATTAGTTCGCAGCGCAACTCTGCCTTTCTTGAACTGTTTAATCTCATTAATCCCGTCGAGAATCTCTACTCCAAGGTTTCTATCAACCATTTTTGATTGCCTCCGCTATCTGCTTGAGCATGTGCCCAGGAATACTGGCGCGCTCCGTTTTACTGTACAGCGTGAGCATCCATATCTCGTGGTCAGATTTCTTCCAATAATAGACAGCTCTGATACCGCCGCTCTTTCCCGAACCTGTTGATGACCAGCGAACTTTACGAACACCACCGGAGCCTTTGATGAGGTCGCCTGCATCCGGTTTCTGCAACAAATACGTTTGCAGCCCACGGTACTCCTCATCCGTGAGGTAGCTTGGTAGCAGCTTGGTGAACGTAGAAGTTTCGATGAATAACATCATCTAAATATACGGCCTTGCCGTATAGAAAACAAGGCTAGATCGCAACTTCACCCCCTTCGTTAACCACCTTGGGCTCGAATCCGCTCTGCAAATAACGTAGCGTGTACTAGTACAACATTGAGGTCTTTGGATATTGGCTCACTCTATTAGACTCTTACTCAACGCAACGAGATCCTCAGCCACCACATCCCAGGCTTGCTCTGCTGCTAAATCCTTGCGCTGCTCCGGGCCATATTCTGTACGGCGGGGTATAAACGCCGTTTTCATTCCCAATGCACGGGCAGCCCCCAGGTCGTAATTGTGCGCTGCGCATAGCATCACCTCTTCAGGCGGCAGGCGCAGCAGGCGGCAAGCGCCTAAATATACCTCAGGATCAGGCTTATAGTGTTGGAATAATTCGGCGCAAAACACCATGTCCCATGGCAGTTTGGCATAACGGGCAACGTCCACCATTAACGACAAATTGCCATTCGTCAGGGTGGCGATGATGTAGTGCTCCTTCAATTGCTGAAGGCCACGCTGAACATCCGGCCATGGGTCTAACTGATGCCAAAAGTGATTGACGCGATCAATGGTCGCCTCGTCTAGCGTAATCCCATGTTGCTTGAGTAGTTTGACTAGGCTTTCTCGATGCAGATCGTCCAACCCCGTCCATGGAATTTCACCTTTACGCACCCGATCCATCGAAGACGCATAATGCTGACGCCATTGATCCGTCAGCGCTTCACCGGGTAGCTCAATCCCCAACTCCTTCTCTAATGCCCTGAATTGATTAATCAAACTGGAACGCCAATCAACAATAGTGCCGAATACATCAAACACGATGGCTTTCATTAACGTCTCCTTGCCGTTGGATGGTCATTAATAGTCCCAATAGTGTCATGGCGATCAGCAGGCTCCAGCCAAGTATAAAGCTGCCCGTTACATCCAGCATCCACCCTAGCAGTGGCGGTACCGATACAATCGCCAGTTGGTTAATCGCCATGGCTAGCCCCAGCACAAAGCCGGTTTTATTGGCGGGTGCCGACTCTGCTACATAAGCCACCCAAGGGCCGTACCAACCGAAACCAAAAAAACCCAGCCAGGCCATCAAGCAACCCAGCATGAACATTGAACTGAGCGGTAGCCAAACCAGTACCAGCAATCCAACGATCACCGCCACCATGCACACCATTACCGGAAAATAGCGCGTGCGACAGCGATCGCTCCAGGCCGCCAGCAAAATACGCCCGGCAACCCCGGCCCCCTGAGCCACAAATAACAACGTCGCGGCCTGCAGCACTTCCATCTGTAAGCGGCTGTGCAGATAAAGCACGGTAAAAATCAACATACCGTACTGAACCGAGATCAAACTAATACCGGACGCCATAATCTGTTTCATGGCCGGTTCGCGAATCATCGCCAGCCGCGACAAGACTACGTTTGTTAGGCTGCCTTCAGAGGCTCTTGCGACCGGTGCCACGCCTGCAGGTGCACGATAAAAAAGCATAAAAACCAACGCGCCAAAGATCGCAATCAGTCCACCCACCAGAAAAGAGGCACGCCACCCCCAAGTGATAGCGACGGTTGGCAATACGATCGCCGCCAGCGCACCGCCCAGGGGCAAGCCCGCCTGACGAATGCCCATGGCAAAACCGCGCTGAGATTTATCAAACCATGCCGCTACCGATTTGCTACCGCCGGGCTGGGCGGTACTGTAGCCTGCCCCGACGATAACCAAAAACAGCAGCATGGCCCAGTAGCTTTCAGCCAGTATGGCAGCGCACAGCGCGATGCCTACTACTAGAGTGCCTACCCCCACCACTAAGCGCTCACTAAATCTGTCCAGCAATTCCCCGGCAACCAACAGCCCGATCAAAGGCACCAACTGAGCCGCCGAGACCAGCGCCCCAATCTGAAATGCGGAGAGCCCCATATCGGCCTGTATATAGACGCTAATGGCACCGATACCCTGAACGAAGAAACACGCCGCTGCCTGAGCAAGAGTGGCTATCAGCAAAATGATCCAGCGGTAGTGTTGAACAGAAGCCATCGGCAGCATCGTCGTCATAGGGGTTCTCAGCACATTGAGCCTTTCCCTAGCATTAGCCATTTATGGGCGTTAAGCCACGACGATTTCGCAACGCTTGTTGCCAAATCAGCAAGCACAGTGTGTATTCCGATCTGGGTTGCACGACAGGCTAAAAAGAGGCGAAAACACTGCCAACGCTGCAACGTGCTCTCAACGTACCAATCAAACAACGTTAGAAAAAGCTCTCAAATCCTTCATTTCCAGGAGGCCATCCCATAGTCGCTGGGCTTCAGCGGTTAAGGGCGCTGTTCGTCGCAGCAGGGTAATGTTTAATGGCACATCAAAGGCTGTACTTCCGGCTCGAACTAGCCGCTTAGCACTGAGATCTTCTCGCACTAGCGAATAGGGAAGCCATGCAACACCCAGTTTTGATAACGTCATATGGCGCAAGTTGTCAGCGAGTCCAGCATCATGATGTTGCTGCAGATTTAAGTCTTGCTGCGCGAGCATGGCAGTCAGCGACCACTCCAAGTGGCACTGTTGTGGGTAATTCAGAAATGAGAGTGAAGAGCCGTCTGTCACATGTAAATTAAACAGTGGCTGACCGGCAACATTGGGCGCGCTAACAGGGATGAGATACTCGGTATCCAGCTCAATAGAAGCGTAGCTATCACTCACTACCCCCAAGCGCCTTGCAATAAGGTGTTCACAATCGAATAGCGCCGTTACGAAGTCGGTTTCTCCCTGGTTGAGCGCGGTCAGGCATTCCGGCAAGGTATTCGAGTCGATGCTAAATTTAGCCTGTGTGAACTGCTCTTGTAAGCGCGGTAGCCACTGGGGAAAGAACATCGTCGCCATAATGTGTGGTGAGCAAAAACGTATCCGCTGTTTTTGGTCATTAATATCGTCAGCAACGGAGCGACGAAAGCAATCTAAAGAGCTAAGTGCTTGCGAGGCTACCGTTTGCAGTCTGTGTCCTGCCTCCGTCAGCACTAACATCCCTTTACGCCGCTCAAACAGCGCGGTGCCTGCCCACTCCTCAAGCCCTTGAATACGGCGACTCAACCCTGACACCGACACATGCCGGTGCTCCGCCGTACGACTGAAACTTTTGGTCTCGCAAAGAACCAGAAAATCTCTCAAGATTATTAAATCAGTCATTGGCGGCCTTTCAGCAGGTAAGTGTTCATCATATAGCTGAGATAGCTGTTGCAATGGGAGCCATCACGGCTTCCCCTGCCATGATGCTTAGGACTACGCCATCTTCTGCCAGTGTTGGATACTAGAGAGATCCTCATGCTCTAGCTACTCTGCTTTGAAGAGATCCCAGCGCATTTGTAAATTCAGCCAAAAATCTGCTGAAACACCAAAAAATCGTGCCAGCCTTAGTGCCGTGCTGGGCGTAACACCCCGCTTTTTATTCACCAGTTCATTGATCCGTTGGTAAGGAACGTGGATAGCAGCGGCCAACTCACGCTGGGTAATGTCCATGGGCTGCAAAAACTCTTCCAGTAACATTTCGCCGGGGTGTGTCGGTTCGCGATGTGTGGGGACACGAATCATAGTTTTCTCCTTTTAGCCTCCTGTTAGTGATAATCGACTAATTCGACCTCATCAGGCCCAGCCTCAGTCCACTTAAAACAAAGGCGGTACTGCCCATTGATTCTGATACTGTGTTGCCCGGATCTATCGCCTGATATCACTTCAAACCGGCTCCAGAAGCCAACCCTGCTCGGTTGCCAGCAGGCGGTCTGTTAGCGCTAGATTTTTCAGAAAGGCGTCGTCGTGGGATACCACCACTAACGCACCCTGGTAACTGCGCAGCAGGGCTTCCAGTGCTTGTGCGGATGGCAGGTCGAGGTGATTATTGGGCTCGTCGAGCAGCAGCAATTGCGGGCGCGATTCGGCGTAGAGGATGCAGGCCAGTGCTCCTTTTAGGCGTTCACCTCCACTTAGTCGGCCGCTGGGCGTGGTGATCTTATGCGTGTCCAGGCCTAGTTGGGCCAGTAGCATGCGCAGCTCACCTTCTGTCATTGAACGGTTAGCCAGTTGCAGCTGTTCGAGCACGCTCTTTTCGGGCTCAAGATTTTCCAATCGCTGGTCGAGATAAGCACTTTCTGGGGTCACCTTGCAGGTTCCGGCTAATGGCTCCATCTGGCCCGCTAGCACGCGAAGCAGCGTAGATTTACCACAGCCGTTGGGGCCGATGATACCGATGCGCTGCGGCCCTCTCAGCATTAGGCTAATGCGACGAGTGGCACCCTTAACAAACGGTAGCTCTACCCTTTCCAATTCTGCCAAACAGCGCTTGGCGACTTGATTAACGGGTATTTCATGCAGGGTGATGTGCGCTGCGTCTTCAACCTGCTTTGCGGCTTCCCGCACGCGCTGGTTAAGTTGTTCACGGCTGGCCGCCTGCTTTTGGCGCAGCGCGCCGGTGGAGTTTTCGCTTCGCTCTTTCTGGCCATCCAGTATTGACTTGGCCTGATTGGCTTCCTTGCCCTGTCGGTTACCGCGGGCTTGCCGTTTCTCCTGTCGTTCACGCTGCTTGCGCATTGCCCGTTCCTGGCGTTGGCGCTCCAGCTTATGTTGATTGAGTTGGTCAATCGCAGTTTGCTGCTCGTGAGCTTTCGCTTCGGCATAGAAGGTGTAGTTGCCACCGTAACTGTGTAGCCCTGAGGGTGAAAGCTCCACAATGCGCTCCATGGACTCTAGCAGTTGGCGGTCATGGCTGACCACGATCAGTCCACGCGGCCAGCGCTGCAGCTGTTCAATAAGTGCTTGACGGTTGGGTCGGTCGAGATGGTTGCTTGGCTCATCAAGAATCAGGAAATTGGCATCCGAGAGCATGGCGCCCATTAGGGCAATCCGCATGGCTTCCCCACCGCTCAGTGTGCTGGCCGGGGTAGTGGCTTCAAGATAGCCCAAGCCATTGCGATCAAGCTCATGGCGAAACCGCTGGGGCAAATCCCAACGATCATCGACTGCCTCAAAATCCTCTGGTGCCGTGCTGCCAGTTTCAATTCGCGCCAGCGCATCCAATGTTGCTCGCACATTCGCGAGATCAGCAACAGACGCCTCCTTTAGTTGGGCAACTTGCTGGGCAAGGTAATGCACGTTGTCGGGGCGCTGACAGTGGCCGCTGGCAGGTTGCAACAAGCCCGCGAGAATTTGGGCTAAGACTGTTTTGCCGACCCCATTGCGGCCCACCAGCCCCGTGGGGCGTGTGTCGAACTGTTCATAAAGATCGGTAAAGAGCGTCCTGCCATCCGGCAAAACGTAGGAGACACCCTTTAAGGTGAGATGGGTAGTGGTCATAGGTGATTCCATAGATGCCAAGTACTCCCCCTGGGTCAGGGGCTAATGGAGACTGGCCGTTATTGCAACGGCGGGCATCAATGGCTCATTGGACAACTACCTTTACTTAGCGTGAAAAGGACTTCAATAGTACAAATAACAATAGGGGGTCGGCAAGAACATGACCGTCCTGGCCTAAATATTTAAATTATCCCCGCTAACAAACGAGTAGAGCAAAACGTCAGATCGGTACGCCCAACCCTGGCTTGCCCAGAACTTCTGGGCGGCTTTGTTCTGGGGAAGAATCATCAGGTGCGATTTTAGTATTCCATCGTTTTTAAGGGCTTCTAGACAAAGGTTTACCTGCTCTGTTGCTATGCCCCTTCGACGATGCGAGTCCACCACCGACAAGCGCTGAACATAACCACGCTTGCCATCGTGGCCCGCCATAATTGTTCCCTCAAGCTTGCCTTCTACTTTTGCCACAAAGCTCAGGCCGGCGCTAGTGTTGAGTAAATCTCTAGTGCCGACCGTTACTGGGCAGGATCACTTTGATGTTTTGGATAGGGCGCCCCACCTTGGCACATAGGCAGCGAATACGGCGATCACTTTAGCGTTTCATAGAGATTCTTGCTGCCCTCGGCTAGCGAGAACGCCGCCACTCCGCCAGCGATTGAATGTCGCTTGGTGATGTTCGGCAGCAGCCGCCAATGCCTGATGCACCTGCTGCCAGCCACTGCTCAACCCCTTGCTCCAAGCCCGAAGGGCCGGTAACGGTATGGTCGCATGTAGCGGAGTGCCAGGTTTTGGTCACTGGATCGTAGACTTCCCCTGAATTGGGATACACCACTATCGGCAGATCACACTCACGGCGGATTTCCTGAATCAATGATTCGATGTAAGCAAGCGCCGTGCAGTTCACACCAATCGCCGCCACACCTGGGCAGTTGGCCAGAGCGGCGGCACATTCTGCGATAGGCGTTCCATCGCTAATATGTTGGCCATCCTTTGCTGAGAAAGTGATCCAGGCCTGGGCACCTGGGTGCTCGGCCAGCAGATCGGTGATCGCCAGCGCCTCTTCAAGGGAAGGTAACGTTTCGACGGCCAATAGATCAGCACCTGCGGCCAGCAGCAGCTCAAACCGCTCGCGGTGAAACGCCACCAGCCCGGCACGATCCAAGCCATAGCCGCCGCGGTATTCACTGCCGTCTGCTAGGTAGGCGCCATACGGGCCGACGGATGCGGCTATCAATGGCTTGGGCCGGTCGGTTTGACCGGGTTGCCACACCGCTTCCCGCGCCTGCCGGGCCAGCGTGACCGATAGCTGAATTAACGCCCGCGCCTCTTCTGCCGTCAGCCCTGCCTGCATAAACCCTGGCACCGTGGCTTGGTAGCTGGCGGTAATCGCGCAGTCGGCTCCGGCCGCAAAGTAGGCCTGGTGAACCTGACGGATCTTCTCCGGTGCCTGGGCCAGCAGGCGCGCCGACCAGAGGTTGTCATTGAGGTCGCAGCCCAGCGCTTCAAGCTCGGTGGCCAAGGCACCGTCGATGACCATAAAGGGCACTTGCGCCAAGAGAGCTTTGATCGGATTCAACTCATTCATAGGGGCACTCATACGGTCTTTTCCTCGACGGAGTTGGGCGAATATTCAGGACGCTGGGAGGCCGCACGGTGGCGCACAAAGTGCACCAAGTAGCACAGGCCAATAAAAGGCACACCGAAATAGAGCGCGACACGTTGCTGCGGGTCAAAGGCGATGCCAATGCACGCCGCCAAGCAGGCTGCAAATGCAGTGAGCGGTACCCAGGGGTAGAACGGCGTACGATAGACCAGGTCCTTCAGTTGCCCTCCTCCTCGCAGGTAATGGCGCCGGAAGTTGAACTGGCTGAGCGCAATCGCCATCCAGACCACCACCACGGCTAAACCGGAAATCGAGACCAATACCAGATAGACGGTTTCAGGCGCATAAACGCTGGAAAACAGCGCGCCTAGGCCACCCACCATGCTCAGTAATACGGCATTCATCGGGATACCGCGCTTGTTGAGTCGGCTCAATGACTTCGGCAAAGTGCCCTGATCAGAGAGCGTCCACAGCATGCGCGAAGAAGCATAAAGTCCAGAATTCGCTGCTGAGAGCAACGCGGTGATGATCACAAAGTTCATAATATCGGCGGCACCCGGTACGCCAAGGCGCTGGAATACGGCCACAAAGGGGCTTTGACTGAGCCCGGCCTGATCCTGAGGTAACAGCGCCGCAATCACGACGATGGTGCCGACAAAAAACAGGATCAACCGCCACAGTGTCGCGCGAATGGCTTTGGGCACATTGCGGCCCGGATCGACGGTTTCCCCAGCGGCAATCCCAATCAGCTCGGTGCCAGAAAAGGCAAACATGACCGCCAGTAAGGTAGTGCCAATGGCCAGCAGGCTGGGCGGCATGGCGCCTTCTCCCCACAGCGCCGAAAGGCCTGGTGAGGCAACCTGCGCACCAGCGGCGTCATGCAGCGGCACCCAGCCAATAATCGCCACCGCGCCCACCAGCACAAACACCACCACCGCGATCACCTTGATCAATGAAAGCCAGAATTCAGACTCGGCAAAGAAGCGTGTGGTAAACGCATTGACGCCAAAGACGATTGCCGCAAACAGCCCACTCCAGTACCAGCCGGGGATATTGGGAAACCAGCGGCCCATAAACACCGCCGCGGCGGTGAACTCTGAGCCTAACGCTACCGTCCAGGTAAGCCAGTACATCCAGGCCACCATGTAACCGGTGCCGGGACCGATATAACGGCTGGCATGGGCACTGAAAGCCCCCGACTCCGGCATATGCACGGCCAGCTCACCCAGGCACATCATCACCAGCCAAGCGACGATGCCGCCTACCAGGTAGGCCAAAACAGCGCCGATAGGCCCAGCCTGCTGCACTGTATAACCGGAACTCAAAAACAACCCGGTACCAATTACCCCACCCAACGAAAGCATCACCAAATGGCGCGTCTGCATACTGCGCTTGAAGTGCGCACGTTCTTGATATTGGACTTGGTCACTGCCTTGATAAAGATCTTGATCCCTTGCTTGCTTACTCATGGTGCATCCCTATCGTTGGCCTAACGAGGCAGCAAGCGCCCAGCAGCCTAACTCAGAAAGGGCGCTATTTTAGGGCATTCTTAACTTTCTAAAAAGCATAAAAGAATGATTGCATATTCTTATTTTGAATATAAAAACCTGTTTTGGGTGATAAGCGCGGGCTCCGGCCTGTTTTTTTGCCCGCCCTTTCAGCATTGACCCGCTTAACATGGCAAAAAAAAGCGCCCTGTCCGGGCGCTTTGTGATTGCGTCAGGCGTTTAGA
The DNA here is from genome assembly GCF_001651035.1 of Halomonas sp. ALS9. Taxonomy (GTDB): domain Bacteria; phylum Pseudomonadota; class Gammaproteobacteria; order Pseudomonadales; family Halomonadaceae; genus Vreelandella. The sequence goes on from NZ_LXRG01000173.1 coordinate 139,211, forward strand.
ACGACGCCCATTCTTCGGTGTCTGGCTTGCCACCAATCACATGAGAGGGTGGGCGTTTAGTGGCCTTTGGCAGGCTGTTGCTTGGCTGCTGCGTAGCGGGCAGTGAACGCTGGCTAGGGCCCGTAGTGGTTCCCTTAAAGAACGACACTTCCTGCAACAAGGCTGCGGCTTGAACCTGCAGTGTACGGCCTGCAGCGCTGGACTCATCTACCAGGCTCGCATTCTGCTGGGTGACACTGTCCATTTGCGAGACGGCGGTGTTAACTTGTTCGATACCCTGAGACTGCTCGCGGCTCGCGGTGGCGATTTCAGCCATCAACACGGTGACGCGCTGAACGCCATTGACGATCTCTTCAAGCGACTTACCCGCTTTGTTGACCAGGCTTGAACCGGTGTCAACTTGGCTGATACTTTCTTCCACAAGCTTTTTGATGTCTTTGGCAGCATCAGCACTGCGCCCAGCCAGGTTGCGCACTTCATTGGCCACCACGGCAAAGCCCCGGCCTTGCGCGCCCGCCCGAGCGGCTTCTACCGATGCATTCAGCGCCAGCAAATTAGTCTGGAAGGCGATCTGATCGATCAACCCTACGATACCGGCAATCTTTCGGCTTGAGATGTTGATGTCTTCCATCGCCTTAACGGCTTGCCCGGCGATCTCTCCCCCGGCGTTGGCTTGTTGGCTAACGCCATGTACTAGCTTGTCGGCTTCGGCGGCATTGTCTGCGTTCTGACGCACTGTCGAAGTAATTTCATCCATCGATGCGGCAGTTTGCTCGATGTTAGCGGCTTGTTCTTGCGTCCGACGACTTAGGTCGTCAGTCCCTAGCACGATTTCATCGGCGGCAACGTTCACGGACTCTGCATTACTGCGGACGGACATCACTACCTGCGAGAACTTGGTCTCCATACTCTTTAACGCTCGGAGCATCACACCAAACTCATCTTTAGCGCTAACGTCGATGTGGTTATCCAGCCTTCCTTCCGCCATGGCGTTGGCGAGTTCTTGCGCCTTACCCAGCGGCGTCATGATGCCTCGAATCAACCATATCGCAAGCAGAATACCGAAGATGACGGCCGCCGCCATCACGCCGATAACAACGTTACGCGTCCACACATAGTCGCTCGAAGACTGCTGGTTAGCGGCGGCAGCTTGGGTGCTATTAAGGTCAATTAGCTGTTGGATCGCCGTCAGTACCTTGGGATACTCAGCCCTCAGCGTGGTAGTGGCTATCTCCCGAGCGGCTTCAAAATCATTGTCGATCATTGCCGTGTTAATCTGGTCGATACCGTCGCGAAGACTGGCCAACGCAGTAATAAATTCATTGGCGATGGCGCGTTCTTGATCATTAGAAACACGGGCTGGAAAGTAATTTCCCCAGGCAGCGTCGATAATGGCATCGTTCTCAGCGACTTCCTGCTTAGTCGTAATCGCAGATGCCGGATTCCGATCACGCTGTTCAGCCGTCACTTTCACCCGGTTGCCGAGCACCGCCTGGTTGATCTTAAGAAGATCCCCCAATTTGAGCACGTTGCCCTCATAGGTAGTATTGAGGGCAACGTTGGTTTTGCTGAGGCTATACAGACCGAGCGTACCGACGACAATCAACATCAAGATGCAAACGCTCAAACTCACGGCAAGCCGCAATTTAACGCTTCGATTCAGAAGTAGCATAGGAATAGTCTCAAGAAGCCCGCCGAACGCTGCACGAGCTAGGGTAGAAGGACGCACTCTCTGTAGCGATATGTGCTCAGGGAGAGCACGTCTTGCTACCAACTATTTTGTAATATCGGCTTTTACATAAAAAAGTTGAATGTGTTCGAGGAAAAATGGCCAATGTTTTACGGGACCATGGCTGGGTTCGGCATGCGTAAGACAGAGGCCAATAACAGGCACTCGCTACTAAACGTTATGATTATCCCCGTTCACAAACGAATAGAGCAGAATATCAGATCGGTAGGCCCAACCCTGGCTTGCCCAGAACTTCTGAGCGGCTTTGTTCTCGGGAAGAATCATCAGGTGTGATTTCAGAATATCTTCACTTTTCAGCGCTTCCAGGCATAGGTTTACCAACTCTGTTGCTATGCCCATTCGACGATGGGAGTCCGCCACCGACAAATGCTGCACATAACCGCGTTTGCCGTCGTGGCCCGCCATGATCGTTCCCACCAGCTTGCCTTCTGCTTCTGCCACAAAGCTCAGACCGGGGTTGCGCAGTAGGTATTTCTCGATGCCTTCTCGTGAATCGGCATCGCGCAGCCGCACGCCTTCACTTTCGCCCCACAAGGCAATGGCAGCTTCATAGTCTTTGATAGTCATGGTGCGGTAGTGCATCAGGTGGTTCTCACTGGGTGGGCGTTAGGTTAAACCGGAGTATCTAAGGCGGACTATTATCCTGAACGTTCACGCATAGCGCGAATATCGTCGATATCGACCGGCCGTGAGAGCACAGTCTTATAGCGGATCAAGTCTTCCTTCAACATCACAGGAAGCGCCAGACCCAGCAAAGTGACTGTTACATAGCGGTCAAACGCTATCTTCAGCGGCACCCAGGCTTGGCTGGCTACATCAAATATTTGCGCACCATCAGCGTTGCCAACCTCCACCTTGATGCCTTCATACTTGAACTGGACGTAGGTTAAATCCCAGCCCTCCTCGCAGTAGTGCTTGGCGGGCTTGGATATAAACGACTGGCCCGCCTGCACCACTTTTGGAAAATGCTCGCCAGGGACAAACAGATCAATATCGTTCAGTTCACGCTCAGCGCCATACCCCTTTGCGGCGAGTCCTCCGCAGATTTGAAAAGGGATATTGCTATCTCTCAGTACTTCTACTATCCATTTGGCTGCTAACTGATGCACAAATCCTCCCACGTCTGCCGATCAAATCGCCCCCTATCGTTATTTGAGAGGCACCAGCTGATTATGAAAAAGTATCTGTTAGTGCTTTTATGTAATTTCAGGCTCGACAATCACTACGTTAAACCCCTCAGAGTCTGAGGGTGGTTCAAAATAGCTAGTCACCATTTTAAACACCTCTTCGGTATCGAAATGTGCCCGCCCAGGTTGCTGCTTCTGTCTTTCTTTCAGTTGCTTTAAGCAGCCTGCGTCACCAATCGTCAGGTAATAGAGCTCGTGAGGTATTTCGTCTTCTGTGTATATCCCCTTGAACCAGTCTCGCTGTTTTCGGGTATTGCCGGGCATGTCTAAGACAACAGATGCCCCTGTCATAAGAACCTGCTTAACGTGCTCTCTTAGTATTGGCTTAAGGCGCGAAGAGTAGTTGAGGTAGTCGTTAAAATTCTCGATTTCTCCAGGGTAAAGGGCCTCTAACCATGCATCTTCTGAAATAAGTACAGCTCCTCGCTCTTGAGCGATTTTTACTGATAGGGTGCTTTTCCCGGCCCCCATCTTTCCGCAGAAAAACAGGAGTGTTCCGTAGTGATTCAACGCCCTTCTCCTTTCTGTTAAACGCAGCGTGCGTGTCAGCCATTTTATATGGATTTTACGCTCTTCAAGATTGGATTGATGAAGCGAGTGAATAATCTTACTTTCACGGCTATCAATTATCTCTAAAGCTCTTGTAGGCATGCCATATATCAACTGCCCTTTTAGCTCTTAAGCATCTGAATCTTCTCGCTAAAAGAAAATCAAGCTTCAACTCTGGATGCTGCTTGGCTGCATCGCTTAGCGGCTTTTTGCGTGAGTGAATTAGATGGCATAGCCACTTGGTGGCAATTGCGGTGGGTGTGCGGAAGCGTTAACTGACGACTATGTTCTTGAAAGTGATCGCTTCATCCGCTGCGGCAATCTACATTGCACCTATACGGCCAAGGCCCTGATAACTGAAGAAGCCAACTGGTGGAGATAACAAGATGAAAGATACTGGCCGCATGAAATACTTGTTTGTTTTCTCAGTAGTTTTGGTAGGTAGCGTCAGTGCTGATGATAGTTTGGCAGACGACCAAATTACCTTCGTATCCCAGGGAGGGGCGTACCAGGAAGCACAGACGGTCGCCATACTCGACCCAGTTGCCGAGGCGCTCGGCATCACCATTAATCAAGAGAGCGCCCCCAACGCCTGGCCGATGATTAAAGTGCAAGGCACCACCGGCCAGGCGGTATGGGACGTGGTCGACACCCCACCATTGAACTGCGTGCGGGGCGGCAACCAGGGGCTGATCGCGGAACTCGACTTCAGCCAGATCCCCAACGCCGACTCAATGCCCGATGAATACAAGACGCCCTACTCCGTGGCCTATGAGTTCTATTCCAGCGTACTGGCCTACGACCCCGAGGCCTTCGATGGTAATCCGCCCCAAAGCTGGGAGGATTTCTGGAATGTCGAGGAGTTCCCCGGCAACCGTGCCCTACGTAACCATTCACTAGGGACGCTTGAAGCCGCCCTAATGGCCGATGGGGTGCCGCGAGAAGAGCTTTACCCGCTGGACGTTGACCGTGCCTTCGCCAAGCTTGAGGAGATCAAACCGCACATCACCACCTGGTGGACGTCTGGTGGGCAGTCAGCGCAGCTGCTCTACGACGGCGAGGTCGACATGCTGATGATGTGGAATGGTCGCGTCAGCGCGATCATTAATGAAGGCGCCAGCGCGGCGTTCACCTATAACGATGGTGTGCTGCAAAACACGCACCTGTGCATTATTGAAGGTGCGATCAATCAGGAAACGGCCGTCGAGTTTATCAACGCGGCGATTGCCCCCGAGTACCAAGCCAATCTGCCGCTACATATCGATTACGGCCCCGGCAACCCGGCTGCCTTCGATACGGGCAAAATTCCCGATGAGCGTGCCAAGGAGCTACCAAGCTTTCCCGAAAATGCCGAGCGTCAGGTGTTGATGTCGTACGAATGGTGGGCCTCCTCTGCAGGAGAGGAAGCGGAGCGCCGTTGGCTGGAGTTCATGCAGCGATAAAAGTGTCGTTGCGGTATGTCCTTGCCAGCCAGGCACTGAACTGATCAGGAAATAGGCGGCTGTATACCACCGATGATCATGGATTTGGAAATATGCCTAAAATCGTCTTCGCCTCATGTAGCTGTTCAACCTAAAAAATTTTGCTTTCCTCGCAAAAATGTCCATATGCTCAATCTAGTCACTCGAATTAGTCATATAAAAAAATACGCGATGATTTTCAGAATTGACGCCGAACCTCACCAATATCTCACCTAACTAGGCGGAGTAAGAGACTATGGCTTTTATCGAAAATTTCTTTGGTGTACTGGAAGACCTAACCTGGGGATGGGCACTGATACCCCTGCTGGTCGTCTTTGGGCTGTTCATTACCTTAATGACCGGATTTGTTCAATTTAGGTTCTTCACGCGTATGTTCCGCGTTCTGTCAGCTAAAAGTGAGTCGTCTGACCCAAATAGTGTGAGCGCCCGCGCTGCCTTGATGCTCTCTGTGGGTGGGCGTGTGGGCGGCGGCAATATTGCGGGGGTTGCTGTGGCGATTACCCTCGGTGGCCCAGGGGCGGTGTTCTGGATGTGGGCGATTGCCTTGGTGGGCATGGCCACAAGCTTGGTGGAATCTTCACTCGCGCAGCTTTTTAAACGCCGCCAGGCCGATGGCACCTTCAGAGGCGGCCCCGCCAATTCGATTATTTACGGCTTAGGTGCTGAGTACAAATGGCTCGCGGTCTTTTATGCAGTGTGTTTGCTGGCTGCTTTTGGCCTTGGTTTTAATGCTTTTCAGGGCAATACCGTGGCGGGGTCAATCGAGAGCAGCCTGGGCGTCAGCCGCTATGTCACCGGTACGCTGCTGGCCGGTGCAACAGGCTTGATCGTGTTTGGTGGCATTCGACGCATTGCCAAGGTTTCCGAAGCGGTGGTGCCGATTATGGCAATGGGTTACATCCTGATGGCACTGATCATCATTGTGATGAACATCACTGAAATTCCCGGCGTCATTGCCACTATTGTTGCTAATGCGTTTGGTTTCGAGGAAGCGGTAGGCGGTGGTATGGGGGCTGCGATTGCGCAGGGTATTCGGCGCGGGCTGTTTTCTAACGAAGCCGGCCTGGGGTCAGCGCCAAACGTTGCCGCTGCCGCTGATGTGCGTCACCCCATTAGCCAAGGAATCACGCAATCGTTCTCAGTCTTTATCGATACCATGCTTATCTGCTCATGCACGGCGTTTGTGATTCTGCTGGGAGGTGTTTATATCCCTGGCGCCAGCGATATCGACGGTGTTGTGCTAACACAACAGTCATTGGCCTATCATCTGGGTGATTGGACGCAGTATCTGCTGTCTTTGATGGTGCTGCTGTTTTCGTTCAGCTCGATCATCTATAACTACTACCTTGGCGAAAATGCCGTGGCCGTGATGACCGAAAACCCGATGGCCATTCAAGTGCTGCGCGTGGTGATTATCGGCATCGTTTTTCTGGGCGCCATTGCGCCAGGGGCAACATCGGTGTTCTTCTTCTCAGACCCGATGATGGGGCTACTGGCCTTAGTTAACCTGGTGGCCATTATGATGCTGCTACCCACGTGCCTACGCCTGCTGAAGGATTTTCGCGAGCAGCTTGCTCAAGGTATTAAACGCCCGGTGTTTGATTCCAATAAATTCAATGACCTGGATATCGATCACACGGCCTGGTCAGAATATAGCGATGAGCAACGCTAACCTATTTAACCTATCAAACCTATGTTGCTAGACACTGTTCACTAACGCATCAGGCCCACGTTAAATGTTTGATCGGCATCCCCGTTCACATCAGTGCTCGGGGATGTTTCTATCTCATGGCTCAACGTCGCCGCTCTCTCTCTTCACCAAAACTCCATGCATACCCCACTGCCGATTAGCAATTATGTACAAGCATAAACAGGCGGGGCTGGCATAAGCTAGGCGGTGTGACTAATCAGGAGAGGCGGCATGAGTAACGCAAGCCGGTTTCAATTCATCAAGAGCCAGCATGTGCCCACGTTAACGGTGCTTCATGCCGCTATTGAGGACTTCAGCTACGACCGCCACGCCCACGAGGAGTATGCCTTCGGCGTCACGCTGGCGGGGCGTCAAGATTTCTTCAGCGGGGGGCAGTTTCACCGCAGCCCACCAGGCAACGTAATCCTGTTCAACCCAGAAGAGGTTCACGACGGCCAACCGGGCGGAGAGCGCTCACTGGATTACCTGATGGTATATGCGCATCCCGAGCAGGTTAATGCCCTGTTTGCTGATGCCCTGGGGCACGAGAACACGGCTGACTTTCGCTCAAATAACACCCTTATTCAGGACGTTCATCTACGCAATGCCATTTTGGAACTGGCGCGCTTAGTTACTTCTCACTCTGGTAGCTGTATCGATCAGGAGAACGCGCTTTATCAGGTGATCGAGCGCACTGTGCAACTCGGTGGGGTTTCTCAACCCAACCTGATTTCCACTCGGCCCGATTCGCTGCTGGGCTTGGCGAAAGAGTATATCCACGCCCACCTGGATTCGGATATCTCCCTTGATGATATCAGCCAAGCTGCGCATATCTCCAAGTACCACTTCTTACGCCTGTTTCGTCAGCATTACGGCATTACGCCGCATCAGTATGTGATTAATTGCCGAATCAATGCGGCCCGTGCGGCGCTGGACCTAGGCGCTTCACTGACGGAAGTCGCTTTGCGCTATGGGTTTGCCGATCTTAGCCATTTCAATCGCCGCTTTAAGCGCATTTACGGCATGACGCCCCATCAGTACCAGCGCGATATCGCGCGCTAGGTGCCCCCCCCCCTCCTAACTCAAGAACAGTCAAAATAGAGGTTTCACCATGTTAGCAATCGTCGCCTATGCCCTAGGCGCCATGTATTCGCCTGGGCCTGTGAATCTGCTTGGTTTGAACGTTGGCATTAATGGCCAGGCCCAAAAGTCGTTAGGCTTTTGCCTGGGAGTGGGTACTTCGATGCTGATCTACTTATTGTTATTGGGCTGGGTAGGAACTGCATGGATCAATGATGACGCAATGATCGTGGTGAGCGCCTTGGGCTGTGGCTATATTGTTTATCTCGCGAGCAAAATTGCCCGATCCAGTCTTGATATAAGCACGCCAGATAATGCCCCACGACTAGTCAATTATCGTGATGGGCTGGTCATGCAGTTGCTTAATCCCAAGGCCATTGTCGCTACACTGCCGATTACCACACTGCAATTTCCTGCGGCGGGTATTGAGGGAGTTAGCTTAGTGGTTTGGGCATTAGGACTGGCGGTGTTGGCCGCTGGCGCGCCCGGCAGTTATATCCTGATCGGCAGCTTGGTAGGCCAGCGTATTGAAAACGCCAACATCGTTAAGCGCTTCAATTGGGTAATGGCCGGGTTGCTGGTCGCCGTGGCACTTTCGATTGGCTATGAGCATGTGTGGGTGCCGCTCACTTCTATGGCTACCTAACCTGGTTGCTTGATTAGGGTCGTAACTCCGACCAAACCGCAAACTCGTTGCCACTGGGCTCCTGAAAATGAAAACGGCAGCCACCAGGAAACTCGAAAATGGGCCGAATGACCTCGCCGCCGCTCTTTTCAACCTTGTTGAGCGTTGCGCCAATGTCAGCACTATAGAAAACCAGCAGTGCACCGCCTTTTGAGGTTTGGTTACAGGTATCCGCTTGGTAGAAGCCTCCATCCAACCCCTGATTTGAAAACGCGGTGTATTCCGGGCCGTAATCGACAAACTCCCAACCAAACGCCGCCGAGAAAAAAGCCTTTGTTGCGGCTAAATCTTTCGCGGCGAATTCGACGTAGTTGAGCTTTTCATGCTGGTTCATCGCCAGGCTCCTTAGTTGTTTTTCTTCAGACGACAGATGCGTTATCTATTGGCCGAAGCCGATGCCTAAACGTAGTGCTTGCAGACCATCGAATTCGACACTTACTTCGTCAGAGAAAAGGGGGTGGCCCTGCACTATCAAATCCAGCGTCGCCTGAGAGCCGCGATAAGTGACCGTTACCGCTATTTCTGCAGAAGTGCTGACGGGAGCCAGTAGCTCATACTCAATGTTATCCACGCTGACTGCAGAGAGGCCACGGTCATCCAACTGCTGCTGAACTTCCCGTTCAACGACAACGCCATAATAGAAGTAGATTCCTGCATAGCCAAGCGCTACCAGTACGATTAGTGAAAAGAGCTTTCCCATTGTTTCTCTCTGTTTTATAAAATATTGGATGGTTGCTGCCTGCAGTAAATATGCTTGTATCGCGCGCCTAAGCGTATGCTATGGGTAAGATCAGCCGACAGTACGAGCCGTGATAATGCCTGGGGCGACGGGAGCACACAAGCGAGACTCCACATCCTCTACCCTGCCACTTAGCGTTCTTTGATGGATGCTGCATAGCACTAGGCTAGGCTTTGCACCATTAGCAGCAATGGTTAGCTCACCATCTGCACTCCAACCGCCACTTTTGCCGCAGGTTTGCCAGCCGCCTGTGCTGGAGATGTGATTAGCAAGCAGCACTGGGAACTGATGGTGCTTCGCCATTGAAGCGAGTAGATTCGCATCGGCCTCATACCCTGTTTCAGAGATTAGCGCGCTGGCAATATAAACGTCCGCTAGCTGGTCGGCAGCCATTTCTGCATGGGCAGGATTGGCAAAGTCTGCGCAGATCGCCAAGGCGATTCGAATGCCATTAACCGTGAATAGATAACTCTCGCTGCCTGTCGAACAGTAAACGTCTTCTCCTTCGTGCAAGTACTGCTTTGCATAAAAATCTCGCTCGCCGTTGGGGTAGCAGATAACAGCTCCTATCTGCGGTTTTCTGCCTTCGCTAACGAGCGGGCAGCCCACTATAACGACTATATTACCCGCCGCTGCGGCATCGGAAAGCGTGCTGAATACCTCTGAATCTTTCGGCATCGCTAGCTGTTCTAACAGCTCAAGCTCGTAGCCGGCTAGCGAAAGCTCAGGAAAAACGACCACATCGGCGGCTAGTGCAGCGGCGTGCTCAATGTAAGCAATGTGCGTTTCAAGGTTCTCCGACACGGCGCCTTTTACAACGGGCAACTGAGCGAGCGCGATGGTGGTGTCTATTTTCATTCGAGCCTCATATAAGCAAATGTGCCCTGAGTATTTACGCGATTACTCTTACAACGCATTCACTCTTTTTTAGCGAGCATTAGACCTACCCCTGCGCTGGCTAATAGACCAGCGCAAACACGGTTGAATAAACGCCGCATGGAGGGGCGTGAAAACCAGTGACTTAAAAAGCTGCCTGCGTAGGCATACCCAGCAATTGCTACCCACTCCAACAGCAAAAACAGCACACCTAATACTAAAAATTGCTGCCCTACATTACCGCTTGGTTCCACAAACTGCGGCAGGAATGCGGTAAAAATTAGAATGGCTTTGGGATTACCTGCGGCAAGTAGGAACTCTTGTCGCGCCAGCTCAAAAAGGTTCTGGGGCTTAGCGCCAGCGTCATCCTGTTCAGAGGTATCGGCCCCCCACAATTGATATGCCAGCCATAACAAGTAGAGACCACCGATAACCTTAATGACTAGGAATACTTTTTCAGAGGTGTAAAGCAATGTCGCCAAGCCGGTCGCTGCCAGCGTAATCATGCCTACGAAGGCTATTAGCCGCCCAATACCCGCTAAACAAGCTGTTCGAATGCCATAGCGTTTAGCATTGGTTAATGAAAGCAGGTTATTAGGGCCAGGCGCCATATTGAGGGCGAAGCAGGCAGGTATAAATAGCAGCAGCGTGGTTAGGTTCATAACAGCGCATTCCTATAAGCTCGCACAAGCATTCACAGTTATTTCAATCCCGATCTACCTAGGTTAGCCATTAATTAAGTTTTTTCTCAACCTTAAAAAAAGAGCAGGCGCTGCTGGCCTGCTCTTTTAACGTATCGTTCTTTTTACGGTGCTTGTATCAACCAGCCTGCAGCTCGCGCTCTGTGCGGCATGCTCTGACACTTTTAGCCAGCTCTCTAACCAGGCCGTGTACTCGTTCAACGGCTTCATCAGGGTTGTTGGCGTGTTCAATACAGTCAACCAGCGCAGAACCTACGACGACGCCATCGCTATAGCGGCCGATGGTAGCTGCTTGCTCGGCGGTGCGAATACCGAAGCCGACCGCAATAGGCAATTCAGTATGTTCGCGAAGTCCAGCGACAGCGCTTTCCAACCTTGCTGGCGTCGGCGCATTGCCACCGGTAACACCCGCCACGGAGACGTAGTAGATAAACCCGGAGGCGTTAACCAACACTTTCGGCAGGCGTTTGGCATCGGTCGTCGGTGTCGCTAAGCGGATAAAGTCGATACCGTGTTGTGCTGCTGGTTGGCAGAGCTCTTCATCGTGCTCTGGGGGGAGATCCACTACGATCAGACCATCAACCCCGGCATTGGCGGCATCCGCTAGAAAACGCTCAACGCCGTAGCAGAAAATAGGGTTGTAGTAGCCCATCAGCACAATCGGAGTAGTGCTGTTTTCTTCACGGAAGCTACGCACCATTTCCAGGGTTTTGGCTTGGGTTTGGCCATTTTTCAGGGCACGCAGCGCGGCTTTCTGAATAGCGGGGCCATCGGCCATAGGGTCGCTGAACGGCATGCCTAGCTCGATGATATCCACCCCTGCGTTTGGTAGCCCATGCAGCAGGCGCCGGGAAGTCTCGGCATCTGGATCACCGGCGGTCAGGTAGCTGACCAGCGCTGGGCGGTTTTGTTGCTTGAGTTCGGCAAAGCAATTTTCCAGACGTGAGATGTTACTCATGACAGTCTCCAGGATTGCGCTCATAGCTGTTTCACTCCGAACTTATCGCCGAGATGATGGGCAACGCTCATCATATCTTTGTCGCCGCGACCGCTTAGGTTGACCACCATTAGGTGCTCACGGGGAAGCGTAGGCGCACGCTTAGCGACTTCCGCCAACGCGTGGGCGGTTTCCAGGGCGGGGATAATACCCTCTTGGCGACAGCAGACCTGAAACGCTTCCAGCGCTTCGTCATCGGTGGCGGAAACGTACTCGACCCGCTTCTGCTCATGCAACCATGCGTGTTCTGGCCCAATGCCAGGATAATCTAGCCCCGCTGAAATTGAGTGAGCGTCGGTAATCTGGCCGTCCTCGTTTTGTAACAGGTAAGTGCGGTTGCCGTGCAATACACCCGGCGTACCACCGTTTAGGCTCGCCGCGTGCAGGCCACTTTTTACGCCTTTGCCACCGGCCTCGACGCCAATCATCTGAACGTCTAAATCATCAAGAAAGGGATGAAATAGCCCAATGGCATTAGAGCCACCGCCTACGCAGGCCACCAATGAATCTGGCAGGCGACCGTGCTTTTCGAGCATCTGTGTGCGGGTTTCGTGACCGATCACGGCTTGGAAGTCGCGCACCATCGCGGGATACGGGTGCGGCCCGGCCACGGTGCCGATGATGTAGAAGGTGTCGTCGACGTTGGTGACCCAGTCGCGCAGTGCTTCGTTCATGGCGTCTTTGAGCGTGCCTGTGCCGGAGGTGACAGGGATAATCTCTGCGCCCAGCAGCTTCATGCGGAATACGTTTGTCTGCTGACGCTCGATATCGGTGGTACCCATATAGATCACGCAGGGCAGACCAAAACGTGCCGCCACCGTGGCAGTGGCCACGCCGTGCATGCCCGCGCCGGTTTCCGCGATAATGCGTTTTTTACCCATCTGCTTGGCCAGCAATACCTGACCGATGCAGTTATTAATTTTGTGGGCGCCGGTGTGGTTCAGCTCTTCACGTTTGAGGTAAATGCTCGCCCCGCCAAAATGCTCGGTCAGGCGTTCGGCAAAGTAGAGCGGGCTGGGCCGCCCCACGTAGTCGCCTTGGAAGTAGGCTAGCTGGCGCTGGAACTCTGGATCGTTTTTGGCGGTGGCGTATTCGTCTTGCAGCTCTAAAATTAGCGGCATCAGCGTTTCCGCGACGAAGCGGCCGCCGAAGCTACCAAATAAACCGTTGGCGTCGGGCAGGCTATTGGTTAAGTCTACAGGTTGATTCATTACGACCTCTGAATGCGTTATCAAACATTACAGTGAAAACAATGCAGTGAAAGTAGCGCAAGCAGGCTGGGATAAAAATCGATAAGATGTCAGCTATCTGTGAGTTTTAATCAACTATAAACCCGGACATTCAATGCAGAACAGCATGCCACCGCTTAGCGCCTTGCGCGCCTTTGAAGCTACTGCCCGGCTGGGCAGCGTGACTGCCGCGGCAGAAGAGCTAAGCGTTACTCACGGCGCCGTAAGCCGCCAGCTAAAAAGCCTGGATGAGCATTTTGGCGTGGCGCTTTTCGTAAAAGTGGGTAGGGGCATTGCGCTAACCCCACACGGTGAGCAGCTACAAAGCGGTGTGGGTGAGGCATTTTCCCGCTTGAAGGATAGTTGCGCAGCGCTCAAGCGTGATGTAGAGGAAGCACCCTTCACTCTCGCTTGCCCTGGCAGTCTTTTAGCCCGCTGGCTAATTCCCCGGTTAGATCGCATGCACCGCGAGTTACCCCAGCTAAAGCTGAAAGTGGTCGTGAGCGAAAGCGAGCAGCCCGGCAAGCAAACGGATGCCAGCGCCACGCTGGCGTTTTCCGAACCGCCCTGGCCTGAAGATGTGGAAGTGATTGAGCTAATGACGGAAGAGATCTGCGCGGTGGCAAGCCCACAGTTAGCGGCACAATTCGACCCTGCCAGACCAGAAACACTTTTTGCTAACACGCTATTACTTACTGCATCACGCCCTCAGGCTTGGCCCCAGTGGGCTAACGCACAAAGGCTTGAGTTGGCGCAACTTGAAAAGGCACTTAGCAAAGGCCAAGGATTTGATCATCTCTACTACTTAATGGAAGCGGCAGTGGCGGGCTTGGGTGTGGCGATAGCGCCCACGTTGTTGGTGAAGGATGACCTTAAGAGCGGACGACTTATTGCCCCCTGGGGAAGTATCGAAACCCACGCGAGGCTTTGTCTATGGTCACCCAAAAACACCAACAGCCGCCGCAGCGAGCCACTGGCGGAATGGCTTAAAAGGGAGCTAATAACATGACGATAACAACTCACACTTAGAACACCTTACAAACCTTTTAATGGCAAAAACAAAACAATTCACACCTGCGATTTTAATAGCCGCTTCGATATATCACCCACTCAAGCGCTCGCGGTTACTCGCCACCAGCGCAGCCAGAAAGTCCGCCACGGCCCGGATACGGGCTGATTGGGTGAGATCCGTCTGGATAACGAGATAAATGGGCTGATCTAGACCAATATCCGCGACAACACCAACCAAACCAGCCTCTCTGGCCAGAAAATGCGGCAGTACCGCTATGCCCAACCCGGCCTTGGCAGCGGCTAATTGAGTCGCCATAGAGGTCGTGGTTAGCGCAGGTGCGCGCCCTCGTAGAACCCGTTCAACCCACTGGGCGGCGGGCAAGTGCGCTTGCGTTTCACCCCAGGTGATAAAGGCATCCGTGTCGAAATCGCCAGCATCATGAAGAGACTCGCGCTGCGCTACATAGCCGGGGCTCGCGTAAAGCCCGAAACCCAGCGTGCCCAAGCGTCGAAGGGTGACATTGCCCCGCTCGGGTTTGACCATTCTAAGCGCTAAATCGGCGTCACGGCGATGCAGGTTGACGGTAGTGATATCGGTCACCAGTTCAAGCGTGATGCCGGGGTACTGCGCATAAAATTGCGGCAACGCGGGCAGAATCAGCGCCGTGGCGAGGTTTTCAGCGGTCGCTAAACGCACTCTGCCGCTCAATTGCGCAGCACTGGAAACCCCTCTGGTAAACGCCGCAGCCGCAGCCTCCAGCGCTTCGGCTTTCTCAATCAACCCCGCCCCCTCCTCTGTAAGCTGATAGCCCGATTGCTGGCGAACAAACAGGGGCAGCTTTAAAGCGTTTTCCAGCCGTTCGATACGCCGGGAGAGCGTGGCGATGCCCAGGTTCAGCTCAGCGGCGGCACTACTCAGCGTGCCGTGGCGCGCCACTGCCAGAAAGGTGCGCGTATCGTCCCATACCCAACCCCGCGGCATGTGTTTTTCATAATCGGAAATCGGCTTACCAAACTCGTTCATTTTTTTCATTATTGGATAGTGCCACGCTGTTACTGCGCCACTCAAGAACGCGTCACTTCTGGAGAAACATCATGCAAAAACGAACGCTAGGCAGCGATCTAACCGTTTCCGCTATCGGCTTAGGCTGCATGGGGATGAGCGAGTTCTACGGCCCTCGGGATGACAGCGAGTCGCTGCGAGTATTAGCACAAGCAGTAGAGTTGGGTATCGACTTTTTCGACACGGCGGATATGTACGGGCCGCATCATAACGAGGAGTTGATTGCCCGCTTTCTCGCCAGTCACAAACCCAAGGTTCGTATCGCCACCAAGTTTGGCATTGTGCGCAACCCTGGAGAATATCAACGTCGCCTGGATAGCAGCGCCCACTATGCCCAACAAGCCTGCGAGGCATCGCTTCGACGGTTGAACGTCGAGCAGATTGATCTCTACTACGTCCACCGCGTTAACCCGGACACGCCAATTGAGGAGACGATGGAGGCCCTAGCGCAGTTGTTGAAAGAGGGGAAAATTGCCTATATTGGCCTCTGCGAGGTCAGCGCTGACACTTTGCGCCGAGCACACGCGGTGCACCCGGTAACAGCGGTACAAACCGAATACTCACTCTGGACGCGGGACGTAGAGCAAACGGTGCTGCCCACCTGCAAGGAACTCGGCATCGGCTTTGTGCCTTATTCGCCGCTGGGCCGTGGCTTTTTGACCGGAAAACTTCACGAGAATGCCGACTTTGGCGAAGGTGATTTTCGCCCTAACCTGCCGCGCTTTTCTGAACAGGCGATGCATGCCAACCGCCGGATCGCCGACGTAATCGGCGAAATGGCCACCCATAAAGGCTGCACCCCGGCGCAGCTGTCGATAGCTTGGCTGCTATCCAAAGGCGATAACATCGTGCCGATTCCCGGCACTAAGCGGCTGCGCTACCTTGATGAGAATGCGGCAGCCGCGACCATCAACCTAACCGCCGATGAACAGCAACAGCTTGAAGCGGCCACCCAGCACCTTCCGGTGACCGGTGAACGTTACACTCCAGAAGGCATGAAGGGGGTTAATGCGTAGACGATCGCGGCCGCCGTTAAGGGAGTATTACTGAATAATCTCGTCAATTGAGCGCTTGCCATCCAGCAGCAGGTATTCCTGATTAGTCACGCCCGGGCTTTGCACCGTGTGCAGTAATGCGTGCGCAACATTGGCGCGGGAGATTTGATTATCACCAGCTTCATCAAACGAGCTAGCAAACTGCTGACTGGCAGCTTCGTCGGTCAAGCGCCCAGGTTTGAGAATGACATATGGGACGCCGCTGTTGCGCAGATGGGCATCGGCGGCAAATTTCGCTGCCATGTAGGGGCGCATTTTCTCGGGCGCGTCCAATGGCTGTTCCGCCCGCATAGCGCTAATCATGATGTAGCGGGAGAGGCCTTTCTGCTTGGCGATATCGGCAGTCCGAATGGCACCGAAAAGGTCAATCATCAGGGTTTTATCCGGCCCGGTGTGGGGGCCTGACCCCGCTGTAAAGACCACTTGATCGCAGCCTTCAAAGGCATGTTCAAACTCACCCTCTAAATCAGCAATCACGGTGTCTATGCCATGCTCGTTAAACCACGCTACCTGCTCTTCACTGCGGATCATCGCCTTGATGGGAGTGCCCGCTTTTTGGGCCAGTTCACAAAACTGTTTGCCAATCTGTCCGTTCGCGCCAATCACTAACGTTGTCATAACGCCTCCTTGTGAATTACTTACCCTTCTATGAGTGCAGGCACTTAGTTGGAATTCAACCCTTCAGTGTGTTGTTCCTACAGCGGTTCAGGTATTTAAGCCATCACGCCAAACACATGCCCTATAGCGGATGTTAAGGCCATGGCGAGCGTGCCCCAGAACATCACTCTTGCCGCAGCTTTTAGCATTGGCGCGCCCCCCACTCGGGCAGCTATAGCGCCCAACAAAGCTAAAAAAAGCAGAGAAAACAG
This sequence comes from Halomonas sp. ALS9, assembly GCF_001651035.1. Lineage (GTDB taxonomy): Bacteria > Pseudomonadota > Gammaproteobacteria > Pseudomonadales > Halomonadaceae > Vreelandella. The sequence goes on from NZ_LXRG01000173.1 coordinate 156,173, forward strand.
TGCTACCAGTGGCACCAGCAGTGAAGATGGCGCCCACCAAGCGATTAGTAGTGGTAGCAGTGCGCCGATAGTAAACGTAGCCGCCGACGAGAGTGCTGCTTGGAGTGGACGCGCTTGGCCGGTGTCGGTGATGCCGATCTCATCTCGCGCATGGGCGCCTAAGGCGTCGCTGGCCATCAATTGCACCGCGACTTGGCGTGCCAACGTTGGTTCAACCCCACGGGCTTCGTAGATGGCAGCGAGCTCTTCTTGCTCTAGCTCGAAATGTTCCATCAATGCTTTACGTTCGATATCTAGATCGGCGTTTTCGGTATCCGATTGCGAACTTACCGAGACGTACTCCCCTGCGGCCATCGACATGGCACCGGCTACCAGGCCCGCAATACCCGCCAGCATAATATCGCTTTGTGTGGTACTAGCTGCCGCAACGCCCAGTATCAAGCTGCTGGTGGACACAATGCCGTCATTGGCACCTAGTACCGCGGCACGCAACCATCCGTTACGGTGAGATCGATGATGTTCAGTATGGATCATGGGGCTAATGCCATCGTTGGTTTATCTAAACGCCGACGTTTAAATACACTTATCTTTTTCAGAGCCTAGCAGAAACTGGGCGCCAGCTATCTATTTGCGAGTCAATTATGGCGTTTTCCTCCATCCAGAACGAGCGCTTGGCATGAAGGTTTCCAGCCTGACGGTTTGATCCTGGCGATGTTTAGCGTCCCCTCTCTGCTTGTCTTTCATCACTTACTCCGTGTAGGGTTATTAAACAGGCATTCAACAAAAGGTATTTTCATGCAACGCCGTTTACTGATTACTTCAATATCTCTGGGTCTTTTATCTGGTGCTGCCACGTCTATTGCGCTGGCAGAAACTTCACCGCTGGAGCAGCAGCTAAAGGATCTTGAATCATTCCAAGTGATTGCTCACCGAGGGGCTAGCGGCCATGCGCCGGAAAGCACTATGGCAGCCTATGAGCTGGCCCATGAATGGGGGGTTGATTACTTAGAGCTGGACGTCCAAATCACCGCTGATGGTGAATTGGTGGTGTTCCATGACGACGCCATTGATCGCACCAGCAATGGTGAAGGCCAGATTAATGACTACACCCTGAAGGAACTAAAAGCACTGGATACGGGCACTTGGTTTAATGAAGCCAACGCCGATAAAGCAGACGATGACTTTGCAGGGGCAAAAATCCTCACGCTGGATGAGCTATTCGAGCGCTTCGGTAACGATACCCGCTACTACATTGAAACCAAGTCTCCACAGCTAAACCCAGGTTTGGAAGAAGCCCTGGTAGAAAAACTGGAAGAGTACGACATGGTCGAGAATGGCCACGTATTAGTGCAGTCTTTCGAACAGGGCAGCCTGTTAAAAGTGCAGCAACTTAACGACGACATTCCGCTGGTTCAATTGGTTTGGTATTACCCCAGCGAAGAGGACGAGTCGCGCCTGGTGGAGTGGACTGGCGTGACACCGGGCCCAGCAGAGATTACTGATGAAGACTTCCGCGCGGTGGCGCAATATGCGTCGGGAATCGGCACCAACTATATTTACGAAGGCCAAGAAGTCATCGACGCCGATTTTATCCGTCAGGCGAATGAAAACGGTCTGCCGGTACACATTTACACCGTCAATGAAACCGATGACATGAAGCGTTTGATGGAAATGGGTGCAAATGGCCTGTTTACCAACTTCCCTGATCGTCTGCTTGAACTCGTTGAGTAAGCACCCTTAATTGTAGTGATTACGCCCGGTAATGGCCGGGCGTTTTTATTGCACAGTATTAATCCTTACCTTCAGATTCTAAGCCAAGCTGTTCCAGTACTTGCTCGACTATTCTCCTGTCATCACCTTGTAGCGTTTTTAACGGCTGAGGCAGGCAGGGCTGGCTCACTTTTCCAGTCATTTCCGCAATGGTGGCCACCACTCGCAGGCTACCGCCGTATTTACGGTAGAGTGCCCATAGCGGCTCAAGGGCGTCTGAAAGCGCTTTGGCTTGTTGAGTATCCCCTGCCTGAGCGGCCCGGGTTATCGCCAGTGCTGCTTGAGGGTATACCCCAGCGATCACGGAATACCAGGCATCGCAACCCGCATTTAGACCGGTGGCTGCCGCTGAGTCGCCACTGATGCCGATGGTGACATCACCGGGAATTAACTTGCGCAGCCGTGCAACCCGCTCACTTGCGCATGCAATATCGTCCTTAATCGGCGGAATCTTGATAGAGCGAACCTGCGACAGTTGGGCGATACGCCCATGCAACTCATCGCTGAATTCAAAATGGGTAGTACCAGGGTTATCGTATACGCACAGCGGCACACTCAGCGATTGGCAGACCGTAGCGTATAGACTGAAAACCTCATCATCAGTGAGTCTTTGGTAGGACACCGGTGCTAGCAACACCCCGCTTGCGCCTGCTTGCTGGGCGCTTTCTGCATTAGCCAACACATCGCGGGTACGTAGCGCACCAATACCCACAACAACAGGCACGCTACCTGCGCTTTCAACGCTAAGCTGGGTAACACGGGCGCGCTCATCGCTGCTTAAATAAGCGTAGCTACCCGTCGAGCCCAACACGCCTATGGAGTCCACCCCTGCCCCAGCTAAATGTTCCACTAAGCGGGTAAACTCGCGCTCCTTAATATTCTGCTCGTTCATGGGGGTTAGCGGAAAAGCACTTAGGCCGGTGAACATGATGGACGATCCTTTTCAAGAGGGAGGGCAATCGCAATGTTACATAGGCGATTGGCTATTATGTACACGCCTATGGAAATGGAATAGTCATAATCTAATACTCACTGTTCGTTGACATGACTTCCTGTTATTTTTTTTGAATTGATGTAGTGTTTGGTAATGTGCCGTATCGATATGGCACAGTCATTTCTGGATGCGTATCTTTCAGTCATACCATTAGAGCTGAATATAAAAACAGTTTTGCTAGTGCTGCGAGGGAGAACACGTCATCAATTCATACACATTTAATATGCAGGGCAGAACTGCATCGTGCGTGAACCTGGCGTTCATTAATCAACCAGTAAGCCGCCACTAATGCCATCACTCGTTATAAGCGGTTCTCCATTGCGATTGGCCTTACTGGCAGTGACTACCCTTATTTTGCTGGTGGGTATCACTTTCGCAGCAACAAATGCCATCGCTAGGGAAGCACCACTTTATTTAGTGGCTCATCCTGATGTCGCTACCCGCTTACTAAATAGGGATACCACCCGTGCGATTTTCGCGATGCGCCAACGCACCTGGCCGGATGGCCAAGCAGTCAGGGTCTTCGTCTTAAGTAATAGCCACCCCGTACATGCTCGCTTTGCCAAAGAACAGTTGGCGGTTTACCCGCACCAGCTTCAGCTAGCCTGGGATCGCATGGTCTTCTCAGGTACCGGGCAAGCCCCTGACCGAGTAAGCGATCAGGCAGAAATGCACGAGCAGGTCGCCACGACACCCGGTGCTATTGGCTATCTTGAAAGGGAGTATCTGGATGATAGCGTTCAAGTTATTTCGATGGAATGAATGTCGAGCCCTTGCCACGCTGCTGGGCACCGTTGTGATGGGTTTATCTGCTCATTCCCAAAGCGGTGAGCACGTTCTTGATACTCTGCAAGTGCACGGATTTCTTAGCCAGGCACTAGTGGTCACTGACGAAAACAATTTCTTTGGTCACAGTAGCCAAAGTGAAGGTAGCTTCGAATTCACCGAAATAGGTCTCAACGCCTCCTTACGCCCTCACCAGGATGTGCTTGTTGCTACTCAGATACTCAGTCGTCGAGCTGGAGGCGATAGCTCCGATGCTGAACCTAAGCTGGATTATGGCCTAATTGATTATCAAGTGATTTCAGACCAAGAACGAACCTTTGGTATTCAGTTAGGAAGGTTCAAAAACCCTTTTGGATTTTATAACCAAACCCGTGATGTGGCATTTACACGCCCTAGCATACTGCTGCCTCAATCTATTTATTTTGATCGCACACGGTCTCTCGGACTTTCAGGAGATGGGATAAGTCTTTACCACGAAGAAAGACTGGCTACCGGAGTTCTTCGCACGCAGGTAGGTATTGGCCAAGCTCAAGCAGATGAGGATTTACAAAGCTCGCTTCGTCTAGAAGATGTGCCGGGAACACTAGATGCTAAGCAGTCAGCTATAGGTCAAATTCGTTATGAGCATGATGGAGGGCGTATTATTGCAGCATTGAGCACTGCTCAGGCGAAAGCACGCTTTGATTCCAGCACTGCGGAACAGACAGATGTCTCCTTTCGGTTTCGTCCAGTTGTTCTGTCATTACAATACAACGAAGAACTCTGGAGCTTAACGAGCGAGTTCGCCCTAAGGTCAACTAAACTTGGTGGCTTAGAAAACCGTTGGGTAAATGATGTCACGGGCGAAAGTTGGTATATCCAATACACGCGGCGTTTTGCCAGTGAATGGCAATGGTTAGTACGTTACGACAGCCTCACCAGCAATCGCGCAGACCGCAACGGTAAATCTTTTGAGGAGAGCACCGGGGGTATCGTCCCAGCCCATACCCAGTTTGCAGATGATCTAACCTTTGGTCTGCAGTGGAACCCGCATCCTCAAGTTATGCTAGCAGGTGAATATCACCATGTGGACGGCAGTGGTTGGCTGCCCATTCGGGATAATCCAGATTCATCAGCAACCAGCCGAAGATGGAACATGTGGTTATTCCAGCTATCGCTACGCTTCTGATGCCTCCCCCGATCCTGGCTAGGACGTTACCGTAATGAAAACACCTACCCTTTTTCGAATGCCTCAGCGTCTTAGCCTAACCTGGCGGGTTATCACCTTAAGCAGCCTCCTGCTTTTAGCGTTGGTAACACTTTTTACTTGGCTAGGACACGACAACTTAACTCGTCAGTTTCAGGAAAGTCGGACTCAGCACCACGAACGCCAGCAGCGAGAAATCCGTTTAGCGTTGCTCCGTTCATCGGAAAATTTACGTCAGTTAGCTGGCTTAACTGCCGCCTCAGCAAGCCTGGGCCTGCCCTTACAAGCGGGTAGCACAGCCGATGTCGAGCGAGCGCTGGACTCCCAATGGCCCGCACTTCAGCTCGAGGCGGGAATTGATGAGATTCTAATCATCAATACGCTCGGTCAAGTATTGGGCAGTTGGGGCGCCGGAAACTCGCAAGCACAGCTTCCCATACGGAACTGGGTAAGCCAGGTTATCAACACCGAACGACCACTTGCAGCGCTTCGCTGCTCAGCTAGCTGCCAGCAATTTGCTGCCGTGCCGGTACTGGTGAGGGGAGAAAGCGTCGGTATGGTCGTGCTATCTCGCTCGTTAGCCGATGTCACTCGGCAAGCCAAAGAAGTCTCTGGCAGCGAAGTCGCGCTACTTGTTACCGGGCCCGCTGAAGACAGCCAGGTAACGGCAACAAGGCAGCTGCAAGCGTGGAATGGCCAATTGCTGGCACTCACAAGCGAAGAACAAAGTTTAGTACCTTTGCAGCGAGCGGCAGATACGGCCCCTGTACGTCGCTTGATAGAAGCACCACTAAGTCTTGAATATAGCGGCAGGCACTTAGAACTCAGCGCAGTGCGCATGGAAGAGGATAACGAACGTAGCAATATCGGATACTTTCTGCTGATATCAGACATTACCGAGCAAATTCAGGCAATTAACCAGGATACTCGCAAGCTGCTGTTCGTTGGCGTGCTCGGCTGGATTGCCGCTGAACTACTGCTATTAATTATATTACTTGGCCCAATGGCTAGGCTACGTAGAGTCGCCGGATTGCTTCCTGCCCTGGCCGACGGGAAGTTTAGCGATATACGTTCCGCCATTCCTAGCCACCGCCGTCGCATTCCCGACGAGATAGATGTTCTTGAGAGCACCACACTCGAGCTGTCGCGCCAACTTGAAATGCTAGAAGGTGAAGTTCAGGAGCGCGGCCATCAGCTAGCTGAGCGTATTGAAGAGCTAGCCAAAGAGCGTGATTTCATCAGTGGCCTGCTGGACACAGCCCAGGTGTTTATCATTGCTCAAGACTGCACTGGACGGATCAGCCTAGTCAATGAGTATGCTCAGCTGATGCTAGGGCTCAATGAGGCTTCGCTACTTGGGCGACATTTTGTTGATGTCTTCGAGGCGGGAGTCCCTAGCACAGTGAATACGTTTTCCCATCCTCAGCAAGAGGAAAAAACACTACGTACGCCCGACCACCGCCTTCATACTATTGCTTGGTATCATGCACCTTTACAGACAGGTAGCGAGGGGAAGGTATCCCGCATATCAGTCGGGCTCGATATTACCGATCGCAAGGCTGCCGAAGCGCGGTTAACTTGGTTGGCCGAGCGCGACCCGCTGACGGAGCTTTACAACCGGCGCTATTTCCAGCATGCACTGCAACTTGCGCTTGAACGCCCATCGAAGAAAAAAGGGGCGGTACTGCTGCTGGATTTAGACCAGTTCAAAGAGGTTAACGAGCTGAGCGGGCACCATGTAGGCGACAAATTACTCCGCGAAGTTGCCGACACACTCCTCCACAACCTTGGCCGCCGTGGTGTTATTGCCCGCCTTGGTGGCGATGAGTTTTCCCTCCTATTAGAAAATACCAACGCCGATCAAGCCGTCAGTGCCGCGCAATATATTGCCCAACTGCTAGAGGGCATCGGCTGCGTTGTCGGCGAGCGGCGGCATCGAGTAACGGCCAGTATTGGCATTGCCCTGTTCCCAACCCATGGCAATACACCCGCTGACCTTATGGCTAGCGCTGATGTGGCTATGTACAAAGCTAAAGCGAATGGTCTCCAGCATTGGCATCTACTTTCCAAGTCAGAAAATGCCAAAGACGAGTTGCAAGAACGAGTTTACTGGGTTGAACGCATACGCAATGCGCTTGAAGAGGATAGCTTCGAGCTAATGGTGCAGCCCATCATGCGCCTGGCAGACCAAGACGTAAAACACCACGAGGTACTACTGCGAATGCGCGACGCAGATGGGAGCCTAATTGATCCTGCACACTTTATTCCAATTGCCGAGCAGAGCGGACAGATTATCTTAATCGACCGTTGGGTATTGCGGCACAGCTTAAAGGCGCTTAGCCAATTGCAGGATAGAGGTATCACCTTAGCGGTGAACCTTTCCGGCCAGTCCCTTCATGATGGAGGGCTAAAGCAGTATTTGGCAGACGAGCTGACTGCCAGCGGAGCTGACCCCCACCACCTAATATTGGAAGTAACAGAAACAGCGGCGGTTACTGATTTTTCTACCGCACGCGGCGTACTACAAGCAGTACGCGACCTTGGTTGCCGCACCGCTCTGGATGACTTTGGGGTGGGCTTCAGCAGTTTCCATTACCTAGGGCAGTTACCCGTCGATTATATCAAGATTGATGGTTCTTTTATTCGCAGCATGCTAATCAGCCCAGACAGCCGAGTCATTGTTCGCGCGATTGCTGACATTGCTAAAGGTTTTGGCAAGCAAACAATTGCCGAGTACGTTGATCAGGAAGCCCTATTGCCAATAATAAAATCCTATGGGATAACTTATGGTCAAGGATTTCACTTAGGGCGTCCAATTCCAATCCATATAGCTTTCACCAACTATTAATGAACAGCATTATTTTCAACGAAAGAAAACACAACACCATCCAACAAATTAACTAACCAAGGAAAAACAGTGATGGAAGCAATTCAAAAAAAGGAGAAAACTAGCAACATACCGATAGATATCTTCACATCTTTTAATGACGAATTTAATTTCAGCCTTGCTATCACTGAAAATCAAAAGAACAGGATATATAAGCTCCGCCACGAAGTTTATTGTCAAGAAATTGGTTATCACCCAGCCCAAATAACTAATCAAAATATCGAATCGGATATTCACGACTCTCATTCCATTCACTGTTTGATTGAACATCGACGATCTGGACTGGCAGCTGGCTGCCTTAGATTGGTATTACCAGCGCCTCACCATGATGGAGAACTGAAGAGACTACCTCTTCAAGATTTTGGTGAGCACACGCTTCCCCACGAAGTTTTGCACCCCGCTAAACTACCATATGAGAGTATTTGTGAAATATCGCGTTTTGCTATCGCTAGAGCATTTCGCCATAAAGCAATAAATCATGAAACTCTTGCCTCAAACGCTTTTGATTACCAATTTACAGAAGCTGAAAAAAAGGCGTTTCCTTTGATAATTATTGCCTTGTTCCTTGCAACATATGCACTCGTCGGCTTAATGAAAAAACGTCACGTATTTGCCATGATGGAACCAAGACTTCCAAGACTTCTCTCCATGTCCGGCTTCAAGTTTAAAAAGGTTGGCGAACCTATTGAAATGCATGGTAAGCGAAATGCTTTTTACATCGACCACAGCAAAGCAGAAAAAGAGATGAACAAAGAACTAATGCCGTTTTACCTTCACATCCGAAAAACTTTAGAACCACAATTAAAAGAACTGCTGACAATCAAGGACAGCAGTTCTATTAATTAGTTTAATAACAACTTCAACTATAGTGCACTGTTATTCTCGACTGTAGACGCGGGCCTAAAATCATTAATCGTTACACTAGTGAATTTCTCTAAGAAAAACACTAGCGTTTCGGGATATTGGAAGCGCTCTTCAAAGCGCTCTTGGCCTTCTTTCGAGCGCCGTGTCACGCTTGCCTTATAACCTTCATTTGATTTAAAAACCTTTACGCTATTCTCACGACTACCGTCACGTTTGATGGCCGTTATGGGAGAGTTATCGCTCAGTAAAACGTCTAGTTGTCGAGCAGCTGTGCGCTCTTCATCGGACGCCCAAAGAGGTTGGTCTCGGTCTCCATAGCGGTAGAGCATAATGACCAACATGACGGAAAAAATGCTACTGGTCAGCATCCAGGTTAATAAAACGCTCGAAAGCGGTGTTGTCAGCATGATGAATAACTGAACGACAATGCCCACAGCAAGCACACAGGCCAAGGGCCGCCACATGCGTGGATTCATAAATCTGCGCTTCAAGATGTATCCCCAAAGCCCAACCACTGCTAATGCCCCCAACAGCAAATGCACGGGAGCAAGTAGAGTCCCCCCACCAGCCAATATGGCAATTACCCCCATAATTACCATTAAACTGTAGAAAGCAGCTAACAGGTAGTAAGCGCGATCAAGGGTCATATGCAGTCTCCATGCGGGTTAACCGATGGCCTGCGGCGCCATCGGTTTTATTGTTATCGGTTATCGACTTGCGATTATAGCCTTGGAATCCAGTATAGATGATCACGACAATTCTTCACTATTGCCGTATCAACCTTTACTACTGTTTATAACCCCTGAGCGCCGCGACGCAGCCAATCATGGACAAACGCAAGCTTACGGCGGGCCGTCTCTGACAGCACAAAAGGGTAAAGATCCGGCAAGCCCATCGAGCGGTTAACGTGGTTAACCCCTACGGTAAGCGCCGCAGCCACGTATATTAATCGCTCCGCGTCTGGCTCTGCATATGGATCCCACTGCGGGCTAGGCAGCTCCGGCGAAGAGAGGTCTGATGCCGCAAAACTATCGGCAATATCGGTTAAATGCAGCAGGTGCGCGGCAGTTTCGGCCCAATCTTCGTGGGGATGTGCTGAGGCGTAGGTGGTTAAATAGCGCTCTTTCCAATCAGGCGGCGGCCCGGCTTGGTAGTGATGCTGTAGCGCGGCCTGATAATCCTGACGCTCGTCGCCAAACATCTCACGAAAGGCATTCAAAAAATCTTCGCGCAAACTAAGCCGCCACCACAGCATGTGTGAAATTTCGTGGCGCATATGGCCAATCATCGTGCGGTAAGGCTCTTCTAACGCTTCCCGACGCGTAGTAACCAGCACGGGGTCTACCTCGGCCACACTGATGGTCACTACGCCCTCAATGTGCCCCATCGGCACAGGTGTGGGGCCTTCGGCAAGCAGATGGAAAACCGGCGGGGCGCCTGGATCTTCGGGTCGGAACCAGTGCCAACGGCCCAGATTATCCAAAACCCAGCGCTTAGCCGCTTCCGTTTGTGCCCAGTTAGGAATAGCGTTGGGAAGGTTAGGGTCTGGCGCCAGTGCTGTCATGGCACAAGCGCGGCAAAAAGCACCCTCTTTAGGGGCAATCCAGTTGCAGCCAATAATGTCACGATTGATGCAGAAAGGCGGCATTGGCACAAAGGCACGGGCCTGAGGGTCATAGGCGACGGGAACCCCGTCTGCAGTTGCAAGGTTGTCGAACCAGAGAGAGCCCGAACCGACGGGATTTGAAAATACGCGCATACGGTGAAGCTCCTGAAAGCGAGAAAAGAGAACCCATAACCGACTGAACGTTCTCTTTTCCAAAAATCCTATTAAAAAAGTGTCCAGCGCCCCTTACTTCATCTCAAAGCTAGGTCATGTCAAAGCCAGGTCATGTCAAAGCCAGGTCATCTCAAGACTATTTCATTTCAAAGCCGCGCTTGATCAAAAAGGCACGCATATGAGGGCGTAACTTGCTATCAAACAAAGGCTTAAGATTGCGGGACCAGTCGGTGTCTTTGTTACTGCTGCTGCGAGCCTGATAGTAAGTCTGCATAGTTGTATCGAAGGCCTCTACCTGCTCGACGTCTTCAGTGTAGTAGTCTTCTTTAAGAACCGCCTCCACGGGTAAGCGTGGCTTTACTTCAGGTTCTTGGTCTGGATAGCCGAGGCACATACCAAACACTGGGTACACGTGCTTGGGTAGACGTAGCAGATCGCTAATCTGTTGAGGATTATTGCGGATACCGCCGATATAGCAGATTCCCAGCCCTTCAGACTCCGCTGCCACCGCCACATTTTGCGCCATTAGCGCCGTATCGACGGTCGCCACCAACAGTTGCTCGGTCATTCCTCGAACAACGTTTGCGCCAGTGCGCTCAGAAGCCTCTGTCGGACGCTTCATATCAGCACAGAAAACCAAAAAATCGGCACAGCTAGCAATGTAACCCTGACCGCCGGCCAGCTCTGCTATCTGCTCACGGTTCGCCTGATTTTTCACATGGATAACGGTATATGCCTGAACATGGCTGGACGTAGCCGCTCCTTGACCGGCTTGAATAAGCTCCAACAGCAACTCACGCGGAATCGGTCGATCGTTAAATTTACGGATCGAACGGTGGGATTTCAGTAACTCAATAACGTCGTTCATGGAACCTCGCTTATCTGCATAACGCTTATCTGAAACAACAAACGAATAGGGTAACAGATTTGTACAAGATGACAGGAGTGGCTGATCGCTTTCAAAACAGGCTAGAGCAAATGCATAATTGCGCCGCGCACGCCGCGTTGATCTATCCATAATTTGCCTAGCGTAATAGGCAGTTTGAATCGGCGCTTTCCCGCTGCTCCAGGATTGAAGAACAGCTTTCCGTCCTGATGTTGATTGCGGGGCTTATGGGAATGGCCATGCAGAACAGCCACGCAAGGAGTCTTTGGGTCGAAATCTTCTAAGCGGTGAACAAGGTGCAGGTGTTTTTCGTTCACAATAATGTCCTGATGTATCGGCAAACTCGTCGCCCACGCCGCCCTGTCTATATTGCCCTTTACGCAGTGCACTGGCGCCACTGTCTCCAAACGCTGCAAAATCGCTTTATCCGCTTCTTTGCTACCCACATCCCCCAAGTGCAGAATGAGTTCACACCCCTCCAGGAGACAAAGTGCCTCATCACGCAGCAACCCATGGGTATCGGCAATCACCCCGACGGGAGAATTGACGCTATAGCACGGTTTAGATTGGCTCATTCCCCCCCCTGTCAGCGGATGAAAATGTCATTCTAGCTTTTTTTGCTAGGACGCTATCAAAAGTTGCCTACCAAAGCCGATATCTAAGTTATCAAATAGCTAGCGATAGCGAGTCATTTATTAGATTTTCATTGTCTATCTAATAAGTTAGGCATCAGCAAGCTATACTGCTAAGGCTATACGTTGATAACTGACACTTGATGGAATAATAACGACGCCAGGAAGCCGATATGACCAATACCCCTCAAAATGCACCCGGGCAAGAGTGGAATGCCAGCGACTACGCCCAGAATGCTAATTTTGTACCTAAGCTAGGCAGCGAAGTGGTCAAGCTGTTAGCGCCTCAGCCCGGCGAACGCATTTTGGATCTTGGCTGCGGCGACGGCTCGTTGACCGAGCGCCTTGTGCAACTTGGCGGTGACGTGCTCGGTGTAGACGCTTCAGAAGAGATGGTGAACGCCGCACGCCAACGCGGGATTACCGCGCGTGTCATTGATGGGCACCAGCTGCCTTTTGACCATGAATTTGATGCAGTATTTAGCAATGCAGCGCTGCATTGGATGCTAGACCCCCAGGCGGTACTAGCAGGCGTTAAGCGTGCATTAAAGCCGGGAGGCCGTTTTGTGGCTGAGTTCGGTGGCCATGGCAATGTCGCCGCTATTTGCACCGCACTGATTGCTGCCCTGCAGTTTCGGGGCATTAGCGCCCGCGGCCGCCACCCCTGGTACTTTCCGACCACCCACGAGTACGGCCATTTGCTGGAAACAGTCGGTTTCAAAGTAGAAAGCATTGAGCTGATCCCACGCCCTACTCCCTTGCCTACCGGCATGTTGGGGTGGCTGGAAACCTTTGCCAGCCCTTTCCTGCATGGGCTCGACGAAGATGTGCGCGAAGCAGTACTTGAAAACACTTTAACGCTGCTGGGACACAGTCTGCGCGATGAACAAGGCAACTGGACGGCAGATTATGTACGACTGCGCGTTTCAGCCCGTGCGTAAGCTGAACCGCCTATTAGCGGCCACGTTATAGCGGCAAACAGCCGCCGGCAATAAGTACACTTATCATCGGCGGCTTTTAGTGATTTAAGACCTAGAACTCATTCCATTCATCGACGGTTTCTGATTGGCTCTGCTTCATCTGTTGGCGTGGCGCTGACTCAATGCGTGGGTCTACTGCTTGCCCTAGGGCCTTTCCCTTATGCGTCATCGCAATAGCGCTGACAGCACTCTCATCAATGCGAAAGGTAGCCATCAAATCGGCCAGCTCGCGGGCCTGCTCTTCTAAAGAACTAGCGGCCGTGCTGGTTTGTTGCACAAGCGCAGCGTTTTGCTGGGTCACCGAGTCCATTTCGGTAAGGGCAGCATTAATTTGCTCAATACCACTGTTCTGCTCACGCGTAGCGGTTGAAATTTCGCTCATTAGAGTAGTGACTTGGCGAATCGCATCCACCGTTTGGTGAATCGTCTGCCCGCTGCGCTCCGCTTGTTCAGCGCCACCGTTAATTTTCGTGGTGGTCTGCTCAATCAAACTACGAATCTCTTTGGCGGAGTCAGCACTTCGCGTCGCTAATGTACGCACCTCGCTGGCCACAACGGCGAAGCCGCGGCCTTGCTCGCCTGCGCGGGCTGCTTCGACTGACGCATTGAGTGCTAATATATTGGTTTGGAAGGCAATGGAGTCAATCACGCCAATAATATCGTTTACCTGGCTCGCACTGGCCGCAATCTCACGCATAAGTTGCACCGTGCGCTCTACCTCTTCGCCACCTGACTCCGCTGACCGTGACGCCGCAACCGAAAGCTGATCCGCCTCTTGGGCCGTTTCAGCGTTTTTAGCTACCGTCGTCGACATCTCCTCCATGCTGGAAGCGGTTTGCTGAAGCGCGGAGGCCTGCTGCTCAGTGCGCGAAGAGAGATCCTGACTTCCCGCAGAGATATCACCAGCCCCGCTGAAAACCCGCTCGCTGCTGCCTCTCAACGCAACAACCAGTTGTTTTAGCTTCTCCTGCATCGCCGATAGTCCACTGAACAACTGACCAATTTCGTTACGCCCGCGATCCTCAATCTGGCCTGTCAGATCACCATCGGCAATCCGCGCAAAGTGTTCACTGGCACGTCGAAGTGGCCTTACTACGCTGCGCATCATTGCCCACCGAATCACCACCACTGCCACCAGTGAAATCACTAAAAGGGTAATAGCAATGGCACCAATAATAGTCGCCAAACGATTGAGCTGTTGGAGGACATTCGCGCCACGCTCTTCGGTATACGCGATAAAACCACTCATTGCCTGATCCAATTCAGCGCTTAATGTCCCCAGTTCCTCTTGCCTGCGCTGAATTTGAAAAGGGGCGGCTTCTAATAGTGGCGAAATGCCCTCCGTCACAAAAGCATTGTAAGCGCTGATAATCGCATCACGGTGGGGTGCCAGCGTACCTTCAGGATTGATTGGCACGGCACTAAACTCATTAAAGCGCGCCTCTGCCTCAGCCACCGCCTCTGCTGCCATGGCAAGACTTTCCTGCCCTTTCTCTGGGTTACCCTGGGTGCTGAAACTCGCCGATCGGTCTAAAAACGTTTGCGCTCTAAGCGCGTGCACCTGTGTGCGGTTGGCTAAGTTAACGAGTCGTACGTTGGTGGCAGCCAATTCTTCAAGTGCTTGCGAGCTATTATGATTGGAATAAAACCCGAGGCCGCTGATCAAGCCAATCATAAGCACCAGTAGGGCTAATGCAGCAGTCAGGCTCCATTTAATAGAGAGGTGCTTCATTCTGTTAATTCCTTAATATTTATAATTTATTCAATAAGATATCGGCCAAGCTAGCAAAAACTGAAGCACCGAAGCGCGAATCCAGACGTTGGGCTAACGTATAGTGTGATAAGCAACCGCCCGCAGCCTTTAAGATACCTAAGACACCATGGCAACGCTTTGGCGACTGGCAGCCTGGGCCACATCTACCTGAAGCCAAGCCCCCGCCATACACTCTAAGCGAGGAGCTTCGACCACCCCCTGTAAGCGCGCTCGCGTTAGTAGCGTGGCCTTAGTGTTGGCTTTAAGCGTACCGACCATATACCCGTCAATATCGACACAACTCCCCTCAATATAAGACGCTACATGGCCAGAGGCAGTCACAGAGACGGGATGATTGGGCGCAATGAGGGTACCCTCCAAACGCCCCTTAATGACCACCGGCTCATCGGCGATTACCTTGCCTAAAATATGGGTGGCTGACCCAATTCGGCTACCACCAGGTATGGGCTCTATGGCGGGAGACGCCACAGTGGTGGCATCTGTTTCAGGTGGCGACATCACTTCATAGGGTGATACTGGGTTGGGAACGGTATCCATAGCAGGTACTTTGCGCGCTATATCGGCCACGATTAAAGAGCGCTGTTTTAGTTTACGGCGCTTGCCGTCCCATACGATCAGCGTCATTACGCCAACGCCCAGCACAATAAACCATACTTGAATGCCCATACCGCTTCCTGCCGCTTTAGATGTGGTTACCCCAGCTAACGTTATACTCGCTCTGCTATATTGCGGCGGCGTGAATAAGCCCATTCACTTGGCTTAACTCCTGGCTTTAAGACGCTCATAAGCCGATTAAGGTATTTAGTGCTCACTACTTCGCACCCCAAAGGCGCACTGGCGTCATTTACTAGGAGTCACCCTATGTTTAACAAAGCCAAGAATGCCCCACCTGAAAATAAAACCTCAACGCTAATACCACCTGATACACGCTCATCAGCCACACAAGGAACCCCGACCAGCAGTGCGCGACCAAGCCTTTCCGTGATTGGGGCGCATACGCAAGTTGAGGGAGACATTAATAGCGATGAAGATTTAACGGTAGAGGGACGCGTAAGCGGCATTATCACCTGCAAACAGCACACCGTTACCCTAGGTGCCAATGGCTATATCAACGGCGATGTATTTGCCCATACGCTGCATGTATCCGGTGAAGTGATAGGCAATTTAGTGGTACTTCACCGCGCGACTATTCACAAAGGCGCCCAGGTCTCAGGCACTATTGTTGCCCCTTGCCTGGTGTTGGAAGATGGCAGCGTTTTCCACGGCAGTATCGATATGGATCCTGACAATGAGGTATTGAAAAGCGCCTTTGGCGATGCCACCGGCGGCGTTACAAAAACCTCCGCATTGAACAACGCCTCCGTGGCTAACTCGCGTAAAGCATCGGTCGATAAACATGCAACCGCTAGCGCGAACGCCGCGGAACACGACAAAACAGAAGCGAAAGCTAACGATTAAGGGGCTAGCGGCGCTGAGCGCACACTGGGCAAGCGGGATCGCGGGGTACTTGAAAGCGCCGCCATTGGCCACTTAAGCCATCGAACGTAGATAGCCCCTGATGGGCAGCACCTGCGCCACTCAGCAGTTTAAAGGCTTCTACCGCTTGAAAGCAGCCGATTAAGCCTACCAGTGGCGCCATTACCCCGCTTTCTGCGCAACTAAGCGCTTCGTCGCGGCTATCGTCGGGTGGATAGAGGCAGGCGTAGCAGGGGCAAGCCGCGTCGCGAGGATCAAACACCGCCAACTGACCTGAAAAGCGAATGGCCGCCCCAGACACAAGCGGCACCTCGGCTTTTTGTGACGCCGCATTCACCGCATAGCGGCTTGAGAAACGATCCGTACAATCCAGCACCACATCCGCCGAAGCGACTAAGCGTTCAAGGGCTTCGCCCTCGACATGTTGGTCTAACGCAACCACGTGACAATGTGGGTTGAGCGCTTGCATGCTGACCTGGGCAGAGTGCGCCTTATTTAAGCCAATACTGGCGTGTTGGTGGGCAATTTGACGTTGAAGATTGGAAAGTTCGACGTGATCGGCATCGGCGATCGTGATGCGCCCCACCCCAGCCGCAGCTAAATAAAGCGCTGCCGGAGAGCCCAAACCGCCTGCACCAATAATCACTGCATGAGCAGATTGCAGGCGCTCTTGGCCCTCGATATCCACCTCGGGCAGCATTATCTGACGGCTATAGCGCAGCAGCGCCTGGTCATCCATCATCGGCTTACTTATCCTCAAATTCCTCGTAGGCGGGGATGTGTAAATTGAAGCTCTCTTTCACTTCTTCCATCACCACGTAGCTTTTCGATTCTTTAACACCAGGCAACGTTAACACCACATCACCCAATAGCTGGCGGTAAGCAGCCATCTCAGGGATACGACACTTCAAAATATAGTCAAACTGTCCCGAGACAAGGTGGCACTCCTGAATCTGCGGCAGCTTTTCGACAGCACGCCGAAACTCATCAAATACCGCTGGCGATTGTGTTTCCAAGCTGATCTCGACAAAAACTAATAAATTGGCTTTTAAAGCCCGCGGATCAAGGATGGCTTGGTAGCCACGAATAATACCCGCTTTCTCCAAACGCTTAACGCGTTCAAGACAAGGGGTTGTGGATAAGCCTACTTCAGCGGCTAAATCGACGTATGAAATACGCGCATTCTCCTGCAAACAGCGCAGGATTTTGAGGTCGATACGGTCCAGCGTTCTATTTTTTGGTTTCATGGCAGGATCCAATACTGATGAATCAGGCAGTTATTAAAGGTGTCCCAGGGTAACCCGTTCATGCCCACCCAGGTCACGAATACTTTCAACGCTTTGATAGCCAGCGCTTTTAAGCGCCGCGCGCACCTTATCAGCTTGGCGGTAGCCATGCTCAAGCAACAACCAGCCTGACGCGGTTAAATAGTGCGGCGCAGAGTGCACCAGATGCAGCAGGTCGGCCATACCTTCGGCATCAGCAACCAGCGCTGAGCGAGGTTCAAAACGCACATCACCTTCGCTTAAATGGGGATCATCGGCGGCAATGTAAGGCGGGTTACTAACAATAATATCGAAACGTTTATCTGCCTCATCAAACGTTTCCAAAGCGCCGAACCAATTGCTTTGCAAAAACTGGGCATTAGTGATCGCCAGGGCTTGCGCATTACTAATTGCCAAGGTCACCGCTTCAAAGCGCAGATCCACACCAACGATTTGCCAGCCAGGCTGCTCGCTGGCGAACGCCAAGGCAATGGCGCCAGTACCGGTGCCAAGATCGAGCAGGCGGCCCGAGGGCAGCGCCGCTCGGCTTAGCGCCAGCTCTACGAGGGTTTCAGTATCGGGCCGGGGAATTAATGTATCGGGTGAGGTAGCTAAGCGCAGCCCCCAAAATTCGCGTTCGCCGGTGAGGTAGGCGACCGGTGCGCCTTGGGCACGCGCCGCTATTAGCGCATCAAAACGGGCATGCTCCCATAAGGGGCACGCTTTATCCCCCCAAGTGTAGAGCCAGGTGCGGTCGCGTCCGAGTACGTGACATAACAGCACTTCAGCGTCGATACGTGGTGAGCTGGAACCCGCCTTCTGCAAGCGCTGGGCAGCCTGTTTGAGCAGCGCATCAAGGGCCATTAAACGTCCTGAAGGGCTGAAAGTTGCTCCGCTTGATACTCATGAATCAGCGGGCTAATCACGTCATCCAACTGCTCACCGCTAACCACCTCGTTAAGCTTATAAAGCGTCAAATTAATGCGGTGGTCGGTAATCCGCCCCTGGGGGAAATTATAGGTGCGGATGCGCTCACTGCGATCACCCGAGCCCACTAGCGAACGGCGCGCATCCGCCTGCGTCTGGCGTTGACTGTCGACGGCGTTGCGCTTCAACTTCGCGGCCAGCAGCGACATCGCTTTGGCACGGTTTTTATGCTGGCTGCGTTCCTCCTGGCACTCCACCACCACGCCGGTGGGCAGGTGAGTAATGCGGATCGCAGAGTCAGTGGTGTTAACGTGCTGACCACCGGCACCGCTGGAGCGGTAGGTATCCACGCGCAAATCCGAAGGATTGATATCGATATCACCCACATCATCAACTTCAGGCATTACCGCTACGGTGCAAGCAGAAGTATGAATGCGGCCCTGGGATTCGGTCGCAGGGACGCGCTGCACGCGATGGGCGCCGGATTCAAATTTTAGCTGGGCGTATACGCCATCGCCTTTAACGCGGGAAATAATCTCTTTGTAGCCGCCCTGCTCGCCATGGCTGGCGCTCACCACTTCGACCCGCCAACCGCGTTTTTCGGCATAGCGTGAGTACATGCGAAACAGATCACCGGCAAAAATAGCCGCCTCGTCGCCGCCGGTACCGGCGCGCACTTCCAGAAATACTCCGCGGCCATCGTCAGGGTCTTTCGGTACTAGCAAGCGTTTCAGCTCGATATCCAACTCGGCTAACCGTTCACGCCCATCACTAAGCTCCATCTCCGCCAACTCACGCATATCAGCGTCGCTATCGCGGCTAAGCTGCTCAGCTTCGTGCATATTGGTTTCAATATCACGATAGCGCTGCCAGGCCGCCACCAGCTCTTCTAACTCGGCATATTCACGTGAATAGTCGCGAAAGCGTTGCTGGTTATTGATCACGTCGGGATCCGACAGCAGCATCGACAGCTCTTCAAAGCGTTCGGTAAAGCTGTCTAAGCGTTGGCGCAGAGTCTCTTTCATGCGGGCGTATCATCCTTCTGGCGGTTAACCGTGGGCGCAGGCGTGGTCTCGAATGCAGGTTTTATAGGCAATAGCAGCCGAGGGGCGGCATTCAGTAAGTCGTGATGCTCTTCTGAGGCCGCATCGCGTATAGCCTGGGTCGGCTGGTGGAGCAAACGGTTGGTCAATTGATGGGCCAAGCGCTCAATGACCTTAGCGGGGTCTTCACCCCGCGCCAACCGCTCTAGCGCTTGGTCACGGGAGAGATCGCGCAGCGCTTCACCATGCTGGCGATAGTCGCGTATCAACTCGCCGCCGTTACGAATACGTCGCTCGTGCTGCCAGCTACCCACCCCGTGCTCAATCAACGACTCGGCTTGATCAGCGGCAACCTGGCGGTGACGACGATTTTCCTGGATGACCTCTTCCAAATCGTCCACGGTGTAGAGAAACACATCCGCTAATTCGCCCACTTCGGGCTCAATATCCCGAGGCACCGCGATATCGACCATAAATACCGGACGATGGCGACGCTTTTTGAGTGCGCGTTCAACCATACCTTTACCCAGTATGGGTAGCGGGGACGCGGTGGAAGAGATAACAATATCGGCATGTTCAAGCGCATCGGGAATCTCTTGCAGGGTAATCGCCGTTCCCCCCAAGGGGCCTGCCACCAGTTCGGCGCGTTCACGGGTGCGGTTGGCGACGGTAAGCTGGCGAACGCCCGCTTCGTGCAAATGGCGCGCAACTAATTCGATGGTTTCACCGGCGCCGATTAGCAGCGCGCGTGAACGGCTAAAATCATCAAAAATACGGCTGGCCATGCTGACGGCAGCGTAGGCCACTGAAACAGGGTTTTTACCGATGCCGGTTTCAGTACGCACTTGTTTAGCCACCGCGAAGGTGTGCTGGAATAGGCGCTCAAGCTCACCGCCCAGGCCCTTGGACTGGCGCGCCTGCTGATAGGCGTCCTTCAACTGGCCCAAAATCTGCGGTTCGCCCAGCACCATAGAGTCCAGGCCAACGGCTACGCGCATTAAATGGCGCGCCGCATCGTTGTCCAAATAATGGTAGGCACAGCGCGTTAGCTCGTCGACGCGTAAGTTATGAAAGCGTCCGAGCCAGTTGAGTACCGCCTGCTCGCCAGCCGCATCCGTGACACAATAAAGCTCCGTGCGGTTGCAGGTAGAGAGCACCGCCGCTTCACTGATTTGTGGCAGGTTACGCAATTCAGTCAACGCGGTTTCAAGCTGCGTTGGCGTAAAAGCCACCTGCTCACGCACGGCCACGCTGGCGGTACGATGATTTATTCCCAGGGCAAGAAGCGTCATGCGTTATGCGTCTTCGCTAGTGTGTCGGACTTTTTGGCAACCGCCGTTATGATAAGCGGCTGCACCGTCAATTAGGGCTTGCTAAAACGAGTCTTTAGAACAAGTCTTCAGCGTGGTTCGATCGCTGCCTACAAAAACCTGTCATTACTAGGCATAAAGTTTGCTAACCACTTTTTCAAGGAGGAACATTCTATCACAGCAGGCTATCATCTGGCCCACACCACTTTGCCGCAGGCAGGCAAGCCGCTATGCTGGGCATTCGGCCACTTGATCAAGAGACGCATGCGACCTCGCTTTTCATTATCGGGCACTGTATTAATGGGCCCTACCTGTTCAGTCTTCTCATTAGTGAGCTCTATGTTACGGCATTCGACACTACTACCCGTGGCCGCCTCTGCTGCTCTGCTGCTGAGCGGTTGCCAGTCCACGCCTAGTCTACAAGATGGCCCCCTCGGCACATGGGCCGACGATCCAATGCGCAATGCGCCGCCGATCACCCGTGGGCTGGATGCCGCTGGGTTAAGCACGCTGCTCGGCGCCGAGCTTGCCGGCCAGCGTGGCGACTATCGCTACGCAAGCCAGGGCTACCTGGAAGCAGCTAAGCGCTATCGCGAGCCAGCACTTGCCGAGCGTGCCACCTTCGCGGCCCGCTTTGGCAATGAAGCCTCATTAATAGAGGCTTCGGCGCTTCGCTGGCGAGAACTTGCCCCCCAGGCAGAAGCACCCAATCGTCTGCTGGCGGCTTTTTCTCTGCAGCGCGGCGATTGGCTCGACAGCCTTGAGCAGCGCCTGGATATTGTTGAAGCAGGCGGCCATGGCGATGTGACCGCCTTTGCAGAGGTCGCGGTGGCTGAAGAGGCGCCATTGCGGTTAATTGCCCAGCAGTTGCAAGAGCACCTAGCCCGCCCTAATGCTGAGCAATTGCCGCACCATAGCGATGTACTGCTAGGCACAGCCCTGATCGAGGCCACCCTTGGTGATACCACACTTGCTCAGCGGCGGCTTGATCAAGTCGAAGTACTTGACCCCGAATCCGCTGCATTATGGCTAGTGAAAGCGCGCTTGGCACTGGAGGTTGAGGATTATCCGACCGCTCAGCGCTCGGCTCAACAAGGGCTAGAGCTTGCGCCTGACGACGTACGTTTTATCCTGCTGCTGGCTCAGGCAGAAATTCGCCTTAACAATATAAGTGCCGCAGAAATTCAAACCGATGCACTACTCGCAAGCCATGGCGGCAATCAGGATCTGCGCTTATCGCTAGCCCAACTCTACCTGGAGGAGGGGCACCCCGAACCCGCGCAACGCTTGCTACAGCCGCTAATAGGCCAACCCGAGGTGCCGAATCTTGCCTATTACCTACTCGGCGCTATCACTCAAACCCAAGGCGATATCGATAATGCATTGCTTTATTATCGCCAAGTCAGCGAAGGCAATGAATTTTTGCCCGCTCGCTCAGCGGCGGCGCAGATGCTGATTGAGGAAGATCGCTTGCTTGATGCTCGCGCCTTTCTGCGCATTGAGCGGATGCGCTTTGACAATTACTTTAGCGAATTAGTAATGCTCGAAGTCCAGTTGCTGGACGACATGAACCAGCCCGCAGACGCGAATGCACTATTAGACCGTGAAATTAGCCGTACGCCTGATGACGCATCGCTACTTTATATGCGCGCCATGCGTCGTTGGGAAGCGGGCGACATTACGGGTATGGAGCAGGATCTACGCCAGATACTGCGTACCGACCCGAATAATGCCGAAGCCCTCAATGCGCTGGGCTACACGCTGGCCGACCTTAACTTGCCAGGACGTTTACAAGAAGCCTTTGCGCTCATTGAGCGCGCTTACGAGGCAGACCCGGACAATCCCGCCGTACTTGACAGCATGGGCTGGGTTTACTTCCGAATGGGACAGCCTGAAGAAGCGCTACCCTGGCTTGAAAGTGCCTACTCACAGCTACCAGATCAGGAGGTTGCCGCGCATCTCGCCGAAGTGCTGAAAGCGCTGGGGCGCGATGAAGAAGCACGCCGACTGATCCTGCAAATCATGCAGAGAACAAGCCAGCATCCGCTCATCGATGAGCTGCTTGAGCGTTATCCTGAGCTAAGTCCTGAGCTAAGTCCTTAAATAAGCCCTGAACTAACGCCGCAAGAGGCACCCTAAACCCAGCGAACCACCTAATTATGCGCACCAATCATGTTACCCTAGCGCCATAATCATCTAACATGGAGCCTGTTTATGTTGACACTGACGTCCCTTTCGCCCCGCTGGCCATTAACACGCCACTCTTCACGCCTCTGGCTTGCCGGGCTCGCGCTACTCCTGCTCGCCGGGTGTGCCTCTCAGGCTCCTATGGATGAGAGTGGCCGCCAGGCAGGTCAGTGGGAACGCCAGCAGGCTGAGGTAGAGTCTTTCGATACCTGGACGTTAGTCGGCAAAGCGGGATTACGCACTCCTCAAGAGAATGTCAGCGCCAACCTAGACTGGAACCAAACCCCCTATTATTTTCGCATGCTGATTAGTGGGCCGTTTGGTGGTGGGCGCAACGTGCTTGAAGGCCGCGAAGGGCGCTTCTCGCTCTCCAATAGCGATGGCCGTTTTGAAGCAGAAACACCAGAAGCACTAATGGAAGAGCAACTAGGCTGGGCGCTACCGGTCAGCGCCATGCCCGACTGGGTGCGTGGCTTACCCGGCGAACACGGTAGCTACCAGCTAGAAACCGATGAATTCGGCTTTCCGAGTCATCTTGAGCAAGACGGATGGGAAATTAACTATCGCGACTGGGAAAAAGTCGACAATCTGTGGCTACCACGCCGTATGATCATGAACTACGACGACGTTCGCATTACGCTGGTCGTTAACCAGTGGCAAGCAAGCGAGTAAGGGTCATCGTTTAAATGAACGCCCCATTAACGCTTCCCGCACCGGCCAAACTTAACCGCATGCTGCATATCGTGGGCCGTCGTGCAGACGGCTACCACTCACTGCAAACGCTATTTCAGTTTATCGATCTCTGCGATCACCTGACGCTCACTCCCCGCGATGACGGGGAGATTTTGCTAACAAGCGTGGTGAGCGGCGTTAACCACGATGACAATTTAATCGTACGTGCCGCACGGTTATTGCAAGTCCATAGCAACACACATCTAGGGGCTACGCTTACGATTGAAAAGCAGCTGCCTATGGGAGGTGGTTTAGGTGGCGGTAGCTCCAACGCCGCGACCACGTTAGTAGGGCTTAACCACCTTTGGCAACTCAATTTACCGCTTGAAGAATTAGCCCGCCTGGGGCTTCAGCTTGGGGCCGATGTGCCGGTTTTTGTACACGGCCATAGCGCCTGGGCCGAAGGGGTTGGCGAGCAGCTCACTGCGGTAGCGCTTGATACGCCATGGTTTGTGATTATTCATCCGGGCATAAGTGTCTCAACCCCTGCCGTGTTCCAAGACCCACAATTGACACGTGACAGTCGCCCCATTACTATGGCGCGCGCACTGCAGGGGGGAGCGTCGGAGTGGCGCAACGACTGTGAAGCCGTCGTAAAGGAACGCTATCCGCCAATTGCGGAAGCCCTTAACTGGCTCGCACAGCACGCACCTAGTCGGTTGACCGGCACAGGGGCTTGTTTGTTTGCTGCCTTTGAAACACAGCAAGCGGCACAGGCAACTGCGCAATTAGCGGGGCAACATTGGCCGACATGGGTTGCACGCGGGCTCAACACCTCTCCCCTACATGATGCTCTGGGCTATTTATAGTTCCGCTCTGGGCAGTTGAAAGCGCCCGGCTAACGAAGGGCCATTGTTGGGGTATCGCCAAGTGGTAAGGCACCGGTTTTTGGTATCGGCATTCCCAGGTTCGAATCCTGGTACCCCAGCCAATTTAATTTTCAACTATGGCCTAAGTATGATCTGCGTTTTCTTCCCTGATCCCCAACACTGCAAAGGTGGCTGCGCGTGTCAAAATTGATGGTTTTCGCCGGGAATGCCAATCCCGCACTCGCTCAAAAAATTGCCGAGAGCTTAGACAGCCGTATGGGTAACGCTACGGTGGGTCAATTCAGCGATGGCGAAATCGCAGTCGAGATCAATGAGAACGTGCGCGGTAAGGATGTTTTCATCCTGCAATCCACCTGTGCACCGACGAATGACAATTTGATGGAGTTGATTCTGATGGTTGACGCCCTGCGTCGTGCCTCAGCAACTCGCATTACGGCAGTACTGCCCTACTTTGGCTATGCCCGCCAGGATCGCCGCGTGCGCTCCGCACGGGTACCGATTTCCGCCAAAGTAGTGGCGGATATGATGGTTAAGGCAGGCGTTGATCGCGTGATGACCATGGATCTACACGCTGATCAGATCCAAGGCTTCTTTGATGTCCCGGTCGACAACGTCTACGGCTCCCCCATTTTGCTGGATGATATCGAACGTCAGAATTACAGCGACCTGGTCGTCGTGTCTCCTGATGTAGGCGGCGTTGTTCGCGCCCGTGCTATCGCCAAACAGTTGAATGCCGATCTCGCCATTATCGATAAGCGTCGTCCTCAGGCTAATCAAGCCCAGGTGATGCACATCATCGGCGAGATTGAAGGGCGTACCTGTGTCGTTGTCGACGATATGATTGATACTGCAGGCACTCTGTGCAAAGCCGGTGAAGCGCTAAAAGAGCACGGTGCCAAGCGCGTAGTGGCCTATGCGACACACCCGATTTTATCCGGCCCCGCGGTAGATAACATTACCAACTCCGTACTGGATGAAGTGGTGGTGACCGACACCATCCCGCTATCTGACGTTGCCCGTCGTAGCGGCAAAATTCGCCAGTTGAGCGTTGCAGGCCTGATTGCGGAAGCGATTCGCCGGGTCAGCAATGAAGAATCTGTCAGCGCGATGTTCCACTAATTCGCTGACGATACAGCCCCCTTTTGGGGCCACGGAAACGTCGTCGTCTGGTCGCGGTCGGCGACGTCTTCCTTACTTAAACTAAGAGGCAATTCCATGTCTGATTTTATCCTGAAAGCCAGCGTTCGTAACGACCTGGGGAAAGGTGCGAGCCGCCGCCTGCGTCGTGCGAACCAGCAAGTGCCGGCCGTTGTATACGGTGGCGAAAAAGGCGCGCAGTCTATCTCTGTCGAAAAAACCGCGTTCTACAAAGCGATTGAAGACGAGTCTTTCTTCTCCTCGGTCATCAAACTGATGATTGAAGGCAAAGAAGAGCAAGTCGTTGTTCGTGACCTGCAGCGTCACCCCTTCAAGCCGCTGCTGACCCACGCCGACTTCCTGCGCGTTGATGCGACTCACGAAATCACCATGAACGTGCCGCTGCACGTGACGGGCGAAGAGAAGTGTGTCGGTATCAAAGATCAAGGTGGTGAACTGCACGTACTGGCCAACGAAGTTGCGATCAGCTGCCTGCCGAAAGACCTGCCTGACTACCTTGAAGTCGACATCGCTGACGTTGAGCTAGGCACTACGCTGCACCTGTCTGACCTTACCCTACCGGCTGGCGTCACCTCAGTTGACCTGTCCCACGGTGAAGAGCACGACAATGCGGTACTTAGCATCACTAAAGTAAAAGTACGTGCTGAAGAAGATGAAGAAGGTGAAAGCGAAGGCGAAGAAGACACCAGCGCCGAGTAAACTCCCCAGCCTCCCTTGGGCCATGCCTGCATGGCCCTCGTAACGCTGACATGATGTTAGAATCAAGCGCCTCGGCGCTTGATTTTTTTTAGGGCCGTCGCTGGCGCGGCGTCACCCGTCTTCTGGATATTCTGTATGAGGTGGGAAGATGAGCCAGGTAACAGCCATTATCGGATTAGGGAACCCCGGAGCGGAGTATGATGCCACGCGCCATAATGCCGGCTTCTGGCTGGTTGATGCTATTGCGCAGAGCGCCCATGCAGAGCTGCGCCCGGAAAAGAAGTTTTTCGGCCACTACGCTAAGGTTCGACTAGGCGACCATGAGCTGCACCTACTCAACCCCGCCACCTTTATGAACCGCAGTGGCGCCGCAGTGGCAGCCCTCGCTCAGTTCTTCAAGCTGACGCCCGAAAATTTACTGGTTGCCCACGATGAACTTGACCTCCCCCCCGGCCACGCACGCTATAAAACCGGCGGCGGTCACGGCGGCCATAATGGCCTGCGCGACATCATCAGTACATTAGGCGATCAAAAACAGTTTCACCGTCTACGGATCGGTATTGGCCACCCCGGCGAAGCGCGCCAAGTGACTAATTATGTACTGGGGCGACCCGGCAAGAGCGAGCAAGAAGCCATCGTTCGTGCCCTTGATGAGTGCGTTGCCACGCTACCCTTAGCGCTAGCGGGCGACTGGGCCAAAGCGATGAACCAGTTACACAGCCTTAAACCAGAATAGCCTCCGTCGACAACTGGCGAGTGACGCCAGTAGCTGACGGCTAGCACATCTCGTAGAATGGCGATTATTTCACGCCCTACCATCTTATTCTCAGGAACATTTTATGGGTTTCAATTGCGGCATCGTCGGCCTGCCTAACGTCGGCAAGTCCACACTATTCAATGCACTGACGAAGTCAGGCATCGATGCAGAGAACTTCCCCTTCTGCACCATTGAGCCGAACGTGGGTATCGTACCGATGCCGGATCCGCGCCTTGATAAGCTCGCCGAAATCGTCAAGCCGCAAAAAGTACTGCCGACGACCATGGAGTTCGTCGACATTGCTGGCCTCGTCGCCGGGGCATCCAAAGGCGAAGGCTTAGGCAATAAATTCCTAGCCAATATTCGTGAAACCCAAGCGATTGCCCATGTGGTGCGCTGCTTCGATAACGACAACGTTATCCACGTAGCCAACCAAGTCGATCCCCGCGCCGATATCGAAACAATCAATTTAGAACTGGCACTGGCCGACCTGGATACCGTCGAAAAAGCTAGCCAGCGCCTGGTTCGCTCGGTCAAAGGCGGCGACAAAGACGCTATGGCAACCAAGGCGATTCTTGACCGTATCCAGCCCCACGTGGCTGAAGGCTTGCCGCTGCGTAGCTTTGGCTTAAGCGAAGAAGAGCAGCGCCAGGTGAAGAGCTTTGGCTTTTTGACCCTAAAGCCGACTATGTATATTGCCAATGTTAATGAAGACGGTTTCGAGAACAATCCGTATCTGGATATTGTTAATGAAATCGCCGCCGAGGAAGGCGCACTGGTGGTGCCCGTGTGCAATCAGTTGGAAGCTGAGATCGCTGAGTTGGATGACGAAGAGCGTTCGATGTTTTTGAGCGAAATGGGCATGGACGAACCAGGCCTTGATCGCGTCATTCGCGCGGGCTACTCCCTGCTGGGTCTGCAAACCTACTTCACCGCCGGCGTTAAAGAAGTACGTGCCTGGACAGTGAAAGAGGGTGCAACCGCCCCAGAAGCCGCTGGCGTGATTCACACCGACTTCCAAAAAGGCTTTATCCGTGCCGAAGTTGTTGCCTATGACGATTTTGTATCATTAAATGGCGAGCAGGGCGCTAAAGATGCCGGAAAGTGGCGTCTAGAAGGCAAAGAGTACATTGTTAAAGATGGCGATGTAGTGCACTTCCGCTTTAATGTATAAGCGCCAACTTGCATACAAGCAGTAATAAAATATTGACGGAGGGCGGGGTTATCAGTATCATTCGCCCCCGTTGAAAGGCTACGTAGCTCAGCTGGTTAGAGCACATCACTCATAATGATGGGGTCCCCTGTTCAAATCAGGGCGTAGCCACCAAACAACGAACTTAAGAATTTAGCAAAAGCCCGCCGACCCTGTCAGCGGGCTTTTTTGTTTCTAACGCATTTAGCGATAACTCTTCTAAAGCTAACCGCTAACCCAGGGTTTCACGATTCAAAAACAGCGTTAACGCGCGAGTCAGATACTCGACATCTTTCGTGCCCGCCGTCTCCCGAATCGAATGCATGGCCCACTGGGGTACGCCGACATCAATGGTGGGCACCCCTAACTCGGTGGCAGTAATTGGGCCAATCGTACTGCCGCAGCCCATATCCGCCCGAGTAACAAACGACTGTACAGGTACGTCCGCCTCGCGACATACATCGCGAAACAGCGCGCCGGTGACACTATTGGTGGCGTAGCGCTGGCTCGAATTCACCTTGATGACCGGGCCACCATTAATCGCCGGGCCGTGGCGTTCATCGTGCTTATCGCGAAAATTAGGGTGTAGCGCGTGGGCGTTATCGCAAGAGATCATCAACGACGATTGAATCAGTTGAATCAGCGATTCTTCACTTCCCTTTTCACTCTTTTTTCCCTCTCCCCCGACGTGGGCATTAATGCGCTTTAACACATCAGCCAAGAAAGGGCCTTGGGCACCACTGGCACTGGCACTGCCGACTTCCTCATGATCGTTAGCTACCAGCAAAGCGCCTTGACGACCATCGCAAGCCAAAAGCGCTTCTAAACCCATAAAGCAGGAGAGTAGGTTATCCAATCGGGCACTCGCCACTAGCTCTTGCTTAACACCGACCAGCGATGGCGGCTGAACATCGTAAAACCCTAACTCAAAATCGACTACTTCTACAGCTCGCAGGCCGTGCTGCTCTTCAAGCCATTGCGCCACCAGCTCGCCTAGCGTAGCCGTGTCGCTTTGCATCAACACGGGCGCCATTTGCGTCTGAGGATTAATCGGACGACCACTATTCACGTCACGATCAAGATGTATCGCCAGACTGGGCACCATGGCAATCGCACGGTCGACATTGAGCAACACGCTTTCTAAGCGGCCATCGGCATGGCGCACATGCACCCGCCCTGCCAACCCAAGATCACGGTCAAACCATGGCGCCAATAAAACACCGCCGTATACCTGCACACCTAACTGCAGCCAGCCGGCCGAGAATTGTGTGGCATTAGGCTTTAGATGCAGTCCCGGGCTATCAGTATGCGCGCCGATCATGCGCAGCGCGGCCAACCCAGACTCAGGCAGTTGAAAAGCAATAATTGCCGAATCGTTACGGGTTACGTAGTAACGCTTGCCCGGTGTAAGCTGCCAATTGGCCTTTTCTTCCAGCCGCTGAAAACCGGCTTGCTCCAATCGCACGCCCATATTGCTTGCGGCGTGCCAAGGGGTCGGTGATTGGCGCAGAAAATCGCATAGACGCGTTAAACGATCAGCGTTGAAAGTCTCGGACATGGAAATCCTCATAACAGTAATGATTGAGTCTCATAGCGCAGGCGACCTGCTACAATACCCCCTCGACCTACGCAACTCATGGGTCTTATGCGGGTCTAGGGAAGAATGAGTGTACACAAATCCGGGAGAGCTTGACTGATGAGCTTGTTTGCAACGCTTTCGCGTTCGGTCGCCCTGGCTGTCATGCTGGTTATTACCAGCCCAGCTGCCTTCGCGCAACTTGAGCCGACCAACGAACAACGCCAGGCGGCAGTGGAAATTGCGGACTCGCTCCGCTACGGCCACTATGCTGATATTACTTTTGATGAAGCGTGGTCGCAGGACGCTTTCCAACGCTACTTGGATATTCTTGACGGCCAGCGCGCCTACCTCTTGCGCAGCGACATCGAGCCCTATCGCCACTTAGAGACAGGCATGGCAGACGCCCTTTTTAATGGCGATCTAGAGGATGCATTTGGCCTCTACAACGCCTTCAGCGAGAGGCAGCGGGCGCGCCTTGAGTCACTGCTTGCGCAGCTTGACGAAGGCCTTGATTTCGATTTTGAGAGCAACGAGCGCCTAGAAATTGACCGTGAAGAGGCGCCTTGGGCATCCCGGCAAAGCGAACTCGACGAGTTATGGCGCAAGCGGCTCAAAAACGACGCTTTAACACTTGCCTTGACCGATCAGGATGACGAGCAGATTGAAACAAATCTGCGCCAACGCTATGAAGGCCAACTGACGCGCTTGGAACAAACCGAACCTGAGGATGTATTTGGCGTACTGATGGCGGCCGTCACTAGCAGCATCGACCCACACACCGGTTATCTCTCCCCCCGCCAGGGCGAATCGTTTGATATCCAAATGAGCCTCTCCCTTGAAGGCATTGGCGCCCTGCTTCAATCGGACGGCGAGTACGTAAAAGTCTCCAGTTTAGTACCCGGTGGCCCAGCAGAACGCGCCGGCGTATTGGAACCCGCTGATCGAATCATCGCCGTAGGCCAGGAAGAAGGCGAGATGGTCAATGTGGTTGGCATGCGCCTGGATAACGTGGTGGATCTGATTCGCGGCCCCAAAGGCTCTATTGTTCGCCTGGATGTGGTACCTGCCCAAGCGGTTGATATGACCCGTTCGCAAACCGTTCAGATCACCCGTGATACCGTCAGCCTTGAAGATCAAGCCGCCCACGGCGAAGTGATTGAAGTGCAGCGAGACGGCGAACCACACCGCCTAGGGGTGATTAATATCCCTACTTTCTATGTCGACTTTGACGCCTGGCAAGCGGGTGAGGAGGAGTATCGCAGCACCACGCGTGATGTCGCCAAAGAAGTTGAACGTCTGAAAGAAGAGGGCGTGGAAGGTATCGTGCTTGACCTGCGCAACAACGGCGGCGGCGCGCTGCAGGAAGCCAATTCGCTTATTGGCCTGTTTATTGACCGCGGCCCCACCGTACAAGTGCGCGATGCCCAGGGACGCATTCAGCTCTATGGCGACAGTGAAGCAGGAACGCTCTATGACGGCCCCCTAGGCGTGCTAGTGAATCGCCTCTCCGCCTCCGCTTCAGAAATCTTTGCGGGTGCGATTCAAGACTACGGTCGCGGCCTCGTTCTGGGTACGTCAACCTTCGGTAAAGGCACCGTGCAGACGCTTAACGAATTGAGCCATGGGCAGATTAAGCTAACCCGCGCCAAGTTCTATCGCATCTCTGGCGATAGCACCCAGAACCGCGGCGTTGAGCCAGATATCGACTTCCCCAGCCTGATTGACCCCGAGCGTATCGGTGAAAGCAGTCTGGATAATGCGCTAGCCTGGGATACCGTTCAGAACGTGCAGTATCGTCGCTATGGCGAACCTGAAACCATGCTGGACAAACTGATAGCTCAGCACAATGCACGGGCCGAAAACAACGCGAACTTCCGCTATTTAGAGCGCCAGTCCACGCTGGCCCGACAGTTACGTGAGCAGCACACCAGCGTGAGCTTAAATCGCGAGCAGCGTAAACGCGAAATGGAAGCCCAGGAAGCCGAACAGCTCTCGTTGGAAAACCAACGCCGCCGTGCGCTAGGTTTAGAGGAACTGGATGAGTGGATGGATGCTCGAATGGACGAAGTTGCCGATACCGAAGAGACCGATAGCACTGAGGATGAGGCTCTGGCCGTTGATCGTGCCTATGTACTCGAATCTGCTGAAATCCTACTCGATTACACCCACCTGCAAGAGTCTCGGCGACTAGCCGCAAAGCGTTAATGGCTTTCTGTTAAACGCTAAGCTGACTGCTAAACACTACGCTGAGTTCAAAAACGCCGCCCCTTTCACAAGGGGCGGCGTTTTGGTTTTAACAGAGCGCCGCCAGGCGGTCAGGCCGATCGCCCATTTTGGTTAAGCGCTTAGTGAGCGCTGCCAACTGAACGGCACTGCCCTGACTACCCGCGCGAATAATCTCAAGTGCCCAGGCAGGTAACTTTGGAGCGAGCCGGTAATAGACCCACTGACCTTCGCGCTGATCACTCAGCAGCCCGCATTGACGCAGCTGAGCCAAATGACGCGATACTTTAGGCTGCGACTCCTGCAACGCATGAGTCATTTCGCACACGCAAAGCTCGCGCTCTTGAGCCACCAGGAGCACCAGCATCAAACGCGTTTCATCGCTTAAACACTTAAATACTTGCAGCGCCTTGGGCGCATTGACGTTGCCCACCATGAACTTCCTAAACCAATGGATGATCAGCGTATTTTACGTCACTAGAGTGGCTGACGATAAGTATCAATCACCGTTGCAACGATCCAACATACGCACCTTTCAGGCACGACAAAATAGCCTAGGCGCTAGCTGGCGGCGATATAGCATGATGGGTAGCATTAAATGAGAACAGTCAGCGTTTAGCTAACTGGCATTTCAACGAATGACAATATAGAAGGGGAATAAAGAGAGATGGCTCCTCGAGCAGGACTCGAACCTGCGACCCAATGATTAACAGTCATTTGCTCTACCAACTGAGCTATCGAGGAACAATGCACTACCTAAGACAACGCACCGACTAATACGGCGTACTGTAAAGAGGCAGCTAAAATAGATACTAACAGCAGTACAACTTGGCTCCTCGAGCAGGACTCGAACCTGCGACCCAATGATTAACAGTCATTTGCTCTACCAACTGAGCTATCGAGGAACATTGTGATGTTTAGAGCGAAGCCAACCTGATGATCAATATCAGCAAGTAATTGGCTCCTCGAGCAGGACTCGAACCTGCGACCCAATGATTAACAGTCATTTGCTCTACCAACTGAGCTATCGAGGAACTGCCTAAACACGGTGCGTAGTATACCCATAGAATCCTGAGGGTCAAGTATCGATTATGGATGAATGCTAGCCGCTGGTTTCTTCAATCCGTATAATGCGCCTACTCATGATAGCGGTTTGGCCTAGTAACCTGCTGGCCGCACGACAACACTCCATTCATCCTCGTCCCCCGACGACTCATAGATGACAGGTACCGATGGCGAAGAAGCTCTTCATCAAAACGCACGGCTGCCAAATGAACGAGTACGACTCCTCTCGCATGGCGGATCTGCTCGGCGAATCTCACCAGCTCGAACTCACTGATAATGAGCGTGAAGCCGATGTCATTCTGTTAAACACCTGCTCGATTCGCGAAAAAGCGCAGGAGAAAGTTTTTCATCAGCTGGGACGCTGGAAAAAACTCAAAGATGCCAACCCTAACTTAGTGATTGGCGTTGGTGGCTGCGTAGCAAGCCAGGAAGGCGAAGCGATTCGCAAGCGTGCCCCTCACGTGGACATGGTGTTCGGGCCGCAAACCCTGCACCGCGTACCGTCGATGCTGGATGCCCGTGGCAATAACCAGATTGCCGCGGTGGATGTCACTTTTCCCGAGATCGAAAAGTTCGACCACCTGCCCAAGCCTACTTCCGACGGTGCAACGGCGTTTTTGTCGATCATGGAAGGCTGCTCAAAGTATTGCACCTTCTGCGTGGTGCCCTACACCCGCGGTGAAGAGGTCTCGCGTCCCTTTGAGGCGGTGATGGATGAAGTCATCCACCTCTCCGACCAGGGCGTGCGCGAAATTAACCTGCTAGGCCAGAACGTGAATGCCTATCGCGGTGAGAACCAGCTTGGCGATGAAATCGATCTTGCTGAGCTGATTGCCTGTGTGGCGGCGGTTGATGGTATTGACCGCATACGCTTTACCACCTCGCACCCGGTAGAATTTACCGACAGCCTGGTTGACGCCTTCGCCGATATTCCCGAGTTGGTCAGTCACCTGCACCTGCCGGTTCAGTCGGGCTCAGACCGGATCCTCAACGCCATGAAGCGTGGCCATACGGCGGCAGAGTATGTCGAGAAGATGGAGCGTATCCGCGCCAATCGCCCGGACATAAGCTTCTCATCTGATTTCATCATCGGCTTCCCCGGCGAAACAGAAGAAGATTTTGAGGCGACGATGAACCTGATTCATCAGATCGGTTTCGATCATTCGTTTAGCTTCGTTTACTCTGCGCGCCCCGGCACCCCGGCCTCTGGCCTCCCGGATGAAACCCCGGAAAGTGTCAAAAAGCAGCGTTTGGCAATATTACAAGAGCGGATTATTCAACAAACCGCGCAAATTAGCCGTCGCATGGTAGGTAGCACGCAGCGTGTGCTGGTCAACGGCTTTTCGCCACGCGACCCCGGCCAGCTCTCAGGGCGCACCGAGAATAACCGGGTAGTCAACTTCCGCGCCGCCAACCCCACTGAGCTGATCGGCTACTTTGTCGATGTGGAAATCACTGAAGCATTCCCCAATTCTCTGCGCGGTGAGCTTGCCTCGCCCGAGCGCTATTAATCGTTCTCTTAGCACAGCTAACTAACACAGGTAATTGCCCCGACACCACTCGGGGCAGTAAGCTGAACGATACACACACTAACGAGGGGTTCCCCACTCTTGAGCCAGCCAACACCTCAGGCCAATCGCATCATCACCTTAAGCCTTGAACCCAATGATCCGCAGCGCCTTGCTAGCCTTTGCGGCCAGCAGGACGAGCATTTGAAGCTGATTGAAAGCCGCCTAGATGTGACGCTGCGCAACCGGGGCAATGTGTTTCAACTGGCGGGCCCCGCCAACCGTATTAAGGCAGCGGCGAACGTGTTGGAGCACCTCTATCGTGAAACAGCGGCGAGCGAGCTTGAGGCTGATACCGTGCACCTATTCCTGCAAGAGTCCGGGCTTGAAGCGCTGGAAGAGGAAGAAGACGGCAGCGGCAGCAGCGATGAAGTGATCATGCGCACACCGCGTACCATGATCAAACCACGCGGGCTTAACCAGCAACGCTACGTTTCAAGTATCCGCGAGCACGATATCAACTTCGGCATTGGGCCTGCGGGCACGGGTAAAACCTACCTTGCCGTTGCCGCCGCGGTCGAAGCACTTAACCAACAGGAAGTTCGCCGCATCCTGCTCGTGCGCCCGGCGGTTGAAGCGGGTGAAAAGCTGGGTTTCCTGCCCGGCGATCTGGCTCAGAAAATCGATCCCTACCTGCGTCCTCTTTACGACGCCTTGTATGAAATGATCGGTTTTGAGCAAGTAGCCAAATTGATTGAGCGCCAGGTAATTGAGATCGCCCCACTGGCTTATATGCGCGGCCGTACGCTCAATAACTCCTATATCATTTTAGATGAGAGCCAGAACACCACCCCGGAGCAGATGAAAATGTTCCTAACCCGGATTGGCTTTGGCTCCACCGCGGTGATTACCGGCGACGTGACCCAGGTCGACCTGCCCAAAGGCCAGCGTTCAGGGCTGATTCAAGTGCTCGACGTACTGAAAGATACTCAAGGCATCGGTGTTACCCACTTTGCCGCCAAGGATGTGGTACGTCACCCGCTGGTTCAGCGCATTATCGAAGCCTACGATATGTTTGAATCCCAGCAGGAAGTGGAAGAGCGCGCCCGCCGCGAGGTACGCCAGCAAGAGCGCGACGCACGTATGCAGGCACGTGAAGGCGCCTGGGATAGCTCGCGATGAGCGTATCTTTGAACGATGCCCCTGTGAACCAGGCTACCGAGGTCATCGTTGATCGCCAGGCAGCGATTGACGAACCACTGCTACCCAGCCTGAAACAGCTCACCCACTGGGTGGGCTGTGTGTTTGCCCACCACCCTGACGATCAGCGTCTTGAAGTGACGATTCGCTTTGTGGATGAGGGTGAAAGCCAAACGCTCAACCGAGATTATCGCGGCAAAGATAGCACGACCAACGTACTGTCATTCCCCTTTGAAGGCCCACCGGGAGTTGATTTGCCGTTACTTGGCGATCTGGTGATTTGTCACGCCGTAGTAGCCAAAGAAGCCAGCGAGCAAAATAAGCCCATTGAGCATCACTACGCCCATATGGTCGTGCATGGCATCCTGCATTTAATGGGCTACGATCATATTGACGATGAAGAAGCCGAAGAGATGGAGCAGTTCGAGCGTGAGCTGTTGGCCGAACTGAGCATCCCTGACCCCTACTCTGACGATACCCACGCACCCATGGGTGACGACGTCTAAGCACCTACAACTTTATTATTTGCTAGCGGGTGCGTTAAATCAGGTAACAATGAATCTGGTACTATCCCCCGCTTCAGTGATAAAACAGCTACTTGTCTGCCCGCAAACGAGAGAATTGACGCATGAGCGAAGACCGATCGAGCAACCCTAATCAAAAATCCTGGCTCGAGAAACTCTTTGGCGCCCTTTCCGGAGATAATGACGAACCCAGCTCGCGAGATGAGCTGATGACGTTTTTACGCCATACCGCAGGGAAATTAAAGCTGGATCAAGACGCCATCATGATCATCGAAGGCGCGCTAGAAATCAGCGACCAGCAAGTTCGTGAAGTACTCATCCCCCGCTCCCAGGTATCGGCCATTGCCCTGGATCAAACCACCGATGGTTACCTACCGTTGATTCAGGAAACCGGCCACTCTCGCTACCCGGTCATTGGCGAAAACCTGGATGATATTAAAGGTATTCTGCTGGTCAAAGACCTGCTACCACTGCTCTCGCAAACCCAGGCTCAGCGTGACGCCTTCAAGCTTGATGACATTTTGCGCCCAGCGATGTTTATCCCCGAATCTAAACGGCTTAACAGCCTGCTCAAAGAGTTTCGTGACACCCATAATCATATGGCGGTCGTGGTGGATGAATACGGCGGTACCGCTGGTATTATTACCATTGAAGATATTCTTGAACAGATCGTCGGCGATATCGAAGATGAGCATGATACCGATGAAGAGGACGATATCCGCGAGATTGAAAATGGCCGCTTTGCCATTCGCGCACTAACCCCTATCGAAGACTTCAATGAACGCTTTGATACCGAGTTCTCTGACGAAGAGTTTGATACCGTTGGCGGCCTGGTAATGCAGCAGTTCGGCCATCTCCCTCGGCGCGGTGAACACACCGTGCTTGGCGGCTGGCGGTTTATAATTCTCAATGCCGACACTCGGCGCATTCGTCTGCTCGAAGCCTACCGCGACACCCGCCGTGATGACGAAGAGGATGATGACCAGGAGAACAAGCCAGCCTAGTCACAAGCCGTCACGCTGCTCGCTACCCCACTCTCTCGTACTTTACCGACGATAGGTTATCGCTATGGGTTTACCCCCCGCGTTTTTGTTACAGCTGCTTGCCGCCCTGGTGGCGGGCGGTTTCACCACCCTAACGGCTTCCCCTTTTGAGCTTTGGTGGCTAGGCCCGGTGGCGATTGGTTTGCTGTATGTTGGCCTGCACACCTTAACTCCCGCCCAGGCGGCCCTGAAAGGGTGGCTGTACGGCGTGGCGCTATTCGCCAGCGGCACTTCCTGGGTGTATATCTCTATCCATGACTATGGCTATACCGGCGTACCGCTGGCGGTATTTCTTACCGCGTTGTTCGTCACGGTTCTGGCGTTGTTTTTTGCCGGCACCTTCTGGCTATATCGGCGTTTCACCTCTGCCCGGCTGGCGTTTGTCAGTTTTGCCGGTGCCTGGGTACTGGGCGAGGTGCTGCGCACCTACCTGTTTACCGGCTTTCCCTGGCTGCTGCTGGGCTCAGGCTATGTCGACTCACCACTAGCCGCCTGGGCGCCCGTTGGCGGCGTCTACCTACTCTCTTTATTGGTCGCACTGAGTGGTGCGCTTGGCGCTGAGTTGTTGCTTCGCCGCCGATGGTGGGCTCTTGCTCCTCTCGCGGCTATTTGGTTAATCCCACTGGCATTGCCGCAGCAGTGGACCACGCCAGCCAGTGAACCCACCCGTGTCGCCTTGCTGCAGGGCAACCTGCCTCAGCTGTCAAAGTGGACGCCAGAAGGCCAACGTGAAGCCGCCAATACCTATAGCGAACTCACCCGGGAAGTCGCCGACCAGGTCGATCTGATCATCTGGCCAGAGACTGCTCTACCGATGATGGAGATCCAGGCCCGCCCGGTGTTAGAGCGGGTGCAAGCTAACCTGCCGCGTGACGTCGCCCTGCTCACCGGCATCGTTCAGCGCGACGAACAAGAACGCTATTTCAATAGTGTCATTGGCGTAGGCGACGTAGAAGGCAACTACCAGAAAGAGCACCTGGTGCCCTTTGGCGAGTACCTACCGCTGGAGAGCGTGCTACGTGGGGCCATTAATTTTTTCGATTTACCAATGTCGACGTTTACCAAAGGTGAAACAGAGCAAACACCGATGCAGGCCGCCGGGATTTCTATTGGCAACGCGATCTGTTATGAGATTATTTACCCGCAGTTGGTCGCCCGCCGTGCCCAAGATAGCGGAGTCATCATGACGGTCTCTAACGACACCTGGTTTGGCGCTTCAATCGGCCCCCACCAGCATCTTCAGATGGCACGGCTGCGTGCGTTAGAAAACGGTCGCTATGTGGTGCGCGCTACCAGTAACGGTATTACTGCGATTATCGACCCTAATGGGCAAATTGTTGAACGCGCGCCACAGTTTGAAACCACAACGCTTACCGGCGAGTTCTATGCGATGCAGGGCCTGACACCGTTCACCCGTTTGGGTAGTTGGCCTGCTTGGTTGCTGGCAGGACTGATGCTAATACCGGGCGTAGTGGCCACGCGAGGCACCCGCCAAGCGCGAAGCTGATAAAGCCGCGATTCTAGGAAGACAGTGCCTAGAATCGCGACGCCTAGGAAATCTGCCTAAAAAATGGCCCACGTCATAGGTAGGACGCGGGCCATTAATTTTACTCAATGCTCAGCCAAACACGCTTGCCTTTACCAGGCAGGCTATTCGGCGATTTAAGCGGCGCTATTTTTCAGCGTCGCCATATCGATCACAAAGCGATAGCGAACGTCGCCTTTTTCCATCCGCTCAAAGCCCTCATTAATCTTATTGATATCGAGCATTTCAATATCGCAAGTAATGCCCTGATCGGCACACAGTTGGAGCAGCTCTTCGGTTTCAGCAATGCCGCCAATCAACGAACCGGCAACCACACGACGCTTAAAAACCAGATTAAAGGCTTCAATAGCAGGCTCAATGGGCTCCAGTAGGCCAACAATAATATGCGTACCGTCATACTTAAGCGACGTTAAGTATGGGTTAAGATCGTGCTGTACAGGCACGGTGTCGAGCATGAAGTCGAAGGTTTCCGCCACGGCATCCATCTGCGCCTGATCGCTGGAAA
The DNA here is from genome assembly GCF_001651035.1 of Halomonas sp. ALS9. GTDB lineage: Bacteria > Pseudomonadota > Gammaproteobacteria > Pseudomonadales > Halomonadaceae > Vreelandella. The sequence continues at coordinate 195,481 of NZ_LXRG01000173.1, forward strand.
CGACGACGTGATCAGCACCGTTACGCTTCGCTTCGTCAACTTTGGCGTCGGAGCGGGTGAAAACCGTTACCTCAGCGCCCAGTGCTTTCGCCAGTTTAACGCCCATATGGCCTAAGCCGCCCATACCAATCACACCGACTTTATGGCCTTTACCTACGCCGTGATGCTTAAGCGGTGAATAGGTCGTCACACCGGCACACAGAATCGGCGCTGCTGAGGCTAAATCGATGCCATCGGGCATTTGCAGCACAAAGTGCTCGCTCACCACGATAGAGTCAGAGTAGCCCCCCTGGGTCATGGTGCCATCTTGGCGGTCTTCGCTGCCGTAGGTCATGGTGAAACCTTCCAGACAGTACTGCTCTACGCCGTCTTTACAGGCCGCGCAGGTACGGCACGAATCCACCATGCAACCTACGCCCACCAAGTCACCGGCTTTAAAACGAGAGACTTTATCGCCAACGGAGGTCACACGGCCGACAATTTCATGGCCGGGAACCACGGGATATTGGCTCATGCCCCAGTCATTGCGGGCAAAGTGCAGATCGCTGTGACAGACGCCGCAGTAGAGAATTTCGATCGCTACGTCATCCGGACGTGGCTGACGACGATCAAACGTAAACGGTGCTAAAGGCTTATCGTTAGCAAATGCCGCATAGGATAATGCTTGGCTCATCGGTAGGGCTCCATATGTCTTCAAAACTAGACGTTAAAAGGCTGACTTAAAAATCAGCTTTCAATGTCAGCAATATTTCCCCGCGTGCGAGGCATGTCGACAGTATTGGCCTAATCCATGCGGATAGCGATGAACGAAGCTACGTCATTTTTGCCCATTACTCCGATACCACGTAATAAAATAACAAAAAAAAGCCATAAATCGTTATGATTATACAAAAGCCACCAGAAACCAGAGAGAAACAACCATGGCCTCTTCCGCCCAGGCTGGCAATGCGCTGGCTGCCGTTATTGCGCCACTGATTAAAAGCGACGGCATCAATGGCACCCCGCTAGACGGCGTCTCGTTACTCTGCTTAAGCCGCCACCAGGTGCGTACGCCGCTCCTCTACGAGCCGAGCCTGACCATCATTGCCCAGGGGCGCAAAATGGGCTATCTCGGTGATCGCGAAATCTATTACGACCCCGGCCACTACTTAGTCCAAACGCTACCACTGCCCTTTGAGTGCGAAACCTATGGCTCACCGGAAGCGCCATTGCTGGGCATATCGGTACGCCTGGATCCCGCACTTTTAAGCGAGATGGTAACGGCGATGGGTGATAACGGTGGACACGCCCAGGCACCGTTGCCGATGGCCTCGGTGGCGATGACAGAAGGCATGCAGGAGGCCGTACTGCGCTTGGCGCGCACGCTAAATGAAGCGGTGGAGTGTAGCACCATGGGCACAGCACGCATTCGCGATGTGGTGTTTGAAGCGCTAAAGGGCGCACAGGGCCCCGCTTTACGGGCGCTGGTAATGGGACATGGAAACTATTCACGCATCGTGCAGGTGCTATCTAAGCTACACCGACATTTTGCCGACGACTTTAGCGTGGAACAGTTGGCCGCCCAGGCCAATATGAGTCCGTCGACGTTTCACCATCACTTTAAGCAGATTACCCGCTCATCCCCGGCTCAATACTTAAAACGGCTGCGCTTAATCAAAGCGCAGCAGTTGCTGTTGCAAGATAATCACAACGTTAATCAGGCCGCTGCGGCGGTAGGTTACCGCAGCGTGCCTCAGTTTAGCCGCGACTATAAGCGCTACTTTGGCGAACCGCCGCTGCAGCACCGCCGTCAAGAGCAAGCATTAAGGGCCTGAGCTATTATTTGGCAAAGACCTGGCTCATATCCTTAAACGCCTTAAACTCCAGAGCATTTCCACACGGGTCGAGCAGGAACATAGTGGCTTGCTCGCCGACTTCACCTTTAAAACGAATATACGGTTCAATCACAAACTGTGTATCCCGCGCTTTCAGGCGCTCGGCCAAGGCTTCCCACTCGTCCCACGCTAAGATAACGCCAAAGTGCGGTACCGGTACGTTATGCCCATCGACCGGATTGGTGTGCGCACTCTCTTGCCCTGGCGTTTTGGGCTGCTCATGAATAACCAACTGGTGGCCGAAAAAATTAAAGTCGACCCACTGTTCACTGGAACGCCCTTCTTCCAAACCAAACACATCGTTATAAAACGTCCTCGCCAGCGCTACATCGTAAACAGGAATCGCCAGATGGAAGGGTGAAAGGCTCATGATCATTCTCCACATTATTGGGTTTTATGAAGTTCGCGGGCACTTTATGCGGCCTCGCTGTGTTCATCCTAGGGCGGCGCATGGGAAAATAAAATCAATAACTATTTGGCTGATTCACAAAAGGGATTGATCAATGATCCGCGAGCTAAAAACGCTGATTGCGGTCGCACAGGAAGGCACCTTTGCCTCAGCGGGCAACAAAATTGGCCTCACCCAAGCGGCGGTTAGCGCACAAATGAAGCGCCTTGAGGAAGAACTGGGTATCGCCCTGTTTGAGCGTAAAGGGCGCGCCGCTATATTGACCCCACGGGGGCAAGAGACATTAAAGCAAGCCCACGCCCTGCTCACCCTCTACAGCACGCTGGGTGAAACTACTGCGGGCCAGCCAGCAACACAAAGGGTTAATATTGGCGCCATTGCATCGATACAGCGCTCGCTACTACCCAATGCGCTGGCGCGCTTTCATAACACCTATCGCGACTGCCGCACCCGTGTGGTGCCTGGGCTCTCCATGGAATTGGTGAATCAAGTCGACGCTGGCGAGCTGGATATGGCGGTGATTATTCGTCCCCCCTTTACGCTGCATAGCGATTTGCGCTGGACGCCCCTTGCACACGAGCCATTTCGGCTGATTGTGCCGCGCCATATTGATGGCGACCAGTGGCGGGAGCTGATCACTCGCCAGCCGTTTGTGCGCTACGACCGCGCTTCCTTTGGTGGCCGGCAGGTAGACCGCTTCCTACGTAACAACCACTGCAACGTGTGCGAGGTCTGCGAAGTCGATGAACTAGAGGCCATCGTGAAACTGGTCGCCAAAGGCGTCGGCGTTGCGCTGGTGCCCCAGGCGATTGCGCAGCAGCGTTGGCCAGCGGGAGTGCGGGCGATTGATTTAGGCGAGCGAACGTTTCACCGCGATATAGGGCTGATTCATCCCACCAGTGGCCACTTGAGTGAACCCGCCCGGGCGCTGGCCCAATTGATTGGCGAAATAGCCCAGCAGCCTGATAATGGCGTCTAAGGTGTTTCGTTCTAAGGTGTTTCGTTCAATTTCTAAAGAGGCAATGCATGAAACCAGAGGATCTGGAAAAATTAGTGACTCGCACCATGCCCTTCGGCAAATATGAGGGCCGCCTTATCGCCGACCTACCCGGCCCCTATTTAAACTGGTTTGCTAGGGAAGGGTTTCCCTCAGGGGAAATTGGCCAGTTGCTGCATTTGATGCACGAAATTGACCACAATGGTCTTGGCCCGCTGCTTGATCCGCTGCGAAAAACGCCTAGCCAACGTGGCGAAAGTTAGGGCTGATCGCTTTTATCATCGTTGACACGCTCTGTTAGGGCGCGCTGAAACTCAGCGTAGTAAGCCGCCTTGTGCTGTGCAGTATCCGCAGGAAAGCGGCCTAAGGCGACCGCCAGTTCAAAAAAGCCAGCCGCAGGTAAACCGTCGCCCCGGCGGCTGACGACCAGCGCTGCAATGAAAGGCTTATGGTGTGCGGCGTCTTCGCGCATTAACTGCTCTAATGTCTGGGTGACTTGAGCGATGGTGCGCGGTGGTGTGAGTGCCAGTGCGCTCGCCACCTGCTGATACGTCATTGGCAGGGCTTCACGCGGAACACTAAGCAGTAGCTGGCGGAGAGCGGCGACGTTATCGGTCATATACATCCTATCGTCAGGTTTTAACACGTTCACATTGCCCATTAACGCAGTGTTTGTGCTAAGAAGTGTTTGTGCTAAGAAGTGTTTTTGCTGAGAAGTGTTTGTGCGAATAAGTCTCTGTGCTAAGCAGACGTTGTACTAAGAGTAGCGAAGTACTAAGAGTAGCGAAATACGCTTTATTAAGGAGTGAACATGGTAACGCGACTAACCAAGGCAGACCCTCAAGGCAGCCGCTGGCCAAGCGTGCTGGCTGGCTTGGCTATGCTGATGATAGCAGCAGCGGCACTGATGATGGCAGGTGCAGGGCCTGCTTATCGTAGCGAACTTATCAGCCTAAGCGAGGCGTTTAGCTTACTGCGCAACGGCGTCTATGTCGCTGGAGGGGCGATAGCGATGAGTATTGTCGCGCTGCTGTTTAGCATGCTGACTCGCCGTTCTAAGCCCGCATTAATGGCCACTCTGGTTATCATCGCCGCTGCAGCACTGCTTTACGTACCCTGGCAGCATTGGCAGCGTGCCCAACAAGTGCCCGCGATTCACGATATCACCACAGACACGCAGAACCCGCCTGCCTTTGAAGCCTTAGCTGCCGCACGGGAAGCCGCACCTAACGCCGTCGACTACCCCGGCGAAGCCACCGCCCAGCAACAGCAAGCAGCCTACCCCTATATCAAGCCATTGATCTTAGACGAAGCCCCGCAAATGGTGCTGGCTGCCGCTCAAGCTGAGGCCGAAGAGGCTGGCTGGCGCATCGCTCGAATTACCGACAATCATATAGAAGCCACCGCGACTACGCGCTGGTTTGGCTTTGAGGATGACGTGGTCATTCGCTTAACCGAGATTGAAAACGGTGTGCAGGTGGATATGCGCTCGGCGTCACGTTTAGGTGCCAGCGATGTGGGCACCAATGCGGCACGTATCAAACAGTTTTTAACTGCTTTAGAAGCGCGACTTAAGTGACCGTAGTGGTAACCCTTTTTCTTAATGCAGTGGGTCGCAGCCATTGCCGCCCTCACGAGCTAAAATTTGCTCAGCGTCTAGGGTGGCGATAGGTACTTGGTGCTGGGTGGGAATATCACCCGTCAACTGAAGCGCCTGGTAACGCAGGGCGCAAACGCGCAAAAAAGAGGTGAAGTTCCCCAAATCGTGCCCAGCGTCTATTGACTCATGATAAAGCCGGGTAATCATTTGGGCCGTGTTCATTCCATCTCGTTGGGCAATCTCTTCAAGTATGTGCCAGAAATAATTCTCCATGCGCACACTGGTGACCATGCCATCGATGCGCAGCGAGTGTGTCGCACTGCGCCACAGCTCCGGGTCGGCTTGAATAAAGAGTTTACACATGGGCATTGTCTCTCGGAGTATTTGTATTCACTCGAATTATTAGCATAGCGGCAATTATTAGCACAGCAAATAAAAGCGCCCAGCGAGTACTGGGCGCAAATGGCGTTAGGTTACCGCGTCAAGCTCACTTATTCAGTAGCGTCATAAACTGCGCAAGCCAGGCTGGGTGGGCAGGCCACGCCGGGGCAGTAACCAAGTTGCCATCGGTTACCGCATCGGTCACTTCCAGGTCGGCAAAGCGGCCACCTGCGAGCTCTACCTCCGGTTGGCAGGCCGGATACGCAGAACACTGCCGACCTTCCAGCACTTTGGCAGCGGCTAATAGCTGAGCGCCGTGACAAATCGCCGCCACGGGCTTGTTGGTCTCAAAAAAGTGCTGAACCATGGTTAGCACCTCTTTGTTCAAGCGAAGATATTCAGGTGCACGTCCACCAGGCACCACCAAGGCGTCGTAATCGGCGGGGTTGATGCTGGCAAAATCGGCATTCAGGGCAAAGCGATGGCCAGGCTTTTCAGAGTAGGTCTGATCGCCTTCAAAGTCATGGATCGCGGTCGCCACGGTATCGCCCGAGGCTTTCCCGGGGCAGACAGCGTCAACATGGTGTCCGACGGCCATGAGTGCCTGAAATGGCACCATGGTTTCATAATCTTCAGTGAAATCGCCGGTGATCATTAAAATGCGCTTGCTGCTCATCTCAGTGCTCCTCTTCTTTATTGATCTTATGGTTATTGATCGAGTGTTTGAGCACACGCGGGGCGTGTAGAGAGAGACTAGCAAGCGCTTTCCGGCAATGGGTAGTAATTGCCTACTACTGAGTAACTTCCTGCTGCTGCGGAAGAGCTAGATGCCGCTGCCCTGCTGTGTCACTGACACGGAAACGCCCTACCAGTGAATGCATATCACCGGCACGATCATCCAGCGTATGGCTGGCAGTGGTCGCTTCCTGCACCAACCGGGCATTCTGGTGGGTTACCTGATCCAACTGCGAAATTGCCTGATTGATCTGATCGATCCCAGCCGATTGCTCATGGGTCGCCCCCGCAATCTCGGTAACGTAACGCGTTACCTCACTCAGGCTATCAATGATTTCCTGCAGGTGCTTACTAGAGGCGTTCACGAGCTGCTCGCCTTCACTCACTTTGGCGACACTGTCGTCTACCAAATGGCGAATTTGGGCCGCTTCTTCGGCGCTGCGTCCGGCTAATTTACGCACTTCCTGGGCCACCACAGCAAACCCACGCCCCTGTTCACCCGCTCGCGCGGCTTCAACAGAAGCGTTGAGCGCCAGTAAGTTGGTTTGAAAGGCAATATCGTCAATGGCTTTAATGATCGAGGTAATCTTTTCGCTCGCCTCGCGAATATCGCCCATCGCCGCTGTCGTGCGCGTTGACACATCGCCTGCCGCACGGGCGCGCTGATCAACATTGCCGCTAGCGTCTTTGGCCTGATCAGCGTACTCAGCGGTTTGTTTCACCGTGGCAGTAATCTGTTCAAGGCTTGAAGCCGTTTCCGCCAACGATGCCGCCTGCTGGTCAGTACGCTGGGAGAGGTTCTCATTACCTGCAGCAATTTGCCGGCTGCTGGCCGCAATAGCTTCGGAGCTTTCACGAATTTGCGCCACCATGCCTTCAAAGGTCTCCATCATATTATTAAACGCATGAGCAGTTTGGCCCACTTCATCGTTGCGCTTAAGCTCAAGACGCTTAGAGAGGTCGGCATTTTCCCCTGCGGCGCCGCTGATGCTTTCCATTTGCTGACGCATTGCCACTAGCGGCCCCAGCACACGCACCATGGTACGCCAGCCAAAAATCGCCAGCAGTGCGATAACCGCCAAAGTGACCATAATCAGTAACGTGCGACCAGCATTGGCCAGGGTCTCTGCTTGCGTTGCGGCGCTATCCGCCTGCCCAACGGTATATGCTTCAACATCACTCAAAGCATCACGCATTTGATTCGTCGCTTGGGCCACACTGGTGAGCGCAGCTTTCACCAGTTCATGTTGCGCTAGCTGTTGCAAGCGAAGTTCATACACAGCGTTGTCATCGGACACCATCAACCCTTCAAGCTCAACGATGACATCATCTAAGGCAAGAATTAGCGCGCGCTGCTCTACTCCGGTACTGGGCGCCTCGGCGATCGCCGCTAATGACTGGCGGGCAAGTCCCACCTGTTGGGCAATTTCATTATAACGAAGGTTGACCAGAGCATCGGCACTGCCTGTTTGCATCATCTGGCGGCCAAGATCGGATAGCTGCGCCAACGCCATTCGCGCGTTACCGCTTAAGCGACCGATATCTGCTTGCGTAGTAAACATGTTATCCAACAACTGGGTTGGTAGCGTGGTCATGCCATCTTCACGCCAAGCCCCCATCAATTCGCGCTGCTCCTGGCGACTGCGTACCTGCGACAAGGCAGCTCGCCCGGCAATATTTTCCGCACTTAGCATTACTTGAGAGACTAGCGCTTGCATAGCGCTAATCCGTTCAGCCATCTGTACTTGTAGACTCAGCTCCTCACGACGTACCCTTTCAAGCGCTGTATCGCCTTCCAGCAATGCTTGATAGTGGCTATCTAGTTCACTTAGGCCTCCTGCTACAACAATCCCACTCAATGCCTGCTGGGCAGTGCGAAAGCGTTCATCTAATTCACTTTGAGCGGTGGCCTCATCAAGGGCTGTTACGCTTTCTGCCGCAAGCAAATCCGCGTGACGTTGGCCAAACCCTCCCATAGTGAGCACCATGCCACGGCTGGCATCTTCAAGCGGTAGCACCTCACCGATAATATAACGCTGCGAGTCAATAAGCCGTTGATTGGTCACCCAGCCCGTAGCCGCCAGCACTATGGCGCCCAGCACGGCAGCTAAGAACAGGCTGATCAACATCGCTCTAATACTTAAGGTTTTTTTCATTATCTGTTTTCACTTGTGTCAGGGTCTTACAAATAACGTAAGCTTCAGTGGTGTAAGCGTTAGGGCAGCAGGTTTGCCCACACCACCGACTCAAAACGGCCGTTTGTGATGATAGTGGGCCACACCGCATCGCTGGCTTGGTGGTCGTTCGGCCCCAAGCTAACCGGCTCTTCTAGTCCAATATCAATCGAGCCCAAACCGAGTAAACCATCCACAATGGCGTCACGATCTGGATTAGCGCCGGCGGCTTTCACACCCTCCACAAAGAGCTTCGCGGCCAGATAACCTTCCAGTGAGATAAAGTCAGGCTCACTACCACTGGAATGGGCATCCAACGCCTCACGGTAGGCTTCTACGGCCGGTAAGTCGGCATCCAATGGGGGTACTACCTGAGTAATAATGACGCCTTCGGCCTGATCACCAAGCTCATCCATAAGCGCTTGGCTGCCCACAAAAGAGACGTTCAGAAATACCGCGTCGGGCAGGTCATTCTTCGCCTCACGAATAAAATCAGCAGCGGGGCCGTAAGTACCGACAATAATAATCGCCCGCGGCGTCACCGGCGCTTCCAGAATAGTCGCCAGCCCCTGGTGAACATTACGCGTACCGCGGGTAAAGCGACCGTGAGCCAGCGCCGCGATATTATCGACGCCATGGGCGGTTAGCGCTTTTGTGGCGCCATTATATCCCGCATCGCCAAAGCTATCGTTTTGGGTAAAGAAGGCTATTTCTTCGGGCAACACACCTGCTTCCAGCAGCCCATCCACCATGGCAGCGGTTTCCTGTACATAGCTGGCTCGGTAGTTAATCACATAGCGGTCAGGCGGTGACTTGCGCAACACTCCCGCGCCAGTAAACGCGCCATAAAGCAGCGTTTTATATTCATTGTAGATTGGAATGGTAACGGTAGCTGTCGGAGTACCGACATTACCAATCGCCGCTAGAACTTCATCTTCTTGAATGATTTGCCGGGTATTAGTCGCGGCTTGCAGCGGATTATACTGATCGTCGCGGGTGATAAGGGCTAATGTTTCGCCATTTACCCCACCCGCCGCATTGACCTCGGCAAAGTAGGTCTCGATACCTTTTTGCATGCCCAACCCAAGCGGCGCAGCGCCACCGCTGGAAGGGGCAACAATACCAAAGGTCAGTTCTGCCTGCGCCAGCAGTGGCGTAAACAACCCAGCTAATAAAGCTATTTTTAATACAGATTTTTTTAATACAGACTTTTTTAATAAAGTTTTTCTTAACAACCAAGTTCCCAATCGTTGCATGGATCTGCTCCTTTCTGGCTAGATCACTTCCCCACGTAAATAGCATGGCAAAGGTGAGTAGTGTTCCCCCTCACACCTTCGCCACATTAACGAACTTTTGTTTATTACTATCGGCAGGAGAATATACGACTAAAGATTAATTATCGTTAATTAAAAAGTAACAGTTATTGCCCAATTGTAACAATCCATCACCAGCTGGCAAAAAATACTGAATCATTTTAAAAATCATGCTGTTAAAAAATTAAGCGGTTATTAAGCGGGCCGTTCAATGGCGAAACGATCGCTAATCCGAAGGTAATCACTGCCCGCTAAGCGCCCTACAGGTTTGAGCAAATCCATATCTACATGGCGACCATCCCAAAGCGAATCGTCGATATGGATAGAGACGACTTGAGCCAACACTAACGTGCCTGCCAAGGGCTGGTCGCCAAACCGGATCATATCGAACAGTTTGCAACCAAACGCCACGGGGGCATTGGCAATCCGCGGCACGCTAACGCCAGACATCACCGCTTTTTCAAGCTCGGCCAGGACGAACTCATCCTCTCCGGGCGGCAAGCTGGCACTGGTGGTATTCAGCGCTTCAATTAATGCTTCACTGCCCACATGCACCACGCATTCAGGCACTTCGTTTAAATTGCGCACCGTATCCTTAAGCTCTCCGCTGCCATTAAGCAGAGGGGAAAACGCCAACACCGGAGGATTCACGCTGGCTACATTGAAGAAAGAGAACGGCGCTAAATTTGCGTTGCCCTGCTTATCCTGGGTAGACACCCAAGCAATAGGCCGGGGGCAAACGGTGCCGGATAACAAGCGGTAAATCACGCCAGGGCTTAGCAACGACTCGTCTAATAGGTAATCACTCATGGATGGCTCCTTGATAACGGTTTTTCAGGTTAGTATCACTCTATAACAGCAAAGCCTACCACGCCGTGTTTTGCCATCATCGACGCGGCCAGCTTGAGGAGCCCTTTTATGAAGATTGTCATTGCCGATGATTACCAGGATTGTGTGCGCCATCTGGACGCCTTCAAACAGCTCGAAGGTTATGATGTGACGGTTTATCAAGACACCCTTACCGATCTAGACGCGTTGAGTACGCGTTTCCAGGAGGCCGAGGCGCTCGTACTTATTCGTGAACGCACGCCGATAACGGCAGCTCTACTTGAGCGTTTGCCTAACCTAAAAGTCATTAGCCAAACCGGTGGCGGCGCGGCGCATGTGGATATAGAGGCCTGCCGCCGTCATGGCATCACCGTAATGACGGGCACTGGCTCGCCCTACGCCGCGGCAGAGTTAACCTGGGGATTGGTGCTTGCGGCAATGCGCCATATACCTGCAGAAGTTGAGAACCTTAAAGCGGGCCGTTGGCAACGTACACTAGGCACGGGTCTCAAAGGCCGCACTCTAGGCATTTTTGGCTATGGAAAAATCGGCAGCTTGGTAGCGCGCTATGGTCAGGCATTTGAAATGAAAGTGTTGGTGTGGGGACGAGAAGGCACCCGCCAGCGCGCCGATGATGCCGGAATAGAGGTAGCCAAAAGCCAGGCTGATTTGTTCCAGCGTGCGGATGTGCTTAGCCTTCACCTGCGCCTAAACGACGACACTCGGGGTATTGTCAGCGCTGAGACCCTCTCCCAGATGAAGCCCACATCTCTGCTGGTGAACACCAGTCGTTCTCAATTAATCGCGCCAGGAGCACTTGAGCAGGCACTGAAAGCCGGGCGTCCCGGACAGGCTGCGGTCGACGTATTCGACGCAGAACCAGTGTTCGAAAACTCACTGCTGGAATTACCCAACTTCCTCGCCACGCCTCACCTTGGCTATGTGGAAAAGGATAGCTATGAGCTCTATTTCGGTGATGCCTTTAGCAACCTCATCGCTTATTTGGATGGGCAACCCGTCAACAATCTAGCCAGTTAACCCTACGACCACCGCCGCTATGCCAATTGTGCTAGCCTATTAGGCTAACAAGTAACACAGAGGCCATTAATGCTCACCATTTCCAGTAACGTTACCCTAGCTGATTGGGAGATCGATATTAGCCAGATTCGCGCCCAAGGCGCGGGTGGCCAGAACGTCAACAAAGTCGCCTCAGCGGTACACCTGCGCTTTGATATACTTAGCTCCACGCTACCACCGCTGTACAAAGAGCGCTTAATGGCGCTGTCCGATCAGCGCATCAGCAAAGAAGGTGTGGTGATCATTAAGGCCCAGAGCCACCGCAAGCTTGAGCTGAATAAAGAGGATGCGCTGGCGCGTTTAAAAGAGCTGATACAGAGTGCCACCAAACAGCAAAAAGTACGCCGTGCCACCAAGCCCACCAAAGGCTCACAGCGCCGTCGCGTTGATCACAAAACCCGTAAGGGTAAAATTAAATCGCTGCGCGGTAAGGTATCGGCATCTTAATGACTAAACGTTCCACACCCCCCACCCAACGCCCTCTTTCGCCCTGCGTGCAAATCTGCCAGATTGAGCCAACAGCATCGGTTTGCGAAGGCTGTGGCCGAACGTTGGATGAAATTGCGGGCTGGGGCAGCATGACCGAGGCCGAAAAAGCCCCGGTATGGGAACGCCTGGAAAGTGAAGGCTATGTTTCTACCTGCTAAGTCTTAATGGTCAGGTCTTTAACGGTCATGTCTTAATGACTAGGTCTTTAATCACAGGGCTTCGGGCTGATGTCGATCGCGCAATATATGGTGTAACTCACCGCAGGCCACCATCGGATCATCACAGTTGATAACGATATCCGAGTGGGCCAGCACATAGCTGCGGCCGGTAATGGTGTTCTCCACTACCTGATAAGCGCCCTCCTGGTGGGTGCCGATGAAGGTGCCGATAAAACCTGTCTCCCGCAGCGAAACTGTCTCTAACTTATCCCCCAGTTTTAGCCGTCCTTCGTAGTTCATCAACGCCAAGCGTGCCGAGGTACCGGTGCCCGTAGTACTGCGGCAAATAACGCCAGGATGAACGTAGGTCGTTGACCGTGAGCGTATGTAACCTTCGCCAACCTGCTCTTCAGGGCCCATAAAGTGCAAAAACGGCAGCGGCCCTACATCGCCCAGGGTGTAGTGGGAAAAGCCCCGCTGCGCTTTTATTGCTTCGACAATTTTGTAAGCACACTCTGAGAGAGCACGCTCTTCATCACGGGAAAGCCTAAAGCCCAGCTCAGTGGCGTCAACTAAGGCGTAAAAACCGCCGCTATAGGCAATTGAGTAGGTGACGTCGCCAATCCCCGGTACTTGAATCGTATCGCGATAGGTATCGATATAGCTGGGCAGGCCGCCACAGGTAACTGATTCCACCACCCCGTTATGCACCTTGGCCTCGATTTGCACTAGCCCCGCTGGCGCTTCCAGCTTAAAGCGCTGAATGCCCTCCTGCTTGGGTACAATACCGCTCTCCAGCACCGCTGTGGCGGTACACAGCGTATTGGAGCCGGAGTAAATGGGGTAGCCCATTACTTCCATAATGATGTAACCCGCCACCGCCTCAGGATGGGTTGCTGGCACTAGTAAGTCGACCGACATTTCCGGAATGCCGTAGGGCTCTTCAAGCAGCAGGCGGCGCAAACCATCGGCGTCATCGCGTAGGTACTCCATCTGCTCGCGCACAGTGGCGCCAGGCAGACTATCAATCCCCCCCGTGACGATACGGCTAACATCGCCCCCGGCATGGGTATCCATTAGCTGGATGGTATGAAGCTTATGCACTAGCGGCGCTCCTGGGCAGCAGAAGAGGGATTCTCAAGGGCAAACGGCGCACCGTGAGTAGCCCACTGGGCATCGGGAACAAGCACAATTTTGCCCAGGTAGTTGCTGCCCCGGTTTACAAAATAGCGCTCGGCGTCATGCAGATCAGACAGCTTAAAAGCAGCGTGGAGCACCGGCTTTAATTCACCGCTGCGGATCCATGCCACCAACTGTTCGGCCTCTTCACGGGTACCGTGGGAAACGCCAAATATTTGCACTTGATACAGATACACACGGGTCCACATCATTTCGCTAAGATTGCCACCGCTGGCACCAGCAATGGAGAGGCGCGGGTAGCTCTTACGCCCCTGCATATCGACAATCATGGTATCGATAAACAGGTTGGTCATCTCACCGCCGACCAAGTCCATCACGACATCAATCGGCTTGCCGCCAGTCGTTTCCAGCACCCGTTCAACAAACGTCGGCAGGTCGCCACGGTCAATCACCGCTTCTGCGCCGAGTGCTTTGAGCGCCTCTGTTTTGTCTAGCTGGCTGACCGCATACGGGATAGCCCCCACAATGCGGCACAGCTGAATCAGCGCGGTGCCCACGCCGCCGCTGGCACCGCTGACCAACACACGCTCGCCAGTGCTCACCTTGGCGGCAGTCATCATATGGTAAGCGGTTTGATAAGAGCACATGCCCATTGCGGCCAGTTCGGCATCGTGGAGCTCTGTGTTGGGCACATGATAAAACTGATCAGCAGGTACGGCGATGTATTCAGCAAAGCCACCGTCGGCCCCGTGTCCGTAGTAATCCGGGGTTAGATTAATATCGCGGCGCTCGTCGGCGTAGATATTAAAATCCAGCAGCCCGCGCTGACCAATGCGCTCAACATCAACGCCCTCGCCGACCGCTACTATGCGTCCCGCCACGTCGGCGCCTTGAATCCGCGGGAAGGTTAAGGTTGGCGTTCCCCCCATAGCGAAGGAAGTCACATCGCCCTTGTCCTTGGTGGGATAAAGCCCTTCACGGGCTTTGCGGTCAGTGTTGTTCTTCGCCGTCGCCGTCACCTGCACCAGTACTTCGCCCGCCTTGGGCTGCGGCGTGGCGACATCCTGATGGTATTCCAACTTCTCGATACCACCATGCCCGGTTAATAGCATAGCGGCCATAGTAGTCGGCACAGTCTGTGAAGTTTCGGCCATGGGCTGGCTCCTAGATTGATAAAGACAGGCTTATCAAATACAGATTAGCTAAAGACGGGAACGCCAATCAGCGCTGTATGTAGATAAAAGGCAAACACAACATACGCTATCAAGCCCACTAGCACGGTGGCAATCGTTGCCATTTTAGAGGTGCTAACCGGCGCAGACGGTGTAAGACGGTTGCGCTTTTTAGCGGTTTTAAACGCCAGGATAGCCCAGATAAGAAAGGCAGCAAAAAAGATAATATCACCCAAGCGCCCGTTGGCCAGCAGGTGAGCAAACGCCCAGATTTTTACCGCCAGCATCATCGGATGGCCAAGTTTGGCTTTAATGGCGTTGCCCGGTACATACGTCGCCGCCAGCATGATAAAAGCAGGTACCATCAGTAGCGCCACCGCATGACGCATGCCCATGGGCGGATACCAGATATAGATGGGGTCGAGGCGCATCTGTCCAAAACCGTAAATAGCAATGGCCAGGCCAACGATGGATACGGCTGAATAGGCGACTTTCCAAGTGGTTTCGCCGCGTTGAGCAATCTGCCGCTGACGCCAGTCTTCAGCAAAAATACGTACAGAGTGGCTGCCTAAAAAAATCAGCAGCCCGATAATCATAATGGTCATGGAACAACTCCCAGTTAAAACGCTAGTCTAGGCTTTATGCCTTATAGTTTTGGTCGCTGCAGAGGATGCCACACTCAACCGCTGACCACCTACGTATACGTCAACTTTTCGTTTCCTGATAAGTCGTTCTATAGCAAGGCTAAAACCAGTCTTTAAAACCAGTCCTTAAAACCAGTCCTTAAAACCAGTGCTTGCGCTTAAACAACCAAACCATGACACCCGCGATACCCAGCATTGCGCCCCATACAAAAAAGTAGCCGTACTGATAGCGCAGTTCGGGCATATTTTCGAAGTTCATGCCATAAATGCCGGCGATAAACGTAAGAGGCACAAAGATCGCAGTAATGACCGTGAGCACCCGCATGGTGATATTTAACTGGTGGGAAGAAATAGAGATATAGCCATCGACCAAGTCACCGCAAATGTCGTAGTACATTTGGGTCAAGGTGTAGAGTCGCTCGAAACGATCCGCTACATCGTTGATCGCGTGCAGGGTTTCACTCTCTTCCCGCGGTAAGTGATCATAGTCGTAGGCAGTGAGTTCCTGGGTTATCCCCTGGTGGTAGCTAAAGATGCGGCGCATTTTAACCAACCGGGAACGGTAAGTAATGATCTTGCGCATTACCACATCATTACCATTTTCCAGCAGTTCGTCTTCAAGATCGCTTAACGCCGTTTCAAATTCGAGCAAACTGTCAATGTAAAAGCCTGCTGAAATATACATTACCCGCAGCGCGACATGCTCAGGCGAGTGGGCCAGTAGCGCTTTACCCTGCTCATTGAAAAGGTTCTCAATAGAGAGCGCCTGGCCGGGGTGGAGGGTGACCAAAAAACGCTCACCCACAAAAAAGCAAACCTGCTGAGGCAGGTAGTTCAGTTCGGCATCGAAGGAGGAGATACCGCGATAAATAATTAGCGTGTGATTGTCAAACTCTTCAATTTTTGGTGGATGGCGCTCTTTGTGGGCATCTTGAATCGCCATCGGATGAAACTCGAAGGCCTCTAAAATAGCGCGTTCACTCTCTTGGGTTTCACCTTGCATATCGATCCAGATATGGCTACCTGGCGTGGATTGCCACACTGCCATTAAGCGTTCATCGCCCTCGCGGGTCTCGCCTTCAGGCGTGGTCAGAATAGTTCGTATCATGATCGTCCTAATTGTCGTCCTTGATTATTTGCCGGCCTTAACCAGAGTTATCAGCCGGCTGGGCAATGCTGACCTGGGCTTTTCCAGAGCGTTTGGCTTCATACATAGCCACATCAGCACGCTTAAGCAGCTCGTTGGCTGTCTCGGCGCTGGCCGGTAGATATAGCGCTACACCAATACTCACACTGACGTTTAACGCCGCCGTTCCAGCGATCATCGGCTCTTCCACCACCTTGACTAGTTTATTAGCCAACTGCTCGATTGCCGTGGGTTCACTGCCCTCCAGTAGTACAACAAACTCATCTCCGGCCCAGCGGGCTATATAGTCGGTTTCACGTATCGTGCTGACTAATTTTTTAGCGATCACACGCAGCAGATCGTCGCCCTTGGCATGCCCATAGGCGTCGTTAATCGCCTTAAAACCATCCAAATCCATAAACAGAACAGCTAACGGTTGTTGGCTGCGCCGTGTGCGAGCCATTGCTTCAGGCAAACGTTCATCTAGGGCTCGCCGGTTAGGCAACTTGGTTAATACATCTTCACGGGCTTGCTGATCGCGAAGTCGCTCAAGCTGCTGACGTTCGGTAATATCGTGAATAAAAAGACTTCGCCGCTCGCGCCCATCAATCATGAGTGCCTTAATCCGAACCTCAACAGGTAGTTCAGTGCCATCCTGGCGCCGTGCCATAGATATGATGGCAGCACGGTTATTGCTGGAGGGCAATCCGGCGGGGAAAATCAGCTGCGTTATCGTCCTTGCCAGTGCTTTTTTTCGCGGCCAACCGAACATAGCTTCGGCCGCTCGGTTCCAGTCCAAAATCACGTCTTTGGCATCGATACTGATATAAGCGTCATAGGCAGACTCGATAACGAGCTTAAGCTCGTTAGTACGCCGCTCGATTTGGCACTCCATACTGTGGTGTAATTCATTCAGTGCTTGCTGGGATAGCTGGGCATTTTTCTTTTCTAATACTAGCCGCTCACGCAAATGAATTTCATCAGTGACAATCGCCGCCAAATCTTGCAGGGCCGCTAGCTCACTCTCACTAATGGCGCGCGGTTTCGTATCAATCGCGCAGAGTGAGCCTAGCATTAGGCCTTTGGTCGTACTAAGCGGAATACCCGCATAAAAGCGGATACCGTCGACAGCCGTGACAAACGGATTGTGTGCAAAACGTGGGTCTTGGCTAGCATCATTTATGATCAGTGGCTCTGTGCCCATAATTGTATAAGCACAGAAAGCCACATCACGAGAAGTCTCGCGAGTATCAACGCCGACACGTGATTTTAGCCATTGGCGTTTAGCATCAATTAAGGTGACCGTTGAGATAGGTACGTTTAGCAGCTTGGTCACCAGTCTGGTGACACGATCAAAAGCAGGTTCATCGGGGCTGTCTAGCAGTTCAAGCTCGTAAAGGGCGGCTAACCGCGCATCTTCGTCAGGTGCTATGGGATAGCTCATGGTCATATCACCCATGGGGTAGCTGTTATTCTACCAGCATAACGCGATCAGCCCTTTACTGCTTAATACTCACTTTATACTCACTTTTTCTTAATTAAACCCGCGAGTAGTAAGCTCGTGAGCGTTGAGGCGATTAACGCCCCGAGGAATGGCCCCAAGGTGGGAATACTGCCCGGAAAACTTGCCGCCATGACCCCAGCTACCAGGCTACCTTGGCTCAACCAACCCGGGAGAATAGCCCCCAGCAGTCCCGCGATGCCCCCCGCAATGGCCGCAATCGGCGTCATGCGTTGCCATAAGCCAAGCAGTACAGGCACCACAATAGCGGCACACAGCAAGTCAGCAATCAAAAAAAGCCGCAGCACCGACAGGCCCTGCAGGGCAATCATTACCACTGGGATCATCACGATTACCGTCACCCAGCGGGCAGCCACCAGTGAAACGCCCTGCTGCTCGCTGCGCGCTACCACTAGTGAAGCAATCCCGTTTTGAAGTGTATCAACGCTGGAGGCCACCAAGGTCACCGCCAGCACCAAGGCAGGTAACGTCAGCCAAACGGGAGCGTCGCTCAACAGGGCAAAGAACGGTATTGGCGGCTCGCCGAGCGGCACACCACTCATTGCTGCCAACACGCCAAGACCGCCAATCACCATCACTACCAGGACTGTCATCGCGCCACCTAACCAGGCGCCGCGTCCCAAGCTTTGATTATCTTGAGCGGCCCATACTCGCTGCCAATAGCCTTGGTGGAAAAGGTTCGCGGCGGTGACCGCGATCACTAGCGTTAACGCTACGCTTAGCGCACTCGATACAGGAATAGACGGGAGCGCAGCCTCACTGGGTATGGAGGGCAACCGCCATAGGGCCATGCCACCCACCACACACAGCAATATCAGCAGCAACCACGCCTGCCAACGGTCGGTGGCAAGGCTGGCACGCAGCCCGCCCGCCGCGGTATAAATCAGCGTGGTAAGCGCCACCCCAATAATCACCAGCGCGGGCGGCACATCGGAAAGCAGCGCGGTGATAGCCCCTATAGCGGTGAGCTCAGCGGCTAGAAAGCAAGCCATATAGGCGATGGAGACCAGCGTTACCCAGCGCCGTACACCAGGGCCATAGCACGCCTCTGCAAACTCGGCGATACTGCGCCCCTCTGGCAACGCACGGCGAATCTTCGGCCCATACAGCCCTAAGACGATAAACGGCAGCGCAGAGCCAAGCGCATAGCCTGCAAGGGCGAGTGGGCCGACAAAGGCGCCTATTTCGGGGGGCGCAAAGAGAATCCATGCGCCCATACCGGAAGCAAGGAAGGAGAGCCCCAGGGTAGAAGCTGTTTGCGAGTTGCGGGCGGTGACATAGTCATCAAGTGGGCCGTCCACCCAGCGAGCCCGTAGGCCTAAATAAGCAAAGCAGCACAGCGCCGCGCCAAGCACGGCTGACGTCAGGTCAAGCATGTCGCGCTTCCTCCGCCGGTACGAACCGGATCAGGTTCCAGGGTCTGCGCAGCACGCATCTCAGCCCGTTAAAGCAGGGCTCCCCTGGCGACAGTGAATGTAGGTGTTTTTTCTAAACGCTTTTTCTAAGTACGTTTGTTTCAGTACTTTTCTAAGCGTCATCTCAAGAACTATCTCAAGAACTATTCTCAATCATAATCACAGCTTAGTAAAGTTAAGGCGTGGTGGAAGCATCTTAGCGAGGCACTCGCCCCATCAGGTAAAACTCTTCATTGGGCGGTGTGCCCGCCAGCGTGACCAAGCGATTCGACAGGCCAAAAAACGCCGAGATGGCGCCTATATCCCAGCAATCCTCTTGGCTAAAACCAACGTCAAGCAAGCGGGTGAGCCACTCGTCGGTCATTTCGCCGACATCAATAGCGCAGTGCATAGCAAAATCGAGCATTACTCTGTGGCGCTCACTAATCGGCGCCACGCGATGGTTGATCGCCACTTGGTCGGCGAGCAGCGGATCTTTACTGTAAATGCGCACCAGAGCACCGTGAGCGACCACACAATACAAGCAGCGGTTACGCGCGCTGGTAGCGACCACAATCATCTCTTTTTCAGCTTTAGTGAGCGTGTCCGATTCGCGTTCCATTAACGCATCGTGATAGGCAAAAAAAGCACGAAACTCAGCGGGGCGATGGGCCAGCATCAGAAAGACATTGGGCACAAACCCCGCTTTCTCCTGAACGGCCAAAATGGTACTACGAATATCTTCCGGCAGATCATCCAATGTTTCAGGCACGTTAAAACTACTTAATGATGCAGACATACTCACCTCTTTATTGTTAAATTTAAACATCTGGTAAAAAAGGGTTAGCTGATGAGTAACAAAAAACTAAATTAAGACGCTTTTAATCAGCACACCTGCTCGCCATACTGATGTATCGATCTGTGATAAAAACCGCGCACTACTCTCTTAATAAACAGTTCGTTCAAAGGGACACTGTCATGAACCAAAACGAAGCCAAGGAACATACCCCCGGTCGCCTAAACGAGCTGTTTGCTGACCCCTATCGAGCGTTTGAAAATGATACCGATGAGCGTCAGTTGCATATTCGTATCATGTTGCATATGTTGCTGGCCCGCCCAATGACACGCGGTCAAATGACACTCCGCGTTATCCATGGCTGGGAAAACGGTGGCTTTGAGCCCGAAGACCTACAGCATGTCGACTACTCTCTCAGTGGTGTGGTGGACTTTAAGCGCGCAGTACAGGATTTTGAACGAGCCTCGAAGCAGAACACACCGCTGCCTGCCGACAAGACCGCCATTCTTGCCGCCCCACTCGCCGATGCGATTGCAGATGCCAAAGCAGAGGGCCAAGAACTCACTAACGACATTCGCGATACCCCAGCACGATGGCCAGCGTTTGAAGGCGGTTTAGCCCTCTACACGCTGTTCAAAATGTACCACCGTCTCATTTACGGTGAAGATGACAACTACCGCTGCTCCCAGTGCATGACGCCATTAGGCATGCGCGAAATACATGAATTTCATCTTGAAGAGGGTGAATTTGCGCTACTCGTTCCAACAGCGGCTCAGTTTATGCATGAAGAATCACTTTTAGTGTTACATGAAAGCCAGCTCGGCCCCATCGAACAATTACTCGAAGAAAGCCTGCCTTTATTCGATAATTTCTAAGCCAGGACAGCCGTTACACGCCCGTCAATTGGCCCTGTTTTCTGCAGGGCCAATGTTCGTTAACCCAGCAAACGCTCCTTAGCCCAGTGAAATCGTGCTGTTAATACCACTGGAAACATTTTCTGGTTCAAACCAACGCGCTGTCACGGTTTTTGTTTGTGTCCAGAAAGCAATCGCTTGCTTACCATTAGGGCCTAAATCGCCTAGCTTTGAAGCCCTTGAACCAGTGAAGCTGAAGTAAGCAACCGGCACTGGAATCGGCACGTTAATACCAATTTGACCCACGTCGATATCGGTTTCAAAACGGCGCGCGACCCAACCGGAGTTGGTAAAGATAGAGGTGCCGTTGCCGTTAGGGTTGGCATTAATAAAGGCAATCGCCTCATCAAGTGTTTCAACACTCACCACACACAGAACAGGACCAAAAATCTCCTCTCGGTAAATGGTCATATCCGCCGTTACGTCAGCAAACAGGGTCGGCCCCACAAAGTTGCCGTTTGGATAACCCTCCACCTGAACATTGCGCCCATCGACCATCAGTTTGGCGCCCTCTTTCTCCCCCGCATCGATTAAACGCAGGACACGATCACGGGCAGCGGGTGACACCAGTGGGCCCAAATCCGCATCAAGCTGAGTGCCAGGACCGACTTTCATTGCTCGCGCCGCATCGACGATATCACTCAGCCACTCACGCGCCTCCCCCACCAGCACCACTACCGAGTTTGCCATGCAGCGTTGGCCCGCCGCGCCAAAGGCTGAGCCCAGCAGGTTGTTAATCGCTTGGCTACGGTTAGCATCGGGCATCACCACGCAGTGGTTCTTGGCCCCCATCATCGCTTGCATCCGCTTGCCTGCCGCCGCCGCACGGTTATACAGCAGCGACCCCACATGGGTAGAGCCGATGAACGAGAGCGCTTTGATATCCTGATGGTCAGCAATTTGGTTGGCCACATCCGGGCCACCGTGCACCACATTGAGCACGCCCGCAGGGACACCGGCTTCATGAGCTAATTCCACTAAACGCATGGTAGAGCTAGGGTCTTGCTCCGATGGTTTGAGAACAAAGGTATTACCGGTGGCAATCGCCAGCGGGAACATAAAACAGGGCAGCATAATCGGGAAGTTAAAGGCGGTAATTCCCGCCCCCACCCCTAGCGGTTGGTGCATGGTGTAAACGTCTACCTCGTTGGCAGCGTTTTCAGCTAATTCACCCAACTGCAGCGAAGTAATCGAGCAGGCGTGTTCCACCACTTCCAAGCCACGGCCCACTTCGCCTTCCGCATCGGGCAGGGTTTTACCATGCTCCTCGGTAATCAGTGCCGCCAGTTCAGCGGTATTGTCGCGAATCAGCGCCTGCAGCTTGAGCATGATGCGCATGCGTTTTCCCAGCGGGACTTTACGCCACTCCTTAAACGCTTCTTTAGAGCTGCTGATAGCGCGTTCTACTTCATCAGCGGTACAGAACGGTACCCGGGCGACTACCTCTTGCGTGGCGGGGTTAACCACATCGCGCCACTCCTGGCTTTGCGACTGCACGGGCTGACCATCGATATACATGGGGATTTCGCGAACGGACATAGCGTTGCTCCTGTTTATGATTGTGGTTGTTATGGCTCTGGTTGTTATGGCTCTGATTGTAATGACAATGGTGGTTATGGTCGTGATGGTTGTAAGAAATCGGTTTGTAAAAAGTCTATCGCGTTAAAGTAAGAACACAGGGTATAGCAGCAAGTTGACGTAAACGTCAATCAAGTATCGTATGAGTAAACAAAATCTACAGCGGGACGTCAATTAGCCTTTCCATTGTGTCGTCAGGCTGGCTATGCTTCGGCTACTCAGTGTGCCGCAGTTTCGCGGATCGCACACGGCGAACGCACGTGTTTTAACACAGGGAATTATCTATGCAGACTTTTAGCTGCCGCTGTGGCAATCCGCTGTTCTACGAAAACACCCACTGCCTTGGCTGCCAGTCAGAGGTCGGCTGGTGCCCGGCTTGCAGCAATATCGTTGCCATTGAGCCCCTGGCTTACGGCGGCTATCACTGCACCTATCCAGGTTGTGATACGGCGCTGATGAAGTGTCACAACTACGCTGTTGAGAACGTCTGCAATCGCATGGTGGTGATGGAAAACGGCCAAGCTGACGCGCTATGCGACTGCTGCCGATATAACGCCATGATTCCCGACTTAACCATCGATGGAAACCGCGAGCGGTGGGCAGCGCTTGAAGCTGCCAAAAGGCGCCTGTTTCACACCCTCGATCTACTCAAACTGCCCCACGGCACCCAAGAGGATGCTATTGCGGTGCCATTAAGTTTCTCGTTTATGGCGGATGCCCTGCCCGACCAAGGGTTATGGCGCTCCACTGCGAACCAGAAGAAAGTGTATACCGGCCATGCATCAGGACATATCACCATTAATGTCAAAGAGGCTGACGACGTTGAGCGCGAGCGTTTGCGGGTCGATATGAACGAGTCGCACCGCACCTTGATTGGCCACTTCCGCCACGAGATCGGTCACTATTACTGGGATGTTTTGGTTAAGGATCGCGATGAAGAGGCGTGTCGCGCTGTATTTGGCAACCACCATCGGCCAAGCTATGCCGAAGCGTTAGAGCGTTACTACCAGCAGGGTGCCCCCGGCGACTGGCCCAACCGCTTTATCTCAGCCTACGCCACCATGCACCCCTGGGAAGATTTCGCCGAAACATTTGCCTATTACTTGGACATGGTCGCCGTGCTGGATACGGCGCTGCACATGGGCATCACACACGTTGAGTACGACGGCAGCCTAGAGAGCATGCTGATTGCTTTTCATCAGGTAGGCATGGCAGTAAATGAGCTCAACCGAGATATGGGCCTGCTCGATTTAGCGCCTGGGGTACTTGCCCCGCCGGTGCGCGAGAAACTGGCGTACCTGCACCACATCATTCAGGCCGCCAGCCCATTAGAGCATCAGTAATTAACACTTAGTCGTTGTCGTTATCCCCCGCGTGGCTCTGACTTTGGCTCTGACTCTGGGTTTGGGTGACACGGGGCACGCTGTCGTCATTCACAAAGTAGGTCGCGCTAAGCGTATCGTGGATGGCGGCAAAGCCGATCTGCAGTTCATCGATAAACAGGTGCAGCTTACTGGGTGAATGGGCTAACGCTTGGATATCGGCATCCACTACATCGGCGCGCACCAGTGAAACGGTCGCCGCCGGGCGATCCTGTCTTGGTAGCAGTGTTAGCTCATGGCCCAGGGTTTCAAGGCTGCAGGCAATCGAGCGTGGCAGGTTGGGATCTTGCAGCAAAAAACGCAGCACATCCGGCCCGCGCACGCGCAAGCGTACTTGCTGACGGTACATTTGGTAAGCGGTGAGCGACTTGAGCACGCTCATCCATTGCAGGTTCTCAAACGGCAGCAACTCTTCAGGGTTTTGTGGCAATAAGCTGGCAGAGCGCACATCAACAATGCGGGTGGTCATATCGGCCCGCTCCAACTGACGACCCAACTCAATAAACGTTCGCGCAGGGCCATGGCTTAACGTCCCTTCAATGAGGCCCGTCAACGCCTGGCAACCACGAATAACGCTTTTAAGAAAACTATCACGACGACGCGGACTAACGCCATTTTCAGCATGGTCGGCGACACTCAGATAGAGCTGGTTAACCTCTTCCCAAATTTCCCGGGGCACCACATCTCGGGTGGTTCTCAGGTTCTCACGGGCACTGGCAAGCGCGGAAATAATCGAAATATCATTGTCGGGATCAGCGCATAAAAAATGCACCACGTTGCGCTCATCAAAGTCTTCATGGCGTGCGGTGAAAGCTTCCAGGCTGCCGGTCATTTCGATAAGCGGCGCCCAACCCAGCGGCAGGCGCGCCGGCAAATCGAGCATAAGGTGACTATTGACGCTCAGTAAACGTGCGGTATCTTCCGCACGTTCAATATAGCGCGCCATCCAGTAGAGGTTCTCTGCAACGCGTGACAGCATGGCGTTAGGCTCCTTTCACCGCGGCCACTGCCGCCTTATCGTCGGTTTCTACAATCCAGGTATCTTTACTGCCACCACCTTGAGAGGAGTTCACCACCAACGACCCCTCTATCAATGCCACGCGGGTGAGGCCACCCGTGGTGACGTGGATTTCAGGCCCAGAGAGTATGAAAGGGCGTAAATCCACATGGCGCGGCTGAGGTATACCATTCGCCAACGTCGGTGTGGTCGACAGCGCCAGGGTGGGCTGCGCCATGTAGTTGCGCGGGTTCGCCTTAATCAAGCGGGCAAACTCTTCGCGGGTCTCTTTGGTTGAGCGCGGGCCAATCAGCATGCCGTAGCCCCCCGACTCATTGGCTGGCTTCACCACCAGCTCATCGAGATGATCAAGCACATAGCGGCGATCATCTTCGAACATGCACAGGTAACTGGGCACGTTCGGCAGCAGCGGCTCCTGGTCAAGATAGTAGCGGATCAGCGCAGGCACGAACGCATAAACAACCTTGTCATCTGCCACGCCAGCACCGGGTGCATTGGCCAGCGCTACTTTGCCAGCACGCCAAGCGCGCATCAGGCCCGCCACCCCCAGCATGGAGTCAGGGTTAAACGCTTCCGGGTCGAGAAACTCGTCATCCACGCGACGATAGATAACGTCGACTCGGCGCAGGCCTTCTACGGTGCGCATGTACACCACATCATTGTCATCCACTAGCAAGTCGCTGCCTTGCACCAGCTCAACGCCCATTTGCTGGGCAAGGTAGGCATGCTCAAAGTAAGCGGAGTTATAGATTCCAGGGGTCAGCACCACCACCTGAGGATCATCTCCAGGGCGGGGTGACATTGCGGCGAGCATGTCGTAGAGATTGGCCACATAGTCATCAACGGGGAGGATTTTGCCAGTGGCAAACAGCTCCGGCAGTACCCGCTTGGTGACATTACGGTTTTCCAACATGTAGGAGACGCCGGAAGGAATGCGTAAGTTATCCTCCAACACATACAGCGTGCCATCCCCATCGCGCACTAGATCTGAACCGCATACATGGGCCCACACCCCGTGAGGGGGATTAATACCGACGCACTGGGGGCGGAAATTAACCGACTGCGCTAGCACCTCGGCGGGCAATACTTTGTCCTTAATAACTTTTTGGTCGTGGTAGAGATCATCAATAAATAGGTTTAGCGCCTGCACGCGCTGTTTGAGGCCTGCCTCGGTTTTACGCCACTCGCTGGCGGGAATAATCCGCGGCACAATATCAAAGGGCCAAGCGCGGTCAATCATCGCGCCTTCAGAGTAGACAGTGAAGGTAATCCCCATGGTACGAATGGCGATTTCCGCCGCGGTTTTCCGCTCGGCTAACTCTTCTGCGCTAAACCTTGCCAACATGTTGCACAATTCACCCGCTGAATCGCGAGGCTGACCGGGTGCGGCCATCAGCTCATCGTAGTAATCACGACACGCATAGTTATTCCAATTCACTTGGCTCATGGGCGCTCTCCTGGCGCTGGGGTGGAAGCGGCAACTTCCTCAATGCACAGTGTAGGCCTGCCGCGCGCAAAACAATCAAACAATTGAGAGCAAAATACGTACCATCTTTTGCGATATTTCAACGTTCGCTTACTTAAACGCTTCTTGACAGGGAGCACGAGCCAATTAAAGCGACTTTCTGCCCCACATCGGTGCAGTAAAGCAGTGCTATTTTGGTGCATTAAGTGATTTCCACTTTAGTTAAACGCCTTAGTTAAGATAGCGGCTGCAAAAAAGTAAAAGTGGAACGATACTTGCGAAACGTTCGGTTATTCTTTAACCCAACCGACCCACCGGTTGATAACGGTTCTTTTGAGGGTGGCCCATGACCATTCGCGTTGCCTTGTATCATCGTACGACCTACCACTTTGACCGCCCGGTGCGTCTTTCGCCCCATGTTATTCGGCTGCGTCCCGCGCCCCACTGCCGCACCCATATTGAGGCCTACTCGCTCAAGCTCTCCGGCGACGACCACTTTTTAAACTGGCAACAGGATCCGTTTGGCAACTTCAATGCCCGTGTGGTGTTCCCCGAACCGCGTAAAGAGTTAACCATTGCCGTCGAGCTCATCGCGCCAATGACGGTGATCAACCCGTTCGATTTCTTCTTGGACGACATTGCGCAAACGATTCCCTTTGCCTACCCCGAAGCACTGCGCCAGGAACTAAGCCCCTATCTGGAAATAACCGAGTCAGGGCCACGGTTGATGGAGTGGCTCAAGGCCGTTCCCCGCGAACCCACCACCACCGTCGATTTCCTGGTAGCGCTTAATCAACGCCTGCAGGAGGATATTGGTTATCTGGTACGCATGGAGCCCGGTGTTCAGAGCTGCGAAGAAACCTTAACGTTCGCCAGCGGATCCTGCCGCGACAGCGCTTGGCTGCTGGTACAAATTTTCCGCCATTTGGGCCTTGCCGCACGCTTTGTGTCAGGCTACCTCATTCAGCTCAAGTCCGACGTCAAAGCGCTGGATGGCCCCAGCGGCAGCGAAGTGGATTTCACCGACCTACACGCCTGGACCGAAGTCTTCCTGCCCGGCGCGGGCTGGGTGGGGCTCGATCCCACTTCAGGGCTGTTCGCTGGCGAAGGCCACATCCCCCTCGCCGCCACCCCGACGACTGGTAGTGCGGCGGCGATTACCGGGTTTTCGGATAAGTGTGAAGTCACTTTCGATGTCACCATGGAAGTGGAACGCATCCACGAAGACCCGCGGGTCACCAAGCCCTATAGCGATGAGCAGTGGCAGCGTATCTGCGCATTGGGTGACGAAGTAGATGCCGAGCTGCTCCACCAGGACGTACGCCTGACCATGGGCGGCGAACCCACCTTTGTCTCGATCGACGATGTGGAGAGCCCGCAGTGGAATACCGAAGCCCTGGGCGAACACAAGCGCGAACGCGCTGAGGCACTGCTAACCCGGCTGCAGGCCGCTTACGCCCCCGGCAGCGCTATCCAGCAACAGCAAGGCAAGTGGTACCCCGGCGAACCGCTGCCCCGCTGGGCGCTAGCCTGTTACTGGCGTAAAGATGGCGTACCCCTATGGCGCGACCCGCAATGGCTAGCCTGCCTAGAAGGCTCACCAGAGATCAATGCAGATGATGCAATGGCTCAGCGCTTTACTAAAGCGCTTAGCGAACGCCTGGGCGTAGCCGAGCGCTACTGGATTCCGGCGTTCGAGGACACCTACTACTATCTATGGAAAGAGCAGTCACTACCGGTCAACGTTGACCCACGTGAAGCCAATCTCAAAGATGACGCCGAACGCCACCGGTTAGCGCGCTTATTAGAACAAGGCTTAGGCGAAGTGGTTGGTTATGCCCTACCGTTGCGCCACTCGATTAGCCAGGCCCACCGCTGGGAAAGCGGTCGCTGGCCGCTCAAGCGTGAACACCTGTTCCTGGTGCCCGGCGACTCGCCCATGGGCCTGCGTTTACCGCTTTCGGCGCTGCCTTGGGCTGACCCAGAAGAGCAGCCCCAACCGGAGTCGCTATTCGCGCCCCGTCCAGAATTAGGCGATATTCACGGTGAAGTTGCTCGCCGCAACGCCGAACAGCCCCACCTCAGCGAGGCCGAACGCTTGGGTAGAACCAGCCACCCAAGCCCTTCTCATCCTGAGGGCGAAGCGGTTCAGCAGCAGCCCCGGGCGGAAATCGACACTGAGAGTGGCGTTATTCACACCAGCCTATGTGTGGAGCCACGGGAAGGCCGCCTGCATATTTTCCTGCCGCCGCTGACCAGCTTAGAGCACTACCTCGACCTGCTGAGCACCGTTGAAGAGTGCGCCAAGGAGCTCGCCTGCCCGGTGATGGTAGAGGGCTATTCGCCGCCTAGGGATCCGCGCCTGGAAAACTTTATGATCACCCCCGACCCGGGCGTGATCGAAGTGAACATTATGCCCGCTGCCAGTTGGCAAACCCTGGTCGCGCAAACTGAACGGCTGTATGCCGAGGCACGTGAAACCCGCCTGGGCACTGAGAAATTCATGCTGGATGGGCGCCATACCGGTACCGGCGGTGGTAACCATGTCACCCTTGGCGGCATTACCCCTGAGGATTCGCCGTTTTTACGCCGACCAGACTTGCTAGCCAGTCTGGTCACTTATTGGCAGCACCACCCCAGCCTTTCTTACCTGTTTTCGGGCCTGTTTATTGGCCCTACCAGCCAAGCGCCACGAGTGGATGAAGCACGCCATGAAGCGCTCTATGAGCTGGAAATTGCCCTGCAGCAAATGCCCGAAGGTGAGGTCGTACAACCCTGGCTGGTGGATCGCTTACTGCGTCACCTGCTAACCGACTTGACCGGCAATACCCACCGCGCCGAGTTCTGTATCGACAAGCTCTACTCGCCGGATAGCGACAGCGGCCGGCTAGGATTACTGGAACTACGCGGCTTTGAGATGCCGCCCCACGCCCGCATGGGGTTAATGCAGATGCTGCTGATCCGCGCCCTTGTCGCGCGCTGCTGGAAAACCCCCTACCGGGCCAAACCGGTGCGTTGGGGTAGCGCGTTACAGGATCGCTGGATGCTGCCTCACTACCTGTGGAATGACCTTGACGATGTGTTAAGTGACTTGCGCCACCACGGCTTCGACTTTGACCTGCAGTGGTTCGCCCCCTTCCTGGAGTTCCGCTTCCCGCTACACGGGCGCTTGCACACCCCGATGCTGGATATTGAGCTGCGCCAGGCTATCGAGCCCTGGCACGTGCTTGGTGAAGAAGCCTCCGCAGGCGGCACCGCCCGCTATGTGGATTCCTCAGTGGAACGCCTGGAAGTCAAAGTCAGCGGCATGAGCGGCGACCGCTACGTGGTGACCTGCAACGGTCGTCGGGTACCGCTTTCTGCCACCGGCAGAAACGGCGAAGCGGTGGCCGGGGTGCGCTATCGCGCTTGGCAGCCACCGTCTGCGCTGCATCCGCAAATTCCCATTCACGCACCGTTGGTATTTGATGTCATCGATACCTGGAATCAGCGCTCAGTGGCGGGCTGTACCTATTACGTGGTGCACCCCACAGGGCGTAACTTCGACACCTTCCCGGTCAATGCGTTTGAAGCCGAAGCGCGCCGACTGGGGCGTTTTAGTGACAGCGGCCATCGCCACGGACATCAGGTGCCCAAGCTGGAAACGCCTAGCCTGGAACTGCCACAAACCCTCGACCTGCGTTGGACGCCCAGTTAATGTTTTTTAACAAAGCTAACGCTTTTCTCTTAGCGCCCAGTACAGGATAATCCGCCCCTTACCTCTCAGGATTACAAGGATAATGACGGCCCCTGTCTCTCCCTCCCTCCTCGCGCCCGTGGCTAACGGGCTCGTCGAGGATTACTTACATCAGCTAGGCAAGGGACAGCCCGGCACCTTTGACGCCATGCTCGATGGTCAGGGGCAGTTGCGCCCCGGTTGGCAGAGCTTACTCGGCTCCCTAGAAGGTATGGGCCCTACGGGTCGCTTGCAGCAGCATGAAGAAATACAGCGCCTGCTGGCTGAAAACGGCGTGATTTTTAATATGCACGATGACACCCAGGGGCGTTCGTGGCGGCTTGATCCTCTGCCCTGGGTAATTGATCAAGCACAGTGGCAGACATTAGAAGTGGGGCTAATCCAGCGCAGTCGTCTGTTGAGCGCCCTTTATGCTGATATTTATGGGCCCAAAACGCTCTTTGAGGCGGGTCTCTTACCCAGCCAAGCGTTGCTTGCATCCCCGCACTTACTGTTGCCTTGCCACCAGTCACTACCCAATGACCGCGCTGCGATCAACTTCCACGGTGTAGATGTCATTGTGGATACAAAAGGCCAGTGGCGGGTGATGGCAGATCGCCTACAGGCGCCATCAGGTACAGGTTTTGCGCTTGAAAACCGCATACTGATGGCCCGCGCGCTGCCGGATATGTATCGCAATGCGCCGTTGAAGCGGCTGGCGGGGTTTCTTGACCTGCACCACCGCACGCTGATCGCCATGGCCTATCAGCATCGCGACAACCCCACGCTTATCTTATTAACGCCGGGACCGGGAAGCCCACGCTACTTTGAGCACGCTTACCTTGCCAACTATCTCAATATCGCGCTGGTAGAAGGCCAGGACTTAGTCGTACGCGATACCCAGGTATGGCTGCGTACGCTAGGCGGTTTGCAGCCAGTGGATGTGGTGCTGCGCCACTGCGACGATGCTTACTGCGACCCGCTGGAACTGCGTGGTGATTCGCAGCTTGGCGTACCCGGGCTGCTGCAGGCCATGCGCGCAGGCGGCGTGGCGCTATCCAACGCCTTGGGGGTGGGCATTTTGGAAGCTCCTGTATTAGCCGATTACTTACCGATGCTGTGCGAACATCTGCTGGGCGAAACCCTGCTGTTGCCCAACGCCGATGCCTCGACGGAATCCGCCACTGCACCAATTTTTGATAGCTACCTACAGCGCCTAGAGCCCACCACCCTCAACCTGCGCTGCTTTGTGACCCGCACGCCAGCCAGCGCCATCCAAAACAACGCCAAAGGCAAAAGCAGCGAAGCAAGTGAGTACCAAGTGATGCCCGGCGGTTTAGCCTGGGTGGGTGAACCTGGCTCGCCGTCATTAAGCAGCACTATCGTTAAGGATGTGTGGGTCACCGCCGCTGCACCCCAGCCCCATGTTAGCCAGTTACGCCAGGCCCGCGGCCCGGTGGTGGCGACCCGTGACGGCACTGACCTACCCAGCCGGGTAGCCGAAAGCCTATTTTGGCTAGGTCGCTACGGTGAGCGCTTAGACACGCGCGCGCGCCTGCTGCGTGAAGCGCTGATGAGGCTGATGGAGTACGACCAGGATGAAATCGCCGACCAGCTACTCGATGAACTGCTGCTAGCGCTGGATATCACCACGCTAAACGAAGAGGACGAACAGCGGCTTCAGGCGCCGCTGATTGGCTTCGAACTCAAACGCGCCGCACTGCTGGCCCAATTTGATGATGTGGATCCCCAAGCACTGCAGCCGCTGTTTGCCCAGCTAATGCGCAATGCGCGCAGCGTGCGCGACCATTTAGGCGACGACTCCTGGCGGGTAGTCCACCAGTTGCGCCAGCGCATAGCCACCTTTAACCCCAGTTTAGGGGCTAGCGCTGCAAGGCGCGCCTGCGAAGGACTGTCGGCACAGCTAGCCGCCTTCTTTGGGCTATGCAACGAAACCATGCCGCATCACTACGGCTGGCGGTTTATGGATATCGGCCGCTTTTTAGATCGTGTGCTGGGCTTGCTTTCACTGCTCAAGCTCACCCTCAATGCGCCCCATACGCCGGGCTTAGCGCTATGGGAAGTGGTGCTTGCCACCACCGACAACTTTACCGCCTACCGGCGGCGCTACCGCAGCGAGCTTCATCCAGCGGCGATTCTCGATCTACTGTTGTTCGACGAAACCAATCCCCGCTCGGTGGGCTATATGCTCAAACGCATTGAGCGCCAGATGGATCGCCTTCCGGGCAGCACATCGCCCTACCGTAACGCTGAGCGGCGGCTGCTGATTCAAGCCAATGCGGCGCTGCACCTAGCCGATATTGATCGCTTGAGCCACTTGGCCGAGACGCCTGAAGCGCAGGATGCCTTAGCACAACTGCTGGATGCCTTGATTGAGCCCTTAAGCGCGCTATGTGAAGCCATTAGCCAGAGCCATTTCAGCCACGTGGAGCGGCCGCGCCAGTTAGTCAGTATGGAGCTCGATGCATGAACTACACATTGCGCCATACCACACGCTACCACTACAGCGCCCCAGTGACCCTGTGCCATAGCGAAGCGCGGGTGCTACCGCGTAAAACCCCGCACCAGCAGTGTGGCGCATCGGAGCTTCAGATCAGCCCCGCGCCCCAGGTGCAAATGGAGCGCCGCGACGTATTTGGCAATCGAGTACTCTATTTCGCGATGGAGGATGTCCATCAAACGCTGGATGTCACGGTAGTAACGCCACTGAGCACACAACCCTTAGCGGCGCTACCAACCACTTCAACTACGTGGGAACAGGTTGCTCAGCAGCTTAGCCAGAACAACAGCTTTGATATTCAGCTTTACCGCCTCGACTCACCGTTTATCCGCCGTAACGATGAGCTAGCCAGCTTTGCCCGCAGCTGCTTTACCCCAGGCAGACCGATCGTTGAAGCGGCACTGGCGCTTAATCAACTGATTCACCAAACCTTTGAGTACGACCCCAGCTTTACCACACTGGCGACACCGCTAAGCGAAGTGCTCGCCAGCCGCCGCGGCGTGTGCCAAGACTTCGCCCATCTGGCGATTGGCGCCTTGCGCTCAGTGGGTCTCGCCGCCCGTTATGTCAGCGGCTACCTAGAAACCCAGCCACCACCAGGGCAGCCACGCCTTATCGGCGCAGATGCTTCCCATGCGTGGCTGGCAACCTGGATTCCCGATTGGGGCTGGCTTGCTCTCGACCCCACCAACGGCACCGTGGCTGGCGAGCAGCATCCGGTGTTGGCCTGGGGGCGTGATTATGCCGATGTCGCCCCGCTCAAAGGCGTTATGAATGGCGGTGGCGAACATCGTTTGGAAGTTGAAGTCGATGTAATGCCACAGGCTATGATGCCGCCGATGGCCTCGACTGGACGCTAGGCCGACTCGTAGGCAGCCTTTAAGCGGTAAAACTCTTCTACTATGGCGGCCATTTCATCGGCGTCGTAATCACACAGGCCACTCACCACAAGCTTCTTGGAACCGACACCCACCGCTTCCCCGGCGGATTCAATCGAGAATTCCAGCAGCGCATCGGCGCGTTTCCCATGAACCTCTAACGAAGAGTGATTCAGCATTAGTCCCGGCGAAAAGCCATCTAAACGCTTAAGCGAAAATCCCATGCTATCGTAGATCACCAGGGGGCGTTTAGGGTTAAACATGACCCCATGCTGCTCCATTAGCGGTTTGAGATAGTGTGGAAAATTCTTGCCTGAAAACGCCACATAGCAACGCGCAAAGGCTTCCACTACCGCGGGATCATGGGTAATGTCACCACTACGCACCACCTGCAAGTAACATTTTCCGCTCTCATCGCAAACGTGAAGAGCACCGTCGTCTGCTTCGCTAAACTTTAGCGGTGTGTCAGCGCCCACCATGTTGGTGAAACGAAATTCCATTTGCCGCGACAACCCAAACTTTGTGAGTATCAGCACAAACAGTAGATCACCGGGCACACAAAAGCGCCGTGCATCCGGGTTATGAATAGGGTTGTAGTCACCCGCCACGCCTTTGGCGAAGCGGCTGGCCTGCTCTGCAGAGATCACTACATAGTCTCCGCGCTGCGCGTAAAAATCCTTGAACATGGCGTTTGTTGCCTGCCTAGCGTTGAAATCGAAAACCCGTCACTGCCCAACGCCGCGCATAATGCCATAAAACACGCCCCAACAGGAGTTATCTGCTAGGGAAGCCACTATGTCAGACGCGAACACTGCTAAAAATCGCCTACCCCGCCTACTGCTGAGGGTATTGATTGGCCTACTGTTTCTCATCCTTATCTGGGTGGTGGGCAGCTATTGGCTGCTTAATAGCCAGTGGCTTCCGGCACGCATTTCGCAATTCGAAGGTGTCGATATCCGCTGGGAAAAAGGCGCCAGCCGACATCCGGGCCGCTGGGAAGTCGAGGGGCTTTATCTAGCCCGTGAAGATGAAACGCTGCCCATTTCGATTGAAGCCGAACGCGCCACCCTTTCGCTGTCGCTACTGGCCCTGTTGCGCGGCGAGCTGCATATCAATGCACTGGATGCTGAGGGTATACGCCGCCTGACCGTTGGCGACATCGCCCTCGAAGCGGAGGGCCAGCTACAAGTAGCGGAGACCACCCTGAGTCGCGATACCTTAGCTATCCCTAACATTTCCCTCGACATCACTCATGGTCGCTTAGTTCGCCTCAGTGACCAAGCCACCTTAGTACGCGCTATCAATCTTAACGCAGATGCCACACTCAAAACGATAAACCCTGTCAACGCCGAGAACGGCGAGTTGAACCCCAATCTACTGGCAGCGCTCTCGGCACAGCTTCAGTTGGATGCCCAGGCTGATGCCTGGGATGTCTTTATGCCCTACCTAGACGCCCTACCCTGGCTAACCCTGGAGGGCCGCGGGGCACTGACGGGGGAACTGGCGCTAACCGCTGGCAAGTTACAACCTGGTAGCGAACTTATGCTGGACGCGCCTGAGTTGCGCTTAGCGGTGGATGAGCAGCGTTTACGTGCACCGAGTGACTCGCCGCGCTGGATAGTGGCGGATAACCCGTCACCACACCATACGGCTACCGGCGAAGGCCAAGTTCGCCTGGCGGTTGAGAACGATCAACTGCATTTTTCGACGCAGCTGATTGATGTCGTATTAGCGGAAGAAGAGCTAGCCGACTCACACCTCGATTCGCAACTCGAATCACACACCTATGCACAGCACGCTGAGCTACGCCTGGCCAGCCAAACTGCCAATCAGCGCCTGGATCAACTCGATCTTCCCTCAGCAGCGACACTTTCACTCCAGGGCGATATTACCCGTTTGGATATGCTTAACCGCTACCTGGAAACGAGCTTTGACGGACAGGGCGTGCGCCTTTCCGGCCATGGTCAAATCGAGGCCAACGCGAGCATTCGCGAGTCGCGACCTTTTGTTGCCCAGCTAAGGGTTCAAGCGCCAGAGCTAGCGGCTGACACGCTAGGTTTTACTGCCCAGGGCAGTGGCTCACTGGACGCCCAGCTAACCCCCCAAGAAATGATTGAGGCAACGCTAAGTTTTAGCCAGGC
The DNA here is from genome assembly GCF_001651035.1 of Halomonas sp. ALS9. Taxonomy (GTDB): domain Bacteria; phylum Pseudomonadota; class Gammaproteobacteria; order Pseudomonadales; family Halomonadaceae; genus Vreelandella. The sequence goes on from NZ_LXRG01000173.1 coordinate 230,922, forward strand.
CACGCTGCATCACCAAGCCCGCCTGCTGCTTGACGATGCCGATATCAGTACCGTCATCACGAGCCCCATTGATGCGCAACGTGCGCGTGAAGACGCATCCGTGGCACTCAGTTGGCAAGCCGCGCGCCTGCCTGATATCAGCGTGCTACAAACTTACTTGAACACCCTGCTGCCAGACCCTGCGCCGTTGCAATTGCTTAGCGGCCAAGCCGTCAGTCACGGCCAGCTCAACATTGCTTCAGAACAGCTCAGCGGCGAGGTTAGCTTAGCCGGAGAAGCGCTGAATACTCGCTGGCAGCACGGCGACGAAAGCGGCACCTTAACCAGCGATATGCAGCTTTTACTGCCCATTAAACAGGCGGCAATAGATGGCTCAACACTGAATATCAGTGGCACCCGGCTGAGCTGGCAAGTGGGTGATGTCGACCAACCGAGTGAGCGCCTAGAGAGCGTATTAGTGTTAACCGATGGCCGCTTTCAACGCCGCGACAGCGTTCCCAGCGGGCAGTTTGCGCTTGAAGGCAGCGTGCAACGACTCAGTTTTTTAAATGCTTTTTTACCGGATGCCCACGGCTTAACTATCGCTGGAGAAGGCCAGCTTTTCGTCCAAGGCGCCTTTCGTGATAACCGCTTGTTGGCACCCACTCGGCTGCGCGTCAACGCTGACCAACTTGAGGTCTCGTTTTTAGACTATCTCGCCACCGGGCGTGGTGAACTTACCGCCCAACTGGATAGCCCCGAGCAGGCCCAACTCTCGCTTGGCATCCCCCGCTTTGCGCTAAGACGCCAAGACGATGACAGCCCTCATTTGGAAGGTCGCCATTTTGCCCTTACCACCCAAACCGAGCGCTTTAGCGATGTGCTCGAATCCCCCCTGCCCGAGCATTTCACTACCCGCATTGCGCTGCCGATTACCGAAGTGCCCGACTTCACCCGCTACAACCGCTACCTGCCAGAAGGTGCGGGGATTACCTTGCTGGATGGGCAAGCCAGCCTGGAAAGCGAGTGGTTGCTGGAGGGTTTAAACGCCCAGGGCGAAATCACCCTGCGCGCCTTTGGCGCAGAGCTAGCGTTGCTGGATCAGCGGCTTCGAGGCGACTTACAACTCTATCTACAGCTAACCGACGGTAATCTGGAAACACGTCGATTTACCGCCAACGACTCATTTTTACGCCTGGAAAACGTCAATCGCCAGAGTGAAAATGGCGCTTCAGACGCTGGCTGGTGGGTAACGCTCTCCATGCTGGATGCGCAGCTGGCCTGGGAAGACCCTATTCGACTCGCCAGCCAGCTGCGCCTTGAGATGCGCGATACCGGCTTACTCGCCCGGCTGTTTCTCGCCCGGGCAAGAGATAGCGACTGGCTCGGGCGACTGTTGAATGTTCACCATATCGAGGGCACGGCACAACTAGCGATCAGCGGCGAGCAAATTCGTCTGAGTGACTTAACACTCACCGGCGGCCCGCTGTTGCTCCTTTCGGATGTCACATTAGCCGATCGCAGTGCCAACGGGGCACTCTATGCCCGCCTTGGCGTGCTTGGATTGGGGGTGGTACTTAACGACAGCGAGCCAACCTTGCGTGTCATCCAACCGCGCCGCTGGTTTGATCGCTGGCGGGTAGCCAATCAGGTACCCAGGCCCTAACGGCGTTTACGCTCGCGGCGAATCATTTTGACCCGTTCTTTGGCTTTTTGCGGCGTGGAGAGTGGGGCTGCCGTCTCATCATGGGTTTTCGGTGGCACCGTGACCCAGGCAAACACCGGCAACGCCAAGTGCCAATGGATCGCCGCCAAACGCAGCCCAAGAGTGACGCTTAGTGAGGCGGCAATCGCTATAGTAAGTGGCGCCTCCAGCGCATGCAGCACCACGTAAACGACGCCTCCGGCCATTGCAGCCGTGGCGTACACCTCTTCGCGCAGCACCATGGGCACTCGCTGGGCCAACACATCACGGATCATGCCGCCAGCCACCCCGGTCATCATGCCCATTAACACGGCCACCGTGCCCGAGCTCCCCAGCAGCAGGGCTTTATGCGTACCAATCACCGTAAACAGCGCCAACCCAAACGCATCGGCGATGGGCAAAAAGCCCCGCGAAAGGCGATGGATATAGTGAAACCCCATCAACGACACGCCGACGGTAGCTAAGATCACCCATAGGTAAGTCGGGTCCGTCACCCAAAACACCGGCCTGACGCCCAGCACTAAATCCCGCAGTGTGCCCCCACCAATGCCGGTGACCGCCGCCAACACCAGCATGCCTATCGGATCCATACGTGACCGGCACGCCAAAATCACCCCCGATAGCGCGAACACGATGACCCCCGCCATATCCAGCCAGTAAACAACGCCCGACACGCCCTTCTCCTTTATGCTCGCATCTATGCAGGCAGGCAGGATAGCACTCTCTTAGTCATTATTGGCACAACCTGATGGCCACGCCTCACTTAGTGGTCTTGACGCTTCAGCCACCCTTTCAAGAATGCGATTTCGCTTTCCTGGGCGGCAATAATCTCTTCTGCTAACTGGCGAATCTGCTCGTCTTCACCGTACTCAAGGACTACTTCAGCCATGGCAATCGCACCCTCGTGATGAGGAATCATGCCTTGTGCGAAATCCACATCTGGGTTTCCAGTAAACGCCATTGCCATATCTTCATGCATACGATCACTGGCGGCTTGGTAGGCAGCTACGGCAGGGTTATCAACGTGCGACTCAGCAGCGGCTGAGTGCTCGCCATGGCTGCCATGGTGGTCATTTTCCTGGGCAATGACAGGCGTCGCTACCAGCACTCCGGCTACCACACACAAACCTACCACCATGTTCAATGCGAGAAGTGGTCGGAAAGTAGGCATTTGGCTTTTAATATCGTACAAGGGCATGGCACGTTCCTATCGGCAATATTGGTCATTAAAGTTTAAAACCTACAGGCAGCCCACAGGTCAAGACTGCTTAAGTGGGTTACCCTAAGAGGATCATCGACATATTGCATTGGAGAGCACATGGACTGGAATCCGGCTTATAGCTGGCTAGTACTCGCCTTGTTGCTGAGTTTGGCAGAGCTGACTTCTGGCGCGATGGTGCTGCTTGCACTGGGTATTGCCGCTGCGCTCACAGCAGCGGTGACGGCATTGGGATTAACGCTTCCCTGGCAACTGCTCAGCATGGCCATTTTTACCGGCATATTGTTGCCGTTATCCATCATGGTGATCCGTCCGCACTTTTCCCCGCGTGGAGTGGCTTATGGCACAACGGGCACGGGCGTGGAGAAAGGCAATCACTACATTACTCTACGCCGCGATTTTGATGATGCCACAGGCATTAAAGTGAACGGCGATTTCTACCGTTTACGTGTACTTGAAAGCGGTGAAACCACGTTACCCAACGGTACCCCGGTCGTCTTTAGACGTTTTGAGGGCACTACTGCGCTGGTCACGCTACATCAGCCCGCAGATGTCGACTCTCAAGATGACAATTCCCAACGCAAGGAGCCCTAACAATGGATTTACCGATTAGTCCCGGTTTATTAATAAGCCTTATTATTGTTGTGATCGCGGTAGTGATCATCTCTAAAGGCCTGATCATTATTCGCCAATCCGAAGTGATGGTGGTTGAGCGGCTTGGTTCGTTCCACCGTGTGTTAGAAAGCGGTATTAACATCATCATCCCCTTCATTGAACAACCCCGTGCAATCACCATGCTGCGTTATCGCAAAATGGGTGAGGACTACACCGCTATCACCACAGACGAAACCCGTATCGACCGCCGCGAAACGGTGATGGACTTTCCCGGCCAGCCGGTGGTCACCACCGACAACGTCACTGTGCGCATCAACGGCGCGCTCTACTACCAAATCATCGACCCCAAGCGGGCAGTGTATGAAGTGGAGAATATGAGCCAAGCGGTGGAAGTTCTTGCAAAAACCACCTTGCGCTCGGTGGTCGGCAAAATGGAGCTGGATAAGCTGTTTGAGTCTCGGGCAGAAGTGAATAACGAGATCCAGGCCGCGATGGAAGAGCCTGCTTCCAAATGGGGGGTCAAAATCTCTCGGGTCGAGGTGCAAGATATCGCCATGCCGGAAGAGGTGGAAACCGCTATGCGCCTGCAAATGGCCGCCGAGCGTAAGCGCCGGGCCACCGTCACCGAAGCAGAGGGTGAAAAATCAGCGGCGATTGCCATGGCCCAGGGGCAGCGTGAGTCTTCAATTCTTAATGCCCAAGGTGATAAAGAGTCAGCGATTCTGCGCGCTCAAGGCGAGCAAGAGTCAATTAAGCTGGTGCTTAGCGCCATTGGCGATAGTGAAGAGAATAAGCGCACCGTTGTGGGCTACCTGCTTGGTCAGAGCTATATCAAGGTGTTACCCAATATGGCAAAAAATGGGGAGCGCGTGTTCGTACCTTACGAGTCCTCTGCTCTGCTCGGCTCGATGGGCATGTTCCGTGAAATGGCGGGCTCACCTGAGGATACCGTGGCTAACCACCTTAAAAACCGAAGCGACAGCGACTTTCGCAGCGGGATCGTAGGCGGTGCTGCCAGCGGCCACTAAGCGCGTTATCAATGCGTACACTGAAAAAGTAATAGGCCGAGCCACCTGAGTGGCTCGGTTTTATTTTGCCCTGATGGCAGCTAAACGGGCGGCTCAACGTTGAAGTGGATGTCATCGCCTGCGCGACGTTTTTAGGTAAACTGTTAGCTTATAAACCTTCCACAGTATCCACGCGAGGTAATTAGCCAAGTGACTGCATTGATGAGTAGATTGACCGCTACCCATAGATGAGGACTCCCACCATGCTGCCCTGTGGGTTAGCCTTACGCCACGGCATTCTGCTAACGGTGGCCTTTGCCATGCTGTTGGCGTTTTCTGTTGGCCTTAAAGCCGACACCTCTTCTCAACCACTGCAAAGCTGGGAGTATCGCTGGGGCGACTCTCCTCTTGATGCTGATAACCACCCCCTATGGTTGCAAAGCAACTCAACAGAGTGGCAGGCGATAGATACCCCTTCTAACCCACCCGGCCGAGACGGGCACGAACACCTCTGGCTACGCACTACAGTGCCCGCCGGTGATTGGAGCGATCCCGTCCTCTTTATCACCAGTATCAATTTGATTGGGCAAGTTTACCTAGGCGATGAACTCATCTATCAATACGGTGAGTTTGACGATCAAGGTAAAGGTGATTTTGCGGGATGGCCCTGGCACATGATCGACCTACCCGAAAATGCCGCCGGTCAGACGCTCACCTTCCGCTTCTACTCCTACTACACCAGCATTGGTCTATGGGGCCAAGTTCAGGTAATGGAGCGCATTGAGGTTCTTAAACAAGTTATCCATGACTCCGCTCAGGATCTTGGCGTCAGTGCACTGGTACTGGTACTTGCCATCTTGGCCACTATTTTCGCGATAATAGGCCCTGAACGCCGCGGCTTCGGATCGATCGCGTTATTTGCCTACGCCTCAGGTCTAATGCTGCTGGCAGAGACGCCTGCCCGTCAATTCATTGCCGATGGCCCACTGGCCTGGGACACACTACGCGCAGGCAGCTACTATGCCTTGCCGGTGGCATTAGGATTGCTACTCAGCTACTGGTTGGAAGGCACCGCTAAGCGCTGGATAACTCACTTGTGGGTTATCCACTTAGCGTACCTGATTCTTGCGATTTGTCTGGTTCGACTGGGAGTAGTGAGCCTTTCACTCACCTTCCCTGTATTTGATGTCATGCTAGCCTTTACGCTTCCCGTGATGCTGGCGCTAGCGCTCATGCGTTTTAAACGGCTCAGCCTTGAACAACGGCTTCTGGTCGTTAGTTTTACTTTCTTTGCACCACTACTGTTGGCCGATATGGCGGTCGCCCATGGTTTTGTGGGCTGGCGTAGTGTGCCTTTGAGCTACGGCACGCTGGCTTTTTCGTTGGCTAACGCCGCAATTTTTCTGTGGCACTACCGGCATACACAGCAACAGCTTGCGATGGCCAATGAGACTCTTGAGCAACAAGTGGCAGCGCGCACCGCCGACCTTGACCGGTTAGTGCAAGAATTGGAAAGCCTCTCACGCAAGGATCCGTTAACCGGTCTGCATAACCGACGCCATTTTGATATGGCATTTGACCACCAGTGTCAGCGAGCTAAGCAGCATGCCAGTCAACTTTCCGTGCTAATGCTAGATGTGGATCATTTTAAACAGATTAACGACGACTTTGGCCACGATGCAGGAGACACTGTACTGGTTGAAATTGCCCTGCTGTTGCGACATCACCTACGTGATATGGACGTGATCTGTCGCTTTGGGGGTGAAGAGTTTGTTGCCCTGTTGCCCGCCACCTCCCAAATCGCTGCCGAATCTCGCGCCAAGGCGTTGTTAACCTCTATTGCTCATCAAGCATTCATCCATCAAGGCACCCGGCTGCGGCAAATCACGCTCTCCTGCGGTGTGGCAACCTATCCTGACCACACCCAAGACCCTAAGCGATTGCTACGACTAGCCGATGAAGCGCTTTATCAAGCCAAGCACAGCGGCCGCAACCGCTGTGTTGTATGGGAAGAGACGCTTGAGGAACAGGGATTTATGCTCGGTAAACAGCAGCCTCAGTAATCGCTCATGCTGTAGGCTGGTTATGCAGCCCCCCCTGCCAGAAAGTGATCGATAAACACGGCGTAGTCCTGCTCAGTGCAGTCGGCGTAGGCCACCGCCAGTGTCGACACCACTTCAACAAACAGGTTTTCACGCCCTTTTAATCGTTGGCAAACGGACTTGGCAAAGCGTGTTGAGTCACCTTGGTTAAGCGCTTTAGCACCGCGCAGGTGTTCTCGGGCGAGAATTTCTCCCCACTGTCGGGCCAGTTTTCGATATGACTTACCGCCAGAGAGCTTATGGGTCGGAAAGTCTTTCTTGAACGGTGAGCGTTCACGCACCGAAAATACCTTTCCGTTCATGGTTAGCCAGCCGAGATAAGCGTCAGGATGTTCGGCAATCGCATGAAACGCCGCCGCATGGCGAATAGCTTCGTTAGGAAATAATTTACGCCACGCCTGCTGCTGGTGTTTATTCATTAAGCGAAACGCTTCCGGGGGAACCTGCTCTTTGACATCCAGGATGATGTCATCGTGCTCGTGTTCAACACCGCCTTCAATCAAGACGTAATAGCGCTCTACCCCCAACGAACCGGTGCCTGCATCCAAGCGTCGCGCCGTATCCTTCACTCTAAAATGGTGGGGATCACTCTCTTTTATGGCGTGTTGCAGCGTTTGCTGGTACTCCTGCTCGATCAGGCGGCGCAGTTGGCTGGCCACATCCGCCGGCAGGTTAGCCAGCTTGCCAGGCCGTTCGGCGAACTGGCGGCCTTGCTGCGCATTTAGCACTGTCCACTTTTCGAGCATGCGGGCACGGCTCTGTTTATCCGCCACTTTACTCATAAAGGGCTTTAGTGAACCTTTGGCGCTATCAAGCGTGACCGCTTCCACAGGCTTGCCGTCGACGTGGTCAGCTAGCGTTTGGCAATAGCCCTCTATTAACTTTTTAAGCGCTTTATCAATTGCTTTGGGATCTAACTCAGCGTTTTCACGGCTATCAAGCACGACGCTGATGGCCAGCCGCCACAGATCATATTGATAGTCGCCAATTAGCGCATCATCAAAGTCATCCATACCGTAGCGCACTTGATCATCATGATGGCCATAAGCACCGAAGTTGTAGACATGGGCATCCCCCTGCAGCCAAGTTTGGGTTTCCGGCCAGCCACCAAACAGGGCAAAGCGCCAGTCGTGCCACACATCATTCCAAAACAGATGGTTGCTACCACGGTAAAAGCGGTAGGGCGACGCCGCCATTTTTGCGTACTTGGCTTGACGGGTCGCCGTTGGCAAGGTGTTATTCGCCTGGTGGGTTGCCTCAATCACCTGCTGAGGGCGGTTATGTCCAGTCAATGCATGACTCATCGAATTACCTTGTTTGATGCAGAAAAATTGATGCAGAAAAACGGTTTGTTATAAAGGTAGTCGATAACCATGAATAGATTAAGTCAGTGGCCGCCCTATACACCTATTGACTCAAACGGGTAAACCCACGGGGGGCAGCGATGCGAAAGAAGCGCTCCACCACCTCGACGTGGGTAGCAGGTGTCATCAATGAAACCGCCACAAACACCGGCAGATTAAGCATCAGCCCCCAGAACCCCGCATGAATGCCTAGCGGGTGTGGCCATAGCGTAGTAAACGCCACGGTAATCAAAAAGCCCGCCACGATACCGGCCATCACGCCCAAGCGAGAAGCCCGCGGCCAAAAGAACATGCCGATAAAGGCAGGCAGTACCTGGGAAGCAAACCCCAACCCCACTAACAGAATCATTACCAAACTGCCGGGTTCGGCAATCGCCAGTGGCGCAACCACCAAGAACATAATAGGCAGTATCAGCAGCCGGGCGAGCTTTCCGGTCACGCCATCAGAAAGTTTTAGCACCGGCTGAAGCACATCTTTGCTTAGCGACAGCGATACCGAATGAATAAACGGCTCGCTGGAAGACATTGAGGCCGCCAGGGTACCCGCGCCAAGCAATCCAACCAGCACCACCGGCAAGTGTTGCATGGCGTATTCGAGAACCACGGTATCGGCCCGGGCCAGCTCAGGCAGCGAGAAAATGCCGATAAAACCAACGACAACCATGGGTAGAATGACGACATAATAAGTCGGTAACCAAGTGGCACTGCGGCGAATAGTGCGCGCCGAAGAGGCACTCATCCACTGAGTCCATACCGGCGGCATAAACGAAAACATCGAAACGATGATCGAGGTCGTCCAGAAGCTAAAGCTCATATCGCCGCCTGCGCCTGGTAGAGTGAGAAACTCGCTATGCTCGGTCTGAATACGCTCAAACACTCCGGCAAAGCTCAGCCCACCGGTAGCACTGTGAACAGCCCACAGGCCAACCGCCCAAGCCACAATCAGCATTAACACCCCCTGAAATGCATTGGTTCGGCCAATTGCGCGCTGGCCGCTGGCGTAGAGATAGACCGCAATGCAGGCCAGCACCAGCACAACCCCCAACCAAATCGGAATCAAACCACCGCTCATCACGAACAGAATATACGCCGAGCCAATAGTCTGTAGTACCGCGTAGGCAATAGAGCCGATCGCCATTACGAGTGCCGCCAGTGCGCCCAGCGCGGGGCTCTGGTAGCGGTCGGAAATGGCGCTTGCCTGAGTCACGTGGCCAAACTGTTCACCGAACTGCCATACCTTGGGGCCGAAGTACCACGCTACCAATGCCAGATAAGCCAGGTAGATCGCCACATAAAATACCGCGACGCCTTTGGAGTAAGCCCAACCGGGAGCTCCCATAAAGGTGTAAGCACTCACACTACCAGCGGCAATCAACAGGTAGAGCGTCACCGGCCCCATACTGCGACCCGCCACGCCCCACTCTTCCAGGCTATTCATGGAGCGCCCTGCCCTGGCGCGCAGGCCAATCACCATGGCGATGGCGACATAGGTCAAGGTAATCAACAGTGGCCAGGGGCTACTCATGGTCGTCTCTCTCCACAATGCGGTTACCGATCAGCATCACCACCACGCAGGCAAAAATTACCAAATAGCTCCACACCACTATCAGCGGCAAGCCCATCACCAAGGTGGCCCGGTTCACCATCCCAATCACCGGCCATATGCCTGCCAGCACCAATACCACAAATGCAATTAACAGCCCCCAGCCTGCCCGGGAGGTAGGCAGAACCAATAAACGCCCCATGAGTGTTCCCCTTAGTTTCTGAATCCAAGTTTTAAAGTCGGTTTTTAACTACAGTTTTTTAATAACCCGTTTTTTACGATGGCTTTTAGAAATGGTTATTTAAAACGGCTTTATTTAGCTTCAACGTTATCAGTTGGCAGCGTTGGCCAGCGCATGGGTAGCGCCAGGCGCTCTTCAAGCTGCCGCGCCAGCTTGAGTACAAAATGATCCGCAAAACGTGGGCCAATCATCTGCACGCCAATGGGCATATCACCGCTACTGACCCCAGCATTAAGGGAAATAGCGGGCTGCTCGCCCATGTTCCATGGCACGGTGTAAGCAATATGCTCAAAGGGTTGGCGCGGATCATTGGTGGGCGATGGCCATTCTGCGGGAAAGGCAATATTCGGCGTAGTAGGCGATATGACAGCGTCCACCTTATCAAAAACCGCTTCGGTGGCGCGTCGCATCATCATGGTTTGCTGAAAACCCTGCACCGCGTCTACGCCACTTAAGCGCGCGCCACCGTCGGCCCAGGCTAAAATGGCGGGCAATACCTGCTCTCGCTCTTCTGGCGAGAGCTTTAACAGCTCGCTCCACTGTCGGGCTTGCCAGAAGTGATCCAGACCATCCAGCATTTCGCGGGTCAGCACGGGTGCCAACGGCACCAGCGTCGCCCCAGCGGCTTCTAGCTGCTTGGCAGCCTGCTCGACATGTTGGCGAATCTCATCATCCAACGGCAGACCGCAGCCCGCCTCCATCATCACACCCACTCGCAAACCTTTAACGTCTAACGCTAAGTCCATCCAGTCGATCTCTTCCGGCGGCAGGCGCATTGCATCGCGTCGATCCGTGCGGGCAAGCGATGCCATCATTAACGCGGCATCGTTTACGCTGCGGGTCATGGGCCCGGCACAGCGGCCCACATAATACGGATCTATGGGTACCCGGCCCAGCGTAGGCTTAAAACCGACGACCCCACACCACGCCGCTGGCAGGCGTACCGAGCCACCAATATCGGTACCCACATGCAGCGGCCCAAGCCCAGCGGCCGCCGCCGCGCCCGCCCCCGCGCTTGAACCGCCGGTATTACAGGTCAAATTCCAGGGGTTGCGGGTTAGGCCATGAAAAGAAGAAAGCCCGGATGAGAGCATGCCAAAGTCAGGGCAGGTCGTTTTTGCCAACAGCAGGGCATTGTCTTCCGCTAGGCGCGCAGCCGGGGGTGCATCCTCAGTGGCAGCAGCCTGCTCACCCAGCCCCGTGCCCACCGGCACCGGCATCCCTTTAGTGGCAATCAACTCTTTAAGAGTGACCGGGACACCGTCCAAAACGCCGCTTGTCTCGCCCTTGGCCCAACGCTGTGTAGACGCTTCGGCTGCTTTAATGAAGGCTTCCGGCTGATAGGCATACAGCGCATTGATGTGCGGCTCCCAGGCGTCGATATGTTCAACCAGGGCGCTGGCTACTTCTTTTGGCGAGAACCTATGGGCTCGGTAGCCATCAATTAATTGAGTGGCGGTGAGTTGATGTAGTTCAGGCATCACATTACCTTTTTGCTGTTGTTGTCAGACTGACGTTATCAATTAGCTCAGCATGAACCCACTCAGCGCTCTCTGCTATTTCAATATTGACCGCAGAGTGTCCACAATTTGTGTGCACTCTGCTTTTCAAAATTTTTCAGTTTCAAGCTCTTTCAAAATGGCGGGTCTTGCAGTGTTTGCAGAGCACTTGCCAGCAGCGAAAGGCACGCGTCGGTGGCAAAGCTGCGCTGGCGATGACGATAAACACAGAGGTCAATTCGCGCTGCCTCGAGCTCTAAAGGGGACAAGGGAATGCTGACGAGTTCGCCTAACTGACATTCGCGGGCAACCGCCATCGGCGGTAATACCAGCACGCCTGCGCCGTTAAGGGCGAGTGCTTTTTGGGTTTCCAGTGAAGCGGTTTTGAAGGTGGGAGCCAGAACTACCCCGGCCTGATGAGCAGCGTGCTCTAGCGCTTGACGAGCGCCATAGGACTCATCAGGCAGGATAAGCCGGTGCTCTGCCAAGGTGTGAAGACTCACCTCAGAAGCCACGGCCAATGGATGGCCTGGGGCCATCACAGCATGGTGATGCAATTCGGCGCTGGCAAATGGCACGATGTCTTCGTGGCGAGGCATAAAGAACGACAAGCCAATATCTGCATCGCCTCGGCGCAACGCCTCCACCATTTGGCTAGCGCTAGCAATTCCGATATCAAAACTCAAATGAGGGTAGCGCAGCCCCATCTTGGCCAAGGCAGGCGCTAGCAGGCCTGCCACAACGCCTTCCGATACCTGCAAACTGACCCGGCCAGTGCGCAAACCTTTAAGGTCTGCAATATGCTCCTGCACCCGTTCAAGGTCACGCAGCGTGCGCTGGGCCTGGGCGGCTAATAGCTCCCCCGCTGCTGTTAGGCTAATACCATTGGGGCCGCGCTCGATGAGCGGTGCGCCAAGCTGGTGTTCGAGCAGATCAATCTGACGGCTAATCGCCGTGGGGGCAATATGCAGCTGGGCAGCGGCTTGGCGCAGTGAACGGCACCGAGCCACAGTATCGAAGTAGCGTAACGCACGGCCACTGATCATAAACGCCTCTCAGTTTTGTGGCTTATCTAGCTGCCGCGCCATCACCGTAACGTGCTCTTTCCGATACTCAACGTCCTCCTTATCCTGCCAACCCAGCCGTCGATAAAGCGCCTGTTGATCAGGGGTATAGAGATAGCAGCGCTCAAAGCCATGCGCAGCTGCTTCGGCTTCTACCCGGCGTACCAACGCAGAGGCAATACCCTGCCCCCGCCATTCGGGTAGAACAAATACTGAGGCAAGCCAGGGAGTAAATTCACGGCGAATACTCATATCATCAGCAGTCAGGCTGGCGGTTCCCACGGGGGTTTCGCCTTGCATCGCCACAAAAATGGAAGGCACACCGCCCTGGCCACATTCAGCCTTTAAACGTTCAATAGCCTGCTCTAGGGTGAGCCCTGGGTGTAAATGACCCCATGCTTCAAATGTCCAGCCTGCAACTGCGTCAGCATTAGGGTCGTCAGCTCTTAGCCGCTGAAGGATAATATCGCTTTGCATGAATGGCTCCCGGCCTTGTTTAGCACAAGCGAATACAGTAGCGGCAAACGACATGCCTCGCTATAGGAAGCTTGACCAGCCTCGACAATCCTATTGCGCTCAAACACCTAAATCCACCAATAAGGGTCAGCCACGAATTCGGTCAGCGGCAAGGCAGCGATCGAGCGAGGCTCCCTACGAATACTGACTAGCTCAGCGTAAAATCTGGCATTCTGAATCGCTTACGGTAAGCGCCTGGCGCAAGACCGGTCGTGCGTTTAAACAAGCGCCGAAAGAAAGCCGCATCCTCATAACCCACCTGCCAACTGATGTCATCGATAGTGGCATCGGTTCGTTCCAGGCGGCGTTTGGCGTCCTCAATGCGTAAACGTTGGATGTAAACGATAGGCGTCAGACCGGTACTGCTAGCAAATCGACGTTTGAACGTGCGTTCGGCGAGTGAGGAGCGCTTGATCATCTCCTCCACAGGGTTAGCGACCGAAAAATGGGTGCACAGCCATTGTTGCGCGGCCTGAATATCGGCATCGCCGTGGTCGGTTTTACCTTCGAAGATCATGTAGGGAGTAAGGCCGTCCTGATGCCACTGCAGCGCGTATAGACGTGCGATTTCCTGCGCAGTGGTGGCACCGGCGTAGCGCGCAATAAGGTATAACGCTAAATCGTGCCAGCTGGTGGAGGCACCGGAGCTGATCAATTCATCACGCAGGCCAGCAATAACCAAAACACGTTCAGGGTGCGCCACCACCTTGGGATAACAAGTCGTAAACGCCTGGGCGTAGCCAAAATGTACCGTGGCATCCCGGCCATCGAAAAGGCCAGTCTCGGCTATCAGGAAAACCCCTGAGCAAGCGGAGCACAGCACGGCGCCCCCGTCGTACATTTCCTGCAGCCACTTGATCAGGCGCGGATAACGCCCCTTCTCCCAACCAGACGCGCTCAGCAATACTGAGGGAACGATCACAATATCGGTGGTGGTAATGCTCTCGATTGCCCGCTGCACGTTGATAGGTACGCCACTCGCCAGTGCAAGGGAGCCCTCGACCTCGCCGACAATCTCAACATGAAAAGGCACGGGTGAACCGTCTGGCACAAGGTTCATCAATGAGGCAGCGTTCATCACATCGTAGATACCTGCCAGCGTAGAGATTACCGCATCAGGCAACGCCAGCAGACTGACATGATAGGGAGTAGCGCCAAAGCTAACGAATGATTGAGGCATGGCTTAGGTTTCCCAGCGCACAAAAACGTCGTGGCACAAACGAACCGATTTAGGGTGATTCTGACTCTTATAGTGAGGGGGCACCGCTGAGATTATGAGTGCGGCCAGTTGATACCTTCAACTGAAACCCTCACACCAAATAAGAGAAGCGTAGACCATGTGCGTAACGGCTATCGATCAAAACAAGTTAGAAACCTTTGTCATGCAAGCGGTGGGTGATCTGTCCTCTGCTTATGGCGGTGTCATGGTCAGCCTGGGCAACAAGCTTGGGCTTTACAAAGCAATGGAGAGTGCAGGCCCCATTAGCGCGATAGAACTTGCCCAGCGTACCCACTGCGCTGAACGCTATGTCCGGGAGTGGTTAAATTCCCAGGCGGCCGGCGGCTATGTTGCCTACCATGCTATCAGCGATACCTACGAACTTCCCCCTGAACAGGCGATGGTGCTGGCAAACGAAGATAGCCCAGTATTTATTCCACCGGCATGGCAGGTTCCCGCCTCAATGTGGTTTGACGAAGAGAAAACCCTTGAGGCATTTCGCACTGGCACAGGCGTGGCATGGGGCGACCATGACAGCCGCCTACAGTGTGGTGTCGCGGCCTTTTACCGTAACGGTTATCGCAGCAGTCTGGTGCCTGAATGGTTGCCCGCACTAGAAGGCGTCATTGACAAGCTTGAAGCCGGTATCACGGTTGCCGATGTTGGCTGTGGGTTTGGCCACTCTACGGTACTGATGGCTAAGGCTTTTCCGGAATCGCGCTTTTACGGGTTTGATGCCCACGAGCCTTCTGTTGGCGAGGCGGGCCAAAATGCCACCCACGCTGGCGTCGCCGAGCGCGCACACTTTGAAGTGGCAAAGGCGGACAATTATTCGGACAGGCAGTACGGGCTGATATGCTTCTTCGACTGCCTGCACGATATGGGCGATCCAGTGGCAGCCGCAAACTATGCCGCCAAAGTGCTAGCACCAGGCGGCACTGTATTGTTAGTTGAACCCTATGCGCAGGATCATCTAGAACACAATCTGTCGTTGGTAGCGAGAATGTATTACGCCGCGTCCACGACTATTTGCTGCGCCCATGCGATATCGGAAGGTGGCAAGCAGGTTCTCGGCGCGCAAGCAGGAGAAGCACGCTTAGCAGCGGTGTTTCGCAAGGCAGGGTTCCGTCACTTCAGGCGCGCAGCGGAGACCCCGTTTAATTTGATCCTTGAGGCGCGGCTTTAAGGGTAGAGAAGATAAATTAGCTGCGTAAAACGTTACATAGGGCGCTCCATTAGGAGCGCCCTATTTTTACAAGCGACACAAATTGGCTATCAGATGGATACGGGCTTCATTTTCTCAGCTAGCTCATCGTCCAACTCATTGGCCCGCTTGGCCGCTGGCCTACTTTCCGTGCGCTCTATGTAGTGTTTGAACACCTCGTTCGGCGGGATATTCTTCTGCATTGTCTCCCACCAGAGGTAACTGCTAACCAATATATCTGCCGCAGTAAACTGATCGCCGCAGATATAGGCGCTCTCACTGAGTGCTTTTTCAAGCGTATTGATACTGTCTGCCACTTGGCCACACCCAACGGCCTGTGCGTTGCTGCTATCGATTTTCCAATCATAGGCCATGGCACTGGTGGCCATCTCGAACGGACCCGCCATAAAAAACAGCCAACGATAGTAGGCTCCGCGTTCGGGAGATTGCGGGGGCGGTGACAGCTTTTTATCCGGAAACTGATCCGCCAGGTACGCACAAATAGCCGCCACTTCCGTCACAACAGTATTGCCATGCTTGATGGCAGGCACCTTCCCCATTGGGTTTATAGCCAAGTAGTCCTTGGCTTTCATCTCTGAGCCGTACTCCATCGCCTTTACCGAATAGGGTATGCCTACTTCTTCCAGCATCCAGCGCACCACGCGCCCGCGAGACATCGGATGAGTGTAAAACGTAAGTTCTGACATGCTGAGCCCCTTTTTTAGTCAATTTTTCGGTGACACAAGGTATTGCCAGGCCAGATTAGTGGGTTAATAGGCGAAAATGCGTCCTAAATAAACGCAACAATGCACTTTTTCTGCAAGACTTCGAAAATAACCTCGAGAGGAAGGTGGCGATGGCAGGACCCACAACGCGCGTGCTTGCTGTACTTGAGTTGCTGCAGGCTAATGGCCAGATGGGTGGAGCAGAGTTAGCTGAACGCCTGGGCGTGGATCGGCGCACTATCCGGCGATACATTACGGCGCTGGAAGATATAGGCGTGCCGATAGTGACCGAGCAGGGGCGCTACGGCGGCTATCGACTGGTGGCTGGCTTCAAGCTGCCCCCCATGATGTTTACTGACGAAGAGACTTTCGCTGTTTCTCTAGGCTTATTGGCTGCTAGCCAACTGGGCCTGACGAACGCAGCGCCCGCCATTGCCAGCGTACAAGCGAAGCTCGAGCGGGTGATGCCTGCGAATTTAAAAAGACGAGTGCGTAGTATCAGTGAGACCACTCAGGTGTTCTTACCCCAGCGTGAACCCAGCCGTGATGACCGTGCACTTGAGACACTGAATAAAGCCACTGAAGCCATGCGAACCGTCGGGCTTATCTACCACTCTCCGCAACATGAACCGATTGAACGTCAGATCGACCCCTACGGGTTAGTTTTCCAACAAGGTCGGTGGTATGCCGTTGGTTTTTGCCATCTGAGGGGCGCCATGCGCTCGTTTAGGCTGGATCGTATCAGCGGTGTGCGCCTACTTGATGATACCTTCACACGCCCCGCTCACTTCAATGCAGCCGATTTTTTAAGCGAAAGCCTTATGTCATGGGGCCCAACTTATGAAGTAACACTTGTGCTACACATTGATCGTGCCGCGTACGCTTACTTTGAGAACCAATTTTTCTGTACAGATCCGTTCGAAGAGGTTGAAGGTGGGTTACTACTCAACACCCGAACCGACAGTTTCGAGTGGTTTGCCTATTGGTTGGCTCAGCTCCCGTTTCGATTTACCGTCCTCAAGCCGGATGGCCTAAAAGAAGCCCTACGTGAGCACGCCAAAAACTTATTAGCCAGTTGCGAGCACTCTTCATCGTATCCAATAGATACACCCTAATCCTGCCTACAACCGGGTAGCAAGGAAGGCACTATTTGCCTGATGTCAGAGTAGGACTTTTCAACCTTTTAGGTGCTAGTCTGTTATTCAAATAACGTTAAATAAAGACTCACAAATGCAACTTCCATTAAGACGCACACACCGTCTTGCATTGGCGACAATTGCCCCGCGCACTTTTGCCTTTTGCCATACCTTCGGGCTAACCGTATGGATCTCCATAGTAGAAAGCAGCGGCTGGACGCTTATTCTGCCGGGAGTTTTACTGCTGCTATGGCCCGGCGTCGCCTATGCGCTTGCGGCAAGCGCTCAGAATTCCAAGCGTGCCGAATTTAGGAATCTCCTCTTCGACAGCCTGCTGTTTGGCTTTTGGTGTAGCGTGCTGGATTTTTACCTTTTAGCCACCATTACTATCGGGCTTGCCTGTTTGATGAATAACTTAGTGGTCGGCGGAGTGCGGAAAATGATTGTTTCAGCTGCACTTTTTGCTGTCGCTGCGATGGTCGGAAGTACCCTGACAGGGTTCACTTTTCGTCCCTATGTGAGCAACAATTTAGACATCTACCAATGGGCCGGGGCTGTGGTCTATTTTCTAACCATAGGTCGTGTAACGTACAGCCAGAATCGTCAGATCGGCCGCAGCATTGGCGAGATTAAGTTTCAGAACCGGGTTTTTCAAGCCCTATTGGATCTCGGGGCGGTCGCCAATCGTGCGATCAATATCCATTCTCTGCTGGATGACTCGTTAAACCACCTACATAGCCATTTTCCCGACTACGGCTTTGCCGTTTTTCTACAAGAACGGCAACGCTCAGAAGTGACACGCTACGCGGCTATTGCGGGGCTAAGCCCAAAGGATGAAGAACGCCTAAAGCGCCTATTGGCCGGTGTCCATGAGCAAAGAGAGTATCCAATCAAACTGCCACCAACAGAGCAAGATGAGAATTTATATATTACATCCATGGGGGTCCGTTTAAGCTTGTACGAAGGTTGGTTGTTCGTAAAAGCTCCCAAACGGGACGATGGCTTGGAGCAAATACTGTCGCTATTTGCCGACCAACTGGCGACCGCTACCGAAAATAAATTGTTGCATTTGGAGCTGAAAAAAACCGCTGAGCGTGACGGGCTCACCGGCCTTTATAACCGAGGTTTCTTGGAATCGGCGCTGCAGTTGAGCATTCAGGGCAAAGCACAGACGCCAAGCCTGGATTTTGCTGTTCTAATGATGGATGTCGACAGACTCAAGGAAGTGAACGACCAATATGGCCATGTCGCAGGCGATCAATTGATTGCTGGCGTTGCCAAGTATCTGCAACTTCACTGCAGAGATAGTGACGTACTGGCACGCTACGGTGGCGACGAATTCGTCATTCTATTCCCCTCTGCCGACCTGGCAGCAGCCAAGCGTATGGCAAGTCTGCTCAGGGAAAATCTGCCCAACCAACGTTGCACCATCGACACCGCGAACGGCGAACGCGAAGAGCTGGCGCTTCATGTGAGCTTGGGGTTCGCCAGCTCCAGCGAAGCGCCTGCCCTGCAGGTATTTACTTTGGCAGATGAGCGCATGTACGAAGACAAAAGTCAGCGCCGCAAACCAAAGTCCCGCGCGCTAGACACACCGAGCAGCCCCTCCTTATAGAAACGTCCTTATAAACCACTGTCCAGCGGTTGCCCCCACTTATCACCATGCACGAGTTCGCTTAATGATAGACGGGAACACCAGCCTTTGGCTTCAAGCTCTGGCTGGTCTAAAAACTCGCTCACATAGCCAAGGCAGAGATACGCCAGCGGATAAACGTGCTCGGGCAGGTTCAATGCCGCGCTTAGCTGCTCTTGGTCAAGAATACTCACCCAGCCAACGCCAATGCCTTCCGCTCGCGCCGACAGCCAGAGGTTTTGTACAGCGAGACAAGTGCTGAAAAGGTCGGTATCCACAATGCTATTGCGCCCGAGCACATGGGGGCCGCCCCGGCTTCGATCACAGGTAATGCAGAGATTAAGTGGGCTCTCCATAATACCTTGCAGCTTAAGGCTGCGATAATGCGCTTGGCGCTCGCCTTCAAAGCGCACGGCGGCTTTTTGGTTCTCCTGCTCGAACATCGCCAGCACCGTTTCCCTGACGTCGCGACTTTCAATCACGATGAAGTCCCACGGCTGCATAAAGCCCACTGAAGGCGCATGATGCGCAGCTTCCAGCAAGCGGATCAGCACTTCAGGGGGAATCCGATCGGGCAGAAATTGCGAGCGCACATCGCGCCGCTCGTGTATAGCGCGGTAAAGCCCACTGCGCTCAGCATCGGAAAAACGGTGGTTCGAGGTGGTCATGGCGCTGCTCGGGCCTTTTGCTGATCAATTGTGTAGACAGTGAAGAGTCTACACGAGCTCAGCCTAGCCGCCATCTCAGTGGGTTTGTTTGGCGTAAAACGCCGTCATCGTCCCAGTCATCCCATCCTGTAAAGGGGATGGGACGTTCAATACTCAAGCTCACCAGTCGAGTGGCCCAGGCTGCCTTGCAGGTCTCTAGATGGCCAGCGATATCAGCCTCCTCTTGATAGCGAATACTGCCGCCCTGAATGCCGTAGCTTAGCTGAGGGGCCAGCACGTCAAAGCCAACGTAATACAGCGAAGCATGTATAGGCCATAGCCAGTGAACCATATTGCCAGCACGCCCAAAGGGCTGAAACGCTTTCTCCGGCGAGCCCGTGGTGACGGACAGCATCGCCTGCTTACCGCGATAGTAACCCCGGTCATAACGCATACGGCTTGTGTAGCGCCCGCCATATACCAGTACGCGATCAAACCAGCCTTTCAAGATAGCGGGCTGGGCGTGCCACCATAACGGGAACTGGAAGATCACCAAGTCAGCCCATTCCAGCCGCGCTAACTCCCGCTGAACATCTTGCGGTAATGCGTTTTGCTGGTAGTGAGCGCGCTGTTCATTGAGGGGATAAAAGTAATCCACGTCAAAGGCTTGATGCGGATAGTGCTCAGCGCGCTCCACCGGGTCAAACTGCTCAGCATAGAGATTGTCTACCTCGACGGTATGACCCGCGCCCACCAGCTGTTTTACCGCCACATCCGCCAAGCCGCCATTAAATGACTTGCGCTCAGGATGAGCCAAGACGATCAACACATTCATACTGCGCCTCCCCTATCGATTGGTTTGACGACAGGCTAACCTGTTCATAGATGCCATGACATTGGCTAAAAATGAGAACTAATCTTGCATGAATGAACAGCAAATAAGATGGGACGATCTACAAATTGTGCTAGCGATTGCCCAGGCGGGCTCGCTATCCGGTGCCAGCCGAGCGTTGCGTATCAGCCATGCCACGGTATTTAGACGTTTAAGTGAGATGGAGCGAGGGCTTGGCGTTACCCTTTTTGAGCGCAGCCGCACAGGCTATACACCAACCTTGGCAGGGGATGATCTGGCGGCTTCGGCCAAGCGCGTACAGAGCGAAATCAATAGCGCTGAGCGGCGAATTATCGGGCAGGACTTAACCCTCACCGGTAATCTGCGCATCACCACCACTGATACGCTTTTCGCGGGGCTGCTTTCGCCGCTACTTGCTAACTTTCGCCAGCGCTACCCTGATATCACGCTGGAAGTGGTTATCTCCAATCAGTTGCAAAGCTTGTCGCGACGTGAGGCCGATATTGCGATCCGGCCTACTCGAAAGCCACCCGAAACCCTGGTAGGTCGCAAGATAAGCGATATCACTCAGGCTATTTATGGTCAAAAGGCGCTTTGGCAAAACGCCTGCCTGCCATTAGAGCCCGCGTCACTGCCAACAGAAAGCTGGATCGGCCCGGATGTTCATCTAGGCGACGCCACGCTTGAAAAGTGGATGATGACTAAAAACGCCGCCTACCGGCTGGATAGTATGCTGGGTATGCAATCAGCGGTACGCCACGGGGCGGGTATTGCGGTACTGCCCTGCTATCTTGGCGATGCCGATAAAGAGCTACTCAGGTTAAGCGAACACATAGAAGCACTCACCACCCAACTCTGGCTGCTCACCCACCCGGATCTGCGCCATGTGGCCAGAGTACGTGCGTTTATGGAGGCGATGACGGTGGGGGTTCAAGGCCAAAGAATCTAGCTCAACACATGGAAAATGCCTTCCACCACTGTTATTTCACTAACTAATAAACGTACTTGCCTGGCTGCTCAATGTACTCAAGGCATTTGAAAATTTCTAATCTCTTCACTTAACCACTGTTTAAATGCCCTAACACGCGGATTTTCAACTTCAGCGGGATGCGATACCAAGTAATAGGCAAATTCATGGCTACGCCAGGGCATGATTGCCTGGACTTTCCTATTCTGAAGTAGCCGACGAGCGATAGAGTATCGGCCAATACAGAGTCCTAACCCTTCAGCGCAGGCCGCTAAGGTAAGGCTGCTGTCAGAGAACTGTAATTTCTGTAGTGATGAATGCCATTCAACCCCCGCTTCACGAAACCAGGGCTGCCATGTATTCCATGGCTCTGACGGTTGAATAGTGCTGTCTTCCAGTAAAAGTTGAGTTTGCAATAAACTTTCAGAGCGAACGTCGCTGAGACTACTTATCAACATGGTAGGAGCAAGGACAGCCACCGCATCGCCCATCAATTGCTCAGTATGAAGGTTTGGGTAGTCACCAGTGCCAAAACGGATGCCTATATCAGCTTGGTTATCGCGAAAGCTCAATAACTCACTTTCACCACGCAGCTTTATCTGCAGGCCCGGGTAAAGAGCTTTTAAATTAGCTAGCCGAGGGATTAGCCAATAGTGGAGAAATGAGTGGGGGGCAGATAACGTCAGCGGGCCATCTACCCCCTGTTGCCTAAGCTCTTTAGTTGCTTGTTCGATTTGGGTAAAAACAGTAGCTAAACGACCATGGTAGCGACGGCCAGACTCCGTCAGGATTACGCCACGTGGCTGGCGTATAAACAACGCAATACGAGCCTACCCTCCAGTTCTTTTATACGATGGCTGACGGCTGCTGGCGTCAGGCTAAGCTCCTGGGCAGCAGCGGCAAAGCTGCCTAATCGTGCAGCAGTCTCAAAGGCACGAAGGGTGTTTAAAGGAGGAAAAGTGATTTTTCTCATGGCTAAATTCTAGTAACCCTATGGGTGACAATAAAGCAGTTTCCATTATTATTTTTAAGGTCACAATAATGCTTTCTTTTAAATGATTCCTTTAGGAGCAGAGCATCATGAGTGAGCATTTATATCGACTAGCGGCATTTTCGACAGATCCAACCAAGGGCAACCCAGCGGGCGTATGGATTGGCGATGCGTTGCCAGATAATAAGACAATGCAGAGTATCGCCGCAGAAGTGGGTTACTCGGAAACCGCATTTATCGCCCCATCGAGCGGTGAAATCAGAACTATTCGTTACTATAGCCCGCTAGCAGAGGTCAATTTTTGTGGTCATGCCACGATTGCAAGTGCCGTCATGGTGGGGCGCTTAAGTGGTATTGGCACTTATCAGTTGGATACATTAGTAGGCCGCATACCCGTGAAGGTTCACTCGGTTGATGGTCAGATGCAGGCTGCACTCACCTCGGTTGAGCCGGCCCATAAACCTGTTACTGAACAACTTGTCGATGAAGTACTCGCGCTACTGCAGTGGCCATCTGATGCACTGGATCGCACTATTCCTCCAGCCCTGGCCTACGGCGGAGTCTGGCACCTTATTTTGGCGGTCAACTCCCAGTATCGACTGAACCAACTAGACTACGATTTTGAAAAACTGACATCTTGGATGTCGCGAGAGGGAGTAACAACGCTCCAGCTTATATTCCGCGAAAGTGATGACCTTTTCCATTCACGCAATCCTTTCCCTGTGGGCGGTGTTGTGGAAGACCCTGCCACTGGCGCTGCTGCGGCCGCGCTAGGCGGTTATTTACGCGATGCCAAGTTAATGGATGTACCTGGAAAATTTCTGATAAAGCAGGGTGAAACGATGGGTCGATTAAGCCTGCTGCAGGTTGAAGTCCCCGAGCAAGGAGGAATAGTAGTGGCCGGCACAGCTGTAGAGATTATTTAATTGCCTAACATGTTGCTCAGAGGCAGTGACCTTGATGGGTTAAATAACCTTCTGAGCAACAACTGCGTAAACATGCCAATGTTTGGTCTTCCCTAGCAGGGTCTTACCTTCTGTATTGTGTTCAACAACATCCATGAGCTTAAACTGATCATTAAACAACGCTTGGATATCAGCATAGGAATGTATCGATAAATCACCTCGATTCATTTTTGCCCAGGCGTCATTTGGCCCCATAAAATGGCCACAAAATACACCTCCATGCTGCAGCGATTGCGTTAAGTATTGCCAAGCGACCGGAAAATGCGAGGGTTCACAAAAGAACAAGCTAGAGCATGCATTAATAATTGCCGTTTCTGGGTATGTAAACTGTTCAAAGCTGCATACTTGCGGAAATAGCGTGTTATCAATGTGTCGCCCACCTACCTCTTTTAATCGCGCTATCGCAGCATCGCTTTTATCGTAGGCATATACCGTATAACCACGCTCCACCATGTACATGGCATCACGCCCTGCCCCACAGCCCGCATCAACGGCTACCTTTGGCAAGGTGTTTCCCACTAACTCAAGCGCTCGTTTTAGCGGCGGGTATACGTCAACGCTTAGTGATTTTTCAAGGTACTTTTGCTCACTCACTCTACCCCCTCAACCCCCGCCAAAAACTGCTTAAGCAGATTGTCAAGTTGCGCCAGTTGCTCGTCAGTCAGCCCCCTCACCAGCTGCGCCTGGGTTTCCACGTGGGCGGCCACCGCTTCGTCGATTAAATCGAACCCACGTTGGGAAAGAGAGATTAAAAAGCCGCGACCATCATTGGGGTTTTTAACCCGCTCAATCAACCCCGCCTTTTCTAGTTGATTGATGCGGTGAGTCATGGTGCCCGACGTCACCATCGTGGATGCCATCAAATCCCCCGGCGATAGCGCATAGGGTTCCCCCTCTCTACGCAGGGTGGCCAGAACGTCAAAGCTGGCGTCAGTCAGGCCGTATTCCGCCCAGGTCTTCTCCATTACGCGCATTAAAGTGTGATTCAGCCGTTTGACCCGCCCGATGGTGCCCATCGGCGCAACGTCAAGGTCAGGCCTCTCCTGCCGCCACTGTTTGAGAATGTTGTCTACATGATCCATGAGCGTATTTTGCGCCTAATTAGCTTGACGTCAAGATTAATCACACATATCTTGACATCAAGATACTTTCAAAAAACGGTACCAATGAGAACTTCGCCAATGACGTTATCAAGCACTGACCGCACAATACACTCACCCAAAAGAGCTTGGCTTGCCCCGCTGGTATACCTGCTAGCCGGTGGCGCCTTGCTGGGCCTATCGACTAATTTAGCGAAACTTGCCGGTGACATTCAGCTGTCAGCGCTCGCTTTTCTGTTCTGGTCGATTTCAGGGGCATCGCTCATTTTGCTGGCTCTTGCCGCCTTCCGTCGCAATTTACCGCCAGTTAACCGCCGCACCGTTGAGTATTACGCTATTTCAGGTCTGCTGGGTGTGGCGGGGGCCAACCTACTGTTTTTCTCAGCCGTCCCCCATGTAGGTGCTGGGTTCGTGGCATTGATCATCACCCTGCCACCGCTACTCACCTACGTCGGCGCGCTAGCGTTAAAAATGGAGCGGTTTCAGGTGATGCGCGCAGCGGGGGTAATATCGGCCCTGGCAGGAGCCATCACCTTGGCTTTCCATAAGCTTTCCGCACCGGATGCCAATTATCTCTGGATTCTCCTCGCTTTAATCGGCCCGGTACTGCTGGCCATCGGTAATCTTTACAGAACCTTGCGTTGGCCAGAAGGCGTATCCAGCGATGCGCTGGCACCCGGCATGCTCATCGCCGCTGCCGTTATTCTACTCAGCGTGGGCTTCCTACCGGGCTTCTCTTTGAACGTTCCAACAGACCGCTCTCTGCCGATCATGCTGATTGCCGTTCAAGCAATGGTCTTTGCAGGCCAGTTCTTGCTGCTTTTCCTACTGCAAAAAAGTGGCGGCCCGGTATTTCTGAGTCTACTGGGTTCCGTCGGCGCCGTGGTGGGCGTACCCGTCGCCATACTGCTACAGGGAGAAACCGCCCCCGAGGGCTTACTGCTAGGCACCCTATTCATTGGTGCCGGTATTGCCTTACTTAATATTGGTAAAGCCAAGCAGTAGCCAAATGCACCAGCCTAAATAAGAGGGTACCAATCAAGGTAATGCACCGTTTAGAGGCGTTCAAAAGAAGCCTTTAACCGAACCTGCTTTCATTATTGATTGAATTCAAGGTTAAAGAATACATCGTTCCATATAGTGAGGGCGGTCTCCAACTCTAAGTGCAACACTCGGTCAATGAATGCCTGATGGCGCCTCCTGAGTGCGCTTGATCAGATTCATAAAAACCTCTAGCGGCGGCTTAAAT
>NZ_LXRG01000174.1 GCF_001651035.1 Halomonas sp. ALS9
ACCAGTATGGCCCGGGGGATCCGTTAGCTATCGTTCGCGAGAAAGTTAGTAGACACACAGGACCCAGGCGTGCAAGTCAATTTCAGCTGACTACACCGATTCTGGTTAAAAGAGCCTATGGCCACCCTTATTTTAGAGAAAAAAAACCACACCTCTAATGTGTTGGGCACTAGAAAAAGCTAACTACCTAGTCCGTTTCTGGACGACTTCATTGGGAATAACATACCCCCCACTGTGATTAAGACTGGCACTGTCCTAATGCTTTCTTCAATAGGTTTGGCTCATGTGTGATTCCCTCTGGCAAACTTATAGAGGACAAGCAGAATAAACCAATTCAAGGTCGTTGTAGCTGAAGGCCTGGCCTGCCTGACAGTTAATTATGAGCATGTCTTGCCCTTCATGGTGGATATTCACAGCTGAAAGTGGTATTGGCATTTTTTTCTGAGGACACAACGAGGAAATCTGATAAATACGGCCACCTGAAGTCTAGCTCGGAGTTAACAATTTACCACGTTTAGAGCGGCCGCGATATCCTGCA
>NZ_LXRG01000175.1 GCF_001651035.1 Halomonas sp. ALS9
CCGCAATCAGGGCACCAGCGGAACTAAACGAATAGCGTACCAACCATTCGTCCGCTGACTCACCATCGTGTGCCTGCACCAGCTTGACGCCGGTCAAGCGCTGCCCGCTATCGCCCTGCATGGCAGGTAACAGGCTATCGTAGACCAGCTGGTAGTGGCGCTGGGCGCTGTCGATGACCCGCACTAACTGGTCACCTTCCCAGCGGTCCCGGGTGGTATAGCCGTGCCGGCCGCGCCCTTCGATCAAGGGCCAGCGAGCAGCGGTATCGCCTTTAGGGCTGTTGATTGCAGAAGTATC
>NZ_LXRG01000176.1 GCF_001651035.1 Halomonas sp. ALS9
TGAACTGACCCCATAAACTTGGACAGTGAACAACTAAGCGGCCAAGGCCTGATTCCGGTACTGCACCGGACTCAGGCCTTTTAGTTTGGTCTTAATACGCTCGTGGTTGTAGTAATGGATATAGTGCCGGATGCCCGCCTGTAACTGATTAACATTGTCAAACCGGTTTAGGTAGAAATATTCAGACTTTAGCGTCCCGAAGAAACTCTCGATCGCGGCATTGTCCAGGCAATTTCCCTTGCGTGACATGCTCTGGATCACGCCATACTGGGCAAGCTTGCGCCGGTAAGCAGGCATCTGATATTGCCAACCTTGGTCGGAATGCAGTAGCGGCGCGCTTTGGTCGGCCAGCTTGGCCAAGGCTTTGTTCAGCATCTCCCCTACCAGTGAGAACGCTGGCCGTTTCTGCATTGTGTAGGACACAATTTCCCCATTGTAGAGATCCATCACGGGAGACAGGTAGAGCTTTTCGCCTCGGACATTGAACTCCGTGACGTCGGTGACCCACTTTTGGTTGGGGCGTTCAGCC
>NZ_LXRG01000177.1 GCF_001651035.1 Halomonas sp. ALS9
GCTTGCGCGTTAGCAGAGTGCTGTGTTTTTAATAAACAGTTGCAGCCACCTGGTATCTTCGACCGGTTCGGGCTTAGAGAGCAAGTCTCATCACCCTACGCCGGCGTGCCTTCTCCCGAAGTTACGGCACCATTTTGCCTAGTTCCTTCACCCGAGTTCTCTCAAGCGCCTTGGGATTCTCACCCTGACCACCTGTGTCGGTTTGGGGTACGGTCGCACATGATCTGAAGCTTAGAGGCTTTTCCTGGAAGCGTGGCATCAGTGACTTCCTGACCGTGGTCAGTTCATCTCGTGTCTCGGCCTTAAAGGATCCCGGATTTACCTAAGATCCAAGCCTACTCACTTTCACCAGGACAACCAACGCCTGGCTCACCTAGCCTTCTTCGTCCCCCCATCGCAACCATGTCCGGTACGGGAATATT
>NZ_LXRG01000178.1 GCF_001651035.1 Halomonas sp. ALS9
AATATTCCCGTACCGGACATGATTGCGATGGGGGGACGGAGAAGGCTAGGTGAGCCAGGCGTTGGTAGCCCTGGTGAAAGTGAGTAGGCCGAGGTTCTAGGAAAATCCGGAACCTTAAAGCCGAGACACGAGATGAACTGACCACGGTCAGGAAGTCACTGATGCCACGCTTCCAGGAAAAGCCTCTAAGCTTCAGATCATGTGCGACCGTACCCCAAACCGACACAGGTGGTCAGGGTGAGAATCCCAAGGCGCTTGAGAGAACTCGGGTGAAGGAACTAGGCAAAATGGTGCCGTAACTTCGGGAGAAGGCACGCCGGCGTAGGGTGATGAGACTTGCTCTCTAAGCCCGAACCGGTCGAAGATACCAGGTGGCTGCAACTGTTTATTAAAAACACAGCACTCTGCTAACGCGCAAGCGGACGTATAGGGTGTGACGCCTGCCCGGTGCCGGAAGGTTAAATGATGGTGTTAGCCGCAAGGCGAAGCTCTTGATTGAAGCCCCGGTAAAC
>NZ_LXRG01000179.1 GCF_001651035.1 Halomonas sp. ALS9
CGGTCTCCAACTCTAAGTGCAACACTCGGTCAATGAATGCCTGATGGCGCCTCCTGAGTGCGCTTGATCAGATTCATAAAAACCTCTAGCGGCGGCTTAAATCCCAGCCGCTTTCGGGGACGGGTATTCAACTGGAAGGCGATAGCATCCAGCTCGTCCTGACTGAACACCGACAGGTCTGTTCCTTTGGGCATGTACTGACGTAAGAGGCCGTTGGTGTTCTCGTTGATGGCTCGCTGCCACGGACTGTGCGGATCAGCGAAGTAGATAGCCGTCCCTGTTTTCTGGGTAATCTCAGCATGGCGCACCAGCTCACGACCCTGATCGTAGGTAAACGTCTGGCGCATTTCCAGCGGCACCCGGTTGAGAGCTGCGCTAAAACCCTGAACCGCAGCGGTCGCGGTGGCCCCATCCATTTTGGCCAGAAACACCAAACCGCTCACTCGCTCGACCAGTGTGCCTACCGCGGAGCGGTTGAAGGCGCCTTTGATCAGGTCGCCCTCCCAATGCCCAGGCAAGAGCCGTTCATTAATTTCAGGCGGACGCAGGTGGATACTGACCAGATCCGGGATCTGCTGACGACGGTCTACGCCGCCCGCCCGGGGCCGACGCTTTGTCTTACCTTGGCGCAGGCACGTAATCAGCTCCTTGCGCAGTTCACCGTGAGGCTGGGCGTAGATGGCTTTGTACACCGTCTCATGAGAGACCTGATAGTCTGGCTGATCTGGAAACATAGCCCTCAGTGTGCCGCTGATTTGTTGGGGAGACCACCGGTTTCGTAGCATGTCGAGGACGACATCATACAGATCCATTCCTTCGACCAACTTGCGCTTGGGCCGACAACGCACACGTGCAGAGCGTGCTGAGCAGCCTGCTGCTTCGGCATTATAGGGTTGATCACCAACCGTGTGTCGCTTCAACTCCCGGCTCAACGTACTGGGAGAACGCTTCAATTCACGAGCGACGGCGCGGAGACTGGCTCCTTGGCGCATCATCAGCATGAGCGTTACGCGATCAGTGGTACTGAGGTGATTATAGTGATTTTCCATGGCAACACGATACTCGATTAGAGGGTGTTGCACTTAGTTATTGAGCGCGCG
>NZ_LXRG01000180.1 GCF_001651035.1 Halomonas sp. ALS9
CGGCACTGGTACTTTCACGCCAGAACCTCCCCAATCAGCAGCGCACTAAGGCGCAGCTGGCGGCGATTCAAAACGGCGCGTACGTACTTAAAGACAGCGAGGGCACCCCCGAGTTGATTCTGATTGCTACTGGCTCAGAAGTGGCACTGGCCATGGACGCCGCCGCGGAGCTTGAACAGCAGGGTAAAGCCGTGCGCGTGGTCTCGATGCCATCGGCCTATCGCTTTAACGGTCAGGACGCGGAGTACCGCGAAAGCGTACTTCCCAAAGCGGTGACCAAGCGTATCGCCATTGAAGCCGCCCACGCCG
>NZ_LXRG01000181.1 GCF_001651035.1 Halomonas sp. ALS9
GACTCCGGGCATAGGTAAATTGGGAGGAAATTTGTCCCACCACGACAGGCGGCAGTAAGCCTTTCAAATACTCATCAGCCAGTACCAGTGTTAACGAACTGGGTACATCCAGTGCTGGTAAATGACATTGAAAGTCGCGATCAAAATACCAGCTATAAGGCTTCTGAGTGTCATCGCAGCTAATGGGAAACTGTGTAGAGAGCTTCTGGCTCAGGTCCCGCTGTAGCGAGCGTACGTCAATATTAACCCCCCGCTCAGCGAGTTTTTCTTTCAGTACTGGGGTGGAAATGCGTCCAGGATAGCGGGGAATTAACTGCAGAAGCGTCAAGTAGCGAAAGAGTGTATCGCGAGCATCAGACATAGATTTGCTAACCCTGGGCGTGATAATGAAAACATACAAGCTTAAAGTGACTCACAAAAC
>NZ_LXRG01000182.1 GCF_001651035.1 Halomonas sp. ALS9
GAGCATTTGGAGCATAGTCACCAGGTTAAGATCATTGAGCACAGCCTGGAGCGCTGCACCACGCTCTCCGAGCGGCTTGATCGCACCGTGGTGCTCCACGGCAGCGCCACCAGCAAGCGTTTGCTGGAAGAAGAGAACATCGAAGAGGGTAATAACTTCTGCGCGCTGACCAACGACAACGAGGGTAATAGAATGTCGACGCTGCTCG
>NZ_LXRG01000183.1 GCF_001651035.1 Halomonas sp. ALS9
ATGATCAAACTCTTCAGTTTAATATCTATGCGGTTCTTACCCGCCACCCGAAAGTGACAGAAGCGAACCAAACTTGGCTCAAGGTTCAAACGAATTCATTTCAATTTACATTGTCATGACCGCTTGCCTTGATATTTGGTGATTTGTCACCAACGTCAGCAAGCGCCCACATGAATTACCTGATCAAATTGTTAAAGAGCTGTTTCGCTGCGATGACTGCTTGAGCCACCTTACAAACCGTTGAACTGGCTTGCCTCAGCGAGGAAGGCGTATTCTACGCATTTCCTGGTGTTTGTCAACCGCTGTTTTCTTTAGCGAGTGAAGCGAGCGATACAGACTACTCTAACCTCCTGACAAACCTAGGCTTTTACACCTTATGCACCGCTGGTAACGCTTGGCGCCCCCGGCAGCGGATGCGTACTTTACGGATTCGCTACCGAGTTGGCAAGAGCTTTTTGACAGAAAATTCAAATAAGTGTCACACGGGCGTAACGTTTCTTACCCGCTTGGATAACGTAGCTCTTACCTGTCGCCAGCATGGTGTCTTTGGCAACGACGTCGCCGTCGACTTTGACCCGGCCATTACCCAGCATATCTTTGGCCTGGGCGCTGTTGTTCGCAAGCTCAGCTCGATTGAGCACGGCCGCAATGGGTGCTTGTTCACTGCCTTCAAAATCGACCGTGACTTCCGGCAGGTCTTCCGGCAGTTCGCCATCGGCCAGCTGGTTACCCGCTGACTTGTGCGCATTGGCCGCCGCTTCATCGCCGTGGTAGCGGGCGATAAGTTCCCGCGCCAGCTCCATTTTGACGTCGCGCGGGTTGGCGCCCTGCTCAACGCTTTGCTTGAGCGCTTCGATCTCTTCGTTCGATTTCAAAGAGAGCAGCTCAAAGTAGCGCCACATTAAGCTATCCGGCATGGAGACCAGCTTGTTGAACATGGAACCCGGTGCTTCATCGACACCAATGTAGTTACCCAAGGACTTCGACATCTTCTGCACGCCGTCTAATCCTTCCAGCAGCGGCATGGTTATGACCACCTGGGGCTCTTGGCCGAAGTGCTTTTGGATTTCGCGCCCCATTAGCAGGTTGAACTTCTGGTCGGTGCCGCCCAGCTCCACATCTGCTTCAAGCGCTACCGAGTCGTAGCCCTGGACCAGCGGGTAGAGAAATTCGTGGATGGCAATGGACTGATTGGCTTTGTAGCGCTTTTCAAAGTCGTCCCGTTCCAGCATGCGTGCGACGGTACTTTGGGCGGCCAGCTCAATCATTTTGGCGGCGGAGAGCTCGCCAAACCATTCGGCGTTAAAGCGCACCTCGGTTTTTTCAGGGTCGAGGATTTTAAACACCTGTTCCTTATAGGTTTCGGCGTTGGCTTTAACATCCTCTTCAGTGAGCGGCTTACGCGTTACGTTTTTACCGGTGGGGTCGCCAATACGACCGGTAAAGTCACCGATCAGAAAGATAACCGTATGCCCTAAGTCCTGAAACTGGCGCATTTTGGTGAGCAACACGCTGTGCCCCAAGTGCAGGTCGGGGGCCGTGGGATCAAAACCCGCTTTAATACGCAGCTTGCGGCCTGAAGCAAGCTTCTTTTTTAACTCATCCTCTACCAGGATTTCATGCGTACCCCGCGACAGCAGCGCTAAAGCCTGATCCACCTCACTCATTGCCTCTCTCCACTATAATAAGAACCGCCCATACCGGGCTCAGGTGATAAATAGTCGACGATGTTACCATGCTCGTTCGCCCTGGTTGAGCCTTGGTTTAGCCTTGTTTTAGCCCTGGCTGGATATTAGCCACGCTTTGTACGAGTTTGCTTATGAAATCACCGACCGCTTCGCCGCTTTATTATATTGGCTTGATGTCCGGCACTAGCCTGGACGGTATTGATGCGGCGCTTATCGCTATCGAAGATGACTTACCACCGCGACTATTAGCAACCCACGCCGAACCGATGCCCGATGAGCTGCATCACCTACTGTTTAAACTGTGCCATGCAGAGCAGGTAAGTTTTGCGCAGCTCGCAGCCGCGGAGCACGCATTCTGCCAATGCCAAGCCCAAGCCGTGCACCAGTTATTAGCGCCGCTCTCAGTGGGTATAGAGCAGGTCAGCGCGATAGGCAGTCATGGCCAGACTATCGAGCACGCCCCCAAAGGCCACGAGGGCGGCCCGGCCTATACCCTTCAGTTGGATAACCCTAGCTTGCTGGCAGAACTTACCGGCTGCACGGTGGTGGCCGATTTCCGTCGCCGCGACCTAGCGGCGGGAGGCCAAGCTGCACCGCTGGCACCGGCGTTCCATCAGGCGCTATTTGGTCGAGCAGACGCGCATCAACTAGTGCTTAATTTGGGTGGCTTTGCCAATCTGACCTGGCTTTCGAGCCAATCAAGCGACCCAGTGATTGGTTTTGATACCGGGCCCGCGAATGTTTTATTGGATAGCTGGTTTGCCTTGCACCAGGGCGGCCGCTTTGACCAGGATGGCGATTGGGCCGCTAGCGGAAAGATAGATGACGGGCTGTTAGCTCGGTTGTTATCAGAGCCTTTTTTCCAGCAGCCGCCGCCAAGAAGCACAGGGCGCGAGTTATTCCACCTAGAGTGGCTACGACAACACCTCCGCGGCCAGGAAGCGGCTGCCGATGTGCAGGCGACGCTTGCCGAACTCACCGCCATCAGTGTTGCTCAAGGCGTAGAACAACTGCAGATCAATGACAGCCCCCTCACGCTGATCACCGCTGGCGGCGGCGCCCACAACAGCTACTTAATGCAGCGCCTTGCCTGCCACATTCCCTACGCAACGTTCACTTCGCCCGCGGCCCACGGCTGGCCTGAAGATTGGATTGAGGCAGGGGCTTTCGCCTGGCTAGCTCACCAGCGCCTGCATCACCTGCCCGGCAACCTGCCCTCGGTCACCGGCGCACAGGGCCCGCGGGTGCTGGGCGGCATTTATGCCAGCTAAAAGAAGAACCTGTTACCGTATATGGCGCGTTAAGGATTACTCATCCTTAAAGCGCCAGCGTGCCCTTCGCACTTAGCTGCGCCTCTTCTAAACTCACTGTGCCCTCTTTGACTAGCTGGGTGAGCGCAGCATCGAGGGTTTGCATACCCAAACTGCCGCCAGTTTGAATGGCCGAGTACATCTGCGCCACTTTGTCCTCACGAATCAAGTTACGTACCGCCGAGGTCGCAATCAGTACTTCGTGCGCCGCTACCCGGCCACCACTCTCACGCTTTAGCAGCGTCTGCGACACCACCGCCTGGAGTGATTCCGACAGCATTGAGCGCACCATGGCTTTTTCTTCGCCGGGAAACACATCAATAATCCGATCCACTGTTTTCGCCGCTGAAGTGGTGTGCAGCGTTCCCAGCACCAAATGACCGGTTTCAGCCGCGGTCAGCGCTAGACGAATGGTCTCCAAGTCACGCAGCTCGCCAACCAGAATCACATCTGGGTCTTCGCGCAGGGCGCTTCGCAGTGCATCGGCAAAGCTATGGGTGTCGCGGTGCACTTCGCGCTGGTTAATCAAGCAGCGCTTGCTCGCGTGAACAAACTCAACAGGATCTTCAATGGTGAGAATGTGCTCATATCGATGGTCGTTAATATAGTCGATCATCGCCGCGAGCGTGGTGCTCTTGCCTGAACCCGTCGGCCCTGTCACCAGCACCAGGCCCCGCGGCAACATCGCCAGACGCTCAAACACCTCACCCAGACCCAGCGTTTGCATGGAAAGAACCTGACTGGGAATGGTACGAAACACCGCCCCCGCGCCGCGCGTTTGGGTAAAGGCGTTGACACGAAAGCGCGCCACCCCCGGCACTTCAAAGGAAAAATCAATTTCCAGACGCTCTTCGTAGTCGCGCCGCTGACGATCATTCATGATGGCGTAGATCAATTTGCGCACATCGTTATTATCGATAGCGGGCACATTGAGCCGACGAATATCGCCATCAACACGTATCATGGGCGGCAAACCTGCCGAAAGGTGCAAGTCAGAGGCATTCTGCTTTGCCGAGAATGCTAGCAGTTCGGTAATATCCATCTCTCTTCCCAGCTGCGGTAAGGTGCTTGAGTATGACAGACATCGCGCTTAACGAGTCACTCGCCCGTTCATACGATCAGGCGCGTGAACGCTTACGTAATGCATTAAAAAGCGCGGGGCGCGCCCAGGATGCAGCCCAGCTACTGGCGGTCAGCAAAACCAAACCCGCGGCGATGATTCGCCAGGCTTGGCAGTTGGGTCAGCGTGAATTTGGTGAAAACTATCTGCAAGAAGCGCTGGAGAAGCAGACTGAGCTCGCTAATCTTGATGGCATTGTATGGCATTTCATCGGGCCGCTGCAGTCCAACAAAACCCGCTCTGCGGCCGAACACTTTGACTGGGTGCACAGCGTTGATCGGCTAAAAATTGCCAAGCGGCTAAGCGAACAGCGCCCAGCGCACCTTGCCCCACTGAATATCTGCCTGCAGGTTAATATCAGCCGCGAAGAGAGCAAAGCGGGTGTGCCGCCCGAGGAGCTGGAGATATTGGCCAGGGAAGTTGCCACACTGCCTAACCTGCGCCTGCGCGGTTTAATGGCGATACCCGCCCCGGCAGAAGGTGTGGAGGCGCAGCGCCAGCCATTAGCCGCCCTGCGCGAGGCGTTTAATGCGCTGCAAAACGCCCTCCCCGAGGCGCCGCTTGATACGCTCTCGATGGGCATGAGCGACGACTTGGAAGCGGCGATACTCGAAGGCGCCACGCTGGTGCGCTTAGGTACCGCAATTTTCGGCGCCCGCCAGACGGCATAGACAAATAACGCTATGCTGCAGCCCATACATTACTGAGCCAACGTTTACTAAAGGGACACCTATCATGGCGAACAAGATTACTTTCATTGGGGCCGGCAATATGGCCAGCGCCATTATCGGCGGCCTGATCAGCAGCGGCGTTGAACCCTCGACGATTACCGCCACCGCGCCAAACGACAGCGAACTGGCAGCGATTAAACAGCGCTTAGGCATTAATACCGACACCGACAACAACGCGGCGGTGGCTGAGGCCGACGTGGTGGTGCTCGCGGTGAAGCCGCAAATTATGCGCAGCGTATGCGAAGCCCTGCGCGACAGCGTTCAGCGCCAGCAGCCGCTGGTGATTTCGATTGCGGCAGGTCTGGATGCTGACACTATCGACCAGTGGCTAGGTGGTCAAAACGCCATGGTGCGCTGCATGCCTAATACGCCTTCGCTGGTCGGTTACGGCGCCAGCGGCCTCTACGCCAATGCCAAGGTTAGCGACGCCCAGCGCGACGTGGCCACCCAGTTGATGGAAGCGGTCGGCATTGTCGAATGGGTGGAAGAGGAAGCCCTGTTAGATGCAGTGACCGCCGTTTCCGGCAGTGCCCCGGCCTACTTCTTTTTAATGTTTGAGGCCATGGAAGAAGCGGCAGTTAAGCTCGGCCTACCTGCCGCCACTGCTCGTCGTCTGGCGATTCAAACCGCGCTGGGCGCCGCCACCATGGCGCAACAAAGTGAGAAAGACCCGGCCACGCTAAAACAGAACGTCATGTCACCGGGTGGCACCACAGAACGTGCCATTCACCACATGGAAGAGGCACAATTGCGCACCACGATTGCCGACGCCATGCAGGCCTGCGCTGATCGCGCCCAGGCAATGGCCAAGGAACTAAGCGGCAAATAATACAGCCATTCAGCTAGCGCAGCCGTTAAGCTACGAATCATCAAGGAGACATAATAATGGGCAATGAATTGGGCAGTGCAGGGTTAATGCTGGTCAACACCCTGATCAATATTTATCTGTTTTTACTTATGCTGCGCTTCCTGCTGCAGGCCTCGCGGGCGGATTACTACAACCCGTTAAGCCAATCGGTGGTGAAGATTACTCAACCGTTGGTGGGCTTGTTTCAAAGCTTTTTAGGCCCCGTTGCGGGCCGCTTCGACCTTGCCACGCTGGCGGCAGGCTTTGTATTGAAAGTGGTCAGCATCATCGCCATCTTTATGGTGATTGGCGTTGGCATGCCACCCATTCCTGGCCTGCTCATCGCGGGGGTAGCGGCGTTGGCGAATGCGATTTTAAAAATCTACTTCTTCGCCATGATTGTGATGATCATCTTAAGCTGGGTAGCACCCAACGCCAGCCATCCAGGTGCATTGCTGGTGATGCAGTTGGTGGAGCCAATTATGGCCCCCGTGCGTAAGGTGATTCCACCCCTGGGCATGATTGATCTCTCGCCTATCGTGGTATTTATCGCCATTAATCTGGTCGATGGCTTGGTGGTCGGCGCGCTGATCCGCGCAGCGGGCATCTCCGGCGCGCTGGTCGGTCTGTAATGCCGACTGTCTGCCAGCTCTTTGTTGAATTGATGTCTTCATATTGATTCATTTAGTTGCACTTTTTAGCAGGACTAGCGCCTTCAATGCCTGATTCAGATACGCTTGCGTTTGCAGACCGGCCGGCGGGCTCCGTCGGCTTGGTTACCCCGCACGTAGCCCGCTTCGACACGCCGCTCGCCCTTGCCTGCGGCAAAGTGCTACCTGCCTACGAGCTGATTTACGAAACCTACGGCACGCTGAACGCTGAGCGCAGCAACGCAGTGCTAATTTGCCACGCGCTTTCCGGCCATCACCACGCGGCAGGCTACCACAGCGAAGAAGATCGTAAGCCTGGCTGGTGGGATGCCCATATCGGCCCCGGCAAAGCGATCGACACTAATCGCTTTTTTGTGGTTTCGCTGAACAACCTGGGTGGCTGCCACGGCAGCACCGGGCCAGTCAGCCACAACCCTGACACCGGCCGCCAGTGGGGGCCCGAGTTTCCCATGGTCACGGTAAGCGACTGGGTGGCAAGTCAAGCACGCCTTGCCGACCACTTAGGGATTGAGCGCTGGGCCGCGGCTGTAGGCGGCAGTCTAGGCGGCATGCAGGTAATGCAGTGGACGATGACTTACCCAGAGCGGGTCGCCAACGCGGTAGTGATTGCCGCCACGCCCCGGCTCTCGGCGCAAAATATCGCCTTTAATGAAGTAGCCCGCCAGGCGATTCGCTCTGACCCAGAGTTCTTCGACGGCAGGTACGCCGAGCACGACACCGTGCCCAAGCGCGGGCTTAAGCTTGCGCGCATGGTGGGGCATATCACCTACCTGTCAGAAGACGCTATGGGCAGCAAATTTGGCCGCGATCTGCGCAGCGACGACCTTAACTTCGGCTTCGACGTTGAGTTCCAGGTCGAGTCCTATTTGCGCTATCAGGGCGACACTTTTTCCACTGCCTTTGACGCCAATACCTATCTGTTGATGACCAAGGCGCTGGACTACTTTGACCCTTCCGCCACCCAAGGTGGCGATCTTGCCAACGCCCTAGCCCCAGCGCAGTGCCCGTTTTTGATTGTCAGCTTCACCACCGACTGGCGCTTCCCCCCCTCGCGTTCCCGCGAGCTGGTCGATGCGCTCACCCGCGCGGGTAAAGCGGTTAGCTACGCCAACATTGACTCGCCCCATGGGCACGATGCTTTCTTACTTTCTGAACCGCGCTACGACGCTATCTTCAGCGCCTTTATGAACCGCGCCGCCCGTGAGCTTAACCTCACCGAAGCGGGTGGAGATGGCGCAGATAAAGACGAACCGAGCACGGAGGAATCGCTATGATGCGCGCCGATCTTGAGCTGATTTACGACTGGGTGCCCGAAGGCGCGCACGTACTCGACCTCGCCTGCGGCGACGGCGAACTGCTGGAGACGCTGGCACGCAATAAAGGTGTGACTGGCTACGGCTTGGAAATCGACCATGAAGGGATCAATGCCTGCGTCGCCCGTGGCGTCAACGTGATTGAGCACAACCTGGATGACGGTTTAAGCAGCTTCTGCGATAACAGCTACGATCAGGTGATCATGACCCAGGCGCTACAGGCGCTTCGCCGCCCGGACAAAATGCTTGATGAAATGCTGCGCGTCGCCGAAGAGGGCATCATCACCTTCCCCAACTTCGCCTACTGGCGTCACCGCGTGCATTTGGGTCTGCGCGGCTATATGCCGGTCTCCAAATCTCTGCCCCATGCCTGGTACGACACCCCCAACATCCACCTCTCGACGTTCAACGACTTTGAGCACCTATGCCGTGAGAAGGGCTTGATGATTGTTGATCGCGCGGTAGGCGTGGGGGATCATCAAGGTCACTGGAAATCGCGGCTATGGCCCAATCTGTTTGGTGAGATTGCCATTTTCCGCGTTCGCCGCCGCTAAGCTTTACGCTAATCAGGAGGTACGACCATGCTACGCCGCCTAATGATGAGTGCCGCCCTTATCGGCATGCTCTTCGCCACTACTTTCGCCACGACGGCTGCCTATGCGGAGCAGTTTGTCAGCGTGGGTGATTACGAGATTCACTACAGCGCAGTGAACAGCAGCTTTTTAACCCCGGAGGTGGCTCAAGCGAACAATCTTCAACGCAGCGCTACCCGCGGCTTGGTCAATGTGAGTGTTCGCGAGCGCCAGGACGATGGCAGCACCCGTCCGGTTAACGCCAGCGTGCAAGGCCACGTTAGCGGCTTAACCGGCGTTCAAGAGTCGCTCAGCTTTCGCACTGTGCATGACGGCGATGCCACCTACCACCTAGCGCCTTTTACCATGCGCGAAGATGAAGGCATGCGCTTTGAGCTAAGTGTTCGCTACGACCGCAACGCGGCTCCCGAAACGGTCAACTTTATTCAGCGTTTTTATATTGATCGCTAGGCACTATTTATATAAAACTCGCGTGCCGCACCGGCAGACTGCGGTTTAACCGTACGCCAATGGGGCGCCCCTGCTCCCGCACCACCTCAATACCGTAGGCCAGCACTTCCACACCGCTGGCCGCAGCTTCCCCCAGAGCCGCTGCGTACGTCGCGTCAATATGCGCAGCGGCGGCCACGTCAGCAATGCCCTCGTGGGCGACACAAAACAGCAGCACCGCTCGCTCGCCCTGCTCCGCCAGCGCCTGAAGTGAACGCAAGTGCTTGGTGCCACGCACGCTGACCGAATCGGGGAAGTAGCCGTGGCCATCCTGCTCTTTGAGGGTGACCTGCTTCACCTCGATATACACCCGCCCCTGCTCTGGATCGTCCAGCCTAAAATCGAGCCGGGCATCGGCGACTTTCACCTCCCGGCGCAGCGTGGCGTAGCCTGCCAAGGGTGCCAACGCTCCCGCCTCCAGCGCTGCCTCCACAATGCGATTCGCGCGGCCGGTATGCACCGAGGCAAGCGCCACCGGCCCATCCGCCTGCGGCAGCTCGATAAACTCCCACGTCCAGGCAAGCTTACGCTTGGGGTTATCGCTGGGAGACAGCCACACT
Source organism: Halomonas sp. ALS9 (assembly GCF_001651035.1). Taxonomy (GTDB): domain Bacteria; phylum Pseudomonadota; class Gammaproteobacteria; order Pseudomonadales; family Halomonadaceae; genus Vreelandella. The sequence goes on from NZ_LXRG01000183.1 coordinate 9,323, forward strand.
CGGCAGCCTGGTACATTCACCGCTTTCATCGAACCGGTATTGGGGCAATGGGCGACCACCTCGCGCCCATCGTCCAAGCGCACATCGGCCAGAAAGCGCTTGTAGCGTTTGAGTAGCGTGCCCGGCACAAGCTCGGGATAGCCGCCCAGCATCAAAGCCTGCCCACAAAGCGGGCAATCCGCGCCACCGCCTCTTCCAGACGCGCCACCTCATTGGTGAAGGCAATACGCACATGGTGCTCGCCCCCGCGCACGGCGAAATCGATACCGGGGGTAATCGCCACGTTCTCTTCCTGCAACAGGCGTTCACAGAAGGCCTGGCTATTGTGGCTGTAGCGGGAGATATCCAGCCACAGATAGAACGCCCCCTGGGGCGGCAGATCCGGCGCCAGCCCTAGGCTCGCCAAGCCTTCCAACAGCACCTGACGGCGCTCTTTGAGCGTTTCGCGGCGCTGTTCAAGAATTGCCCAGCATTCAGGCGTGAACGCCGCCAATGCCGCATGCTGTGAAGGCGTCGGCGCGGCAAGGAACATATTCTGCGCCAGTCGCGTTAACGGCTCCACCGCATGCTCAGGCGCCACCAGCCAGCCCAAGCGCCAGCCGGTCATACCAAAATACTTTGAGAAGCTGTTGACCACAAAAGCGTTGGCTGAGAGCGAGGTTGCCGATAGCGGCGCATCGTCGTAGTTGAGGCCCTGATAGATCTCATCAACGATCACCTCGCCTTCACGCTCGGCAACTGCGGCTAACACGGCAGAGAGCTGATCAACGCTCAAAGTGTGGCCGGTAGGATTAGAGGGCGATGCCAGCATGGCAAGGCTGGTATCCTCGCGCCAATACTTAGCCACCAGGTCAGCATCCAGCTGCCAGCCGCTCTCACGCCCCACAGAGATCGCATCAATCTCAGCGCCCGCCAGGGCCATAAAGTGACGGTTGCAGGGATAGTTCGGGTCAGCCATCAGCACCCGCGAGCCGCTGGCGACTAACAGCTGACTGGCCAGCAGCAGCGCCCCCGAGGCCCCTGGCGTTACTAAAATACGCGCCGGATCCACCGTGGCGTTAAAGTGCTCCGCGTAATGCCCGGCAATCGCCTCGCGCAGTGCAGGCAAGCCAGCCGCGGGCGTGTAGCGGGTATGGCCTTGAGTAAGCGCCTGTTGCCCGGCCGCGATAACCGGCGCCGGGGTGGCAAAATCCGGCTCGCCCACTTCCAGATGAATCACATCGTGGCCGGCGGCTTCCCGCGCCTGGGCCATTTCCAGCAAATGCATGACCCGAAAAGGGGCAACGTGGTCGACACGCGAATTCCAGGCCATAACGGCTCCTGTATCTAGTCATTATTGAAACTGAGCTATCAGTAAAACTGGGAAATGATTAAAAGTTAACTAAAACATGGCCCTAGTCATATTCGAGGCAAGACCATCATCGAAAAGGCACCATTATGCTTGCAACCCAGCCAATTTTCAGCTAAACAAGCATCCCTTTGGCGTGAGATCGTGACAGTTGCTCATGGTCGATCAGTAGTCACATATGTAAGGGGCAGTCCCATGCCAGTAGCAGAAAAGAAACCGGAAGCGTCCAAGTCCTTCACCCCGTATGAGCCAGCGCCGGGTGAAGAGTATATGAACGAGCAGCAGTTAGCGCACTTCCGGCAGCTGCTGTTGGATTGGAAACAGGATCTCATGGAAGAGGTGGATCGTACCGTACGCCACCTGCAGGAAGATGCGAACAACTACGCCGACCCCGCCGATCGTGCTACCCAGGAAGAGGGCTTTAGCCTGGAACTGCGCACCCGGGATCGTGAGCGTAAGCTGCTCAAGAAAATTAACGAGACGTTGGATAACATTGACGACGACGATTACGGCTTCTGCGAAGCCTGCGGCGTTGAAATCGGCATCCGGCGTTTAGAAGCTCGCCCCACCGCCACCCTCTGCGTGGATTGCAAAACCCTGGCGGAACTCAAAGAGAAACAGCTGGGCGGCTGAGCGCTAAACGCACGTTCTAATGGAACGCGGGCACCTTAGGGTGCCCGTTTTTGTTAACGAATAGGCACTTACTTGCCCGATGCCCCTATGAATGAACCTGCTCACTACCGTGGTCGCTTTGCCCCTACGCCCTCAGGCCCGCTGCACTTTGGCTCGCTGGTTGCCGCACTCGGCAGCTATTTAGATGCCCGCGCGGCCGATGGGCAGTGGCTGGTACGCATTGAAGATATCGACCCACCCCGCTGCCCTGAAGGGGCGGCGAGTACTATCCTGCACCAACTGGAAACCTTCGGCCTGGAGTGGGACGAAGCGGTTATGTGGCAGCACACCCGCGGCGATGCTTACCAGCACGCCTTAGACCAGCTTATTCAGCTAGGCCTTGCTTACCCGTGCAGCTGTTCCCGTAAGCAGTGGCAGGCGTTTGATATCTACCCCGGCTGGTGCCGCGATGACGTTTGCGATGCGAATAAACCGCTGGCCTGGCGGCTGCGCAGCGACCGTGGAGAACGCCCTATCCGCTGGCAAGACCGGCTATTCGGCGCGCAGCAGTTTGACCCCGCTGAACTGGGCGATGTGGTATTAAAGCGCAAAGATGACCTCTGGGCGTATCAGCTCGCCGTGGTAGTGGATGACGCCGAGCAACAGATTACCGATGTGGTACGTGGGCTCGATTTGCTCGATAACACCCCTTGGCAGCGCCAACTGCAGGGTGCGCTTCAGCTACCGCAGCCGCGTTACCTGCACTTGCCGCTCATCGTTACCGCTGAAGGCCAGAAACTCTCGAAGCAGAACCTCGCCCCCGCCCTGGCGGAAGATGACCACGGTGTACGCCAGCAGCTCTATCAGGCCTTGGAAGCACTAGATCAATCGCCCCCCCAAGACCTTGCAACAGAGCCACCGGCGACTCAGCTACACTGGGCATTAGCGAACTGGTCACTGGCACGGCTAAGCCCAACACCACACCGGTTAACACCCCTCTTACATCCACCAGGAGATTGATATGTACGTCTATCGCATCATGCTGTTTTTGGTGTTTGGCGGTTACCTGCTCTCTCCGCTGCTGATGAATGGCTGGAGCGATCCTGACGCCGCCTGGTATCGGCCGTTTGCGATTTGGGGTGGCTTGATTGCGCTAACCCTCTGGTTAGAGCAGAAGAGGAAGCTTGATGAACGTTGAGATGTCCGTTGAGATAGTCGGCGTCCTGCTGCTGGGACTAGGCTACTTGGCGCTACTGTTTGGCTGTGGTTTTGCGGTAGAGCGCGGCTGGGTACCGGTGCACATTACCCGCCACCCGATTGTTTACACCCTTGCACTGGGCGTTTACGCCAGCGCCTGGGCGATTTACGGCAGCGTGGAAATGGCTGCCCACGCCGGGTTTGGCTACCTGGCTTACTACCTGGGCGCAGCGGGGGCGTTCTTGCTCGCCCCGGTTCTGCTGGTGCCGATCCAACGCATTACCCGCACCTATCAGTTAACTTCGCTTGCGGATCTATTTGCCTTTCGCTTTCGCTCGCGGTGGGCGGGTACGCTAGTCACCATGGTTAGTCTACTGGCGGTGCTGCCACTGCTCGGCATTCAAGTCCAAACCCTCAGCGAAGCTATCGACATACTCACCGTCAGCCAAGCGGGAGGCAGCATTGCGCTGCTCTTTTGTGCCGTTATTGCCGCCTTTGCAGTGATTTTCGGCGCCCGCCACAGTCAGGCTCATGGCCGCCACGACACCCTGCTGAGTGCTATCGCATTTGAATCCATCGTTAAGCTATTGGCCATGCTGGGGCTGGGTGCTGTAGCTCTATGGATGGTGTTTGACGGCCCTGGCGATCTACAGCTGTGGCTAGAAGGCCCCGGCGCTATCCTCCAGCAGCAAACACCCAAGCTTGACCCAGCGCAGTGGCGAACCCTGCTGCTACTGTTTTTTGCTGCAGCCTTTATGATGCCGCACCTCTTCCATATTAGCTTTGCCGAAAGCCTGTCACGGCATACCCTGCTACAAGCCAGTTGGGCACTGCCGCTGTTTCTACTCTTAATGGCGCTGCCGGTGCCGCTGATCTGGTGGGCCGCTCAGTCGGTTAATCCCGACATCCCCATCGCCGCTTATGCCGCCTACCTGATGACCGAGCACTGGTGGGTGGGGGCGCTGGCGTTTATCGGCGGATTGGCCGCCGCCAGCGGCACCATGATTATGATTGCGCTAGCCCTTTCCGGCATGGTGTTGAACCATATTGTACTGGTAGCGAGGCCCCCCGAGGCGCGCAGTGACCTCTACGGCTGGCTGCTATGGCTACGCCGTGGCTTAGTCGTTGCGGTGATTATCGGTGGCTGGTTATTTTACCAGTGGGTAGGGCGCCACCACGGCTTGATCGGCCTAGGGCTTGCCGCGTTTGTCGGCATGGCCCAATGTCTGCCCGGTCTGCTGGCGCTACTCTACTGGCCCGGCGCTAACCGTAAAGGCATGATTATTGGCCTGATCGCAGGCGTCGGCGTATGGCTGTGGGGTCTATGGCTACCGCTGATGCTGTCGCTCCCCGTACCGACGCTACCCTTTACCCCGTTTATGCCCGCCAATGCGCCGGTTTGGTATAACGTCACGCTGCTTTCGTTAGCGGTCAATATCCTGCTGCTGATTGTGATATCGCTGTTCACGCGAATTTCTGAAGGAGAGCAGTCCGCCGCGGAAGCGTGTTCGGTAGATGCGGTGATCCGCTCGAAGCGTTTTCCACTGGAAGCCGCGACGGCGAGTGATTTTTCTAACCATTTAGCCCAAGCGCTGGGCGATGAAGCTGCTCAGCGTGAAGTCGCCCGCGCCTTAAAGGCGCTCAACTTAACGCCCCAGGAGCGCCGCCCCTACGCATTGCGCCGCCTGCGCGACCGCATTCAAGCCAATCTCTCGGGTTTAATGGGGCCTTCGGTAGCACGGGATATCGTGGATCGCTACCTACCTTACCGCCACGACGACGCCCCGGAAACCGACGATATTCACTTTGTTGAAAGTCGCCTGGAAGCCTACCGTTCGCGGTTAACGGGACTAGCCCGGGAACTCGACGGCTTGCGCCGCCACCACCGCCAAACCCTGGCCTATTTGCCCGTGGGCCTATGCGTGCTAGGCGATGACGATGAATTGCTGATGTGGAATCAGGCGCTCTCGCAGCTCTCGGGGATTAGCGGTGAAAGCGTGATCGGCTCACGCCGCGATAGCCTGCCAGCTCCCTGGCCTAGCCTGCTGGGCAGCGTGTTAGACGCGACGCCAGGCCCGCTCTATAAACAAGCAGTGACGCTGCATGGCAAGGATTACTTTCTGACCCTGCACAAAGCGATTCTCAGCGGCCACGACAGCCGTGGCGGCAGCGTGATTCTGATTGAAGACCATACCGAAATGAAGTGGCTGGAAGACGAACTGGTGCATGCGGCGCGTCTCGCCTCCATCGGCCAGTTGGCCGCTGGTGTTGCTCATGAAATTGGCAATCCAATTACTGGCATCTCATCGCTGGCACAAAATCTTCGTTACGACACCAACGACCCTGTGCTGCTGGAAACCGCCGATCAGATCCAGCAGTTGACCCAGCGGGTGACTAAAATCGTCAATTCATTGGTCGGCTTTGCCCACGGAGGCCGACAAACGGTGCCGCTACCGGCCTCGCCCGTGGCGCTTGCATCGATTAGTGAAGATGCACTGCACTTGATCCACCTCGCCCGCTCGGGAGAGGATGTCACCTTAACCAATGAGACGCCCGATGACTTGGTCGTGCGTGGCGATGCTCAACGGTTAACCCAAGTGATGGTCAACCTGCTGAGTAACGCCCGGGATGCCTGCGATCAGGGGGGAGAAGTTCATATAACCGCTGGGTGCCACCAGCAGCTCGCTTGGTGGCGGATAACCGATAATGGTCAGGGTATCGATCCACGGGTACGCGACCACCTGTTTGAGCCCTTTACCACCACTAAGCCAGCAGGCGAAGGCACTGGCCTGGGCCTTTCACTGGCTTATCAGATTATCAATGAGCACCAAGGTAAAATAGAGGTGGCCTCGCCACCGCCCGGACAGCCTCGCGGCACAGCCATTACCTTATGGCTGCCGCTTTACCAACAGGATGATCAGCCAGCCTATGCCCAGGATTCTGATTGTTGAAGATGAAGCGATTATTCGCAGCGCGTTAAAGCGCCTGCTGGAACGCCACGACTATGCGGTCAGTGAAGCAGGCAGCGCTGAGGAGGCCAGCCAGCTTGAACTCAAAGGGTTCGACCTCATCATCAGCGACCTGCGCCTGCCGGGTGAGCCAGGCACCATGCTGATCGCGGCTTCAAGCCCCGTGCCGGTGCTGATCATGACCAGCTACGCCAGCATGCGCTCTGCCGTGGAGTCGCTCAAACAGGGCGCCGTGGACTATGTTGCCAAACCCTTCGACCACGCCGAGCTGTTGGAAACCGTTGAGCGAATTCTGCACAAGCAGTCAATGCAGCAGATCCCACCGCCGGATATCACCGACGCAGGCGGTGGCCGCCAGACCATGATCGGCAACTGCGTTGCCATGCAGCAGGTCTACACCCGTATTAGTAAAACCGCCCCCGCCGATGTCACCGTGCTGGTACTTGGCGAGTCGGGCACCGGTAAGGAGCTGGTGGCACGCGCTATTCACCAGCAGAGCAAGCGCGCCAAGGCACCGCTGATCTGTGTCAACTGCGCAGCGATTCCTGAAACACTGATCGAATCCGAACTGTTTGGCCATGAGAAAGGCGCTTTTACCGGCGCCAGCGCCGCGCGCACCGGGTTAGTTGAAGCTGCCGACGGCGGGACGCTGTTTTTGGATGAAATTGGCGAACTGCCGTTGGACGCCCAAGCACGGCTGCTACGTGTGCTCCAAGAGGGCGAAATCCGTAAAATTGGTTCAGTGGAAACCCGCCACGTGAATGTCAGGCTGATTGCAGCCACCCATCGCGATCTGCGTGCGCTGTCAAAAACCGGCGAGTTCCGCCTTGATCTCTACTATCGCCTGAACGTGATGCAGATCGAGCTGCCGCCTTTGCGCGAGCGCGAGGATGACGTGCTTGAGATCGCCGATATTCTGCTCGATAAAGCATGTAAGCGTCATGAACGACCCGGTCTACGTTTATCACGTGCTGCCCGTCAAGATTTGCGCGACTACCCTTGGCCAGGCAACGTGCGCGAGTTGGAGAATGCGTTGGAACGCGGGGTCATCCTTGCCGAAGGACATCTCATCCACCCGGACGATTTAGGTCTAGCACCCATTACCGCTCGTCCTCATGCACCCTCAGCGAACACTCCCGCCACCTCTGGCAGTGCGGATAATGCCGCTGAAGACAATGAAGACGACCTTTCCTTAGAGGACTACTTTCAACATTTTGTGCTTGAGCACCAAGATCAAATGAGTGAAACCGAACTGGCTCAAAAATTGGGTATTAGCCGTAAAAATCTGTGGGAACGCCGCCAACGACTTGGCATACCACGCAAAAAGACTGCCCGGCGCCCAGGCTAAGCGCCTGGGCGCGCCCGGCTGACCCGGCCCCACGGCGACCTCTACGACCATTGTCTAATACACTGATTTAAATAAGAAATATCCCACTCTCCGCCACCCTGACACTGTTACCTTCCCACACAAAGCCGCGCACAAACGGACGCAGAAGAGGTAACACTTTCTGTGCTGCAAAGTTCCACCGCGTCCAAAAAAACGCCAACCTTCTGAAATTTATAATGTATTAAATAGGTGGCACAGCGTCTGCAGTATTACTGGGTAAGAAAAACAAACTGGGCATAGCGGTAGGTCACCAACAAAAACAACACGACCTCACCCCACCTGAGCCACAACAAAAACAACAGGGCCAGGTAGAGATAACAGTACTAACAATAACAACAGGCTTGAGTCTCATTACTTGCTTGCGTAGGCAGCACAGGCGCAGCGAACAATAACAAAAGCAGCAAGTGGCCCGATAAGGACGCGACGTACAACGTGACTTGGCATCCTAACAAAAATAATAGCTGTCAGTGTGTACACCCCGGCGCTAATAATAATTCCCCGGGGGGAGAAAAGTTCGCGGTTGGATTATTGTTTTGAATACGAGGCGGTCGGAACGATTGCGATCCTTACGCCTACCGACTGCGGTGCGTATTCAGGGCGATGTGCCATCATGAAGAAAAACAGCAGCATGGACGCTGATTAATCGCTTAACAGGGGAGGCTCTCTTAGCCTCCCCTTTCCGTGTCTGGTCACTTGAGTTTACGCAAACCAGCGTCAAATGCTTTGCAAGCCTTAGGGGGTCGGATACACTCAGGGATTAACTGTCTATGTTAGGTACTCATTTGACGCGCTTTTCACATAGCCATGTTACGCACTTGTTGATTTTTTTATGTACCCTGCGAGTTGAAATCGTCGCATGTTTAAAGGATTTACCCGTTTCCTACACAGCCCGGGGGAGCAATTGAAAACCTTGCTTGATCCCCAAGAGAACACCACCAGCGCCCTCACTCCGCGCAACATCCCTCGGTCAGAGCACCCTGTTTCTCGCCAGCATATCAGCGATGCCGCGTTAAAAGTGCTTTATCGCCTTAGCGGTGCGGGCTTCGACGCTTATTTGGTCGGTGGCTGCATCCGCGATGCGCTGCTTGGCAAAATGCCCAAAGATTTTGATGTGGCCACCAACGCCACTCCCGAGCAGGTGCGCGATCTATTTCGTAACTCGCGCCTGATTGGTCGGCGTTTTCGGATTGTCCATGTGCGCTTTGGCCGTGAGGTCATTGAGGTCACCACCTTCCGCGGCAAACCCCAAGACGAGCATGGCGATCACATTGCCCACCAGTCCGATGAAGGGTTACTGCTGCGCGACAACGTATGGGGCAATATTGAAGAGGATGCGCTACGACGCGATTTCACCGTAAATGCGCTCTACTACAATATCGCCGACTTCAGCATCACCGATTTTGCCAATGGTGCCGAGGATATTAAGACCCGCACCCTGCGCCTGATTGGCGACCCGGCGACGCGCTATCGCGAAGACCCGGTAAGGATGCTGCGGGCGGTGCGCTTTGCGGCTAAGCTCGACTTCACCCTAGACCCCGCCACCGAAGCGCCGATGTACGACCAGGCGCCATTGCTGCTGCAGATTCCGCCTGCGCGGCTATTCGATGAAGTGCTCAAGCTATTTATGTCGGGCCACGGTTTGGTCACCTTCCGGCTACTCAGCCACTACGGCCTGTTCGGCATGCTGTTTCCCGAGGCTGAAGAAGCCATGGCCGACGCTGCCTGGGCCGAAGAGCTGATTGAGCAAGCGCTTACCAATACCGACAAGCGCATCGCAGAAGAGCGTCCGGTCACTCCGGCGTTCCTGCTGGCGGCGTTCTTATGGGCACCCGTCAAACATCGCCAGGAAGCATTGGAGCAGGAGGGCATGCCCCCCATTCCCGCGCTTCAAGCGGCGGCTCAGCAGGTGGTTTCGCGTCAGTTAGAGTTCACCTCAATTCCCAAGCGTTTCGGCATCCCCATGCGGGAAATTTGGGAGCTCCAGCAGCGCCTGCCCCAGCGGCGCGGTAAAAAAGCCTTTCAAACCCGTGAACATTCGCGCTTCCGGGCGGGCTATGACCTGCTCCTGCTCCGCGAGCAGGCGGGTGAGATACCCAGTGGTTTAGGCGAGTGGTGGACGGCGTTTCAGCGCGGCGATGAGCACGAACAGCGGCGTTTGCTACAAAAAGTGGGCGGCGACCCCGCCAGCCAGGGTGATCGCCGTCGCAAGCGGCGGCGTAAACCAAGCGCGCCAGAGTAGTGAGTGCTCCTCCCCAGCTCGCCTATATCGGCTTGGGTAGCAATCTTGAGTCGCCTATTGAGCAGGTTCGCGAGGCGCTTAATGAACTGGCAATGCTGCCGCTAAGTCGACTAGTGGCAGCGTCCTCGCTCTACGCCAGCCGCCCCGTTGGGCCGCAGGATCAGCCAGACTTTATTAACGCCGTGGCGGCACTGGAAACCCGACTCTCACCGCTGGCGCTACTCGACCAACTCCAGGCGTTAGAACAGCAGCATCGCCGCCGCCGCCAGCGCCACTGGGGCCCGCGCACACTCGATCTAGACCTGCTGCTGTACGCCAACGACCTTATCGATACTCCCCGTTTACGCGTACCCCACCCGCACATGACTGCCCGGGCCTTTGTTTTAGTCCCGCTTGCTGAGATTGCCCCCTCGCTCACGCTTCTCCAACAGCCGCTATCCACCTGGCTTGAACGTGTTCAGAACCAAGGTCTGGAACGCTTACCTAACGCCTAGTGTGCGGCTAACGCTACCATTTGACACAAATCTCGACACTGACACCCCATTCAGGTAACAATTGCCGGTTAAGCCACTTCGCGCCTGCAGGGATGCAGCTTTAATAATGGTCGGCTGCCTATGTCGCAGCGGCCTCACGTAAAACATGAGAGCACGCCATGAAAACCGTCACCCTAAGCACGCTGCGGGCCTATAAGCAGGCTGGCGAGACGTTTAGCTGCCTGACCGCGTATGATGCCTCCTTTGCCCACGCGGCAAGCCAAGCAGGCATTGATGTCCTACTGGTCGGTGATTCGCTGGGCATGGTGCTACAAGGCCATAGCAGCACCCTCCCCGTCACCATTGACGATATCGTTTATCACACCCGCTGCGCGGCGCGTGGTAAAGGCCATAGCCTGCTGATGGTCGATCTGCCGTTTATGAGCAATGCCACCACCGAGCGCCTACTTGAGGATGCCGGTGCCGTGATGCGCGCGGGGGCGGAACTGGTCAAGCTGGAAGGCGAAGCGTGGATGGCCGACGGCATTCGCGAATTGACCCGCCGCGGCGTACCGGTATGTGCACACTTGGGGTTAACCCCGCAGACCGTTCATCAGCTAGGTGGCTATAAAGTGCAAGGCCGTGACGCCGCCCAGGCTGAGCGGATCATCAATGATGCCAAAGTGCTGGTGGACGCGGGTGCCTCGGTGATTCTGCTTGAGTGCGTGCCCGCTAGCCTAGGCAAAGCGGTCACCGAAGCGCTGGAGGTGCCGGTGATTGGCATTGGCGCCGGCCCGGATACCGATGGCCAGATTCTGGTGATGCACGATGTGCTGGGCGTTACACACGGCCGCACGCCGCGCTTTGTGAAAAACTTTATGGTTGAGGCGGACAGCATTCAAACTGCTTTTCAGCGCTACCATGACGCTGTCAAAACCCGCGCTTTCCCGGCTCAAGAGCATTGTTTTTAAAATCGGTTTTTAACATCGGTTTTTAAGCCCGGTTTTTAAAAACCGTTTTTAAGACAGCTCGACTATCGCCCATTTTTTGTTATTGGCACGAAACGACTATGCGCACTTTGCGAGACATTGATGAGCTACGCAGCATGCTGCGAGATTACCGCCAACGCGGCCAGCGTATTGCCCTGGTGCCCACCATGGGCAACCTGCATGCCGGGCACCTAGCGCTGGTCGCCTGCGCGCGCCAGCACGCCGATATCGTGGTCTCGAGCCTGTTCGTCAATCCCATGCAGTTTGGCCCAGGTGAAGATTTAGACGGCTATCCGCGTACCTTTGATGCCGACCAAGCGCAGCTTATCGAGGCTGGCTGCGACATCCTATTTGCTCCGGCGGTAAGCTCGCTCTACCCCAACGGCTTAGACGCCCAGACCCGCGTGCATGTGCCCGTGGTGGGCGAAGGACTGTGTGGCGGCTCGCGCCCCGGTCATTTTGACGGTGTCTCCACCGTAGTCAGCATGCTGTTTAACCTAGTGCAGCCAGACGTCGCCTGCTTTGGGGAAAAGGATTATCAGCAGCTTGCGGTGATTCGTAAGCTGGTGCGCGATCTGCACATGCCCATCGATATTATCGGCGTGCCTATCGTGCGTGCAGAGGATGGCCTGGCACTATCATCGCGTAACGGCTATTTAAGCACCGAGGAGCGCGCTACTGCCCCTGTACTTTACCAAACGCTGTGTACGTTGCGCGATGCACTGGAGCGCGGCGACGCTATCGAAAAGGTACTACACCAGGGCAAAACCGCACTGTATGATGCGGGCTTTACGCCGGATTACCTGGAGCTACGTGATGCGACGCTCGCCTCGGTCAGCCCAGCGACTCGTCAGGCGGTACTGCTAGCCGCCGCCAAGTTAGGCCCTGCGCGACTAATCGACAACCTCACGATTCAGCTCCCGGCCAGCGCTACTAATGCTATTGGCGAATAAACAAACAACGGGTAATACAGGAACTCACAATGCACACCATTATGCTCAAAGCCAAGCTGCACATGGCGCGCGTCACTCACGCGGTACTCAATTACGAAGGCTCTTGCGCCATCGACGGTGACCTGCTGGATATGGCGGGTATTCGTGAAAATGAGCAGATCCAGATTTACAACGTCGAGAATGGCGAACGCTTCACCACTTACGCTATTCGCGGCGAGGAGGGCTCCAAGCTCATCTCGATCAATGGCGCTGCCGCTCATCTTGCCTCGCCGGGCCATCGCATCATTATCTGCAGCTACGCCCACTACTCAGAGGCAGAACTGGAACACCAGCAGCCTGCGCTGGTGTATCTCCAGGAAGGTAACCACGTCAGCCATACCAGTAATATTATCCCGGTGCAGTTGGCCTAATCTTAGTTTTCCTAATCATAGTTGGCCTAGTCTTAGCGCCTCTACCACTTTCTCCTGATGGGCCACATGTTGGCCCGTTTTTATTTGCCCATAAAGGTTTATTGCCGCAACGCATCACCTTCCCCTATGCTGAAGAGACGGCTGACAGAGCTCGAATAAAAGAGAACGGCTGACAGAGCACGCCTATCGGGCATCTGGCATCAGACTGTCTGTTAATCACTTCAGGAGTCATTTTATGCAAGAAGTAGTCATTGTTGCGGCGCGCCGCACCGCTGTGGGCGCTTTCGGTGGATCCCTCGCAGGTATTCCCGCGAGCGATCTCGGCGCTTTGGTAATCAAAGATATCCTCGCTTCCACCGGCGTTTCTCCCGATCAAGTTGACGAAGTACTGCTGGGCCAGGTGCTCACCGCAGGCGTTGGCCAAAACCCAGCGCGCCAAGCGGCCATCAAAGGCGGCCTGCCAGACTCGGTACCGGCCATGACCATCAACAAAGTGTGTGGCTCAGGTCTTAAAGCGCTACATCTCGCCACTCAGGCCATTCGCTGCGGCGATGCCGAGCTGATTCTGGCAGGCGGTCAGGAAAATATGTCCGCTTCGCCGCACGTACTTCCCAACTCCCGTAACGGCCAGCGTATGGGCGATTGGAAAGCGATTGACTCCATGGTGCATGACGGCTTATGGGACGCTTTCAATAACTACCATATGGGCATCACTGCCGAGAACTTAGCAGAGAAATACGGCATCACCCGAGAAGAGATGGACGAGTTCGCTGCGGCATCGCAGCAAAAAGCCGCGGCGGCGATTAAAGAGGGCAAATTCAAAGGCCAGATCGTGCCGGTTGAAATTCCCCAGCGCAAAGGCGACCCGGTGGTGTTTGATACCGACGAGAATCCTCGCGAAGTTACCGCTGAAAAACTCGGCGGCATGCGCCCCGCGTTTAAGAAAGACGGCACTGTTACCGCCGGTAATGCCTCGGCACTCAACGACGGTGCGGCGATCGTCATGCTCTGCTCCGCCGAGAAAGCCAAACAGTTGGGGCTAGAGCCGCTGGCCCGTATCGCCGCTTATTCCAACGCAGGCGTTGATCCCGCCATCATGGGTATCGGCCCCGCACCGGCTACACGCCGCTGCCTGGAAAAAGCGGGCTGGAGCCTGGACGATCTTGATCTGGTGGAAGCCAATGAAGCGTTTGCCGCCCAGGCGTTGTCAGTTAACAAAGAACTCGGCTGGGATGTCAGCAAGGTCAACGTCAACGGCGGCGCCATTGCCATTGGTCACCCCATCGGTGCCTCCGGCTGTCGCGTACTGGTCACCCTGCTCCACGAAATGATCGCCCGTGATGCTAAAAAAGGCCTCGCCACGCTGTGTATCGGCGGCGGCCAGGGTGTCGCGCTAGCGATTGAGCGTCCTTAATACCCATTGAGGTTGACGCCTAATCAGTGCCCCCGTTACTTACGGGGGCATTTTTTTGACCTGTATTGGGTTAACGTGACTTTTCACCAACGACCTTGGCTGGCGTACTTAGTACCAGCAGCGCGCCCAGCAGGAACAAGCCCGATGCCGCCCACATGGCGATAGGCAGGCTAGTGCTATCAACGATACGCCCGCCGACCATGGCTCCCAGTCCAATCGACATATTGAAGGTAAACGCCATCAACGCCGTGGCGGCTTCGGTATTGGGTGCGGTACGCAAAATCCAGGTTTGAATGCTCACGGATACACTGCCGAACACGGCACCCCAAGCCATGAGCAGCAACACGCCGCTGCTCGGCTGAACGCCCAGTAGTGGGAACACGGCCACAACAATAAGCAGCAGGCTGGGAATCGCCAATACCGCGCGATAGGGGTGCCGTCCGGCGAACATACCCGCCGCAATATTGCCCATAATGCCTGCCGCCCCATAAAGCAGCAGCAGGCTGCCTACATGGCGTTGGGAAATACCGCTGATCTCTTGCAGGATAGGGCTAATAAAGGTGTAGGCAGCAAAGTGCCCCACCACGACAAAGGCTGTGGTTAGCACCGCGACGCGCACCCCACGATTGCTAAACTGCTGCGCCAACACCCGCAGCCGCACCGGCTCCCGAGGGTGCAACGGCGGCAACCAACGCCACAACGCGATGGCCGTTAACAGACTTAGGCCACCCAATGCTCCAAAGGCCACCCGCCAGTTGCTAAGATCCCCCAGCAGCGTGCCCAATGGCACACCCAGTACCGAGGCCGCCGCAACGCCACCGAAAATCATCGTCATGGCTTTAGGCACTTGTGCCTCCGGCACCAGGCGCGGGGCAATGCTGCCCGCCACCGCCCAAAAACCACCAATACTAAGCCCCACTAACACGCGGGCGGCAAGCAACAGGATAAAGCTGCTCGCCAATGCTGAGAGCACACTTCCTGCCACCATCACGGCCATCAATACCGTGAGCATGATGCGCCTATCCAAGCGCCCCACCGCGACCGGTAACAGCGGGGCTGAGAAAGCCGCAACAACGCCGGGCACAGTCACCATTAAGCCCGCCATGCCAGGGGTAACGCCCATCGATGAGGCCACCTGAGACAATAAGCCAATCGGCAGTTGTTCTGCGGTTACCAGTAAAAAAATGCCGATCATCACGGCCACCACCGCCCACCAGCGCGGCGCTTGCTCCTGCTCCATCGCGATTTACTCCCTGATTCTTTAAAGTCCCGACGATCAAACCTTACAAACAACACCGCCCTCGCAGCCATAGGCGACGAGGGCGGTATCAGAAACCTGACTAACGCTTTAAATCATTCTGTTTAAATCGTAGCTTCGGCTTCCGCTGCTTCTGCAGAAAAAGCAGTCTTCTCTTCTTCAGTAATCTCTTTCATCGACAGCTTCACGCGGTTGCGGTTGTCGATATCCAGCACCTTAACGATCACGTCATCGCCTTCGTTCAAGAAGTCGCGAACGTTGTTAACACGCTCGGCAACGATTTGCGAGATATGCACCAGGCCATCGGTACCCGGCATGATATTAACAAACGCGCCGAAGTCAGCAATGCGTACCACTTTACCCATATACAGCTTGCCAATTTCCGCTTCAGCGGTAATCGACAGTACGGTGTCAATGGCGCGCTTGGCGGCGGCTTTATCTTCCGCGTAAATGCGAACGGTGCCGTCATCGTCGAGATCGATTGAAGCGCCGGTGTCTTCGCAGATTTTACGAATCATCGCGCCGCCTTTACCGATCACATCGCGGATCTTGTCGGGATCGATTTTGATCGTCGCCATTGAGGGGGCGTTGTCAGAAACATCGCTACGGCTCTGGCTGATCACGACATTCATTTGCTCAAGAATACTCAGTCGCGCGGTCAGTGCTTGCTGCAGCGCGAGCTCCATAATCTCTTCGTTGATGCCTTCGATCTTGATGTCCATCTGCAGGGCGGTAACACCCTCTTCGGAACCGGCAACTTTAAAGTCCATATCGCCAAGGTGGTCTTCATCACCCAGGATATCGGTCAGTACCGCAAAGCCGTCCGGGTCTTTGACCAGACCCATAGCGATACCGGCAACCGGTGCTTTTAGCGGCACGCCCGCATCCATCAACGCCAGCGAAGAACCACACACAGAGGCCATCGAGCTTGAGCCGTTAGACTCGGTGATTTCCGAAACCACGCGGATGGTGTAGGGGAAAGCGTCTTCAGACGGCAGCATCGCCTGCACGCCACGACGCGCTAAGCGGCCATGGCCGATTTCGCGACGCTTCGGGCCACCCATAAAGCCCGCTTCACCTACCGAATAGGGAGGGAAGTTGTAGTGCAGCATAAAGCGGTCTTTACGCTCGCCTTCGAGTGATTCGATGAGCTGTGAATCACGCAGCGTGCCCAGCGTAGCTACAGCAATCGCCTGGGTCTCACCACGCGTGAAAATCGCGGAGCCATGCGCTTTCGGCAGCACACCAACTTCGATGGCCAGCGGACGAACGGTCTGGTTGTCACGACCATCAATACGCGGCTCGCCTTTAACGACCCGTGAACGTACAACGCGTTTTTCCAGGCCAGCAAAGGCACCTTTCACGTCATCTTTACTGAACTTATCGTTAACCGGTTCGCCTTCATCGGCGGCCAGTTGCTCAATTGCTTGGGCTTTCAATTCAGCTAGTGCGTCTTGGCGAGCCATTTTGTCGGTGATGCGGTAAGCATCGCCCACTTTAGCTTCGAAGGCATCGGCCATAGCGGCTTTAAGCGCCTGGTTCTCTTCGGCGGCCTGCCACTCCCAGCGCGGCTTACCGGCTTCAGCAACCAGTTCGTTAATCGCGCTGATCGCTACCTGCATCTCCTGGTGGCCAAACAGTACGGCACCCAGCATTTCGTCTTCGAGCAGCTCTTTGGCTTCAGACTCAACCATCAGCACGGCTTTTTCAGTACCGGCGACGACCATGTCCAGTTCAGAGGTGGCCAGTTCTTCAACCGTAGGGTTGAGGAAATAGCCTTTCTCTTCGTTAAAACCAACGCGGGCCGCGCCAATCGGGCCACTAAACGGCACGCCAGAGATGCTCAGCGCCGCAGAGGTGCCTAGCAGAGCGGCGATATCCGGATCGTGGTTACGGTCGGTGGAGAGAACGGTACAGACGACCTGCACTTCGTTCATAAAGCCTTTAGGAAAAAGCGGACGGATCGGGCGATCAATCAGCCGCGAGGTCAGCGTCTCTTTCTCAGTAGGGCGCCCTTCGCGCTTGAAGAAGCCGCCAGGAATCTTGCCGACTGCGTAGGTTTTCTCTTGGTAGTGAACCGAGAGAGGGAAAAAGGGTTGGCTCGGATTTGCGTCTTTTCGAGCGACAACGGTACACAGCACGACGGTGTCATCCATGGTAACCATGACAGCGCCGGTAGCTTGGCGAGCAATACGCCCGGTTTCGAGCGTGACGGTACTACGACCGTACTGGAACGTTTTCTTTACCGGATTCACAGCGACTTCCTTCAGCATTATCAATATCTACTTGTCTATTCGTTTAGGTCGTTTTGACTCGTTACCATTCTAGGCGCTGGAGCGCGATAGGGCTACCTGTTCCTTCTTGCCCCCAGCACTATTGAAGTAAACTCGAAACAAAAAAAACGGGCAGCTCACAAGGAGCTGCCCGTTTCGAATCGTTGCCGTTAACGCTTAACGACGCAGACCTAAACGCTGAATCAGGGACTGATAGCGTTCGAAATCTTTACGCTTTAGGTAGTCCAGCAGCTTACGACGCTGGTTAACCATGCGGATCAGACCACGACGAGAGTGGTGATCCTGTTTGTTGGTCTTGAAGTGATCCTGCAGGCCATTAATGTTGGCGCTCAGCAGTGCAACTTGCACTTCAGGGGAACCGGTATCGTTATCGCCGCGGCCGTATTCGGTGACGATCTCGGCCTTCTTCTCAGCGGTTAAAGCCATCTGTCTCTCCAGTAAGCAATATGCCTAAAAATGAATGGTTGAGACCACGCATATTTGCAGTCTCAGGCTACTATTTTTCACTAGCTAGTTTCTTTCCACTAACTATTTTCTTTCCACCAGCTAGTTTCACGCAGACGGCTGCATCCTTGCAACGCGGTTTACGAGATAGCGACGGTACTTAACAGTCGCTTAGGCGCCACTTCCTGGGCACCTTTCACTACGCCAAGGCCGATAAACGTCTCGGCGTAATAAAGTCTAGCTAACGCATCCGGCGCTAACGTGCCGGTCGTCAGATTGGCAGACTGACCATGGGCCAAACGGTTGTGGGCAGCATCGTCTACCGTCAACGACGGTAAATGATCTACCAACACGTCCGCTGGCATTAGCTCAGCTTCCAGTGCCGCTTGGTCGGCCAATGCTTCCAAGGCCTCTAGCGTCCACATCGCGTCAGCTAAAAAGGGCCCCGTTTTGAGCCTTCTTAGTTGACTGATATGCGCGCCACAGCCAAGCACTCGACCAATATCTTCAGCTAACGTGCGGATGTAAGTGCCTTTACTGCAGCTTACTTCCAGCTCAAAAGCAGTGCCTTCAAAAGATAGCAGGCGCGCATCATACACGCTTACTCGCCGGGCTGCACGCTCTACGTGCTTGCCTTCGCGGGCCAACTCGTAAAGTTTTTTACCCTGATGCTTGAGGGCCGAATACATCGGCGGCACTTGGTCAATCTCACCGCGAAAGCGAGTGAGCACCGCTTCCACGTCATCGACGCTTAGGCTGGGAACCGCATGCTGCTCAATCATCGTGCCTTCTGCATCGCCGGTATCGGTGATCACCCCTAGCTCTATCCGGGTGCGATACACCTTGTCGGCTTCCAGCAAGTGCGACGAGAACTTGGTCGCTTCGCCTAGGCAGATCGGCAATAAGCCGGTGGCCATAGGATCTAGCGTGCCGGTGTGCCCAGCTTTTTGAGCCTGGAACAGCCGACGCACACGCTGCAGCGCATGGTTGCTGGAAACGCCCTTGGGTTTATCCAGCAGCAGTACGCCATTGACCGGCAAACCGCGACGTTGACGCGCCACTAGCGAGTTTCCTCACTTTGCTGGGCGTCGCCGTCTTGGTCACTACTGCCTTGGTCACTGTCTTGGCCAGCGCCTTGATAATCGTCATCGTCTTGATAGCGTGCACGATCCGTCGTCACCGCTTCATCAATCAGTGAAGACAGATGTTGACCGCGCACCACGCTTTCATCGAAATGAAAACGTAGCTCCGGCACATGACGTAACTTAATGCGCTTAGCAATCTGGCTTCTTAGAAAACCGGCAGCGCGCTTAAGCACCTGCAGGTTCTCTTTAATACGCTCAGGCTCTTGCTCACCCAACAGCGTGACATAGACGTCGGAGTAGCCAAGATCACGGCTAACAGTGACACCGCTGACCGTGACCATGCCCAAACGTGGGTCTTTCACTTCGCGTTGGATCAGCACCGCCAGCTCCTTTTGGAGCTGGTCGGCTACCCGGTCGGTACGCTTAAATTCGCGCATGTTTAGCTCCTCGCAGCCTTACAGGCTACGCTCGACCTTCACTTGGTCGAAGACTTCGATCTTATCGCCGACTTGGACATCGTTGTAGTTCTTCACGCCGATGCCACACTCCATGCCGTTGCGCACTTCTTGCACATCGTCTTTGAAGCGGCGCAGCGATTCGAGCTCGCCTTCATAGATCACCACGTCATCACGCAACACGCGGATCTTCTTATTACGATGCACGCTGCCTTCAATGACCATACAGCCGGCGATCGCACCAATCTTCGGCGCCCGGAAGACATCGCGCACTTCGGCAATACCGACGATTTCTTCTTTCCACTCAGGTGCGAGCATACCGCTCATCGCCTGTTTGACCTCGTCGATCAGCTGGTAAATAACGCTGTAGTAGCGCAGATCCAGACCTTCACGTTCGATGATTTCACGGGCTGCGGCGTCAGCGCGGACGTTAAAGCCAACCACGATGGCTTCAGAAGCAAGCGCCAAGTTGGCGTCGGTTCCGGTGATACCACCCACGCCGGAGGAAACAACAGCCACTTCCACTTCATCAGTGGAAAGCTCTTCCAGGGCGCCTTTGATCGCTTCCAGCGAGCCTTGCACGTCGGCTTTGAGGACGATGTTGACCTTGGCCACTTCGTCTTGGCCCATCTGGCTGAACATGTTCTCCAGCTTGGCCTTCTGCTGACGCGCCAGGCGCACTTCGCGGTATTTGCCTTGACGGAAGTTGGCCACTTCGCGGGCTTTCTTCTCGTCGGCCACGACCATAAAGTCGTCACCGGCATCCGGCGTACCGCCCAAGCCTTGAATCTCGACCGGCATCGCCGGGCCAACCGCATCGACTTGCTGGGCAAGTTCGTTAGTCAGCGCACGCACGCGGCCGTAGTGCAGGCCAGCAAGGACAATATCGCCCTTTCTCAGCGTACCGTTCTGAACCAGTACGGTAGCGACCGGGCCACGGCCTTTATCAAGGCGTGATTCAACCACAACACCTTTACCCGGCGCGGAAGGCACGGCTTTCAGCTCAAGCACTTCGGAGGCCAGCTGGATCGCTTCCAGCAGCTCTTCCATACCTTCACCTGTCTTAGCAGACACGTGAACAAACTGGGTATCACCGCCCCACTCTTCAGAGATCACGCCGTGCTGGGAAAGCTCATTCTTGATGCGGTCAAGATCGATGCCATCTTTATCAATCTTGTTAACCGCTACCACCATGGGCACTTCGGCAGCTTTAGAGTGCTCAATCGCCTCGATGGTTTGCGGCATAACGCCGTCATCCGCCGCGACGACCAGGATGACCACGTCGGTCGCCTTGGCACCGCGGGCACGCATGGCGGTAAACGCCGCGTGGCCAGGGGTATCCAGGAAGGTAACGCCACCGTGGTTATCTTCCACGTGGTAGGCACCGATATGCTGGGTAATACCACCCGCTTCACCGGTTGCCACCTTCGCTTTACGGATGTAATCGAGCAGCGAGGTCTTACCGTGGTCGACGTGACCCATTACCGTGACAACCGGTGAACGGGTAATCTCTTCGCCTTCGTAGGAGATGCCTTCGAGCATTTCCGTTTCCAGCGCGTCATCTTTAACCAGCTTCGGCGTATGGCCCATCTCTTCCACCACGATCGCAGCCGTATCCTGATCGATGGTTTGGTTGATGGTCACTGCCGCGCCCATGTTAAACATGGCTTTGATCACTTCATTGGCCTTGATCGACATTTTGTCGGCCAATTCCGCCACGCTGATAGATTCAGGGATCGACACTTCACGCACGATCGGCTGAGTCGGCTTCTGGAAAGCGTGCTTGCCATTGCCGGTCTGGTTGCCACCACGGCGACCACCGCGACGCTGCTCGGCACGTTTTACCTTCTTACCGGCGCCACCGCGCTTACGCTCTTCGCGATCACCACGATCGTCATCGTCACGACGGCCCTTGGCCTTCGCCGCAGCAGCCTTCTTAGGCGGCGCAGTACGACGGTCAGAGCGGCCTTCTTTAGGCGGCGCTGGCGGCATATCGTCACCGGACGGCGTATCGTCGATTTCAAGATTCGGCACCGCGACATCAGCTGTCGCTGGCGCTTTGGCTGTTCTAGGCCTTGAATCAATCTCTTTTTTACTACGCGCTGCTTCAGCTTCTTTATTACTACGCTCGGTGGCTTCAGCTACCTGTGCCGCGCGGGCTTTCTTCGCAGCGGCTTTTTCTTCAGCTTCACGCGCATCCGTTACTTTGCGCTCGGCTTCAGCTTCCGCCATATCGCCAACTAACTGACGTGGGCCAGTGTAACTAGGCTCTGCGGCTTTCGGCTTCTCATCTTCAGCGCTTTTGACGTACGTTTTCTTTTTACGTACCTGCACTTCGATGGTTTTGCCACGTTCGCCGGTATTGATACGGCTACGGGTTTTGCGCGTCAACGTGATGCGATTTTTACCCGCTTCAGGGGCATCGCTACCACCATGGCTCTTCTTCAAGAAGCTCAGCAGCTTCTGCTTATCTTCTTCAGATACCGCATCGCTTTCAGAAGCGTGCTTTAAACCAGCTTCTTTCATTTGCTCTAGTAGGCGAGGCACATCACGGCCCACCTTTCCTGCGAAATCTTTAACTGTCATATCTGACATATTGACCCTCCTCAGCCCGTGACCTGTTTACTGTGTGTTCGAATCCGATGCGTCATCGACTTCAAACCAGGGCGCACGGGCAGTCATGATCAGTGCCGCTGCGCGCGCTTCATCCAACTCCTCGATATCGACCAGATCGTCGACAGACTGCTCGGCGAGATCTTCCATGGTGACAATGCCGCGACTGGCCAGAATGAAGGCCAGGTGGCGCTCCATGCCATCCATCTCCAGCAGATCAGCTGCTGGCTGGGCACCGTCTAGCGCTTCTTCCGAGGCAATTGCCATCGTCAGCAGCTCGTCTTTCGCCCGTGCGCGTAGCTGCTCTACTAAATCTTCATCAAACTCTTCGATTTCGAGCATCTCTTCCATCGGCACGTAGGCGACTTCTTCCAGGGTAGTGAACCCCTCTTCCACCAACAGGCGAGCGACGTCTTCATCCACTTCAAGGTGCTGGATGAAGGAGTCCACCAGGCTATCAATCTCTTGATCGCGCTTAGACTCCGCTTCCTCTTCGGTCATTACATTAATGCGCCAGCCGGTGAGTTCAGAGGCCAAACGCACGTTCTGACCGCTCCGACCAATCGCCTGAGCAAGGTTATCTTGCGCCACCGCCACATCCATTGCGTGGGCGTCTTCGTCCACTAGGATAGACCCAACATCGGCAGGCGCCATGGCGTTAATCACCAACTGAGCAGGATTGTCATCCCACAGCACAATATCAACACGCTCGTTTTGCAGCTCCGAAGAGACGGCTTGAACGCGTGAACCGCGCATGCCCACACAGGCACCGACAGGGTCGATGCGGCGGTCATTGGTTTTAACGGCAATTTTAGCCCGTGAACCGGGATCACGAGCAGCACCTTTGATCTCAATCAACTGCTCAGCGATCTCGGGCACTTCAATTTTAAATAGCTCGATGATTAGTTCGGGACACGTCCGCGATAGCTGAAGCTGGGCACCGCGTGCGTCGGGATCCACTTTGACTAGCAGGGCACGTACCCGCTCGTTCATGCGGTAACGCTCACCATGAATCATTTCATTGCGCGGTAAAAACGCCTCGGCGTTTTCGCCCAAATCAATGATCAAGCCATCGCGTGTGGTCTTTTTAACAATGCCAGCCACCAGCTCGCCTTCGCGATCGGCATATTGACGTACCACTTCGGCCCGCTCAGCTTCGCGTACTTTCTGTACGATCACCTGCTTAGCGGTTTGTGCCGCGATACGGCCAAACGACGCATTTTCGATGCTTTTTTCTACCACATCGCCCAATTTAAGCGGTGGATCGCGCTGCTCGGCGATGCTCTCTTTAATTTCATAATCTGGCGTTTCGAATTCGTCATCTTCCACAACCGTCCAGGTGCGGAAAGTTTCGTATTCGCCAGTGCGACGGTCAATATGCACGCGCACATTGGCTTCTTCTCTTTCAAAACGCTTGCGTGACGCGCTCGCAAGAGCGGCTTCGACCGCTTCGAAGATGACATCACGCGGGACGCCCTTCTCATTGGAGATCGCGTCAACGACCATTAATATTTCTTTACTCATGCGTATGCCTCGCCAGAAAACCTATCCTTATGTGCATCACCCCGGCAGCCTGCCGGCAGCGCCGCCACTCGGTCAATCGTCGAACTGCGGTACAATGTGAGCAGAATCAATACTCTCAATTGGAAAGCAGTACTCTTCGCCATCCAGTTGCAGCAGTACTTCATCCCCCTCAACACCGACCAGAAGCCCTTGATACTTGCGCCGCCCGTCAAAGGCTGTACGCAGTTTCAGCGCGACGTGATGACCTTGAAAGCGGGTAAACTGATCCAGGGAATACAAGGGACGTGCCATGCCCGGCGAGGAGACTTCCAACCGGTACTCACCGGCGATGGGGTCTTCTACATCCATGACAGCACTGACTTGGCGACTAATATCTGCGCAGTCTTCCACGCTGACACCACTCTCGCGCTCGATATAGATCACCAGCCGCGAATTTTTGCCCTGGGAAAGATGGTCGATGCCCCATAGCTCAAAGCCCATGGCAGCAACAACAGGTTCGATCAGCGCGTGAAGCGCAGCGTGTTTAGTGGCCACAGACAAAGCTCCTATAGCCGTTGCATCAGGCACCTGGCCAGGAGTTATTAGAAAAGCTAGGTGGCTGATTGGCGTTACTCGGGAATGTGTCTCCGGTTATCCGGACGACATCCGCTATTAAGATATTCTTGCTAGCCAAAAGCTGCTAACAAAAAGCCCCTTCACTGGAAGGGGCTTTTTAAAAGAAACCTTGGTTACCTTTTCTTAAGTACCATTACAAGTACAATATTAGCAACATGTAGCAGGCTGCACCTGTAAAACTGGTTATTTTCTGACTCTCATCAAAGAAAACAATCCATCACATGCTACTAAAAAATGGTAGCGGGGACCGGATTTGAACCGATGACCTTCGGGTTATGAGCCCGACGAGCTACCAGACTGCTCCACCCCGCATCAATCTAGGTCGACGATAATAGACACTAAAGCTACTTACGTCAAGAACTACTTGCTTCAAGAACTACTGGCTTCAGAAACGACTTACTGAAAAAAGCCACTTACTTAAAGCTGTCTTTTTCGTCTCAGGTGCCAAACTTGGCATTCTGGTAACAAAAAACACTCTGGGAAGCTGGCAAGCCAGCAAAACAGATGGTGCCGAAGGCGGGACTTGAACCCGCACGACCATACGGTCACTACCCCCTCAAGATAGCGTGTCTACCAATTCCACCACTTCGGCATCAGGGGAGGCTAAAGAAACGTTATCTGTCTAAACAACGAGACTACTTACTCGCTGCTTTCCTCTAGCACTGGCGCGGTATTATCCACATCCGCAGGCCTGTCGTCAAGCGTAGGGATGCTTTGCTGCTGCTCGATCAGACGCGAATCGGGGATGCCCGCTTCGGGTGCCTGGCCTGCCTGGGTGGCAAAATAAGCCAGCGCCATCGAGGTGACGAAAAAACCCGCCGCCAAAATAGCTGTTGTACGCGACAAAAAGTTACCACTGCCCCGCGATCCAAACACTGTTTGTGATGCACCACCCCCGAAAGCCGCACCGGCTTCGGCACCTTTACCCTGCTGAAGCAGGATGAGTACCACCAGGGCGACCGCAATCACCACATGAATCATAAGAATTGCAACTTGCATGGCGTTATCCTGCTGACTGACAAATGGCATAAAAATCATCGATCTTGAGTGAGGCTCCGCCCACTAGACCGCCGTCGATATCTGGCTGAGCGAGCAGCTCAGCCGCATTGCTTGCGTTCATACTGCCGCCGTAAAGCAAACGCAGTTGTTCAGCGAGCCCCTTATCGAAACCCGCCTGATAGGCGCGAATGCCTGCCATAACGTCCTGGGCTTGCTCAGGACTAGCCGTGCGCCCAGTGCCAATTGCCCAAACGGGCTCATAGGCAATCACAACTTGCTTGCGCTGATCGGGCTCTAAGCGGGACATTACATAGCCCACTTGACGAAGCACCACATCCATCGTGCGACCTGCGTCACGCTCTTCAAGAGACTCACCCACACACAGGATCGGTTTGAGATCGACACTTAACGCTGCCAATAGACGCGCGAAAATTTGTTCATCGCTCTCTTTATAGAGCTGGCGTCGTTCGGAGTGGCCCACCAATACATAAGAGACCGCAAACTCTTTTAGCATGCGGCCACTTACTTCACCGGTATGCGCCCCAGAGTGAATGGGATTCAACGTTTGTGCGCCTAATGACAGCACCGTACCTTCAAACGCATGGCGCGCCGCATCCAAATAAGGGAACGGCGGAATAATAACCACATCCACGTTCGCTGGCGATACGGCGGCGGAGAAGGCTTGGCCGAATTCATTGATCAATGCCACGGAACCGTTCATTTTCCAGTTACCGGCAATTAAAGGCGTACGCATCGACTCTCCTCACTCAAGGTGGAGCGAAATGGTATAGGAGCGGCCTTGTCAAGACAACCGCTGTTGTAAATACACGTCTAGTTTAATGAACCGGCTTACGATGCCAATTCGTTGTGTCCACTTATTGAATTAATGCCTGGACCTGATCTGCCAAACCACGCGCTAATTGATCGACATCTAAATGGGCACGCCCCTCCACCATCACACGAATCAATGGTTCAGTGCCTGACGGGCGTAGCAACACTCGGCCCTCATCGCCCAACTCATGCTCTAACGCGGCGACTGCCTGCTGAAGTGGCGAAGATGCCATTACTTCTTTTGCGCTGGCGCTGGCAGGCAAACGCACATTTACCAGTGCCTGCGGTACTTTCTCAAGATCCCTCAACAGGATCGGAAGGCTCTTCTGCTCGCGCATCATCAGCGCGAGCACCTGCAGCGCAGAGACGACGCCGTCACCGGTGGTCTGCACATGGCCGCAAACAATATGCCCCGATGACTCGCCGCCTAGCTCCCAACCATTGGCAGCCATGCGCTCCATCACAAAGCGGTCACCCACTTTGGCTCGCTCAAAAGGAATCCCCAGCTTATCAAGCGCCATCGATAAGCCAAAATTGGACATTAGCGTGCCAACCACGCCGCCTTGCAGCAAACCACGTTCGTGGCGGTCGCGGGCAATCAGATACAGGATATCGTCGCCGTCGACTTCACGCCCATCGCCATCAACCAGCAGCACGCGGTCGCCATCGCCATCAAAGGCGATTCCCAAATCTGCATTTTGCTGAATAACGGCAGCACGCAGAGCCGCGGGGTGCGTTGAGCCCACCTGCTGGTTAATATTTAACCCATCAGGCGAGGCACCAATGGTCGTCACGTCAGCCCCCAGCTCGCGAAACACGTTGGGCGCAATATGGTAAGTAGCACCGTGAGCACAATCCAGCACGATTTTGAGGCCGTGCAGGCTCAGCCGATCAGGCAGTGTCGATTTGCAAAACTCAATATAACGGCCTGCGGCGTCGTCAATGCGGGTTGCTTTACCTAACTGTGCGGCTTCCGCGGTGGTCAGCGGCGCCTCTAACATTGCCTCGATACGGTCTTCCGTCTCATCGGGGAGCTTTTTGCCCTCGGCGGAGAAAAACTTGATGCCATTATCGTCAAACGGGTTATGCGATGCCGAAATGACGATGCCCGCATCGGCACGAAACGTCCGCGTTAAGTAGGCAATCCCAGGCGTGGGCATAGGCCCCAGCAATGATACATCGACACCCGCCGCGGAAAGCCCTGCCTCTAAGGCGGATTCAAACATATAGCCAGAGATCCGTGTATCTTTGCCGATCAACACTCGAGTCCGGCCTTTCTCACGGCGCAGCACCTGGCCCGCCGCCCAGCCCAGCTTGAGCATAAAGTCAGCGGTAATCGGTGACTTACCCACCGTGCCGCGAATCCCATCCGTCCCGAAATAGCGTCTTGTCATGCGTCAAACTCCTTGTTAAGCGGCGGCTCGCAGCCTTCTTGTAGTACCGCCCACGCCATATTGACTGCATCTACCGTTGCAGCCACATCATGCACGCGCAGAATATTCGCGCCACGCTCCACCGCCATGGCAGCGAGCGCTAAACCACCGCTAAGGCGCTCCTCCACTGGGCGGCCCAACACCTTGCCAATCATACTTTTACGCGACATACCCACTAACAATGGAAGCTCCAACGACTGTAGAGACTCCATATATTTAAGTAAGCGTAGATTGTGTTCGACGGTTTTGCCGAAGCCAAAGCCAGGGTCTATCAATAGGCGATTGCGGCGTAAACCGGCCGCCTCGCATTCGGCCACCCGACGCGCTAGATAGTCAGCCACCTCTTCCTCAATAGGGCGCTGATAGGCGGGCGATTGCTGCATATCTTGCGGCTCGCCCTGACGATGCATCAAACAGACGGGGAGACCACTGCCCACCGCGGCCAACAGCGCACCCTCCCGCTCAAGGGCGCGCACATCGTTAATCATTCCAGCACCCAGCTCACTCGCCTCGCGTATGACCGCCGGGCAGCTAGTATCCACCGACACTAACGCATCCAGCTCGCGCACCAAGACTTCCACCACCGGCGCCACCCGATCCAACTCTTCCTGGGGGCTAACCGGTGTCGCCCCGGGGCGGGTCGACTCGCCACCGACGTCTATCATCGCCGCCCCTTCAGCCAGCATCCGTTCGGCGTGGCGCAAAGCATCATCCAATGCCACGTGCTGTCCGCCATCGGAAAAAGAGTCCGGCGTCACATTAAGTATGCCCATCACCCGGGGAAAGGAGAGGTCTAGCAAATGGCGCCCGCAACGCAGCTGGAATGCATTTTCTGCGGTTCGTGTAGAGGACGTGTCCAGAATTGATTTCATGCTGCAGCCTGATCAAGAAAATAAACATTGCAGTGGTATGTACACAGCATAACAAAAAAGGCGCCCCTGACGGGGCGCCTTTTGCTCATTCGGCAGTGCTGGCTGTTATGGGCCTGCGGGACCGCCTAGCGGGTCTGAGGGGCGGCGACGCGGCTCATCGTCGTCCTCTTCACCATCATTTCCAGAAGCGTTAGAAGAAGCGTCATCTTCGGCCTTCACCTGCGGCTTGTCATCGTTGACAGGCGTGCCGCCACCGGGCGAGTCTCCATCATCCCAGCCTTCCGGCGGGCGTGGGTCACGGCCTTCCATGATGTCCTTCAGCTGCGCGGCATCAATGGTCTCGTACTTCATCAAGGCTTCTGCCATGGCATCAAGCTTATCGCGATTGTCGGTCAGGATTTGACGCGCCTGCTCGTAGCAATCGTCGATGATTTTGCGAACTTCCTTATCAAGGCGCGTGGTGGTATCACCTGACTTCATCTTGCCGCCACCCTGGCCCGGGCCGCCGAGGAACTGATGAGACTCGTCCTCGTCGTACATGATCGGGCCCATTTCGTCCGACAAGCCCCACTTGGCAACCATGTTGTGGGCCAGCTCGGTAGCACGCTTAATGTCGTTGGAGGCACCGGTAGTGACACCGTTAGGGCCTAGAGTCATCTCTTCCGCAATACGACCGCCAAACAGTGAGCAGATTTGCCCCAGAATTTGCTGCTTCGACAGGCTGTAACGATCCTCTTCCGGCAGGAACATGGTGACACCCAGCGCACGACCACGCGGAATAATCGTTACTTTATAGACCGGGTCATGGGAAGGCACGACCAAGCCGATAATGGCGTGACCAGACTCATGGTAAGCCGTGTTGAGCTTCTCTTTATCGGTCATGACCATCGATTTGCGCTCAGCGCCCATCATGATCTTGTCCTTCGCGAGCTCAAGCTCTTCCATGCTCACCAGACGCTTATTACGACGGGCTGCAAACAGTGCCGATTCGTTCACCAGATTGGCTAGATCCGCGCCGGAGAAGCCAGGCGTACCGCGCGCAATCAACTGCGGTTTGACGTCATCCGCCAGCGGCACTTTGCGCAGGTGAACACCCAAAATGTGCTCACGACCACGAATATCCGGCAAGCCGACCGTTACCTGACGGTCAAAACGGCCCGGACGCATCAGCGCTGGGTCGAGTACATCAGGACGGTTGGTCGCGGCGATAACAATGACACCTTCGTTGGCTTCAAAGCCATCCATCTCAACCAGCAGTTGGTTCAACGTCTGTTCGCGCTCGTCGTTACCACCGCCCATACCAGTGCCACGCGAGCGACCAACCGCGTCGATTTCATCAATAAAGATAATGCAAGGCGCCTGCTTCTTGGCCTGTTCGAACATATCGCGCACACGGGATGCACCGACACCGACAAACATTTCAACGAAATCAGAACCTGAAATCGAGAAGAACGGCACTTTAGCTTCGCCTGCAATCGACTTGGCTAACAGCGTTTTACCGGTACCTGGCGGCCCCACCATCAACACGCCGCGTGGGATGGTGCCACCCAAGCGTTGAAATTTGGTCGGATCACGTAGGAAGTCGACTAGCTCTTCTACTTCTTCCTTGGCTTCATCACAGCCCGCCACATCGGCAAACGTCGTTTTGATCTGATCTTGAGAGAGCAGCTTGGCCTTCGATTTACCAAAGCTCATCGGGCCGCCTTTACCACCACCGGCTCCGCCCTGCATTTGGCGCATGAAGAACATGAAGATGCCCAAAATTAGCAGAATCGGGAAACTGGCAATCAGCAGCCGCGTCCAGATACTTTGCTGTTCTGGCTCCTTGCCCACTACTGTCACGTTGTTGCTCAACAGATCGTCCATCAGCTTGGGATCTTCCGCCGAGGGGCGGATGGTCTGGAACTGAGAGCCGTCCGTGCGCTCACCCGTGATGGTATAGCCATCAATGGTCACGCTACGCACCTGTTGATTTTGCACCTGCTGCACAAACTGGGAATAGTTGGTGTTTTGCGGTGCACTTTCGGTACTGAAATTGTTGAACACTGTCAGTAGGACGGCCGCGATGACCAACCACAGAATCAGGTTCTTCGCCATATCGTTCAAGGGGCTACCCTCATTACAAGAATCTGTCAGTTAAACCCTGATGCTTAATAAAGCCTTCTACTAATTCGCTTAGTAATACGACATTACATCAGCATCAAGCGTTCAACCATTGCCAAAGCGTCTTATGCCTCGGGCCATCTGTGTCACGCGCACTTATGGCGACTAATGTGACACACGTTGCGCTTGCCTGTCTGGCAATCGCGCTGATAAATCTTGGCTATTAACCACGCCAGCAACTGCTGAACCAGCCTAACCAGTTACCCGCGAAACCCTTCGGCCAGGAAATAAACTTCCCGGGAGCGTGCCCGAGAAGCATCCGGCTTACGAGTCACCACTTTGCTAAAGCTGCCACGCAGCTCTTTCAAATAGGCGTCAAACCCTTCCCCCTGGAATACTTTAGCTAAAAATCGACCACCAGGTGACAACGTTTCGCGCGCGAGTTCTAACGCAAGCTCCACTAAGTACATCGCCTGAGGCTGATCAATCGCCGCCATACCACTCATATTGGGGGCCATATCCGACATCACAAGGTCTACACGGCGATTATCTAGGCGTTTCAGTATCGCCTCTAGCACTGCCTCTTCAGTGAAATCACCCTGGATAAAGTCTACACCGGCCAGCGCATCCATCTCTAAAATATCAGAGGCAATCACCACACCTTCAGGCCCCACCCTCTCCGCAGCGATTTGACTCCACCCGCCAGGCGCTGCGCCCAGATCAATCACCGTCATACCCGGGCGCAGCAGTTTATCCTTTTCATCCAACTCGATCAGCTTATAGCTGGCGCGGGAGCGGTAGCCATCTTGCCAGCTCTGCTTCACGTACTGGTCGTCGAAATGCTCTTTCTTCCAGTTATTGCTGGTCTTGCTGACGGAATGTTTTCGATTTGGGGGCTTTTGCTGCATGTAGGAATCTAACACTGGAATAAGAGATGGGCGCATTCACGCGATCGCTTTCACTCGGTGACGTTTCACCGTAAGATGGAGCGTTAAGCGCTAACCGGGATACCGCAAGATACCATGAGCTTGTCACAGGCACAAAAGAAAGCATTTCGTAGCATTGGCCACCATCTTAACCCAGTGGTCACCGTTTCTGAGAACGGCGTCTCCGAAAATTTGCTCGCAGAACTTAACCGCGCACTCACCGATCACGAACTGATCAAAGTGAAACTCGCCCTTCCTGAGCGTGACGATCGTGCGGCGATCATCGCCGAACTGACCGCCAACAGCCGTGCCGACCTGGTGCAAACCATTGGCAAAATGGCGCTGCTCTACCGTAGAAACCCGCAGGTGAACCCGAAGCTTTCTAATGTTACCCGCTTTGAGAACCACCACGGCCGGTACTAACCGCTAGACGGAACTCGCGTTAAATCGAGCGTCGCTAGACTAGAACGCCCCTTCAACCGACCTAATGCAGGCCAATTGAAGGGGTGTTTTTTTATCAAATGTACTCGACGCTACCTATTTCGTACTCAACATCGCCGCCGGGTGTTTTCACCACCACCACATCACCCTCTTCTTTGCCGATTAAAGCACGGGCGATGGGAGAAGTGACCGAGATACGGCCGGACTTAATATCCGCCTCATCTTCGCCGACGATACGATAAGTGACTTCCGCATCGGTATCCAGATTCATTAACGTCACGGTAACGCCAAAAATCACTTTGCCCGTTTTTGGCAGCTTGGTGACATCAATTACTTGGCAGACGGAGAGCTTACTTTCGATCTCCTGAATACGCCCTTCGATAAACCCCTGCTGCTCGCGAGCGGCGTGGTACTCGGCGTTCTCTTTGAGATCGCCGTGCTCACGCGCCTCGGCGATGGCCGCGATCACCTGCGGACGCGCTTCGCCTTTGAGATGATTCAACTCTTCGCGAAGACTTTTCTCTCCCGCAACCGTCATCGGGACCTTGTTCATTGACTTGCTCCTGCATGCAGATCCTGAAGGCGCCGCACCGTAATCTCCCTACCGTACTCAAGCGCCATGCAAACAGCATTAGCGCCCGCCAAGGTGGTCGCATAGGGCACCTTGCGCGCGAGAGCAGTACGGCGAATTACCGAAGAGTCGTTAATAGCCTGACGACCTTCAGTGGTGTTCACAATGTAGGCGATTTCGTCGTTCTTAAGCAGATCGACGATATGGGGACGACCTTCGTAGACTTTATTGACGTGCTCCACAGCAAGCCCAGCAGCTTCCAAAGCAGCCGCTGTCCCCTGTGTTGCACATAGCGTAAAGCCTAATGCTAACAGAGAACGACCCACTTCGATAATCCCCGCCTTGTCAGGTTCGCGCACAGACAAAAACGCTTTACGCTCCCCCGTTAGCGCAGGAATCGCCTCGCCAGCGCCTAATTGGGCTTTGAAAAAAGCCTCTGCGAAGGTGTCACCAGAGCCCATTACTTCGCCGGTCGACTTCATTTCCGGTGAGAGAATCGGATCGACACCGGGGAATTTATTGAACGGGAAGACCGCCTCTTTAACGCTATAGAAGTGCGGCACGATTTCGCGCTCAAAGCCCTGCTCGGCCAGGGTTTTACCGGCCATGCAGCGGGCAGCAACCTGCGCCAGCGAGGTACCAATGCATTTAGAGACAAAAGGCACTGTACGCGAAGCGCGGGGGTTCACCTCGATCACGTAAATTTCGCCATCCTGCCAGGCAAGCTGCACGTTCATTAGGCCTTTAACACCCAGCTCAACGGCCATCTGTTTCACCTGATGGCGCATTTCGTCCTGCACATCGGCAGGCAGCGAGTAAGGTGGCAATGCACAAGCGGAATCACCGGAGTGAACACCCGCCTGCTCGACGTGCTGCATGATGCCGCCAATCACCACCTGCTGACCGTCTGACACTGCATCGATATCGATCTCGATCGCCGCACTCAGGAAGTGATCCAGCAGCACCGGTGAGTCGTTGGAGACTTTCACCGCGTGGGTCATGTAATTTTCAAGCTCGGAGGCGTCGTAGACGATCTCCATGGCCCGACCACCCAGTACGTAGCTCGGGCGTACCACCAGCGGGTAGCCAATCGCTTCGGCTTTATCAAACGCTTCGGCAAAGCTGCGCGCGGTGGCGTTGGGCGGCTGCTTGAGACCCAGCTTGTCGATCATCACCTGGAAACGCTCGCGGTCTTCAGCCCGGTCGATAGCATCCGGGGTGGTGCCAATGATCGGTACACCGGCGGCCTCTAGCGCGCGAGCCAGTTTCAGCGGCGTTTGGCCACCGAACTGAACGATAACGCCTACCGGCTTCTCTTTATCAGCAATTTCGAGCACGTCTTCCAACGTCACCGGCTCAAAGTAGAGACGATCGGAAGTGTCGTAATCGGTAGAAACCGTTTCCGGGTTGCAGTTGACCATGATGGTTTCGTAGCCGTCGTCGCGCATGGCGAAGGCGGCGTGCACACAGCAGTAATCAAACTCAATACCCTGGCCGATTCGGTTCGGGCCACCGCCCAGCACCATAATTTTCTGGCGATCAGAGACATCCGCCTCGCACTCCTCTTCATAGGTGGAGTACATATAAGCGGTATCAGAAGCGAACTCAGCGGCACAGGTATCGACGCGCTTATAAACCGGGCGAATACCGGCGGCCTGACGGGTTTCGCGGAAGTCTTTTTCGCTGACGTTCAGCAGCTTAGCCAGGCGCGCATCGCCAAAGCCTTTGCGCTTGAGCTGATAGATCTCCTTGGCCGAGAAGTCAGCCAGCGAGCGCTTGGCAACGGCGTTTTCCGTCAGCACCAGATCTTCCAGCTGAACCAAGAACCAAGGGTCGATATTGGTGAGCGTAAACACATCCTCAACGCTCATGCCCGAACGCATGGCATCAGCGATATATAAAATACGCTCGGCACCGGCAGCCTGCAGCTCGCCCTGGATAATCGCCATGTTATCCGGGGTAAAGTCGGTAATGATCGGATCAAGGCCATCGTTACCCGTTTCCAGCCCACGCAGCGCTTTCTGCAACGACTCCTGGAACGTACGGCCAATGGCCATCACTTCACCCACCGACTTCATCTGCGTCGTCAGGCGGTCGTTGGCCTGAGGGAATTTCTCGAAGGTGAAGCGCGGAATTTTGGTAACCACGTAATCAATAGACGGCTCAAACGAAGCCGGGGTTTGACCACCGGTAATATCGTTTTGCAGCTCATCCAGGGTATAGCCCACCGCCAGCTTGGCGGCAATCTTGGCAATCGGGAAGCCAGTGGCTTTCGAAGCCAGCGCCGAGGAGCGCGACACCCGTGGGTTCATTTCGATGACCACTAGGCGCCCGGTTTTGGGATCCATGCCGAACTGGACATTGGAGCCACCGGTCTCTACACCAATCTCGCGCAGTACCGCGAGGCTGGCGTCACGCATGATCTGGTACTCTTTATCGGTCAGCGTTTGCGCCGGGGCCACGGTGATCGAGTCGCCGGTGTGCACCCCCATGGGGTCGAAGTTCTCAATCGCGCAGACGATGATGCAGTTGTCGTTTTTGTCACGCACGACCTCCATCTCGTACTCTTTCCAACCCAGCAGCGACTCGTCGATGAGCAGCTCGTGATTGTTGGAGAGCTCGAAACCGCGGGTACAGATCTCTTCGAACTCTTCCTTGTTGTACGCCACACCACCACCAGAGCCACCCATGGTGTAGGAAGGGCGAATAATAGTCGGGAAACCAAGTTCAGCCTGAATTTCCCAGGCCTCATCCATGGTGTGGGCGACTTTCGCTTTCGGGCACTCTAAACCAATCCGCTTCATGGCCTGATCAAACAGATCACGGTCTTCGGCCATGTTAATCGCATCGGCGTTGGCACCGATCATCTCCACACCGTACTTCTCCAGCACGCCATGTTTTTCAAGATCAAGGGCACAATTCAGCGCCGTCTGGCCACCCATCGTCGGCAAAATCGCATCGGGGCGCTCGGCTTCGATGATTTTTTCCACCGTCTGCCAAGTAATCGGCTCGATGTAAGTGGCATCGGCCATGGCCGGGTCGGTCATGATGGTGGCGGGGTTGGAGTTAACCAAAATAACCCGGTAACCCTCTTCGCGCAGCGCTTTACACGCCTGGGCGCCAGAGTAGTCGAATTCGCAGGCCTGGCCGATGACGATCGGGCCAGCGCCAATGATCAAAATACTGTTAATGTCGGTACGCTTAGGCATAACGGTTCCCGCAAAAAATGGTGACGATGAGCGACAAAAGACGGCGATACAGTGATGCGACTGAGCGCGTTAGCGACGCGCCTGCATCATCGCGACGAAGCGATCAAACAGCGGCGCCACGTCGCGCGGGCCGGGGCTCGCTTCCGGGTGGCCTTGAAAGCTGAACGCCGGTCGGTCGGTGAGCTCAATCCCTTGCAAGGTGCCGTCAAACAGCGAGCGGTGCGTGGCACGAACGTTGGCCGGCAACGTTGCTTCATCTGCCGCAAAGCCGTGGTTCTGGCTGGTGATCATTACCGTGCCGGTATCCAGATCCTGCACCGGGTGGTTGGCACCGTGGTGGCCGTGGCTCATTTTGACCGTCTTCGCACCGGAAGCCAGCGCCAGCAATTGGTGGCCCAGGCAGATACCGAATACCGGAATCTCAGTTTTCAGCACGTCCTGGATCGCTTTGATGGCGTAGTCGCAGGGCTCCGGGTCACCAGGGCCGTTAGCTAAAAATACCCCATCCGGGTTCATCGCCAGCACCTCAGCGGCAGGCGTTTGTGCGGGCACCACTGTCAGGCGACAGCCACGCGCGGCCAGCATACGCAGGATGTTGAATTTCACCCCGTAGTCGTACGCCACCACATGGTAGGGGCGCTCACTTTTAGACGCATCGGCGTAGCCTTCACCCAGCGTCCACTCACCTTCCGACCATTCGTAGGCTTGCTTACACGACACTTCTTTGGCCAGATCCATACCCTTCAGACCCGGGAAAGCCATGGCGGCTTCCAGCGCCCGAGTGACCGCGTCGTCACCTTCCGCATCAGCACCTGCCAAAATCGCCCCGTTCTGCGCACCTTTATCACGCAAAATGCGCGTTAGGCGACGGGTATCGATATCGGCAATGCCCAGCACGTTTTGGCTTTTCAGGTAGTCCGAGAGCGACTGCTCAGAGCGGAAGCTGCTGGCCATTAGCGGTAAATCGCGAATCACCAAGCCTGCTGCGGCAATAGAAGCTGACTCAATGTCTTCAGCGTTAATGCCAGTATTGCCGATATGGGGATAGGTGAGCGTAACGATTTGGCGGGTGTAGGAGGGGTCGGTGAGGATCTCTTGGTAGCCGGTCATGGCCGTATTGAACACCACCTCACCGCTGGTTAATCCGTCCGCGCCAATGGCGATGCCGTGGAACACGCTGCCATCTTCCAGGGCCAATATTGCGGGTTTGCTCAATGCGGGGTTATTCAAAACAAGATCCTCCCATGCTGGTGGGAGCCTGTGGGGCGCAGGCTCAGCAATTTCTTGATTAATCCACGACGCTAGCTATCAAAACTGTCTGTTTCAAAAGTAGGGTCGTAAAAAAGCGGGACGAAGCCGATAAAAAGAATCGGTTTCATCCCGCTTGTTGTTCGATGCCTTTCTGAGTTGCTTCGCTTTTCGGTTAACACTTTTCGCTTAAGCACAGCAAACTCAAGGGCAGGCTTTGGGCTGGCCAACGCAACAAGCGCGCCGTCTAGAGATTTTTCCAGGCCACCCGGCCAAAATTTTTGAAATGTTACAGGATTTGATTGCCCAAAACTACCCCCTACAACACCTATTGACACCAATCAGCCAGGCATCGACCATAGGTACCTGCCTAACGTTTCGCAAGGGAAACAAAAGTGAGTCCCCACATCAGCATTGAAGATGCCGCGCTAAAGCTTGGGGTTAGCCCTCAGCACGCAAGAACCCTGTGCCGGAAACAGGCGCTAAAGGCAGAAAGAATCGGCAGCACTTGGGTGGTCAATGCCCAAAGTGTCAAACACTACCAACAAGCGTTAGAGCAGCGTATCGCAAAAGATCACCCAGCCTACTTTGACGCCTCGGGCGATACTGATAATGATAAGCCAATCGCCTTAAGTTTTTTCTCAGGTGCAATGGGGCTGGATCTTGGCATCGAAGAAGCCGGGTTTGATATCCGTTTAGCCTGCGAACTCGACAAATACTGCCGTCAAACGATTCTACTCAATCGCCCCAATACAGCCTTACTCGGCGACATCAATGACTACTCAGCCGCACAAATTTTAGCAGCGGCGCAGCTAGAGGCGAACGATGTTGACTTGATGGTAGGCGGCCCGCCCTGCCAAGCGTTTAGCACCGCGGGCAAGCGAAAGGCTTTCAATGATGATCGCGGCAACGCCTTTCTAACGTTTATTAATCTGGCCATTGAGATACAGCCACGCTTCCTCGTCATTGAGAACGTGCGTGGACTGCTTTCCTGCCCGATGGACCACCGGCCCCATAGCCAGCGCGGCCCCGGCTTCCCCGACCTCTCGCTGGACGAGATGAAAGGCGGAGCGCTTAATTTCGTATTGTGCCTACTGAAAAAAGCCGGTTACTCATGCACCTTTAATCTGTATAACTCGGCGAACTTTGGCACCCCACAAACCCGTGAAAGAGTCATCATCGTTTGCTCACGTGATGGCTGCGCCGCCCCTTTTTTACAGCCAACCCACTCCGAGCAAGGCAGCCACGGTCTCCCGAAGTGGAAAAACTTCAAAGACGCGGTTGCAGGCCTGACAAGCCACACGCACCTTAATTTTCCAGAAAAACGCTTGAAGTATTATCGTCAGCTAAAGGCCGGACAGAATTGGCGTGCGTTAGCCCCTGCTATGCAGCAAGAAGCCTTAGGAAAGTCTTATTTTTCCGGCGGCGGCAAAACAGGCTTTTTGAGACGCCTAAGCTGGGATAAACCCTCCCCGACCCTGGTGACCCACCCAGCCATGCCCGCGACAGATTTGGCGCACCCTGAAGAAGATCGGCCCTTATCCATAGAAGAGTACAAACGAATCCAAGAATTTCCCGATAGCTGGCAACTGGCAGGGCCGTTAGTGCAGCAATATAAACAAGTGGGCAACGCCGTACCCGCCAGCTTAGGTTACGCGGTCGGCAAACTGGTGAAAGACCTGCTCGAAAACAAAGCAACGACACCGCCTGAGGATTTTAAGTTCTCACGCTATCGGGAGACCTCTCACTACGAGTGGAGCCAAGCCTTTGAGCGGCAGCAAAAGGTACCGCAGCCCAGCCTGTTTTAAGGCACTTTTTTAAATACGCAGAAGGGGCTTTCACCCCTTCTCACGCACAAACGCTAACTGTGGTTTTATCAATCGCGTTCAAACTAGATAAGGCCCAACACATCCTGCATATCGTATCGGCCGTTCTGTTTGCCAGCGACCCAGCGCGCCGCTCGTACCGCCCCCTTGGCGAAGGTCATGCGACTGGAGGCTTTATGGGTGATTTCGATACGCTCGCCTTCAGTGGCAAACATCACCGTATGTTCGCCGACGATATCCCCCGCGCGCACGGTGGCA
Organism: Halomonas sp. ALS9; assembly: GCF_001651035.1. GTDB lineage: Bacteria > Pseudomonadota > Gammaproteobacteria > Pseudomonadales > Halomonadaceae > Vreelandella. Next base: position 48,319 of record NZ_LXRG01000183.1, read on the forward strand.
AAGCCGATCTCTTTATCGCTACGCGGGCCACACTGCCCTACTCGTTCGAACACGCCGTGCTCTTTCAGGCTGCGGCCCAGGCTATCGGCAATCACTTCGCCCATTTTGATCGCGGTGCCGGAAGGCGCATCGACCTTATGGCGATGGTGAGACTCGATCACTTCAATATCGTAGCCTTCATCGCCCAGTGCCTTGGCAGCGGTTTCAAGCAGCTTCAGGGTCAAATTAACCCCGACACTCATATTGGGCGCGAACACCATGGCCACCTTATCGCGGTAGCTATCAAGTTCGGCCAGCTCATCATCGCTCATGCCGGTGGTGCCAATCACAATACGCTTACCGTGTTCAGCGCAGAACGCCAGGTTGGCCAGCGTGACCTGCGGAGCAGTGAAGTCGATCAACACATCAAAGTCATCGACAATCGACGCCAGAGAATCCGCTGCGACAACGCCGCGCTTACCTACCCCGGCAAGTTCGCCAATGTCGGCGCCCGCCAAGGAGCTGCCTGGCTCCACAATCCCACCGGCTAGCGTCGCCTCAGCCTCTTGCTCTACAGCGTTTACCAATGTCCGGCCCATGCGGCCAGCCACGCCTACTATGGCAATTCGGGTCATGCGAACTCCTGCGCTCTGCGTTTCAGTTGCGTGCAAAAAAAGCGAGATCAAAATTTGCCGCGATTATAGCAGACACCCCCGAGCATTCGACGCTGGCCTTTTACAACTCGCAAAGGGCAACTCAGTTCTCCCAGACGATCGCCAGCTCTTCATCGCCTGCCATTCGGATCAAATGACGCTCGACCACGCCTTCAAGCTCATCCAAATGTTCCTCTTCGAGAGTTTCGAGGGCCACTACTAACTTATCGGCCTCAGCCACCATTAAACAGGTGCCGGTGGCAAACGTAATGGTAGCTTGCTGATCACTCTGCTCGACTTCCAACTTGTGCGCCCAGTGTTTGCAGAGTCGATTCATTAAACGTTCGGCGGAAGGCGTGGCGATTTCAACACGAGATAAAGGCATAGCGGCCTCTCCATAAATGTAAGTACTTGCTAACTAAAAAGCGTTAACAGCCCATTGCCGTTCAGAGCCCAAGACGTGAAGCCGTCGCCGAAGAATAAATGGCAAGAGCAAAGCTTAGCATGTGAACTATTAAGTCCTGTACCCCCAGTGATGCCGCACAAACGCTAATCAGTTACAATAGCAATTGCATCTCTATGCTATCAATCGTCATAACGCATCAGCGATGCCAGCCCTGTTAACCAATATCGACCAACGAGTAAAAAAATGCTCAGTTCTCCGCCTGTAAAAATTCTGCTTGGTACGCTTATCAGCTTTGCTTGCTGCGCCACTGCTGTGGCTGACGATATCACCATCACCGATGTCGCTGGCCGCCAGGTCACTCTGGACGCCCCTGCCGAACGGGTTATTTTAGGCGAAGGGCGGCAAATTTATCTGCTCGGGTTACTCGAACCTGAAGACCCTTTTGCCCATGTTGTGGGTTGGCGCGAAGACTTCTCTCAGGCGGACCCCGATAACTATGCTCGTTACGCCGAGCGCTTCCCAGAGATTGAAGACATCCCTACCTTTGGCGGTTTCAAAGACGGCACCTTCGATGTAGAGCAGGCCGCCGCGCTTAATCCCGACGTAGTGCTGATGAACATCGAGGCAAAAGCTGCCACCGAAGACGCCGCCTACGACGACAAATTGGCGCAATTGGGCATCCCCATCGTTTATGTGGATTTTCGTGAAGACCCACTTGAGCACACCATTCCCTCCATGCGCATCATCGGCCAAATCATGGACGATGAAGAGGCCGCAGAAGCGTTTATCGAATTTGCCGAGACTGAACTGGCACGGGTAACCGATGTGATTGCCGGGGCCAACCCAGAGCGCCCCAGCGTTTTTATCGACCGGGCAGGCGGCTACTCCGACGAGTGCTGCATGAGCTTTGGCCCTGCCAACTTTGGCGATTATGTCACCCTGGCAGGCGGCAGCAATATTGCTGAAGGCATTATTCCCAACAGCTTCGGCAACCTGAACCCTGAACAGATTATTGCCGCCAACCCCGATCACGTCGTTGTCACTGGCGGCAACTGGGATGCCTACGTACCTGGCGGCGACTGGGTCGGCGTGGGACCTGGGTCTGATATGCAACAGGCTCACGCCAAGCTGGAAGCGCTGACAGAGCGCACCGCGATGACCGGCATTAAGGCCGTTGAATCAGGCAACTTCCACGCCATTTGGCACCAGTTTTACAACAGCCCCTACTACTTCGTCGCCGTGCAGCAGCTAGCCAAGTGGCTACATCCTGAGCTGTTTGAAGACCTGGACCCCAACGCCACGATGGAAGAGTTGCACGAACGCTTCCTACCCATCGACTATGAACCCGGCTACTGGATATCGCTGCATGACGACTGATACGCAAGTCTCGGAAATGAAGGTATCGGAAACAGAGGTGTCAGAGAGCGTCTCACAGGGACGCGCCTTCTACCATAGCCAGGTTTTCCGCCGCCAAATGATATTGGTAGCACTGGTATTAGCACTGTTTTTTAGCCTCTGCGTTGACCTGGCACTAGGCCCTGCCCGTTATAGCCTGGGCGAGGTGATTGCGGCGCTGTTTACGCCGGGTAGCGTTAGTCAGCAAGCGCGGGTAATTCTTTGGGAAATCCGCATGCCGGTGGCGCTGATGGCACTGGTGGTCGGCGCCAGCCTGTCCGTGGCCGGGGCGCAGATGCAGACCATTTTGAGCAATCCGCTCGCTAGCCCATTTACCCTGGGGATTTCCGCCGGGGCCAGTTTTGGCGCTGCTCTGGGCCTGGCGTTTGGTGTGGCCATTGTGCCGGCAGCGATTGAGTTTGTGGTGCCCATCAATGCCTTTGTGATGGCCATGTTCACCGCCTTCTTAATTCATGCCTTGAGCCTTAAGCGCGGCGTGACGGTAGAGACCATTGTGCTGCTTGGCATCGCCATGGTGTTTATTTTCAACTCGCTAATGGCGCTGATTCAGTTCTTTGCCAGCCAAGAGGCAGTTTCCGCGGTGGTATTCTGGACCATGGGCAGTTTGACCAAAGCCACTTGGCCCAAGTTCTGGATCGCCCTCAGCATTCTCGCCTTGTCGATGCCGCTGCTTGCCCGCCATGGCTGGGCGCTGACGGCTATGCGCCTGGGCGATGCCAAAGCCGAAAGCATGGGCGTCAATCCCCGCGCGCTGCGCTTGGAAGTGCTGGTGCTGGTGTCGCTGCTCGCCGCTATCGCGGTGGCGTTTGTAGGCACTATTGGGTTTATTGGCTTGGTGGGGCCGCATATTGCGCGCATTCTGCTGGGTGAAGATCAGCGCTTCTTCCTGCCCGGCTCGGCGCTGTGCGGCGCGCTCATCCTCTCCGTTGGCTCGGTTATCTCCAAGATCATTATCCCCGGCACCATCATCCCCATTGGTATTATCACCTCGCTGGTGGGCATTCCCTTCTTCCTATTTCTGGTGCTTAACCACAAGAAGGCCTCATGGTAACGCTACAACTAAACCGCGTATCCGCCCGCTATGGGCGGCACCCTATTCTGCAAGAGATCACCACGCCCTGCTTTCACGGTGGCCAAGTGGTCGCGCTACTGGGCCCCAACGCAGCGGGTAAATCGACGCTTTTTCGGCGCGTGTTAGGGCTATTGAAAGGCGAAGGTGAGGTGATCATCAACGGCACCAGCGCCGAGCGGCCAGTCGGCTATATGCCACAGGACACTGGCGCCAAGGCGGTGCTCACGGTCTATGAATCGGTGCTTTTGGCGCGTATGCAGGGGCGCGGATTAAAAGTACAGCCAGAGGATTTGGCCCAAGTGGATCGCGCGCTGGAAGAACTGGCGATAACGGCCCTTGGCGAGCGCGATATCGGCGACCTCAGCGGCGGCCAGCGCCAACTGGTCAGCGCCGCTCAAGCGCTGGTGCAAGAGCCAGAGATTTTGATGCTGGACGAGCCAACTTCGGCGCTCGACCTCAACCGCCAGATCAGCCTGTTGACAGTGCTGCGTCGGTTGGCCGACGAGCGCCAGATGCTGATTCTGGTGGCGCTCCACGACCTGGGACATGCGCTACGCTTCGCCGACGCCGCCATGCTGCTGGATAATGGCCGCCTGATTGCCTGCGGCCCTACCGCTGAAGTGATTACGCCAGCGCTGTTGCAGCAAGTATATAAAGTCACGGCCCGAATTGAGCCGTGCTCGAAAGGCCAGCCGCAGCTTATCGTCGAAGCAGCCATTTAGCCGTTAACCTAAGCCGCCGCCCTTCCATCGCCGCTAGCGCTACCCCGCTTAACATCAGCGGTAGCGCTAGCAGGAAGCCGCTGGAGACCGGTATGCCAAACAGCACCCAATCGGTGAGCACAGGCCACACCAGGGCAATATATTCAAAAGGCGCCAAACGTGACGCCTCGGCGTAGCGCAGCGCTAATGTCATTGCGATATGGGCGGCGCCGCCAAACAGGCCCGAGAGCACCAACAGGGCAAACTCCGCCTGAGTGAGCGCGGCCCAGCCCAGCGGGAGCGTGGCAAGCCCAGCCAGCGCTGCCACCACAATAAAGTAGAAGGCGATAGAAGCTGCCGTCTCAGTACGCGAAATACGCCTCACGGTCAGTAGCGCCCCAGCGGTTAACAGGGCACCCAGCGCCCCTAACGCGTACCCGGTTATTTGCCCATTGCTGGAACTGGCATTGAGCCCAGGTAAGATCAGCACTGCCACTCCAGCAATCGCCAATATTATGCCGCCAGCGCGGTAGAGCGAGAAGCGCTCCCCCAACAGCAGCACACCGCCTATCGCCATAAACACCGGCGTTAGCTGGGCTAATAGCGTCGCCTCGGCGACGGGTAGCAGCGCCACCGCCGCAAAGGAGGCAAACATCGCCGCCGCCCCCATCCCCGAGCGCAGCGCATGCCCCAAGGGGCGCCGCGTAGCCAACCCGTGGGGAAACTCCCGCCGCAGTAGCAGAAAAATCACGATAGGCAGCAGCGCAAATAATGAACGAAAAAACACCGACTGCCCCACAGGCACCACGTCGCTCACGGCTTTAATGCACACCAGCATGCCAGTGAACAGAGCGCCTGAGAGCACCCGGAGCCAGATGCCCAACCCCGGGCGCGCGTCTTCATCCAGCATCGTTTCTCTTGTCCTTTGCACAAACAATCCACTTCTAAACAGAGCATTAAATAGCGAGTCAGGCTTGTGCAAATCACCAAGCTGATATTTGAGATACCAATAAAGACCTACCATTTTACATTATGTAGCACCCTGCTTTACCTAAAAGCCGTGCTAACCTTCGCAGCAACGTAAAGTACCGCCTAGAGACACAACATGATGGATGAAACGCTAAGCTGTCTGGCCAAGCTAAGGGTGGGTCACAGCCGTGGCCGCTTGGCCCCCAACAAGCCCTGCCTTTTGTTGGCGATTATTTGTGAAGTCCAGAGTGGGCATATCACAACGCCAACTATAGCTATTGATGACAGACTTATTTCTCGCTACTTCGACCTCTACGAGGCCATTACCGGGCAACGCCAGCCAGCGAATCCTCAGCTTCCCCTTTGGCACCTCAAAAGCGATCAAGGCCGGTCGGGGCCTCTTTGGCAACCACTGTTTGCCGCAAATATTGCCACTCTTGCACCGCGACTAGGCCAACCAAAATCCATCGCCGCCTTACGGGAGCTTTTCACCGAAGCCCTATTTGATCCCGAACTGTTTAAAATATTTCAGAACAGTCAGAAGGCTCACGACGCCAGCGCACTCCTGGTAACCAAATATCTCTATGACGAGCAATACCACCAGAAAGACATTCACCGCTACCTGACGAGGGCGTTAGACAGCAGTGAATATGAAAAACACCCTGAAACACTGATCGGCAATGTCATAGAAGAGCGCCAGCAACAGGCCCGCTCGGCCGCCTTTCGCTCCTTGGTACTTGAAGCCTATGATTATCGGTGCGCGGCCAGTCGACTGCGCTACATTACACCCGACTATCGTTACCTTGTAGAAGCTGCCCACCTTGTGCCTTTTTCGGAAAGCCAAGATGATCGCCCAACGAACGGCCTGGCACTTACACCAAACCTGCATTGGGCAATGGATAACCATCTCATTGCTCCTGGGCCAGACCTTCAATGGCATGTAAGCCCAGGCATTGACCGCTTCGTGACCGATAATAGCTGGCTTTGGGAGCTAGATGGGCAGTCGTTAGTACTACCCAGATCAGCTCGCTACCAGCCTGATCGCGAGGCACTTGTGTGGCGTATGGATCACCTGCAGCAATAAATCATCTACAAAAAAACGCCCCAGCACCTAAAAGATGCTGGGGCGTTTATCATGCAGCGAATTGCATCGCTGTTACGGCTTCATATCTTCAAAGAAGCTCTTCACACTGTCGAAGAAGCCGGTTTTCTTAGGCGAATGGTTGTGGCTGTTGCTGTCGTCAAAGCTCTTCTGGAGCTGGCGCAGTAGGTCGCGCTGCTCGTCGTTAAGCTTGACCGGCGTTTCCACTACCACCTTGCACAGCAAATCGCCGGGCATACCACCGCGCACGGGCTTGACACCTTTACCGCGCAGGCGGAACAGCTTACCTGTTTGGGTTTCCGGCGGAATTTTCAGCTTCACGCGGCCGTCTAGCGTAGGCACTTCAAGCTCGCCACCTAGCGCTGCGTCGACGAAGTTGATCGGCACATCGCACTGCAGGTGCTTTCCGTCACGCTGGAAGATGTGGTGCGGCTTGATCGCCACCTGCACGTACAGATCCCCAGGCGGGCCACCGTTAACGCCGCTCTCGCCTTCGCCATTCAAGCGGATACGATCGCCGGTATCCACGCCGGGCGGAATCTTAACAGACAGCGTGCGGGTCTCGCGTACGCGCCCTTCGCCATTACACTTATGGCACGGCACTTTAATGTGCTGGCCAGAGCCATGACAGGTCGGGCAAGTCTGCTGCACGGCGAAGAAACCCTGCTGCATACGCACTTGACCATGACCGTGACAGGTCGGGCAGGTCTCTTTCGAGGAGCCTGGCTCGGCGCCACCACCATCGCAGCGGTCACACTCGATATGCCGCGGCACGCGGATATCGACTGTGGTGCCGGCAACGGCATTCTCTAGATCCAGCTCTAGGTTATAGCGCAGGTCGGAGCCGCGTGCCGGGGCATTGGGCCCACGGCGACGACCACCGCCTCCGCCAAAAATATCGCCAAACACATCGCCGAAAATGTCGCTGAAATCGCCGGCACCTGCGCCGCCGAAACCACCGCCGCCACCTTGGCCATCAACGCCCGCATGGCCGAACTGGTCATAGGCAGCGCGTTTTTCGCCGTCGCTGAGCACTTCATACGCTTCGGACACTTCGCGGAATTTTTCCGCTGAGGTTTTATCGTCCGGGTTTCGATCAGGGTGGAATTTTTGCGCCAGACGGCGATAGGCCTTCTTGATCTCTTTCTGATCGGCCCCTTTTTCGACACCCAGGACTTCGTAATAATCGCGTTTGGACATAGGCCCTACGCCTCCTGGTTAGCTACGCACTCAACTGCACATTTAGCGATACTCATTTAGCTACATACCTAGCTATATACCTAACTACGTGCGTCTTGGTCTCGGAAACAGCAACGCGGGAGTAAGCTCCCGCGTCACCGCTTTCCTTGGCAGAAAGAGGATGTTACTGCTTTTTCTGATCGTCGTTGACTTCTTCGTACTCGGCGTCAACCACATCTTCTTCTGGCTTGGAGGTGCTTTCAGCACCTTCGCCGCCTTCTTGCTGCGCTGCTTCTGCCTGCTCGGCGTACATCTTCTGAGCAAGCTGGCCAGAGGCTTCGGTCAAGGCATCCAGTTTCTTCTGGATGTTATCGACGTCGTCGCCTTTAACCGCTTCTTCCAGTTCGCTGATGGCCGTCTCAATCGCCTGCTTCTCGTCGTCAGTGGCCTTGTCACCGGCCTCTTCCAACGTTTTGCGCGTGGCGTGAATCATGCCATCGGCTTGGTTACGCAGTTGCACCAGTGCTTCGAACTTTTTGTCTTCTTCAGCGTGCGCTTCCGCGTCACGTACCATTTGCTCAACTTCTTCGTCCGACAAGCCGCTAGAGGCTTTAATGACGATAGACTGCTCTTTGCCAGTGGCCTTGTCTTTCGCCGAAACGTTCAGGATGCCGTTGGCATCCAGATCGAAGGCAACTTCAATCTGCGGTACGCCGCGCGGTGCAGGCGGAATATCAGCGAGGTCAAAGCGACCCAGCGACTTATTCTGCGCGACTTGCTTACGCTCGCCCTGTACGGCGTGGATGGTAACCGCCGTTTGGTTGTCATCCGCAGTTGAGAAAGTTTGGGTCTTCTTGGTCGGGATGGTGGTGTTCTTGTCGATCAGCGGCGTCATGATGCCACCCAGGGTTTCGATGCCCAGGGTGAGCGGAGTAACGTCGAGCAGCAGTACGTCTTTAACGTCGCCACCCAGTACGCCGCCCTGAATCGCGGCACCCACGGCAACCGCTTCGTCCGGATTAACGTCTTTGCGGGCTTCTTTACCGAAGAAGTCAGCGGCTTTCTTCTGCACCATCGGCATACGTGTCTGGCCACCGACCAGGATCACTTCGTCGATTTCAGACGCAGAAAGGCCAGCGTCTTTCAGTGCCATTTTGCACGGCTCGAGCGAGCGCTGAACCAGCTCTTCTACCAGCGACTCCAGCTTGGCGCGCGTCACCTTAACGTTAAGGTGTTTCGGGCCAGTGTTATCGGCGGTGATGTAGGGCAGATTCACGTCGGTCTGCTGGGCGCTGGAAAGCTCAATTTTGGCTTTCTCGGCGGCTTCTTTCAGACGCTGCATGGCCAGGTTATCGCCGGAAAGATCAATGCCGCTGTCAGACTTGAACTGGTCAACCAGGTAGTTGATCAGCGCTAGGTCAAAGTCTTCGCCGCCCAGGAAGGTGTCGCCGTTGGTGGCCAACACTTCAAACTGGGTTTCACCGTCAACATCAGCAATTTCGATGATCGAAATATCGAAGGTACCGCCACCCAAGTCGTAAACCGCGATGGTTTTGTCGCCGCGGGATTTGTCCATACCGTAGGCCAGTGCGGCAGCGGTCGGCTCGTTAATAATGCGCTTAACGTCTAGACCCGCAATGCGGCCGGCGTCTTTGGTCGCCTGACGCTGACTGTCGTTGAAGTAGGCCGGTACGGTAATGACCGCTTCGGTAACCGCTTCGCCCAGATAGTCTTCGGCGGTTTTCTTCATTTTCTTCAGCACTTCCGCGCTTACCTGCGGCGGTGCCATTTTTTTGCCTTTTACTTCAACCCAGGCATCACCGTTGTCGGCTTCGGTGATTTTGTACGGCACCATTTTGATGTCTTTTTGGACAACGTCGTCTTTAAAGCGACGGCCAATCAGACGTTTAATGGCGTAAAGGGTGTTTTCTGGGTTAGTGACGGCTTGGCGTTTAGCGGCCTGACCCACCAGCGTTTCACCATCATCGGTATAGGCGATGATAGAAGGCGTTGTGCGGCCGCCTTCGGCGTTCTCAATTACTTTAGCGCTGTCACCATCGAGCACGGCCACACAAGAGTTAGTGGTGCCCAGGTCGATACCAATTATACGTCCCATAGCAATACCTCGAATTCGGTTGTTACAAAACTGGAAATTTATCTTTTAAAGCGTGTCTGCGGGTTTCCCCGCGGGGTTGCCCTTTATTTGGGGGCCGCCGCTGACATTTCAAGGGCTTTTTTTCACACTCTTATTTAAGACTCTGTGCCGCCGGTGGCTTAATCGGCCTTTTTACTCACTACGACCATGGCTGGGCGCACCAAGCGTCCATTGAGCAAATAGCCTTTCTGCATAACGTCCATCACGGTGTTCGGATCAAGATCCGGGTTAGGCACCATGGTCATGGCTTCATGCACCTGTGGGTCGAAGGGCTCGCCATGGGGCTCAATGCTTTCAACGCCGAACTTGTTGAGTACCCCCAACTGCATCTTCAAGGTCATAGAGACGCCTTCCCGGTGAACCTCAGAGGCCCCCTCTTCCATGGTCTCAAGGGCTTTTTCCAGGCTATCCACCACCGGCAGCAGCTCTTTAACAAACTTCTCTAGGGCAAACTTGCGCGCTTTCTCGGCTTCCTGCTCAGCGCGGCGACGCACATTTTGTGCTTCAGCGGCGGCGCGCAGGGCTTGATCCTTGGCGTCGGCCAGGCTCTGCTCTAACTCGCCTACTTGGGCGGCCAGCATTTCCGCTTCAGGGTTGTCGGAGCTGCCTTCTAGTGGCTCTTCGTCATTGATCAGGCCTTCCAGCTCGCCCTCCATCAAGCGCTCTTCAACGACCCTCTCAGCCGCTTGCTCGGCGCCCTCGGCTTCATGCTCGTGGCGGGCCAGCTCATCGTCCATGGGTGTTTGCGGTTCTTTCGCCATGTTGTGCTCCTAAAATGTAAGGCGCTGCCACACCGGGCTTCGCGCAAAAAGTGAGGGTATTAAATAGCTATGCACGCTATATGGGGGCCATAAATTCCATCTCAAGAGGTGCATTGAAGTGAGTTATTAACTACTGTATAAATCAACAACTATTGGATAAGTATCCAGCTTCTATGCTGTACCGCCTCAGGAGGCGCCATGCTTACTCAGCTAGCTATTCAAGATTTCGCCATTGTCGATCACTTAGAACTCGACTTAACCGGCGGCATGACCGCGATTACCGGGGAAACCGGGGCGGGCAAGTCGATTCTGTTAGGCGCCCTTGGGCTGTGCCTGGGCGAGCGCGCTGATGCCGGTAGCGTGCGCCACGGCCGCGAGCGTACTGACCTCTCCGCGCGCTTTGATATTCAGCACCTGCCCGCCGCCGTCGAGTGGCTGACCGCCCGGGAGCTTCCGGCAGAAGAGTGCTTACTGCGCCGCGTGGTCACCGCCAACGGTCGTTCCAAAGCATGGATCAACGGCCAACCCGCGACCATCTCCGACCTGAAATCTCTCGGCGAGCAGCTGATTCAAATTCATGGCCAGCATGCTCATCACGCTTTGATGCGCGAAGAGACCCACCTTGCCTTGCTGGACGATTACGCCGGCCTAAACGATGCCACCGCTCAATTAGCCGAAACGTTCCGCGAATGGCGCAATGCACGTCGTCGGCTGAAGAAGCTAAGCGAAGAAGGCAGCGAAGTAGAGGCCAAACGGCAATTGCTGCGCTACCAGGTAGAGGAGCTGGATCAACTCGCGTTAGCAGAGGGCGAATTAGCCACGCTAGAAGAAGAGCAGCACACCCTCGCCCATGCTGAAGAGACGCTGCGCGAAACCCAGTTTGCCGCCGACTGCTGCGCCAGCGATGAGGGCGGCGCACTGTCTTTACTCAATCAGGCCTTCGCTCACTTAAGCGCACTACCAGGGAGTGATAAAGGCACCCTGGCCAACACGCTAGCCATGCTGAGCGATGCGCGCATTCAAGTAGAAGAGGCCTCCAGCGAACTCAACCGCCTCGCCAGCACCACCGAATTAGACCCTGAACGGCTCGCCTGGGTAGAAGAGCGCATGACCGATGTCCATCGCATTGCTCGCAAGCACCACGTTGCCCCTGAAGAGCTGTGCGCCCTGCATGCCGATTTACAGCGGGAGGTCGCGCAGCTCGAAGAGGGGGGCAATGACCTGGAGGCCCTCAGTGCACGGGTAGTCGAGCTCCGCGAAGCGTACCGCCAAAAGGCGAAGAAACTCACCGAGAACCGTCAAAAAGCCGCGCTTCGCTTGGGCAAAGAGGTGCAGCAGCAGTTAGGCTTTTTGGCCATGGGTAAAGCGCGCTTTGAAGTGGAGGTCACCGCCAAAGACGCGCCCTCCCCTGAAGGCCTTGACCGCGTGCAGTTTTTAATTAGCGCCAACCCCGGCCAGCCTGCGCGCCCATTAACCAAGGTCGCTTCCGGCGGCGAATTATCGCGGATTAGTCTCGCCATTCAAGTCGTCGCGGCGACGCACTCAACGGTGCCCAGCCTGGTATTTGACGAAGTGGATGTGGGTATCTCGGGCGCCACCGCAGAGATCGTTGGCCAACTGCTGCGCAAACTGGGTGAAAACGGTCAGGTAATGACCGTTACTCACCTGCCGCAAGTAGCCGCACAGGCACACCAGCACCTACATATCGAGAAACAGGCGAAACGTGACACCACGCTAACCCAAATGGCGCTGCTCGACGAGCAGGGCCGCATCAGCGAACTGGCACGCATGCTGGGCGGTGTAACGCTTTCAGACCAAACACTCGCCCACGCGCGGGAGATGCTTCACGCCAGCCAGCGTCCGCCACACTGATACCAAATACCTGATACGCCCAATAACTGGATAAACACAAACGCCCCTATCCACTAGGCGAATTCACTTAGCGAATTCGGCCCAGTAGATTAGGGGCGCTGACATTTCGACCAACGACTAATGCTTTAAACTAGCGATGACCTAGGAGCGTTATTTCTTGTTCGTCGGCCCGCTGTCCTGGCGTGTTACGTCGGAACCACGCGGACGCACATATAGCACCAGGGCATGATCCACTAGTTCGTAGCCGTGCTCCTCAGCAATTTCTTGCTGACGACGCTCAATGATCTCATCAACAAATTCAATGATCTCACCGCTTTCAAGGCACACCATGTGGTCATGGTGATCCTCTTGGGTCATCTCGAATACCGCATGTCCTCCGTCAAAATTATGACGAATAACCAAGCCCGCTGACTCAAACTGAGTCAAAACGCGGTATACGGTTGCCAAGCCAACATCTTCGCCCGCATCGATCAGTGTTTTGTACACTTCTTCCGCGCTAAGGTGGTGCTGACCCGAAACATTTTCGAGAATTTGAAGTATCTTGACGCGCGGCAGGGTCACTTTTAGACCGGCTTTGCGCAATTCATGGTTCTGATCGGCCATGGTCGCTCTTCGCAGTAACTGGTTAGGTCGGGTATGATCAACCGAAACCACGATAGTGAAGAATAGGCCCAAATGCAAAAATTGACTCAAATCATCACGCTCTCCGTTGCTCTTACCGTCATTAGCGGCTGCAGCTACGTCGGCGTGTACAAGCGCGATATTCCCCAAGGCAACCTGATCACCCAGGAAATGGTCAGCCAGCTTCAGCCAGGAATGACCCAAGAGCAGGTGACTTATGTGATGGGCAGACCGCTGCTAGAAGCGCCCTTTGACGCCAGCCAGTGGGATTATGTGTTTCGTTTAGATAAAGCGTATGGCGATGTAGAGCAGCGCCGCGTAACGCTCACCTTCGATCCCCAGGGTCGTCTAGTGAACGTTGAGCAAGAAGGCGATTTATCTAAACCGTTGCCACTCGAAGGTGAGAGCAACATGGGGCCTGCAACGGAAGGCGTTGACCCAATGGATGCACTACCTGAAGAGAGCACCCAGACACGGCCACCAGCGAGCGTACAGCCTGTTCAACAGCTTTAGCTTTAGCGGTGCCCTAGGTCGCTCGCTTGGCGCTTAGCGCGCTCTAGTCGAGCGGCCTTGGGGTCAATGGCCAATGGCCGGTAAACTTCAACCCGATCCCCGTCACGTAACGGCTGGGTATCAGGGTTGCGTAGCGCCTTTCCGAAGATACCCAGCGGTGCCTCGGCAAACGTATCGCCGGGCACCTCAGGAAATAGTGCGGGCAAATCAGCCAAGGCAACGGCCTGGCGCGCTGTAGTGCCCTCAGGCACTCGCAGAGCCACTATGCGCTGTTTTGATGGAAGCGCATAGGCCACCTCAACGGCGAGCGTTTCAGCGACCATACAGCTCGTTAGCGCGCTTGGTGAAGGCATCAACTAGCTGTCCGGCGATTTGCTGGAAGAGTTTTCCGAATGCCATGCCGAGCAGGCGATTGGCGAATTCAAACTCCATTTCCAAACTCACTTTGCAGGCGCCCTCTCCCATGGGGATAAACAGCCAACGGCCTTTAAGTCGCTTGAAGGGGCCTTTTACCAGCGAAAGCTCTATACGCTCGGGCGCATAAAGCTCGTTGCGAGTCGTAATAGTTTGCTCGACGCCGGCGCGTCCTAGGGTCATTTCGCCGATCAGATGCACATCATCATGCTCAAGCAAACGTGCCTGACGGCAGCCTGGCAAAAACTCCGGGTAGCGCTCGAAGTCATTAACCAGATCGAACATTTTCTGGGGGGTGTGCCGCACTAAGGCGGAACGATTGACGGTTGGCATTGACCTCTCCGCTGACTTCACAGTGCCCAAAGCGTATCATGGGAAACAATTTTCAGACCTTAAATGGTATCACGCCTCCCCAAATAACGAAGGGGATGCCACTGACAGATTAATTATGAGGTTCCATGGCCACTAAGAAAGGTAACAGTAAAGGTCCCGGTAGCAGCGTCATTGCCCAAAACAAGAAGGCCCGATTTGAATACCATATCGATGAAACCTTCGAGGCAGGTTTAGCACTCGCTGGCTGGGAAGTTAAAAGCATGCGGGCCGGTAAAGCTCAGCTCACCGATACCTACATTTTGGTACGCAACGGCGAGGCGTTTCTGCTGGGTAGTCATGTGATGCCGCTTAACACGGCAAGCACCCACGAGATTGCCGACCCGACGCGCACCCGTAAACTGCTGCTGCATCGTAAAGAGATCGCTAAGATCTTTTCAGTCACCCAGGACAAAGGTCATACCTGTGTGCCCCTTAAGCTTTACTGGAAGCGCAATAAAGTGAAGTGTGAGTTGGCGCTCGTGACTGGTAAACAGCTGCATGACAAGCGCGCGACAGAAAAAGACCGCGACTGGAACCGTCAAAAAGGGCGGATTATGCGGGAACATACCAAGGCTTAACTGGTCAATCAGCTGTGAGCACGTTAGAATGCTCACCTGTATTAAGGGGGCGACATGGTTTCGACGCCGGTGACAACCCTTGCGGTGCATGCCGAGAGCGTGATGTATCTCGTAAATCCCACATCACGAAAAAATAGTCGCAAATGACGAAAACTACGCTCAAGGCGCGCTAGCAGCTTAAACACTGTTAGCTTCTTGTCTGGCCCCAAGGTGATGTGCCTATTCATCACTGCGGGGATACGAGCTAAAGCTGATAGGACCGCGTTTGGTGGTGTCTTCTCGCCAAGCGTTAAACTTTAGAAGGCTCGCGTTGCTGAATCCTGACCGTCGGAGTCAGTCGCGCTAAACTAAATGACGGAATCTAAGCATGTAGAGCCAATAGGCGCGTGCTGGCGGACGCGGGTTCAATTCCCGCCGCCTCCACCACCTTACTATACAAATCAAGCACCTACGGGTGCTTTTTTGTGCCTGTGGGGTGAAAAGGGCCTGTTTAGGAATAGCGTGTGGCGCTCATACGGCTGTCGTTTGTTCGACAGCAGATGTCGGCCAAGAGCGGTCTTTTAGGCGACACTGTGAAGCAGCGCTCAGGTCAGATTGCCTGAAAGAGCCCAATGCTCCTCAGTCAATATAACGATAGGCACTCCACTATCTCTGTACTCGACCGCCTTCTCAATTTTTCGACCAAATGTCTCGTGGGCCCAACTGTCTGTCACGTAAGTTCCGAGAACAAGGTAATTGAGATTCTTATTAACGCCTTTCGCGATAGCTCCTCCGAGGGACTCGGTTGCTTCATGGCATTGCTTCCGAGACCCGAACGCGCAGGTTCCAGTGAATAGAAACGATGTTCCCTCAAAAACTATTTCGGGAAGTGGCTCATTAATCGGAAGAGAGGAAGTCTTTGCTAATTCACCGATCTCAGTCGAATCACCTGAAATTTTACGAAGTATTGCCAATAACTCGTCTGACTCTTCCTTGTCGAGCACGCCATCTTCAAGCATAGCGGAGACTTTCTGGAGTAAATTGATAATTATTGGGTTGTCACTGGATTGACGGTTCTGAACAAGCCAACTCATCAGAAATTCAGCTTCAGCTTGATTTACATTTCCGTCAGCCAGAACTCCCTTGCTCAAACCGATGAGCGTGTCGATTTGACGGTCTTGGATGTTCTTTCTATTGAATTTCGCAAAAATGTCCATAGTAAAAACTTCCCCTCGTGCTTAACGCCGCGCTCACCGGATAATTATGAGCGTAGCGACTAATTTATCTGCGTGTAGTGCTTGGTAATACCTATTTACTCTGATATTCCGGTAACTCGCAGCTTAAGCGATAGAATTTATGTGGAACATCAATCTCTCTTTCAAAAAAAGATTTTAAGTCCTCTACATTAGTAACTTTTACATCTGCCAGTACTGTTGACTGTGATGGACCTAAGTAGACAACTGGCACCCCTCCCCGAACATTGGCGCATTGGTTTTTACTATTGAAGTCTAACATGTGAGCCAATTTGTATATTTTTGATGGTAAAGCCTCTTCACTTAGATCATTTTTTGACCACCCCCAAAAAACAACCAATAAAATAGTTGCCAATATAGGAAATACAAATGAATGAACGGGCGGCAACTCGTAGCTTCTGCCATCGCTGAACTTTGACTTAATATATCCAATGGCATTGAATGCAAAAAGTATCGCAACGATTCCCACTAAGGCTAGAAATGGAAGTACGTAATGGAAGAAAAACAAACTAGACGTAAAAGTTAAGGTAAACGGGAATGCTGATGCATCAACACCAAATACGGAATTTATAGAGCCTGCTGCTTTTCCTGTAGAAAAGACAACTAGCCCTGAAACTGCAATTGATGCAACTAGCTTAGTAAACCCGAATTTCCATAGATTGCGGAAAATTGAGAACTTTTCAATTGACACCCCAATATACAGAGTAGCTAGCAAAATCCCCCAAATCTTTATAGTAAAGCTATTTTGTTGCAACCAATTAAAGTCATGGTTTTCTCTGGAACCGTTGAAAATTAGTAAAAGTGCTATAAATGCTAGGATCCCAAGCGACCAGCTAAGATTGAAATCTTTCTGTTCTGACTCTTTTTTTCGTTTCCTATCTTCCTTTTTCTGCCTTTCAAGAATTTCATAGACGTAAGTTTTTAAAGTGCTAGCACTAATATTTGATTTTTCATTCACAGAAATTTCTTCGTAAAGTGCAGCTAAGTATTCGTCTTTGCTTGAAGGCTTTTTAAACTTAAATTCCAATTCTTTATTTTCGTACACTTTTATTCCTTGTGATGTATGATGACCGTAAAACTTGACCGAAAAGCATAGCTTTTTGGGGTCAAGTACTTACGCACATTATAGCCAACTTGACATATACTCACTTTTACTATCTATCTCCGCATTTAATTGATATTCAAATGTTTCGAGAGCATCACTAACCCTTCCAACAACCGATGAAAACACTTCTATATTAATGTGTTTCAAGTCTTTATTTGGCAATTCTCCATCTTTCATCTTACTGTATCGAAAATTCATCGACTCTGGATCAATGATGCATAGTTCATCCATGATTCTATCTATGAACTTTATTTCTTCTTGATTACTACTATTATTTAGCTTTCTGTAGTAACCTTTCACTTGCGGCCAAAGATTTTTAATCTTGTGATTATTTGGCACTTTTCCTTCTCTCTCATGGAGCTTAATATTGAGCTCCAATAATTTCTTAAGCTGCAACTCAATGTGGTGCCGATAAAGGAATACTATCGGATATATAAGATAATCTATTTCCGCTCTGTCTTTACTTATTTTCATTACCAATGAATCAGCAGCTTTCTTGTAGCCATATATGTACCCATGCGACATATCTGGCTGGAAATTTAAGCATGCATTAGTCTGCCAATCCCCATTTTCAGAAAATAACGATTCTAAATCCATACGTCCTCCATAAGCTATAACGCCTTGCTCACCGGAAAATTAGGAGCCTAGCGAGTAATTTTTCCGAGTGCAGCAACTGGTTAGGCATTCATGATGCTTGTGCATACGCGCACCTTTATACTAGGCGGGGCCATTTTATCAAACTTATGTTCCGAAACGGCGACATTTTTTAAACCGGAAAGCCCATCGCTGTCAGTCACTAAGATAACTTCATTGTATCTACTAAGCAGTTCCATGACGGGCGCCAGTAGATCTGTACTTCCTCCATCGATGTAAAGTATCTCTGAAAAGCCTAGCTCACTAGGCTCCCATTCGCCAACGACCTTAGTGTCAGCGGCAGCTAGCTTTTTGGGAAGCTCTGTTGCCGTGAGATTACGAATAAACGAACTCATCTCTTCAGACCTCATGATTAAACTCATGGATCCAGAAACATCCAGTAGCAAGACTTTATCGCTAGCAGCCGTTTCGGATGGTTTGGGCCAGCTTTTGACTGGTTCGCCTATGCATTTTTGCACTGCAGACGCAAGTTGCTCACGCGCCTCCCAGTTTGAAGTAGTTAATTTACCAATTGCAAAGCAGCGATCACGAACACTCCATGATAAGTCGTAAACAGATTCGCTTATGGGTCCATGATTAACAAGATAGACTTTTCCTTCTTCAACGGCACGAGCATAATCTTCAAACATAGCTACAAACTTCGATTTATTGGATCGTTTGTAATGTTTCACCTCAACTGCCATACCGCAAAACTCTTTCCCATTTTTGAGGGCCCAGAGTCCATAATCAGGTTGAACGCCTGCTTTTCGGCCTTCTCCCCGCGGGTTTTCCAACGGAATTCGACGTTCACTTATCAATCGGAAGGAATCTAATGAAGAATGGACTGTAGCTATGTGCGTTTCATGAAATGAGAATGCGATCCTGCCATTGTCGTGGTGAATCTCGACATCATGGGCATTTAGCGCGCGAATTATTTCAGTCGCAATCCACACAGAAAACAGATCATACCGTTTTTTCCAGATTGGGAGTGACAGTACGGACTCTAGATCTTTAATCGTGACGCTGACTTCAAGCGGCCTTGTGTGAAACCGACTAGTAATAGAACCAAGCTCTTCGCCTAGCTTCCGCAGTTCGGCATTAGATAACGAAGTAGCGGCAGATATCGCAACGACAAAAGTTTTTAGCCAATAATCAGTTTCGTTTTGCGATATATTGCGAAATTCGAGACCATCAGATGGGTCTTGAGCAATTCTGTTATCATAAAGCGCTTTTAACGACGAAGGTGTCAACCCTAGGTTTAGTAGCAACTTCAATGCGGCGTGAGCAATTGAAGCACAAGCCTCCAACTCGCTTGGACACTGTGGAGGGAGGAGAGACGCGGGTAGCGGGAGGTAATTGTCATTGTTGTACGCTACGACCCACGCTCTAACGTCGTCTTTTACATTAAGCACTTCGTTTCCAAATGACTTCCTGATCTCATTATGGATTGATTGGCGCTCACGAAATCGTTCCCAAAGTTGCCACACGGCCTTTTTGTCGATAGCGGGGACATTAATTTCTGAGTTCGCGATGGCATCCCAGTTATTCAGCCATTTGCGAAAATGTTCTAGGTCAAGATCGACGTCACCAACCCTCAGGATCCATTGGCTTTCACCTTTCGTGGCTTTCCCATGTTCGAAAAAACCCAGAATATTGCGAAACATCTCTATATAGGGATGTAATGAATGGAAGAATGCTTCAACGAATGCCTCAAGGCTTGCGGTAGAGAGCGCTTCTTCCAAAGATTCCGCATTGGGATTGAGATGATCGCAGATTCGTCCCTCTAGCCCCTCATCCCGACCATCTAGTTCTAGACCGCCCTTCTCGCACAAGTAGTGCCAGGCTGAAATAGCATCTTCGTGAATTGGTGGTTTCATGCATACCCTGCCTAACAGGTATTAGGCTTCTCATCTTATGATTGGATGAACCCGCTGGCATGTTTGTCCGAACAATCCAGCCTGTCAAACGCCTTCAAGTCTATGATTCTTTTATTAATTAGTTTTAATTAGGCCAAATATCCCCAATTCGCACGCCTGCTGCATTGCCCGGCACCTCCACCTTGGGCGATTACCTGCTTTGCTGCATCTATGATCCACATACCCAATCCAGATTATCACAGCATGCTTAAGACGACTGATTTTCTTGGGTTTGGGCTTTCAACGCCGCCGTTGTAAGGTCAGCAGAAGCTGCTATGGATAAGAAGGCTCACAGTCAGCGCGTTATCCACGCTCATTCGGTGCCCTTGCGAGAACGCAAACCGGGTGGGATAACCGCATGCAGGTGCGGGAAGAACCAACTTTTACCGCAGATTGGATTAGCTGCTCAGCTATCTGAACAATCAACTTATTGCAGGCAATAGCCATCACCTGGGTGATGGCATAGTTGCGCGGTATGGGAATAACGCGGGGTTGGAGAGAGTGGAGACTGCTTAACGCTTTTCCCTCCACTTTCGCGGATCAATTCGCCCTTCGTACATCGGTAATTCCAGCACCGGGTCATCCTCCCGGAACTGAGACCACATACGGTTCAAACCTGCGGTGCCGAAGCTGCGTACACGCTCGACCTCATCCAGGTTGAGTACATCGGTGAGAATGCCCGGGGTGGCGCCGGGCATTCTGGCGCGGATACGGCCTTCGGGGTCGACGATTAGGCTCTGCCCCTCGCCAGAGGGCGAGGCCGCATTGGCGCTGACCATATACACCTGATTGAAAATAGCATTGGCCTGCACCAGGATTTGCTCTTGTGCGCGATCGCAGGTGGTGGTGGCCACCTGATTGATGATCACGTCGGCCCCCAGCCAAGCCAGTTGGCGCACCGTCTCGGGAAACCAGATATCGTAGCAGATGGCCAGGCCGACCCGGCCTATGCCTGGCACCTCGAACACTTCAAAGCGATCTCCCGGTTGATAGGGTTCAAAAGGTCGCCAGGGGAAGCACTTACGGTAGGCGGCTACGCGCTCACCTTCGGGCGAATAGACCGGCGCGGTGTTGTACAGGTGCCCATCCTCCCCCCGTTCACATAGCGTGCCGGGCAGCAGCCATATCCCCAGGTTGCGGGCGATCCGTGACAAATGCTGGTTGCGTGGGCCATCTATGGGTTCAGCAGCGGCTTCCAGTTGCTCCTTGCGCTGCTGAGGCGTCCCCGTAGCAGCGCACAAATGGATCTCGGGATAGACCACCATTCTCGGCTGTTCAAAATCAGCGCCAAAGTCGCTCAGGTGCACCGCCAGTTCGGCCTCGAAGGCCTGCAGTTCGGTGTCAGTGCCATGCTGCCGCGAGGCTTCCTGCACCACGAGCACGGGCAAATATCTGGACATGGTCGGTCTCCGTTTTAAAGGGTCGCTTTTACCTAGCTGGATGCTGGCTCAGGCTCTGACTCATCAAAATCCACTTCCGGCGGTTCACGACGGAAAAAGCGGGTCAAATAGGCCAGTTGGGCGAGCCCGATGGAAAGCCAGATCAAGCCAAGAATAAAGGCGTTGACGTCCAGTTTACTCATCAGCCAAAGGTTAACCAGGGCGCCGATGAGCGGCACTAGCATCCCTCTAATCACACCATACTGGCGCCTTGCATCGGCGTCTTTGCTGACCAGAAAGATCACTGACAGGTTCACCATCGTGAAGGCGATAAAGGCACCGAAATTGATAAACGAGGCAGCCGATAATACATCGAGGAACAAGGCGATAACACCGATAGCGCCCGTGAGCACGATGTTGAACACCGGCGTATGAAAGCGTGAATGCAGCGCACCAAACAGCTTAGGCGGCAGTACCGCATCCCGCCCCATGGCAAACAGCAGCCGAGAGGCACTGGCTTGTGCAGCCAGGCCAGAGGTGAACTGGGCGAGCACCATACCGGCCAGAAAAATAGCCCCGAAGAGATCGGCACCGATCGTCGTGGCAATTTCAAAGGCGGCGGAGTCGGAATTTACAAAACTGCTGCCAGGATGCACCAGTTGGGTTGTGTAACCCACCAACACGTATATACCGCCGCCGATCAGCGCGGTGAGCATAATGGCCTTGGGAATATTGCGCTTTGGATCGATGGTTTCTTCGGTCAGCGTAGTGACGGCGTCGAAGCCTAGAAACGAGTAAGCGGCCACCGCGGCGCCTGCGGCAATCGCGGTAAAGCCAGCCTCTTCACCCAAGAATGGCCCCAAGCTAAAAAGCGCGTCGCTGCCGCCGGTCGCAAAGACATGACGCACCGACAGCAGCACGAAAAAAGCGATCACCAAGATCTGAAACACCATCAGCAACGAGTTCACTTTAGACGCCAGCTTGATGCCGTAGATATTCAGGAACGTCGTAATCCCAATGAAGCCGAGCAGGAATATCCAGCTTGGCACGTCAGGAAAGCGCGCGTTCAAATAAGCAGCGCCGATCAGCCAGATCACCATGGGCAGGAAGAAGTAATCCAGCAGCACGCTCCACCCCACCATAAAGCCGACCCGTGAGTCGATGGCTCTGCGGGCGTAGGTATACGCAGAGCCTGATACTGGATAGGTACGCGCCATAATGCCGTAGCTGTAGGCCGTGAATAGCATGGCTGCGGTAGTGATGAGATAAGCAGTGGGCACGGCGCCATTGCTCGTGCTGGCAATGACCCCGAAGGTGCCCAGCACGATCAATGGCGTCATATAGGCGAGGCCAAACAGCACCACCGCTTTGAGTGATAGGGTTCTTTCCAGTTTGATATTGTTATCCGTCATGATCCATCTCCAGGCAACGTTGCAACCGACACCGGACAATCGCCCTGTCGGCACAAAACGACGAAGTGGTTAACCAGGCCAGCCATTGAGGCTTGGCCCGCTTGAGCTCTCTTCTTCTAATGGGCGGTCTGGCCCCGCAGTTGCTGATATTGTTGCTGTCCAGCTAGACTGCGATGAGAGGCCGCCGACCGTCTTAGCACGTTATTGGCAGCCCATTCGATCGTATATAACCCCAGCGTGGTATGGTTTTGCAGATGTGGACCTGGTGACACATAACGAATATGACCAGTTGCTGGCCAATGCCATCATGGCGTTGGCAACGCCTGAGTTACCTCAGCACTTCTCCAGATTGGTGAAGTGTCTGGCATCATTCGATAACTTGATCATCATCGCTTACCACGGCGAATACCGACCAGCGGTGCTCTACCGTGAGTACACGGATCCTGTCGTGTACTTACCGATGGATAACCAATACCTGGGAGGGGATTACCTGCTGGATCCTTTTTACCGTGAGCACCTCAGGGGTGGCGTGCAGGGCATACGTCGATTGGTGGATGTGGCACCTGACCACTTTAAACGTACGCATTACTATAAGAATTACTACCAGCAGACAACGCTTCTGGACGAGGTGGCAGTGTTTGCTCAAATCACTGAGGATGTTACGCTAACCGCCTGTTTTGGCAGAGACCGCTCAAGTGGAGAACCTTTTAATAGGCACGAGCTTGGGACGTTACAACAGTATGCAATGACCCTGAGTACCCTACTGGAAAAGCACTGGCAAGAGTACCGCTTTGAGGGTGTGATTGAAGCGGCGCCAGCGCCTCTAGAAGAGCGCTTGCGCGAAACATTAAATCAACAACACAACATCCGACTGAGTCCCCGCCAAGCAGAAGTAGCCCTATTTATTCTGAGAGGCCACTCATCGCTTTCCATCAGTCTGCACCTGAATGTCAGCCTGCAAACTGTTAAAGTATTTCGGCGCCAGCTCTATGCTAAGTGCTGTATTTCGTCCCAGGCGGAACTCTTCGCACTACTAATGCCGCTGTTCGCTCAGTTAACTGGGCATAAATGAGATATAACCGATGCGACGCTACCAGCTATCATCTAACAGCTCAATTAAGCTGCTTTAGCTTCTGCTGATCATCTTCGATGACTTTGAAGTCACCATGTCTTAGGTCTAGCACATAACTATCTCGGGCATTGCCCTGCTGATCGTTAGTGCGCTGTAAATACGCGTGGAGATTTTCAGGCTTACACATCTGTTTTATTTTATGGATGGTGGCCGCCCAAATGCCTTCCATTTCGTTAACTTCTGTTGTTTTCCCATAACCACTCACCATCTTTACCGCCATCCAGTTCACATGATAAAGAACGATGATGCCGGGATATAACTGGAAGTACCTATCTACATCGATTTTGTTTAACGTCACCGCGTACTGAGGATTGACGCCATATTTGCGTGATTGGAAAAACGGCGTTGTTTGGCTTTTAAGGTCAACGTACCTGCCTGATTCAGTATGAATAAAATCCGGCACTGTTGGGTCACGTAACTTTTCCTCATTGAGCCTCAAGCCCAATTTTTCACCATACAACGCTAGAAAACGCGTTTCTAAACGCTCTCCGTCTTTACACCACTCCTGCTTTTTTTGTAAATCGTTGTGGATAAGTTCATTGCCATCTTTGTCATAAAGCGTATAGGTGGCCATACCCGCTCCTATATTCCCGTCACTTTACTATCGGGCAGCTTCTTGGCCCTCCCCTGCTCAGAGCACCAGGCGCCACCTCTAAATTAATTTAGAAATACAACCATATCTGCTGAAATGAGGCAACAGTGATATATAAATTATATTTAGTCAGCAGGCCGTGCAGGAAGGTTTTAGCGTTAGAAGTGGTGCAAAAAACAAAGCGCTGGCATATAGCCAGCGCTTTGTAACCTACGTTTACAGAGGGACGCGAACGCAGGTGGAGGTGCTTTTCGTGTCAACCGATGCGGCTTAATGCGCCTTCATTTCTTCAACAATTTCTTCACCGCTCAGCGCCGATGGGTAATACGTCGGCCAGTGGGTGACTTCGTCTAATAGGGCTTCGCGATCATCGCCCCAGTAAAGATGAAAGTGATGGGCATCGGTGGGGTAAATGCTGTGGTCGCTAAACTGAATATATTGAGGCAGATCGTCGGATGGTTCTTCAAGTTCGAAAATAAACCGTACGCCGCGATTACCCGCTTGGTAGGTTAAAATTTCATAGCCAGCGTATTGGTATTCGCCCGCTCTCTCTTCGCCGTTTTCAAAGAAGGTGACGCTGCTTCCGTCAATGACGATACGCTCAACATCCGTTTGATACCCGGTGTCGTAGTACGCTTTGTACTCTTCGGCCGTCTTGTCGCCATTGTCTGCTTTATTCGCAAACACATCGTCGAGGGTGCCATCTTTTAGGTAGGGGTAAACAGACTGCCAGTCACCCTCCCAGTCAGAAAGCGCGCGATCCTCAACCTGGTCATCATCAAAATAGCCCGAGTAGATATCGCTATCGTGGTCGTGGTCGTGGTCGTGGTCGTGGTCGTGGTCGTGGTCGTGGTCGTTATGAGCATGGTCGTGATCATGGTCGCTGGCGCTAACGCCCTGAATGCCTGTCAGTATCAAAGTACTCAATACCAATACGCTGGCGCCCTTAAGTGGCAATGCTGTCATATTCGATCTCTCCTTTTAGCGATTGCAAAACAATGCATCTTCGCCATAAAGATATATTATAACATAACATCAATCAAACCCATTCATACATCAGCTTGGCTCCAGGGCAAAGAAGGTACGTCTAAAGGGAAGAAAAAATTTAACAGGCACAAACGCATCGGGCCCCGCCTAAGCGGGGCCCGATCATCGAATCTAAAAGATTCGAGAACTTAAATGATCGCTAGGATCAAGAAAGAAGCTTAATGTTTGAAGCTTGAAGGCCTTTCTGACCTTGGGTAACGTCAAAAGAGACGTTAGCGCCTTCAGGCAGAGTCTTAAAGCCATCAGACTGAATTTCAGAAAAATGAGCAAAAACGTCGTCGCTGCCGTCAGAAGGAGCGATAAAGCCAAAGCCTTTAGAATCGTTGAACCACTTAACTGTGCCAGTTGCCATGATATTAAATCCTTTTCGCGAGTTGCGAATTGTAAAATCCTGGTATTACCCAGATAAATAGTGAGTAGAACAAGGAATACAATTACAGACTACCGAAAGAATTCGAATGTTTCTGGAACCATGCTTGCTTGCTAACTTACTAACTGCGGACATCTTGCCACGTAGTTGGCAGCAGGTCAAAGCCTTTGTGCTTTTTATTTTGTTGTTCTGCCTCTTATAGCCGTTTTAAAACCGCGCAAATTATTAAAAAAAGCCGTAATCTTGCTGCTGAGCTGGACACCACTAATTCGACCGTCTAGCGCGCTTGGCTTGCCCTGTGAATCCCGCGTTATTCGCGGCCTGGCGAGCTCTTTGGAAGAGGCTTTAACATGCTATATGGACTTAGTTTGTTGGCGGGTATTGCCCTGTTAACACTCGGTGGAGAGTCGCTTATCCGCGGCGCCGTGGCTGGCGCGCGAAGAGTCGGGGTTTCGCCACTACTAACAGGGCTCGTAGTGGTGGGGTTTGGCACCTCGGCCCCTGAACTTGTCGTTTCGATTGATGCCGCGATGAACCAGCAGCCTGACATTGCGGTTGGCAACATTGTAGGTAGTAATATCGGCAATATCTTATTGATTTTGGGCATGTGCGCCATTATTAGCCCAATGGTGGTTCAACCATTAGCGCTGCGCCGTGATGGTTTGGTGGTGGTACTCGCGAGCCTGCTGTTTATTGGGCTTTCGTTTAACGGCGCTTTAGGGCGCGCAGATGCCGGGATTTTACTAGCAGGGCTCGTTGCCTACCTTGTTTGGGCTTACATCAGTGAAAGCCGCCATCACGTTCCCGCCGCGGATATGCACGCCGCGGAAGCGGATGAAATGACCAAACTACCCACCACAGGGTGGATGATTGCCGTGGCACTAGTGGTCGGTTTGGGCATGCTTATTGGTGGTTCGCAGCTGCTGCTCTTTGGCGCCATTGGCATAGCGCAGGCAATGGGGATTTCCGAAGCGGTGATTGGCTTAACCATTGTTGCTGTGGGTACGTCGCTGCCTGAGATGGCCGTATCGGTAATCGCGGCCATACGCCGCCATGCTGATGTGGCGGTGGGCAACATTCTTGGCAGCAATATTTTTAACCTGCTGGGTATTTTGGGCATCTCTGCCTTCTTGCAACCACTGCCGTTGGTCGAGCGGGTCGTCATATTTGATCAGTGGATAATGCTAGGCGCAGCCGGTGTGCTGGTACTGTTCCTGTATACCGGCATGCGCTTATCACGTTGGGAGGGTGCCGCATTACTCGCAGGTTATGGGGCTTATATAGCGTTAAGCTTTACGATTTTTTGACGTTAATGGCTCTGGTAGCTCTTGGGGGCGAGCGTGCCACCTGACATAGAAGCGGTGGAGCAATAAGCTAACGCAAAGCGTCAGACACCTCGAAACCCGCTTCTTGATAGTAACGCTGCGCTCCTGGGTGGAGCAGCCCGGTCATGTTTGCCAACATATCGGGAGTGATACTGCTCCACCACGCAGCGGCTTCCGCCATTCCATCCAGGCTTTCCCAAAACGTTTTGGTTATCGTATAGGCAGTTTCGTCATCCATCGCCGTGGTGGTGTAGGCCATCACAGGGAGCGAAGTTGTTTGGACATCGTTGTTAACACCAGGGTAAGTGCCGCCGGGTATCGTTTGGCGTGAAGCCCCGGTTTGCTCGACTTGTTCGTTGGTCAGGCTGACCAACGAGATAGGCAAACTGCCAGCCGCCTCAATCACACCGGGAGAGGGATAGGCACTCGCGGTAACAAAGCCATCAATCTGGCCGCTTTTAATCGCATCGGGGCCGCTGTTAATAGCCGCATCAGCAATTCGGACGCTATCGTCCAGGTCAAACAACGCTAAGTAGCGAGCTGCCTCTCGAGCACTGAAAGTGCCTCGTCCAATCAGTATATGCTTGCCTTCGAGCGCGGAAAAATCAATGTCGCCGTTATCGCCTGCAAGCACAAAGTGCATGGTCATAGGAGGCAACGGCAATAAACCACGGATCTCTTGGAAACGAAGATGCGGGCGCTCGGCAAAAGCCCCCTCACCGGCCATAGCCTGCTCAATTAAAACTGACGGCGAGGTGAACACGTAATTGCCTTGGCGTGCCAATACTTCCATAACGTTTTGCACAGACCCCTGGCTCTCTTCCGAAGCAAAAATAATGGCGTCATCAGTCCCTTTGCGGACGACCTCAGCAAGCTCTAAGCCCATAAGGTAGTAGGACGTACCCGCCGCAGCAGATTTATAAGTTACACGGGTTTCAGCATGCGCGGAGAAAGCGAGGCTTGCCAGCGCTAGCGTCGCTACCGAAACGCCAAGCGTGTGGCGTAGGAAGCAGAAGGGGTTGCGCATCATGTTATTCCTTAGCGTAAATCGGCCTTGTTTTATCATCGCTAGCTGTTTTGGCTATTGACCAAGCTGAGAGTATGGCACTTTTCAACATAACACGACGGCGCTCAGCCAGGCACTCTTCACGGCTCGCCCTGCTTTTTGGTCATCAGGGCCGCACTGAGAGTTTTTTGCTTGAAACTTAAAATTAGCTATTAACGATATAAAATATGGGTAACATTCAAGAATGCTATTCATCGATAGTATAATACTTGCCTATTTATTCGCTCTAGGTAACAACTAATATGGCTATCGTTACTATTACCTAAAAGATTAATTTCCTAAAAAAAGATGCTATTACCTTAAGAAAATCTACTATCGTTCGTTTTTATAAGGTATTGCGACGCAATATAAACTGATAAAATAGGGTTGCTTTTATACCACTCCTGACAACTTGACCATGAGGAAGAACGTCACATGCCTACGTTGTGCCAACCCTCTTGCCAGCCTCGATTATATCGTCGCTGGCTTTTTTTGTTAGCGGCCTTACTATTAGGCGTTAGTCCCAGTGCTTTTGCCGTGACCGGTGAATTAGATCTAACCACCTCTGCGGTTGGCTTTTTTGCTGTTGCGATTTTCGTCCTGGCCTATGCGCTCGTCATGGCGGAAGAAAAGATCCACATGCGCAAGTCTAAGCCGGTATTAGTGGCGGCCGGTATCATCTGGAGCCTCATCGGCTGGGTGTATGTCCAAAACGGCATGTCGGACGCGTCTGAGTACGCTTTCCGCGTTACGCTTTTGGAGTTCACCGAGCTGATGCTGTTCTTGCTGGTGGCCATGACCTACATCAACGCCATGGAAGAGCGCCGCGTTTTCGATGCCCTTCGTTCCTGGATGCTGCGCAAGGGCTTCAACTACCGGACGCTGTTTTGGCTGACCGGCGGCCTTGCCTTTGTACTCTCGCCGATTGCCGACAACCTTACCACTGCCCTGCTGATGTGCGCCGTGGTAACCAAAGTGGCCGAAGGAGACAGGCGTTATATTAACTTAGCCTGTATCAATATCGTCGTGGCCGCTAACGCAGGGGGCGCGTTTAGCCCTTTTGGCGACATTACCACCCTAATGGTATGGCAAGCAGGCATGGTGGAGTTTCAGGAATTCTTCATTCTATTCTTCCCCGCTCTGGTCAACTTCTTGATTCCAGCATGCATCATGAGCCTGTTTATCAAGGATGAAAAACCCTCCAGCGTTTATGAAGATGTGTGGTTGAAGCGTGGCGCCCGGCGCATTGTATTGCTGTTCCTATTAACGATTGTTACCGCCGTGTTGTGCCACGTTGTGCTCCACCTACCCCCGGTGTTAGGCATGATGACCGGCCTGGGCTACTTGCAGTTCTTTGGTTACTACCTGCGCCGCAGCCTGCCCCGCTCCTTGGAGCGCAAGCGCGAGCGCTACAGCCGCCGTGGCGACAACAAGAAGCTAGAGCAGTTGGGTGGCGTGGTGCCGTTCGATGTTTTCAACCGCGTAGCGCGAGCTGAGTGGGACACACTACTGTTCTTCTACGGGGTGGTGATGTGTGTTGGCGGCCTTGGTTTTATGGGCTATCTTGGTTTGCTGTCAGAAGCGCTGTATACCGGTTGGAACGCTACGGCTGCCAACATTACGCTTGGTGTGGTCTCGGCGGTTGTAGATAACATTCCGGTGATGTTTGCGGTGCTGACCATGGAGCCGGATATGTCCCATGGCCAATGGCTGCTGATTACCCTAACCGCGGGCGTCGGGGGCAGTTTGCTATCGATTGGCTCTGCGGCCGGCGTGGCAGTGATGGGTCAGGCCAGGGGTTCCTATACGTTTATGGGCCACTTGCGCTGGTCGCCAGTTATCTTACTCGGCTACATCGCCAGCATTTTGGTGCATATGTGGCTTAACGCAGAGAGCTTTGCCCTGTTTAGTTAAGCACAGCTCAGCTAAGAACAGTTCAGTTAAAAACAGCACTTAATTAGCAGCACACTTAACCCCCTTTTTCACCTAGCTGGAAAGGGGGTTTTGCTATAAGCGCTTAATAGCTTTCAAACAGGTACTCAATGGGCGTCGGGCGACCCAATAGGTAGCCTTGATAACGATAGCAGCCATGGCCTCTTAGCCAATTAAGCTGCTCTTTTGTCTCCACCCCTTCCGCTACCACGGTTAAGCCTAAACTCACCGCCAGTAGTATCGTGGTATCGACAATCGCTGCGTCTGTCTTATCGGTCAGCAGTTCTTGAATAAACGATTGATCTATTTTCAACTCATCCAGCGGCAAGCGTTTCAGATAACTCAGCGATGAGTAGCCCGTACCAAAATCATCCAGCGCAAAGCGGATCCCCCTGGCACGCAGTTTCAACATCGTGTTGCGCACTCTAACCGGCTCGTGCATCAACAGGCTCTCGGTCACTTCGAGCACCAAGCGGCTTGGCGGCGCCTGGGTTTCGGCTAGCAGCGCCTCGACATCACGCACGAACTCTGGCTGCTGAAACTGCACGGAACTCACGTTGACGGAAATACTCAATGGCGCGTAGGCAGCTTGGTGAGACCACTTGGCTAGCTGCTCGCAGGCTGAGCGCAGCACCCAGTAACCGATCGGCACAATCAGCCGATTCTCTTCCGCAAGCGGGATAAAGGTCGCGGGTGAGACCCAGCCACGTAGAGGATGGTACCAGCGCAGTAATGCTTCTACGCCGGTAGTCACGCCCTGATGGTCGACCTGCACTTGGTAGTGCAGCGCCAGTTCGTTGCGTTCGAGCGCTTTATGCAGATCGGCCTCTAAACTGGCCCTTTCCAGTACGCTGGTTTGCATATCCGTATTAAAAAAGCACAGCGTATTGCCGCCTATGCTTTTCGCCTGCTGCAACGCCATATCAGCCTGTTGCAGCACGCTATCCATACTGTGCTCGCCCCCTCCCGTAAACAGTGCAATACCAATACTGGCACTGATCGGTAGCGAATGGTTGTTTCTTAATTGCGCAATGGTTTCCAACAGCTGTCGCGCCACACGCTCGGCTTTTAGTACAGCGTTGGTCTGTTGCTCGCCCAGGTTATTGATCAGCACCACAAACTCATCGCTACTAAAGCGAGCTAGCGTTTCCTCTGCGTCAAGCCGCTGGCGTAGCTGTTCAGCAACGCTAATCAATAGCTGGTCACCACTCTCATGGCCCTGGATATCATTCACTAAGCGGAAATTATCCAGATCAATCACCATCACCGCGCTATAGGTCTCAGCCCACCCATCATGCTCAATAGCGGCCGTTAAGGAATCCATCAGCAGCCGCCGGTTGGGCAGACCTGTTAGCGAGTCATAGAAGGCCAGGTAGTGAGTGCGCGACTGCATTTCGAGGTAGTCAGTCAGTTCAGTCGAAATACCGCACAGGGAAGGGGGAGCGCCAGGCGACATGGAAAGCGGCATTTTTATCGATAAGAATGTCCTTACCCGGCTTTCGCCCTTCAAGACATTGCTCTCTTCTACCGTCACTTTTTTTCCTGAATCCAAGACATTGCGATCAACCTGATTGATCTCAGCGGCGCTCCCAGGATCAAAAAACGCCTCATCACGCTTACCGATAATTTTTTCGGCAGGCAGGCCAAATAGATCGCTAATGCGACGATTAACGTATTGGTATTCTAAGGTCGGGGATTTGATATAAATAAACGCATCGACGCTATCCAGGATCGTTGCCAGCATCTCTTTATTGGACTGGAGTAACGCCCGGTTATGCTGCATACGCCGCTTGAGCAATAGATTGCCCAGCAGCGCCAAAAGAAGGAAAACGAGCAGCAAGGCGATCCCCCAACGCCCCAGGTAGCCATCAATACTGCGTAGCAGCTCCGCCGGAAGAGCTGCAAACGAGGCAAAATAGTTCATGGTGGCTGTTTACTGGCCCGGCATGGTAAGTGGCCCCGCCCGCTCGACCACTCGCTGCCAGGCGGCATCTTGCTCAATGCGTGAGACAAAAGCGGCAATGGCAGGATAGCTCTCCAGCGACCGTACGGCGGCCACCGCCTGTAGTGGAAAGCTCATTTGCATATCCGCGCCGCTGGGCCACTGCCCGCCAAAATTACCCTCTGCCAACAAGTGTTGATTAATAAAGTTAAGGTGCCTTTTAAGCTGCGGCGCCAGAAAGCGTTTGCTGACGGTATCGCTAATCCCTTTCGCCACTGGCTTAATCAGCCAGGGAGTCTGTTTAGGAATTTGGCTGAACACAAGCTGCATCACCAGCAACGGCATTAATGAGCCTTCGGCATAGTGCAACCAGTAGCGGTAATCTACCCAAGCACGTATATCATCCGGCGCAGGCTGACAGCGGCCCTGTCCATAGCGCTGCAGCAGATAATCAATGATTGCGCCTGACTCAGCCACGGTGATGTCGCCATCGGTAATCACCGGAGACTTACCTAGCGGATGGATTTTTTTCAGCGCATCAGGCGCTTGCTGTGTTTTACCATCGCGCTGGTAAACCACCAACTCGTAGTCCAGTTCAAGGGCTTCAAGTAGCCACAGGATGCGGTGCGAACGAGACTTTTCCAGATGGTGAACGTGGATCATAAACACTCCATGGGGGCTGAGTTGCGCGCCAGCGTTGCACTGGCGACACTTGTCCTTTGTTTACAGGCACATTTAGCTTAGTACCATAAAGCCCATCATCATAGGAGCAATAGTATCAACGCAGCGCCGAACCCCATGGAGGTATCAACAAAAGCAACGCTTATTAATTAGGTACGCTATGACCGGTGCGCGTGGCGCCAACGCGCCAATAAATCCAGCGGTGACCATTTACCTTGCAGCCAGGGCGCTAATAAACGCATAGAGAGCGGAATAAACACAAACACCATCACTGGCGTCAACATTAGCGTGCTCACCACCACCCGCGGCAGCAGCGCCCAATCGGCCAGTACGCCACCAAATACAAGTTGAAAGATTAGCGAGATAGGAAAGAAAGCCAGCCACACGGCCACGGCCTGTTTCCAGCGCGGCGGTGCGCTGCTGCCGGTTTGAAACCACGCATCCAGCCCGGTGGCACGGTGCTCATGGGGCGCTTCATACAAGCCCTTACCGCGCGCCAACCACGCATGCCGTGAGGCTGAATGTTCCCAGGCGGCTAGGGTTTCGCTACTGCTAAAGCGGAATATGATCTGATACTCGTCGTCATCGGCAGGGGGAGCCAATACGCCGGAGCCGAGGTAGCCAGCAAAATCGGCCGCCAGCTCGCGCCCTTCGTTAAGCCAACGATTAAAGTCGGCGTAGCGGCCGTGCTCAACGCGACGAGCCACCATCAATGTGACAGGTGAGGCAGACATGGTATATCTCCTAATGTGTCCACAGCCAGGGCCGGGTAGGCAGGCTGTTTGCTTTCAAGGGGGTAACCCAGAAAGTCAGAATTGCCACATTATACAAGCAATGATGATGCCATGTTGTGAATGTTACGCTATGACAGTCTGCGCAGCGTAGCTTCACGCCCAGGTACAGGGTTGGGACGCTCTCCGCGTTGAAACGCGCATACATGAATATAGATATCCACAGCACAGCGGATGGCATCGGCCTCTTGGGGGTCAGGGTCAACTACCGGGCCGGTATATTCGCCCTCGCTACGTAGCACGACATCTAGTTCCGTTCGGTAACGGCCTAGCAGGTGCTCCAGGTTGATGTGTATACGATGAACTTCCAGACTAAACGCTTGGCGCTGCTCGGTGCGTTTAAGGATATCCAAAGGGTTTGAAGCAGCTTCAATCAAGCTTTCTAACGTAGCGAAAACTAACTTTTCAGCGCTGTTTAAATTGGGAATAATGGAATAAATGAGGTCATTTAAGGTGATCGGTGTTCCATGGCGGTGCATAGGCAATTCAACGTCCGGTTAAGGGATCTATGCTAATGAATCGACCCTGCTCAGAAAAACTTAATCGATAAATACCGCGTACGCCATCACGCCCCACCACTCGGCGAATCGCCTCGGCGGGAAATATTACCCAACGACCATCAACACTGCGGGTACGTACATTGGCAATACGCCCTTCGTAATGGGCTAGGCACTCGTCGTAGTTAAGATTAATGAACACATCAATGGTTTGCATAGGGTCGGCATCGTGCAAACTTGCACTCTCGGCATTGCTCGCTAATACTTCATGGTATCCCAACTCGTACTTAGTCGGTAATTAACTATGGCCGTTTCTTCCATTAGCACTGTGTCCCTCGCTGCCTGGGCGTACCCTTCAGCGAATACAATCTCCCCGCGGGTTGAGCAAGCCGCTAAAAGCCGTGCACTTGAAGAAGATACGGCGTCTACCGACGACCCAAAAACGACTAGCGCTAGTGAAGAGAGCAGCGAAGAGATTAGCAGTGCTGAGGCTGGCCCCAAACGGGCGGACGGCACGCCTATGGCGCCGGAAGAGATTCAGTACTTAGATCAACTTAAACAGACCGACCGCGAAGTACGCCAACACGAGATGGCGCACCAAATAGCGGGCGGCGCCTATACGGGCGGCGCCAGCTACGAGTACGAAGTTGGCCCCGATGGCAAGCGCTATGCAGTCGCGGGGGAGGTACCCATCGATTATGGCCCGGTGCCCAACGACCCCCAAGCCACTATCGAAAAAATGCAGACGGTGATCGCTGCGGCAATGGCACCTGCAGATCCGTCCCCGACAGATTACCAAATTGCCGCCCAAGCACGGCAGTACCTGCTGGAAGCTAAGCTCGAAGCGTCCATGCAGCGCAGTGAAATGGAGCAAGCTCGCAGCAACGGCGCCGCGGCAACCTCACCCACTGCTACATCCACTAACACGCCCCCCTCAGATGCATCAGCCGCTGATGAGCTAGCCGCTTAGTCGGCCGCTTAGTTGGTCGACACTGCGAGGGAATTCCACTCCCCGCGACTAGGCCAATTCGCCAGCCAGGCAGGCAGTGCTTCGGCAGGCATCGGGCGGGCAATACCATAGCCTTGAGCTAACTCGCACCCCAGCGACATCAAGGCTTTGGCATGCTCTAAGGTTTCTACACCTTCTGCCAACATAGGCCGTTTAAAGCGATTAGCCATATAAATAACGCTCTCCACGATCGCCATATCGTCTTGATCGCTGAGCATGTCGCGGACAAAGCTCTGGTCTATTTTGATCAGGCTGACCGGCAGCTGCCGTAGGTGGGTTAACGACGAAAACCCGGTACCAAAGTCATCGATAGCAAAACTCACGCCCAGTGACTGACAGCGCGACATATTTTGCAGTGCGGCCTGGATGTCGTGCATTGCAGCACTCTCCAGCACTTCGAGTTTGAGCATTGCGGGCGGCACATCGGGGTGGCGTGCCAGCAGTTCGCCTAAACGTTGACTAAAGTTATCCACTAGCAAATGCGTAGGGCTTATATTCACATTGATCGGCAGCGCAATGCCTTGAGCATGCCATTTAGTTAACTGGCGCAACGCCTGCTCAATGACCCACTCGCCAAGATCCACTTCTAACGGCGTATTATCGATAATGGGTAGAAACTGCGCGGGCGCAAGCAATCCCTCTTCAGGGTGTTGCCAACGAATCAGCGCCTCCAGGCCCACCACGTTGCCACTACGCATATCAACCTGGGGCTGATAATACAGGCGCAGCTCCTGGTTATTGAGTGCATCTATAAAACGCTGGCGCTGCTCATGGCGCACCTGCAGTAAGCGGTCATGGTTCGGGTCAAAAAAGTGAAAGGTATCGCGGCCACGCTGTTTGGCACGGTACATCGCCTGATTGGCATGACGTAACAGTAGATCGCCCTGAACGTTGTCATTTGGGTAGAGCGTCACCCCCAAACTTGCCGTCAGGTGAATACTCTGCCCGTCAATCATCAGTGGTTGGCGAATGGAGGCTAACAACTTCTCAAAAAAATCGTCATCGACGCCATGGTGGAGTAACAGTACAAACTCGTCGCCCCCCACTCGCGCCAACACATCATCCCCAAACAGCAGATGGCTTATACGCTGCGAAAAAGAAGACAGCAGCGCATCGCCCACGGTGGAACCCAAACGGTCATTAATATTTTTGAAGAAATCGATATCCAGCGAGCACACCGCCAGGGGTAGCTGCTGCGCTTCTACATGCTGCATGGACTCTTGAATCAATTGGGTCAGCAGTTGCAGGTTAGGTAGCCCGGTAAGGGCATCAAAATAGACTTCTCGATTAAGGTGTCGGGCATGTGCCGGAATAGCTGAAAGGTCAGCCAACACAATCACATGGTGATCGATCTCACCGTGCTCATCGCGCACACGATTAATCGACATCATCCCCGGATAAAACTGGCCATCGTGGCTACGGTAGCTCACCTGGCTTTTGCTACGGTCACGCAATTGCAGCTCTTCACGCATCAATCGCGTGGTGCGGCTATCATCCAGCGGTAAAATGCTGAATGCTCCCGGCGTTTTGCCCTGTACATCACCCTGGGTAAACCCCGTTAACTCACAAAAAGCGGGGTTCACCTCCACCACTCGATTTTCCGCATCGGTAATAATGATCGCTTCATTGGCGTAGCAAAATACCGATTCAGCGGGAGACGCTGTCTGGTCGACGGATGCTGTTGGCATCGCGTTCACACGGGGCAGTGAAGGTGTTGGCTGGGAGTGCTGTTGAGACAAAGACTGTTCCTTCGATAAATTCAAGGATTCAAACATACGTCTTTGCTCTCCTCGTCGTTTTATTGAGCCATCGCCATATAAATTCGTTGTTATATAGAGCCGTTATTAGGTAAATAGCGTCGTTATTATGAAGGCAGTAGTGTTGCCAGGCATAATAACACCCTATGAAGGCGAAGGTACTTTACCCTGCGGAGTACTTTACCCTGAGGAGTACCTTATCGGCTGACGAGACAATAAGTTAAGGCGCTGGACTGGCCGCACCCAAAAAGCGCGCCTGCCAGTAATCGATATCTAACGGCACGCTGACTACTGCACGGCCATTGCCAGGTGCATGAATCATTTGGCCGTTGCCACGATAAATCCCGACATGAGTAGCTTTGCGGCGCTCGCCAAAGAAAAGCAGATCGCCGGGGCGAGGGGCTTCCACCTGGGGCAAGGCACGAAACTGCTCCTCAGCGGTACGCGGCACGCGAATACCCGCCGCTCGGTAGGTCATTTCCACTAGGCCAGAGCAGTCCAGACCATCGGGCGTATTGCCCCCAAAGCGATACGGTGTGCCAATGGCCTGCTGGGCATGGGAGAGAATCAGCGCACGCTCCATAGAGAGGCCTGCGCGGCTAGGCGGTGCCTCAATGGGGGTAAGATCACGGCTGGCGCAACCCGCTAACGCCAGCAGCAACAGACCGGTTAGCAGCCACCTTCCAGAAGGTGCCGACCCGCAAGATAGAGACCACAGACGAACCAACAGCATGGGCAGCCGCTCCAATAAACCAACGTGCCTTCATGATGGCCCAAAGCCTGCCTAGCCGCCAATGGTTAGCGGCCGATCCACTCGACAAAGCTGGTTTCACCCAGCGCATGGCGCTCATGACGCACCCGGCTCATTGCCGCGTAGGGTAAATCCATTGCCAATACCCGCGAAAGCGGCTGCTCAATCACCTGGCGCAGCAGGCCATTGCAGACAAATAGATGGGCCACTACCAGCACATGCTTGCCCGGCGGATTGCTTAACAACTGCTGCCAGGCCCCGGCCAATCGTGCGTCAAAGGCGTGCAGGGTTTCGCCACCGGGCGGAGACACCGCAGCGGGGTCGTGCCAGAACGCACTCATTCGCCCAGTGCCCTCTTCGGCAAACACCTGGGCATGGGTTTTGCCCTCCCAACGCCCCAGATGCAGCTCGGCAAAATCCTCTTCCACCTGAACCGGCAGATCAAACTCTTCACCCAGCCATAGGGCGAATTCGCGACAGCGCGTTAATGGCGAAGTGACAATCGCATCGTAGGGTAAATGCCCCTCTACGGTTTGGCGCATCACTGCATCGGTGACCTGCTGCCAGCCGGTTTCACTGAGCGGATGGTCGGTGGAGCCGCGGAGCATACGCCCGCCCACCGGCTCACCGTGGCGCAATAAATCTATCTTTGTTTGTTCGGCTTCAGGAAAGCGCATAGGGGTAACCTCGCCGATCTAGGCAGTTTGCAGATTAGGAAGCCGATGATTAGATAATCGCGTGGCGCACCCGCGCGGAGATCCACTCCGACACCAGCACAGTGGCAAAAATCATAATAAAAATAACGCTGACCTGATCCCAGGCGAGGCTGTTGATCGAGGCATTCAACTGCAGACCGATACCACCGGCCCCGACCAATCCCAATACCGTGGATTCGCGGATATTAATGTCCCAGCGGTAGACGCTAATGCCGGCAAAGGCGGGCATAACCTGCGGTAACACGCCGTAGTTCATCACCTGCATACGGCTCGCGCCGGTCGCGCTAATCGCCTCAACGGGGGTGGGGTGAATCTCTTCAATCGCTTCGTACAGCAGCTTGCCCACAAAGCCGATGGAGCGCAGGGCGATAGCGATAATCCCCGCCAGTACGCCGGGGCCAAGAATGGTCACCAGCAGCATTGCCCAAATCAGCGAGTTAATCGAGCGCGACGAGACAATCACCATCAGCGCCACGCTTCGAACCAGTGGGTGCGGCGTGGTATTACGAGCAGCCAAAAACGCTACCGGAAATGCCATCATGACGCCGATGACAGTGCCCAGCGTTGCAATGTTAAGCGTGTCCCACATGGGCTTCCACAGCACATTGGCATACTCCCAACGCGGCGGCATCATGCGACTAATTAAGTCACTGCCCTGGCGGCCAGCATCCTCGACGAACACCCACATGGTATTGTCGGAGATTAACTTCCAACACAGTAGAAATAGGCTGACACCCGCTAGCCACGCCAGGTACTGCAACCATTGCGCGCGCGTGGTGCGCCGTCGCCAAACCGGCAGACCCTGTGATGTAAATGAAACAGGCATTTAATGTCTCCAAAAATTACTGGGTCCAGCGACGGACATGGCTTGAGCTGTACTCGCACAGCAGCACGATGGCGATGATGATCAGCAGAATCGCCGCAGAGGTATCGTACTCATAGCGGCTTAGCGAAGTGTTCAGCGTAGCGCCGATACCGCCCGCCCCGACAATGCCAATCACCGCCGACTCGCGGAAATTAATATCCAGCCGATAAACCGAAAGACCGATCAAGCGCGGCATGACCTGTGGCTGAACCGCTTGGTTAATGATTTGCAGCCAGCCTGCGCCGGTTGCGCGTACGGCCTCAACCTGACGCCAATCCAAGTCTTCAATGTCTTCCGCCAGCAGCTTGGCCATAAAGCCAATCGTCGCAAAGGCCAGCGTGATCATGCCCGCCAGCGGCCCAAAGCCGAACATCACCACAAATAAAATCGCGATGATGATCTCTTGAAACGTGCGTGAAACGGCAATAATGGCGCGGCAGATTAAGTAGATCGGTAAGGGTGAAATATTACGCGCTGCGCCCAGGCCAACCGGTATCGCGAGCAGCACACCCACAACCGTAGAGGTGAGCGTCATGGTTAAACTTTCCATCAACCCCGCGACAATATCGTCGTAACGGCTGATAAAATCGGGCTGCATAAAGGCGCCCAAAAAATTCACCGCCCGCGCTGACCCTTCGGCAACCCGCGCCCAGTTAACCTCTACCGAGGCAAGCGCTAAAAAGAGATACACCACCGCGCCGATAGCGAGCCCCCAGCGCAGGCGTGGATTTTCGATCACCGCTAGACGCCGCCACTGGCCACGCCGCGCTGCCTGCTGCCGCCGTTCGGCCAATGTATTCGCTGTGTTCATCGTGCGCCTCCCGTCGCTAAAGCGGGCATTACCTCATGCGACGTCGAACGCACTACGGCGGGTTGCTCTTCTTCGTCTTCTTCCATCGGTTCGGGCGTGGTATCCCAATCTTCTTCACCATAAATCGTGGTGAGTATCTCGCTCGTCAGTTCGCTCGGCTGACCGTCAAAGACGATTTCACCCGCCCGCAGGCCGACGATACGATCCGCAAACTGCTTCGCCAACGCTACGTCGTGAATATTGATGATCGCCGCCAGGTCTCTCTCTGCGCACAGCTCGCGAATCAGGCGCATAATCTGGCGCGAGGTTTTTGGATCCAGGCTGGCTGTCGGTTCATCTACTAGCAGTAACTTGGGGCTTTGCAACAGCGCGCGAGCAATCCCCACCCGCTGCCGCTGCCCGCCTGATAGCGCATCGGCACGCTTATCAAGCGCATGGGGGAGGCCCACTCTTTCCAGCAACCGGAAAGCTTCAACCACGGCTTCCTGCGGGTAGCGACGTAAAAAGCTGCGCCAAAAACCGACATAGCCGAGCTGCCCTGACAGCACGTTTTCCATCACGGTGAGCCGATCGACCAGCGCGTACTCCTGAAAAATCATGCCCATCGAGCGGCGCGCATGACGCAGCTTCTGGCCTGAAAGCTTGGTGAGCTCAATGTCTTCCAGGCGAATGCTGCCCTGGGTAGGTTCAACCAACCGGTTCACACAGCGAATCAGCGTGCTTTTACCCGCGCCCGATGGCCCAATCAGCGCCATGACTTGGCCTTTGGGCAGCGTGAGTTCAATATCCGTCAGCGCTCGATCCCCGGTGGGGTAGCGCTTGCCTACGCCACTTAGTGTCAACATCGTTCCACCTCATATGTATAGCGAAACGGCCAGAAGGTGAGCCCTCCTGGCCGAATAAAACGCGTTGGCTAATCGATTAATCGCAGTCGTACGTCACGCCAGTGGCATCCGCGATGGTACGAATGACCGACCAATTTTCCTCGTAGGAGATCGGAATGAACTGTGACTCACCGGAGTTAGCAAATTCCGCTTCGAGAGGAGTACCTTCCCAGTCATAGCTGAAGAACGCGTCCTGGATGCTCTCGGCAAGCTCAGGCTTCAGGTTGTGGGCCAAACCGTAAGCCGTGGTGGGGAAGGTTTCTGAGGTATAGATAATCTCGTAGTCACCTTCATTAACGACACCACGAGCAATCATCCGAGTGCCAACAGAGTTGGCAATAGCAGCGGCTTCGTAATCTTTGTTCACTACACCGAGAATGGAATTATCGTGAGAGCCTGAGAACGCGGTGCTGTAATCTTTGTCGGCTTCCAATCCATACTCAGAGAGCAACAGTGCAGAGGGCGCGCGGAAACCAGAATTTGAGGTTTCAGCAGTAAAGGCCATCTGACGCCCTGCGAGATCTTCAACCGACGCGATACCGCTACCGGGATAAGTGATGATCTCCATTTCGTAACCAAAGCTACCGTCGTCAGAAGCCATCATGGCAAACGGGCGGAAGCCACCGCAGTTAACGGCCACAGGCGTGCTGCCGGTATTAAACCCGGCGACATGCAAACGACCCGCGCGTAGCGCTTCCAACTGTGCAGCGTTGGACTGAACCGGGAAGAACTGCACCTCTTTGCCAGTGGCTTCGCTAAGATGTTCTAAAAAGTCAGACCAGACACCAGCGTAAACCGCAGGATCTTCAACCGGGGTATAGGCAAACACCAAGGTATCGGGGTCGGCCCACTGAGACTCATCGCTAGGCGCATCGGCGACCATATCGCCATCGTTATCCACATAGCGTGATGAGAGATCTGCAGAAGCGTTCACCGCAGCTAAGGCGAAAGCACTGGCAACGGCGGCGCTAATTAATGTGCGGGGAAGCGCATGGGAAAAAAAGGATGTCTGCATGGGTCACCTGTCGCGTTGTTAGAAGATGCCGATATCCTGACGATTTAAAATGACAAATAGGGGGCACTCTTATGACCAGTTGGTGACGTCTTTATGAACACCCGGTGACAGAGCCCATCAGTTTGCCCTCGGGATCCGAGCAGTGATCACGACGCTCCACGAACAAACTGTTGCCAGGCATCTTCTTAGCTTGGCGCTTCAACTCAGACAGCTCGCTGGCGATATCCAGCGATTGACAGCGGGTCGTATCGGGAATGGGCTTCACCGCAATCGAGACGCTAACAAAGGGGAAGAACGTTAGTTTATTCTGGCGGTTTTCGATTTGAATCCCGCCCTGAAGGCGGTCGGCCTCTTCATAGAAGCCCGGCGCCATCACCTCGAATGAGTGCAGAATTTGCT
Source organism: Halomonas sp. ALS9 (assembly GCF_001651035.1). Classification (GTDB taxonomy): domain Bacteria; phylum Pseudomonadota; class Gammaproteobacteria; order Pseudomonadales; family Halomonadaceae; genus Vreelandella. The sequence goes on from NZ_LXRG01000183.1 coordinate 90,320, forward strand.
GGCAGACACTCTCCCAGTGCTCAAGCGGCAGCAACATCATAAAATCGTCACCGCCAATATGGCCGATAAAGCCTCCGGCACTGTCTACCTGCGCTTGCAGTAATCGTGATAGCGAAATGATGATGTGATCGCCTCGTGCGTAGCCGTAGGCATCGTTAAAGGCTTTAAAGTTATCCAGATCAACGTAGGCCGCCGCAAACCCCTGCCCAGCGGACAAATAGGTCGCCAGGGTTTCATTGATCAGAATATTGCCCGGCAGGCCGGTCAGCGGATTTGCGTGCCGCGCCTGGCGTACCTGGATGGCGGTAATCTCGCGCAAAAGGTCAACGATGTTGCCCATCCCCAGGTAGTCACCATTGGCATTAACAATGACGAAATCTTCCTGCTCAATATCCCTGCTATCGGTCAGTTGCTGGCTTAAAATCTCCAGTGGCGTATCCGCTTCCGCCACCAGCATACGTGCGTCAGCAACGTCCAGAACGCGGCGCTTGGCATACAGCGAGTGACTAAAGGGGTTGGTAAACAGGGTTAAAAACGCATTACGACGCACCACCGCCACGGGCTTACCATTTTCTAGCACGGCCACGCAGCGCAAGCTGGGCTGTTGGCGAAACCGTTCGGAGATAGACGGCACCGCGCAATCCGTCGTTATAGCGTCAATCGCCCGTAAAATAGACCGCGCGGTGCGCCCTGCGGGGCTTTTTAGATGCGTGGTTGCGGGCAGCAGCATATTGAGTTCTAACGGCGGCTGCTGGCTGGGCCGGGCGAAGTAGAAGCCTTGCAGCAGCGCCAGCCCGCGATCGAGCTCCCACAGGCAAAGATGCTCAGCGGCGGTCTCCACGCCTTCGGCAATCACCTGGCAGTCCAGACTACGGGCTACATCAAGAATCGAGCGCAGAAATTCTCGCTTGGCCGGCTCCTGATCGATCCCGGAGATAAAGTGGCGGTCGAGCTTCACGAAATCCGGGCGTAGCTCCGACCAGTGGCGCAGGCTTGAGTGCCCGGCGCCAAGGTCATCCAGCGCCACCTGGAAGCCCATGGTGCGGTAGTGATCCACCGCCTGGCGCATTAGCTCGTAGTCATGGATCGGCACGTGTTCGGTGAGCTCAATCACCACCCGCTCTGGAGGCAAACCGCTGTCACGAATAAACCCCAGCGTTAAGCCTTCGCGGAAATCGCGCTCGACGATGGTCAGCGGCATCACGTTAAGAAACAGCAGACCGGGCAGATCGAGCTCTGCAAAACGCTGTATTGCCAGGCGCCGGCAAAGCAAATCTAACTCGACTAACTTGCCTGCCTGGGTAGCTACCTCAAACAGCCGTAACGGGGAGTGCAGCGGCGACGTTTTAGGCCCACGTATCAGCGCTTCGTAACCATAAATCGCCCGTTGGCTGGCATCCACAATGGGTTGAAAGAGCACGTGCAGCTCTTCTGCCGCAATAATTTGGTTAAGCCACTGCGCTTCTTGTGCGGTCATTTGCCTGCTGCCCTCTTCTGCCACCCTAGTAACCCTCGGTGGTGCCGATGATGTGTCACCTTCCCTGGAGGTTGTTGATAAGCTGCAAGCGTGCGTCATTTTTATGACGCTATCATGACAATCATCAAGGGCATCAAGCAGTTGGCGCTAAACGGTGGTCAAGAGAGAGGCTTCTCCGGGGCTGGAAACACCACTTCGCTGCCGTCGGCGTCAAGCTGACGGATATCGATAGGCCGGCCTTTCTCGTCAAGGGTTACCAGGCCAATACCGCTGGCATTCCACAGCCGCTCACCGGCGCTGGCACGGTCAGGGTCGCGGGGGTGAACGCTTAGCTTACGGCGCTTGGTAAATATATTGAGAGGCGACCAAGGGGCGTAGAGCCAGCGGTTGAGGCGGTCAAAGGTATTGAGCAGGTTTTTGGGGAAGGTATTTTTGATCCCGCTCGAGGTAATTTGCCACAGGTGGGGCGCGCGGCGCTGATGGCGAACCACAATGTCGTAGACAAACGAGTAGTGCACATCCCCAGACAAAATCACATAGTTGCCGGGGGTTTTGGAGTGCCGCCAAATCTGCAACAGCGTATTGGCCGCGCCCCTATGGGCCATCCAGTTTTCGGCGTCTACCACCAGCGGCTTACCGGCGAGGGTAAACAGCTTTTGGATTCCCTCTATCAGCTTGACACCGAACATCGGCGCGGGAGAGACAATCACCGCGCTCTTGGCGCCCATTAGTGCCTGCTGCATCTCCATTAGCGCCTCCCAGTCCATCAAGCCTGAAGGCCGATGCGGGCTGCGTTCGCTGCGCCAGCGGCGGGTGCGGGTATCGAGCACAATCAGCGCGGGGGTGCCCTGCACCTGAAACTCCCAACCCTGAAAACGCAGCAGCCGTTCAATTAGCCCATCCTGCTCAGCGCAGACTAGCGGTTGGTCGCCATCGCCCATCAGCGTCGAGGCGTGGTGGACTAACGGATTCATTTTATCCGGGTCATTACCCCAGGCTTGGCAGAGCAGATACGCTACCAGAGCGTTACCGATAATGCGTTTAGAGAACGGATGCCCGTAGGCGGCGCGCTCCCAATCGGCGGTCAGGTTCCAGTCGTCGGTGACATCATGGTCGTCGAAGATCATCAGGCTGGGCAGATGCGCCATCAGTCGCGCGCACTGGGGCAAACCGTCAACAAAGGTATTGATCACCGCCTGTTCCTGACGATACAGCTCGGCGTCTTTTTCATCCAAGACAGGCGCTTCAGGGGCAATCACTTGCCAGGGCGTCGGCGACCACACCAGGCAGTACATGGCGAGCATTTCGGCCAGCGTCATCAAATGGTTATGGGCATTCGCCGAGGTAAACACCGGCTTTTTGACACCGCCGAAAAAGCGTTCGCGCAGCGCCGCGTTGCTGGTCACATCGGGCAGCAGCTGCGCACGCCGGTAATAGCTATCAGGCGACTGATAAAGCGCCTGACTATCATCCACTGTAGCGCCTTCCAGCCACTCATCCACCAACCCTAGCCGTTCAATCAGCGCATGCAGGGCGCGCAGCATTGGCCCTGCCACGTCATCGGCGTACACCTGGTCACCGGTCATCAACAGCCAGGCGGGCCATTCGGTGGGCGCTGACTGCTGTTCGGCAAGCCAACTATCGGCACGCACCAAGCCATCGGCACTATCGTGATGAGGCTTGCGACAGGAGCCGTGCATCAGACGGTGATGGCGCGAGGCAATCACAAAAGCGGGATAGGCGGCACCGTCATAACACAGCCACGGCGCCCATTCGGGCAGAGAGCGCCAATCACCCTGCGGGGATTCCACCTGCAGGTCGTATTCGATGCGCTCGTCGCAGGGCAGCGCTGACTCAAGCTCGCAATCGATCAGGTAAATAAATGCTCGTTCACCGATAGCGATGCATTGCTGGTGGTGCGCCAAACCAATCGTTTGGCTATCGATGCGCCCTGGGCGCAGCACCAAGGCCATGTTCAGCGGCCGGGTGGCGACCAGCCAAAGCACCAAACGGGTAGTACTGATGCGTCTTAACAGGGGGCCGGCGACTATATCGGGCATCGTATCTGTGCCATTCATTCGATGCGGTCTCCATTATTAATATGAGACGATTATGCGCGACGAGTACGCGCAACGACGGGCAGCTCGATCACCACTTGCAGCCCGCCAGTGCTGGCACGGCTCAGCTGCATATGGCCGCTGTAGAGAGCAACAAGGTCAGTCACAATGGCCAGCCCCAGGCCGCTGCCCGAGCGTTGTTCGTCCAACCGTTTACCGCGCTGTACCGCCTGCTGGCACTCCGCTTCAGACATGCCGGGGCCATCGTCGCTAACGGTTAAGGTTAACCGCTGCTCGTCAATCGCTACTTGTAGCTGCACATCGCTGTGTGCCCAGCGCAGCGCGTTATCCATCAAGTTGCCCACCAGCTCCTGGATATCCTGATCATCCATATGCACCTTAACGTCAGGTGACCAGGTTTGGCGCAGCGCAATGCCACGGCGCTGGGCAAGTCTGGCTAGCCCATTGAGCAACGGCGTCAGGGTGGCATGTAAATCAATCGGCGCAAAGCGTACGCCCTCGCCTGCTGCTGATGCCCGCGCCAGGTGGTGGCGTACCGCGCTATCCACGCGTGCCAGCTCAACCTCCCAGGCAGCGCGGTTCGCTTCCGGCAGCTGGCGTAGCTGTAGGCGCATCACACTCAGCGGGGTTTTCAGCGCATGGGCAAGGTTGCCAGCGGTATGGCGGCCACGTTCGATCAAGCGCTGATCGCGGGCCAGCACCGCGTTCATTGAGGCAGCCAACGTCGCCAGCTCGTCGGGCAAGCGGGTATCCAGCTGTTCGACATGCCCCTGTTCTACATCGTGCAGATTGGCATGCATACGCCGAAGCGGCGCTAGCCCCCAGCGTACTTGCAGCGCCAATACACCGAGCAACAGCACGCCCAAACCCACTAAACCGCCCCACAAAAGACGTTGAAATTCACCAATATCGCGGGCTAACACATTGTCCCGAGCGGCCACGCTGATATGCAGCGGCGACTCTAGTGGCGCCAGATAAATATCCCGCTCCACCACGCGCAGCGACTGGCCCCGGGGGCCGGGTATCGAGCGGGCGCTAAGGGTGTCATTGTCGATGACCGGCAGGCGCTGATCCCACAGCGAACGCGAAGCCAGGGTATTTTCCGCGCCATCGGTGATTTGCCAGTACCAGCCGGAATAGACATTCTCAAAACGCGGGTCGCCCAGCGCCTGATCATGGACTAGCTGTTGTTCAATATTGTCGTAGGTGACGCCCGCAATGATGACGTTTAGAGTGGCGCCCAGGCGTTCGTCAAAGGCCTGCGTGGCCGAAGTACGGTAATGATGAGACAGCAGCGTGCCCGCGATGGGCAGCGCCAGGCCGACCATTACCAATACGGCCAGCAGTAGCCGCACGCTGATGGAACGTTTTGCCCAGCGATCTTTCCATGCGGTTGTGTCTTGACTCATTCGCTAGCGGGCTCTTCTGCTAATAGCCGATAGCCCTGGCCACGCAGGGTGGCAATGCGCCAACTGCCCAATTTGCGGCGCAGGCGGCTGACCTGAACATCAATCACGTTGGAGTCCGGCTCGTGGTCGCGGTCATAAACGTGTTCTGAAAGCTCGGTACGGCTGACGACCCGCGGCGCGGCGTGCATCAAATAACCCAGCAGACGGGTTTCCTGGGCGGTTAATCCCACCGGGCGACCGGCAAGCGAAACGTGCTGGGTGTGAGTATCCAAACTCAGCTCGCCCACTTTCAGCACCGGGTGGGCATGGCCATGGCTGCGGCGCACCAGGGCACGCAGGCGAAAGAGTACTTCCGCCGATTCGAACGGCTTGGTGACGTAGTCATCGGCGCCGGCGGTAAAGCCTGCGGCTTTATCGGCCCAGCGCTCACGGGCGGTCAGGATCAGCACTGGCAGGTCGATACCATCTTCTCGCCATGCGGAAAGCCAGCGGGTACCATCGCCATCGGGTAGCCCGACATCCAGAATCAGCGTGTCGTAGGCCTCCGTGCGCACTAGGAAATCGGCGTCCTGGCCTGTCGCTGCATGCTCGACTAGCCAATCTCCGTCACGCAGCGCCTGACTTAGCTCACGCGCCAGCGCCTGGTCATCCTCTACCAACAAACACTTCATTGGCTAACTACCCTTCTTTTTATATGGCAAATGATGGCAACGAGCTAGCGGCGCATATCGTTGATACGTACGCCCTCTATCGACATCAGTTGACCGTTATGGCCATCAAATTCAAACTCGACGACTTGCCCTTGCGGGCCAAGCAGCTTGATTTCGTACTCGACATATCCCCCTTCACGCTCAACCTCAACCTCAAGCACTTCACCTATATAGTGGGCTTCCAGCCAATCCAAAATAGAGTCAAGAGGCACCACTTCACCCCGGCGCACTTCGCCGTGCAACGATTCCCAATGCTGGTCACCCACAGCACTGCCCACCAGCAATAGCACTAGGGCTAAACCAGTGACGTTGCGACGAGTGCCTCGTTGGAAGCTGCGCAGCGGTTTAATAAGATGGCAGAAGAGTTTACGCATGGCGCCAGCATGCCAAAAGCAACATGAACGCTAGATGAACAGTTTTGTCAGCTTAAGGAAAGTATTGCAGTGGTATAAATTCCCTGTCGCATTCGCTGAATGCCGTTTATGCACTGTTGTATAAACATAGTTGTATAAGCATAGTTGTATAAACATTGACGTATAGACACTCACGTTTAAATACGTAAAGAAGGAATTTGCTATGAATACCATGAAAAAAATGCTGCTGATCCCGACCTCTGCTCTACTGCTTGCCGCGGCTGCTGGCAGTGCCCAGGCCGACTCGCTGCCGATGGATCGCATCGATGACGTATTGACCCACGCCAATGATTACGGTTTCAGCCACTACGAAGAAGTTAGCATTAAAAGCCGTGGCCGTGTGGAAGTAGAAGGCTGGCTGGATGATGAATGGTACGCCGATGTGGAAATCTCCCTCGACAACGGTGACACGCTAAAAGAGAAGCGTGAGCGCCTGATTAGCGGTGCCTGGGGCATGAGCGAAGACGATATTCGCCAAGCGTTAGACGTTGCCAGCCAAGAAGGCATGGTCGAGTTTGAAGACCTCGACATCGATAGAAGCGGCATCATCGATATCGAAGGCCGCGATGAAAATGGCCGCGAACTAGAAATCAGCGTTCGTCAGGGCTCTTCCGACGTTACCCAAATTGATCGCGACTAATAACGTTAGCTAAAACTGTTAGCTAATCGCTTTGCGGGCTCCCTACGGGGAGCCCGCTGCGTTTATGGTAGGCTGTTCAATCATGTAGCTAACTTTATAGTGCCAACCTTATCAAGGTGCTGGGGAGAAATCCGTGCTGAACGATAGCCTTCATGGCGTGCTGGAGAATGAAGCACTCGGCAACGCGATGTCAGTACTAAACACGGAGTCAGAATTAAGCACAGTGTCAGCACTGAGAGACTTAGCTTGGTTGGTCGCCACGCCTGACCTGGTTGAGCTGCCGCCCCCCATCCCTTGCGCTGGGCGCCCGACACTTAAAGAGCTAGGCTTGGCGAATGCTCTACTGCCCTGGCTGCGCCAGCTTGGCCGACCGCCATTGGCCGCTTTGAACGGCAGCCGCGCTACCCGCATGGGCCATTACCACGAACGCCTGTGGCACACGCTGTTAGACCATGCACCCAATACGCGATTGCTCGCCCGAAACGTGCGCATCACCCGCAAGCGCACTACCTTAGGCGAGTTGGATATGCTCTATCGCACCCGCGATAACCCGGCGCCGGTGCATTTGGAAGTGGCGATCAAGTTCTACCTGGGGCTACCTGAAGGGCCTGGCGCGCCCACCAGCCAAAGCCGCTGGATTGGCCCCGGCGGGCTGGATAGCCTGGCGCTCAAGTGCACTCATTTACAGCGCCACCAACTGCCACTCTCCAACACACTACCCGCGCTGGAAACGCTCGCCCATTGGTTAACGCCACGAGATCTGGGCGTTTCTCAAGCAAGTTTAAGCGAACAGTTAACCCAACGGCTGGCAATGCCTGGCGTGCTGTATTACCCCTGGCACGCGAAGATGCCAGCCCCGGAGGGGGCAACAGCAGATCATCGCCGAGGCACCTGGTGCTATTTGCGCGATTGGCCTGAGCTGGCAGCCAGCCTTCCCGCCATGCCGAAGATGGTATGGCTGGAAAAACCCCACTGGCTGTCACCGCCACTGCGCAGCGCTTTTCGGCCAGCGGCGGAGGTGCTGCCAGCGATTATCGAAAAGGTTCACGCTTGGCGCTCACCTCAACAGGTGATGCTCTGTTACTCGGAGGAGGCACCAGAGGAACAGCGCTATGAACGGCTCTTTTTAGTGCCCGACGACTGGCCACGGCAAGTGCCACTACCGCCCCGAGGTAGGGGTTAAATAACCACCTTCGCGGCTAAATCACCACCAAGTTATCGCGATGAATCAGCTCATGAGCTTCCACGTAGCCGAGGATCGCCTCAATCTGGTGGCTGGGCTGCCCGGCCAACTGGCGTGCTTCATCGGCGCCGTAGTTGACCAAGCCTTTGGCTACTGAGGCGCCCTGCTCATCCACGCATACCACCATATCGCCACGCTTAAAGCTGCCCTGCACATCGCGCACGCCGACCGCCAGCAGGCTTGAGCCTTTATCGCGCAGCACTTTGACCGCCCCGGCATCCAACACCAGCGTACCGCGCACCTGCAGCTGGCCCGCCAGCCAGCGCTTGCGCGCCGCCATGGGTACCTGATCAGGGCGCAGCAACGTGCCCAACGCCTCGCCGGCCATTATCCGATTAATAGCATCAGGCTGGCGGCCGCTGGCAATGACCGTGACCGCCCCAGAGCGCGCCGCCAACTGCGCCGCGCGTACTTTGGTGCTCATACCGCCGCGACCCAGCGCTCCGCCGCTGCCTGCGACGGCGGCTAAGCGCGGGTCATCGGCGCGCCCTTCGGCAATCATCTGGGCATTGGGGTTGTGGCGTGGATCGGCGTCAAACAGGCCTTCCTGGTCGGTTAGCAACAGCAGCGCGTCCGCTTCCAGTAGATTGGCGACCAGCGCCCCAAGCGTATCGTTATCGCCAAAGCGGATCTCATCGGTAACCACGGTGTCGTTTTCATTTATCACCGGCACTACGCGCATTTCTACCAGGGTGCGTAGCGCTGAAAGGGCATTCAGGTAGCGCTTACGGTTGGAAAGATCGTCGTGGGTAAGCAGGATTTGCGCGGTGAGCATGTCATGGCGAGCAAAATGATTTTCATAGCACTGGGTCAAGACGTTTTGACCCACCGCCGCAGCGGCCTGGAGCTCGTGCACAGCACTAGGGCGCACCTGCCAGCCAAGACGCACCATGCCCGCTGCCACGGCGCCGGAAGAGACCAGCACCACTTCAATCCCCTGCTGGTGCAAGGCGGCGATTTGATCCACCCAGCCGCCAATAGCGGCTTCGTCCAGGCCGCGGCCATCGTTGGTAAGCAGCGCACTGCCGATTTTGACCACGACTCGCCGTGCACGGCTAAGCGCGCTGCGTCCTAGTACTTGCTCGTTATTTTCCATGCGACCCCACCTCAATCAGGCACTTACAAAAGGGGCCGCGCGAACGCAGCCCCCTTTTAGCTTATAACTTTAAGCTTACTACCGAATGCACCCATTCAATACCACTAAGGCGCGTACTCGACTTCAACATCGTAATCATCGTCGTCGAAATCTTCGTCATCTTCATCGTCGCGCTTACGTCGACGACCCAAACGATCTTCGGTACGCGCAACCGACTCCTCTTCCATCCGGCGGCGCATCTCTTCTTCACGCGCCAGCGCCTCTTCATCTTCGTTCTCAAGGCGGCGCTGCTCGGTCAACCAGCGGTAGGCCGCTTGCACCAGCTTATCGGTGCCGTCGCTGCTGATCGCCGAAATGCGGAATACCGGGCCTTCCCAGTTCAGCGCCTGGATAATCTTCTGGGCACGCTCTTCACGCTCATCTTCCGGCAGCAGGTCAAACTTGTTCAGCACCAGCCAACGTGGCCGCTCGGAAAGCGCTGGCGAGAACTGCCCCAACTCGTGAACAATGGCCTTGGCCGCTTCCACCGGGTCAGACTCATCAAACGGCGCGACGTCGACCACGTGGAACAGCAGACGCGTGCGGGTCAGGTGCTTCAAAAAGCGCAGCCCCAAACCAGCACCTTCAGACGCCCCTTCGATCAAGCCCGGTACGTCGGCCATCACAAAGTGCTCGTGCATACCCAGCTTTACCACGCCTAGGTTAGGCACCAAGGTAGTAAACGGGTAGTTGGCGACCTTGGGCTTGGCAGCGGACACCGAGCGAATCAGCGTCGATTTACCCGCGTTGGGCATGCCCAGCAGGCCCACATCGGCCATCACCTTCATTTCCAGGCGCAAATTGCGACGGTCGCCATCGGTACCTGGCGTGGTGCGACGCGGCGCGCGATTGGTCGACGACTTAAAGTGGATATTACCCAACCCACGTCGACCACCTTCACCTACCAACACGACCTGACCAATTTCGGTCACATCAGCGATGACTTCCAAGGTGTCTTCATCAATCACCGTGGTGCCCACCGGCACTTTAACGTGCAGGTCTTCACCGGCCTTGCCGCTCATCTGACGGCCCATGCCGCCCTGGCCGTTCTGGGCTTTATAGAAGCGCTGGAATTTAAAATCGATCAGGGTGTTAAGCGCGTCGTCACCAATCAGGTAAACGCTACCACCATGGCCGCCATCGCCCCCATCGGGGCCGCCCCTGGGCACATATTTTTCGCGGCGAAAGCTCAGACAGCCATTGCCGCCTTTGCCTGCCTCAACAATAATCGAGGCTTCATCGACGAACTGCATTGGATTCTCCCGGCCGCTTCCGCCGCCCTAATATGCACTACTTTTTTTCTTCACCCTGCATTCCCAACAGCCTGCTGATATAGAACTGTGGAAACACGGATTGGAAAACAGATTTAACCGACAAAAAAGCCCCGCCATAGCGGGGCCTTTTTTTCTCGCAACCGCGAGCATAGCACTAGCCGTTTAGGCAGAAACGATGCTAACAAACTTGCGGTTTTTCGGGCCTTTGGTCTCGAACTTCACAAAACCGTCGCTCAGTGCGAACAGTGTGTGGTCACGACCAAGGCCAACGCCTGTGCCCGCGTGGAAACGCGTGCCGCGCTGACGAACGATGATGTTACCCGCAGTCGCCGCTTGGCCACCGAAGAGTTTCACACCTAAGCGTTTGGACTCGGAATCGCGACCGTTACGCGTGGAGCCAGCTGCCTTTTTATGTGCCATTGCAAAATCCTCCTAAGGGAATTGACCGCTTACGCAGAAATTCCGGTAATTTTGACTTCAGTGAACCACTGGCGGTGGCCCTGACGCTTCATGTGGTGCTTACGACGACGGAACTTAATGATGGTAACTTTATCGCCACGGCCGTGGGAAACCACTTCGGCAGAGACTTTAGCACCACTGAGCATCGGCGCACCGATGTTGAAGTCATCGCCGTCTGCGACCATCAGCACTTCGTCAAACTCAATCGTTTCGCCGGTAGCGACTTCGATTTTCTCAAGCTTGAGGGTTTGACCTTCTTGAACGCGGTACTGCTTACCACCGCTTTTGATAACTGCGTACATGTCGCTCTCCGGACTGTCGTTAATGCCGTTCTAACGGTTAAACGGCACTCATCTCCTACGCTCTTTCGAGTCGTGCTCTTATCGACCTGCTGCGAGTGGCGCCCCTTTTGGAGCCATCTGACAGGGAGCAAGATGAGTGGGTCGCGGATTATAGCGACTATCTACTCTTACCACAAGACTACTGATCAATGTCAATTGCCAATGATGACTAATGCGATACCTTAAACCTTGTACGTATCTTGACGCCCAACAGGCAGCCCCATAGCATGGCTCCAACGACGTAACCACAGCTACGTGAAACAACTACGTAACACAAACTACGTAACACAACTTCGGGCGGCACTTCCCGCCTCCATCTGCCGCGATGAACGTATCCCATGACCGCTAACGCTTCCTCAGCACAGCCTGACAGCCCAACGCCTTCACCGCTGCACGCCGTGGTGGCCGATGATTTCGCAGCCGTCAACCGGACGATTGTCGAACAGCTTAACTCCAAAGTGCCGTTGGTCGAAACCATCGGCCAGTACATCACCGAAAGCGGTGGCAAGCGTTTGCGCCCTTTGTTGGCGTTACTCGCCGCCCGATCCCTCAACTATACCGGCGATAAACATATTCCGCTGGCCACGTTGATTGAGTTTATGCACACCTCCACGCTGCTCCACGATGACGTGGTGGATGAGTCGCATATGCGCCGGGGCAAGAAAACCGCCAACGATGCCTGGGGCAATGCACCTTCGGTACTGGTCGGTGACTTTCTTTATGCCCGCTCGTTTCAGATGATGGTGGATGTGGGCTCCATGCGCATTATGGCGATTCTCTCTGGCGCCACCTGCATCATCGCGGAAGGGGAAGTGCTGCAGTTGACCAACATTGGCAACCCCAGCATCTCTGAAGAAGATTATTTCGAGACCATTTTGGGTAAAACCGCCAAATTATTCGAAGCGGCTTCCCACAGCGGCGCGGTGCTGGCAGAAGCTACGCCGGAGCAGGAGCAGGCGCTCCAGTATTATGGCCGCTACCTGGGCCTCGCCTTCCAGCTTATTGACGACCTGCTGGATTACCAGGGCGACGCCGAGGCCATGGGCAAAAATGTCGGCGACGACCTCGCCGAAGGCAAGCCAACGCTGCCGCTGATCCACGCCATGGAGCAAGGCACACCGGAACAGGCCAAGCTGATTCGTCAGGTGATTCGCGATGGCGGGCTTGAGCAGCTCGACGCCGTGCTGGAAATTGTTCACGCTACCGGCGCACTCGACTACACCCGCCAGCGCGCCGAAGAGATGGCCGATAAAGCGCTACAGCAATTGGATGCCCTACCGCCCAGTGCCTACCGCGACAGCATGGCCCAGTTAGCCCGCTTAGCGGTTGATCGCCAAGCATAAAATTTGCCGCACCACGCCGCCGAGGACTTGAAAAAACACCTCTAGCTAAGTATGATCCACCTCCGTTGTTGAGCACAGGCAAACACAGCTCGGCAACATTCGGAATATAGCTCAGCTTGGTAGAGCGCTGCCTTCGGGAGGCAGAGGTCGTAGGTTCGAATCCTGCTATTCCGACCAAATATTCTATGAAAAACGGCCACTTAGCTAACACAGCAGGTGGCCGTTTTTTTTGCGCAATGTTTTCTATTCCTAAACTCAGCTTGACTCCCAAAAAGGGAGAAACTAAAATACTCCCAAAATGGGAGGCCGCATGAGGGTTATCGCTAAGCGAACGTTGCGTCAGTTTTGGGAGCTGGGTTTCGTCGATGCCGAAACACCTCTCACTGAGTGGTACAACATGATGAGTAAAGCCTCATGGGCAACTCCTCAGGCGCTCAAAGCTGAGATTGGCACGGCCAGCATCCTCAAAGGAAGCAGGGTCGTTTTTAATATCGGCGGTAACAAATACCGAGTGATTGTCTCTATTCGATACACGCAGCAGATTGCCTGGATTCGATTTGTTGGCACGCATCAACAGTACGATCAGGTAAATGCGGAGACTATATGATGAATATCCAACCTATCCGAAACGATGCCGACCTTGATCGCGCATTTGCCCGCCTGGAAGAGCTGTGGGCCGCAGAAGATGGGACTGCAGAAGCTGATGAGCTTGAAGTACTCTCTATTTTGATCGAGAAGTACGAAAATGAGCACTATCCTATCGGCCCCTCGGATCCCATAGAAGCAATTAAATTCCGCATGGAGCAGCAGGGGCTGACCCAGCGTGACTTAGAGACTTATATCGGTAGCAGTGGTCGTGTATCAGAAGTACTTAATCGTCGCAGGGGCTTGAGCCTCGCCATGATCAAACGCCTGCATAACGGGCTGAAAATCCCATACGAGAGCCTTATGGCTGATACCGCCGCTTGATCCGATCAGCTGCATTTCCCCTAATTAGCATCAATCTCATTATGCCGCGATTGACGCGGCATAATCATTTCTAATTGAGCGGAGTCAAACACTGTCGATTAGCAACGTTGAGTAAAGTAGCCTGCTAACAACTATGCTACGATGAGCGTTTGTGTATGAACCTTCTTACTTTTCATTTGATGTGGAAGCCGACCCATTAGCCAGTTAACGCATATTAAGGCCGTACTCCTCTTCGCCAGCACCATGACCGTGATGTCGGGGGCGATTATCGCGCCTGCGCTGCCGGGTATCAGCCGTCACTTTCCTGACCAGCCGCAGGTGCTGATCCAGCTCATTCTGACCATTCCGGCGCTGATGATTACCCTGTTCAGCCCGCTGATGGGCTATTTGGCCGATCGGTTTGGGCGCAAAAAACTGCTGCTGACGATGCTGTTTATCTACGGTTTTGCCGGGGTATCGGGCTTTTTCATCGACCGAGTGGACTTGCTACTCAGCTCGCGGGCACTAATGGGAATAGCGGTAGCGGGCATTCTTAGCATTAGCACCACGCTGGTGGGGGATTATTTCGATAGCGCCGAACGCGCGCGCTTTTTGGGATTGCAGAGCAGCTGCATGGCCTTGGGCGGGGTTATCTTTATCAACCTTGGCGGGATACTTTCCGACTGGAGTTGGCGGGGCCCGTTTTTACTCTACCTAACCGGCGTGCTGTTACTGCCCTATGCCTGGGCAATGCTTAAAGAACCTCGCATTCAGAGCACCACGAACACTGGCGTTACCGATGCCCCCGTTAAGGTGGATGTTGGGCGTACTGCGCTGGGTTACTTTATCGCCATGATCAGCATGGCGATGTTTTATATGTTCCCCGCCCAGTTGCCCTTTTTGCTCTCTCAGCAAGGCCAAATCAGCGGCATGGCAATTGGCATTGCGCTCTCCATGTCAGCACTGACGGCGAGTATCGTTGCCTTTGGTTATGGCTACTACAAACCGTTTCTGTCGGTGATGACGATCTACGTTTTAGGCTTCTTGCTTTCGGCCGCTGGCTTCTTGATCGTTGGTTTTACCAATAGCTACGCCATGGCCATTGTGGGCGCGGCCATCTCGGGCTTTGGCCTGGGCGCCTTTATGCCCAACACTACCACCTGGCTGATGCGCATTACCCCTCAGCGGGTGCGGGGCCGAGTATTTGGCGGCTTTACCTCAACCTTCTTTTTCGGCCAATTTATCTCCCCGGTGGTGGTCGCCTCGGCAATGATTTGGCTAGACTCGTTGCGCAGCGTCTTTATCGCCATGGCGCTGATCTGCTGCCTGTTCGCTATCACCCTGACTATTTTGAGTAAAACGACGCTCCAGGCAGACAGCCAACTTTAAACAGAGACGACGCCCTCCCGGCTAACCAGGGGGGTGGATTAACCCCACCACGCTGACCAGAATCAACACCGCGCCCAGCACACGGAAGAACAGCCCAGTATCCGCTTTCAACATATAGCGGTGGGCTCTTTCGCCCACTAAATGGCCAATAAAAGCGCAGGGCAACAGCCACAGCTGATGAATCAGTTGAAGGTCGACGCCTGCAATCAAGAACGACACCATTTTGATCACTACCAGGATAAACCACAGCACAAACATGGTATCCCGCAGTTGCTCTTTGGCGACGTGAGTGGCGAATACCGCCACAATCAGCGGCGCCCCAATGAGCGAGGTGCCGCTGACATAGCCGCCCAGTGCCAGCAGCACGTAATCCACGTATTTATTCTTGCTCTTAAATGGCCGGTTCAGTACGTAACCAATGGCATAGATGAACACAATGCCGAAAATGATGCTGGTCATGACCTGGGCGGGCAGCGTCAACAGCCCCACCACCCCAATAAGTTTGGGGATAATCATGATTTTCAGAGCTTTGCGTAAATAAACCCAATCAATATTGCTTTCTGCGGGGCTTGTGGCACTGCCCTCTCTTTGCAGTTGGCGATGCCCGTTCCAGGCAATCCAGCTAGAGAAAATCAGCAGATGGATGGCGATAATCGGCAAGAACACCAGGGGTTGATTGGTCACTAAAAGCAAGAAGGGCAACGCCAGCACAGCGCCGCCAAAGCCCAGGCTCGTCCTCACAAAGCCGCTCCAGGCAAAAATCAGCCCGATCAGCGCGTACTGGTACCAGAGTAGATCTGTCATTGGTTCGCCTAACCATCGTCGTTATTGAAAGCCGTTAGTGGGTCATCGTCTCCACGGCCCACCAGGAAGGGAGTAGCGCACATACATTAGCTTGTGCGAAACGATCATCCATTAATACCACAACGCCTTCATCTTCTGGACTGCGAATCACTCGACCTGCGGCCTGAACGACTTTAATCATGCCAGGAATGCGGTAGGTGTAGTCATCCCCCTGACCAAATCGCGCGCTTAAACGTGCTTTAAGCGCTTCGTTGAAGTCGTTAAACGGCGGTAACCCCAGGGTGGCGATAAAGGCGCCGATTAGCCTGTCGCCGGGCAGATCGATACCCTCTGCGAAGGCACCGCCCAGCACCGCAAAGCCGATACTTTTTCCACCGGGGGTAAAACGCGCCAGAAACGCCTCGCGTTCGGCCTCCGGCATCCCGCGGGTTTGGCTGAACACGGGCACCTCCGGGTGCGCCTCGCGAAACCGCGCCAGCGCTGCCGCCAGGTAGGCAAAGCTACTGAAGAACGCCAGGTAGTGGCCTGGTCTGCGCTGATACTGCTGCGCCATGGTGGCGACAATTGGCTCAATGGAGGCGTCCCGATCACGAAAACGGGTGGAAATATCGCACCGTATGCGCACCTCAAGCTGGCGGGCGGCAAATGGCGAAGCTACTTCGCGCCAAACGGTCTTTTCCGGCAAGCCGAGCAGATCCCGGTAGTAGTGGGCAGGTGTTAGCGTTGCCGAGAACAGCACCACCGAGTGAGCGGCGTTAAAACGCGGGGCCAGAAAATCAGCGGGTATCAGATTGCGGAGACCTAGCACCGCCCGCCCCCGCCCGTAGCGGGTAAGATCGCACAGCGAATGCTCGCCAAAGCGCTCAGCGAGGCGGCAGAACGCCAGCGCTTCGAACAGCAGTTCCTGGAGCTCTAGACTGGCGTCTTCAGGGTGCTCACCCAGGTGATCGGTCACCGACGCCCCCACTTGCTGAGCGGCGGATACCAGCTTATCGGGCAGTGTCGTGAGCAGCCGATAGCCTGGCTTACCCGGCTCGCCTGCCTCATCCAGCCCCGCGTCTTTAAGCGACGTGTCATTAAAGAACGTCTCTTTAAACAGTGCCTGCCACTGGCGGGCTAAACGGTTCAAAGGCCGTGAAAGCGCTGGCGGCGCGCCACGGCGCACCCGGTTAAGGCGCTGCTGGTCGAGCTCGGCGCTGTACATGCCGCGGGCGCGCTCCACCAGGTTATGCGCCTCATCGACCAGTACGCCCGTTCGCCAGTCGTTGGCCTGAGCCAGGCCGTGCAGCAACGCGTGGCTGTCGAACCAGTGGTTAACGTCGCCGACGACCACATCCGTCCAACGCGCCAGTTCCTGGCCCAGGTAATACGGGCACACGTCATGAGCCAGTGCCACTTCCCGCAGCGCCTCGCGATCCAGCCAGGCTTGTTCTACGGCCGCTTGCCGGGCGGCTGGCAGCCGGTCGTAAAAGCCTGCCGCCAACGGGCACGACTCGCCGTGGCAGGCGCGGTCGGGGTATTCGCAGGCTTTATCCCGGGCCACCAGTTCCAGCACCCGCAGCGGCTGCGCCTCCTCGCCCGGGCTAGCGCGCAGGGTGGCAAGCGCATCCAGCGCCAAACGGCGACCGGGGGTCTTCATGGTGAGAAAGGCGATACGGTCGAGTTGCTGGCGCGGCATGGCCGAGAGCATGGGGAACAGCGTCGCCACCGTTTTGCCAATGCCCGTGGGCGCCTGAGCAAGCAGGCAGCGCCCGGTACTGGTGGCTTTATAGACGTCTTCAGCGAGCTCGCGTTGGCCAGGGCGAAACGTGCTGTAAGGAAAACGCAGCGTTTGCAGGCGGCTGTCTCGGCGCTGGCGATGGTCGGACTCCTGCTCCGCCCAGGCGAGAAAGCGTTGGCACTGGTCGATAAAAAACGCCTGCAACTCGGTAGCGGACGCCTCCTGACTAAGCAAGGTCTCCTTGCCACTGGCGATCTCCAGGTACACAAGCGTCAAGGTGATATGCTGCAGGCCGCGCTCGGCACACAGCAGCGCGCCGTAGACTTTCACCTGCGCCCAATGCAGCGCGCGCTGGTTTTCGGCCATGCGCTCCAGGCTGCCGCGGTGGGTTTTGACCTCTTCCAGGCGGTTGGCCGTAGGATCGAATCCATCGGCGCGCCCCGTCACCGTCAGCCCCTCAAAGGTGCCTGACAGCGGCAGTTCGGCTATATAGTCTGCCCCGCGGCGGCTGGCCACCAGCGTATGCCCTTGTATACCTTCCTGTGCGCTAGGCGCGGGGGTAAAGCGGTGATCGAGATCGCCTTCTCGGGCGGTAAAATCGCACAGCGCCCGCACTGCCACGCGATAGGTCGCGCTCATGGCGTTGGCTCGGCGCTATCCGCCCAGCGGACATAACATACCGCGACGGGGATCTCGTGACGGTGAAAGAACGTTAGCCAGCGGCGCTGGTTATCCTGCAGCCGGTCACCGGGGCCTTTGACTTCGATCATCCGGTAGCGGGGCTCGCCTGCGGGTGCGTCAGGTATAAACTTAATTAAATCAGGTAGCCCTGTCCGGTTGGCCTTGAGATCGCCCAGCAGCCGCTCAAAACAGACCCGTAAATGTTCAGCTGGGATACACTCAAGCGCCAGCTCGACAAGCGCCTCATCGACAATGGGCCAGTGGACAAAGGGCGACGCCAAGCCGTATTTTTCCTGCCAAGTCGCCTGAATCACCTCGCGGTAGCTGCCGTCTTCCAGCCGCGCCAGGCACGCATCGAAGGCATCACGCCGCCGCGCCACGAAATCGTCGCGGTATAAATCCGCGGGGCCATTGTGAAAGGGGTGAAAGAAAGCACCGGGCAACGGCGCAAATACCGCGGGCCAGCAGAGCAGGCCAAACAGCCCGGTGATCAGGCTGTTTTCCACATAGTAGACCGGCGCGTGCGGCTCACTAAGGGCTTCCACCACAGCCCGCTCGACAAATTGCGGCCCCGGCAGGGTGAGATCCCAACGCTCATGGGCCGGCTCAATGTCGCTCGGCACAGCAGGCAGCTTAAGCCGCCGCCGCAGACGGGGCAGCATCCGCGCCAGCGCCTGGCGCTCGGTTTCGTTGGGGCTGCTCTCAAGGGCTTGGGTGGCCAGCTCAAACGCCGTTTGGTGCTCGCTCAACCGCTCTAGCACCCGCAGCTGGCGAATGCGCGCCTCACTACTACCCGCTTCGTCATAGAGCGTCAGCGCGAGCACTGATTCGCCACTACGCTCCGCCTCGCGGCCCAACTGCAGCAGCAACCGTGCGCGCCGCGTGGCCAGCCAGCGGTTATCCGACGGCGGCGGCACTTCAGGGTGAAGATCGGCGGGAAGCTCGCCCTCATCGAGACGTTGGCGCAAATAATGGAGCGCCAGGTAAGTATCGACTTCCTGGCGCGTTTGAAAGGCGCGGGATTGCGGCGTAAAAGGCACCACCTCAAACCGCTGCAGGCCAAGCTCGGTCAGCACGAACTCCGCCCAATCCTGGCGCAAGTTGCCAAAGAACATTAGGCGCAGCCGGTCACAAATCTCCATTACCTTGAGGCAGACGATTTTATCGTTGCTGTCGGGCCACCATGTTTGCAGCGGTGAGACGCGTGTCAGTTGGCTCGCTAAGGTGTCGTAGAGTGCCGTTTTGGCACTCGACGCGCTAAGCCCAGCGGCACGTACCTCATCGGCTAAAATGTGGCGAAGTTCAGCCAGACGCAGCTGATTAAACAGCTCGCCAATCCCCAGCGCTGGCTGATCATCGACCCACTCCAGCGCTATCAATGGCGCCATCGCAGTCGCGCTGTCGCCAATCTCGGCATAGCTGAGTTTGCTGAGCCGGAACAGCTCGCCTTTGCGCATCACCATGCGCACCAGCAGCGCCTGGGACGCGCGCGGCAAGTTGTCGAATTGATTCAGGAAGTCGCGCTCGCCTGCCGAAAGCAGATCAGCGTGGCGCTCCCCTATCCAATCCACAACGAAGCGGAAGTTCGTCAGGTAGTAGAAGGGATCATCAAGGGAGGCAGTAGGTGTCGCGAAAGCACTGTTCATTTATCCATTGTAACAGTGCGACGCCATTGTGACAGTGCAGCAGTTTCGTCATCATGGCGTTGAGGCCCGCTTACCCCACCCGATGCTGCTTAAGCACGGTAAGGCTTCGCTCTTCTTCGTTTTGCGGCAGGGAGGGCGCTTGGCGGGTGCCGACCAGCACATACCACTCTGCCTCACTTAGATAGTTTTCGCACCAGCGGCCAAGGGCGGCGGCACTCTCTTCGCGGCTGGACTCACCGCAGCGATAGTCGTTAGCCAGGTGGAGGAGATCTTGACGGGCGGTACGCGCACGGGCATTGCCACCGTGCACTTTTACCAGCGGGCAGCGTCTATCGTAGGCGGCGTTGGTTAACGCATTAAGCCAACGTTCCAGTTCGTGCGCCTGAATTCCACCATACACTGCCACGCTTGAGCTCCCTGCCCCGTTGAAAGGGCAATAGCC
The DNA here is from genome assembly GCF_001651035.1 of Halomonas sp. ALS9. Taxonomy (GTDB): domain Bacteria; phylum Pseudomonadota; class Gammaproteobacteria; order Pseudomonadales; family Halomonadaceae; genus Vreelandella. The sequence continues at coordinate 110,472 of NZ_LXRG01000183.1, forward strand.
TGCCCGAATTAGGGGCCGCTGTCACGGTTAACCTTTACCCTTGTGTCAATGCTGTTCAAGACCTTGTTAAAGGGTCTGTTCAAAACCTTGTAACACGTTGACTACATTGACACCTATTTCATCTACCGCATAGCCCCCTTCCATCAGAAATACGCTGGGCAAGCCTGCTTGGGCCAAGCGTGCACCTAAAACGGTGAAATCTGCGCTGGTAAAGGTGAAGGCGCTGATCGGGTCATCCTCAAAGATATCGACCCCTAGCGATACAATCAGCAGCTCGCACTCGGCGGCTTTAATCTGCGCCAGCGCCTGTTCAAGTGTCGCCATCCACGTGGTCACGCTAGTGCCCGGCGGTAACGGGTAGTTGACGTTAAAGCCCTCGCCTCTGCCTTCGCCATTTTCATCAGCGTAGCCCAAATAGTAAGGAAAGGTGACCTCGGGGTCGCCGTGTAACGAAATGAACAGCACATCGTCACGCTGGTAGAAAATCTGCTGGGTGCCGTTGCCGTGGTGGAAATCGACGTCAAGAATCGCCACCCTGCGTTTGCCTGCATTCAGCGCTCGTTGGGCGGCAATGGCGGCGTTATTAAAAAAGCAGTAACCACCAAACTGATCAAAGGCGGCGTGGTGACCTGGCGGTCGGCATAAACCAAAACTGGGCTCGCCAGTTTGTAGCGTATGTTCTACCGCGCCTAACGCCACATCTTTGCTCGCCATGGCGGCTTCAAAGGTACCTTCTGAGATCGACGTTTCCGCCGCCAACGCGTAGTAGCCTAACTGTCCGCTGATAGAGCGCGGAATGCGGTCACTGCGCATGGTGCGCGCTGGCCAAATATTGGGAATCGCCTCACCCTGATGCCCGGCCGCGCCCCATGCTTGCCAGCAGTTGGCTAGAAACGTCACGTAATCCTTATCGTGCACCGCCAACACCGGCGCTAGCCCATACACTTTGGGCGCACAAATATCGCCAAGCCCAGATTGGCGAAGGTGCTTAAGCACCAGATCAAGGCGTTCAGGGCACTCAAACGGGGTCACCAGCGCGCCGTCATGTAACTCGGTTCGCGCTTGGCGTAAACGGCTATCCTGTGAGTAAAAGGTCAGCATTGCGGCTCCTTAATCGGCATCTAGCTGGATAGGCCACTGTTTGGCCCAGCGACGTTTTTGGCTGGCGGTTTGTTGCTTTAACTGATATTCAGCCCGGCTTGCAGCGGCGCGATCTTCAAACGGTTCGGCGCCCAGCAGCGCGACAGGGGGATTTGCACGGGTATAACGCGCCCCTTTGCCTGTGCAGTGGGCTTGATAGCGCTTCGCCAGGTTATTGGTAATGCCCGTATAGGTGCCGCGCTGGCACTCCAGTAAATAGAGATACCACTGAGGTTCGGTTTTCTGAGGCTGAAAGATGCCACTATTCACCGCAACATACCTTTAATTTGCGCCCACTACCACATAAGCATGGGTCGTTTCGGCGTGGCTTCAGGCGGGTAAGCGTGGGGGTGCCATCGATATACCACCAGCGCTGTTGCTCTTTAACAAAGCGCGACACCTCGGCTAATACATGCCAGCCTTTTTGCGCTCGCCCTCGCCCATAAAAACAGGCGTTAAAATGTACATAACCGGTATTGTCGAGCGGCGGTTTTGCGCCAACAATGGATAGCGACTTCCACTCGGTTTCAGGATCAGGCGCGAGCTCTACCGGCCGAGTAGTGGGGTGCCATGTAGCTAACAGATAGTCATTGAGCCCAAGCACAAAAGCCGCATAGCGCGAGCGCATCAAGGCCTCAGGCGTGGGGGCAGGCTCGCCGTGATGATAACGGCCACAGCACTTATCTAGCGTTAATTGGCTGCCACAGGGGCAACGTTGATCCATCGTGGGGGTCATAAAGAAGCTCGTTAACTACATCACCTATAGCCTAACCGATACATCCTATGCACGTCGCCCGGCATATATCACTATTGTTTCGATATTTTTACTGAGTTAGGTATATAGTGGTCGAGCAACATATTCAGACGATGGGGTACAAATCACGATTGATCATTCTTTCCAAAATTTCTGGAGGTTCTCCTATGAAGGTCTTTAAACCGGAATGGCAGTGCACGTTTAGCGTAAACGAAGGCGCGGAAGAATCAGCAACTTGGAAAGAGAAAATCGCGTGGCGACTCAGGGGAGTTGCGGATCGGCTGGAAGGTGGCGGGCGCACGGTGAAAATCGATTACCGAGTGACGCCAGCGGTCAGCCAACATGAAGTCGACACTTGCTTAGGCAAGGGCTTCGAAGTAACTCAGCGTCTGCTGACGCAATTAGCCCAACAGCAGGCGTGCGAAGATGTGATGCGCCATGCCAAAGCTGAGCTGTTTGAAGAACATCCTCAGCACTGAAATAGCATTAAAATCAGCATGGTATAAAAGCAGTATGCAAGCGCTTTGAAAACAGTCCCACTCCTTAATAAAGGGGTGGGATTTTTTTTGAGCGGGCACTGGGTTTATTCAATAGACCGTTCCAGCGCTTTGCCCATCTTAGCTAGAAACGCCTCACACGCTTCAAGCTGCTCAATATCGATATACTCATCGGGCTGATGCGCCTGGGCAATGCTGCCAGGGCCGAGAATGATGGTTTGCAGGCCTTGGCCCTGGAACTGCCCCGCCTCCGTGGCGTAAGCCACCGCGTGGTTGCAGCAGGCGGTAGGCAAGTGATCTTTAGCCAGGCGAAGCACATGGTCATTATCACGGTCGGCCAGCCCCGGTACCGTTACATTAAGCGGCTCGGTGGTGATTTCCACCTGCTTGCCCTTGGCCTGTAGCTCAGCGCTTAGCTGGGCACAATAGGTCTCAAACCGCGCATAAATCTCGTCAAAAGTATCGGTCGGCAGATGGCGGATCTCCCACTCGAACTGGCACTCCCTGGCCATAATATTGATCGCCGTACCGCCTTTGATTTTACCGACGTGCAGGCTGGTGTGGGGCACATTAAACGCCTCATCGACTCGACCTTCTTCCACCAACGCCGCCATGGTGTCTTCAATAAAGGTGACCAAGCGCGCGGCGACATGAATGGCCGAAGTGCCCTGGTTGACCTGGCTGCTGTGCGCCTCTCGGCCTATCACCGTGGTACGCAGATTGGTGGCGCCCTTTTGCGCAACCACCGGCTGCATGCTGGTCGGCTCACCGACAATCACGTGGGCGGTGGTGGAATAGTGCTCGTAAAAGCGCTTAATGAGACTTGGCGCCCCCACACAGCCGATCTCTTCATCGTAAGAGAAGCCAAGATAAATAGGCTGCTGCAAAGGCGCCTCAACCCACTTGGGTACCATGGCCAGCACGCAGGCGATAAACCCTTTCATATCACAGGTACCACGCCCATAAAGTCGCCCATCGCCGCCATTGCGCAGAGCGAAGGGATCACTCGACCACGGCTGCCCCGCCACCGGCACCACATCGGTATGCCCGGAAAGCATCACACCGCCCGGCGCCGCTGGGCCAATTCTTGCGATCAGGTTGGCTTTGGTACCGCAGGGGCTCATCACCCGCTCGGCGCTAACGCCGTACTCGGCCAAATAGCCTTCCACATACTCAATCAGCGCCAAATTGGATTCGCTGGAAGTGGTATCAAATGACACCAGCTTCGCCAGCAACGTGGTCACGTCAGTCATGCTGTTCTCGTTCGTTGGATTCTTTGTATTACCCTACCTTATATCACCCTATCACCGCCCTCTGTCTTTTCCTATTCAGCAGACCTGCTGGCAGCGTAATGTTGACTGTCACGGCAGGTTCATCGTGCATTCACTAAAACGTCATCTACACTTCTTACTGTTCAGTGCATCCAAAAATCTTAACAAACGCATTGTCGCGAGCTTATGAGCTACTCAGCTGATTAAGCTCAATCCCACAAGGAGCTGTTATGTCTCGTTTTACACTACACGCGCTAGCCGTAGGGGTGGCGACGGCCAGCCTAAGCCTGTCTGCTCAGGCAGCAACGGAGATTAACTGGTGGCACGCCATGGGCGGCCAGCTAGGCGAAATTCTCGAAGAGATGACCCAGGACTTTAACGCGTCCCAGGATGATTACCACGTTACCCCCAGCTATCGCGGCACCTATACCGAAACGATGACGGGCGCGATCGCCGCCTTCCGTGCCAATGAGCAGCCGCATATCCTGCAGGTATTTGAGGTCGGCACAGGCACCATGATGAACGCCAAAGGCGCCATCTACCCAGTGTACGAGCTGATGGAAGAGCACGGCCGCGCTTTCGATAACGACGCCTTCCTGCCCGCCGTTGTCGGTTACTACACCGACACCAGCGGCAATATGCTGTCGTTCCCGTTCAACTCCTCTACGCCGATTATGTACTACAACCGGGACATGTTTGAGGAAGCGGGACTGGATCCCGAGCAGCCCCCACAAACCTGGGAAGAAGTGGCCGATTTTTCACGTCAAATCGTCGACTCTGGTGCAGCCAGCTGTGGTTTTACCACCTCCTGGCCTAGCTGGGTGATGCTGGAAAACTTCTCCGCTTGGCATAACGTGCCGCTAGGTACGTTGGAAAACGGTTTTGGCGGCATGGAAACCGAGCTGACCTTTAACAATGAGCTGGTCGCTCGCCATTGGGACAACCTCCACGACTGGCAGGAAGAAGGTGTCTTTAAATGGGGCGGCCCTGGTTCTGGCCCCGACTCAGAGCCGATGTTCTACTCCCAAAACTGCGCAATTTTCTTCGGCTCTTCTGCTTCACGTGCGGACGTCGCCGCCAATTCAGAATTTGAAGTCGGCTTTGGCATGCAGCCCTACTACGATGACGTAGAAGGCGCACCACAAAACTCGATTATCGGCGGCGCCACCCTGTGGGCGCTGCAGGGCCATAGCGACGATGAGTATGAGGCCGTTGCGGCGTTCTTTGAGTACCTCTCCCAGCCAGAAGTACAGGCACAGTGGCATCAGCAAACCGGCTACTTGCCCATCACCCAAGCCGCTTGGGATTTGAGCAAAGAGCAGGGCTACTACGAAGAGAACCCCGGTGCGGATATTTCGCTTAAGCAGATGACGCTTAACGAGCCAACCGAGAACTCCAAAGGCCTACGCTTTGGTAACTTCGTGCAGATTCGCGACATCATCTCCGAAGAGATGGAAGCCGTGATGACCGGTGGCAAATCGGGTCAGGAAGCAGCTGATGACGCGGTGGCACGCGGCAATGATCTGCTGCGCGATTTCCAATCCGCCAACCAGTAAATAAGCACTCACTTCGCCGCTTACCCCATTGGGTAGGCGGCGATTTCGTTTTAATGCTTATTTACTAATACTTCCCAGAGCTGCCCATGCAAACTAAACGCATGACCTACCCTGGTCGCTTTTTGCCCTACGCGCTGTTGGCGCCCCAGGTAATTGTGACGCTGATTTTCTTTATCTGGCCTGCGGGCCAGGCGCTGTATCAGTCGCTACTGCGCGAAGATGCCTTTGGGCTTCGATCGACGTTTGTGGGGCTTGAGAACTTTGCTCGCCTGTTCCGCGACGGCAGCTATGTCAATTCCCTGTCGGTAACGGCGGTATTCGCCGTCGGCACCACACTGCTATCAATGACGGTGGCGCTTTTATTGGCCAGCACCGTCAACCGGATGATTCGCTCACGCAGTACCTACACCACCCTACTGGTGTGGCCCTACGCCATTGCGCCTGCGCTGGCAGGCGTTTTGTGGTGGTTTATCTTCAACCCCTCCATCGGCATTGTGCCTTATATGCTGGAGATGGTGGGGTATCAGTGGAACCACCGCAACTCGGGAAATGATGCCATGCTTTTGGTGATTTTTGCCGCCGCCTGGAAGCAGATCTCCTATAACTTCCTATTTTTCCTGGCGGGCTTACAGTCCATCCCGCAATCGCTAATTGAAGCCGCTTCCATTGACGGCGCTAGCCCAACCAAGCGCTTCTGGACGATTATTTTCCCGTTGCTCACGCCGACCACCTTCTTCTTGTTGGTGGTTAACGTGGTATACGCCATGTTCGACACCTTCGCGATCATTCACGCCACCACTGCAGGCGGCCCGGCCCAAGCAACCAACATTTTGGTTTACAAAGTGTATGCCGACGGTTTTGTAGGGCTCAACCTGGGTTCTTCTGCTGCCCAGTCGGTGATTCTGATGGTGATTGTGGTGGCATTAACCATGATTCAGTTCCGCTTTATTGAGCGCCGAGTCAACTACTAAGCCTTTGGGAGAACGTTAATGGTTGAAAACCGCCCTTGGGCTAACCTGATTGCCCATATTGTTTTGCTCTCTGGCGTCGCGCTGGTGGCTTTTCCGGTGTATGTCGCAATTGTCGCCTCTACCCACTCCCTGTCGGGTTTACTGCAGGGCACGCTGCCGCTGCTGCCCGGCGGCCACGGGATCGAAAACTACACTCGCATGTGGCAGTCCGGCGTCTCTAATGCCGGTGCACCGCCCGCCGCCCTGATGCTGTGGAACAGTTTTATCATGGCCATGGCGATCACCGTGGGTAAGCTGTCTATTTCACTGCTTTCCGCCTTTGCCATCGTCTACTTCCGTTTCCGCTTTCGGATGTTCTTTTTCTGGATCATCTTCGTCACCTTAATGCTGCCGGTGGAAGTGCGCATTATTCCGACGTTTCAGGTGGTTGCAGATATCAATATGCTCAATAGCTTTGCCGGGCTGTCGATTCCGCTGATTGCCTCGGCCACCGCGACGTTTCTGTTCCGTCAGTTCTTTATGACCATTCCCGAAGAGATGCTCGAAGCCGCCCGCGTCGATGGCGCCGGGCCGCTGAAGTTTTTTAAAGACATCTTGATGCCACTGTCGGTGACCAATATCGCCGCGCTGTTTGTGATCATGTTTATCTACGGCTGGAACCAGTACCTCTGGCCGCTGATTATCACCACAGACCCTGACTATTACACCATCGTGATGGGTATCCAGCGCATGACCTCGGAAGAGAACCCCCAGTGGCAACTCGTCATGGCGGCAGTGGTGATGGCAGCGCTGCCGCCGGTATTAGTGATTCTGTTTATGCAACGCCTGTTTGTGAAAGGCCTGACCGAGACGGAGAAATAGCATGGCCAGCATTACCTTGGAAGGGCTAAAGAAAACCTATAGCGGCGATGTTCACGCCGTCAAAGGCATCGACTTACAGATTGAGGATGGCGAGTTTGTGGTGCTGGTGGGGCCTTCCGGCTGCGGCAAATCCACCCTGCTACGCATGGTGGCAGGTTTGGAAACCATTACCGAAGGCACGCTTAAAATCGGCGATCGGGTGGTCAACAAGCTAGAACCCGCCGAGCGCGATATCGCCATGGTGTTCCAGAACTATGCGCTCTACCCGCATATGACGGTGTACAACAACCTCGCTTATGGTCTGAAAAACCGCGGCTTTAAAAAAGACGAGATTGATCAGCGCGTTCAAGTCGCCGCCAAAATGCTCGAGATTGAGGAGTTTCTGGAGCGCAAACCGCGCAAGCTCTCCGGCGGGCAGCGTCAGCGCGTCGCCATGGGCCGCGCCCTGGTGCGCGACCCGGCGGCGTTCTTATTCGACGAGCCGCTCTCCAACCTGGATGCCAAGCTGCGCGTGCAGATGCGTGTGGAGATAAAGCAGCTACAGCGGCGGCTGAAAACCACCAGCCTGTATGTGACCCACGACCAGCTGGAAGCCATGACCCTAGGCGACCGCCTGGTGGTGCTCAACGCCGGGCAGATTGAGCAGGTGGGCACGCCGATGGAGATCTACGCCCGCCCAGCCACCATGTTTGTGGCCGGGTTTATCGGCTCCCCCGCCATGAACATGCTGCCGGTGGACTACCTGAAAACACCCGGCGCCAACGGCCTGCTGGATAACCTGCCCGAAGGCACCGATACCGTCGGCATTCGCCCGGATGATATGCACTTAACGCCGCCTACAGCGCCTCACTTAACCGTCGACTCTACGCTTGCGCTGTTTGAAGCCGCCGGGGCCGAAAGCCACCTGTACGTGAACCTCGCCGGTAGCGACCAGCCCACGGTGATCCGCGTCTCGGGCCAACCGCCAGTCGCCGAAGGCGAAACCCTGCGATTTTTCGTGACCCGCGACGCGCTGCATCCTTTTAACAGCGCCACGGGTAAACGTACGGGGGATTGAAAGCTGATCACCAAAAAACAAGACAACAAAAACGAGTCAAAGGCTAAACCATGCGCTACGTTTGAGATAACGAGCAGCACGCGTGTCGGCTGCTCACCTCGCCTGTTATCCAAGTAGCGTACGGATTGATGAGTACTGAACCTTTATACGTGGATGGCCTGTATCGCGATCACTCCCGGCGCGTGCAGGCTACGTTGATCCGGCTGCTGGGCGATTTTGAGCTTGCCGAAGAAGCCATGCAGGATGCTTTTGTGGCCGCTGTTCAGCAGTGGCCGGTTAACGGCACACCTGACAACCCCACGGCGTGGCTCATTCGCACCGGCTACCACTGCGGAATCGACCAGATTCGTCGGCGCAGTACGGCACGCCGCCGGGCCCACTTGCTGCTACCCACAGAGTCGTTACTCTCAGAAGAGACGCCGGATCTTGAGCCCACCACCATCGAAGACGACGCCTTGCGGCTGCTGTTCACCTGCTGCCACCCAAGCCTAAGCATAGAAGCACGCATTGCCATGACCCTGCGTGAGATGTGCGGCCTCACCACCGAGCAGGTCGCCAGCGCCCTGCTGATGAAGCCCACGACGTTGGCACAGCGGATCGTGCGCGCCAAACGCAAGATTCGCGATGCGCATATTCCTTATGCCGTGCCACCCCAGGAAGAGCTGCCCGAACGTTTGCCCGATGTGCTCCAAGTCATCTACCTGGTCTTCAATGAAGGTTACTCGCGCAGCACTGGCGCCAGCGTGGTCGATATCAGCCTAACCCAAGAGGCTATGCGGCTGGGCAATGAGCTGGCACGGCTACTGCCTCAGGGGGAAGTATTTGGGCTAATGGCCTTGATGCTGCTTAATGATGCCCGCCGGGATGCGCGCCAGGATAGCGACGGGGAGCTGGTCACCCTGGATGTGCAAGACAGGCGCCTATGGCGCCAGGAAGATATCCAGGCCGGTATAGAGTGGCTGGAAAAAGCGCTGGCGCTCACCCCTACCGGGTACTACACCCTTCAGGCGTCGATTGCCGCCGTACATGCCCAGGCCAGCCGAGCAGAGCAGACCGATTGGGGGCGTATCGTCAGGCTCTACGATGCTCTCTGCCGACGCTTTCCATCGCCGATTCTGGCGCTAAACCGTGCGGTCGCCATTGCCATGAATGGTGCACCCGATGCCGGCCTGAAGCTACTCGACGACATCGCCCATCACCCACAACTGTCCCGCTATCATCTGTTTCATGCCGCTAAAGCGGATTTGCTGCGTCGCCAAGGCCAGCATGAAGCCGCGCGCAGTGCTTATCACCAAGCGCTGCAATTGGCCACCCTGGATCCAGAAAAGCGCTTTTTAAACAGACGGTTGGCAGAGCTCGAAAATATCCCATAAAAAATGCTCAGACTATGTCGATTCAAGACGCTGCCAAACGACTAAAGAGAGTCACTACCCTGACCAACCAGGAGACTCTCAATGAAATTCATGCTGATACGCCGTGCTGATGCCAGCACCGAGAATGGCGCTATGCCCTCTCAGGAGATGCTTGCCGACATGGCTGCTTATAACCAGCGCATGACCGAGGCAGGCGTGTTTTTGAGCGGCGATGGCTTACATCCGACCAGCAATGGGTGTCTGATCCGTTTCGAAAACGGTGAACCCACCATCATCCCCGGGCCGTTGTCGCCAGCCAGTGAGCGTATTGCCGGTTACAGCGTGCTAGAAGCCCCTTCCCTGCAGGCGGCCATTGAGTGGGCCCAACAATGGCCCACCCAGGATGCCGATGGCAACGTGACTCTTGAGCTACGGCGCTACTTTGCGCTGGAAGATTTCGAGCCCGGCGCCGGACTTGAGCAGCACCGCACCCTGGCGCGTGTACCCGATGCCATGAACGTGCACGTTGCCTTTCCCGGTACCTGTCGGGAAGCCATGCAGTTTTATGCCGACGTGACCGGCGGGCAGTTGGAGTGTCTGTTGACCTATGCTGACACGCCCGCCGCTGAACACTCCCCACCGGAACTCCATGACCGCATCATCCACGCCTCGCTGAACCTGCGTGGCCGTCGCTTAATGGGCGCGGATATGGCGGCTGACTGCTATACACCACCCCAAGGGGTAGAGGTTCAGTTGGAGTATCAGGATATAGAACAGGCCGCACGCACCTTTGCCCAACTGGCAGAGGGTGGAAAGATCACCATGCCGTTCGAAGCGACCTTCTGGTCACCTGGGTTCGGCATGACGGTAGATCGTTTTGGCGTGGGCTGGATGGTGAACGTTGCGTCAGATAACTGCCCCTTAGCCACTGAAGGAGATGCCCTATGAAGTACGTAGCGCTGGTGTATTACCAGGAACAGATTATCAACGCCATGAGCGAACAGGCGTGGCACGACCTTAACCAGGAGTGTATCGCCGGGGTAGAACGCCTAAGCGCCAGCGGCCACTACCTGGCCGGGCAGCCGTTACAACCGACGGAGACGGCGACCACCGTGCGCGTGCGCGATGGTGAAACGTTAATCTCGGACGGCCCCTTCGCCGAAACCAAAGAGCAATTGGCGGGTTTTTATCTGCTTGAAGCCCACGACTTGAATGAGGCGCTGCAGCTGGCTAGCCGCATACCACCGGCCCGGCTGGGCAGCATTGAAGTACGCCCCGTTCGAGAACTGCCACCTAAAGCAGCACCACAAACAGAAATAGGAGAATAATCATGAATAATAACGCCTACCCCTATGTCGATGGTTTCGTCGCTGCCGTGCCCAACGCTAATAAAGCTGAATTTATTGAGCATGCCCGTGCCGCGGCCGTTGTGTTCAAGGAACACGGAGCGCTCCGCGTGGTGGAGTGCTGGGGCAACGATGTGCCCGAAGGAGAAGTGACCTCCTTCTCTATGGCGGTTAAGCGCAAGGATGACGAGACGGTTATTTTTTCCTGGATAGAGTGGCCATCCCGCGCCGTGCGCGATGAAGCCATGCCCAAAGTCATGCAGGATCCACGCTTACAAATGGACGTTAACCCGATGCCATTTGATGGCAAGCGGGTCATCTTTGGCGGCTTTGAAAGCGTCATTAATGAGTAAGCTTTAATAAGTGGCCCAGGAATTTACTCAGAATCATCCTGGGCCACATCCTCTTCAGCTACAGCCTCTCCCACTACAGCCTCTTCAGTTGCAGCCTCTTCAACTGTAGCCTCTAGAACTACAGCCTATTGAGCTACATCAGTGATCCGCCCTTCAACTTGGTAGAACACTTCTTTGCGTTCCAGCATATAGTCGCGCAGCATTTCCCAATCCGTATTGCCGACAATGGTGTTACGGCCATCAGCGTAGGCTTCTCCGAGTACCGTATGGCTGTCCCCACCGGCGGCAGTAAAGTTATTGGTGGCGATGGTATAAGTACGCTCTGGATCAACCGCCTGCATCGCGCCTTCCCGGGCAATATTGAGGCTGATCACCCGCTCACCTGGTGGCTCGCTGCTGTCATAGGTCAACGCCACGCCTGCTGACACCTGCAGAAAACCGCCGTTCTCATCGGGCGCATTGGCCAGAGCAATTTCAAAGGTTTCCAGCAGTTCGGCGCCGGTGACGTCAAGCAGCGTTAGGCGATTGCCAAACGGCTGTACGGCGATTAAATCGCCTACGGACACATCGCCCCGCTCAATCGCTTCGCGGATACCGCCGCTATTTTGGATCGCCATGACCGTCTCGGGCGCCACCTGCTGCGCAGCATGCAGCTGGGCATCGGTGATTAAGTTGCCCAACGCTGTTTCATCGGCTCGCACACTCTGCTCATCACCGCTGCCGTGGCGGGGATTGGGCAGCTCTGAGATTGCCTTGGCGCCAACCAAGGTATCCCGCAGTGTTTCAATCTCAGCGGTGTAAGGCTCAAGCCGCTGAGCCGCGTCAGAATCCGCCTCGCGGTCGTCGGCGGCGAGCAGCTCGCCGCTGGCATCCACCACCACGCCGTTCTCGTCGAAGGTGACCTGCATCACCCCAAGATGCTGACCATACTCGCCTGCCTGGCCAATCACCGTCGGTGATGGGAGCGCCTCACCCGCGCGACTCTCACTAAGCAGACTAGGCGGCGAAACCTGGCTATGGCTGTGGCCGCCAATAATAATGTCGATACCGTCAACGTGCTCCGCTAGCAGCAAGTCGTTACCCACGCTGGGGTCGCTGTCATAGCCCAGATGGGTAAGGGCAATAATCTTGTTAATCCCCTGCTCTTCAAAACTTGCCACCATGGCTTCAGCCGCCTGGCGATAATCGCTAATGGTGACGTGACCAGGACTGGAGATCGTCTCGCTGTCCTGGGTGCTTAACCCAAATATGCCGATTGGCTCACCGTTATGCTCAACCACAATACCGTCATAGAGCTGCCCGGCTTGCGGATCTGCGCTAATTGACTCACCCAGCATGTCAGCAAACTCAGGGCCTTCTGAGAAATCCAGGTTAGCGCCTAGAATGGGAAACTCGGCACCCGCAAAAAATGCCGCTAACGCCTGATGCCCCTCTTCTGGGTCACCCAAATCAAACTCATGGTTGCCGGGCACAAAGGCGTCGTAGCCCATTAAATTCATGAATTCGAGGGCATCCTGGCCCTGAAACTCAGTGAAATAGAGCGTGCCAGAAAAAATATCGCCCGCTTCCAGCAGTAATCCTTCGCCGTAGGTCTCCCGCGCCTCATTCAGCGTGGTGATCAAATGGGGATACTGATCGGTACGCCCGTGTAGATCATTGGTGTGAAACAGGGTCAGGGTGTAGTTATCGGCAAAGGCGGGGGGAACGGTGACGAATAACGCTGTCCCTAGCGCCATGCCATAGTGATGAAAACGCATTTAAATGACTCCTTTCATATCAGTGTTCAGACACCTTAGCAGTAAAGGTAGCCTACCAGCGACGTTTCGTCTCCATGATAATTACCACCTTCACTAAACGCCAAAAACCGGTGTGGAATTATCCACACCGGTAAAGATCGAAACATGCGAGCTAACTAAAAGCTAAAGAACTATTACAAAAGCGAATACAAAAAACTAACACAAAGAACTAAAGCAACACTACCGCCAATATCACTCTATGAATTAGAAGTGATAGCGGGCACCCAGTGCGTAGTACATATCTTCTTCAAAGTCATTAACAGCATCCAGGTTACGATCGTTCAGCTCAAGGAACATATCGAAATTGCTAGACAACTTGTACATGGAGCCTAGCGCCCAAGCGTTACGCTCATCGCTAGCGCCATCTACATCGATGTTGTAGTAATCGGCGAAGAACTTCCAGGAATCGATAGCGTATGTAGCACCAACGCCGATTTTATCGAAACCGCCACCGTTAACATCGTCATCACCGCGGGTTTCATAACCTACACGAGCAGCGAAAGCATCTGTAATAGCAAACTCGCCCGTAGCGCCATAACGCACTTCACCGTTACCGCCACCGCGTACCGTATCTTCCACATAACCAAGCGCTAAACGAGCGGGGCCTGTTTCGTAAACAACACCACCCTGAGTGGCGATAACAGATCCTTCGGAAGTCTGCTGGGCTTCAGTCAAACCACGCTCAGAGAAGTGCTTGGCAGAAATAACCGCCTGAAAACCACTCATTTTAGGCGTTTTATAGCCAATCGAATCGCCGCGGGCCTGCAGGCCGCCACCAGCGAACTCGTAGCCGCGCTCAACGTAAACATCGAACGGCGTCATTACGTTTTTATCGTAGAAGCTATCGTAGTTACCGGCCATAAAGGTACCGAACTGCTGGCTTTCCAGACCCAGGTAGCTATTACGCACCTCATCGAAACCAGAGGAGGTATTACGCTCATCCCCCGTAAAGCGCCACTCTACACGGGCGAACGCACGCAGATCAGAGGAGATCTGGTGGCCGGCGGTAATCCGCAAACGCGAGCCGAAATTGCGGAACTCTTCGCCGTTATCAACACCATTGTCGATACCGCCGCCTTCAATCCCCATAGCGATACGACCATAAATTTCCAGATCGGTACCGTCTTGATCATAAACGGTGGCGGCTTGTGCTGCAGAGGCTGCCAATAAACCGCTAACGGCTAACGCCAGTGTCGTTTTTTTAAACATGATTGTTCCCATTGAAGTAGTTAATGCTTGCGCTTTGCGAAGGCACAATGAAGGACGAATAACGCCTCAACGCAGGGAACCTTAAAGGAGTTATATTTCATTAATTTTAAAGTTTTATTTTTTAGGGAACTTATTTTCAATATACTTTTTAATAAAAATGCCATTCAAATTTAACATTTCACTGATATTAAGAACTGGTATTAAAATGGGCACTAAGCAATGACCCTAAGAACGGATGCTCAGCACTGACCTTCAAATAAAACTGTTGCCCTTATCCTACAACCTATTTAAGCGTGTCATCACTTATTCACTTGTTTGTCTCGGCAGTGTCATTCGCCCCGCCCACACTGTTTGAAAACGTGATAAAGGGATGAATCGCTTATGCGGCTCTGCATCGTTAGTGAAACATGGTCACCGGACATCAATGGCGTTGCCCATACGCTAAGCCGGCTAAGCTATGAACTTAACCGGCAAGGAGTGCCGGTTGATGTGGTTCGCCCACGCCCAAGGGGCGCGGGTAATGCGACCGGTATTAACCGCGAACTACAGGTGCAGCGCTTTGCCTTACCCGGTTACACCGATGTACAGGTGGGGCTAGTCAGGCCCGCCACGCTGCGCCGCTTTTGGCGTAAGCATCGGCCAAACATAATCTACGTTGCCACCCAGGGCCCTCTAGGCTGGGCGGCCCGCCAAGCGGCGCGGCAGCTCAATATTCCTTTGGTAGCGGGCTGGCACACTAACTTTGACCACTACTGTGAAGATTACGGCGTCAACTGGCTAGCCTCGACCACACGGCGCTACCTGCGCTACTTCCATAACGGCTGCGATCTGACCTTAGTGCCTACACACCAGCAGGCAAAAGCGCTGCAGCGTCAGGGGATACGAGATGTCCATGTGCTGTCACGGGGGTTGGATGGTGAGCGCTTCTCACCCGCCCACCGTGACCCTGCATTACGCAAAGGCTGGGGGGTAAGCGAGCATCAGCCGGTGGCGCTTTATGTTGGCCGATTAGCCGCAGAAAAAAACCTCACCTTGCTACATGAAAGCTTTCAGGCCATGCGCGAGGTGCGCCCCGATATCGCCCAGGTGATCGTCGGCGATGGCCCCGCACGGGCACAGTTGGAGAAGGCACTTCCCGATGCCCATTTTACCGGTTTTGTGGGGCAAGAATCGCTTGCGCGCCACTATGCCAGCGCCGATATGTTTATTTTCCCTTCACTTTCCGAAACCTGGGGCAATGTGGTGGCAGAAGCCATGGCCAGCGGCTTGGCCGTGGTGGCCTATGACCATGCGGCCAGCGCCGAACTGATTCACAGCGGCCATAACGGCGTCACCGTGCCGGCTGGCAATAGCAGCGCGTTTCAACAGGCCGCGGTGGAACTATGCCAACACCCCGCTGACTACGCTCGTTTAGGCCGAGTGGCGCGCTTACGCGCACTTGAGCAGAGTTGGACGGGTATTGCCGAGCAATTTTTGCGTTATTTAAACCAAGCCCAGGAGGCTCATCATGCGCCCGCGTCCGCTTGTCGTATTCGACCGTCTTGACCTGTTGGAGTGGCAGCTCTGCCAGCGCATATCGCGGCTATCGATCTACCGCCCCTGGCGCATCACGCTTCAGGCCGCCAGCCGTTTAGGCGATTGGCCTGTTTGGGTGCTACTGATTCTCGCCCAGCCCTGGCTTCAGCCCAATGGCGCCTGGCGTGTTTTGCAATACAGCGTTATCGCCCTGTTTGCCGTGGCCGTTTATCGGCTGGTGAAAACCCGCTTATGCCGTGAACGGCCCTTTATTACTTACGGAGAGGGCATGGACGGTGGTGGCATTGAGTGCTGTGAACCGGCCCGCGACCGTTACAGCTTCCCCAGCGGCCACACCATGCACGCGGTGATGTTTAGCGTCTTAGTCGCCGCCCACACGCCCTGGCTGCTGCCAGTGGTGTTGCCATTAACACTACTGATAGCGATCTCACGGGTCGGGTTAGGGCTGCACTACGTAAGCGATGTACTGGCAGGAGCCGCGATGGGCTACGCTTTTGCCTTGGCCAGCCTGTATTGGATGGGGTAATGCTCCCTGTTTTCCCATAACTGCATTTCCATAACTGCTTTCGCATGACTGTTTTCGCGTAATTGGCCACTAAGCGCTATGGTTAATCCAACCTTGTCTTTTCTAAACGCACCCGCCCAGCATTAATCGCGGCGTGTCAGCATCAAGGAGTGATGTGATGACCATGACGGTTGGTGAATTATTTATAGCGCTAGTCACCATTGCGTTAGTGCTTTTAGCCAGTAATGTACTGCGTCTATGGCTTCCCTGGTTAAGACGACTCTTCCTACCTAGCTCCGTCATTGGCGGCTTACTGCTTTTACTGATGGGCCCTGATGTGCTGGGCCGAGCTCTACCCACTTTTTTTGAAGAAAGCCCCGGACTGTTTCCTGCCTATGTGCAGGAGAGCTGGGCAGCGCTGCCGGGGCTATTGATTAATGTTGTCTTCGCGGCATTGTTTATTGGAAAAGCGATTCCCGGACTCAGGACGATTTGGTTGCGCGCAGGGCCGCAAGTCGTCGTCGGCCAAACCATGGCGTGGGGCCAGTATGTGGTTGGGTTGAGCTTGGCGCTGCTGGTGTTGGTGCCGGTGTTTAATATGAACCCTATGGTGGGGGCATTAATCGAAATTGGCTTTGAAGGCGGCCATGGCACCGCAGCGGGCATGGCCGACACTTTCACTGAATTGGGCTTTGAAGAAGGCGCCGATCTAGCCCTAGGGCTGGCGACAGTAGGCATCGTCTCAGGGGTACTGATTGGTACGCTACTGATTAATATTGCCGCGCGCCGCGGCATCATCAAACTCAATGATGATAACCAACAGCCAGAAGATCCCGATGAGTTAATGCGTGAAGATGAGCGCCCTTCTACCGCAGAGTTCAGCGAATTTAAAAAAGATCTGGTGCAAGAGTCAGGCACCACCGATCCGCTCAGCCTACATATCGGTTTAGTGGGTATCGCTATTGTGATCGGCTGGCTAATACTGTCGGGCTTGCAATGGATTGAGCAAGTCACCTGGGCACGTGACGGCGGCTTGGAAATCCTCGCCCATGTGCCGCTTTTCCCTATTGCCATGATTGGTGGGGTAATTGTGCAACTGATTGTGATGCGGTTTGGATTAGAACGCCATGTATCTAGCCGTACCATGTCGCGCATTGCAGGCACCGCGCTGGACTTTACTATCGTGGCCGCACTCGCCACTCTTTCACTGACTACTTTAGGCGAGTACTTCCTGCCCTTTTTGCTGCTCGCTGTGACGGGAATTGCCTGGGGACTGTTCGTGCTGATCGTTATAGCGCCCCGAGTGATTCCAGAAAACTGGTTTGAGCGAGGGGTAGGCGATTTTGGGCAATCAATGGGGGTGACCGTTACCGGCCTGCTGTTGATGCGCATGGCAGACCCCAAGAACGAGTCTGGCGCGCTAGAGAGCTTTGGCTATAAACAGCTTATGTTTGAACCGATTGTGGGTGGTGGGCTTTTTACAGCCGCGGCCTTACCACTGATTGCCGAATTTGGCGCCTTAGCCGTACTGATTTTTGCCGCCTTATTAACAGTCGGATGGCTCGCGTTTGGCTTGCTCTATTTCGGACGCATGGTGCCAGATCGCGGGAAGGGCCGCTGGAAAAACTAACCCGATCCAAAAGCTCGGCCTCAAAAACTGAAACGCCCGCATCAGCGGGCGTTTCAGTTTTTCCTTTCAAAGCAAAAAGTTAGATATCGGGCGGCATATCATCACACTCATCAGCTCTAGCCATGAATGATGTCTTAAACATCATATACACGCCCAGTCCTGAGAACCCTAAGAACAAAACAAACATGCACAACATCAATGCCATTGCCATAATCTTGTCCCTGATAGTAAGCGGTCGTTACGTTGACGTTTTCTAACCGCAGCATTTTGATTTCATCGAAGGATAGACTAAAACAATCCATTAATCTGTGCGGTAGCGATCCGTGCAGGTACCGCATAACAAGACTCGTCGAAAAAGTAATTTAAAATTAATGACTTATTAAAAATTACGCACGCGAAAAAACCACCTCATTTTCATGAGATGGTCGTTTCGCATCAGTCCACTCCTGTGTTTGATGAACAGCGCCTCCCTGCGCTGTAACCAGTGAGTGGGCTAATTGTCCTTTAACATCCTGTTGGTCTTTCGGCGTCCTGCCTTCCTTTTGCTTGTCAGCCCACTCACTCAGTTACTGGTTAAACATTTCAAAATGGCTAGTGCTAAGTAACTGAATTTTTAGCTAACTGGCTAGCGCTTAAACACTCACATAAGTACATGCAGGCAGTGAGCCAACCCATGCCAATATAAACAAAAGCTATTAATAAACAGCACCTTATAAAAATAACAATTGATAAGAAAATCTATTTCAACCCTCTTTACCATGTATAGAAGTGGCACATGCGACATGAGCACAGGCCTTAGGGGCACACTTTTCCAGCTGGGCTATAGCGAAAAGTCCGCGCAAGTATTATTTTGGCTAGGGCCTGTTGACGTTTCATCGCGGCCGTGAATGAAACGTCAACAGGCCCTAAATTATCACTCAGCTTGTCACCAAATTTCAGGCTTCAAAAGCCGCCTCTTTACTTCCTACGGTTGACCCCATACGTTCGAGGAGAGCTATATGAAACGTCCAGTTGCTCTAAGCATACTCATCATCGCCCTAATGCTGGTCAGTGGCTGTAATACCCTCCGCGGTGCGGGTGAAGACCTTGAACAGGGTGGCGAAGCCATCCAGCGTGCAGCGAGTTAAACGCTATGATGACTGTTTATTTATCCCATGGCCTTGAGAGCGGGCCAGGAGCACTAAAAACCCAGGCGCTGAAAGGCGTAGCGGAAAAGCTGGATGACTGTGAACCGGTGGTCATGGACTATCGAGACATAGCAGAGCCTAAGCTGCGCCTGCAACATCTGCTGAGGGTATTAGCCGAGCGCGGTGACGACCCTGCCCGGTGTGTGCTGGCAGGCTCAAGTTTGGGGGGCTGGCTAAGCGCGGCGGTGAGTGCACAACAGCCGGTGTTGGGCTGCTTTCTGCTGGCACCCGCGCTAGGCTTAGCCGACTACCCAGAAACGTCACCGACTATTCAGGCCCGGCACACGCATATCATTCACGGCTGGCGGGATGATGTCGTCGCCCCGGAACCGGTCATTGAGCGGGCCCGCCTGCAGCGTCTATCGCTGCGAATGGTAGACGACGATCATCGTTTGCATGCCAGCCTGGAGACTATTTTGTGCGATTTTGAGCGCTTTTTACGTCAGTGCAGCGCGCCTGAACAATACGCTTCGTAAACCTAGATAAAACAAACATTCGACACGAGCACTCAAAACCTATACAAATGGTGTACATAAAAGCGGATATTGCACCAGAGTTTATATAGCTCTAGAGCTTATAGAGAAAGGAGATTGCTCATGTTAGGCATGTTTAAGCGCGACCCCAAAAAGAAACTTCAGCAAGAGTATGAGCGTAAACTTCAAGCGGCCATGGAGGCTTCACGCAATGGCGATATGCGCGCCAATGCCACGCTTACCGAAGAAGCAGAAGCGTTGCTTGCCGAGATACGGCGCATTGAAGCGACAGAATAGTCGTTTCGGCAGTAGACAACGCTACAGCTTACTCGCGGCTTTTGCGCTTGTTAGCCTACAGACCAGCGTAGCGCTGGCGGGGTGCCCCAGCCCAGGGCAGTGGTGGCAGAATGAGCGGCCGCTCGCGAACAGCGATTTGCTAACTACGGCGGCCCAGCAGCAGGTGGTATTGCTCGGTGAACAGCACGATGACATTGCCCATCACCGCTGGCAGTTGCATACCCTAGCGGGATTGCATGCCCTTCGCGATGATTTAGTGATTGGCCTGGAAATGCTACCGCGCAGCGCTCAGCCTGCTCTGGATGCCTGGATAGCCGGTGAATTGGATGACAATACGCTGCTTGAACAAACCCAGTGGGACGAGGCCTGGGGGTTTGATTCAGCCCTGTATATGCCGATTTTAGCGTTTGCCCGAATGGCACAGATACCGTTGGTCGCGCTTAATATCGCCCCAGAGCTGCGCCAGCGGCTGTTCACTGATGGCTGGGAGCGCGTACCCGCGGATGAGCGCTTTGCGATCCCGGCGCCACAGCCCGCCAGCGCCAGTTACCGCTCACGGCTCACCGAGGTGTTTAATCAGCACGCCATGGGTGATGACCCGGAATCGCTTGAGCGTTTTATTCAGGCGCAGCTCACCTGGGATACCGCCATGGCCCAGCGCTTGGCCGAAGCCACAGAGAGCGGCGCCCTGGCGGTGGGCCTAATGGGGCTAGGCCATGTGACCTACAACGAAGGCGTTGCCTATCAGCTCAATGCCATGGGCATTAACGACACCATTAGCCTGCTGCCATGGCAAATGAGCGACTGCACCTTGCCCGACCCCACCCTAGCCGATGCGGTATATATACTCGCTGACGACTAGGAGTCTGTCTGACTTCTAATAATTACTCGTCAGCGAGTGCCGGTAGCAACGTTTTCAGTTTACGCGTGAGCGTATTGCGCCCCCAGCCTAGCAGCTCGGCAGCTTCACCTTTGCGTCCACCGGTGTGTTTTAACGCCGTCTCAATCAGAATCCGCTCAAAATCCGGCACCGCTTCTTCCAACAGGTGGGTATGGCCCTCGGCCAGAGCATGATCCGCCCAATCGCGAAACGCTGTGCGCCAATCGCCGTGGGCACTACTCTCGGAAGCGCTGGTAGAACGCAGTTCCGGCGGTAGATCTTCGACCAGAATTTCACGCCCCGAGGCCATCACGGTTAGCCAGCGGCAGATATTCTCTAACTGACGCACGTTGCCGGGCCACGGCAAGCGTGTCAGATGAGCCTCGGCTTCGCTGGTCAGCACCTTGATATCGGTGGTCAGCTCTTTCGCCGCCTCGGCTAAAAAGTGTCGGGTTAAGCGGGGAATATCTTCCCGCCGCTCGGCAAGCTTGGGCAGGTGGATACGGATCACGTTCAGGCGGTGAAACAAATCCTCCCTGAAGCGACCGTCGTCCACCAGCACTTCCAGATTTTGGTGGGTAGCGGCGATGATACGTACGTCCACTTTGACCGGTGTATGTCCACCAACGCGATAGAACTCCCCATCGGCCAATACACGCAGTAAGCGCGTTTGGGTTTCAGAGGGCATATCGCCTATTTCGTCTAAAAACAGCGTGCCGCCATTGGCCTGCTCAAAGCGCCCCTGGCGCTGCTGGGCCGCCCCCGTAAAGGCGCCTTTCTCGTGACCAAACAGCTCAGACTCAATCAAATCGCGGGGAATGGCCGCCATGTTGAGCGCGATAAAGGGCTTACCCGCCCGCGGGCTATGCTGGTGAAGCGCCTGGGCAACGCGCTCTTTACCGGTACCCGACTCGCCGTTAATCAACACCGTGATGTGAGAGTGGGAAAGGCGACCAATCGCGCGAAACACCTCCTGCATCGCCGGCGCTTCGCCAATAATCTCAGCGTTTAACCCTTCTGGCACGGTGACCGGACGCTGACGTTCACGGGCGTGGGCCACGGCGCGACGCACCAGTGCCAGAGCCTCGTCAACATCAAACGGCTTGGGCAGGTATTCAAATGCCCCACCTTGATAAGAAGCCACGGCGCTGTCCAGGTCGGAGTGCGCGGTCATCACGATCACCGGCAGGTCGGGATGCGCCTCGCGCACGCGCGCCATCAGATCAAGTCCGTCGATACCCGGCATACGAATATCGGTGACCAGCACGTCCGGAGGGCTTTCCAGCAAACGCGTCAGGGCAACGTCGGCGCGCTCAATACACTCAACGTCCAGGTCGGGTTGCGCTAATGCGCGCTCCAGCACCCAGCGGATAGCGCGGTCATCATCGACAATGACCACCCGCGCAACATCATTACGTGCAGCCTCAGTCATGACGCTTCTCCGGTGAAATTAATAACCATGGGAATCAGTAAACGAAATTCGGTGTGTCCAGGGCGTGAGTCGCATTCGATCAATCCTTGATGTTGGTGCAAAATCGACTGGGCGATAGAGAGCCCAAGTCCGCTGCCTTCCGCACGCCCCGACACCATGGGGTAAAACAGCGTTTCCTGCAGCGCAACGGGAATGCCGGGGCCGTTATCGATCACCGCAACTTCACTGACCAGTCGGTGGCGTTCAGCGCCAAGGGTAAATTGGCGGCGGGCGCGGGTACGCAGTATTAAAGAAGGCTCCGGCGTTTGCGCATCGCTCATGGCCTGCACCGCATTGCGAGCCACATTGAGCACCGCCTGAATCATTTGCGCCTCATCGCCGGAAAGGTCGGGCAGGCTGGGGTCATAATCGCGGCTGATCGTTACGCAAGGGTGCTCGGCAATCAGCAGCGCTCGCACCCGCTCAAGCACTTTGTGAATATTGACCGGCTCGTGCTTAAGAATACGGTTAGGGCCAAGCATGGAGTCGACCAAATCGCGCAGTCTATCCACCTCTTCCACAATGATATGGGTATATTCGCGCAGCGCCGGGTCGTCCAGATCCCGCTCTAATAGCTGGGCGGCACCACGGATGCCGCCCAGGGGATTTTTGACTTCGTGGGCAAGCCCGCGGGCAAGCACCTTGATGGTCTCCTGACGGGTGGTGAGCGCTTCTTCACGGGAGATCTGCATCAAGCGATCCCGCGGCTCAACTTCTAACAGCAACTCATCGTCAGATAGCGGCGTCACCGTGTAGTCAACCGTAAGCGGTTCACTATTAAGCGGCGTAATGCGCGCTTCGCGCTGGGTATAAGGGTGAAACGCATCCCGCGCCTTGGCCAATACATCGTCAATACTTTCATCCCCGCCGAGCAGCGTATCCAGGCTGATCCCGTGAACACGGCTAAGGCTGACCGCTAACAACGCTTCAGCGGCAGGGTTCATCCAGCGCACACGCAGCTCGCCGTCTAGCAGCAATACCGCCGTGGTGAGATGTTCAAGCAAACGCTGATGCATGGTGGTGTCCTGAAAAATCACGTCTTCCATCGCCGTTACAGACCTACAGGTGGATGATCAATGAGGGAACTGCAAAAAGCGCGCCAACTATGCATCTATGCCCAGTTGCACGGCTTGCGGGCATCGCCGGGTACAGGGACGAATCGTTTTAGCGCACCCACAACGGCAAATGCACCTATTGATGCACCACTTTAGTGCATGCAGGCGATGGAAGGGAATTTTAATGCCGGATTTACTCATAAACCGCGTTTAAGAAACGAGCATTAAGGCACCGTAATCGTCACGGCTGCTGTACGGTGCTGCAAACGTTGGTGGCTATCCAGCAACTCTGCCTGAAGTTCGTGCCGCCCTGCGCAAGCCCCGTTAGCCAGAAAACGTCGCTGTGCAGCGCTGTCTGGCTAATATCGCCATTCACTAGCAGCCGTACCTGGTGGTCGTCGCGCAGCGGTGGCGCAATAGCCACTTCCACCGCGGTCATACCGTTTTCCACCCGTGCGCCCTGCTGGGGCAGCGCAATCGAGAAGTGGTCATAGGGCATAAAGGGCTGCCCCGGTTTACCGCGCAGTCGTGCAGCAGCCGGTGTTGGGGCGCTAGGATTGGCGAGCGCAGCGTTTAACCCAGGCGGCAGGCTTGGCAACGGCGTCAACTCCAAGGCCTCGCCACCGCGGCCAGGGTTATCGGTGAAGGTAACGTTGCCGTGCTCATCGGTCACCCGGTAAACCGTTTGCCCGAACGCCGTTGCTGCACTGCCAGCGAGCGCTGCGCCCAACAGGGCTACCCGCACGCCGCGCATCGCTACTGTATTAATGCTCATCGCGCCCCTTGCAGCGCTGCTCAGCCCCCAGTAATAAAAAACCCCGCCGGAGCGGGGTTCTATTAACAATCACCGTTACTCATTAACAGCTGTAGTACATATCAAACTCAATCGG
This sequence comes from Halomonas sp. ALS9, assembly GCF_001651035.1. Classification (GTDB taxonomy): domain Bacteria; phylum Pseudomonadota; class Gammaproteobacteria; order Pseudomonadales; family Halomonadaceae; genus Vreelandella. The sequence goes on from NZ_LXRG01000183.1 coordinate 134,559, forward strand.
GTGCGTGGTCATACGGATACGCTCCACTTCTTCCATCTTGAGTTCAATGTAGGCATCGATCATTTCGTCGGTGAACACGCCACCTTCGGTCAAGAATGCACGGTCAGCGTCGAGGGCTTCCAGTGCTTGATCCAGGCTGTGCGCGACAGTCGGTACTAACTTGCCTTCTTCTGGCGGCAGGTCGTACAGGTTTTTGTCCATGGCGTCGCCAGGATGGATCTTATTCTTGATGCCGTCGATACCGGCCATCAACATGGCAGAGAAAGCCAGGTAAGGGTTGGCAGTCGGATCAGGGAAGCGCGCTTCTACGCGTTTGCCTTTCGGGCTTGCCGTGTAGGGAATACGGATTGAAGCAGAACGGTTGCGGGCGCTGTAAGCCAGCATAACCGGCGCTTCAAAACCTGGCACCAGACGCTTGTAAGAGTTAGTAGAAGCGTTAGTAAAGGCGTTCAGTGCACGAGCGTGCTTGATGATGCCGCCGATATAGAAAAGCGCCATTTCAGACAGGCCCGCGTACTCGTCACCGGCAAACTGGTTTTGGCCATCTTTCCAGAACGACTGGTGCACGTGCATACCCGAACCGTTATCACCTACCAGCGGCTTCGGCATAAAGGTCGCCGTTTTGCCGTAAGCATGCGCTACGTTGTGGATCACGTACTTCATTTCCTGAACTTCGTCAGCTTTCTTCACCAGCGTGTTGAATTTGACGCCGATTTCGTTCTGACCCGCGTTAGCAACCTCGTGGTGGTGAACCTCGACGGTCTGACCAATCGCTTCCAGGGTATTACACATCGCACCACGAATATCGTGGAAGCTGTCCACCGGAGGAACCGGGAAGTAGCCGCCTTTAACGCGCGGACGGTGACCTAAGTTGCCGCCTTCTACCTGACTATTGGTTGCCCAGGCACCTTCGTCAGAAGTGATTTTATACATGGAACCCTGAATGTCAGACTTCCAATGCACTTCGTCAAAGATGAAAAACTCAGGCTCAGGACCGAAAAACGCGGTATCACCCAGACCCGTAGACTCTAGATAAGCTTCAGCGCGCTTGGCGATGGAGCGCGGATCACGATCGTAGCCCTGCATAGTGGCCGGCTCGATGATGTCGCAACGCAGAACCAGCGTTGCATCCTCGGTGAAGGGGTCGAGGTAGCCTGTACCATCTTCCGGGCTCAGAATCATGTCGGATTCGTTGATGCCCTTCCAACCTTCGATAGAAGAGCCATCAAACATTTGGCCATTCTCGAAAAATTCTTCGTTCACATCGCGAGCGGGCACGGTAACGTGCTGTTCTTTACCGCGCGTGTCGGTAAAACGCAGGTCTACCCATTTAACATCGTGTTCTTCAATTAGCGCGAGAGTCTTGGCTGACATAGTGTCCTCCGGTATGAGCGTGGCTTAAAGCTAACGACAGTAAGCTACCGATAAAAGTGTTGTTCGACAAAATACGTGCTAAACCGCACGTTTGTCATTCTTGTTCGCTCAACGTTTGCCTGACATTTTTCACAAATCGCTCAGCGAGCATTTCAGACCGGCTATCGTTTTAGCACGCCGCAAGGCTTATGCCTACGGCCCGCTAGCCGCTTCCAAATATAATGCAGAGAGCATGCCAACACTGCACCAATATGGCATAAAAAGACAACAACTAACTGTTTTATAACTATTAAAAAATGGATCTCAATGCCTCTTGATGACGCATAATTGTTAAAGCAGGCTTCTAAAGCCGCTTAAAAAAGCCATAACGCACCAAAATAGAACAAAAATAATTATTTATGCGCACTTTTAGTGCATTAAATATACTGAATACTCTTTTGGGGCTCGCAAGTTTTTTTACTTGCTACCCAAATAAACCAGATACTACAATAAATTACAATTTGATAGGTTTGCTCACAGTCGGAGTCGGCAAATGGGATCGGTCTGCTTTATTGTTGACGCCATGGTGACGGGTGAAATGTTGCCACGCCACTTAAAATCCATACGTGAATCCGGTGTTGCCGACCATTTGCTGCCTATTTTGGTGACGGCCACTCATGCCCAAGAACGGCTGAGTGCTATCGAGCAGCGTTACCACACTCACTCGCTAATTACCCCGGTGCGGCCCCTAGGGGCTCGCCTCAATAAAGCGGCGTCTGCCAGTCAAGCAGAGTGGCTAATCATTGCGCTGCAGAAAAAACCACTGCCATCCGACCTCTGGGGTGCGCTCTACCCACAGCTCAACACCTACAGTCTTGACGCCTTAATTATCGGTTTCACCCAACCATCGCTGCCGGAACGCATTCTACGGCGCTTATTGGTTAGCGCCTTGATATTCCCGCCCTACATTGCCGTTAGGCGAGCGTGGCTTGAACGCTTGGGCGGCTTTGACCCTGAGCTGGACGATAGCAGAGCGATAGATGATTTCCTGCAGCGTTTACACGCCTTCCCCACCCGTTTGAAAAGCTACAGCGGACATTTGCTTAGCCAAGCAGAAGAGCCTGCTACCCGCACGTTGCCTAACGCACCCGATACGGTTTGCACGCCTCGTCCCTGATACGCTTTCTGCCGCTACTCACTAGCGCTTTCTTTACCGGCCTGTTTTAACTGGGCTGTCTTTACTGGCTTGTCTTTAACTGGCTTGTCTTTAACTGGCTTATCTTCACTAACCTAGCTTTACTAACCTTGTTTTACTAACCCTGCTTTACTAACTTACCTTCAACCGCTTGCCGAACAGCATCGCACCAAGCGTGGTGGTATTGGCCAGCTTATTAAGCGACGCCGACCCCACTACGCCCACCACCAAAAGCACCAGGGCATACGCTCCTATCGGTAGCGACAAAGGCTCAATAGCCAGATCGGCAAGCACAAAAAACATCGGGTGAGCCAAGTAGATACCAAACGAATACGCATTGATGTGGCGCACCCACATAGGCGCAGGCCGCCCGGCCAAGTAACGCATGGCGCAAAGCGTAAATAGCACGAAGAAAGGAATCACCCACACCTCTTTAGAAGAGAATGCCAGCCAGCCCGCAAAAGTCGCGGCAATAATCAGCACCACCAGCAGCGCCAGCCATACCGGGCGTGCCATTTGCTGCATCCAGGCAGGCCGCGCCAGAAACAAGCCCTCAGGAGCTAACGGGTAGTAGCGCACCAACACCAGCGCCAGGAAAAATACATAGATCCACCCCAGCGGGGCAATCCACAGCAGGTAGCCAGGCCAGTCAACGTCAAACCAATAAGCCAGGCCCCAATACGCCATGCTGATGACACAAGCGCCCCACAGCCAAGGCACCGGGTTCAAGCGCCACAGCTGCCAGCGGGTAAACAACCAATAGGCGGCATAAAACTGCATGGCAATGATCAAAAAATAGCCATGCCAGCCCGCATAAATATAATACTCAACAGCGTTGGCCACGAAGCCTACCGGCTCGTCTGATGCCTGCAACCTTACCCATTCAGCCGTCGAATAAATAAAGCCATACACAAAATACGGCACCATTACATACTTCACACGCTGGGCTAAAAAACCTTCCGGCACGGCTTTGTCGTAGCGAACGGCAAACACAAAGACAGCAATAAACAGGAAAATCGGCGTGCCCAACACCAACGGTATGCGCATCAAATCGGTAGCAACGTTATCGAGGCGTTGATTGACGTGATCTAGTAAATGAAACAAAAAAACGGCCATACAGCCGTAAGCACGCAACCAATAGATCTCTTCAATTTTCCGCATTGGGCCTCCCGCCGCTACCTATTCCTACCCTGGCATTTTGAATGGCGATGATGAATAACTATGCTAACTGACTGTCTTATATGGCTATGATGAACAATGAGGGCCTTCACGCTGTCCGACCCTATTGAACAGTTTTAATTCCCGGAGGAAACGTGTTCATCCCCAAGCCACCGCTGCTTTCATACCGATTTAACGCCCTACTCACTGCATTTATTGGGTGGCTAACATTCAGTGGCCATAGTTTAGCCAGCGAGGTTGAGCACCATCAGTTTTTCTCGCCCACGCTAGGTTACGACTACCCCTACAGCGTTTATTTACCTGACAATTATGACGCCCAAGCGACAGACGCCTATCCCGTTGTGTATATGCTGCACGGCTCGTTTAATACTGACCGCGATTGGGTTTCTCGTGGCAACTTACAGCAGGTGGCGGATAGGTTAATTAGCGCCGGACATATTCCACCGGCTGTTTTCATAATGCCCGGCAGTCGCAGTTGGTGGGTGGATGGTCACAACGAACCTGCCCGTAGCGCGTTTTTTAACGACCTAATGCCTCACGTGGAAGCAACCTATCGCGTGGGACAAGAACGCCACCTGCGTGGCGTGGCGGGCTATTCGGCCGGCGGCTATGGGGCACTCAACTTCGCCCTGGAGCGGCCTGAGCTGTTTGCCGCAGTCGCCGTGTTAAGCCCCGCAAGCTATGCTCCCCTGCCGCCGCGTAACTCCACCGCCTGGCGCCATCCCTCATTTATCAATGATCAGGGGCGGTTTGATCGCGAACTGTGGCAAAGCCTTAACTACACCGCCTATTTGGAAGACTACCGCCTACGCGTAACTCCCCGCGGTACTGAGGAAGAGGGCGATCTTCCCCCCGTGCCGCTGTATATCAGCGCGGGACGTAGCGACGTTTATGACGCGGAATTTCACGCGCGCATCCTGCGTCAAGCCATGGAACGCATCCAACCCAACGATGTGCGGCTTGATCTCTACCCCGGCGGCCACACATGGCAGGTATGGCGCGCCAGCCTACCGGCAGCGCTCAACTTTCTATTTCAGTACGTAGGGCAGGAAAACAGCCCACCGGCGGTGGAAGAACAGAACCTTGGATAAACAGAACACAACCCCGTTGAAGGCACTACACTAAGGCAATGCGCTTCAAAACACGCTTATTTAACCAAGGAAGACATCGATGCATCAGCATATTGAATGGGACGAACCCGGCAACGCCAGTATTGTGCAGTACTTTAAAAAGCACCCGGAGCAGAGCGGCCAACCCGACCCAGGCGACATTATTTCCGCCCGCTATCAAGGCGCCATGGTGCGCGTCAAAGTAGAAGCCTACCGAGAAGATGACGCCGTCAGCATCGGCGAAGTCGCCGCGATCATCGATCCCAAAGGCGGCCGCCACCAAAGCCACCACAAGCTGGAAGTCGGCCACATCGTCCGAGTACCCGACGATAAACGCGCCATGGAAAGATGGGAGGGCGACGAAAAAGACACATGAAGCGTTGCGCGATTTGCGATGCAGCGTCATCAATCGCTTTAATCGCAAATCGCTTGCAAAGCCGCCCATTCAGTTGACGTTAGGACAGCAGTGGTCTCGCCTTGGCTTTCAGCAAAATGCTGGGCCTGGGCACCGCGCCAGTTGGAATCAGGGTGTGTAGATAAACGCTCAGGGATGGCAATATCACCTGCTTCCAACTCCTCAATGCGAGCAAAAAAGTTGGCAAACCCTGCTACATCAACCTGCGCCGCAGCGAGCATGTCGAGAGCAAAACGGTCTGCCTCGACTTCAGCCTCTCGGCTATAGGCGGCGGTAAGCAAATGCTCACTTACCAACGCAGCGCCCGCAAGATCCCCAAACACCATGGAAAGCAGCCCCGCAGCTCCCGCCGCCCGTAATGCTTGCCGCATAGGGTCTCGCCGCTCCACATGACCAATTTCATGCGCCAAAACACCCGCCACCTCCTCGGGGGTCTCAGCTTTCTCCAGCAAAGCACTCAGGATAACCACCTGCCCGCCGGGGGCGGCAAATGCATTGACTCCCGGATGCTCAAAAACCTGAACGGCAATTTCGTAGTGCATATCACGCCCAGCTGTCAGCCTTTCCAGCATCGTATTAAGCGCCGCTATCCCCTTAGGGGAATCACAACGCTGCGTGCTTGCACTTGAGCTGCTTAGCACCCACTCGATTTGCTGGGTAACTGCTTTGCCAAAGGCAACTTCACGCTCAATCGGAATAGCCTCAGCCAGGATATTGGCCATGCCCGGCAAGATAACGAACAGCATCAGCGCAATGGCACCCACCGCGCCCGCTCCCCATCCTGCCATGCGCAGCCAGGTTCTCTTTCGGACATCACGGCGGAAAAGATCAGGCTGTGTGGCGCGCAACCCAGCAATGAAGTCGCTGTCAGTGACAATAAGCCGAGCGGGATCTCTCTCGTCAACAGACGAGGTATAACGGGTCAAGGTTAGCTGCGCTGTACTCGAACTATCACTCAGCGCACGAAGATCGGAAAGTTCCCAGCGAACGGGCTCAGCTAGCGAGTCTGCGTGGATGACCAGCGCCTGCTGGTCATCTAAAACCGAAATGCACACCTCGTGACGATAGGCTGTCACGCCATCAAAGAATTGCGCTTGTAACATTAAAACGCGCCAGCGACATCGAGTGCATCAGCCACGCCCTCAGCGCCAACAGTATCATCTGCCTGACGCTGCTGAATTTGGTTTAAAGGCTCTGGATTAACAATACGGAACGTCTGGATAAAATGCTCCAGTATTGGCTGCGTAATCATCACCATTTTCATTGCCTGCAACAGCACAAATATGAAGACATAGCCCAACACAGTAACGATGAGGCCAACATTAACTGACGACAGGGCCAAATCAAAAATGGCCGTCATCACGCTCCCTATAAACAACAACATCACACTCATCCCGACACCTGCAATGAAGTAGATCCGGATAACAGCAATGGTTTTAGGCTCGGACTTAAAGCTGACCTCATCGCCTAATGTCTTATGGGAATTCATATACGCAAAACTCTTAACCTGGTAATACACAAAACCAATAGCCACCCAGACGCCACCAACACAAAGCAGGGCTGCTGCCAGGCCGTTATACCCGCTTATAAAAACACCTAAACACACCAAGAGAATGACCGTGCCAATAAACAAATGCGTTAGCGCTGGATAAAGACGCATCCAGGAACCACCTTGCTTAATGGGTATATCACCATAGGAACTCCGCTCAGCCATATATTGCTCTAATTTGAATGTAGCCAGCGGCGCGAGCACTCCCAGCGTCACAATGGTAAGCAGCCTATAACCAATGGCACGAACTACATAGCCCCATGCCCCTTTCTCCATGCTAAAACGGATCCCGCGCCACCGCGTGCGTCCCATCATATACCGGCGACTTTGATAACTGGCATAAAAGATAAGCGGTACAATAGCTATAACCTGTACATAAAAAGCCACTAAATAGCGGACTTGCTCCGCCGGATTAGTAGCATCTGACGAGACATCAAAGAACGACAGGCCGAAGTAGAAAAGCACCATCTGGAAAACACCGAGATACCCTGCCAGGATGACAAGTGCAATGAGAAAGCCAATAAATTTTTCAAGCCCTGTACCGGTGTACTCCAAGCTAGAATCATCGGCGCTTGTAGAGGCCCAAAGGTACTTACGGATACGGGTTGTTTGCCAGAACCGGTAAATACCCAGCGTAATAAAAGTGAGTAAGCCGGTTTTAAATGTCAGAAAAAAAAGCGAGAGACCATCAAGATTATGACGAGCTGCCACGCTTTGCGGCTCAGGCGCTAAGTGATGAGTATCCATGCGGGAAAGATCCATGTTTTAACGTTAACGGTATAGTTAATCTAGCGTATAGCTAAATAAGTATATCCCAATGCCGCACGAAAACTAAGTAGGATTTGCCGTTAATTGCGATTAGACGCCAGAAATCGTCAGAAGGATTCAATGCTCGCCGCATCCGCCACTTTTACCTGAACGGCCTGGAAAGCAGAGCACTACGGATGGGGAGACTCGAACTCCCCCACCGTTCTCAAGTTACCTGGGCGATAACACACACTTCCCACTTGTTACGCATCATGCACATTCCGAGTAGCGCGTGGTAAGCCTAAGGCGCACCCGCGACGGCGGCCCGGCGCGAAAGCACCGCGCAGCGGTGCCAAGTGCACATATCTTAAATCTAGCCACAACTGCCTAGCCGGCAGCGAACTTCAAGATTACACGTCTACCTAGAGAATCCGTTCACACGAATTTTTCAAAGTAATTAGCCTTATCTTGAGCTTTTCAGGGAAGAAAATCGGCCCGGAATGGCGAGCCGATAAATCGCTGCTACGGCCAGGTGCTGATATCTTGCAATGTGGGTAACGGTGTTCTCACACGCCACTCACTCGCCATGCGTTGCCCTTCAGTGAGCTGCTCACGCGACAATTCGTTAGCAATAGCATCACGATTTTGGCGGGCCTGTTCATGCCATTGTGCCGCCGCCAGATTGTTCAGCACATTAGCCATGACTAGATTACGGCTTACCCCCTCGCCATTGTAGTAGCTGACCCCAAGTTCGTACTGTGCGTCAGCATGTCCCTGTTCGGCAGCTTTTTGATACCACTCGGCGGCTGTTGAAGAGTTCTGGGTGACTCCCTCACCAAGGTCGTACATGACACCAAGAATGTACTGAGCGTCGACAATGGTGCCGAGAGTGTAATGTCCATCGGTATTGCCTTGCTCAGCCGCTCGGCGGTACCACTCAACAGCCGTTGAGGCGCTCTGGAGAACCCCATTGCCAGTGCGATACATATTGCCAAGATTGAACTGCGCGCGGGCATTTCCCTGTTCAGCGGCCCGGCGGAGCCACTCAACAGCCGTTGAGGCATTCTGGGGGATCCCCGCGCCACTGGCATACATAATGCCAAGATCGGTTTGAGCGATGGCATTGCCCTGCTCAGCCGCTCGTAGGTACCACTCAGCGGCAGTTGAGGAGCTCTGGGGAACTCCCTTGCCATATTCATACATGAGACCAAGACTTTGCTGTGCGTCGGCATCGCCCTGTTCGGCAGCTTTTCGGTACCACTCGGCGGCTGTTGAAGCGTCCTGGGTGACTCCCTCGCCAAGGTCGTACATGAGACCAAGCGTATACTGCGCATCGGCATCGCCTTCTTCGGCCAATGGCTCAAAATGCTTCAGAGCAGTGGCGTAATTGCCATTGTTATAGGCCTCGGTTCCTTTCTCCACTGACTGACCCAGTGCAGGAGACGCCAGGGTGATCGCGGCGGCGAGAACAATGGCTTTATTCAACGAGTACATAAGTGGAAATCCCTTTTAAGAACGCGCCCATACTATCAATTTTAGTTAATAAATGGTTCAGCTATCCAGTAATGAAGGACGACTCTGACCAGCAATAAGCTCAATATTTCGTATTATCTTGAGTTTTGTTTTCTAAGCAGCCTGGGCGGTAAGCCGTATCTTTTTCTAAGCTGCCTAGGCAGCAGCGAACAGGATGTTGGGGTGATAGCTGTTGTCGCTTTGATTCTAAGCTGCCCGAGCTGCATCACAAAATTAATCATAACCACACAAAGTGACGGGGAAACTATCCCCGCACTTCGCTTAGCAACAGTAAGTAGAAGCCATCCCGTTAACTTATATTCACTTCAAGTTTTTCGCCTGCTGTCGTCTTACGTTTACACTAAACAGATGCAAAGCGGTTTTAGAGGAGTATCACTATGGCCGTACATTATGAACGCGATGCCTACTCCTGGGCGCTTGAGCAAGCAGGGTTTCTGCGGGCTGGAAAACTGGAACAACTTGATCTTGAGCATCTAGCCGAGGAGATTGAGAGCATGGGCAAAACTGAACGGCGCCTGCTGGTCAGTCAACTGGTTCGCCTGTTAATGCACCTGCTTAAATGGGATCACCAGCCTGAACAGCGCTCACGTAGCTGGCGGTTGACGATCATCGATGCTCAAGCCAAAACAACCCGCCTGCTTAACGACAACCCCAGCTTGAAAGCATTACTACCTGAACTGATGAACGAAACGTATGGAGATGCCCGCCGCGCAGCAGCGATTGAGACTGATAACGAGCTGCACGCCTTTCCAGAGCAATGCATGTACGGTTTCGATGAAGCGGTCACATTTCAACCTGTTGAGCATTAAGTCGTATCATAGTTCACAGACCACCTTACTCGCCCAGTGCACATTTCGAGTAGCGCGGCGTAAGCGTCAGCGCACCCGCGGAAGCACCGCGCAGCGGTGCCAGATGCACATACCTTAAATCTATCTGCAACTGCCTGAGCGGCAGCGCACGTGTAGTCGATGGTAAAGACTAGTTGCGCCTCTTTTCTGAGCTGCCTGCACGGCAGCGAGCGTGCCGAAAAGACCGGGACAACGATCCTCGTGTTTCTGAGCTGCCTGCACGGCAGCGAGCTGGGGCAGGTATGCCGTCCGTGGCATTAACCATTTCTGAGCTGCCTGCACGGCAGCGAGCGCGTCGTCGGGCGGCTGGTCGGAAATGTACACTTTCTGAGCTGCCTGCACGGCAGCGAGCGCGTCGTCGGGCGGCTGGTCGGAAATGTACACTTTCTGAGCTGCCTGCACGGCAGCGAGCCGCGGCATTATCGGCGAGCAAACCGTGTCGCTTTTCTGAGCTGCCTGCACGGCAGCGAGCCTAGCCGCCCAAGAGGCGGTTTTATTTTGTCTTTTCTGAGCTGCCTGCACGGCAGCGAGCGCGTACAGCAAGCGCTCGAAAGCTCTTCTTATTTTCTGAGCTGCCTGCACGGCAGCGAGCATTCCGAACGCACCTACTGCCAGCAGCCGAGCTTTCTGAGCTGCCTGCACGGCAGCGAGCATTCGTCAGCCTGGTTCTCTTGTTCGGCTGCATTTCTGAGCTGCCTGCACGGCAGCGAGCGCCTTGGCGTTACCGGGCCATATCACGATGCTTTTCTGAGCTGCCTGCACGGCAGCGAGCTACAATAGTCGTTACACTGTAGGGACTAAACATTTCTGAGCTGCCTGCACGGCAGCGAGCTATGACGTGAAGGGCTTGATCCTCCGCGTGCCTTTCTGAGCTGCCTGCACGGCAGCGAGCCGAACCTAACTCTGAATAAATGAGTCCGAATTTTTCTGAGCTGCCTGCACGGCAGCGAGCGCCAGCGGCGATTCGATCTTTTCCAGCGCTTCTTTCTGAGCTGCCTGCACGGCAGCGAGCACGCAGAGGTGCCCAACTTCCGCACGGCCACTTTTCTGAGCTGCCTGCACGGCAGCGAGCTACGAATTCAGATAGAAAAAAGGCGGCGCTGTTTTCTGAGCTGCCTGCACGGCAGCGAGCTAAAACGTCTTCCTTGTTCAAGTTGCCTTCAGTTTCTGAGCTGCCTGCACGGCAGCGAGCTCGTTAAGCAGCTGAATATATCCAAAGAGGAATTTCTGAGCTGCCTGCACGGCAGCGAGCATTGAGCAAATCCAGCAAGCGCTGGTCGATCATTTCTGAGCTGCCTGCACGGCAGCGAGCCAAATCTCTGGCGTCAGCATATTCCGCTCGCTTTTCTGAGCTGCCTGCACGGCAGCGAGCGGCGTTGACCTGCTGCAACGCCGTGGCGACTTTTTCTGAGCTGCCTGCACGGCAGCGAGCGGAATTGCGGCAGCGGGGGCATTTCGGGCATATTTCTGAGCTGCCTGCACGGCAGCGAGCATCGTCAACAGTGCGAGTATTGCCGCCCAGCGGTTTCTGAGCTGCCTGCACGGCAGCGAGCACAGTGGCGCGCCCCTACGGCTTGGGAGATCCTTTCTGAGCTGCCTGCACGGCAGCGAGCTCCCGAAGGTCTTCGTCGGCTCTCCTTTCTTCTTTCTGAGCTGCCTGCACGGCAGCGAGCACTAAGTGCGCTTTTCGATACCCCACCTTTTTTTTCTGAGCTGCCTGCACGGCAGCGAGCTGTTTCCAGTTGGGGCGGTGGCCTATTTTGTGTTTCTGAGCTGCCTGCACGGCAGCGAGCGCAATGCAGCCCACCACCGCGCCGCCGGTGCCTTTCTGAGCTGCCTGCACGGCAGCGAGCATCTGAAAGGCTTGGAGGCGCGAGCGCATCTATTTCTGAGCTGCCTGCACGGCAGCGAGCGTAACCAAGACCAACATCCTGGACGTGCTCGTTTTCTGAGCTGCCTGCACGGCAGCGAGCGCGTGCTGGCTGGTCGTTGATATGCTGGGGGTTTTCTGAGCTGCCTGCACGGCAGCGAGCTTGTGAGTGCCACCTGCGTGCTTGCTTAACCATTTCTGAGCTGCCTGCACGGCAGCGAGCGAGTTTCAGCAGTTGACCGGGCGGCGGCAGCATTTCTGAGCTGCCTGCACGGCAGCGAGGGCGCTGCTAGCGCTTTGCTGGGCGCTGCATCCTTTCTGAGCTGCCTGCACGGCAGCGAGCCGTACAAACTTAAGCGCCGTCCTAACGTTATCTTTCTGAGCTGCCTGCACGGCAGCGAGCCGTACCCGTAATGTTCAGCGGTGACAGTAATTTTTCTGAGCTGCCTGCACGGCAGCGAGCGTTCGGTTGTGGTTTGCATAGGTAAACGTCCGTTTCTGAGCTGCCTGCACGGCAGCGAGCGAAAAGCAGAGCGAAACCGAAGAGCTCAGCTGTTTCTGAGCTGCCTGCACGGCAGCGAGCCGCGGCGTGTGCCTTGGCGTTTTGCGCTGCGATTTCTGAGCTGCCTGCACGGCAGCGAGCTCTTCATACCAGGAGCGGGTGCGTTCGGTGCATTTCTGAGCTGCCTGCACGGCAGCGAGCCCGGAAGAGTTCGCGAAGGCTATGCCTAATCATTTCTGAGCTGCCTGCACGGCAGCGAGCCCGTGCCTTTCAACCAGTTTGTTCAGTTTTGATTTCTGAGCTGCCTGCACGGCAGCGAGCAACGATCTTTCGTGAATGCTAAGCTTGTCGCATTTCTGAGCTGCCTGCACGGCAGCGAGCCGCAAGATCCAGCATATTGAAGCGGGCGCGTTTTTCTGAGCTGCCTGCACGGCAGCGAGCCTCAATCCCCGCCGCAACCGCCCAATCATCCGTTTCTGAGCTGCCTGCACGGCAGCGAGCATTGGTTGGGGTGTTGCAGGTGGCGTGCTGCTTTTCTGAGCTGCCTGCACGGCAGCGAGCCTACTTTCCAGTTCTGCCTGCACTGCCCGGCTTTTCTGAGCTGCCTGCACGGCAGCGAGCCGGAGCTAACCGCAAAAAACTAAACGACCTTGTTTCTGAGCTGCCTGCACGGCAGCGAGCGCGGCGAACTCCCATTGCTGAAGCGTTTGCACTTTCTGAGCTGCCTGCACGGCAGCGAGCGGAGCCAATATGGTTGATTGCGACATTACCCCTTTCTGAGCTGCCTGCACGGCAGCGAGCGTGCATATCACCGATAGCGCGCCCACCGGACATTTCTGAGCTGCCTGCACGGCAGCGAGCTCCAACCCGTGTACGGTTCGCCACCATCAATTTTTCTGAGCTGCCTGCACGGCAGCGAGCCAAGCCGTCATACAAGAACGCGACGCCCTGGCTTTCTGAGCTGCCTGCACGGCAGCGAGCCAGATTAAAGACCCTTATGTGCTAATGGCCCTTTTCTGAGCTGCCTGCACGGCAGCGAGCAATTCGTCGTCGCCTTCTACTGCCAGCCAACGTTTCTGAGCTGCCTGCACGGCAGCGAGCGCCGCCCGCATGGTGCAACTCTGCCAGCAGCATTTCTGAGCTGCCTGCACGGCAGCGAGCTAGAGCATATCAAAATTAATGTGTTGATTGTTAAAGAGCTTTAGCCGAAAAAAGCGGTATCACCCTTTTTTGAGCGATACCGCTAAGTGGTTGATTATTAGTGTCCTATTTTATCGCTGAAAAAAAGGGTCAAAACCAGGGCACCGTGGCGTTGGGGCTTAGGCCGTAATGGCTAAACGTGCCCTCCGTGGCAGATGCGGCCGGTTTGCCATGTTCAATAAACAAGCTAAAGCGCTGCTGTGTGGAGCGGCTATTGATCTGCACAAATGGGAGCTCAATACGCCGTTCGGCCAACTTAGCGTAAATCTGTTGCGCTTCCTCTTCCGAGATGTCATGCCGTTTGGCATAGCGCTTGGCACGACTTGGGCTGCCCGTATTGAACTGCTTACGCGCCACGTTGATATGTTGAGCACCAGCAGGCACCGCAAGCACCTCGCTCGCCTGAGCGTGATCACGCATACCGGTTAGCCAGTCCGCACTCATTAGCTGCTGCAAACGCGTTTGTGTGCCGTGCAGGCGAAAGTGATTTCCCAGTGTGCGAGCGCGAACACCGTGCTTATAGCAAGGGAAGCTGATGCCTACATCTTCGGCCTGTAAATCAAACAGCGCCCGATGTAGTTTGTTATAAAGCGCGCCCATTAACATTGCCGGGGCAAAGTCAGGGTCTGGCCTTAATCGGATATCGATATAGTGATCCATGGCTTACCCCGCTTCGCCGAATACGCCACCGCGAATCAGCGTTGCCATCACAAAGTGCTGATCCTCTTTGGAAGGCACTTGGTCTTTGATCATCCAGTTATCCAGCAGTGAGTAGAAGTCGGCCTTCTGCTTGGGCTGGCGATACGCTTTGCCCTGAGTAGTCACCGAGCCATAGGGTTCCACGGCAATAGGGCCAAGGTCTTCATCGTTCTCATTGGGGTACCAGGTATCAATGGTGCGAATGGCGTTACCCAGTTTCTGCGAGTGAATACCGGCGATCTTGCTAACGTGATAAAGCGTTTTGCTCTTATCGCCCCGGCCCCGATCAAGAATCAATTCTTGCGAAGGAAACACTTCTTGGCCACTGCCTACGCGCACGTAGGCCACCACCTCTAGCAGTAAGTGCTGCTCACCGGCCAGTGCAGAGGCAATAACACCGGCGAGCTCTTTAAGCTCGGCGGTGTCCTCGAAAGCCCGCAATGAGAGCGACAGTGCATCAAACGTCCACTCTTTGGTGGTTTTGCCCTGGGCCAATTGGCGAACACTGACCTCGACTTGCTCTGCGCCCATGCGGTTGCGCCACAGGAACCGACCATTCGCGAGGTTATTGGCATAGCGATGCGCCAGCTCGCCAAAACCTTGCGCCTGCTTATATTCGGCGACGGCTTGTTCCAGCTTGGCTTGGTACTCGGCGTTGTTACAGGCTGAAGGTTTTCCGGCACCGGCCAATACACGTAGCGTAAAACGAGTAACTAAAGTATCTGCATCGTGGGGCAGCGTGGCGACATCGACAGTTTGCAGGTTGGGATTTTCAATCGCCGCGTCTAGTTTAGCGGGGTCTTGGTCTTTGGCTTTCAGGCGGTTGGAAATGGTGCCGCGCACCGATTTTTCGCGCACTTCTACCGGCTGCCACTGCTGCTCATCTTGCCGCTTTTCCCAGTTGCTGGCGTAAAGCAGGGCATCGGAAGGGTCAAGCTTGCGTTCAAAGGCGAGGACGGAAGCGGTTTTAAGGGTGTCGTTTTTAGCCATGATTAAGCTCCTTGTTTACTGTGCTGAGGCGCGAAGGTGGTAATCGTTGTTGAGTCGGTAAAGTCCCGCTTCTTCGTCGTTATCAACGTACCAAAGCAGGTCTTCAGGTTGCTTCATGCGGTGGGGGCTGACCCATTCGCCAATGGAGTAGAGGCTTTCAACAAAGCGAAACTTAGTCTTGTTATCCCGGGCGTTAGCCACTTCTCCAGGATTAAAAAGATCAGAGATTTTGCCGTAACCTACGGGGATCGGAACCAGCCAGCCACGATAGGGGCGCTGCACCTGCCAAACAGGCTTTTCGTTGGATTCACCTTTATTTTCAAGGGCGCAATAGTGGTTAAGCCGTGAAAGGTCTAGCCACGCATCCAGCAAACTGGCCTCCGGGTTTTGCTGTTGCAGCGTCTGATGGTGTTCGGTGAGGTAGTCATCGCGCAGGGTTAACGCAAAGCCCGGCAGCCAGCGCCGCTTTAGGCGCGCGAACTGCTTTTGCCGTTCTTCTTCATTGTCATCAAGCGCGACCCATTGCGGGCGTTGTTTGTGGCTTGGCACGGCGCGGTTGGGGATGACACTGCCACCGGCAATACGCATACCCGCAACGATCTCACCAATTTGTTTGGCAATATCCTCATGCTCATTTTCTGCCGCCGCTGAATCAATCGTGAAGATCAGCGTGATATCCAGATGGATGCGCCCTTCTTCCACAATGGCCGCTGTGCCGCCGGTTTTGTCCACCGGATTACGGGTCAAATGAAAGCCCCGAATGTAGCCACCCTCTGTAGCCTGGGCGTCAAAATCGTGGCAAATAACGCCGACGTTACTAAGTGAAACGTTGATACCTGCTGCATAGAGCTTGCGCTCGAGGGCGTGCATCAAGCCCACAAAAGCGCTCATGGCAGGAAAGCCCCAGGTCATTGGGCTGGAAATCGCGTTGGCGTTTTGTACCCGCAGGCGCGGCAAGACTAGAAGGTTTTTAACATCACTCATCGTCATCACCTCCTGGCAGGTTGGATAAGTCTTCCATTAGGCTTTCCATCCAGCGGCGATCACGATCCAACATGCCTTGATGAGTCGCATCTTTTGCCAGCGTTTTCTGCCAGTGGCGAAACTCCACATCGCCTAATGGGAGCTTTTCGCCTAACGCGGCATTAAGCCAGTTAGCAAAGCGGTGGCGAATCTCGTCTGCCCACTCCACGCTGTTTCGCGCTTCACGAAAAGCGGCATCTTCCTCGGCTCGGCCAGGGTCTAGCCAAAAGGTTTCTTCGGCGACCAGTTCGCATTTTTCATCGTCGCTCCAACCCGCTGGCACGCTATGCATTTGCATGGCAAACAGCGCCAGCTCATCCATCAGCATGGCCGTGTAGTCATCGCGTAAATCGCGGGTGTGCATATCAGTGGAGGGGTTGGTCTCCAGAAAGCGCTTGAGGTCTTTAACAAGGGAGCGCACTTCTGAGCGGCTGCCAAATATTCCTGGGTTGGAGAAAACCGATGCTACTTTTAGCGGTGGGCGAATATCACGGACATTCCAACTGGGTGGAAGCGATGCCATCAAATAGTTGTTACCGCCGCGCTCGCTGTTAAGTTGCGAGATATTTTGCGGCTTGGTACCACCCATTTTTTGTACGGCCAGGTTGGGGTAGCTGTGCACGGGTTGCTCGGCGTATTTGCCTTCCCGCTTGGCTTTTCGTGCCTCTTTAGCTTCTTCGCTAAAACGGTCATGGTTAATGGTTTGGAATACCCGGTGGGCCAGCGAGGTGGCATAGAGTGGTGCAAGCAGACGGAAGTTATCGGCGTCATTTTCTAGGTCTGCGGCATCATCACCCACTAGCCAGTAGAGCTGTTTGCCTCGGGTATGTGAGGCGTGCTCGCCACGCGGTTCGGTAATAGCCGCAAAGGCGCTGATCCACGCCTGGGCTTGTTTGGGGTTATCGCTTAACGCTTTGGCAAAATCGCTGTCATTTTCTAGCGCACGCTCAAGCAGCGATTTTCCTTCGAACTGCAGCTTCAAGAACTTATACACATCCAAGGCTGCGGCGTTGCCCACCACATCGCCCGCAAAATCAGCGGGTAGTACATGACTACCGACAAGATAGTGGTTGTTTAGCGATTCAGGCGGGGCGTAAAGATTGGAACCTTTGGCATCGGGGTGGATAGGTTTTAGCGAGTGGGTTACGACTTGCAGTTGACCAACGCGCCTTGCTGCATCGTTGATCCAGGTATCGAACTGGAACTGCTCAACTAATGCCTGGTATTTTGGATCGTCGGGAGCTAGCTTTTCCGCCTTGGTATCGAAGCGCTCTTTTAAGAAGGCTTTAATCCCAGAGCGAATTTCTGCTGCTCTGCTATTATCTGCCATACGTTTTCCCTTTGGTTATCACACTCTGTTGGAATAGAAATGATGATAAATCACAGCGATCACATCTTTAGTATTCTTTGGTCTGAAGAAGACCAACAATTTGTAGGCTTATGCTCACAATTTCCAAGTCTTTCCTGGCTTGCTAATGACAGCGCTGATGCGCTTGCTGGCATACAAGCGCTGGTTCGCGAAACGCTCGCAGATATTAACCAGCATGCTTAACGTCATTTGCTCCGCCAAAACCCCAACACCGAGTGATACCCCCACCGCTGGTTTCTAGCCGAGGCCGTTACCGTGCCGAAGGTTCGGGCGGCGTGATCCAGAGAGATATCCAAGTCTTCGGCCAAGTCAGCCAGAGCTGTTAAATAGTCGCTGGCACCCCAAGGCTGAATCCGCTCGCCCTGCTCTTTTGCCAGGTCTACCCGCACCAGCAGGCTCTCTTCTACTGGCACATAGAGCTTTTCACCCCGCCTTGCGCCGTCGTCTACGCGGTGTAGCGTCCAGGTTTCACCGCCCTCATCGGGCAGCAGCGCTAGGGTTATTTCAGGTTCGAGCTGCTTGCGAAATGGGTCACGCTGAATCAAAACACCGGTTAAATGCAGCTGCGGCATGACATGCCAGCTATAGGCCCCTAACGGCGGTGGTTTGGGCTGCTTTTTTAATCTTATGTCTTTTTTGGTTAACGGTTCGGCGGGCTGTTCGATCATCAGTTGATGCAGCCGCTCATGCTCTAGATCGACGAGACTTTCTGTGGCCTGCAGCGTTTCCCGCGCCAGCACGCGGGGGCGGGCGTCAATTACCTGGTACTCATCCGGCGTTAACAAGGTGTTAAGTGAGTGGTTTTTGAGACGCCAGGTAGCGTTTGTTTCAAAGCCTGGCTTATGAAAAGCAGGTTCTCCCGGTCGCTCAAGGTCTTTTAGATTGGTCTCTAACAGCAAAATATTAGGCACTTCACAGGCCTGTGCGCGGTGGCGGCGTACGCGGCCCGCTAGCTGGATAATCGAGCGCATGGATGAAGGCTCGACTATCGCCCAGTCGTAATCGTGGTCGCGGCCCACTTCCGTTACCGGCGAGCCCAGCACAATAAACAGGTGGTCGTTTTCTTCACTGCTATCTAATAGGCGGCGGATATCGGGCTGCTGAAACACGCGCTCGGGTTCGGCGCGTTGCAGCGTTTTATCCAACCGGCGTTCAATCTCCGAGCGCATCACCAGCGGGTGGCGGGAATGGTAAACGCAGAGGTGAATGCGCACACCTTCCGGTGCGCCCTGCTGGAACAGCGTTCTGGCCACATCCACCAAGGGGTCGATATTGGCCATACGAATAAGGCCAAAACTAACGCGTTTGCGGGTGTGAGGATCAACGGAATGATGCTGCTGGTGTAGCGCCAGCGCGTGCTCGCGCAGCAGCGCTGCAATCGCGGGTCTGATCTCCTCCGGGCGTTTGCCCAACGCTGGCAACGCTAAAATATCGCCACGGCGGCGCACCGGGCTAGACGATAGGCGCTCTAACCGGCGTTTGGCTAAGGCGTGATGCGCGGCCTTGAAGGTCTCATTACTTGCGCAGTTTTCATGCTGGCGGTCGTGCTCGTCGAACCAGGCGCAGCAGATATCCACCGCCAAACCCGGTTCGCCTCGGTGGCGCTGAAAAGCTTCGCGACCGCTGCGGTAGGCTTCATACAACCCTTCGACCAGCGCTGGCGGCAAGGTGGCCGATGAAAGCAGCACCCGCGATCCCAGCAGCCCCGCCCAATTCACTAATCGAGTCAGTGCAGGCAGGTCGTTGATATCGAAATCGTCGATTTCATCGAGCACCAAGTCGCTGCTCATTAGCCGCAGCATGGGCACGATCTGCCGCCCGCCGCGGGTGCTTTCCGTGGCGGGCACCAGGTGGTCAACGGTGCATACCAAAATGGGCGCTGCGATCAGGGCGCGAGTGCCCGGTTCATTATTCAGGCGGCGCAGCACCGGGTGGTTATCGAAATTGCCGTCAAACACCACGTGGGCGTCTTCTTCGATCAGCGCCTGTTGAGACGCCGAGCCACTGGCTTCGGCTTCTTGTTCGTAGTGCTCAAACAACGTTTTATTGGCACTACCACCCACACGCACAGCGAGCTCATCCTCCCCCAGATGCAAGCGTTCACGAAGGGCTTGACCGGTTTGCAGCGTTAACGTGCGTAGCCCGAGCGCAATACTGAAGCGCGCGCCCTGCTGAGGGTCGGCCAGCGCGTACATGATGCGCCCATTCGCCAGGGTTTTGCCGCAGCCGGTGGAGGCCATATTGATGCCAAAAAAGCCTTGCCGTTGGCTGCGCTCTCTAAGCGATTGAGCCAGATCAAAGGCTTTATCCTGCCAGCGAAAGCGCGGGTGACTACTGCGTTTACGAAAGCCTTTATGGCGGGCTAAACGCGGTAGGTGGCTGTCGACGCTAGGCAGTGCGCGTGCTATCGCGGCGGCGTGTTTTTCAACGCCCAAGATGTGTTCATCCAAGGGCTGATTGGGCTTGCCGGTTTTGCGCACGGTATTGGCTATTAGCGGATAGTTGGGTTCGCCGCGCACGCGATGCTGTAGGTCTTCCAGGCTTGAGTAGTGATGGTCGGCGAGCATTAAGCTTAGCCGCGCCAAGTGCATGACGTAGTGGCTTTCCAGCCAGTGACGATCCGCTTTTAGCCGTGCCTGTAGCCTAGTGGCGAGCTTCGTAGCACGTTCACGCCAACGGGATGTACTCAGCGGCAACCCACCGCTAAATTGCCAGTACGGGGCTATACGCTTAGGGTCTTGGGTTTCGGGAATCTCGTTCCACTCGGCATGAATAGACGCAAACAGCCGGCCCAGTTGCTCCGCCTGAAGTGGCGCCTTTCCTCTGCCCCAGCGCCTTTCATTACTGCCATCATTCTCCGGCGGTTTTAACGGTAGGCGGTGGTGGCTAAGCACTAACCAACCCAGTGCAGCAGCCAGCGGCGGCAAGCGACTAAACACCGCCGAGGTGGGGCTATCTAGTCCGTCACGCTCTAAACCCTCCAGCCAGTCCTGCTCTCGGTAGTCGCTTTCGGCTAGTCGCGCCAGCCAAGTAGCGTCGTCATCACTCCCCACAAAGGCTTGGAATAGCCTTAACGATACCCACTCATGGCGGTATAAGTTGCGCCCTTCCAGCTTGCCTTTAAGCCGCTGCTGAAAGGCGTCGCAGGCTTTGCCCAGGTCGTGCAGTAACGCGGCCATAGCGGTGAGCAGAAGAATATCTTCGCCGTTGTGCCAGTCGTTCTCATCCTGGCGGCGCAGAATATCGCGGGCAGTGGTATTGGTCGGCACTGCGCCATTGAGATTGAACTGGGCGGCATCTCCCACCACCCACAGCAGCTCGCTGTGGTCGTGGCCTCGAATCCAGTGGCAGGCGACGGCGGTATTCTTGCGGGCGGTTTTGCGCAGTAGTTTGCGCAAGGTATCCAGCCCGGCTTGGGTGATGGGTGTTTGCCAGGTGCGGTCGCCGCGGCGTTCGGCAAACTGATCAAGCACGCGGCGGGTTTGTTTCAGGGCGTTCTTGTTGCACTGGGAAATCAGCAGCACGTTCATGCTTCGCCGCTCCCCAGCTCTTGCCCCGGCTCTTTCCCCTGCCCTTGCCCCAACTCCTGAGCAACTTCTTTGAGCGTATCAATCATAAAATCGAGGGATTCGGTGCGGGTTAAGCGCTCGATACAGGCTTGGCGGAATTCCTGCTCTTCATCGCCGCGCATGGCGGAAATAAACGCCTGGGGCAGAATCACCGCGTCTTTGACTAAGTCCGCCACATCAAACACTAAACCGCCCCGGCGGGTTTTACCGTGGAGTACCGCAAGCCCGTGTGGAATACCCAGCACCCAAGTGGCGGTTGCCGCCAGGCCGTAGGCTAAATAGTTGCCGTGATCGAGAAAGCGGTTAGCGGGGTCGGTGCCCGAACCTCGCTTGGCGCGGGTGAAGTCACCGTAGTCGACGGCGTTCACCGCCAGTTTGAACAGCGTTTTGGTTAACCGCGCTTCCAGGGTGAGCAGATCAACGGTGCTGGGGGCTTTTTTGATCGCTTCGCGGTGGTGAGTCAGTGCGCTGTGCAGGTGATCGGTGGAAATACTAAAGCCTGCGTCTTTCATCACGCGGCTTGTCCATAGGGCTTCGATGCGGGCAAGGCGGGCTTGCTGAAAGGCGCGGGCGGCATCCAGGCGTTTTACATCGTCAAACCAGAAGCGCACCCAATATTGCAGGTACTCCGTGGGTCGGTACTCGCTTTGCGGGGTCAGCCAGGCAACGTCTACATCCACCTCGTTGGCCGCAAATAGCGGCGTGCCACCGCCGCCGCAAAACCCGACTAATACACCTGCCTTGGCTAGCTCGCGCATCGCCGCTTGGGTAATCGAGGTGCCGGTGCCCAGCAATATCGAAGTAGTATTGGCAATGGGGATGTTCCAGTAGCGGGATTTGCTGCCCTCATCGGTGACGTACTCTACGCGACCACCGTTCACCAGCACTCGACAATGTTGCAGGTAATAGAGGTTGGCGCGCTTGGAGTGAAGAATGGTTTTTAGGTCACTGGGCGAAAAGTCATCCATGCGGCGCTCCTGGTTGTCATTTTCCATATCTAATCATCCTTTATAGTGCAACGCCATTGACCTTAGTCATACTTCGCCAACCTTCAATCCTCCTCGTCTGATTGGTTTTGCGTGCTACGCTTAGCGCTACTGCTCCCCTATATAGGCACCTTTTCATGCATGCTTCTCGTCTTCTCACCGCGTTGGTGACCACCCTGGTGGTCGTTCTGCCTGTCTCTCTACAAGCACAAGCCCAGGCACAAACGCCGACTCAAACCGGCGTGCAGTGGAATGAGTACGATGCGGTATTTGAGAACGGCGCTAGCCACGCCAACGTTTGGCAGTGGGGCTGGACGGGCATTTATGGCACCAGCCTGGCGGTGAATGCGTACCAATCCAGCGAGGCGAGCGACCCGGATGACCGCTTTGATGCCCGGGTAGGCGTGGTGAAATCAGCCCTGGCCGTTGCCGGTATGCTGACGGATCGCCAGCCGCACCCGGCGGCGTTGGCCGAGTATGAGCGTTTGAAAGCCAGCGGCGATTTAAGCGGCGTGCAGGCGCTGGGGTTGCAGCTCGCTCAAGCCGAGCGCGAGCGGCGTGGCTGGGGTGCTCGGGTGAGTTCGTTGTTGGTGAACGGTGTGGCGGGCGCGGTGATTGCCGCCGATGGCCGGGAAAGCGACGGCGCCATTAACTTTGCTACCGGCATGCTGGTCAATGAGGTGCAGATTTGGTCGCAGCCCAATCAGGCATCGTCAGCGATTAATCGCTTCCAGCCCGCCAACCTCTCGCTGGGGCCGATCACGATTCCCGGTGAATATGCGCTGCATGTGGCGCCTCAGCAAATTGGCGCTACCTGGCGTTACTAGGTTTCAGGCAAACGGCCTACGCCACTCCCCCCTTTTTTGTGCACCTCTAAAGCGCTGGCGGCAAATCGTCGCCAGCGCTTAATTATTGCCAGCTCGGTATGGAGGAGTGCGGTATGGGGGAGTAAAATACCCAGCAATTTTTTGGCTTTGCCAAACGTTATGTTATAACCTATTCGCCATTATACGAGGCCGCTTGATGAGTGAGCATACGCACCGCCATAACAAGGAGGGCCCCTGCCACTTCTCCTTGATGTCGCTATCGGCTACTAAACGGCTGCTGTTTGTTGCCGTGCCGCTGTTGGCACTATGGGGTTTGGTGGTTTGGGCTGGCGGGTGGTTGGGATGAGTCAGCGCGCTTTATCTCGCTTGCAGTTGCACAATCTGCACTTGGCCCAGGCGCGTCGCACGGTGCTGGAACACCTTGAGGGCGACTTCAAGCCGGGCGCCATTACCGCGCTGATCGGCGCCAACGGTGCCGGCAAAAGCACGTTAATTCAGGCCATTATGGGCGAACTTCGGCCCATTAGTGGCGAAGTGGTGTGCACCGTGCCCAAGGAGCGCCGGGCGTGGTTGCCCCAGCAGTTGGCGTTAGACCTGACCTTCCCCATGAGCGTGGAAGAGTTGGTGATGACCGGCAGTTGGCCCAGCCACGGCGCGTTAACCGGCTACTGTGCGGGGCATTACCGCAAAGGCCGCGAGATTATGGCGCGGCTGGGTATTTCCCATTTGGCCCACCGTCCGTTGGGCGAGCTTTCCGGCGGCCAGCGCCAGCGTGCCCTGATTGGCCGCACGCTAATGCAGGAAGCCGAGCTGTTACTGCTAGATGAGCCGTTTGCCAATGTGGATAGTGAAACCGTGGATATTTTAATCCGCATCCTACGCCAGATGGCGGATGACGGTGCGACGATTATTGTCGTGCTCCACGATATGGATCACCTGCGCCGCCTGGCCGATGAAGTGCTGATGCTTAACGGCGGCCATGGCCGCTGGGTGGCGCCCAGTGCGCTTAATCCCCAACATGCACCTGCTCAAGTGGTGCCGTTTATCATGGGAGGACGCCATGCTGGATCTGCTTAACGCCTGGTTTGTCAGCCCGTTCGATTACGGTTTTATGCGCCGGGCGGTGGTGGGCGGCTTGGCACTTTCGCTGGCCGCCCCGCCGCTGGGGGTATTTTTGGTACTGCGCGGCATGAGCCTGATTGGCGACGCCATGGCCCACGCGATTTTGCCCGGTGTGGCGCTGGGCTTCCTGCTGGCGGGATTTTCGCTGCCGATTATGAGCATTGGCGGGGTGCTGTTTGGGTTAATGGTCGCGCTGCTGGCGGGGGCAGTGTCGAAAATGGGTGGCCAGCGGGAAGATGCCGCCATGGCGAGCTTTTTTATTATTTCACTAGCCGCGGGCGTGATGCTGATTTCGCTGGGCGGTAGCAGTGTTGATCTTACCCACGTGCTGTTTGGCTCGATTTTGGCGATCAACTCTACCGCGCTGCTGCTGATCGCGGGTATCAGCACGCTAATTGTGGTGACCCTGGCGGTGGTGTTCCGTGCCCTGGTCGTGGAGTGCCTTGACCCGCTGTTTTTACGCGGCCAGAGCCGTCGCAGTGGCTGGGTACACAGCGTGTTTTTAGGTCTGCTGGTACTCAACCTAACCGCCGGTTTTCAAACCCTGGGTACGCTGATGGCAGTGGGGCTGATGATGCTGCCCGCCACTTCGGCGCGCTTTTGGAGCAAACGCTTAGAGGGCTTGATCGGCATTGCCATTGTGCTGGCCATGGTGGCGAGCACCGGCGGCCTGCTGCTCTCGTTTCATTTGGATATCCCTTCGGGCCCCAGCATTATTTTGCTGGCCGGGTTCGGTTACCTCTTCTCAGCCCTGTTTGGTCGTTACCACAGCTTGGCAGCCAAACTGCGGCGTAAAACAACGCCGCTAACTGTTGAGCACGGGGCTTAATTTTTAGCCCTTATGTTTACCTTATGTCTAAACATGAGGTTTAAACGTAAGGCTTCACTGTAAGGAGTGCTGTATGTCTTTTGCCTCTTCATCACGCTGGTTAGTCGGCGTCTCCGCCATGCTGGCGCTGCCTGCGGCCATCGCCAATGAGCGCGTTCAGGTGGTGACTAGCTTCTCTATCCTGGCGGATATGGTGAAAAACGTAGGCGGCGAGCACGTTGATGTGACCTCTCTGGTCGCTGCCGATGGCGACGCCCACGTTTACTCCCCTAGCCCTGGCGATGCCCGCTCCCTGGCCAATGCTGATTTAGTGGTGTTCAACGGCCTGCTATTTGAGGGTTGGATGGAGCGTTTGATTAGCGCCAGCGACTACTCGGGCGCGTTGGTTACCGCGACCGATGGTATTGAGCCGCTCTCCTACGCTGGGCATAACGAGCATGGGCATGACCATGAAGAGCATGCCCACGAAGAGCACGACCACGATCATGAAGACCATGACCATGAAGACCATGACCATGACCATGATGAGCATGATCACGCAGAACATGCGGATGAGCACGCCGGTCACGATCATGGCAGTCAAGATCCCCACGCCTGGCAGGATATGCACCAGGCCGAGGTGTATGTGGCCAATATCCGCGATGGTTTAATCGCTGCGGACGCTGACAACGCCGACGAATATCGCGCCAATGCGGAGCAGTATTTACAGGAAATGGCCGAGGTAGACGCCGAGATCCGCGCGCTGATTGAAGAGATCCCAGCCTCCACCAGCGTGATTACTGGCCACGACTCCTTTGGCTACTTCTCAAGCGCCTATGGGGTAACCTTCCTCTCTCCGGTAGGGCTTTCTACGGAAGCCGACCCCAGTGGCGCCAGCATGGCGGCGCTAGTGGATGTGATTGAGCAGGAGAACGTGCAAGCGCTGTTCCATGAAAACATGACCAATCAGTCGATCATCACCCAGCTCGCCGAGGAAACCGGCCTGCCGATCGCCGGCACGCTTTACGCCGATGCGTTAGCTTCGGAAGGCGAAGCCAGCACCTACCTGGGCATGATGCGCCACAATGCCCATGTGCTGCACGATGCGCTGGCCCAGCCTGGTGGTCATAAAGACGGGCATGAAGAGGCTGGCCATGACGATCATGAGCACAGTCACGATCACGAAGACCATGACCATGACCATGACCATGACCATGACCATGACCATGACCACAGTGAGCATAGCCACTAAGCGGGCCGGATAAACAAGCGCAGCTCAGGCATTAATCGCCGTGAGCAGCCACTCCCGGAAAGACGCCATAGCGCGGGTTTCCGGGCGTGTTTGCAGGCGAGTCAACCAGTAACCTCCCAAACTGACAGCAGTGTCAAAAGGCTGTACCAGCGCGCCGCTGCTCAGTTGGCGGGGAAACATCAGCGGTGGCGCCAGCGCCACGCCTACCCCTTGTATCGCGGCTTCCACCATGGCGATGGAAGAGTCGAACACAATGCCGTTAGTCATCGCAACGCTGCGCGGTAGCCCCGCCGCTAATAGCCACTCGGTCCACTCATCGGCGCGGTAAGAGCGCAGCCAGGTCTCGCCTAATAGATCGGCAGGCGTGTTAAGCCGTGCAGCAATGGTAGGCGTGCACATGACCGACAGTGACGCCGGTAGCAGCGGCTGCGCCGCGGTGCCGTGCCAGGCCCCCGTGCCAAAACGTATAGCAAAGTCGAGCCCTTCACCGGCAATATCTGCGCGGTTGTTATGGGTGGAAAGACGCAAATCGACAAACGGGTACTTGTCCTGAAAATCCGCCAGCCTTGGCAGCAGCCAGCCGACGGCAAAGGTTCCCACCACCCCGACATTTAACACTTCCCGGTAGCTGCTCTCGCCCACCCGTTCCAGGGTATGGGAGATCTGATCGAATGAACTCTTCAATACTGGCAGCAGCAGCTCACCCTCCTGAGTCAGCATTAGCCCCCTAGGCAAGCGCTTGAACAGCGGCACCTTCAGCTGCGTTTCGAGCAGCTTCACCTGATGGCTGACCGCCGCCTGGGTGACATGCAGCTCTTCAGATGCTCGGGTAAAGCTTAGATGCCTGGCCGACGCTTCAAAGGCGCGCAGCGCTTTTAACGGCAGGTAGGGACGCACCACCTTGACCCCCAAATTTTTCTAATAGCTCGGGCAAAATATCGCTGTTTGTGAATTCACACAGCGCGCCGTAAATTAACCCCTGCCACGCTCTTTACGGTGGGTGATACCACCCAGCTTTCTCTCAACGCTAAACACAACAGGATATTGGTATGGGTAAGATATTATCAGCAAAATCCGGACTTATCATGACAGGTTCTCTTCTTATCGGCAGCTATGCATGGGCATCTGATACTGCTGAAAACGCCGATGTCGAGGCACTGGTGAACGACACTATTGCGCCTTTGATGGCGGAGCACCGTATTCCAGGCATGGCGGTCGCTGTGAGCATCGGTGGCCAACAGCATTACTTTAATTATGGGGAAGCTGACCAAGAAGCGGGCATTCCAGTTACCGATGAGACGCTGTTCGAGCTCGGCTCCATCAGTAAGATCTTCACGGCGGCGTTAACAGGCTATGCCCAGTCCAGCGGCGCCCTTTCGCTTTCTGACCCGGCCAGCCAGTATCTGCCCGCCCTTGAAGGCAGCGTCTTCGATGAGATCACGCTACTGGAACTGGGCACCTACACGGCAGGCGAGCTGCCGCTGCAGTTTCCTGATGCGGTACAAAGCGAAGCGCAAATGCTCGACTACTATCGCCAGTGGCAGCCTGAATCTGCCCCCGGCAGCCAACGCCTCTACTCCAACCCGAGCATAGGCCTGATGGGCTATCTAACCGCCCAACGCCTTGGCAAACCGTTCGAGACGCTGATGGAAGAAGCAGTGTTCGCCCCGCTAGGGCTTGAGCATAGCTATTACCAGGTACCGGAAGCGCAGCAGGCGCACTACGCCTATGGTTACTCAAAAGAGGATAAGCCCATTCGGGTCAACCCAGGCATGCTGGATGCTCAAGCTTACGGTTTGAAATCAACAGCCGCCGACGTGCTGACGTTCGTGGAAGCCCATATGAATAGCGCACTAGACGAGCCAGTTAGCCAAGCCTTGGCAGCTACGCGCACAGGCTACTTTGAGTTCGGTGATATGACCCAAGGGCTGGGTTGGGAAAGCTATGCCTACCCGGTGGCGCTTGAGCAATTACTGGCGGGCAACTCCCTTGAGATGATTTTGCAGCCCAACCCCGCCAACCGCTTAACCCCGCCGCTCGCCCCCAGACAGCAAGCGCTTTACAACAAAACCGGCGCGACCAATGGCTTTGGCGGCTACGTGGCCTTTGTGCCCAGCGAGCAAATTGGCATTGTGCTGCTGGCCAACCGCAACTACCCCACCCCAGCACGTATCGAGGCAGCCCACCATATTCTTACCGCGCTCACTGAAGCGCCCTGAATAAGCGTCCAGACACCTTGCCGCCGCCTTCGGGCGGCTTTTGGGTTGCATTTTTCGCTGTTGATAAGGAGACTAGCAGCCTGCTAACACCCCTTCCCGTTACTAACCTTCACTGCGAAGAGCCCTTTCCCATGCGTTTAAACGCCGATTTTAGCCACTTTGCCTGTGTTACCCCGGAAGAGTATCAGTGGGTCGACTCCCCCAGCGCGGGGGTAGAACGCATGATGTTTGACCGCATTGGCGACGAAGTTGCCCGCGCCACCAGCCTTGTTCGCTATGCCCCTAACACCCAGTTTGAGCGGCATACCCACGGCGGCGGCGAAGAGATTCTGGTGCTGGAAGGCGTGTTCGCCGATGAGCATGGACGCTACGCGGCGGGCAGCTACCTAAGAAACCCCATCGGCACTGGGCATACGCCAACGATTGGAGAGGAGGGTGCGCTGATCTTTGTCAAACTACACCAGTTTGACCCTAACGACACGCTACAACTGGCAGTGCCTGCCCACCGACTGCCCTGGCAGCCAGACCGGCGCCCGCGCATTGCCTATAAGATGCTGCATACCTATAAACAGGAACGCACCAGTCTGGAACGCTGGTCGGCAGGCACGTCTATTGCCTACCCCACCCTGCGCGGCGGCCTGGAGTTTTTGATTCTGGAAGGCACACTGAGTGATAGCGAGCATAGCTACACGGCGGGCACTTGGTGTCGTTATCCTAGCGGCGCGGCACCGGCGTTAACCGCCGGCGATGATGGCGTGATGATGTACCTCAAGCGTGGCCACCTGCCAACGGCTTAGGCACGCGAAAGGCCCAGAAAGGGCAGCAGCGTTAGGGCCGCAATCAGGCCCACCGCTAACAGTACTAGCACCACCTGCAGCGGGTGGGCTGCCAAACGTTTCCATAGCGTCATTTGCTCGCCCCGCTCAACCGCTGCCTGATGTTCCCGCTGGGCGCGCTCAAGGCGCTCCGCCTGATAGGCTTCTAACGCGGCGATGGCCGCGTCGTGCTGGTGCGGGTTGCGCAGCCAGATAGCATCTACGCCCAGGCGGAAAAAACCCGCCTGGGTTTCATAGGTATCGAAGCCATGGTCGGCCAGCAGGTCACGCACTTCCATGGCTTCTTCGTCGGTCACGTGGCGCAGCCGGAACAGTAGTTCAGCCATTGGTGTGCCTCAAGCGTCGCCCTTCCCCGCCATCAGGTCTGCCTGAATCACTTCGATCCAGTAACCGTCAGGGTCTTTAACGAAGATAACATCTTTCATCTTGCCCTGATCGGCGCGTTTCACAAACGTTACATTATGCTCGTCAAACCACGCTTGGGCCGCCGCTAGATCCGGCACGTTAAAGCAGATATGTCCGAAGCCTTGGGGTTCGGCGTTGCCATCGTGGTAGGCAAAGTCGTCCTTATGCTCGGTGCCCCAGTTATGGGTCAACTCTAACAGCCCCTTCTGACTAAATGTCCATGCAGTTCGCGCTTGCGCATCTTCCGGCACGTTGTCGTTGGGCTCCACGTTGGCCAGAAAATACAGCGAGAACTGCATTTCTTCAAAATCCAACCGCCGCATCACCTGCATGCCAAACACCTTTGAGTAGAACGCCAGCGCTTGCTCAGGGTCTTTCACCCTCAGCATGGTGTGGTTTAAGCGAAACCCTTGGGTTTGGGGCGGTGTGGCGACGACGCCGGGATGCTGCTCGCCTTGAAAACTCATTTCGCTCTCCTGTCGTTTATGTAGACCATTCGCTGATGTGAACCATTCGCTGATGTGGATCATTCGTTGATGTGGATCATTCGTTGATGTGGATTATCGTCTCTTACATACCGCTTACCATGGGGGCTTTAGCACCATAATACCAGCCCCTACAAGCACATAGGCAGCGTCACATCAGACTACCAATAAGCGCACTGGCAATCATAAACAAAACCCCTACACTTATTATTCACAAGCTTTACAAAAATGGTGCCTGCCACATAAGCGACGCTCTTCATTGACAGCGTCCTCTAGGAGTTTTCCATGAGTGCAATTGATATGACGCTGGGTGACCAGCTGACGTTAAAGCAACTTTCCAATGCCCTGCATAACGGCTTTTCACCCATTGTAGAAGTCGAGTCCATGGATGGTATTTACAAAGTGCGCTTTCATCACGCTAACGGCGTGTCTGACCTGAGCGACAACAAGGGCCATGTCAGCACTTTTCTGGGCACGGGTGAGATACGCGACACCCTCGGCCAACTCGGCCTAACCCACGGCGTGCTGACCTTCGCCGACCAGTGCGGCGATGAGATGATTGGGGTTGAGGGTAAAGCCATAACGCCTGACGAGATGCTCACCTACGGTACCCGTATTTCGTTTCGCTAGATGGCCATCGTCCGCATCCGGGGCTTTACAGGGCTACTTCAGGCAAGGATAGTAAGCCTTCGACAGGGGCGCCCTCCGTTACGGCTGGGCTGAGACGCACCCTTTGAACCTGAACCGGATAATACCGGCGTAGGGAGTCGTGGTACCGCTTACCACCTCCCTGCCGGGAGGATGCTATGACCCTACGCCCGCTTGGCGATTACCTTGAGACGCTGCGCGCAGTGACACCCCTGGTTCACTGCATGACCAACTATGTGGCTATGAACAGTACGGCCAACCTGCTGCTAGCCACTGGTGCATCGCCTGCTATGCTGCATGCGCCTGAAGAAGTCGCCGAATTTACGGCTATTTCTGCAGGGCTTTCCATTAATATCGGCACGATCTCTTCCCACTGGGCTGACGCGATGCTGACCGCCACAGCGACCGCCCATCAACACGCGATCCCCTGGGTATTAGACCCCGTCGCCGTTGGCGCAACGCGCTATCGCCAAACGCTCTGCACGCAGCTGCTTGCGTCTAAACCCAGCGTTATTCGCGGCAATGCGTCGGAAATCCTTGCCCTGAACGGCTTAGCCAGCCAAGGCCGCGGCGTGGATTCCACCGCTGCCACCGGCCAAGCCGTCAACGCAGCGATAGCGCTGGCGCAACAACACGGCTGTATTGTGGCGATGACCGGTGAAAGCGACTGGGTGACGGACGGCACGCAGCACTACCGTATTAATGGAGGGCACCCTTTGATGCCCCGCGTGACAACCCTAGGCTGTGGGCTAAGCGCGCTGGTAACGGCCTTTGTGGCTGCCAATCGTGAGGCACCTTTGGCAGCCACCACCGCCGCGCTGGCCTGCTTTGCTGTCGCAGGCGAGCGTGCCGGCAGCAACGCCCAGGGGCCTGGTAGCTTTCAGGTGGCACTGCTGGATGCGCTGTATCAACTCACCCCTGACGACCTCACCACCCATGCCCAGCTGGAGGCCCTTCATGCCGCTTGATCTATCGCTCTATTTAGTGACCGACGCAACGCTGTGCCGCAATATTGGCTTGGAGCAGACGGTCGAGGCAGCGGTAATGGGCGGCGTGACCATCGTGCAGTTGCGTGATAAGCATGCCAGCGATGAACAGATGACTGCCCAAGCCAAACGTTTAAAAGCGCTACTGGCGGGTACCGGCGTGCCGCTGATCATTAACGACCGCTTGCAGGTGGCACTAGAAAGCCAGGCAGATGGCCTGCATGTCGGCCAGAGCGACGCCGCGGTTCAGGAAGCGCGCCGGTTGTTAGGTGAGCAGGCGATTATCGGTCTGTCGATCAATACTATCGCTCAGCTGCAAGCCACCCCGTTTGAGCTGCTTGATTATGTGGGGATTGGCCCGGTGTTTGCCACCGTGAGCAAGCAGGATCACGCCCAGCCTATCGGCTTTGGCGGCTTGGCATCGTTGGTCAAGGCCTGCCCGCTGCCCAGCGTCGCCATTGGTGGGTTGAAAGCCAACCATGCGATTAGCGTGCAGCGCGCGGGAGCCAACGGCCTGGCGGTGATCTCGGCTATTTGTGGCCAGCCCGACCCTTATCAGGCAGCGCGGGCTTTTCAGGTTTTTCAGGCCGTTACGGCGCCATGAACCAGCTAGAGCATATCGTCGCTTTTGTGCGGGTGGCCGAGCTGGGCAGCTATACCCAGGCTGCTGAAGCGCTGGATATTTCGCGCACCCGGGTATCCCGCCAGGTCATGGCACTGGAAGAGGCATTGGGGGCGCGACTGATACAGCGCACTACCCGGCGACTGCATCTCACGGAAGCCGGGGAGCGCTATTTAGCCCGCGCCCAAGGAGTGCTGCTAGCACTCGATGAAGCCGCCGCCGAAGTAGGCCAAGGCACCAGCGATGTGCGTGGGCGGCTGCGTGTTAATGGGCCGATGAGTTTTGGTACCCGCTACCTAGCGCCTCTTGTTGCTCAATTTATGCAGACCCATCCGGCGCTTGAAGTGCGCTTGGATCTAAATGACCGCCGCGTTGATCTGTTGGAAGAGGGTTACGACGTTGCAATTCGCATCGGCAGCCTTCCAGACTCAAGCCTGGTGGCGCGCCGCTTGACCCGTTGCCGTCTGCTGTTTTGCGCATCACCTGAGTATCTTGCCACCTACGGTGAACCCAGCAGCGTTAAAGCCCTCGCTGAGCACCGCTGCCTACGCTATCGCAGCGGCCAGCAAAGCGCTGACTGGCAAATTGACACGCAGTCATTGGCAGTCAGTGGCCCGCTGGAAAGCAATAACGGCGATGTGCTCACCCACGCCGCAGAAGCGGGCCTAGGTATCGCTCAGCAGCCCAGCTTTCTGGTCACGGAGAGTATCGCCAGCGGGCGTTTAGTGCCCATTTTGATCAATGAGCCACCGGTGCGGCTCGATGTTCACGCGCTCTACCCCGCCCGGCGTTACCTGCCTGCCAAGGTGGAGCGCTTTATCGACCTGCTCACAGACGCGTGGGGCGATCCGCCGGTGTGGGAGCAGAACATTGGATTATCGCCAATATCGCAACAGTGATGTGCATAATGCGCTGATTATCCCGATCTTGTTCGGCTGTAAAGTAGCGTCATCAACCACTCGCTGGAAGCTACTACGATGACCACACATACTCACTCCTCCTCTCTACAGCCCTTTCTACAACCCTCTCTACAGACCCATGCCATCTCGCTACTGCGTATCGCATTGGGTGTTATGACCCTTTCCCACGGTTTACTCAAGGTGTTTGTGTTTACCCTGCCGGGCACCGTCGGCTATTTTGAATCACTGGGTTTACCTGGATTTCTGGCCTACTTGACCATTGCTGCGGAAGTCGGCGGCGGTATCGCCCTGCTGCTTGGCGTGTATACCCGCCGGGTGAGCCTAGCCCTGGTGCCGGTGCTGCTTGGAGCTGCTTTGGTGCACTTTGGCAACGGCTGGATGTTTTCTAACCCCGGCGGCGGTTGGGAATTCCCCGTGTTCTGGGCAATTGCTCTGATCGTGCAAGCGGGGCTGGGTAGCGGCCGCTGGGTGTTAAGCCCCCGCTTCGCCTAACACCTAACACCTCACACCTAACACCTAACACCTAACACCTAACACCTAACACCTAATCCTATCGCCAGCGCTTGCCTCACCGCCAGCGCTGGCACTGCGGTGGAGAGTGGCGCATGTTACCTAGCCTATTTATTTCCCATGGTTCACCTATGCTGGCGCTTAATAAAACACCGGCTCATGCCTTTTTACGCGAACTGGGCAAACAGCTTTCGCCCAAGGCAATCGTAGTGGTCTCAGCGCACTGGGAGAGCCTGGCGCTCAAGGTCAGTATCAGTGCCAAGCCAGAAACCATTCACGACTTTGGCGGCTTCCCACGGGCGCTTTTCGAATGCCAGTACCCTGCACTCGGCGCACCTGAACTGGCTGAGCGGCTAGCCGTGTCACTGGGCGCAGAGCGGGTAGAGCGCGGCCTTGATCACGGCGCCTGGGTGCCCCTTTCGCTGATGTTTCCTGATGCCACTGTGCCGGTTGTTTCGCTGTCGCTTCCGGTGCGCTGGAGCAATGCAGAGCTGATAACACTGGGCGAGCGCCTGTCGGCACTGCGGGAAGAAGAGATTTTGGTGATCGGTTCGGGCAGCCTGACCCATAACCTATATGAAATCATGCCTCAAGACAGCCCTATGCCCGCCTGGGTAGATGAATTTGCCACTTGGGTG
This sequence comes from Halomonas sp. ALS9, assembly GCF_001651035.1. GTDB lineage: Bacteria > Pseudomonadota > Gammaproteobacteria > Pseudomonadales > Halomonadaceae > Vreelandella. The sequence continues at coordinate 168,973 of NZ_LXRG01000183.1, forward strand.
AGCGACCGCCTTGTCGCCAACGATCGTGAGGCACTGCTTAGCTGGGAGCGCGCACCCAACGCGCTGAAGAACCACCCGACCCCTGAACACTTCCAGCCGTTGATGGTGGCCATGGGGGCAGGAGGAGAAGCCCGCCAGCTACACCACAGCGTGGAGCACGGTGTGCTTGCTATGGACGTCTATCAATTCGCTTAAGCGTTATTGCTAGGCCGTAGGGCGGCGTTTTAGGGTCGTCCGGCGATCGTGGTACGCCACCGCTAGCCCGCTGCCCATTATTAAGGCGCTGCCTACCCAAACCCAGAGATCCGGCATTTCGCCCCAGAACCACCAGCCCAACAGTACCGCCCAGAGCATGGCGGTGTAATCAAACGGCGCGGCGATGGCCGCAGGCGCAAACCGAAAGGCCAAGGTGATAAAAGCAGTGGCAGCGACACCAAGCATGCCAGACGCGAAAAAACCCATCCAGTGCCAAGGCTGCGGCGTTTGCCACACCCACGGCAGAGTCAGTCCCGTCACGATTAATGGCACAAAGGTCATGTAAAACAGCATTGCCCATAAGTGCTCGCGAGCGCCGTAGCGACGAGCGGTAATCATCATCAGTGCATAAAATAGCGCGGCGGCCACGAGCACTAATGCGCCTACCTGAAAGGCATCACCGTTAGGGCGAACCACAATCAGTACCCCAGCAAACCCCACTAAAGACGCAATGAGAACCAGCGGATCAATTCGCTCACCCAACAATGGCACCGAGAGCAGAGTTACAAACAGCGGTGCCACAAAAGCGATGGCCGTGGCTTCCGCCAGGGGTAACAGCGTTAAGCCCCAAACGAAACAGACCATGGTGGCGGTATAAATTAATCCGCGCAAAAAATGCACGCCCGGTCGTTTAGTTCGCAGCTTGCGCAAACCACCGGCAAAATGTGCCAACACTGCAATCATCGGTAGCGAGACTAACGCACGGAAAAAAATAATCTGCAGCGGCGAATGCACCTCGCCTAACCATTTGGAAACGGCGTCGCCTAGGGCCAAAAACAGAACGCCCAAACACATGCAGAGTATGCCCTTGAGTGACGTTGTCACCGCAACCTCCTTTTTTATTATCGCTTAAAAGCAAAAAACCCCGCCAACTTGCCATTGGCGGGGTAATAGCCACACACCACCTTATAGGCTGGCGTTAACCACCATACAGTCCATCCCCTGAGAGTGTAGTTCGCGACACGCTTGGCGGGCACGCTGTTCATCTAGCGCCATTAGCCGGGCGCGATACACCGGGGTTTGGCCCTCTACGGTGTCGACGGCTACTCGCCCACCTAAGTTCTGGGCGATGCGCTGAGCCGCCTGTTGAGCCAACTGACGCGCTTGGGCTTCTTGACTGAAGGCACCGACCTGCACACCCCAGGCTCCGCCAGTTTCGTTGGCAGCAGCTAACTGCCGCTCACGCTCAATAAAAGCCTGCAGTGGGTCGGGCTGCGGAGCCTCGCTTTCGGGGGCGGGCCGCTGAATGGTGGCGATACCTGCCAACTGCTCTTCAAGGTCTACAACGGGCGCGGCAGGCGCCACGTTCGCTGATGGTGATAAGGTGGTCGTTTCTACAACCGCGAGCAAGGGTTGGCGTGGCGCAGGCTGCTGTGGCGAAACCGGCTGCGCAGGTGGCGCGAAGGCCATAAATTCGCGTGCGAAATCAGTGTCGCCCATCCAGTTTTGCTGGTCGCGCAGCGAGGCACGTAGAAAGCTGCGATCGAGCAGGTTAGCCATATGGGTATCCCGGGACTGGGATGAAAAACCGCCCATTACAACGCCCACCAAACGCCGATTACCACGCATCGCAGTGGTCGCAACGTTAAACCCTGAGGCGCGAATAAAACCGGTTTTTAAGCCGTCGGCTCCTGGGTAATCACGTACCAACCGATTGTGGCTGGTATGCCGGGTACCCCGATAGCTGAACTCTTGGAGACCAAAATAGTGGTAGTACTGGGGGAAATCCTGCATCACCCTTACCGAGAGCGTTAACATATCCCGTGCGGTGGTAATTTGACCGTCATCCGGCAAGCCGGAGGCATTGCGAAAAGTAGTGGCGTGCATGCCTAATTCGCGCGCCTTGGTGGTCATCATTTGCGCAAAGTGCGCTTCACTGCCACCCAGCGCTTCAGCAACCACAGCGGCTACGTCATTGGCTGATCGAACCGCGAGTGCGCGAATAGCAGTATCCACCGGGATAGAGCTACCTGCCGCCAACCACAGTTTGACGGCAGGTTTGGCGGCCGCATAAGGGGAAACAGGCAGGGGCTGATCTAAGCGCAGCGTCCCTTCCTCTAACGCTTCAAACGTCAGATAGAGCGTCATCATCTTAGTGAGTGACGCGGGATAGCGCTGATCGTCAATATTCTCGGCGTAGAGTACTTCACCGTTATCCAAGTCCACGACAATCCCCGCGTAGCGTGGGTTATCGGCCTGAACGCTGGTGGCCATCGCCAGCGTAAGCAGCAATGCCATACTCAGCGCCCATACCACCGACATTCCACCGGCGGTCTGTTTTACCCTCGCATACATATCTGCCCCTTGCCTGTTATCAATGCGCTAATTTCAATCTCTGTATAACCAATCCACCGACGCTTAACTACCATGCCACACTCTAGATACAACGCAAGGCTTTCCCCTGGCGGAAAGGTAACGCTCACTGCGTTTAATAATAAGCCGAGTATAGGTGATTAATACGTAGTTAAGCGTAGAAAAAACGCAGATAAATGGCGGCATAAAAAATAAAAAAAACCGACCCTCAAGAGGGTCGGTTTTCATTCGCTACCAAAGAGGCCTAGCGCAGAGGATTACTCTTCTGCAGCGGCTTCTTCAACAACCGGACGGTCAACTAGCTCAACGAACGCCATAGGCGCGTTGTCGCCGGTGCGGAAACCGCACTTGAGAATACGGACGTAACCGCCCGGACGCTCGGCATAACGCGGACCTAGTTCGTTAAACAGTTTGCCGACGGCTTCTTTAGAGCGCGTGCGGGCAAATGCCAAACGACGGTTTGCAACGCTATCCTGCTTAGACAAGGTGATCAGCGGCTCGATAACGCGACGCAGCTCCTTGGCTTTCGGCAGGGTTGTCTTAATGACTTCATGTTCGACCAGCGAGACAGACATGTTCTTGAACATGGCCTGACGATGCGAGCTGGTGCGATTCAGATGACGACCACTCTTACGATGACGCATGGTTGTAATTCCTTACCAAACTGGGACTCAAGTCGACGCTCACGCGGAGGCTTTGTCGTCCTTCAGGCTTGCCGGTGGCCAATTTTCCAACCGCATGCCGAGGGACAAGCCGCGAGCCGCCAATACGTCTTTAATTTCATTCAAAGACTTTTTACCGAGATTCGGTGTCTTCAACAGCTCAACTTCTGTGCGCTGAATAAGATCACCGATATAGTAAATATTCTCGGCTTTTAGGCAGTTCGCGCTGCGAACGGTCAACTCAAGATCGTCTACGGGGCGCAATAGAATTGGATCAACATGATCCTCTTCCTCTTCGACTTCCTGTTCTTTATCAGCTTCCAGGTCGACGAAGGCGGCCAGCTGCTCTTGCAGGATGGTCGCACTGCGACGGATAGCCTCTTCCGGATCCAGGGTACCGTCGGTTTCCAGATCGATAATTAACTTATCGAGATCGGTGCGCTGCTCTACACGAGCGGCTTCAACCGAGTAGGAAACACGGCGGACAGGGCTGAAGGTGGCATCCAGCTGCAGGCGGCCAATGGCACGTGTCTCTTCATCAGAGCCACGCGCGTCAGCCGGCTCGTAGCCACGACCCAGCGCTACCTTAAGCTGAATTTTCAGCTCGGCACCTTCATTGACATGAGCAATGACGTGATCCGGGTTGACGATTTCGACGCTATGATCAAGCGCAATGTCGCCAGCGGTGACGACGGCTGGGCCCTGCTTGTTCAGCGTGAGCACCGCCTCATCGCGGCTGTGCATCTTGATCGCAACATCTTTCAAGTTCAGGAGGATTTCAATGACATCTTCCTGCACCCCTTCGAGCGCACTGTATTCATGCTCGACGCCAGCAATTTCAGCCTCTACCACGGCACAGCCGGGCATAGACGAAAGCAGAATGCGACGCAGTGCATTCCCCAGGGTGTGACCAAAGCCACGCTCGAACGGTTCGAGCACGATTTTGGCGTGATGTGCGCTGATTTCTTCGACCTTGATGTCGCGAGGACGGAGAAACTCTGTCACTGAACGCTGCATATGAACACCTTTCAGGCTGCCAAACGGATACTTGGTACTCGGTACGATCTGGCACGGGTATTAAACCGGCACCAGACCGACAAGAAACAGAAAACTGCTTACTTGGAGTACAGCTCGACGATCAGGTTTTCGTTGATGTCGGCAGACAGGTCACCGCGTTCAGGCAGAGCCTTGAAAGTGCCTTCCATCTTCTTGGCGTCGATTTCGATCCAAGCGATATCGCCACGGTTGGCCGCAATGGACAACGCGCTTTGGATACGTGCTTGGTTTTTCGCCTTTTCGCGAATGGAAACAACGTCACCGGGCTTCACTTGATAGGAAGCTACGTTAACGGTGCGGCCGTTCACGGAAATCGCCTTGTGGCTGACCAGCTGACGCGCTTCAGAGCGAGTCGAGCCGAAGCCCATGCGGTAGACGACGTTATCCAGTCGGGATTCGAGCAACTGCAACAATACTTCACCGGTCGCACCTTTCAGGCGAGCGGCTTCTTTGTAGTAGTTACGGAACTGTTTTTCGAGTACGCCGTACATGCGACGTACTTTTTGCTTCTCGCGAAGCTGCAAGCCGTAGTCTGAAAGACGCTGACGACGCTGGCCGTGTACACCCGGGATTTGCTCGGATTTACACTTTTTCTCGAAGGGAGTCACACCACTCTTTAAAAAGAGGTCGGTGCCTTCACGACGAGACAGTTTGCACTTCGGTCCAATATAACGAGCCATGAATCTGTCTCCTTAAACGCGGCGTTTCTTCGGCGGACGGCAGCCATTATGGGGAATGGGCGTCGCGTCTACGATGCTTTGCACGCGGAAGCCGGCGGCATTCAGTGCGCGCACGGCGGATTCACGACCGGGACCTGGGCCTTTAACCAGTACGTCTACGTTTTTCACACCATACTCGGCTGCAGCAGTTGCTGCACGTTCGCTTGCCACTTGAGCAGCGAACGGGGTGCTCTTGCGAGAACCACGAAAACCCGAACCACCGGCTGTTGCCCATGAAAGAGCATTGCCCTGGCGGTCTGTGATCGTCACGATCGTGTTGTTAAAAGAGGCATGGATATGCGCAATCGCATCCACTACCTGCTTTTTAACCTTTTTACGGTTACTACGCGGGTTAGCCATGTTGATGTCTATTCCTGTCTTTACGCCAGAACGTGCGTGTTATTTGCGGATCGGCTTACGCGGGCCCTTACGGGTGCGCGCGTTAGTCTTAGTCCGCTGACCACGCAGCGGAAGACTACGACGATGACGCAGACCACGGTAGCAGCCTAAGTCCATGAGACGCTTAATGTTAAGCGTGACATCACGACGAAGGTCGCCTTCTACGGTGTACTTACCAACTTCAGAACGCAGGGTGTCGACTTCTTCAGAAGACAGATCCTGGATCTTGGCAGTAGGCGCGATACCGGCTGCAGCACAGATGTGCTCAGCACGAGTACGGCCAATCCCGAAGATATAGGTCAGCGAGATCGCCGCATGCTTGTTGTCCGGGATATTGACGCCTGCAATACGGGCCATCAGCTTACTCCGAAATTTGAGCGGCTTGCTCGTTTATTCATCTACAAAAGGCGCAACAGCATACCCCTTTGGTTGCCCTAAGGCAAGGGGTATGCTGGCACCGCTAAATACAGCCCAGGCTATTAACCCTGGCGCTGTTTGTGCCGTGGCTCGCTGCAAATGACGCGGACAGCGCCATTGCGACGAATGATCTTGCAGTTACGGCACATTTTCTTTACGGAAGCTCGAACTTTCATCGATCTTTCTCCAAAAACCGGCTCGCGGCGCGCCCCTCTAACTTAATAGGATGGACGGCGCCTCAGCGCATGATACCGCCGCTACCGTAGCCTTTCAGGTTGGACTTCTTCATCACTGAGTCATACTGATGCGACATGAGATGCGACTGCACCTGGGCCATGAAGTCCATGATGACCACGACTACGATTAACAACGAGGTACCGCCGAAGAAAAACGGCACGTTCCACGCCACAATCAAGAACTGGGGCATCAAGGAAACCGCAGTGATATACAAGGCACCGAACAGGGTCAGACGTGTCATGACCTTGTCGATATAGCGAGCGGTCTGCTCGCCGGGGCGAATGCCCGGCAGGAAAGCGCCTGACTTTTTAAGATTGTCAGCCACATCCTTGGGGTTGAAGACCAGCGCTGTGTAAAAGAAGCAGAAGAATACCACTGCCGCCGCGAAAAGCAAGATGTAAAGCGGTTGACCTGGACCTAATGCCTGAGATGCACGCTGTAACCACTCCATACCTTCACCTGCACCTACCCACTGACCAATAGAGGCCGGGAAGAGCAGAATACTGGAGGCAAAGATCGCCGGGATAACGCCGGCCATATTAACCTTCAAAGGCAGGTAGCTACTTTGCCCTGCATACATCTTATTGCCCACTTGCCGCCGAGGGTAGTTAACTTTGAGGCGGCGTTGGCCGCGTTCAATGAAAACCACAAAGGCGACTGTCGCAACACCTAACACTGACAGCGCTAACAGTGGCAGAACATTCCAGGCCCCTTCATTACGGGCAAGCTCAAACGCTTGGCCCACGGCACTGGGTAGTCCAGCAACAATACCGGCAAATATCAGCAGCGAAATACCGTTGCCGATGCCTTTCTCGGTAATCTGCTCACCTAGCCACATCATAAACACCGCACCTGATACAAAGGTAATCACGGCGGTGAAATAGAAGCTGAAGTCTGCAGTGTACGCGATGCCTTGGCTGGCCAGGCCGACGGACATGCCGACAGCCTGGACAAACGCCAGTATCACCGTGCCGTAGCGAGTGTACTGGCTAATCTTGCGGCGGCCAGCCTCACCCTCTTTCTTGAGCTGTTCAAGATGAGGGGAGACCGCAGTCATGAGCTGCATGATAATCGACGCTGAAATGTAGGGCATTATACCCAGGGCGAGGACACTCATGCGCTCCAGGGCGCCACCCGAGAACATGTTAAACATGCCCAAGATGGTGCCCTGTTGCTCCCTAAACAAGGCAGCAAGCTGGTCAGGATTGATACCGGGAACGGGAATGTGGGCACCAATACGGTACACCACGATGGCGAGGAGCACGAAGCGCAAACGCGCCCACAGTTCACTCAGACCGCTGCCCATCGCCGGCATGTTTCCTGACTTGGCCATTTAGTCCTCTACCTTGCCGCCAGCGGCTTCGATCGCTTCACGGGCACCTTTGGTGACCTTGATTCCGCGAACGGTAACCGCTGTTTTCAGTTCGCCAGAAAGGATGATCTTCGCGTGTAGCGTAGAATCCTTCAGCACGTTGGCTTCTTTCAAAGATGCCATGGTGACTTCGCCACCGGCAACTTTGGCCAGCTCAGCCAGGCGTACTTCTTCAGAGACCAGAGATTTTGCAGACGTAAAACCGAATTTCGGTAAACGACGCTGCAAAGGCATCTGACCGCCTTCGAAACCGGGCTTAACACTGCCGCCACTACGTGCTTTCTGACCTTTGTGACCACGGCCACCGGTCTTACCAAGACCGGAACCGATGCCACGACCCACACGCTTTGCGGCGTGCTTGGAGCCCGGAGCCGGGCTTAGGCTATTGAGTTTCATGGATTACTCTCCCTCAACGCGCACAAGGTAGTTCACCTTGTGGATCATGCCGCGTACGGCGGGGGTGTCTTCCAGTTCAACCGTATGACCGATGCGACGCAGACCCAAGCCCTTCATAGTAGCTTTGTGCTTGGGCATGATGCCGATGGTGCTCCGGATCTGGGTAAACTTGATCGTTGCTGCCATGGTGCCTTACCCCGTGATCGCTTCGACAGACAGACCGCGCTTAGCGGCCACGTCTTCCGGTGCTTGCATGGAGGAGAGACCTTTAACAGTCGCTCGTACCACGTTAACCGGGTTAGTGGAACCGTAGCACTTGGCCAGTACGTCGTGGACACCGGCGAGCTCTAGTACAGAGCGCATGGCGCCACCGGCGATGATACCGGTACCTTCGGAAGCCGGCTGCATGTACACCTTGGAAGCACCGTGACGGGCTTTGACCGGGTACTGCAGCGTATGGCCAGCAAGGTTCACCTTGACCATGTTGCGACGAGCTTGATCCATCGCTTTCTGGATTGCGACAGGCACTTCACGCGCCTTGCCACGACCGAAACCGACACGACCTTTACCATCACCAACGACGGTCAGTGCGGTGAAGCCGAAAATACGACCACCTTTGACCACCTTGGCGACGCGGTTGACCTGCACTAACTTCTCTTGCAGATCACCGCTTTGCTGTTCGTTCTTCGCCATCGTAAAACCCTTTAGAATTCCAGGCCGCCTTCACGTGCGGCGTCGGCCAGCGCCTTAACGCGGCCGTGATACTTAAAGCCAGCACGGTCGAAGGCCACCTGGGTGATGCCTGCTTCTTTAGCGCGTTCAGCAATCAGAGCACCCACTTTAGAGGCCGCATCTGAGTTGCCGGTCGCACCCTCGCGCAGTGCTTTGTCCAGCGTAGAAGCACTGGCTAGCACTTTGCCACCATCCGGCGAGATAATCTGCGCATAGATGTGACGCGGGGTACGGTTGACGCACAGGCGATACACGCCCAGCTCGCGGATCTTTGCGCGAGCGCGGCGGGCACGACGGAGACGAGATTCTTTCTTCGCGTTCATAACCCTGCCTTACTTCTTCTTGGCTTCTTTGCGACGCACCTGCTCGTCGGCGTACCGTACACCCTTGCCTTTATACGGCTCAGGGGGACGGAAGGCGCGGATTTCCGCGGCGCACTGGCCGAGCATCTGCTTATCCGCGCTTTTCAGCACGATAACGGTGTTCTTCGGCGTTTCCGCTGTAACACCTTTAGGCAGTTCATAGTCGACCGGGTGCGAGAAGCCCAGTGAAAGATTGAGCGTCTGGCCCTTAGCTTGGGCACGATAACCGACGCCAACAATTTCGAGGGATTTTGTGAAACCCTCGGATACGCCCGTTACCAGGTTCTGAACGAGGGCGCGGGTTGTACCGGCCATTGCCCAGCTCTTGGCAGTTTCGCTCGGGGCGAAGGTCAGCTGGCTATCTTCTTGACCGACCACTACATCAGAGTGGATGGTCATAGATAGCGTGCCCTGGCCGCCTTTGGCGGTCAGCTGGTCAGCATTGATTTTAATCTCAACGCCGGCAGGCACTTTAACCGGATATTTCGCAATGCGGGACATTCCAGCCTCCTAGAATACGGTGCAGATGACTTCGCCACCGACACCCGCTTGGCGCGCGGCACGATCGGTCATGACACCATTTGATGTGGTGACAATCGCGATACCCAGGCCATCGGCAACCTTAGGCAAGTTGTCCTTGCCCATGTAGCGGCGCAGGGACGGCTTGGAAACCCGCTGAATGTGCTCAATGACCGGCTTACCCTCAAAGTACTTGAGAGTTACGGTTAGCTCGGGCTTAACGCCCTCTGCAACCGCAAAGTCGGCAATGTAGCCTTCTTCCTTTAGCACTCGGGCCACTTGCACTTTCAGCTTGGAGGACGGCATGGTTGCCGTCTCCTTGGTGGCCATCTGCGCATTGCGGATACGGGTAAACATATCCGCCAGAGTATCTTGCATGCTCATTTAATGTGCGCTCCTGATAATTCTACGTGGCGTTACCAACTGGACTTTTTCAGTCCTGGAACGTCGCCACGCATGGCGGCTTCACGCAGCTTGTTACGGCCGAGGCCGAACTTGTTGTAAAAACCGTGCGGACGACCGGTGATACGGCAGCGGTTACGCTGACGCACCGGGCTTGAGTCGCGCGGCAGTTGCTGCAGCTTCAGCGTCGCCTCGAAGCGGTCTTCCTCAGACGTGTTCACGTCTGAGATGATCTTCTTGAGTTCAGCGCGCTTGGTCGCATACTTTGCGACCAGCTGAGTACGCTTAAGCTCACGCTCTACCATACTTTTCTTAGCCATGATCTCGCCCCTATTTCTTAAACGGGAAGTTCAGCGCGGTTAAAAGCGCACGACCTTCCTCGTCGGTTTTGGCGGTCGTAGTGATAGTGACGTCCAACCCCCGGATGCGATCGATTTTATCATACTCGATCTCCGGGAAGATGATCTGCTCACGCACACCCATGGAGTAATTACCACGACCGTCGAAAGACTTCGGGTTGAGACCACGGAAGTCACGCACGCGGGGAATCGCGATGTAAACCAAACGGTCCAAGAAGTCCCACATACGCTCAGCGCGCAGTGTTACTTTGATGCCGATTGGCCAACCTTCGCGCACCTTAAAGCCCGCGATGGACTTACGTGCTTTAGTCACCAACGGTTTTTGACCAGAGAGTTTCTCTAGGTCGCCGATGGCATTGTCAATCAACTTTTTATCGTTGACTGCTTCGCCGATACCCATGTTCAGAGTCACTTTCGTGATCCGGGGTACCTGCATAACGTTGGCATAGCTGAACTCTTCTTTGAGTTGAGCTGCTACCTCGTTTTGATAACGTTCTTTCAAGTTCGCCATTTTGCTACCCGACTCGCGTTAGGCGTCGATCTGCGTCTGCGTCGACTTGTAGATACGTACCTTGGTACCGTCTTCCTTCACTTGGAAGCCGACGCGATCCGCCTTACCGGTCTCCGAATTGAAGATGGCTACGTTGGACGCGTGAATCGGAGCCTCACGCTCGACGATACCGCCCTGATTACCCGCCATGGGATTTGGCTTGGTGTGACGTTTAATCATGTTCACACCGGACACCAAAAAGCGGTTTTCTAATACCCGCTTAACGGTGCCACGCTTGCCTTTATCCTTCCCGGCGATGACGATGACTTCATCGTCACGTTTGATCTTTTGCATATCCGCCTCGCTCCTTACAGCACTTCAGGCGCTAAGGAAATGATCTTCATGAACTTTTCATTACGAAGTTCACGAGTCACCGGCCCAAAAATACGGGTACCGATGGGCTGTTCGTTGGTGTTATTCAACAAAACTGCCGCATTTCCATCGAAACGGATGAGCGAACCGTCGGGACGACGGACGCCACTACGGGTCCGGACCACGACCGCTTTTAGCACCTGGCCTTTTTTGACCTTGCCACGCGGAATCGCTTCCTTAACCGTGACCTTGATGATATCACCAACGCGAGCGTAACGACGGTGTGAACCGCCTAACACCTTGATGCACTGCACCCGGCGCGCTCCGCTGTTGTCGGCGACATCCAGCATTGTCTGAGTCTGAATCATCGGTTTTCTCCAAACCTAATCTGACTGCACTGATTGACAAGCCTCGGGATTAACCCTTGGCGTGTTCAACCACCTCGACCAGCGTCCAAGCTTTTTTCTTGGAAAGCGGACGGCACTCTTGAATAGAGACCGTATCGCCTGCCTTAGCCTGGTTCGCCTCATCATGGGCGTGCAGCTTGGTGGAGCGCTTAACGTATTTTCCGTAGATCGGGTGACGCTCGCGCCGCTCGATCATGACGACGATGGACTTGTCCATCTTATCGCTCACCACTTTACCGGTGAGCGTACGCTTTGTGTTTTCTTCGGCCATCTCAATCACCTGCCTTCTCGTTGAGCAAAGTCTTTACGCGGGCAATATCCCGACGGACCTGCTTGAGCAGATGAGTCTGGCTCAGTTGGCCAGTGGCCTTCTGCATGCGCAGGTTAAACTGCTCGCGGAGGAGTTCGAGGAGTTGCTCCTGGAGCTCTCCTGCGGACTTTTCACGAATTTCCTGGGCTTTCATCACATCACCGTCCGTTTCGCAAAGGTGGTGGATAAGGGCATTTTCTGTGCGGCAAGCTCAAACGCTTCACGAGCGAGCTCTTCCGACACGCCTTCAATTTCATACAGGACCCGACCCGGTTGGATCTGGGCAACCCAGTACTCAACAGAACCTTTACCTTTACCCATACGAACTTCGAGCGGCTTCTTGGAGATCGGCTTATCAGGGAAGACGCGGATCCAAATCTTACCGCCACGCTTAACGTGACGTGTGATCGCACGACGGCCTGCTTCGATCTGACGCGCAGTGATGCGGCCGCGACCAGTAGCTTTTAGGCCGTATTCCCCGAAGCTGATCTTGCTTCCGCGATGCGCCAGGCCACGGTTGCGGCCTTTCATCATCTTACGGAATTTCATACGCTTGGGCTGTAACATCGACTCGCTCTCCCCTTACCTGGAACCTTTCTTCTTGGGCGCGTTGCCGGCAGGCTGTTGTTTAGCCTTGGCACGTACTTCCTCGATACCGCCGAGGATTTCACCCTTGAAGATCCACACTTTGACGCCGATAACGCCGTAGGTGGTGTGAGCTTCGTAAGTGGCGTAGTCGATATCCGCACGCAACGTGTGCAGCGGAACGCGACCTTCGCGGTACCATTCGGTACGTGCGATTTCAGCGCCACCAAGACGACCTGATAGCTGAATCTTGATGCCACCAGCGCCAAGACGCATTGCGTTCTGTACTGCGCGCTTCATAGCGCGACGGAACATTACGCGACGCTCAAGCTGACCCGCTACGTTAGCAGCGACTAGCTTGGCATCCAGCTCCGGCTTGCGAACTTCTTCGATGTTCACATGCACGGGTACACCCATCATCTGGGTGAGATCGCGACGCAAACGGTCGACATCTTCACCTTTCTTACCAATCACGATACCCGGACGGGCAGTGTGAATAGTGATGCGGGCGTTGTTCGCCGGACGCTCGATGTGGATGCGGCTAACAGAGGCGCTTTTAAGACGCTCTTCCAGGAAGCTACGCACTTCGAGATCGTTATTGAGCTTATCGGCGTAAGCGCCGCGCTCAGCATACCAGACAGAAGCATGGTCTTTGACGATGCCCAGTCGAATGCCTGTTGGATTGACTTTCTGACCCATCGGTCGACTCCTACTTCTCGGCTACCTTGACGGTGATGTGGCACGTGCGCTTCAAGATACGATCCGCACGCCCCTTGGCACGCGGCTTGATACGCTTGAGCGTCATGCCCTCATCGACGCAGATGGTCGAGACACGCAGCTCGTCAATATCCATGCCGTTATTTTCTTCCGCATTCGCAATCGCGGATTGCAGCACCTTCTTAACCAGCTTGGCAGCCTTCTTCGGTGAGAAGGTCAGCAGGTCGAGTGCCTCGGCGACAGGTTTACCGCGCACCTGGTCAGCCACCAAACGGGCCTTCTGGGCGGATAAACGAGCGCCAAGCAGCTTAGCTGTGACTTCCATCTCTCAATCCTCTCTGGCTTACCGTTTGGCTTTTTTATCCGCCGCATGCCCACGATAAGTGCGGGTAGCAGCGAATTCGCCCAATTTGTGGCCAACCATTTCCTCGGATACGTGCACCGGGACGTGTTGACGACCATTATGGACCGCGATAGTGAGGCCTACCATATTGGGCAGGATCATAGAACGACGCGACCAGGTCTTGATCGGTTTGCGATCGTTCTTCTCCACTGCAGCCTCTACCTTCTTCAAAAGATGAAGGTCAATGAAGGGACCTTTCTTTAGTGAACGTGGCACAGCCGTTACCTCTTAATGTCTTGGCAATTTAGATCAACGCGTCTTATTACGACGACGAATGATCAGCTTGTCGGTGCGCTTGTTCTTACGCGTCTTGTGACCCTTAGTCGGCACGCCCCATGGGGATACCGGGTGACGACCACCACTGGTGCGGCCTTCGCCACCACCGTGCGGGTGATCGACTGGGTTCATCGCGACACCGCGAACAGTCGGACGCACACCTCTCCAGCGCTTCGCACCGGCCTTGCCAAGTTGACGCAGGCTGTGCTCAGAGTTGCTCACTTCACCCAAGGTCGCGCGGCACTCGGCCAACACTTTACGCATTTCGCCAGAGCGAAGACGTAGGGTGGCATAGTTACCTTCACGAGCAACTAACTGGGCGCTTGTACCGGCACTGCGAGCAATCTGCGCACCTTTACCCGGCTTGAGTTCGATGCAGTGCACCGTAGAACCCAACGGGACGTTACGCAGCGGCAAGGCATTGCCTTTCTTGATTGACGCGTTAACACCAGATTCCAGCACGTCACCCGCGCTGACACCTTTCGGTGCAATGATGTAACGACGCTCACCATCGGCATACTTCAGCAGCGCAATGTGCGCACTGCGGTTGGGATCGTGTTCAAGACGCTCAACGGTGGCAGGAATGCCATCCTTGGTGCGTTTGAAATCGATCAACCGATAGTGGTGACGATGACCACCGCCCACGTGGCGGGTGGTGATACGACCGTAGTTGTTACGGCCGCCGGACTTGGACTGTTTTTCTAACAGCGGTGCATAAGCACGGCCTTTAAACAGTTCCTCGCCAACGATCTTGACGACGTGGCGACGACCGGCGGAGGTGGGTTTGGTCTTGACGATTGCCATTATCCGTACTCCTGCCCTTATTCGGCGCCAGAGAAGTCTTCGAGCGTTTCACCCGCAGCCAGGGTCACATACGCTTTGCGGTAACCCTTACGCAGGCCAACGCCGTTCGCAGTACGCTTCGTTTTACCCTTCATGTTCAGTACCTGAACACTGCCGACCTTCTTGCCGAAAAGTGCTTCAACGGCCTTCTTGATCTCGGGCTTGGTAGCATCAGATGCCACCTTGAAAACGTACTGGTTGCGCTCGGCTGCCATCGCGGCCTTTTCGGTCACGTGCGGCCCAAGCAGAACCTTAAATACGCGTTCCTGGTTCATGCCAGCTTCTCCTCGAATTTACGCAGGGCGGAGACGGTAATCAGCACCTTATCAAAGGCAACCAGACTTACCGGGTCAGCTGCCGCGACATCCACCACGTCAACGTGGGGAAGATTGCGTGCGGCTAAATAGAGCTTTTCGTCAACTTCTTCAGTCACGATCAACACTTTTTCAAGGTTGAGCTCTTTCAGCTTGGCAGCTACCTGCTTGGTCTTAGGCGCATCGACGACGAACTCTTCAATCGCGACTAAGCGCTCTTGACGTACCAGCTCTGACAAGATGGAGCGCATCGCTGCACGGTACATCTTGCGGTTAACCTTCTGGGTGTAGTCTTGCGGACGCGCCGCGAAGGTTACGCCACCACTACGCCATAGCGGAGAGCGGATGGTACCGGCACGTGCACGACCGGTGCCTTTCTGACGCCACGGCTTCTTACCACCGCCACGAACGTCGGAACGACTCTTTTGTGCGCGAGTTCCCTGACGACCAGCCGCCAAATAGGCAGTGACCACTTGGTGAACGAGCGCTTCGTTGAATTCTTTGCCAAAAGTGGCGTCGGCTACTTCAACGGTACCCGCGCCTGCAGCAAGATTCAGATTCATTGGTAATTATCCCCTTCAGCCTGCTTTCACGGCGCTGCGAACGATAACGTCACTACCGGGAGCACCCGGTACGGCGCCTTTAATCAGCAGCAGGTTACGCTCGGCGTCGACACGGACGATCTCAAGGCTCTGCACGGTGCAACGGGCGTTACCCATTTGACCGGCCATCTTTTTGCCTTTGAAAACGCGACCCGGTGTCTGACACATGCCGATAGAACCCGGCGCGCGATGCGACAGAGAGTTACCGTGAGTCATGTCTTGGGTACGGAAGTTCCAGCGCTTAACAGCACCCTGGAAACCTTTACCCTTAGAGGTGCCAGTCACGTCAACCATTTGACCAGCTTCGAAGAGGGATACGGTGATTTCGCCGCCGACTTCAGGAATCTCTTCGCCTTCTGCAAGACGAAATTCCATCAGTGCACGACCAGCTTCAACACCCGCCTTGGCAAACTGTCCCGCTTGCGCTTTGGTGAGGTGCTTAGCTTTACGAGAGCCAGATGTGACCTGAATCGCTGCGTAACCGTCAGATTCGACAGATTTAACGCGAGTAACACGATTAGGATCAACTTCAATAACGGTTACGGGCACAGACGCGCCGTCTTCGGTAAAGACACGGGTCATCCCGGCCTTTTTACCGACTAAACCGATAGTCATACTCAGTCTCCTATAGTGTACGGGGCTATCACCCGCTATGGCTGCCCTTTCCAGAGCATTCCACTAGCACATTGTATGGCGCCTCACGGCGCGGCGGCTGCTGCTCATGCTAACTTGTTATAACAAGTGATGAGCGCTGGGCCGCAAAGTGACTAGTGTAATTAGTTGAGTTTGATTTGCACGTCAACGCCCGCGGCGAGATCAAGCTTCATCAAAGCATCAACAGTTTTTTCGGTCGGCTCAACAATGTCGAGCACACGCTTGTGCGTACGTATCTCATACTGGTCACGCGCATCTTTATTGACGTGCGGCGAGATCAGAATGGTGTAACGCTCGCGATTGGTCGGCAACGGAATCGGCCCACGAACCTGAGCACCAGTACGCTTAGCGGTTTCAACAATCTCCGCTGTAGACTGGTCGATCAGGCGATGGTCGAACGCTTTCAACCGAATGCGAATCTTTTGGTTCTGCATTTGCCCTAAACTCCAATGGATGTCGACGGCGCGAGCCGTCTACCCACGCATTCAAAGGATGCGCATTATAGGCACGCCATCTGCACATGTCAAACATTTGCTGATGGTGCGCAGAAAAGGGGGCTCATCAGAGCCCCCTTCATCACTCAAGCATGAAGCTTACTTGACGATCTTGGCCACAACGCCAGCACCGACAGTACGGCCGCCTTCACGAATAGCGAAGCGCAAGCCTTCGTCCATTGCGATCGGAGCGATCAAGGTAACAACCATTTGCACGTTGTCACCCGGCATGACCATTTCAACGCCTTCCGGCAGTTCACAGGTACCGGTTACGTCGGTGGTACGGAAGTAGAACTGTGGACGGTAGCCCTTGAAGAAAGGCGTGTGACGACCACCCTCTTCTTTGGACAGTACGTAAACTTCTGCTTCGAAGGTAGTGTGCGGGTTGATGGTGCCGGGCTTGGCCAGTACTTGGCCACGCTCGACGTCATCACGCTTAGTACCACGCAGCAGGGCGCCAACGTTCTCACCAGCACGACCTTCGTCGAGCAGCTTGCGGAACATTTCAACACCGGTAACGATCGTTTTAGTGGTGTCGCGGATACCCACGATTTCCACTTCTTCGCCCGCTTTCACGATGCCGCGCTCTACACGACCGGTAACAACAGTACCGCGGCCAGAGATAGAGAACACGTCTTCGATCGGCATCAGGAACGGCTGGTCGATAGCACGCTCCGGCTCAGGGATGTACTCATCCAGCGCTTTGATCAGATTGGCAACGGCAGTTGTACCCATGCCCTTGTCATCTTCACCGTTCAGCGCCATCAGCGCAGAACCAGTGATGATCGGCGTGTCGTCACCCGGGAAGTCGTACTGGTCGAGAAGTTCGCGAACTTCCATTTCTACCAGCTCGAGCAGCTCTTCGTCATCGACCATGTCCGCTTTGTTCAGGAACACAACGATGAACGGTACGCCAACCTGACGAGACAGCAGGATGTGCTCGCGAGTTTGCGGCATCGGGCCATCTGCGGCAGAACATACCAGGATAGCGCCGTCCATCTGCGCAGCACCGGTGATCATGTTCTTGACGTAGTCAGCGTGTCCTGGGCAGTCAACGTGAGCGTAGTGACGCTCTTCAGACTGATATTCCACGTGGGAAGTAGCGATAGTGATACCACGCTCACGCTCTTCAGGAGCGTTATCGATAGTATCAAACTCACGCCAGTCGCCGCCAAAAACCTCAGCAGACACGCGGGTTAGGGCCGCAGTCAGAGTCGTTTTACCGTGGTCGACGTGACCAATGGTGCCGACGTTGACGTGCGGTTTGGAACGTTCAAATTTTTCCTTAGCCACTGCTATAACCTCTTTACGTTGCTAACGGTTAACCGTTTTGATTGATGACGGCTTCAACGACGCTGGAGGGCGCCTCGTCGTACTTCGAGAACTCCATAGAGTAGCTCGCACGGCCCTGGGTCTGTGAGCGCAGATCGGTTGCATAACCGAACATCTCGCCCAGTGGCACCGTCGCACGAATGACTTTACCAGAAGAGGAGTCATCCATACCCTGCACCAGGCCGCGACGACGGCTCAGGTCACCCATGACGTCACCCATAAATTCTTCGGGGGTCACGATTTCGACCTTCATCACCGGCTCCAGCAGCACGGCCTTGGCTTTCCTGGCACCTTCTTTCACTGCCATAGAAGAAGCAATCTTAAACGCAGTCTCGTTAGAGTCTACGTCGTGGAAGGAGCCGTCAAACAGCGTCACTTTAACGTCGATCATCGGGTAACCCGCGATGACACCGTTTTTGAGCTGCTCAAATGCACCCTTCTCAACCGCAGGGACGTATTCCTTAGGAACCGTACCACCTACGATTTCAGAGTTGAATTTGAAGAATAATTCCTCTTCGCCTTCACCCTTCTCTTCTGCTGTCAGCGGCTCAATACGCAACCATACGTGACCGTACTGACCACGACCACCAGACTGACGAACAAACTTGCCTTCTTGCTCGATGCTGCCGCGAATGGTTTCACGGTAGGCAACCTGAGGCTTACCAATGTTAGCCTCAACGTTAAACTCGCGACGCATACGGTCAACAAGAATATCGAGGTGAAGCTCACCCATACCAGAAATAATCGTCTGACCAGTCTCTTCGTCGGTCTTAACCTGGAAGGAGGGATCCTCTTGAGCAAGCTTGCCCAGGGCGACACCCATCTTCTCTTGGTCTGCCTTAGATTTTGGCTCTACGGCAACCGAGATAACTGGATCCGGGAACTCCATGCGCTCGAGAACAATTTTGTTATCGATATCACACAGGGTATCACCGGTAGTGACGTCCTTCAGACCGATACAAGCAGCGATGTCGCCCGCCAGTACTTCCTTGATCTCTTCACGAGAGTTGGCGTGCATCTGAACGATACGGCCAACGCGCTCTTTTTTCTGTTTAACGGAGTTGTACACGCCGTCACCAGATTTCAGAACGCCCGAATAGACGCGGATAAAGGTCAGCGTTCCAACGAAGGGGTCAGTGGCAATTTTAAATGCCAAGGCCGCAAACGGAGCGCTATCGTCAGCAACACGCGTATCGACGGTGCCGTTTTTATCATCGAGCTCACCTTCGATCGCCTTAACTTCCGTCGGCGAAGGCATGAATTCGATAACACCGTCTAGCACTGCTTGAACGCCCTTATTTTTAAAGGCAGAACCACAGGTAACCAGGACGATATCATTAGCTAGAGTACGCGCGCGCAGACCAGCCTTGATCTCTTCAACCGTTAGCTCGCCGCCTTCAAGGTACTTGTCCATCAGCTCATCAGAGCCTTCGGCAGCCGCTTCGACCATTTCTTCGCGGTATTTTTCTGCTGTTTCTTGTAGCTCAGCAGGAATATCCACGAGGTCATAGGTCATACCCAGACTCTCTTCATCCCAAAGGATGGCTTTCATCTGGATAAGGTCGATAACGCCTTTAAAGTCTTCTTCTGTACCCCAGTTAATCTGGATCGGCACTGCTTTAGCACCCAGACGCTCTTTCAACTGGTTGACAACCATGAAGAAGTCAGCGCCGGTACGGTCCATCTTATTGACGAAAACCATACGTGGCACTTCGTACTTGTTAGCTTGGCGCCATACTGTTTCGGTCTGCGGCTGAACGCCGGAAGAGCCACACAGTACAACAACCGCGCCGTCGAGTACGCGCAAAGAACGCTCAACTTCAATCGTGAAGTCAACGTGCCCAGGCGTATCGATAATGTTGATACGATGCTCAGGGAACTGCTTATTCATGCCCTGCCAGAAACAGGTAGTTGCAGCTGAGGTGATAGTGATACCACGCTCCTGCTCCTGCTCCATCCAGTCCATGGTCGCAGCACCATCGTGCACTTCGCCCACTTTGTGGGAAAGGCCGGTGTAGAACAATACACGCTCAGTCGTCGTGGTTTTACCCGCGTCGACGTGAGCGACGATACCGATATTGCGGTAGCGATTTAGTGGAGTCTTGCGTGCCACGGTGAAACTCCCGTTTGTTGGCGATGCTCGTTAATTTAGCGGCGTATGCAAGCGAGGCTTATGCGACCGCCGCTACCACTGCATGGTAGCGGTTAGGTATTACAACAGAGCGACTCAGCAAACACTTCGCCATGCTGAACAACGTGCATATAAAAACCATAAAGCCGTACTTAAAAACGCCGTGCCTAGAAACGCAGGTTCTAGAAACGCTGACCTTAGAAACGCTGGCCTTAGAAACGGTAGTGCGAGAAGGCCTTGTTGGCTTCTGCCATGCGATGCACGTCTTCGCGCTTCTTAACGGCAGAACCTTTACCTTCAGCGGCATCCAGCATTTCACCCGCCAAACGCTGCACCATGGTTTTCTCACCGCGACGACGCGCCGCGTCTACCAGCCAGCGCATTGCCAGCGCTTGACGGCGAGACGGACGTACTTCAACCGGTACCTGATAGGTCGCACCACCCACGCGGCGCGACTTCACTTCGACCATGGGCTGGATGGCTTCCAACGCCTTGTCGAAGATCTCCAGCGGATCTTCTTTACTACGCTCGGCAACCTTGTCCAACGCACCGTAGACGATACGCTCAGCTATGGACTTCTTGCCGCTGACCATCAGGTGGTTCATGAACTTCGCCAGACGCTCACTTCCGAACTTAGGATCCGGCAGGATGTCGCGTTTAGCTACTACTCTTCTTCTAGGCATGATAAGCCCTCAATTAAGGATCTTTCAGGTAAACCCGGAACTCCTGCAACCTGCGTACGATATTCCAGTACGCCAAGTGCCGCCCGACCTTACTCTTATCAGACCGTCAAATTCGTGAAATTCGGTACTCAACACCCGGCTGACCGGTCATGCTGCCAAGCCGTCTAGTCTATTAAGACTTAGGACGCTTAGTACCGTACTTAGAACGACCCTGACGACGGTTTTGTACGCCGGAGGTGTCAAGGGCGCCACGAACGGTGTGATAACGCACACCTGGCAAATCCTTTACACGGCCGCCGCGAATCAAAACGACAGAGTGTTCTTGA
>NZ_LXRG01000184.1 GCF_001651035.1 Halomonas sp. ALS9
GGTTAGGCGCGTTAGCATAGGGCAACTCACTATTGTTATTGTAAGGTCGTTAAAAAGCCCCTTACGGGGCTTTTACGAGACTCTTTTCAGGGCGTTTACAGCTTGCTCTCAAGCTCCGGCAGAATCTCAAATAGATCGCCGACCAGGCCGTAATCAGCCACCTGGAAGATCGGTGCTTCATCGTCTTTGTTGATCGCAACAATGACCTTGGAGTCTTTCATACCCGCCAGGTGCTGGATGGCACCGGAGATACCCACGGCGATATACAGATCCGGGGCGACGATCTTACCGGTCTGGCCGACCTGCATATCGTTGGGCACAAAGCCTGCGTCCACCGCGGCCCGGGAAGCACCAATGGCGGCCCCCAGCTTGTCGGCAATGCCGTCGAGCAGCTTGAAGTTCTCACCGTTGCCCATCCCGCGACCACCGGAGATGACCACCTTGGCGCCGCCCAGCTCGGGGCGATCCGAGGCCGCCAGCTCTTCTTTAACAAAGCTGGACTGGCTGTTTTCAACCACTGCATCGACGGCTTCAACGGGGGCACTGTTACCCTCGCCCACCGCGTCAAAGCCGGTGGAACGAATGGTAATGACTTTTAACGCGTCGTCGCTTTTCACCGTCGCAATGGCGTTACCCGCGTAAATCGGGCGCTTGAAAGTATCGGCGCTATCCACGGCGATAACATCCGACAGTTGGCTAACGTCTTTCAGTGCCGCTAGCCGCGGCAGCACGTTTTTGCCAGTGGTAGAGGCACTAGCGAGTACGTGGGTGTAATCACCCGCCAGTTCGACCAGCAG
>NZ_LXRG01000185.1 GCF_001651035.1 Halomonas sp. ALS9
CCTCACCCGACGCAGCCCGGACACCACCAGCCAACATAGCTACCAATACGACGCCCTGGGCCGGATGAGCTTCCGCAGCCTGGAAGGTGACCCCGCTTCCAAAGTCATCGCCTACAGATACGACGCCACCGGGCGCTTGATCGGCAGCCAGCACGGCGATAATGCCAACAGAGAACCCAACGCCGAACNCCACCAACCAGCTGGCTCAACTCAACGGCACCCGCTATCGTTACGACGGCGCTGGCAACCTGATCGAACGCCAACAGCCCAACGGCGAACGCTTAACCCTAGGCTACGACGGCGCCCATCGCCCAGTACATCTCACTCACGCCAGTGAGCTGGGCTACACCCGCGACGCCACCCACC
>NZ_LXRG01000186.1 GCF_001651035.1 Halomonas sp. ALS9
TGCGGCTGGATCACCTCCTTAAACGATGCGTCACGGTTAGTAAGCGTCCACAATGAATTACCTGATCAAGCAATAGAGCAAACGGTAGTTAATTTAGTTGTTACAGGTTTTTAAGATCTGTAATGGCTGAATAGCCGGGTCTGTAGCTCAGTTGGTTAGAGCGCACCCCTGACCTTAAATGGAAAGCAGGGTGAGGACGGCAAGCTGATTCGGTAGCAAGAGTACTTAGTAATGGGTCTGTAGCTCAGTTGGTTAGAGCGCACCCCTGATAAGGGTGAGGTCGGCAGTTCAAGTCTGCCCAGACCCACCAAATTCCTGTGATACTGCGTTAAAATACTCCTCGTATAGCAGGCTATACGTCGTTGCATTTTGCCTTGTCTTACAGAAATTTGCGTGAACTTTGTAATGGGGCCATAGCTCAGCTGGGAGAGCGCCTGCCTTGCACGCAGGAGGTCAGCGGTTCGATCCCGCTTGGCTCCACCATTACGTACTATCTTTCTTACCTTAAATACCGTTTGTAAATGTTTCGTGACCATTGATAAGTCGCTGTGCTCTTAGCATCGCTTTATCACTGTTCATTGAACAGCTGCTCTTTAACAATGTATATCA
>NZ_LXRG01000187.1 GCF_001651035.1 Halomonas sp. ALS9
GTGCTGCATAACAATAATTGCCACCCTTTGAACGAGAGGCAGTCATGGATATTAATCTGTTAATTGGCAGGGAGCGCTGTGCCGCTCATCAAGACGCGACCATTACTCGCCATAACCCGCTTACCGGTGACGTCGTCACCCAGGCAGCGGCGGCATCCGCTAGTGATGCTGCTCGGGCAGTCGAGGCGGCTGCAAAGGCTTTCCCAGCTTGGTCTGCAACTGGCCCCGGCGAAAAACGCGCCAAG
>NZ_LXRG01000188.1 GCF_001651035.1 Halomonas sp. ALS9
CCGCTTTTGCTGCCTTAGGCTAGTCCTGAGGACGCGAGTAAGGATCACAATGATATTAAACTGAAGAGTTTGATCATGGCTCAGATTGAACGCTGGCGGCAGGCCTAACACATGCAAGTCGAGCGGTAACAGATCTAGCTTGCTAGATGCTGACGAGCGGCGGACGGGTGAGTAATGCATAGGAATCTGCCCGGTAGTGGGGGATAACCTGGGGAAACCCAGGCTAATACCGCATACGTCCTACGGGAGAAAGGGGGCTTCGGCTCCCGCTATTGGATGAGCCTATGTCGGATTAGCTAGTTGGTGAGGTAAAGGCTCACCAAGGCAACGATCCGTAGCTGGTCTGAGAGGATGATCAGCCACATCGGGACTGAGACACGGCCCGAACTCCTACGGGAGGCAGCAGTGGGGAATATTGGACA
>NZ_LXRG01000189.1 GCF_001651035.1 Halomonas sp. ALS9
TTTGGAAATCAACGGAGCTAGGTTGCGATATACTCGCATGGTTGATTACACTGTTTATTTTGAACTGTTTCTTGGTTCATCTATTGGCGGCCATGATGGTTTATACGCTGGGTTACCCAGTGGCGACGCCTTGGCTGGCTTGGCTTAATGAGCCATTGATAGTGATGCTGGTTATCTATGCATTAATATTCCTGTCGTACGTTATTTCTAAACTTGATATGTATATGCATGATCTTTATCAGCTTAAAAAGTTGTTTAGTTATAAAGCTAACCATGAGAGCAGCCTACGAGGCCAGTATACATAAAGTGTGATACGACATTGAT
>NZ_LXRG01000190.1 GCF_001651035.1 Halomonas sp. ALS9
TCCCCGTTATCAGCTCAACCCCCAAGCCAGGCCTTCCATCGAAGATATTCGCAAAGAGGCTCAGAGTGCCTATTCGGGCTCGCTTTATTTGGCGCGGGATTTTTGTGAATACAGTTTGGATAAAGCGGGCCACTTTTCTGAAGTGGCGCGCGAGTAGCTTTTTCGTGTGTCGTCCTATGTGACTGCCTAACGCTACTGGTTGGAAAGCGGCGGACGCTAAAGCAGCCGTGGTTGGGTGTGTAGATGGAGTGCTTTGCGTTAGCGTGAAGGGGTAGGCGGTAAATCAGGCGGATACATGAGTTTGGATTAAGCTGGAAAAACTAGTTTTGCTTAACGATGCGTTTTGAAAGTTCAAGGAAACGATGACATGAGTCCCGAAATAACAATGATCGTAC
>NZ_LXRG01000191.1 GCF_001651035.1 Halomonas sp. ALS9
CCATTCAGCGGGCACTGACATCGTCGGCGCGCTCCCGGGGGCGGCGGGTCAATCAGGCCCGAGCACAAACCATCACGCCGATGATCCGCAATGTCATCTTTGTCACCATGTTGATTATTGCCTTCATCGCTGGACTGGCTAATTTGGGTGTCAATGTCACGCCGCTGCTAGCCGGTGCCGGTGTGATCGGTCTGGCGAGTGGTTTTGGTGCCCAGACGTTAGT
>NZ_LXRG01000192.1 GCF_001651035.1 Halomonas sp. ALS9
CCTGCCGCCAGCGTTCAATCTGAGCCATGATCAAACTCTTCAGTTTACAATCATTGTGATCCTTACTCGTCATCCGAAGATAACAAAAGCGGATCAAACTTGGCTCAAGGTTCAAACGAATTCATTTCAATTTACATTGTCATGACCGCTTGCCTTGATATTTGGTGATTTGTCACCAACGTCAGCAAGCGCCCACATGAATTACCTGATCAAATTGTTAAAGAGCTGTTTCGCTGAGATGACTGCTTGAGCCACCTTACAAACCGTTGAACTGGCTTGCCTCAGCGAGGAAAGCGTATTCTACGCATTTCCTGGTGTTTGTCAATCACTGTTTTTAGCGAATGAAGCGAGCAACAAAACTGCTCTAACCTCCTGACAAACCAAGGTTTTTACACCTTATGCACCGCTGGTAACGCTTGGCGTCCCCGGCAGCGGATGCGTACTTTACGGATTCGCTACCGGGTTGGCAAGTGGTTTTGTAGAAACAAGGGTAAAAAATTTAACTCTTGGGTTTTGCCTTACGCATAATGGCTAAAACAGGGCCTGAAGCCACATAGGCGCCAAACAACAGTAGCAGCATTACAGAGGGTTCAACCGAGATCATTACAAAAGCCAGAACGATGGCCAGCAGCACAACAAAAGGTACCGGCTTTTTAAAGTCGAAATCTTTGAAGCTGTAGTAGCGGATATTACTCACCATCAGTACGCCTGCCGCTGCCACGACGACCAACATCAGCAGTTTGAACCCAAAAGCATCGGCGTCAAAACTATGAAAAGTCCATACACTGGCAGCCACTAGCGCTGCTGCAGAAGGGCTTGGCAAGCCGATAAACCACTTCTTATCGACACTACCGATCTGAACATTGAAGCGCGCAAGGCGCAGTGCTGCGCAGGCCACGTACAGAAAGGCCACTACCCACCCCGTTTTACCTATATCTTGCAGAATCCAGGTAAAGGCAACTAAAGCAGGCGCCATACCAAAGGAGATCATGTCAGCCAAGCTGTCGTACTCAGCGCCGAATTCACTCTGCGTATTGGTCATACGTGCGACACGGCCATCTAAGCCATCCAGCACCATGGCAATAAAGATCGCGACGGCGGCCGAAGTAAACTCGCCATTGATACCAGCCACCACCGCAAAGAACCCAGCGAACAGTGCCGATGTGGTAAATAAGTTAGGCAGTAAATAGATACCCCGGCGACGTATCTTTTTGCCGTCTTCTACGGTCTCCTCGACCACTTCCGTCTCACGCAAGAAGGCGGCCGCCAAGTCTTCATTACCGCCTACTTCTGGCCGATCAGCACTATCAGGCTGAGCACTACCAGATTGAGTGCTGCCTGGCTGAGCAAGATCTGTCTGCGAAGCTCCCTCCTGACTTGGGCTTGAGTTTGGCTGATCTGAGCTTGAGTGCTCTTGATCGCGAGTGTCCTGTGTCATAGGTTTCATCCATTAAAAGTGAAGTCACGGGAACAGTGATCGCTTTCATTCTACACGGTGAGTGCCACTCAGCCAGCCAATTGCAGTTGGACATAGGCAAACATAAGCGTAAAAGCGAACGACCATAAAGCCATTCATAAAAAAACGCCGCCTCCATACAAATCATGGAAACGGCGCTTTTACATCATTTAAAGCATTGCGCTACTCGCACTTAGAGCGACAACACCTTATCGCCCCGAGCAATCCCAGAGACCCCGGTACGGGCGACCTCAAGAATGCCCACTGGTGCCATGGCCTGAAGGAAGGCATCCAGCTTGCCCGCGTCGCCGGTGATCTGCACGGTATACAGGCTGGGCGTTACGTCGACGATCTGCGCGCGGAAGATATCCACCGTGCGTTTGACCTCATCGCGGGCTGCACCCAATGCCTTCACTTTCACCAGCATCAGTTCGCGCTCGATATGGTTGCCTTCGGTGAGATCCACCAGTTTGACCACATCAATCAGCTTATTGAGGTGCTTGGTGATCTGTTCAATCACCCGGTCATCGCCCACGGTAGTCACCGTTAAGCGCGACAGCGACGGGTCTTCTGTAGGCGCTACGTTAAGCGTTTCGATGTTGAAGTTACGCTGGGAGAACAACCCGACTACACGTGACAGCGCACCCGGTTCATTTTCTAACAGAATCGAGATGATATGACGCATCAGGTACGCTCCGTTTTAGACAGCAGCATGTCGCGCATGGCGCCTAACGGCACCTGCATCGGATAGACGTGCTCATGGGGGTCGACCTTCACGTCAAGAAACACCAGCTCGTGCTTGTTAGCAAAGGCACGCTCTAGCGCAGGCTCCAACTCGTCAAGGGTATTGACGGTAATCGCGGTAAATCCATACGCTTCAATCAACATATGAAAGTCCGGCAGCGACTCCATATAGGAGTGCGCGTGGCGCGACTTATAGTTCAAGTCTTGCCACTGGCGCACCATACCCAGCGACGCATTGTTAAGATTGACGATCTTAACGCCTACCCCGTACTGCTTACAGGTGGAGAGCTCCTGCATCATCATCTGGAAGCTGCCTTCACCGGTCACGCACACCACGTCATCATCCGGGAAGTTCTGTTTGATACCCATCGCAGCGGGGAAGCCAAAGCCCATGGTGCCCAAACCACCGGAGGTAATCAGCCGGTTGGGTTTATCAAACTTGTAATACTGAGCGGCAAACATCTGGTGCTGCCCTACGTCAGTGGTCACATAAGCTTCGCCCCGCGTGACGCGACATAGCGCTTCGATCACTTCCTGGGGCTTGAGCACCTCACCCTGCTTGGAAGGCTCATAAAGCTTGCCTTCTCGGTCGGCGCGCCAGCCATCGATCTTCTCCCACCACTCGGTTAGCGCTTCAGGATGGGCGATTTCGTGCCCTTGCACCAAGCTGATCATCTCGTTGATAACGCTGGACGCCGGGCCTACGATCGGCACATCGGCACGCACCGTTTTAGAGATCGAGCTTGGGTCAACGTCTACATGAATGATCTTGGCGGTCGGGCAGAACTTCGACGTGCTGTTGGTCACGCGGTCGTCAAAACGTGCCCCGATGGCAATAATCAAGTCGGCGTGGTGCATGGCCATGTTGGATTCATAGGAGCCGTGCATACCCAGCCAACCCAAACACTGGCGGTCACTTTGCGGATACGCGCCGATGCCCATCAGCGTGGTGGTAATCGGGTAACCCAGCTGTTTGACCAGATCGGTCAAACCTTCGCTGGCTTTACCCGTGACCACGCCGCCACCGGTATAGAATACCGGGCGTTTGGCTTTGAGTATCATCTCAACGGCTTTTTTAATCTGTCCCGTGTGGCCACGCGTAACCGGGTTGTACGAGCGCATCTTGACCTTTTTCGGATAGACGTACTCGTAGCGCTCGGTGGGTGCGGTCATATCTTTAGGAATATCGACCACCACCGGGCCAGGACGCCCAGTCGCCGCTAAATAGAAGGCCTTTTTGAGCACTTCCGGGATTTCAGCCGGGTGACGAATCGAGAAGCTATGCTTCACAATCGGGCGTGTCACACCGACGATATCGGTTTCCTGGAAGGCGTCTTCACCGATCAGATGGCTCGCCACTTGGCCACACAGCACGACCATAGGAATCGAGTCCATGTAGGCGGTAGCAATGCCGGTAACGGCGTTGGTGGCCCCGGGGCCGGAAGTGACCAATACGCAGCCGGGCTTACCCGAAGCGCGGGCATAGCCGTCGGCAGCGTGGGTAGCCGCTTGCTCGTGACGCACTAGGATGTGCTTCACTTTGTCCTGACGGAAGAGTGCATCGTAAATATGCAGCGCTGCACCGCCGGGATAACCATAAATGTATTCGATGCCCTCATCTTGCAAGAAGCGGGCGATCATATCTGCGCCGGAAAGCAGTTCCACTGTATTTCTCCCCTGGAGGTCTCGAGTGCGATCCGTACCCAACTGGGCACGGTGTCGAGTGCGGCGGTATGCCGCTGTCGGCCCTAGCCGACACCTGATGCCAAACCCTGGCAGGAGGCCCGGTTAGGGCCTGCACTCTTATCGGAAGCGAGTGAATTATGTCGACATAAATCACCCGCTCCCTTTCACGGCAGTTCGCCGTGTCGGGGCGTTGGCCAGGTTGGGCGGTTAGCCCAAGCCCGGAAGTCCTTCGGCGGGTAGAGGCCTTCGCCTACCCTTCGCGCGGGAGTTAGGGGTTGCCCGTTGAGTCCGCGCCCGCAAATCAGGAACCGACAAGATTCCATTAGCGCCCTCAGCCTGTCAACCTCCGATCAGGCCAAACGCAACAAAGGTCGCAAGAAGCGATTAAAAAAGCCCCGTCAGCGAGGCTAACGGGGCTTTTTCCCTATTCAATTGCGCGAAATGGCGGGATCAGCCGTAGCATCAATTATGAGCTAAACACCAACTTGCCCTCTGCCGCGTTGATATGGATGGTGTCTCCTGGGGTAAATTTGCCCCCCAGCAGATCCTGCGCCAGCGGATTCTCAATGCGGCTCTGAATCGCCCGCTTGAGTGGCCGCGCCCCATATACCGGGTCGAAGCCCACCACCGCCAGTTGCGCCATCGCTTCAGGGCTGACCTCAAGCTTCAAGTCGTGTTCGGCAAGGCGTAACTTCAAGCGCTCAAGCTGAATACCGGCAATCGCTTGAATTTGCTCTTGGCCAAGCGCGTGGAACACCACCACTTCATCGATGCGGTTAATGAGTTCAGGGCGGAAGTGGTTGCCCACCACCTCCATGACCCTATTTTTCATCAGCTCGTAGTCACTATCTTTATCAGCACTAACGTCACCACCCATGCGCTGGATAATGTCCGAGCCCATGTTAGAGGTCATCACGATCACGGTATTACGGAAATCCACCGTGCGGCCCTGGCCGTCGGTTAAGCGGCCGTCTTCCAACACCTGCAGCAGGATATTGAAAACATCCGGGTGGGCTTTCTCCACCTCATCCAGCA
This sequence comes from Halomonas sp. ALS9, assembly GCF_001651035.1. Lineage (GTDB taxonomy): Bacteria > Pseudomonadota > Gammaproteobacteria > Pseudomonadales > Halomonadaceae > Vreelandella. Next base: position 4,922 of record NZ_LXRG01000192.1, read on the forward strand.
GCAGCACCGAGTAAGGTTTGCGGCGCACGGCCTCAGTTAAGTAGCCACCCTCTTCATAGCCGACGTAGCCGGGAGGCGCACCGATCAAGCGGGCCACGGAATGCTTCTCCATAAACTCCGACATATCGATACGCACCATCGCTTCTTCGGTATCAAAGAGGAAGTTGGCCAGCGATTTACACAGCTCGGTTTTACCCACCCCGGTGGGGCCGAGGAACAGGAATGAACCGTTGGGGCGGTTAGGATCGGAAAGACCGGCTCGTGAGCGGCGCACCGCGTTGGCCACCGCTTCAACGGCTTCCTCCTGACCGATTACCCGCTGGTGCAGCGCCTCTTCCATGCGCAGCAGCTTGTCCCGCTCACCTTCAAGCATTTTGGAGACCGGAATGCCTGTCCAGCGGGACACCACCTCGGCGATCTCCTCTTCTGTCACATTGGAACGCAGCAGTTGGTGGCTGGAGGTATCCGCTTCGCCCTCACCGCTTTCGGCAATTCTTTTCTCGAGCTCGGGAATCTTACCGTACTGAATTTCCGACATGCGGCCTAGGTCGCCCTGACGGCGAGCCTGTTCCAAATCAAGCCGAGCTTGCTCCAAATCGGCCTTAAACTGCGCAGCCCCCTGAATGCTGGCTTTTTCGGCTTTCCAAATTTCATCAAGATCAGCGTATTCGCGTTCTAACTCGTGAATCTGGGTGCTCAGTGCTTCCAGACGTTTCTTGCTCGCTTCATCGGTCTCTTTCTTAAGCGCTTCCCGCTCCATTTTAAGTTGGATCAAGCGGCGATCAAGGCGATCCATCGATTCCGGCTTGGAGTCCAGCTCCATACGAATCCTTGATGCTGCCTCATCGATTAAATCGATGGCTTTATCGGGCAGTTGGCGATCGGTGATATACCGTGTCGATAGCTTGGCCGCGGCAATAATAGCGGAGTCGGTAATATCCACGCCGTGGTGAACTTCGTAGCGCTCTTTTAGGCCGCGCAGGATCGCCACGGTGTCTTCTTCGGAAGGCTCATCCACCAACACCTTCTGAAAGCGGCGTTCAAGCGCAGCATCTTTCTCAATGTACTTACGGTACTCATCAAGAGTGGTAGCGCCCACGCAGTGCAGCTCACCGCGGGCCAGGGCAGGTTTGAGCATATTGCCCGCGTCCATGGCACCTTCGGCTTTACCAGCGCCGACCATAGTGTGCAGCTCATCGATAAACAGAATTACCCGCCCCTCTTCCTGGGAGAGCTCCTTGAGTACCGCTTTCAAGCGTTCTTCAAATTCACCGCGGAACTTGGCACCTGCCAGTAGCGAGCCCATATCCAGCGAGAGCACGCGCTTATCTTTTAAGCCTTCAGGTACTTCGCCGTTCACGATGCGCTGGGCCAAGCCTTCGACAATGGCGGTTTTACCTACGCCCGGCTCGCCGATGAGTACCGGATTGTTTTTGGTGCGCCGCTGCAGCACTTGAATCGTGCGACGAATTTCATCGTCGCGGCCGATCACCGGGTCAAGTTTGCCGTCCAGCGCGCGCTGAGTCAGATCCATGGTGTATTTATTCAACGCTTCACGCTGATCTTCTGCGTTAGCGTCGTCCACCGTGGCACCGCCGCGTAGGCTATTAATAGCCGCTTCGAGAGATTTACGGTTGATGCCCGCTTCTTTAAGCAGCTTGGTAATCGCTGAATTCATTTCCAGCGCCGCTAATAGAACGAGCTCACTGGCGATAAACTGATCACCGCGCTTCTGCGCTTCGCGATCAGTTAAATTAAACAGTTTGATGAAATCACGTGACGGCTGCACTTCACCATCGAACTGCCCCACTTTGGGCAAGTTATCCAACTGCTGCACCAAACCATCACGCAGGCGCGAAGGGCTGCCCTCGGCTTTTTCAATCAGGGCTTTAATACCGGTGTCTTTGGTGTCGAGCAGGGCTAGCAGCAAATGGGCGGGGTCTAGCTGATTATGGCCGCGACCCACGGCCAGCGACTGCGCCTCGGCAATCGCGCTCTGGAGCTTGGCGGTAAATTTATCAAAACGCATGGAATTCCTCCTGGGGTAGCCGTGCGTTTGGACGCACCGCGTGACCCGATAACGTGTCATTAGACGTGCTAAATCACTCTTAGCTTGACAAGTTAAATGGCGTCAGTTCGACGCTTTTCAAGAGGTGGCGGCGTAAACCGATGGCTTAAAGGAGGCTTTTATTAACGTTAATTGATCCAGATCACGCTGGCCATACGACCTGTCTTACCACCATCGCGTCGGTAGGAGTAGAAGCGCGATTCGCAGGCGGTGCAGAAGTGACCGCCGCTAATGTGATTGACGCCCAACGCCTCTAACCGAAAACGCGCCAGCCGATATAAGTCGGCCATGTAATGCCCCAGCCGATAAGGGCTATGGTCAAAGGCGTCAGCGGTATCTGGATGAACGGCAACAAAGGCGCCGTAGACTTCTGGCCCAACTTCAAACTGGGCGTTGGAGATCGCAGGCCCTAACCAGACCAAAATATCGTCAGGATCAGTGTTCATGGCCGCGATAGTCGCTTCCAGCACGCCGCCCGCCAGGCCGCGCCAGCCGGCATGGGCCACCGCCACCTGGGTACCCGCTCGATTGCAGAACATCACCGGTAGGCAGTCGGCTGTTAACACTACACAGGCGTACTCATTGGACGTGGCAATAGCCGCATCCGCATCGGCAGCCTCGGACTGATAACCCTGCTGCACACGGGCGCCATGGGTCTGATTCAGCCACAGCAGAGGCCGCTCATCGCCAACTTCCTTGTGCAGCAAACGACGACACAGCGCCACATGATCCGCATTATCGCCAACATGGGAAGCGGTATTAAAGGCGGCGAAATCACCCTGGCTAGGCCCCGATTCACGGGTCGTCACAAAGGCACGCACATTGGTCGGCGCTGGCCAATCAGGCTCTAAAAGCGTTGGCCGTAAATTAATGGCATCGCTCATCGCATCGTCTCATTATCTTCGCGCAGGTAATCCAACAACATTAACAAATCATCGGGGAGGTCTGACTGAAAGGTTAATGTTTCGCCGCTCACCGGGTGCTTGAAAATCAACTTACGCGCGTGCAAAGCCTGACGTGGAAACTCACGCAGAATCTCCTTCAACGGCTCGGCGGCGCCCGGCGGCAGCTTGGCACGGCCGCCGTACATGGGATCACCAATTAAGGGGAGTCGAACATGCGCCATATGCACACGAATTTGGTGGGTGCGCCCCGTTTCCAATTTGCAACGCACATGGGTATGAGCACGGAAACGCTCAACCACGCGGAAATGGGTAATCGCAGGCTTACCGGCTGTGGTCACCGCCTGACGCTTGCGATCTTTAGAATGACGGCCAATAGGCGCATCGATAGTGCTACCCGACACCGGCTTACCAATCACCACTGCATCGTACTGGCGTGACACGCTGCGCGCCTGCAGCTGTTCTACTAGGGCCGTTTGGGCGGGCAGCGTTTTAGCCACCATCATCAACCCCGTGGTGTCTTTGTCCAAGCGATGAACAATGCCTGCACGGGGCACTTCGGCAAGTGCCGGGTGATGGTGCAACAAGGCATTTAACAGCGTGCCATCCGGGTTGCCTGCGGCAGGATGCACGACCATGCCAGCCGCTTTGTTGATCACCATCAGCGTTTCATCTTCGTAGACGATATCCAGCGCAATATCCTGCGCTTCAAAGCGCGTATCGTCTTCGATGGTCGCTTGAAGCGCCAACACTTCATGGCCATGTAGCTTGGCTTTCGGCTTGGCTTGTGCGCCATCCACCGTCAACTCACCGGCGTTAATCCACGCTTTTAAGCGCTCACGGGAGTAATCACTGAACAACTCAGCCGCCGCTTGGTCTAACCGCGCACCGGCTAACGTAGCGGGTACGCGCTGCGTGTCTTCAACTATACGAGTCATGAAAAACCCATTCGAGACATGTAAAACCTCTTTAAAAGACGCAAAAACCCCAGCAAGGCGAAAAATCAGCCCCAGCATGGAAAAATAAGCGTTTACGACACCCGACGAAACGTCGCTAAGCCTGCGTTTTAAGCCGAGGTGTTTTATAGTGGGCGGACTGAGACCTATTCTACCATTTCTACTTATGGCCATCGTCGCTTTTTGGTGATTGAGGCTTGTTTGCAACGAGGATGATGATGCGCGTTTATTCAGCTGCCAACCGCTTTGGTGCTCTAGCCCTAAGCCTTGCCCTTCTAGCAGGCTGTGCGAGTAACAATACCAGCGAAGAAGAGGAAGATGAATTTGCCGGGGTTCAGGAGCGTGAGCTCTATGAACTGGCCCGCACGGCCCTCGACAGCAACCGCTACCCGATTGCGATAGAGCGCCTAGAAGCGCTTGATACGCGCTATCCGTTTGGCGCACATGCCGAGCAAGCGCAGCTTGAGTTGATCTATGCCTACTATGAAAATAGTAATTGGGAAGAGGCCCGAGCGGCGGCCAGCCGGTTTATTCGCCTTCACCCTGACCACCCGCAAGTGGACTACGCCTACTATCTGCGCGGTCTTTCTGCTTGGCAGGCGGGTCGTTTCAGCCTAGAGCGCCTGCGTCTGATTGATATTTCCAGGCGTGATTTGGGGGCGTCACGAGACGCCTACAATGACTTCCGCGAGCTTATTCAGCGTTACCCGCAGAGTGAGTACGCCGCCGATGCTCAGCAGCGCATTGTCTATCTGCGCGAGTTGATGGCCCGCCATGAGCTCCACGTCGCTGATTACTACCTGCGCCGTGGTGCTTACTTAGCAGCTGTTGAGCGCGGTCGTTGGGTTATCGAAAACTACCCTGAATCCAGCGCCACCCGGGATGCCCTAGCTACCATGGTGGAAGGCTATCAAGGCCTCGACATGGATGACCGCGCCAATGAAGTCCTAGCAGTGCTGCGTGAGAACGCGCCAGATCACGAGCAGTTACAAGGCAGCCGTTTTATTCCCAAGCACTTAGGCAAAAATGATTAAATCACTGCGAGCTCTCAATCGCTAAAAACTGCACAACATCTATCTAGAAAACCACGCCACGGCGTGGTTTTTTTTATTGAAAAAATAATCAAGCAGCTGATTTTAAAAGAGTAAATACAGAGCGGCTGCATATGTTGTACAGCCAGTCATTATTTTCTATACAAAAACTGTACAACAATATATGATTAGATCGTCTTGCATAATAAAGTGCCTTAACGGCACCTAAGGGAGCACTCAATGCCACTTTTTAAAGCACATTCCAGCAACACCAAAATAAGCACGCGTTTGACGCTAGGCTTTGCTGCCCTACTTGGACTGCTGGTTCTGTTAACTGCCGTCGGCATTTACCAAGTCAATAAAATTGACCGCGATTTAGCGACGATCAACGACGTCAACGGAACCAAACAGCGCTTCGCAGTTGACTGGAGAGGCAGCGTACATGACCGCGCTATCGTGCTTCGCGACATTGTGATCACCGCCGGAAATGGCAACCTCAGTTCCTTAGAGAGTGAGATGGAACGCCTGCGTAGCGCATACAGCACAGCCACGACAGGCATGGAGGAAGTGACCAACAAATACGCTGGCACCGCTCAAGAGCAAAGCATTATTAACAGCATCAATGATCAAGCCACGCTTACACGGGATCTTACCGAGCAGGTAATAGCAGCCCGCCAAGCAGATGAATATGCGAATGCGAATGCGCTGCTACTCGAACAGGCAGGACCTGCATACGCCGAGTGGCTTAACCGAATTAATCAATTTATTAATCTTCAGCAGCAGTTAAACGACGCCACCACAGCGACTGCCCGCGATACGGCTTCCGGCTTTCAAATGCAGATGTTGGGGCTAACACTCTTTGCGTTATTGGTCGGCGGTTTGATCGCGGTGTTCTTATCCCGCCAACTGCTACGTGAATTGGGTGCCGAACCCTACGAAGTCAAAGCTTTTGCGGAAGCCATTGGCCGCGGCGAGTTAGCCAGCCAGGGGCAGCTCAAGAAGGGTGATACTCGCAGCATTATGGCGTCACAGGTTGCCATGGCCCAGCAGCTACAAACGATTGTGACCCAGGTACGTGCCTCTGCAGAGGCGGTAGCCAGCAACAGCGAGCAAATTGCTGAAGGCAATAACGACCTATCTTCACGTACCGAACAGCAGGCCAGCGCACTTGCGGAGACGGCCTCTGCCATGGAGCAGCTCAACAGTACCGTAAAACTTAACGCTGAGAATTCTGAGCAGGCCAGCCAAGAAGCTTCCAGCGCATCTAGCACAGCCAAGCAGGGCGGCGAAGCGGTTAATCAGGTTGTTGCCACCATGAACGACCTCAATAAGAGTTCTCAGGAAATCGCGGGGATCATCTCCACGATTGATGCGATTGCCTTTCAGACCAATATTCTGGCGCTAAACGCCTCGGTCGAAGCCGCTCGCGCTGGTGAACATGGTCGCGGTTTTGCGGTAGTCGCCGAGGAAGTGCGTCGACTAGCCCAACGCAGTGCAGATGCCGCGCGGGAGATTAACACTCTGATTTCCAGCAACCTTGAACGGGTTAATCACGGCAATGAACGCGCCGAAGAAGCCAGCAAATCGACCGAACAGATCGTCGCGGCTATCGAGCGCGTAACGAGCATTATGCAAGAGATAAGCCATGCCAGCGCTGAGCAGAGCACCGGCGTGCAGGAAGTGGGTCGCGCGGTGACCGAGATGGATCAGGTCACCCAGCAAAACGCCTCTCTGGTACATGAAAGCGCCACGGCAGCAAACAATCTGCGTCAAAATGCTCACTCGCTGCTAGCCGCCATGCAAGTCTTCAAATTGCCGAATGCACACCAAACCGCACAGCCACCGCGTGCTGCATTGGCAACTGGGCCTGCGCGCGCTAACGCTTCGACCAAGCCCGCGCTACCCGCTGTGAAACGTCAGCAGGCAGCACCTGAGTGGGAAAGCTTCTAAATTAAAAATGGTTTTTAATTAACTATTTAGAGGGATTCGGCTCCTAACCCTTAGGAGCCGTTTTTTATAGCCCTCCCCCGAGATGACGATGAAGCCCACTCAAAGCCTATTGAAGATGTTCCTTCTACCGATCTTAATGGTCGTGCTTCCTGCACTATTATTAATGGCTATTGCCATGGAGGTGCGGGTAACACAATCGCTGAACAACGTTGACAATGTCGTTCAGCTTGCCGCGTTGTTACTGGGCATTGGCATGATGGGTGGGCTAATCGGCGCTGCGTTCTTTTTTGTCTGGCGTAGCAATAAGCGGTTAATGATCATCGGAGACGCTATTTTATCGCTCGCCGAGCGCCAGCAAACATTGTCCGATTTTCAAGCGATCGAGCAGATGAGTCGACAACGCAGTGGTTCTTTGGCACGTATTGCTATCGCGCTAATGACATTTCGAGATGCAGAAAAACAACGTCAGGAAGCCGAGTGTAAAGTGCACCGATTGGCGTACTTCGATACGCTAACCCAGCTGCCCAACTGGCAATTGATGAGAGAGCACCTTCAACATTCGCTTGATACAAGCCAACATAATGGCACCTATGGTGCACTGATCTACCTGGACGTTGACGACTTCAATCGCATCAACGACAGCTGTGGACATCGTATGGGCGACAACCTACTCCAACAAATTGCCGAGCGCCTTTCCGGCTTGACAGCCGAAGGCGCTACCATTGGCCGCTTAGGCGGCGATGAGTTTATGGTGATCATCGATGGCTTAGCCAGCGAACAACTAAAAGCGGCCGAGAAAGCCGAGGCGTTTGCCGAACAGTTACAGCGAACGCTAAGCTCCTGTTACTGGGTGGAAGATAAAAAGCATTTCCTTAGCGTAAGTATGGGGATCGCCCTGTTTAATGGCCTTCAAGAAAGTATTGATAGCCTCTTTCAGTATTCCAACGCAGCCGTTCATCTTGCCAAGCTAACGAGTCCCAACGGGTTACAGTTTTATGACCCGGCAGTGCAAGCCGAACTTGAAGCTAGAACCGAACTGGAATACGACTTGCGTATGGCCATCGAGCGACAAGAGTTTGTATTGGTCTACCAATCACAAGTGGACGGCCTGGGACGAGCTATTGGCGCAGAGGCATTGATCCGCTGGGAACACCCGCGTCGCGGGTTTGTATCGCCAGGTACCTTTATCCCCTTAGCCGAAGAAACAGGTTTAATCGTGCCGATTGGAAACTGGGTACTCGAAACAGCCTGCGAACAGCTAGTTATCTGGGCAAACGACGAAAGTACCAAGCATCTAACATTAGCAGTCAACGTCAGCGCCAAACAGTTCCAACAGCCCGATTTCGTTGACACCGTTTGCGGCGTGCTAACCAAAAGCGGTGCCTCGGCACACCGGCTAAAGCTGGAACTGACTGAAAGCACCATGATCGGCAAAATAGATGACATCATCGCGCGTATGCTCCAGCTCAAGGCGCTGGGGGTTAGCTTTTCCTTAGACGATTTCGGCACTGGCTACTCGTCGCTGCAGTACCTCAAACGGCTCCCTTTAGATCAAATCAAAATCGACCAATCGTTTGTGCGCAACCTGCATAAAGACACGGACGATAAGGCCATAGTGCAAACTATCATTGCCATGGGGCGATCGCTAGGCTTGCAGGTTATCGCCGAAGGTGTAGAAAACCATGAGCACTGGCGCTACTTAAACGAACACCAGTGCCATGCCTTCCAAGGGTATTATTTTTGCAAACCGGTATCCGCTACCGAGATGGTACAGCAAAGCTTAGCCCCGCCACCGATACCCGCTTAATCTTGAGGTAGTGCCCGTCATGGAACAGCACCCGGCTCACTCGCCGGGCTGCCAGCCATTGACGATGGGATAGCGGCGATCGCGACCAAAGCCGCGCGGTGTCACGCGGACACCAATCGGCGCCTGGCGGCGCTTATACTCGCAGCGGTCAACCAGCTTCACCACTTTATAGACGTCTTCAGCGTCAAAACCGCCGGCAATGATTGCTTCCGCGCTCATGTCACCTTCGATATAGCTTAATAAAATAGCGTCGAGGGTATCGTAATCAGGCAAAGAGTCACTATCCTGCTGATCCGGCGCCAGCTCAGCGCTGGGTGGGCGCTCAATGACCCGTTCGGGAATCGCCGGGGATTGGGTATTGCGCCAGCGAGCCAAGCGGTACACCCAGGTTTTATAGACGTCTTTAATAGCATTAAAACCGCCCACCATATCCCCATACAGCGTGGCGTAGCCTACCGCCATTTCGCTCTTGTTACCTGTGGTCAGTACCATCAAACCTTTTTTATTGGAGATCGCCATCAGCAGCACGCCGCGACAGCGCGACTGCAGGTTCTCTTCGGTGGTATCCCGCTCAGTCCCCGCAAAACTCTCCGCCAGCGTACCCATAAAGGCTTCGACCATGGGTTCAATTGGCATGACCTCGTAGTGTACGCCCAACATGTTGGCCTGCTCTGCTGCGTCCTGCTTGGAGATATCCGCGGTGTAGTGGTAAGGCATCATCACCGCCTGCACCCGCTGGGGGCCCAGTGCATCAACCGCAATGGCCAGTGAAAGCGCTGAGTCGATACCGCCGGAAAGCCCCAGCACCACGCCTTTAAAACCGCTCTTGTTGACATAATCACGCAGCCCGGTGACCAACGCGCAGTACAGGCTCTCCTCTGGCTCCACTTCGGGGTCAATCTCGCCGGGCTGGGGTTCCCAAACAGTGGCGCTGGTTTGCAGGAACTGAATCGGCATTAGGCCTGCCTGCCAGTAGGGTGCCAGCACCTGTAACTGCCCATTCGCATTCACACAGCATGAGCCACCATCAAATACCAGCTCGTCCTGACCACCGATAGTATTCACATACACAATCGGACGATTGACACCTTGGGCATGCTGCTCCAATAAGCCCAGCCGCTCAGTGGGCTTATCCTGGTGGTAGGGCGAGGCATTCAAGGTGATTAGCACTTCAGCACCCGCTTCCGTGGCAGCTCTAACCGGCGCGCCATCCCATAGGTCTTCGCAGATCACTATGCCCAGTTTGGCGCCTTTATGCTCATACACCAGCGTCTCAGTGCCAGGCGTAAAGTAGCGCTGCTCGTCGAACACCTGATAGTTAGGCAGTGCCTGTTTGGCGTACTCGGCCTCCCACTGGCCGTTGTAGAGCAGTCCCGCCAAATTGTAACAGCGGCCTTCACGTACGCCGGGGTAGCCGATAATCACCAGCACATCACTAGCGACCTTCGATGCCATTAGCGCGCGGGCTTCACGCAGGCGGGTTTCCATTGAGGGGCGCAGCAGCAGATCTTCCGGCGGGTAGCCCGATAAAAAAAGCTCTGGAAAGACAACAATATCCGCCCCATGCTCAATCCGCGCTTCGCGCACAGCTTCAATCGCGCGTGCGGCATTGCCGGGAATATCCCCGACCAGAGGATCGAGTTGGGCCATTACCAGCGTTAAGTCTTGCATGGGCGTCAAAATCTCTTGAGAATCTTTAAAATGGGGTTACATCGACATAGTCGTATTGTCCCGCAAGGGCCACCAACAGGCAAAGGTTGCGAGGCTATCTCGATGCCTAGCCTCAATGACCAGTACCAATGCATAGCACTAATGCATAGCACTAATTACCAGTGCCAATAACTAGCACCTAAATTCCCACCTTGGGAGACACAAAAGGATGAACCTCTTGATCATTCGGCTGATTATCTTCGCCGTCATATTTTATGCCGGTTTAAAACTCTACGGCATCTACCGGCAACGTAAGCTTGAGCATGAAGCGCAGCATAAAAAAGTCAACCGCCACGAGGGCGGCAAAATGGTGCGCTGCCGCTGGTGTGAGGTACACGTACCTGAGGACGAAGCGCTGCGCGACCAGGAGCAGTGGTTCTGTTCTAGCGCCCATCGTGACCGTTTTCTGCAAGAACAGCAGGATAAAGACGGAACATCTTAAGCTTGTATAAGCCGTTCTGGCGTAAGCTGGTAAGGCGCGGGGTCAATCATTGGCTCGCGCCCCAGCAGTTGATCCACCAGCAAATGGGTCGAGGCAGGCGCCAGCACCAAGCCATTGCGATAGTGCCCGGCATTGACGAAGACGTTACTCCATTCAGGCAGCGCGCCAATAAAGGGGATGCCCGCCGGGGATCCAGGCCTTAGCCCGGCCCACTGGTGTGCGATCGGGCATGTAGCCAAAGCGGGCAAAATGGCTTCAGCGCTCTGCTGCAAAGATGCCAGCGCTTCCTCATCGGTGCTCTTATCAAAGCCCTTCTCTTCCAGCGTAGAGCCAACCAGCAGCAGGCCGTCCGCGCGTGGAATAATATAGCGGCCATCTTTTAACACCACGCGCTGAACGAGACCTTTAGGCGCTTGATAGGCAATCATCTGCCCTTTCACAGGCCTTACCGGCAACTGCACATTCAGCTGGGACAACAGCTGCGCAGCCCAGGCGCCGCCACACACCACAATACGACCCGCTTTGAGTGATCCTTGGGAAGTCGCCACACCTTCCACTTGGCCACTTTCTCTGCCGCCCGGTTGAATAAAACCACTGACCTCACAATGCTCTTTCAGCGTTACCTGGGGCATAGCGGCTAACCGCGCCTTCAATGCCTTGACTAAACGCGGGTTTCTCACGCTGCCTAACGTCGGCATCCATAGCGCGCTGTCACCCGCCATTGCCACGCCAGGCTCCTTATTGAGAACAAAATCTGTGGCTACCCTTTCAAGCGGTTTACCCAACTGACGCGCCCAGCCCAGCGCTTCGTCGGCATCATCCACATTTAGATAAAGCAGCCCCTTTTGACGATACTCGGGGTCAATGCCGGTCTCCTCCAACAAACGCAGCGCCAGCGAGGGGTAAACGCCCTCCGACCAGCGTGACAGTTGCGATATCGCAGCGTCGTAGCGCCAAGGATAGAGCGGTGAAACGATGCCTCCTCCGGCCCAGGACGCCTCTTTACCGCACTCATCCCGCTCCACCAGCGTGACCTGCTGGCCGGCATCGGCTAACTGCAGCGCTGTCATCATGCCGATCACGCCGCCACCAATAATTAAGAAATCGCTCACAACATTGTCCGTTTTGGCTTACATAAAAAAAGCGCATTGTCGCCTAGGATGGCCTATTAACGACGATGCGTTCGCGGCTAGTGACGAGGATTGAGCATAACGCGGGCAATAACAAGGTCAAGTGAGGAGAGGTGATGAGCAGTTTTCAGATCAAGACGCACACCACACCTGAAGGCGGATTTACGCTGCTTGAGTTACTGGTCACCCTACTGTTGGTGGGTATTATCGCTGCTTGGGGGCTACCCAATTTTCAAGCCTTGGGACAGCGAACGGCGCAGACCAGCGCAGTAAACCGATTACAAAGCGCGTTTTCGCTAGCGCGCAATACGGCGATTAGCCAGCGCCGCCAGATTACTGTCTGCCCAGCCTCTGCAAACCGACAGGCCTGTATCAAAGCTTGGAGTGGTGAGTTAATGATCGTGCGGGGAGATAAAACCAACGGCATTACCGAAGATGATATTTTACGCATTGTCCACGCGCAACAAGGCACGCAAGTGGCCTACAGCCGGGGCTGGTCTCGCATCCGTTACAGCCCATTAGGCTATACCAGCGGGTACAACGGCAGTTTTTCCGTTTGTTCAAGTAGCGGCGCCGAAGGCTCACTTGGTAAAAAATTAGTACTCAGCCAGTTGGGACGTTTACGGATTGATGAAGCGCCTATCGACTGTTAATCATTAGGCGCTTCCACTCGTCCACAGCGGTTAGGCAAGCTAGGTTTTACCCGGCGATACCGTCTAAATAGCGCTCAGCATCCAGCGCTGCCATGCAGCCACTGCCCGCCGAGGTAATCGCTTGCCGATAAATATGATCCATCACATCGCCGCAGGCAAATACACCCGGCACGCTAGTGGCCGTCGCGTTACCTTCCAAGCCTGAAGTCACTTTGATATAGCCGCCGTTCATTGCCAGTTGGCCTTCAAAGATGCCCGTGTTGGGGCTATGACCGATGGCAATAAACAGCCCCGGCGCATGAATCTCTTTGCTTGAGCCATCCTGGGTGGATTTAACCCGGATACCTGTAACGCCGGAGTTATCACCGAGCACTTCTTCCACTTCCTGGAACCACTCAAGAACGATTTTGCCTGCTTGGGCTTTCTCAAACAGCTTATCTTGGAGAATTTTTTCCGCCCGCAGCGTGTCCCGGCGGTGTACCAGGGTCACTTTAGAGGCGATGTTAGAGAGATAAAGCGCCTCTTCCACAGCAGTGTTACCGCCGCCCACCACGATGACTTCCTGATTGCGGTAAAAAAAGCCGTCACAGGTGGCGCAGGCCGAAACCCCTTGGCCCATAAACTGCTGCTCGGTGGGCAGGCCCAGGTAACGCGCGCTGGCACCGGTGGCCACAATCAAGGCATCGCAGGTATAAACACCGCTATCACCCTTTAAGGTAAAGGGTTTTTCACCTAGGCTAACCTCATTGATATGGTCAAACAGCACCTCGGTATTAAAGCGTTCAGCGTGCTGTTTCATGCGCTCCATCAACTCCGGCCCCTGGACGCCTTGAGCGTCACCCGGCCAATTATCCACATCAGTTGTGGTGGTCAACTGGCCACCCGCCTGAATACCGGTAATCAGCAGCGGCTTCAGGTTTGCCCGGGCGGCATACACAGCAGCCGTATAGCCCGCAGGACCGGATCCAAGAATAATCAAACGCTCATGACGAGTTTCCATGACACCACCTTGTAAATATCTGACTGATAGCTGTGCTAATAGCGTTATAAAAAATTAGCCACAGAGTCTGCCTGAAATGGCGCCAAGTACAAGCTATTGCAAGGTTTCGTCTACGCTATTAGGCGAAGAAACCTTGAAAGCCCCTGAGCAAAGACCCATGTGTTATTACTAAATCAACGCCATACTGGGGGAAATCCATAAAAGAAAGATCGTGACCGTCACGCTGGGCGCAGCGCTCAGCAACCAGAGGAGAGACACATGAGCAAGATACCCGATACGCTAAGCACTTTAGAGGTTGGCAGTAAAACGTATCACTACTACAGTCTGCCCCAAGCGGCCGAGACCCTGGGCAACATTGACCGGCTTCCCAAGACGCTCAAGATTCTACTCGAAAACCAGCTGCGCTTCGCCGATGACGAAAGCGTAGATCAAGAAGATATGCAGGCCCTGGTCGACTGGCAGGCCGAGGGCAAATCCAGCCGTGAAATCGGCTACCGCCCCGCACGGGTATTAATGCAGGACTTTACCGGCGTGCCGGGCGTGGTGGATCTCGCTTCCATGCGGGCCGCTGTGGAAAGCCTGGGCGAAGACCCAGCGAAGATCAATCCGCTCTCCCCCGTCGATCTGGTCATCGACCACTCGGTGATGGTCGATAAGTTCGGCAACCCGGCGGCGTTCCAAGAGAACGTCGATATTGAAATGCAGCGCAACCGCGAGCGCTATGAGTTTCTGCGCTGGGGCCAGCAAGCGTTTGATAACTTTAGCGTGGTGCCCCCCGGTACCGGTATCTGCCACCAGGTCAATTTGGAGTACCTGGGCAGAACGGTATGGATCAAGGACGAAGACGGCAAGACTTTCGCCTATCCCGACACCCTCGTCGGCACCGACTCCCACACCACCATGATCAACGGCCTGGGCGTGCTGGGCTGGGGCGTAGGCGGTATTGAAGCCGAAGCGGCCATGCTCGGCCAGCCGGTCTCGATGCTAATCCCAGAAGTGATTGGCTTTAAACTAACCGGCAAGCTACGCGAAGGTATTACCGCCACTGACTTGGTACTCACCGTTACCGAAATGCTGCGCAAAAAAGGCGTAGTGGGTAAATTTGTCGAGTTCTACGGTGACGGTTTGAAAGACCTGCCGCTGGCGGATCGTGCCACGATCGCCAATATGGCGCCCGAGTATGGTGCTACCTGTGGTTTCTTCCCGGTGGATGAAGAAACCCTGAACTATATGCGCCTGACAGGACGTGAAGATGAGCAAGTCGCGCTGGTGGAAGCCTACAGCAAAGCCCAAGGGCTATGGCGCGAACCCAGCGATGAGCCAATCTTCACCGACGCCCTAGAACTGGACATGACCGAGGTAGAAGCGAGCCTTGCCGGCCCCAAACGCCCGCAGGATCGCGTGGCGCTGAAGGATATGGCAGCAGCCTTTGACAAGTTTCTGCAGGAAGACGTCAAAGCGGATACAACCGCTAAAGGCAAACTCTCCTCGGAAGGCGGCCAAACCGCCGTGGGAGTGGAACGTAGCTTCAAACATGACACCAGCCAAAACGTTAAGCTTGATAAGCACGACTTCAGCCTTGACCCTGGCGCGGTAGTGATTGCAGCGATCACCTCGTGCACCAACACCTCTAACCCCAGCGTGATGATGGCGGCAGGCTTGTTGGCACGCAAGGCGCGTGAAAAAGGCTTGATCACCCAACCGTGGGTCAAAACGTCCCTCGCGCCGGGCTCAAAGGTCGTCACCGAGTACCTCGCAGCCGCCGGGCTGGATGACGATTTGAATGCCCTGGGCTTTAACCTTGTCGGCTACGGCTGCACCACCTGTATCGGTAACTCCGGCCCACTACCGGATGAAATTGAGAAAGCGATTAACGATGGCGATCTTGCCGTCGCCTCGGTGCTCTCTGGTAACCGAAACTTTGAAGGCCGCGTGCACCCGCTGGTGAAAACCAACTGGCTCGCATCACCACCCCTGGTGGTGGCATATGCCTTGGCCGGTAACGTTCAGCGTGATCTCACCCAGGAGCCGATTGGCAAAGGCAGTGACGGCGAACCGGTTTACCTAAAAGATATCTGGCCCAGCCAGGCCGAGATTGCCAGCGCCGTCGAGAAAGTGAACACCGCGATGTTCCGTAAAGAGTACGGCGCAGTGTTTGAGGGTGACGACGTCTGGAAAGCCATCGACGTGTCAGAAAGCAAAGTCTATCAATGGCCTGAATCCACCTATATTCAGCACCCGCCCTTCTTTGAAGGCATGGGCCGCGAGCCGGACGCCATCGAAGACGTGCACAGCGCCCGTGTACTCGCCATGCTGGGTGACTCGGTGACCACCGACCATATATCACCTGCCGGTGCCATCAAGCCTGACAGCCCCGCTGGGCGCTATCTGCAGGAGCACGGTGTCAAACCAGTCGACTTCAACTCTTACGGCTCACGCCGGGGTAACCATGAAGTCATGATGCGCGGCACCTTTGCCAACGTGCGGATCAAAAATGAGATGCTCGATGGCGTGGTTGGTGGTGAGACACGCCACGTACCCAGCGGCGAGCAAATGGCCATTTACGATGCGGCCATGAAGTACAAAGAGGAAGGCAAACCGCTGGTCGTGATCGCCGGTAAAGAGTACGGCACCGGCTCCTCACGTGACTGGGCGGCCAAAGGTACCCGCTTGCTGGGCGTTCGTGCCGTGATTGCCGAGTCCTTTGAGCGTATTCACCGCTCTAACCTGATCGGCATGGGTGTTGTACCGCTGCAGTTTGCCGAAGGCGAAAGCCGCCAAACGCTGGGATTAACCGGGGATGAAGAAATTTCGATTGCCGGATTAAGCGACCTGACGCCCGGCGGCACGGTCAAAATCGTGATCAAAAATGACGATGGAGAGCGCACCGTTGATGCCAAGTGCCGAATTGATACGGTAAACGAGCTGGCTTACTACCGCCACGGTGGTATCCTTCACTACGTGTTGCGCAAGATGATTGGCGCAGCCTAAAGGGTAAAACCTTACCAATGCTTGCATGCCCCCACCTCGGTGGGGGCTTTTTTTTGCCGAACGCTTAAAAAGCGCGGCGGCGGTAGGTGCGGTAATCCGGTGACCAAGACGCTTTTTCGATTAACTCCCGCAACGTTGTGCCACTGGTTTTTAACGCCACGCCGTTCTGCTGCGCCTGGGCGGCCACTTCAAATGCAATCGATTTGCTGATATCGCGAATACGCGACAGCGGTGGTAGCAGTGCACCTTTACCTTCTTTCACCAGCGGCGCTTCACGGGCCAGCGCCCGCGAGGCGCTCATAAGCATCTCATCGGTAACCCGGTTGGCGCTGGCAGCAATCACACCCAAACCGATACCTGGGAAGATATAGGCATTGTTGCACTGGGCAATCGGATAAGTGCGGCCATTGTAAACGACCGGCGCAAAGGGGCTACCGGTGGCTACCAAGGCTTGGCCGTCCGTCCAGCGGATGACATCTTCCGGCACCGCCTCCGCTTGGGAAGTAGGGTTAGACAACGGCATAATGACCGGGTGTTCACAGCCCGCATGCATCGTGCGCACCACCTGCTCGGTGAAGATACCGCGCTGGCCGCAGACGCCGATCAGCACTGTTGGTTTGATCTGAGCGATCGTCTCTTCCAGACCCTGACCATTCCATTCTGCAACTAGCGAAGGGTCGTGGGCTAAACGCCGCTGGAAGTCACGCTGCCACTCTTGATCGCTGGTCATCAAACCATCCCGATCAACAATGAATATACGCGCCCGGGCTTCGCTCTCGGTCAGGCCTTCGGCTTCCATCGCTACGACCACCTGCTCAGCGATTCCACAGCCCGCCGAACCGCCGCCCACAAACACTACGCGCTGCTGCGCAATCGTTTCTTCACGGGCCTGACAGGCCGCCATTAAGGTTCCCACCACCACAGAAGCCGTGCCCTGAACATCATCGTTAAAGCAGCAAAGCTCGTTGCGATAGCGCTCTAGCAGCGGTACCGCATTAGCCTGAGCGAAATCTTCAAACTGCAGCAGTACGTTCGGCCAACGGCGTTTAACCGCGGCAATAAACTCGCCCATAAAGGCGTCATACTCTTCTTGCCCTACCCGCTCGTGGCGCCATCCCATATACATTGGGTCGTCCAAGAGCGCTTTGTTATTGGTGCCCACATCAATCATGATCGGCAGCGTGTAGGCCGGGCTGATGCCACCACAGGCTGTATACAGCGCCAGTTTACCAATTGGGATACCCATGCCGCCGATCCCCTGGTCGCCTAGGCCTAGAATGCGCTCGCCATCCGTGACAACAATCACTTTGACGTTATCTTTGGTGGCGCTGCGCAGGATGTCATCCATATGTTCGCGGTCAGGATAGCTAATAAACAGACCGCGGTGGTTGCGGTAAATATTGGAAAATTCCTGACACGCCTGCCCCACCGTAGGGGTATAAATAATCGGCAGCATCTCTTCCAAGTGCTGGGACACTAGACGGAAATAGAGCGTTTCGTTGTCATCTTGAATGGCGCGGAGATGGATATGCTTCTCAAGGCTGCTATGGCACTGCTGGTACTGGCGATAGACCCGCTCAAGCTGATCCTCAATGGTTTCTACCTTTTGCGGTAGCAAACCGATCAGGTTAAACGCCAAGCGTTCCTCCTGAGTAAACGCGCTGCCTTTGTTCAATAGCGGCATTTCGAGCAAAGAAGGACCGGCGTAAGGAAGGTATAGGGGGCGTCTACTCTGGGTAGTCATAAGCACTCTCTTTTTTATGTCAATCACTGCTGCAATGCAGCAACATCGGGCGTTCGCGGCGTTTGAGCGTAATGTAACATGCTCCTGCGACAAAGGTGGAAGAGAGAGGTCATGTTGATAAAAAAACGCCTCGATTTAGGAGAACTAAACCGAGGCATATGACGAGTATTAACTAACCTTCTAGCAACTTTTAGCGGTGGGTTTGCGCCCCTCTACGCCAGCGAAGAACAACGGCCGCAGCTTAACGCCGACCATGTTGCCCGCAAACGCCGCTACCAACCATACCCAACCGTGGAGGCTGCCAGACGCAATGCCGCTGAAGTAAGCACCAATATTGCAACCAAACGCCAACCGCGCGCCGTAACCCAGCAAGATACCGCCAATGACCGCGGCCAAGATAGATTTCAGCGGAATTCTGAAGTTAGGTGCAAAGCGACCCGCCAAGCTCGCCGCAGCAAGCGCGCCAAGCATAATGCCGACGTTCATCACCGTGGTGATATCACTCCAAACGCTGGCTTCAAGAGCCGCTGCGTTGCCTGGGGACTGCCAATAGCCCCACTGGCTCACATCGCCACCCACTAGCTCAAAGCCTTTAGCCCCCCACAGCGCAAACGCTGAGGTAATCCCCCACGGGCGGCCTGCCAGTGCCAAGGTGGCAAAGTTGAGCAGCGCCAACGCCACCGCGCCCGCCACTAGCGGCCAAGGCCCCGTCAGCCAACGCTCATAGCCATGCTTATCGACATTAGGCGCCTGCTCTAACTGGCCGTGACGACGCTTCTCCATCACCCAGGTAAATGCCGCAATAGCAGCAAACAGCACGAGACTAATCGCTATTCCTCCGCCAACCCCGGCGACGTTGACCAGTGATACCGGTTGAAAAGCCGGTAAGCTCTGCCACCAGGCAAAATGCGCGGATCCAATCACCGAGCCAACAATAAAGAACACCAAAGTAATCAGCATGCGTGCGTTACCACCGCCCGCAGTAAACAGCGTGCCCGAGGCACAGCCACCGCCCAACTGCATGCCTATACCGAACAGGAAGGCCCCCACCAGCACGGAGATGCCAATCGGCGCCACAAAGCCCGACACCTCGTTACCAAACAGCGTGCCTGCCCCCAAGGCAGGGAAAAACAGCACCACCGCGATGGCCAGCATCACCATTTGGGCACGTAGGCCACGCCCTCTTCGCTCAGTAATAAATACACGCCACGCTGAGGTAAAACCAAACGCTGCGTGATACAGCACCATGCCAAACAGCCCACCAACAATCATCAAAAGGCCAATATTGGCGTCAAACACTACCCCAATTAGTAACGCGCCCAGCACGATCGCCGCCGTGGCGATCAGCGGCACGCGATAGCTCTGCGGCGTAGTAACCGTCGTTGTAGACATACATTCACCTTTAGCAGCACCAAAAGCGCCTGTTTGTTAACAGGCGCTTTTGGTAGACATGGACAATAGTTATAAGCCTAACGATAGCTGTAGAGCGCAGGAAATTCTTTATTGAAAGGTGCTTATATCTTTATGGAATATGAGAGTGCTAAAGCAACGCAACGACCTCGCGCTAGACTTATCCTGCTATATCAACCTAAAAGAATGCAGTACTTTAAATATTGTGGCGCTATGCTCCTCCCATGACGCAGTAAAGGTGGTTATCATTATTCTATAATGCCCATTGGGAGCGTCTAAAGAAGCGACGAGGGTAGATGTTTCTTGATCTCCATCTACAATGTTTACGACTTGATAAAGACACTCGATGTCTTTTACTCCGCAATTGGCCGAAGTCGATACAAAAATGTCACCCGGCACATGATATTGGAAACTGCTTTCAAGCAATAAACTGTACTCTTCTAAGGTAAGAGAGGCATCATTCTGATCGAAACCAATGAACATTTCTAATTCACCTTTTTCACTCTTTGTTCTTAAAATATAGTCTTTCCCGCTAGGTGCATAAATGGCCCAGGTATGTGGAACGGATATAGCAAACTCACCATTGGTAATTTTTTTTGTTGCGTCACTACTGACCACTTCAGAGTTATTGATATCCTCTGTGGAAGCGATAGCTTTTTCCTTATCAATAGGAAGGTCTTTAACTTGAAATAAAATAACAACAAGCATGGCAAAGTTATATGCTTTTAGGAAACGCCTAACGTTTCTACCAGATTTTGGCAGGCAGAAAGGAAGCGCCATGACTGATGGGATTAAAATAGCCGTTAAAATAATATCTACTACCAATCCCTCGTAGTTCGCATAACCGTTAGAGGCGGCGGGTGTAAAGACCGCACAAATAAGAAATAGCAAGATGGCAATAAGTAGTCGCATGTTTTGTCCTTGGTGTGTGACAGAACTTAGTCGTAGCCTAATTTTCTTCTTGATTGCAGAGAATAAGTGAACTAATTACGGATTAGCGACCTGCTAAAAGCCCTAGTGATTCGACGTAAATGAGAGTAAGCGTAAACTGGGCATTCGGTTCCCCTTGCCGGGCCGCAAGATTAAACCATCGAATGGCGTCGCTCCGACTCTCGGGAATGCTTTCGCCGCGAAGGTATATACTGCCTAAATTGTATTGGGCCATAGCATTGCCCTGAATGGCCGCTTGTTGATACCACTGCAGGGCGAGTACGCGGTTAATAGGCACGCCTTCACCAAACTGGTACATAACGCCTAGCATGGTTTGAGCGTCGGTATCTCCCTGTTCGGCGGCAAGACGGTACCAGTGCGCCGCTTCATGATCGTCTCGTTCAACGCCTGGGTTGTAACGGTACATAGCCCCCAGGTTGAATTGAGCCATTACGTCGCCCTGCTCTGCGGCGCGGCGGTACCACGTCATCGCTTTTTCTGGGTTTGGGGGAATACCTGCACCAAAATCATACATATAGCCTAATTCAAACTGTGCATCAGCATCCCCCTGCTCGGCGGCCAGCCAAAACCAGTCGGCGGCTGCTCGCGCGTCTTGCTCTACGCCCTCACCGTCTCGGTACATGATGCCCGTGTTGAACTGGGCAGAAATATGGCCTTGCTCAGCAGCCTGGCGATACCACCCCAACGCCTTGAGGCTATTTTGAGCAACGCCCAGGCCGGTATCGTACCGGTAGCCCACTCTAAACTGCGCATCGGCATCACCTTGCTCTGCGGCCCGGCGATACCACTCCGTCGCGGCATCCTCATTCTGGGTAACGCCCTCGCCATTGGCATACATATCGCCCAGTTGGTTTTGTGCGCGCACATGACCGTTCTCAGCCGCAAGGGTAAATAGCCTTAAAGCGTCACTCATGCTTTGAGTAACGCCTTCGCCCCGATAGTAAAGCCAGGCCAAGTTATTATAAGCATCAACCACTTCTTGGTCGGCAGCTAACTGAAACCACTCTATGGCTTTACTAAAATCCTGTACTACGCCTTCTCCATCGCGATACATAACACCTAAGTTATACTGTGCATCGGGAACACCCTGTTCAGCGGCAAGAAAATATAGCTCGGCCGCGTCACTAGAGCTTTGAGGAAGCCCAGTGCCTAAGTAATACATCCCTGCCAACATAAATTGGGCGTCAGGATGCCCCTGTTTTGCCGCGAGCCTAATCCACGTGATGGCTTTGCTAGTATTTTTGGATACGCCATCGCCGTTACGGTACATGGCACCGAGCCGATACTGTGACTCCGAATCACCTTGTTTAGCGCGTGCGACAAGATGATCAAAATCGGCATTAACTTGGTCGCCAATATAAGCGCTAGGCGGCTCATTCATCGGCTGAGCTAATGCAGGTGAGGAGCATAAGAGAAGGGTGAGACTCAGAAGTGATACAGCAATAAGGTGAGGCATGGCATGCAATCCCTGCACTGATCTTAATTCTACTTATATTCTCAGACTATTTGTTGGATTTCTATATCAACTACTCATTTTCTTGATGGCATGACTCCTACAAGGGCCTGAGCAACAAGGGTCGAGAAATAAACAGAGGCACAAATCGCCTTTTTTGACGGCCTCGTGTTCAGCAAACTTCGAGGCTTTGCCCAGCATGATCGTTTCACCCGTACTAAGACGTCGGTTAAGCTACCGACCTCTTTATAGCCTTTACATCTCGCCAATAGGTGTTAGCCACTCTCTTGGAGCGTAAAAAATAAAGAGTCCAGACAACCGACCATACCAGATTAAAAATGGAAGGGGGGATTCTCTTGGCAAGAAAGTACTCTCCAGCTTCAGGTGGCATAATCACTACACAAAAAGCAAGCAGGCTAGCATTCAACAAAGGGCCAGAAAGCCATATTAGCAATACAACGATGTAACGCGTAACTTTCTTATTACTCGCATACAAAACAATTGCCATGCATACATGGCAAAATACAAAAAATGCAGAAGTGTAAGGTACAGTTTCTAAAAAAGAATTAAACCAATCAGCGTTCCCAACAACATCCTGTTCTCTTAAAAACTCTAAAATCTTGACCACAAATAGAAATGGAAGAATAATGCATACAACCCATATATAAAACATCAACCAACCACCCACGCCCACTGGCTTATTGGGGTAAGGTAATTCCCTCTCAGTCATTTCATGCCCTCTCTTCATTGACCGACAAGATGTGATAGAAAAATCTATCGTATTTATTCGCCAAAAAACCTCATAATACTTCGCCATCAAATTTAGCACAATAGCTTTCTATATTTTCAAGAAAATTTTTCTTCTGCTTAGCTACACAATCGGGTGTGACGGCGCCTCTTCAGCAAGCTTCAAAACCTGATCCTGCGGCTCTGAATCTAGGTCTATATTCAGGCTGATCATACATATTGCCGTCAATTGTTATCTCATCTTCAAAGGAGTTAAGCACCGCGCCTTTCGCAACCAATCGACCTAATGTCGGATGTCTCATGAAAGCCTCCCACAAGGTATATAGTGCTTTAATCAACCGTATCATCAATAGCCGACAGAGTTTTCTTTCTAGCTATATTTTAAATCCTCCAGAAATAGTGTTTCTTGATTAATCAAATTAATTGCTGGCTCATTAAAATACCTATGCGAAAAACAGAAGAGATTAAATTTAGTTCTTCTTATTTTATTTGCAGCGACCCAACATTCTGCAAGCCATTCAGGAACTACCTTTGAAGAAATCTCATCATAAACATCGTATTCATCTTCGTTAATATCGTTAGCAATGAGATAGCTCCCCATGTTTTTTAAGATTTCTTTTTCCTTCATCTTATTCAGAAATTTCGGTTCCATCATGAACAATTGATCTTCATCACTTAGTACCTGCCCATAATTCCCCATATCTGGAAAATTCATAAAAGTAAGCGATAGCTTAAAATCATCAAACACCTCACAAATACACTCCAGGCTTTTGTCACAATCTCGCTGTTCGTCTTTATAAAGATCAATCAGACGGCATAGAATCGACACACCATCCTGCGAATACAGATTCAAATTTTGCTGGACAAACTGCTCTAAAATATCCAAGTTAAATTCTCCGTAGCACTGACGTTTATATAGTTTCGTGCTCATTTTCGTCCGTTGATGTTTCTTGATCGTGGTTACCGCCGGCGCTGCTTAAACAGCTTTTTGCTAGATCAACATATTCAGCCATCTAAACCACCTTATTGGAAATCTTCAGCGCGCGTTTTCCACCATTCACGACGAAACCATTGTATTGCCTGTTGAGGATAGGGTCATTACGGAAGGCTCTACCGTCTTAAATGAGGCCATGAAGCTACCTGGAAAGTTTTGTTGCGCAGTTGTAGGCACGGTGAGGGTTTCATGGCGATGCACGGTGAGGGTTTCGTCGCGGTCGATGTCGGTGGTGCGGTCGTTTAAGGATCAGCAGATCCAGGTCTTTTTGGGCGTGGAGCCAGATCTGCTCTTCGCCCGCTTCGTCTTCAAAGCGCAGCTCGTTAAAGCCGTCTGCTTTGTGGCTTTGGGTACGGATGACCGTTCGAGTTTTGTAGGCCGGCAGCGGGTAAGGCGGCCGATTAACCGCGTGGTAGGTGCGCCCGGTGATCAGCGGCTGGTCCGGGTCAGCCTCCAAGTGTGACACTATAACCTCATGGCCGATCCGCAGGATCGCCATGCTGCCGTAACCGCCGCCCGCCCAGCCTTGAACCACGCGTACTCAACGGCTTCGTTAGATGCGGTCTGAATTCAGACGGGACGAACGGCTGACACAGAATTCTGAACACTACCGGTCTGCATGATACAGGCTTTTGAATACATTGCTCATAGGCAGTTACAGAACTTGGTTCACAAGCTCATATTTCAGACGTCAACAGTCCGAAAGCCTGAAGGTTGTGACGATCGAAAAACTCCGAGTAGTCACCTCGAAGTATATCCTCAATCTGCCTTGGAGGCTCGTCTTTGATACTACTCACTCTCAAGCATTGTGATCAATCCGAAGTCTTTAATTTGCTTGGCGAAATCAAACGGGGACTTTCCACTATCATTTTTATGGTTGGGGTTTGCACCGTGCCTTACAAATAGATCGACTGTTTTATATTTCCCTCTGGCATTAAAAACCGCTGTCCACAAAGGCTCATTTCCGTACTTATCACTGATAGAAAAGTTTGCCCCACCTTCAGCTAAAATCTCGGCAACCTCAAACGCTCCATTGGCAGCAGCATAGTGTAAGGGAACCATTTCCTTCGGATCCTGGCTATCTACATCCGCTCCTCTGGAAATTAGATCCCGGGCGCACTCAAGGCTATTGTAAGCAGCAGCCTCATGAAGCAATGTTTGTCCATCTTCGTTTTCTGCGTTTACATCAACGCCATCAATTAAATGAAGATAGTCTTGGTAGTTCTTTAATCGGATCGCCTGAAAAACATCTTCAATACTCATATTTAGTCGGCCTCGTACTTACGGCTCCGGTTTGCACTAGGAGATTCCGGCTGATAATTATTTGGGTCTCTATAAGACCTCATGAACTCTTCCTTCGTGATTTTATCATCCATGTAGTCCTTGTGTAGTTTTCGATATTCGTGACCAGGCTTATGTCCCATATCCCACTGGCCAGCCCTTGACTTCGAAGTGTCCCATTCTAGTAACTCACCTGTATTCGGATCATAGACATTTCCGTCGGGTTGCTTCGCGTTCTCCCATACATCTTCAACCTGATCCTTACCGTACTTAGGCCTGCTCTTAGAGTCAGAGTAAGGTTTTTTAACTGGAACATCAATATCCCCACCTTGCCCAGTTTTTCCTTGCCCCGCAATCTGCACCCCTTCGTTGTCTCCTGGCGTCTCACTGCGGTTACCACCACCATTCCCAGGGATATCATCGACGTTTTTACTTCTGCGAAACAACCTTACCCCAGGAATGAGTGACACAAGTGCTACCACCGCCACCCCTGCTGCTGCCGCATAGTGCCCATTAACAACCTGCCGGCCAACTTCCCAGGCATCTTTCGCCAGCCCATACGGTGTTATAAGCATTTCTGCTGCGAAATCACCTACCTGCCTAAGTTTACGCCCACTTTCTGAGGTATATCGCACTTGCCGCTCGGCTTCTTGCTGCATACCGGCAGCACGATTAGCTGCCTCGTCGACCTCAAAACTGCTCTCGATATAGTCATCATCGCTGATGCGCCCTTCCCTTAGCGCATCCATAAGGGCGTCTTGTTGAGCTCGGGTCTCACTGGCTAATTGCTCCACCTCCGCATAGAGTGCCTCGGCTTCGGCAGCGGTTTTGCCGTTGGGGTTGTCGTTCAGGGCGTCGCGTAGTTCGCCTACCCGTTCCAGATTGGCTTGTGCCTGTTGCTGTAATTGCTCAGCTTCGCTGAGCGGTTCGCTGCTCTCTTCGGGCTGGCTGTTGACGCTCTCGGTGTTGGTGTGGACATAGCCCTTGGCGCCGCCTACCCCGGCGGCGTTGCAGTTGATCATGCATTCACTGCCATCGCGAACGACTGGCAGGCCGTTGGCTTTGACATTGTCTTGTCCGGTCGTGAACTGCACATGGCCGCTGCCCTGGGAGGTGCCGGAGCCCACTCCCGCCCCGTCATTACCCTCAGTGCCTTGGCACAGGTCACCGACCCGGTAGGTGCGCTGCCCGGCAGTGATCACGTTGGGCGAGTAGTTCACGGGGTTGCCCAGCGTCGCCTCGGAGTCGAAACCCACAATCTTATCGCCCACTTGGCAAAAATCAGGGTGGCTGGTCAACGCTCTCCATCGGGCCTCCGCATTACCGGCGTGGCGAGCCTGGCCGTTACGGGCTTGCCCCTGGGAGGCTGGTGGCGTGTTGCTGTCATCCGACATGGCGTGCCCCTCCGGTGGATGAGGTCGCCGCCAGCGGCGTGCGCCGGATGCGTACCTGCTTGAGCGGGTCATCGAGCGGGAACAATGCCCGCCAGGTGAGAGAGACGTCTTCCCGATCCAGGTCGATCACCACGCTGTCGAGGGCCAGTGGGGTGTTGCCGCGCTGGCCACTGGCGTGGTCGGTGAGGGCGTGCATGGCAATGCCCGGTAGTCGGGTGCGGTGACGAAACCGTTGGCGCTCCCCTACCGTGATTGCGCGGCTATTGGCTAAGCAGTTGGTGAGGATCATCAGTTCGTCACCGCGTAGATAATCAGGCGCGACCAGATCCGCCGGGGCGCTGTGGTGAAAGCGGTAGTCGAAGTCTTCTGGCCAGTAGGGTAAGCGCTGGGTTCTCCAGTGGTCGTCGAAGGTGCCTTGATAGCTGACCCGGGGCTCCCACCAGGGAGCGATGGGCCCAAAACTTGCTGGGGCCGGACGGTCAAAGGGGGAGGTCACCAGCCAGTCCGGGTCTTCCAGTTGAGGGGCGGGCAACTGCGTGACGGCTTAAGGTCAGGCTTTAGGTACCCAGCGACCTCGCTGGATACACGCTTGTAGTCAGCACGTGACGGCAACCAGCCCCGTCCGGCGGGGTTGTCGGGGTAGTAGAGTGTGTTGGTGAGGGCGTCCTCGTCGGGCAGGCGGTAGTGGCCGCCGAAGGCGTAGCGGTAGTCCAGCGGGACTTCGCTCACCGGTGTGGGATCCGTGACCCGCCAGCCACCGAGTAGTTGCCAGCGGAACTCCCGTGGCCCACGCACAATCAGGCGTTTGTCCACCGGGCCGACCTGCACCCGCACCTGCCAGGTACTGCGCGGCTGGCCTGTGGGTGAGCGCAGAGTGCCATGCACGTGCACTTCGGTGCTGAGCTTGCCGAGCAGTACGTCGCGGTCATCGCTGATGACCTGGCTATACAGGTTGTCGCTGTCGCCTTCCAGAGCGGTCTGCCAGCGAATCGGCTGCTGGTGGCTGGCTTCGAACAGCGGCCAGTTGTCTTCGGTGAACCGGTAGGTGGCGCGTACCACCACCACATCATACTCTTCGTCGCCCGGGCCGAGCTTGCGATACAGCGCATGGGGGAACGACGTTGGGTTTATGATTTGCACCACGCTACCACCCCTTGGTATTACCGTCTTTGACGATGGGATCGGCCTCTGCCTCAGCATCCTCTTCTGAGCCGCCAGGGGCGGGCTGGGCCGTGCCGGTGTTGAGCAGGACGTCATCGGGGCCGTCGACGTGTACCTTGGTGCCCGCCTTGACGTGGATCTCGCCGGCATCCAGGTAGATAGCGTCTTCCGAGAGCACCAGCCGGCTGTTGCCCACCTGCAGGGTGATCTGGTTGCCGGCTTTGAGGGTGATGTTGCGGCCGACGTTGAGCGAGTGGTTGAGCCCCACCTGGGTGCTCTGGCTGAGCCCGACCAGGGTGTTCATGATGGCGCCCACGTTGAGGCTGTAACCTAGGCCGACGTTCTCCATCCGGGCCATACCGACGTTTTGCAGATAGGCCTTGCCGATGGTTTCGGTTTTGTTCTTGCCGACTTTGTTCGACCAGTTTTTACCGATACGGTCGGTTTCGTTGCCGTCCACCGTTTTGTGGCGGTTCTTGTGCACGGTAAAGGTTTCGTTACCGTCGACGGTATGGGTCTCGTTGCCATGCACGGTATGGACTTCATGGCGATGCACGGTGAGGGTTTCGTCGCGGTCGATGTCGGTAGTGCGGTCGCGAAAGACGTGCAGGGTGCTATCGCGCTTGATGTCCTCGGTGCGGTCGTTAAGGGTCAGCAGGTCGAGATCTTTTTGGGCGTGGAGCCAGATCTGCTCTTCGCCGGTGGCATCCTCAAAGCGCAGTTCGTTAAAGCCGTCGCTTTTGTGGCTTTGGGTACGAATCACCGTGCGGGTTTTGTTGGCCGGTAGCGGGTAGGGCGGTGTATTGGACGCATGGTAGGTGCGCCCGGTGATCAGCGGCTGATCCGGGTCAGCCTCCAAATGTACAATTATCACCTCATGGCCAATCCTCGGGATCGCCATGCTGCCGTAGCCGCCGCCCGCCCAGCCTTGAACCACGCGCATCCAACGGCTTCGTTAGAAGCAGTCTGAACTCGGACGGGACGAGCGGCTGACCCAGAATTCTGAACAACCCATCGAGATACACGTGCAGAGTGTTATCACGCTCGCTCTCTTCCCTGCGGATCAGCAGGACAAGGGCTTTCTGGGCTTAGAGCCAGATTTGCTTTTCAAATGTGCGAAATTGCCAGCTGCCATAGCCGACAACTGCTCAGCCTTGGGTGGCCCAGTGCTTAGCAACTGTCGGCTTCGTTAGGTGCGGTATAGTAGTCAAGCTAAAGCACTCAGGTCTGTGTAACCTCACTTTTACATAAAAGATGTGAAATGAAGCAGAGTTCTGAACACTACCTAAAAGACGCTGAAAAAATAAGACACTGTTCTCCCGGCAATTACAACATAAACTAAACTTCTTTTACTTTGTCACGAATGAATGCAGAGAAATTATCGAAAATTTTTCTAAAGCTCATATCTGTTGGGTCAACTTCAACAACAGACCATCCATTTTCGACATCAAATCCAGAACAGTACCCCTGCATATCGTCACCAAAAATCAGTATATTGTTTAAGTCTTCTGCTGTCACCTCATCGTAGATTTCATCAGGCGTAAGCACTCCATTATAAATAATGTAAGCAGCATTCCCAATCTCGCCGCTACCTATTTCTTCTAAAAACACTAAATATTCTTTAGGTAAATTTGGATAAATATTTTTAACCTGCTCAGTTACTAATGACCCTACTCTTTCAAACTTTTCTAACCGCCCACCTGGCTGGGTTTCAACTAGAAGATCTTCATACATGACCATTACACTCCCCATTCAATTATTTGCCGGAAAAAATTTCACGGGCAATTCCTCCAGCCCTGTGAATGCCACCTTGATGCTGGTCAGGAAAACGTGCTGGGTGCATATTCCACCACTGATTTGGCCCGCCATAACTACTTTCAATAATATGATGAGCGTCAAAGGGCCCACCTGCTTTTCTAGCCACCGTTACCCCGTTTTTGGCTAATATATCCTCGGTATAGCGAGGCCAAATTTGGCCTGTGTTTCGCTCCCATTGACCAATCAATTCGTCTTTAACGCGATTAAATTCAGCTCGATGAATTTTTGCTAACTCTGGAGATAGCCTTGTGAACTCTCTCTCTCGAAGCACATTGGCAAGGTTAGTGCGCTGATCTGCCGTAACTTTAAAGCCAGTTTGCGCCTCAAGATCATTTAAATATCTACGCGACTGGCTAGATAATTGGGTAAATCCTCTAGTCGTATTGTTTGAATCATCTTCCCTCCTTATCCTAGCTGAAGGCGATTCCACATGCACCCCCTTGTTAGGGGGCGGCGGTGGAGGTGGCGGTGGTGGAGGTGGTGGCTGCGTTTCGGGGCTACGCCTAACAACTTTGGTCGCCCCCCTGATGGCGCCGGTGCCCTTCCCTCCTATTACCTCGGCCACGAGCACCATCGCGCTCATCTCCAGGGCACCTAAAGTGCCGTTGCGCTCCTCGGCTTCTTGCCAGGCATTAACCATGCTGTCCTTGATACCACCGTAGGCTTCCCCGGTGCGCTTCCACTCTTCACCGTAACGGGCGGCGCGCTCGGCATCACCGGTGACGTAGCCAATGCCGCTGTCGAGTAGATCCAGAGGGCCTGGGCCGGTGAGCACATCCACCGCTTCGTAGGTGTCTTTGGCACCTTGCCACGCACGCCCTCGGGCAGCTTCGGTGGTCGCCTCGTCGCTGGTGATCGGCAGTGCTTCCCACGCGGTCTTGGCGGCGGCCTTGGCGCCTTCCCACTTATCACGTAGGACAAAGCCTGCCTCTTCACCCGCGTTATAGCTCGGCCCGACATCGCCTGATGACCCTGGGGCACTGTCGACTGACTGTTGCTGGGTGGTCAGGTAACCAGGGGTGCCACCCATACCGGCTGCATTGCAGTTGACCATGCAGGGGCTGTCGTGGCGGGCCACCGGTAGGCCATTGGCCTTGACATTATGCTGGCCTTGGAGGATCAGCACACAGCCGCTACCTAAAGAGGTACCCGACACCACATGCTGGCCCGCATCGCCTTGAATGCCTTGGAACAGATCTCCCTCGCGATAAACCTGGAGCCCGGCTGCCACCACGTTGGGGGAGTAGCGTACGGGGTTGTCCAACGTGGCGGTGGAGTCGAAAGCCGTAATGCTACTACCCACCCGGCAGAAGTCAGGGAAGCTGGCAATCGCTGTCCATACACTATCGGCATTAGCGAGGTGCTGGCTGAGGCCGCTCAGCGGTTCTCCTTGAGGTTCTGATGGCGTGCTGCTGTTACCACCAGGAAGCTCGTCTTCATTCTCGCTGGAGTCAGCGGTGTCAATAACAACCCGTATGGTAGGTAGTCTGATGTCTTCAGGTTCAGCCATTCGAGCCCCCAATGCAGATGGTTAAAGTATCATCCGGCATGGCGTGTCCCTCCAGGGGTGGCTAACGTGGACGGCGACGGTCGCTGGCGACGTAGCCCGGTCGCCGCGACGATCATCCGGCGCAGGGGATCCTGGGTCGGAAACAGGGCTCGCCAAGTTAGGGTTATTTCGTTGAGATCCAGGTCGATGCCCACGGTATCCAGCGCTAAGCGGGTCACCGTCTGTTGGCCACTCTGCTGTTCAGCCAGCGCTTTAATGGCAAGGCCGGGCAAGCGGGTGCGATAGCTATAGAGGCTGACGCTACCCGACTGGAGGCGTTGACTACCGGCAAGGCAGTTAGTGAGGATCACTAGCTCGTCACCGTGCAGGTAGTCAGGGGCTACCAGGTCGGGGTGGGCGCTGTTGTAGAAACGGGCGTCGAAGTCGTCCGGCCAATGTGGGTGGCGGTGGGCGAGCCACTCTTCATCGAGGGTGCCCTGGCGATTGATGCGTGGCTGCCACCACCGGGCGATGGGGCCAAAACCTGCCGGGGGAAGGCGGTCAAAGGGCGAATGCACTGGCCAGTCGGGGTCTTCCAGTTGGGGCGCGGGTAGCCGCGTGACGGCGTTAAGGTCGGGTTTAAGGTACTTGGCCACCTCGTCCGGCACCTGCTTATAGTCTGCACGCTTCGGCAACCAACCCCGCCCTACTGGGTTGTCGGGGTAGTAGAGAGTGCGAGACGCTACGTCGAGGGTGTCATTGCCCACCTCGTGCACTTCCGGTGTGTAGTGGCCACCGAAAGCATAGCGGTAGTCCAGCGGCACTTCGCTCACCGGTTCGGCTTGCGTCACCCGCCAGCCGCCGAGTAATTGCCAGCGGAACTCTCGTGGCCCGCGCACGATCAGGCGTTTGTCCACCGAGCCCACCTGCACCCTGACTTGCCAAGCGCTACGCGGCTGGCCTGTGGGCGAGCGCAGGGTGCCGTGGACGTGTACATCAGTCGTGGGCTTGCCGATGATAAGGTCGCTGTCATCTACGATGTAACGTGCTTGCCCGCCCTCAGGGCCACCGGCATAGGTCTCTTGCCAGCGAATGGGCCGCTGGGCCTCGGCCAACGCCAAACGGCGGTTGTTGCCGGTGAACCGAAAGGTGCCCCTAACCGCCAGTACTTGGTACTCCAGGCCGTCCGGGCCGAGCTTGCGATACACCGCCTCAGGAAACGACGTTGGGTTTATGATTTGCACCACACTACCACCCCTTGGTATTACCGTCTTTGACGATGGGATCGGCCTCGGCTTCCCCGTCTTCCTCAGCGCTACCCGGTGCGGGCTGGGCGGTGCCGGTGTTGAGCAGGACGTCATCGGGGCCGTCGACGTGTACCTTGGTGCCCGCCTTGACGTGGATCTCGCCGGCATCCAGGTAGATGGCGTCTTCCGAGAGCACCAGCCGGCTGTTGCCTACCTGCAGGGTGATCTGGTTACCGGCCTTGAGGGTGATATTGCGCCCGACATTAAGCGAGTGGTTGAGACCCACCTGGGTACTCTGGCTGAGCCCGACAATGGTGTTCATCAGCGCGCCCACGTTGAGGCTGTAACCCAGGCCAACGTTCTCCATGCGGGCCATGCCGACGTTTTGCATATACGCCTTGCCGATGGTTTCGGTTTTGTTCTTGCCGACTTTGTTCGACCAGTTTTTACCGATGCGGTCGGTTTCGTTGCCATCCACCGTTTTGCGGCGGTTCTTGTGCACGGTAAAGGTTTCGTTACCGTCGACGGTATGGGTCTCGTTGCCATGCACCGTGTGGACTTCATGGCGATGGACGGTGCGGGTTTCGTCGCGGTCGATGTCGGTAGTGCGGTCGCGAAAGACGTGCAGGGTGCTATCGCGCTTGATGTCCTCGGTGCGGTCGTTAAGGGTCAGCAGGTCGAGGTCTTTTTGGGCGTGGAGCCAGATCTGCTCTTCGCCCGCTTCATCTTCAAAGCGCAGCTCGTTAAAGCCTTCTGCTTTGTGGCTTTGGGTACGGATGACCGTTCGAGTTTTGTAGGCCGGCAGTGGGTAAGGCGGCCGATTAACCGCGTGGTAGGTACGCCCGGTGATGAGCGGCTGGTCCGGGTCAGCCTCCAAGTGTGAAATTATTACCTCATGGCCGATCCGCGGGATCGCCATGCTGCCGTAGCCGCCGCCCGCCCAGCCTTGGGCCACGCGTACCCAGCAACTGGCGGTTTCGTTGGAGGCAGAATAGCGGTCCCAGGGGAACTGCACCTTGACCCGGCCATATTTATCGCAGTAGATCTCTTCGCCTTCAGGGCCGACCACAAAAGCCACCTGTGGGCCCTCAACGCGAGGTTTGGGGTTGGGCACCGGGCGGAAGGTCTGATCCCGGGGCATGATCACCACTTCATTGTGGTAGCGGGTCATCAGCTCGCCTGCTTGCGCAGCGCTACTCCCCCCATTGTTACTGTCATAGCCGCCCCGCGCCATACCGTCCTCTTCCAGCGCTTGGGGTTGCTCGCCATGGTGCACCACCGAAACCACCTGCCAAGCACGATTGAGGCTGTCGATATCGTGATCGGTGAGAGTAAAACAGGTGCCTGGGGCGAGTTCCGGCAGGTCGCTCTCGGCTTCAGCGGTGGTGGCATCGGCACGTAGCGATTCCAGACGGTGGCGTGTAAAGGGTTTACCGGAGGCGTCCTTCTTATAGCGCCCAGGGTAGTCGTAATGTTCGTAGTCCTCCCGCTGAGCGTGTTCCCCTAGATTGGGAGCCTGGTGTTCGTGAAGTTGAGCGTAGGGCGGGTTTTTAAAGCTGTAGTCTTTCAGCGTGGCTGAGGCGGGGCGCACCCGACTGACCTGGCGTAGCTTGCGTAAGTGGCGTCGGGGCGGTGTCCCCCCGGCGCGGCTGTGGTAGGTGCGCTCGCCGATATTGGGCAGTACCACCGTGGCATCGGCAAAGACCAAATGGTGTTTACCGCCCTCAACATTCTCAAACTCATGGAAATAGAAGCAGCCCTCTTCAGCGGCCACACGCTCGATAAAGGCCAGGTCAGTCTCCCGGTACTGCACCAAAAACTCCCGGTCAAGGGGCGTACGGGTGGTGGCAAACTCAATATCAGTGAGGCCACGCTCGCTGGTTAAGGTCGTGATCGCATCATAAGGCGAGGTATCTTGAAAGATACGTGAGTTTTGGCGCAGCGATAGCCGCCACAGGGCGGGGCGAATCTCCACCCGATAGAAGCTGCGCCGGTGACCGCGATCGCCGCGATCCAGCTCAGCTATCATCCCATGCACGCGGCGCAGCGGTTCGCCGTCCTGCCAAATGGTGAGGGTCGCCTCCTGATCCAAGCAGTCGGCGGGCGACAGGTCGTGGGTGCGGCTGGCAAAGTCAACGCTGAGCGTAAACGGCTCCGACAGCGCTTCGCGGTGGGTAAAGCGTACTACCGCCGTGTCAGTCGCCCCAGGAAGGCTCAAAGTAAACTGAAGGCCCGTATTATCAGCCATTGCAAGATCCCTCTCTGCTGCCACTGCTCGTTAAAAGATCACCGCCGACCGTTGCCTGATCGGTCAATACAACCGGCTTAGCGTCCTGGGTGATGATTAAGCGACTCGCCACTAGCATATTTTGTCCCATTACTGTTCCTCCGCTGCTGTTTTTCTTGGCTGGGTGACGGCAGTTGTTGCTATCAGCAGCGCTTCACCATCGGCGCTTAACAGCCATGACTGCCGCTGTTTTACTTATCCCACTGGGCGGGCGCTTCGTAGCTCGCCACTTCAAACGCATCGACGTACATGCGCTGAAAGCCCGCCGCTTCCAGGCTTTGAATCGCCGTGTGGCACGCCAGAGGAAGCCGCGTTTGTAACGGTACGCCGCTTAAACTCAGCCGGGCGGCGGTCAGCAAGCGTGCGCCATGGCCGCTGCCTTTCCACTCCTGGCTGATAAAGAAGAAGCGCAGTTGCCAGGCAGCTTCATCGTCGGGTCTACACGCCAGCACCATCCCCAGCGGCGGGCCATCCCCATGGCGCAGGGCGAGTAACCGCCCCTGCCAGTGCTCAACGTGCTCTTGCTCGCGCTGCAACCACACCTGACGATGCAGGGTAAATTCCAGAGCACGGCGCAACGTATCCAGGTAGGCCTTATCACGCAGCACCCAGGGTGAATGGCCTTTCGCATCGGCGCGCTGAACGGCTTCGATAAAACAATCGAGATCCTCTTCGCGGGCATTTTCAAGCGCGCGTGACGACGCTTGGCCATTAACATCAGGGCCGCTATCCACATGGCCACCTGGGTGGCCATGGGTCGCGCTAGGTGAGGGAGAGGAGAGCCACTGCTTAAGTTTCGTCAGCATAAGGCCCTCGTTCTGCATAGAGTGCTGACGGTAACTGGAAGCCTGCGGCGGGCGAACGGGTAAAGGGGTTGGGCGCGTTATCGGTAAATAGGCGATAACGCATCGCGCCACCGTCAACATTGAAACGCAGCTCTAGCTCACGCTCATTGACACTGGTGATATTTGCCTCTTCCAACAGCCGAAACCAGGCCCAGGCGCCATCGCGGGTCATGCTCCGCGGCGAGCGGTTTACTTGGCTGGGCACCATGGTGATCCGGCTATCCGTGCCTCCACGCAGCGTATTAGGCCAAATCATCGATACACGGCTGCTGGCGCTGTGGGTGTATTCGATGAGCTGACCATCGGCACTGATCACACTGCGCCGCTTGTCGGGGCTTAAGCTGATCGGCTCAAGAGAAAACTCAACGTCTAGCGCGCCATCGTCGCCAAAGTAGGCACGGCGAATCTGTTCCGCCTGCGATACGGCGGCAAACACGCTTTCACGCAGTAGCGAATTACCCTGGGTATCCACCAGCTGCTCAGGCGCCCCTTCGATAAAGGGCTGCAGGTTATCCTGATAGAAGCTGTCGAGAATGCCTTCAGGGGCAAAGAAAGCTTCAAAGTCGCTTAGCGAAGCATCCCGGCTGGCACTGGGCACCAGCGGGTAACGCCCAGCCAAACGCTCTTGGTAGGGCGCGACGACTTCGTCTATCCAGATATTTTCCAGGTGGCTGATGGCGCTTGCCATGATGAGCTGCCAGCTTTGATCAGCCAGGCTTTTCAGCATGCTTGCGACAGGCTCAGGAGCGCTGTCAGCGATACGCTGCAGGCGATAGATCGGGTCATCGCCGCGCAGCGACAAGCGGTCACGCGCACCGACGAAAGCGGCGTAGCCTGGGTCGCTGGCCTCTTCTATATCAAGCAGGTAATCGCGTAGCTCGGTTACTGCCGATTTGATCTCTTCCAACGAGGAGGGATCCCCTTCTTGGGCGTTGGAGAGCTTGTTAATCGCAGTAAACTGCTGCTCGATGTCGTGAGCCAGCTGATAACGCGGCGAGCGCTGCAGCGCTTCACGGGCTTCCTCGTCATCTTCAGGCAGCTCCGGATAGAGACGGGTATTCTGCTCAACCGCTGCTAATAGACGGTCTAGCGGGCGCTCGGCGCTGACTAGCGCATCGGCCACCACTGCCGCCTGGCGAATATCCGGTAAGGGCACCAGCAGAGTGTTACGCAAGGCATCGCGCCAGCTCACCCGATAGTCGCTGACATAGTAGTCACGCAAGGCGTCTTGCAACTGCTGCCGGTCAGCGTTGCTGAAGTTGATGTCTTCGCGCTGATCCAATACCCACAAGTCAATAAGGGCTAGCTCGGTAGCTCTATCAAGCTGTTGCAGGAAGTGATTTTCGAAACCTCCCCGGGTAACCAGATACGGCAGTTGAACATATGACGGCTCATCGTTACGCGCCATAAACACCGTGTTGAACATTGACCCCACCTGACGGCGCAGATCGAGAGGATCCCCGCGACGGCTACTGTCAGCTTTCATGGTGGCGTAGACCCGCTCATCCATCGGCAGGCGTGACAGGTCTTCTGTGGCGGCGACTAGGCTGCCGCGTAGTGGCGCCATGGCGTATTCAGCGCGTCGATTACCGGCAGCAACTTTGCTTTCCAAATCGCTGTACTGCAGGGCGTAATCTAAATGATCGAGTAAGCGATCTTGAATTTCGCCACGTTGGGGGAAATCAGCTTGCCAGCGCTGCGCCATATAGTCGTGTACGCGTTCGGGCTGACGGCCGCTGGCGTCAGACATCATGCGCAAAATACGCAGCAGGGCCAGCTTGGCGTTACTGCCCTCCTCTTCGCGGTTCATGTCGTCCATGATGCCCACCATTAATGCCGGTAGGAACTGATACTCCAGCATGGCGAGGTAAGCGTTTTCTAGCTGACCACCAATAATGTGGCCTTGATAAAGCCCCATATCAGCAAGGAAAGGCGTGTGGGTACGGAAGCCCTCAAAGGTTTGCATCGCATCGCGGAGTCGATCCAACGGCGCCAGCATTTCATAGCCCGTTGGGTCATCGCTCTGAAACTCTTCGGGGTGGGTCGCCAGGAAGGTTTCCGCCCGGTGCTCGACGGTGGCGAGCGAGGTCGCATTTTTCTGGTAGAAATGACTCCATCCACCAATCATTACCGCAGCCACTAACATGCACCCAACAATGCACGCTTGGCGAATACGCTGGCGGCGGCGAGCGACTTTGGCGTTGTCACCGGCCAGACCGGCTTCCGGATAAATGACTTTTTCAAACAGCTCTTCGGTGAAATAAAGAGCGCTGCGCGTCGCACGGTGCGCGGGCTGTACACTTTCGGACATGCCATAGCGGCGAGCTGCAGCATCTACAAAAGGATCTTCAGGCACCCCTTGCTGGTAGACCGAGGTGAAATAAGTCCCACGTACAATAGCCGCGGTGGAAAAGCGGTCGCTGGAAAGCGCCTCATTGAGGAAACCTAGCAGCACATCGCGCAGCCCAGCTAGCTGGCGCACAAAGCGAAATACCGACTCCCGCTCCTGGCGGTCACGACACTCTGCCAACATGGTAGGCATCGCACGGTTAAGGCGTTCCAGCATATTGTCGTAAGCGGCAGAGAACTCTTCTTCCCACTTCCCCGGTGTATCAATGGATTTCGCCGAGAAGGTAAAGCCTAGCGGCGCCCGCCGTGCGGCCCGCGAATAATGACGGAAAAAATCGTCAAACCCGTGCAGCAAATCCATTTTGCTGAAGGTGACGTAAACCGGTAACCGGCTGCCATGGCGCTCCATCAGCTCACGCAGGCGGCTGCGTAATAAGGTGGCGTAAGCCTTACGAACGGCTATCTGGGCGTGGCTAAGACGGGCTAGATCGAGCACCAGCACAACGCCATCCAACGGGCGCCGAGGGCGGTTGCGCTCTAGCCACTCGGTGAAGTGATCCCATAGACGACTATTCAGTTCGACAGGCTCACCCGTTTCCAGTGCGCCCTGGGTCAATAATTCGCCGTCAGGGTCGATCAGTATCGCTTTATCACCAATCCACCAGTCAAAACCAAAGCGGTTTTTCTTGCTGCTGATACCCGAGGCTTTCATGACGTTGGAGAGCGCGAAATTCTGCCCCGAGCGATTGACCAGGCTGGTCTTGCCCGCGTTTTCGACGCCCATGACCAAATACCAGGGGAGCCGGTAGCGGCTGCTATCACCACTCCCAACGCTATCAATGATTTCTGATAGCACATTGTTAAGTGAAGCTTCTTGCTGCTCGATACTCTCCAGTATGGGGTCTGACTGATGCGACTCCACGTCCTGGGCGAGTTGATCAGCTTCACGCAGTCGACGGGAGAGGCGCACCCCCCAAACCACCGCCACTAGGGTTGCCAGCGCCAAGGTAGCCAGTAAGCGATTCGTCCACGGGCCTAAGGGATAACTGTCGCGTACTTCCCAGCCAGGCCCTAACCACCAGATCGCCACCAACAGTAGCACGATGACCACAGCCCACATGGCCATGCTAAATCGCCCCAGCCCTTTAACTCTGTTAGCCTGCGCTTTGGCGCGATTATGCGTGCTCTGCGCACGTGAAAAGCCGGGCACCCAGCGGCTCAGCCTTGATTTTAATGTTCCCCACATGAGCCTTTAATCCTCGTCCCTAGTGATAAAGTCGATCATCGTTGCCATCCCCTGAGATCATGTCCTAAGCGATGCCTGAAGCCGCGAAACCAGCGCTGGTTCCCATTGCTCTAAATCGAGTGCATTAACGGTTTGGTGCAACGTGCTGTAATGCTGCTGAGCGAGCGTTTCTAGCCCTGCTTCATGCAGCAA
The DNA here is from genome assembly GCF_001651035.1 of Halomonas sp. ALS9. Taxonomy (GTDB): domain Bacteria; phylum Pseudomonadota; class Gammaproteobacteria; order Pseudomonadales; family Halomonadaceae; genus Vreelandella. Next base: position 44,170 of record NZ_LXRG01000192.1, read on the forward strand.
ATCAGCGTTGGCTAAGCGCCAGTACGTGCTTTCGCGCAAGGAACGTGCCGACGCTAACCCCTGGTCAAGTACCTGCAGGGCAGGCCCTAACCCTTCACTTCCCATATAGCTACGCGCTTCTTCTAATCCCGCGTGCCATGCTTCACCGCCACCAGCGCCGTCATTTGCGCCGCTGCCAGCGCCGCTGTACAGCCACTGCTGTGTTTCTTTATCCACAAAAGGCGAACCATCGTTAAACGTTAACGACTCAATCCCAGAGAGCCTTTCCACAAACCAAACCGACTCATCGCGAATAGCCTCAGCGCAGCGCGGCAGGCCTAAGCGTTTAGCCAGCTCGGCACTCAAGCGGTGCCCCTCTATCCAATAGGGGCTGACCGCCACGCTTTTCTCGATGCGCTGCCAAAGCGCCTCATCTCCACCGCGGGAAAGTGCCTCTCGGTAATCGGCTACCCGGTCAGCAGCGACCGGCGCCAGCTCCGTTCGCCCCCCTTCCCGGGCGGCAGGCAATGCTTGTATAGCGCTCCAGATGGCATAGCGGCGTAAGCGGTAAGCCAGTGGCTCGCCTGGGTTTTGCTCACCCAAGAAGTCAGCCATCTTGAGTAGCGACTGGCGGTTAGCGCGCTCATTGCCCGCTTCCAGGCGCAGTTCAGGGACTTTTGCCCCGCCGGGCTGATCAGCTTTCTCAGCCTCATTGGAGGAGGAAGAAGCAGCCCTGCGGGCATCGCCACCGGAAGCGTTGCCACCTTGAGAACCCGATGCAGCACTGTTTTGATTAGGCTGTTTTTCATCCAGCAGACGCTTCAGCTCGTCAAGCGAGTCAGCAGGCAGTTGCTTGGCAACCGCTAACGTTTGCAGTTTTTCCAGCGAGTGTTGGCAGGCCTGATACTCGTCTTCGGCGTTGTGAAAATCGAGACCTGAGGCAAGCTTCAGCGTACGTTGGGTAAACTGCTGGAACAGCCTGGGCCGCATCTTAGCGCCGCGGGGGCCGTTGAATGGGTAAGCCAGCGCCCACCAGGCGTCAAGACAGCCAGCCAGCAGCCTTAGGGAAAGCGCGAAACGCACCCCATTGCCTTCATGCTGCAAACAGTGGAGCAAGTGCCCCAACACCTTTAGGTCTTTGCCTTTGTGGCTGAGCATAGTGATTGCTAATGCTTCTGCCGTGTCCCAATCAACGTCTTGATGCTGCAATGAACCCACTTTCATCATTTCAGCCTCAAGGCGTAGGTAATCGGCGCTGTCCTCCAGCACAATGCCGATCGCCTCGCCTTGCTCATTGGCGGGCAGAGGCGCTAGCAGGGATTCAAGGTGGCTATCCGCCGTTATACGCATCACGAACTCCTATACCCACTACCAGCGACAGGCGCTGCGCAGCGGTTGAATTTGTTGGCGCAATCCCGATACGTCAAAACGCAGCCCGTCCAGTGCCGCTGCGTCGCTGCTCAACACAAGCTCGTTGGCGCCCAATAATTGCCGCAGCGTTTCAATGGCGGGCAGTCCGCGGCCACCGCTAACCACGTGACCGTTATCGCGCACTCGCCATTGCTGAGAGACATCACGCCCATCGGCGGTGACCCGCAACGACACACGGGCCGTGTCCAACGCATTGGGCAGGTGCACCTGGAAACGGGTAATTATCTTCTCGCAGGCCAGTACCAAGACGGGCCGCGGAGGTGTTGTGCCTCGCGCGGGCACCGTCATCAGCACTTGATTACCCTCGGCGCTTACAATCAGGCCAAAGTCATCAGCGTTGCGTTTCGCCTCTTGGCTGATGACTGAGTGCCAAAGCGGCGGTAATTCAGCGTTATCAGTGGGTGGGCGCTGTTCATCGAGAAAAAGATTGTCGTAGCAGCCCAGGCGATCCAAGCGCGAGCTTTCCTGGCCGCACTGATGCGCCTGCTCCAATACAGCCGCGCTATCATCTGCCTGTAGGGCACTGCTCATGCTTAATAGCCAGAGGCAAATCAATAGCCTGTACTGCCATCGGCAGCTTACGAATGTCACTTTCATTTAGCATCCAGTTCTAGCAATTGGCATTTGTGGGAGAGCGTACGCTTAGGTATCCCCAGGCTCTCTGCTGCGAGGGCACGATTCCCGCCGTAGTAAAGCAATCGCTGGCTAATCAGTTGCGCTTCATAATCACGCACCGCTTGGCGCAGATCATGAATCTTATTCAGCGTGCCGCTGGGTTCTGGTGTTGCTGACTCAGCGCCACTGGCGGTATCACTGGGCAGTAGTAAGGCTTCAATATCGCCACCAGCGGGCGTCATCGCGCAGGCATAATCGATCAAGTTTTTAAGCTCGCGCACGTTGCCGGGGTAATCACGCTCTTTTAGCTGCCGCAAAGCAGCGGGCGTGATGCCCATCTCGCTGCGCCCTTCCCGGACACAGAAATCAGCAACAAAGTGCTCCGCCAGGAAGGCGATGTCTTCACGCCGTGCTGACAGCGATGGCAGCGAAAGCGGGAACTGGCCTAAGCGATAGTAGAGATCTGCACGAAACCGCTGCTGTTTGATCTGCTCACGGAGTGGCTGATGGGTAGCTGCAATAAGACGCAGATCGGCACAGCGTTCTTCGTTCGATCCGAGGGGGCGGTATCGACCACTTTCCAGCACTCTGAGCAGCTTGGCTTGCAGCGCTAGAGGCATATCGCCGATTTCATCCAGGAACAGCGTACCGCCGTCGGCTTGGGCGATTAGCCCTTCCCTGGCCTGGTCAGCACCAGAAAATGCGCCTTTAGAGTGGCCGAACAGCTCCGACTCCAGCAGCGACTCGGGGATCGCGGCACAGTTAATCGCCATGAACGGTGCCTTGGCGCGTGCTGAGAAACGGTGGATCGCTCTGGCCACAAGGTCTTTACCGGTGCCGGTTTCGCCCTGCAGTAGCACCGCTAAATTAGTTTCAGCTGCACGAATCACCTGCAGCCGAAGCTCTTGCATAGCGATAGAGCTGCCCAGTAAATCGCTCGCCAGCTTGGTCGCTAACCCCTGGCGCCGAGTGTTGTCGTTAAGCTTGGCTAACGAGTCACGCAATACCGCTGATTTCTGACGCTCACCCTGGCTACTTGCCAGGCGCGACCACAACCGGCATAGCAGAGCCTCAAAAGCGACAAAATTGCTGCACTCCATGAGGCTCGTCAAAGTGGTCGCTTGCGTTACAAAGGCGAGCACGCCCAGCCATTCACGCGAGCTGTCCTGTAGCCGTAACGGCCTCACATGTAGCCGCAAGTTGCCGTTCAAGGCGGCCATTTGGGCTTGAAAACCGGGGTGATCAAGCCGGGTACGCGCTTCCCCCACGCCCAGTGTTACCGGTTTACCGGTACGAATGGCATGGGCGTAGGGGTGACTAAACTCATCACAGTTGAAACGCGCCTCACTATTGTCACGGCCCACCCAGCGGCCACTGCTGTCTAGATAGAGGCACTCTACCCATGCCAGACCCAGACTATTGGCCAGCAGCTGGCGGCTGCGTAAGCGCAGCTCCCGTGGCGTGCTACTTTCAACCAGCGCAAGCGCCATTGGCATAGCCGCCAGCCCGGCCAAAGGCTGTGCTTCGCTAGCAGTGCGCTGGTCAAGAGCCTTTACCTGCATGGCGCTATGCCACCTCCGCAGTAAACAGACCGCTATCCGTATCGGTACCCAGCACTACCCGGCTAACTGTTTCACGCCGCGCCATACGTTCGAGCAGCGCACGAGAAAGCGGCGGCAGCAGTTCACCATCAATCACCGACTCCAACATCCTTGCGCCGTTTTCACTCCGCGTCGCACGCTTGCAAATCGCCTCGGCCAGGCTGTCATCAAGTACCACCTCGGCCTGACGATGGCGCTCGCGGATGCGTGTTGCCAAGGTATCCAACTTGGCCTTGACGATGTCGCGTAGGGTATCGCCGTCCAGCGGCAAGTAAGGCACCACTTCCATACGCGCCAATAGCGCCGGTTTGAAAAACTCTGCCAGCACCGGATAAAGCGCGGCATCCAGCGCCGCCGGATCATCGCCATAGCTGACGATGGCTTCGTAGCCCAGGTTGGAGGTCAGGAAGAACAGCACGTTTTTGCAGTCAATCACGCGCCCTTCGCCGTCCGCCAATTCGCCTTTATCAAACGCCTGGTAGAAGAGATTCAGTACATCGGGGTGGGCTTTTTCGACTTCGTCTAGCAGCACCACTGAATAAGGGCGCTGACGGATCGCTTCAGTCAGTAACCCACCTTCACCAAACCCGACGTATCCCGGCGGCGAGCCAATCAGGCGTGAAACCGTATGTTTCTCTTGGTATTCCGACATATTGATGGTGGTGAGAAATTGACGACCGCCATACAGCTGGTCGGCAATTTGCACCACGGTTTCGGTTTTACCCACACCGCTGGGGCCTACCAGCAGAAATGCGCCCAATGGCCGCCCTGGGCGACGTAGATCCGCGCGCGCGGTTAGCAAATGGCGATGAATACGCTCAATAGCACTGCCCTGCCCCTGGATTAATGCATCCAGATGCGTCGGCAGTTCGGTGAGCCGCGTTAGCTCATCGCTGGTCATGCGCTCGACCGGCACGCCCGTCCAGTCGCCAATCACCTGGGCGATCTGGGCTTCTTCAACGCTGGGGTTGACCAGCGCAAACGTTTCTTGAAGCTGGGCCAACTGCTGCTCCCGTTCGGCGAGTTCTTGATGAACGCCTTCGGGAAGTTGATCCACGGCATCACCTTCCGTTGCCTCTAGCAGTTGGCGATGTAGCGCCACAATCGCATCGACGCATTCACGCTGCGCTTGCCAGGCGGCTTCCAGGCTTGCCAACTCCTCTTCCAACCTGACTAAGCGTTCAGTTAAATCGTGGTGGAGCTCGCTATCGGGTTCGCGACCCAGCAGTCGCTCTCGCTCAACCTGATCGCGCTCACGTAGCGCGGCAGTATGCTCACTCTGCAAATGACTGAGCTTGCGCGGCGGGGTATCCAAGGCCTGCGCCAGCCGAGTACAGGCGGTATCCAACACGTCGATGGCTTTATCGGGCAGTTGCCGACCGGCCAGGTAACGGGCAGAAAGCGCAGCGGCGGCACGCAGGCCGCTATCGCCAATCAATACACCATGTGCGCGCTCATACACATCGCGCAAGCCACGTAGAATAACCAGCGCCTGATCAACACTTGGCTCAGAAATCGCAATCGGCTGAAAACGACGCGACAGCGCTGGGTCTTTTTCAAAGTACTTTTTGTACTCACGCCAGGTAGTGGCGGCGATGGTACGCAGCTCGCCCCGCGCCAGGGCAGGCTTGAGCAAGTTGGCTGCGTCACCGCCACCTTCCTGGTTGCCAGCACCTATCAGCGTGTGCGCTTCATCAATGAACAGTAGCGTAGGCCGCGGGGCGTTTTTGACTTCGTCAATCACTGCTTTAAGGCGTTTTTCAAATTCGCCCTTCACCGCGGCGCCGGCTTGTAGCGCACCTAGATCAAGGGTCAGCAGCTCAACATCTGCCAGCGCAGCGGGTACTTGCCCCGCCACAATACGGGCGGCTAAACCTTCTACTACGGCACTTTTACCCACCCCGGCATCGCCAATCACAATGGGGTTGTTTTTGCGCCGACGCCCCAGGATATCGAGCATCTGGTCGATTTCTGGGTCACGCCCCAGAACTGGATCAAGCTCACCCTTGCGCGCCTGTTCGGTCAGCGAGGTGGCAAAACGGGCCAGCGCGCTGTCATCGCCAGCAGGCTGGGCAGCTTGGCGTTGATTGGCGTCGGCACCATCCCTAGGCGCTTCGGCTGAATCGGCCGTCAGGCGCTCTAAGTGGCGGCGCAGGTTTTCGCGATTAATATCTTCCAGCAGCGCCGTACTCTTCGGCCCTAAGTAACGCGGGGCGTTGTGCAGTAGCGCCGTGAAAAGCACCCCGCTGCGTAGCGCTTGATGCCCATACTCGGTGGCTGCCAGCAACCAGGCATCCTGGAGCAGCTCTACCAATAACGGTGAAAAGCTGGGTGTCGATACCTCAAGATCACGAGGTGGGCGGCTTTCCTCAGCAATTCTTGCGCGCAACTCCTCTACATCAATATCAAGCGTTTCCAGCAGTAAACGCACATCACATAGCGGCTGGTCGACCAGCGCCAGCAGCAGATGCCCAGTGGTCACCTCAGGCGCTTGCTGTTCTGCGCAAAGCACGGCGGCCTGTTCCAGGCCATGACGAGAAATTCCATTCAGTCGACTAATAAGCGCCGGTAGCTCTACCCTAAGCATGCTCTCTCCTAACGATAAATCTGATCGAGTAAAGCTTTGACTTGCTCAGCCTGTTGATCCAGCGACCAAGAAAGCCCCAAATAAATACTCACCAACGTAACGCCGAATAGGGCAAAGATGGCCCATAGCGGTAACCCCTCGTGCATCCCCTTGCCACGCCCTTTCACCACATGCTTAAGCGGCTGGGTCAATAATTCGTCGGGTTGCTCTTCAAGCGACGCCAACTGGTCACCCAGGGCACGCACGATTTGGTCGTACTCTTCCCGACCCTCGGTTTTCACCCGGTAACGCCCCTCAAACCCGAGACATAGACACAAGTAGATAAAGGCCAGCATGTCCCGGTAACGTTGTGGCTCTTGCTGCAACCGCGCGAGGATGGAGAAGACTTTTTCACCGCCCCAGGTTTCGTTATGAAATCTTGCCAGCAGCGAGTGCTCGGCCCACACACTCTGGCGCCCCCAGGGCATGCCCATCACGGTTTCATCGATAAACGAGCACAGCACATAGCGGTAAGCGAGCAGCGTTGGCCGGTCATAGCCTTGTTCGGTTAGCTCAATTTCGATCGAGGCAATTTCGTCGACCACCTGGCGATAGAGGCGTCCAATATCATCAGCACCGTCCACCTCACGGACGCGTACCGCCATACCCAGCAGACTGCTTGACGCATCGACCAGCGGGTTTAAATTGTGCCCGCGCAGCCGAAACCAGTAGTCCTCATCTGCATTAAGGTGTTGGGCATGGCTATGCACCAACTGCTCAACGCCGCTGTCTTTTATGTGGTCTTCGTGGCGAACCGGCTCACCCATCGGGTAGTCGTTTTTGGCGTCATTTTGATGCGTGGCAATATCTTGCATGGCTTAACTCCTGATCGCCCAAAACTGCATCTCCAACCCAGGGAACTCGCCTGCCACGTGGAAGGCAAAACCGCTTGCACCATCCAGCATTCCCCAGGCTTCGCTTTGTCTGCTGAGTTGGAAATAGGTGTAGCCCGCGTGATAAGGCAGCTCGCGAGGGGCCACCGGTAGCGGCTCCAAGGGAACCCCCGGTAATTGCAGGCTAATAAGGTCGCGAATACGCTCGACGCTGGCCACTTTGGTTTGCTGTAGAAACTGCTTGCGAAGGCGCTCATTGGGCATATCGGCGCGCACTGCCAAAATGAATTCGGCTGTTTCGAACAGGCTGGTATCCGAAAGCGGCGCCACCAGTAAGCCAAATTTCCGCGCCTGTATCTGAATGGCGATAGCGCGGGGCTCAAGCACGGTGGAGAGCGCTTGGCGCATCATCTGCATTAATGGCCGGAACCCACGTTCGGGATGCTCATGGTCATAAGCAGGACACTCAGGCGGCAAACGCGACTCATCGGTAAACGTGACCAACTCACTCGCGATTTCATACATCGTGTCGTAGAGCCGTTCTGGATGAACTTGCCCCAAACGCGATAGATGCTGAAAACGTGGCTGAGCACGGTTTAATAGTTGCAACAGCATGAAATCGGTCACGTCGGCAACGCCTGCCTGATTGGGGGTCGACAGCCGCTGGGCGATATTGCGCGCGCGTTCTCGCATCAAGCCGGCCATTTCACCCACAAACCGTTGCAGGCTTGGCGCTGCCTGCACGTTCAACAAGGTGGGAATAAATTGTTCATCCAGCACCAAGCTGCCGTCGGGGCGGCGCTCTAGAATGCGCGTGACGGCTAAGCAGGCGTAACCACTGCGGTCTTCTTGCTCTAACAGCAAGCGCGGTGAAACGCGGGCCACATCCAGGTCTGCCATATCACCGTCGCGGGAGTGCAGGTCACGTACGCTGCGCGGTGAAAGGCGATAACGCGCAGGTAGGTTGTCATCGGGCCAACGCACTTCCCCAACGCTATCCGTGGCCAGTGGCAAACCTAAATACACCACTTGATTGGTAACACCCGAGTCTGCCACTTCCAGCGCAGAAGGCTCTAGATCATCCTCAGGCAATTGGAAGGCCACGCCATCGGGCATTACGCCGCTCGCCCGGCTAATCGCAATCCGGCCAAAGCTTAAAAATTCGCTATTCAACTCCAGGGTTAAAAATCCGTACAGATAGTGACTAACCCCCTTAAGCCGCGTATCGATCAACCCTTCAAGGCTACGCTGCTGCTGTTGGAAGTGCTGCGGCTTGATGAATAGCCCTTCACTCCATACCACGCGATTGCGACTGGCCATCACTCTTCCTTCCTTAGTTCTACTTCATTGCTGCGCAGATGAACCAGCAAGTGATAATTCTCTGAACTGGCTTTCACTTTGACGACTTTCTTCCACTCCGCCTCATTTGGCTGAGCATAGAACGCAATCAAACCGATATAGCGCGCGTCCTCTTCAATGGCGAAGGGCTCGTAAAACTTCCACTGGCCAGGTAGCAAGGTGAAGTCGTCATGGGTCAGGTAGTTAGTGCCCAATGCCGCCTCTAGATCCTCACTGAGCTGATCCATGTCAGCCGCCATCAACATGGAGTCATCTTTAAGCTGCAAAATTTGAAAGCGCAGCGGCGTCCCCTCACCATCAATGTTCGGGTTCACATCGGGTTCTGCGACCATGCTTAAATCCACCAAGGTGGGCTGATCTTCCGGATAGCCCACTGGTATAGAGGGATCTAGCATGACCTCCCATGCTTTACCGGCTGCTTCACGGGTCGAGGCACAGCCTGTGATCGACAGCAGCACTAAAAGCACCCCAACAAGCCCGAGGCTCTTGGCCTTGCTCATGCGTCCTCCCGCTGCTGGCGACGAACAGACTGGTCATACGCCTGCTCGAAGACTTCCCAGAACAGTTTTTGGAAGCCTAGCTGGCGGCCTGAGTTAAGCTCGTGGTAGTAGTGGCGGTACATTTCCCAGGCCCAGCCGTTTTCATCTTCGATACGGGTTCCGGCACCACGATAAGCATGGAAACGTTTTAGTAGCGCTTCAGGTGAAAAGGCATCCAGAATAGCGGTTAGGGCGTATTCAATGGCTTCTTCTACAGCCGCCTGATGGTGGCCTTGATGACGTAAGCACTCCCCCACCGCTTCGGGCGCCGAAAGGTGAACCGGGCTACGCTGGGCCGAAAACATGGTTTCAACGGTGGCTTCATAAGCCTGACCGAGACGCAGCGGGTTATCTTCGATGGGCTGCAAGCGACGGTCTCGAAGAGGGTATTTGCTATCGTTTTGAGCCTGCTGAAGAGTGCGCAAGCCATTGATAGCAGCCTTTAATGTTTGACCGGCTTCTTCAAGGAACGCCTGCTGCTCTTCGCTATCACGGAAGGGGATGTCGATATCCAGCCCCCTTAATAGCGGGTCAGCACCAACATGGCCGAGTGAACGCCCACTAGGCTTTTGCCAGCGATCCTCCAACTGCTCGCCAACGGAACGTTCGAGGTCGTCTATTGCCCGCTCATCCATGCTACTGCTCCTCTCTGTAGGGTTGCCTGCTGTATAGCCGTTTGGCGAATGACTGCTTGGTGAATAGCCGCTTGTTGAATAACCGCTTGGTGAATAGCTGTCCGGTGAATGGCTGCCTGGCTTGCGTTTGATCGCTGGCATGCGAACAGCTGCCTCGCGCCGTTCCTGCTGGTCACGCCCTACACTTCCTTCAACACGGTGCTCTGACCCCATTAACTCAGGCATTTCATCAAGGGACTCAGACAGTTGAACATTGGCAGAACGGGGATCTAAAGCGGCCATTGGATCTTCGTGCCCCACACCGCGCGCTACCCCGCCAAGCGCCTCCATGGGATCTTCTTTTTTCGCGGCTTCAGCACGCAGCGGCTGGTCTTCATGCACTAAAGGGCGGCCATAAGCATCTACTGCTTCCTGCTCTTCATTGACTAGCGAAGCCAGGGGTTGAGCACCGGGCTGGGTTGCCTGCCGATCACCCAAGTGCACCTTGAGGCGGTACTCGCCGACTAACAGTTCATCGCCCTCGCTCAAGGCAACCTTGCGGTTTCGCCCAATTGGCAGAGTGGCGTGATTGATAAAGGTGTGGCCGCTGCTATCAATCAGACAGAACTTGCCGTCAATCTTGCTCACTTGGGCATGCTGCGGGCGAATGCGGCCGGCGTGGTCTTGCAATAGCCAGTCATCATCCGTTGAGCAGCCTAAGGTGCCCCCCACGTCATGAAAGACGTAGCTACTTGTTGAACGGCCTTCTAGTCGCTCACTATTGGCAATGACCAGCGTTACAGCGGAAATTGGGTTGGCGTTCATTGTTTAACCTGTCATCTGAATACGCACTCGGCGGCGTTTTGAGGCGCTGCCGGACTCGGGATTAACAAAGGTGGTCCAGCCGAGCTGGCAGGTGCCAGCATCGCCTAACCGCATCGGTTGTACGGCGCTGGGTAATAGCTCTAGCTCAAGGTCGTAGGCCAACGGCTCGCGCAGCACAAACTCAACCAGGGTGCGCAACGGGGCATGCTCCCTGCCATCAGGTAGGAAGTCGCGAAAACGCTCCAAGGTGAGACCAAATAAACCCAGCACAAATTTGCCGTTAACATCAGCAACGCGCTCACCGGCCACCACATCGCTGCCTAACGTCATGGCTGCCATACCGCTTCGGCTGCGTTGATCCATTGGAATCTGAACCCAGCGATGTACCCACTCTTCAATCTGCACATCATCAAGGTCAAAGCAGTGCCCGACGATGCTGCAGACAACCTCGGGTGAACGCGATCGGCCTGCCAGCAAACCGGCATAAGCCAGCATCTTGCTCCAGTTGATGGGGGTCTCAACGCGCAAGTCACTGTCTGCTAACCCCACCAGGGCAAAAATAGCCGCCGAAAACCCATCGCTAGCGCCATCCTGGTAGCGGATGTAATGGCGATATTTACGCCAACTGCGGTGCACTAACGCCAGTAAGCGGTTATTGAAAAAATCCAGGAAATCGCCTGCAACACCATCGTGATGGGCTGCCTCATGCGCTAATGTTTCAAGGTAATAGCTGGGCAACGGCGACTGAGACCCCTGCAGACCCAAGAAGCTAACTTCCAGCTCGTAATGGCCCTCAGGCTGAAAAGCCAGTGAGAGCACGTCGCTGCTGGGAAAGCCTAGTGATGCTGAGGCGCTATAGCGCACGCGCTCAAAAGCGGGGGCGCCTCGCTGGCCACACTCAAGGTCATCGCCGTGATGACGATGCAGAAGCTCTACTAGTTGATAAAAATCGTAACGCCGCGCCTTTGCCATCAAAGGGGCAAGCGCTACATCAGAGGCTGCTGCCCCGACTGTAAGGTCCATTTGTAGCGCTCGTGATTTTGACGGTTAATAACATGCAGCTCATGAAACGAGTTGATGCTGGCGTACAAGGAGAAGAACCGCGCCAACACACTGCCAAATAAGTACAGACTCCCTTCGTCGCCAAAGGCATCTTGATCTAGCGTCATTACCGAACGCAGACCACGAATGGGCAGCCCTCTTTTCAGCCGATCAATGGGCTGGGTTTCAATGCTGACAATGCCTGCCAGCCGTTTTTGAGCCACTCGCTCGGCCTGCCTATCGACCAAGGCACGGAAATCGTAAGCACGCAGCACAGAACACAGCGCATCACGCTCCAGTAGCGATAAGTAGTTAAGCGATAGATTAGAAATCAGTGTCCATAGCAAGCTGCCGTCCAGCGTGGGGCGCAACACTGGCGTGGGGCGGGTGATATTGCGAAACATTGCATAAGAGGGGCTCTCTTCCGTTGAGTAGCAAATATCGCCTACCGTCAAACGCTCAGGCAGCTCACGGTTACTACACGTCAATCCGAGCGAGACGGTTTCAGACATGCCTATGTAGCTGCGCTCATCGCCACGCACAAAGGATATGTCGTGATCAAACCCATCCCCACGCAAGCTGTCGCGCACGCGAAGCCGGTAATAGGAGGCATCGTTGCCACGGTCTCTCTTAACTTGGTGCTGAAAGCTTTCAAAAGGCACATATTCACGCGGCGTACCACGCCCCTTACCGTTCTCGCTCTCTAACCAGCCCTCTACCTTATCGACGCTAAAAATTTCATAGTGTCCGGGAGATCGACTGTTGGGGTGAATGCGGTATTCACTGCGCTCACCGCTAACATCGACAGGCTCTGCATCATGAGAGAATAGGTTGATCGCTGGCGAGCAATACAAAGCAAAATGCTCGTCTTTCACTCTCGCGTCGGTCGGTAAAGTACGCTCAAACTCTAGGCGCAAAATAATTTTGTCTGCGGTAATGGCAGGCAAGTGCTGGTTTAGGGCTGTTACATCAAAGAAGTGGAAGGCCTCTGGAAAACACAAATATTCCTGAAGTATCCGATACCCTTGATACACATTCCGTGGGTAAGGCAGTAACGCGTGCTTACGATCAAAACCAACGGGCTGCAGCAACTGCTTTGGCAGGTGCAGCCGTTTACCATCAATTTCCAGCTCTACACGCGCCAGGTAGTGGCTCATCCACAGATAGAGCGTGCGCGCTGTATAAGCGTCTCCACCAAGGTGCAAACGCAATGTATCAATCCCCATCGCGCTGAGGGGCTGATCACTATGTACATCAAGCGCCAACTCAACAATGGAGGCATCACGTGTATGACGTGCCTCAACCCCCGCATGTTCTAGCGGATAGAGCGTCACGTCATGACAAGTGCGGAACATGCAGGTAGTGCCATCCACTGGCTTACTGGCTAACTCTGTACCCCGTTCTAGGAGCTGGTGGGTACTCAACGCATGCCACGTAGGGGTAAATTGCACCACGGTCATGCTAGGCACCGGGCGCAAGTAGTTCGGCCATAGCATGCTGATCAGCGAATGAGTAAGTTCAGGGAACTCATCTTCCACTTTTTCACGCATACGGCCGGTTAGAAAGGCAAAACCTTCTAGCAGACGTTCAACATCAGGGTCGGTACTACGCTCTGACAAGAAGCGACTCAGGCCGGGGTTGCCCTCCGCAAATTCTCGCCCTTGGCGCTTCAGAAAATTGAGCTCGTCCCGGTAATAGCGATTTAGCATTCGGGCCTCGCAAGCCTATCAGTTAAGACACTGATAGCGCTTATTATTGAGCAATAAGTCGATCGTGGCGTGGGCGTTATCTCGCCCTAACGCTACGGTGGCATGTACTTGAAAATGCAGCTGTAAGGGGTCGCCATTATTGGGTAATGACTCAACTTCAACGTGCTGAACCCGTGGTTCAAAACGCTCAATGCACTGCCGAATGGCGCGCTGGATATTCAGCTCTAAATCCAGCACGCCGATCGTTGCATCATTGAAGTCCAGCAACCCCAACTCAGGCTCACAGGCACTATTGCCCGGATGACTGTTGAGCAACTCCACTAAGTGGCGTTTGATCGACTCAACAGTTTCCGCCAGCCTTTCATCCTCCCCATGCGCTAACGCCTGTTCAGGCATCGCAAGACGCTCAAACAGACGGCTACCTAGCAGGCTGCCATGGTTAATAGCCATGATGGAGAGGTTCCCTTATTCCTTGTCGAGACGTCCGACTAAAGACAGCTCAAAGTTGGCACCCATGTACTTAAAGTGCGGGCGTACCGACATAGATACCTGGTACCAGCCCGGATCGCCTTCGACATCCGACACTTGAATAGAGGCGGCACGCAGTGGGCGGCGGCTGCGAACGTCAGAGGGCGGGTTCTCTTGGTCGGCCACGTACTGTCGGATCCAGGTATTCAGCTCACGCTCAAGATCCTGACGCTCTTTCCACGAACCGATCTGCTCACGCTGGAGCACTTTAATGTAGTGAGCCAGGCGGTTGATGATGAACATATACGGCAGCTGAGTACCCAGCTTATAGTTGGTCTCAGCGTCTTTGCCTTCGGGCGTGTTCGGAAACACCTTGGGTTTTTGTACGGAGTTGGCGGAGAAGAAAGCAGCGTTATCGCTGCCCTTACGCATCGTTAACGAAATGAAGCCCTCTTCGGCCATTTCGAACTCACGGCGATCCGTCACCAGCACCTCGGTGGGGATTTTAGCCTGCAGTTGGCCTAGCGCTTCGTAGGTATGGACAGGCAAGTTCTCAACCGCACCGCCGCTTTGTGGACCAATAATGTTCGGGCACCAGCGGTATTTTGCAAAACTGTCGGTTAAGCGTTCGGCCAGCAAGTACGCCGTATTACCCCACAGATAATGGTCGTGATCTTCACTGACGGTTTCACGATAGTTAAATGTCTTGATGGGGTTTTCGACTGGATCGTAGGGCATCCGCAGCAGGAAGCGAGGCGCCGTCAGGCCTAAGTAGCGCGCATCTTCTGACTCACGCAGGCTACGCCAGCGAGCGTACTTGGGCCCCTCAAAGATCGCTTTAAAATCTTTGATATTGGGCAGCTCTTCGAAGCTATCGATACCGAAGAAGGAGGGCGCTACCGCCGACAGGAACGGTGCGTGAGCCATCGCCCCGACCGCAGCAGTATGCTGCAGTAACTTCATATCGGGGGTCGAGGGCGTGAAATCGTAATGCCCGATAATCCCCGCTACTGGCTCGCCGCCAAACTGGCCATACCCGCCTGCGTAAACGTGTTGATAGAGACCACTTTGGGTAATTTCCGGGGCAAACTCAAAGTCATCCAACAACTCTTCTTTGGTGGCATGCAGCACATCAAGCTTAATGTTTTCGCGGAAATCGGTGCGATCAACCAACAGCTTCAAGCCACGCCATGCTGACTCTAGCTGCTGAAAGTTATCGTCGTGGAGAATCTCATCAACTTGCCGACTAATTTTGCGGTCAAGTTCAACAATCATGCTATCTACGACGGCTTTGTTAACCTGCGGGGCAGCATTCTCGCCGTTTAACAGCTCGGAAATAAAGGCGGCAACGCCCTGCTTGGCAACGTCGTAGCCTTCATCCGCTGGCGCCATACGAGTCTGCGCCATCACTTGATCAAGTAAAGAAACCTCTTCCTGGGCTTCCGCCGTTTGGCTTTTCTTTTGCGCCATATCACTCATAAGAGATGCCTCGAATACAATCCGGTTACTGGACTAACACGAAAATAAGAATGCTTAATCGTTTCGGTTAGGGTCAGAATCAAGCAGCTCTAGCTCCGCCAACAGTTGCTGACGCGTTTCGTCACTTTCGAGCAGCTTCTGTAAGCGGTCACGAAAAGCAGGTACGTTGCCAAGAGGGCCCTTCAAGGCCACTAACGCCTCCCTTAACTCGACTAACTTACGCAGCTCCGGCACCTGCCGAGCGATACTATCGGGCGCAAAATCATGGAGTGATTTAAACTCCAGATTGACGGCCAAATCGCTTGCTTCCCCCTCTTCTTGCAACCGGTTGGGAACCGCAGCCTGCAAGCCAAGGTTCGCTTCACGCATAACAGACTGGAAGTTATTCTTATCAACAGATACAGCCTCGCGCTCCTCAATGGGGGTATCTTCCTCCCCACCCTTGAAGTCACCGACCACCAATAATTTCAGCGGCAGTTCAGTCTCGGCCTGCTGATCGCCTGTAGCGGGTACATATTTGATGTTGATGCGCTCTTTCGGCGCGACCGTTCCTTGCTTAGCCATGGTTTTCGCCCGTAAAAAAATAGAACAATTCGATTCAAAGAAGAATGCTTATTAATCGCGGGAAACTACCGGATTTAAGCCTAAAGTACCAAATGCTCCCAAACAGGCATCACTGTCATTCAGAAAACAGGAATATCAGAAAGGCATTTTTTTACCGCCATTTTCGCGGTTTTTAGCGACATGATAAGAGAACATTAATTAAAGCTAATTTAAGAAATATGAATTTGTAAGATATTTCTTACAAAAACTGTCAGAGATTTCTTACAAACGGCGAGCAAAATTCATACAAAAGGGGAGCTTAGTGGGGGTAGCTCAATCATTTTTGAGCAGTAAAAATATGGCACTGATGGCACCGTTTCTGCTTAAAACATAGGCAATTCTTATTAGGCATAAAGCATGGCCATGGAAGATGCAACTCTGCGTTACGCAACGCATGTGGATGTAACAAACAGGCAAGCAAGTTCTTGCCCCACCTGGCAATAAGTTGCCCAGCACAGGCAACTTATTGCCTCAGAGAAAGAAACCCATTACCCAAAAACATCATAAGCAACTGATATTTAAGCATTTAAAAATATTGGCCTTGAAGTTGCTCTACTGTTTGTGTCCACGAGACATTCATTTAATTTTCCAGTCAAGGAGCAGACCATGCCAACACCATGTTATATCAGCATCGAAGGCCAAACTCAGGGCAACATCACATCAGGCGCTTTTACCCCTGACTCCGTAGGCAACATCTACGTTGAAGGTCACGAAGACCAGATGCTGGTACAAGAATTCAAGCATGTCGTTACCGTACCTACTGATCCGCAGTCTGGTCAGCCGTCCGGCCAACGTGCTCACAAGCCCTTTATCTTTACTGTTGCTCTGAACAAAGCAGTACCGCTGATGTACAACGCACTAGCGTCTGGTGAAATGCTGCCCAATGTTGAGCTGAAGTGGTACCGCACTTCTGTAGAAGGTAAGCAGGAGCACTTCTTCACCACCACGCTGACCGATGCCACCATCGTTGACATCAACCTGCGCATGCCCCACGCCCAAGACATCCAGAAATCTGAATTCACTCAGCTGATGGACGTGTCACTGGCTTACCGTAAGATTGATTGGGAACACACTGTTGCCGGCACCTCTGGTTCCGACGACTGGCGCGCCCCGATTGAAGGCTAAGCTGTCGCTACTAGCCTGAACCAGGCTTGAAAAACACGGCCTGAAACAAGCGAAGCCCCTTCCAACTGGAAGGGGCTTCGTCGTTTTTACTGCCTTGTTACAATGGGCATATTGCGATTCGTATTACGGCAAGGCCCTGAAACTATACAAACCGCCCCAGACCAACGGCTGTACGAAGACGACCCATCGTTACAGCAGCCTCTTCCCGTGCCCGCTCAGCGCCTTTTTGGAGTACTGCCTCAATATGAGCCGGGTCTTCCATCAGCGCGTTGTAACGTTCACGAGAAGCGCTCAAGTGGGCATTCAAATATTCAAACACCTTATCCTTGGCCTCGCCCCAACCAATACCGCTCTCGTACTGTTCACGCAGGCTGGCGGTCTCTTCCGCTGTCGCAAAGGCTGAATAGATCTGGAACAGCGTGCAGGTATCAGGGTCTTTCGGCTCACCGGGCTCCAGCGAGTTGGTCTTAATCTTGCGCACCAGCTTCTGCAGTTTTTTCTCTGGGGCAAACAGCGGAATGGTATTGTCGTAGCTTTTGGACATCTTGCGCCCATCCAAGCCATTCAGTAGCTGTATTTTTTCGTCTACTACGGCCTCGGGGAGAACAAAGTGCTGCCCTTTATAGAGGTGGTTAAAACGCCCAGCAATATCGCGGGCCATCTCAATGTGCTGGATCTGATCACGACCCACCGGCACTTTGCTGGCGTTGAACATCAGAATATCCGCCGCCATCAGAACGGGGTAGCTAAACAGCCCCATGGTAATGCCTTTATCCGGGTCTTGGTTCTCCGCCTCTTCGTTCTCAGCCACCGCTGCTTTGTAGGCATGCGCACGGTTCATCAAGCCCTTGGCGCACACGCAAGAAAGCATCCAAGCGAGTTCGGGGATTTCTGAAATATCCGACTGGCGATAGAAAATGGCGTTATCAGTATCCAGCCCTAGCGCCAGCCAAGTGGCGGCAATTTCCAAGCGGGACGCCTGCACCCGCTTTGGATCTGGGCACTTGATCAGCGCGTGGTAATCGGCCAAAAAATAGAACGACTGCACGCTGGGGTCTTGACTGGCTTCGATGGCGGGCTTGATCGCCCCCACATAGTTGCCCAAATGGGGGATGCCGGAAGTGGTGATGCCGGTGAGAACGCGGGTTTTAGCGGTTTGACTCATGTTTTCAGACTCTTAGCTTTCAGGCTCTTAGGCAAATAGGACTATCATAACGCGCAGCATGCCGTGTGGCGAATGGCATCCCTGGCATTTAAACAATGCCCCTCACAACTGCTTAGTCGCCTGCTCCGCTGGTTCGGCTGGCCCGTTGATAAACGGCAACCGATGTGCCCTCAATGCTGCTATTAGTGCCCATATCGCGTGTTGTAATAGTCACTTCATCACCACTCACATCAAACGTGACGCCCAACTTATCGAAGGATTCAAATCCCTCGGCGCCAGTTACATCATTTAAAAAATCACTCTCGGTATAAGTAGCGTTAAAGATGCCTTCTAATAACTGACGCCGAGAAGCCATGCTTCTAAACGCCGACAACATGCTTTCTGCGTTCATTTGGGCCTGTACAGAGGCTCGATAATTACCCGCTAACCGCTCATCAATCAACGCGCTCTGCATGCCTGACATGCCTAGCATCAACGCACCGGCAAGCAGAGCCATAACAATCACTAACGCCGCACCTTGTTGTTGCTTCATGAAGTAGGCTCTCGTGATGAGATTGCTTTATTTCGCTCGCTGATAGTAAAGGTGATTTCATCGCACGTCATATTCACGCTTTCTCGGCAATCGCCAAGGGGCAGTGTGATTAAATGAGACACGTCATCGCTGTTGGTTTCGGAAAGCGTTGGGCAATCGGCTTCATCATCAACCTGAGCAAGATCTAAGACAGGTTGGTTTTTAACCTCGTCTTGCAGCACACAATAATAGTCCGTCCCGCTATCAGAGTGACGTCCATCGGACACAATAGCGTAGTCACCAATATTCCCTTTGCGTCCTGCAGCAGTCAGGGTAGTTACCGCAAAAATTAATGTCTCTTGTTTACGACTGACCTTGTCAACGGTTTGAAACGTTTGAAAAGAGGTTAAAAAAAGCTGTCCTGCCCCTAAGATAATCACTGCACCTATCGCCATCGCGACCATCAGCTCAACGAGGGTAAAGCCCTTTTGCCTAACTGGCATCACTCGCCTCCACCTGTATCAGGAAGGCGAAGCGTATAGGTAAACACATCAGATCCGGTATCGCCTGCCAAGCTACCCAGGCCTACCTCAATGGTAAATTCACAACCATCTGATACGATTTTGCTCTCTTGCGCATTCACATTCCGCAAAGGATTTAAATCACTCTCGGCAAACCACTGGGCCTTCCAAGCAGCCTCTACATCAATATCTGCACAGCTATCTAAGCCCTCTCTTGCCAGCTCCGCCCACAGCCGCTCTTGCGCATCCACGGCTGCAACACTTGCTAATGAACGCTGGTAGCCAGCATTAGCACTTTGCAACGCTTTAAGCTGCATGGCGGCAACCCCGATCAAGCCGATGGAAAGCACCACCAGTGCGATCAAAGCCTCAATTAAACTAAAGCCTTGCTGCTTTTCCTGTTTACCAGCAAGCATCGGGCAACCTTTCGCCACTCGAATTTAGCGTCATATTATTGTCGCAGCCGTCATTCTGATGGGTACTAGCGGTCAATAAATAGCCGTTACCGCTAACATCTACCGCAATCGTATAGTTGTTTTCGGGAGAGGCCTTACTGATAGGACAATCACTATAGGAGTAAGTCCGCGTATAACAGCGCTCAAGCTCGGAAGCAGCCTGCATAAGGCCTGCATGGGCATCGGTTCGCACTGATTTTTGCACGTAGCGGGTATAGCTGGGGTAGGCAATGGCGGAGACGATGCCGATGATCACCAGCACAATCATTAACTCAATGAGGGTGAAGCCGCGCTGGCCCTTCAGCAAAGAACGGCCAGAAAAAGAGTGGGAGTCATAAGACACGCGGCTCTGCTCCTGTATTAGTTAGCTCATACTGATTCAGTATGTCGCAAACCAATACGCATTGCATTCCGCAGTTTATATCAACTGCTGGCGATCACCTTTTCACGCAGCTCTTTCGGCATAGAGAAAGTAATGGTTTCTTCGCGGCCCTGTAGCTCTTCAGGTAGTGCAGCGCCCATGGTTTGCAACTTGGCAATCACGCCTTTGACCAACACTTCAGGGGCACTGGCGCCCGCGGTTACGCCAATGCGTGAAACATTCTCAAGCCACTGCGGGTCAATCTGGTCAGCGTTGTCGATCAAATAGGCGGGCGTGCCCATACGCTCCGAAAGTTCACGTAAGCGGTTTGAATTTGAGCTGTTGGGGCTGCCTACCACTAACAGTAGATCGCTTTGGGCGGCTAGCTCGCGTACCGCATCCTGGCGGTTCTGCGTGGCGTAGCAGATATCGTCATTACGCGGCCCCTGAATATCGACAAATTTCTCGCGTAGCGCACCGATCACCTTGGCGGTGTCATCCATCGACAGCGTGGTTTGGGTCACAAAAGCCAGTTTGGTGGGGTCACTCACCTCCAGCTTGGCGACGTCTTTTTCGTCTTCTACCAGATAGATCCGGCCACCATGGGAGGTATCGTAACGCCCCATGGTGCCTTCGACTTCCGGGTGGCCTTCATGGCCGATCAGGATGCACTCCTGTCCGCGCTTGGCATAGCGAAGCACTTCAAGGTGAACCTTGGTCACTAGCGGGCAGGTGGCGTCGAATACCTTCAAACCCCGCCGTTCCGCATCGGCCTGCACCGCCCGAGAAACGCCGTGGGCAGAAAAAATGACGATAACATCGTCCGGCACTTCATCCAGCTCTTCAACAAACACGGCCCCACGAGCGCGCAAGGTTTCTACCACAAAGCGGTTATGGACAACCTCGTGGCGCACATAGATAGGCGGGCCAAACACATCCAGTGCACGATTGACGATATCGATCGCGCGATCCACACCGGCGCAAAAGCCACGCGGATTGGCTAACTTGATCTGGATGGGCTGGGATTGCGTCGATTGCGTCAGTTGCATAGTAGCGCCTTGATGCGTAAGCACATCGCTTAGTGAATTAATGCGTTGTCACCGGTTTGACGTCGAGCACTTCGACTTCAAACACCAGGGTACGCCCTGCCAGTGGGTGATTGAAGTCCACTTCAATGCGCTCACCGTCAATGGTTTTGACCACACCGGGCAATTCCGTTCCCGCTTTATCGGCAAACGACATCACCATGCCAATTTCCGGGACTTCATCACCAAAATCAGCCCGCTTCAGGGTCTGAATATTTTGCGGGTTGTGCTGGCCGAACGCATGTTCAGGGGTTATCTGAAAGGTTGCCTCTTGGCCTGCGGACATGCCTTTAATAGGGTGTTCAAAACCGGGCGGCAAATTGCCGTCGCCAAACTCAAAGGTAGCCGGCGCTTTGTCTTTAGTGGAGTCCACTAAGGTGCCGTCTTCGAGCTTTAAGGTGAAGTGCAGCGTCACTTCCATACCGTCATCAATCAAATAGTCGCTCATGTCAGCCCTCAATGTACCTTTCTAAACGTTCGATTAATGGGCAGCCCCGTGCGCTTTTTTACGCCGCCGCTCACCCATAATGGATTCCCAGATTAAGGCGACCGCCCCCAGGGTAATCGCAATATCGGCCACGTTAAACGCGGGGTAGTACCACCCCGCTGCGTGGAAAGACAGAAAATCGACCACGTAACCATGCACCAGGCGGTCGTAGAGATTGCCCAGCGCGCCACCGATAATCAGCGGCAACGCTATCGCCAGCAGTTTTTCGTCGTTCTTGATCCGCGCAAGCCACACCGTCAGCGCCACGCTGGCACCCACGGCAATCAAGGCGAAGAACCAGCGCTGCCAGCCGGGATGGGTAGCTAAAAAGCTGAACGCAGCGCCCGTGTTGTGCAGCAGCGTCAGGTTAAAAAAAGGCAACACCTCTACCGGCTGTGCATAACCCAACTGGCTACTGGCCACATATTTAGTGGCCAGATCCAAGACAATGACCACCACCGCCAGCCACAGCCAGCGCAACGGCCGCTGCATCGGCGGCCGTGCGTTTGTATCGCTAGGTGTGTCTTTGCTAGGCATGTTTTTATCAAGCATAGTAGCGAATCTCACCGCTTCCCTCGGGGAGGTTGCTGATACAGCGACCACATAGATCCGGATGATCAGCATGAGTGCCTACGTCAGGGCGATGGTGCCAGCAGCGTTCGCACTTGGTGTTACCACTTACTTTAACCGCGACTTTCAAGCCTTCAAGCTCTGTCGCTTCCGCGTCTACATCACCGGCCTCAGCAAGCGGTTTCAGCGTCACTTCGCTGGTAAGCATCACAAAGCGCAGCTCGTCGCCCAGTTTGGTCAGCATCGCCTGCAGCTCGTCGCTGACATACAAGGTGACTTCAGCCGCCAGGCTGCCTTTAATCACTTTGGCATTACGGGCATCTTCCAGGCACTTGTTGACCGAGTGCTTGACCTCTAGCACCTGTTCCCAGAAAGCACGGCCCAGCTCGGCGTTATCATCCAAACGGCCCAGGTCAGTGTAATAGGTCTCCAGCAGCACGCTGTCGCCGCGCTTACCGGGGATATTCTCGTGAATCTCCTCAGCGGTGAAGGAGAGGATCGGCGCGATCCAGCGGCTCAGCGCTTCCACTACATGATAGAGCGCGGTTTGCGCACTACGCCGGGCCAGTGAATCGGCCTGGGTGGTGTATTGGCGGTCTTTGATCACATCTAAGTAGAAGCCACCCAACTCCCGGGCGCAGAAGCCGTGCACCTGCTGGTACACATCAAGGAAGCGGTACTCCTCGTAGGCTTTTTCGATCCGCGCCTGCAGCTGGTAAGCACGATCCACCACCCACTGATCCAGCGCCAGCATATCGCCAAACGCCACCTGGTTCTGCTCTGGGTCGAAGCCGCTAAGGTTCGAGAGCAGGAAACGGGCGGTGTTACGAATCCGCCGGTACACATCCGAGGTGCGCTTCAGAATTTCGTCTGACACCGCCATTTCCCCGGAGTAGTCGGTGGAAGCGACCCATAGGCGCAGAATATCGCCGCCCAACTTATCCATCACTTCCTGGGGCGCGACCACGTTACCTAGTGATTTGGACTGCTTGCGCCCCTGGGAGTCGACGGTAAAACCATGGGTTAGCAGCTGACGATACGGCGGATGGCCATCAATGGCTGAGCCGGTCAGCAGCGACGAATGGAACCAGCCACGGTGCTGGTCGGAGCCTTCCAGGTAGAGATCCGCCCGCGGGCCGCTTTCATGGCCATGGGGGTGCGAGCCGCGCAGTACGTGACGGTGGGTGGTGCCAGAGTCGAACCAGACATCAAGCGTATCGGTGACTTTGTCGTACTCCGCGGCTTCTGCGCCCAGCAGCTCTGCCGGGTCGAGTTTGAACCAGGCGTCGATGCCCTCTTGCTCAACGCGCTTGGCCGCCTCTTCCATCAGCTCCACGGTGCGCGGGTGCAGCTCGCCGGTTTGCTTATGCAAGAAGAACGGGATCGGCACGCCCCAGTTACGCTGGCGGGAGATACACCAATCCGGGCGATTGGCAATCATGCTATGCAGACGCGCCTGGCCCCAGGCAGGCGTAAATGCTGTCGCTTCAATACCTTCCAAGGCACGCTCGCGCAGGGTTTTACCGTCTTTGCCTTGAATATCCATACCCACAAACCACTGCGCCGTGGCACGGTAGATCACCGGTGTTTTGTGGCGCCAGCAGTGCATATAGCTGTGCTTGATGGGGATATGCGCCATCAGCGCATTGACTTCGCGCAGTTTTTCAACAATCTGCGGGTTGGCCTT
The DNA here is from genome assembly GCF_001651035.1 of Halomonas sp. ALS9. Classification (GTDB taxonomy): domain Bacteria; phylum Pseudomonadota; class Gammaproteobacteria; order Pseudomonadales; family Halomonadaceae; genus Vreelandella. Next base: position 67,859 of record NZ_LXRG01000192.1, read on the forward strand.
CCAGATCATCTGGCCGCCGAAGAACGGCAGGTCATCAACGTAAACGCCGTTGCCCTGCACCGGGTTGAGCATGTCGTCAAACTCCATGCCATGCTCGCGGCAGGTGATAAAGTCATCCATACCGTAGGAAGGCGCGGAGTGAACGATACCGGTGCTACCCACTTCAGACTCGACGTACTCTGCCAGATAGACGGGCGAGAGGCGGTCATAAAAAGGATGACGGAAATTGATCAGATCGAGATTTTTGCCCTGCGTGGTAGCAATCACTTCTCCCTGCAACTCAAAGCGTTCCAAGCAGCTTTCCACCAGCTCTTCCGCCAGCAGCAGCAAACGCTCGCCGGTATCCACCAGTGCATAAGTAAACTCAGGGTGAACGTTCAGCGCTTGGTTAGCCGGAATCGTCCACGGCGTGGTAGTCCAGATAACCACAGCGGCCGGTTTCGTCAATTCGGTTAACCCGAAGGCAGCGGCCAGCTTATCGGCATCTTCCACCGGGAAGGCGACATCGATGGCGTCAGACTTCTTATCGGCGTACTCAACTTCGGCTTCCGCCAGCGCCGAGCCGCAGTCAAAGCACCAATTAACCGGCTTCAGGCCTTTAAACACATAGCCTGCATCGACCATCTCGGCCAGCGCGCGAATCTCGCCCGCTTCATTGGCGAAATCCATGGTGCGGTAGGGGTTATCCCAATCACCAATAATGCCCAAGCGCACGAAGTCGGCCAGTTGGGTTTCAATCTGCGCACCGGCGTATTCACGGCATAACTCACGCGCTTTACTGGGCTCAAGGTGCTTACCGTGGGTAGTTTCTACCTTGTGCTCGATAGGCAGGCCGTGGCAGTCCCAACCTGGCACATAAGGGGCATCAAAACCGGCTAAGTTTTTTGACTTAACGATAATATCTTTAAGAATTTTATTAACGGCGTGACCAATATGAATACTGCCGTTGGCGTAGGGAGGGCCATCGTGCAGCACAAACAGCGGCGCACCGGCGCGCGCTTCGCGCAGGCGCTGGTAAATGTTCATATCCTGCCACTGGGAAACCCGCCCCGGCTCTTGCTTCGGCAACATGCCGCGCATGGGGAAGTCAGTTTCAGGCAAATTCAGCGTGTGCTTATAATCCATGGTCTGGTCAGCCGTTGTTAGCATCGGCGTCATCCGCCGAAGAAGAATCAAAAGAAATCGTATCACGCCCAAGCGGGGCCGAGGCCAGCGGAAGAGAATAGTCTTGCTTACCCTCGTCTTGCTCAGCATCGTCTTGCTTAACATCGTGGCGCTGAGCACTGTTTTTCTCACCCATCGCCGCCGTTAGATAGTGACGAGCGCGGGCCTGATCACGTTCAATTTGCACTTTGAGCGCTTCAAGGCCGTCAAACTTCACCTCGCCCCGCAGCCGTGCGCAGGGAAATACCGTCATGCGTTGGCCGTAAAGATCACCATTAAAATCCAGCAGGTGTACCTCTAGCGTCGGCCGATCTGAACCCACCGTGGGGCGGAAGCCCACATTCGCCACCGCCGGGTAGCGCTCACCGTTTTCAAGTACCGCCATGACCGCGAAGACCCCCCGCAGCGTTAATGGCTGGGGCATCAGCGGCAAGTTGGCGGTAGGTACGCCAATGGTGCGCCCCAACTGCTGGTCACGCACTACGCGCCCGTCTAATGAGTAGGCGCGGCCCAGCAAACGCGCTGCAGCAGAAAAATTGCCACTGGCCAGCAATGTGCGAACCCGCGTACTGGAAACGCGTTCGTCATCCACGGTAAAGGTGCGGGTGTGTTCAACCCCGAAGCCCTGTTCACGCCCCACTTCTGCTAGCAGCGCGAAATCGCCGCGGCGATCGCAGCCAAAGCGGAAATCATCGCCCACCACTAAGTGCTTAACGCCAAGCCCATCAATCAAAACCTGGTCGATAAACTCATGCCCGGTGAGGCTGCGCAGTGCATCGTTAAACGGCAGAACCAGCACTTGCTCGGCGCCAAAGTCGCGCAATAGCCGCACTTTCTCACGTAGCCGGGTTAAACGCGGCGGCGCTTGATCACCGGCAAAAAACTCTCTCGGTTGGGGCTCGAACACCACAACGGTCAGCGGCACACTCCAGCGCGCCGCATGCTCACGGCACTGCTGCAGGATGGCTTGATGGCCACGATGCACCCCATCGAAATTTCCAATGGTCGCAACGCAGCCACGATGAGCCGCTTTTAGGTTGTGCAGACCTCGAATGACGCGCATGGCACCTCAGCCGTTGGAGGATATAAAGCCTCTGATTATAACGAACACGCCCGGCGGGGTGCAGTTACGATTGCATTTTAAAATGACGAATGCGCAAACCCAGCGCCGCCAGCCAGGCAAAGTAGAGCGAGCCGCCCAGTACCACTAAGCCTGCAACCCAGCTTACCCGCTGCCAAAGGCCAAAGGTAAGCCACGCCTGCCAGTCAGGCGCCACAAAATAGAGTGCTGCACACATTAACCCACTACCCCCTATTAACTGCACCGCATACCGCTTCCAACCGGGTTGAAAGACCAGCACTCCCTGCTTATGCAGCAAGTAGCCCAGCAGGCCAGCGTTTAGGAATGCAGAAAGCGCGGTGGCTAGCGCCAACCCGGCATGCGCCAGCGGCCAAATCAGCAGTAGGTTTAACAGCATATTCGCGACCATGGCGATAATACCCACCTTTACCGGCGTCTTGGTGTCTTGGCGGGCAAAAAAGCCCGGCGCCAATACTTTGATCAGCATAAAGGCCACCAAGCCGAAGGCATAAGCGCGCAGGCTCATGGCCGCCATTTGGATGTCGTTATCGGTCATCGCCCCGTAATGGAACAGGGTAATCAGCAGCGGCTCGGCCAATACCGCCAGCGCCAGCGCTGCGGGCAAGCCTAACAGCAATACAATACGGATAGCCCAATCGAGCATCGCCGCAAAGTGCTCTTTGGACTGGTCAGCATGGCGTTTAGACAGCGCAGGTAGAATCACCGTGCCAATCGCCACCCCAAACACGCCCAGCGGCAGCTCCACCAAGCGATCCGAATAGTAGAGCCACGACACGCTGCCCGCCGTCAGCAGTGACGCCAAAACGGTATCCAACAGCAGGTTCATTTGCGAGACCGACACCCCAAACAGCGCAGGCCCCATAAGCTTCAGTATGCGCCGCACGCCCTCATGGGCAAAATTTGGCCAGGGCGTGGGCATCAATCCCAGGCGCAGTAAAAACGGCACCTGAAACACCAGCTGGGCCGCCCCGGCGATCAGCACGCCCCAGGCCAGCGCCATAGCGGGCTCTTCCATTAACGGCATTAAAAACAGCGCCGCACCAATCAGCGAAAGGTTCAGCAGCACCGGGGTAAACGCGGGTACCGCAAAGCGGTTCCAAGTGTTCAGCACACTGCCTGAAAACGCGGTGAGCGAAATTAGCAATAAATAGGGAAACGTTAAGCGCAGCATATCCGCGGTCAGCGCTAGCTTTTCCGGCTCACTGCCAAAACCAGGGGCAAATACCCAAATCAGCCACGGCGAACAAAGCATGGCTACGGCGGTAATCAGCGCCAGCACTGCCGTTAAACTACCCGCAGTCGCATTCAGCAGCGCGCGAATCTCTTCACGGCTGCGCTGGGTAGAGTATTCTGAAAGCACAGGCACAAAGGCTTGGTTAAACGCCCCTTCGGCAAACAGACGGCGCAGAAAGTTAGGTATCTTAAACGCCACGAAAAACGCATCGGCGCCATCCCCTGCCCCCAATAAGGTCGCGATGACTACATCGCGCGCCAGCCCCATCACCCTCGACAGCATGGTCATGGCACTGACTACAAGCCCAGAGCGCATTAGCCCGCGGCGGACTATGGTGGTGTTTGGGGGCGTATCGAGTGTTTTCTTAGCTGTCATGAGCTATCCAGAACAAACCGTCTAGAAGAAACCATCAGAGCAAACCATCAGAACAAGCCATCAGAACAAGCCATCCAGAGAAAACTTTCTAGAAAGAATCGTCTAGAAAGAACCATCTAGAAAAGGCCATCTAGGAAAATCATCCAGACACAAAAAAACCGGCCGCAGCCGGTTTTTTTATGGCGCCTGCCGACTTACGCCGCCAGTGCCTTAATACGCTTGTTCAAACGGCTCTTCAGGCGAGCTGCTTTCTTCTTAGACAGCACGTCTTTGTCTGCAATACGGTCAACGACCGGCTGCATTGCCTTGAACTCTTCCATTGCCTTGGCGTGGTCGCCGGTGCCGATCGCTTTCACTACACGCTTGATGTAGGTGCGAACCATGCTGCGCTGGCTAGATTTCAGGACGCGACGGTTCTCGGCCTGGCGGGCGCGCTTGCGAGCTTGCTTGCTGTTCGCCACAGGGTATCTCCTTGGAGAATAAAGGTTGCCGATAAAACGGCAACGAAATTAAATATGTATTCGTCGGCTGCGCTGTCACAGCACGACGTTTCCGCAACAACCAATTGATTTGGCAGGCGTATCATCCTACCAAAATGTGCAGCAGGCAGTCTAAATAAGCTGCCCGCCCACGGGACTTGTCTGAGAGGATGGCATAGTCTATCACGCGCAAGGTGTGCTTGCTAGCTGTTGTCAATGAGATTCAGGGCCAGCCTACTTCACAAGATGGCCTGCCCCGTAGGCGCTAGAATTTTGCGTAAGAAGTGCCGCGTTCGCTCATCTTTGGGCGCTGTGAACAGCTCTTCGGGTGGGGCTTGCTCGACAATACCGCCGTCATCCATAAATACCACTTGATCAGCTACGTCTCGGGCGAACTGCATTTCGTGGGTAACAACGATCATCGTCTGGCGCTCTTCCGCCAATTGCTTCATCAGACTCAGCACTTCCTCTACCCACTGAGGATCTAACGAAGAAGTCGGCTCATCAAATAAAATCACATCAGCATTCGCGGCCATCGCGCGGCCGATCCCCACACGTTGCTGCTGACCGCCTGAAAGTGAGGCCGGGTAAGCATCGGCTTTATCCGCCAGGCCAATGCGCTCCAGAATTTCCCTCGCCCTCGCATGGGCCTTAGCTTTGGGCAGCTTATCCACCACGATCATGCCCTCACTGATATTCTCCAGCGCAGTTTTGTTGGCGAATAGGCCGTAATTCTGAAACACAAAGGCAGTGCGGCGGCGCAGCGCCAGAATATCCGCCCGGCTGGCATGCTGGGTATCGACACTTAAATCACCTACCGTTAAGCGCCCCGCATCTGGGCGCTCTAAAAAGTTAATGCAGCGTAGCAGCGTCGATTTACCGGTGCCTGAAGGGCCAATGATAACGATGATCTCACCTTGAGAAAGGCTCAAATCGATATCTTTAAACACCATATGGCCACTGAAGCGTTTGGTAATGCCTTGCAGCGAAATCATCGTTGGTAGGCCTTATTCAGGTAAATTTCTAACCGACGCTGCCCCCAGGAGAGGACTTCCACTATCGCCCAGTAAATCAGCGCGACTAGCAGGAATGCCTCCAAGTAAAGGAAGCTGCCCGCGGCCTCTTTTTGGGTAGCCCCCATAAGCTCAGTCACCCCTAGCGTAAAGGCCAGCGAGGTCGCCTTGATCATATCGATGAAGTAGTTCATCAGCGTCGGCGTTGCCACACGGGTAGCCTGGGGCAGAATAATACGGCGCATTAATTGCGACTGAGTCATACCGATGGAGAGCGCGGCCTCGGTCTGGCTGCGGTCAATCCCCACAATGGCTGCACGAATGGACTCGGCCATGTAGGCAGAAAAGTGCAACGTTAATCCCAGCACCGCAGCGGTAACGCCGGTAATAGAGATCAATGCGCTGATCAGTTGCGGCAAGCCGTAGTAGAAAAGAAACAGCTGAACCAGCAGCGGCGTGCCTCGGAAAAACGAGATAAACAGCAGCGAAAAGCCGTTTAAAAATGGCACCCGTGAGACGCGAATCACTGCCAGCAGGCACGCCAATATCAGCGCAAAGACCATGGCAATCGTCGCCATTTCCAGCGTAAGCGGCAAATAGCTCAGCAGAACCGGCAACAGCCCCCACATATATTCAAGGTTAAGCATGGTTATTCAACATGGTCATTCAGATTAGTCATCCAACATAGCCATTTGACACAGCCATTCAAACTAGCCATTAACAAACGCCACATCGCGTATAAGCAAACGGCCGTGGCAATGCCACGGCCGCGTGAAACAGGCGAACTCAGCGGTTACGGTTGAGTGATATCGGTATTAAACCACTTTTCGGATATCTCGCGCAGCTCTCCACTATCACGAAGTTCAGCAAGGGCTGCATCAATGCGATCCCGCTGCTCGCGCCCTGCCTCATCATCACGAAACGGCAGAGCATTCTCAATGGTCGAGAACGGCTGACCAGCCAGTTTCAAGGGTAGGCCTTTCTCTTTAATAACCTGGGTAGCACTCACACGATCCATGACAAACGCCTCGACACGACCTAGCGCCACATCTTGCTCAATGTTGGACTCATAGGTGCGAATGTCGATTTCATCGGCGTTAGGCTGTTCACGTAGCAACTGCTCGTAGTTCGAGCCCAGGTTTACCGCGACGCTCTTGCCAGATAAATCTTCCACGCCTTGGATAGAATCATTACCCGCACGCACCACGACCTGCGCGCCGTCATACACGTAAGGCGAAGTGAACACGTACTTCGCTTCACGCTCCGGGGTAATCGTAATCTGGTTAGCAATGGTGTCAATGCGTCCAGACTCCAGCATACCCGCCAAGCCAGAGAAGCTCGCCGTAACGAATTCAATGTCATCACCGATGATCTCACCCACGGCGTTCATGACATCCACTTCAAAGCCTTTTAGCTCGTCTTGCTCAACGAAGGTAAAGGGAAAATAACCACCGGACATGCCTACACGGAGTGAATCTGCATGGGCAGCCGCGGCAAATAACCCGCTGGCAACGCTCAACGAAAACGCGGCCAGGGTGAGATTAAGCTTGCGGGGTAGTGGCATAAGTCTATTTCCTCGTTGGTCGGTTGTGCGACGATATGAATAGCCACACAGCACATAAATAGTCATGGATATTGATGGCAACTATTTTACCTCTAAGAAAAAAGCATACAAAAGAATATTAAAATAATTTTTTATTCCTTTACTGCATATGACATCGCAAAGGGCTGTACGGCTACTTTTGCCTAATAGCCAAAAACGTTTTAGGGGTGGCTACTTGGCGATCAGCATCAAGCACGCTTCCGCCCAACGCTGCCAACTCGTTTGTAAACGCAACCAACTTCTCCAACTGCACTTTATCAAACCCGCGCCTGCGCTTGGGCTTTTTGAGGATCACACTCACGCCACCAAGTAAGTGCTCATCTTGCAGGAAGGTATCCGGGGAAGGCATTACTCCAGGCGGGTAGGCATTGGCAATCCGCAATGGATTTTGTGGGGTAGCTCCTGGCACGCTGTATACCTGAAATGCAGCATCGTAGTGAGCCTCCCATTTTTTAAGACTAAGCTGAAGTCTCTTATTGAGCGCGGCATCCGGCTGATCAAACATCACAAATAGTACATGAGCAGTCTCTTCTGCCTCTACAGTTACCACCTCCTCTACGCTATCTTCAATCTCGGGTAACGTAGAGGAGGTATTCACCTGTTGAGCCATAGCTGAGGGCTGAGCTGGCAATTCGGTACTCCCATCGGCTGGCAATAATGACTGGCCGATCCTTAGCCACTCTCCGCCGCGCCACATTCCACCCTCTAGCACGCCTCTGCCACTCAGCAGGAAATACATACAAACAATAAGGCTGTTAAAACTCAACCAACCTGCTGCAATCGCTAAGGTTACCGCCAGTTTTTGCGGATCCATGGGGTGTTTTCCTGCCCAATGACGAAGGTAAAATTTGGGCACCCACTAGCCGACGAGTGCCAATATAACGACTCATTATCGAGCAAACGCCGGGAAGATCAATTTTAGCGGGCTAAGTAATTAGTGGTATAAGCAAAAAAGAAAGTTAATAAGCTGAGTCCATGCTAGATACCGCTTAGTAGGACAACATCGAACGAGTGTGCTCGCGCTGCTGCTCTATAGCGTTATCCATATCCAACTGACCGTGCATTTATCTTAGGCAATTTTGGCAGTGAAAATACATGGTTAACATAAGTGACTTCTGAAGGAGAGATCGAAACCAAAATCGAGGAGCTACCTTACTGGTTTTACCGCCATGTCGTGCAAAAGCTTAGCCCCTAACCTCCCAACATCGCATGCGTATGCTCACTACCGAGCTGGCGCCAGCGAGCTCAGCCTTTGAGGTGAAAGCGCAAAGTCCTGCTTGTCTGAGCGGCATCTAACGCAAGCTGATTGGCCTTATCCAGCGTGCTATTGCACGACATAGGCCTTAACATAAGGCCTTTTCCCCTATTTGCCATCAAAGCACTCATGGCAACATAGTCGTTAACACCACCACTTTTCACATGCCTATTTCATACGATCACACGAACAGTATGATCAGGGCAGACATCCTTTGATAAGCTATACCATCAGGATGCCCAGGGACTACTCTAGGTAAATGTCAAGGGTTAAGAAGCCAAGAAAATTGCCGATATACCTATAACAGCGATGTTAAACAGTGGCGAAGCATGACAGGCATCAACCAAATATACCCGATAAGTGGTGATATTAATGTAGAATTTTAAAGTCTTAATTTTTCTAGGCTGAGTATAGTTATAACGAAGTGGTCTATTGTTAATTCTATTAAAACGGTAAAAAGGCAATAAACACACAAAATAACCTGTTGGAAAAGTATCTTTTAATTAAGCTTGAATGGTTTCGACAGCATCAACCAACCTTAATAAATCACTACAAAAAGCAGATATGGAAATTATTTACAACCTTTACTGGAAGATGTATGAACGATAAACCCATTTATGTAACCGAACCGTTTCTTCCCCCATTGGAGGAATTCATCCCCTATTTAGAGCAAATATGGGAAAGTAAGCGTCTGACAAACAGCGGACCTATGCACGAACAGCTAGAAAACGCCCTGTGCCAGTATTTAGGTGTTCCAGAGATAGCGCTTTTTAATAACGGTACCATAGCGCTGCTTACTGCATTGCAAGCCCTGCGCATTACTGGTGAAGTGATTACCACTCCATTCTCATTTATTGCGACTGCTCATGCCCTGACCTGGAATGGTATCAAGCCAGTTTTTGTCGATATAGATCCAGAGACATATAATCTTGACCCTAGCAAAATTGAAGCTGCAATCACACCCCGCACAACCGCGATTTTAGCGGTACATTGCTATGGGAATCCCTGCGATATTGTTGCTATTCAAGAAATTGCTGATCGCTACAATTTGAAAGTTATTTATGATGCTGCCCATGCTTTTGGCGTTCAAGATGATGGAGGGAGCATACTAAGGCATGGAGACCTCAGCTCAATTAGCTTTCATGCAACAAAAGTATTCAATACTTTTGAAGGTGGTGCCATCATCTGTCCTGACAAAAAAACCAAACAGCATATTAACAACCTTAAGAACTTTGGAATTGTTAATGAAACAACGGTAGTTGCCGTCGGCATTAATGGAAAAATGAGTGAAATTAATGCCGCCTTTGGGCTTTTGCAGCTCAAACATATTGATACTGCAATCCAGAAAAGAAAAGATATTCATCAGTTTTACCAGGACAACCTTGGCAAAACCAAAGGCATCAAATTATCAACACCCGTAAATCAAGCAGTCAGCAATCACTCTTATTATCCAATCATCATTGAACCAGCATATCACTTATCTCGCGATGAATTATATGAAGAATTTCGCCGCCACAATATATATGCACGAAGGTACTTTTACCCATTAATAAGCAGTCACATGATGTATCAGCGCTCTGTAGATGAAGGCATGCTACAAAATGCCAAATCCATTTCTGAGAAAATACTTTGTTTGCCTATTTACAGTGAACTAACCTTAACGGATGCAAAAAAGATATGCTCTATTATAAACAAGCATTGTTAAATCAAGGCGTGGATTTATGAGTAGCATAGCTATTATGCAGCCCTATTTTTTCCCTTACGGTGGCTACTTTAGTCTTGCCTCGGCATCTGATACTTTTGTTTTCTTTGACGATGTAAATTTCATAAAAAAGGGGTGGATAAATAGAAATAAATTATGCAATGACATCAATATCGTCGTCCCTCTTAGAAAAGCAAGCATAAACAAAAAAATCAATGAAATTGAAATAATAAATGAAAAAAATTGGCGTACAAAACTTCTTAACAGCTTGAATCACTGTTATCACAAGGCTCCTTACTTTGACAATATCTATAGCTTGGTCGAATGTGTCATTGAACCTCAATACAAAAGCATCGCTGACATGGCCAGAGAATCAATTGTCAGATCTAGTGAATACCTGAGCCTAAATTGTCATTGGGAAGTATCTTCAACACACTATCCTGAAACAGCTACCCAAAAAGGTGCGCAGCGTTTACAAGCAATCACTAAAGGAAATCGGTGTAGTCACTATTACAACCCCATTGGCGGCATCGAACTATATTCAAAAGAAGACTTTCTTAAACGTGGCATTCATCTTGAATTCATTTCCAACAATAGTATGGGAAAGATTTCTATATTAGATTACATGATGCGACACCCCCCCGACACTATTAAAAAACTGATTAATGAATACAATATCTCATAGAGTACTTTATGAATCATAACGCTGGTACTGAAAGAATTCTCTTGCTGGGAGGCAACCATTTAATGGTGTCTCTTGTAGAAGAGTGTCAGGCTATCGGACTTGAGGTGTATGTAACTGATAATCTGAAAGATGCTCCTGCAAAGAAAACATGTGACCATGCTTGTAATATAAGTATCCGTGATATCGATGCTATTATTGATCTTATACAAGAAAACAACATAAACGGGGTACTGTGTGGCTTTACCGACTCAGTACTTCCCTATTATCAGCAAATTTGTCAGCGTGCAGGACTTCCATGCTATATCACTACTGCTCAGCAAATGGCTGTCACAACCAACAAACTAGATCTAAAGAAAATATTAAAAAGTCACTCTGTACCATGCTTAGAAAGCTATAACGAGAATCACCTTAGCACAGAGCACTTTCCTGTTATCATAAAACCGACTGATAATAGTGGCGGCAGAGGCATACAGATATGCTCAACAGAAATTAATTTTCAGCATGCATTAGAAAATGCAAGAAAGTACTCACAAAGCGGCCAAGTCCTTATTGAAGAAAAATTGGATGCAGCCGAGGCAACCGTTTTTTATTTTGTCAGTGAAGGAGAGATCAACTACCTAGGAATTGGGGATAGAGTTACACGTCAGATATATGAGGACAATATTCAACTTCCTATTTTATATCGATTCCCTTCTAATCATCAAGAAAGCTATATTTCTCAACTAGATAATAAAATAAGAACCCTGATTACCAGTCTTGAGATGCACGATGGACTAGTTTATCTACAAATGTTTTACCATCAAAATACTTTTATTGTATACGAACTTGCCTACCGATTAACGGGTAGCTTAGAGTACAAAATATTTGAACGTACACTTGGATTTAATTCTGCGAGGGAACTAGCCGCCTTCGCAGTTGGAAGACCAATGAAAAGAATAGATTCCATGCCTATTGCTATCAACGGCTACAACCTAACCATATTGTGTGACGACAGCCGCGATATCGTTAATGTATTAGGCTTGGATGAGATCAACGCACATTCTGGTGTTATCTATATTCACCAGAACTTTACACCTGGCGAAGGCGGCAAGGCAGCTGAAAAAGGGACGCTTGCCCAAGTAATCTATCGCATCCTTTTCCTTGCTCAAAATGAATGTGAAGCAAGGGATATAATCACCATGGTAAACAAAACGTTACGTCTACAGGGAAAATCCGGCAATGTTATACCCTATTACACAGCCAGCCTGTAAAAACTATCTAAACAGGATACTTTAATGAATTTTTTAGTAACAGGCTCAACAGGCATTTTAGCCCAGCAAGTTATTAAAAGCTTGCTGGCAGAAGGACACATTGTTAATGCTTTTTCAAGAACCCACGATGCTAGAAGCAGTCGCCAAGGCGAAGCTAAATATCGAAATGACGAACTACTGAATTTCAATAATCAGGTTGATGCAGTAATCCATTGCGCTTTTACCCGCAGCGAAGATCCAGCTGAGCTGTCGACGTCACTTCAGTTTACCTATGAAGTAGCCAAATTTTGTAACGCTCAGAAAATACCGACCGTCATCAATATTTCATCCCAGAGCGTTTACTCCGATCAGTCTCATGGTCACTTGCTTGATGAAACCTCTGCTGTAACACCTGCTACCCGGTACGGGCTTGCAAAATTTTCCTCGGAGCTAATCCTTAGCAACCTAAATTGTACAAATGCGATCACCATTAGACTCGGAAGCCTCATAGGAAAAGGTATGGAAGTGCGAGCACTTCATAAAATGACCCTTAATGCTTGGAATAACAACCAAGTTACGGCGTTAGATGGACGTCAGTTTTGCAGTCTGATCTCTGTTGATGATGCTGCAAGGGCGGTTATTTCTATTGCTTTGGCCACTCCGCCTACAGAAGATATAACACTCAACTTGACCAGCCATGAGCAACCTACATTAGAGGATATCGTTCAACAAATAGCCTTGACTGTAGAGAAAGCAAAAGACGCTAAAGTAGATATAGTTTATATCCCAGCAGTAGATCAAATGCCTGCTTCACTTAAGATAAGCACAAGCAAGCTAGAAAGAGATTATGGGATCGTTATTCGTGATAGTATCGCTAATACAATTAAGCAAATACTTTCTGACAACGCAGATTAGGATAAAATTAAGTCATATGCGTATTAATAGAAGAAGAGCTTCTCTTAGCAAAAAAATTAAGCTTACGTTTGACGTGAATATTTTTTCTGCTCTGACCACAGGCCACGTGAAAAAAGCGATAGCAGCTGTAGAGCGGGAGATAAAACGAGGTTATTCAGTCACCATTGCAGCATATGACTGGCGCCTGGCATTAACCCTAAAACGACATTATCCGGTAATTAAAGCCAACCTCTTGTTACCAGACCTTATCTTTGATCCAATCAACACCAGACCTACCTCGGCTTTTTACTGTCGCTATAAAAAGTCTTACCTTTTTTATCAAAGTTTCTATGGTCGCGATTGCGCCTGGTTTTTCACCTTTAATCCAAAGAAATATTTTATAGATTTAGGTGCTCTTCTGAACGCAACAGGCGCAGACAGGATAGAGGTTACAAGAAGTTGTCGCAGCTACGTGAATAACAAAACTACAGAAGGAAGTTTTTTTTACAACTACGCGCAATATTCGCAGCTCTCCCAAGAAGGCAGGTACCCCACTTGGAATCACAAGTTTAAAAGCCACTTAGTCAGCCTAGCTGACTACTACCAGTTGGAAAAACATGTTAAGCAACCTGAAGCACATCAGTATCTGAGTGCTGTTAGAAAAGCTGCTCTTCTAGCAGAGGAAATGGCCAATAACAATCACAGGGAGGGAATAAAAGCCTTCTATGACGGACTTAAAAAGATAGGAAAAACACCTAATATTAGTACATTTAAAGATTTATGGTTACATCCAGTGGCACTTAATAAGATTTCTGATATTTACGCCGCTATGGGAGACATCGAAAATTATTTAACCTGTAAAAAAATTGAACTTAACCATCTTTTAGGCATTCATTCAAATAATCCAGTGATGTTGAGTGAGCGACAATTATTGGATGCGATGTTTAAACACATCACAATGGAAGCGGATGGCTTCAAATTCCGTAACTATCATGACGAAGAGTTCTTTAAATTAGTAAGCGGGAAAAGCGTAGCCATCGTTGGCCCTGCACCAAATCAGGAGCAGCATGGTCAAACCATCGACAGTTTTGATAATGTGATTCGCTTACGATTCCCTGAAAAAGATACAGACTCCATCCCTTTTGTTGGAAAAAAAACAACTATTATCAATAACTCTTTAGCGTTTTCAAATCTAATGAAGGACAGCCTAATCTATGATGACAAGATTTCTGTAACTTACCAATCGGCAATTCCAATAGATAATAAAGCAAAGCGTGCGAGAACTTTGTTTGAACTAGAAAATAATCTATTGACCATGCCACATACGATACCCCGTATCCTTATCGACCTACTCGCGTTTTCACCCAACAAGATCAAAGTTTTTAATACAACATTATTCCTTGCTATTAATGGTAAAACCTACACAAAGAATTATGATGAAAAAATTTCTGAAATTTTCCAAAAACATTTAATATCGTCAAAAAGAAATGTCTGCCTTAATTTTTTGTATCACGACCCAACTGTCAATTTCCTCATAACAAAATCTCTATATGAAAGATATTTTTTTGAAGCCGATCAACAACTTTCAAACATACTAAAAATGAACATCAAGGAATATATACATCAAAGAATTAACAGCCATTAAACGTATATTATACCTTCCAGTTTTCACTATGCGATAGATGCATAAACGAAACACGATCAATAGCTCTTCAATCAAACCACTGACGGTGGTTTTCAATCCAATTGTCCAAAAGGCTGCGCTTAAGCAGCCTTTTTATTACGCTCAATTTCCTGCACTTTCCCTGGGTTGAGCGACACGGAACGGTAATCCCCCGTTTTTAGAGGGCTTCAAAAGTAGACTTCAGGACATCATGGCCAACTTCTGTTGAGGAGTGATTCCCCCGAGTCCCATATTGGGTCGTTCGTGATAGTAGTGCCGAGCCAGCGAGTAGCATAATCTTGGACTTCTTCGGAGCTGTCGAACAGATACTGTGCCAGCCAATCGTAACGCTCCGTGCGGGTGTAGCGTTCGATATAGGCGTTCTGCTGGGGTTTGCCGGGCTGGATAAACGCAAGAGTAATGCCTTGGTTCTTAGCCCAGGTCGCCAACTTGCCACTGATGTATTCAGGGCCGTTGTTACAGCGAATAGAACGCGTTTTGCCCCGCCACTCAATGATCTGCTCAAGTGATCGGATAACACGCTATGCCGGAAGCGAGAAGTCTACTTCGATGCCAAGACCTTCGCGGTTGAAGCCATCAATCACATTCAGTAGCCGGTAGCGGCGACCATCGATGAGCTGGTCGTGCATGAAGTCCATTGACCAACTATCATTGATCATTTCCGGCACGGCCAATGGCGCCGGCTTTTCACGAACCAGGTGTTTCTTGGGTTTTATCCGCAGGTTCAGTTCCAGCTCTCGATAAATTCGGTAAACCCGTTTGTGATTCCAGCCAAACCCTTTGACGTTTCTCAGGTGCAAAAAAGCACAGATCTACGCGGTAGTTTTGTTTTATTCTCGTGAATAATTCATGAAAATATCTGCTTTAAAAGAGAGCTTTATGACCCATAATGGCACAAAGTTACTTTAAAAGAGCGTTGTACTGAAAGTTTTCAGTACTTTGACGCTAAAATAGCGCTGCCACTTTTTAAAATTGGAATATCCTTTAGAATCGGAAACGCTATACCAGTATCGATTGAATAATAACAGTCTTTTTTATATTCTAGTAAGTAGTCTGTACCTGGAACCGTAAAGTGGCTATCCCCTTCATAACTTGCTTTACTTGGAGGCACTTTAATTATAAAACACGCTGTTGGGTTCAACGCGTTAGAAGAGTGAGTAATAGGAATAATATCCTCAACACTACCGCCGAAATTTTCGACGACATTTTCTACGTCTTTAATATAACCAAGCCTATCCATTCTCTCACGGCCTTCTTTAGAACAGAGTTCATAACATGGTTCGAAAAGAACACATTTATCTCTCGAAACCCTAAAAAGTTCATTAACAATTTCGCCTAACTGGCTACCATTCGCCTCCAAAGCATGGCTGGAAGTAACGATATCAACAGACTTTGTCGGAAGAGGAATTTCGAGCATATCTGCCACTAAAGGCTTCATCTTAATTGAGGCACCGTGAATATCGTTCCAAAATGAACAACCTTTATAAATCCTAGACCAACTTATCTCTAAGTTATAAACCATTTTAGGTTTTACTGAAAAGCGGTCTACCATTAAAGCTATTGTCCATAACTCACCTGCGCCAACGTTTAAAATCACGCTATCTTTGTTAATATGCCGCTCAAGAATGTCTCCACCTTCATCCGTATACCTTCTTTTCTTTTCTTCATTATTGTAGAAATCCTTGATGTATGTTCCTGCCTGTAGATCATAAGCTATCTCAATTGCTAACGATCTACTATTTGGTACCGATTTTTGCACGAGATCCATTACATTCTGCCCGGTTTTATAGGCGTCCCTACATTCCAAAAACAACTTATAATTCATTTTTCTTAACTCCTTCAGTAAGTGCGCCTTTCAGCATGCCAGCGGTGAAACCAAATCATTTCAACAAAAGCTTCATTTCTTTGAGCGTTAGCATATTCGTTCTTTTTTTGCTTCAACTATTTAGAAAGTCTCCGAATTACTAGCCCGGATATCTTACGCGGAGTAACAAAAAGTGACTGAAGCTGCTATCGTCATAAATTCGGATAATGAATGTTTAACTTCGGTCGGTAAAGCCCGTGAATGTACCGGCGACAGGCCACTGATGGGCTCGAACCAGAATCATAATAATATAAGGCTATGAACCTCCGATATTCGCTTAGGGAGAGGAATCGATCGGCAAAACCCTCTTTTCTTATGTATTACAGTAACTTTAGAATCTACAGAAACAGGACTACGACCAACATTTAACCGCGAAAAATTTCTATTCTTGCTTTCGCCCACAAAGCAATACTTATCATTTTCCTCGTAGCCTCGAACAAAACCTGACAATACAAACTGACTCTCAAAATTATTGGTTAACACCTCTCCTTTGAAAGAGTTCAATATCCTAAGTGAACCATCAATAAAATCAACACTGTGCGGCATAGTAAGGTTGTTCACGACTACCTTCATTTCACCAGTATCAAGATTGACCTCTACTAAACCGCCATCATATACTCCTCTCTTCCAGTTTCCTGAAACAGAGAACATAGAAACGTATGCAAAACTGCCTACAACAATAAGGTCATTGCAATGATGTTGCGCGGACGAGAATTTTGTCTTTTTATCACTGAAGGGATACTCGAATAAAGTTTCGCCCTGCGAGCTGATCCCAACGATGGAATCATTATAGCTTGAAATAAAAACCCATCCGCCTTTAAACGGCCTTAACCCATGAGGTCTGGACGACTTAGGAAGTGGAATAACTGATGACACGTTATAATCAGCATCAAGAACGATAATCCCCTCACCTTGTGAGGATATCGCAATTCCATCTTTGTATCTGATCATCCCATGGATATTCCCTGGATAAAGCTTTTCAATATCTGGATAATCAGAGTCTCCTTCTTGTATTTTATAGACGCCGCCACCTGAATCATCGGTTGCATTCGAAGGTAAACCACTTGATATGAGGAATGCAAAACGTTCATCTTCAAGCTCTGCAATTTCTAGGCGCTCTTCTAGGTAATCCGAAACCCTAGCATCCTTACCCCAGACGAAACCTAATTTTTCAAGTTGTGCTTTCACTTCAGAAACTGACGTGGTACATATTACGACTTCAAATTCATCAGACCTATTGCGTAGAGCCTCAGGTGACTTAATTTCAATTCCATGAAAAAAACCACCGACCAAATCAGGATTATTGTCTACAATAAATGCAGGCTTACTTTTTAGCGATTTTTCAGCTACCACACCACTACCAAAAAACACTAACTCACGGATATTTCTACGCATCTAATTAAATACCTTTTCCATATTGGATGAATTGCTTGCTTGGTGCCCTCGCAAAGCCGCTAGATTCGTGAACCAAAGAAAAATGTTTGCTAAGAACTGCAGATTCATTAACATCCCCGGATTTTATTAGGTTAGCAAATGCTGCAAGCCGGTGTTCCACGTACCACTGGTAACCACTCTCACTGACCCCTAACCATTTAAAGAAAGGCTTGATTTCAACTGAGGCACCAGCATATTCTGACTTTAACTCTATTAACGTATTAGCATCTACTCGACCATGCCGAATTTCGCGCGCCAAGTGGTCATCCAACTTTCTATACCCAGTTCTTTTAAACTTTAGGAGGTCATGAATATTGTAATAAACTGAACTTCCTGCGCGCTCATATGGATCAAATGTCGCCGAATTAGGCTCAGGCCAAAATCCGAACTGGCATGACCTTGAATTTTGACTCAACGGGTCCCACCGAAAAAAATTGCTCAAATATAAACCATGAATATTACGACGTGCTATTTTTTTGATAGCAGGGTATCTATAGTAATTCAGTTTGCGTGTATCAATCTGCGCACCATTACCTATCAGGGTATCAACTTCCACATTCAATAAGTCATGTTCCCTACGACTCCACCTAGACATCTCAACAGAATCAAGATGACTGAACTTACCAACTTGTTCAACACTTTGATTTTGCCCCCATATTACTAACGGTATATTCCGATCATGGGCCACATGAACTGGAAATGCAGTATGAAGATTATGAAAGGGCAAAAGAATACTATCGTACTTTCTTAGACTAGTCTTAATTAACTCTTGGTAAACATGGAAATCTGGATTAAAAAAGACGGAGTCAACGTCAAAATACGTAATTAGATTATGAAGATTATGCCATCCGATATCATTTTTAAAATAATCATTCACACCCACGACTAAAGGGGAAAGGCCTAAATCTAGCACGAGGGACAATACGTAATAATCCTCGGCGTCACCTATAACTGGAACTACACAGTCATATGACTTATTTCTCTTTGTAGAGCCATCTAAAATTTCAATTAAAGCTTTACGCCTTTCCTCCCAATTTATTGAATCTTTTTCTTGATGGGTAATGCAACCGCTACAAACCCCGTTATATAACTCTAACCCAAACGGATGATTTATTGGATATAAACACTTCTTACAGGCCAGCATATTTTTTAGCCTCCAAGATTGAATATTCTTTATGAAGGACTCTATTATCTATTGAGACAGCAGCCACCCCTTCTGACTTAGCCCTCTTGATCACATCTAACCCTATCCCCCCCATTAAAATAGTTCGAGGCAATGGAAATTTAATATCTTGGAGTGCATTAAAGGAAAAAAGGTTATCGAAACCATCGGCATCAGTATCATAAACGATCAACTCATTACACAGGTTATGCAAGCTTTCAAAATCAATTTCTTCTACTCCAATAAATCTATTCTGGCTTGGTATAAACACCCTGACTTTATCGTTATTATAAGAAATTGGAATCAAACACTGTATAGCTTGATGACCAAAGAGTGTTGCCGCTTCCTCTATTAAGGAATAATTTCCTTCGAATACCGCAGAAGAGAAGACAAGCCTCTCTACAGGGAGACGACGAATCTTCTCAAGATCTTTTAAGGATCTAATTCCACCACCAAAACTTAAAGGGCTTAATGTATTACAACTCTCCAATACATCTATGTCGGCATTGTATGCTTGCGCGTCGTCTTCCGATCTCGCATATCGTAATACGGTTATTTCATCACACTCATATTCATCCAAAGAGTCTAAAATGAATTGTAGATCACCAAGCGGGCGCAGTAAATTCCAGCCATATGACTGGACTGCTACCCTATTTTTCATAATAATTGAAGCGCCGATTCTCAAACTACATCCTCCTACAAGATGTGTCGAAGGAATTCTATACCAGACTGCTGGCTTTTTTCGGGATGATACTGAACACCTATTACATTGCGACTAATAACTACCCCACTGTAATTTTTAAGCGAGTTAGATATTGGAAAACTACGTTGATCTCTATCACCGTTTACAGCAGCGTACTCATGATTGTAAAAAAAACGCCCACATAAGACCTTAGCCCTAGTTAATTTTGCCTTCCGCCAATGCTCCGATATGTCTACTTGTCGAAAATCAAAGCTTGTCTGCTCCCAACCATTGTGGGTGCCGACTCCCCTAAGACGTTCAACCTTCCCTCCGAGAATCCCAAGCGTTTGGACTCCCCCATCTTCCTCTGAATACTCAAACATTACTTGAAAACCCAAGCAAATGCCCAATAAGCGACCACCTGCACTGACATGATTCCGGACAGAGTTATCGAAACCTGTTTTTCTCAGTTTATGCATAAACTTCCCTGCTGCACCAACTCCTGGCATCACTAGTAACTCGCTATTAATATCCTCAACTCGATTGATCACGTTGACATCGCAATTAACTTTGGTAAGCCAGTTAGTGACTGATCGGGTATTACCTATCCCCAAGTCTATTAAATCAACTTTCACTATCAACCCCTACTTCGAATTTAGGTTGTGGCCGCCCGGTAATTGAAACGTCAAACAAGTCGACATTAATCCACTTATTGGCAATAGTCCAAAACCTATTATTGTCGATCCCTACATAATCGCAAAAGCCATTAATGATTCGATCCGAGCATACACCATCATATTTTTTGACTATTTCGACTCCTTCTTCACGCGATAACTCTCCACCTCGTATTTTTTCGTTGACTAAATCTGTAGCTCTACCGAAGCCGAACTTATAATATTTCAACATCATATTAATGTTCGTAAACTCCTCATCCAACATTGATGCGTTAGATATATCACCAGTCTCTACCTCATCACCTGGACGCAATGTTAGGCCTTGAAGAGCAGCGTATGTAGAGTTTTGCTCGTTACTCCAATCGTCCCAAGCAGCACCTAGGTAGAATATTTTTATTTTTTTTCTTTTGAATTGTATCTCACCTGGATAAAAGTAGTGCTTTGCCTTGTAAGATTCAGTCACAAAGCTTGTGATCCAGTCATTACCGCCTTCAGTTAGTGTATTTAATTTTCGCAGATTATTTCCATCAAACTCATCTACACCTTCAACCGCCGAGTCTCCGACTTGTAGTGCTGGATTTTCGCCCCAAAAGATCATGTTTACGCCATGTTCAATGGCAAGCCGAGGTACTGTAGAAAACAGTGACATTTCGGTCGATTTACAAACGTTGCCAAACTTTTCGAATGACTCTAGGGCTAACGAAGCAGCAGTCTTGGGAGCCGGTGTAACTGCCATCAAGTCAAACCCCATAGAAATCAAATTACTTAGATTCTCTGCGCCAATATCGCTCATTTGTTTAGGAGGATAAGCTGCACACACTAGCAATGGACGTAGCCCTAAACGATCTCTCACCCAATGTGCTTGTCTCGTACTATCCTTTCCACCACTTACGCCGACGATACAATCATAAGATCCTTTAGATCTTTGTTTCTTTTTTGCTGCTGCGATTAGCTCTTCTAACTGACGTAGCTTTAATGAACTAGACCCATTGCTACTCGTAGTCGCGTATCTACACGCGATGCATATACCGCCTGAAAATTGAGCATTGGGTCGAAGATCTGTTGTTAGACATGTTTTACAGTATTTCAACGTTTAAGATTCCAAACTTTCCCAGCAGACTGGGGTGTTTTTAAAAATATCTGTTTTCAACTTCTTACCAATTAATTCTTCCATATATTTCGGCTCTATTCCGTACCCAGGCCTAACGCTTCTAATATCAGCGTCAGAAATAATTGCACCTGCTTTTAAATCATTAACGAAGTACAAAGAACGCCTGAACTTTACATTTCCGTGCTCACTTGATTTTCGCCCGTAGTCAACCTCGCCTATTGCCTTCCAGGCCGTTTTACTGTCCCTGCAGAGCGCAGCCAGATCGGCAGGCTCCAGTGAGAAGCTATCGTCAGGGCCACCGCCGTTCCGATCCAGTGTAAAGTGTTTTTCAATCAGGGACGCTCCCATCACAATGCTAGCAATTGCAGTGGTGTTATCCAGAGTATGGTCCGACAAACCAGTGACCAACCCGAAACGCTCAATCATGTCTGCAATCGTTCTCAGGTTGTAGTCTTCTGCGGGAGCAGGATAACCGCTAACACAATGCAGAATGGCCAGCTGCTTGCAGCCACCTTCTCTTGCTGCCGTAATTGCTTCCTCTATTTCCTCAGCATTGGCCATGCCGGTGGATATGATCATGGGCTTACCGGTAGCAGCGACATAGCGAATGAGTTGCAAGTCGACCGATTCAAATGAAGCAATTTTATAGGCTGGTGCATTCAGCCCTTCCAGCAGATCCACAGCGGTGGAATCGAAGGGAGAGCTGAAAATTGGAATACCTATCTTTCTAGAGTGTTCGAAGAGAGGTTTGTGCCAATCCCAAGGAGTATGAGCCCACTCATAAAGCTCGTACAACGTTTTGCCATCCCATAGGCCGCCTTTAATCTGAAAATCTGGTAAGTCGGAATCCAGCGTAATGGTATCCGGTGTATACGTCTGAATTTTTAGAGCATCCGCACCCGCTTTTTTGGCTTCGTCAATAATTCGAAAAGCTGTTTCGATATTGCCATTATGATTGGCTGACATCTCGGCGATGATGTAAGGGGGCTGATCAGAACCGATCTTCCTCCCGGCTATCACTACATTATTCATCATTCAGCTTCTCCAAAACGATCTTGTATTTTTGCCCATGTATCTCACACCAAGCAGGGTAGCGATCCGGGTCGCACATCCTTAGCAGATCAAACTGTTCTGAGATTGATTTCTCAGGATTGATTTCACTGTCTTCTGGGCCCCGGCGACGATAATAGCTAGGCTCTGCAATGCCACTTTGAGGTTTCGGATTAATTTGGCTTAATGGCTCAATGGCTTCTGACATTAACTCAATCTCAGCCTCGAAGAGCGAGTGATTTACTTCATACCAGAGAGCGGTTTTCTCGATCGGGATGATCCGCTTGCGCCAGATTCGACCGGTATCTACTTGATCTTCGGCTTCCAAGAGGCTTAGGGTAATTTCTTTGGCACCATGTACTATTTCCCAGACATGGGGACTCCAACCACGGCCTTGTGGTAGATCGCTGGCGTGTAGAACAAGTATGTGGCGGTATCTAGCCCGATGCTCCTGCTTGATAATGTCTGAACAGGAAACCAAAAATAGAAAATCCCCACCTCTCAGTTCTGACCGGGAGCGAGCAAGCTCAATCTGATGTACTCCTTCGTGCTGCTGCACCCAACGCTTCAAGTAAACGTTAACAGGGTGGGCGACGTCGCTGCATAAGATGGTGATCTTCATACGTTGTCCCCAGGGCACAGAGTGCTTACTACGCGTAGACATCCTTTTCCATCGCAGACTTTCTCAGCATTATCCGACATATGCATCAGTATTGAATGCTGAGCATTCAGTTTTTGGATTACACTTCTAACCCGTCCGTCAACGCCACTGATAGATGACTTTTCAGCACAGCCCGCTTTCTCAAGCGCAGCTGCAATCAACCTTTGGTTGTTTGCCAGTACAACCACTATTGACGGCAAGCCCAGGCAACATCGCTCCCAAGAGGTGCTACCAGCCCCGCCAATTGAAAAATCAGCGGCACACATCCGCGCGGCGATATCATTGACACTTACACTCACCGTTGACTGAAAAGGAAGCTCCAAAGCCTGTTTTTTTACATATTCAAGATGAGGAGCAGACCTGCCCATCACAATGTCCAACTCGGTCTCTGTTGGAAGAGTGCTGTTTGAAAGGACTTCTAGCACCTCGCCCGTAACATTGGTGCGGTCAACGCCGCCCAAAGAGATCAGGATTCGCTTGAACTCCGGTGCGCGCCTGCGTTCAAGGCTGGTCGGCCTCAGCTCTGCAAATTCTGGACGAAGTAGCGCAAACTGCGGACCGATCAGTTTGGTACAGGTCGAAGGGATCAGCGCTTCGTAATCTGCAGATTCGCGCCCCAGATTTTGATCCAATAACACCGCACACTCATGCTCCCGGTCAGCCAAGTCATCAATCACCATAATCTGGCCAACGGCTTCGGCCAGTTGGCACTCCCATTGGCTGTCGAGTGCGTAATGGTCGACAATCAGCCAATCAATGTTGTTCCGGGCGAGCACTTCAAGCGTTTGCTTGGCATCGGTTTCCCATGGAACGCCTAGCCAACCGGAATGTGCAAGCGTTGGTTCATCTTTTGCTAACGTTTCTAATTGGGCTGGCGACTGCAGCAGATGAAGATCAAAACCCTTTTCAGTAATCAAACCTGCCAGATGGCCTTCATGGTTTCTACAAATAAACAGGCACTGATGGCCCTGCCGACGCAGCTCTTCAGCCAGAGTTAGGCAACGCATCACATGGCCGGTGCCGATCTGGACAGAGGCATCGGCGCGGAAGGCAACCTTCATTGAGTCTCCGTTTCTGCCCGCATTGCTTTAAAGAGCCACTCAGCACGGGTCCAGTCTTCAGAGGTATCGATATCCTGTACGCGGTGGCGTGGTAGTTTTACCGGCAACGAGTCTTCGCCAAAGATCGGTTTTTCTTCCAACCAGGCGTCAGCTGTGCCCCAGTAAAACTGACCCGCATCGTGCCAGGCTTCTTCCAGGTCTTGGGATCGCGTCTGGGAATGCTCTGGGTTAAACATAGCAACCCGGCCATTCTCAGTGATCCGGATAGCCCGCTGAATCGGAAAAGCGTAGCTGGTTACCGAAAACACAAAGCTAGCACCGCTTTGATGAATTAATTCCCACCCACGCAGGAGATCTTTTGAGGTGACGAAAGGCGCTGTTGCGTAGACGCAACAGGCATAGTCAACCTTCACTTCATGATTAGTGAGCCATTGAACTGCATGTCGAATCACCGGAAGTGTACCCGTATAGTCATCAGCCAGATCGCTTGGGCGAAGAAATGGAGCTTCTGCACCCCATTGTTCGGCTACATCGGCGATATCATGATCGTCTGTGGACACGATGATTTTGTCGAAACAACCGCTGGCTTTTGCGGCTTCAATTGACCAGGCAATCATCGGTTTGCCACAGAATTTTGTAACATTTTTGCGAGGGATACGTTTGCTGCCACCACGAGCGGGGATGATCGCAACTCGGCTCATAAATAGCTTCCAACTTCCAGAGCCGTTTTCAGCGCCTGCATCACGTCATCCTGTTGTTCATCCGTTAGCCCCTGGAACATCGGTAAACTGATTGTTTCCCGATAATACTGCATCGCTTTCGGGAAGGCTTCTGGTTTAAAACCCATTTCTTGGTAATAGGGCTGGGTATGTACAGGGATATAGTGCAGATTCACTCCTATGCCTTGCTCTCTCAAAGACTCAAACACTTGTCGGTGAGTTTTGTTGATTGCACCCAGTTGCAGGCGAATCACATATAAGTGCAAGCCGGTATAACTGTCAGGGTGCTGCCAGGGCGTCATTACGGGCAGATCTTTTAAGAGTTTATCGTAACGTTTGGCCAGCTCATGACGACGGGATATAAAAGCATCCAGCCGATCCATCTGACTGATGCCCAACGCAGCCTGCAGCTCGGTCATGCGATAGTTATAACCCAGCTCCACCTGCTGGTAATACCAGGGGCCATCCGGCTCATGCGTCATGAGGTTCTGATCACGGGTAATGCCGTGGCTGTGCAATAGTCTCATACGGCTAGCCAGTTCGTCATTATTGGTCAGCGCCATGCCTCCTTCAGCGGTGGTGACAATCTTTACCGGGTGGAAACTGAAGACGGTAATATCACTGTAGCGCCCACTGCCTATAAATTTGCCCTTATACTTGCCACCAATGGCGTGAGAAGCATCTTCAACGATGCGGAAACCAAAGCGCTGACTCAGATCATAGATCGCTTCCATATCGCAGGGCTGGCCACACAAATGAACGGCCACCAACACTTTCGGTAGGCGGTTATTCTGCTCGGCTTCTTGCAACTTGGCTTCGAGAGCCTTCGGACATAGGTTGTAGGTTTTCGGGTCTATATCCACGAAATCGACCCGGGCACCGCAATACAATCCACAATTGGCAGAAGCCACGAAGGTAATGGGCGTCGTCCATAACCAATCACCCGATCCCAATCCCAGCGCTTTGCAGGCAATGTGTAAGGCTGAAGTCGCGCTGTTTACAGCAAGCGCGTGTTTGGCACCCACATGTTCAGCTACTTTCTGCTCAAAAGCAGGTACTTTCGGGCCTTGTGTCAGGAAGTCTGACCTCAATACCTTAACTACAGCATCAATATCAGATTGAGTGATATCCTGTTTGCCATATGGAATCATGATCAAATCTTGCCGATTTCGTTATAATGGTGATCAATCCAGCTTTTTAGCTCGTCGTCGGTCATCCATTCGGTGTTGTTATCGCTTGAGTAAACAAAACCTTCAGGCACTTTTTTGCCATCCTTGATACGTTCTACGGAATTACCCCAGTTATTGATACTCGGCAATATCTTGAAGTGCTCCGCGTACTCGTAGGTAAAGTGGGAGTCTTCTGAACCAATCATTTGTTCGTGCAGTTTTTCGCCAGGTCGAATGCCGACTATTTCTTGCTTGGCCTCTGGTGCAATAACGCGCGCCAAATCTGTGACCTTCATTGACGGAATTTTCTTTACATAAATCTCGCCACCCACCATGTCTTCAAAGGCATGCCAAACCAGTTGCACGCCCTGCTCCAGACTAATCATAAAGCGAGTCATGCGTGGATCGGTAATAGGCAGTACACCCTTATCTTTGATCGACATAAAGAACGGTATTACGGAACCGCGTGAGCCCATTACGTTGCCATACCGAACTACGGAAAATTTGGTTTCATGACCACCAGCGTAGGAGTTACCCGCTACAAAAACTTTATCAGACGCTAGTTTGGTAGCACCGTACAAATTAATGGGGCTACTGGCTTTATCAGTGGACAACGCAACAACCCCTTTGACCCCTTTGTCGATACACGCATCGATCACGTTCATGGCACCGTTGATATTTGTTTTGATGCACTCAAAGGGATTGTACTCGGCAGTGGGTACAATTTTGGTTGCGGCAGCATGTACTACGTAATCGACGCCATCCAATGCTCGATACACACGCTCCCGATCCCGTACATCGCCAATAAAGAATCTTAGACGATCATCGCCTTGAAACAACCTGGCCATCTCCCACTGTTTCATCTCGTCACGAGAGAAGATGATGACCCGGCGAGGGTTGTAGCGTTCGAGCAGCATAGGAACAAAGGTGTGGCCAAAGGAGCCGGTTCCGCCGGTAATCAAAACTGATTTATCGTTAAACATATGCACCTTTTTCAAATGCGTAGAAAACCATTGAACCACTATCTAGCAAATCTGTTTTTTTAGCATGGCGTGCAAATATTTTTTTGATTTTTTCACACACAGCCTCATCTTTTACTTCGGGGCCAGTAACGACTACAGACGATGAGATTCTGACTACTTCTCGCGCAAGCTTTTCAGGATTGTCAGAAAACCCCGAAAACTCGCTTATAACGGTCATTTTGTAATGCCTATCGGGCGCATCAAATTCAATTCCATCAACGTCGACTATGAAGGTATTCTTATCACTATTCGCACTCTTAACAACATTATTACTTCCTTTAAAAAACAGGTTATTTAGCGAAGAAAATTCTAAAATATCGCACGGTTTCTCCACTCCCAACTTATTCAACTTAATCAGAAAACTTTTCGACACATTTCTATTTTCAAAATAACTACCATTAGCCGTTGCTTTCGACTTACCATAATAATAAGCAGCAACTTTCTTCCTACCCTCTCTTTCGTGAAACACACCTATCCAATTAAGTGAATTACTTAACATAAGCATTTTATCTAGGGATTTCTTACTAGACCATGTCGATTGCTCATGTAATCGATACGCCGCTGGTTTAATATTAGCTAAATACTTTCCTTTCCCTAACAACCCAAGCCTGCTGATTAATAAGTTATCACCGTTGCTTATCCTTCGAGCTTCTGGCCCACGTGGTGAAAAATGATCTTCTTTTCTAATGAATCTAGTTTGCGTTAGCAAAAAACAATTATTCAGCAGCAAATCATCCTGAGAAAAATCTCTCTTCTCTATATCTGGGAGTTTGGATCTTCTGACAATATCATTACCACTAAAGACAAACGCATTATGATAACAAACTGAGTAATCTGAATTAGACTCCATAAAATCAAACTGTAACTGCAACTGATTTTCATCGACCCAATAATCATCCCCTTCACAGTAAGCTATGTATTTACCACGAGCCATTTTCTTCAAATCAACTGCCATGCCCTTCCGTGAAGACCTCAAGTTAACTTCATTAAAAACTGGACGTATTAATTCAGGGTACTCACTTGCATACCTACTGATAATTTCCTGGGCATCATCAGTTGATGCATCATCAATTACGATAACTTCAAACGGGAAGTTAGTTTTCTGCGAAACAAAGCCTTTCAGAGCATCCTCAATATAGGGACCATGATTATAGGTTGGGCACAAAACAGTGACTACTGCTTCACCTTTGACATGCTCGCTCTGCGGGATAGGTGGGCCTGCAGGAGGTGGTACCTGTGTTTTTGTCGCAGACGCCTTGGGCAAAAGCTCTTGCGCTTCAAGAAACTCCAGCGCCTTATTCTTGCTAATGTCGGCTAACAGCTCAAAAGCAACATCATGCACTGCAAAGACAGCACTTAGCACAAAAGCGAGTTTCGTTTTATTTTCATCACTCAGAGCCGCCATGCGCTCGTGGGAAGGAAGAAAAAGCACATCGGCGCTTTCTTGCTCGGTAGCGCAAGGTGCACGGGAGTTCAACTCTTCTGGCAAATGGCTGTAGTGTCGAATATTGTGGAAGCGATAAAAGCGGAAACCATTTCGGCTGGCCCAGTGCTGTAGTTCAGCAAAGCTAGGCTGTTTTTCATGGGTAAGTTGGAAAGGCACTCGCACCTGAATCAGCAGTGTGTGAGTCAGTGCCTTTTTTCCATTTTCCAGAACTGCCATAGCGTCGCTTAGCTCATCTAGAATTAGCCAATCGAGATTTCCTAAACCTTCAATGCTATCTATGGCTATCGAGCTAATCGGCAATTCAGCTAAAGGCTTGGCGCCCAATTGGTGGCGCTTGGGTAGTTTTTCTGCCGGTAGCGGAGAAAGAGTACTGGACATTTCGGGGGCTACACAGGCATGAAGCGTGGCCGCTTTTCCATCGCCTAGCAGGGCGTGCTGGAATAACTGAATATACTCACTGCCATCATATTGCTTGGCGTCTTTTACTTCACTGGCGGGGTCAAAAGCGACAATACCGAATGCTTTCGTAGCTACCATCTGTTCGGCAAGGCCACTTTTAATTAAGCTGGCACGATTGTCAAGCACCATCACTTTGCCTTTGAACTGCCAAGTAAAGTCATTCGCCAAGCAGAGATGTTGCGACTGCGAATCTTCACCGGGTTTGGCGTTCGTTCCAGCGCCAACCAACTGTTGAAATGAGTTATCGACTTTGAACGTTGGCTTGGTTGCTCGACTGGCTAACCGTTGACGGTGGCGTTTCTTCTGAATAATAGCGAAATCTTTGTTGCCAGCACGTAGCCCTACTAGAGGCGTTAAAGCACTAATCAGCTTATCAGTAGCGCGGTCAAGGTGGTGCTTCTCTTTGCCTACCTGCCTGGCACGATCGACATAGTCCTGATAAAGGTCTTCGTCATCGAAAAAGCTGATGACTGCATCCGTTAAAGGTTGTAGCTCCTCGTCACTGAGAAGATGTTGGTAGGGTTCTTCATAACAAGCATCCGGAAAATCAAAGGCAATACCCGCGTCGCCGATCATTTCGGGCATACCACCGCGGTTGGTAATTAGCGCAGGAATACCGTTCAGCATAGCTTCAGCCAGCATACGCCCAGAGCTTTCCCACCATAGACTAGGCGCCACCACCACGCGAGCACGGCTGTAAGGGCCTCGCATATCGCTGGTATTAGGGGTCACTACAACATTACTTAATGAGTTACGCTGCTCGCCCATTCGGCGTGTAGTCTCCCGCAGTACAGCTGGCCAGTCGGCCCGGGCTTCTACCACTTCAAGCTCAATATCAGGTCTTTCTCGCTCCAGCTTTTCTGCCAGTTGCACAACCACGCTGGCACCCTTTTGCCAACTGGGGTTAACAAACAGCAGTCGATTTCGCTCATGGTGTTCGGCGATAAAATTCTCAGGGGCGATGAACTTGCCCACAGGTTTGGCTGCATAGCCCACTGTTTTACGGTACATATCAGCCGTGGCCTGGCTATCGGTAAGAATCAAATCGATGTCACGACACCAATTTGATGCTTTATAGTTGCCATTGGCTAGATAGAAAGCGACAGGGATACCTCGGTCACGCGCTTCAGCGGCAATTAGCATATCCAAGGTTTGGCCGCCGTAGTACCAAACAACATCAGGCTTAAATGAATCCAGCATATAGAGGTACTGGCTGTACCAAAGCCCCTCTTCATGGGACGTAAAATGGCTGCGATTGTGACTATAGCTGACCACCAATTGATGGTTCAGCGGGCCATCTTCAGCTTCAATCAGTTGATGTAGGTGAGCATTCAGGTCTGAATATTGCTCCTTGAGTCGCCCCATCCCCTTGGGATTATCAAAAATGGTTGCCCCCAACACCTTAATCTCATAGCCACGCGCCGCCAGTTGTAACAGCATTTCGCGCACGGTCATGCTAGCACCGCTGGAGGTATCCAATAAGCAGGAAGGATTAGCCCAAAGCAGGCGAGGTTTGCGTTTTTGAGTAGTAGGGGCAGAGGAGGTCTTGACCATGAAGCGGCTCACAGAGAAAAATGGCAATTTACCCAGCTTACCGTGCTAGCGCAGTCAGCAAAGGCACGAATGCGCCTGTATTTGAGTATGTGTTCTCAAGATCAGCGCCATGCAGAGCTTGAAGCAAGTCACAAATTGAGATTTTACGTTTAAGCGGCTCTCGATTACTAACTCTAAATAAGGCGCCAGAAATACAGTACAGACGAGATTATCAGTCTAACACGCAAAAAAACGGGGCCCGATTGAGCCCCGTCATTACTTTACGTTGTACATCACTAGCTAAAAGATTAGCCCAGCAGAGATAGTACAGACTGCGGCGTCTGGTTCGCCTGTGCCAGCATGGAGGTACCAGCCTGCTGAAGAATGTTGGCACGCGTCATGTTAGACACTTCCACTGCGTAGTCGGCATCTTCGATACGCGAACGGGCTTCAGAAAGGTTGGTTGACGTCGTGGCCAGGTTATCAATCACTGAGTCAAAACGGTTCAGCGTCGCACCCAAGGTTGCACGGTTGGTATCTAGCGTCTCAGTTGCAGCGTCAACGGAATCAACCAGTGACTGGAACTGATCGTGAACAACACCTGCTGCTGCTCCGCCAGAAATCTCAAATGTTGACTCAGAGCCAGCAACAGCAGTGATCGCGCCACCTGACATTCCAAGACCTGCAACTGTGGCGTCAAGCGTAGCAACGGTAATAACGTCCTCATCTTCAGTATTGGAACCAACCTGAATATTTAGAGTACCGCCACCACTTACGTTCAGTAGGCTAGTGCCATTAAAGTTATTGCTGCCAGCCACACGATCAATCTCAGCTAAGCGCTCATTGATCTCGGTAACGATCGCATCACGGTCTTCTGTAGCGTTGGTATCGTTGGCACCTTGTACCGCTAACTCACGAATACGCTGTAGGTTGTCGTTGATTTGGTCAAGACCGCCTTCCATGGTTTGTACCAATGAGATACCGTCGCTAGCATTACGGCTTGCTTGATCCATACCGCGGATCTGAGCTGTCATTTTGTTGGCGATGGCTTGACCAGCAGCATCGTCAGCTGCGCTGTTAATGCGCAGGCCAGAAGACAGACGCTCTTGCGCTTTGGCCAGCATAGACTGGGAGTTAGAAAGGTTGTTCTGGCCGATCAGGGCAGTAATATTAGTATTAATTACAGACATGTGAGTGCTCCTTGGAGATTAACTGGCCTAGTGGCCTGCTTTGCGGCACCTGCGTTGCCGTTATTATAATTAACGGCCTCCCCACCTACTTCTTTAGAAAAAACCGCTCTTTTTTATGTAAATTACTGTAACAATTCTGATTGATACGACAGCTGCTTCTTAACGGCGATATTTGGAGCCTTCAGCCTTAAAATAAAAACGGGGCCCATTGGCCCCGTCATTACTATCGTTTACATATTACCATCAAGGGTATTAGCCCAGCAGAGACAGTACAGACTGCGGAGTCTGGTTAGCCTGTGCCAGCATGGAAGTACCGGCCTGCTGAAGAATGTTAGCGCGTGTCATGTTAGACACTTCCACAGCGTAGTCAGCGTCTTCGATACGCGAACGGGCTTCAGAAAGATTGGTTGACGTTGTGGCCAGGTTATCAATCACTGAGTCAAAACGGTTCAGCGTCGCACCCAAGGTTGCACGGTTGGTATCTAGCGTCTCAGTTGCAGCGTCAACGGAATCAACCAGTGACTGGAACTGATCGTGAACAACACCTGCTGCTGCTCCGCCAGAAATCTCAAATGTTGACTCAGAGCCAGCAACAGCAGTGATCGAGCCACCTGACATTCCAAGACCTGCAACTGTAGCGTCAAGCGTAGCAACGGTAATAACGTCCTCATCTTCAGTATTGGAACCAACCTGAATATTTAGAGTACCGCCACCACTTACGTTCAGTAGGCTAGTGCCGTTAAAGTTATTGCTGCCAGCCACACGATCAATCTCAGCCAAGCGCTCATTGATCTCGGTAACGATCGCATCACGGTCTTCTGTAGCATTGGTATCGTTGGCACCTTGTACCGCTAACTCACGAATACGCTGCAGGTTGTCGTTGATTTGGTCAAGACCGCCTTCCATGGTCTGTACCAAAGAGATACCGTCGCTAGCATTACGGCTAGCCTGATCCATGCCTTTGATCTGGGCAGTCATTTTGTTGGCGATGGCTTGACCAGCCGCATCGTCAGCAGCGCTGTTAATACGCAGGCCAGAAGAAAGGCGCTCTTGCGCTTTAGCCAGCATAGACTGGGAGTTGGACAGGTTGTTCTGGCCGATCAGGGCAGTAATGTTAGTGTTGATTACAGACATGTGAGTACTCCTCGAAATTTAACTGGCCTTGTGGCCTGCTTTGCGGCACTTGCGTTGCCGTTATTATAATTAACGGCAGCCTAGCCAAATTCTTTAGAAAAAATGCTCTTTTTTATGTAACTTTTTTATAAACACCTGTAACACTCCCAACAGCCTTCTTAATTACTATTCTGCATGTTACTCAGAACGCTGAATTGCTGAGAGAGATAACTGCTCATGGAGTTCATTTGGGCGATCAAGCCATCCAGTTGCCCAAACTGCTTGCGGTAACGCTCTGTGCTGCGCTCGATACTTGCCTCCATACGCAGCTTGCGCACATCCAGACTTTCAACACGCTGCTCAGCGCTAGTCACCGAGCTTTGAATAATGCCATTCTCTGCGGTAATGCTTTCAAGCGTGGCGTTTAAGCGTCCAGCAAAGCCGCCTTCCTCTGTATCACCTGCAAAAAAGGCAGATAGCTCCTCGGGGTTATTGGCTACTGCATCGTCCAACTTATCTTCATCAACCTTTAAACGCCCCTTCTCATCGATAGAAATTCCAATTTGGGAAAGGCGTGAAATATCACCAGTGCCGAGGTTGTCTGTTATATCCCGGCGTAGGCGGTCTTCAATGGTACGCACGGTGCGGTCGCCCACCAGCTCGCCTGATGTTTCGCCTTCTCCGTTGTAGGCCGTCATGCGGTCAACGGTGGATTTCATTTCGTTGTAGTTTTTAACGAACTCGTCAATGGCTCCTCTCAGCGATTCTTCATCACGCTCAATGACCAGCGTAACGGGGTCACCAGAAACCGCCGTGAGGTCAAGCGTTACGCCTTGAATCGCCTCTTCAACTCGATTGGTTTTGCTGGTGATCGCAATACCATTAACATTCAATTCAGCATCCTGGCCTGCACGTAGCGTGGCTGCGTCCATCGTCAGTGAGGCCAAACCTGAGAAACCTATGAGTGAAGCCTCTTCGCCCGTCTCTTTCGAGCTCAACGCTAAGCGATACCCTGTGCCATCATTAACGATAGAAGCGGTTACACCTGACTCTTTATCCGCATTGATTTGGTCACGAACATCTGCAAGCGTACTACCTGCTGAAATATCAACGTCGTAGCTTGTTTGTGTACCGCCAGCACCAAAGTCAAGCGTAAGCGTTGTATCGGCTGCCGTTAGCTCTTGATCTAGCGCCACGCTATTAGAAGCAGCGCTGCCTGAGCGTGCTAACTGGGTAACGGTGACTTCATAGCGCCCGGCATTCGCGGTTTCGCCTGCGGTCGCCAACACGCCGTCACCCGTCACGGTGCTTTTTTGCTGCTTAAATGAAGCGGCATCGTTCAACGCAGCAATAGAGGTTTGCACTCTATCCATCGCTGACTCAAGGCGCCCATAGGCAGAAATCTTGGTTTGCTGAGCACTTTTCTGCTCTAGAATAGGCACAAGCTTTTGCTGTTCGGCCGCTTTGAGCTGCTCAACCAAGCCGTTCAGATCCAGTCCAGAACCTACACCGAGTGCTGTAATCGATGCCATGAGGGTCATTCCTTATAAGAAGTAGAGAGAGGTATCTAGGTAATTTATCGGCTGTAGAGGAACAAACTTTAGAGGTAGCGCCTTTTTTAAGCTGTTTTTAAGCCATTGCAAAGAAAAATGCCCAACACAGTGTGCTGGGCATTTTATAAGCCATTAACGTAGCTAGCTTATCTGCTTAACTTTGGTTTTGCTGCCCCAGCGTTGCAAACTGCTGGGTTAAGTAGGCGCTGGTTTGATTCATTTGCGCCACCATACCGTCCATTGCTTGAAACTGCGTGCGATAACGCTCTACGGTTTGTTCGATACGGCCTTCAGTGGTCGTAAAACGTTCTTCTAACGAAGCATAGCGCCGTTCAGATGAATCAACAGCACTTTCAAGGCGGCCACCTGTACCAACCAAGCTTTCAAGCGATGCGGCAATTTGGCCTGCCATACCACCTTCTTCGCTATCCCCCGCAAAAAAACTAGCAAGCTGACCAGGTTGATTGGCCACAATGCTGTCTAATTGATCCTCATCAATCTCCAGCTTGCCGTCAACTTGAAGCGAAATACCTACATCCGACAACACGCTAAAGCCATCGCCGCCGACAACACTGCTAATTGTTTGACGCAGTTCTCTTTCAACCGCGCGAGTAGCTGCATCAGCATTCAGCCCCGCCGCTTGGCCCGTCTCTTCGTCAAAGGCTGTCAAGCTGGTAATGGTATCTTTGAGCGTATTGAAGTCATCAACAAAAGCGGTGACTTGCTCGCGGATAGCTTCGCTATCCTGCTCTACACTTACCGTGCTCGTCGCGCCAGCCTCAGCAAGATTCAAGGTAACACCTTGAATAGCACCTTCCACTTGATTGGTGGGGCTAACAATATCGATTCCATTGACGTTAAACGCCGCATCCTGGCCTGCGTTAACAAACTGTGCATCAGCAGTGGTAACGTCACCAGCAAGAATGTTTGAAAAATTGGTGCTTTCAATACTGGCGTCCGCACCGGTATCGGTGGCATTAACAGAAAGCCGATAACCTTCGCCATCATTGATAATAGAGGCGCTTAAGCGACCATCGCTCTGTTGATTAATGGCATCGCGCATGTCTTCAAGCGTGCTGCCATCTGCAATGGTAATGGGATCCATAGCTCCGTCAGCAAGAGTAAAGGTTAATGACTGCTCCCCAGTCACTATGCTTTCATCTGCTGTTTCTAGTCGCTCCGTCACCAGACTGCTGGCCGTTGCTAAACGGTCAACCTGCACTTCGTACTGACCTGGCTGGGCCTCATTGCTGCTGACAGCACCGACGGCGCTACCCTCTACATTGGTCGTCAGGCTTTCGAATGAGGATCCATCATTAAGAGCTTGAGCAGAGCTTTGAAACTGCTCAAGCGCGCTTTGCAACTTACCATAAGCAGATATTTTTGCGTCTTCAGACTGTAGCTGCTCCGCAATGGGCTCAAGCTTTGCTTGCTCTGCCTCTTTCAACTGACCAAGCAATCCGTTGAGATCTAGCCCAGAACCGATGCCTAGTGATGTAATAGAAGCCATAGAACTAATACCTTTTTTGAATACATGTTGCTACGCATATTGCTTTCAATTAGCGTTCCTTCATAAAGCGATACGTAGCACTGTTTTAATATACTTACCTTAATATAGCGGCTGGGTGAACTATAACTTGAATATTAGGTTATTTTTTTCGTATTAAGACGTAATGCCAAGTAACCGTTCGTAATGCACATATAAATATTTATGAAGAGGCCGCTAATAAATCTACCTAGAGATTGCCCTTTCGCCCCACCCCTGTGTAACGCAAACCCGCCTCTTCAACAGCGCTTGGTGTGTACAAATTACGCCCATCAATAACGACTTTTTCAGCCAACTGGTCGGCTAGCCAAGCGAAATCGACACTGCGGAATTCTTTCCACTCGGTGCAAATCACCAGCGCATCGGCACCTTTGACCGCCTGAATGCGGTCGCCTGCCAGCATTAAGTCATCCCTTTCTCCATAGATACGACGGCATTCCGCCATGGCTTCAGGGTCAAAAGCCTGCACTTTAGCACCCGCTTGCCAAAGCGCTTCCATCAACGTGCGGCTTGGGGCTTCGCGCATATCGTCGGTGTTGGGTTTAAAGGCCAGGCCCCACACTGCAATGGTCTTACCGCTTAGATTGCCTAGGTTGTCTTGCAGTTTTGTGAATAGCGTCTGCTTTTGGCGCAAATTAACGGATTCGACGGCGCTGAGCAGTTCCGGGTTATAACCTAATTGACGCGCGGCGCGCTCTAGCGCTTGGACATCTTTGGGAAAGCAGGAGCCGCCGTAGCCACAGCCTGGGTAGATAAAGTGATAGCCAATCCGTGGGTCGCTGCCAATTCCTCGGCGTACGTCCTCCACGTCCACTTCGAGCCGTTCGGCAAGATTGGCGATCTCGTTCATAAAGCTGATTTTGGTGGCGAGCATGGCATTGGCGGCGTATTTGGTCAGTTCGGCAGCCCGCACGCTCATAAACATCAGCTTTTCGTGGTTGCGGTTGTAGGGGGCGTAGCACTCTTGCATACGCGCTTTCACGCGTTCGCTTTCCGTGCCGACAATGATGCGCGCACCACGGGTAAAGTCCTCTATCGCCGCCCCTTCCTTCATAAACTCAGGGTTAGAACAGACATCAAATGCGAGCGATGCGCCGCGCTGTTCGAGAACATCGCTGATAACAGTGTGAACTTTTTCCGCGGTTCCCACCGGCACAGTAGACTTATCAATCACCAGCTTGTAGCTATCCATATGCTGGCCGATAGTGCGCGCCACCTCTAATACATAGCGTAGGTCGGCACTGCCATCTTCATCGGGCGGTGTTCCCACAGCGATAAATAGCAGCTCGCCATCGGCTACCGCTTGGGCAGCATCGGTCGTAAAGCGTAAACGTCCAGCCGCTACGTTGTGGGCAACGATGGTGCTTAGCCCTGGCTCAAAGATCGGCACCTCTCCGCCTTTAAGCTGATCAATACGCTCAGCATTAACATCCATGCAGGTGACTTGATGGCCAACATCGGCTAAACAAGCACCTGCAACAAGGCCGACATAACCGGTTCCGAATACACTGATATGCATGACTTATTGACTCGCTAAAATACGTGATTAACTCACAAAAATACATAATAGCGAGCGTAGCACATCGGCTTAGCGTTGATGAGTTCCATAGTAGCAAAGCCGTTCTCATTTATAGACCTTGGTCTAACATCGACCTTGGTTTATAATGCGCTGCAACAAGCCCGATTTGGTGCTGACCGCAGGAGAACATGCTATGACTCCGGGACTTATGACTTCAGAACTAACGAAAGAGCCCTCATCACAAGCAGCGAATGGGCTATCAACGGCCGCGAACGTTCAGCGCAGCCTTCGCCAATGTTTATCAATTGCCGCTGAGCTGCTCTACGATAACGGCCATGTGCTTGAAACCATTACCTTGCCCCAGCGCGGTTTAGCCCGCCGTGAATTGCTCACACTGAGTGCAGCATCACCGACCTGGGCAACCTGCCAGAAGGTAATGAAAGCCAGTGAAGCCGCCACCTTCAATGAGTATGGCCGCTTTGTATTGACTCGTCTTGGCCGCGAAATAATGTTTGATATGTTCGGCCAGGGGGC
This sequence comes from Halomonas sp. ALS9, assembly GCF_001651035.1. Taxonomy (GTDB): domain Bacteria; phylum Pseudomonadota; class Gammaproteobacteria; order Pseudomonadales; family Halomonadaceae; genus Vreelandella. The sequence continues at coordinate 105,781 of NZ_LXRG01000192.1, forward strand.
TGCTGACTGCGCTTAACATCTGCTGCTGTCACGCATTGCTGATCAAAAGAGCTAATAAAAGATGCTCAAAAAAAAACCGCCCATAAGCTAAAGCTTTGGGCGGTTTTTTGCGCGGGCTTCTTTTCTAAAGCCTAGCTCTATAGAGTCTAATTCTATATCGCTTAGCGCAGGCCGAGCATCGACAGAATGAACAGCACAACTACGATAAGGCCAATAATGTAGATAATATTACGCATAGGGCACTCCTTGCTTATTGCGTTTTAGAGAAATCAAAGGCTTGCTTACCCATAAGCCAACACACCCATCCTAGCAGGCTTTTTCTGCTTTTGCGTAATGCGGCTGCATTTCCATCTTAGAAAGTGGCTGTATTAGGGTAGCCGCATTGATAGCGTTATCCGAGACGTTGGCGGTTCTCGTCGAATGCTCGCTGAATGATTTTCTGCTGCTTGGCATCGATTTCTAATTCGCGGCAAAGGGACGTCCATTCGGATAGAGCATCGAGGGTTTGCTCAATATATAGATCATGGGTTAAGTACCTGAAAGAGGCACAAACCTGTTTGAGCTTTTTGCGTGTAGCTAGGCCTGCCCCACTGAAAGATGTTGTATGCTCATCTGCATAGCCCCGGACAGGGGCGTAAGTCAGGTCATAAGCTGGAGCCAGTGTCCATCGACCTTGGTCATACAAAAAAGCGAAGTTCTTAGCGTGGTCATCGTGATTGTGGGTCAGGGCGTTGAATACCATCAACCTCGCCATGCGTTCAACGTCTTCTGCGTGACGGGTGAAAGCGTTAGTTGCTTTGAGTAGATCTAAATAGTCCAGCGATGGAGCGCTGTAATCGGCATAAAGAATACCGCTAGCGGTCATCATATGGATTTTTCGATTACCGTTACGATCAAAACGCTGAGCAGAAAAGAGTCGCTCGGTTTCCGCTGAGGAATTGATCTCAATCAGCTTGCTCGCGGCCATTTTCACCCCAGCACGCTCTGCCAATACCGAGTAGGCGTATTCGATGGCGCCGGTGTCGCGATGCTCGGTTGGCGCACGGAATTTTACTAACCAATGCTGATAACCCGCAGGAAGTTCCTGAAAAGCTGTGCTGCACTGCTTACCATCCGAAGATAATGCAACGATCACCTTGGGTCGGGCACCTGCTGGGGATCCACCGGCTAGGCGCAGGGCATCAAGAGTCGCCTCGGTTTCTCCTTCATAGACAGCGTTTGCTGCCTGATAGAGTTGGACTAGGTCAATATTATCTTCGTCAGCGGTACACTCAATAACGGGGCGATACTCCAGTGCCCCCATTCCCCTGTCGGCCATATAAGCTAGCCGATCAAGAGGAGAAATATCTCTCCGGGCTTTCCCATGCTCGGCAAGGAAATAGCGATCCATGAGCAGCATTCCCCAGCCATCAGGCAGCGAGTCAGCAAATGCTCCCGGTAGACCAGCAAAAAGCATTGGATCCGGCGCCTTCTGTGGTTGGGTAGTAAAATCCATGTTCAAAGGCGACAAATTGAAGCCTTCCGCCACCCAATGAGGGTGGTAGGCAAAGTAGATGCCCTGTCGGCTAGCGACCAGTTCCCCCACAGGATTACCCGCTAACAGCACCTCTACGCTGTTGATACGCTTCATTTTCGCCCCCGGGTACGCCCAGTCTGCTTGATCTCTTCAAGTGAAATGGGGTGCTCCTGCTTGAATAGCTCGGCAATTTGGCGTGTGGCGCCCAGCGCTGTGGCAATGAGCACTAGGCCATCGAGAGTTATTTGCCCACTGGATTCGAATCGTTTAATGGTGGACTCAGAAATACCCGCCATCTGCGCCAAGGTTTTACGGGAAAGGTTCTGCGCCAGTCGCGCTTCTCGTGCATTGGCACCGACCTGCTGGGACAGTTCGCCAGGAGCAAGTAGAGCGTGAGTTAGGGCCATAGAAAACCTCTAAATAATGGCTCATTTATAATCTAATATACGCTAAAATGGTTATAAAAGACCACATATGATCTTTTAATTCACAGAAGCATGGTTCCAGGCTCGGAAAGTACTACCTGATTTTACTTCTAGCGGCTATCGGTTGTGGAACCTCTACTACTTCTAAACCTCGAACCTTTGCCACTTATACCGAAGGTGTTGCGATGCGCGCTACTGCTTTGCTTGTTCCGTTTGCTGTTATTTCGTTGTTACCCACCGCCTATGCAGCCGCTAATGAACCTTCTGCAAACGCACTCCAGACACTAGACCAGCAAACCAGCCAGCTTGAGCGCATACACAGCGTCGTAGTGGCCTATGATGGCGAGATTATCCACGAGTTTCACCAGGGCGGGCCGGGGGTGGCGTCGCCTGCCAATATCAAGTCACTGTCCAAAACCGTGCTGGCTGCCATTACCGGCGCGGCGATTGAAGCGGGCATCATTGAGTCAACAGATCAACCCATGGTTGAGCTGTTTGGCGAGCATCTACCTAGCGGTACTGATCCGCAAGTTGGGGACATTACCGTTGCCCACTTACTCGCCCTGCAGGCGGGACTTGAGCGCACCTCGGGCAGCAACTATGGCGCCTGGGTGGCCAGCGCCAACTGGGTGAACGATGCGATAACACGCCCATTCGTGGATGAGCCGGGTGGGCAGATGCTCTACTCCACCGGCACCAGCCACCTACTTTCCGCCGCTCTCACCCACGCCAGCGGCGAGACGACCCTTGCCCTTGCCCAACGCCTATTGGGGGATCCGCTCAATATCACCATTCACCCCTGGTTGCGTGACCCGCAAGGGATCTACTTTGGCGGCAATGATATGCAGCTCTCACCGCAAGCATTGATTGAGGTGGGCGAGCTGTATCGTAATGATGGCATCGTGGTTAATGAAGCCGGAGGCGAGCAGCGCGTACTGCCAGAGGGCTGGGTGGAAGAATCATGGCAGCCGCGCGGCACATCACGCTGGACAGGCGACGGGTACGGCTACGGTTGGTTTATTACCCAGCTAGCAGGCGAAGATGTGTACTACGGACGTGGCTACGGCGGCCAGGCGCTTTACGTTATTCCAGAGCGTGAAATGACCGTGGTGATCACCTCAGACCCGAGCCCACCCTCGCCGGGCGGGCAGTTTCAGCAGCGGTTAAACAGGCTGGTAGAAGGTTTGTTAGCTGAAAATGATGAGTAGCACAGCCAGGTGCGGGTGCGCTTACTCGCCTTTGTGGCCTAGGCTCATTAAATAGAGCGCGGCCGCCAGCGCCAGCACTGAAAGCGCTAAATAGATAGCTTCCAGGGGCGTGGCAAAACGGATATCCACCACGGCGCGGAAAAACTCAATAATCACTGCCAGAATCACCACCCGGGCGATTTTATCTTTGAGTTGATCTAATGAGGCGACATTAAAGGGGTGACGCAAATTACTCTCTTCGGCCTGATCAATGCGGGAGACAAACAGCCGGTAAACACCCAGCGCAAAAATAAGCAATACGATGGCAATCAGATATATATCCACGGCAATGATGATATCGGGCACTAGGCTGTCGTGGATATTCTGAGTGCCACCCACTAGGTAGTAACTCAGTACGTCGGCGACCACTTTTAAAATATCCACCGTGCCGACGATAAACAGCATTAACGAGCCCAATAAGCTTGGCACGACCGCCAACATGACCAAAAAACGCGAGTTCCAGAGTGCTGTTTCTATGCGCCTCTCCCAGTTGCTCTGGTTTTCCGGCGGTGTAGGTGGTTTGGGTGGTGAAGCGTCTGACATAGCCAAATTCCTTTGTTATATAAGGCTCATCGTGATGAAGGCGCAGGTGGCACCGAACAGTGCGAACCCCAGCAGTAGCGCGATACCATCGCGAGCGACCAAGCCTAACCCTAGCAGTGTCAGCGCCAGCCCCGCACCGTTAGCCGAAAAAGGAATAAACTCCATCGGCGGCATCGCTAGAGCGATCAATAAACAGACAACAGCGGTCACGCGAATGCCGATGTAGCCCGTCAGCCAAGGTAATCGTACCCGCAATAGCCCATCTATCCAGCGGGCAGGCTTTTTCATCAGCTGAATGCCTTTATCGAACTTTTGCTGGGAAATCGAACGCTTCAGCAGCCAGCCGGGCAACCAAAATGCTTCACTCCCCGCTAGCAGCTGTACGGAAACCAGCAATACCAGCGCTGCCATTAACGTCGGCATGCCGGGTATATCACCGATAATGGGGGTGAGTGTAATGATCCCAGCGACCAACAGCAGCGGCCCAAATGAGCGCCGCCCCACGGCATGAACCACATCGTCAACGCTGACCCGCGAAGCGTCCTGCTCCATGTGCTCTATCGAGCTAATTAGATCCATTAAATTCGAGTCTTCGTTGCGGTTATGCATTGGGTTTATTGCGCTCCTCTACGTGCAGCTTGGTACGGATAAAATCGCTATGGCTAACATACAGCAAATCCGCCAAGCGACGAATACGGTGCTCCTCAAGCGGGTCAACGTTGCCGTCGGCCCAGGCCAGTTGCCACATTTGCGCGACCAGCTCACAGCGCTGGTCGTAGTTATAGTGTTCTTTGATCAGGCTAACAAACTGATAATGATCGACGGCCTCATCTACTTCGGCTTGCGCCAGCGCCATCAGCTCTTCCACATCGCTTGCGCTTAGCAGGTAGCGCTCGGTTAGCATACTGCGCAGCGCAGCAAGCTCTTCATCGGTGGTGTCGTAGTCGGCGCGAACGATTTCACACAGCAGTGCGGCAGTGGCCAGCTCCAAGGTGAGCGTTTGATTTTCGCGCTGCTCGGGTTGCGCCAGGGTGCGCTGGAAAAAATCACTAATGGCGTTCAGCATTTTACTCTCCATTTATAGCTACCGACTTCTGACCGTACTTAATCCTTGAAGTGCATTCATAGATACTTGGTAACTATTAAGTACGAGTTGCGGAAGCGCTTAGGGCATACTCAAATGAGCATTACTGAGTGAAAAACCATTATTAAGCGGATACACATAGGGCAGCCTCAGGGGCTGCCCTCTTTAGTGCGTTAAGTGAGTATACTGACTAGCAGGTTATTGCTTATCAAGCAGAGCTTCCAAGCTATCTGCCGTCAGAATCTGTACTACCCACTCGTCTAGCTGTGCGTCTGAAGCCAGTGTCAGGCGCTGATCTGCCCAATCGGGCATCTCACCAAACTTCAAGGCGATTTGCTTGCGCAACGTACCTTCCACTCCTTCATGACGCCCTTCCTGACGCCCTTCTTGACGCTCTTTTTCTCGCTCAAAGCGCTCAACAGTGTTGACATAAGGCATGTGTTTTTCCTCCTGTATGGCGTAGACCGCTTGGACAAACTCTGACTCCAGAGCTCTCGGCAGTTGGAGCATCCAGTCGATGATATTGAACAACCGCACAATCTGTTCACGGCTGTAGCCTCGTTCATACAGCAGCCGAATGAGAGCAATCTTGACATCCTTACGCGTTACACCGTCCTTCAATCGCTTGGCGTAGACCTGGGCCATGACCACCAGCGCAAAGGCGTTATCGCTTGCTTCCAGCTTCGTCCAGTTTGCTTCCCAATCCATCAGTTTAGCCGTGGGGAAGGTAAAGGTCAGCTCGCATCCCCAGCGCTGATAGCGGAAAGTGGAGGGCCGGAAGCTATCGCGGCTATCCGCCAGCACCGCCAAGCTCACCACATCCACCCCGTAGCGGTCACGTAGCCGATACTGATAGGTATACATTCGCTCAGCAAAGGCCTCCTCCGGTTCCCCCTGCACCTCAACGTGGATCAGCACCCACGTCTCGCTGCCGTCCCGTGCACAGACCTTGATCAGCTTATCGGCGTAACGCCTGCCACTTTTGGCATCCGCCGTGATCTGCTGTAATTCTTTATCGAGAAAGCTAAACCCTTTCGACCAATCCACTTTTTCGTGAATGGCTGGGAACAACAGATCTAAAAATTCTTGGAAGTACCCTTCCAGCGCCATCTTCCAAGGGCTGTCGTGGTCGGCGGGTCGAGACGTATCCGCTTCGCTCATGCAAGCTCCTCTTTCACTACTCAAATGCTAGCACAGTGACGCCTGTCAAGCGCTATTCCTCTTCATGCTGCCTGCCTGCGTCGTCAACAGAAAAACTCTTCTGGTTAGAGATAGCCTTGTCCTTTCCCTCAATCCTTCTTGGTAAGCTGCTCTCTTAACTGCTTGGGCACTTGCTTGATAATCAGGCGATCCTGAGTGGCGTCATATTCGATGCTAGAACCCAATAGGTGCGAATCAAAACTAATCGAGACGCCGCCCGCTCGGCCGGTAAAGCGGCGGAACTGGCTTAAGGTTCGCTTATCGGGGGGGATTTCCGGCGAGAGCCCGTAATCTGCGTTGCGTATATGCTCGTAAAAGGCTTTGGGCTGCTGTTCGTCCACCAGCCCAGAAAGCTCTTCCAGTGTCATGGGCTCGCCACGGCGAAGCTGTTCATTGGCGTAGTCCACCAGCGTGTCGGTTTTTTCTCGGCTCACCTCGTCGTCGTAATCCTCTTTCTCGACGTAGTCGCTAAATGCCTTGAGCAGCGTACGGGTTTCAGCCGGGGCATCGACGCCCTCTTCCATACCCAGCAATGCCACCAAGCCCTCGGCGAGTTTTTTACCGCCGCGATCTTTGAGAAACGAGACATACTGCGCATTCGGTGCATCACTCTGCCACTGGGTAATATTGATACGCGCCGCCAGAGTAAGTTGGCTGGTATTGAGCTGGGCAGCGGGCACCGCGTGGTGGTCATCATTAATGCCAATCCCTTCGCGCTGATGCACTAATGCCACCAACAGGGTTTCGGTATCGCCCTGGCGCTGGTGGCTAAACACTAAGTAACCACTTACCGACAGCTGCTCTTGAAGCTGCTTGGCAAGTCTTTCCGCCAGCGCAACAGAAAGCTCAGCAAAGCTTTTATCACCGGCCAAATAGTCGCGCAGCCACATGGCAAGCGGCCCTGCCTGATCACCCTCTTCGGCAAAGCGCCCCCAGCCTTTGGGCTTGGTGTTATAGGTGTCGTTGAGTGCACCCACTAGGCTCGCCATCACCGAGTCGTCACTGGGCGCTGCCTGCTCTGATGGGGGCGCGGCGGTTAGGGTTAGGCGCTCACCGTCAAGCGTCGGGTCAAGGCGGTGCACAATACTTTGCAGTAGTGGCATAAAGGTCTAATAGCTTCCAGTGTTTAAAAAAGAATCAGGGTTTAAGGCGATAACCGGTACGGAAAATCCAACCAATGGCGACCAAGCAAGCCACGAGAAATAGTGTAATCATGCCCACACTGGCCGCCAAACTAACGTCGCTGATGCCGTAAAAGCTCCAGCGAAAGCCGCTCACCAGATACACCACGGGGTTAGCCAGCGTGATGGTTTGCCAGAACGGCGGCAGCATATCGATGGAGTAGAAGCTGCCACCTAAAAAGGTCAGCGGGGTAATCACCAGCAGTGGCACCAGCTGCAGCCGGTCAAAGCCATCGGCCCAAATACCGATGATAAAACCCAGCAGACTAAAAGTGACGGCGGTTAGCACCAGGAACGTCAACATCCAGAACGGGTGGGCGATTTCCAGCGGTACAAACAAGCCCGAGGTGGCCAAAATAATCAGCCCCAACAGAATCGATTTCGAAGCCGCCGCCCCCACGTAGCCGATCACGATCTCTAAATGCGAGATAGGCGCCGATAGCAGTTCGTAAATACTGCCGGAGAACTTGGGAAAGAAGATGCCGAAAGAGGCGTTTGAGACGCTCTGGGTGAGCAGCATTAGCATAATCAGACCCGGCACAATAAAGGCGCCGTAGCTAACCCCGTTGACCTCACTGATTCGCGAGCCAATCGCGGCCCCAAACACTACGAAGTAAAGCGACGTTGAAATGACCGGCGAGACAATGCTTTGCAGTAGCGTGCGGCGCGTGCGCGCCATTTCCGCCATATAAATAGCGCGAACGGGATGCAGGTTCATGCTCGCTCCTTAACCAAATCAACGAAAATATCTTCAAGCGAGCTTTGCCGAGTGTTCAGGTCTTTAAAGGTGACGCCCTCTCGCTCCAGCGCGGTCAACAGCTCTGAAATCGCGTGACCATCTTCTTCCTGGCTACCGTCGTAGGTATAGATCAACTCATACCCTTCAGCAGCAAGGCTAAGCTCGAAGCGCTGTAGGTTCGCAGGTATCCCTATCAACGCGCTGTGCAAATTCAGGGTTAACTGTTTGCTGCCCAGTTTGCTCATTAACGCCGCTTTTTCTTCCACCAGCACCAGCTCACCGCGATTGATAACGCCGATACGGTCGGCCATCTCTTCGGCTTCTTCAATGTAGTGGGTAGTCAAAATAATCGTTACGCCGTTATCGCGTAGCTGGCGCACGACTTCCCACATCTCCCGGCGCAGTTCAACGTCGACCCCTGCGGTGGGCTCATCCAGAAACAGTATGCGCGGTTCGTGGGAGAGCGCTTTGGCGATTAGCACACGGCGCTTCATACCACCCGAGAGTGTCATCAAGCGGTTGTTGCGCTTATCCCAAAGCGCCAGCGACTTAAGCACTTTTTCGATATGCGCAGGATTGGGCGCTTTGCCAAACAGACCACGGCTGAAACTGACCGTGTTCCAGACGGTTTCAAACGCTTCGTTGGTTAACTCTTGAGGCACCAGCCCAATACGTTCGCGGGCTTGGCGATAGTGGGTAATATTATCGAAGCCATCGACCAGCACATGACCCGCGGTGGGATTGACCAAACCGCAGACCACACTAATCAACGTGGTTTTACCTGCGCCATTGGGGCCAAGCAGGGCAAATATCTCGCCACGGTGGATAGTTAAATCGATATGGGTTAACGCCTGAAAGCCACCCTCGTAGGTTTTATTCAGGCCGTTAATGGTAATAATCGGGTCGTTCAAGGCGTACTCCTCACGCCGCGGTCAAGTGACCGCGACGCTTGACGGCCTTTTAGGCGCAATTAAGAGCGGTTGGTTAGGACACAGTTGGTGGTAACGTTAAGTGCGTTCGGTAATTTCCAACAGGTGATAACCAAACTGGGTTTTCACCGGGCCGTGTACTTGGCCTACTTCGTCGTTGAAGACGACTTTATCGAACTCGGGCACCATTTGACCGGGGCCAAAACTACCGAGATCGCCACCTTGACGGCTGGAGGGGCAGCTGGAGTGCTCTTTAGCGACTTCGGCAAAGTCGCGGCCATTTTGAATTTCTTCTTTCAGTGCTAGGCACTGCTCTTCACTGCTGACCAAAATGTGGCGGGCGCTGGCGCGTGTCATAGATTACTCCTAACTCATTATGTTCTGAGGGGTCATTCGGGGCAGTAGTTTACCACGGCTTACCCAGTGCTCCGCTATAACGCAAGGCTTCGCCCACGCTGGTCAAGGCTTGTTCGTGGGCGCTTACCGCCACAGGCCCGCGAGTGCAGGTAACAATCACCCACGGCCCTGCTGTTACAGTATCAGCGCTGGTACGCTCGGCAATGCCTGCATCGCAACTACGGCGCTGCTGAGTGCCGGTTTTATGGGCGAAACTTATTCCCTCGCCCATGCCCGCCTTAAGACGCTGTTTGCCTGAACGGGTTCGCCGCATTACGTCCAGCAACATTTGCCGCTGCTCGGCATTTACATCATCCATACCGGGTCGTTGTTGAACAGTATGCAAGCTAGCCAATAGGTCGCCAAAAGCGCTTAAGGTGCCAACGTTCTCACCAGTGGCTTGGTAAGCATCAAAAGCGTGGTCGTAATCCAGCTGAGTGAAAGACGCCGTGCTGACACCCAGCACCCGGGCTAACGCCTGTCCGCGCTGACTCACCGAGTGCTGTCGCAGGGCGATAAAATCCATTCCGCCAAGCGCGCGTGCATCAGGGTGCAGCTCGCCGTAAACCCCCTGGCGTACGCCGACCAGCTTTGAGATGGGGCCAATCTCATCAGGATTACCGCCGCTTGCCGCTATCATGGTACGGGCACGTTGGTTTACCGCTGCAAGCCCCACGCGATCAATCAGCATATCGGTGGCGGTGTTATCGCTGACGGTAATCATTTGCTCCATTAAGTAGCGGATCGAGATAGGCGTGCCGGGGTCGTGCCAGTTGGTAGGCCCTGCACCATCGACAAAGTCACTCCGCGCAAGCGTTAACCGCTCATCCAGAGAGAGCGTGCCTGCCTGGCGCTCGGCGAGCACCTGGGCCGCCACCGGTATTTTGATTAGCGAGGCTAAGTACCAAGGATCGTCGGCACGCCAGGAATAGGCTTCGCCACTGGCGAGGTTTTGCACATAAACCCCCAGCCGACCCGCAAACACCTCTTCGATGGCCTGTAAGCGAGCGGTTAAATCGCCCTGCCAAGCGCTCTGTTTATCTACCTCATAGTACCAATTGGTTTCGTACTCATCTGCATGTGCGGGTAGCGCCATGAGAAGTGCTACGGCTACCAGTCCGCAATGTATCCAGTGTCGCAAATCGTAAACTCCCTAAATGATGGATCGTGTTTAACGGTGCTGGGCTATCCAACGTGTTAACCAAATCCACGCCGCAGCACCCAGTATCAACAGCCCGCCCACGCCAAGTGCCTGTGGATAGGTGTACATTCCCTCGCCTTCCCACAAAAAGCGCAGCACTAAAAAGATCATCACAATATGGAAAATAAACGCTTTAAGGGCATCTGAACCGATCATCGTCAGCGGCAAAAGTGCCTTTGCTGCTTTGGCGCCGCCAGCTAGCGCAAGGGCTAACAGCACCAGCGCACCGCCCAGGCTAAACAGCATAAATTCTAGCCCTGGCGGGTGTTTGCCAACATTTTTCGCCACCGCCAGCATCGCCGCATGCACATCACCACTGGCAAACGCTAAGCCATAAAATCCGGCGACCATAAGTGCACCCAGCCCTAGTAGGGTCAACACTAAACGCCGCCGCATGGCGGTATCAAAGTAGCAGCGCAGCAAGGCTTCGCCGATCAAAAGGCCCACTAAAATCATTGGTGCGCGGCTTATCTGCCCCCAGGTGTAGTGGTCTTCGTGATCCACCAGTAGCGCCTTCAGGATATCGTTGCCGCCGAAGGTGAGGCTCTGCAGCCAGACGGTTAGCGCGATTAACACGCCAATCGTGGTTAGCCGACTCCATAGCGGTGCCCGCGCCCACAGCGGCAAAATCAGCGGCACCCATAGCAGCGCGATGGCGTAGAAGCCTAAGATTTCTACCCAAATTGCGAAACGGCCATAGAGCAGCGCATCGACGATTTCGTTGGGCGGATAGAACGGCAGCATTTCAACAATGAGCAGCGCTTTGTACCAGAACCACACTTCTAAGGCGCGCAGCCAGAGCTTTAAACGGCGTTTCGGCCAGTCATCGCTTTGGGTATGGGAAAGAAACGCCACCGCTAGCGCAATGCCAAACACCATAATAAACAGCGACGAGGAGAATTTGGTCAAAAAATGGATCGGCACCATGCCCCAATCAGGCACATTGCGAATACCCACTAACCCACTGACCGCATGGCTTATGATCATCAAGCCAATGGCTAGGCCACGGGCTAAGTCAATCGCCTCTATGCGGCCTTCGGCCTTGGGCAGTTGAGGAGCTTCCATCCAGTTCAGTGGCATCAAGACATCCTTGTGGGCACCGTAGTCAATGGTTAAGCGTAAGGTGCTTAACACTTTAGCTTGAAATTATATCGTCCGCTTGGGTTGACAGTGTTAACGGCCACACACAAAGTTGCCCCGCAGTGGGCGGGGCATCCTGTGGCTCATCCTTGAGCCCAAGAAAAGTCATTCCTTAAAGGTTGCAATTACCACCCGGAGTCATCCTCCTCTTCATCAGTGGCGGGGACTTCTTGCTCCTCTTCCTCTTCTTCGTAAGTGAATTCTTGCTCTTCCTCTTCATACTCAGTACCTACATCCGAACCTTTATCTTGCTCAGTGTCGTAGCTTTTGTAGGTGCCTTGTTCATCCTGCGTCGTTTCTTCTTGCGGAGTCGGTTCGTACTCGTCGGTGCTATCCACTTGAGCAAAAGCAAGTGGGCTGGCCATCAGACCAAATGATACGCCTAGGATGCCAAGCTTCTTGAGATAATCCATCTTCATCATGATACTGCTCCTGTATGGCTTTACTGCTTAAATTAAACGTCGGTGCAAACATTGCACGTCGGTTTAAAGGGTAAGAACGCCAGGTCGTCCTACCAGTTACGTTCTTAACCTATCCATTGCAGCCTCCATGCCACCTTGTGCCAGAAGCAAATAAAAACCATTATTAAACAACTTCTTATATACCTAAGAATGAAAACAACCTTTTGATTTTATTAATAAAAAATAGGATTATCCTGTTTAAAATAGGCACATGATCCCCGATTGATCAGGCAATCGGGGCAATCTAGAAGGATTACTCGTAGGCCATCTCTTCCAGCTCTTTACCGCGTGTCTCTTTGACGAAGTAAATAACGAAGAAGACCGAGGCAACGGCACTGATCGCATAGAAGCCGTAGGCACCGAACAGCCCGATAGAGCCCAGCATGATAGGAAACGTCATGGTAATACCGAAGTTGGCCAGCCACTGGAAAAGCCCTGCTATCGCCAGCCCCGAACCGCGCATCTGATTGGGGAACATCTCGCCCAGCATAACCCACATCACCGGCCCCCAAGAGGCGTTGAAGAACAGCACGTAAAGGTTGGCGCACAGCAGCGCAAATACGCCCATGTCACTGGATAGCTGTAGGCTGCCATCCACCATCGAGGCCGTAGAGAACGCATAGGAGAGACACGCCAGTGTCGCCGCCATGCCCACAGAACCACCCCAAAGCAGCGGTTTGCGGCCAATTTTGTCGATCAGCGCAATGGCCAGCAGGCAGGCGCCGATACTCACGGCACCAGAGATCACATTGATCAGCAGCGCATCGCCTTCGGAGAAACCGACTGACTGCCATAGCACCGCGCCGTAGTAGAAGACGACATTAATGCCCACCAACTGCTGGAAAACCGCCAAACCAATCCCCACCCAGACGATAGCGTGCATCTTGCCGGTGGTGCGGTTCATCACATCGCTCAACCGTGGCTTGTGGTCTTGATCCAGGGTGGTGTTAATTTCATCAATTTTAGTGCTGACATCCCGTTCAGGCATCACTAACCCCAGCACCCGGCGGGCTTCGCCCTGCTTACCGGTACTGATCAGGTAACGCGGGCTTTCCGGAATAAACAGCAATGCCACCAGAAAAACGGCAGCCGGTATCAGCTCAATCCAGAACATCCAGCGCCAGGTTGCGAAACCAAACCATAGCTCGGTGGTTGCCGAACCCGCGACATACGCCAAGACATAGTTGCTCAGAAAGGCAAAAAACAAACCCGAGATGATCGCTACCTGCTGGATAGTGGCCAAACGCCCACGATAGGCCGATGGCGCGACTTCACTGATATAAGCCGGGGTCATCACGCTGGCGGCGCCGACGGCAAGGCCACCGAGAATGCGGTACACCACAAACTCCATCGAACTACCGGCAACGCCTGACCCCCAGGCACTAATCAGAAAAAACACCGCGGCCACGATCAGCAGCGTGCGGCGGCCAAAGCGATCCGCCAAGCGACCGGCAAAGAAGGCCCCAATCGCGCAGCCCAGCAGCATGGAGGCGACATTGAACCCCGTGCCCGCGCTATCCGAGTTAAAAGTGGTCTGCAGGCCATCGACGGTACCATTGATCACGCCACTGTCGAAGCCGAACAGGAAACCGCCGATGGCGGCAATACAGCAGATCACCAGAATATACGATGAGCGGCTTAGCGTTCTTTGTTGTGTCATTGTCGAGCTCCTTGGATTTGTTATTGAGCGTTTTTGTGTCTATTAAGCGTTTTTGTATCTATTGAAGAGTGGGAAATTGACGATCATTAGTGGTGTAACGTGCTCTCGCGACGACTTGAAGCCTGGTGGACAGCGCCGTCAGGCAGCCGTTGCCCTTCGGCATCGAACGCGTGGAGCTGGGCCTGTTGAGGCGTCATAAACAGCGTGTCGCCATTACTCAGCTCGACATCGCCAGAGAGACGCACGGTGAGCGGGCCGGCCTGCTCGCTGTCCACATAGGCAAAGGCGTCAGCGCCGAGCTTCTCAATGAACCGCACACGTCCTTTCCACTCGCCCTGCTCGCGGCTTACCTCTAGATGCTCGGGCCGAATACCAAGAGTGGTGGCGCCATAGGCCGCCGCTAGCGGCCCTTCGATCAAGTTCATTTTCGGCGAGCCAATAAAGCCCGCGACAAACAGCGTTTCAGGGCGCTGGTAAAGCGCCATGGGCTTGCCCATCTGCTCTATCTGCCCGGCATTCATCACCACAATGCAGTCGGCCAGGGTCATCGCCTCGACTTGGTCGTGGGTGACATACACCATGGTGGTTTCGAGCCGTTGATGGAGTTCGGCCAGCTCGACCCGCATGCGGTTGCGTAACGAGGCATCCAGATTAGACAGCGGCTCATCGAACAGAAATACGCCGGGGCTGCGCACAATCGCCCGGCCGATGGCCACCCGCTGGCGCTGCCCACCGGATAACTCCGCGGGCTTACGCTCCAACAGATCCTCTAAATTGAGCAGGCGTGCCGCCTCGGCGACTTTGGCCTCACGCTCTTTGACGGGCACCTTTGCCAGGCGCATACCGAAGTCGATATTGCGGGCGACCGTCATGTGCGGATAGAGCGCGTAGGACTGAAAGACCATGGCAATATCCCGGTCGCTCGGCTCGGCGGTGGTGACGTCCTCCCCACCGATAGTGATGGTTCCCTGGGTCACGGTTTCAAGGCCTGCAATCATGCGCAGCAAAGTGGACTTGCCGCAGCCAGAAGGCCCGACCAGCACGGTAAAGGAGCCATCGTCGATATGCAGATTTAGATTAGGGATGACCGTTTCTTTGCCATGAAACGTCTTTTCGATGTCGCGTAGGGTTACTTCAGCCATGAGCTTATCTCGTCTCTGAAAGAGGGGCGCGGCGATAGCAAAACGCCTGGAAGTCGGCGGGAGTGCCGCGTCCGCTAATGTCGTGGGCGGCCATGCCCAGGAAAGTGCCGGTAAAGTAGCCGTGGGCGCGGCCACTGCCTTCGTCGGAGAGCAGGCCAGCGTCTAACGTGGGCCCAATCGACTGCCACTCCTCACCACCCTGGGCATAGCGAAAGCGCAGCTCCCGGGCGTGGATATCCAGCCCGAGCCGAATCGTGGTGCCAGGGTCAAGGCGCACGCTCGCATCCGCGAGGTCCAGATTCCCGTTAGGCCAATCATCCAGGCAACTGATAACGCTCAACACCTTGTCCCCGGTGTCATTCAGGGTCACCGCCAGGTAATGGAATTTGAAGCGGTTGTAGTAGGCAATCAGCCCGGCAAACTGCTGAATATCTTCAGGTTCAAATTCAAGCGTCGTTTCGGCGCTGCAGTAGATGCTGTCCTGGCGCCGGGCCACTAACGCCTGCTCAAACCAGGAACCGACCGACTCACGGCCAAACAGGCGCAGGAAGCCGGGCCGCTCGGTAAGCGAAAAAAGCCGTTCAGGATAGGGGGTACGCAGCCATTGAAACGCGGCGGGCAAGGTGTCTGTTTCGAATTCGTAGTGCTCCTCCTGCACCGGGGGCCTTTGCGTTACCCCGCTCACGGCGACCGTTAACGCCGGGGTATTACCTCCATCGGCGAGTCGTGGCCAGCCATCTGCGCCCCACTCCATCCGCTGAATAGCGGTCTCGCGCCCCAGCGGTGACAGCCGGGTTCCCGGTAAGGGGCGGCCACATAAATGCACCAGATAGCTATACCCTTCAGGGCTATCGACCAAATCCGCATGGCCCGCCCGCTGGAGTGGGTTATCGGGGTCATGGCTAGCCGTCAAAAGCGGGGTTTGAGGATGTAGCTGGTAAGGGCCTGACAGCGTTTTTGAACGCGCCATGGTCACCGCATGCTGGTAGCCCGTGCCGCCCTCGGCGACTATTAGGTAGTACCAGCCATCGCGACGATAGAGATGCGGCCCTTCCGTCAGCTTCAGTTCGGTACCCGTGAAGATAGTGGTAATAGCCCCCACTAAGCGGCGCTGCTCAGGATCATACTCTTGCAGCACAATGCCGCCGAAGCGATCCCGCCCTTCCCGCTGGCGATAATCCCACTGCAGGTTAATCAGCCACTTGCGGCCATCGCTGTCATGAAACAGCGAAGGGTCGAAGCCGCTCGAATTGAGATAGACCGGGTCGCTCCAGGGGCCCTCGATATGCGGGGCAGTGACCAGGTAGTTATGGCCATCCTTAAAGTTGCCCTCATAACGCTTCATATCGGTGTAGACCAGCCAAAACAGGCCGTCAGCGTAGCTTAAACAGGGCGCCCAGATGCCGCATGAGTCCGGGTTGCCGCGCATATCCAGCTGGCTGGCCCGGCTCAATGGCCGTGTCACCAGCTCCCAGTTAGCCAGGTCGCGGGAGTGGTGGATCTGAACGCCGGGGTACCACTCAAAGGTTGACGTCGCCAGGTAGTAGTCGTCGCCTATCCGGCAAATCGAGGGATCGGGGTTGAACCCGGCCAGAATCGGGTTGTGGATAACATCGTTCATTAGGGATCCTCCTTTATCCTTTAACAGAGCCACCGGTCAGGCCAGCCACAATGTATTTCTGGGCGGCGAGAAAGAAGATAACCGCCGGAATAATGGTCAAGGTCACGAAGGCCAGAATCATGTTCCACTGGGTCAGGTACTCGCCTTGGAACTGCATCATGCCCAGCGGCCAGGTGTAGATAGAGCGGTCGTTGAGCACCACCAGCGGCAGCAGAAAGTTATTCCAGCTCTGCACAAACACAAACACGCCCACGGTGGCCAGAATGGGGGTCGAGAGGGGCAGCGTGAACGACCAGAAGAAGCGCAGATAGCTGCACCCATCCACGTAGGCCGCTTCAAACAGCTCTTTGGGCAACTGGTCGAAGAAGGCCTTGAACAGCAGGATCGCCAGCGACAAACCAAACGCCGTCTGGGGCAGGATCACCGCCCAATAGGTATCCAGCAGGCCCAAATCGCGCACCTTGATAAACAGCGGCAGAATGGCCGCCGCGAAGGGAAACATCAGCCCTAGCAGTAGGTAGGAGAGGATCATCTTGGCGCCGAAAAAACGTATCTGCGAAAACACGTAAGCCGCAGCGGCCCCCACCACCAGGGTTAAGAACACCGTCATTAGCGAGATGAAAAACGAGTTCCCCAAGTAGCGCCAGAAATTGCCATCCAGCAGGATACCGATGTAATTGTCGGCAGCCCAACTGTCGGGCAGCCACAGCGGATTGGTACGCAGCTCGGCATTGCCCTTAAAGCCACCGAAGAACGCCGCCAGTAGCGGGCCGATCACAATACTGGCCACCACAATCAGGACGATCACCCGCAGCGTGTTTCGGGTAGTGATACTTTTCATGCCTTACTCCCCTTGGACGTGGTGCGTTGGTAGAAGAAGGCGATCCCGATAGCGAGCACGAACAGCACCACCGCAGCGGCGCTACCGAAGCCAATATTGAGCCGTGAGAGGCCGAAGCTGTAGAGGTAGGTGACGATGGTATGGGTCGAGTTGGACGGGCCACCGTTGGTCATGGGGATAATAATGTCGAAGATCTGCAGCGAGCCGATAATGGCAAAGAAACCACTGACGACGAGGGCGTGCTTAATCAGTGGAATTTGCACAAAGAGAGCGACTTGCCTGGGTTTTGCCCCTTCCAGCTTGGCAGCCTCGACAAGATCCTTGGGCACGCCCTGCAGGGCGGCAATATAGATCATCATATGGAAGCCAAAGTACTTCCAAACGATCACCGTCATAATCGCGGGGAACGCCCACTGGTGATCGGCCAGCACATACACCGACTCCTGCCCCATGGCATGCAACAACGAGCTGGTAATGCCGTAGTCACCGTCAAAAACGAAGCTCCAGATAAGCCCTGCAGCCACTTCGGCCAGGATATAGGGCAGGAAAAATACCAGCCGAAACAGGGTATTGGTGGGCGTTTTACGGTACACCATTAGCGCCAGCCCTAACGCCAAGGGCATCTGAATCAGTAGCGACACCAGGATCAGTTTGGCGGTATTCCACAGCGCGGTATGAAATACCGAGTGATCCAGCAGGCGCTGATAATTTTGCGCGCCGACAAAGTCACTGGGCGCGCCATAGCCATTCCAGGAAAAGCCACTGTAATGAACAGCATCCGCGAGCGGCAGAATGACAAACAGCGAAAACAGAATTAACGCCGGCGGCAGCAGGATCAGCAGCGCGGTGAATTTTCCGCTCACCAAGCCTTTCTTCACCCGGTCGGCATTTCCTCTTCGCGGCACGGTCGTTCGGTCAAGCGTGGTCATAGCAAACTCCGAGGCAGAGCAGAAAGAGCACGAACGCCTCGTTCGTGCTCGCCTAAGTGCGGATCATCTAAATTGCCAGGCTTCTTCGACCCGCTCGGCGGCCTCTTCCGGGGTAATAACGCCTTGCGCCAAGTCACCGCTGATATCGTTAATCGTCGCGCCAACGGATGTGCCCAGCGCTTGATCCAGAAACACCTGATGGAACTCGGATTCATCAAGTATCTCGGCAACGCGGCGGGCATAGGGGGTTTCAAGCGCTTCGGCGGAGCCCTCGGCGACCGGCACAAAGATGCCCGTCGCCGCCGCTTTCCGCTGATTCTCAGCGTTGAGTAGAAAGCGCAGGAACTCTACCGCTTCATCGGGCGCGTCGCGGGTGACCGCAAAACCGTTCATGCCGCCAAAACTTTGCGCGTTGCCCTCACCACCCGCGACTTCGGGGAAAGGAATAAACCGCAAGTCGTCATCCGGAACACCATCACCGCTCACCGAGCGCTGCTTGGAAGGGAGGTAGTCCCAGTCACCCATCACGTGGAAGGCAGCTTCCCCATCGCCAAACATGCCGCTGGCGCGCTCGTAGGAAGTAGCCATAAAGCCTGGCTGGAAAGGGTCAAGCTCAACCAGCGACTGCAGCATCTCGCCAGCGCGTACAAAGGGCTCGCCGTTAAAGCCACCGTTGTCACCGCTTTTGGCCGCTTCGATGCCCTCACCACCGGCTAGGCGGGTGACTAAAGAGCCCCAATAGAAGTGCAGCGGCCAGCCATCCTGACCACCGACTACCAGCGGGGTTATGCCCTCTTCCCGCAGCGCCACCACGGCGCTTTCAAAATCCTCCCAGGTCTTGATCGCTTGCACATCGACCCCCGCCTGCTCCGTCAGCGCGGTGTTCGCCCAGATACCCACCACCGTGGCGTAGAGCGGCGCGCCATAGACCCGATCATTCAGGGTGAAGGCGCGCACCGCTGACGCGGGGTAGATATCCTGCCAGCCATCGCGCATCGGCTCGGTCAAGTCGCGGACAAACCCGGCATCCACCTGATCGCGCAGCCCTTCTCCGCCCCAAGTGTAATAGATATCCGGGCGCTGGCTGGACTGCAGCATGGTGGGCAGGCGCGTTTTGTAAGCCTCGTTGGCAAGGTATTCAAACTCGACATTAATCTCGGGATTTTGCGCCTCAAACTCGGCAACCACTTCGTTGTAGTAGTCCTTTTCAGCGCTGCTGCTCTCAATTCTTAACACAGTCACCGTGGTGTCAGCCGCCGCGGCGACTGAACCCAAGGCAGCAGCAACCGCAACGGCGAGTGCTAAATGAAGTGGGCGTGAACAGGGCGCGTTGTAGTTGTTAGCTACCTGCATGATATTCTCCTAATATTATTTAAAAGTAAGCGGACTCACGCCCAGCCGGCGTCCACCGCCAACTCCTGGCCGGTGATGGCCTGGCTTTCGGCGCTGGCTAAAAACAGCACGGCGGGGGCAATATGCTGGGCTTCCAAGCGCATTTTTAGGCACTGGCGTTGTTGAATGGCGACTTCGTCCTCGGGACTAATCCATTTTTCGAGCTGGCGTTCGGTCATCACCGAACCGGGTACCAGAGTATTTACGCGGATGTTGTGCTCACCCAGTTCCCGGGCCAGGCTGCGGGTCAGGCCGTGGGCCGCCGCTTTGGCGGTGACATAAGCGGGTAACCCACCCAGCGCCATCTGCACGCTGACCGAGCCAAAATTGATAATCGATCCCCCGCCTGCCTCGATCATCTGTTCAGCCGCCGCCTGGGCGGCAAAGAACATCGGCCGCAGATTGAGCGACATACGTTCGTCCCAATAGGCCACATCCACCTCCCGCCAGTCGTGTCGGTCGTCGCTGGCGGCGTTGTTGACCAGCGTATGAATAGGCCCGACGTTTTGGCCGGTCTCGGCGATAACCCGCTGCAGGCTGGCCACATCGCGAATATCGCAGTGGTGATACAGCGGCGCCTTGCCGGTTTCGGCGCTCAATTCAGCGACCAGCGCCTCGCTGGCGGCGTCGTTGATATCAACAAACACCACCCGCGCGCCCTGATGATGAAAGGCACGGGTAAGCGCGGCACCAATGCCACTGCCACCGCCGGTAATAAAGACCACACGCTGCTCAAGGCTGGTATAGCGCGCTGAATGCTGATTCATAAGGTTTCCCACCTCTCTCTTTTGCGTGTTTGAACGGTGTTCTAGGAGCCTGTCCGGCTTGGCCGATCGTCGCGAGAAGCACGGATTTTGAGCCAAATTTATCGATCGATTGAGGCGAATAGCGCGCTATTTAACGAAATCGATCGAATAAAGTTGGCCAAAATACCGGGGGTCGCAGTAGATCAGTGTTAAGTCGGACAGGCTCCTAGACATCCACCCACTGCCCACCGGCAGCGGACGAAGCCAGCGCGCGGGTGATAAACCTCAGGCCGTCAACGCCGTCGGCCACCCCCGGCGTTGGCACGGCGAGCGCATCAACGTTTCCAGCGTTTTGATGGGCGCGGATTTGCACTGCGAAATCGCGGTATAGCAGGGCAAAGGCTTCGAGATAGCCTTCCGGATGCCCCGGGGGAATGCGCGCTGCGGCCATCGCAGCTTCACCTAGACCCGGGCCATTACGGGTTAAAATCCGTGACGGCTCGCCCAGCGGTGAGTGCACCAATTGGTTGGGGGATTCCTGGCGCCAAGAGAGACCACCCTGGCTGCCGTAAACACGTAGCTGCAGGCCGTTTTCGTTACCCGGTGCAACTTGGCTCGACCACAGCATGCCCCGTGCACCGCCTTTGAAGCGCAGCAGCATATGCACGTTGTCATCCAGCGCACGGCCGTCCACAAAGGTGTGCATATCGGCAGCGAGGGATTCGAGCTCCAACCCCGTCACATAGCGCGCCAGGTGATAGGCGTGGGTGCCGATATCACCCAAACAGCCCGCCGGGCCGCTGCGTTTGGGGTCGGTGCGCCACTCGGCTTGCTTGACGCCGCTCTCTTCCAGGCGGGTGGAGAGCCAATCTTGCGGGTACTCAACCTGCACGACGCGCAGTTCTCCAAGCTCTCCGTTGGCCACCATTTCTCGCGCCTGACGGATCAGCGAATAACCCGAGTAGTTGTGGGTTAAGCCAAAGAACAGCCCGCTGCGTTCCACCAGTTCGGCAAGGGTTTGCGCCTCTTCCAGGGTGATCGTCATCGGCTTATCGCAGATCACGTGAAAGCCTGCTTCAAGAAAGGTGCGTGCCACATCGAAGTGCACATGATTGGGGGTCACAATGGCGACTACATCGATGGCATCCGATCGCTTGCGCTCCGCTTCAGCCATGGTTTGGTAGTCGGGGTAGGCGCGATCTTCGGCGACGTGTAGTTCCGCCGCGGCAGCCCGGCTACGTTCTGGGTCAGAGGCAAAGGCCCCGGCGACCAGCTCGTAGTGGTCATCCAGCCGGGCGGCGATGCGGTGCACCCCGCCAATAAACGCGCCCTGGCCGCCGCCCACCATACCCAGGCGGAGCCGACGCGGGGTGTCGTGTTGAGTGCTCATGTCGTGTTGTCCTGTCGTCTAGTTGAGTCCCGTTCTTAAAGACCCAGAATGCGTCGATTGGCTGCCTCATCAGAGCCTCCGTCGGCGAAGTCATCAAATGCCCGCTCGGTGACCTCAATAATGTGGTCGCGGATAAAGGTCGCGCCTTCTCGGGCGCCGACTTCCGGGTGCTTTAGGCAGCACTCCCACTCCAGCACCGCCCAACCGTGGTAGTCGTTAGCCGCCATCCACGAGAAGATCGACTTGAAGTCGATTTGGCCATCGCCCAGGGAGCGGAAGCGTCCCGCGCGCTCCGTCCACGACTGATAGCCCGAGTAAACGCCCTGCTTGGGGCTGGGATTAAACTCCGCGTCTTTAACGTGGAACATTTGAATATGCTCGCGATAGACGTCCAGAAAGCCGCGGTAGTCGAGCTGCTGCAGAATCAGATGGCTGGGGTCGTAAAGGATGTGGCAGCGCGGGTGATTGCCGACCCGCTCGAGGAACATCTCAAAGGTGATGCCGTCGTGAAGGTCTTCGCCAGGATGAATCTCGTAGCAAAGATTCACGCCCGCTTCGTCAAAGGCGTCCAAAATCGGGCGCCAGCGATTCGCCAGTTCGTCGAAAGCGGTTTCGATCAATCCTGCCGGGCGCTGGGGCCAGGGGTAGACGTAGGGCCACGCCAGCGAGCCCGAAAAGGTGCCGTGGTCAGTAAGCCCGAGGTTTTGCGATGCCTTGGCGGCCAGCTTTAGTTGATCAACCGCCCAGGCCTGGCGCGCCTTGGGATTACCGCGCACTTCTGGGACTGCAAAACCATCGAACATCTCATCATAAGAGGGATGCACCGCCACCAACTGGCCCTGCAGGTGGGTGGAGAGCTCGGTGAGCGCCAAGCCGTGTTCGGCCAGGGTGCCCTTAATCTCATCGCAATACGTGGCGCTCTCGGCGGCACGTTTTAAATCGATCATGCGCGCATCCCAACTGGGGATCTGCACGCCCTGATAGCCAAGCCCCGCTGCCCAGGCAGCAATGCTGTCGAGGCTATTAAAAGGGGCTTCGTCACCGGCGAATTGGGCGAGAAAGAGCGCTGGCCCTTTGATTGTTTTCATAGGACTCTCTCAATATCGTTTGGATAAAGTGCTTGGGTAGGCGCGGGTAAGGAGTGGTGTTTTTACCCGCGCCTATTTATTAATACTTGTTATCAGCACGCGCTATCAGTAGCGCGATCAGACCGTGTTCAGAACGGCGAATCGGGGAAGTAGTACTGCTCGGCGTTCTCTTGGGTGATCAGCGGCGAGCCCAGAATGTACTCGCCCAGCACCGGGCCATTGGAGACAAAGTGCTGTACGGTCAGATCCATGGCGGTGGCGATCATGGCGGGCGGATATAACACGTCTACCGGCACCAGCTCGTCGCCGTCCATTACTCGCTTGATGATGTCCTTCATGCCTGCGCCGCCGACGATAAACAGCTCATCTTCACGATCCGCCTGGCGCACCGCCTCGATGACACCGAGGGCGATGTCGTCATCCTGGGCCCATACGGCGTCGATCTTGTCGAAGCGCGACAGGTAGTCCTGCATCACTTCAAAGCCATCGTCGCGATTCCAGTTGGCGTGCTGCATATCGAGGATATTGACGTCGGAGCCTTCGATGGCTTCCTGGAAGCCTTGCACCCGCTCGTCGTCAATCACGGTGGGAATACCGCGCAGCACCACAATGTCGCCTTCACCCTCCAGGCGTTCACGAATGTACTCACCGGACACGCGGCCTAACTCATGGTTGTTGCCCGCCACGTAGAGATCCTGAATGCCCTCTTCTGTCAGACCCCGATCCACCACGGTGACAAATACACCCGAGTCTTTCACACGGCGCACTGGATCCGTCAGTGGGCCAGACTCAAACGGCAGCACCACCAGCGCATCGATATTGCGCAGCGATACCAGGTCTTCCAGATCATTGGCCTGCTCACCGGCTGTACCCGCGGTGGAGATGGTGATTTCGATATCGGGATAGAGTGCTTCAAGGCGTTTTTTGGCCTCTTCGGCGTGGTAGTTAACCCCGCCCGTCCAGCCATGGGTGGCCGCGGGGATCGAAACCCCGATAGTGAACTCCTGGGCAACAGCGACGCTTGAAAACCCTACTGCTGTCGTGAGTGCTGCCGTGGCGGCAAAAGTCGCCACTGCTGTTTTGATGGTTGGCATGTTAATGCTCCTTTCGTGTTTGTATTTGTTATGTTGCCGTCGCTTGTATGGGTTGATTACTGCACTGGCCTCCTTTGCCCCTATGGCGCTGTTTTCCTCCACGAGGCGCGCTGCAAGTAGACCGCCACAATGATGATGATCCCCTGCACCGTTCCGTTGAGATAATTAGAAATGGCATCGGTCAAATTGAGAATATTGCCGATCATGGTGAGCATGATGGCGCCCACCACCGTGCCCCAGATGCGCCCATGGCCGCCCTTAAGCATGGTGCCGCCGATGATCACCGCGGCAATCGCCTCCAACTCCCAGAGCACCCCGGTAGCCCCTGAGGCAGAGCCCAGCCGGGGCACATAAATAATCGTCGCCAGGGCCACGCACACGCCTTGCAGCATGTAGGTCATGGTCTTGATACGATCCACATGAATGGCGCTGTATTCGGCGACTTTTTCATTGGAGCCGATGGCAAAGCAGTAGCGTCCGAAGCGGGTGTAGTTGAGCAGGATGTAGCCAATAACGGCGACCGCCAGAAATACCCACACCGGAATGGTGATGCCCAGGAAGCTGCCGTAATACACCGGCCGATAGATATCGCGCACCGCCCAATCCAGGGTTAGGGTGCCGCCATCGGCCAGATAAGTGACCAGAGAGCGGTAAATCCCCATGGTGCCCAGGGTGACAATAAAGGCTTCGATTTTGCCTTTGGTGGTGACCATGCCGTTGATAAAGCCAGCGCACAGCCCGAGCAGCAGTGAGGCGCCCACGCCGAACAGCACGGTGGTCAGCCCTGCGCCAAACTGCTCGACAAGGCTGTTCATCAGAATGATCATCACCCCGGCGATAAAGGCCGCCATTGCCCCTACCGAAAGATCCAACCCACCGGCGGTAATCACAAAGGTAGCGCCGATGGCGATAATGCCGATAAAGGCGCTGCGGGTGAGCATATTCGAGAGGTTATCCAGCCCCAAAAAGGCCGGGTTGATCAGCACCCCCAGTAGCGCCAGCACCAGCAATGCGATGAAAGGCCCCCAGGTTTTGAGGTCTATGGAGAAACCCTTTTGCTGGGTGGTTGTGGTAGCTGCTTTATTAGTCGTTTTGTTATTAGCCATAACGCTGCTCATCGACCCCTACTCCCTTAATGCCGGATGCGTACTGCATGATTTCGTGCTCATTAATCTGCTCGCCTTCAAGCATCCCAGTGAGTACGCCTGCGCACATCACCGCTACCCGGTGGGAAAGCCCAATCAGCTCGCCCATCTCTGAAGAGATCAAGATGACCGAGCAGCCCGTTTCGGTTAATTCATGGATAAAGTGATAGATCTGGTGCTTGGTACCCACATCGATACCCCGGGTCGGCTCGTTGATAATCACGACTTCAGGGTCGATGGACATTACCTTAGCAAGCAGCAGCTTCTGCTGGTTGCCGCCGGAGAGCTCGGCGGCAGTGCGCGCCGCCGTACGCAGGCGGATATCAAAACGCTGAATGGCCTGCTGGTAGGCTTGCTCTTCGCGGCGGCGGTCAATCAGCGGGTGACAGTGAGCGCGTAAATTGAGCAGGGTAACGTTGGAGCGCAGATCCATATTGAGCACCAGACCTTTGCCTTTACGGTCTTCCGTTAAGTAGGCAATTCGCTGGTGCACTGCATCGCGCAAATTTTTCAACAGCACCGGCTGGCCGTTGCGTAGCACTTGGCCAGCACTTTTACCTCGCAAGCCCAGCACTGCTTCGATCAGCGCAGTGCGCCCGGCGCCCACTACCCCGCCAAAACCAAGCACCTCGCCACGCCGCAGAGTAAAGCTGGCCTGCTTAACCGCGCCTGGCACCACCATGTCCCGCGCTTCCAGCACCACCGGCGCATCGGCTGCCAAATGCATACGCGGCGGATACATCTCGTGAATTTCCCGGCCCACCATCAGCCGCGCCAGCTCCTCTTTACTGCGCCCGGCCATTGGGCCGCTGTCTACCAAGTGGCCGTCGCGCAGTACCGTCACGCGGTCGGCGATCTTCTCAATTTCGCGCAGCTTGTGGGAGATATATAGAATCGCCACGCCCCGCTGACGCAGGCGGGCAATCAGCTCGAACAGTACCTTTACTTCTTTTTCGGTCAGGGTGGCGGTGGGCTCATCCATGATCAGCACGCGCACATCGCGGGTAATCGCCTTGGCAATTTCCACCATCTGCTGGTCAGAGGTGCTTAAGTCCTTCACTCTTGCGCGTGGGTCAACGTGGGTTTCAAGCTCCTCCAGCGCCGCCCGGCTTTGTTCCCGCATGGCGCGTCGATCCAAAAACGGCCCACGGCGCAGTTCGCGGCCCAAGAAGATGTTCTCTTCCGCACTCAGTTGTTCTGCCAACGCCAGTTCCTGGTGAATCATGACCACACCGTCGGCCTCTGCCTCGCCGCTGGAGCGGTAGCGCTGTTGCTTACCGTCGAGTAACACCTCGCCAGAGGTAGGACGAAGATACCCAGCAAGGATTTTAACCAGGGTCGATTTACCGGCGCCGTTCTCACCCAGCAGAGCGTGTACTTCCCCCGCCTGCAGGTCGAGATCAACATCGAATAGCACTTGGTTTTCGCCAAACGAGCGGCACAGCTTGCGCGCTGATAACAGCATGGGGCCACCTGATAATGTCTGTTGTTATTGTGTTGGAGGCTTATCAGCATCGATTGCGTTAGGATGATGCTTGATTTACTTTAGGCGCTAAAATAAATACTTGCATATGCAACTTAGGTCGTATTTTGACAATCGCGCTAACGCCCCAGGATGTGTGCGCTAGACAATTGGCATGACAGCCTTTTTCAATACGAACTATAACGGCGACCCTATGGCCCTTCCGTCGACTGATACCAGCCGCCTCGACAACACCCTGGCGGTAATCCGCACTCTGCGTGACCAAGGACCGGTGGCACGCATCGACCTGGGGGCACTCAATGGCATTAGCTCTGCCACCGTCACCTCGATCAGCGCCGAGTTACTCCAGCAGGGGTTGATCACTGAACGCCCACCCGAAGCCCCCCGTCCTAGCGGGCGTGGTCGACCAAAAACCTTGATTGAACTCGACCCCAACGCCGCCTGTGTGGTGTGCATCAAGCTGTCGATCAATGAGATCCAACTGGTGGTGGGCGATTTTTCGGGGCAGGTACGCCACAGCGAGCACCATACGGTGCCCACCTTGGCGTTGAGTGCCAACGACCTGGAAATACTGCTGGAAGAGAAGATCAGCGCTATTTGCACTCAACAGTTGACGGGGTTTCAACGCCTGGCGGGGATCTGTTTGGCGGTGCAGGGGGTGGTGTCGTCGCAAAGCGGTACGATTATCTGGTCTCCCGCGTTGAGCTTTCGTAACGCACCGATATCGGCGCGATTAGCGGAACGATTTCACTGCAGCGTGCTGCTCGAGAACGATGCCAACTGTATTGCCAGCGTACTCGCAGCACAGCCCGCCTACGCTGACTGCCCCAATCTGGTGGTCATTATGTTGGGCTACGGCATCGGCATGTCGGTGTTGATTAACGGCGTGCCTTATCTCGGCGCCAATGGCTCCGCGGCCGAGTTTGGGCATAGCAAATATCAGCCCGACGGCGCCCTTTGCGCCTGCGGGCGGCGGGGTTGTATCGAAGCCTACGCCAGCGACTACGCACTCTATCGCGCCGCCGCCAACCATCTAGAGCTCCCCTCCGGCGACAGCGCACACCCCTCCGAGCAGCAGATGCAAGCGCTAACCCAGCTGGCGTTACAAGGCGACCCGGTAGCTCAGGGAATCTACGCCGAGGCGGGTCGCGCCTTGGGCGTCGGTATCGCCAATGTGCTGGCGCTGTTCAACCCCGACCTGGTGCTGATTACCGGCTCCGGCGTGCGCGGCTTTGACGCCATACGGGGTGCCATGTACAGCACCCTTGATGAAGCTTTGGTGGCTGAACTGAAGGGCACCACCCGCATCGAAAGCTGTGCCTGGGATCGCGACATGACCTGCATGGGCGGTATCGCCATGGCGCTGAATGCTACCGATGGCGAGACACTGTTAAATAGCCAAACCGTCCAAGAAGCCTAGGCCAGCCGATTAATAGCAGCGGAGGCCTGGCAGGGTGTTCAAGCAGTTAAGCATCGCATCGTCAATCGTGATAAACCACGCTGCGCCCCCCATCAATCGTTATGCAGCTGGCGTTGATAAAGGGCGCCTCATCTGAAGCAAGAAAGACGGCGGTCATGGCCACTTCCTCGGGTTTGCCTAACCGACCAGGCGGCAGCAGTGCTTCGATGCGGGCCTTTGCCGCTGTGGGGTCATCGAAGGTCTGCCAATGCGCCTCTACCGCCGGGGTGGAAATATAGCCTGGCGCGATGGCATTAACCCGCACGCCGCGAGAGGCATATTCGATACCGAGTGCCCGAGTCAAACCGATCAAGCCGTGCTTAGCGACCGGGTAGGGAAAACAGCCGGGAATAATTGAGAAGCTGTGGGTGGAGGCAATATTAACAATGGCACCACCGCCCTGCTCCAGCAAATCAGGCATTACCGCCCGGCTGCAGTACCAGGCGCCTTCCAAATCCACCGATAGGCAACGCTGCCAAGCCTCATCCGGCATGGCAAGTGGCTCATAGAAAACATTCATCCCGGCGTTATTGATCAGGGTAGTTAAGGGCCCGGAGAGCTTACGAGCCCTTGCTACGGCGGCTTCCACCGCATATCGGTCAGCAATGTCAGCCACTACCGCTTGCGCCTGATGACCCTCTCCACGTAGCTGTGCCGCCAGCTGTTCAACGCTATCGCCTTCTCTATCCAGCAAGGCAACCTTGGCACCCTCACGAACGCAGGCTTCGGCAATGGCACGGCCAATACCGGTGGCGGCGCCGGTCACCAGGATATGCTTGTCAGCCAGTCTGGCGGTCATCGCGCCTCCTTTACACTTAATCAGTGCGAATGACGCGGCACATCAGCGCCTCGACAGCCAACCAGAAAGTCAAAATCACAGCCCTCATCGGCTTGCAGCACGCGCTCGATATACAGCTGACGGTAGCCGCCCTGGCTGGCGATCAGCGTCGAGGCGGCGGTGGGATCGCTCTCGGCTAGCCGCGAGGCGAGTTCTTCATCGCTAATATCCAGGTGCAGTCGGCCACTTGCGCAGTCGAGCTCTATCCAGTCGCCGTTGCGTACCGCGGCCAACGGGCCGCCCGCAGCGGCTTCAGGGGCCACGTGCAGCACCACCGTGCCATACGCAGTGCCGCTCATGCGGGCATCAGAGATGCGCACCATATCGGTAATCCCCTGGGCGAGGATCTTGGGCGGCAGGCCCATATTGCCGACTTCCGCCATGCCGTGATAGCCCCGCGGGCCGCAGTGTTTCATGACCAGGATGTCGTTGGCTTCAACGTCCAAATCCGGGTCGTTGATACGCGCCTTGTAGTCGTCAAAATCTTCGAACACTACCGCGCGGCCGCGGTGCTGCATCAGCTCGGCGGTCGCCGCCGAGGGCTTGAGCACCGCGCCGTTGGGGGCCAGGTTGCCGCGCACCACGCAGATACCGCCGTCCGCGGTGAGCGGGCTATCCAGCGGGCGGATGACCTCGTCGTTATACAGCGGTGCGTCCTTAACGTTCTCCCAAAGTGTTTTGCCGTTCACTGTTAAGGCATCTTTGAACGGCAGGCGATCCGCTTCGCCCAAGCGCTTAAGTACCGCGGGCAATCCCCCGGCGTAGTAGAACTCCTCCATAAGAAAGCGCCCGGAGGGCTGCAGGTCGACCACCGTCGGGGTGCCGCGCCCGACCCGGCTCCAGTCGTCCAGGGTGAGATCCACACCGATGCGACCGGCAATCGCCTTGAGGTGAATCACCGCGTTGGTAGAGCCGCCAATCGCCGCATTGGTGCGGATGGCGTTGTCGAAGGCTTCCTTGGTGAGGATTTTGGAGAGCCGCAGATCTTCGTCGACCATCTCGACGATGCGGTTGCCGGAAAGATGCGCCAGTACGTAGCGGCGGGAATCCACCGCCGGAATCGCGGCGTTATGCGGCAGAGAGGTGCCCAGGGATTCGGCCATACAGGCCATGGTGGAGGCGGTGCCCATGGTGTTGCAGGTACCCGCGGAGCGGGACATGCCAGCTTCCGCGGCCATAAAGTCGTGGAGGGATATTTCCCCCGCCTTGACCTGCTCGGAGAGCTTCCACACAACGGTGCCGGAACCGATATCCTTGCCCTTGTGCTTGCCGTTGAGCATTGGCCCGCCGGTCACCACGATGGTGGGGATATCGCAGCTCGCCGCGCCCATCAGCAGCGCTGGGGTGGTTTTGTCGCAGCCTACCAGCAGCACCACCGCATCAATCGGGTTGCCACGAATGGCTTCTTCCACGTCCATGCTCGCCAGATTGCGGGTAAACATGGCGGTGGGGCGCAGGTTGGATTCACCGTTGGAGAACACCGGAAACTCGACCGGGTAGCCGCCCGCTTCCAGCACGCCCTGCTTCACGTGCTCCGCCAGCTTGCGGAAGTGGGCATTGCAGGGGGTCAGCTCCGACCAGGTATTACAGATACCGATAATCGGCTTGCCCTGGAACTCATGGTCGGGGATGCCTTGGTTTTTCATCCAGCTGCGGTACATAAAACCGTTCTTATCGGCGGTGCCGAACCACTGGGCAGAGCGTAATGAGCGCTGACGATCGGACATAACAAAGCCTCCGTACAAACCGGGAAGAAGTAACAAACCAATAAAGGGGGTAACGGTTTAGGCGTCAGGCCCGCTGACGGCGGGTATGCTTCCAGCGGTCAAACATCACCGCCAACAGCAGAATCGCACCACGCACCAGGTACTGATAGAAGGTAGGCACGTTAAGCAGCCCCATGGCATTCTGCACACAGCCCATAATCAGTACACCAACTACCACACCGGTAATCGTGGCGACACCGCCGGAAAGCGCTACGCCGCCCAGCACGCAGGCGGAAATAACCGCCAGCTCCAGACCCATGGAGGTATTGGGATCACCCAGCCCCATGCGCGATGCCAGCAATACACCGACCACACCCGCGACGACGCCCTGGAGGCCGAAGACAATAATTTTCAGGCGGCGGACGTTAACCCCCGCCAGCGCGGCGGCTTCGGCGTTACCGCCGGTGGCCAGCACATTACGGCCAAAAGCGGTCATGTTGAGGATTACACCAAAGATCACAAAGCAGGCCAGCATGGTCCATACCGGCAGCGTCAAGCCCAGAAAGGAGGCGCTGCCCAGCTCAAAGAAGCCCGGCACGGTAATCATCACGGCGTCGCCGCCGGAGGTGATATAGGCCAACCCGCGTACAAACTCCATGGCCGCCAGGGTCGCAATCAGCGCGTTAATACCGAACCGGGCAATCACTATTCCATTGAAAACACCTACAGCGCCCCCGGCAACAATCCCACCGATTACGCCGATAAACACGCTACCCGTGCTGGAGGTCACCACCGCGGCGACCACACCCGCAAAAGCCACCGTAGAGGCCACTGAGAGATCCACCTCGCCCAACGCCAATACCAGCATCATGGTGGCGGCGAGACTGCCAATCAGGGTGATCGAGAGCAGTAGCCCGACCATATTGCGCCCGGTCAGAAACCCGGGAATAAATATCGCCAGGGCGATAAACAGCAGCAAAAAAATCGCAATCATGCCCGACGTATCGAGTAGGGTACGCAGCGGTTTGGCAAGCCCCTGGCGCCCCTTGGGGCGTGCAGGCGCATCCCCTTGGGTTACATTGTTAGTTGTCATGATGTTTTTCCTGAACATGTGTCCTGAACGCGTGTTCTAAAGAACTTATCGCAGCAAAAAAATTAGGCAGGCAGCGCCAGCCCCAGCAGGCGTTCCGGGGTAGCCGACTCCCGCGGCACCACATCCACCAGCTCGCCGTCACGCATCACGGCGATGCGGTCGCAAATGGAGCTGACTTCGGCAATGTCGCTGGAGATCACCACCACGCTTTTGCCCTGGTCGGCCAGGTCGTAAAGCAGCGAGTAAATATCCCGCCGCGCGCCCACATCGATCCCCCGGGTCGGCTCGTCCATAACGAACAGATCAATCTCTTCGGCAAGCCAGCGGGCCAGAATCACCTTCTGCTGATTGCCCCCTGAGAGTTTGCCGATGGGTGATCGCGGGCCCGGTGTTTTGATGCTGAGCTGCTGGATATAGGATTCGGCGTTGCGCCGTTCACGGCCGGGGTGACGAAAAAGCCCCCAGCGTTTGAAAAAGCGCCGACAGCTGATATTGAGGTTGTCGGCGACGCTGGCCACCGGGAAGATCCCCTGGGATTTGCGATCTTCCGGGCACATGGCAATCCCGGCACGAATTGCCTCGCCGGGACTTTTGAAACGCCGCGACTCACCGTTAAACGTCACGCTGCCCGCTTTGGGCGACTCGACCCCGCACACCAGCCGCAGCAGCTCGCTGCGCCCGGCACCCACCAAACCAAACAGCCCAAATACTTCGCCACGCTTGACGGAAAAACTCACCGGCGCCTTTAAGCCACGTCCCTCGATGCCTTCCACGTTCAACACCACCTCGCCATGTTCCCGAGCGCGATAGCCGTATACGTCGTTGATATCGCGGCCTACCATTTCACTCACCAACAGGTCGTTATTCAGCGTCGACATATCCTCGTGGGTGCGAATATGCTTGCCATCGCGGAAGATGGTGACCGCATCGCACATCTCAAACACCTCCTCCATGCGATGGGTCACGTAGAGCACGACTCGCCCTTCATCGCGCAGCCGTTGAACGATGCGCTTGAGTTGGCGGGTCTCCTGAATCGAAAGGCTACTGGTAGGTTCATCAAAGGCGATCACCTTGGCGTCCCTCAGCAGCGCCCGACCAATTTCAATCATCTGCTGCTGGCCGATGGAGAGCTCGCGCACCTTGGTCGAGGGATGGATGTCGCCCTCACCGAGATCGGCCAGAATCGCCATGGCTTTTTCTTTCAACTGGCGACGGTTAATAAAGCCTCGCCGCGACGGTAGCTGACCTAGCAGCAGGTTTTCGGCCACCGACATATTGGGTGAGAGCGTTAACTCCTGGTAGATAATCGCGATCCCTTCGCGCAGCGCCTCCCTGGCATTACTGAACACATGGCGCTGACCATCGAGCCATAGCGCGCCTTCCTCCACGCGATTAACGCCGCTCAGCACCTTGAGCAGGGTGGATTTACCTGCGCCGTTCTCGCCCATTAGGGCATGCACTTCCCCAGCGTGAGCGGAAAAGCTCACCCCATCCAACGCACGCACGCCGGGGAAGACAACGCTGATCGCATCGAAACGTAGATAAGCATCAGACATACGTGAGCACTCCTGCTAATCGCTTGTTACCGGTTCTGTTCTTTACAGACCCAGCGCTGCACGCACTTCCTGCCAGTTGTCACGGGTCATTAACGTGCCAGAGGTTTCGGTATTGGCCGGTGGCTCTTGATCCTCGCTAATCCAGCGGTAGAGGTCTTCTGCGGTCTGACGGCCATGCATGGTGGAGCTCACCGCCACGGTACCGTGAAAGCCAGTGGGGTTATCGCGGGAAAACTCCGCAAACGCAGCGCCTGAGCCGTTAATGCCTACCCCGATCACGTCTTCTGCTGCCATACCGTATTGCTCGGTGGCCCTGACCCCGCCAAGCACACTCTCTTCATTAAGGGCGTAGATAATCCAATGTTCATAATCGCCATACTGAGAAAGTACCGGCGAGGCCGCGGAGAAGGCACTGGCGGTATCGCTATTCTGCTGGGGCGCATCGAAAATATTGGCTTCCGGGAAGCCCGCGGCAAGCAGCGCCTCGGTGGCGCCATCGGTACGTTCTACCGCCGTGGGAAGCTCGTTATTGGTGATGCGCAGCGCGGCCACCTCTTCGGGGTTCCAGCCGCGGGCTTCCATCTCGGCGGTAATCGCTTCACCCACCTGCCGACCAATTTTGGTGCCTGACATACCCAAATGCGGCACGCCTTCCATCGGCTCACCGCTGGTATTAACAAACTGATCGTCGACGGTGACTACTTTCATGCCGTATTGATTAGCACGGTTCATGATGGCTGGCCCCAAACGCACGTCCGGCGGGCAGATCACAAACCCTTGTGCGCCCTGGGCATAGAGGTTATCAATCGCGCTGAGCACCTCCTGGCCATCCTCCCCGCCCAGGCGTACCACGTCGAAGCCGAACTCTTCGCCAACTTCGGTGGCGGCCTTCTGTTCGTTAATAAACCATGCCTGCTCGGGTTTTTTAACGATAAAGCCAATCTTCACCTCGTCTTCCTGGGCCTGAACTGATCCCAGCGAAGCCAGCATAATCGCGCTACCGAGGGCTAACCGGGCAAACGTTGTCGTCAATTTCATTGTCATACTCCTGCGATTATAAGCGTTGTTTTTGTTGATGTTTCCATCTTTTTATTGGCAAACCATTGGCGGCTATGAATCAATATTCGGCTGGGCCGAAAAGCGGTATACCGTACGTGAGCGGTAAGTATCGCCGGGCTCTAAGATTGTGCTGGGAAATGCCTCCTGATTGGGGGAGTCAGGGTAGTGCTGGGTTTCCAGCGCAAAGCCGGAGCGATGCCCGTAGGCGTGGCCCTGTTTACCGGTCAGGTCACCGTTAAGAAAGTTACCTGAGTAGAATTGGATCGCGGGTTCGGTGGTGGTGATCTCCACCATGCGGCCGCTCTCGGGCTCCCACACCTTGGCAGCCAGCACCAGCTCATCCGCTGCCGCATTATCGCGATCCAGCACAAAGTTGTGGTCATAGCCGCCGCCGAAGGCGAGCTGTTCATTCTCCTGCTCAATGCGTTCGCCGATGGGGGTCAACTGGGTAAAATCAAACGGCGTACCGTCTACCGAGCGGAGCTCGCCAGTGGGGATCAGGGTGTCGTCGACCGGGGTAAACTCAGAGGCGTTGATCATTAGCTGATGATCGAGAATGGTGTCGCTACCCTCGCCTTTTAAGTTGAAGTAGCTGTGCTGGGTGAGGTTGATCGGGGTGGCTTTGTCGGCCACCGCTCGATAATCCACCATCAGTTCGTCGTCATCGGTCAGCGTGTAGGTAACTTCGCTCTCCAACCTACCGGGGTAGCCCTCTTCGCCATCTTCGCTGGTATAGCGCAACACTAAGCCAATGCCTGCCTCGCTCTCGAACGGTTCAGCCTGCCAGAGCACTTTGTCGAAGCCCTGATCACCACCGTGCAGATGATTATTGCCATCGTTGGTGGCTAATGAATAGCTTTCTCCATCAAGGGAGAATTGGCCGCCCGCGATGCGGTTGCCGTAACGCCCGATGAGGGCACCGAAATAGGGGTTGGCCTGGCGGTACTCATCGGAAAGGTACGCTTCCAGGGAGTCGAAGCCCAGCGCGATATCGTCGAATTCGCCATCCACATTGGGTGTTTTCAGCGACAGGATGATGCCGCCATAGTTGGTCACCCGCAGCTCGATACCGTTGGCGTTGGTAAATTGATAAACATCGACCTGGCGGCCGCCTGGCAAGTGACCAAACACCGATTTCTCAACGCCATTTCCGGCGCCATTTCCAGCTTCCATTTGCGTCTCGCTTTGTGCTTGAGCCGCGCTAGTCATTAGCAGGGCGATACCGGCGCTGAACAGCAGCGTTGATCCAACGCTATGTCTCTGAGCGCTTACCTGAGCATTGCTAGCCTGAGCAGTGATGAGTGGCATGATTTTCCTCCTATGGAAGATCGTTGTTGTTATTGGAAGGCCGATTCAGTCACTACAGTAGCCACGTCTTGCATAACCAACCAATATACAAACGCATCACTATCGATATACTTCTAAGTATCAATAACAACTCAAGGCTTATCCCATGGGCGTTCTCGGTGAGAACTGGTTTCTGGACGTGCGACTAAAGTTGCGCCATTTTCAGCTTTTTTTAGCGCTGGATGAGCAGCGCAATCTGCACCGTGCAGCGGATCAGCTCAACATGAGCCAACCCGCCGCCTCAAAGCTGCTCAGTGACCTCGAGGCCAACCTGGGTATTCGGCTGTTTGATCGCCACCCACGCGGGCTAACGCCCAACTGGTATGGCGAGATTATGATTCGCCACGCCCACAGCATGCTCTCCGCGCTACGCCATACCGGCGAGGAGTTGAATGCCCTTGGCGAAGGCAGCGCAGGCACGGTAGCGGTCGGCACCGTCATGGCTCCGGCGGTCACGCTACTGACCAGTGCCATTGAGCGGGTGCACCGTGACCGGCCAGGGCTCAAGATCAGTGTGGATGTGGATGTCAGCAAGGTGTTGGTACCGCGCCTGCTCGAAGGCGAGCTGGATTTCGCGATAACCCGTATCCCTGCAGGCGTCGATGCCGAGCGCTTCGTATTTGAGGAAATTGGTGAGGAAGAGCTCTGCTTCGTATGCCGCCAGGGTCATCCGTTAGCCGGTAAACAACCGCTGAGTCTGGCTGATATGGCGGGCTACCCTTGGTCCCTACAACCCCCAGGCGCGTTGATGCGTCAGCGGGTGGATAGTCTGTTTCTGCACCATCAGGTCACGCCACCGCGACAGATCGTCGATACCGCCGATCTACTGCTCTCACTGGCGCTGGTGGATAAATCCGATACCATCACGGTAACTACCCGGGAAGCCGCTGACCTGCTCTGCCCACCGCAACGTTTTCACCTGCTGCCCTTCAGCGAGACGCTCAGCGTTCAGCCCTACGGGCTGGTGAGCTTACGCCACCAGCGGCTCTCCCCGGGTGCCGCCGCGTTAATGAGCACCCTGCGGGAGATTATTGGTCAATCCAATTAATGCGAGTGGCGCGGCACATCAGAGCCCCGACAGCCAACCAGAAAGTCAAAATCACAGCCCTCATCGGCTTGCAGCACGCGCTCGATATACAGCTGGCGGTAGCCACCCTGGCTGGCGATCAGCGTCGATGCGGCAGTGGGGTCGCTCTCGGCTAGCCGCGAGGCCAGCTCTTCGTCGCTGATCTCCAGGTGCAGTCGACCACTTTCGCAGTCGAGTTCAATCCAGTCGCCGTTGCGTACCGCGGCCAGCGGGCCGCCCGCAGCGGCTTCCGGGGCCACGTGCAGCACTACGGTGCCATACGCTGTGCCGCTCATGCGGGCATCAGAGATGCGCACCATATCGGTAATCCCCTGGGCGAGGATCTTGGGCGGCAGGCCCATATTGCCGACTTCCGCCATGCCGTGATAACCCCGCGGGCCGCAGTGTTTCATGACAAGAATATCGTTGGCTTCCACGTCCAGATCCGGGTCGTTGATACGCGCTTTATAGTCGTCAAAGTCTTCAAACACCACCGCGCGGCCGCGGTGCTGCATCAGTTCGGCGGTCGCCGCCGAGGGCTTGAGCACCGCGCCGTTGGGGGCCAGGTTGCCACGCACCACGCAAATGCCACCATCCGCGGTGAGCGGATTATCCAGGGACCGGATCACCTCGTCGTTATACAGCGGCGCGTCCTTGACGTTCTCCCAAAGTGTTTTGCCGTTGACGGTTAAGGCATCCTTGAAGGGCAGCCGGTCGGCTTCGCCCAGGCGTTTAAGCACCGCAGGTAGACCACCAGCGTAGTAGAACTCTTCCATCAGAAAGCGCCCAGAGGGCTGCAGATCCACCACTGTGGGTGTACCGCGCCCTACCCGACTCCAGTCATCCAAAGTGAGATCAACGCCAATGCGACCGGCAATCGCCTTGAGGTGAATCACCGCGTTAGTGGAGCCGCCAATCGCCGCATTGGTGCGAATGGCGTTGTCGAAGGCTTCCTTGGTGAGGATTTTGGAGAGCCTCAGATCTTCGTCGACCATCTCAACGATGCGGTTGCCGGAAAGATGCGCCAGTACGTAGCGGCGGGAATCCACCGCCGGAATCGCGGCGTTATGCGGCAGAGAGGTGCCCAACGACTCGGCCATACAGGCCATGGTAGACGCCGTGCCCATGGTGTTGCAGGTACCCGCGGAGCGGGACATGCCAGCTTCCGCGGCCATAAAGTCGTGGAGGGATATTTCCCCCGCCTTGACCTGCTCGGAGAGCTTCCACACAACGGTGCCGGAACCGATATCCTTGCCCTTGTGCTTGCCGTTGAGCATTGGCCCGCCGGTCACCACGATGGTGGGGATATCGCAGCTCGCCGCGCCCATCAGCAGCGCTGGGGTGGTTTTGTCGCAGCCTACCAGCAGCACCACCGCATCAATCGGGTTGCCGCGAATGGCTTCTTCCACGTCCATGCTCGCCAGGTTGCGGGTAAACATCGCCGTGGGGCGCAGGTTGGATTCACCGTTGGAGAACACCGGAAACTCTACCGGGTAGCCGCCCGCCTCCAGCACGCCCTGCTTCACGTGCTCCGCCAACTTGCGGAAATGCGCATTGCAGGGGGT
Source organism: Halomonas sp. ALS9 (assembly GCF_001651035.1). GTDB lineage: Bacteria > Pseudomonadota > Gammaproteobacteria > Pseudomonadales > Halomonadaceae > Vreelandella. Next base: position 144,063 of record NZ_LXRG01000192.1, read on the forward strand.
TAGCTCCGACCAGGTATTGCAGATACCGATGATCGGCTTGCCCTGGAACTCATGGTCGGGGATACCTTGGTTTTTCATCCAGCTGCGGTACATAAAACCGTTCTTATCGGCGGTACCGAACCATTCAGCACTGCGCAATGGACGTTGACGTTGGCCCATGAAGTTAACTCCTTGTTTTAGGTCGAAGACTGCTGACGATCTGGCGGTAGGCGTGATGTCTGCGTCGAATGCGCAAGACACTAAACTACCCCGCCCAGCTAGTCGACCATACAAAAGTATATGTTGAACAATTGCTCTTAATGTTCAACATTACCCTCCCGCATGGGTCATTTACCCGTTGCATCACAGCGTTAACCACCGTGTTCTCCACAACGCTTTTCAAAACGATTTTCAAAACAAGAACCTTGAGGATTAGTGCCATGCTCAAATCGAAATACAGCTTGCTACTCACTGGCTCAGCCCTGCTGCTAGGCCTTTCGACGGCTCAGGCGGCCGAATACGAATGGAAATTTCAGGCGTCAGAAACCTCGGGCGAACCCAGCTTTAAGATCAAACAGGAGTGGGCAGAGAAGATCACGGCAATGACCGATGGCCGCGTCGAGATTGAGGTTATGCCGATCAACTCCGTGGTTGGCCCCACCGAAACGCTGACCGCCGTTAGTGCAGGGATTCTGCAGGGCCATATGACCGATCCCAGCTACTTCTCCGGCCAGGATCCCGCTTTCGGCATGCTCGGCAACCTTGTCGGCGCCTGGCAGAATCCTTACGACTTCCTGGAATACATGAAGTACGGTGGCGGTGAAGAGCTCTACAACGAATTGGTTGAGCCTTATGGTGCGCATTTGATCAGCGCAGCGACCTTTCCGTTGGAGTCAGTCCCCTCCACGGTGCCCATCGAATCCATCGCCGACTTTGAAGGGCTAAAAATCCGTGCTCCTCAAGGCATGGTATACAACATTTTCGAGCGCATTGGCGCGACGCCAGTTAACCTACCGGGTTCTGAAGTGTATACCGGCCTGGAAAAAGGCGTGATCGACGCCGCGGACTCCACGGTGCTCTCGAATAACGACGCCATGGGCCTACACGCCTTCGCCCCTTACCCGCTCTACCCAGGCTTTCACTCCATGCCCATGATCGCCGTATCGATCAATAAGGACATCTGGGATGGCCTACCCGAAGAGCTACAGTCGACGCTAAACATCGCCTTCGACGGCATGGCCTATGACCTGATTGCCCGTCTCAAAGAGCAGGATATTGAGACCCTGCAGCGGCTTCAGGAAGACCCTGACGTTCACCCCTTCGACCTTCCTGCAGAGGAACGCCGTAAGTTCCGCGCCGCAGCTGAGCAAGAGTGGCAAGAGTGGGCCGGTGAAAACGAGATGACCCAGAAGATCTATGACTCGGCGACCGCCTTTTTGCGCTCGCGCAATCTGCTCTAACTGTTTGCTCTCTGCTCTCAACTCGGCTTCATTAACCTAACCAACGCATCGCTCGGGACTCCCCGAGCGATGCGCGTAGAGTCGCGCCATGTCTCAGAAAATTCCTGACAAGCAATACCGCTCTCCTCCCACCCATGACCTTCCCGAGATTCTCGAAACGGTTGAGGAGATAGCGCCTGAACGCAATGCCTTAGACCGCTTGATTGCACGGGGCGGCCGGGCCGTTTCCTGGTTGGTGCTGGTGGCAATGGGTATCAGTGTCGTTGAGGTCTTTATGCGCTACGGTTTCAATAACCCGACCTCCTGGGTACACGAAACCGTGGTGTTTCTGATCGCGGTTATCTTTGTGCTTGGCGGCCCAGCGGCCATGGCACGCAATAGCCATATTCGCGTCAAGGTGCTTTACGACAGCGCCGGGCCAACACTGAAGTGCTGGATGGATCGCTTCAACGACCTGCTCACGCTGATTTTTTGCTTGTCGATGAGTTATGCCGCTTTCCATATGTTCTGGGGAGCGTCGCATAACCCGCTTGGCGAGTGGTCGCTGGAGCGCTCCGGTACCTCTTGGAATCCGCCCTTTCCCGCCATGGTCAAGGGCATGATTCTGTTTGCCTTGGCGCTGATGACACTGCAGGCCGTACTGCATTTATGGCAGTCGATTAAGGCGAAGCCCCGTAACGGCACCGAGGAGACGCGCTGATGGATATTTCAACCGCAACGATCCTCATGGTAGGGGCGATTTTCGCGCTGCTGGTCACCGGTTTGCCGCTGGCGTTTATCACCGGCTTGGTGGCCATGGCCTTCACCTTCGGCTGGTTCGGTGAGGCGGCACTGCCGCTGGTCACCAGCCGTGTCTATGGGTTTATCACCGAGTATTCGCTGGTGGCGGTGCCCATGTTTGTGTTGATGGCATCTCTGTTGGATCGATCCGGCATCGCCAAGGATCTATTCAACGCCATGCGCGTTTTCGCTGGCCGCTTGCCAGGTGGTGTAGCGGTGCAGACCATCGTAGTAGCGTTCTTCCTGGCCGCCCTCTCAGGCATCATTGGCGGGGAGATCGTCCTGCTAGGGATTCTGGCACTGCCGCAAATGCTCCGCCTCGGCTACGATAAATACCTCTCCATTGGGGTGGTGTGCGCCGGTGGCGCCCTGGGCACCATGATGCCGCCCTCTATCGTGCTGATTATCTACGGCCTGATCGCCAGCGTATCTATTGCCGACCTGTTCGCCGCGGCCGTTACCCCAGCGGTAATTTTGATGGGCTCCTACATTGCCTATGTGCTGGTACGCTGCCTGAGGAACCCCGCACTAGGGCCACCGCTGGATAAAAATGCGCAAGATAACCCCTTTGCCACCAAGCTAGATGCGGTCAAAGCCATTTTGCTGCCGGGACTGATTGCCTTTTTAGTCTTGGGTACTATCTACGGCGGTGTCGCCTCGGTCACCGAAGCAGCGGCCATGGGCGTCTTCGGCGTACTGCTCGCCACCATTGTGCGCGGCGAATTCACCCCCGGCATGCTGCACCATAGCCTGGGCCAGACCTTAAATACCTGCGGCATGATCATCTGGATCGGCATTGGCGCCGCCGCCCTGGTGGGCGTCTATAACCTGATGGGCGGCAACCGCTTTGTGTCGAGCTTGATTCTCGGACTCGACGTCGCGCCGATTGTGATCATTCTGGTTATGATGGCGATCATGCTGGTGCTGGGGCTATTCCTAGATTGGATCGGGATCGCCATGCTGGCCCTGCCGATCTTTCTGCCCATCGTTATTCAGCTGGGCTTCGACCCGATCTGGTTCGGTATTCTGTTCGCCGTGAACATGCAGGTATCGTTTCTTTCACCGCCCTTTGGGCCCGCCGCCTTCTACCTTAAAAGCGTGGCACCGCCGGATATCAGCCTGAAGGATATCTATCTTTCCGTGCTTCCCTTTATGGCCATTCAGCTGTGTGTCCTTGCGGCGCTATTGATGTGGCCGCAACTGGCCATTTGGCCACTATGATGACCGCTACACTATTGACTGACACTCTGCATAAGGAGGTCGCCATGCGACTGATTCAGTGTGACCACCAGGGCCAGGTTCGCGCCGCCCTGGTCGAGAGCGAAGAGCAGGTCCAACTGCTCGACTGTGACACCTACACGTTGGCCAGCCGGGCGATTAGCGCCGGTAAGCCACTTAGCGAGATAGTGACGGAAGCGCTGACCGACACCCATCTCGATTACCAAGCGCTGGTCGACGCTAAGCGCCTGTTACCCCCGCTGACGCATAGCAACCCGGCGCACTGCCTGGTGACCGGCACTGGCCTTACCCACCTGGGTAGTGCCGATACCCGCTCGGCGATGCACGCGAAAGCTCAAGCTGCGGAAGAAGACATGACCGACTCCATGCGCATGTTCAAGCTAGGGGTGGAAGGCGGCAAGCCCGAAGCAGGCCAACTAGGCGCGCAGCCGGAGTGGTTCTACAAGGGCGATGGCCAGTGCGTGGTAGCGCCGGAAGCAGCGATCCCCTCCCCCGCCTTCGCCGAAGATGCGGGCGAGGAGCCCGAGCTGGCTGGGCTCTACGTGATTGGCAATGATGGCCAACCCTGGCGAGTCGGCTACGCGTTGGGTAACGAGTTCTCTGACCACGTCACCGAGCGCTTCAACTACCTGTGGCTGGCCCACTCCAAGCTACGCGCCTGCAGCTTTGGGCCCGAACTGTTGATCGGCGAACTGCCAGCCCATCTGGAAGGCACCAGCCGCATCCAGCGCAGTGGCGAAACAGTCTGGGAAAAACCTTTTTTAACCGGCGAGGCCAATATGGCCCATAGCCTGGCTAACCTGGAGTATCACCACTTTAAATACGAAGGGTTCCGCCGCCCCGGCGATGTGCATGTGCACTTTTTCGGCACCGCAACACTGAGCTTTGCCGACGGCATCAAGGTGCGCGAAGGCGATCGCTTTGAGATCAACATCCATGAATTTGGCCGCGCTCTGCGCAACCCGCTAAGGGTGGAAGCAGACGCCCCGGCCATCAGCGTGAAAGCGCTTTAACACCCGCATTTTTACACCTGAACTTTTACCACCCACAGGAGGTTGTATGACTCTGGAAGGCAAACTACTTATTGGCCAGCAGGCCATCAGCGGTAAACAGGCGGACATTCAAGCCGTCAATCCCGCCACTGGCGAGACATTGGCTCCCGTCTACCCCGGCGGCGGCAAAGCGGAAGTCGAGCAAGCGTGTGAACTTGCCGAAGCAGCGTACGCCACTTACCGCGAAACCTCGCTTGAAGACCGGGCCGTGTTCCTGGAAACCATCGCTAGCGAGATCGAGGCCATCGGCGAAGAGCTAACCGAGCGAGGGGTTGCCGAAACCGGCCTCCCCGAAGCTCGCCTACAGGGCGAACGTGGCCGCACCTGCGGTCAGCTACGCTTGTTCGCCAATGTGGTTCGGGCAGGCGAGTGGCTCGATGTGCGCATCGACCCCGCCCTGCCTGATCGTGAACCGATGCCGCGCGTCGATCTGCGCCAGCGGCATATCGGCCTGGGCCCGGTAGCGGTATTTGGCGCCAGCAACTTCCCGCTGGCCTTTAGTGTGGCCGGTGGCGATACCGCTTCGGCGCTGGCCGCGGGTTGCCCGGTCGTGGTCAAGGGCCACTCTGCTCACCCCGGTACTTCCGAGCTGGTGGGTCGTGCGATTCAACGCGCCGTTGCCAAGTGCAACCTGCCTGAAGGCGTTTTCTCACTGCTGTTTGGTTCGGGCAAAGAGATCGGCCAGGCGCTGGTCGCCGATCCGCGCATCCAGGCAGTGGGCTTTACCGGTTCACGCGGCGGCGGCACGGCGCTAATGGCCACCGCCCAAGCGCGGCCGCAGCCGATCCCGGTTTACGCTGAGATGAGCTCCATCAACCCGGTGTTCCTGCTGCCGGAAGCGCTCAAAGCGCGCGGCAAAGCTATCGCCGAAGGCTTTGTTGGCTCGCTCAATATGGGCGCCGGGCAGTTCTGTACCAACCCAGGGCTGGTGATTGCGGTTCAGGGCCCAGAGCTGGACGCCTTTGTTGAAGCGGCCGGTGAAGGGGTCAAAGGCAGCGCCGCCCAAACCATGCTCACACCGGGCATTCACGACGCCTACCAGCAGGGCGTTGATCGACTCGCCAACCACGCCAAGGTCACCGAAGTGGCTCGTGGCCAGGCAGGCGAGACGGCGAACCCTTGCCAAGCGGGGCTGTTCATTACCCAGGCCGAAGCGTTTCTCAACGAACCCGCCCTCCAGGAAGAGGTGTTTGGTTCGACTTCATTGGTGATTGCCTGTGCTGACACCCAGGAAGTGGCGAAGGTCGCCGCCCAGCTCGAAGGTCAGCTCACCATTACGCTACAGATGGATGACGGCGACCTGGCGACCGCCAAGCAACTGCTGCCCACCCTGGAGCGCAAGGCGGGGCGGATCCTGGCTAACGGCTGGCCAACCGGTGTAGAAGTGTGCCACGCCATGGTGCATGGCGGGCCTTATCCGGCGACGTCGGACTCCCGCACGACCTCCGTGGGCAGCGCGGCGATTTTCCGCTTCCTGCGCCCGGTGTGCTACCAGGCGCTGCCGGAAGGATTACTGCCCGAAGCGATTCTCGACGGTAACCCCTATGGGGTATCCCGTTTGGTCGATGGCAAGCGTGAATAAACGAGCGTCACTTGAGACGTTACTCGATAAAGGCGTCGGTGGTTTCACGATGACCGTATAAAAACGCATCGGCGACTTGGCGCAGCGGGGCAACATCCACCTCGCTGCGTTTGTTTGCGATCAACTCGCCAAAACGCGCGTAGAGACCTTGATACTCGCGCTCTTCAGCGTCGATGACAACGGCATCGTCAATCACTAAACGACAGCCGCCCTGGGTAAGGCTCAGGCGGCTTCCATCGCTGTCGATATGCATATCCCAGGTAGGTGGGCCGGGTTGACGAAAGTCAAAATCAGCCTCAATCGTCGCACCTTCCGGGTCGGTGAAAGAGAGTTCCGCTGCAATGGGGGTTTGCGCGTTACTGGGTACCTGCAGCCGTGCTTTTTGCAGGAAAAATGGCTGCGGTAAAATAGCGGTGGCAATCGACAGCGCGTTAATACCCGGATCAAATACGCCCATGCCACCGGGCTGCCAGATCCACGCCTGACCTGGATGCCATACCCGCACATCCTCCTTCCACACGATCTCCACCCGCTGCACTTGACGCTCACTCAACCACTGCTGTGCGTGAGCCACGCCGGGGGCAAACCGCGAGTGCCAGGCGGCAAACAGGCTGACGCCTTGCTGCTTAGCGCAGGCAATCAAGTCCTCCACTTCGCTTAGCGTCGCCCCTGGCGGCTTTTCCAGCAGCACGTGCTTGCCGCGCAGAAGCGCTGCCCGCGCCTGGGAGTAGCGCAGGTGGGTTGGCGTGCAGATAGCGACGGCGTCGATATCTGGATGAGCATCAAGCATCGCTTCCAGACCTTGGTAACCCGGCACATCAGGTAGCGACGCATAAGGATCCGCCGTGGCGATCAGTTGGCAGTTTGGGGTAGCGGCTATCGCCGGGAGGTGCTGGTCGCGGACAATTTTGCCCACGCCCACCAGGCCGAGTGTAAAGCCAGAGTTGGAATCAGACATATGTTTGCCTTTGTTTTTGCCATTGAAAAAAGAACTTAGGGAGCGGTGTGGGGTAGCTCAACGCTGCGCCCTAATGAGCTAAAGCTGTGCTCAAGCCCCAACGCCGCGGCAGTGCCTGCCAACACCGCTTGGGACGCTAGAAAGGCCTCCCGGGGGCGGCGCAGCCGGATGCTTTCCATCAGTTGACGGTGGCGCTCCAGGCTCTCTTCAGGATCCGGGGCGTTCTCGTTGGACATGGAGATCAGCATGTAGATGGAAGGTCGCAGGATATGCGATAGCTGCGCCCAGACGATATTGTGGGTCGCCTTAAAAATGGCTTCATGAAAGGCGACATCGCACTCGCTGTGCAGCCGTCGTTCCTCTTCACAGGTGGCATTGCGCAGATTCTGCCCCAGCCCTTCAAAGGCCTCTTCTATAGCAACCAAATCACGCGCTTTGGCGCGCTTGGCGGCGGTCATCGCCACATAGGGTTCAACGTCCAGGCGGAAGGCGAGGATTTCACGCTGAATGTCTGGGTTGGGCGCTGCGTAGCGGGTTAACCAGTCGGTCACCTGGGCATCGAGAATATGCCACTCTGAGTATTCCCGCACCTTGGAACCATGACCGGAAATCCGCTCAATAATCCCCGCATCGACCAGTTGGCGAAGATCGCTGCGCACCGCTGAGCGATTGATCGCAAAGCGTTCGCATAGATCCATTTCCCGGGGCACTAAGTCACCGGGGTGATAGCGCCCACCAAAGATCTCCTCGGCGAGATATTCGGCAATACTGGGGCGAGCGGCTGGCTTACTGGGAGATGACGTCACTGCGATAAGACCCTATTTCGATTCCTGTCAATCATACCGTACTTGACCGGTCGACTGTTATCGACGGCGTAGCATCCAGCCCCGCCCGCTGCTTCAGTTCCAACCGCCGTTCATAGAGGCCTTTAGCACCCAGTGTTCCCAGCACCAGAACGCCGCCAACCATAGCCATTGGCGCTGGCTGTTCGGCCAGAATCCACCAGGCCAGCAGCGTGCCTATCACCACTTCCAGCAGTATCAGCAAACCTACTTCAGCGGACGGGAGATAGAGCGGTCCACGCTGCAGCAGCGTCACGCCGCAGGGCACAATAATCAGACAGAGCAGGATCACCACGGCAAGTTGGTTAGCTGCGGGCAGGCTCGGTTCGCTACCCGCCAGCCAAAACAGCCCCGCAGTGCTACCCACAACAAGGCCGTTGAATACCAGCATGGGGCTCATATCCACCCCTGGGCGTGTGCGACAAAGGGTGAAGTTAATCGCTAGGGTCGTTGCCGCCATCAAGGCGAAAGCGTTGCCGACCCAAGAAACTGCGCCCGCATCATCGAGGGCAATCATGGCGACACCCGCCATACACAGCACTATCGCCAGCCAAGTGCGCCTGGGCAGACGCTCCTTGAGGATGATCCAGGAGAGCACGGCAGCGATAAGCGGCGAACTGGCCAGTATCATCAGCACGTTGCCCGCTTTCGTGTACTGGTTGCCCAGCACGAAGCCACAGGTGGTGAGGCTGAACAGCAGCGCCACGGCGATCCCTGTCCAGCCACAGCGACGGTAGGCCGCCAGCGTGCCACGGCCATAGCGCAGCATGGCGATCAGTAGAAAACCTAAGCCCGAAAGAAAGCCACGCCACATCAATATCTCGGCATCGGGCAGGTCGGCGACCTTGATCAGCAGGGCATCTGGCGCCATGATCAGCGCTCCACCGCCCGTCAGTAGCAGACCCTGCTGACGATGGGACAAGTTACTCAATAGACTCATCTAAGTGCTCGCCCCCTCAGTGATTATCCCTGGGCGGATGCTGGCGGGCCACATCGCGATATTTGGTGGCGGGTTCTAGCGTCATACCGCGATCCAGCGGCTCGACCATGCTGCGCTGAATCTCCTGCCAGGGCGTCTGGTGGCCAGGGTAGCGGTAGCCGCCTTGCTGGGCCAAGCGCTCGCGGCGCGCTGCCAGTTCGCTGGGGTCGATCAGCAGTTGTACTTCGCCGCGGTTGAGATCGACCCGCAGTCGGTCGCCGCTTTCCAACAGCGCCAAGCCACCGCCGGTAGCGGCTTCTGGGGAGGCATTAAGAATCGACGGCGAGCCGGATGTGCCCGATTGGCGGCCGTCTCCCAGGCACGGCAGTGACTCGATACCCTGTTTGATCAGCGCTTCCGGCGGCTGCATATTGACCACTTCCGCACCGCCAGGGTGGCCGACGGGACCCGCGCCACGCATGACCAAAATAGTGCGCGCGTCGATATTGAGCGCCGGGTCGTCAATACGGGCGTGGTAATCCTCGGAGCCATCAAACACCACGACTTTGCCTTCGAAGGCCTCGGGGTCGTTGGGGTCATTGAGGAAGCGTTCGCGGAAATCTCGCGAAATCACGCTGGTCTTCATCAGCGCCGAGTCGAATAGATTGCCCTTGAGATTGAGGAAACCCGCATGATCCACCAAGGGGTCGTTGTAGCGGCAAATCACATCGACATCCTGGGTTTCGCGGCCAAGAAGGTTGTCGCCTATGGAGCGACCATTCACCGTCAGCGCGTCGCCGTGCAGCTTACCGGCGGTGTGTAGCTCATGGAGGATCGCGGGAACACCCCCGGCGCGGTAAAACTCTTCGCACAGGAAAGCACCGGCAGGCATCACGTTGGCCAGTAGAGGAATCTTATGGCCCAGGCGCTGCCAGTCATCGTTATCAAGCGGAATCCCCGCATGGCGGGCAATCGCATTGATATGTACCGGCGCGTTGGATGAACCGCCCAAGGCCGAGCAGGCCACAATGGCGTTTTCAAACGCTTCCCGGGTCAGAATATCCAGCGGGCGCAAGTCTTCCCAGACCATATCGACAATTCGCGTGCCGGTGTCGTAAGCCACCATGGCGCGCTCTTTGTAGGGCGCGGGAATCACCGCCGAGCCGGGCAGGCTCATGCCCAGCACTTCCGCCATAGAGTTCATGGTGGAAGCAGTGCCCATGGTGTTGCAGTGGCCAATCGAGGGTGCCGAGTCACTGGCGCGTGAGAGAAACTCTGCGTAGTCGATATCCCCCGCCGCCAAGCGCTTGCGCAGCTCCCAGATAATCGTCCCCGAACCTACTCGCTCGGCTCCGCGCCAGCCGTTGAGCATCGGCCCGCCGGAAAGCACAATCGCCGGGATATTCACCGTTGCCGCCGCCATTAGCGCCGCGGGCGTGGTTTTATCGCAGCCAGTCGTTAACACCACACCGTCTAGCGGGTAGCCATGCAGCACTTCCACGATGCCTAAGTAAGCAAGATTACGATCCAGCGCAGCGGTGGGCCGCCGCACATTTTCGTGAATAGGGTGCATGGGGAATTCAAACGGCACCCCGCCCGCCGCGCGAATACCGTCTTTTACCCGTTTGACCAAGTCAATGTGATGACGGTTACACGGGGTTAAGTCAGAACCTGACTGACAAATACCAATAATCGGCTTACCGCTGGTCAGCTCATCCAGAGTAATCCCGTAATTCAGATAGCGCTCGATGCACAGCGCCGTAGTACCGGGGTGGTCGGGGTTATCGAACCAGTAGCGTGAACGCAATTGTTCAGGCGTTATACGTTGAAAATTGGCCATGGTGTCTCTCCACGCCTAAAGTAAATATAAAAAGTCAGTCGGCGCGCTTTAGGCACTCAACCGCCCCACCAACATAATCGATTAAGTAAGCTCCCTTAACTATAGGGGAGAGTCGCCATGAAGGTACGCTTTCTTCCCCTCGGCGTCGATACATACAAAAGTATATGTTGAACATATAGGAAAAACGTTAGACATTCGCACCTAAGGGTGGCGGCGCTTACACTGTCGTAAGCGAGTACCGCTGACACACAACAACAATTAACCTCGCTGCAGCTCGTTTAGAAGACGCCCTTAGCGGAGCGGCCTGCAGCACGCCAGGAGAGTGACAACTATGCACCATCTTTGGAAACGTACCCTATTATTGACCGGCGCCACGCTGCTCAGCTCAGGTATGGCTTACGCGCAAACGCCCGATCTTTCCGACCCGCCCGAAATTGATGGCGCCACCGTGGGTGACCACGGCAACGTCACCCTGCGCATGGGGCTTGGCCTGGCAGAAAGCTCGCCTCAGTACATCTCCAGCCAGTATTTCGCAGATATTCTTGACCAGCGCAGTGAAGGACGCATCAGCGTCAATATCTTCCCCAACAGTCAGCTTGGCGACGACGTACAGATGATGGAAATGCTGCAAACCGGTACGCTGGATATGACTTACCCATCATCTTCCCCCGCCACCGGCTATGTTGAAGAGCTGGCGGTCTTTGACCTCCCCTTCTTGCTTCCTACCCGGGAAGCGGCTATCGAGGCCATGCGCAGCGATGCCGCCCAAGAAATGCTCGACGCTTTCGATGGCACCGGCCTGAAAGCCCTGGCATTCTCTGAAAACGGCTTCCGCCAGCTCTCCAATAGCGCCCGAGAAGTCGCTTCACCTGAGGACGTAGCAGGCCTTGACGTTCGTGGCCTTTCAATTCGCACCATGGAAAACCCGGTGCACCTGGCTATTTGGCAAGCGTTGGGCGCTAACCCGACTCCCATGGCCTTTGGTGAGCTGTTTTCCGCCATGGAACAAGGCGTTGTCGATGGCCAGGAAAACCCCTGGAGCACCATCCTGACTTCCAACTTCCATGAAGTGCAGGACTATGGCTCCGAAACCCGCCACGTCTACACACCCTTTATCAAAATGATCTCGCAGCGTACCTGGGATCGTCTCGACCCCGAGTATCAGGAGCTAATTCAGGAAGCCGCGCTGCAGGCAGCCGATTACGAAATCCAGCTTTCCAGCGAGTACGATGACTGGGCGCGGGATCAGCTTGAAGAGCGCGGTATGCAAATCACCCGCCTTGATGACGAGCAAATTGCCGCTTTCCAGGAAGCCGTACAGCCGGTTTACGAAGAGTGGGCTCCGCGCATTGGTGAAGATCTAGTGGCGGAATTCCAACGCATTGCTGAATCGTCTATGACTGAGTAATGTCACTCCTGCCGCCGAACGAATCCGGCGGCAGGATTTATTCGATCGCCTGCGCTATGGGGCATCCGAAAGACGCTTTTTAAGCTGCATATAGGTGCCGTAGTGACGGTCAAGGTGGCGCCGCATAGCTGCCTCGGCCTTATCCGGATCGCGGGACTCAATGGCTTCGATGATTTCGGTATGGGCCGCAGTGGCGGCTTTATCTTCGTCTTTTTTCTGCAGCACCAGCGCCCGGCGATCATCTAGCCACTCAGAGAGCGCCACATGGATAGCATCAAAGATCGGGTTACGGCCGATGCTGGCCAATACACCATGAAAGTCGTTATCAGAGCGCTTAAAGCGTGCTTCATCGCCTATCGCATCTCGATTATCGGCCAACGCCTCGCGTAGCCGCGCCAAATCTTCTTCGCTGGCGTTACGCGCCGCATAGCGAGCCAATGAAATTTCAAACATGGCCCGCGCTTCTTGAAAATATTGCTGGCCATCGGGCTTGGAAAGCAGTTGCCGGGTCACCCCGGAAAGCCTGGCCATCACCGCCTCTGCGGTGGGCCGAATCACCCTGGCGCGCGTGCCACTATTGATAGCAATTAACCCAAGCTGCTGGAGATGGAACAGCGCTTCGCGCACCGCTGGCCTGCCAACCCCAAACTGCTCCATCAACTCCCGCTCTGAAGGCAGTTGATCATTTTCACTTAGCCGCCCTTCAAGGATCTCCGCCTCGAGCTGCTCAGCGACCTGTTCGGACAGCGTTTTTCGCTCGATCCGGTATCTGCTCATAGGCAGTCACCCCTGGTTAACCTGGAATTTTCCGCTATTTTACTGCATTTCTCGTCGCTGTCTTTTAAACCTGGCTTTTAAACCCGTCATTCAAACTTGTCCTCAAACCTGTCCTTAAACCAGCCTTCAATCGAGTTGAATGAGCGGCGCTATTCGGCACTGTTTAGCAATCTCGGCATAGGCCAATTGATTAGCAGAATCGAGAGGAATGCCAAGCGCATCACGCTGCGCTTGGCAGCGCCATTCGCGATCTCCCGGGGCTAGCACTTCTGCACCCTCGGCGGCAGGCTGGGTACGCAGGTCAGCCAAGTACTCGGCTAGTCCGCGTGCGAAAGTGCCTTCATCTACAAACGCATCGGGGTTCATGGCCAGGAAAAAATGCCCAACGCCACGCGGGGTCGACATATCCGGCCCGCCCATGGGGAGAAGTTTAAAGCCGTGCTGCATACCCGATAAGGCTGAACTAAGTATCTCCACCATACCGCCCAGCCCGGCGCCCTTAAAACCAAACCCATTGCCGCCTAATGGCAACAGCGCGGCAATTTCGCTTGGGTCGCGGCTTACCTTTCCAGTGGCATCGGCAGCGACCTGATCCGGCAGCTCACGGCCAATCGCGCCGTACTGCTGTACCCGGTTCCAGGGCACCGAGCTGGTCGCCATATCCAGCAGATACGGCAGCTCACCTCTCACCGGCGCTGCAAAGGCGATAGGGTTAGTACCGTGAAAAGGCTTGGCGCCCTCATGCAATAGCACGAAGGGGTCTGAGTTGCAGAGCGCCATTCCCAGATAACCGCTCTCAGCCGCCGCTAAGGTATAACAGCCCGCCGCCCCAAAGTGCGAAGAGTTACCCACCGCGACAGCGCCCATTCCAACCTTTTCCGCCATATCCATGGCGCGCTTCATCGCGGTATAGCCCGCCAAGTGCCCTAACCCATCGTCCGCATCCAAGAACCCCGTGGCGGCCAAACGCTGGTGAAACTGCATGTTAGGCGCACCGTTAATGCGCCCGCCTTTAAGCGCCTGTAAATAGTGGGGCAGCAGGCGTAGGCCGTGGCTGTCGGTGCCCATTCGCGAGGCCGTCACCAGAGCGCAGGTTACTGCCTCTGCAGATGCGTTGTCAGCGCCCGCAGCCGCAAGCGCTGCTTGCATAAAACGGCTAAGGTCTTCACGGGCAACGCGAAACTCTGGCGACATACCTGGCGACGCATCAGTCATGACTCACATACTCCTGATCTTAATATTAATCCGTTACCGACAGTTCTTAACGAGACAGTTCTTAAAGACAGTTCTTAAAGACAGTGCTTAACGATAAATCAGCGTGGGTAGCCACATAGAGATTGCCGGAATAAAGGTGACCAAGAGTAGGCAGATCACCAAGGGGATAAGAAACGGCATGGTGCCGCGCATGCAGCGCTCAAAGCTGACGTTGGACACCCTGGAAAGCACGTAGAGCACCATGCCCACCGGCGGAGTCAGCAAGCCAATCATCAGGTTGAGCACCATAATCACCCCGAAATGAACTGGGTCTACGCCCACTGCAACCGCCATGGGCAGCAGCACCGGGACTAAAATAGTGATCGCGGCGATGGTTTCCATAAAGCAGCCGACGATCATCAGCACAATGTTCGCCATCATCAGCACGGCGAGCTTGCTGTCGGCAAAGGGGCCCATTAAGGCAATCACGTTCTGGGTGACCTGATTACTGGTGAGGATCCAGGCGAAAATCGACGCGGAAGACACAATAAACAGAATAACCGCTGTGGTCTCAATGGTATCCATGCTGACTTTGAGCAGCTTGCGCCAGGTTAGCGTCCGATAAACCACCACACCCAGTAGCAGCGCATAGAACACCGCAGCCACTGCCGCCTCGGTGGGTGTAAAGGCACCGCTAATAATACCGCCAACGATAATGACCGGGGTGAGTAGCGATAAGAACGCCCGCTTAAAGGTATGACCGAGCACCCGCATCGAGAACACCGCATCGCGCTGATAGCCCCGCCGACGGGAGATAACAAAGATCATCAGCATCAGCATGGCGCCCATCAGCAGCCCGGGAATCAATCCTGCAGCAAACAGCTGGCCCACCGAGGCAGAGGCCATCACGCCGTAAATCACCATCGGCAGGCTCGGCGGTATAATCGGCCCGATAGTCGAGGAAGCAGCGGTAATGCCCACCGCGAACTCCTCATCATAACCGGCGTCTTTCATGGCTTTGACTTCGATCATGCCAAGGCCACCGGCATCCGCCACCGCCGCCCCGGACATCCCGGAAAATACGATGCTGGCGCCGACGTTAACGTGCCCCAACCCGCCGCGCATCCAGCCCATCAAGGCCTTGGCGAAATTGAAGATCCGCTCGGTAATCCCGCCGTTGTTCATCAAACTCCCGGCAAAGATAAAAAAGGGAATCGCCAGTAGCGGAAAGCTGTCGATGCCATTAATCATGCGGTGAGCCACGACGATATTGGGCACTTGCCCGGTGATCAGCACAAACATCAAGCAGGAGCCCGCCAGGCTAATAGCGATGGGCACGCCAAGGACTAACATGGTAAACAGAGCGAAAAACAGAAAAGCGAGATGATAGCCCATCAGCGGCAAGATCACGCAGCCAAGCACCGCAAGGGCCGCCAGTAGCGGCGACACGAGCGGCGTTTGCCAGCGCATCACAGTTAATCGAGACATAGCAGGCCTCTTAATAAAAATGGCGGGGTGAAAAGCACTCTTTAAACATCATCGTTGCGGTGTTGATACTTGAGATAGAGCCGTTGAACGGTACGCATCGCCATCAATACAAACGCCGCGCATACCGTGAAATAGATGATGCTTTTGGGCAGATCAATAGACACCATCAAACTGCTAGTACGCGATGCCAGTTGATAGGTCACCCACGCCATCGCTATATAGAAGGTAAGGCTTATGAGGTTTACTAGACGCTCTAGCAAAAGCGCTTGCCACGCAGGCATGTAGTGGTAGAAGAACTCCACCATAATATGGCTGCCATTGCGGGCGGCCATGACACTGCCCATAAACCCCACCCCAATCAGCAGGTAGCGGGCGATCTCTTCCGTCCAGCCGATTGAGTCCCCCATTACATAGCGGCTAAAGAACTGGGCAAATACCACTAAAATCAGCGCCCAGAACAGTATCAGAGTCGCCAAATCTTCAATCCGGTAATCACTCAGCCTGAACGGGGTATCGTCAAAGGCGGATTCAAAATCGACCCTTGGATCGACGGCAGGCGGGGCGTCTTCTCGTGTGTCATTCATGGCACAACACTCCAAACACTCCGCTCAAAGGAGCGGAGTGTTATCAAAGGGTTGGATTATTGGCCGATAGCCTGGAGACGTTCGTAGGTTTCCTCATCCCAGGTGGCTGCATCGCCGTTATGGGCGGGCACTACGGCTTCACGAAAGGCGGCGCGATCCACTTCGTTAATGGTATTGCCCTGCTCCTCAAACCAGGCCACCAGCTCCTCTTCAGCCTGCTGGATATCCTTAGTGTTGTTCTCGGCAGCCTCTTGGAAAACCTCGCGGAATATTTCACGATCCTCTTCAGAAAGTTGGTTCCAGCGTGGCCCACCCACAATAGTGATTAACGAATCGGTAATGTGGCCGGTCAGGTTGATGTAGTCCTGCACCTCATGGAATGCCTTGGCACGAATGGTCGGTAGCGGGTTTTCCTGGGCGTCCACTACGCCTTGCTGAAGCGCCAGATAGACCTCGTCAAAGGCGATGGGAGTGGGGTTAGCGTCCACGGCACGGGGCATCATCATGTACATCGGGGCGTTGGGTACCCGTATTTTCAGGCCCTGCATATCCGCTGGTTCATTGATGGGAATATTCGAGGTCACATGACGCTCGCCGTAATAGTTGAGCGCCAGCGGCACATTGCCGGTTTGATCCTGGTAACCCTGAGCGATCTCTTGGAACAGATCACTATCGGCGTATGCCTGCCAGTGATCAAAGTCTCGGAACATATAGGCAGCGCCGGCAATGCCGATGGGGCCGTACGCTCGGCCAGCAAACTGAGAGCCGGTATAAATAACGTCCACCGTGCCGAGTTCAAGCCCTTCGTTAATATCCTCCTCTTTGCCTAACGAAGAGGCGGGATGCACCTGCATGGTATAGCGCCCTTCGGTACGCTCTTCGATCTCATCGGCGGCCCATAGCGCCCATTTATGGAACGGTTCAGAGGTTTCATAAACATGGGCAAAGCGGAGGTTTTCAGCGGCTTGAACGGCACCGGTAAAGCCAATGCCCGCGGCGATCAGCGTGGCGGTTAGCAGGCGGGACATACGGAGATGCTGCTGGCTTTTGTAACTCATCGTCTACTCCTCACAACCATTAGATTTGTTGTTGGTTATTGTGATGTGCTGCTGTTTATTGTGATTTATTGGTTATTATTTAATCGGCGACAATCAACGTAACTGACCATAGTGCTGTATACGTATCATACCACCAGCTTCAAACCTAGTTGGTCGCCTGCAATCGCGCAACTATCCAGATAACAATTTTAGTCATACCGGTGGTGATGCCAGCCGCTGACTGAGTTGCCGGTGTAAGCGTACCAGCAGCTGCAGTTCACCAAAGCCGCCTGCCTTGGTCATCACTCTACGAGCGAGATTTCCATCCATGTAACCCAACGCCACGCCCGGCGACCACTCCGTCTCAACGGAGATATAACTCGTAC
Source organism: Halomonas sp. ALS9 (assembly GCF_001651035.1). GTDB lineage: Bacteria > Pseudomonadota > Gammaproteobacteria > Pseudomonadales > Halomonadaceae > Vreelandella. The sequence goes on from NZ_LXRG01000192.1 coordinate 161,588, forward strand.
CCAACTGAGTGAGCACGGCCATGGCGACATCACCGCCGGTTAAAAACAGCAGGCTATCAACTGCGTCCTGCTTTGAGGCAATACTCGCTACCTGGACAGCCATCGCTTTGGCTACCTCGCTCGCCGTGAGAACACCCTCCTTACAACCTGGCACTACCACGCAAGAGTGAAGAGCTTGAGCCGGAAAGGCAGCATCACCGGGTTCTTGGCACGCGTTTATAACGGCTAAATCGGGCCACTGTTTGCACAGTTGGTCGAGCTGTTCGCCTGCACGAGGGCTTCTAGACCCCACGGCATATAGCACCGAAACAACCTGATGCAGAGCGCTAAAATGCGTTTTTGTAGGCCCAAAACAGTATTGGGCTAGCGCCGTTGCCAATCCTGCAGCGCCTGCCAGGGCCCGCTTGTCGTCAGCGGCCATTATTAGGCTGTAAAGGACTGAGAGCTCTTCGTCGCTCTCGCTATCAGCGATGCAGTCCGCACTGGGAAAAGGCGTTTCTTGTCCAGGCCGATAGCGCTGAATCGGCAGGCCGCTGGCGGCAAACGCTTGATCAAGCGGGCCAACCAGCGGCGCCGAGCGCGCATCCTGCTGATAGGCCGTGTCGGCAAGAGGAATCCCTTCTACCCACACCTGGGCATCGCGTACTGTTCGCCCCTGCGCTGGAACGGCAGGCGCCAGCAGCAAAGGAATTCCAAGCGCTTCTCTCACTGCTGAACACTCTGCAACCACCTGCCCCCGCATGGTCGAGTCGACCTTTTTAAACCACTGTTCTGGGGTAGCACGCGTTAATAATCGAACCGCCTCACTCACCCGCAACGCTGCTTGCTCAGCTGGTAAGTGACGGGATTCGGTGTTCACAGCGATAACGTCTGGCCATTGATCTTGCCACGCTTCCAGCGTCGCCGCTAACGCCTCCAAGCTGATTACCACGCGAGAGTCCGCGCCCCGAGCGGCAAACGGTGCCGCGGTATCCAGCGCCCCGGATAGATCGTCGGCAATAATCGCCAATCGGCAGCCGCTCATGCTTTAGCGCCACTGGCTAGCCGCCGGGCATAGGCAATCGCTGAGCCCATATTGGTGGCATCAGCTTTGCCCTGCCAAGCAATATCAAAGGCGGTGCCGTGATCCACCGAGGTGCGCTGAAGCGGCAAACCTAGGCTGACGTTCACCGTGGTATCAAAAGCGATCAGCTTGACGGGAATATGTCCTTGGTCGTGATACTGGGCAATGACCAGGTCGAACTCGCCTTTCGAAGCGCGGTAAAACACCGTATCCGCGGAGATCGGCCCGCTCACATCAAAGCCGCGCTCGCGCAAGCGCGCCACCGCAGGGGCAATACAGCGACTGTCTTCATCGCCGAAGATACCCCCTTCGCCGCAGTGGGGGTTGAGTCCGGCCACGGCGATACGTGGAGCACGCATGCCCAGCGCTACCAAGTGCACCTGCCCCGCCTCGACGGTGGCGATGATGCGCTCGGGGGTGACACGATCAATCGCGTCCCGCAGCGACACATGGGTGGAGACATGCAGCGTCGAGAGCGACTCTGATGCCAGCAGCATAAATGACGAAGGCGCACCGGTTAGCGAGGCCAGCATGCCAGTGTGGCCATCGTAAAAGTGCCCCGCTTCGTGCAGCGCTGCCTTGTTCAGTGGTGCTGTCACGATCACCTGCACTCGACCCGCCTGCACCAGCTCAACCGCTTTCTGGACACAGCGAAACGCCATATCGCCAGCACCGGCACTGATTTGGCCATCGGGAATCTCTGCTCCTTCAGGCACCTCGACCACCCCAACGGCCACACTGTCCTGACCGCTCTCTATCTGCTCCAGCGGCACAAAGTCGAGTTCAACCCCGACGCTGGCTGCCGCACGACGAAAAATAACCGGGTCACCGATCACCATGGCCGTGGCGCGTTCGGCGGAGGACATCGCGCTCAACGCACGACAAATGATCTCCGGGCCGATCCCTGCAGGGTCGCCCATGGTGATAGCGATTTCATAACATTGCTTAGTCGCATAATCAGTCGTTGAAGTATTCATGGCATTAGCTGCCCGCCGTTGACCTCAATAATCTGGCCTGTGACATAGCCGCTTAATGTGTCGGTTCCCAGAAATAGATAGGCGCCCACGCACTCTTCCGCGGTTCCCAAACGTCCCATGGGTATTGAGGCCCGGGCTGCGGACAAATGCCCTTCGCTGGAGTGGCGTTCATGAAAATCGGTTGCAATGGTGCCAGGAGCGACAGCGTTAACGCGGATATTATCCCCGGCCAGCTCTTTAGCCATATTGCGCGTAATGGTACTCACAAAGCCTTTTGCTGAAGCATATAGCCCCCCGCCACTCCCACCGCCGTTGCGCGCGGCAATCGAGGTGGTATGAATAATATTCCCGCCCCCAGCGCGGCGAAAATGTGGCAGTGCCGCACGGCTGGCCATCAGCACCGAGCGCACGTTGAGATCCATGACTCGGTCATACTGGTCATCGTCCATCTCTTCCAAGCCAACACGGCCCAGCATATCGCCAGCGTTGTTAATCAGTAGGTCTAAACCGCCCAGACGCTCGGCGGCCTCGTCGACGAGTTTTTGGGTTTCACTGCTGTGGCTAACATCCGCTTTAAGGGTAAAGGCATCTCCACCGGCATCGCGAATAGCCTGGGCCACCGCTTCGGCGGGCCCTTCACTACTGTGATAGTGCACCGCCACGTGAGCCCCTAACGCCCCAAACTGTTTAGCAACCGCGGCGCCGATTCCTCGGCTGGCACCCGTGATTAATACTCGCTTGCCCTTCCACTCGTCTAACATGAAATTCTCCTTAGCGCTTTTTACTTTTATTGTTGAATGCCGTGCTTAGCGAAATTGTATTCATCTAGACAGATTTACCTATCGACCCGAAATGGAGCGGTGCGCTAGAGTAGGGCATGAACTGGCATACCTGTCATACAACACGACATCCATAACAGGATAGGCGATGGCGCACCAACCGCCAGTCGCACAGCATTTTTAAAGACGCATTTATGACTGTTCCATTATTACTGTTCCACTATTACTACAGGAGGCACGCATGAACCCACTTTCCGTGACCGACGCCGTTCCCAATGACCTGGACAAAGCGCTGCTGGTTGGCCGCGTATGGCTGGATGGCCCACAGGCTGGCCCGACACTGGTGACCGTGCACGATGGTCAAGTCATTGATATCACCGAATTTGGCCCGACCATGGCCGACCTGCTTGAACGCGACGACCTGCTGGAGGTAGTAACGCGTGCAGAAGGTCAATCGTTGGGCAGTTTGGAGACGCTACTAGCGAACTCCCAGGCATCGCCGGCGCAAGCACCCTACCTGCTCGCCCCTTGCGATGTGCAGGCGGTTAAAGCGTGCGGTGTCACTTTTGCGGTCAGCCTGATGGAGCGAGTGATTGAAGAGCAAGCGGGCGGCGATCCCACCCGAGCTGACGAGTTGCGTGACGACTTGCAGGCGCTGATTGGCAGCGACCTTTCCAAGATTAAGCCGGGCTCTGAAGAGGCGATGGCACTTAAAAAAGCGCTTCAAGCGCGCGGAGGCTGGTCGCAATATATGGAAGTCGGCATCGGCCCCGATGCCGAAGTGTTTACCAAAGCGCAGCCGCTCTCCTCGGTGGGTTTTGGCACCCCGGTGGGTCTGCACCCATCATCGCAATGGAATAACCCCGAGCCGGAAATTGTCCTGGCGGTGGACAGCCGTGGCCAGGTGCGTGGGGCAACCTTAGGCAACGACGTTAACCTGCGTGACGTTGAGGGACGCAGCGCCCTGCTGCTCGGCAAGGCAAAAGACAACAACGCCTCCTGTTCCATTGGCCCCTTCATTCGTCTATTCGATGACCACTTTGATATCGACAGCGTGCGCAACTGCCAGGTATCGCTACGCATTGAGGGCGAAGACGACGACTTCCTGCTCCAGGGTGAGAGCGATATGCGCGAAATCAGCCGCGACCCGCTGGATCTGGTCAGCCAAACCATCGGTGCTCACCATCAATACCCGGACGGCTTTATGCTGTTTCTCGGCACCATGTTCTCGCCGATTCAAGACCGCGACGGTAAAGGTCAGGGCTTCACGCATCATATGAATGACCGAGTCACCATTGCCACCCCGGCTTTAGGCGCCTTGGTCAACAAAGTCGGCAGAAGCGATCAGTTGCCGCCCTGGACCTACGGCATTCGCGAGCTGATGCGCCACTTAGCGCGTCGCTAACACTGTTCTTGTCAATCAATACGCCACCCACCTCAACGCCAAGGAGAGCACAATGACAACCATTACCCGCGTCGAGATTCAGGATATCCGCTTTCCCACTTCACGCTCGCTGGATGGCTCCGATGCCATGAACGCCGCGCCGGACTACTCCGCCGCTTACGTCATCCTGCATACCGATGACGGCAGCCCCGAAGGGCACGGCTTAACCTTCACCATTGGCCGCGGCAACGAGATCGTGGTGACCGCCTTGCAGTCACTGTCACCGCTGATTGAAGGGCGAACACTTGCGTCGATTACCGACAACATGGGTACGTTTTGGCGGGAGATCACTGGCGACAGCCAACTACGCTGGATTGGCCCCGATAAAGGTGCGATTCATCTCGCCACTGCCGCCATCGTCAACGCCGTGTGGGATATGTGGGCGAAAAATGAGGGCAAGCCGGTGTGGAAACTGCTGGTGGATATGACGCCCGAACAGCTGGTGCGCTGTCTCGACTTCCGCTTTGTCACCGATGCGCTAACGCCCGAAGAAGCCATCTGCTTGCTGCGCCGCCAGGCCCCTGGAAAAGCGGCCCGTGAAGCCGAAATGCGCGGCGATGGCTACCCCGCCTACACCACCTCGGCGGGCTGGCTGGGCTACAGCGACGATAAAGTACGCGGCTTGGCACGGGAAGCGCTGGCGGAAGGCTGGACCCACTTTAAGCAGAAGATTGGCGGTGATACCGAAGAGGATGCCCGCCGCGCAGCGCTGCTACGCGAGGAGATCGGCTGGGACAACGTGCTAATGATGGACGCCAACCAGGTGTGGGAAGTCGACGAAACGGTCACCAAAATGCGTCGCTTAGCGGAATTTGACCCGCTATGGATCGAAGAACCCACCAGCCCAGACGACATCCTCGGCCACGCTGAGATTCGCCACCGCGTTGCACCCATTGGCGTTGCCACCGGTGAACACTGCCACAACAAAGTGATGTTTAAACAGTTCTTCCAGGCCGATGCCATCGACTACTGCCAGCTCGATGCGGCGCGCCTGGGCGGGCTCAACGAAGTCATTCTAGTCGTGCTAATGGCCGCCAAGTTTGGCGTGCCGATTTGCCCCCACGGCGGCGGCGTTGGGCTATGTGAATATACTCAACATATCTCACTGTTCGACTACATCGCGGTGTCCGGCAGCCTAGAGGGCCGCGTGCTTGAGTACGTGGACCATCTCCACGAGCACTTTATCGACCCGGTGGTCATCAACCGGGGCCGCTACCAAGTACCTGAAGCGCCGGGTTACAGCATTGCCATGCACGCAGAGTCCCAAGCACAGCACCGCTTTCCGGAAGGCTCGGCCTGGCAGGAAGAGGCCTAATGACCGACACCATCCCCTTTTTAGATGAACTAACCGGCCTACTCGGCGAGCGCGGTTTAATTCGCGAGCCTGACGCCATGGCCCGCTACGTCAGCGACTGGGCGGGCGACACCTTGGGGATGCCGCTGGCGGTGGCCCGCCCGGCGAACACCGTGGAAGTCGCCGAAGTCGCTAAGCGCTGCTATGCACAAGGGATCGCAATGACGCCCCAGGGTGGCCATAGCGGCCTAGTGGCAGGCGCCTTGCCTGCCGCCAATGGTCAGGAACTGGTGATCAGCCTGGAGCGCTTAAACAGCGTGCGCGCCATAGACCCGGTTAACTTCACCATCACCGTAGACGCGGGCTGTATTCTTGAAAACGTTAAGCTGGCGGCTTTTGAGCATGACTGCGATTTTCCGCTTTCACTAGGTGCCCAAGGCAGCTGTCAGATTGGCGGCAATATCGCCACCAATGCGGGCGGGCTTAACGTGTTGCGCTACGGCATGATGCGCGAGTTGGTGCTGGGGCTTGAAGTGGTACTTCCCGACGGGCGAGTCTGGGAGAGCCTGAACGCGCTGCATAAAGACAACCGCGGTTACGACCTTCAGCAGCTATTTCTAGGCAGCGAGGGCACCCTGGGCATCGTCACTGGCGCGGTACTCAAACTCTCACCACGCCCGACCCAAAACCGTACCGCGCTGCTTGGCCTGCCCTCTGTTCAGGCGGTGATTGATCTCTATGGTTTGGCGCGACGCGACTGCTGCGATCTGTTGACCGCTTTCGAGCTGATCCCCCGCCGCTGTATTGAGTTGGCCATTGAAGCAACGCCTGAGCTGCGCGACCCAATGGAGAGTGCTTACCCCTGGTATGTGCTAATGGAAGTTGCGGCCACCGGGCCGGTAGATCTCGGTTCGATGCTGGAGCAACTGTTGGAAACTGGCATGGAGCGCGAGCTGGTGCTGGATGGGGCCCTGGCGTCCAGCGACACCCAGTCCGTCCAGCTATGGCAGTTCCGCGAAAGCATGCTGGAAGGCCAGCGGCGGCGCGGCGAGCACCTACGCACCGATATTTCGGTGCCCATCTCGGCGATACCCGACTTCGTCAGCCGAGCCAGTGATGTGGTCATGGCGGCGTCACCCGAGTGCGAAATCATTGCCTACGGCCATGTAGGCGACGGCAACCTGCACTTCAATATTCTGCCGCCATCAGCAATGGCGGATAGTGATAAGAAAGCCCATCTGCATGGCTTGGAGGAACAGCTGTTTGACGTGCTCGACGCCTTCCACGGCAGCATCAGCGCCGAACACGGCATTGGCCGCACCAAGCAAGCGGCTTACTTAGCGCGGTTATCGCCTATCGAGCGGGAGTTGATCAGCGGCGTTAAAGCGCTGTTTGACCCTAAAGGGTTGATGAATCCAGGAAGGATTTTGCCTGCTGGGGAGTAATCCCCTGCTTGGTTAGTCACTATTTTGGTTAAAGCGTGTTTTTAAAACGCTCTGCCAACCCACGCAAAGCATTAGCATAAAGCAGCGTATCAATCCCTACACCCACGAAGGTACAGCCCGCTGCTAAATAGCCGCGGGCTGCCTGCTCATCCACCGTGACGATACCCGCCGCCTTGCCTGCGGCACGAATTTTGGTGATAGCATCGCTAATTGCCGCGGTTACTTCCGGGTGGCTGGCGTTGCCAAGGTGCCCCATCGATGCCGACAAATCCGCCGGGCCAATAAATACCCCATCGACACCTTCTACCGCCGCAATCACCTCCAGATTGGCAAGTGCCTGGGGGCTTTCCACCTGCAGCATGAGGCAAATCTCGTCATCGGCACGGGAGAGGTAATCGTCTACCTGCCCCCAGCGCGAGGCCCGCGCCAACACATGTCCCACCCCGCGGGTACCCCGGGGCGGGTAGCGCGTGGCCGCCACCAGCTCGGCGGCTTGTTCGGCGGTTTCCACCATCGGTATTAGCAGGTTCTGCACACCAATATCCAGGTAGCGTTTGATCATCACCACATCGCCGGTGGGCGGCCGCACTACCGGGTGACTTGCATAGGGAGCCAACGCCTGCAGCTGATTGAGCAGACTAGACACGTCATTGGGGGCATGTTCGGCGTCAAGCAGCAGCCAGTCAAAGCCAGCGGTCGCCGCGATCTCAGCCGAATAAGCACTCGCCAACCCAAGCCAAATCCCCGTTTGCGGATGGCCCGCCAGCAGCTGTTTTTTAAAAGTGTTTTGCGGCATTTTCATCCAGCGGCTCCCTTCTCCACTAATAACCCATCACGTCTGGCAGCCAAGTGGCCAGCCCCGGCACGGCGATCAGCAACAAAATGGTGGCAATAATCGGCAGTAAGAACGGCATGATCGCCGTCACGACCTGGCCGTAGCGCAGCCGGGTAATGCCTACCATCAAAAACAGCACAGTGCCAAAGGGCGGCGTAATCACCCCCACCGAGAGCGTGATCACCATGACAATGCCAAAGTGGACGGGGTCTAATCCGGCGCTCAGCGCGGCGGGCACTACTATCGGGGTGAAAATCAGGATGCTTTCAATCACCGACATAAAGCAGCCGATTAACAGGAAGAACAGCGCAAAGCAGAGCAACAGTGCAAACATGGGCATATCGATGCTGGCCACCTGGCCCGCCAACGCTTGGGGAATGCCCATGCGCACCAGAATCCAGCCGTAAAAGCTGGAGACCGCAATAATCAGCAGGATCACCGCACTGAACATCAGGGTGCGGCGGAAGGCGCTGTAGAGATCTCGCCAGTTCAAATCCTGATAGATCAGGCCACCCAGAATCACCGCATAAAGCGAGGCAATCGCGCCAGCTTCTGTGGGCGTAAAGATGCCATACCAAATGCCACCAACGATAATCGCGGGCATTATCATTGGCAAAATAGCGCGCTTACCCGTACGGGCGACTTCGCAGGCATCAAAGGGCGTGGGTTTGGGCATCACCACCCTGCCAGTGGTAGCTAGTAATACAGTCATGCCCATTAGCAGCAGCGCCATCAAAATACCCGGCAGCAGCCCCGCCATAAACAGCCCGCCAATACTCACATTGGCCAGCCAGCCGTAAACGACCAAGGCGATGCTGGGCGGCAGAATCGGCCCGATAACGCTGGAAGCAGCGGTAATGCCGGTAGAGTAATCCAGCGCGTAACCACGCTCTTTCATGGCCTTGATTTCAATGCTACCCAGCCCCGCCGCATCGGCCACCGCAGTGCCCGACATGGTGGCAAAGATGGAGCTGGCCACTACGTTAGCGTGACCAAGACCGCCCTTGGTAAAGCCCACCAAGGCGGTGGCAAAGTCAAAAATCCGCGTGGTCGTCGAGCCGATATTCATAATATTGGCGGCCAGAATAAACAGCGGAATCGCCAACAGGGTAAAGTTATTGAGCGTTTGCACCATACGTAGCGGCAAAAGCTCGACAGGCAAGCCGCCAGTCCCGGTAAATACCAAGGCGATAAACGAGGTAACGCCAATAGCGACGACCACCGGCAAGCCAATCGCCATTAGCACTAGCAGGCCGCCGACAAAAATCAGTAGCTCGGTCATGGCTGCGAGGCCTCTTCTTCATGGGAGGTTTCCAACCACGCCACCGGGCCACGCAGGGTTTGCCACACAGCAATTAGCGCCATGCCTGCAAAACTGAAGAAAACACCATAGTAGAGATAGCTAAAACTGATACTTAACGAGACGGTTTTATTGTTGGCACTCATATCCGACATTATCCACGAGCCCCAGGCAGCGAGCAGAAAAAAACCGCAGGAAATCAGCGCGGTGAGCCGATACTGAATATTTTTACCCAGCCCTGAAAGCTTATGGCTAAAAAGATCCACCACCAGGTGCTCGCTGCGTACCCACGCCGATAACGAACCAAAGCCAATCGCGTAAATCGCCAGCATGGACGCCACCTCTTCCGTCCAGGGCATGCCCAGCCCCAGCAGGTCGCGGGCGATGACCGCCGCCACGATCAGAAACAGAATGGCCGCTATTAACGCTACACCTACCCCATCGCACAGGCGGGTGACGCCGCGCAGCGCATAGAAAGCAATTCGATCCGACCCGTTATTGGGCGCTACCGCGTCTTCCACAGCAGAACTCCTTACTCTGACGTCTTTTTTTATCGGTTATGAAAACTTACTTGTCTTGAAAATTAACTTGTCATGAAAAACCGCGACTGACCTGGGGCACGCCACGGTTTCTGCCCAAGGGGTGTTACTCGCTCTGGTTACCCAGCGCATCTTCACGAACACCCTCGGCCATGTCGGCCATTACACGATCAATCGCCGGTAACGCCGCCTCGCGGAAAGGCGCAACATCCGGCTCAATAACGGTCATGCCTTCTTCCTGAAGGGCTTCCAGATAGAATTCGTCAAGTTCGCGCTCGCGCTCTGACCCGTACTGACGGGCCACCTCAATGGCTTCTTCGATCAGCGCTTGATCTTCCTCTTCTAAGCCATCCCACCAGCGCGAACTGGCCACCCAGCTCCACGGGAACTGCACGTGGCTGGTCATAATCAGGTAGTCCTGCACTTCCCATAGGCGACGGGTATAGGGTGAGGAGAGCGAGTTCTCGTGGCCGTCGACTTGGCCGGTCTGCATGGCGAGATAAATCTCTGGCGCCGGCACGTTGACTACCTGGGCGCCGATCTCTCCCCACACTTCCAGCCAGACCGGCAGCGAAGGCAGGCGCAGGCGGAACCCCTCCAGATCAGCTGGCGAGTGTATTTCCTTGTTAGCGGTCATGTGGCGAGGCCCGCGATGCTGCAAACCAAAATACTTCAGGCCGCCCTGGTTTTCTGCTTTCTCAACCAGCGCCTGGCCGGACGGGCTCTCCATATAGGCGTCCACTTCATCCCAGGTGGTGAACACAAAGGGTACCGTAATGGCGTCATATTCAGGCGCATACTGTTGGCGCCAGTTGCCACCGGTAATGGAGAGCTGAGTTTGACCCAGGTTGAGCAGTTCCAGCACGGCGTTCTCACCGCCGAGAGAACCGGCTAAAAAAGGACGCACTTCGAAGCGGCCAGGCGCCTGTTCTTCTAAATACTCCGCAAAGCGCTCCACCGCGGCGCTTTCCGAACCGCCTTCGCTCATAGTGTTGTTGACTTGAATTTCGATTGGGTTAGCCAAGACGAACGGCGCCGCCGTTAGCATGCCTAGGGTAGCCAGCGTGGCAAGTAGTTGTTTCCGCATGGGAGGACTCTCTACGGTTGTCGTTATTGGGTGTGGTGCTGGTTCGATCTTGAAACAAGCCGCCAAGGGTCTCAAATCGACGTTCAAGAAGGCTGGCTTCGTCAAATACGATGGCTCGCCTCTAGCCTCTAGAGTGTGTCTTCATTCTGATGATGCTGGGTGAGGTGGTCGACTAAATGCCGAGCAGTGGCCGGAAGTGTGGCGTAGCGGCGCATACCAATCACCAATTCCCGCTGGGCCCAGGGGTCGCTGAGCGGAATGCTTCTGAGCTGCAAATCGCCCAGATCACGGTAGATAGTTTGCTCCGGCAGTACGCCCACGCCCATACCGTGGTGAATCATGCGGCAAATGGCATCGAAGCTGCGTACCTGAATGCGCATACGCAGCGCTTTACCGGCCAGGTTAGCTTGTTCATTCAATAGCGATTGCAGCGAGGCATCCTGTTGCAAGCCGATAAAATCAAACGCCAGCGCTTCGTTAAAGGCGATGCTTTCACGCTCGGCTAAGGGGTGGTCGATGGGCGTCATCAATACCAGTCGATCATGCCGGTAGGAGAGCTGCTGGAGTTCCGGTGCCGCGACATGCCCGGCAAAAATACCGATATCGGTCAGCCCATCGCGCACCGCGGTGATGATTTCACTGCTCACTCGCTCCTGGAGATCGATCTTAATCTCCGGGTAAAGGCGCGAAAAAGCGCTGAGATCCTGGGGTAGAAAGGCAATGATCGCCGAGGTATTGGAGTGAATGCGCACATGGCCCCGTACGCCCTCCCCATATTCGCTAAGCTCTGCGTTAAGGCGTTCAATATTATCCATAATACGCCGGGCATGATGCAAAAACGCCTGGCCTGCAGGCGTCAGCTCCACCCCTCGCGGGCGACGATAGAGCAGCGTTGTGCCCACCAGCGCTTCCAGGTCGCTTATCCGTTTGCTCACCGCGGCAAGCGCTAAATGTTCGCGCTCGGCCGCCGCCGTCAGACGCCCCTCATCCGCCACGGAGATAAACAGTTTAAGGGTGACAAAATCGAAGCGGCGCATACAACGGACTCCTTGAAGGCAACCTGTTCATGCTAGCGCACACCTTCGTCACCGACGAACCCTTTGTTACCGATTGCCTAATTGTCGCCCCAGGTTAGCTCACGCATGCTGGGAAACAGTGATACACCAATGATAAGAGAGCGCCTTAATGAATGCTTCCGAAGCACGCCAGCTTCCGCTACAGGGCTTAAAAGTTCTAGAGCTGGGCCAACTGATTGCGGGGCCTTTCGCCACCAAACTGCTGGGAGAATTTGGTGCTGATGTGATCAAAATCGAACCGCCCGGCACCGGCGATCCGCTTCGCAAATGGCGAATGTTAGAAGAGGGCACCTCACTGTGGTGGCATGTGCAGACACGCAACAAGCGCTCGGTAGCGCTGGATTTGCGCAGCGAAGAGGGCCAAGGCCTAGTGCGCCAGCTAGCCGCCGAGGCCGATGTGGTGGTGGAAAACTTCCGCCCCGGTACGTTAGACAACTGGGGGCTGGGTTGGGAGGCACTCTCCAAACTCAATCCACGGCTGATCATGGTGCATATTTCCGGCTACGGGCAAACCGGGCCTTACCGCGACAAACCCGGTTTTGGCGTAATTGGCGAAGCCATGGGCGGGCTGCGCTACCTCACCGGCCAGCCGGGGGAGCCTTCGGTGCGCGTTGGGGTGAGCATCGGCGACTCACTCTCCGCGCTCTACGCCGTTATCGGCACCCTGCTAGCACTCCAAGAGCGTAACCGCAGTGGCCTTGGCCAGGAAATCGACGTTGCGCTATATGAATCGGTATTTGCAATGATGGAGAGCCTGCTGCCAGAGTTCGATGCCAGCGGCCAAGTGCGTGAACCCAGCGGCAGCGCCCTACCCGGCATCACCCCTTCCAACGCCTACCGCTGTCAGGGTGGTGATTATGTGCTGATTGCCGGTAACGGCGACAGCATCTTCAAGCGCCTGATGGGCGTGATTGGCCGCGATGATCTCGCAAACGACCCGGCCCTGGCCCATAACGATGGGCGCAGCCAGCAGGCGGAGATGATTGATGCCGCGATTCAAAATTGGACGGAAGAGCGCCCACGGGATGCCATTTTACAAGCGTTGGATGATGCCCGTGTGCCCGCAGGCTACCCCTACACGGCGGAAGATATCGCCTTTGATCCACACTACCTAGCGCGGGAAATGATTCAAACATTCACTCGCCCCAACGGTAAACCGCTAAAAGTCCCCGGCGTACTGCCCAAGCTTAGCGCTACCCCTGGGCGAATCGGCGACGGCGGCCCCACCCTTGGTCAGCATACCGACGATGTCTTGGATGAGCTGGGCATTGATCACGAAACCCGCGCCAAACTGCGCCAAGCGGGCATTATTTAGGGAGTTTGCTATGCGTCAGTTATCACCTTGCCCCCAAAAAATAGAGATCAATGAAGTCGCCCCACGGGACGGCCTGCAGATCGAGGCGCGCTTTGTGCCTACGGAAGAGAAAATCCACTGGATAGACGCAATCTCCACCACAGGCCTACGGCGCATCGAGGCGACCTCGTTCACCTCCCCCAAGGCGATCCCCAACCTACGTGATGCTGCTGACGTAGTGACCGGCATTCAACGCCGGGAAGGCGTCGATATCACCGTACTGGTACCCAACGTAAAAGGCACCGAGCGAGCACTTGCCTGCCAGGTGGATGAGATCAATTTGGTGATGTCCGCCAGCAATAGCCACGGGCTGGCGAACCTGCGCATGACACCGGAACAGTCCCTTGAACAGTTCGCGGCGATCTTGGAAGTGACACAGGGAAGCGGCGTGTTTATCAACGCCTCTCTGTCGACGGCCTTTGGTTGCCCCTTTGAGGGAGAAATCCCCGAAACACGCGTGCTGGAACTGGTCGAGCAACTTATCGGCCTTGGCATTCAGGGCATCACGCTCTGCGACACCACCGGCATGGCGAACCCCACCCAGGTTAAACACCTGTGTGAAGCCGTGCTTACGCGCTGGCCCGAAACGCCTTTCACGCTGCACTTCCACAACACTCGCGGCATGGGTCTCGCTAACGCACTGGCGGCGTGGCAGGCGGGCATTACCCGTTTTGACGCCTCATTAGGCGGGCTGGGCGGCTGCCCCTTCGCCCCCGGCGCCAGCGGCAATGTATGCACTGAAGACCTGGTGCATATGTTTGAGGCCATGGGCGTGGATACCGGCGTCGACTTGGATGCCCTACTTGAGGTCGCCGCCACCCTCCCCGACCTTATTGGCCACGATGTGCCGGGGCAGGTAGTGAAAGCCGGGAAATCGTCCCGGCGATATGCGATGCCATAAGTTCATGCCTATAGCTCACGCTTGAGCGTTAGGCTGGCCCAATGACGTGTTTCACTTCCAGGTAAGCGCTTAGCCCCCAAGGGCCCAATTCACGACCAATGCCACTACGCTTGAAGCCGCCCCAGCCGGTTTCGGGTAGCACTAATTGTTCGCTGTTGTACCAGATGCTGCCGGCTTTGAGCTGGCGACCGATGCGCTTGGCGTGCTCGGGGTCGCCGCTGATGACGGTGGCCGCCAGGCCGTAGTCACTATCGTTGGCGAGTTTAATAGCTTCCGCTTCGCTTGCCACGCTGCGGCCACAAAGCACCGGGCCGAAAATCTCTTCCTGCCATAAGCGGCTCTCTAGCGGCACATCACGGTAAAGCGTAGGCGCGAGGAAGTAGCCTTGTTCAGGCAGCGTACGGTGCTTTATATCGCGCACTGCCGTAAGGCCTTCCTGTTCGGCAATGTCCAGATAGCGTTGTACCGCATCGCGCTGCTTGGCGCTGGTCAACGGCCCCAGGTCAGTGCCTTCGGCCAGCGGGTCGCCCAGCGTCAGCGCATCCATACGCTCGGCAAGGGCGGCGTAGAGCGCTTCGGCCACGTTTTCGTGCACCAATAACCGCGAAGTTGCAGAGCAGATTTGTCCGGCGTTGAAGTAGATACCGGCCATTACCCACTCGGCTGCCTGATCGGGGTCGGCGTCTTCCATCACCAGGATCGGCGATTTTCCACCCAGTTCCAGAGAGACGCTAGCGGTGCGTGTGGCGGCGGCCTGCATCACCGCTTCACCGACACGGTTGCTGCCGGTAAAGGAGATTTTATCCACACCAGAATGGTGGGTTAGCGGCGCACCGATTCCCTCACCGTCGCCGTTGAGCAGATTCAGCACGCCCGTGGGCAGGTTGATCTCCAGGGCAATCTCGGCCAGCACGAGTTCGGGAAGCGGCGTGACTTCTGACGGTTTAAGTACCGCGGTACAACCGGCCGCCAAAGCAGGCGCCAGCTTCCAGGCGCTGGTCACTAGCGGGAAGTTCCAGGGCGCAATCAGCCCCACTACCCCGACCGGGTCGTGATAGGTACGCGCCTCAACGCCCGCCATCTCCACACTCACCAACTCGCCTTGGCGGTCATCCAGTGCCCTGGCTTGCTTCGCGTAGTAGCGGTAGCAGGCAATCGCATCGTCTAGATCAATGCCCGCTTCTGCCAGCGGCTTACCGTTGTTGGTGGCCGAAAGCGTGAGGATCGAATCCCGGCGGGCTTCCAGTGCATCGGCAAATCCTTCAAGGTATTTTGCCCGCGCGGCACCGCCCAGAGCCTGCCAGGCGGGCTGCGCTTGCTGGGCAGCTTTTACCGCGGCATCAACATCTGCTGCGTCCCCCGCGGTGACCTGGGCAATGCACTCTTCGCGGTAGGGATTCATCACGTCGAGCAGTCGGGTGCCCGCCGAGGGCACCCACTGGTTGTTGATGAACTGGTGATTAAGAATCTGATGGCTGAGTGACGGCATGGGAATATCCTAGTCAGAATGTGCGCACGCGCGCTGCCAGGCAGCGGCGTCAATTTCGATCAGTAGAGGCCCGTTGGTTTCGCGGTTGGCGAGCGCCTCGGATAATTCGGCGGGGCTTTCTACCAGAACGCCCGGGCAGCCAAAACCTTCGGCCAGGGTGAGGAAGTTGGGCGCCTGAATATCCACGCCCAGGCGCGCCACCCCGTTGGCATCCATATAGCGGCGAATCTCTTCGTAACCGGCGTTGTGCCAAAGCACAATCACCACCGGTAGGCGTTCTTCTACGGCGGTTGCGATTTCCGACAGCGTAAACATCACCCCGCCATCGCCGACGAGCGCCACTACTGGCAGATCCGCCCGCGCCAGCTGGGCACCTAGCGCCGCGGGCAGACCATAGCCCAAGGTGCCGTAGCCGGTTGAGGCATTGAAGTAGCGCCTTGGCGCTGGCTGGCTAACCAGATGATTACCGGCATATACCGGCGCGGTAGAGTCACCCACCAGAATCGCCTCGGGCAAATGCTCGGCCAAGGTGTTGTAGAGCGGCACAAAGTCGCTAAAAGCAGGGTCATTTTGCAGATTCAGCGCGCTCAGGACGGCGGCAGTTCGCTCAACGCCTCGACGCTGCACTGTGTCTGGGAAGTGAGCGAGCAGAAGCTCAAGACTGCGCCCAGCGTCCCCCACCAGCCCCAGCGTGACGCGTTGATTACGCACCAGCTGCTCTAGGTCGAGATCGATGCGGATCAGCGTGCCATTAAGGTGAAAGCCACCGTCAAACACCACGTCATAGTCAGTCTCGCCCAGCTCGGTGCCTACCGCCAAAATCACATCGGCATTGGCCGCCAGTTCGCGCACTGCGGGTAGCGCCGCGTTAGCCCCCAAATCCAGCGGGTGGTCGCGGCCTAGCAACCCTTTGGCATTGATTGTCGTGACCGTAGGCGCATCGAGCTTTGCTACTAATGCTCGCGCGGCCTCTGGTGCTGATACGCAGCCACCACCTAATAGCACCAGGGGCTGTTTCGCCGCGTGTAACAAGCGGGCGGCTTCGGCCAGCCCTTCTGGATCAGGCGCTGCTCGATAAAGCGTGGGCGCTCGCCACGAAGCCGATGCTTTTACCGGCGCATTAAACAAGTCGATGGGGATTTCGATATGCACCGGGCCCGGGCGCGCACCGTTGAAGACGGCAAAGGCGCGGGCGAGCACCTCGGGCAAGGTGTTGGCGTCCAGCAGCGTGTGGCTAAACCGCGCCACACCGCTAATCACTTGCTGCTGGCTGGGCAGCTCGTGCAACCGTCCTTGCCCCAAGCCCAGCGTATCGCGGCGGTTGACGCTGGAAATTACCAACATGGGAATAGAGTCCGCCAGGGCTTGGCCCATGGCGGTAGCGATATTGGTCATCCCCGGGCCGGTGATAATCAAGCAAACGCCCGGCTGACCGCTGGCGCGGGCATAGCCGTCGGCCATAAATCCCGCGCCCTGCTCATGGCGCGGAGTGACGTGCTGTACATCGCTGCCTTCCAGCCCGCGATAAAGCTCTACCGTGTGCACACCGGGAATGCCGAACAGCGCGCGCACGCCATAGGTATCGCGTAGCATTTTAATCAGTAACTCAGCGCAGGTCATCGCAGGCCCCTTAGAAGAAAAATGTATGGGCCATAAAGGCGATGATCGGCAGCGTAATCGCGGTACGTAGTAAGAACACTACCGCCAGCTCCCAGAACTTGATGGGAATCTTCGATTTGAGCAGCAGTGCACCGATCTCTGACATATACACCAACTGCGTCATGGAGAGGCAGGCAATCACGAAGCGGGTCAACTCGCTTTCGATGTTGGTCGCCAACACCGCCGGCAGGAACATATCGGCAAACCCTACCAGCGTCGCAGGCGCGGCCGCCTGTGCTTCAGGAATACGCAGCAGTTCGAGCACCGGCACCATAGGGTAGGAAAGCCAGGTAAACAGCGGGGTAAACTCGGCTAAAATCAGCGCAACGGTACCAATCGCAAATACCAGTGGCAGCAGCGTCAGGAAAATATCGATGACGTTGAGTAGAGCCAAGCGGGCTAACTGACGCGGCCCTGGAGCACTGCCTGCGCGACGGGTAGCCTGCAACAGGCTATAGCGGAACAGGCCTACATTATCAGTGCGCTCTTCGCTTAACTGGCAGCCGACCGGCTCATAGTAGTCGTTGGATTTACGCGACAGTGGAGGAATCCGCGACACGATAACGGCAGCGATCAAACCGGACACCACCACCGTGAAGTAGAACTGCACAAACAGGTGGTTAATCTCGACAAAGTTAGTCACTAGCAGGCTGAACGCGATGGAGGCGACCGAAAAGTTGGTGGCGATCACCGAGGCTTCGCGGCCATTGTAGTAGCCCTGCTCGTACTGCTGGGCGGTGATCAGCACACCAACGGTACCCGAGCCCATCCATGAAGCGGTGGCGTCAATAGCGCTGCGTCCCGGCAGATTAAAGATAAACCGGAACGGCTTACGCACCATGGTGCCAATAAACTCCATAAAGCCGAACTCGACCAGAAACGGCAGCAGTAGCGCCGCAAAGAAGAAGAACGTCAGCAGCACCGGCGCCAAGTCATTGAGCATCACCCCGCCGGTAAACGAGGCGGTGACAAACTCTGGGCCGAACTGAAAAAAGGTCATGATGACGAAAATGGCGCCAAGAATGCGCATCGCAACCCAAATGACGCCCACATCGAACATATCGTGAAAGGGCCCGCTTTGAGCCCAGCTAGGTTTAGCGAGCTTGACGTATAGCGTCACCACCACCGAGAGGCAGAGAATGACCACCGCAATGGCGGGAAGCGCTGATCCTAGCAGCGTTTGCAAGCCATCAGCCATCATACCCATGCCAATATTAATAGAGTCCCCGACCTGGAAGGGAACCAAAAACAGCAGTACCCCAATAATGGAGGGGATCAGAAATTTCAGTAAGTGCGCAGGGGGTATCGGTGCCGAAGGACTCGGCTGATCCGATTTAACGTTGCTGTACGACATAGGGTTCACCCATTGGAAGTGATTATTGGAGGTGGGCTGGCGGCTAATAGCGCCTTGTTAGATCGGCGCTTTCTTAATATCTAAACTTTCTTACTATCTAAATTAGTTACTATGCTTAACGCCCGGCAGTATGCAGAGCATTTCATACAGCAGCGTGGCGCCCATTAGCGCGGTATTGCCGCTAGGATCGTAAGGCGGTGACACTTCTACCAGATCGCAGCCGACTATATTCAGCCCAGACGCACCGCGAACCAGTTCTAATCCTTGGGTTGAGGTCAGTCCGCCCATCTCCACCGTGCCAGTACCAGGGGCAACAGAAGGATCCAAGCCGTCGATATCGAAACTGATATACACCGGGATATCGCCCATCTGCTCGCGCACTTCCTGCATCAACGGCGCCAGCGAGCGGTACCAGCACTCTTCGGCGGGCACAACACGGAAGCCCTGATCACGACACCAGTCAAAGTCTTCTGCCGCATAGCCGGTTCCGCGCAGGCCGATTTGCACGACTTTGCCATGGGCTAATAAGCCCTCCTCCTGGGCACGACGAAACGGCGTACCGTGAGCAATCGGCTCGCCGAACATATGCTCGTTGACATCGGCGTGGGCATCGATATGGATCAAACCCACCGGGCCGTGCTTTTTCGCCATGGCGCGCAGAATCGGTAGCGTTAAGGTATGTTCGCCGCCCAGGGTCAGCGGAATGCAGTTGTGCTTGAGTACGTCATCATAAAAGGCAGTGATGATGTCGACGCTTTTCGGCAGGTGAAACGTATTGATCGGTACGTCGCCGATATCCGCCACCTGCAGGCTTTCAAAGGGCGCTGCTCGGGTTGCCATATTGTAGGGGCGCAACATGCGCGACTCATCGCGGATCTGGCGTGGCCCGAGGCGCGTGCCGGGACGGTTTGATGTACCGATATCCATAGGGATACCAATAAATGCCGCATCCAACCCCTCGGCAGTCTCTTGGGTAGGCAGGCGCATCATGGTGGCGGGGCCTGCAAAGCGCGGCATGGTATTGCCGCCCAGGGGCTGATTAAACTCCGACATCGTTCTCTCCTAGACGTTATTTGAACCGAGACGTTATTTGAAATTGTTGAATCGCAATGCGAACGCGGCTTGTCTATCAATAGACATTGCACATAGCGTGCCAAGGCGCTGAAACCGCTAGAACCGCCACTTTTCTTGACCATTCGATGCAAAAATGCATTAAATTGACGGTTATTCAATTCAATATTGCATCGATAATTCAAAAACGGTTCGATTAGAAAGCATCGGCGGCAGGTAAATCAGGTGAGTAATCTCGAATGAGTGAAATAGATAGACGCGTGCTGCAAACCATTGTGGCGACCGCCAACGATCACTTTTTTATCGTCAGTGGCGATGGGCAGATAGTCGATATCAGCCCTGGGGCCGAAGCGGTTTACGGCGTTTCGCGGGAAGAGCTGCTCGCCAGCAGTGTTCAGCAGCTGCAAGCCGCCGGCGTGCTCAAACCCTCGATTAGCATGGAAGTGATGCGCACCCGCAGGCCCGCACAGCTAATGCAGGTCACCGGAACAGGCCGCCGGGTGATTGCCGAAGCCTACCCCGTGTTTGTGGAAGGCAAGCTAGAGCGCATCATCAGCCGCTCCCGGGATTTAACCGACTTGCAGCTATTGCAGGACGAATACGCGCTGCTGCAAAAACGCTTTAGCGAACACTTAAAACGCAGCCAGGCAGCCCCCGATGCCGAAGAGCAGGCGCTGGATGATGCCCTGGACAATTTGCAGGTACGCAGCAGCGTGATGCGCGAAATTGCGCTACTGCTCAAGCGGGTCGCCCCTTCGGATGCCAATGTGCTGATGCTGGGTGAATCAGGCGTGGGTAAAACCGCCTTTGCCAAACAGCTACACCGCTGGAGCCAGCGCTGTGACGGCCCCTTTATTGACGTTAACTGCGCGGCGATTCCCGAGAATCTGTTTGAGTCCGAAATGTTTGGCTACCAGCCCGGCGCCTTTAGCGGTGCCGCGCGGCAGGGAAAAGCGGGCCTGCTAGAGCAGGCCGAGGGCGGTACGCTGTTTCTGGATGAAATAGGCGAGTTGCCGCTGTTGATGCAAACCAAACTGCTCAAGGTAATCCAGGACGGTAGTTTGACCCGACTGGGAGATACCCGCTCACGCAAGGTCAATTTCCGCTTGGTCGTGGCCACCAACCAAGACTTGGCAAAACAGGTAGAGGCCGGGCTGTTTCGTCTCGACCTTTACTATCGCCTCAATGTGATCCCCGTCACCCTGCCGCCACTTCGCGACCGCCGTGAGGATATTCCCGACCTGGTTGAAGCCTGTTTAAACCGGCTCAACCAGCGCTATGGACGACAAAAAATCCTCGATACCCGCGTTTGGTCGACGTTAATGGGCAGCGAATGGCCGGGTAACGTCCGCGAGCTGGAGAACTGGCTAGAGCGAGCCTGGCTTTCCAGCCCCACCGATCAAATCGAGGTGCCCGCCGTGCTTCCTCACGCCGAGCAGCACCCAGCCAGTTTACCGAGCGCCTCGCCAGTCACTTCGGCAGGAGCACTCGAGCCCCAGGAAAGCCTCAAGCAGTACCTAGCGCGGCTGGAGCGAGAAACGCTTGAAGAGCTGTGCAACACACTCCCCAGCACCTATGCCATTGCCGAACGTCTGGGCATAAGCCAATCCAGCGTGGTGCGCAGGCTGCAGCGGTACGGGATTAAGATCAGCAAATGATTTTCGCCATCAATCGTTGATGGGTTAATTAAGTTTTCAATGGGTTAGCGGTAAAGCGTTGATATGAGAAATTGTAATGCCATAAAGGCTTATTTTAACTCCTGTAAACTACTGATACCTTTTCATCATCAATCATCTAAACGAGAAAGATAATGTCAACGCAGAAAGCACCCAAATTTCGTTTGGTTACCCGTAGCGATTTTGATGGTTTGGTATGTGGCGCGCTACTCAAACATCTTGATCTCATTGATGAGATTACTTTCGTGCATCCTAAAGATATGCAGGATGGAAAAGTCGCCATTGATACCAACGATATCACCACCAACCTGCCTTACGTGCCAGGGTGCCACCTTGCCTTTGACCACCATTTAAGCGAAACCGTAAGGAACGTAGAGCGGGCGGACAATCATATTATTAATGCAGACGCTCCCTCTGCTGCCCGCGTTGTTTGGGAGTACTACGGCGGGTATGAGGCATTTCCGGCGCGCTGGGACGATATGATGGAAGCCGTCGATAAAGGCGACTCTGCCCAGTTTAATCAAGATGAAATCCTCAACCCCGAAGGCTGGGTGCTACTTAACTTCATTATGGATGCCCGCACCGGCCTTGGCCGCTTCCGCGACTTCCGCATCTCCAATTACCAGCTGATGATGAAGTTGATTGACTACTGCCGTGAACATACCATTGAAGAGATTTTGGAACTGGACGATGTTCACGAGCGCACCGCGCTGTATCGAGAGCACGAACAGGTGGCGAAGGAACAAATCCAGCGCTGCGCTAAAGTGCAGGGCAACGTTGTCGTTCTCGATCTGCGTAACGAAGACACCATTTACGCAACCAATCGCTTTGTGATTTACGCCCTGTACCCTGACGTCAATATATCTATCCATGTCATGTGGGGGCTAAAACAGCAAAACACGGTATTGGCAATTGGCAAGTCAATTCTCAACCGCTCGAGCAACACCAATATTGGCGAGCTGTGCCTAAGCTATGGCGGCGGTGGACACTTAAATGCTGGCACTTGTCAGATAGAAAACGACAAAGCCGAGCACGCCTTAAGCGACATTATTCAACGTATTAATGCGGATGGTTAGAACAAAAATATCCATTTACAGCTAACCGATTGCTGGCCGTCATTTATACGGCCAGCTTTTAGCGTACGTAGCGTTTGACACTCCGCCATATAATCGTCATAAAGACGTAATGCAATCGCAACACCTTCAACACAAGCTGAACTAACAACAACCAGCAGCCGGTGATGTGTGTGCTATGTCAAACCAATCGCGTATCCGCCTGGAGCGCGTCACCAAACGTTGGGACGCGACCACTGCTGTCGATGATATCTCCTTCGACGTAACCCCTGGCCAATTTGTCATTCTGCTAGGGCCGTCAGGCTGCGGGAAATCCACCACGCTGCGCATGATCGCTGGCCTGGAAGAGGCCAGCGATGGACAAATCCATATCGGTGAGCGCGACGTCACCCGCCTGCCGCCGGGAGATCGTGGACTGAGCATGGTGTTTCAGTCCTATGCACTCTTCCCGCACCTAAGCGTGGCTGACAACATCGTATTTGGACTGCGCAGCCGCAAAGTGCCCAAGGCAGAGCAGCGCGAGCGGTTGGCCAAGGTCGCCGAACTGGTGGATCTCACCGACTACCTGCACCGCAAACCTGCTCAGCTTTCCGGCGGCCAGCGCCAGCGCGTAGCACTGGCGCGCTCGGTTATCTCCGAACACCCGATCTGCTTGATGGATGAGCCACTTTCGAATCTGGATGCGCGGCTGCGCAGCGATATGCGCCGGGAAATTAAAGCGCTGCAAAGTCGTTTGAATATGACGGTCATCTACGTCACCCACGACCAGGTCGAAGCCATGAGCATGGGCGACCGCGTTATCCTAATGCAACACGGCAAAATTGTGCAGGACGGCACGCCTGACGAGCTGTATAACCGCCCGGCCAGTGCCTTTGCCGCCAGCTTTATTGGCAGCCCGGCCATGAACCTACTGCCGCTGGAAGCAGGCAAGGAGGGTGCCGTTATCGTAGGTGAGCCGCACACGCCAGTGGCGCCATTAGAAGCTGTCGGCGGACAGTTAGGCATCCGCCCGGAGGATATCGCGCTAAGCACCACTTCGACGACTGGCGTACCCGCAATGGTGGTCAGCGATGAATACCTGGGTGCCGATACCATCGTCCATTTGGCAGTCGGTGATCATACCCTTCGGGTTCGGCTCAGCGGCCGCCATAGGCTGGCTGGCCAGCAGTGTCGGATCGGCTGGACAGCCGAGGCCGCTCACCTATTCGGTGGAAACGGCCTGCGCCGTGATGACCTCACCGCTTACTCATTATTACCCGCCGCTGCACTGTCAGCGGAAAGCGCTTCGCCCCACTCGCAGCTCCAACCCCAACGTTGAGGTGTTTCCCATGCGTGCCCGTATCCCCATTGCTCTTTCTGCACTCACTGCTGGCCTGCTCAGTGCCGGTCAGGCCGCCGCCAACGACCCTACTGTACTCACCATGTACTATCCCGTCGCAGTGGGCGGTGCGCTCACCGATGTGGTCGATAACTTAGTAGAAGAGTTTGAGAGCGAATACCCGGATATCGATGTAGAAGCCATTTACGCCGGTAACTACGACGACACCCGCGTGCGCGCCATGTCGGCGATGGAGGCGGGCGACACGCCCCAGCTGTCGGTCATGTTCTCGATCGACCTTTACGAACTGATTGAGCAGAACGCCATCGTCGCCTTCGATGATTTAATCGAAAGCGACGAAGAACGCGAGTGGCTCGACAGTTTCTACCCCGGCTTGATGGAAAATGGCCAATTGGATGGCAAGACCTATGGCATCCCCTTCCAGCGCTCCACCATCGTACTGTTCTGGAACAAAGACGCCTTTGAAGCTGCCGGGCTCGACCCCGAAACGCCCCCCGAAAACTGGCAAGAGATGGCTGAAATGGCCGCCACCGTGCACGAAGCTTCCGGTGGCGACCAATGGGGCGTGATGGTGCCGTCCACTGGCTACCCCTACTGGATGTTCCAGGCCTTCGCCTTTCAGAACGGCCACCGGCTAATGAGTGAAGATGGCACGGAAGTCTACTTTGACGACCCCGCAGCGGTTGAAGCACTGGAGTACTGGGTCTCCCTGGCCACCGAGCACAATGCCATGCCCGACGGCACTATCGAGTGGGGTACGCTGCGCCAGAACTTCCTTGAAGAATCCACGGCGATGATGTGGCACACCACCGGCAACCTGACCGCCGTACGCAGCGAAGCCAATTTTGATTTTGGCGTCGCCATGCTGCCGATGAAAACCCAGCGCGGCAGCCCTACCGGCGGCGGCAACTTCTACATTTTTGAAGATACCACCCAAGAAGAACAGCGCGCGGCGATGACCTTTATTCGCTGGATGACCGCCCCCGAGAGAGCCGCTGCCTGGTCGATTGAGACTGGCTACATGGGCGTTAGCCCCGCCGCCTATGAAACCGATGCGCTGCAAAGCTACGTAGAAGAATTCGCGCCGGCAGCGGTGGCCCGCGACCAGCTTGAACACGGCACGGCGGAGCTCTCCACTTACCAGGGCGGCCGCATTCGCCGCGCTTTGGATAACGCTGTGCAAGCTGCGCTGACCGGGCAAATGACACCGCAAGAAGCGCTTAGTCAGGCGCAGCAAGAAGCCGACGGCGTGCTACGTCGCTACGCCCGCTAAGCGTTAGAATTTTACTCTTCGCCGGGGGATGCCCCGGCTTTTCCAACGTGCGGTACGCCTCTATGTCATTCACCAATCACCGCAAAATGCAGCTCTACGGCGCGCTTCTGCTGCTGCCCGCTGCGGTACTGCTGACCACTTTTGCTTATTTACCGACCGTGACAACGGTGATTAATAGCCTGTTTTTACCCGGCTTTCGCGGCGCACCCACTGAATTCGTTGGCCTTGAAAATTATCAGGTGTTGTTCGATGACCCGACGTTTTGGAAAGTAGCTCGTAACAACTTAATCTACGCCGTCGGTACGATTCCTACGTCTATCGCGCTGGCACTTGGCATGGCGCTGTTCGTCAATGGCAAGCTTCGCGGGCGGGGTTTTGTGCGTATGGCGTATTTCACGCCGACGATTCTGCCCATGATCGCCGCCGCCAATATTTGGATGTTTTTCTACGCCCCACAAATTGGCCTGTTCAATAGCCTGCTCGGCGCACTGGGAATCCCAGGCGTTAACTGGCTAGGCGACCCAAGCGTCGCGTTGGGCTCGGTGATTGTGATGTCGGTGTGGAAAGAAGCCGGCTTTTTTATGATCTTCTACTTAGCGGCGCTACAGAGCATGCCACCCGAGTTAAAAGAGGCGGCTGACTTAGAAGGCACTAGCCGCTGGAGTTTCTTCTGGCGAGTCACCTTTCCGCTACTCATGCCCACCACGCTGTTTGTGCTGATCAATGCGCTGATTAACTCGGTTCGGGTCGTCGATCACCTGTTTATTTTGACCAAGGGTGGGCCCAACAACGCCACCAACCTGCTGCTCTATTACGTCTACGAGAACGCCTTCTCGTTCTTTGACCGCACCACGGCGGCGACCATTACGGTGGTGATTTTGGTGGTACTGGCGGTAGTGGCCACGCTGAAGTTCACGATTTTAGACCGCAGGACACACTACCAATGAACCCAACGACGACCTATACGCCCTACACCCGTTACGTCTTTATCCCATCGCTTGAAACCGTGGCGGCATGGCTGCTGGCGATTATTTGGATATTCCCGCTGCTGTATGCCTTTTGGGCCGCCTTCCATCCCAGCGAATTTATGGTGAATTTTGAGTTCTTCGCCCCGCTGACGCTGGAGAACTTCATTAACGCCTGGTCTCAGGCGCCCTTTGCCCACTACTACCTGAACACCTTTGCGTTAGTAACGGGCGTCGTGATCGGCCAGTTTATTGTCTGCACCTTGGCGGCATTTGCCTTTGCGCGTTTTCCGATTCCCGGCAAAAACGTGCTGTTTATGCTGGTGCTGATTCAGCTGTTTGTGTTTCCCGAAGTACTGATTGTGGAAAACTACCGCATCGCAAGCGAACTGGGGTTGATCAATACCATCACCGGGATTGGTCTGCCTTATGTCGCCAGCGCTCTAGGTATTTTCCTGCTCCGCCAGACCTTTAAAACCATCCCCCAGGAGCTTGAAGACGCCGCCCGTATCGAAGGCTGCAACTGGCTGGAAATTTTGTGGAAGGTTTACGTACCGCTGGCTAAGCCTACCTATTTAGCTTATGGCCTGGTCTCAATCAGCCACCACTGGAATAACTTTATCTGGCCGCTGGTGGTCACCAACTCGGTAGAGAGCCGTCCGCTAACGGTGGGCTTAGGCGTTTTCTCTGCGCCAGAAACCGGGGTTAACTGGGCCACCGTTAGCGCCGCCACGCTGCTTAGCATCGCCCCGCTGCTGGTGGCTTTCCTGCTTTTCCAACGTCAATTTGTGCAGTCTTTCTTAAGGGCGGGGATTCGCTAGGCAGTCGCCGCATACGTTTTTCGTGCGACAATTCTCTCTTAAGCACAAGACAAGGGAGAGCATTGATGCACGGCGACACCCACCCGGCAGCCCTCAAGGTGCTGCAGGAGGTATTTGGCTACGACAGCTTTCGCGGTCCGCAGCAGGCCATCATTGAGCATGTGATTGCTGGGGGCGATGCACTGGTATTGATGCCCACCGGCGGCGGCAAGTCGCTGTGCTATCAGATCCCTGCGCTGCTGCGCGCAGGCACTGCGATTGTGGTCTCGCCGCTGATCGCGCTAATGCAGGATCAGGTCGCGGCACTGAAGCAAAACGGGGTCAGAGCGGACTACCTCAACTCCAGCCTCGATTATCACGAGGCAGTCGATGTGGAGAACCGCTTGCGGGCGGGCGAGCTGGATCTTTTGTATGTCGCGCCGGAACGGCTGGCCACGGCGCGTATGCAGATGCTGCTGGAACAGACCCAGATTGCCCTGTTCGCCATTGATGAAGCCCACTGTGTCTCGCAGTGGGGGCACGATTTTCGCCCCGAGTATCGCCAGCTCTCCCACCTGCATCAGCGCTTTCCCCAGGTGCCGCGCATCGCCCTGACCGCCACCGCCGATGTGCCCACCCGGCACGACATCATGGAGCATCTGCAGCTCCACGAAGCAGCGCTATATAACAGCGGCTTTGACCGGCCCAATATCCGCTACCATATTGCCGAAAATCAGGGCAACGCCAAGGAACAGCTGCTGGGTTTTATCCGCGAGCACCACGACGGCGAGGCGGGTATCGTCTACTGCCTTTCCCGGCGCAAGGTGGAAGAGACCGCCGCCTGGCTGGAGCGCCAGGGGCTGACCGCGCTGCCCTACCACGCTGGGCTTCCCCCCGAGCAGCGCCAGCACCACCAGACCCGTTTTCTGCGTGAAGATGGCGTGGTCATCGTGGCCACCATCGCCTTCGGCATGGGTATCGACAAACCCGACGTGCGCTTTGTGGCGCATCTCAACCTGCCCAAGAGCATCGAAGCCTACTACCAGGAGACCGGCCGCGCTGGGCGCGACGGCCTGCCCGCCGATGCCTGGATGGCTTACGGGCTTCAGGACGTGATCACGCTACGTCAGATGCAGCAGGACTCCAGCGCCGCCGACCAGCAAAAGCGCATTGAGCAGCAGAAGCTCGACGCCATGCTGGGGCTGTGTGAAATCATCAGTTGCCGGCGTCAGTCGTTGCTTCACTACTTTGGCGATCACCTAGACGCCCCCTGCGGCAACTGCGATAACTGCCTGACCCCACCCGAGACCTGGGAGGCCACCGTGGCGGCGCAAAAGGCGCTGTCGTGCGTCTACCGCACCGAGCAGCGCTTCGGCGTCACCTATTTGGTGGACGTACTGCTGGGCAAAAGCAACGAGCGCATCACCCGCTTTGGCCATGACCGCCTCAGCACCTTCGGCATTGGTAAAGAGCTAACGGCTAATGAGTGGAAAGCGCTCTTTCGCCAGCTGATTGCCAGCGGCTATTTAAGTGTCGATATGGAGGGCCACGGCGGTATCAAGCTGACTGCCAACGCTAAGCCGGTGCTGCGCGGCGAACACGCCCTCACCCTGCGCAAACCAAGCAAGGCCAAAGCCACCCGGCGTGGCAGCAAAGGGGGCTCTACCGCGCTGCCCCAAGGGGAGCTGTGGGAAGCCCTGCGCCAGCACCGTCGGGAACTGGCCGCGGCCCAGGGCGTGCCTGCCTATGTGATTTTCCACGACGCCACTCTGGCCGAAATGGTCGAGCAGAAACCCCAGAGCCTGGCAGCACTGGGCACAATCTCCGGCATTGGTGCGCGCAAACTGGCGGATTACGGTGAGGGGTTTCTGGGCGTTATTCTGGCGCACAAGGAAGCCGAGTAAAACAGCGACTCCAGCGCGAACAGCTCAAATGGTCGATATTTTCAAAAACCGCTCACTTGGCGTAAGCTATACGTAAGTGAGGAGAAAGCTATATGTCCATTCAGCATAAAACAGCCGACAAACGCCGCGAAATGGGGGCCGCAGCAATGCGCACCTACCCCAACATTTCCCACGCTTGGGGATTGAAAGAGAGCGAGGCCGCGCTGTTGTTAGGTGTACCGGACTCTACCTACCGGCGCTGGAAGCAGTCGCCTGAGCAGGCGCGGCTTGATGCCAATCACTTGGAACGGATGTCGTTGATTCTCGGCATTTATAAAGCGCTGCATATACTGTTGCCCAGTAAAGAAGCCGCTAACAGTTGGCTGCAGCGAGCCAACTGCAACCCTCTTTTTGCCGGCCACTCCCCCATGGAACGTCTGTTAAATGGACAAGTCTCCGACCTCTACGTTGTTCGCCAGCATTTAGATGCCGCGCGTGGTGGGGGCCATGCATGACCTTCCCGCTAAGCAACGTTACTTGGCGACCCAGTTATCGGGTTATTCCCTCGCGTTTCCCGCCTATTGATTTATTCGAAGGCGTCAATAACAACGCTGATGACTGGGCGTTACTCAATGAACTAGAAGGCGAGACCTCGGCTAGGCTTCGTGAAGAAGCGGGCGCGATCCATCTAGTTCGCGACGGCGACCGCCGCTATGGGCCTGGATGGACTCCCGTCATGGCGGCCTTTTGCCACTTCCCTGAGACCGGCTCACGTTTTAGCGATGGCACCTTTGGCGCCTACTACTGCGCGTTAACCGAAGCCACGGCCATTGCTGAAACTGTGTACCACGCAGAGCGCTTTATGGCGGAGTCAAACGAGCCGCCCATGATGCTTCAGCAGCGTGTTTATCTGTCGGATCTAACGGGCCAACTGATTGATTTACGAAGACAGAATGCTGCCCAAGCGCTTCTCGATCCGGATAGCTGGGCAGCCGGGCAAACCTTGGGTAGAAAGGCGTGGGAGGAGCAGACGGATGGCATCGTTTACCCCAGCGTTCGAGACCCGGATGGCGAGTGTGCCGCTGTATTACGGCCACCCGCGCTCTCCGCAACACGGCAAGGGCGTCATCTCGGCTATGACTGGGATGGTCAACGCATCCGCCATATCTATGAGCTAACGCTATTGGGCTAACGATTCCGCTAAACCCTGCCTCAGAAATGCTCGCCCCTGGCAATGGCAGCGGCATCGAATACGCGGGTACCTTATAACGCCTCCATCAACATTCCCCTCAGCTAGACCACGAGCGGAGATTTTGCCGCTTTACACTCAGCGAATAAGCGTCTTTTTACTGCCGATTTTTGCTGTTTCTCCACGCATTCCCCGGCAAGGCCAATCGGCTTAGCTAGACGAAAGATGCGCAACTAAAGTCGCATTGCCTCCAGCAAGTGGTTTTGAATTACTATTCAAACGATTGAGTTATACGGTTGTTTTAATCAGTCGCTTAATTTCCCATGTTATTACTTACACACCCGTAGACGCAGTGAATGCAGCACCATGAAACAACAATAACAATCACGAGATATCGAGGTATCTTCATATGGCAATGTTCGACTACAAAAATCATACCAGCGAAGCATCCGCCGAGTTGCTGATGACAACCCACAAACTCGCCGCCTATGCCAGCCTGTCCGGGGCCATGGGTATTGGGCCGAGCCGCGAAATAGTACAGGGATTCACCGATCAGTTTCCCGATGGCGCCTACCCAAGTGAAATAGATACCGGACTACCTGCAGGATGGCGGGAACTGTCACCAGCCGAGCTCGGACTCCCTGAGAGCGCCCTTGATGCCGCGGGCCACTACACTATCGATAGTCCGGTCACCGGCACCCTGCCTACCGGGCCTCAGGCAAAGCTGTTGGGCGAGTTCAATGAACAGGGTCAACTGACGCGTGTCTCGCTCACCTTCACTGGCACCAACTCACCGGTAGATATCATCGACTACCTGCAACTCAATGCTGGCACCATCGCCCCCAACTTCGAACCGCTGCTCGTTGCGCTCAAGAATTACAGCCAAGCCAACGGCCTGGAGGCCAACGACGTACTGATCACCGGCTACAGCCTGGGTGGCGGAATGGCCAACATTATGGCTCGCTTTCGCGAAGAGTTGGCCGACGGTTTTTTCGCCGAGGCCAACTATATCGGTCACGCGTCACCGCTGATCTACGATGACCCCGAGGTGGTATACAACTATGGCTACGAAAATGATGCCGTGCACCGTGTGGCGGGAAGCTCGGATAGCTTGCTTGAGGCTTTACAGGAGCAGGGGCCGCTACTGAGCCATCCGGACACCTCTTATCAGTCGAGCACGGACAACATCGTGCTATTCAACGACATGTATGCTTCACCGCTGTGGCCCTTACCTACTTTCTCGCTGCTGAATATTCCGGTGAGCTGGTATGCCCATGTCGACGGCTTAATCACCAATGCCATCCAGCGTATCGCTGACTCTCCCTTCTATGAGTACACCGACCGTGAGAGCGCGGTGATAGTCTCTAATCTCTCCTCGCTTTCACGCTCGACGGTCTGGGTAGAGGACAAACAGACCTCGAGTTCGAACCATTTCGGCCAGCCAGCATTTCTCATAGGTAGCGAGCATGCTGACAAAATTCGCGGTGGTGAGAGCAGTGATTATATCTACGCAGGCGGTGGTGATGACTTGATCCGGTTATCCAGCGGTGCCGATCGCGTTGATGGCGGTTCGGGAATCAATACGCTGCGTCTCAAAGGAAATGGAACGGATTGGGATATCCATCAACTCTCGGATGGCACGCTCTTCTTTAACTCCAAGCAGGAGCTTGGCTTGAAGCAGGTGGAAAACGTCAGTTACGTAGAGTTCGAAGGGCTAACATCAGCCACAGGCTCATCGCTGATCAATCAGCGCTATTCGGTGGGAGAGGAAAAGCTGGTCGACGAACGTTTCAGTCCATTTAGGCTCTTCAAACGTGACCTGGATTATAGAGAGCATGTGGAGGGCGATACTGACGATAACGAACTCTCTGGGGCGGTGGTATTTGGCGGTGCAGGAAACGACACCCTGACGGCGCTGGAGGGTGGCAGTTTGCTACATGGTGGCGAGGGAGATGACACGCTGATGGGTGGCCTCGGCAACGATCAACTCTATGGTGGTGAGGGCAACGACACCTTGATTGTGCGTGGCGGCAACGATGTACTCTATGGAGGCATAGGCGACGACCTATTCGTATTCGACGAAGGATACCGGGGCAGCGCCGTCATCAAAGACTTCAACCAACATGCTGGAGATCAGGACTGGTTGGTGCTCGCGAGTGGGTTGTTCGAGGATCAAGCAGATCTGCTCGGTAGTGCCAGACAAATAGGTAACGACGTCGTCATCTCCCGGGACGAGCTTCAGATCACTGTGGAGCACATCGGAATCGCCGAACTAAACGAGAACAGCCTGCTCCTGGCCTGAGCTTTGGCGACTTGAACTTTGGCGACCCGGGCGCTCCTTGGCGAGCGCCCTTCGCCCAACCCAGCGTCAGATTAGTTGGTCATTCAGACTGCTGAAAATCTTCTTTAGCTCCTCCCCTGACAATGCTCGCCACGGGCGATGGCCGCGGCATCAAACACACCTGTGTCGAGCACCCAGCCGGTAACGAGTTTCGCGGGCGTCACATCAAAGGCCGGGTTCCATACGGGTGCATCTTCAGGCGCCCACACCACTTCACCGAAGGCACCCGAAACACCGCGTATCTCGGCGCCATCACGCTGCTCAATGGGAATATCCGCGCCGGTGGCGCAGGCCGGGTCTACCGTGGTGTAGGGGGCCACTACATAGAACGGCACCTGATGATAGTGAGCAACTACCGCCAGCATATAAGTACCCACTTTATTGGCGAAGTCGCCGTTGGCACAAATACGGTCAGCGCCAACCATGACTTTATCTATCTTGCCCGCCGCCATCAGGCTGGCGGCCATGCTGTCAGCAATCAGTTGGTAGGGGATGCCTAAATCAGCCATTTCCCAGGCGGTTAAACGGCCCCCCTGCAGTAGCGGGCGGGTTTCATCCACATACACATGCAGATCGATACTACGCTGCTTGGCCACTGCCAGCGCGCCAATGGCTGTGCCTACACCCGCGGTGGCCAGTGCTCCGGTGTTGCAGTGGGTCAGCACACGGTCGCCTGTTTTCAACAAGTCAGCCCCCCGCTCGGCCATGCGTTGGCAAAGCGCCCGGTCTTCGGCAAACAATTCAGCGGCGCGTTCGGCCAGTGCGTTGGCGCCTTGCTCAAAGCAGGCTTCCATGGCATCCAGGCAGTACATTAGGTTTACCGCTGTGGGGCGTGTAGCGCGCAAGCGATCGCTTACCAACTGCCAATCACCGTCTGGATGGCGGGCGGCATACTGCGCCAGCACAAAGGCTGCGCTCAAGCCAATCAGCGGTGCGCCGCGAATCGCTAAGCTTTTGACCGCAACTTGCCAACCATCCGGCGAGTCACAGCGTATCCACTGTTCCGCTTGGGGCAGTTGGGTTTGATCCAAATACTCAAGGTGGTCGGCATAGACCCGCAAACTGCGTGATTGAAGTTGAGGCATTCGATGAACTCCTTGAGCAATTGCTAGCTTAACAACGGCACGACTTATCAGGCGCGAAGCTTATCATATAGAATGGCTGCCATTAGAAGAGGCGATGCAGATCCTATGATGACGTTACAGACTGAACTGCTCGACGCTATTTCATGGGCGGCACAGCAAGGTTGGACGCCAGCCACTGGCGGCAATTTTTCCGCCCGCACCGGGTCGGGCTATCTTGTTACCGCTTCCGGGCGGGATAAAACCCGCATTCAGGCCGATGATCTGTTGCTCTGCGACCTGGATGGCAAGGTGCTATCTGGCGGTGGCAAGCCAAGCGCAGAGAGCGATCTGCATGCCGCGCTCTATCGTTTGGAACCGTCGATTAACTGCGTGCTGCATATCCATACCGTGGCCAGCACGGTGTTGTCGCGGCGCTATCCCCAGGGTATTGAGCTAAGCGGCTTTGAGATGCAAAAGGCGCTAGCGGGCAATGTCACCCACGACGCCACTATCACGTTACCGGTGGTGCCCAACTCCCAGGATATGGAAGCGCTGGCCGAGCATGTACGTAGCGGTTGGCCGATGCCATGGGGCTTTTTAGTCGCGGGCCACGGCATTTACGCCGTGGGCGATAGCATCGCAAGCTGTCGTCGTCACTTGGAAGCCATCGAATTTTTACTAGCCTGTATGCTTGAAGAGAGTCGATGGTCTTAAATGAATGGTCTTAAATGAGCAGCCTTAAATGAGCAACCCAACTGTACGCGCGATTGTGACCGATATTGAGGGCACCACCACGGACATTAGCTTCGTACATAAGGTGCTGTTTCCCTACGCCCACGCTAAGCTACCCGACTTTCTACGCGCTAACGCAGAAACTCCTGCGGTTGCCGAGCAGATCAACGCCGTGCGCAGTGAAATGGGTGAGCCTGATGCCTCGCTGGATGCCGTCATTGCCCAGCTACTGCACTGGATCGAGACCGATCAAAAAGTCACCCCGTTGAAAGCCTTGCAGGGGATGGTGTGGGCGGATGGCTACCAACGCGGTGATTTTACAGGGCATTTGTATAGCGATGTGGCCCCCACCCTGCGCCAGTGGAAAGATTCAGGCAAAGCGCTCTACGTTTACTCGTCAGGCTCTGTTCAGGCGCAGAAGTTGCTGTTTGGCTATAGCGACGAAGGCGATTTGACCCCGATGTTTAGTGGCTACTTTGATACTCATATTGGTCATAAACGCGAGGCTAGTGCCTATCAGCAGATTATCGCTGAGCTTGACCTACCTGCGGAGGCAGTGCTGTTCTTGTCGGATGTGGTCGAGGAGCTAGATGCCGCCAAGCAGGCGGGTATGCAAACCCTGCAATTGGTGCGCGAAGGGACTCAGGCGGGCAATACCCATGCTTGTGTTACTCGCTTTGATGAAATTGCCTTTTAGGAGAGCCTACGATGTCGCAACTGAAAGTATTTGCTGATCAGAACCCTAACGATGCGCTAATGGACATCACCGACGGCGAGCAAATTGCCGCTGAGTTAAACAAAGTCGGCGTAATGTTCGAGCGCTGGGCAGCACCGGGCGAAATTGCCGACGACGCTACCCAGGAAGATATCTTGGCGCTTTACCAAGAAGATATTGACCGGGTAAAAAGCAAGGGCGGCTATCAAACCGTCGACGTGCTGCACATGGTACCCACGCACCCAGAAAAAGACGCCATGCGGCAGAAGTTCTTAAATGAGCATCGCCATCACGAAGATGAAGTGCGCTTTTTTGTTAAAGGTCAGGGGCTGTTCTGCCTGCACATCGATGACAAGGTGTATCAAGTGTTGTGTACCCGAAACGACTTGATCAGCGTGCCTGCCAATACGCCCCACTGGTTCGATATGGGCCCAGCACCGGAATTCACCGCGCTACGCTTTTTCGATAACGTCGAAGGTTGGGTGCCGCATTGGACAGAGAGCGATATCGCCGGGAAGTTTGATCGTTTGGATCAGTTATAAGCGGTGAGGAGTGAGGGGTAAATCGTAAGTTGTGAATCGTTGTAGGCAGTTGTAGCACGGAGTAAGCGCCAGCGCACCCGCGAAGCAGCGCATTAGCGGTGCTTCGCGGGTGGCACCCAGACCAGATAAGTCGCAGTGGCGTTATCCAGGCGGCTGGCGTCGCCGTTGCGGGTGCCTCATACGCTCGTTCCTCGCAAGATTCGTTACACCGCACTACGGGGTAGTGCCCATCGCGATGCTTATAAAACCTCTTGTTGGTTATACGCTCTTGCTAGGTCTGCAAGCGCAGTAAGGTCACAGTAAGCTTCCGGCTCCAAAATCAGCGCTTGGCCCATCAGCACGTTACGCGCTTCAAGTTTGGCGCGCAGGGCGGTGTCTTCGATCTCTTCAAAGTCGGCGTTGTGGGCCAGGGATAACACCCGGCGGTGCATTTCAATGCCGCAGTAGGCCAGCGCATCCAGTCGGATCTCTTCCAGTAATGCATCGCAGGCATCGTCCGCGCTATTGCCCTGCTCTTCAAACAGAGCTTTCGGGAAAAGAATACCCGCCCGTTCGGTTTGCCACAGGTAACGGAACTCTTCATCGAAGCTGCTAAAGCACGCCTCAATAACCTCCAAAACCCATGTCTGATACGACTCAAGTTCCTCTTCCGAGCGGTGCGCGGGCTGACTGAAATAGGCTATTAGGAAGTTGGCAACGGCCATGCCTAAATCAAACGCCATTGGGCCGTACTGGGAAAACTCAGGGTCAATGACCCGGACGTCAGTATCGGTGGCCATAATTGAGCCGGAGTGCAAGTCACCGTGGAGCATGGTTTCGGTGTTAGCGGTGAACTTCATCAACAGCCGTTGAACCTTGGCTTTTAGCCGCGCATTACGGCGTAGCTCATCTACTACCGGTGAAAGCTCCGGCGTATGGTGATTCATTTCAGCACCGTAATAGGGGTCGGTAAACACCAATGATTCAGTAATGGCGGGAATGGCCACATTGCCTGAAAATAGCCCCACGTCCTGCTTTTTCTCGGGGCTACTCAGCGAAAGTTCCGAACCACGAAACGCCGTGCGTGCACAAAACTGGCCGATGGTTTCGCCAAGCTGAGCGACTTTCTCGCCGTTAATGAGCTTACGGCGCAAAATCGTGTGGGGGTGTAGATACTCCATCACAAACAGCGCCTGGGGTTTGTCGAAGTAGTACACCTCAGGAGCGATAGCCGGTGCCCGCTTGGCCTGGCGCACCAGGGCGTAATACTCAAAATGGGCACGATAAATCGGCAGCGGCCAGCTCTCTCCCACCATTCTCACGTAGGGAAGCGCCTGTTTTACCACTACGCTGCCGTGGCTGCCGGAGACAATAAACACCAGGTTAAGGTTGCCGTCACCCACCTCGCGAATCTCCCAGCTAGCGGGTTCTCCGCCCACTCGACTAGCTACTTCCCCAACGCCACCAAGCCGCTGAGATAGGGTCTCGACGCTGAGCGCGCGGTAATCTTGATCAATCTCCAAAGGTCACTCCTCACAGAACGTTTAAGGGTATGCTTGGCCGCTACTGGGCAGAAATACCTAAGCCATCAACAGCGTCATCGGAGGATGGTAGATCAACCAAGTTCGCCTCCCTGATACGGTTACGGCCCTGTCGTTTAGCTTCATAAAGCGCCACATCCGCTTTTAACAGCAAGTCGGCTGGTGTAAGGCCTACTGCGGGACGGAGCACCGCAACACCAACGCTCACGGTGACAACGCTATGCGTCGAGACACCCTGATTAGGAATCCCTAAAGCTTCCACACTGCACCGTATTCGCTCTGCCGCTGATTTTGCCGATTCAGGTGTTGCATTGGTCATCAGCACTAAAAACTCCTCGCCGCCAAAACGTACGACCAAATCGGAATCACGGCTATTGGCCTGCATGGCAGCAGCCACTTGGCGCAAACATACGTCACCTTCAGGATGGCCATAGTAGTCGTTGTAGGCTTTGAAGTGATCAATATCGATAACCATCATCCCTAAAAAAAGACCTTTATCGGCAGCCTCCTGCCAGCGCAAAGGCAAAACTGTATCGAACTGGCGTCGATTGGCCAGATTCGTCAGGGGGTCGGTGACAGACATCCGCGTCAGCTTTTGATTATCTTGGAAGTAATAGCCCGCGCGGAGCTGCTCTTTCAACACATGCAGGTAGGAGGTTCGCTCACTCTGTTCGAAGCGATAGCTTGCCACCAAGGTAAACAATGCTTGAGCGATGATAGTAAATATAGCGAGCCTTTTTACCTCTGGCGGCATTGCTTCATAGGGCAAAACAAAACCTAATATTATAAATATACTAATGGCGGATGACACACAGGCGTAGCTAAACCGTAATGAGTAAACAATATTACCTACCAGTAAGATAAGGCCGAAAGAGAAAACATCTAGGTACGAGTAAGGAACGGTAGATTCCGCAACTATTAAACATGAAACCACCGTTGCAACAATAACAGTGCTTGCCATTAAGGTCTCACGGAGGAATGGCGCTACGCCTCGATAGACCCACCATAAAATGGGCAAGCCAATAGGTAGCATCACTCCAATGCGTAATAGCAAGGCGGTGGTAAAAGAGTCAGGCCGAAAGCTGTAATCATTGATCAGAAACAGGCAGTAAATGACCGCTGATATTAGCCCTGACATCACCATCTGACGACTACGCTGGCGCTGGGTATCAGCTTCAAAACGCGCTTCCACTTGCGCAGTAAAACGTAACCGCCAAGGCCCTCTTCGCAACTCGTTTTCCACCGCTGTTAGCAGCGTGTCATTGACCATTACTCGCCCTCAACGTCTCACCCAATAACTTACGGCTTTCATGCATCATTACTAAACACCAGAAGCCACCCATCACCTTGGAGTAAGCGGTTAGTGTGCCACAATAACGTTTAGTTAAAGTGAATATTGATACAATATATTAAACGGAATTCATCCGAATTTTCATTCAATGAACATTCAACCAGGAGGCTAATAATGCAGCGCCAACAGGATCCGATGACCAACGACTGGACGTTTACCATCGGGCATCACGAACTCGTTGTGCACCAGCGCTATGAGGTGCTCAGTATGGTCAACGATTTCATGCTGGGTATTTGGTTTACGATCGGCAGTATCTGTTTTTTTTACCAAGGTGCCGTACAAACCGTCGGTGTATGGTTGTTTGTGATTGGCAGCCTCCAACTGCTGATTCGTCCGGCAATTCGTCTTCACCGCTATATCTATTTCAAGCAGCTACCGGACACCGACCACGACGCCTAGAAAGCCGCGTTCAACGCAGTTGGCTGTCTTTGCTACCGCGACGGTTATAGCCACTAAAGGCCGACTGCTGTTTGTCCAGTTTCTGCTGACAAGCCACACACAGCCGTACACCCGGAATCGCCTTGCGGCGCGCTTCGGGAATGGGGTCACCACACTCTTCGCAAATCTCAAGACTCTCACCACGGGGCAACTGGCTACGAGCTCGCTGCACCGCATCCTCTAGCGTGCTCTCCATCTGCTCTTGTTCAGCACCATCTTTTGCCCATCCGCCGGCCATAGTCGCGCTCCTTGTTCAGGCCCTAACAAGCTATCAGCATAGCAGTCTCGCCGTTCGATAAACCAAGTGGATGTTAGCCAGCTAGGTCTGATCATTTTTTGGAGACAACGCCAGGTTCTTCTGCTCCCTCAAACACGCCAGGGTATTTTCGCTTGGCTCGCACTAAGCGAATAATGGTAATGATATTGGTGACTACAATCAGGCCTTCGGCAATGGTACCGCCGATGGTGCCAATCAGCAGGTTGTTAAGCATCCAGGCTAAGGCGGCCAACCCCAGAAAAGTTCGCATGGCGATACCGCGCAGCAGAAACATGCCCACAGTTCCCAGAATCATGGCCGTCACCGGCAGAATATCTACCCAACTTTGCCACGTGAAAGCTGCGGCGATACCGCTGGCCAGCAAGACACCCGCCATAACGGCCTTACTGCCCATATATCGACGAGCCAGAACAATCCGCACTATCACCAGCCCCGTCAGCGCCGCCGCCGTCCAACTCTCGAAAAACACAAACTGCAGCGCAAAAGCCACATTGGCTGAAATCAGTAACACCAAGAGGCGATCGTCGTTTTTACTGGCAAAGGCCACGACACATATCACCAGAGCCACCAAGCCACAGAGCTGACCAGCCAAGGCACTATGGCTTAGGTTTTCTAACATTTATAACGCTCCTCTTTTCCACGCTGCCGTTAGCCCATACTGGCACAGTTAGCGTTCTCCTAACCCAGAAACCGAACGCCTTGGGCGGCCAACGGGCTGCGTAGTCTGTCGGGCAGCGGCACATCGGTCACTACGGCATCATAATCACCCAACTGGCCCGCAGTGCAGCGCAGTGGCAGGTCGAACTTGGTTTTATCCAGCACTAAAACACGATAACCGGCATGAGCTAATAGCGCCTCACGGGCCATCACTTCGTCATCGTTGTAGTCATAAAGCTGACCATGGCTATCCATCCCCCCCACCGACACAATGCCCACATCGGCACGGTAGCGTTGAAAAAAGCGCCAGGCATCGCCGCCTATCACATCCTGGTCGCGCCGACGAACGCGCCCACCCGCCACGACTAACTCACACTTAAGCTGGCACAGCTTAATCAGCGCATGCAGATTATTGGTCATGATATGCAAGCCCTGCTTCTCGCTTAGCGCATCGGCCAACTGCTCAACCGTGGTGCCCGTGCCCAGAAATAGCGCTTGATGATCCTGCACCAAACTCGCTGCCCGCGCCGCAATCTGCCGTTTACCCGCCACATTGACGATCTGACGCTGGTCGTAGCCGATGTTTTCTTGTTCGGGAAACGGCAGCACTTCACCCTGGCGACGCAGCACCAAGCCCTTATCGGCTAGGTGCCGAATATCCCCACGCAAGGTTTGTACAGAAACCCCAAACTCGCCTGCCAAACTCTCTACCGATTGGCGCCCCTTAGCGTGGATTCGCTGCAACAGCTGTTGTCGACGTTCGAACTGACGCATAACTCCTCTCAGCACAGCGAAAGCAAAAAGTGCGGCAAACGAAAGCCACGGAATGTTGAACGAAAGCATAGTGTCACTTTGTTGTAAGCAGATGACAGTAACTTAGGTGGGGTTCACTCACTGGAGGTTTACCCATGTTGAAGCGCCCCCTGTTATCTATTCCGACATCTGCCCTTACTGCTGCCGTCGCGGTAGCCAGCTTTTCCCTTTCGGCTCAGGTAGCGGCGAACGAAACGCTGACGCTCTATACCAGCCAGCCCAATAGCGATGCCCAACAGACCGTTGACGCCTTTGAAGCGGCCTATCCCGACATTGAGGTGGAGTGGGTACGCGACGGTACCACGCGCTTAATGACCCGGCTGCGTTCGGAGCTTTCGGCCGGGGTGAGCAACCCCGACGTGCTGCTGATTGCTGACAGCATGACCATGGAGTCGCTCAAGCAGGAGGGCCATTTACAGCCTTATCTAAGCGATCAGCGCCAAGGGTATGACGCAGATCTATATGACCCGGAAGGCTACTACTACGGCACCAAGCTGATCACCACCGGGATTGTCTATAACACCGGCGCTGAGCATCAGCCGCAGAGCTGGCAAGACCTGCTGGGGCCTGACTACGCAGGGCTGGTCACCATGCCTAGCCCACTCTACTCCGGCGCAGCACTGATCCACATGGCGGCGGTTAGTGCCAACCCAGAGTTAGGCGCCGAATACTACGACGCCCTGCACGACAATCGCACCGAAGCTCAGGGCGGCAATGGCGGCGTATTTAACGCCGTGGCCGCAGGCACCAAGCCCTATGGCATTGTGGTGGACTTCCTGCCGATTCGCGAAGCCGCCAAAGGCTCGCCGGTGGAGTTTGTATTTCCTGAAGAGGGCGTGAGTGCGGTCACCGAGCCAGTCGCCATTATGCAGGGCGCAAAGAATGTCGATGCCGCGCAAAAGTTTGTTGACTTTGTACTTTCCCAGCAAGGCCAAGCGCTGGTTAGCCAGCAGGGTTACCTGCCCGCCCATAACGACGTTGCCCCGCCGGAAGGCTTCCCAGAGCGCGATAGCATTAAATTGATGCCGGTTGATACCGAGCAGGCACTGGCGCAAGAAGCCGAGCTTAAACAGCACTTTAGCGATCTATTCGGCGGGTAACCATGACGCCCGCTCTCATCTTTGACAACAAAACCGGCAACGACAACAAGTACGGCAGCCAGCACCGCTGGCTGCTTTCAAGCCTGTTGATTGGCATCGTACTGCTGAGTCTGGCACCTAGCTTACGTTTGTTAATGGAAGCGTTGAGCGACCTGAGCCAGGGGAGCCAGTCTCCACTGTGGAAAGTGCTCAACAGTGCAAGTACCTGGCGAGCGCTGTGGCATAGCCTTTATACCTCAGGGCTTGGCATGTTGATCGCCCTGCTGCTGGGTAGCCTGTTTGCCTTTGCCATCACGCTGACTAATGTGCGTGGCAAAGCGTGGCTGGTGTTCTGCTTTATGCTGCCGATGATGATTCCGCCCCAGGTCACCGCCTTGAGCTGGCTGCAGCTGTTTGGCCCGGCCAGCCCGCTACTGAAAAGTATTGGCATGGCGCCGCCGTTAGGCAGCCCGCAGCCGCTCTACTCGGCTGAAGGCATTGCGCTGCTGTTAGGTATTCAAAGCGCGCCGCTGGTGTTTCTGGCCCTGCGCACCAGTCTGCTTTCGCTGCCTCGCGAGCTTATTGAAGCCGCCCGCATTAGTGGCGCCAAACAAACCCAAGTATGGGGCCATATCATTCTGCCCGTGACCCGTAGCGGTTTGATCGCCGGGGGAGCCATGGCGTTTATCTCCAGCCTGGGCAACTTCGGCATTCCTGCCATGCTGGGTATTCCCGCCGGCTATTACGTGCTGCCCACGCTGATCTACCAGCGTATGGCCAACTTCGGCACTGGGGTGTTGGCAGAAATGGCCGCCCTGTCGCTGCTGATTGGAGTGCTGGCCTTAGCGGGCGTCGCGCTGCAGCAGCACTTGATGGGGCGCAGTCGCTTTGGGTTGGGCGGCCATAGCGGACGCTGCCACGATTTCACGCTGGGCCGCTGGCGCTCGCTGGTGACCGCCACGCTAGTCGGGATCTTACTGATTATCCTGGTCGCACCGCTGCTCGCGCTGATGATCAGTTCGCTGGTGCCCGCCATGGGCGTGCCGCTTAACGCCGAGACCGCAACTTTAGGTGCTTATGTCGAAGTGATGGGCCGTCAAGGCGCTACATGGCGGGCGGTGAACAACAGCCTTTGGCTTGCGGGTAGTGCGGCTCTGGTGCTGATGCTGCTAAGCCTGCCTTTGGCTTATCGGCTACAGCGCCTACCGGAGCGCTGGCGAGGGGTAGTGCTTAGCGCTATCGAGATTCCCTATGCGCTTCCCGGCGTGGTATTGGCCATTGCCTGCATCCTGCTGTTTGTGCGTCCGCTGCCGATCATCAATATAGCGCTCTACGGCACCTAAGGGCTGATTTTTATCGCTTACCTGGCGCGCTTTCTAGTGGTCTGCGTCAAACCTGTCGCGGCCAGCCTGGCGCAACTGGATCCCTCTCTTGAAGAGGCGGCACAGTTAGCAGGGGCAGGTCCCTGGCGGCGCCTTGGCAGCATTATTCTACCGCTGGTGGCGCCCGCGCTATTCGCCGGTGGGCTGCTGGTGTTCTTGCTGGCGGTCAACGAACTCACCGTGTCTGCGCTGCTGTGGAGCGCCGGCAACGAAACTCT
Source organism: Halomonas sp. ALS9 (assembly GCF_001651035.1). Taxonomy (GTDB): domain Bacteria; phylum Pseudomonadota; class Gammaproteobacteria; order Pseudomonadales; family Halomonadaceae; genus Vreelandella. The sequence continues at coordinate 204,582 of NZ_LXRG01000192.1, forward strand.
CGGCGTGCTGATCTTCAACCTCGACGAAGGCGGCGAAAGCGTGCTGGCCTCAGCGGTATCAGTGCTGGTGGTGATCATGGTCGCCTCGCTGATGCTGACGCTCAGTTTGCTGGCACCGCGGCTACCTAAAGGCGTCATCCCATGGCAGAGCTAAACATTGCAGGGCCAAACATCGTAGGACTGAGCATTGATCGCGTTACCAAACGCTTTGGCGAACACACCGCCGTGGATGAGCTGTCGTTGGAGATTAATCCGGGAGAGTTTGTTGCCCTGCTCGGCCCTAGCGGCTGCGGAAAAACCACTATGCTGCGCATGTTGGCGGGGTTTGAAACGGTCAACGAGGGTACTATTCAATTAGCCAATCGTACCCTGGCAAGCGCCGATACCCATGTACCCCCCGAGCAGCGCAATATGGCCATGGTGTTTCAATCCTATGCGCTGTGGCCGCATATGAGCGTGGCTGACAACGTGGGCTACCCAGTCAAACTGCGCGGCCTGCGCGGGGCGGCGTATCAGCAAAAGGTTCAGCAAGCGCTAGCGTTGGTGGAACTCGATGCCTACGCCGACCGCATGCCCCAGGCCCTCAGTGGGGGTCAGCGACAGCGCGTGGCGCTCGCGCGCTGTCTAGTCAGCGACCCGTCGGTGGTGTTGCTGGATGAACCACTGGCCAACCTTGACCGTCATCTGCGCGCCACCATGGAGCACAGCTTCCGCGATTTTCACCAACGCACTGGCGCTACCCTGGTCTATGTCACCCACGACCAGACCGAAGCCATGGCGCTGGCGGATAAAATCGCCGTGATGAAAGCGGGCAAGCTGATTCAGTGGGGCTCCCCCGAAACCCTTTACCAGCAGCCGCGCACCGCCTGGGTAGCGGGCTTTATCGGCCAGGGCAGTCAGCTTAAAGTCGCAGCTGGCAGCCCTGGAAAATGGCTTGAGAGCACCTCCCTGATGCGCGGGCTGAACGCCATCGAATCTGAGCGAACCCAAACGGCACTGGTGCGCCCGGAACATATTCAGATCAGCACGGCACTCTCGTCCTCCGCGGCTCCCACGCATAGCCAGCTTGCCGCCCAGGTGGAAAGCGTGATTTTTCGCGGCGAGCGTTATGAACTTACCCTGCGCCTGCCCAGTGGCGAATCTCTGCTGGCCTTCCATCACAGCGCGCCTGATTTGGGTAGCCTGGTTGTCGTTAGCCTTCAAAAGGGCTGGTGTCTGGAGCCCGACCAATGAGTATCACTATCGAGATTCTCAGTGGGTTAGGCGACAAAGGCCCTGCTGCTATAGTGGTAGAAGCCCAGGGGAAACGCCTGTTGTTAGATGCAGGGGGCGCACTGCACCCTGGAGTCCCCATTACCTGGGCCCGCGGCCTTAATGTAGATGCGGTGCTGATCAGTCACGACCATATTGACCACATCGGTGGCGTGGCCGAGCTAGCGGAAGACGTACCACTCTATTGCACACCTCTGGTGGCCAAGGCACTGCCTCATGGCCGTACTTGGCACCCCCTGCCGGAGCGCGGCTCGTTAGAGGTGGAAGGCATCACCGTCACCACCGGCCAAGCGGGACACTCCCTAGGCGGTGTGTGGCTGCATTTAGCGGTGGCAGGCGGGGTTTTCTATAGCGGCGATGCCTGCATTGAGTCATCAGTGTTCCCGTTTGATACGCCGCCGAAAGCCGCTGTTGCGTTACTGGATGCCTCCTACGGCAGCTACGACCAGCCCCAAGTAAGTTGTGTGCAGACCATCAGCGAGTATCTTTATCAACCGCTGGCCTTTCCCGTTCCAGAAACCGGTCGCGCGTTGGAAATGGCATTATGGTTGGTTGAAGAGGCTGCAATAAGAGGGTTAACACTGGCCATTGATGCCGATATTCGTGCCAATCTTGCCGCCCTGCTAGCAATGCCCGAGACTCTGCGGCGCCCTGGTATTGATGCCGCTATCGCTAATGTGTTGGCGCGAGCAAATGATGAACATGCCACACTTCGGTTAATAAGTGATCACAACGATAGGCCGGATCAGTGGATCGATCACCACTTGCTTCACACCGGCTACCTAACCCCTGAGCGCCGCGCTCAGCTAGCAGTGGGCGAGATAAGCTGGCAGCGCTGGAATGTTCACCTGCGTGCGTCGCACCTGGTGGCGCTCGCCGACCTGTTGGACGCCACTCAAGTGGTGCCGCTATTTACCCAGTTTAGCGATAACGAATTAAACGCGTGGCATCGGCTGCTAAGCGATCGCCTCTGCACCGCACAGCGTTTCTCTACTCAGTCCCGTTTAGCCACCTTTTCCTGTTCAGGGAGTTTTGCATGTCCGCAGTCATTGTAGATGTCGACGGCACCTTAGCCGAGTTTCATCCCCACCAGGTCAGTGATTGGGTGTTGGGCAGCCAAAAACAGTGGGAGCCGTTCTTTGCCCATATGGCCGAAGCACCGGTAGTCGAAGCGGTCGCCAGGCTGGTTAAAATATTAAAGGCCCAAGGTCAGCAGATCGTTATTTGTAGCGGTCGCCCAGACAGCCACCGTGAGCATACCCAGCGCTGGCTGGAGCGCCACACCATCCCTTTTGATGCTATGTACCTCCGCCCAGAAGGCGATGACCATGTGGATGATGAAGAGGTAAAAGCCGCACTACTCAATCAAATACGCAGAGATGGCTTTGCTCCCTGGCTGGTGTTAGATGATCGCGACGCCGTGGTCGCCCACTGGCGCGCACTAGGCCTAACCTGCCTACAGTGCGCACCAGGGGATTTTTAGCCACGTAATGATCAGACAATAGGCAGGCAGGCGATCGCTATCACATCATTGCGGTAATTATCGTTGCGTTTGTACTCGCGGTAGCCTGTCGAGGCGACCATGGCGGATAAATAGCTATTGCCCTCGTACTCCAGTCGCTGGAACAGCCGCTCACCATCACGTAAAGCCAGCACCTCTGTGTAGCCGCCAGCAAACAATTTAGGCACGGCAATATCGGCTAAGGTAGAAGAGATCACTTGGCCTTCGGCGTCTATAAACAGAGCGAAAGGTGACAGCGACTGCGCACTACTGTTAGGCAGATTATCAGCGAGAATCTGCCTAAACTCTGGAGCGGCATCAAACACAGTGGCAATGCCACCAACAATAGTGCTGCTATTGAAATCAACCACGGGGGCGCAGTAAAGATACGTGGGTCGATTAGCGTATAGCTCACTCTCCGTAAATGCCGAGACCACGTACCCCTGTTCTGAGAAAGTGTTTAAGCACTCGGCTAAAGGCAGGGTTTCAGGAACATGGGTGCCAATAAGGGCTTCTGAGTGTTTATCGGAAACGCTAACGATAGTGCCTTCTCGGTCAAACAGAAGAATATTGGTATACACAGTGTAAAGACGATTAATCGCGCTAATGACCTCTGCTAGCTCAGCGAGTGCCTGCTTATTACCCTTTGAAGCCGCACATAACTGCTTACGGATACGCTCATCCAGTGCCCACCAGCGCGCATCGTTGGCGCGTTCGTAAAGATTGCGATCCATTATACTGACCATGCTAAAGGCACGCATGGTGGCATCGGCAATAGCGGTTAAACTCATTCCCCGGCGCAGTGTGGAAATAGATTGTTCAAACAATTGATCGGTTAGATTGCCAATCTCACGGATCTGATGCAGCACGGGCACCAGCTCTACCGCCTTGTAACGCACTGAAATAATATGCCCATTAATCACCGCAAGGTTAAGCTGCTGCGCAATCATTGACGCCTGGAGGCGAATGTCGCTTAGCCTTCCCTGTACCACATCGGTGTTCACTGAAGTGTCCATAGCAGCTGGCTGGTGATGAGCAGCGCCCAATAACGCTCTCAGCGCCATAAAACGCCAACCAATTCCACCATAGCCTTGATAAGTGGCGCTTTTAACTTGCCGACACGCATAGGCGTTGCCATTTAGCACAAGGACTTCAACGTTTTCAGCGCCCACCTGCTGCATCGGCTCATTCAGCGCTAGCTGGGGTAAACTGGAAGCGACTACTCGGCCGTCATTATCCAATAAGGCAAGCTCAAACTCACCGTCTGCGACCTCATTGAAAATACCGCGCACTTCCTCTTCAAGGTTAAAACTCAGCGCGAGATAGCCTAAGCACTGATTCGACACCGCTTGATGAACAGGCGAAATAAACAGTAGTGCCCGATGCCGGTGAGGCACCAAAGGGGTGACAGCAAAGTACTCGATGTAGCCGTCGTTTAATTTAGACAGAGTTTGATACAGGCGCTCATCGTGAAACGTATTAGCGTCTCCCAACGTGAGGCTGGTGCGCAGCGTAGCGTCTAAATTGAGCAGCATTACATCATCATAAACAGAGTACTTAGCCACATAGCGGGCAAAGTGTTGCTGGATATTGATCGAACTTGCCGCTTCGTCACTCTCCATGTAGGCGCGGATAATGCTGTCAGTCGAAAGAAAGCCGATGTCAGCAGAGCGCTCGTACAGATTACGCACCAGCATATCGACGGCAATCGCCGCTCTTCCCCCCAGCACCATTTCATATTCTCGGGCGTACTCTTCGGCCAATGCCGTGGCAAGCTGAATGCGCAATAGACGAAAACGATCTTGAACTTCCGATATGCGATCCAGCACGCCGTTACTACCACTGCGACTCGCTACCTTACCCACCAAGGCAATAATGGCTAACCAGTCATCCAAATGTGATAACTGACTGTCGTAGTGTTTAACGTAAGCGGGCGGTTCCAACGCGTGTGTAGAACGCATTCGGGCCAACGCTGGGAGTGCGCCAGAGCCAGGGAGACGGGCGTCAGTTTGGCCGGACAAGCCCGGAGATAAAGAGCGGGTAGTCATAGTGCCACCTTGCTATCAAAGCATCTGCCAGGACATTAACCGAGCCTATTTACTTACTATAACCTTTTGTCCCTGAACTCAAGCACTAAGTCTTACTAAAGCTAAGCTTTGTTAAAAGCGTAGCGGTGCATTCGTTGGATGCTTTAGCTAAGACAGCGCCACCGTTCTTTTATGCTGCCACGCCAGCACCGCCAAAGGCACCAGTGCGACGGGGATCAGCAGTAAATTAAGCGTCGCCCAGCCTAATGAACTCACCAGCGGCCCGGCGAGTAAGGCGGTTACTGCGGCGGTACCAAAGACCAGAAACTCGTTCGCCGCCTGGGTGCGCGCTTTATCCACCGGGCGGTAGCTCTCGGTGAGCAGGCCGGTGGCAGGCAGAAAGGTAAAGTTCCAGCCCAACCCCAGCAGAATCAGCGCCACGTTAAAACCGGCTAAGCCGATCCCAAACTGGGCGACCACAGCACTCGCCACCAGCAGCAGGCAACCAGCCACGATAACTTGTTTAGCACCGAAGCGGGTAGCCAAATGCCCAGTAAAGAATGAGGGTAAAAACATTGCCACCACATGCCACTGAATAGTCATGGATACATGGTTAAAGTGGTGTCCGGCACCCGCCATAGCAAGCGGCGTGGCGGTCATGGCCAGGTTCATCACACCATAACCGACCGTCGCCGCGCTCACCGCCACAATAAATCCAGGTTGGCGGAGTATCTTACCCAGCGGCAGCGCAACGCCTTCGCCGTGGGTGCGGGATGCGGGCGGCAGCTGCGTCAACATCAGCACCACCAATGCCAGAGCGTAGAGCACGGCTAGACCAACAAAACTGCCCAAAAACGGCACCTCGCCCAACTCACGACTCACCCTGGCCAGCCACGGCCCGGCAAACGCAGCCAGCACACCGCCCCCCATCACCAAACCAATCGCCCGGTCACGCATCGTCGCGGGGGCGGCCTCCACGGCGGCAAAGCGATACAGCTGTCCAAAGCCAATGCCAATACCGATCAACCAGGTTGCCAACAAGAACAACCCAAAGTGTTCGCCCATTAGCGCCTGCACGGCAACCAGCGCGCCCACCAACCCAACCATATTACCCAGTATAAAGCCGCGCTTACGGCCCAGTTTGGCCATAATTAACGAGGCGGGAATGGTGGCGCACATCAGCCCCAGCCACTGAGTGGCGACCGACGCGGTGGACCAGGACGCGCTAGGTGCCAAGGAGGCCCCAATCAGCGGCGAAACGGCGATCAACAACACATTGCCGGTGACCAGTAACGCTTGGCAGAGTGATAACAAAGTGACGGTTAAAGGCATGGGGCACTCTCCTGAATAAGACCCGTTTGGGAAGACGCAAAGCGTTGGCGATAGACCGAGGGTGATACGCCGTAGTAGCGCTGAAACTGGCGGCGCAACTGCTCCGCGCCGCCCAGCCGCCAGCGTTGTGCCAAGCGCTCAAGAGATAAGTTTTCGCGCTCGCTGAGAAGTGCCAAGCGCGCTTGCTCAAGGCGTAGCTGGGTCAGGTAGGTGCCTGGTGTAGTATCCAGATGACGCCTAAACAGCCGGGTTAAATGGCGCGGGGAGACCGCCATCAGGTCGGCCATGCTCTCAAGCCCATGATCCACGCTGGGGTCGGCATGGAGTTGATCCAGCAAGCGACGCAGCGGCCCCGTGGCCTGCTGTTTGCGCAGTATTTCGCTGAACTGCGACTGCCCGCCCGGACGGTGCAGAAATACCACCAATTCACGGGCCACACGCCCGGCAAGTTCGGCACCGTGATCCGCCTCGACCAGCGAAAGCGCCAAATCAATCCCCGCCGTTATGCCTGCGCTGGTGTAACGGCCGTTGCTCTCGATATACAGCGCGTCAGGCTCGACGCTTATCGCAGGGTACTCATCGGCCAGTTGAGGTGCATGGCGCCAATGAGTGGTGACGCGGCAGCCATCCAACAGCCCTGCGGCGGCTAACAAAAATGCCCCAGAGCAGATCGACCCAAGCCGTCTAACGATTGGGGCAACTTCACAAAGCAACTGCTTCACTGCGGCTATGTCACGCTGCTGCATTACGCCACTGCCACCCGCCACCAACAACGTATCCAGGGGCAGTAAACGCTTAAGTTGGTGGTAGGTGTGCGTGGCGTGCACGGCTAGGCCGCCATTGGTGGAAACCGGGCCCACGGCATCGGCGACTAGGGTCAACTGATAGAGCGGTTGGGGGCTTAACGCATTGGCGCTGGCAAATACCTGCCAGGGACCGCTGATATCCAGCAGTTGGCAGTCGGGATAGGCAAGTAGGGCGACATGACGGGTCACGATCTCTCTCCGCTAGTGGGATACTAAAGCATGAGAGAGAGTTTCAGCGCTGCGTCCCATGTCGGCAAGGACGATTACCCCACCGATACGGCCATAGCGGCAAATTCACTAAACCTAGGGAACAAACTAGGGGCTAAAATTAAGGCTGAAGTTAGCCTGTTTTTTCTAGCGGTGCCTCCATTCTGCGTACGCTGGAAACAAAGTCACTAAAGCGCTCGCCCTGAATCAATACATGGTCGCTCAGTGCCTGCTGCGCCGCTACCGAGTCACCTTGCTCAATGGCTTCCACGATAGTTTCATGCTCGCGCAGTGAACTGTTCACCCGTTGTCGTACCTGCAGCTGTAAACGCCGGTAGGGTTTTAAGCGCTGCTTCAATTGGCGCGCTTCGCTGGCCAAAAATGCATTGTGGCTCGCGGTGTAGATACAGTCATGAAAACCCTCGTTTTCGTAATAGTATTCGTCACTGTCACCGGCCAGGGCCGCCGCTTCGCAGCGCTGATGCGCTTGTTTTAAAGCGACCAGCTCCGGCTCGGTAATTCGCCGTGCCGCCAGGCGGCCACACATGCCTTCAAGTTCCGCCATTACTTCAAACATCTCAATTAGTTGATCAATCCCCACTTTCGCCACAAAGGTGCCTTTTTTGGGCGAGACCGTCACCAAGCCGCTGGCGACCAACTGCTGAAAGGCTTCGCGCACCGGGGTACGCGAGACCTCAAACTCACGTCCCAAGGCTTCTGGATCCAGACGCTCTCCAGGTAAACGGCGGCCATTAATGATGTCATTCTCGAGTGAATCTCTTAATCGCTGAGCGTTGGAACGCTTAGTGCCCGTCATTTTTACCTCCCTAGATCAAGACTGATCTTAGCCATTTAGGGTGTCATATATTTGACATTAGCATACGTAGCGCCTATTGATATATATATCAGCCTTGCTGATAAACATATAAAGCTCATCCAAGCACACAACAACAACTGTTGGAGACGCAACATGCAACGCTATTTGATCTCAACTGCCGCCGCCCTAGGTCTCGCCATTGCGGCTTCCCACGCCTCTGCAGATACCGTGCTTCGCGCGTCCCACCAATTCCCCGGAGGCCAGGGGGACGTCCGCGATGAAATGGTGCAAATGATGGCCCGCCACGTAGCCGACGCGGATGTTGGTCTGACCATAGAAGTCTACCCTGGCCAATCACTGTTTAAAGCGCGTGAACAGTGGGGTGCCCTGGCCCGGGGCCGCCTGGATATCACCTCGCTGCCGCTGGATTATGCCAGCGGTCGGCATCCAGAGTTCTCCGCCACGCTGATGCCGGGCTTGGTACGCAATCAAGCGCATGCCCAGCGCCTGAACGACTCCGAATACATGGAGATGATTAAAGCGGTGATTCTGGACGGTGGCGCTCGGGTGCTCTCAGATGCGTGGCTGTCGGGCGGCTTTGCCTCTAGCGAGCGGTGCATCACCTCCCCCGATACCGTCGAAGGGCAAAACCTGCGCGCCGCCGGGCCCGCCTTTGAAGAGATGTTGGAAGCCGCCGGTGCTTCCATTGCCTCTATGCCCTCTTCTGAGGTTTACACCGCCATGCAAACCGGCGTGTTGGATGCCGCAAACACTTCGTCGATGTCGTTTATCTCCTTCCGCCTCTACGAGCAGGTCGAGTGTTTGACCGAACCGGGCGACTTCGCACTGTGGTTTATGTACGAGCCGATTCTGATCTCCGAGCAGGTATGGCAGGGGCTTAACGAAGAGCAGCAAGCGGCGCTGATGGAAGCCGGTGAAGCAGCAGAAGCATTCTTTGCTGAAGAGGCCGCCGCGATTGATCAGGAGATGGTCGACCTTTACGAAGAGAATGGCGTGGAGGTGGTCAGCATGAGCGAAGACGATTACAACGCCTGGCTGGAGATCGCTCGTGAGACCTCCTACAAAAACTTTGCTGAAAATGTTCCCAATGGCCAAGCCATTATCGATGCAGCGCTAGCCGTCGAGTAAGCACCCGCTGAACGCCTAACGGCGCGACCACTCCTCTCGGAGTGGTCTCTTAACACTGATGCTTACTGTGCTGATTGAGGGAACTATGGCAACCACAACCACTCACGAACCCCCCGTGCGAGGGGGCATCATCGGCGGCTATATCCGCGTCATGGATAAGCTGTCGCGGCTTTCCGCCTATCTGGCCTGCGCCATGTTTATCGCTGGCGTATTAGTGATTTGCCAGATGGTCTTTATTCGCTACTTACTCGGAATGAGCACCAGTTGGCAAACCGAATTCACCATCTTTTCAGTAACGGCGGCAATGTTGATGGGTAGCCCCTATGTACTGATGACCGGTGGCCACGTCGCTATCACCATTGTTCCCGATGCGTTGGGCGGTATTACCCGCACCATCATGCGTCTGATCGCTTCGCTGTTTGGGTTAGGTTTTTGTGCCGCTCTGGCATATGCCAGTTGGGTTTATGTGGCTGAGGCATTCCACGGTGCATGGACGACTGGCTCGGTATGGAACCCGCCACTGTGGCCCGCGTTACTGCCCATGGCTATCGGTGCCACCCTGCTATCGCTGCAGTATGTGGCTGAAATATTGCGTGGGGAGAGCTGAGTATGGATCCGATTACCTTAGGTATTATTGTCGCCATCGCGCTGATTGTGCTGATGGCCATTGGCACCCCTATCGCTTTCGCTCTGGGCGGCGTATCGCTGCTGGCGCTGCTCTACGACCGTGGCCTTGCTGAGCTCACCTATTTTGGGGAAACCTTTTTTGACCGCATTGCCGAGTTTGGTTTTGTCGCCATCCCGATGTTCATTTTGATGGGCGCCGCGGTGGCCTCCTCCCCCACCGGGCGAGATCTGTATCGTTCGCTGGACCTATGGATGGGCAAGCTGCCCGGTGGCTTGGCGGTTTCCAATATCGGCGCCTGCTCTATCTTTGCTGCGCTTTCGGGATCATCCCCCGCCACCTGTGCGGCGATTGGCAAAATGGGCATTCCCGAAATGCGCATGCGCGGCTACCCGGATGGCGTGGCGGCGGGCTGTATTGCCGCGGGTGGCACCCTGGGCATTCTGATTCCGCCGTCGGTCACCATGATCATCTACGGTATCTCTACCGAAACCTCCATTGGTCGGCTGTTTATTGCCGGGGTGGTGCCAGGCTTTATGCTGGCAGGCCTATTTATGATCTGGACGATGATCGCCTGCAAAATGGCCGGTGGTTACAACAACCCCATGGCGGAGTCCGTCGAACGGCTAAAACAGAACGTTAAGCAGAATGTCGATACCAACCTGAAAGCTCTCGTCCGCGTGTTGCCTTTCCTAGGCGTGGTCGCAGGTATTCTGTTTGCCTTGTATGGCGGGGTAGCAACCCCTTCGGAAGCCGCAGGCGTAGGTGCCTTTCTGTGTTTGGCGCTGGCTATTCTGATCTACCGCATGTGGCAGCTAGGCCCGCTCAAACTAATCATGCGCGACTCGCTACGCGAAAGCGTGATGATCATGCTAGTGATCGCCACCGCCGAAGTGTTCGCCTATGCGCTCTCCTCCATGTTTATCACCCAAACGGTAGCGGGTGCGATTGCTGATCTGGAGATCAACCGCTGGGCACTGATGGGGGTGATTAATCTCTTCCTGCTGGTAGCCGGTTTCTTCTTACCGCCTGTGGCGGTGATCGTGATGACCGCGCCGATTCTGTTACCTATTATCCTGGCCGCTAACTTCGACCCCTACTGGTTTGCGGTGATTTTGACCATCAACTTGGAAATCGGTCTGATCACACCGCCTGTGGGACTTAATCTGTTCATTATTAAAGGCATCGCGCCGGATATTTCGCTGCGCGACATTCTGATGGGAAGCTTGCCCTACGCGCTGTGTATGGTGCTGGGTATCTTGCTGCTGTGTCTTTTCCCAGGCATTGCGCTTTGGCTACCTAACTTGATCATGGGTTAAGGAGTTCGACCATGAACATGCTGTTTTTGCAGGAGCTGTTCAACAACATCACTCAGCGTGATGCGTTGTTGCGGCGCCGCCATCCCGAGACGTTAACGCCCGACCATGGGCAGTTGATTAACGCTTGCCACAAGCTGCTGGAAAGCGATGGTGAAGCCTCTAGCATCGCGTTGGCAAGCCGTGCCCTGGCAATTTATCAGCGCCTTTCGGCGGCTGAAAAGAGCCGCTTCTTTGCCCGCTTGACGGCCGACTTTGCGGCTGATCCCGGGCCCATTGATGCGGCCTATCTGGCCTATCAAGAAGTTCGCGACAACCCATCGCTACAGCGCCTGTTTGAGGCCTGCGAGCCACGCAGGCAGGAGCTTTTCCGGCGCTTAAACCTGGCCAGCGACGGTACCTATGAACTGGTTAAGATGCGCGAAGACCTGCTGGCATTGCTGCGTGAACAGCCCGAGCTGGCGGCCATCGACGACGATTTCGCCCACCTGTTCGGCTCCTGGTTTAACCGCGGTTTCTTGATGCTCAAGCGTATTGATTGGAACACACCGGCGTCGATTCTAGAGAAGATCATCCGCTACGAAGCGGTGCACGAAATACAGGACTGGGACGACCTGCGTCGGCGGCTAGACGCCCGCGACCGTCGCTGTTTCGCCTTCTTCCACCCGGCGATTGGCGACGAGCCGCTGATCTTTGTGGAAGTCGCCCTGCACAAGGGCCTGCCCAGCCGCATCCAGCCCATCTTGTCAGGAGAGAGCTCTGTTAAGAGCCCTGGAAAAAGCCCTGGAAAAAGTAGCGCCGAAAAAGGAATCGACGACCCTGAAGATGCCGATACCGCCGCGTTCTTTGGCATTAGCAACTGTCAGACCGGGCTACGCGGCATCTCCTTCGGTAACTTTTTGATCAAGCAGGTAGTGCAAGAGCTCTCCCAGGAGCTGCCGCAGCTTAAATACTTCGTCACCCTCTCGCCGGTGCCGGGCTTCGCCCAGTGGTTGCAGGAGCAGCGTGATGACGAGCAGCTTCCCGCTTCGATGCGTAAGTCACTCAAAGGGCTTGAAACACCGGGGTGGCATCAGGACAAACCCCGCGAAGAGGAGCTCAAAGCGATTATTCGCCCGCTGGCCGCCCGCTACCTGGTCGAAGAGAAGAACCGCCACGGCCTGCCGCTCAACCCAGTGGCCCGCTTTCACCTCGGCAACGGCGCTGAACTTCACCGCATTAACTGGCTGGGAGATATCTCCGCTAAGGGCTTTAAACAAGCCGCAGGCCTGATGGTCAACTACCTGTATGTGCTGGACGATATCGAGCGCAACCACGAAAACTATACCGCCAAGGCCACCGTTGCCTGCTCCAATGAGGTGCGTGATCTTGCTCGACGCGCGCGCAAAATGGCCAAGGGAGAAACCACCAAATGAGCCACAACCTATTTGACACCTTTGCCGCCAAAATGCGCGAACGCGCAGAGGCCGATTTTATTACCACCCGCGATGGCCGCCGCTATAGCTACGCCGATGCACTAAGCATCAGTGCGCAGCTTGCCGGTGCGCTAACCGAGCTAGGCGTTCAGCAAGGCGACCGCGTCGCCGTACAGGTAGATAAAAGCCCTGAAGCCATTTTGCTTTACCTGGCCTGCCTGCGCATCGGGGGCGTCTATTTACCCCTCAATACGGGCTATACCGGCGATGAGATCCGCTACTTTTTAAATGACGCCGAGCCCGCGCTGTTTGTTTGTCGCCCCAAGATAGAAGAGCAAGCGCGAGCGCTCGCCGCTGAAACCGGCTGTCCGGCGGTGGTTACCCTGGGCAGCGCCGCCGATGGCAGCCTGATGGAAACCGCCCGAGCGGCAACGCCGCGGGAGGATATCGTGGCGCTTGGTGAGCGCGACCTGGCCGCGATTCTTTACACATCCGGCACCACCGGGCGTTCCAAAGGCGCCATGCTAACCCACAAAAACCTTGCCTCGAACGCCGAGACCCTAGCCAAAGCCTGGCACTTTAGCGCTGAAGACCGGCTGATTCATGCGCTGCCGATCTTCCACACCCACGGCCTGTTCGTCGCCTGTAACGTCACCTTGATGTCCGGCGCCAGCATGCTGTTTCTGCCCAAATTTGATGCGGACGTAATCTTTGAAGAACTGCCCCGCGGCAGCGTGATGATGGGCGTTCCCACCTTTTATACGCGGCTGGTGCAGGATGAGCGCCTAACTCCAGAAGCCACCGCCCATATGCGGCTGTTCGTTTCCGGCTCTGCTCCGCTTACCGCTGAGACCCACGAGGCCTTTGAAGCCAAAACCGGCCATGCGATTCTTGAGCGCTACGGCATGACCGAAACCAACATGAACCTCTCTAACCCCTATGAAGGCGCACGGCGCGCGGGCACTGTGGGTATGCCACTACCTGGCGTGGAGATGCGTATTACCAACCGGGAGACCGGCGAAGAGGTGCCTTTTGGCGAGATTGGTATGCTGCAGATTCGTGGCCCCAATGTGTTTATCGGTTACTGGCGGATGCCGGAAAAAACCCGTGAGGAGCTGTTAGACGATGGCTTTTTTATTACCGGTGATCTCGCCATGGTCGACGACCAAGGCTATGTGCATATCGTCGGTCGCGACAAAGACCTGGTGATTTCCGGCGGCTACAACGTCTACCCCAAAGAGGTAGAGCAGGTAATTGACGAGCTTGATCAAGTGGCCGAATCCGCAGTCATCGGCCTGCCACATCCTGACTTTGGCGAGGGCGTCACCGCCGTCGTGGTGCGCCAGCCAGGCGCCAATCTTGGAGAAAACCAGCTTGACGAAGATAAGGTGATCAGTCACTTAGATGGTCGCCTAGCCAAGTACAAGCAGCCCAAGCGGGTCTTCTTTGTCGATGAACTGCCCCGTAACACCATGGGCAAGGTGCAGAAAAACATGTTGCGCCAACAATTCAATGACACCTACCGAACCCCCTAGCTCCCGTCCTGCAAGCACCGCCTCTTCATCAGCCTTTTACCCGTCCTTTTTGCCCCGTAACTGAAGGGGCATTTTTTTTGCAAAAAGGAACCATTTGCTCTACGAAATGTTAAGTTAAGATCACTTAACGAACGATGGAGCAGAACGCTTTGACTACACCTACTATTACCAACGGCATCACCGCCAGCGAGTTATATCAGTTAGTCAGCCAGCCCACGCCCAATAGCGCTGGAGATACGGCCCTTGAGTGGCCTGAGGGTACTATTAGCCTGGATGAGGCGAATCAGACGCTGATCTGGGAGCTTAGCGATTACGGCAACTTGCCGATTACCCTCTCGCGCAGCGAAAACGAGTGGATCGCTATGGCCTCCATCGCTGCCGTAGACGGTGTCAAAAACAGCGCTGAACTCAACGAAGTGCTGCTGCGCCAAGGTATTTCGCTACCGCTGGCCTCCGTGGGTATTGTTGAGATCGACGGCAACGACTTCTATGTGGCTTATGGGCAGCTGTTTGGCGACTCCAAACTTGAGTCAATTTGCGCCGAGCTGCACGCAACGGCCAGTGCAGCCATGGAAGTCGCCGAACTGATCCAGACGCATTTCGTATGACACTCGCAACAGTTCGCCTATCATCAGTATCACCATTGTCGTCACTTACCAGTGAGATTATTTATGTTAAGCAAAATTATGACCGCCCTACGCGGCAAAGCAAATGAAACCGGCCAAGCGGTGGTGGATTCCCAGGCGTTGCGCATTTTAGATCAGGAAATCCGCGATTCAGAGACCCACTTGAGCCAGTCTAAAACCGAGCTTACCCGCCTAATGGGCCAGCGCCAGTTGAACAGCAATAAGGCCGACACGCTGGAAAGCAAAATCGCCGAGCTGGAAAAAAGCGCCGAAGCCGCACTGGATAAAGGCGAAGAAGCGCTGGCCGTGGAAGTGGCTGAACGCATGGTAGCGCTACAGGATGACCTGGAAGCAGAGCGCGCTATTGTTAGCGAGTACGATGCCAGCATTGAAAAACTGCGCGGTGCCATTCGCAGTACCGACAACCAGCTTCGCCAGCTCAAGCAGCAGGTGAGCGTCGTTAAAGCCACCGAGTCAGCACAAAAGGCCCAATCTGCCGTAGCGTCTCGCCACTCTGGTCAGAACAGCGCGATGAGCAGCGCCATGGAATCACTCGAGCGCATCAAAGAACGTCAGCAGCTTAATTCGGCGCAAATGCAGGCCGCTGACGATATGGCCGCGGAAGAGAGCGGTAGCTCGCTGGAAGCCCGCTTGAAAGCAGCCGGGGTGGGTGGTCAGAACCGCAAAGCAGACGACGTGTTAGCGCGCCTGAAAGCGAAGAAAAACGCCGCACAAGAGTAAATTTAGCGTTTAATTTTATTAGGGAGCCAGGCCATGTTTAACACCCTCAAGGCACTTTTTCGCGCTACCACGGAAAAGTCGCCCGAGCCGAATACAGGTCGCCCGGTGGCCGCGGGCCTGCCTATAGGTATCAGTCAGGAAGACCTTGAGGGCTTGCGCCTGGATGGGCGCGTCAATATAAAGCTGATCGGCCTGCGTGCCCATCCCGATGCGCTGTTTCGCTGGAACGACGATGACTACCATCATATTGCCGCCGTGGGGCACGTCGATCTTGGTCAAGGAGCACACCTGGTGCGCTTCTATCTGGATAACGACACCTGGCTGCAGGCCAACATTGAGAACGGCCAGGTGCTTGAATATAAGCTGTTCGACTTTTACCGTGTTGCCCATCTTTCGGATGCCGAATTTGATAATGTGATAAACGGTGAAGATAAGCAGCCCGACAGCATCGGCGCCCAAACTGTCTCGCTCACCTCAACCACTGAGGAAGCGCGCAGTTGCACCTATCAGCGAGTATGGGGGGATGGCGACAGCCTGTGGTCGCCGCCGGTGGTTTTCGAAGAGCAGGTAATGACCACAGAGAGCGTGTCAGCCCGCCATGTGACCCACCATGCAATGCTCTATGAGCGTACCATCGAAGGCGCTGAACGCATGGAGTACTTACTGCTAAGCGCTGAAAACGATGGCGAAGGCAGCTTTATGGTGGTGCACAACGTGGGGGTCGATGTGGCCTCCGTCGATATCGACGCTATGTAATCATTACCACCGTTTTTTAAATACGTTTTACCTACTACAAAAGGAAACCGCCACCATGGTGAACTACCTGTACGGCTTGCCATCATTTATCGCCTATCTAGTCACGGCGATCGTACTGCTCGCCGCCTTTATGTACTGCTACAGCCGGATTACTCCGCACCACGAGTGGACGCTGATTCGCGAAGGTAACGCAGCCGCCGCTTCTGCCTACGGCGGCTCCATTTTAGGCTTTACCATTCCGCTATATAGCGCGATGGCACACTCGATCAGCTTCATCGATTTTGTGCTCTGGGGCGTCGTCGCCTTTATCGTTCAGTTGGCGACCTTCTTCGCGGTTAAGCTGTTTCTGCGTAAACAGGGTGAAAGCCTGTCGCAGCACATCACCGAAGGCCATCAGGCCTACGGCATTTTGATGGCCAGTGTGGCCGTGGCAGTCGGCTTACTCAACGCCGCTTCGATGACTTGGTAACGACGACGTGGTAAAGGAGAGCCTGCATGTCTAAACACGATCATACCCCACATTTGCCACGCCGCAAGCGCAGCGGGCGTTTGTCATTGGCAATGATGGGCGCCAGCGCCTTTGGTCTTACCGCCTGTGGCCAACCGCCCCAGGAAGAGCAAATCACCGATATAGAGTTCGATCAGCCACGCAGCTTTCAAAGCGTAGAGGATTGCGTGGCGGAAAACGTCTACACCCGCAGCGCTTGCGAAGACGCCTACAAAGCCTCGCTGGAAGCGGTGCCGCGTTATAGCACCCTGGAAGAGTGCGAAGCTGAAAATGGTCAAGGCGCTTGTACTGCCCCAACCGAAGAGCAGTCCCAAGCAGCTACCGGAAGCACCGGCGGCAGTTGGTTTATGCCCGCCATGATGGGCTATATGGTGGGCAGTATGATGTCCAATACCAATCGTGGGCGCTCCTTTGAACGGGTGTACCAGGAGCCGGTATACCGCAACCGCCAGAATCAGGGCAACTGGAACACCGCCTCGAACCAGGCCTCCCAGCGCGTCACCCAGCGTAACGATGCAATGCGCAGCTCGGTGGCACAGAACCGCCAAGCTACCTCACAGCGCCGAGGCTTTGGCTCGCGTTCCTCCGCACGAGGTGGCTGGGGCTCCTAAGCCGCCAGTAAAGCCCACCATGCTGCGAATCGATATCCCTGAACGAAGCAACTGGAAAGCCCTGGCCCACGAGCTGGGCTTTCATTTTCATACCATCGACGGGGAGCCCTACTGGAAAGAGGACGCCTACTACCAGTTCACCTTAGAACAGGTAGAGCGCGATATCGAAGCGCCTACCGAGGAAGTACATGAGATGTGCATGGAACTGGTGGATAAGGTCTGCCACTCCAATGCGCTTATGCAGCGTTTGGCACTGCCCGAGCATATGTGGGACAGCATCCACAACTCGTGGAAGTCAGGCCAACCGCACCTCTACGGGCGAATGGACTTTGCCTATTCCGGTGACGGCCCCGCGAAACTGCTGGAACTCAACTACGACACGCCCACCTCGCTCTACGAAGCGGGCTTTTTTCAGTGGGTGTGGCTTGAACAAGCCATCGCCCAGGGCATCCTGCCCCGCCACGCGGATCAGTACAATTCAATTCAAGAGCGCCTGATCAACGCCATGGCGCACCTTGGCGACCGCATTGACGCCCGCACGCTGTATTTCTCCTGCATTAAAGATAACGCTGAAGAACGCGCCACCGTGCACTACTTGCAGGATGTAGCGGTGCAAGCGGGCCTCAAGGCGCCGTTTATCTATATGGAAGATATTGGCATCAATCCCGGCGCGGAACACTTTGTTGACCTGGATAACCAGCCTATCCATGCCCTGTTCAAGCTCTACCCCTGGGAAGAGATGGCCGACGATGCCTTCGGTGAAGATATCCCGCGGTTAAACACCCACTGGTTCGAGCCGCCCTGGAAAGCAGTTCTATCGAACAAGGGTATTTTGCCCCTGCTGTGGGAGCACTTTGAGGGCCACCCCAATCTGCTACCGGCGTTTTTCGAGACCGCCGACAGCCCACCACTGCCAGCAGGCTGGGTGCGTAAGCCGTTCTTCTCCCGGGAAGGCAGCAACGTGGAGCTGATCACTCCAACTGGCCAGCGCGAGTCCGTGGACGGCCCCTACACCGACAGCCCCTGGATTCGCCAGGCGTATCACCCCATGCCGCGCTTTGGTAACAACCATGCGCTAATCGGCAGTTGGGTAGTCGGTGACCGTGCCTGCGGCATGGGCATTCGCGAAGACGTCGGCCGCATTACCAAAGACTCCTCCTGCTTTGTCCCCCACGCGATCGTGTAAACGCAAGTACCAAAACACGCCTATATAGGCTGGACAGCCCTCACAAAAAAAAGCTGAAATCGTTGCCACCACCCTAAGTAGAGTGGTAATTATCACTCTACCACTCACCCTGAGCGCTATTGAGCAGCGTCGTTAGGGCCACGTTTACTTTGGAGCAACGGCGAACATGATGGCGCGCTGGAAATCCCTACCTCTACGGCTTCGGCTATTTCTCTCCTTTGGAACGGTATTAGCACTGGCAATGCTCCTGGCGCTCTATCTTCAAGCGCGCTCCCACAGCCAGGCTCGGCTGGATAACCTGCTTAATCAAGAGCTACCGGCACAGGTCGAAGGGCTAGCCGCGCATATAAACCTTAATCTCAGCCAGGATCTCGCCATTTCCGAAAGTCTGGCCAATAGCTACTTTATTGAGCAGTGGGTTCGCGACGGTTTGCCCGAAGAGCGTCAAAACGCTATCGCCAGCTACTTAGCGCGCCTTATGGCGCAATTAGACACCGAGCTACTGTTTATTGCCGCCCAATACCAGGGGCGAGGCTACTATTTCCAACTGCGCAACGGTGAATTTCTTCAGCGAACAATCCAACCGCCCGGCAGCGAAGACGACTGGTACTACGATTTTACTGATAGCGACAACGCTTACGAGCTGAATCTAGATAGCGACACCTTTTCTCCCGATGATGCCTTTGTTTACGTTAATTACCGCAGCGCGGTCAATGCCGCCAACGGTCGACCGCTGGTCGTGGCTGGCGCGGGGCTTGATCTCTCCCAAATGGCCAGCTTGATTGATGACTTTCGCTTAGGTGGCATCGGCCATGCTTCGCTGCTTAGCGCCGAGGGCGAGCTGCTCGTTCGCAGCGGAGAAACTGCTGCGCAGCCTGTACCGGAGCAGGACTCGCAGCGCCTGTTGCGTGATGAACAGCTACAGGTACAAGAGATTGAGCTCGACGGTCACGCCCTGCTGATTAGCACCCGCTGGCTACCCGAACTGCAGCGTTATCTGATGGTTGAGGTCGATAAAGAGGCTTACCTGGCGTCTACTCGTGAGCGCTTCCTGGAGTCCAGCGGTATCGGCCTACTCATTCTGCTCGTCGGCTTACTGGTGCTCTACCCGCTGACCGGCACTCTTATCCGCCCTCTGATTGATTTCCAGCGCCAGCTAAAAGACATCACCCTCAGCCTGGATCTTTCCCGGCGGGTCAGCACCGACGACAAAGCCGAGCTTGGCGATTTAGCCGATCAGACCAACGAGCTTCTTGAGCGCCTCTCCCGCGCCATTGCGGCAGTGGCCAAGAACGCTCAAGCGCTAACTAAAGTCGCCGACCGGCTGGCACAAACGGCCGGGCTTTCCGGTGTGCACGGCAGCGATATTGACCATGAAGCGAGCCAAACCATGGCCGCAGCGGTGGAAGAGATGGCTTCTTCAGTGGCGGAAATCACCTCCACCATGGAAGAGCTCTCTACGTCATCGACCCAAATCGCCGACCACTCCCAGTCGGTGGTCGACGTGGCTAACCAAACCCTGGAACGCAGCCGTAAAGGCAGTGCGGCCATGCAACTGCTACAGTCAAAGATGCAGGATATCCGCAGCGACAGCGAGCAGAGTCTGACCGAGATCATGACGCTGGGGGCAAAATCCAAGCAGATTAACAAGGTGATGGAGCTGATCAACACCCTGGCTGCCCAGACCAAATTGATCGCTTTTAATGCCGCTTTGGAAGCCTCAAGCGCGGGAGAGTCGGGCCGACGTTTCTCAGTCGTCGCCAGCGAGATACGCCGCTTGGCTGACAGCGTGACCGACTCTACCCAAGAAATTGAAGCCCATACCGATGATATTCAGACGGCAATTAATCGCTTAGTGGTGGCTTCTGAAAAAGGCGCCTCCTCAATCGAGCAGGGCGTTGAAGCAAGCATCAGCACTGCCCAGGATCTCGAGGCACTGCTCAAGGCGGCAAGCCAAACCAGCAGCGCGGCCCAGCAGATATCGCTGTCTACACAGCAGCAAAAAACCGCCAGCAGCCAGGTGGTTATGGCGCTGCGCGATATTGATACAGCCAGTTCTCGCAACGCACATTCGGTGCGCAGCATTACCGACATTAGCCAGGACATGGTGCATATGTCGGCGGAGCTTAACGCGCTGGTGCAGGAGTTCACCCTAACAAATAAAAACCGCTGATAAGGATACCGAATGAGTGCAATTCGGGTAGTCATTGCCGACGACAGCCAAGTAGCCCGCGACGTGCTACGCGATATCCTCAGCCGAGACGGTGATATTGAGATCGTGGGTGAAGCCATTAACGGCCGCGAAGCGGTGGAGCTGGCCAAACGCCTTACGCCGCAACTGATCACTATGGATCTCAACATGCCGGTGATGGATGGCCTAAGCGCTATCGAAGAGATCATGTATAACAAAGGCGTGCCCATCCTGGTGGTTAGCGACCGCTCCGATGCGCAAACGGCCTATCAAGCCCTTGAAGTGGGCGCACTGGAAGTCATGCCTAAACCCACATTGGAAGGGGCTGACGCCGAGCGCCTTTTGGAACGTGTACGCCTGCTAGCCGGTGTCGCGGTGATCACTCGCCTGCGGCGGCGCGTCAAAACGCCAGCGTCGATCATCCCCCTGCCTTCCCTACCCGCCACCCCACGAAGAGTGCCGCGGGATTTTCAACACGTGATCGCCATTGCCTGCTCAACTGGTGGCCCGCAAGCACTCGTGCGGGTACTACGCAGGTTACCCGCCGGGTTCCCAGCGCCCATCGTCATCGCCCAGCACATCAGCCATGGGTTTATTGATGGCATGGCACAATGGCTGGCATCGCTGTGCGCCATGCCGGTCAGTGTTGGCCAAGAGGGTGAGCAGTTGCGCCCTGGACATATCTATTTATCACCTTCTGAGCGTAATTTATGCGTGAGCCCCCGCCACCGTTTTCAGCTTCAATCCAGCCCTGAGACATTTCTATACCATCCCAGTTGCGATGTACTGTTGCAGAGCGTTGCGGAGGTCTATGGCCGTGATGCGGTTGGTATCATTTTGACCGGCATGGGCCGCGATGGCGTGAATGGTATGCGGGCTATCTATCAGGCAGGCGGTACCACTTTCGCGCAAGACGAAGCTAGTTCAGTGATATACGGCATGAACCAGGAAGCCGTTAAAGCCGGGGTCATACAGTATGAATTACCCCTGGATAGCCTTCCGGATCGGCTGCTGCGCGATGTGCGCGGCTACTTGGATAGCCGACCGGAGCCCTTGGCATGAGCACCTTTGCCCCTTTTAAAGCGCTGGTTCATCAGCGCTGCGGCTTACACCTGGAAGGCTTGGCCGAAGCCCGGCTATTTCGGGCGGTGGCCAGCTTACAAGCGTCAACGGGGCTCACCGATACCACTCAACTCCTCACACGGTTAACCAGCGACACTGCGCTATTTGATCAGTTTGTCAGCCAATTAACGGTTAACGAAACCTATTTTTATCGCGAGCCGGATGCCTTGCGCTGGCTGGTCAACCGCTATTTGCCTGAGCGTTTAGCAACAGAGGAACCGCCGCTTTCTATTTTCAGCGCGGGCTGCTCATCCGGCGAAGAGCCCTATAGCGTAGCGATGATGCTATTTGAGCACTTTGGCGAGCGGGCTAAAGCACTATTTAACCTCACGGGTGGCGACCTGGATCATCAAGTGCTCGCCAAGGCGCGCCAAGCGGTTTATGGCGGCATGGCGTTTCGCGCGCTCTCTGCTGACTTCAAAGCGCGCTACTTCAGTCCCTACAAGGGGCGCTTTAAGCTTCACGAGTCATTACGCCAATGGGTAACTTTTTGCCCGTTTAACCTATTAAACGCCGAAGAGAGCAGCCCTGGCGGCCCCTTTGATGTGATTTTATTTCGTAATGTATCAATCTACTTTGATCAGCAGACGCGGCGCCGTATTCACCAACAGCTTGGCCAGCTACTGGCGCCGAATGGCATTTTACTCTGCGGCGTCAGCGAAACCATGGGTAACGATCTGGGCGTATTTGAACTGGTCGAAGCTGAAGGCGTCTTTTACTTTCGCCGTGCAGAGCCGCCCACGGCAGTTCCCCATTCTCCCCCCTTGCTCATGGGCGACGAGTCAGCTGACGGAAGCGGCGATAGCGCGAGCAAAGAGTTAGAGCCAGCCAATAGCGACGCTTTAGCCCCCGCAGCGCCAAGTGAACAAACAACGGAAAAGGCACAAACGGACGCCATTAGCCACCCGCTGCAAACTGCCCATCAGTTGCTGAATCAAAATGCCTTTGACGACGCCGCTACGCTACTGGAGGCGTTGCTTAAGCAACAGCCGTGGTCGATCGATGCGCTGGTGCTGGCTGGATTAGTCGCCCGTTGGCAGCAGCAGCCCCATCAGGCCTACGACTATTTCAAACGGGCCATTTACGTGGCGCCGGAGTGTTGGCCGGCACACTTCTATTTAGCGGAGCTTTATCGTCAGGGTGAGCTGCCCGACGAGCCATTACAGCGCAAGCAACGCTATGCCGCGGTGGTGCGTTTGCTGACCAACACCCCCACCTCTAATGGCGGGCTAGACACCATTGCACCACCGCTACCGCCAGGCGATGCACGTTTTCTTGCCGAACGTTATCTAGCAGCGGTCGACATCACACTGGCAACAACCAGTACCACCCAAGGAGCGGGTTAATATGGCGCTGGATATTCGCCGCTTTATACAGCGCTTCGTGGAAGAAGCCGCCGACCACCTGCCCCGCCTGCGCGAAGGCATCTGTGCACTGGAGCAGGGCCACGCTGATCGCGAACAGATCAACGAGCTATTCCGCGCAGCACATACGCTGAAAGGCTCGTCGCGGATGCTCAAGCTGGTGCCAATTACCACGCTGGCACATAGCACTGAAGAACTGCTCAGCGCCCTGCGCGATGGCACTCTAAGTGCAACGCCAGCGGTTACCAGCCTGCTCAGCCAGGCAGTTGACGGGCTGGCGGACTTGGTCAGCCGACTCGCCGAAGGGGCGACGGGTGACGACTTACCCGCGGCGGATGAGGCCCTATGTAACGCCCTTGAAAATGCTGCCCATGGTCAGCCCTCACCCCAGCCCAACATTTCTACTCCGGCATCCTCGGCACCCGCGCTCTCAGCGGCGCAGGCGGCCGACAGCGAGTTACGTCTCAGCGATACCGTGCGAGTTCGCCTGGATCGGCTGGACGATGTTATCCGTTTGATGGGTGAAGTGCTGTCCGGCCACCACCACTTACACTCCCTGGTTGATCAAGCCCGAGCGCTAAGCATCTCGCTGCCTGCCGAGCAGCAGGCGCCTTTTCACGCCTTTCACCGTGAGCTGAAAGATAGCGTTTTAAGCCACAACTCGCTGATGAGCGACCTACATGACCGGGCACTGCAAATGCGCATGCTGCCGCTAAGCGTGGTGTTTGACCCGCTCGCGCATATGTCCCGGGAACTGGCCCAGTCACTTGGCAAGCAGGTCGATTGCCGTGTACGTGGCAGTGAAATCGAACTTGACCGCCAGATGATTGATCGCCTTTCTGATCCGCTGATTCACCTGCTGCGTAACGCTCTGGATCACGGCTTAGAGCCACCTGCCGAGCGTCAGGCAGCGGGTAAATCTCCCCGTGGACAGCTGGTTATTGAAGCCTGGCAGGATGCTGACTGGGTGGTGGTTGAGATGCATGATGACGGCGCAGGCATAGACCTTGATGTAGTGCGCCAGAAAGCGCTCGCCAAACAATTGATCAACGAAGAGCAGCTTAACGCCTTGAGCGAACAAGAGACCCTGGAGCTTATTTTCTTGCCCGGCTTCTCTACCAAAAGCATGATTACCGACTTTTCTGGCCGCGGTGTGGGCATGGATGTGGTCAAGCGCACCGTGGTAGATGAGTTGAACGGTGACCTGCAGCTAGCCAGCGAACGCGGCAGCGGCACGCATTTTACCCTGCGCCTGCCGCTTTCGCTGGCGATGATGCGGGTACTGCTGGTCAGCGTCGGCGGCGTCAATTTAGGCGTAACCGCGCCTTATGTTTCAGAACTTGTAGAGTGCTCATCACACTCCTTCATTGATGCCGCCGGACAGCGCACGCTGATTTTACGCAACGAATTTGTGCCGGTGGTATCGCTTGCCGAATTGCTCGGGCTACCCGCCACGACGTCCGCCACTGATAACACCCTACTGCTGGTCGTCCACCAGCGGCACCAAAAGCTGGCTTTAATTATTGATTCACTGATTGATGAACGCGACAGGGTCATCAAGCCGCTACCCGTACACCTACGTTACCTACCCTTAGTCTCGGGTATGGTTTCCATGGGCCGCAATGCGCTGGTTAGCCTGCTGCATGTGCCCGCTTTACTGGAAGCCACCCGGCACACTGCCCAGCGTCCAAACCATGAACACACTTCTTCCACGCTTGCGAAGCGCATTTTGGTGGTCGACGACTCACTGAATACCCGTGAAATAGAAAAGGACGTGCTCGAAGCATGGGGCTATCACGTCACCCTGGCCGAAAATGGTCGCGACGGATTAGCCAAGGCACTGGCGGAGCCGTTTGATGCGGTACTGACCGACGTTGAAATGCCGGTGATGGATGGCTTTGCGCTGACTGCCCGACTGCGCGAAAATGAGGCCTATCGTTACCGGCCGATCATTATTATCACCTCGCGGGAAAAAGAGACTGATCGACGACGCGGCATTGAAGTCGGCGCCGACGCCTATATCGTCAAAGGCAGTTTTGATCAGAACAATTTAGTAGAGACGCTCCAGGCCCTGCTGGGTTAGCCGTGGAGGATACTGACATAGTCGTTAGTGACATAGTCGTTAGTGACATAGTCATTAGTGACACAGCCGTTAATGACACACACCAAGAGGTTATAGAATGCCTATCCTGGTCGTAGACGACGATCCGCTTGCCGGGGAAATGACGGCGGCACTGCTAGAGTCTCAAGGTCACACCACCTTGCTGGCTTTTGATGCCATGGAAGCCGTCGAACAGCTAGACACCCATAGCAATATCAAGTTGATTGTCAGCGATATGCACATGCCCTTGGTCAGCGGGCTAGCGTTATTGGCAATGCTGCGCGAGCAAGACAGTCAACTGCCGTTTATTCTTCTCACCGGCGACACCCCGGATGCAACGCTACGGCAGACACCGGGCCTGGATGCCTGTTTGCGTAAAGATGCCGAACTGGCGGACAACCTGGAAACCGCCGTGAAAAAGGCGCTGGCACTCAGCGGCTAAGCAATGCTCGATGCGATGGAATAGATTAATGATGGAATGAATCGCCGCTTTCGATCACTTACGTAGGTAGTTTGATGTCTAAGCCCGCCCCTTCGCTGCACGATAAGCTAAATCAGCTGCGTGAGCGTTTTATTGAGCAATTGCCAGCCCGCTTAGCGCAAACCGCCGAGCTGTGGCAGCAGAGCTGCATGTCGAGTGAAGAACGGACGCGGCTGGCGCCAGAGCTGCACCGCTTTTTTCATAGTTTGAAAGGCACAGGAAGATCGCTGGGCTTTGAGCGGCTTGCCCTGCTGGCGGATCAGGCGGAGGAGGCGCTCACTACCTCCCCCACCCGCGACGATATTGATACCTTTATCAGCCAACTGCTGCTCAAGCTGGGTCGCGAACAACAGCACCTACGCTCCCATCACGGCCAACAGCAAGCGCTGGCGGCCGTCAACAGCTTCGAGCTTACCAGCCAAGTGGAGCCGCTGCGCAATAAGCGCCAGCGGTTAATTTACCTGTGTGACGATGAGCCCGAGCAGGTCGATCAGTTGATCCATCACTTGCGCTGCTTCGGTCATGAAGTCGTTCAGTTTATCGATACTGAAACATTCTTTAACGCCGTGCTCACTCGCCGCCCTGACGCGGTGATCATGGATGTGCAGTTCCCCCAGGGCCAAACCGCAGGGACTGAAACCCTGACCAGCTTGAATAAACTGACCGGCCAACCGCTACCCGCCATCGTCTTATCGGCCCACAGCGACTTCCACTCGCGTCTAAGCGCCGTTCGTGCAGGCTGCGGTGGTTACTTCACCAAGCCGGTAAAACCGCTGGATCTTATGTTGGCTGTGGATGAACTCACCGCTCCCGCGGCGGAAGAGCCGTTGAAAGTGCTCGTGGTGGATGATGAGCCCGAGGTGGCTGCTTACCACGCCTTGCTACTTGAAGAGGCCGGAATGATCGTTCACCAAGTGCACCACCCAGCCGATGCACTTAATGCTATGGAGCGTTTTAGCCCCGACTTAGTGCTGGTCGATGTATATATGCCGGTGTGTTCGGGGGAAGAGCTGGCGACGATTATTCGTCAGCAGCCGGAATACCTGGGACTACCGATTATCTATCTTTCCAGTGAAACCGACAGCCAGAAACAGATTTCCGCCATGTCCGCGGGGGTTGAAGCCTTTCTTACCAAACCCGTGCAGCCCGAAGAACTGGTTTCTGCCGTGCGTCTGCGCGCCGAACGCCTACGCTTGCTGCGCTCATTAATGACCCGGGACAGCATGACCGGGCTGTATAACCACAGCACCACCACCGAGCTGATCAATAAAACCCTCGCTCAGGCCCATCGTGATAATAGCCAGCACGCCATGGCGATGATCGACATCGATCACTTTAAAGAAGTTAACGACACCCACGGCCACTTGGCGGGCGATCAAGTGATCGTTACCTTGGCACGGTTGCTCAAAAGCCGCCTGCGGCTTTCCGACATTATTGGCCGCTATGGCGGTGAAGAGTTTGTCGTGCTGTTGAAAGGCATTAATGCCGAGAAAGCGGCCACGTTAATCAACAGCCTCCGCGAGGATTTTGCGCTGGTTGACTTTCACGCCGGTGAAGTCCGCTTTCGCTGCACCTTCAGCGTGGGTATCAGCAACTTCCCCGCCCAGCCCTCCACAGAGTCGCTGCGTTTAAGCGCCGACCAAGCGCTCTACCGAGCCAAAAACCAAGGGCGCAATCAAGTAGTGATATCGACGGAGCTAGCCGATGAGCGCTGAATACCCCCGAGGCAATCAAGCGAATGACCTGCCGTTCGCCACTCAGACCTTGGAAGAGGCATTAGCAACCCACGGCGATACGGAGACAGTCGTCGATGTCGATGAGCCCACCCAGCAACTAGTGCTCTTCCGACTCAATGGTCAACGTTTTGCGCTACCCGGCAGCGCGGTGAGAGAGATTCTACCCAGCGACCAGCCCGTCTATTACCTACCAGGGCTACCCACCTCTACCGAGGGCGTGCTGCACCTGCGTGGCCAAATTGAGTCGCTGATTAGCCTGCATCAGCTACTTGGTCTAGCCGCGCCTGAAGGCGCCCCTAACGGGATGCTATTGCTAGTCCGTGCAGCCGGTATCAGCAGCGGCGTGCGTATCGAGCAGCTTGACGATGTCTGCGAGGTCGCCCAGAGCATGCTGCAACCGCCCCCAGAAACGCTCACCGCTACGTTGCAGCCTTATGTCAGTGCACTATGGCAGCTCAATGAGCGAGAAGCGCTTGCCCTGCTTGACCCTGAGGCGTTGTTCGACGCCTACCAGCAGGGGCTCGGGTAAAGTGCCACAATATCGCGACCCGCATGAACAAGCCCAGGTTGCGCTGGTACTGTTTCACGTCGGGCCTTACCGCGCTGCCCTGGAAGCGCACTATGTACTCGCCATGACCGACCGGCCTACGACATTGCGCACCGCCAATGCTCACTCGCTGCTCTACGTCGGCGGCGATCATGACGCCCTGCCTAGCCGCTGGCTCACTCTGCGCGATCCCCAAACAGCCAGTGACAACAACAGCACTTGGCAGTTGGGCGTAAGCGGTGACATTACCCTCCAGCAACTGCCAGCTAACACGCTTTACCCACTGCCTAAGCTGCTGCTTTCCCGCCGTTTTTCAACCGCACTCTGCGGCGTCACCCTCGATCAACAACAGCTAGTGCTGCTACTCGACGCGCGCAAGCTTAGCCCTTAGCTTTCTCAAGCCACGGCGCTTAACCAGCCAACCATAAACAACTGATTTTATCGCCTTCGACAACTTCGCTATTGGCCGGAATCACCGCAAAAGCGTCGGCATTGATACAGGAGGAGAGCACGCCAGAGTTCTGATCATCAAAAGCCGTTGCCGTCACCCCGTTGGGCGTGAAATTTAGCGTCACACGCATATAGTGTTCACGAGGGCCGGTGGAGGTGGCAAACCCAGCGTGGGCGGTTAGCGTGGGCAATGTTTTTAGCGCAGGACAGCCAAGCATAGCGCCCAGTAAAGGGCGTAAAAACAGCCAAGCACCGACAAACCCCGAGACAGGATTGCCCGGCAAACCCACAAATCGCGTCTGGCTGCCGTCATCGCGAGGCAGACGACCCAGCGCTAACGGCTTACCAGGACGGATTGCCAGCTTCCACATATCAAGCTGGCCAATCGCTTCCAACGCGGCTTTAACATGATCCTCTTCACCGACGCTCACGCCGCCAGTGGTCACCACTAAATCCGACTCTGCCGCAGCCGCCGTTAACAGCGTCACCGTGTGGGCGTAATCATCCGGCACGCTAACGGTGCTCACCACCTCCGCGCCAAAGTTCTCTAGCAGCCGTTTAAGCATTGGCCGGTTGGAGTTGTAGAGCTGCCCCGGTTTTAACGGCGTGCCCGGATCGACGATCTCATCCCCCGTGGAGAGCAGCGCCACCCGAGGCCGACGGCGCACGCTGACCTGGGTAATCCCCTGGCCTGCCAAATGGCCAAGGGCTGCGGCTTCAAGCAGCTCACCGGCATTGAGTAGCACAGAGCCGCTCTTCACGTCGCGCCCCTGGCGGCGGACATTATCGCCCGCTGGAATATCGGCAGGTATCAGCGCACGTTCGCCGTCAACGTCTACGCGCTCCTGCATCACCACGCAGTCAGCACCCGGAGGAATCTCTCCGCCGGTAAAAATACGCGCACAGCTACCGGGTGCAAGCGCTTTAGCCTGCGTGCCTGCGGCAATGCGTTGACTCACCGGCAGCCACTGCCCTGCATCGGAAGATCGCAGCGCGTAGCCATCCATCGCGCTGTTATCAAATGGCGGCACATCCAACTGCGCGGTGACGGCTTCGGCCAACACACGTCCACCGGCGGCTTCCAGCGGGATACTCTCTGCGTCAAGTGCGCTAACGTCTGCCAGTAGCGCCTCAAGTGCGGCTGATATCGGCTGCAAATCAGCCATGCTGCCCCCGGCCTGGGATGACCAGGTTGGCGAAGTTGCAGGGCTTGTGGCGGCTATCCAACTGCTCGACCAGAATGCCGTCCCAGCCGGTGCGGCAGGCGCCTGTTGAGCCTGGCAGGCAGAACACTACCGTGGCGTTGGCTAGGCCGCCAAGGCAGCGGCTTTGAATAGTGGAGCTGCCGATTTCCTCACCGCTTAGCTGACGAAAACGTTCGCCAAAGCCTTCAATGCGCTTATCCAGCAGCACCGAAATCGCTTCAGGGGTGGAATCTCGGCCAGTAAAGCCGGTACCACCGGTGGTGATCACCACCTGCACATCCGCCTCGGCGATCCAGTTGGCTACCACCGCACGAATACGGTAGACATCGTCTGGCACAATACGCTTTTCAGCGAGCGTGTGCCCAGCGCTGGTCAAGCGCTCGACTAATGCTTGGCCGCTGCGATCCGTCTCTTCAGTGCGGGTATCGGAGACCGTGAGGACAGCTATATTGAGGGGCACCATTGGCTCACTCATCGACGTCACCCTTGTTTGGCTGCTTTCTTTTTAGCGTGGTGCGCTTCCCAAGCGGCCATTTGCTCTGGCGTGGCTTCCGGTTGGTAAAGCTCCTTCCACTCGCTGTAAGGCATACCGTATACATACTCACGGGCCTCGTCGTAGTTGAGGCTTTCATCCCGCGCTTCAGCGGCACTCACCAGCCATTTCGATAAGCAGTTGCGGCAAAAGTCCGCCAAAATCATCAGGTCGATATTCTGGACATCTTTGTTATCGTCCAGATGCTGTAGAAGGCGCCGAAACGCGGCGGCTTCAAGCTCGGTGCGCGTGGTTGGGTCTAACTGATCAAACGCTGACATAACCTTTCCTCTAATAAATATGACTTTTGGTTATTGAATAACTTAAGGTGAAGCATAACAAAAGACACCGCCAAAAGGCGGTGTCTTCGCTACCATTACGAACGTATCAACTGGTTCGGGTCGCGGACGGATCAGCGCTGCCGCCCGATGACTTGCGAGCCGCCACCTCTTGTTCCGATAGCGTTTGGTCTTTGACCTCTTCGTACCACAAATTGTGGTGCTCTTTGGCCCAGGTCTCGTCCACGTAGCCGGTAGTCATACCTTCTAGCGCGCCTTCTGTACCCAGCGTACCGATATAGATATGGCCTAAGGAAATCGCTGTCAGTCCCAGCGCACCCACCGCGTGGATAATATTCGCCCACTGCATGGTGTCGCGGCTCTGGTCGAAGTTGGGGAAGTCGAGCACAAAGCCACTGGCAACCACGAGAATACCGACCGTCGCCAGTATCCAGTACCAGGCTTTCTCACCACCATTGGCAAAACCAGCGTCGACATGCGTTTTACCAATCATGCCACCGCCCTTCTTAAACCACACCCAGTCGTGCTTTTTGGGAAGATTCTCTTTGATCAAGCTGACCAGCAGTATGACGAGCAGAATGCCAAAGATAGGGCCCAAGTAGTTATGCAGCACTTTTGTGGCTGCGATCATCCAAGCCCAAACCCCATCACCAAACAGGGGGCGGAACACAAACTTGCCGAATAGCAGCGTCATCCCCGTTATCGCCAGAATGATAAACAGCGTCGCTACCGTCCAATGCAAGGTGCGTTTCATTAGCGTCCACCGCAATAGCAGACGACCCGTACGCGGTGCCTCAAGCTCCTTGCGTCCCACAATGAAGTAGAACAGCGCGATCAGCGCCGCCATGCCAAATACCGCAATCAAACCAAACGGCGATACCCAGCGGTTGCGAATCTGCCGCCAGGTTTCACCGCTTGCATTGATCAGGCTGTAGTCGCTTTCATAACGCGAGTCACGGTAGTTAGGCCCGGTCTCTCCACTGCGCACCTGACGCCACTGGTCAGCGGTAATGCCGGGGGCGGCAGTGGTCATTTCGCGGTCAGGATCCGCCTGCGCAATAGCCACTTGCGTGAAGCCGAGGCTTAGCACCAGAGCAAGCGCCACCAACATAAAGCGCCAAATGCCCAGGGCGAGCCCTTTACCTGAATGCGGCACCCCACCGGGTGCCTGTGCAGTCAACAGGTTCATGACACGCCTCCTTACCCTTTATGGGCAGCATCATAGGCTAGGTTGTCGGCACTGGCCTGTGGGTTATTCGACCAGGCGCCATCTTTGTGGCCGCGATGGACAAC
Source organism: Halomonas sp. ALS9 (assembly GCF_001651035.1). Classification (GTDB taxonomy): domain Bacteria; phylum Pseudomonadota; class Gammaproteobacteria; order Pseudomonadales; family Halomonadaceae; genus Vreelandella. Next base: position 236,333 of record NZ_LXRG01000192.1, read on the forward strand.
GCGCTGGCGGAAGATATCGGCAACGTCTTGGGCATCACCGGCAAGCAGTGCTTTGGTGGAGCACATCTCGGCACATAGCGGCAGTTTACCTTCGGCAATGCGGTTGGAGCCGTATTTCTGGTACTCCTCTTCTTTGCTTTCGGCCGGACCGCCCGCGCAAAAGGTGCATTTGTCCATTTTGCCGCGCTCACCGAACGCATCCTGCTGGGGAAACTGCGGAGCGCCAAACGGGCAGGCGTAGAGGCAGTAGCCGCAGCCGATGCAGAGGTCTTTGTCGTGTAGCACGATGCCGTCATCGGTTTTGTAGAAGCAGTCGGTCGGGCAAACGGCCATACACGGCGCGTCGTCACAGTGCATACAGGCGACGGAAATCGACATTTCACTTGCTTCGCCGTCGTTGAGCGTGACCACGCGGCGACGCTGGATGCCCCACTCAACATCGTTGGCATTCTTACACGCGGTGACGCAGCCGTTGCATTCGATGCAGCGTTCGGCGTCACACATAAATTTCATTTGAGCCATGGTGTTCTCCTCATGCCGGTGCGGGATGGCTCCCGCACCGTCGTGCTGTCAGGTCGGTCGGGGCTTTCTTATTAAACTTAAGCCCGCTCAATGCGGCAGATGGTGCACTTGGTCTCTTGCATCAGTGTCACCGGGTCGTAGCCGTAGGTGGTGGCGGTATTGGCCGCCTCACCAATGATGTACGGATCCGACCCATCCGGATAACGGTCGCGCAGGCTTTCGCCCTGGAACATGCCACCAAAGTGGAACGGCATAAACGCCACGTTACGATCAACGCGAGGCGTGACCAGCGCTTTGACTTTCACGCGGCCACCCTCAGCCCCTTCAACCCAGACATCGTCGCCATCCTTGATGCTGAGGTCGTTGGCGTTTGCCGGATTGATCTCAACAAACATCTCTTGCTGCAGCTCGGCCAGCCACGACATGGAACGCGTCTCTTCCCCACCACCTTCGTACTCAACCAGCCGCCCAGAGGTAAGAATGATTGGGTAATCGCCGCTGTTGTCGCGATCCTGAATGGTTTTGTACATGGTTGGCAGGCGCATGATGGAGTCGAAATCGTCCCAAGTTGGGAAGCGTTCAACCAAATCACGGCGCGTGGTGTAGAGCGGCTCGCGGTGCTTAGGCACCTGGTCGGGGAACGTCCACACCACGGCGCGTGCCTTGGCGTTGCCGTAGGGCGCACAGCCATGCTCAATGGTGACCCGCTGGATACCGCCAGAGAGGTCGGTTTTCCAGTTTTTGCCTTCCGCCGCCTGCTTCTCTTCGGCGGTTAGGTCGTCCCACCAGCCTAAATCTTTAAGCAACTGGTCATTGAACTCTGGATAGCCGTCGTCAATATCGCCGCCCACTGGTGCTGAACCTTCCGCCAGAAGGTTGACGCCATCACGCTCGATACCGAAACGGGCACGGAAGCCCATGCCACCTTCCATCACCGGCACGCTGGTATCGTAAAGATTGGGCGAGCCCGGGTGGTTGAACTCAGGCGTGCCCCAGCAGGGCCACGGCAAGCCGTAGTAATCACCGTCCGCCGGGCCACCCTCTGCGCGCAGATTCTCGAAGCTGAAGGTGTGCCAGTTTTGCTGGTGCTCTTTGAGACGCTCGGGGCTTTGCCCGGTGTAGCCTACCGTCCACATACCGCTGTTAATTTCGCGCAGAATATCTTCGATCAGCGGCTCATCGCCGTTCATCTGATAATTCTTGACCAGCTCGTTACCGAAGCCCAATTTACGGGCAAACAGGTACATGATTTCGTGGTCAGGCTTGGATTCGAACAGCGGCTCAATCACCCGGTCACGCCACTGAATCGAACGGTTGGTCGCCGTGACACTACCGGTGGTTTCGAACTGGGTCGCCGCTGGTAGCAGATACACGCCATCGCTACGGTCGTGCATTACCGAGGCAACGGTGGGATAAGGGTCAACGATGACCATCATCTCCAGCTTCTGCATGGCTTTTTGCATCTCGACGCCGCGGGTCTGGGAGTTAACCGCGTGGCCCCAGTAGAACATCGCTTTCAGCGCAGTGCGCTGGGAGATGTTTTCGTCTTCCTCTAGCACACCATCGACCCAGCGTGAGACCGTAATACCACTGGTATACATCGGTTTGCCGTCGGCGTATTCGGTATCGTCGTAGCGGCCTTTAAGCCACTCGTAGTCGAGATCCCACACCTGCGCCCAGTGCTGCCAGGCACCTTCCGCCAGGCCGTAGTATCCCGGCAGTGAATCGCAGCCAAGGCCTAAGTCGGTCGCCCCTTGTACGTTATCGTGGCCACGCAGGATATTAGCGCCGCCGCCCGCCACACCGATATTCCCCAGCGCCAGCTCAAGAATGCAGTAAGCGCGGGTATTGTTGTTACCGGTGGTGTGCTGGGTGCCGCCCATACACCAGACCACACAGCCAGGCCGGTTGTCGGAGAGGCGTTTGGCGACATCGTACATCTCGGCTTCGGGGACGCCGGTGACTTCTTCTACAACGCTGGGCGGGAAGTTGGCGACTTCCGCACGCACTTCATCCATACCGTAAACGCGCTGATTGATGTACTCGTTGTCTTCCCAGCCATTTTCAAAAATGTGCCACAACAAGCCCCAAATGTAGGCGACGTCCGAACCGGGGCGTAGACGAACGTATTTGTTGGCCTTGGCGGCGGTGCGGGTAAAGCGCGGATCGGCAACGATAATGTCGCAGTTGTTGCGCTCTTTGGCGATCAGAATGTGCTGCATCGCCACCGGGTGCGCTTCACTGGGGTTCGAGCCAATGAACAGAATTGCCTTGCTGTTATGCATATCGTTGAGCGAGTTAGTCATCGCTCCATAACCCCAGGTATTCGCCACGCCCGCCACGGTGGTGGAGTGGCAAATACGCGCCTGGTGGTCGGTATTGTTGGTGCCCCATAGCGAGGCAAGCTTGCGCATTAAATACGCCTGCTCGTTGCTGAACTTTGCTGAACCCAGCCAGTAAACGCTGTCCGGGCCGTGCTCTTCGCGCAGTTCTAGCAGCTTATCGCCAATCTCGTTAATGGCGTCATCCCAGCTCATGCGCTCCCACTCACCCGCGACCAGCTTCATCGGGTACTTGAGGCGCCGCGTGGAGTGACCGTGCTGGCGCAGCGAAGCGCCCTTCGCGCAGTGCGCACCGCGGTTAATAGGGTGATCGAAAGCGGGTTCTTGCTTCGTCCAAATGCCCTCTTGAACTTCGGCATACACGCCACAACCGACTGAGCAGTGTGAGCAGATGGTGCGTTTGGTCTCGACCGGCGAGTCCAGCACGGGTGTTTTGTCAGCGGCTTCTGAGCGCCGCATCATGGGCGCACCCATAAAGCCAACGGCAGCCACACCGCCGGTGGCAGCACCGCTGCGTTTGAGGAACTGACGACGGGAAATACCCAGCCCGGAGGCCTTGGGGGCGTCTGTTTTGCGAGTTAAGCGCATGGCAAATCTCCTGGCATTCCGCCGTCAGTCACGCAGCGAGGCGTAATAAGCACGGACGTGATCAGTCTCACGGTAGTTAACCGATGGTTTTTCGTTTTTTACCGGGGCAGTCTCGGCCTGGGCCAGAGTGACATGGCCGACTGCCGCCGCGGCGCCAGCAGCGGCGGTTCCCAACCCAACGGTTTTCATAAACCGGCGGCGCTCAGGGTTATGTGCTGATGCTTTTGAAGACGGTTGCATGAGTTTCTCCTCTAACATGCTCTTATCCAGGGTCTTTTATGCAGCTTCTTATACTGATTTTGGCTCTTTACTAATGTTTTTATGTAATGTTTTTATGGAGCCTTCGCTAAGGTTCAACGATCCGCACCGGTGTGTGGCCCGCATCAACGCTTAAGCGAGCTTGCTCACTCTCCATAAAAGCGCTACCTAACTGCCCCAGCGCTGCATAGAAAGCGGTGTCTACCTGTCCTAGATCGGCAAAACAGCTGGCCGCCCAGGGTGCTAAATGTTGGTCAAAGAAATAGCGCTGCTCAGCGCTTTCGGCGTCAATCAACATCGCCATCACTTCACATAGCGCAGCAAGATGATCTTCTGGATCACGGGTATGCTCGCTGCGTACAAAGCCAAGCACTTTCAAATCACGACGCAGTGCCACCAGCGCCGCTTCCATCAATTCGCCGTTGCGGTACCAGGAGGCGTAGGGCACCACTTCACCTTGAATCACGCCGACCAGGAGTCGAAAGTGGGCTCGCTGCAGCTGCTCTACGTTGGCATTCTGGGCGGCGATGGCCAGCGCTTGCCAGCATTCCGCCAAACGGCTGCCATCTTGCTCGATAGCCAACTCAGCCAGCCAATCCAGCAATTCCGTGTCCGGCGCTTGGCGCAACAGCGTGGCTAACAGCCGGTAGATATCGGCGCGTAGCGCATCCGCTTCTTTAAGCGTGGGCAGTGCATCCGTCATCGGCTTATACCTTCAGTTGCGCGTCAGGGTCGCGAATCATGGTTTTCCACACATCTTTTACCCGGCAGTCTTCACACATTTCCAGGCGAATCATTGCCTCACCGGCAAAGTAAGGGTGGTTAGCAAGTTTCTGTTTAATCGTCGCTACCGTGCTGACAGTGGCAAACGGCTTACCGCAGCTGATGCACTCGAAAGCTGCTTCTTCGTGGCATATGTGGCGCGTTTCGCGGGCATCGGATGCCAGGAAGCCGGGCATCAAAGTAATCGCATTTTCAGGGCAAGCCTGCTCACACAAACCGCACTGCACACAGTCCGCTTCAAGGAAGCTCAGCGCGGGCGTGTTGCCGCCTGACTTCAATGCCGGCGTCGGGCAGTTGCTGACACAGGCGTGGCAGAGCGTGCAGGCATCGCTATCGACTTGAATAGCGCCGTAGGCAGCGCCTGACGGCATGGCAACCCGCTCGCCGCTGGGGCTACCCAATTCAGCCAGCCGGGCCAGCACTCGGTTAAAACGCGCACGCTTTTCTGGCTCTGGCAGGCTAAGCGGTGAGTCTGTCAACGGCGTTAGCGCCGGTAGCGCATCCCGGCCTGCAGCATCGGCTATCTCGATGAGTTTTACGCGGGCACGATCATGGCCTAGGGCGTCTAACAGGGCATGCGCCTGAGCGACCTGATCGGTCAAAAAGGCACTTAAGCGGGCGGGCATATTGGGGTGCAGCTGGATACGCACTTCGGCGGCACCGGCGGCCAGAGCGGTTAGCCACTGGTCATGGCCTGCTGCACCCAGCTCTTCTAGCGGTGCGTCAATGACATGGCCTGCGGGCACGATGCCAGCAGCCCGTTCGGCATCCTGAGAGTCATGGGTAATAAAACGCAGCACCGGCACCTGGCCACCCGCTTCGCGGTAGGCACCCAACCAAGCGGAGAGTGTATCCTGCTGGCGGCGCGTTTCCGGTAGGCGAAATTCGATAGCGCCAGTGGGGCAAGCGCTGGTGCAACTACCCACGCCTTGACAGAGAAAGGGATCAATCTCAATGTGAGACTCAATCCGCCCCTTAATGCTGGAGATAGCATCCGCGGGGCAGACGTCCAAGCAGCGGGTGCAGCCAATATTGCCGCTGGTGGAGTGAGCGCATAAGTCGCTGTTGACCTGGAAGTAGCGCGGCTTGTCGAATTCGCCCACCAGCCCGACAAAATCGTCGAGAGTGTCGCTGCGCTGCTCAACGTTCTGCCACTGCATTACCACATAACCAGGTGGCGGCAACTCCCAGCGCTGAGTGTGGGACGTCGCGGCAAGGTCGAGTATGAGGTCAAAGCCGTCGCGCTCAATTAGCGCACGGGCAAGATCCAGCACTGAATCGCCGTCATCAAGCTGGACACTAAAGGCACCCAGATAACCGTTAATACGCAGTTGGCTAAGCTGGGTGAGGGTCAATGTTTGGGTAACTAGTGGCTCGCTAGACCCGAGGGTATCGACAGGGTCGTTGCCTTGATCGGTGATGAGCAGGGTAAGCGATGCCAGACCGCGCCCTTGAAGCGCGCGAGCGGCTGGGTAAACGTCGTCGACAGAACCTATCAGCAGCCCATGACCACGGCTGTGATAGGTCACATTGGCAGGCGTCAGGTTAGCGGGCCAAGAGATACGCTGGCGTACCGTCTCCCGAGCCTCGGCATTGCGCTGGTCGTCTACCGACGCCAGTTGGATTCGTTGGTTCATGCGTTCTCACGGTCAGTGAATAATTCTTATTATATTTTTGAGTTATATTGATTAACTATTGTGACATAACAATGCGTTGAAGCTAAGTTCAGCCTATGGCGAAATACGACATTTGCCAACCTGATTACCGTCAACGCTGCCAACGCTGTGGATCTCTTTCAACATTAAGCTATTGACTTATAACGACTTAACATCTATCTCATGTTTTCGTCTTAGTACCCGATAAATAATCAGACTGGTCGTCTAGCGGCGCATTTTTTACAATGTTGTCGCTGTCAGCGCAAGGCATTGAGGACTCTGCCTCTAACGTAACCGCTGGCTCATTTGTCGGCTCGTCAGCTGTCAGCTCTTTGTGAGACTCGGGTTCGGCGTCCTCTAGCGACTTATCAACGACCTCTTCTACTTTATGTGTCCAACGGCGTAATTTGCTGGCGAGCTCGGAGCCCATGGGCTTCAACAATTTATTATAGTCGGCGTCGTAGTCATCCAGACCATCGCGGACGTTGTAGTTGCCGGTGGACCACAGGCGTTTCAAAGCACGCCGTCGCAGGGCTCCACTTACTCCTGGCACCATAAAGGCGCTGAAGTCGCTGCCCGCTTCCAGCGTTTCAGGGTCGGGCAAGGTGTGGTCGAGGCTGCCCGGTTCTGGCGGTGTCTGCGTTGCGTCAGGGCCATGAGGTGGCTGCGCTACTTCATTTGGCGAAGCATTCGGCTCAGCTGCTAGCTCATTAACAGGCTCTTCAGCAGATGATGAGGCGGGCGGCGCATCCTGCTCTTGGGGAACGTTGCGTTTTAGTCGCGACCAGCGCTCTAAGCGACTCATTGCGGCTGCTCCTTGGTGGGGGTCTCTTTGGCGCGCCCCGCCCCTTTGCGTTTTTTCTTGCGCATTTCCATCGGCGCTTCGCCGTGACGTGCCAGGTAGTTCTCAATCCAGACCTGAATGGCCATCGGCATCGGTGCTTCAAGCACCTGCTGCTCGCCATCCATCCAGCCCGCCGCCACATCCTGGCTGGCGGTGATCGCGTCTGGCTTGGGTGTTTGCCCGGTAAAGCCCGCCCGCACGAATAGCCTTGGGGTGTTAGACGTCAGGTTGAAACGGTAGGCAGCACGCTCGGTCATCGATAGCTGCAGGTTAAGCACATTGGGGCCCTGATCTCCCAGGGTCAGCTCTGCAATACGCCACTGGGTTAGCGTAAAGCTTTTCACCTGCTTAGGCTCAGCAACCAGGGCGACACTCAGTGAACGTAAATTATCAGTCATTGCATTAGCCCCTAGCGAAATAACGTAGGCCTTGAATGGATAGCCCTGAATAGCTAGACAAGTAAGCCTTTCCAGCGCCATCATCGTCAACTCTGACTTTTTTAGTCAGGTATTTTATTTTAGTAGCGAGGATTGCGGATGCACGCCCTTCAGATAAGCCGAGCCCGCTTACCGGCTACCACCGAGATCAGCATCGTTGACGAGTATGGCGATGCCCGACAGCAGGCGATCGCCGCTGAAAGAGCGTTGACGGTCTACCTCAACAAGCGTGAAATTGTCACTTTGATGACTCTGGGCGATGACCCGGAGGCACTAGTGGTCGGCTACCTGCGCAATCAAGGGCTGCTGAACGCCGCGGCTGATTTAGAAGCCGTGCAAGTCGATTGGGAAGTAGAGGCAGCGATAGTAATTACTCGCCACCTGCCCGAGGATTTGGAAGCACGCTTAAGCATTCGCACGGTGACCACTGGCTGCGGCCAAGGCACGGTATTTGGTAGACTGCTTGACCAGACCGCACTTACCGCGCTGCCCGATACCCAATTGGCGCAATCCACGCTCTATCAATTGCTGCAAAACCTCAACGCCTACAATGAGACCTACCGCAGCGCTGGCGCCGTTCACGGCTGTGCGCTTTGCCAGCAAACCGAGGTGCTTGATTTTGTTGAAGACGTAGGGCGGCATAACGCGGTAGATACCTTGGCGGGTCGCCAATGGCTACAACAGGCCGATAGCGCCAATGCGGATATTTTCTACACCACCGGGCGGCTGACGTCTGAGATGGTGCTGAAAGTGGCCCAAATGGGTATTAGCGTGCTGGTATCGCGCTCGGGCGTCACCCAAAAAGGCGTCGAATTGGCCGAACGCTTCGGTGTCATGCTGGTTGCCCGCGCCAAAGGGCGCCATTTTCAAGCGATCAACACCCAAAACCGTTTAGCTCTGGACGCTATTCCACCGCGCCCATCCCACGCCCGTTCATCGCAAGAATATCGCTCATCAAAAAAGGCAAGCTCATGATACCCACTCACGAACTCACCGGCATGATTCTTGCGGGCGGCGAAGGGCGGCGAATGGGCGGGCGCGACAAAGGGCTTGAACCTTTCGCGGGCCTCCCGCTAGTCGGCCATGTGGTCAAGCGCCTTGAAGGCCAGGTGGCCGAGCTAGTGATTAACGCTAACCGCAATGCCGACGCCTACCGCTTTTTCGCTGATCGGGTCATTGCGGATGCTGAAGGCGGCTTTAAAGGCCCGCTGATGGGCATCTATAGCGGCCTGCGCGCGGCAAACACTCCCTGGTTGCTGGTGGCCCCCTGCGACTCCCCCGCGCTGCCCGACGATTTAGTAGCGCGGATGGTGGCAGGCATTGTCTCAGAGAACGGCGAGCATGACATCGCCGTGGCCTTTGACGGTGAACGGCTGCACCCGGTGGTTGCGCTATTGCGCACTTCGCTTGCCGATGATTTGGCCGCTACCTTGGCCGAAGGGGAGCGTAAGATTGACCGCTGGTACGCCCGCCACGACTGGTGCAAGGTCGATATGTCGGACTGCCCCGACGCCTTTGCCAATCTCAATACCGAAGAGGAGAAGCTGCGTCTGGAAAAGGTACTCATGGGATCTCCTAGCAAGGAGGTAAAATGACCCTCTCCTGCTTTGACCTGGGCGAACAGATGCTCAGCGTCGACGAAGCACGTCAGGCGCTTGCTACTCTTATTGATCGCCCGCTAGGCATTGAGCAAATCCCATTGGCGCAGGCCCACGGCCGCCGCCTGGCCACAGCTGTTCAGGCCCCTATTAACGTGCCGCAGAATACTAATGCGGCCATGGATGGCGTAGCGCTAACCTTACCTAGACAAGGTGTTGGAGCCAAGCAGACCCATTGGCCACTGGCCGGTGAAGTGTTGGCCGGGCAGTATCGCCGCGAAATGGTACCTGCCGGTCACTGTGTACGCATCACCACCGGCGCCCCATTGCCGCCCGGCACCGATACAGTGGTGATGAGTGAACAGCTGCGTGCCCCCCATGAAGAGCAGCCAGCGCATGTCATCATTGAGTCGCCGGAGCTCCTCAAACACGGCCAACACGTTCGCCAGGCCGGTGAAGATATTGCCATTGGTGACACGGCGCTGCCTGAGGGGGCACGGCTTAATGCGGCCTCCCTAGGGCTTTTGGCCTCCTTGGGCTATGCCGAAATAACAGTTTACCGACGGCCGAAGGTCGCAACCTTCTCCACCGGCAATGAAGTCACTGCGCCTGGCGAGCCGCTACCCAAGGCAGGCATTTACGACGCCAACCGATTTACGCTGATGGGCCTGCTGACCGAACAGGGCGCCGAGGTGATTGACCTGGGCATTCTGCCAGATGATTTAACAGCGACTAAAACAGCCCTTGAAAAAGCCGCCAAGCAGAGCGACCTGGTGATTACCAGCGGCGGCGTATCGGTGGGCCAAGCTGACTTTACCCGCGATGCCCTTGAACAACTGGGTCGTTTGGCCTTCTGGCGGGTAGCGCTGCGCCCTGGGCGCCCTATGGTCTGCGGTTGGCTAGGTGCTGCGCGCACACCGTTTGTTGGCTTACCCGGCAATCCGGTGGCGGTCATGGTAACCTTTCTACAGTTTGTAAAGCCGCTCTTGGATCGGCTTTATGGACTGCCACTGTCGTCACCTCATCGTCTTACTGCGATTGCCGATAACGCGTTAAAAAGCCGCTTCAAACGCACTGACTTTATTCGCGGCATTTACCATACTGATGAGCAAGGGCAGCTACACGTGCGTAGTACCGGCGCCCAGGGTTCGGGCATTTTAACCTCGATGGTGGCAGCTAACTGTTTGATTGAGCTTGCCGATGACCAAGACGGCGCCCAACCAGGCGAGGTAGTCAGCATACAACCACTAACGGGATGGCTATGAGCGAGCAACGAACCGCACATCAACAATCTAGCCAACAGCAGGCTCAGCCGCTGGCTAACCAGCAACTGATCGACGACTTTGGTCGGCGCATTAGTTACGTGCGCATCTCGGTCACCGATCGCTGCGATTTTCGCTGCGTGTACTGCATGAGTGAGGAGATGACCTTTCTGCCCCGCGCCCAGGTACTGACGCTGGAAGAGATCGCCATGGTCGCCCGAGCCTTCACCGAGCTTGGGGTTGAGAAGATTCGCCTTACCGGTGGCGAGCCGCTGGTACGCCGCGGCATTGAGCAACTGGTCGATGAGATTGGCGCCATGCCAGGCCTTAACGACTTCACCATGACTACCAATGGTGCCAGCCTACGCAAGCACGCCAAGCAGCTTTACGCCAGCGGCCTGCGGCGGCTGAATATCAGCCTGGATTCGCTGGATGCGAAGCGTTTTAAGCAGCTCACCCGTACCGGTGATTTAACCAAGGTAATCGACGGTATTCACGCCGCTCAGGAAGCCGGCTTTAAACGTATCAAGCTCAATGCGGTGATCTTAAAAGGTCGCAACGACGACGAAGTGATCGACCTGGTCACCTTTGCCCGTCAGGAAAAGCTCGATATTAGTTTTATCGAAGAGATGCCCCTGGGCGATGTTTCAGACCACTCTCGGGCGGAAACCTTTTACTCAAGTGACGATGTCCAAGATTTGATCGAGACGCGCTACCCGCTGATCCCTACCACCGAAACCACTCCTGGGCCGTCTCGCTACTTCAAAATGGCCGATAGCGACAGCCGAGTAGGGTTTATCTCCCCCCATAGCCACAACTTTTGTGACACCTGCAACCGGGTACGGGTGACCGTGGAAGGCCGTTTACTGCTCTGCTTGGGCAACGAACACTCGGTGGATTTGCGCGCCGTGCTGCGTCGACACCCTGGTAATATGCAGGCGCTGAAAGAGGCTATTATCAACGCCCTGCCGCTTAAGCCGGAGCGCCACCACTTCACCACCGATGGCGATGTGCAGGTAGTACGCTTTATGAATATGACAGGGGGCTAGGCGTTGGCTGGTTCAGAAGGAAGGATCACGCGAAAAGTGCCGGTACATATCATTACCGGCTTCCTTGGTAGCGGTAAAACCACGCTTATCCACAGCCTGATTGAGCAAAAGCCTGTGGATGAAAAGTGGGCCATCCTGGTCAACGAGTTTGGTCAAATCGGTATAGACCAAGCCATGTTCGACGCCCGCGATGATGTAGTGGTGAAAGGCCTGCCCGGCGGCTGTTTGTGCTGCCAGCTCGCCTTTGTCCTCCAGGCGGCTCTGGTCAACCTGCTCGCCCGCAGCAAACCCGACCGGGTAATCATCGAACCCTCTGGCCTCGGCCACCCAGCGGGCCTGCTGGATCTACTGCGCAGCGAAGCCTTTCAAGAGGTGGTGCAAGTGCGCGATATAATTGCCACGCTCGACCCACGCCGCATGGACGACGCCCGCACCCTGCAACATGATACTTTCCGCGATCAGCTTGATATGGCCGATGCCGTGGCATTGACCATGCTCGACCACAGCACCCCAGAACAGCTCAGCGCCGCCCATGCTTTTGTGGCGCAGCGCTGGCCGCCGCGTAAATGGGTGCAGGAAGCCCCTCAAGGAGAGCTTCCTCTTACGCTGTTGATGCAAAGTACAAGCACCGAAGCAAGCGATGTAAGCATACCCGCCAACCACCAACAGTTGGCGGCCACGCCCAGCCTGGAGGGCGCGTTTTTTGATTTTCCTCCGCCGCCCGGCAAGCCCCAGCGCGAAATCGGCTCCTCGCTGGGTTACACCAGTACGGGTTTACGTTGGCACCCAAGCGAGCGCTTCGACTTGGATAGCTTAGCCAAAAGCTTGGGAGAGCTACCCAAGGCAGCCCGCATTAAGGGCGTGTTTCATACCGATAGCGGCTGGAAACGACTTAACCGCGCGGATGGCGCCTTAAGCATCGAAACCAGCGCATGGCGGCAAGACTCCCGGCTGGAAGTAATTGTTCCCGATACGGATCTCGCTATCGATATAGAAGACCACCTCCGTTCGCTGGCACTGGCTTAAGCACTGTCATAAACACTGTCTTAAACACAGGCTTAATCGCCAAGAATCAAACGCTCAATGGCCTCTGCGGTGACCGGACGCCCAAACAGATAGCCTTGATAAGCGTGGCAGTCGTGGGCCAGTAGCCATGCCTGCTGCGCTTTGGTCTCTACCCCTTCCGCGATGACCTCTAGATTGAGGCTCTCTGCCAGGGCAATAGTACTCTCTACAATCGCCGCGTTAGCCTGACTATCAAGCACCTGTTGCACAAAGGATTGGTCGATTTTTAGCTGATCCAGCGGCAGTTGGGCTAAATAAGCCAGTGACGAGTAGCCGGTGCCGAAATCATCCAGCGAGAAGCGTACGCCTCGCGCTTTAAGGGTGAGCATTTTATCCCGCGCGTCATCTCGCGCTTCCACGAACAGTGATTCGGTCACTTCCAACTTTAGCCGCTGAAGCGGCACCTGGGTTCGCGCAAATACCCCCTCTACGCGGGCCAGAAATTGCTCATCACGAAACTGTAGCGGACTGATATTCACCGATATGGTCAATTGGCTTAGCCGGGGGTGCTGCGCCCAACGCGCTAATTGGTGGCAGGCATCTTCCAACACCCATTCGCCCACATCGTTTATCAGCCCAGTGCTTTCCAACAACGGAATGAAATCACCCGGAGAGACCATACCGCGTTCGGGATGATGCCAGCGCAGTAGCGCTTCCACGCCGGTAATCTTGCCGTGGTGATCCACCTGGGGCTGATAATAAAGCTGCCACTGCTGGTAAGCTTGGGCTTGGCGTAGATCCGCCTCTAATTTTACATGGGCCAGTAGCGCAGCCTGCATTGAGGGATCAAAAAAGCACACGCCATGGCGACCGTTGCTCTTGGCCTGAAAAAGCGCCATATCCACCTGCTGCAGGTAGTCATCAACGCCGTACTCATTGCTCGCCATAATCGCGATACCGATACTCCCCGTCACCGTAATACCCTCTTCGGCAAGGGTGATTGGGGTATTAAGGGTGGCCAGCAACTTATGCGCGATACGTTCTGCAAGCAGAGTGGTTTGGGCGTAATTACTATCAACGCCTTCAATTAACACCGCAAACTCATCGCTACCCAACCGCGCCAAGGTATCGGTATCGCGTAGCATTTGCCCCAGCCGCCGCGCAACGCTCTGTAATACCTGATCTCCCGCATAATGCCCCAGCGTGTCATTGATTTGCTTAAAGTTATCGATATCGATAAATAGCAGTGCGCCGCAACGCTGATGACGCTGAAGCTCCTTGAGAGCGCTTCCTATGCGATCCATAAACAGCCGACGGTTAGCCAGGCCGGTTAAGGTGTCATAAAACGCCAGCTGATGAATCTCCTGTTCAGCGGCTTTACGCTCACTGATATCGCTCATAGTGGCCACGTAGTGAGTTAAGGCGCCCTCAACGCTGTACACCGCGCTAATGGTTAGCCACTCGGGAAACAGTTCGCCATTCTTACGCTGGTTCCATATCTCGCCTTCCCAGTTACCGGTTTTGATAACACGCTTCCATAAACGACGGTAAAAAGTCGCATTTTGTAGGCCAGAGCTAAACATGCGCGGGTTGTTACCGATGATCTCGGCTTCGCTATAGCCGGTAATACGGCTGAAGGTCTCGTTAACCTTGAGAATGGTGCCCTGAGGATCGGTAATCAGGATGCCTAAGTGGGTTTGGAAGGCGGCAGCAGCGATTTGCGCTTCGGCACGCGCTTGCTCGCGCTCTTCGATACGTTGACGTAACTGATGCGCCAACGCCAAACGGTTCAGGTAGTGGCGTACCCCCCAAGCGCCCAGCAGAGCAATCACTGCCATCACCAGCATTAAAATCAAAGCGCGCTGCCGCCAAGCGGAAAGCAATTCGTGAAGATCAACGCCGACCACGGCCAGCATGGGGTACTCGCCAACCCTCAGCATACGGAACAACCGTTTACGTCCATCAATAGGTGAGTCAAAGTTGATTGACCAAGTAGACTCGCCACGGGCGAGCCACGCAATCGTTTCTGGGCTTTCAATTTGACTGCCGGTGGCAAATTGCACTTGTGGTATCGGGTACCGAGCAATAAATTTTAAGTTGGGGTCGACCAAGGCAATGCTTTCACCATCGTAGACACTCATCTGTTCAAGCGCGTCGGCAAATACTTCAGGCACAATGCTGGAGATCACCACGCCGGAAAACTCGCCGGTGGCGGTCTCTAGTCGCCGGCCATGATACAAATAGTAGCGCTGATCGCGGTTAGACCAGTAAAGCGGGGTAATCAGTTCCTCTTGTTCCTCTTGCTTAAAGGCATTAAAAAACACGCTATCACTGATGTCAGCATCTGCCTTTCGGTTACCGCGGCCACTCGCAAGCACGCGCCCTTCGGCGCTCACAACAGCGATTTCATCTACCATGGGGACATATCGGGTCAAATTTTCTAGCGAACGCTGAAGCGCCTGAGCATTTTCGCTATCAGGCATCCCTTGCAGTGCTAACAATTCCTCAAGCCCAAATAACGCTTGTCCGCTTTGCGCAAACACGCCTTTTGCCCACTCAGTAACCACGTTAGCACGGGCGGTAATACGCGACTCGGCGGCCTCAATTTCCTGCTTATGCTGTTCGCTCAGCAGCCAGCCGAAAAGTACCATCATGACGAACAGTGCTAATAGATATAACGCAATCACATGGCGACGCTGCTGACGGTAAGTTTTGGTAGCCTTCAACACATCATCATTTACATTAATGGAAGTCAGGGACATCGCATAGAAGCCTTATCCAGGTAACCATCGGGACACCTGATACAGTGTAAAAAGTAACCACAAACAATACATAGCGCGCATTGGTACGTCGCTTTGTCCGATAGTGCCGCGGCGCTTTTGTGATGTATATCAGTTTTTATCGCCGTTAATACGTTGAAAAGCGTAACGTTAGGCATTGATAGACAACTACCAGGGAATTGTTATGGCATCACTGGGACAAATGAGCGATTACGAGATACGCCTCATCCGTATTTTTAAGACGGTTGTTGAGTGCGGTGGCTTTACCGCGGCGGAAACCACGCTGGGGATTAGCCGTTCGGCGATTAGCCAGCACATGAACGATCTAGAAGGACGGCTAGGTTTTTCGCTCTGTCAGCGCGGGCGTGGTGGGTTTAGTTTAACCGAAGAAGGCAAAGAAATTTACCAGGCGGGTTTAACACTACTGACCTCGCTTGAAACCTTCAAAAGCGACGTTAATGCCCTGCATCAAACAATTAAAGGTGAGCTGAATATCGGCATCACCGACAACTTGGTGACACTCCCCGCCATGCACGTGACCAATGCCCTGGCGGAGCTGAGCGCGCCGGGACATGAGGTAACGCTACATATTCATATGGAGCCTTCGGATGCGGTTATTCGTGGCGTGATGGATGGTCACTTGCATGTGGGCGTGGTGCCGGCGGTCAACCTGCCCACCAGCTTGGAAACCCGCCACCTTTATGATGAGCCATCGTATCTTTACTGCGCGGCTGGCCATCCACTGTTTGTTGAACACGATGATACGCTCAGCTTTGCGGATATCGCCGAGCAGGCTGCTATTTCGCCCCGCTATCCGCTACCAGTTGAAGCACGCCAAGCGCATGATGCGCTCAGCCTGCAAGCCTCGGCCTCTGATCGCGAAGGCGCCGCCTTTTTGATCCTGACTGGGCGCTTCATCGGCTTTCTGCCTGAGCATGTCGCTGCGCAGTGGGTGGCCGCGGGTAAGATGCGGGCACTGCATGCCGCCACCCAACACTACCGCATACCGTTTGTATTGATTACCCGCCATGACCGACGCCCCAATAGAGTCGTTGATGCTTTTTTGCGCTTAATCAAGAGCAGCTAAAGTAAAAACCCGGCACGGAGCCGGTTTAATGGTCTAACTTTGCTCTGTCGCCTCACTAGCCATAATCGGCGCAGGCCCTGCCTGAGGCGATGACGCAAATACTTGGCTTGCCACATAATAAACAATGGCCCCCAGCGCCGAACCGGTAAACCAGCCGTAGTCATAAAACCAATTCATCGTGCCGGTTAACAGCGAAATCAAGGTGAGCAGCACCGGGACGCCAAAGGCGATAAAACCCGCGATGTTGACCGCAGGATAGGCATGGTTGTCCATATACAGGCTCGGGATATCCAAACGCTGCTTTTTAATCAGGAAATAATCCACCGCCATAATCCCCGCGATGGGCCCGAGTAGGCTTGAATAGCCGAGTAGCCAGTTGGAGTACATCTGCTCAAGGGAGACCCCAGGTGGAATAACACCCGCTTTTTGCAGCAGATCGTAGCCCATCAGCAGCACGCCCACCGCACCCGTCATCAGCACGCCGCGCGTCTGGTTAATCAATTTGGGCGCAATATTCTGAAAATCATTGGTCGGCGAGACGATGTTAGAAGCCGTATTGGTAGAAATAGTGGCGATAATGATCAACAGCATCGCTAACACCACCCAGAAAGGACTGTCGATATAGCCGATCAAACGTACCGGATCAGCAACCGTTTGGCCCACCAGCGTCTCGGAAGCAGCGGTTAACACCACACCAAGCGCGGCAAAGAAAAACATCGTCAGCGGCAGTCCAATCACTTGACCAACAATCTGATCTTTTTGGCTTTTGGCAAAGCGGCTGAAATCGGGAATATTCAGCGACAGCGTGGCCCAAAAGCCCACCATGGCGGTTAAGCCTGCGAAGAAATAGCCATACACCGATGCCCCTTCCGGGCGCGAAGGCGGCTGTGCCAGCAGCTCGGTCATCGACATGTTGGGCCACGCCCAGATCATCAGCCCCACACCAACGGCTAACAACAGCGGCGCAGCTAGGGTCTCCAACCATTTAATAGATTCTGCCCCACGAATGACCACATAGAGGTTCATCGCGCCAAAGACAAAAAAGCCGATCACTTCGCCCACGCCGCCAAGCGCAGCCCAAGCGGGAATCAACTCGGAGAGCAGCAGATGAATAGCAAGTCCGCCAAACATGGTTTGAATGCCAAACCAGCCGCAGCCCACTAAAGCGCGAACTAGACAGGGCACATTGGAGCCTAAAATACCGAACGATGAGCGTAGCACCACGGGAAATGGGATTCCAAATTTTGTGCCAGGAAAGGCGTTTAAGGTGAGAGGAATCAGTACGATCACGTTGGCTAACAGAATAGCGAACAGGGCCTCCCCCACGCTCAAGCCGAAGTAGGCCGTTAATACCCCGCCCAAGGTATAGGTGGGCACACAGATCGACATACCTACCCAAAGTGCGGCAATGTTCCATTTACTCCAGGTGCGTTCGCTGGCCTGGGTAGGGGCAATATCCTCATTGAAGCGTGAACTACTGCGCACGTCGTCCCCTACATCAAGCTCTATTAGTCCGCCTCGATCCACCATCTGTGAGGTTGTTTCGGTCATTTTTTATCTCCTCAGCATTGCGTTGCCCATCACTCCCACGGTCAGTGGAGCTGTTCAAAAGACGCTTAGAAATCATCGCTCTTAGAAACCATCCTTTTAAAAGCCAAGCAATAAGTGTGCCTACCCATAAAAGCAGGGCAACTAACTCTTTGATTAAAAAACTGTCTTCATGGACAACAATATTATTGTTAGCTTGTTACCTTTTAACCCTCTCCACCTCAAACAAAAACCGATTAAACAAAGCTAGGTCAAAAAAAATATTTGCACCAATATTAAACAAAAAAATCTACCAACCATTCATTATAAATATAATAAACACATGATTTTAAAGTAAAAAATAAATCAATCAAAACGGTGCAAGGGTTCACCAAAAAAGGGAATATCACTGCTCAAAAAAATAAAAACAAGCAAACTCAAAGAGTTAAACGCGACTGTATAAATAGAATTTTAAGACTTGCTAAAACCACCAAGCCAGCGATACTTTCAACAAAAGCTGTCGCATTGGTCAGCTTTATAATATTAATTCTCAACGCCTAAACACGCTTCAAATCAACAATCAGAATCAAACACCAGAGGGAGTGTCTTATGCAGAAGATGAAAATCGGCCTGATTCAAATGGGCCTAAAAACCAGCACCGATTTGGAACCCGAAGCCATCCGCGACGCGATGAACGAAGCGCACCTTCCGATGATTGAGCAAGCAGCTGAGCAGGGGGTACAGGTACTTTGCTTCCAGGAAGTATTCAATCAGCCCTACTTTTGCCCCAGCCAGGACGGCAAATGGTACGCCGCCGCTGAGCGGGTACCGGAAGGCCCCACCTGTCAGATGATGCAAAAACTCGCCGCCGAGCACCGAATGGTCATTATCGTGCCGGTGTACGAAGAGACCGAAACCGGCGTTTACTACAACACCGCCGCCGTATTCGATGCCGACGGCAGTTATCTAGGCAAATACCATAAAACCCATATTCCCCAAGTCGCCGGTTTCTGGGAGAAATTCTTCTTCAAGCCGGGTCAATCCAACTGGCCGGTGTTCGACACCGCCTACGGCAAAATCGGCGTGTATATCTGCTACGACCGCCACTTCCCCGAAGGGTGGCGAGCACTGGCACTGAATGGCGCCGAGGTGATTTTTAACCCTTCCGCCACCGTCGCCGGGCTCTCTCAATACCTTTGGGAGCTTGAACAGCCCGCTTCCGCCGCCGCCAACGGCTGCTTTATCGCTGCCATCAACCGCGTCGGCACCGAAGCACCCTGGAATATCGGCGACTTCTACGGCTCCAGCTACATCGTTAATCCACGCGGCAAAATCGAGGCCCAGGCCAGTGAGACCGAAGATGAACTGCTGGTTCACGAAATCGATTTGGACATGGTGCGCGAGGTACGCAACAACTGGCAGTTCTTCCGCGACCGCCGCCCAGAAACCTACACCCGCTTAACCGATGGCGAGTAGCCCCGTTAATAAAACCCCAAAGGAGCTAACCATGAGCCTATTAATCAAGGGCGGCACCGTGGTCACCCACGCCGATACCTACCGCGCTGATGTGCTGTGTATCGACGGAAAAATCCACGCTATCGGCACTCACTTAGACGTCCCTGCTGACTGTGAAATTGTCGATGCCAGCGACCAGCTAGTCATGCCCGGCGGCATCGACCCCCATACGCATATGCAGATGCCGTTTATGGGCGCCGTCGCCAGTGAGGATTTTTACACCGGCACCGCCGCGGCCATGGCAGGTGGCACCACCACCATTATCGACTTCGTGATTCCCAGTCCCGGCCAATCGCTGCTGGAAGCTTTTGAAACCTGGCAGGGCTGGGCAGAAAAAGCCGCCACCGATTTCGCCTTCCACGTGGCGGTCACTTGGTGGGATGAAAGCGTTAAAGAAGAAATGGGCACCTTAGTGCGCGAGCACGGCGTGAACAGTTTCAAGCACTTTATGGCCTACAAAGGCGCCATCATGGCCACCGACGACATTCTGGTGGAGAGCTTTTCACGCTGCTTGGAGCTGGGCGCGGTGCCCACGGTACACGCCGAAAATGGCGAGCTGGTCTACCACATGCAGCAAAAACTGCTCGCCCAGGGCATTACCGGGCCGGAAGCACACCCCCTTTCTCGCCCGCCTCAAGTAGAGGGCGAAGCCGCAAGCCGGGCTATTCGCATTGCCACTACCCTGGGCGCGCCGGTGTACCTGGTACATGTCTCCACCAAAGACGCGGTCGATGAAATTGCCTACGCCCGCCAGCAGGGTCACCCGGTGTTTGGCGAGTGCTTAGCAGGGCATCTGGTGATTGACGATAGTGTCTATCAACACCCCGACTGGGCCACTGCAGCCGCTCATGTCATGAGCCCACCCTTCCGCCCCAAAGGCCACCAGGAAGCGCTGTGGCAGGGCCTGCAGTCCGGCAATCTGCAAACTACTGCCACCGACCACTGCTGTTTCTGTGAGGAACAGAAAGCCGCCGGGAAAGACGACTTCACCAAGATCCCCAACGGTACCGCAGGGGTCGAAGACCGCCTCGCGGTGATCTGGGATGAGGGCGTCAATACCGGCAAGCTCTCGCCCCAAGAGTTTGTCGCCATTACCTCCACCAATACCGCTAAGATTTTTAACCTCTACCCACGCAAGGGCGCGATTCAGGTCGGCTCCGATGCCGATATCGTGGTCTGGGACCCTAACGGCACCCGCACGATTTCCGCCAAGACTCACCACCAGAACGTCGACTTCAATATCTTCGAGGGCAAAACGGTGCGCGGCATTGCCCGCCACACCATTAGCCAAGGTAAGTGGGTGTGGCGCGACGGTGACCTACGCGCCGAGCGCGGTGCAGGCCGCTATTTGGAACGCCCCGCCTACCCTGGTGTGTTCGAGCTGCTGGCTAAGCGTGCCGAACTTAACGCCCCCGTCGCCGTTAAACGATAGCCGTCAAACATTAGCTTGCGCTTAATAACTGTTGTTTTTATAAAAACAGTGGAGGCTCTACCGTGACTAGCCAATTGAACCACCTACCCAGCGCAAAAGAGGTCGGCACTTACGACCCGCAAACGCTGGCAAACAATTTTAGCGATCTTCATCCACCGTTAACCCAGCGCCAGGCAATCATCGAAAGCCAGCGCTGCCTGTACTGCTATGACGCCCCCTGCGTCGAGGCTTGCCCGTCGGATATTGATATTCCTAGTTTTATTCGCCAAATAAGCGAAAGCAACATCAACGGTGCGGCAGAAACCATTCTGGAAGCCAATATCCTCGGCGGCAGCTGCGCCCGAGTGTGCCCCACCGAAATCCTCTGCGAGCGCAGCTGCGTGCGTAACCACGACGCCGAGTGTCAGCCGGTGCTGATTGGCCTACTCCAGCGCCACGCCACCGATAACATGCAGTTTGATAGCCATCCATTTAAGCGTGCCGCCAGCACCGGCCGTCATATCGCCGTGGTTGGCGCCGGGCCAGCAGGACTCTCCTGCGCCCATCGATTGGCCATACTCGGCCACCAAGTAACCATTTTTGAGGCCGAACAGAAACCCGGCGGACTCAACGAGTACGGCATTGCCCGCTACAAGATGACCGACGACTTTGCCCGCAAGGAAGTGGAGTTTTTGCTCGATATCGGCGGTATTGATATTCAGTACGGGCAGCGCCTTGGCGATAACCTCGAACTCTCCACGCTACACAAGCAATACGACAGTGTATTCCTAGGCTTGGGCCTGGGTGCCAGCCGCTCTTTAGGGCTAACGGGCGAAGACGCGCCCGGCCTGATGCCCGCCGTGGATTACATCAAAACCCTGCGCCAAACCGACGACCTGAGCAGTTTGGCCGTGGCCAAGCGCTGCATTGTGATTGGTGCAGGCAATACCGCCATTGATATGGCCACCCAAATGGCGCGCTTAGGGGCAAGCGAAGTAACGTTGGTCTACCGCCGTGGCGTGGAGGCTATGTCCGCCACCGACCACGAGCAGGAGATCGCCAAAGCCAACGGCGTGCGCATGATCACCTGGGCGCAGCCCGACGAGATTCTGTTGAATGGTCAGGGCCGGATCGCAGGCATGCGCTTTGCCAAGACCTCCGATCAAGCAGGGCGATTAACTACCACCGGGGAAACCTTCGAGATCACCGCCGATGCCATTTTCACCGCTATCGGCCAAGGCTTCGAAGCCGCAAGTCTAAGCGATGCTACCGCCGCCGAGCTCGCTCGCGACGGCGAACGCATTCACGTCGATGAGATGTTCCAAACGTCACTGCCCAATGTTTACGCTGGCGGCGACTGCATCAAACCCGGCCAGGACCTCACCGTACAGGCCGTGCAGCACGGCAAGTTAGCGGCCCACGCCATTCATCAAGCGCTTGCCGCCAAGCAGGAGGCCGCATGAACACCACCCCTCTCTCTTTCCCAGGTAAGAAAAACAGCGGCGATAGCATTGTTAATGGGGTTGATCTCTCGGTAAATTTCGCCGGTATCAAAGCCCCCAACCCGTTTTGGCTGGCCTCGGCGCCGCCCACGGATAAAGCGTATAACGTGGTGCGCGCCTATGAAGCGGGCTGGGGCGGCGTGGTATGGAAAACCCTTGGCGAAGAGCCACCAGCGGTAAACGTCTCTTCACGCTATTCCGCCCACTACGGCAAAAACCGCGAGGTAATTGGCTTTAATAACATCGAGCTGATTACCGACCGTTCGCTGGAGATCAATCTGAAAGAGATCACCCAGGTGAAGAAGGATTGGCCTGACCGCGCGCTGATCGTGTCTATTATGGTGCCCTGCAACGAGGAAGCCTGGGCTTATATTCTGCCGCTAGTGGAAGCCACCGGCGCGGACGGTATCGAGCTTAACCTGGGCTGCCCCCACGGCATGCCAGAGCGCGGCATGGGCGCGGCAGTGGGCCAAAACCCCGACCTGATCGAGAAGGTTACCTACTGGTGCAAAAAGCACTACTCCAAGCCGGTGATCGTCAAACTCACCCCCAACATCACCGATATTCGCGTGGGTGCCCAGGCGGCGTTGCGCGGCGGCGCCGATGCGGTCTCGCTGATCAACACCATCAACTCGATCACCAGCATCGACCTGGACAATATGGTCGCCAAACCCACCGTGGGCCATCAAAGCACGCACGGCGGCTACTGCGGCAGTGCGGTGAAGCCCATTGCGATGAATATGGTGGCGGAAATTGCCCGCGACCCGGCAACGCCAACGTTGCCTATTTCCGGTATTGGCGGCATCTCCAGCTGGCGGGATGCAGCGGAATTTATCGCCCTCGGTTCCGGCAGCGTTCAGGTGTGTACGGCGGCGATGCTCAACGGGTTTCGGATTGTGGAAGAGATGAAAGATGGCCTCTCTCGTTGGATGGCGGAAAAAGGCTACGACTCCATTGAGGCGTTCTCCCGCAAGGCAATACCGCAAACCACCGACTGGAAACACCTGGATATCAACTTCAAGACCATCGCCAAGATCGATCAGGATTTGTGCATCGAGTGCGGCCGCTGCTATATCGCCTGCGAGGACACCTCCCACCAGTCGATTGCCAAACTCACTGAACAAGGCGGTGCGCGACGTTATGAAGTGATTGAAGAGGAGTGCGTGGGCTGTAACCTCTGCCAGATCACTTGCCCGGTGGAAAACTGCATCACCATGGTGCCTCAAGAGACAGGCCAACCCTTCCTGGCCTGGGATAATGACCCGCGTAACCCTTTCCGGGTTGCCTCTTAAGCACTGTTTTAAACAACCACTCACAGCCGCCCGCCCTCAACCAATGAGGGCGGGCGCGTTTTGCGCAACATGCTGTTCCATAATCGAATAGCGACAAGAGGCAACTTCCTTGACAGTATGAGAAGCTATCGCATATAGAATATTTTCTCATAAAGGAAGCTCAATGAAGCACGCAGCTATCACCACAACCGCTCTCACAACCCTCACTGCAACGCTACTTCTGGCCAGCGCCGCCGCGAGCGCCGACCAGCGTATCGCCACCTTCGATTTAGGCAGCCTGGATACACTGGATGCTTTAGGTTTAAGCGATCAGGTGGTGGGCGTACCTAAATCTAGCCTACCCGGCTATCTAAAGCAGTATGCAGAAGAGACCTACGCCGATATTGGTGGTCTGCGCTCTCCAGATATGGACGCCATTCGCCAAAGCGATCCCAGCCTAATTCTCTACACCGGTCGTCAAGGAGAGTGGGAAGACGAACTTGGCGAGATTGCCCCGTTGCTCAACACAAGCCTGCAAGGCGATAACTACCTCACTACTTTTGATGACAACGTTCGCGAGCTAGCCAGCCAGACAGGAGCCGAAGCTGAAGCGGAAGACGCACTTGAAATCCTGCACAACGAGATCGAGACCCAACGCGAAACACTAAGCAACGCTCCCCGCACGCTAGTGGTCACCCACAATGGCGGCAACCTGATGCTCAACCAACACCCGGTGGTTCACGATGTACTGGGCATAGCAGCGCTTGAGATGCCCGATAGCGTGACAAGCGAAACCCGTGGCACACGCACCTTTACTCCACTTTCACCCGAGGCGATTAGTGACATTGATCCGGAAGTTGTGCTGGTGGTTGATCGCAGCGCGGCGATTGGCGATGAGGCCGCAGACGCGGATGCCATAGCGCAAATGCTTTTAGAAGCGGGTGCTGAAAAAACGCGGGTTGTCATGTTAACACCCGCGCTGTGGTATCTCTCTGGCGGTGGTTTGCAGAGCTTAGCCCTGCAAATCGATGAAGTATCAGCGGCGCTAAGCTCATCAAATAACTAAGTATTCGCGAAACGCCCCCTCTTACGACATCACCACAGCCGCTAAGAGGGGGTAGTGCGGCCCGACAAGAAAGGGGTGGACTTAAAACTCTTCCCACTCGTTATCCGCAGCACTTTTCGACTGCGCTAACCGGGGCGCTGGCCGAAGCAACGTTTGCTGCGGCTTGGCCGGAGCCAAAGGCGCGGAATGAGTTGCCGCGCCACCTTCCACTAAACGGAAGGATGCTACGACACTTTCAAGCCGCGCCGCTTGCTCTTCCAACGAGCTTGCTGCCGAAGAAGCCTCTTGCACCAGCGCCGCATTCTGCTGGGTCACTTCATCCATTTGGGCGACCGCTTGGTTGACCTGCTCAATGCCAGAACTCTGCTCCTGAGATGCCGCAGAGATTTCATCCATAATATCGGTCACGCGGCGCACCGAAGCGACCACCTCGCGCATTGTTTCGCCGGCGCTTTCAACTAATACCGAGCCCTCTTTCACCTGAGTTGATGAGGCATCAATCAGTGCTTTGATCTCTTTGGCGGCATCTGCACTGCGGCTCGCCAGATTACGCACTTCGCTGGCCACCACGGCAAAGCCACGCCCTTGCTCGCCCGCCCGCGCTGCTTCCACCGAGGCATTGAGTGCCAGAATATTGGTTTGAAAGGCGATAGAGTCGATAACGCTGATAATATCAGCAACTTTCTGTGAGCTGCCTGAAATGCCATGCATTGTGGTAATTACGCGCTCAACCACATCACCACCGTTACTGGCCGTGCTGGACGCATCGTTCGCCAACTGGCTGGCCTGACGGGCATTATCGGCATTCTGTTTAACGGTAGCGGTTAGCTGCTCCATGCTGGCGGCAGTCTCCTGCAGCGATGCCGCCTGCTGCTCAGTACGCGACGATAGATCCGCGTTGCCGCTGGCAATTTCACGCGCGCCGATATGAATCGAGCCGCTGCTATCACGCACTTCCGAAACCGTTTTGACCAAATTACTCTGCATATGCTGCATAGCGATAAACAGCTTGCCAATCTCATTACGCCCACGATCACTGACTTTCCCTGAAAGGTCATTTTTAGCGATACGTTCAAAGTGCGCCACTGCCTCGTCCAGCGGTTTTACGATAGAGCCGACCATGGCGATGCGAACGAATAGCACCATTAACGCAGCGATAATCAGGGCTGCCAACTCAATGTACCCAAAGAACTGCGTCTCACTTTCGTAGTCGTCTACCAGTTGGTCAGCGTAATCCACCAAGTAATCACTAAAAGCACTACTTGCAGCGATAAACTCACGGTTCAAAGTACTTGTTGCCTCTCGCGCAGCTCTTAGTCCAACATCATCACCCGCTTGAACGGACTCGCTTAACGGTATTATTCCTTGCTGCATAAGGCTGTTGAAGGTAGTCACCACGGCGTCTGCAAGAGCTGGCTGTAAAGCATGAGGGTCATATGATTGGAAGCTGGTAAAAAAGTCCTGTGCCTCAATTTGAAAGGTTCGTGCTCGCTCCAAGTACTCCTGGGCTAAACGGGCGTTACCCTCCTCTCTCGCGGTCAAACTATTCATATAGTTAAGCTGTGCATTCGCTACCGACTGTTGAGCACGATTGAGAGGTAGCATTTGATGCATTGCCGCATCGTCCAAATTGACGAGGGCTATATCCCCCTGTTTACTAGACTGGTGGCTGAGAAAAGCAATTATTAGTATTATTATCGAGAAAATAGCGAGTATGAGAGTCAAACTCATTTTCACTGAGGTGTTGCTAAGTAGTCGATTCATGGGCTTATAGTCTCTATACCGATGCATTAATGCGTCGGTCTGCTTTAAGTTGACTGGGGAGCTTAGCTAATCCTATTTAAGGAAAAATTCAGTACCCTTTTGGGTTATTGAATACTACAACTCCCACCCAACTTAAAACATAGAGTTCATACTTTTTAACAATTACCCTGTTTGCAAACTAACTATTGTCTAAGTAATTTACCCACTCATAAAGACTCGCGCAGGTGATCTCTCACCCGCACGTTAGGTTTTGCCGGTTTTTCTTGCACATCACTGCCGTTGAGCGAGTGAAAGCCAAATATAGCCTGAGGCCTAAAAAGCTTCCCAGTCCTGATCCGCGCTGTGCGCTTTTTGACTACGCGGTGCTGGCCGCACAAGCGCGGGCTGTCGTTGAGGAGATTGCTGGGACGAGATGAGCGGGGCGTGTTGTATAAGGCTCCCATCTTCCACTAAACGGAAGGCCGAGACGACGCTTTCAAGCCGTGCCGCCTGCTCTTCCAGTGAGCTTGCCGCTGAAGAGGCCTCTTGAACCAGGGCCGCATTCTGCTGGGTCACTTCATCCATCTGGGCAACCGCCTGGTTGACCTGTTCAATGCCCGAGCTCTGCTCTTGGGATGCCGCGGAGATCTCATCCATAATATCGGTCACGCGGCGCACCGAGGAGACCACATCTCGCATCGTCACACCGGCGCTTTCGACTAATGCCGAGCCCTCTTTCACTTGGGTTGTTGATGCCTCAATCAGTACTTTGATCTCTTTGGCGGCATCGGCACTGCGGCTTGCCAGGTTACGCACTTCACTCGCCACCACGGCAAAACCACGGCCCTGTTCGCCTGCCCGCGCCGCTTCTACGGAGGCGTTAAGCGCCAGGATATTGGTTTGGAAGGCGATAGAGTCGATAACGCTAATAATATCCGCCACTTTTTGCGAGCTATTAGTAATACCGTGCATGGTGGTAATGACTTTTTCAACCACTTCGCCACCGTTACTTGCGGTGCTTGAGGCGTCGTTCGCTAGCTGACTGGCCTGACGGGCATTATCGGCGTTTTGTTTAACGGTCGCGGTTAACTGCTCCATGCTGGCGGCAGTCTCTTGCAGCGAAGATGCCTGCTGCTCAGTACGCGACGATAGATCGGCGTTGCCACTGGCAATTTCACGCGCGCCGATATGAATCGAACCGCTGCTATCGCGTACTTCCGAAACTGTTTTAGCTAGATTGCTCTGCATATGCTGCATGGCGCTAAACAGTTTACCGATCTCGTTACGCCCGCGGTCACTGATCCTGCCCGACAGGTCGTTTTGAGCAATTCGCTCAAAGTTCGCCACCGCCTCGTTAAGCGGTTTTACGATAGAGCCCACCATGGCGATGCGCACAAATAGAACCATTAGCACGGCAATCAAAAGCACAGCTAAATCGATATAACCA
The DNA here is from genome assembly GCF_001651035.1 of Halomonas sp. ALS9. Taxonomy (GTDB): domain Bacteria; phylum Pseudomonadota; class Gammaproteobacteria; order Pseudomonadales; family Halomonadaceae; genus Vreelandella. Next base: position 264,025 of record NZ_LXRG01000192.1, read on the forward strand.
ATCAACTGCATATCGCTTTCATAGTCATCGATCATTAGTCCATTTTGCTCTGCCATGTAATCGTTGTAGGCAATGCTCGCATCGATAAACTGCTGATTTAAATCACTGGCAGTCTCTCTTGCGTTGCGAAACTGTGCTTCATCACCTGCTGCCAACGCCGCTTCTTGGGGCATCAATCCCTGTTCCGTCAAGCCCTGGAAATTGGCTATTAAAGTTTCCACAAAGGGCGTCTGAATAGCGATTGATTCAAATTGCGAAAAGTATTCTTGAGCTGCCTGTTGCATCCCCTGTGCTTCAGCCAGGTAATCACGCGCTGCGCGAGAGTCACCTTCATAAGCCGCGACATAGCTATTCAAGTAAAAAAGTTGAGCGTTCGCAATTGATAGCTGCCCTCGGCTAACTGAGCGCATTTGGTCTGCTGCACGGTCGACCTCTCTAAGGGATGAGCTTCCTTCTTCTCCGCCTCGATGGCCGAGAAACGCAATAATTATTATTAACAGTGAAAAAATTACCAAAACAAGCGTTAAACTCATTTTAATTGAGATATTACTAAGCATGCGATTCATTATGCGGAACAGCTCCAGGGTTAGATTAGTTATTGGCCATCTATATAATCTAGCTAGAGAAATTCCAGCGATATTAGACTAAATTAAATCAACCGTTTGATTTTCAACAGACATGCTATCGGCTAATAGCATCTAGACTTTAGTCTAATTTAGAAAAAATTTAATGCTGCGAGGATCGTCACGTCACCGAAGCGTGGATTCGCCAAGCCTCGGTGATGTGACAAAGAAGCGGGTAACGACGGGACTATTTATCGGGGTGTATGCGAATCCGGTAGAACACGCAATAAACCACCGGCAGTACAATTAGGGTTAATAGCGTGGCGACACCGAGGCCACCGATCAACGCGACCGCCATGCTGGCGAAGAAGGCATCGCTAATCAGCGGGATCATCCCCAGCATGGTGGTTAACGCGGCCATCGACACCGGTCTAACCCGACTAACCGCCGCCTGCACCACGGCATGGTAGCGGTCTTGATGCAGCGGTAGCTGCACATTGATCTCCTCAACTAGCACAATGGCATTCTTGATCACCATACCGATCAGGCTTAGCGTGCCCAGCAGTGCCATAAACGAAAACGGCATACCCGTGAGCAACAGCGCGCCGACGACGCCAATAATGGTTAATGGCACCAGTGACCAAATGGCCAGCGGTTGGCGGAAGTTATTGAACAGCACCACAGTAAGAATAAACATCATCACGATGCCCAGCGGTAGCGAAGCGAATAGCCCGCTTTGCGCTTCGCCTGCGGTTTCATATTCACCGCCCCACTCCAACCGATAACCCGAGGGTAGATCTATCGCTTCCACTCTAGGGCGAATCTCGGCCAATACACTGGCGGCGGTCACCCCGCTTAACGGGTCAGGTTCGCCGTACACCGCCAGCATGCGCTCGCGATTACGGCGCATAATCAGCGGGTCGGCCGCCTGGGTGGTGATATCGCTGATCACTTGATCGGCGGTGATATAGCGGCTTTGCTCATCACTCCACACGTTAAGTGAGCCAAGGTTATCCACATCGTGACGCTGCTCGGGGATTGCCCGCGCCACTATTGGTATCAGGTCGCTGCCATCGCGATACACACCCACTTGGCTGCCGCTAGTACTCAGGGCAAGAGTGCTGGCCAGGTCTTCACGGGAGACACCCAACCTGCGCGCGGTATCCTCAAGAAAGACGGGCTCAATCACCTGCACGCGGTTACGCCAACTGGTGCGCACGCTGGTCATGTGCGGCGTATCACGGAACATGGCCTCTACCTGGTCACCCAACTGGCGTAGCACCGCTGGATCGCTGCCGTAGAAGCGTGCCTCTAGTTTGGCTTTTGGCGCGGGGCCAACTTCTAGCGGGGCGATTTTATAGTCGATATCGCTATGATCGCGCTCCAGCACTTTCTCAACGTCGGCCATGCGGTCGTGCTGGGTCGCTTTATCGTCGGTTTCGACAATCAACTGCGCATAGCTTGCGTAGCGGTCTTCCGGCGAATAAGTCAGGGTAAAGCGCTGCGCCCCGCCGCCCACGGTGGTAGTCAGGTGACGAACCCCCGGCATCTCCATCACGCTCTCTTCCAGCTCGCTAACGCGGCGCTGGGTTTCGAGGATATCGGTGCCCTCCGGGGTGCGGTAATCGACAAAAAAGATCGGCGTATTCGAGGCCGGAAAAAAGGCATTCTTAACCGAACCAAAGCCGACCACCGCACCCGCCAACACCGCCACCATCAACGCCAAGGTTAACCAGCGCCAACGAATACCAGCGATAATCACGCGGCCTACAAACCGATAAACCACACCTTTGTAGGGATCCTCCTGACCGTCACCGGGAGCAACATTGCGGAAAAACAGCTTGAAATAGAACGGCGTTAACGTCAGCGCCGTGATCCAGCTCAGCAGCAGTGAGTAGAGCAGCACGAAAAATAGCGAGCCGATAAACTCACCGGTGGTGTCTGGCGATAAACCGATGGGCGCAAAGGCCGCAATCGCGATCAGCGTAGCCGCCAGCAAGGGCCAGGCGTTTTGGCTAACCACTTGGTGCGCTGAATCACGGATACTTTGACCCCGCTTAAGCCCCACCAGCATGCCTTCGGTAACTACAATGGCGTTATCCACCAACATGCCGAGGGCGATAATCAGCGCCCCCAGCGAGATTTTTTCGAGCTGCAGACCTTGAAAGCGCATTAGCATAAAGGTGCCGACAATGGTGATCAGTAGGATAAATCCCATCAACAGGCCACTGCGCCAACCCATAAATAGCATCAGCACCACGATGACAATGGCCACGGCCTGCAGCAAACTCATTAAGAAGCCCGACACCGCCTCATCGACCACCTGAGGTTGGTCGTAAACGACGTTCAACTCCATGCCGAGTGGCGTGCGGGTTTGCAGTTCAGCCAGACGCTGCTGTAGCCGTTCCCCCACTTCAACCACATTGACGCCGCTTTCAAAAGAGACGCCCAACGAGATCGCCGGCCTACCCATGTCGCGGTAAAGCTGCTGGGGCTGCTCCGCCAGTTCGCGGTTTACATCGGCAATATCGCTTAGCCGCACCAGTTCGCCATCGCCCTCGCTGACAATCAGCGCACGCAGGTCTTCAATATTCGCTGCGCTGCCCGTCGGCGTGATACGGAAACGACGGCCATCCTGTTTAAGATGTCCTGAATCCGCCACGGCATTCTGAGTCTCAAGCAACTGCTGCAGGCGAGAAAGGGGGATATTGAGTGCACGCAGGCGCTCGCGATCAACTTCAATATAGATGCGCTCTTCGTGCTCCCCGCTCAGAGATACCTTCGCGACCCCATTAACCAGCGCAAGTTCGCGTTTGAGAAAGTCAGCGTGATCCGCAAGATCCGGCATGCTATAGCCATCGCCGGTCAGGTTGACCATAAAGCCAAATACATCGCCAAAATCGTCGTTAACGCGGGACTGACTCGCCCCTGGCGGTAGCGCAGCCTGGGCGTCCTGCACTTTACGGCGCAGCGAATCCCACAGTTGCTCAAGCTCTTCGCTTTGTACCGTGCTATCGAGCTCAACGGTGATTTGCGATAGGCCATCGGAGCTCACCGAGCTTACCCGCTTGATTGACGACATCTCCTGGATCGATTCTTCTAGCGTCGAGGTGACTTCCTGCTCGACCTCTTCAGGCGTCGCACCGGGGTACTGCGTGGTGATAAGCGCATTGCGGATAGTAAATTCGGGGAACTCCAGCTGCCCCATGCCTAAAAATGATAGCGCGCCGCCCGCTAGCAGCACCACGGTCATTAAATAGCTGGCGGCGCGGTGGCGTAAGAAGTAGTCGACCATATTAAAGCCCCTGCTCTTTTTCCCACGGCGTTACCTTGGTGTCCGTGGTTAAGCGGTGGGCTCCAGCTGCCACAATACGGTCGCCCGCTGATAAATCACCGGTAATTTCAAGCCCCTGAGAGGTTAGGGTACCTACCTCAACCGGCACCGCCTCGACGCTTTGGGGTTCAATAAAGCGCCAAACCTGGGCCTGGTCGGGGTTATCGCCTGAATAGCTCACGGCGTCTGGAGGAAGGCGCCAAAGCGGAACAGCTTGACCGGATTGTAGAGTGCTTAAATCCAAGCGCACGTTAGCACTCATGCCATCCAACAGGGTGATATCGTCCGGCTGGGGCAGCGTGAGCGTGACTTCATAAGCCAGGCTCTGCGCACTGGCCTGAGTGGTATAGGAGGCTAGCTGGGCGAGATAAGGTTTATCGCTATTGCCAAAACGTACTTCAAACGCCAATGCATCCCCGAAGGGCGCTCCATTGCTGCGTGGTATGCGTTGCACGATCTGTTCGGGCAGATGAAAGACCACGTCTAGCTGCCCTGGCTGCTGGATCACCGCGACCGTCTCCTGAACCTGCACAATCTGGCGGTTATCCACCGGTACTTGGGCTATCACGCCGTCGTAAGGGGCGCGTAGCTTGGTATGTTCGACCTGCTCTTGGGCCTGCTCAAACGTGGCTCGCGCGGCCCGCCACTCACTCTGCGACTCATCAAACTGGGATTGACTCACCGCCCCACGTTGTAGGGTATAGCGCATGCGTTCCAGGGTTGCCTCGGCTAGCTCCAAGCGTGAGCGGGCGCTATCAAGCTCGCTTTGGACATTGCGATCATCAATGCGGGCGATCACCTCACCCTCGCTCACCTGCTGGCCGGGGCTAACATTGAGCTCCAGCAGTTCCCCGGCCATACGGAATGACAAATTGCTGCGCGTAGAGGCTTCCACCCGCGCCGGAAACTGCCGCAAGGCCGCGGCATTGGCTGACTGCAAGGTGATCAACTTTACTGGCCGTGTGGTATCTGCTGACTGCGCCTGGGGTTGCTCGCAGCCCGTTAGCACGAGCAGGGCCAGTATGACGGGCAGTGAACGAAGAAAAGTAACGGGCACGAGTGGCTCCTTGATGGCGGACAGTGCGGATTTTCAAACCGGCCTTCAGAAAATAAAGTCAGTAACATACACTTCACTGACATTCATGAATGTCAGTGAAGTGTATAATAATCACCAACTGGCGACTTTGCTATCCATCGCTGCCAAAATACTGCGAATTTTATTAATAGGAGCCGCTATGTCCCGTCGTAAGGCTGACGCTGAGCGTACCCGCGAGGCGATTCTTGACGCTGCGGAAGCCACCTTTATGGCTCAAGGCGTTTCACGTACTACGCTGGCACATATCGCCCAAGCGGCCGGGGTGACCCGGGGGGCGATCTATTGGCACTTTGAGGATAAAGCAGCGGTCTTTGATGCATTATTGGAGCGAGTACGTATTCCACTTGATGAAATCGTTGATGATGCGGTACAGCAGCTAGGCGCGACACCGATCGAATGCCTGCACGATATTGCCCAACGATCACTCGCCGGCATTTGTCACGATTTACCGCTGCAGCGAGCAGCCACTATCGTGCTACACCGCTGCGAGAAATTGGAAGATGAGCACCCAAGGATCTGCATGATCACTCGACTTTCTGAGCATGCAGAGGCACAGGTAGAGCATTTGTTTGAACAGGCACAACTAGCCGGCACTTTACGCGCTAACCTAACCCCAGCCAGCGCCCGACGACAATTTCATGGCTTTTTGATTGGTGTCTGTTTTGACTGGCTACAGGATCCCCAGCAGCATTCTCTGGCCGATGAGAGCAGCGGTATCGTGGAAACGTTAATGCGTGGTTTATTCAGCACTCAAACGGCATGAGGCTAGACCCAAGCTTAAGGCGCTGATAACTATAGACATGGGCATTTAAAAACTATGTTTAGATCAATTGCTCGGGGGTATTTCTTCCCCCTTTTGCTCTCAGCATCTTTAATCTAAAGTCACGTCGCGAGGGGCAATAAAATGCTCAACCAATGCATCGCTCATCGGTACGTTAAGCGTAATTCCTTTTCCAGGTAGCGGCTGCTGAAACCAGCGTTGGTAAATCAAAGGCATCTCGGAGCTGGTATAAATCTCCGTGAGGGCTTCATTCACATGCTCAGCAAAATCGTTATCCCCTCGTCGCACCATAAAGCCTAACGGCTCTGTCTTGCTAATGGCTTCTTCGGAAAGCGCGTAAGCGTCAGGGTGATCGGACTCAGCAATCATTGTGCTCAGTAATATATCATCCATCGCGAAAGCCGCTACGCGCCCATCAGCGACTAAATCAAACGCTTCCTGCAATGTCTCTACTGGCACGACCGACAAGTTCAGCTGCCGTTCTCGATTTACCTGATTGATTTGGCTGACATTGACGGTGCCACGCGCCACGCTCACGCTACGCCCGGCCAAGTCTTCCAGAGTGGTAAACTCGCTCGTTTTCAGTGCCACATAGCGCACCGACACAAAGAAGTGGCTAAGTGCAAACTGCGCGCTCTGCCGCCGCTCTTGGGTATTCGTACTGGCATTACACTCAATATCGATATCGCCGCTATTGAGGAGTTGTACTCGGTTACTTGGCGTACGAGGCACATACACAATATCAAGGTAGGGAAGCCTCAATTGTGTTGCTAATCGTTGGGCCAGGCGCTGACAGATATCAATGGAGTAGCCCACCACATTGCCTTGCTGGTCTTCATAAGAGAATGGCGCCGTATCACCATAGCCAACACGCAACGTGCCTGTTTTCTCTATGCGCTCAAGCGTATTAATAACGGTGGTGGCGTGTGCGTTTACTCCCGCTAGCATCACTACCATTCCCAGTAAGCTACCCCAGCAAAACAAGAAACTCCTGCGCATTAAACACCTCATCTATTCCACGTGCTGTTCGGGATTGGCGAAGATAGCAGCAAGCTTTGGCCCAAGCGGCAGGTTCAACACGCGACCATCAGGCGGGAGTGGCTGTAAAAACCACTTTTCATACAGGTTCTGAATGGTGTCACTCTGATAAATATCACGCAGCTCTTTATTAACCATCTCAACAAAAACAGGGTCGTCAGGCGGCATCATTATGCCGTACGGCTCAGCGCTACTTAAGGTTGCTTGAGAAATATGAAAAGCAGCAGGCTCAGTGGCTGATGACACTAACCCTGCCAGCAAAATCTCGTCCATCACAAACGCGGATGCCTGTCCTGAAGCCACCATAGCAAACGCTTCTTCATGATTACGGCTTAGCATTACCGATATATTCAGCCTCTCGGTGCGATTGAGTTCGTTGAGCTGGGCAATATTGATAGTGCCCGTTGTTGACACCACACTGCGGCCCGCCAAATCCTGCACACTGTCCATATGCTGCTCGGCGAGGGATACATAGCGTGTCGCGGTCAGAAAATGAGGGTATGAAAAAGCGGCTTGGCGGCGACGTTCAGGGGTGTTGGTGGTTACGCCACACTCGATATCCACTTCGCCATTACGCACTAATATAAATCGATTAGCAGGCGTTACCGGCACGTAAGTTATCTTAAGATCACCCAAGCCCAATGTTTCTTCCAGGCCTTCGATGACGTTTAAACACAGGTCAATCGCGTAGCCTGTAGGCTGGTCGTTTACCAGGTAGGAAAAGGGCACTTCGCTGGAACGATGGCCGACAGCAATCTCACCAGCCGATGCAATACGCGACAAAGTAGGCGAGGCGGCGACCTGCTCATTAGCGGCGGCACCTTGCCACATCGCACTACTCACTAATACCGCTACTAGCCACTTCATAGGCTTACCTTTTTTCGATGATCCCAGAATCCATTGTCATCCCTGCGGCATAGTGCATATAGCGATCGCGCCCTTTCGCCTTGGCCGCATAGAGCGCCAGATCTGCGTGACGAAGCAGATCGTGGCTATTGCGACCATCAACTGGCGCGGTGGCAATGCCAACACTTACGCCAATGTTAATTTCCTGGCTATTAAACTGATACGGTTCACGCAGGGTAGACACAATCGCTTCTGCCAGCACCTTTGCCTCATTGGTGGCGCTACCCACGACGCGTTGAATGATGGCAAACTCATCGCCGCCAAGGCGCGCCACCAAATCATTGTGGGTAAGTAGCCCCTGCACCCGCTGACTGACTTCAACGAGCAGAGCATCACCCGCCGCGTGGCCTAGGCTATCGTTAACTGCTTTAAAATGGTCAAGATCAAACAACAGGACATTAAATACGTCGCCTTGAAGCAGTGAGTGCACAGCAGTTTTTAACGCATTATTTAATTGTACGCGGTTGGGCAATTTGGTTAGCTCATCATGATGAGCAAGGTGCTGAAAGCGTAGCGCTTCGTCTTTAACTTCAAGTAAGTGTTCACGCTCAATGACTTTTTTGCGAAGCCCATCTATGGCCTTTGCCATCCGGCCGATCTCATCGTTACGATCAGTGTAAGGTGTACTGCTTGCGGTCTGATTTTTAGCGATGTCAGTGAGCGACCTAATTAATACCGGCACAGGGGTAAATAACTGACGCATTAAAATAGTCACTAACAGGGCTGTTGCGATCAACACCACCAACAGCGCCATAAATGCTTTGCTGATCAGATCATTACGCATCTGATACAACCCTTCTTTCTGGCCTATAGTAGCGACTAAAACGCCCAATAATTGACCATCAGCAGTCACAATGGGCAGCGAACTAATAAAATGCTCTGCATCACCAACCTGGGCAAAGCCTACATAAAAATCATCAGCTTCTTCGCTGTTTTCCCATGAACTGACCGTCAGGCTAGCTGTCGGATCTGACGGTGGATTTAGCGCATCCGCCACTACATCAAGTGAACCATCCGACGACTTGGTCAATAGCCAAACATTGTTGCGTGTTTGTGCACTGGCCAGCGCCAATACGTCCACCGGACTAAACCCCGTTTCCAGAACGGACTCCTCATCCCCAATGGGACGTTCGGAGATAATCTGCGTGACCTGACCAGTACCATCTGTCTTAACCGCCACTGAGGTATAAATACGCCTAATAGTCGCACTCACTATCTGGGCATTCACCTGCGCTTCGCGCAACCACTGCTCCCGCGCCCCACGTTCAACCATAAAAAACCCCGACAGCGCCCCCGTTAAATACGCAAACAACACGCCCATCAGCATAAACATCACCACCTTACCTACCAGGGTATGATGCCAAGGAAGTTTAGCCGCAGGCAGTGACGCATTCCTATGCTGGGGTTCTGGCATGTACTCCGGTTCCTTTATGGCTATAGCTACAGCAGGCCTATCTAGTGTAATTGCGATGAGCAGTTGCTTCTTCGACTGGTTTTTTTTGACCACTCTATTGCTTCGCTAAGCGTATAAAATCATTTAGGCTTTAATCACTAAAGTATCATTAAAAAGAGCGGGCATGTCTTAAAAACATTACAAGCGAAATCATTCTTATTGATCTAGGCTTTTTGGCATATCTCTTGCTATGTAAGTAGCTAACAGCAAGTAGCTAACAGGTTCGCTTATCTATGTTAGGAGGTCATGATGCACCAGTCTGATTACCCGCTCAGAGAGGTTCCTATCGGCGCCCGCAAAGGCCTGCTTTCCACCTCAGCGGTACTGCTCGGCTTTACGTTTTTCACCGCCACCATGTGGGCCGGTGGCACGTTAGGCCAAGCCTTTCCGATTGGCCAACTGCTATCGATCATTCTAATCGGCAATTTACTGCTGGGGGCTTACGCGGCAGCACTTGCGTATATCGCTTGTAAAAGCGGGCTTAATTCAGTGCTGATGGGGCGCTTTTGCTTTGGCGAGAAGGGCAGCAAGTTGTCTGATTTCATTCTCGGATTTACCCAGATCGGCTGGTACGCCTGGGGCACCGCGACGATTGCGCTAGTGTTAGTACGCACCACCGGGATGCCTGAATGGCTGGAAATCCCCTTAATGGTGCTATTTGGTTTCGGTTTCTGCGTGACGGCCATGATTGGCTATAAAGGTATGGACTGGCTCTCCCGCTTTGCCGTCCCTGCCATGATGCTATTTATATTAATCAGTCTGTTTACTGGGCTGGTGGATGTGCGTGGCTTCGCGGGATTGAGCCAGCAAACGCCGACAGAAAGCATGAGCGTGGCGGCGGCGATTACCGTCATCATCGGCACTTTTATCAGCGGCGGCACCCAGGCGACTAACTGGAGTCGTTTTGCCAAGACGCCGAAAATCGCCGTCATTGCCACCATGGCGGCCTTTTTTGTGGGCAACGGTTTAATGGTACTGACTGGCGCCCTGGGCACCATGATTTACCAGCAGGCGGATATCGTGGATGTGTTGATCGCTCAGGGCTTTGTCACCATCGCCGTGCTGATGCTGTTTTTAAATATCTGGACAACCCAGGACAACACCATTTACAACTTCGCCGTGGCGGGCTGCAACTTGCTACGTACCGAAAAGCGCCGCTTAGTGACGGTAGGTGGGGCGGCCATTGGCACCGTGTTGGCGGTGGGCGGCATGTATAACCTTCTTATCCCATTTTTAGTGTTACTCGGCACCTTTATCCCACCCATGGGTGGCGTCATCATGGCGGACTTTTGGCTTAAGCATAAAGGCCGCTACCCGTCGCTTTCGTCCGCTGCGCTACCCGATTTCAATCGCCGGGGATTAGCTGCGTATGCGCTGGGGGCTGGAGCTGCCTACTTCTCCCCGTTACTCCCCCCGCTGGTGGGTGTTGCGGTGGCCGCGGGAAGCTACGCCGTGCTGCTGCGTTTAAACCACGCTACGCTGAGCGATACACTTCCCTCTACTGCTAAACAATAAGTGAGCCGTTTTTTATATGCCTATGCAGATCATTAACGCCCGTCTTCGCCAGCGCCCTGAGCTTTATCGTATAGATATCGAAAACGGCACGTTCACTGCGATTACCGCCCAGGACGCACCGCAAACCGCGAGCGAAGGGCAAATAGATGCGGGCGCCAAACTCGTTTGTGCGCCCTTTATCGAGCCGCATATTCATTTGGATGCCGCCCTTACGGCAGGCGAGCCTAGCTGGAACCAAAGCGGTACTTTGTTTGAAGGCATTGAGCGCTGGGGCGAGCGTAAGCCGATGCTCACCGAAGCGGATATTCGCGAGCGCGCCCTGAAAACCTTAAACCTGCTAATCGGCAACGGCGTTCAGTTTGTGCGCACCCACGCCGATACCAGCGACCCGAGCTTGATCGGCATCAAAACCCTGTGCGCCTTGCGCGACGAGCTAAAGGATAAAATCGACATTCAAGTGGTCGCCTTCCCGCAGGATGGCCTGCTCTCCTACCCCGGCGGCGACAAACTGCTGGAAGAGGCGCTGGAAATTGGCGCCGATGTGGTTGGCGGCATTCCCCATTTCGAATACACCCGCGAGCTGGGCGTCGCTTCCATGAAGCGGGTGATCGAGCTGGCGATCAAGTATGACCGTTTGGTGGATGTTCACTGCGACGAGATCGACGATCCCAATTCGCGCTTTCTCGAAGTATTAGCCTGCGAAGCACTATTTAACGATCTAGGCAGCCGCGTTACCGCCAGCCATACAACGGCCATGCACTCTTATGATAACGCCTACTGCTCCAAGCTATTCCTGCTGCTCAAGCGCTCGGGCATTAACTTTGTCTCCTGCCCCACCGAAAGTATTCATTTGCAGGGGCGTTTTGATACCTATCCGAAACGGCGCGGCGTAACCCGGGTAAAAGAACTCAACGCAGCGGGTATCAACGTCTGTTTTGCCGAGGACTCCATCTTCGACCCCTGGTACTCACTAGGTAACGGCAAGCTGCTACGCACGCTGGATTTTGGCTTGCATATCTGCCAGATGATGGGCTATCAGGATTTCAGCCAAGCGCTTTCGCTGATCACCGACAACAGCGCCCGCACAATGAATATCGAAGCGCGTTACGGCATTGAGGTAGGTAAACCCGCTAGTTTCAACCTGCTAGACGGCGAAGATGACTACAGCGTGCTGCGCACCCAGGGCGAGGTGCTGCTTTCGGTGCGCCATGGCGACATCATCATGCAGCGCACGCCTGCAAAGATTACGACACCCCAGTGGCTTGGCTAATGCACCAACGGCACGTTAGATTAACCATTTAACTGTCCAATGTTAGCAACGAGTATTAATAACCGGGGGAACCACAATGGGCATAGAGACCGTTCGCCAGTTTTTTGCCGAGCACGCGCCGGATATAAAAATCGAAGAACTTGATACCAGCACCGCTACGGTGCAGTTGGCCGCCGACGCCCATGGCGTCGCCCCAGGCTAAATTGCCAAAACCCTGGCATTCAAAGTCGGTGAAAAGCCGCTATTGATTGTCGCCAGTGGCGATGCGCGTATCGACAACCGCAAGATTCGCGACACCTTCGGCGGTAAGGCCAAAATGCTCGATGCTGAAACCGTCATGGAACTCACCAGCCACCCGGTCGGCGGCGTTTGCCCCTTTGGCCTCGCCACAAACCTGCCGGTTTACTGCGATGAGTCGCTCCACGCCTATGACGAAGTCCTCCCTGCGGCGGGCTCATCCAATAGCGCCGTACGTCTAAGCCCCAAGCGACTGGCCGAGCTAGTCAATGCAGAATGGATGGATGTGTGTAAGTTGCCGGAGAGTGTCGAGTAATCCAGGTCATCACAACACCTAATCACAACACCTAAGATGTACCTTATACTGTACATATTGGAATAGAGCGTTATACTTGTACCATAAACCGTACAGGAGAGAAAATATGCGCGTAATATCCTTTACCGAAGCGCGTAATGGCCTAAAAGGCGTACTGGACGGGGTCGTTAATGATGCCGATACCACGATTATTACTCGCCGCGATGCAGAAGATGCAGTGGTCATGTCACTCGACTACTACAACAGCCTGATGGAAACCGTTTACTTGATGCGCTCACCCGCTAACGCAGAGCACTTAAGCAAGTCCATTGCTCAATACCGTGCCAGTCAAGCTCAGCCAAGAGAGCTAATGGATGGGTAACCGCTTACTATGCTGGACTAACGAAGCCTGGAGCGACTACCTCTATTGGCAGGGGCAGGATAAAAAGACCTTAAAGCGCATCAATAAACTTATCTCAGATACGCAACGCTCTCCTTTTGAGGGCATTGGAAAGCCAGAGCCCCTAAGGGAAAACCTCTCTGGCTTCTGGTCACGACGCATCGACGACTCGCATCGTTTGATTTATGCCGTCGATGAATCCACTCTCACTATTGTTGCCTGCCGTTATCATTATTAAGTTAGTATCCACCTGCGACAGTCTCTGCATCCCCCTTTAGTTGATATCCAATAAATAACCATAAAACGCGGTATTGCGCTGCCAGCCTAACGATTCATAAAGGCGCTGGGCACGCTCGTTCTCTACCTGCGTCATTAATATCAAACGTGCGACGCCGTGATCGTGGGCTAGCTGAGTGGCGGCTTCCATTAACGCGCGTCCTGTGCCTTTTTCACGACAGTCGGGTAGCACGAAAAGATCATTAAGCGTCCAGCGCGCATTTAAACCCACCGTGGAAACCCCAGGGTAAAGCTGCACAAAACCAGTGAGCGCTCCTTCACTGTTCTCGCTCACCAAAATAAACGAGTCCCCAAGTCCCATGCGCTGGCGAAGGAAATCACGCGCCGCCTGAATATCACTCTGTTGTGCATAAAACTGGCGATAGCCATCAAGTAATGCACTAAGAGGTTCTAAGTCACTGAGTACTGCCGAACGAATGTTAGCCATAACGGATGCTCCTTGAGTGTGGTGATTAACCCCAGCTTGCCGCTATAGTGGTCTACGATAAAGAGCCACTTATGGCTAAATTGAGGGAACCAGTGAAACGACGAGACGCTGCAAGCGACTGGGTAGTGGAAGCGTTAGCACTCAGGCTAAACACGCATGAAGCTGCCACGCTTGTTCGAAAGCTCTACCGCTCGCTTAAAGAGTGGATTCAACACGGTGAGCTAACGGCAGGGGATGCGCTGCCCTCTTCCCGCCACTTGGCCCGCGCTTTGGGTGTTAGCCGCAATATGGTGCTGGCCGCCATGGATAGGCTACTGGCGGAAGGGTTGCTGATTTCCCGCCAGGGGGCGGGGCTCTATGTGGCCGATCTCCCCACGCTGTTAACCAAGGCCGAGCTTCCACCGCATTCGCCGGTTCGCTACTCAACGCGGGGCAACAAGCTGTTAGCGCTGAGTGGAACGTTAAGCCAGGGACATCGCGCCTTTGCTCCAGGCGTCCCGGCACTCGACCTGTTTCCCCGCGAGCAGTGGCAGCGCCTGTTGCGTCGTCATTACTATCACGCACAGACAGCATGGATGGATTATCAAACCAATGGCGGGCTACCTGAACTGAAAACGGCCCTTTGTGATTATCTGCGGCTTTCTCGTGCCGTGCGCTGCCAGCCGGAGCAGATCGTGATTACCCAAGGCGCCCAGCAGGCGTTTGAACTGATTACTCAACTACTCACCGATCATGGTGATTCTGTTTGGATGGAGGAGCCGGGTTACGGCGGCGCCCAGGCCTGTTTTTTGGCGTCAGGCTTAACGGTAACGCCGATTCCCGTCGATCGAGAAGGGCTAAATCCTTCACTCGCTCCCGCGAATGCGACAGCACCTCGGCTTATTTATGTCACACCCTCCCACCAATACCCCAGTGGCGTTACCATGCCAGTTCCCAGACGGCTGGCATTACTTGAGCACGCTTCCCGCACCGGCAGTTGGATCATTGAAGACGATTACGACAGTGAGTTTCGCTACGATACACCGCCCACACCTTCGCTACAGGGGCTCGCGGAGCAGACATCGGTTATCTATGTCGGCACCTTCAGTAAAGTGCTCTATCCCGGCTTACGTTTAGGCTATCTAGTACTCCCCATCACGCTCGCCGAAGACTTTAGGCACGCCCATGCGCGATTGCACCGCGAAGGTAACTACCCCGTGCAATCAGCACTTGCTGAATTTATTGCCAATGGACACTTTACCCGCCACATCGCCCGCATGCGGTCTGCTTATCGTCAACGACAGGCGTGCTTACGAACGGCATTAGCGCCTGCGGTAGCCAAAGGGCTTGAGCTTTCTGATGGTCATGCCGGTATGCATCTGTTGGCCAGGCTCAATACCCGTGCGCAAGAAGACCAGCTCGTTGAGCGCGCTGGCAAAGTGGGCATTACCCTTTCGCCACTTTCTCGCTATTACCTCTCTGGAAACAAACATTCAGGTTTAGTGCTTGGCTATGCAGGTTCAACGGAATACGAGCTGATGGAGGCAGGTAGATGGCTAAGCGACGCTTATTTGGCAATAAGAGATGACTCAAAATCATTACCTTGATAAACCAAGACCCACCCTGCCATAAATGGATGCACTTGGCGTATTCTCTGGAAGCATTCCTGTAGTAGTGTATCTTTCTTTACAGGCTTATCTATTCACCAAACGCAAAGGGGACAACACGTTCCCAATGGGGTCAACGTGGTTCAATCTCTTTCTTCGCACACAGAATCCCGCGCCTCACGATGTAAAGCATGGAGCGTGCATATATTTACCGCCAGTGGTGTGCTGCTCGGTACAATGGCGTTGCTCGCACTGGTCGACGATAACCCGGTTGCCTGCCTTCTGTGGCTAGGCGCCGCGATGATGATCGATGGTATCGATGGCACTCTGGCGCGTAAGTATGAAGTGAAGGCCATACTGCCCCATTTCGATGGTTCAACCCTCGATATGGTCATCGACTATCTGACCTGGGCCTTTATACCCGCCCTATTTATTTACTACTTTATTGAATTACCGCCCTATTTAGGGCTGCTATCGGTGTTTATTATTCTGTTGTCATCGATGTTCTGTTTCTGCAATACCAATATGAAAAGTCGGGATAATTACTTTGTTGGTTTTCCTGCCGCTTGGAACATCGCCGCCGCCTATTTTTATATTCTCGATTTCCCACCGTTCGTCACCTTTGCCACTATCGTACTGCTGGCCATTCTCACCGTGACTAAAATGAAGTTCCTCCACCCATTTCGGGTGCGCCAGTTCATGCCGCTCAATATCGCCGTCACGCTGGTGTGGTGTGTATGCGCCACATCACTGGTGTTATCCAGCCCCGAGCACGCTCTATGGGCACTGTGGGGGTGGGGCATTACATCGGTTTATTTTATCGGCATGTGCCTATGGCGTACCGCCCAGGAATGGTTTGATTAGGGCCTGTTTAAGAAGCGAGTAGCTGATGACCAACGACTTTATCGCCCCTGACGGGCATCCTCGCTGCCAGTGGTGTGGCGGCGCACCAGAGTTTCTGCCCTACCATGATAACGAGTGGGGCTTTCCGGTAGACGACGATCAGCGGCTGTTCGAGAAGCTGTGCCTGGAGAGCTTTCAGTCAGGCTTAAGCTGGCGCACGATTCTCAACAAACGCGAGAATTTTCGCGCCGCCTTTCACCACTTCGATTTCCACCAAGTCGCTCGCTTTGGCGAAGACGACGTGCAACGTTTACTTCAAGACGCGGGGATTATTCGCCACCGTGGAAAAATCGAAGCAACCATCAACAACGCCCAACGTGCAAAGGAAATGGTCGAGCAGGAAGGCTCATTGGCGGCGTTCTTCTGGCGCTATGAGCCAACCGAGTTAGCAGAGCCACAAACCCAGACTACCTCGCCCGAATCCGTCGCCCTTGCCAAGGAGTTAAAAAAACGCGGCTGGAAATTTTTTGGCCCCACCACCGCGTTTGCCTATATGCAGGCCATGGGGCTGCTTAATGATCACACGGAAGGATGTGTCGTTCGCGAACAAGCAGCTCGCGCCCGAGAAGGATTTGTGCGGCCATCTGATCGACAAAAAACCACCGCCTAGCAAGCCAGGCGGTGGGCAAATGTAACCTCAAAAGAATAAATGACATTATCCGATATGAGCTGAAACTTTAGGGCATTAACACGCTATCAATCACGTGGATAACGCCGTTCGCCTGCGCTACATCGACGACCGTGATATTGGCACTGTTACCCTGAGCATCCATGACCATCAAGTTGTTGCCGTTGCGCATAACGGAGAGATACTCACCTTGCACGGTTTTAAACGCTACCGTGCCGTCATTCTCCATTACCTGTTCTAACAATACTTCTCGGGTCAGATTGCCAGGCACCACGTGGTACGTTAATACGGTTTGTAACTGCGCTTGGTTTTCAGGCTGTAGCAACATATCCACGGTGCCATCGGGAAGTTTTGCGAAAGCATCATCAATGGGGGCAAATACGGTAAAAGGGCCTTCGCCTTGCAGCACATCAACCAGTTCAGCCGCTTGAACGGCGGCGACGAGTGTTTCATGGTCACCCGAATTCACCGCATTTTCGATGATATTGCGCTCAGGAAGCATGCTAGAGCCGCCTACTGTGGTGGGGCCATGAGCAGCAACAGCTACACTCGTGTATAGGGCAGCGGCACAAAGGCTAGCAGTAAGAAGTTTAAGTTTCATTGGGGCATCTCCTGGTTGTTGTTAACAGAGCTCAACAATGCAAGCTCACTAACACTTACGGCGCCAGGTAGCGAGTGGATGCAACTATCTCAACAATATTTATTCACCGCTGAGACCTCTCCTATTGCCTTCAACGGCTGACTCACCAAGACTGACGATTCGGTTTACTGTGCAGAGATGCCTGAATGCTAGATGCTACGCAACGCCACCAATATCTTGTTGAGCAACTAAACGGCTGCGCCCAGGGCGACCGCAGCGCATTCGAGCGCCTCTATCGTGTCTCCAGTGCGCATCTATATGCTCAGTTGCTGCGTATAGTAAGAGATGAAGGTGCCGCACAGGATTGTCTGCAACATGTGTTTATCAGAGTCTGGCATGCTGCCGATCAATACGACGCCACGCGAGCCAAGCCAATGACCTGGCTTTCCACACTCGCCCGCAATATTGGCATCGACTGGCTGCGCCGCCAAAAGCCCCAGGACACCACCACCGATGAACCTTTATTGGCTACCCTGTTAGGCACCGACGATCCTGAGGATGACAGCATCAGTCATCAGCAAAACGCTAAACTTAAAGACTGCCTTGATACACTCAGTCGCCATCAGCGTCAGTTAATGGAGATGGCCTATTTTCAGGGCATGACTCACAGCGAGCTTGCTAACTCTCTGTCCCAACCGCTGGGCAGCGTCAAAAGCTGGATCCGCCGTGGACTTGAGAGGTTAAAAACATGTCTAACCAATGGGATTTAAGCGACCCTGATGATCGCCACTTAGCGGCTGGCGAGTACGTGCTGGGCGTATTGGATAGCGATCAAAAAGCACGCTTTGAAGCGCTGCTGGCTGTCAGCCATGACCTACGTAATGACGTGGAAGATTGGCGAGAATATCTGCACTTATTCAACGAGCAATTGGATCCTAAGACACCGCCCAAGGAGGTCTGGCAGCGCATTACCCAGGCAACCGGGGCCTCGCCTCTGCGCTGGTGGCAACGCCTGGGCGCATGGCAGGCCATGGCGGCCAGTTTTGGGGTCATTGCGGTAGCGCTGGGTCTTCTTTGGCAACAAGCTGAACTGACCCTACCATCACAGGGAGAGGCGGTCTTCGTTGTTCAGGATGAATCACGCACGCCAGGTTGGATCATTAGCGCGACTCAAGAGGGAGAGCTAATCGTGCAAGCAGTTCAACCGACACAGGTCGATAGCGAACAGACCGGTGAGTTATGGTTGATTGCCGATGGCACGCCCATCTCGCTGGGCCTGCTGCCTGAGCAGGGCAGTCGACGCCTCCAACCCAGCGATGAATTGCGCGCGCAATTATTCAATGCCGATTTAGCCGTCAGTGTTGAGCCCCTGGGAGGCGCTCCAGGAGGCCAGCCAACCGGCCCGATTATCGACCATGGCCGTTTGACGCCAGTGGCGGGCAGCAAGATCATATTTTGATAATAAGTTGCTTTTATTCGTTCCAAATAAGTCACTTATCATGAGGCGCCAAATCAGCGAAATCTAAAATTACTTTCTGGCTACTCGGGCAAAGCGTCATCTCGATAGCTTGGCGCCACTCTTGGCTGGGAAAGACTTGATAATTCGGCAACTCTGTCTGGCCTAAAAGGCCCCAGATAGCTAAGAATTTACGCTGCCAGGTTTCTGCAGACATTCCGGCCAAACTATCGCGCAGGTGAAACCGTTTATAGTGAGCGCCAGGCTTGGACGCCAACTGAATCGCCTGCCCCGTCAATAGCCCATAAGCAATAAACCTCGTTCCCGGTGCCATTAGGTGCAATATATTTGCCGCAACTGGCCCTCCTAAAGCGTCAAACACTATATCCGACTCACGGGCCACATCCGAGATAAGGGACATATTTTGGATAGGTACCGGTTTGATACCAAGCTTTTTCAGACGTGCAACTCTGCTCTCGGAACGGTATATGCCAACGACTTCCTTAGCGCCGTACTGATATGCCCATACCCCAAGATATTCAGAACAGTTCGAACCGGCGCCAGTTAGAAGCACGCGCTTCCCCTCGACGGGGCATGTTTTGAGCATGGTTAGGGCCGCCAAGGGGTTAATGTAGGCGCGCGCGGCAACGTCGTCAGAGATGGTATCGGGAACGGGTACTGCAAGAGCTGGGTCACACTCCACAATCGTCTGCCAGGTACCATCGCCTCGTAATGGAAGCACACGCTTTCCGATCAGGTTGGAATACTCTCCCGGTGCGGCAATAACACGCCCAACTCCTTCGTAACCGGCGACAGCGGGAAGCCTTACACGATGCGAATAGGCACCGGTGATGGGAATCAGGTCAGACGGATTAACGGGGGCGTACAACATCCGAACCCTGAGTTTGTCTTCACTGAGGCCTGGGACATCCGATGTTTCCATTTTCAATGTTTCCAACGGCGCTCCGAAAGAGCGATAAGTGAGAGCATGGCGCCGCATGGATACCTCGAAAATCAGATCGCTGACCGAACACTCTGAATCAGGCTGAGGCGTAGGAATTAGGCCTTGGGTTTAAGTCACTCAGAGGCAGCGCGTATCCCGATTTAACCGTGTCCATAGATACTAGGGTTGTGAACGAGCGCACATTAGGGTGCTCCATCAGCGCCTCCCGGGTGAAGTCTTCGTACTCCTGCAGCGTACGGGTCACCACTATCAAAACGAAGTCCATACTCCCTGTCACGTAATAGCACTGCTGAACATTGGGGTGCTCCCGCATCCGCTGCTTAAACTCATCGACATGCTGGTTGCGTTCATATTCGAGATCGACACCGACGATGCAGGTAGTCGGCAAGCCTAGTGCTTTCGCATCTAGCCGCGCCTCCTCCTGGACAATAACACCCCGCGCCCTTAACCGCTTGAGCCGCCGCTGAACCGCCGCCGCCGACAAACCAACCGCTTGCCCGATACTCTCCCCCGTCACGCGCGTATCGTGCTGGTAAATAGCCAAAATCCGACGATCAAAATCATCCAATTGCTCCGCGGGCCGCTCGCCCGCAGTTTGGTCACTCATTATGCAGTCTCCCCGCAATGGCCCGCTAGGATATGCGGCCAGTAAAAAGGTCTTTCCCGTTAAGCTAAAACTCAAGCAAAGACTTAACCATACAGGCAGAGACAACACCATGAGCCAAATACGCACGATCTTGACCGAAGGCGATCCACGCTTAAGAGCCGTTTCCCAGCCAGTAGAAGAAATCACCTCCGATATAGTAAAGGCGATTGCCGAACTGCATGCCACGCTTGCCGATTTCAAAGCGCGAACCGGCTTTGGCCGTGCCCTCTCTGCCCCTCAAATAGGCGAGCCGTTACGCATCGTGGCGGTTCAATTGGGAGGCCGCCCGTTTACATTGATCAATCCCGTTATTGTCTGGCGAAGCGAAGAGACGCAACCGGTATGGGACGACTGCATGAGCGTGCCCAACCATATTGCCAATGTTAGGCGCCACGCCAGCATCAGCCTGACTTACCAGGACGATAGAGGCAAAGCCTGCCACTGGAATCGCCTTTCAGCGTCACTGGCCGAACTGATCCAGCATGAGGTAGACCATCTTGATGGTGTGCTAATGGTGGATCGGATAGAGCGCCAGGAGGATTTGCAGCCTATCGCTCACCATGCCGAGCTAATTGCCCCCCAGCGCAGCGAGCACCGCATCAAGCTGGAGCATATTGCCGCTGCCTCCAGACGCATCAACCCCACCTTCCTGGCAACCCCACAGTATCGCTCTCCCTCTCTCGATACCACGTTAAGGGTCGCCATGACACTGAAGGTCGAAACGCTCAACCCCCTGCGCAACTTCAAAGGGCGCGGTGCCGACCATTTTGTTTCCCACCATATTCAGCAAGAGAAGCCTGCTCCGCTGGTTTGCGCCAGCGCCGGTAACTGGGGGCTAGCGCTGGCGCATGCCTGCAAGCAGCACGAGCTGCCCCTCAGCGTCTTTGTCGCTGAAAACGCTAACCCACTCAAAATCGCCGGTATTCGCGCACTAGGTGCGGAGGTCATCAGTGCGGGAGAGGACTTTGATCAAGCCAAACAGGCAGCGGCTCGCTTTGCTCAACAACACGGAAGCTTGTTTGTAGAGGATGGACGACAAGCCGAGATTACCGAGGGCGCAGGCACTATTGCGGTCGAAATGCTCGCCCACGGTGACACATTCGATACGCTGCTGGTGCCCCTTGGCAATGGCGCACTGATAAACGGCGTAGGCCGCTGGTTCAAAGCCTCTTCACCCGCCACCCGGGTAATCGGCATCTGCCCTCAAGGCGCGGATGCCACTTGGCAAAGCTGGAAGCGCGGTACGCTCGTCACTAATGATCGAGTGAATACCATGGCAGATGGTGTGGCGGTTCGCGCTCCCATTATCGAGGCATTAGAGGATATGCGCGACCTAGTCGATGACATTTGGCTGGTGGACGAAACCAGCATCGAAGACGGCATGCGCCTTGGTCTGGAACATCTGGGGCTGCTACTGGAACCCGCAGGCGCTCTTGGCTTGGCAGCCGCCTATACCATGCGTGATCAGTGGCCTGAGAATGCCCATGTCGCCACCATTCTGACCGGAGCCAATCCTCCTCCAACACTTACCGACTCGTTACTGGCGGCCTTTCCAGCTAACTGAAAGGAACACTACTTACCCTACACCCACTTCATGCGCCTGCGCCTCCTCCACCATCTCGCTGGCAAGCTCCCCCACGGTGCGCACGGCGCTTTCGATAGCAGGCGTTAGCGTAAATGCATAGTTCAAGCGCAAACACTGGCGAAACTTGCCCGAGGCTGAAAATAGCGACCCTGGTGCGACGTGGATGGCCCGCTTTGCCAAGCGCTCGTTTAGGCGCACGCAGTCCACGGCGGCAGGTAGCTCTACCCAGAGTAAAAAACTGCCCTGCGGGTAGCTAATGCCCGCCCCCTTGGGAAAGTAACGCTGCACCCAGCTAATCATAATATCGCGCTGGCGTTGATACTGGCGGGTGGCGTAACGGACATGTCGCTCGTAGTGGCCTTTGGCGACGAACTCCGCTACTGCCAGCTGTGGCAGTGTCGCCGAGGCACCGGTGGAGACGTACTTCATATGCAGCGCCTGATCGCGGTAACGGCCCGGCGCCAGCCAGCCCACTCTTAGCCCTGGCCCCACTGTTTTGGAAAAACCGCTACACAGCATGACGCGCCCATCGTCATCGAAGGATTTCACGGTGCGAGGCCTGGGAAGAGAGAATGACAAATCGCCGTAGATATCGTCTTCAATAATTGCCACATCAAAACGTTGAGCAAGCTGAAACAGCGCCCGCTTGCGTGCTTCAGGCATGGTGTAGCCCAGCGGGTTGTTGTAGGTCGGCGTGACCTGTATCGCGCGGATCGGCCACTGCTCCAACGCTAGCTCAAGGGCTTCCAGACTGATGCCGGTTTGCGGGTCGGTGGGGATTTCCAGCGCTTTTAAGCCGTTGGCCTTGAGAATCTGCATGGTGCCGTAGAAGCTGGGTGAGTCCACGGCCACCACATCGCCGGGCTGAGTCAGCGTGCGCAGCGAGATTGATAGCGCTTCTTGGCAGCCGGTGGTCACCATAATGTCGTCCGGGTGCAGCAAGCAGCCAGAATTAATCGCCAGGCGGGCTACCTGCTGACGCAGCTCGGGGCTACCACTCAGCTTGTCGTAGTTAAACCCATGCAGGTCATTGCCGCGATGCAGTCCAGCGAGAATTTTCGACAGAGGCCGCAGCGTTTCATACTCAAGATTAGGTATGCCACGCCCTAATAGGAGCCGCTCATCGTCCCGTTGGGTGGCAACCAACTCTAGGACTTGATCCCATTGGGAAATATCCAGCGGGCGTTGGGCAGGCCTTGAGACCGAGGGCAACACCGAGGGCACCCGGCTTGGCAGCACAAAGTAGCCAGACTTGGGACGCGACTCGATCAACGCCACATCCATCAGTTGGCGGTAGGCCTCCTGAGCTGTTGAAATGCTGACGTCCAGCTCATGGCACACCGCGCGAATAGACGGCAGACGATCCCCCACGCGGTAAATGCCGTGCTCAATACGCTCGCGCAAAATGGTGGCAACTTCTTCATAGCGCGTCATGACAACGGTCCTCTCGAAACACAGAAACAATACAGATGCTTATTTATAGCCCATACAGAGAAGAAAAGCACTTCATCTGTATCCAAAAAATATAAAAACCTATATCTGTATCGTAACGACGTCACTGAGTAATCTTGTAAGGCACACAGCACTCAAGGAGAGTCGCCATGCCACGCATTAGCCTTACTCAGCTTCGCTATCAGTTGCGCTGCCAGTTTCACTCTTATCGTCACTATCGCCGTAGCCGCCGTCAGCTACTAGCGCTGGATGACCGGCTGCTAGAAGATGTTGGTATTACCCGAGAGCAGGCGCAAAAAGAGGGTCATAAAGCGTTTTGGAAACACGCATCTTTTAATAAAAGGGGTCACCATGAAAACCGCTGAGTATTACCTGCTGGATGTGTTTACCGATCAGCCGTTTACAGGCAATCCATTGGCCGTGTTTTTAGAGGCTGGAGGACTCGAGACCAGCACCATGCAGGCGCTGGCCAATGAATTGAACTTGGCTGAAACGGTGTTTGTCAGTGCTGCCACTGGCCCGAATCACTATCCGATGCGGATTTTCACACCAACGCGCGAGCTGCCTTTTGCAGGCCACCCGACGGTAGGTACCGCGCATTTGCTCGCGGAACTGAGCCTAGTAAACCGCGCGCAAGGCGTTGTGCTTCACCCCCCTATCGGAGAGCTAGCCGTTAGCTATAACCAAGAAAGGGCAACGTTTACCACTGCCCAGCCCGCGATGTTGAAAGACAGCACGATTGATCGCATCACTGCCGTTGAGCTGTTGGGATTAGACATTCATCAGGTAGTGGGCGATCCGGTCATTGCCTCCTTCGGACTGCCCTTTCATTTAATTGAACTCACTGACGTGGCCGCGTTAGAGAACGTACACATCTCTACGACCACCTGGGCGAGTGCTGTTGTGCCTAGCAGTGCCGAGCAGGTTTATCTGTACGTGATTGAACAACACGACGGGGTAGAGACAGTTGTACGCAGCCGCATGTTTTGTATGCACGCCAGTATTTGCGAAGACCCCGCTACGGGTAGCGCCGCAGCCGCCTTGACCGGCTATTTAGCATCCCTCCAGCCAGACGCCTTGCAGTACAAGATTCATCAGGGCGTTGAGATGGGGCGGCCCAGCGTTATCCGTACCGCCGCCAATGGCGAGATCAAGCCAGGCCTCGTGACGGTGGGCGGTAATGCAACGGTGGTGGGCAAAGGCACACTTTACCTAAAGTGATAGCTAACTATCTAAAAAGCACCTCTCATACCGGTCACCGGTATGAGGGCTTTTGGCTCCTCGGTAATGCGGAAACAACTACTTACCGATGTTCACGGTTCCCGAACCGGTGATGACTACATTACCGTGGGAACCAACACTGCTCAGGACAGCGGCTGGCTTACTGTTTACAAATACGGTAGACGAAACTTCGTGAGTAATAGGACTGCCACAAGCAGATTTATCGTCTAACCTTGCGGCAGACAAGCTATCGTAAAAAACATCAGGCGAGCCAGTTACCAACGGGTTGGTGCCGTGCCCTGGTATAGGGCACGCGGTAAGGTCAGTAATACGTGCTGCGGGCTTTCCACTCATGATATAGCTCCTTAAGCGTATGCCGTTTTAAACATTTCGATACGACAATTATTTAATATTAATTAATATTCATCAAGTTTGCCGGTGCTCACTAAGACCTACGGTTAGCCAATAGCCAGTCATCAGGCAACCGTCACATCGGTAGAAAGATAGACATCCTGAATAGCGTGCAGCAGCTCAACGCCCTCCTGCATGGGTTTCTGGAATGCCTTACGCCCCGAGATCAAGCCCATTCCGCCAGCACGTTTATTGATCACCGCCGTGCGCACCGCTTCGCCAAGATCGGAGTGCCCTTTGGAGCCGCCGCCGGAGTTGATCAAACCAGCACGGCCCATAAAGCAGTTAGCGACCTGATAGCGGGCCAGGTCAATGGGGTGATCAGACGTCAGCTTGCTATAAACATTATCGTGGGTATGCCCGAAACCGACCGCTTTGTAGCCGCCGTTATTCTCAGGCAGTTTCTGTTTGACGATATCCGCTTTAAGGGTTGCCGCCATATGGTTGGCTTGGCTGGTGAGGTCAGCGGCGGCATGGTAATCGGTGCCATCCTGCTTGAAGGCCGGGTTGCGCAGATAGGCCCACAGCACCGTGACCATGCCCAACTGGTGAGCGCGCTCAAAGGCCTCGCTGATCTCCATGATTTGCCGACGGCTCTCGTGGGAGCCAAAGTAAATTGTCGCCCCCACCGCCACGCAGCCCATATCGTGGGCTTGCTCCACATCGGCAAATAGGGTCTGGTCGTATATCGCTGGGTAGCTCAGCGTTTCGTTGTGGTTCAACTTGAGCATCATCGGGATTTTGTGGGCATAGCGCCGCGCCACGGAAGAGAGAACCCCAAGCGTTGATGCAACGCCGTTGCATCCCCCTTCGAGGGCCAGCTCAACGATATTGGCCGGGTCGAAGTAGCGCGGGTTAGGCGCGAAAGAGGCGCCCGCCGAGTGCTCAATTCCCTGATCCACCGGCAGCAGGCTAAGGTAACCGGTGCCCGCTAAGCGTCCATGGTTAAAGAAGCTCTGCATGTTGCGTAATACCGCGGGGCTGCGGTCACTATCGGCCATGACGCGGTCAATAAAATCCGGGCCCGGCAGATGCAAGTCCTCACGACGAACACCCTGACAAGAATGATTAAGCAGACTATCGGCGTCACTGCCTAGCAGAGCGGTTATATCAGTCATGATGAACTCCTTTATACTTATCTGTAACAAAAGGTAAGTGTAGGCCAGATACTTCTTCAATAAAGCCTAGCTCTTAAATAAAGCCCTAAGACCTTCAATAGAACATAGGGGAACCAGTACGGCAATCAGACGGCGCTAGGTTTCCCTGCGGTTGACAAGGCTACGACTAAAAGATAAAAATATAATCACGAATGAGTTTTAGTCGCAAATAAGACTAAATCTGTTAACTTTGCGTTCTCACCTGGAAACACCTTCACAATGCCCGCCTCTTCGCCGCTTGCTGCTCCGTTGGCATCCACCTATCGACGCTTTATTGTTACTCGCCTACTGATCGTCGCAGGCTTAGCAATCGCGCTGGTGTTGTCGCTACTTGCCGATATCGCCACCGGTCCAGCGCCTATTTCGCTTAGTAAACTGATCACGCTGATTTTTGATGCGCAGTCCCAAGGGCCCATTCAGCAGGCCATTGTCTGGGAGATCCGCATGCCTGCGGCGCTCATGGCGGTGCTGGTAGGCGCCACGCTGGGCCTGGCCGGTGCCGAAATGCAAACGGTGCTGAATAACCCCTTGGCCAGCCCCTTTACCCTGGGCGTGGGTGCGGCGGCCACCCTCGGCGCTTCGCTGGTGATTGTGTTTAACCTTACCCTGTTTGGTTTAAATGCCCACTACGCCACCGCCTTGATGGCGTTTGTATTTGCGGCAGCATCGATTTTGACCATCAATGCGCTGTCGCGCCTCTATGGCGCCAGCCGCGAGATTATTGTGCTGTTTGGGATTGCGCTGGTATTTGTGCTCAACGCACTGGTCGCGCTTTTGCAGTTGATTGCCAGCCCCGATGCGTTACAGCAGTTAGTGTTCTGGACAATGGGCAGCCTGTCCCGTGCTTCTTGGGAGACAGTGGCCATCGTCGCAGCAGTGTTGGCCGTTTGCCTGCCCTTCTCACTGCGCAGCGCCTGGGCGATGACGGCGCTACGCTCGGGTGATGAACACGCGCGCAGCTTCGGTATTGGGGTTGAGCGATTGCGGCTTATCTCGCTGCTTAGAGTGAGCCTACTCGCCGCCGCTGCGGTGGCGTTTGTGGGCACCATTGGCTTTATTGGGCTGGTTGGCCCGCATATGGCCCGGCTGGCGCTGGGTGAAGACCATCGTTTCTACCTACCCGGCAGCGCCCTGGCCGGGGCGCTGGTGTTGTCACTTGCTTCTATCGCCAGTAAAACACTGGTTGATGGGCTAGTGCTGCCGGTAGGGCTGGTGACCTCGCTGGTGGGCATCCCTTTCTTTATGGCGTTGATTATGCTGCAGGGGCGAGCGCGATGAGTGCAGGCTTTACGCTCAGCGATTTCACCACCGGCTATCGCAAACGGCGCGTGTTTGAGCAACTCAACCTGCCCACACTTCCACCCGGTTCGCTGGTCGCGGTGCTGGGGCCCAATGCGGTGGGCAAATCGACCCTGTTAAAGGCCATCGCGGGCTTACAGCCTGCCAGCGGGCAAATGCAGCTTAACGATATTGATCTCGCCAGCCTTAGCGGTGCCGCGCGGATGCGCCATGTGGGCTATCTGCCGCAAACGCTCCCTCAGGCCACCACCTTAGTCGCTTATGAAGCGGTACTTAGCGCCTGTCGGGCCGTACGCCCCGACCTCAGCCGACCACAGATAGACGCGTTAATCGAGCGCGTTTTCGATGCCCTGGCCATTCGTTCGCTCGCCCTGCGCCCGCTCAGCGAACTCTCCGGTGGCCAGCGCCAGATGGTGGGCCTGGCCCAGGCGATTGCCCGCCAGCCCGCGCTATTACTGCTGGATGAGCCCACCAGCGCGCTGGATTTGCGTTGGCAACTGGCGCTGATCGATACCGTACGAGCAGTGATAGCGGAGCGTCAGGCGGTCTGCCTGATGGCGATTCACGACATCAACTTAGCCCTACGCTTCTGCGACCAGGTGCTGCTGTTTGGTAACGGCGGTCTGCTGGCCGCCGGCGACCCACACGACGCGATTACACCCGACGTCCTGCGCGCCGCCTACGGTGTGGAGGCGCGAGTAGAGCGATGCTCGCTGGGGCGACCCATTGTGCTAAGCGATCGCGTCAGCCACCTCTCTGCGAATACCCTCTAGGATACCGACATGCGCCGCTTGGCTATTAGTTTGCTGTGTTGGATAAGTTTGTTAAGCGCTGCTGCATGCTTGGCAGGTGAGCCTGCAGAGGGTTTCCCTAAACAAGTCACCGATTTAGCTGGCCGCCAGGTGACGCTTTCAGCGCCGCCGGCTCGGCTGTTTCTAACCCAACCGCGCCAGCTGTATGCCTTGGCAACGCTACTGGATGACCCGACACCACGCTTAGCGGGTTGGGCTTATCCGCTGGCCGTGTTTGACCCCGCTATGGCACAGCGCTTTATTATCCAGTGGCCCGCACTGGATCGACTGCCAGCGCTTTCCAGCGCGCCGACACCTCAGCTGGATAGCGAAGCGCTGCTGAATCTGGCCCCGGATCTGGTGCTGTTCGATCTCTCGCGCGCTAGCAGCGTAGAAGGCTCCCCACTGGCACGGCTGCTGAACGAATTGGGTATTGCCTACCTGTTTATCGACTTTAACCGTCACCCGCTGGAGAACACGCCCAAAAGCCTCGCCCTTTTAGGCCAGGCATTAAACGCAACGCCCCGGGCCAGCGCAATGATCGCCCTGATTAAGCAGCGCCTGGCACTTATCGACCAGCGCTTGGCAGACCTGCCCACAGACCCACCCACTGTGCTGATCAATGTGGCTCCCGGGGTCAAAGTTGACTGCTGCCGCACCAATCTACGCAACGGGCTAGCCGACTTAGTGGCCCGGGCCGGTGGCGATAACATCGCCGATGCGTTAACCCCCGGCGCATCGGCGACGCTAAGCAATGAGTGGGTGCTCAGCCACCCGCCCGACATCATCCTCAATACCGCGGGGCAGTGGTCGGCAGGCGATGGCTTGCGGGCTGGCCTCGGTGTCAGCGCCGACGATATTGACCAGGACTTGCATCACCTTAGCCAATCACTGCCCGGTTGGCAGCACCTCAACGCCGTTCAGGAGGGGCAATTCTATGCCTTGTGGCACGGCTTTCACCAAGGCCCCTTTGCCATTGTCGCACTGGAACGCATTGCCCAATGGCTCTACCCCGAACGCTTCTATGATCTCGACCCGGCCGCTACCTTCGACGCCTTGCTACCCACCCCGCCAGCGCTAAGTCGCGAGGGGCACTTCTGGGGCGCACTCAACGCTCAATAACGCTTCCTCCCTCAACCCACTGACGATAAAAAGGATCTATACCCCCCATGCTTCGCTCCCGAACCATTGCGCTGTTTTCGCCGCTGCTACTGCTGAACCCGCTGCCCTATGCCTACGCTCAACAAGCCAACGAGGCCGCTTCAGAAACAGTTTCAGACACAGTTTCAAAAACAATGATCGTCACCTCGGATCGCCTCACTGACGTAACCCCGCAGAGCTATCGTGCCCAGCGTTCCCGTTTGGCCAGCAACCAGCCGGTGTCGTTCCTGGAAGAAGCCCGCACGGTGGAAACCGTCACCGCCCAGGTAATGGCCGATCATAATATCGACAGCCTCAACGAAGCGATGGCGATGGTCGCGGGGGTAACCGAAGGCAACAATATGGGCGGCACCGAAGACGGCTTTATCAAGCGCGGTTTTGGTAGCAACAGCGATGGTTCGACGCTGATCGATGGCATTCGCCAGCCCCGCGGCACCTTCTCCATGGCGACGGTGGATCATGTCGAGGTGCTCAAGGGGCCAGCCTCGCTCTTTCAAGGCCAGCAGGATCCTGGTGGGGTGATCAACCTGGTGACCAAACGCCCGGAGTACGAGTGGCAGCGCGAGATCAGCGCCGAAGCCACCTCCCTGGGAGGCGGCAATGCCAGCGTGGATGTCACCGGCCCGCTTGCCGATACCGGGCTGGCCTTCCGGTTTATCGTTCACCATGAAGATGAGGACTCCTTTCGCGACTTCAGTAATAACCGACGAACGATCGTTGCCCCTTCGCTGCGCTGGGAAGGCAGCGACAGTCGTGCGCAGATCTCTTATGAGTATCGCGACTACGACTTGGATCTGGATCGCGGCACGGTGATGATCGACGGCGAGCCCGCCAAGGTGCCCAACGACCGCCGTTTCGACGAACCCTGGTCACGGGTATTCGGTCACGACGAAGCCGTTACCGCCTGGTGGGAACAGGATATCAATGACGACTGGTCGACAAGATTGACCTACGGCTGGAACCGCCGCCAGTACAGCGATGGCCAACCGCGGGTACTGCGCGTAAATGAAGACACCGCAGCGCTAACCCGCCGTGCCGATGCTAACTACGGTTTTGACCGCCGCGTGCAATATACCGCCTGGGATACTACCGGCACCGCCACCCTGGCAGGGATGCGCCACGACCTCACGATCGGTGTGGATCATGAGCGCCAGCGGGATTATCTGGCCGAGGTGTATCGCGGCACGGCGGTGACGGATCAAAATATTTACGACATGAGCTACGGTGGCCTGAACCTGGATAGCGATAGCCTTAACAACTCGCTTAGCCAGCGCTTGGATGAGATCAATACCACGGGCGTCTACTTGAATGACCGCTGGCACTTCAACGACCGCTGGACGCTGGGGCTAGGCGGGCGCTACACCCACTACGAGCAGTTTGGTGGCCGTGGCCGCCCCTTCGTGACCGCCACTGATATCAGCGACGATATCTTCCTACCATCGGTCAGCCTGCTGCATCGCTTGACTCCGGAGACGTCTGTTTACGCCAGCTATAGCGAAGCCTTTGTGCCGAATGGGGCCGACAGCGATACCGGCAAAACACTGGATCCCGAACACAGCATGGGCAGCGAAATCGGCGTTAAACACCTCTGGAATGACCAGTTCTCGTTAG
Source organism: Halomonas sp. ALS9 (assembly GCF_001651035.1). Taxonomy (GTDB): domain Bacteria; phylum Pseudomonadota; class Gammaproteobacteria; order Pseudomonadales; family Halomonadaceae; genus Vreelandella. The sequence continues at coordinate 295,088 of NZ_LXRG01000192.1, forward strand.
CCGCTGCGCTGTTCGATATCCGCAAGGAGAATGTTGCCGTCTCCGACAACGGCGTGACCCGCACGGTAGGCGAAGCGGGCTCCCAGGGTGTGGAGCTAACGGTTTCCGGCCAGTTGACCGATCAGCTTTCACTGCTAGGGGCTTACGCCTACACCGATACCGAAGTACTCAAAGATACCGAAGGCACCCAGGGCAACGCGCTAACCAACGCCGCACGCCATACCGCCAGCCTTTATTTGGCACACGACCTAACCACCGCGCCTGGGCTGGGCAACTGGCGCCTGGGCGGCGGGGTACGCTACGTGGGCGAGCGCGAAGGCGACGCTGACAACAGCTTCCAGTTAGACGCCTACACCGTCGCCGATGCCTTTATCGGCTGGGATACGCCTTGGCTGGGCGACAACCTGCACTTGCAGCTCAACGCCAAGAACCTGTTCGACACCACTTACTACCCCTCAAGCGGCGGCAGCACCCGGGTAGTGGTCGGCGACCCACTGGAAGTTAGCTTGCAGGCATCGGTTAAGTTTTGAACAGGGAATCCCCTTTATAGGCTTTAACCAAAGGCGACGGCTGCCAAAGTCGGAAGACTAGTGCTTGAATACGCCCGATACAGTATATCGGGCGTTTTGAGGTGGAATAGGTGTCAATCTATTTCAGGGCTAGACAGAGCTACCAGTTATTCCCTGCACAAAATTTGAGCCCCTTCTCATTGTGAAAAACTGAACATCATTCCTCCAATCCCCCACAACAAACGCATCGAAAACGCGATGAGCAGCACTCCCATTAACCGCTCGAACCAGTGACCGATACGCAGAAAGCGCTCGCGAACAGGCGGGCTGGTGAAAACAAGGCTGACCAACACAAACCAACCGGCATTGACTAGGCACATCCAGCCGCCATAAAGCATTTGGATACGCAATGGCGTCGAATCACTGACCACAGTCGTGAACACGGCCAGGAAAAACAGCGTCGCCTTGGGGTTGGTCGCATTGGTCAGAAACCCCAGCGCGAACGACTGGTGAAAGCTCTTTGCCCCTGTCTCGGCTGAGGCATCCAGCGTCAGCCCGGCTGTGTGCTTGCCTGCCTGCCGGATGAACATAATGCCGAGATATAACAAGTAGGCTCCGCCCACCAACTCAGCCGCACTCAGTAACCAGGGTGTTGTGTGCATCAACGCGCCGACCCCCAGCAAGGTATAGATCACATGCACCGAGATACCGGCCCCAATGCCGACCGCCGTAGCGATGCCTAGACGCCTCCCATAGAGCACGCTCTGGCGAATCGTGACGGCGAAATCCGGCCCCGGCGCCACGACGGCAAGAAAGTGGATGGCGGCCAGGGCAAGAAATTCCCCCAGATAATCCGGTGTCATATCAACTCCAAAAGGAGAGCGGGGTCGCTGGGCCGCGATAACCCACGAAACAAGACAGGCTAAGTCGCACCCCTTCGGAGCCCGGTGTTACGGCATGCATCTTGCGTGAGTTGAACAGGATCAGGTCTCCGACCTCTGGGCATACCTCCAAAGTGGCCGCTCCCAGAAGCGTTGGATCAATGCCATAACTGTCACCTCGCATCTCATCGAAAGCCTCTGCAGACAGCTGCTGATCCCATATCTGCAGCGTGCCACCCTCGTCGGGCATGGATAGGTAGACGTTGGCAGCCATTTGCGCCTGTAAGCTACAAGCCTGGAAACTGTTGGGTGCGTCTTTGGCGAAGATATCGTGATGGGCCAGGAAAGTGACGCCTGGCTTAACAGCACGCGACAATCCGACATACATCTTTCGACCATATAGCGTTTGGAGCTGAGCACCTGCCGGCCATATTTCGTCCAATACACACCTGAGCAAATCGATAGGGGATACATAAGGTGCGCAGCGCTTCCTCAGTTCATTGATGTTGTCGAAAACACTTTCGAAATAATTAGCGATGAGTGGCGGCTTGTTCTCTGCTTCGTAAAAGGCCATCCCAATCCGGCCAATACTGGGTGCATTCAAGTATTTTTGAAGCCCGCGTTCCATGATCTGCTCGGAAAGCCTGCCGGCAATGTCCTTGTCAATAAAGTGACGTACACGAACCGCCAGAACTTCTTCACGCGCCAGCCTCTCGACCGCCCCCTGCTTTAAATCTTCCAGTTCGATCAACATACTTCCCCCTGTTAATTATCTTTGCAGCCACTTACCGGATGGCAGGCAACGTTTATTGGCGCCTATAACGTCACCGACATAAGCAGCGGGATCATGGCTAGGTCATTGAATGTCGTACTGAACGATTAACCGACCTTTCCTCAGGTTCGCCGACAATATCTGGAGGCCTTGCAGATCCGCCGTTTCCGCGACGTGAGTTCCGCCACATCCATAGGGTTTTAGTTCACCGAAGCCAACCTGACGGAATTGCTTTTCATCTACCTTGACCTTGCAAGGGAGGTTGCGAGCAATCAGGTCTTCACAAAGGTTTTGTACCGCTTCCACATCGACAGCCTGAGCATCGTCAGTAGGTTTAAAGGTCACTCGCGCCTCTCCGGGCCAGTGGTGTGCCTTGACGGGCCGCCAAGCGAACGCTTCAAGTGCGTGACCAATTAGATGTCCAGCCGAATGCAGCCTGGAATGACGTTGGCGTTGATCGACATTCACCCTGGCGAAAGCTGAACCAGAGCCAACCTCCTGGTGGGTGTAATGGATAATATTCCCGTCCACCACTTCCACAGCGAACACTTCCGCTTCATCGATCCAGCCCACGTCTGCGGGTTGCCCACCTCCCTGCGGGTGAAAGGGTGTTGCATTCAACCGCACGCTATACCCGCCATCAGCCAATTTTTCGCAATATATAACTTCAACTTCAGATTCCGTTATGCCCCCTTCCCAATACAACTTTCGCGTCATAGCTCGGCTCCTCTATTATTAATTATCAATTGTATTGATAAAGAACGGCTGCGATAATCCAACGTAAATTCAAATGTTCTTTGCCTCATGAGCACAAATCAGATGGTCGCCTTATTGGGCGAAATGGCGGTCTTCGTCAAGGTGGTCGAAACCGGCAGCTTTTCAGAAACGGCACGCCAGTTGGGCGCAACGCCCTCGGCAATCAGCCGCTCGGTTGCTCGCCTGGAGAAGGCGCTGGGTACCCGGCTGCTCCAGCGCACGACCCGCAAACTGCGACTCAGCGAAAGCGGGCATGAGGTTCATAGACGTTGCGTGGACATGGTGAGCGCAGCGCAGGCCGTGATGGCCGTTTCCGGGCAGTTCGACCCAGAACCACAAGGCTTGATACGCGTCAGTGTGCCGAAGGCGGTAGGACGTTTCGTCATCCACCCCCACATTCCTGACCTCCTGACGCGTTATCCCAAAATCGACGTTCAGTTACAGCTCAAGGACAGCTATGTGGACTTGATTGATGATCAGGTGGATCTGGCAATCCGCATTACTGATCGTCCTTCACCAGGTCTTATGGGGCGAAAGCTCATTGATATCGACCATATGCTTTGCGCGACGCCGGACTATCTCGAGCGTCACGGCACACCAGCGCATCCCCACGATTTGAAAATGCACAATTGCATTTTTCTGGGTGAGGAGCCCGGTGATTCTCGCTGGAAATTCCAGCTCGATGGAAAGAGCGTGAGCGTCAATGTGCGTGGCCGATATGCGGTCAATCACACCGGGGCAAGGCTTGATGCGGTGTTACAGCATCTTGGCATCGGCAGTTTGCCGTACTTCACCGCTCGCCATGCGTTGCAGCAGGGACATATCGTACAAGTACTTCCGGAATGGGAATTCAAGACCCATTATTATTGCGGCGAGGCCTGGGTGCTTTATCCACCGACTCGATATCTGCCGCCGAAACTTAGTGCTTTTATCAGTTTCATGGCCGAGCGACTGGGCCAGGAACCCACTTTGTATAAAAAGTCACCCCAGGAACTACTAGAGCTATCGTCCCCTCCCTACGAGTCGCCTGAGACGTCCTTTTAGTGGTCGGCGACCCACTGGAAGTTAGCTTGCAGGCATCGGTTAAGTTTTAAGTGTCAATTTCTCGGCGTGACAACTTGCTCTTAATTAGCCTTTGTGACAACTTTCATACATGAGAAAGATATCATGGACTTAACAGCAGGAACGCGCCGATGAAATGTACCGCATGCCAACAAGGGAACTTAGTCCCGAGCTTTATTGATGCTCTTTTCCGCAGTCATACTTGCGACAATTGCGGCGGCAATTGGATCTTGATTGAAGATTACATAAGCTGGAAAGAGCGTCACCCCGAACACGTATTTGATGACATTTGTGTCGAGAGCATTGAAGCTGAAGACACCGTAGGCGCGCTTATTTGCCCAATGACCGGCGGCATTATGAGTAAGTTTCGCATTACTAAAGACAATGCCCACCGAATCGACTACAGCGCCCGCGTTGGGGGCGTTTGGTTGAATAAAGGCGAGTGGGAAATGCTGATTGCGGAAGGACTCGCGGGCAACCTGAACAGCATACTGACAGATCCCTGGCAAAAGCGGATACGCCAGGAAAAAACCAGTGACACCTTTGAAAATCTTTATCGCAGCAAATTTGGCGAGTCCGATTATCAAAAAGCCTGCGACGTTCGTGAGTGGCTACACAACCACGCTCAAAAAGCTGACTTACGTGCTTTCTTAATGGCAGAAAATCCTTTCTCGGCTATTGATTAAGTGCTTTAGGCTAGTGCTTTAGATAAATGATTAGTCAGCCGCTGATAACCAGCGGCTGTTTTATCTATGCTGCATCATTAATCAATAACGCATGATTACACCTGGAGCGGCTTAGGGCGAGTCAAGATTGACCAAGTCACTACAGACGATGCGTACCTGCTCATCGGGCGTATATTCATTGGAAAAGAGATCAAGTCGACGATAATAGTGAGCAGCGCTGCTGATACGTTCGAAGTTGTCCATAAACAGGGCATGCGCGTCAATGGGGTCGATAACCCCCTTGAACAGCTCCATGGATACGAACTCGGCGGCGCTTTGCGGCCAGTTATCCATTCCGCTGAGCAGCTTGGCCGAGAACTCCATCATCATAGCCTGCCTATAGCGATTCGTTTCTTCACGATCGTAAAAACGGTGCTTTTCCGCGGTCAGCGACACCGCATCAAGCAGCGCTTGTTGCTCTGCGCTAGGCGCTTCGATCGCGTAAACGCGAGCCAGTTGTGATGCAACACACTGCTCTATCTCGGAGGCGGACAGGACAAAGTTATGAACGAAATAGGTGGTGTTGGATGCCTGCTCAAGACTCATCGGCTGCCATATTGTTGCAACGTCGTCATCGCGAGTCATCGCCCAAGCATCGCCCTGTGGCTGAATATTGAGACCATCAACAACCAGCAGCTCGAACATTTCGCGAAAAATGGGGAACTTTAAGTAGGTCGAATCGTCGCGAGGGTGTAGGAGAGTTTGATATTGTTCAAGCCGCGACATCTCAGGATCATTCAGACGTAACGTCATCGAATCGGAAACATTGGGTAAGCAATCATCATCACCTGAGTGACACGTAGGCGTATGATTCATTGGATGGCGGATAAGGTGCAGTACAACGGTGACCTGATCCCCATCCTGCTTGAACTGTCCATGCACGAGACGCTGGATTTCGAGGCCCCTCCTGACGGCTGTTAGCTGCGGGGCGACCATAACCATCTCCTCAGGAAGGCGAGGCATCACCGACTCAGCCCAGCTTGCCTGCCCAACCGATAAACCAATCAACAAATACCAGAAAAAGTGTTTCACCTGTAACCCCTCAAACTTTGATTTATAAGGCGATGGAGCTTGAATTGCCCTTATGGGCAGCAGTCCACATCGCATGGTTTTATTGGTTAAATACATTCCTGCAGCGCTTACACTCTGGGCTGTGAGCCGAACGTCCAAATATCACTAGCCATGCGGCTCCTCCCACCACAGAGGAACTCAGCCAAATCTTGGAACTCGTAGCACTGGTATTAGCTTCTCGTGAAATGGCAGGGTGTTAGCTCCTTTGTCCCAGTTGGTCTTAACTCTCCCCCGGCCCAGCCTTCCCCCACTGCCCAACCCCCTCCGCAATCAAGCTTAGTTGGCGCACCACCAAGGCACCGGTCTCTTCATTGCCCCCGGTTAATTGCCGACGCTGGAACTCTCGTTTGATATCTTCCCAACGCTGCTTTTCCGCTTCGTTCAAGGTGCCTCTAAGCTCTTTCAGCTTGAGTAGGTTCTCTTCGGCGCCCTGGGTTAATAGCTGCGCTTCGCCGACGTAGTGGTCATCAATGATCGCTTCAAGCTCGTCGTCGCTGAGGATCGGCGACATCTTCTCCGCCAAGCGATTCATATTGCGGTAACTGCCCTGCAACCGGAAAGAGGGTTCGGTGCGGTACTCATCGGCCTGGGCGCTGGAGGCGATATACTGCTGATTAACGCGCAGCACCACTTCACGGGCTTTAAACATATTCTTCAATACCGCGACAATCTCTTCCCGCTCTGCGGCGCTATAGTCGTGTTCAAAGTCAGTGCTCGGCACCTCGCGGCCCATGGCGATATCCACAAAGCGGTAGACGTCGTCCATGCCGCGCGTTGCCAAAGAGGCGAGCACCGTATTGGCGCTCATGGAATTCTCGATGTAGGAGAGCGCAAACACCTCCTCCATACCGCTTAACACATCGCCGAGGTTATAAACATCGGCGCGGTTGGCTAGCATATCGGGCACTTTGAACACATCACCGCTTTCGGTGTAGGGGTTACCCGCCATGGCGATACAGAAACGTTTACCGCGCATATCGTAGGTCTTGGTGCGCCCGTTCCAGATACCGTCTACCCGCCGGCTGCCGTCGCATAACGAGATAAACTTCTGCAAAAACTCCGGGTGAGTATGCTGAATATCATCCAGATAGAGCATCACGTTGTTGCCCATCTCAAAGGCGAGGTTGAGCTTGATCAGCTCTGCCCGGGCGGTGGAGTGGGTCGCCGCGTCAGGATCCAGCGAGGTCACATCATGTCCAAGGCTGGGGCAGTTAATCTTCATAAAGATCAGCCCCAGGCGGTTCGCCACATACTCCATCAGGGTGGTTTTACCGTAGCCGGGGGGCGAGATCATCATTAGCAAACCGCTGTTATCCGTTCGCCGCGTATCGCCTACCGTACCCATCTGCTTAGCCAGATTATCGCCAATAATGGGCAGGTAGCTTTCGGTAATCAGCTTGTTACGCACAAAGGAGTTGAGCGGTTTGGGCAGATACTCTTCGAGCCTCAACCGCTCCCGCTGCTCGCGGAGAATGAGCTGACGACGCTCTTGCAGTGCCGTCCAGTCGCGTATAACGACCTGCTCATGGTGGCGCAGTCGCTCCTGAAAGTCGTCGAGTTGAAGCGTGAGCTCCTGCTGCTCAAGCCGCCCGTGCTGACCCAGCAAGCCGGTAATGGTGAAGGCTAGCTCGACATTATGGGGCGCGGTGGCTAACCGATCCGCCGTATTGAGCATGGCAATCGCTTCAGGCAGGTAGTGCAGCAACGCCTCTTGCTTGGCTTGCCCGGCGTGAGCCTGGAGCCAGTGGGAAGTGATCACCCAGCGGGCGCCGGGGTTACCCGCCACCACGGCCAAGGCCTCTTGGAAGTGGGTATAGTGTCCCTGCTGCTGCATGGAGGTGGTAAAGCTCTCCACCAGGCTGGCGGCGTACTGGGTGACCGGAAAACGCGCTCCCTCTTCAGCCAGCTGGCGTACCAGAAAATCAGTGGCACTGCTTATCTCACTCACCGAGCACTTGATCTGTTGGGCCGTTACAAAGGCGTCAAGCTGCGGCTGTACTTCCTGGATCAAGGCGTTGAGCAGATCCTCGTTATTCATAATGCGGCACAGGATACCCGCCGATAGACAGCGGGTACGCAGGTTACGGGTCGCCTCTTCATCATGAATACGGTCGGCCCAGAACAGCATCCCCAGCGCTCGGGGCAATGGCCCAAAGCCTAGCAAACCGGCACTTTGGCGAGCCGGCCACAGGGTGCGTACGATTAACGCAGCATCGTGATCGTGGATGCCTTTTTCGTAGCTTTCGCGATAGCGCGGCGAGGCAAAATTGGCTATCTGACGCTGCAGCTCGCTGAAATTTTCCACATTAATGGGCTTAGCAACGGGCTGCGCCAGCTCGCTCATAAAACGATAGGCAAGGTACTCGGCGCGATAAACAGCGGGGCTCTCGGAAGGCAGCAGCATCCCCCAGTAGTCTTGCAGCTCGGTCAGCCGCTCGTCTTCCAGCGGCTCGTAATACTGGGTGCCCGTCAGGTGCAGCATGATGCGCTCCTGGCGAGGCACCAGGGTTAAATCGAGATGCTGCTGGTTGACGCTGAAGCGGTGACGCGGGCCCAAGCGAATAACATCGCCACCGGATTCATAGATATCAGAACGGTCGCGCACGCTACGCATAGCGGCATCTTGGGAGGAGCGTAGACGCCCGGCGATATCGTCCGCCTCAAGGTTGCCGCCCATTTCGCGTAGCTCATCGACCATGCTACGCACTTTGCCCACCATGGCATCCGCCGCGAAGAAGCTATGCAGCTCTTCCAGGGTTTCAAAGCGTTCCGTGCGCCGCTCCACATTGGCCAGGATTCGCTGGCTGGCATCGGTCAGAGTCGAAACGCGGCGTTGACGCTCATCCTGCAGCTGCTGGCGGCGGGCTTCGATGCTTTCGTGGGCGCTTTCACGCTGTTCGAGAATGGTGGTCAAAAATTCATCAAACTCACCGAACTGACTCTCCAACTCCTGGAGTTGGTCGAGGATGCGGGTCATTAGCTGATCGCAATCGTCGGGCTCCCGTAGCGCGCCGACACCGTTGGCCAGGCTCTGCTCAAACAGCCGAATCTGCGCTGCAAACTGTGCCTGGGCCTCGGCGCTCCCCTGCTCTCTTAAACGGATCTCGGCCTCAGAGCGCTGCTGATTAATCGAGGCGTAGATACTCGAGATATTCTCGGTAATTCGCGTCTGCTCGATAGCATCGCCGCCGGACATCGACGACAGTAGCCCTTGGATCATATCCAGGCCCGAGGTCAATTCGCGGTAACGCCCTACGCACTCTGCCAGCTGCTGGCGATTTTCCGCCTCACCTACCTGCTCTTTTAGTGCCGCCAGGGTTTCTCGGTAACCGTCCAAGGCTTCAGGCTGGGCAAGAAAACTGAAGGTCTGCTGGGTCAGCGACTGCTCCGCTTTATCCAGCGCTTGCTCTAACGCTTGCAAACGCTCTTCATCCAGGTAGCGGCGCTCGCGCAGCGCCATGAGCCGGCCACGATGGTCGCGTAGGTGTTTCAGGTAGGTGACGAATAGATCGGGGGTTTTCCAACTACTGGGCTTGAGCTCCCGCAGCAGCGCCGCCTGCTGTTTCTCAACTTCATCAAGCGCCTGGGCAGTCTGAGCACGAATCGCCTGAACTTTCTCATACTCATCAAGCATCAGTTCAGCGGTATGCTTTAGCTGTTCAAGCGCGGCGTGAATAGCTTGAAAGTCAGCTTCGCCAATCCAGTGGAACTGATTCAGCGTGCGGTCGACCCGACGAATAATGGCATTAAAGTGCCGCTCGGACGCCTGCTGCTCGTTAGCGAGTTGCACGATACTATTAAGCTCGGCAATGCCACGCACCAGATCAGGATTGCCGATTCGGCCTAGCGGCGTATCGTTACGCACCTCATCCTGGGCATGGAAGCGCTCCGACATAAAAGGCGTTGCCCATACCTGGATGGGATGAACCAGCGTTGGCTCATCTTCGGCATAAAAAATTGCCAGGTGGCCGTTTTCAAGTATCGCTGCCCCATGCCCCACCATGGGGGTATCGACCTGCTTGCGGATCAAGTTATAGCGGTAAAGCACCACCTGCCCGGTTTGTGGCGCGTAGAAGATATACAGAACATCTTCGCCGTTTGGCGAGCGCACCATGCGCTTGAAACGCAGGTCTTCCTCGGGCACTTCGTAGGTGGTCAACTCTCCAGAGTTTAAGTAGTAGCCAGAAGGAAATATCAGGCCATGATTTTCCGGCAGCTCAACCACCGAGCCCGCCATGGCATCGACGCGTTTCACATGCTGCTCGGCGCGATTGAAAAGGTAATAGCGCCACTGCTGCTCATTAAAGGGCAGGATACGAATCAGGATGACGGCACCAAGGTCGGCGTACTCAAAGCTGGCATCGTCCAGCGACTGGGAGTCTGACTCCACCGGGTCGGCAAATACACCCTCGCCGCTGCTGGTATTGTTCTCGATCTTGAAGGTAATGTTACCGCGCAGGTTATCAACAAAGACGGTATCAAGGATATTCAGGTGGGGCGCACGGCCCTGCTCCTGCATATCCCGGCCCGCTGTCTGCCAGGGAAAAGCGAAGCGGTCGGGAAACACCAGATCGCGCTCGCCGCGGTTATCGATATAGCGGCTCACCTCGCCGCTTGCAGCTAATTCCCAGCGGAAGACACGCAGGTCGCTAAGCTTTTCACCGATTTGAAAAGCAATCAGCAGTTTGTTGTTCAGGGTGACCTGTTGAACCAGCGTGGCATGGCTATAGTACTTCTGGAGTTCTTTGAAATCCTGAACAAAGCGGCTCTCGGTGAGAAAGCTATCCGCCATCGGTGCTTCGCTTAACTCAAGCCCCTCTTCATCGTCTTTGAGGTGGTAGAGCGCAAAGATATCGCTCGCTTCCAGTTCTTTACGCAACCCTAATTGAACATTGAAGCCAAACAGGATTTGCTCACCAATACGCACCATATCGCGGGCAATGGCGTTATTTTCGGTACGTACCCGGGCTCTTCCCAATAGCGCCATACTACTACTACCGAAAACATCAGCGCGGGCTGCGTTCAGCTCTCCAATCGAAGCGCCCAGTTCGCCGCCCTGGGTTCTCAACCGCCGCTGAATCGTCTCGAATGCGGTGCTTTCTCTGACGATATTTTCAACCGAAGAGTGCTCCTTCGACATAGTGTTCATCCTGAAAAAGTGCTCACTAGAAATAGCAAAGACCGCAATGGGGTAACAGTTGCGGTCTTAGGGCTTGTACGAAAAGTCACCGGCTGCTTAGGACGAGACTACCGGTAAGGGTGAGGCGGCTCTCCCCTTCGAGAGCCGCCCAGCCTTTAGGCAGACTCGGAAGACTTGCCTGGGTTCATAGCACGGCTCGCCAAGCCCGCCAGCGTGGCTTGCAGCGCGGGCGATTTATCGAGCACTCCTTGAACCGCTTTACCGTAGCCTAGCCCGGCGGTGAGTTTTTCAAACACATCGCTATCGCCGCCAATCAGTTCAAACTTGGCATTGTGCATCGCGGCAGCCATGACTTTGCCATTTTCGAGCATACCGATGCGCTGGGCTTCGATTTGCGCCATGACTTCTTTCTCGTGGACTTCCAGGTTCATGCGGAACTCTTCGAAGTGGCGAGCCTCTTCGGACATATTGTCGTAAGCGCGCAGCTTCTCGACCAAGCCATTGGCTTCGGCTTTGGCCATCGCTTCCCGGGCCTGCGCTTTTGCGGCACCCAGTTTCTCCTCGCCCATCGCCTCGGCTTCAAGGCGCTGTTCAAGAATACGCACTTCCGCCAGTCCAGCATCTTCATCGGCCTTCGCATTGGCCGTTTTAACTTCGGCCTGGGCAAAGCCTTCGCTACGCTGGGCGTGAGCACGTGCTTCCAGTACCTGTGCTTCGGCTAAGCCATCTGCCGCGGCAAGGGCTTGATGACCGCGCGCCTGCTTCTCTTCTGCAGCGGATTTCTTCTCTGCCGCATCCAGGTCTGCTTGCGCGCGAATAACCGCTTCTTCCGCCTCCAGTTTGGAGCGCTCAAACACCGCTTCTGCCGCGCGCACTTCTTTCAGTTTGCGCTCTTCGGCTTCGGCTTGAGCGGCGGTCAGGCGAGTGACCTTCTGGCGCTCTGCTTCAGCACGGTTGCGCACATCGTTAATATTCTCTTCTTCTTCCGCCACGCTGCGTTCAACCGCAATACGCTGGCTGGTAATTTCGGCAATCTCTTTGCGCTCCTCTTCCAGCGCTTTTTCCATTCCGATTCGTTCAATTTCTACCGCGCGCTCACGGGTAACGTCCTCAAGCTCTTTGGCTTGACGAATCCGCACCTCTTCGATCTGTACCGCACGCTCACGAGCCTTAATGGCCATTTCAATCTGACGCTGCTTGTTCTCATCGGCAATCGCCAGTTCTTCGTCGGTTTTAATCCGCGCGGCTTCGCTTTTCGCACGCTCTTGCTGAAGCACTTGTTCAGCTTCGGACTGTTCACGCGACTGCAGGCTTTCGATTTCACGACGTTGGCGCGCTTCGGCATCGGCCTGAGTGCGCTCCAGCTCTAACGCAGCTTCACGAGCGGAGACATTCTTACGCTGAATTTCTAGTTCTTGGTCGCGCTCTAGGCGGTTGGTTTCAACATTGTGCCGAGCGGTAATCTCAGTGATACATTTGATACCCTCTGAATCCAGAATATTGTTCGGATCCAGTGAGCTTTTCGGCGTTTGCTCTAAATAATCAATCGCAACGTCTTCGAGAATATAGCCATTCAGGTCTTGGCCAATGGTCTCAACGATGGCATCACGGAACTGCTGACGCTCTTCGAAGAGTTGCATGAAGTCCATTTTTTTACCGACGGTCTTCAATGCTTCGCTAAATTTGGCGTTAAACAACTCGTTAACGGCATCACGATCTGACGCACGGCCAACACCAACGGATTTAGCAACGCGCAAGACATCATCAGCGGTGGCATTAACCCGTAAGTAAAATGCCACGCTGATATCAGCACGCAAATTATCGCGACAGATCAGCCCTTCTTTCCCCGTCCGGTTAAGTTCAAGGGTAATAACAGAGATCTTCATCGTCTCTGAACGGTGAACCACGGGCAGCACCATAGCGCCGGTAAAGTAAACCTTGGGAGTCGTGGAAAGGTCATTGACGATCAATGCCTGCCCTTGGTCGATCTTCCGATAAAAGGCTTTAAAAAGTGACAGTATTACAAGCAGTGCAATAACAAGCACACAGACACTAACCAGTAGTGGCATGATCCACGACAAATCCATCTTTATCTCCTGCACTAAGGCAATTAATCGGCTAAGCCGGCTTCAAAATTTTTCTCAGACATCACCCAGTACGCGTCTTCATTAACCAGATACTGAATGATGATGGCACGCTCACCACGCACCAGCGTTGAGTCACTTCGTACTTGCAAAATAAGATGGTCGCCATTGATATGCGCATCGGCGCGACCTTTCTCTTTGGTCACCGTTGCTGAGCGCACAGTGCATTGCTTGCCTGTCAGTCGCTGCTCAATTGGCAGGTGTTGAGCGGGGCGGAAGAGGGGCCGCAAAGGACGAATTAGTAAGGAAGTTACGATAGTGGCAACTACAAAACCTAGAACCAGCACAGCGCCATTAAACAGCCACAGTAACAAGCCTGGGTTAAGGTACGTTCCCAGGAGCAGCGTAGCGAAGTAGCTAAACAGCCAGCCGGTTAATGCCACCAGTGTGATCACCAATGGCAAAGGAACGCCGTGCAAACCCAGCGTTGCCAGTAAGCCCCCCAACGCCAGCGAACTTCCATCGCCAACATCACCCTCTATGACATCGCTATCGGCCAACCCCGATAGCGAAAGTAACCAGTAAACAACAGCCACACATAGGAGTACCGTAAAAATCACGGTAGGAAAGGTAGTGATAATCGAAATAAATAGAGGCATGCGCCTGAAGTCCAGTAAGGCTAAATACAAGCGTCATCGATACCGAATGTCGCCATAAGTGATCGCCCTTTTCATTCTTGATGAGAAAGGGCGCTTCTACGAACAGTAGTATTAAGCTGACGCCAATTACCGCTTAGGCTTTGAGCTCGGATTAGATAGGGCTTTGCACTTTTGACAACGCCCCTTAAGTGCGAAGAAAAACTACAGCATCCACTAATAAAATCAATTCGGTCATCGATTTTTAAGAGATATCTTACAAAACCAATGGCGAATGTCTTACAAAATCTATAGCGAATGTCTTACAAAACTGGGTGCTCCCCACTGAAATGCTGACGATCTCGAGCAAATCGAAGCGGACTTGAGAGCATGCCGACATTGTAGAACCAGGCGTGTGATGTACTCGCAGCCTGAAAGAAGAGCCACTGCCAAAAGAGATATTAGAGTCGTGCAGAGCAGCTTGCTAATTCACAGACTCTCTAAAATGCAACTTTGAGTCGTCGACACGGGGGTTATCCATTAGGATTAACGGAATGAGACATTTCAACCTCATCAGGAGATGCGCCCATGCTGCTTTCCACTTGGCTGCTTTTTGTTGCCGTGGCCATGGTCAGTATTGCTAGCCCTGGCCCCGCGTTTCTGGTCGCAGTACGCAATGGCATTACAGGCGGTACCAAGCGCGTCGCGCTATCATCGCTGGGCAATATTACAGGCTTACTCATACTGGCGAGTGCGGCTGTATTGGGGCTAGGCGTAGTACTCAATGCCTCAGAGGTGTTGTTTAGCCTGCTTAAACTGGGCGGCGCGGCTTATTTGATCTATCTGGGTATTCGTCAGTGGCGTAGCCGAACCTCTCTTGCAATCTCTACTATCGCGGCTAAACCAACCCCTAGGTGGCGCACCTTTAGTGAAGGCGCACTGGTAGCTGTGAGTAACCCTAAAGCGATTCTGTTCTTTACCGCCCTGTTTCCACAGTTTTTGGATACACAGCGTGCCTTGCTCCCCCAGTTTTCGCTTATGGTGGGCACCTTTATGGCGCTCTCCTTCGCCGTTTTAATGATCTATGGCGGGCTCGCGAAACACCTCTCCCGTTGGCTGAGCAGTGCCTCACGGGTGAAGTGGGTTAATCGTATGATGGGTAGTGCTTTTATTGGGTTGGGCATCTCTATTTTGCGTTTACGGCAGCCGGTGTAAAGGCTATTTATTACTCACTTCGGTTGCAGGCCAACGGGCAATCACCGCAACAACCACAACGGCAAACAGCAACCGTGCCCACAAGATGCCCACCACGTCGGCCCCGAGCATTAAGATCAGCAGCGTATCCTCTATAACGCTATGGCAGAGGCCAAGAAAGCACAGCGCAAGCGTGCTATCGCGCTTGCTAAGCACACCATTTTGCACGTCTCGGATCAGCAGCCCGGCGCCATAACTTAATCCCAACGTAAAACCAATCACCGTCACATTAGCGGCCGAACGGCCAATGCCTAATAGTTTGAGTAGCGGCAGTAAAACAAGATGAATCCACCGCTCCAGGCCAAGTTTTCTCAGAAGTTTTAACAGCACAATCAGCACTAAAATAATCACAAAAATAAGCGCTAAGGTTTCAAGCTGAGCAACGGCCCAATCGCTTAGCGTTGGCTCCAATGAAAGGCTTGGCTGCCATATCAGCTCAACCGGTGCCTGCAGCAAACCAAACGTTGAGTAAAAATAGTGTAACAACCAAGCAAACAGCAAAGCCCCACCGACACGCAGGACTAACGTGGCCCACCAGGGCACCCCCGCCCGCTTGGCAACCGCTCCCTCCACAGGAATAGAGTGTCCTACCAGCATCAACGCCCCTAACACCGTTACTTGCTCGACACTCAAGGACATATCACCGGCTACTTGAAAAAACACTGCAATGGCAGTGTACAAGTTGGTAAAGAGCGCCGCCGCCCATACAACGCCCAACTGCTCAGGCAGGCCAAGTACGTTCATTAAGGGGGCCAGTAATGTTCCCAACCAATCGACAACACCCAACAACTCTAACCCTTTAACGATGAGCAACGCTGGAATCAGAATTTTGAGTAGCGTTACGTATACACGCAGCGCGTCTTTGAGAACGCTACATAAGCCCTCCAATAGGTGATAAATGCTCATAGGCCTCTAGCTCTCCATTGCCATCGTCTGAATAATCGTTATGCTAAAGGAGGCAATGCAGAATCTTCCTTTCAATACTGCATTAACAATCACTATTCGTTCTTTATAAGCACAGGAAGAGCATTTTATTTCATGGACGCCATTGATCGACGAATCCTTGACCAGCTACAGCGTGACGCCAGCCTAACCAATCAAGCGCTAGCGGATGAGATAGGGCTCTCTCCCTCTGCCTGTTTAAAGCGGGTTAAGCGGTTGCGCGACACGGGGATCGTCGAACGGGAGGTGGCACTGCTCAATCCTGACGCCCTTGGGCAGTGCCTGCATATGGTGGTGGAGGTGACGATGGAGCGGGATAACAAATCACTCTACCAGCGGTTTTTAAAATCAGCACTGAGCGCACCGGAAGTTAAGCAGTGTTACCAAGTGACCGGTGAGTGTGACTTTGTATTGATTGTGACGGTGGCTGATTTGGATGAATACGACCGTTTCTGCGATCGCGTTTTGTATGGCGATGACAACCTGCGCAAGTTCCGCACGTTACTGTCGCGTAAGCGGCATAAGTTTGATACGTCGGTACAGCTTTCTCGTTGAGTGCTGCTCAAGCCGTCAGCCCAATGCCGCGCAAAATCACCGAGGTCACCGACTGTACGGCTTTTTCGAACTGCAGGTCGTCCAGCGGCTGGTCGTCGTTGAGCAGGTAGATTTGGTAGTCGAAGTCGGCATAGTGCTGGGTGGAGGCCCAAATCATATAAAGGAGATAAGAAGGCTCCACCGGATTGATCTGCCCCGACTCGACCCATTCGCGAATTTTCGACTCTTTAAGCTTGGCCCATTCGTAAAGATTGTCGCGTAGGCGCTCTTTCAGAATAGGGGCGCCTTGCATCACCTCGGCTGCCCATATTTTTGAGCCATGAGCGCGATTGCGAGAGTGATTCATCTTGGCGCGGATATAGGTGGAGAGCACCACGCGGGGGTCATCGTAGAGCTCGAAGCAGAGCGCGTCCTGCTTCCAGACCTCTAAAAGCTCCAATAACACATCCTGGTACAAGGCTTTTTTGGTCGAAAAGTAATAGTGCACGTTGGACTTGGGAATATCGGCCAACTGGGCGATTTCCCCCATGGAGGCACCGGCGTAGCCTTTTTCGGCAAATAGCTGCTCCGCGGCTAAGAGAATCTTCTTAACGTTGGTCTGGCGAATTTCGTCCTGGGTTCTTGCCACGCTGCGCTCGTTCCTTACATCGAAGATAGGCATTAAAAAAAAGCACCGTCGCAGGGCGACGGTGCTGAGAAGATGTCCTATTTACACTGGAACGTCAACTTTGATTGGCGGGGAACGAGAACTCTGCCCGGGTCGCTTCGCTAACTGACGGCCAGCGCTGGGAAACTGCTTTACGGCGGGTATAGAAACGCACTGAATCCGGGCCGTAGGCGTGAAGGTCACCAAACAGCGAGCGCTTCCAGCCACCAAAGCTGTGGTAGGCCACCGGTACCGGCAGCGGTACATTGACCCCGACCATGCCCACTTCAACGCCATCGGTAAAGCGGCGGGCGGCTTCGCCATCGCGAGTGAACAGGCAGGTGCCATTGCCGTATTCGTGGTCGTTAATCAGTTGCATGGCGTCGTCCAGGCTGCCAACCCGTACCACGCAGAGTACCGGGCCAAAGATCTCCTCCTGGTAGATGCGCATCTCGGCGGTGACGTTATCGAACAGACAGCCGCCGACGAAGTAACCTTCCTCGTAACCAGCGACCTGTAGATCGCGGCCATCGGCTACCAGCTTAGCGCCAGCTTTAACGCCATCTTCGATGAAGCCGAGCACTTTATCGCGATGCTCAGCCGTCACCAGCGGCCCCATATCCAGATCCTTTTTGGTGCCAGGGCCAACTTTTAACTGTGCGATTTTAGGCAGCATGGTTTCGACTAAGCGATTGGCCGTTTCATCGCCAACGCAAACCGCCACCGAGATCGCCATACAGCGCTCGCCGCAACTGCCAAATGCTGCGCCCATGAGCGTATTGGCGGCGTTCTCCAGGTCAGCATCCGGCAGCACGACGGCGTGGTTCTTCGCCCCGCCCAAGGCCTGAACGCGCTTGCCCGCGGCGGAACCGCGCGAGTAAATCGCTTCTGCTACGGGGGTTGAGCCCACAAAGGAAATAGCTTTTACGGCCTTGGCATCCAGCAGCGTTTCCACAGCCTCGCGCCCGCCATGAACCACATTCATCACGCCTTTGGGTAGCCCGGCTTCTTGCAGCAGTTCTGCCACCGCCATCGCCGCTGAAGGGTCTTTCTCCGAAGGCTTGAGGATAAAGGTATTACCGCAGGCGATCGCCATGGGATACATCCACAGCGGCACCATGGCGGGGAAGTTAAACGGGGTAATGCCCGCCACCACGCCTAACGGCTGAAAGTTAGACCACGCATCAATGCCCGGCCCAACGTTGTGAGAGTACTCGCCTTTGAGCAGTTCCGGCACGCCACAGGCGTACTCAACGTTCTCGATGCCACGCTTGAGTTCACCCATGGCGTCTTCGGGGGTTTTGCCATGCTCTTCGCTGACCAGTTGCACCAGGCGGTTAGCGTTATCTTCGAGCAGTTGCTTAAAGCGGTACATCACCTGGGCGCGCTTGGCGGGCGGGGTATCGCGCCAAGCGGGGAAAGCCGCCTGGGCAGCGGCAATCGCACGCTCTACATCGGCGGCATTGGCATCCGCTACTTGGCGAATCACTTTGCCCGTTGAGGGGTTGGTTACGTCCAGCGTGCGCTGGCTTTGGACTAATTCACCGTTAATCAGGTGGGAAACATTACTCATATTCAAACTCTCTAAAATTTAGTTCAGTCGCTTTCGCCAACGAAGTTTATGCCCGCAGCACTTATGCCAACGAATCCAAGGTGGTCGCCACCGCATCAAACAGCCGCTCTAACTCAGCCTCGGTGGTGCCAAAGGGAGGGCCAAACTGCAGGGTGTCGCCGCCATAGCGCACGTAGAAGCCCGCCTCCCAGAGCGCCATATGGGCATCTCTTGGGCGGATAATGGGGTCGCCGTCCCGGGGCGTTAGCTGAATAGCGCCAGCTAAGCCGTAGTTGCGAATATCAACAATATGGTTGCGGCCTTGCAGGGCATGCAGCTTTTTCTCAAAGGCGGGTGCAATGGCGCTTACCTGTGCAGGGAAGTTTTCACGCTCCATCATCTCAAGCGCCGCCAAGCCTGCCGCACAGGCCACTGGATGGGCGCTGTAGGTGTAGCCATGAGGGAACTCCACGGCGTGTTGGGGGCCACCGGCGTGCATAAAGGTGTCGAAAATCTCGCTGGACGCAATCACCGCGCCCATGGGGATGGCGCCGTTGGTGATCTGCTTGGCCACGTTCATGATATCCGGCGTGACGCCAAAAGCCTCGGCGCCGGTAGTCGCGCCACTGCGACCAAAGGCGGTGATGACTTCATCAAAAATCAGCAGAATATCGTGGGCGGTGCAGATCTCGCGTAGGCGATCCAGGTAGCCTTTTGGCGGCACAATGACGCCTGCAGAGCCTGACATCGGCTCGACAATCACCGCCGCAATAGTCGAGGCATCGTGGAGCGCGATCTGATCGAGCAGCGCATCGGCAAGCTCGGCGCCGGTTTCCGCTTGGCCACGGGTGAAGGCATGGCCCGACTGAAGCGTGTGGGGAAGGTGCGTCACATCCATCAACTGACCGTAGTGTTTACGGTTGCCACCGATACCGCCCAGGCTAGTGCCACCAATATTCACCCCGTGATAGCCCTTGGCGCGGCCGATCATACGGGTCTTCTCAGGTTTCCCTTTCAGCCGCCAGTAGGCCTTGGCCATCTTGACCGAGGTATCGGCGGCTTCTGAACCCGAGTTGGTGAAAAACACATGGTCAAGCCCAGCAGGCGTAAGGCTAGCGACCTTTTCCGCCAGTTTGAATGCCAGCGGATGAGCAAGCTGAAAACCGGGGGCAAAGTCGAGCGTGCCGAGCTGTGCCGCCACGGCTTTTTGAATCTCTTCGCGGTTGTGGCCCGCGCCACAGGTCCAAAGGCCTGACAGCGAATCAAACAGCTTCCGACCCTGGTCATCAATGTAGTAGCGCCCTTCCGCCCCGGTGATAACACGCGGGTTGGCGTGAAAATCGCGGTTGGCGCTAAACGGCATCCAGTAGTGCTGGTTAAGTGCCGTCTTATCTGGCGTATCTGTTGAGGGGGTACGCGAGGTTTCAGAGGGTGTTTTGCTTTTTATTCCAAACATGGTGTCCAGCTCCATCGTATGTGGCATGGCCTCAGCATGCGCCACTGAACACGTTTATAAAATTACCCTCTTCTTTTGTTCACGTTAGGGAATCCATACGTAATAGAGCCGCGTTGAAGATATCTTAACCTTGACGCCGGTTAAAAAAGCACCTAATCATTATATTTATACGAATAAATACAACAAATCAGTGGAACACGCCCAAACAGTACTCGGCACCGATTACGTTGCTTCAACAAGCGATGTGATTCGTCACCGCACGCTGGAAATACTGCTCACAAATTCAACACAAACAGTTCAACGTAAATAAAGGGCTAACTCGCTATGAAATATTTAACCCCGCTAAAGCTGTCGATTTATGGCGGCATGCTTTTCAGTTTTTTTATGCTGGAAAGTCCCCTCATTATGCTAGCTAACCGCATAGAGCCCATGGTGATGGGTATCCCCTTTCTGTTGGTGTGGAACTTGTTTTGGTGGTTTGTGATAACGGCGCTGTTTTTGGTGGCCTACTTCACCAATTGGGGCAGCCCCGTACCGACAACTGCTCACACCAATAAACAGCCATAGCTAGGGGATTAACCATGACCGGTAGTTTATTAATTATTGCGGCCTTTATGATTATCCCCTTGATGGTGGGGATTTTATCGGCGCGTCAATCGCAAGAAACCAGCGAAGACTTTTTCGTTCAGGGGCGCGCCATGGGCAGTATCGCGGTGTTTTTCACCGTGGCGGCAACCTGGTGGAGTGCCTTTGCGTTCCTCGGTTCCAACGCGACCTTTTATACCAATGGGCCGGTGTTTCTTACTGCGTTAGCCTGGAACCTGCTGTTTGGCTTTATGTATTACTGGATCGGCAAGCGGGTTTGGTTTTTAGGCAAGCGATTCAATTATTTAACGCCTTCGGATTTAATTGGCGACTTCTATAATAGCGAGGCGCTACGCATTACCGTTGCCGCTATTACGCTGATTTTCACCGTGCCTTATTTGCAAATTCAGCTCACTGGCGGCGCCTATTTAATCGAAGTCGCCTCCGGTGGTTTGATTCCTTTCTGGCTCGCCGCGCTGCTGTTCTACTTCATCATTATTATCTACGTTTGGATTGGCGGCATCCGCGCCATTGCCTGGACCGACGTTATTTACGGCGCACTGCTATTCTTCGGCATGCTTTACGCGGGCTACTACATTTCCAACCAGGTAGGTGGGCCAACCGCCCTCTTTAGCCAGCTTCATCAGACCTCTCCTGACCACCTCACCATGCCTGGGCCTAACGGCACGATGGGCTACCCCATGTGGTTCTCGCTGTTTGCCATTACCGCTATTGGCGCCTTTATGGGCCCGCAAATCTGGCTGCGCATGTACTCGGTCAAACACGGCAAGCTGTTTAACTTAATGCCTTTTTTGCTGGGCTTGGCCGCCTTTGCTTATGTGGGATCGGTGCTGTCTGGCTACTCCGGCGTGCTACTTGAGCCCAATGTAGAGAATGCCGATCAAATCCTGCCCATCATGTTGATGGAGTATGCCCCTTACCTGCTTGCCTCGTTGATTATGGCAGCAGGCGCTTCGGCCGCGATGTCCACGGCTAACTCGCAGATTCACGCGGTATCCACCGTGGTCACGATGGATATCTACAAACGCTATGTGAACCGTGAAGCAAGCCAGGCACGTATTGTTTATATCGGTCGTCTATCGCTGGTGGGCTTCTCTCTGGCGGCTTATATCATGGCGCTTACCGTACCCGGTGTACTGGTCACCATTGGTATTGCTGCACTGGCGGGCACCGCACAGCTGGTGATTCCCACCATCGGTGCCATCACCTGGAAAAAGGCCCACCCTACCGCTGCGCTCGCCGGGTTATGGGCTGGCGTTGCCTGCGTGCTATTAATGACCTTTGGCCCGCTAAGCGCCCCCTTTGGTTACCATGCAGGTATTTGGGGGCTATTGCTGAATGCCGTGCTCTTTGTTGGCCTAAGCCATGCGTTGCACCGTCGCGATACAGCAGTAGTGGAAAGGTTTACCCAGGCACGCTACGACTACGATGCTGAGTACCACCCTGAACGTTTGCCCGCCTATACCCAAGACGTTACCAGCAGCGCTAACCACAGATAAGGAGTGTGTTGATGACGCAAGCCCCTGTTACAAAAACAGTTTCAACCACTGGTTCAGCCTCAAGGCGTAGACCCAAACTCGCGGAGCTGATCAGCGACGATATCAAGCGCTGGATTGCCGCCGAGTCATTAGGGGAAGGCGATCGCCTGCCGAACGAAAAAGCGCTGATGGAGCTTTACGGTAGTGCCAAGGCGACGGTGCGAGAAGCGCTCAAGATCCTTGAGGTTGAGGGGCTTATCACTTTAAAAACCGGGCCTAAAGGTGGCGCGGTGATCAACCAGCCAGGCATGGAGCCCGCCAGCCGCATGCTGCGCAACTTTCTGCATTTCCAGCAACTAAATGGCAAGCAGGTATATCAGTTGCGCAAGCTATTGGAAGTAGAGCTTGCGGCGTCGGTGGTGGGAAGGCTCACCGAGCACGACTTCCAGCAGTTGGAAGCCAATATATCGGCCTGTGCGTGCTGCGGGGGCGAGGAGGATCATCGCCACCAGCGCTTTTTAGAGCTGGAGTTTCACCAACTGCTGGCCCGTGCCTGCCCTAACCCGTTACTCGCGTTTATGTGCCAGTTTTTAAACGACATGCTGCGTGATTTGGTAGTGATCAAAAAAGCATACGTGCCCGAGCGTAAGCAATTCGATCACGCCAATCAGGACTATCACCGACAGTTGATAGAGGCTTACCGCGCTGAAGATGCCCAACGGGTGCGTCAGGTAATGGCCGAGCATATGGCCGATGCCGAGCATCATATGGCCGCGCTGGAAGCGGAAATGGCTGAACAGATGCTGATCAGCAACGAATCGCCCAACCTTCAGAATCACCGTTCCAAGCTACACGACTTACCGACGGAAAATGCGTCCGTCTAATCTTGCGAGGAGAGTGAAATGAACACCTACGTTACACCAACCAATGATATCACCGACCTAAGAACCGACAGCGACCGCCTATGGGAGTCGCTGATGGAGATGGCCAAACTGGGCGCCACTCCCAAAGGCGGGGTCAACCGTCAAGCGCTTACCGATTTAGAACGCCAGGGCCGCGACTTGTTTATTCAGTGGTGTCGCGCCGAGGGCTGCACGATTCGAATTGATAATATCGGCAATATCTTTGCCCGCCGGGAAGGCAGTGACCCCAACGCCAAAACGGTCATGGCGGGCAGCCACTTGGACAGTCAGCCAACCGGCGGCAAGTATGACGGCTGTTTCGGCGTGCTCTCCGGCCTGGAAGTCATTCGCACCCTTAACCAGCACAACATTACGACGCAATCCCCCATCGAAGTCGTCGCCTGGACCAATGAAGAGGGCTGCCGCTTCCCTCCTTGCATGATGGGTTCCGGGGTATTTAGTGGTGTGTTGGAATTTGACGCCATGCTAGCGCGCACCGACGCCGATGGCGTCACGGTCAGCGATGCCCTGGATGCCATTCACTACCGCGGCAGCGATACGGTCTCGCCTAGCGAGATAAAAGCCTTCTTTGAACCCCATATCGAGCAAGGCCCTATTCTGGAAGACACCGACACCACTATCGGCGTGGTCATCGGTGGTTTGGGCCAGAAGTGGTTCGATTTAACCCTGACCGGGCTGGAAGCCCATGCAGGCCCTACCCCGATGAATCTGCGTCGCGATGCCCTGATGGGCGCAGCAGAAGTCACCCAGGCGCTAAACCGTATTGCCTTTGATCATCAGCCCCACGGGCGCGGCACGGTGGGCTGTCTGACCCTACACCCTGGTTCGCGCAACGTGATCCCTGGCCAAGTCAAAATGACACTGGATATGCGCCACTGGGAACCTGAAGCCCTTATCGCAATGGGCCAGGCCGTGGCCGCCGCCGTTGAAGAAATCTGCCAACGTCACGGGTTAGAGTACGAGCTAACTCCCACCGCAGATTTTGCACCTGAACACTTCAATGAAGCGTGTGTTGACGCCGTACGTCAGGGAGCCGCGAAACTCAATCTCTCGCATATGGATATCATCAGCGGCGCTGGCCACGATGCGATGTTTGTCGGCCGCGTGGCTCCCGCCGCGATGATCTTTATTCCCTGCAAGGATGGCATTAGCCACAACGAAATTGAGAGCGCCACACCGGAGCACGTTCACGCTGGCTGTAACGTGCTACTACACGCCATGCTTGAAGCAGCCGGTGTTGAGGATGGTGAATAATCATGGCCGACTCCTTTGAAACACTAACGGCCGTCGGCGCATTGGCTCGTTTCGGCGAGGGGTCGCTCTCGCCGGAAACGCTAATTGATGACTGCTTGGCGCGGATTGAGCGCGATAACCCCAAGGTCAATGCATTTACCTGCGTTAATGATGTAGAGGCTCGGCGCCTAGCCGCGGAGTCGGCTAAACGCTGGCAGGCAGGCACGCCCTGCGGCCCGCTGGATGGCATACCCATTACCATTAAAGACCTGACCTTAACCAAAGGTTTGCCTACGCGCCTAGGGTCAACCACCACCTCGGCAGATGGCCCTTGGGAGGTAGACGCCCCGATCAGCCGCCACCTGCGCAACGCCGGGGCCATCGTGATTGGCAAAACCACTTCACCGGAGTTTGGCTGGAAAGGCGTCACCGATAACCCGCTGCACGGCATTACTCGCAACCCTTGGAACACTAAACTCACACCAGGGGGGTCATCCGGCGGCGCAGGCGCGGCAGCAGCGCTCAATTTGGGTTTGCTTCATCAGGGCAGCGACGCGGGCGGTTCAATCCGCATTCCATGCAGTTTCACCGGCACCTTTGGCATTAAGCCCACCTTTGGCTGGGTGCCCCAATGGCCCGCCAGCGCCATGAGTACGCTCTCTCATCTGGGCCCAATGACCCGCACCGCCGCCGACAGTGCGCTAATGCTTAGCGTGATGGCACAGCCCGATGCCCGGGATGGCTACTCCGGCAATCCACTCGGCCCTGACTGGCTTACCCCGCCCCCTGCTGATCTACGCGTCTGGCGCATCGCCTTTAGCGCTAACCTCGGTTATATAGAGGTCGCCCCGGATATTGCCCAGCGGGTTGAGGAGGCCGTTGCCCATTTAGAAGCACTGGGCGCGACCGTAGAACGCGTGGATCCTGGCTTTAGCGATCCAATTAAAACCTTTAATACCCTCTGGTTTGCGGGTGCTACCCAAGCGCTCGAAAAACTCAACGAACAGCAGCAGGCAGCGCTCGACCCAGGATTTCTGGATATTGCCAGACGTGGGCAGGATGTATCGCTTTCCGCCTACCTCGCCGCCCGGCGTGAGAGCAGCGAATTAACGGCGCAGATGGCGGCGTTTCATAAGCGCTATGATTTGCTGGTCACGCCTGCGATGCCCATTGCACCCTTTGCCGCTGGCCACAACGTGCCGCCGGATGGAACCTACCGCGATTGGATGGACTGGACGCCGTTTAGCTACCCCTTCAACCTTACACAACAGCCCGCCGCATCGCTGCCTTGCGGGCTGGATAACCAGGGGCTGCCAGTGGGGCTACACCTTGTGGCAGGCAAATACCAAGATCTAAAAGTGCTGCATGCTGCCCAATTGCTGGAGCGCTATTTGCCACCACTAACACCGCCGGGGATGGCATAACCACATGTGTTAGCTACTTATTGACCAACTGCTCCCGCGCCAGCTCAGCAAACTGCTTGCGGGAGGGTTTAAAGCCCACCCCTGGCGGCCAGGCAAGCCAAGCGTCGGGCACCATAAAGCCAGGCAGTGCTTCGCGTACCCAGGCATTTATCGCTTGTTCCGATACGGCCTCGCCGTGCCAATCGATAAACGCCACCGGGCGCTCGCCCCATTCGGGGTGGGGCATTGCTACCACTAGCGCTTGGGCAATGCTGGGGTGGTCGACTAAGCGCTGCTCGATAGTTTCTGGCTGAATATTTTCGCCACCAGAGATAAAGCCATTATCGAGCCGCCCTTCCACCACCAGCGCCCCGTCCGCGTTGAAGTGTCCCTTATCTCGGGTGGCAAACCAACTCTCTTCATTCAGCGCTGGGTCTAGGTTGCCATTGTTTAAATAGCCACAGAACAGGGTCTCGCCACGCACCTGAATTTCGCCATCGACCACCCTCGCCTCACGGCCCGGCAGCGGTTTTCCGACCACACCCGGTGCGGTGGGAATACCAGTACAGACCTGGCTAGCCATTTCCGATAGCCCATAGCTAACTTTCGGCGTTAGCCCTAGCAATGTCATCTGCGTCACCAGCGGCGCTGGGATCGCTGCGCCGCCCAACAGTAGCTCGCGGAGCTGAGTGCGCTTGGGCGTAAAGCCTGCTTTCAACAGCCGCCAAAGCTGAGTGGGCACCAGAGAAAGATGGCTAATCGCCTGCTGCTCAAGACGCTCCGCCAGCGTATGGGGAGCCTCGTCGAGGATCACCCGTCCTCCGGCAAGAAATACCCGAAATGGAATGGCGTAGCCGCCGATATGAAACAGCGGCAGCGACAGCAGCCAGCCACTGTTCTGATCAACCGGGATAAACGACGCCGAGCCGCGAGCAGACGCCAAGTGATTGCCCACGCGGTGTAGCACCGCCTTGGGCGTGCCACTGGAGCCGGAGGTAAAAATCGTATTGCACAGCTGATTGCCATCCAGCACCGGTGGCTCTGTCACATCGCCTTCCGCCAAAAAATCGAGGCTAACCGGTGTGAGTTCGGCAGGATAATGGTGGTCGCTTTCCGTTTGGCAAACCCGCCCAGCCTGCAAACGCTTGGCTAGACTGAGCTGCTGGCCAATAGGGAACACAGGATTCAGCGGACAAAAAATAACCCCTGCCCGCAGGCAGGCCCACGCCAACAGTAAGGATTCAAGCGAACCTTTGGCGGGCACCACTAAGCGATCACCGGGCACAAAACCTTCCCGCGCAAGCTGCTGCGCTAAAGACGCCACCCACCGATTGAACGTCCGGTAGCTAAGACGTACCGACCCCGCCTCTACCGCAATATGCTCGGGGGTCTCTTTGGCCCAGTAGTGGATGGGGCAGGTGTCTATCACGCTGAATTTTCCATTTTAGAGAGACAGTGCAAGTTTTCTGTCATCACTTCGCCCGCGGCAGTGGTCACGCGTTCGCTAAGCCAATGGCCAGTATCCAGCCCCGGCGGCTCATCAGGCGCCC
Source organism: Halomonas sp. ALS9 (assembly GCF_001651035.1). Taxonomy (GTDB): domain Bacteria; phylum Pseudomonadota; class Gammaproteobacteria; order Pseudomonadales; family Halomonadaceae; genus Vreelandella. The sequence goes on from NZ_LXRG01000192.1 coordinate 322,321, forward strand.
ACTCACAGGCCAACCGAGCAAGCAACTCAAGGCCTAGATCAGATTCAAAACTGGAAGAGATCACTACCTGCAAGTCGCGCTCACGGGCTCGCTGAACGAGTGCTTCGCAGGCACTTAGCGAGCCTATCAAAGTGGGTTTGATCACCAGGGCTTTAAGCTGCGGGTGATAGTGCCACTCTTTCTGGCGCGATAGCGTTTCATCCAGGGCGATGGATACCCCCGTTGCCTCCGCCACGGCGATAGTATCGGCAAAGGCAGCGCAGGGCTCTTCCAGGTAGTCGATCTGTTTGAGGGGGAGACGCGTGCAGAACCGCTGGGCTTCTTCCCGTGTCCAGCCGCCGTTGGCATCCAGAATCAGCTTAGTCGAGGGCAGCCGAATGGCGAGCTGGTTAATCAGCGCCAGCTCCTCTGCCATGGTGTAGCGCGCCACCTTGAGCTTGAGCCGAGACGGAGGCAAAGCCCCCCAACCGTTCACGACATTATCAAGCACGAGCATCAATTCCCTGGGCGCGCCTTGGAGCAGTGGATAGGGCGGCAAAGGCGCGGGAAGGTTGGCAGGCCATTGGCGCTGGGCGCAGTCGAACCCAAACTGCACCGACGGCAACGTTGGCGTTACTTTCTCACCATGCTGCATAGTTTCAAGGCAGGCCAGGGTTTCAGCTTCCACATCAGCAAGGGTTTCGGTTGAGAAGCCGGGCAGCGGAGCTATCTCGCCCCACTGGCCATTGATGCACACCAACAGCCCTTCCCTGTTCGCCAGCCGATTGCCTTTAAACATCAGCGGCTGGCGAAACGCTAGTGAGTAGCGGTAAAGCGCCAGCTTCATTACGGATTACGCGGGTAGCGGGAAAAATCCGGGCGGCGCTTTTCGTTAAAGGCGTTGCGCCCCTCCTGCCCCTCTTCGGTCATGTAATAGAGCATGGTAGCGTTGCCCGCCAGCTCTTGAAGCCCGGCCTGGCCGTCGCAGTCGGCATTAAGCGCGGCTTTTAGGCAGCGTAGCGCCATGGGGCTGTGCTGCAGCATCTCGCGGCACCAGCGCACACTCTCTTTCTCTAGCTCTTCGAGCGGTACTACGTGGTTGACCAGGCCCATATCAAGTGCCTGTGCAGCGCTGTACTGGCGGCATAGAAACCAGATCTCCCGGGCCTTTTTTTGGCCCACAATACGCGCCATATACGAAGCGCCGTAACCGCCATCGAAGGAGCCGACCTTGGGGCCTGTCTGGCCAAAAACCGCGTTATCGGCCGCGATAGTCAGGTCGCACATCATATGCAGCACATGACCACCGCCGATAGCGTAGCCCGCCACCATCGCCACTACTGGCTTAGGGCAGGTGCGAATATCGCGCTGAAAATCCAGCACGTTGAGGTGATGGGCGCCCTCTTCATCCTGGTAGCCGCCATAGTCACCACGGATGCGCTGATCACCGCCAGAACAGAAGGCTTTATCGCCGGCACCGGTGAGAATAATGGCACCAATAGCACTGTCGTGGCGGGCGCGGTTAAGCGCTTGAGCCATTTCGCTCACGGTTAGCGGGCGAAAGGCGTTGCGCACTTCGGGGCGGTTGATGGTAATCCGCGCAATGCCATCGGCAGTGGTGTGATACAAAATATCCTGGTAGCCATCTGAGCGATCCTGCCACTCTACCGGCGCATAGAGTTCTGTTTCAGTGAGTCCGTTAATCATGACAATCTCTTTTTTTATCTGTCAGGGATAGTGATTACCACGCGTCGTTTAACCCAGCATACCTGCTAAGACTAAGCCTAACGCTAGAAGGCTTAGCAGCGCGGCACCGCCATACATCAGCTTTTTATTGGTGGCGTCATTGCCCACGCTGATATCAAACAGCCCATGGCGTAAGCGGTGGGCGGCGTGGAACAACGGCAAGCAGACCACCGCTCCGATAAACAGAAAGCCCGGCACGCTAAATAGCAGCGCGGATGCCCGCTCATAGCTCAGTGCTTCGGCGGGCAGCAGGCCCAGGGGCAGTAAAACGGCGATAAACAGAATCACGGCGGGCAGTAAAACGGCGAAACAGACGCCGCCTGCACTAAACAGCCCCCACCAAAGCGGTTCATCAAAGGCTTGTTTATGCTGTGCACCATGTTTACTAATGCTCATGCCTACACCCTCCCCAGTAGCCAGAAAAACAGCAGTGCAACCGCCACCACACCCGCCCACTGCCCAGCGACAATAACTTGATCGGGCAGGCTATGCCCGGCGATACGCAGCGGCATCACCCGCGGGAACAACACAAAGAAGGTAGCGGCGTGGAACAAGCTGGCAGCCAATGCGACAAGGTTCAGCAGCAATACGATGGGCGAACCCATAAAGGCGACCCACCCCTGCCAGCTCTCCGCCCCTTGAAGAAGCGCCACCATACCGGCCAGTAAACACAGCGTGAAAAACACCAGCGGCAGCACCGTGGCTTCGCGCAGCATATAGAGCTTAAAAAAGCGGTGTTTAAGCCACCAGTTGCGTTTAAGCGGTGGCAGGCGTTGCGATGATGATTTATCCATACCTTATCTCCTACACCTTTTCTAACAGTGCTATTTCAGTTTGTTACGGATATCCGATACCGGTGAGTGGGGCAGGTTGTAGCGAGGGTCTTTCGCCATGGATGGCGAAAGTAGCGCCCATGGATGGGTTCACAGCGCCCTCGCGGAAACCTGCCGCACGGCACGCCTCCTACCCTTTAAACAACGCAATAAGCGTGTGCTTGGCCGCCTCGACCTTGCCCTGATTTACCGCAGCGGCGGGGTCAACGTGTTTGGGGCACACCTTCGAGCAGAAGCCCACAAAGGTGCAGCTCCACACCCCCTCATGGCGGTTCAGCTCGGCCATACGCTGTTTTTTGCCGTGGTCGCGGCTGTCTAAGTTATAACGGTGGGCAAGCGTAAGCGCTGCCGGGCCGAGGAACTCTTGATTAAGGCCAAACTGCGGGCAGGCGGAGTAGCAGAGACCGCAGTTAATGCAGTTAGCGAACTGTTTGTAGCGCTCCAACTGTTCGGGCGTTTGGCGGTAGGTTTCCGGCGCGTTGGGATCAAACGCTTTTACCGGATTATCGTCAATAAGGTAGGGCTTCACCGCCGCCAGGTGTTCCAGGAAGATCTCCATATCCACCACCAGATCCCGTTGCACCGGGAAGTGGGCCAGCGGCTCAATACGAATATCGCCCTCGTAATCGCGCAGGAAGGTTTTACAGCCCAGCTTAGGAATGCCATTGACCATGACCCCGCAGGAGCCGCAGATCGCCATGCGGCAAGACCAGCGGTAGCTCAGAGTACTATCGAGCTCTTCCTTGATATGGTTGAGGGCATCCAGCAGCGAAGTGCTGTCATCCACGGGCAGGTCGTACGCCTGCCAGTAGGGTTCAGCCGAGCTGTCCGGCAGGTAGCGTTTGACGCTGATGTGCTTGGTATTGATCTGCTTGGTAGTGATCTGTTCGGTACTCATGCTTTTACCCCCTTGCCCGCATCGCCATAGGCTCGCTCAGCCGGGGCGGAGAATTGCACATCGACATCCTGCCAGTGCAGCTCGGCATGGCCATCACCTTGGTAGAACACCTGGCTGTGTTTGAGGAAGTTAACGTCATCGCGTTTTTGCATACCTTCATCCAAGCGCTGGTGGGCACCGCGGGATTCACGCCGTTCAAGCGCGCCCAAACAAGAGGCTTCGGCTATATCCAGGCCACACTCCAGCTCCAAACACTCAAGTAGCTCGGTGTTAAATATCTTGCTGGTATCGTTAACACGCACCTGTTTGAAGCGGGCACGTAGCTGACGCATGGTCTCCAGCGAATGGCGCATGCCCTCTTCGGTGCGATAAATTCCGCAGCCGCTCTCCATGGCCTGCACCATGGCATGCTTAAGCGCTACCCAGTTTTCCCCGCTGCCGGTGCCATCGCATAGCCGCAGCAGCTTGGCTTGCTGGCGATCGCCCTGGGCTTCCAGCAGGCGCTCATCGGCCCACTCAGTTTGCGCTGCACGCTTGCTTGCCTGTTCACCGGCCAAGCGGCCAAACACCAATAGCTCGGTTAGCGAGTTTGAGCCAAGTCGATTAGCGCCGTGAAGGCCCACCGAAGCGCACTCCCCGGCGGCATAAAGCCCGGCAATGGAAGTTTCACACTGGGGGTTAGTTTCAATACCGCCCATGGTGTAATGAACCGCCGGGCGAATGGGGATGGGTTCTTTCACCGGGTCGACGTTGATATAGGCTTTGGCCAGTTCGCAGATAAACGGCAGGCGCTCGAGAATGGTCTTCTCACCCAAGTGGCGCAGATCGAGATAGACCACATCGCTATCGCCAAACTTGCCGGTGCGGCCCGCCTGCTGCTCTTGCCAGAAGGCCTGTGAGAGCTTGTCCCGCGGGCCCAGCTCCATATATTTGTTTACCGGCTTGCCCAGCGGCGTTTCCGGGCCAAGGCCGTAATCTTGAAGATACCGGTAGCCATCTTTATTAAGCAAAATGCCGCCTTCACCCCGACACGCTTCGGTAATCAAAATGCCGGAGCCGGGCAGGCCTGTAGGGTGATACTGAACAAATTCCATATCCCGCAGCGCCACACCGTGACGATAGGCCATCGCCATGCCGTCGCCAGTGACAATGCCCGCATTGGTATTAAAGCGGAACAAACGCCCCGCGCCGCCGGTGGCCAGCACTACCGCTTTAGCGCGTAGCAGGGTTAATTCGCCGGTGGCGATCTGCAGCGCAATCACACCAATCACGGCACCTTCGTGTACCGCCAGATCGAGCACGAAATACTCGTCAAAGCGTTCGATCTCGGGGTATTTCATTGAGGTCTGAAACAGGGTGTGGAGCATATGGAAGCCGGTTTTGTCGGCCGCGAACCAGGTGCGGGCGGTTTTCATGCCGCCAAAGCGGCGCACCTGCACCTGGCCGTCATCCTTGCGGCTCCAGGGACAGCCCCAACGCTCCATCTGCACCAGTTCTTGATAGGCGTGGTGGACAAAGTAGTCGGCGACTCCCTGCTCAACCAGCCAGTCACCGCCGGACACCGTGTCGTCAAAATGCGCCTGGTGGGAGTCTTCTTCGCTGGTCACCGCCGCCGCACCGCCTTCCGCCGCCACGGTATGCGAGCGCATCGGGTACACCTTGGACAGAAGCGCAATGCGTTGCGGGGTGTTGTGCTCTTTGGCGTGCTCTGCAGCACCAATGGCAGCGCGTAAGCCTGCGCCACCACCACCGACAATCACGATATCGAAATCTCGCTGCTGCATGACGCTTCCTTCCGTTAGCCAAGTCAAAGGTGGTGATAGCGACACTCTTCGGTGCCCTTTCATTATTCGAACTTACCACGCCCTTGGCAGGCGCTTCTCATTAGTCGAAAGAACTATTGACGCACGTCAAGCAAGTTAGAAATCGAGTGAATATTGCTATTTACCTAGGCCCGCACCACCTACTCTTCAAGCCACTCATTGCTGGGCAGAAAGCTATCTGCCAAGCAATAAACATAGCCCTAACAGGCTTAAGAGAGGTGCTGCATGACGACTAATGCTCAACCCTCATCGCGATGGAAACTGCTAGCCCCATTAGCCGTCGCTATTATCATTGCACTGTTACCCACGCCCTCTGGTCTTGCGCCCCATGCCTGGTACTTCTTCGCTATTTTTCTGGGCGTCGTGGTGGGCTTAATCCTTGAACCCTTGCCGGGTGCGGTGGTGGGTTTGATCGGCGTGACGCTGGTGGCGTTGCTTTCCCCCTGGGTGCTGTTCTCCCCGGAACAGCTAGCGGCTGACGGATTTAACGCCGCCAACCAAGCCTTTTCATGGGCAGTGTCGGGCTTTACCAACTCCACCGTCTGGCTGATTTTTGGTGCTTTTATGTTTGCCCTGGGGTATGAAAAAACCGGCTTAGGGAGGCGTATTTCCCTCTGGCTGGTCAAAACCATGGGCAAACGTACTTTGACCCTTGGCTATGCGGTGATGATTGCCGATGGTATTTTGGCGCCTTTTACGCCCTCCAACACTGCCCGCAGCGGGGGCACGATCTATCCTGTCATTCGCAACCTGCCGCCGCTTTACGACTCACTGCCCAACGACCCCAGCATGAAACGCATGGGCAGCTACTTGATGTGGACAGCGCTTGCCTCTACCTGTGTGACCAGTTCGCTATTTTTGACCGCGCTGGCTCCCAACTTACTGGCTATTGCATTAACCGAAAGTGCAACCGGCATAGAGATCAACTGGGGGCAGTGGTTTATGGCGGTAGCGCCGGTGGGCATTTTGTTGCTGCTGCTAGTGCCACTATTAAGCTATTGGCTATGCGCACCAGAAGTGAAGGCGGGTCACGAAATTTCCGACTGGGCTGGGCAGGAATTAACCAAGCTGGGCGCTCTGACTCGCAATGAAATAGTGCTGGTCATCATGGTCGTTTCGGCTCTGCTGCTGTGGATTTTTGCGAGTGACATTATCTCTGCCTCACTGGTGGGGTTAATCGTCATCTGCGGCATGCTGCTAACGGGTATGGTGACTTGGAACGATATTCTTGATAACCGGGCCGCCTGGAACACCTTTGTATGGTTTGCCACCCTAGTCGCGCTCGCGGGCGGGCTTAGCCTAGTGGGATTTGTGACATGGTTTGGCAATGTGGTGGGCGGGCAGATAAGCCACTTTGACCCGCTGATGGCGATGGTGGCGCTGGTGGTTATCTTCTATCTATTGCACTACTTCTTTGCCAGCGTGACAGCCCACGTGACCGCCCTGCTGCCGGTGATTCTGGCGGCGGCGTCAGGCATTGCCGGGCTGGATATGCAGATGTTTATTCTGCTGCTGCTCCCCACCCTCGGCTTTATGGGCATTCTCACCCCCTACGGCACTGGGCCAAGCCCGGTTTACTACGGCAGTGGCTACCTACCCAGCGCACTATTTTGGCGGCTAGGAGCGATCTTCGGGCTGCTGTTCTTGGTGGTGTGGCTGGTGATTGGCCTGCCTTGGTTAATGCTGATCAACTGATTGAACCGTCAGCTATCAGTGCCAAACCAAGCGTTAAGCTGCTGTGAGAACGCCTCTGGTTGCTCAGTATGAAGATTGTGGCCCCCACTTAGCGCGATATGGCGCAGGCGCGGGGCCATCGTTGTTAGGTGGGTCGCTAAGGTGTGGAATTTGGCGTCCCGCTGGCCTGAAAAATAGCTGATCGGTAGCGAGGTGTTTTCCAGCCAATTCCATAGCGAGGGCTGATGCCCCAAGGACGTTGACCGCAGCATCTTGGCGATAGCTGGCCCGTGATTAGCTAATCGACGATGAATCTGCTGACTGCGCTGAGCCTCAGAGAGATCAGCAAACACCGGCTGCTGATACCAATCGATAAGTACGTCTTTCAGCGGCTCCTGCTCAAAGCGTTTGGCCCACTTTTCATCATGGGCAATGCGTGCAGAGCGCTCACTGGCTGGCAGCCCCGGGTGGGCACTTTCCAGCCAGAGCGCTTCCAGCCCCGGCGGTTTTCGGCTGGCATGGTACAGCGCCAAACGCCCGCCCAGGGAGTAGCCCAGCAGGCAGTAACAGCTCACACCGTGGCTTATCAGCGTATCGCTAAGCCAGTGGTGACATTCTTCAAAAGAGCTTACTTGTAGCTGGTGATTCTGGCCGTGACCGGGTAAATCCAGCGCGAGGCAGTGGATGCCTTCCAAGCCAGCGATGACCTCCGCCCAATCGTGGCAGTTTCCCAGTAGGCCGTGTAGCAGTACCAGGGTTGGCGCCTGCTGCAGAGGTTTACGGCTCACGCGGCTATCCTCGAATCGCTGCGCCAAGCGCCTTGAGATCATCGGCGACCTGCTGATGGGGTACGTTAACCTCGATCAGTGTAACGCCCGCCGCTAACGCCTGGGTATAAGCCGCCACGAAGGCGTCCAGTGAGTCGGGCGCTGAATGGCCAAGCCCAAACATTTTGGCCGCATATTCGAAATTCAAGCCGTGAGGCTGACGGTAGTAGCGCTCCAGCAGCTCGCCCCCTTTGGGCACCGGCAGCATATGAAAAATGCTGCCACCATCATTATTGAGAATAACCACCACCAGCGGTTGAGCCGCCTGCTTTAACAGCGCTAAGCTGTTGAGATCATGCAGCGCGCTGGTGTCGCCCAGCACAATCGTCGTGGGTTGCGAGCATGTGCAGCTAAGGCCATAGGCCGTGGCGATCAGGCCATCAATACCGGAGGCACCGCGGTTGGCGAATACCTGCAAAGGCGTTTGGCGATGCCGTCCCAGCATATTCATCAGCCGTGCAGGCAGGCTGTTGCCGATAAACAGCTGCCCTTCGGCCAACTGCGCCAGCTGATGGCAAACACCCAGCTCTGAGAATGCCGTGCACTGCTCCTCTACAAGATGGCTAGTGCGGCGCTGAAGGCTATCCAACTGATGCCAAGGCGATTGTTCAGAGTGCGCTGGCAACGCTGCGATAAAGTCAGCAGGCAAGCCTATCAAACGGCGCTTAACGCAATAGTCGGGATCCAGCCGCTGGGGCAGCGGGTCGACCAACCAGACATCCTGCCACGGCTGCTGGGCAATAAACTGGGTGAGCCGTTTGGAGATTAACCGACCGCCAAACTGCAGCAGCACTTCTGCCTTAGCCAGTTCCGCGCTAAAGCGTTCGTCATGTAGGGCCAAATCAAAATGAATCAGGTTGTGGGGATCAAAGCGAAGCTGGCTCTGCACATCCGCCAACAGCGGCCAGCCCAACTGCTTGGCTAGGGCAACCACTTGTTGCGCCTGCTGCGGGTCATCGATGCTGCCTACCACAATCAGGCCGCGCTGCTGGGCAAACGTTTCCCACTCGTTGTTGAGCGCTGGAATTACTTTGCTAGACGACCAATCACTCCACGGTTTTGAAGCCATCAGCCAGTTCCCCAGCGGTGCAAGATAGTCGCTGGCATCCACTAAGCAGTCACCGGGATAAAGCGGTTCACGGTAGCGACAGTTGATATGGAGGGGCCCTGGCGTGCGGCGCTGTTGATCTATCGCTTGATCAATGGTGCTGAGTAGAAACGCTGCTTTTATGTCAGCGTCTGGCGGCGGCAGGTCGTGATGAACAATGGTGTGGCGGGAGAATATATCCCGCTGGTCAATGGCCTGGTTGCTGCCGTTATCCAACAATTCAATGGGGCGGTCGGCAGAGAGCACAATCAGCGGCACGCCAAGCAGCTTGGCTTCCACCACCGCCGGATAGAGATTCGCCACGGCGGTGCCTGAGGTGGTGATAATGGCCACTGCCCGCTGACTGCCCCGAGCAATACCCAGCGCCATAAACCCCAGCCCCCGCTCATCAAAATGGCAGTGGCAGCGTAAACCGGCATGCTTGCTGGCGGTCATGGTTAGAGGCGACGAACGCGAACCCGGTGCCAGCACTACATCGCGCACGCCTAAGCGGTAGAGCTCCTCCAGCATCAGCGCCGCCCACACATGATTAAAGGTGGCGTGCGCTTGCGCAAAATCGCTCGATACAGGTGTTGCCATGTACGTTATCCCATCCCTAGCAGCGACATAATATCGGCGATTTTGGTATCCAGTTCACGCCACTCTTCGTCCGGCTGGGAGCCTGCCACAATGCCTGCACCGGCATAAAGACGAATAGCTTGTGGGCCGATATGGGCACAGCGAATAGCCACAGCAAGGTCGCTACTGGCATGGCTAATTCGCCCGAAAACCCCCGCATACCAGCCGCGTTGATGGCGTTCATGCTGGCGAATAAATGCCATCGCTGACTCGCGAGAAACACCGCCCACCGCCGGTGTTGGTGGCAGTGAGGAAAGCAAAGACTGGTCAGTGGCGCTGTGATGTAACTCGGCATGGATCAGACGGCGAATATGCTGCAACGAGCGCAGCTTAACAATATGCGCCTCGCCCATCTGAATGTGATGGGCAAGGGGCTCAAGCTGGGACAACAGTTGCTGATAAACACACTGGTTTTCCAGCGTGTTTTTCTTATCCGCCAGCAACTCATCGGCAAGCACTTGGTCTTGCTCGGCGTCACGCCCACGGCGCGTGGTGCCCGCCAATGCTTCGGTAATTAGATGCCGACCTTCGCGCTGATACAGCCGCTCTGGCGGGCAGCCGATGAATGCTTCATGGGAAGTAAACTGAACACCAAAATGAAAACAGTCGGCGGCCCCTGCCTGCCAGCGCGACAGCAGCGCCCAAGGATTAGGCGTTTGCGGTGTTTCAAGACACGTTTCACGAGAAAGCACCACCTTCGGCGTATGCACAAGGTGATCAGGGTGCGTTACCTTTCCTACCCACGCCGCCCACTCTTGTTGGCTAGGGCGGTCTTCACGCTGGTAAACAAGGGGCTGCAGGCGAGGCAGCGGCTGTTCTTCTACCAAGGCGTCCAAACAGGCATAAGCCTGGGCGATTTCGGCAGTAGGGCTGCGGTTATCGAAACGTAGATTCAGTGACAGCGTCGCGCCATCTTGATCACGTTTAAGCTCGATGCGCGGTAGCAAAAAGTGACAGGCGGGAAAGTGTTCCCAACCCGGCGCACCAGGGTCAAAAGCCATACCGCCAAAATAGTCGGGCTGCTGGCCGCCGACACCTGCCAGCGCAGCAAGGTCGGTATCCAGTGCCGCTAGTGAATCAAAGGCGTTAACAGCCCCCAGCGTTGCATACTCTACCTCGCTCGCATCACGCGCATGCCAGTAGAGGCGAGGGTAAACGCTCTGCGCGTTTAGCCACCCCATCAGGTTATCCACCTGGCAGGAAGTAGTTAGGCGGATAAACCCTGTTCTATCGGTATGGCGAAGCGCATCAAGCTGATGCCTGAGGGCTTCAATAGGGTTAAATCGCATAATTCGCCTGTTCTGGAAGCGTTACTAGCGCCGAATATTTGTTTCGTCTAAATAAGCTACCCATCATAATTCAGACTCCTGACGCCGGGGCGATCAGGTTTAGCCCGGCCTTCAACTGCAAGGATGTCGACATCATTTATTAAAGTTGCGGATATAGAATACGTGAGGCTTGGTTCCCTGATCCCGCTGGAGCACCCGTGGGGTGTACTTGGCCAGCGCCTTGCTGGGCGGGCTTTCCAGGTCGTTCAGGTCGCCAAAGATGCGGGCATCCGCGGGGCAGGCGATCACACAGGCGGGATCCTCACCCACTGCAAGACGGTGGTCGCAGAAGGTGCACTTTTCGACCATGCCGCGATCACGAATACCCTGATAGGTCGTGGCCCTTGCGGGGTTGTAGTAAGGAATCGGTGCATCAGCCGCCTGGGCGACCTCCTGGCCGGTCGAGGTTCCCCCCGGTATGGCCGGCTCGCTGTCGCGCATAAAGTTCTGGTGGGGATCTTCCTTGTTGAACCAGATGACACCATAGGGACAGGACAATTGACACAAACGGCAGCCGATGCACTTATCGGGGTCATGTAGGGTCAGCCCATCCTCACTCTTGTGCATCGCCGTGGTCGGGCAGTTAGTAACACAGGGCGCATTTTCACAGTGGTTACAGAGGGTCGGGATATAGTTGTAACGGGTATCAGGGAAGGTACCTGTGGTCTCAATGATGTGATTCGACCAGTGGAACTCCACCGGCACGTTGTTCTCGCTCTTGCAGGCGATGTCGCAAGCTGCACAGCCAACGCAGCGATGCAGGTCGATCACCATGGCATAACGCTTGTCGCTCATATACTAGCCTCCATTGCCAGGGGTTAGACCCGCTCGACCTTGACGCGTGATTGGCCACCGTGGCGGGCGGTCGAGCCGCTGAGGCGCTCGAATTCAGGGTACAGGATTTCGTTGTTATTGCCGCCGAGCGGCACATGCTCGGCGAAATTGGCGGCGGCGACCCGGCCATAGGCCCAGTGGCCCTGGCCATAACATTTCGCCACCGTGCCCGGTCTGAGCCCTTCCCACCGCTTCAACTGAACGGTGATGGAACCCGTCGTCGAGGTGACTTTGACCCTATCGCCGTCGTGCAGCCCAAGGGCGTCTGCATCGACCGGGTTCATCTTGAGTACGTCACTCCAGTTCTCGTCACCTGGGTCGACGTTCTTGTGCGCCTGGTACCAGGTACAGTTGGCCGAGCGCCCTTCGCGGTTCAGGCGAGAACGGTGTTCAAAAAAGATGAAGGGGTATTCGGCCTCGTCACCATGGCGAAGGGCGGGTTCGAAGTGGGGAACGAAGGCGAGCTCTCCGCGACCGACATAGTTGGTGGCTTCGAGTACCTTGTCTACCGTGGTGTCATGACGGTCGGCATGCCCCTGCAGAGCAGCTTTGAGTGTTTCGCTGTAGAACTCGACCTTGCCTGTCTGAGTGGCAAAGTTGTCGATACGCTGACCATATTCATAGCGATGGGAATTCCAGACGCCCTTCGCCTTGAAATCTTCCCAGCCCTCGAGACGGTCGCCATACCGGCCATAATCCGGGTGGGTGCTGTCCCAGCAGCCGCGAGTCAGCATCTTCAGGGCGGATTCTGTGAATTCCTCGCCATTGGTCGGCGCCGCGCCGGTTTCCGGATCAGCGAAGGCTTCAGTGTAGTAGCGATAGAGGTTATCGAAGCCCCGCTCGGCCAGTTTCTCCGCCAGCATGAAGGGCACTTCCGTCTCGTCCTGTTTTACGTCCCAAAGCGGCTCAAGCACGCGCTGATTCAGCGAGACATAGCTGTGCAGATTCTGTTTGTTCTTGACGAACCCCCACTTCTCGAACAACTGATGAGCGGCGGGCAGCACCAGATCCGCAAACATCGACATTTCCGAGGCATTGGTGGTCAGGTGCACAAAGAAGGGAAGCTCCGACAACGCCTGCTCCCAACGATAGGAGCCGGAGGTGGAGAAGCCGAAATTCGACCAGTAGGCGATGGCCACCTTAATCTCGTTGGGGCTCTTGGCGAGCATACCGTCGGCGGCGGCATTGGTTACCACACCGCCCCCGCTCTTGCCGCCGTTGAGTGATGGGAAGGCCAGGGTGCCGCGCTGATCGATCTTGTCGTACTTGCTATGGCTTGCCGCCAGCTCGTCCTGATAGGCCGTCAGGTCGGGTATATCGCCGGTTGGATCCTTGACCTTGGCGACCACGCCCCCTTTGGCATCAATGGAACCCACCAGACCATTGAGGGCATGGGTGGCCATGGATGAATAGCCACCACGGGCCTGCATGGAGGCGCCGGGAGATAGCCAACTGATGGCCCGCGAACCGGCAGCGGCGAACCCCAGCGCCACACGCCGAATCTGTTCTGCGGGAATGCCGGTGCGCTCTGCCGCCCACTCCGGGGTGCGATCCTTGAGCTCAATATTCCACCACTGAACCACGCCATGGGTATGGATCTCGTTGAATACCGGCACCGTAGTCTGGCTCTCGTCGACGGTCTGTCCCACCACAAAGCGGTTTTCACCATCAATGAAATCTCCGACGAAGGCCTTGTTCCAGACGCCTTTCGCGAGGATGACGTGAGCCATGGCCACCGCCAACGCGCTATCCTCGCCAGGGATCACCGGCAACCATTCATCGGCTTTCGCAGCAGTGGCGGACAGCCGTGGGTCGACAACGGCCACGGTGGCATTGTCGCTCATGTTGCCCCAGAAATTGATGGCGTGGGGCACCTGCCGGTTGGAACTCACCGGGTCGGCGCCCCAGCAGAGCACATAACGGGTGTGTTCTAGGTCATAGTCCCGATAGTCCCACTGGCCCTCCACATAGTAGGGGCCGAACTTCTCGGCCTCGGCGCAGATGGCCGAGTGACTGATATTATTCGGGCTGCCGATGATCTTCGGCACGGCGGAGTAGAGGATATCGCGCAGGTAGGTATAGCGGCCGCGGAAGAGCGCAAACTTCTCGGGCTCCCCGGCATCGCGCAGCTCCATGATCTTGTCGGCGAGCATGTCCATCGCCTCGTCCCAGGAAATCGGCACGAAGCCTGGATCCTTACCGCGCCCCTTTTCGGGATTGGTGCGCTTCATCGGCTGGCGGACTCGATCGGGGTCATAGACTTGTTGCAACGCCAGGTGCGGGCGTGGACAGATCTTGCCGTGGTTGGCCTTGGCCAGCGGATTGCCACGCATATGAACGGCGCGGCCGTCGACCACCTTGATCTGCACTGGGCACCAGCTCGTGCAGCCCTGGCAGGTGGAGGGCATCCATTTTCCAGCGGCTTCCGCGGGTTGTGCCTGGGCGCTGGCTGTCGAGAATAAACTCAGTGCCGGGCCCCCTGCCGCAGCGGCGACGGTACCGGCGCTGCCCTGAAGAAAGCCTCGGCGAGAAATCTGCCAAGCGTCATCATGTTTGGATGTCGGGATCTGATCCGTCATGGGAAAACTCCTCAGGATAAAGTGGCCAGCGTCGAGATCGGGAGGTTCAGCTGTCCGCCCAGTACCGCCACGTAACGGATGGCAAAACCGCCTCCCAGCATCAGTACGCAGAGGATAGCGGTGGCAAAGGCCGGCAAGGAGCGCCCACGTAGACCCGCCAGCAAGGCGGCGACACACAGGGCCAGGGCTCCGATCAGCGCAGTGATAGCCAGGGTGATAAGGCTGCCATAGGTCGCCAGTACGGCGGTTATCACCTCCTGATCGCGTGTTGGGCCGAAGCGAAGATCTATCCACCAAGCCAGCAGGGTGACCAGTAACAGAGCCGTCGACACCAGCATGACCAGCACCAACGGGCGCAACCCTGCCCAATAGTCTTTCAGGCTCCCCTCCTCCGAACGGGCGCCCAGGAGGGCGATGCGAATCATGTGCACCAGCAGGGCACCGGCGCTCCCGGTGATCATGAAGAGCAGCACGGAGGCGATGACCATCTGGCCCGTGGCCCACAGCGGGTGCGAGGAAATCACCGCCAGCAGCACACCGTGATAGAGGCCGGTGAGCACTGCGAGAGGAACCGCAACCCAGCCCACCAGTCGAGCACTCAGCCAGTCGAGCAGGGAGAAGTTAGGGAACAGCAGACGAAAGGCAAAGATAGCGCTCAAGCCCACGAAGGCGCCCTGCAGCAAAGCGCCCCACCACATGATCGAGGTCGGAGCGAAATTAAGCCCCATCTGATAGACGTGGAACTTGTAGCCGAGTTTCGAAAACAGCAGGGTCAGGCCAATGGCCACCGCTACGGGGGCGATCACTGCGGCTGTCTGGGCCAGGGGTCGATAGCGACGATCCGCCAGGCACCAGAGCAGGAAGGCGAGCAGGAAAGCGCCAACGCCGAGGCCGCCCAGGGACAGATCCCAGGCAACCCGCGCGTCCCAGATAATGCCGGGCTGTATTTCATAGAAGGGTGACGTATCCATGATCGACCTCTTTGTGATGGTGAGGGTTGTTTTGTCTGCTGCGACCCGCGGTCATTGTCCGTGTCGACAGGCGGGACAGCGGCGAAATTGTCGTTCGATATCGGCGGCCCCGGTCGCTGAGGCGAGCTTTGCGATCATTGAGTCCAGCAGCGTCACCGGCATATGTGAGCTTCCGCAGGCGTCACAGGTGGCAAGCGCTACTTCATTAAGAGGCTGCCAGCGATAGCGTTGTGCCACGCTGGCCAGTCGAGGTTGCAGGGTGATGGCATTTTCCGGGCAGAGACGTTCGCAGAGGCCGCACTGAATACAGTTGGCCTCGGCGAGTTCCAGCCGGGCGGCATGCTCGTTCTCACCATAGCGAATCGACGCCGTTGGGCAGGAATGGGCGCATACCGAGCACATAACGCAGGCTTGAAGGTCGACTGAAATCCCGCCGATCGGCGATCCGACCGGCAATGCAAGGGGCTGCTGGTCGCCAGGCATCAGGGCTTCCTGCCAACGGCGCAGGGCGGCATTGAGCAGCTCACGCTTGCGTGAATCCTGTGAGAGGACAAGAGGCTCGTTGAACATGTGCTGAACCATGGCGATGCCAGGCTCGTGTTCATATTTATGGCGAGCGCTGCCGATGCTGATAACGTCTTGGCCCAACCCCATGGCCTCGGTGATGCAGGCGATCTCGGCCAGGCGCTTATCCAACAGTTGACGAGTGTCGTCGGGCAGCCTGGCTTCGGGCGACAGCTCCACGCGATTGACGCCACGGGCTAGCGCAGCCAGCCAGAGTTCCTCGCCAAAGGCAGCGATCACCGGCACCTCCAGGACGGCATGCGAACCGAGTGACTCATTGGCGTCGCAATCGGGACGGGCACCTCCCGCCACCACATGCAGTGTCGACGGGGGATGTTCGCGCGCGTCGATGACACTGTTCATGCGCTCCAGCAGATCGAACCGACGGGGCTGGGCGACGCTTAGAGCCCCCGTTGGGCAGGCCAGCGTACAGGCGCTGCACCCCTGGCAGAGGTGGGGTTCGACACGAATCAGGGCGCCTTCGGAGCGGATAGCGTCGGCACCACAGACATCCAGACAGCGCGTGCAGCCCGTCTGCCCGGCGATCTCGTGGGCACAGATTTCAGCTGTGTAGGCGAAGTAGCGGGGTTTCTCGAAAGTACCCACCAGCTCGCCTGCCTGGGCGGCAAGATCCGATGGCATGACCGACGCATCGGCATGCAGGTAGCCCGGGGGATGTACCAAGCGTGCGAGTAGCGGATGCGTCGAGAGATCCATGATGATGTCGGCGGTCAGCAAGTGGGAGGCGTTGGTTTCCGTCATCGCCGATTCGATACGAAAGTCGCCCAGCCAGCCCTCGATGCGTAGCGGCGAAGCGTCGACCACCGTCCAGCTCTCGGGAGTCTGGCTGGCCGCCAGCCCCGGCGCTATGGCAATGATTCGCCCCTGGGTAAAATCACTGGCGAGTGCAAGCAGCGTCGATGCGCGATCACTGATCAGCGCCACAACCCCGTCAGACTGGTAAGTAACCCCGTTCACTGCGGCCCTTCCCACAGCGACGCGCGTCAGAATCGGTGTCTGACAGGTTGATCCATTGCTGAAGGGTTGCTGATTCATTTCGACTCCATTGCGGACAGGGGCATCACCCAGTGCTGACGTTGCAACAGCCCGCGGCTGCCTGTAGTCCCTGTCGATATCTACCGTATCCAGCAGGCTGCGCTCGGTATCGTTTCTTGCCTGCTCCAAACGTTGACGAAGTTGCTGCACTTCCTCAACCAGGGCTTCGCGCTGGAACTGTCGGTTCAAGTCGAGACAACAGGTTCGCAATTTGCTGGCCCACAGGCCCAGGGTGTAGATGACCCTTGGCAGACGATGCGGGCCGACGACGATCAAGGTGATCAGACAAACAACCAACATCTCCCAGGTGCTAACATCAAACATAGGGATGGTGGCAAAATTCGGGGAACATGGATTTCGCTCCTTGGCAGGCAACGGCCTGCATTCACATCACTCTAGGAGCATTGAGGTAGCATGCCAGCATAGATCGGCGCGAGCTTGATTCAGGTCAAGCATCAGGGAAGTATTGTGTTCTTTGTGGAGAAGTGTCTCGGCAACCGCGGATACTGATCTACCGAGCCTAAATGCGGCAAACTGACATCAGCTTTTTAAATGAAAATAGTTAATAGGAACAATGACGTAATGGAATCACCCGCTAAACGCCGCCACTACCAAGCCTGGTTGCTAGCCGCTCGCCCCCGAACGCTGCCACTGGCCTGCGCGTCTATACTATTGGGCAGTGGGTTAGCGGCTAGCGTGGATGCTTTTAATGGCGCGGTGCTTTTGCTCGCCCTGCTGACCGCGATTGCGCTACAGATACTCTCTAATCTCGCCAATGACTATGGCGACGCGGCTTCCGGCGCTGATGATCAGGCACGCATTGGGCCGGTGCGGGCGGTCTCTTCAGGCTTGCTAACGCCACAGGCAATGCGCACAGGGATGGTAATTACGGCAATCGTAGCAGCGCTGTTAGGGCTTTCATTATTGGTGACCGCCTTTGGCAACCAGTGGGGCCAAATTGTCACTTTCCTGCTGCTAGGTGCCGCCTCTTTATTAGCCGCCGTGACCTATACCGTTGGGTTGGGTGGAACGCCCTATGGATATCGGGGGCTGGGGGATATTTCCGTCTTTATATTTTTCGGACTGCTCGGCGTGCTGGGCACTTACTACCTCTATACGCAGCAACTCAGTTGGTTGCCGTTTTTGCCCGCTGCGGCATGTGGGCTGCTGGCCACCGCAGTGCTCAATGTGAATAACGTGCGCGATATCGAAAGCGATGCGCGTAACGGCAAGATCTCCCTGGCGGTGCGGTTGGGCCGCGAGAACGCGATTAACTACCACTGGGCATTATTGGTACTGGCGCTGTTACTCACCGTGGTTTATCTGGCAGCTCTCCCCGCTCCCTGGTTGAGCTGGAGTTGCCTGCTGGTCGCCAAGCCACTGACGGATGCCGCCAGAACGTTACGTCATACTCGTGATGGCGAGATTTTGACCGGCATGCTGAAAAAAACCGCCATTTCGACGCTGCTTTTCAGCGTATTGCTGTCGATTGGTTTGGTGCTGGCTTAGTCAACGTTTTAGCTAATGTTTTAGCTGCCCCTGTCAGCGGGGCAGCCACCCCGCTGACAGTCGGCTAACGCTTGCAACGCTAGCCTTACAGCACCACCTCATAACCCTCAAACTTAGGTGGGCCGAGGTAGATGCCTTCCGGCGCTTTGGCATTGGCGTGGGCTTTGCGGAACGCGTCTGACTTTGTCCAGTCACGGAAAGCCTCTTCCGACTCCCACACGCTGTGGGAGATAAACACGGTGTGATCTTCCTGGCTTTCGCCTTGCAGCATCTTGAACTGCTTAAAGCCCGGCACTTCGTCCAGATGAGAATCACGGTTGCGCCACACCTCTAAAAAGTCCTCTTCGCGGCCTGGGGCAATCCGAAAACGGTTCATGGCGATATACACTATTAATCTCCTACTGTTGGATTCTGCTGGGTTGATTACGCAAACGCTACCTTGATGGTAACGTCATCGGTTCATGACGAATAGCTCGGACAAATAGGCTTAACGGTTAATGGCTAAGGCACCCATTCAGGTTGTTTGGTTCAAACGTGATTTACGTATTCATGATCATGCGCCGCTCACCAACGCTGCCATGGCGGGCCCCGTGCTACCCGTATTTGCGATTGAACCCGGCCAGTGGCAAGCGCCGGATAGCGCTCTGCGCCACTGGCAGTTTGCCGCTGACTCACTGATCGACCTTTCCAACGCACTGGAAACACTCAGCCTGCCGCTTTGTATTTGGCAAGGCGATATGGTCTATTTGCTCAACGCCCTGAAAGCCCATTACGGCGAATTTACCCTGCACGCTCATCAGGAAACGGGCAACGCCTGGAGCTTTGAACGAGATAAATGCGTTAACCAGTGGTGCCGAGAGCACAACGTGAATTGGCATGAAGCGCGCCAGCAGGGCGTGGTGCGCGGGCTGACTAGCCGCACGGGGCACCAGAGCCGCTGGGAGTCGCATTGGGAAACGCTAATGACCGCCCCCACCGCTGCTGCCCCGCAAAACGCCCAAGCGGCTGAGGGTTGGCAAACCTTTCACCATATTGACGTTGATCAGCTCCACAGCCTAACCCTTGGGTTTGATACCACGCCGTGCCCCGAGCGCCAGTTAGGCGGCCGCAGCGAAGGCCGCGCACTGTGGCGAAGCTTTGTAAGCCAGCGCGGGCGGCGTTATCGCGGTTCGTTGTCTAAGCCATTGCTGGCCTGGGAGTTTGGCTCGCGGCTTTCGCCCCACTTGGCCTGGGGCACGCTTTCCATGCGCGAAGTCGTGCAGTCGCTGCGCCGCCAGCGCAAAAAGCATGATGAAGATACTGCCTGGGCGCGCTCGCTGCGTGCTTTCACCTCGCGGCTTTACTGGCACTGCCACTTTATTCAAAAGCTCGAAAGTGAGCCAAGCATTGAGCATCAAACGTTGCACCCAGCGCTGCGCGGGCTGCGGGAACGCGACCCAGAACACCCCAACCTGATCGCCTGGAAGCGCGGCCAAACCGGTGTGCCGCTAGTAGATGCCTGTATGCGCAGCCTGATCGCCACCGGCTGGATCAACTTCCGTATGCGCGCCATGCTGATTTCTTACGCCACGTTCAACCTCGGGCTGCACTGGCGTGAACCCGCCCTGTACCTTGCGCGGCTATTTACCGATTATGAACCGGGCATTCACTATCCCCAGGTGCAGATGCAGGCGGGCGCCACAGGCACCAACACGCTGCGGGTCTATAACCCCATCAAACAGGCGGAAGATAACGACCCGGACGGTGAGTTTGTCGCCCGCTGGGTGCCAGAACTAACGCCACTGCCGTTAGAGTGGCGCGCCAAGCCCTGGACGCTGCCGGAAAGCCTGCAAAAGCGCTTCGGCTTCCAACCCGGCGAACACTACCCAATTCCCCACGACTTTGAAGCCGAAGCGCGGCACTGGAAGAAAATGCTCTATGAGCTGCGTCGCACCCCAGAAGCAAGGGAATCAAGCCAAGCGATTGTGGATAAGCTCGCCAGCCAGCGTCGACCTTCAAAGCAGCGCGCTAAAAAAGCAAAGCCCGCCAATCGCCAGCAGCTTTCGCTGTTTGACGATGGCGGGTTGGAAGGATAGGTAGCGGTTACGCTTAGCGATAGTAAGGCTGATGATGCCACTCAGCGCCGCTCGTACTCTATTTAACAGTGCCAATACCGGCGCACAACGCATCTGGGAAATCACGGCATAAGCGAAACTACCAATCCACTGTTCTAATATGTATAAACTCACTTTCAGGTACCCGGTTTTACCTTGCACTTGGTATGGCATATGCGCCATGAGAAGGAGCATTTCGTTCGCCACGTTACTAATATCCTTATCGAACTGTTGCAGTAAAGCTCCCTTAAAAATTACCCATCCTGCGTCTCGTTTGAGTAACGGCCTACATATGCTTACTCAGTTGACAGTAAAGTAACTAACGCCTAGCTCACCGACCCATATTGCGGGGAGCATTTGTGTAAAATAGAACGCAGCACTACACAAACGAGCGTAGAAATATAGAGCCGCATTCAGCTATTCGTTAGCTGCCTATTCCATAAGCCTAAACCAATCTTCAATAGTAAGCCCCAAACGGATCGATTCGCTTTTATGAATTGGACAACTATGTGCAATTGGGCCACGCATAATATTTAAATTTGTCATAATCCGATTAAACGCCTTTTGAGAGTTAAATAAATCATCGAAGGCTTCCCAGTTCTTCCTTACAATATCACCAAGCTCGCCAAATGTTGTGTAATCAATCGGACTCTCTGACCTAGGAGTTATGCCCGCATCTAGTTCTCGTTTTATATTAGCATTAACGTTATTCTGTATGTCTTCTTTTACTTTATCTGTCCACCAGTTGGCATCATAGTAATCTCTCATTTTTTCAGTAATAAGCCTTCTGATAGACCTTTCCAAGCAATAGAAAGCTTCATAATGGCTGGACATTACTTTTGCTTCATTTCTAAGATCTTGCTCAAATTGAGGATAGAAATCAGGATCTTTATCTATCGACACTTCGACATTACGACCGAGGTCTAGTGAGAGTTCTTTCTCAACATCATCAATTGCGCTTTCGAGTAGCATATTACGCATTTGAAATAGCTGAATTCGCTCCATTGTTTTCATATTAGGAATCCAGCAAGTTTTCTTTTAATGACTTAAATATTGCAGAATAGACTTTTGGATCATCCGATTTTGGTAAAACGATATTAATCGTATAATTTAGGCCCAGTTTTAGCTGAGAGGAATGATCTTTAACTGACTGTTTTGAATCAGCTACGCTTGCCTCAACACTGGAGGTGCTTTCTTCTTCGTCTTCATAATCACCTATCGTGCCATTAACAGCATCAAAATCAGCGAAATCTAATGCATTCAAGAACGTTTGCAGTGTTTTTTCTGCAGTACTGTTTTCTGCGGAAACACCAGTAATTTCAATAATATGACCCTTGATATCTTTCGGATTTAGCTTGTTGGCGTATTCATTCCTGCGAAACAACTCTTCATAACCGATTTTTATTGCCGATGCCATGGCATAACCGGATGTAGCCGAATTTCTGAATTTCTTATATAAATCAGTTGGGGTTCCATCTGTATTCAATATTCCACACTTTTTTGCCCAGGAAATGAATGTTCTATCGTTTCCGCCTTTGAAGCCCAATACCGTAGATAAAAAATCTGCATTGAACACACTAGGCACAGCAGCTTGCTTAATTTTATTTAGTATTTTTGTAAGTGCATTTGGTGCGCTCATGTATGGTAGTTTCTTTGACACTTTTTTCTCCTTTTTAGTGGCTGTAGCTAACGCCTGTAATACCGGAAAGCCAGAGCGCAGCGACGGTTTTTTCGCATTCTTTCGCTTGTTAATTTTTTAGCCGATGAATATTGCATAAAAAAATTTTCCTGCACTTAACAGAGCAAGTATGGCGCCGACCATCTTTCTTGATAAGGATGAAAGTGGCAGGCCTTGATAGTGCTAAACCATATCACCACAGAACCATAAAAACGGAAAGAGGCAAGACACCAATACCTGAGTTCCCGATAGCTCAAAAAACCATCTTTCCCAAGTACATAGATGGCTCACATCATTGCTCCAACAAGCTGCGTAACAGAAATTCGCGTTTCTGAAGCCTTTCCCAGCATTTTCACCTTGGTCAGTTACAATGCCAAATCAAGCTTATCACAGGGTGTTTAGGACGACTGACTATCTCAACTTTGAGCTTTCAACGCATAAAAAACCCGCCAATCGCCAGCAGCTTTCGCTGTTTGACGATGGCGGGTTAGATGAAGCCTAGAAGGTAGTATTAGCTAAGCGCTTCCAGGGACTGCTCGATAATGCTGAGCCCTTCTTCCAACACCGCAGACGACACCGTCAGCGGCACCAGAATACGGATGCTGTTGCCGTAGAAACCGCAAGAAAGCAGGATCAGGCCTTTCTCGCGGGCTTTGGCACATAGCGCGCCAGTCATTTGCGTATCTGGCTTGCCGTGGCTGTCGAGCAGTTCAAACGCGGCCATGGCACCGAGTTGGCGGCCATGGGCTACGGCGGGGAAGCGTTCTTCCCATACCGCGAAACGCTCCGCCAGCATTTTGCCCATCTGCTCGCTGCGGGCGAGGATGTTTTCCTCTTCGATTACCTCGATCACCGCCAGCGCTGCGGCGCAGGAGAGCGGGTTGCCGCTGTAGGTGCCGCCTAGCGAATTGGGGCCAGAGGCGTCCATCACTTTGGCGCTACCCACCACGGCAGAAAGCGGCATGCCGTTGGCCAGGCTCTTGGCGGTGGTGAGAATATCCGCCTCGATGCCGCTGTGTTCGAGGGCAAACAGCTTGCCGGTGCGGGCGAAGCCGGACTGCACTTCGTCGGCGATTAGCAGAATGCCGTGCTCGTCACACAGTGCGCGTAGCGCTTTCAGGTAGTCCGGTGAGGCAATGTAGAAACCGCCTTCGCCTTGTACCGGCTCAATCACGATGGCCGCCGTACGGTGCGGGGCGATATCGGTTTTGAACAGCGTACGAATGGCGTTGAGCGAGGCTTCTTCGCTGATGCCGTGCAGCGGGTTGGGGAACGGTGCGCGGAACACATCGCCCGGCATCGGGCCGAAGTCGTTCTTGTAGGGCAACACCTTGCCGGTCATCGCCAAGGTCATCATGGTGCGGCCATGGAAAGCACCGTCGAAGGTGATAATGCCGGTGCGGCCAGTGGCAGCGCGGGCAATCTTCACGGCGTTTTCCAGCGCTTCGGCACCGGTGTTGACTAGCATCGCTTTACGCTCGGGGCCGCGTACCGGGCTCAGTTCACACAGCTTTTGGCACAGTTGCACGTAGGGCGCGTAGGAAATTACCGCCGCGCTGGTATGCATCACTTTCTTGAGCTGCGCTTCTACCGCGGCGACGATTTTCGGGTGGCGGTGGCCCAGGTTCAGCACGCCAATACCGCCCGCAAAGTCGATCCAGCGGTTGCCGTCGGCGTCCCACAGTTCGGCGTTTTCAGCGCGCTCGGCAAACTGGGTAGTCGGCGTGGCGGCACCGTTGGCCACATAGCGGTTTTTTAGCTCGTTTAGTTCTTGGTTAGTCATCATCGTTCTCTTTATAAACCGCCAACGCAGACGTATTTCAGTTCGGTAAACTCATCCAGCCCGTGGTGGGAGCCTTCGCGACCCAGCCCGGACTCTTTTACACCGCCAAACGGTGCAAGCTCGGTGGAGATCAGCCCTTCATTGACACCGACCATGCCGTACTCCAGCTGCTCCATGGTGTGCCAAATGCGGCGGTAGTCGGTGGCGTAGAAGTAGGCCGCGAGACCAAACGGCGTATCGTTGGCCATGGCGATGGCTTCTTCATCGCGCTGGAAGCGGAACACCGGCGCTACCGGGCCGAAGGTTTCTTCGTCGGCCACTGCCATCTTGGTGGTGACGTCGGCCAACACCGTGGGGGTAAAGAAGCGCTCACCTGCGGCGTGGGGCTTGCCACCACAGAGTAGCCGCGCGCCTTGGTTCAGCGCGTCGTCTACATGGCGCTGAACCTTGTCCACTGCCGCTTGGTTGATCAGCGGGCCGATGATGCTGCCTTCCGCGAGGCCATCGCCCACCTTTAGCGCATTCACACGCTCGGTTAGCTTGGCGACGAAGGTATCGTAAATACCGTCCTGCACCAGAAAGCGGTTGGTGCAAACACAGGTTTGCCCAGCGTTACGGAATTTGGAGGCAATCGCACCGTTAACCGCGGCATCCACATCGGCGTCGTCAAAGACGATAAACGGCGCGTTGCCGCCCAGTTCCATGGCTGTTTTCTTCACCGTGCTGGCACACTGGGCCAGCAGGTGTTTGCCCACCGGCGTTGAACCGGTGAACGACACTTTGCGCACCCGCGGATCAGTGGTGAGCACCTCACCTACCGCTGCCGGTTTTGAAGCGGTAATAACGTTAATGGTGCCTGCTGGCAGGCCTGCTTCTAATGCTAGGTAAGCGGCTGCCAGCGCGGTGAGCGGCGTGGCTTCGGCGGGCTTGATGACCACGGTGCAGCCAGCAGCCAGGGCCGGCGCGCACTTACGGGTAATCATCGCCAGCGGGAAGTTCCACGGGGTAATCGCAGCGACCACACCCACCGGTTCGCGCAGCACCAGCAGGCGTTTGTCAACACCGTGGCTGGGCAGGGTTTCACCGGCCATGCGCTTAGCTTCTTCGGCGAAGAACTCGATAAATGAGGCGCCGTAGACCACTTCACCTTTGGCTTCTGCCAGCGGCTTGCCCTGCTCTAAGGTCATCAGGCGAGCCAGGTCATCGGCGTGCTCAATAATCAGTTCAAACCAGCGACGCAGTACCGCCGAGCGCTGCTTCACTGGGGTCGCGCGCCAGCTGGCACCGGCGTTATAAGCGGCGGCCACTGCGTCACGGGCATCATCCGCGCCCATGTCGGCTACGCGGGCAATCGTTTCGCCGGTGGCGGGATTATCGACCGCAAATGTCTGTTTCCCTGCGCGCCACTCATCGCCGATCAGGCCAGCGACGCCATCGTGCAACCACTGTTCAATAAAGCTCATATTATTCTCCTGAGTAACGCTGTTAGAGGCTTACAGATCCACTTTCATATGGCGGTCGCTGTACTCACGCCCGTAGGTGCGCAGTGCATGCACATACAGCACAATGCCTAGCGCCGCCCAACCAGCAAAAATAGTCCACTCCGCACCGCTTAGCGCCGCAGGGCTACCCGGTAGGTAGAGGCATGCCATTCCAAAGGACAGAATGATGGCTAGGGTGCCGCACAGTTTGCCGTTACTCACTTTGAATGGGCGGGGCATATCCGGCTCGCGCACCCGAAGCACCACAAAGGAGATCGCCACAAACAGGTAGGCCAAAACGATGCCTAAGCCACCGGCGTTAACGATCCACACCAGCGCCGGGCGTCCAAAGAAGGGCGCGATGCAGGAGAGAAAACCCATCATAAAGATGGCATTGGTCGGGGTTCTGTAGCGCGGGTGCAGCTTGGCGAATGGGGCAGGCAGCATACCGGCTTTCGCCAGCGCGTAAATCGCCCGAGAGCCGCCAATGTAGAAGGCATTCCAGCTGGTAATGATCCCCGCAATACCCGCCATGACCATTAAGTTGCTAGCCCACGCGGCGTTAAACAGCGAGCCCATGGCATCCGGCACGCTGAGCGAGCTTGCCGCCAACTCATCACTATTGAGTGCCAAGCTGGTGGCCAGAATAATCAGCGCGTACCAGACCACCGCCAGGATGACTGACATCATCAGTACTTTGCCGATGGCTTTATAGGGGAGGTTAATCTCTTCAGCGGCCTGAGGGATAACGTCAAAACCCACAAACAGGAACGGCACCATGACCAGCACCGCCACAATTCCCGCGACCACGCCGGTATCGGCCTGGGTGAACAGCGGCATCATGTTGATGGTTTCGCCTTCAAACAGCGAACCGGTGACAAACATCACCCCCACCAGCAGAATTAATCCGGTGACAACTTTTTGCAGCAGCGCAGCGGTGGTCACGCCGAAGTAGTTAATGACCATCATGGCCAGCGAACCGCCCACGCCTACCGCGACCCAAGTGGCTTTAACTTCCCACCCGGCAATTGTCCAGAGGTGGCCAACGGCGTAGTTGGGCGCCAAGTGCTCGATAACCGTGGGCAGGGCGACGGCTTCAAAAGCCACCACGCTTAAGTAGCCTAGAATAATTGCCCACGTGCACAAAAATGAAGGCAAGTGGCCTAAAGCGCGGTAGCTGTAAACGTGCTCGCCACCGACTTTGGGCATCGCAGCGGCCAGCTCTGCATAGGTAAGGCCGACCAAGACAATCGCTAAGCCACCGATAATAAACGCTATAATGGCACCTAGACTGCCAGCGGATTGAATCGCTGTGCCGGTCAGTACAATCCAGCCCCAGCCGATCATCGCGCCGAAAGCTAGCGCTAATACATCGCCACGGGCCAATACCCGGACGAGCCCTTCCTGTTCTGATGAGGGAGTAGTCATTGTAGAGTGTCCTGCGAGTTATTGGATGTTGTCGTTGGCGCTCAGGGGCGCAGTATCCTGATCCTGATTAACGACCGCGTTTTAAACGGTCTTACTAAACAAGATAGCAACACGCTAGCAGGCGGGAGAGAAAACGCGAATGCACCACTTTTAGGTTCGACTAGACCACTTTTTAGGCGCACCGAAAGGGTGCAATATTTTCCTACTGCTTTCGTCTAAGAGCCCGTCGTTAGCGGGTCAAGCGGGATTAAGGAGGCATTCAGATGAATCGCAAGGAGGTCGTGCACCAACTTGTACAACTTTATGCACTCCAGCCGGAGCGGTTGAGTAAACAGGTGCGTATTGAGCAAGCCTTGCGCCAAGCCATTACCCAGCAGTGGCCTTCCGGGCTGCGGCTGCCCTCTCACCGCCAGTTGGCGGATGCCTTGGGCGTTGCTCGCCAAACCCTGGCGCTGGCGATCCATACGCTACTCGCAGAGGCACTGCTTAAAACCGCCCATGGTCAAGGCACCTGGACGTGTAGGCCGGTTACGCCCACTCTTCCCCTGCGTGGCAATGCGCAGCTCTCCTCGCGCGCCCAGCGGGTATTGGATGGCCCCGGCGCGAGCATGATCCAAAGTGGCGCCTTCGTGCCTGGCATTCCTGATATTGCCCAGTTCCCGATGCGTAAATGGCGGCAGCTATACGCCAGCGTGACAGTGCCGCAAAACGCCCTACTGCTCTCCTACTCCACCGGTGGCTACGGGCCGTTAAAGCGCGCGATCCGCGATTTTTTGGCGCGCTGGCGCAATATCAATTGCGACACAGAACAGATCATCATCACCGACGGCACCCATAACGGCATTGAGCTATGCGCCGTGGCGTTGGCCGATGTGGGTGACACCGTTGCCATGGAGTCGCCGTGCTACTGGGGCGCGCGCAATGTCTTTACCGCCGCAGGTTTGGAAATCGAACCCGTAGCGTGGCTGCCAGGCCAGGGACATTCCCTTCCGCCTGCTTCTGGCCCGGTCAAACTGGCCTACCTGACCGGCTCGCACCATTACCCGCTTAGCGTGCCTACCAGCGCGGTGGATAAACAGCGCTTATGTAATGCCTTAGCGCCTGATTATATTGTCGAAGATGATTACGAATTTAACCGCGATGACCACCCTAACCTGCTCTTCGACCCACACTCGGAGTCTCACTTGCTGGTAGGCTCGTTTTCCAAGATGATGTTTCCAGGCCTGCGCTTAGGTTATTTAGTCGTTCCGCACCACTTAGCGGGACCAATGAACCGCCTACGTAGCGAGCTCTTCCGCGAAGGGCGCATGCTTGATCAGGCCGTGCTGGCACAGTTTATTTTTGATGGCGATTTGGATGCCTGGTGTCGACGCATTCAGCGCGACTACTTAGGGCGCCAACAGGTGCTGCATGATCAACTGCGCTCGCTGCCGCAGGTGCGCCGCGTTTCGCCGCCGAGCAACGCCATCAGCTTATGCGTGGAATTTGAACCGCATATCAATGACGTGCAGATTGCTCAAACGCTGTTAAAAGAGCATTTGATTGTCCGCCCATTAAGCCCGGTATGCGCAAAGGGCGACTCACGTTCTGGGCTCGTGATGGGCGTGGGTATGCTTTCGGGTGAAACCTTAGTGCGCGAGGCCCAGCGGCTAAGGCGCTGCTTAGAGGCGCTGCTCCGCTAGTCGGCTGGGTTACTCAGCAGTTCTTGTGGAACATTAATCACACAGCTTATCCACAAGCTCTCAATAACTTATTCACAAGCTCCTATCTAGAAGAGCTTACCTATAAGGACATTTTATGCGTCACCCTGTTGATAGTTTGACTGCTTTCACCTCGCCCTTTCTCCCGCCGGCTGCCTCTACATTACGCTTGTGGCTAACGCTGAGCTTCGTGCTACTCCTGTCTGGCTGCGCCACCTTTGCGCCCAACCCTCCCCAGGATCAAAGCAATATCTGCGAAATATTCCGCGAGCAGCCCAGCTGGTACGACTATGCCCAGGAATCAGAGGAGAAGTGGGGCACGCCGATCGCCACCCAGATGTCTTTTATTCAGCAGGAGTCATCGTTTCGCAGCCATGTCCGCCCAGACCGCAAATACTACCTGGGCTTTATCCCCGGCCCACGCCCCTCTTCTGCTAAGGGCTACGCCCAGGCCCAAGACCCAGTGTGGGAAGAGTATGAGGATCAAGCGGGCAGCCTGTTTGCCCGGCGTACCCATATGAAACACGCCACCGATTTTATTGGCTGGTACAACCGCCGCTCCCAGCAGCAGGCAGGTATATCGCTCAGCAATCCTGAGCATCTCTACTACGCCTACCACGAAGGCGCAGGCGGCTACCAACGAGGCACTTACCGTGGCAAGCCTCATGTATTGAGTGCGGGCAGACAAGTAGCCGCCCGCACGAACCGCTATCAATCCCAGCTCAACACCTGCGAAGCAGAGTTTCAGTGCCGCAAGTTTTATCAGGTCTGGCCGTTTTGCCGTAGTTAAGGGGTTTAACAATGTCACTATGGATAGGTGCGGCACTGGTTAGCGTGGTGTTTTTCACCTCGATGCTCTCCGGTGTGTTTGGCATGGCAGGCGGTTTGGTACTGCTATGGTTTCTGCTGCTGATCTTTCCCGCGGGCACGGCGATGGCGGTGCACGGCGTGATACAGCTCACCGCGAATGGATCACGAGCGTGGCTATCGCGGCGCTTTATTGTCTGGCGTATCGTCGCTTTTATGACGCTGGGCGTGCTGAGCGCCGCGGGCCTGCTGGTGCTATTTAACTACAGCCCCAATGCCGCCAGCGTATCGATTTTGATTGGCCTAATGCCGATTTTGGTATGGATGCCCAAGCGCTGGTTTCACCTGGATGCCAACCGCGCCAGTCATGCGCTATGTTGCGGGATTGCTTCTGGCGGATTGACGATTGCCGCCGGGGTTTCCGGGCCGCTAATCGATATATTCTTTGTGCGCTCACGCATGGATCGCCGCCAAGTCGTGGCCACCAAGGCGATGATTCAGGTAGTGGCCCACAGCATTAAGATCATCTTCTACCTGGGCGCCGCCATGGCGCTTAGCGCCGGCGAATGGGGCATTGTGCTCCTAGCGGCACCATTTGCGATCTTTGGCACCCACACCGGCAACCGCATTTTACACCGCCTCACCGATGCCAACTTCCGCATCTGGACGCGCTGGATCGTTACTGGCATTGGGGTCTTTTACTTCTTTCAGGGGATATTCCTGCTTACTCGCTAGCGTTGAGGCAGTGCCCAAACGATTTGCACGACATCATTACTGCGACAATTGCCGCACAATACAAACCAGTAATATCAGAACGCCTTACCTGGCGTAGCGCAGCTAATGATTTTGCAGGGAACATCGCCAATGTTTCTGAAACGGTGCGGAGTGCTTGTCTTGAAATAGTATGACTCACCTGGCCCTAAGCGCCTCGTACTGCTTCCCACAATGATTTCAATCTCACCTTCCACGACAAAACCAGCCTCTTCACCATAGTGAGTAATCATGGCTTGCCCAGTATCAGCACCCGGTAAATAGCGCTCAACCATAAAAGCCAAGGCGCGATTAGGACGATTTGCCCCGACAAGTTTGAAAGAGATATCACCAGAGGCAATATCAACCAAATCATCCGCCGAATAGAAAACCTGCTCCTGACTATCCAGATCCATGGTAAAAAAATCACCGACGCTCATAGAGAAGGCGTTTAGGATTTTCTTCAGGGAACTGACGGATGGGCTAACTTTTCCTTGCTCTATTAGCGAAAGACTTGAGTGAGTAACCCCACATAACTTTGCTAGTTCACGCTGCGAAATCCCTCGCTGCTTGCGCAGTGAGCGCAAGCTCGCACCCACGTCATCCGACATGCTTTTTTCACTCCCAATCAATACGTGAATTACGTTGTTGGTCTATTGACGGGCACATAATAGCGCAAAAAAAACCCCACGGCTGTGGGGCAAAAACTTAATTAAAAGAGCGCTTGCTACAAAAGATAATTCGCTTAGTCGGTGTATATCGCCGTGGTCAACTCAAGCACTTCGAGCATCAGCCAACCCAGAGGCCACTTCAGCCTCCTGCGGCTCGTCTTCGTAAGCTATCCGGAAACCGGTAAAGCCGTAAAGAAGGGCAAATAGCGGACTCAGCAGCGCTAGAAAGGCATAGGGCGCGTAGCTAAAAGCACTGACACCTAACGTGGCAAACATAAAGGCACCACAGGTATTCCAAGGCACCAGTGGTGATGTCATGGTGCCGGCATCTTCTACCGTGCGCGAAAGGTTTTTCAGTTTAAGTGAGCGACGCTTGTACTCGCTGGCATACATGCGGGCGGGCAGAATAATGCTGAGATACTGATCGCACCCCACGACATTAGCGGCCATGGCTGTCGCCACCGTGGTAGCAATCAGGCTACCAGTGGTCTTGGCCAGTTTGAGCAGGCTCTCCACGATGGTGCGGAAAAAGCCAGCCGACTCAAGAATGCCGCCAAAGCTCATTGCGATAATAATCAGCGAAACCGTCCACATCATGGCGTCAGTACCGCCGTTGGTCAGCAGGTCGTCCACCGTGACATTGCCAGTATCCACCGCGTAGCCTTCCACAAAAATAGTGAAGCTATCGCCTAAAGGCACATCCTGGATCACAATCGCGCAGACGATGCCCATTAGCGAACCAACAGCAAGAGCAGGGATGGCAGGCACCTTTCTTACCATCATCACGATAACTGCCGCCGGCACCAGCAGCAGCCAGGGGCTGATGATAAACAGCTCGTTTAGGCTTTGCTGCAGCTCCGCAACTTGTGTCGCGCCATCGCCGGAAGGCGTCATGTTCAGGCCAATAATGGTGTAAAGCACCAGCGCCACCGCGAGCGCAGGAACCGTGGTGTAGAGCATATAGCGAATGTGTTCAAACAGATCGACACCGACGACACCTGGCGCCATGTTGGTAGTTTCGGAAAGCGGAGAAATCTTGTCGCCAAAATAAACCCCAGAGATTACGGCGCCTGCTACCATTGCCGGATTTAGGCCTAGCCCTTCACCAACACCCATCAGGGCGATGCCAATAGTGCCTGCCGCCGTCCAGGCGTTACCGCCGGCCAACGATACCAAGCAGCAGATCAGGCACGCCGCGACCAAAAAATAGTCCGGTGCCAGAATACTCAGCCCGTAATAGATCATGGTGGGCACAATTCCACCGGCAATCCAGTAGCCAATAATGGTGCCGATAATGATTAGAATCACAATCGCCTGAGTCGTCAGGCCAATGGAGCGAAGAATACCCGCTTCGAGGTGCTTCCAACGGCTGCCCGTAGCCACGGCCACACAGGTGGCCACAATGGCACTCAAAAATAGCGGTAAATGCGGGTCAGTTTCGAAATAACCGATAAAAACCCCCAATGACGCCGCCATAAACACAATCGGTATCATCGTCGCTTTTAAACTTGGGCGGGGTGTTTCTTGGTCTTCCTTAGCAGAGTGGTCAGTCGACATAATGTCCTCACTTAATGTTTGATTATTGGTCGTCGTATTTCCGTTAGGAAATCATTGCAGTGATGGCGACTCCGATCATTGTTACGCTTGTTTTTATTGGTTTTTCAGGCACAAGGCCCCCTCGGCGAGGAGGCACGGCATTTGCCGTGACACCTAGCGCTGTTGAATCGAATCAATAAAGGGTGAAGTGCCCAGGCGAAGCTCGTTACGAACTTCGATGGTTCAAACGCTCAACGACATCCACACCGTCTTCACTTCGCAGTATTTCTCCTGCGCATGAAGCGATTTATCGCGCCCATTGCCCGACTGCTTCACGCCGCCGAAAGGCACTGTCTGATCGATACCCGCCCAGTTATTCACATATACCTGGCCGGACTGCAGGCGCCGGGAAACCCGCATAATGCGGTCAATATCCTGGCTCCAAACACCGGCAGCGAGGCCAAAATCGCTATCATTGGCCAGTGCAATCGCTTGCTCTTCGCTGTCGAAACCAAACACACTCAGTACAGGGCCAAAGATCTCTTCGCGGCCAATGCGCATCTCAGGCGTCACATCGTCGAAGACCGTCGGCGACAAGAAATACCCATTGGAATCGCTGGCTTCGCCTTTTAGCGTCAAGGTGGCCCCTTCGCTTTCGCCTTGGCGAATATACTCAAGCACTCGGTTGTACTGCGCTTCATCAACCATGGCACCCATAAAGCTGGCCGGGTCGAGTGGGTCGCCTGGCTGCATGTGCTCGGCAGCTTTCACCACACGAGCTACAAAGTCTTTGCGAATACTGTTTTCTACCAGCAGGCGCGAACCGGCAATACAGACCTCACCTTGGTTGTGGAAAATAGCTTCCGCAGCACTTTGGGCAACGGCATCAAGGTGTTGGCAGTCGGCAAAAACGATATTGGGGCTTTTGCCACCGCACTCCAGAAACACGCGTTTCAGGTTGGACTGGCCTGCGTACTGCATCAGTTGCTTACCCACGCCGGTGGAGCCGGTAAACGCCAGGCAATCTACCTGCATCGAAAGCGCCAGCGCCTTGCCCACCGTATGGCCGTAACCTGGTAGTACCTGAAAGACGCCATCGGGAATACCCGCTTCTTGGGCAAGGTGGGCCAAGCGCAGCGCTGACAAAGGCGATTTTTCCGACGGTTTGAGAATAACGCTGTTGCCCGCGGCCAGTGCCGGGGCAATCTTCCAGGATGTCATCATCAGCGGAAAATTCCATGGCACAATCGCCGCCACAACGCCCATCGGTTCGCGTAGCACCAGCCCCAACGCACGCTCACCGGTCGGCGCTACCTCGCCGTAGAGCTTGTCGATACATTCCGCCTGATAGCGCAGGCAAGCTACGGTGCCAGCCAGATCGCCCAGCGAGCTGGAAATTGGCTTACCCATGTCTAACGTGTCGAGTAGCGCCAATTCATCGCGGTGCGTCTCTACCAACTCGGCTAGGCGCAGCAGTACTCGCTTGCGTTTACTGGGGTGACAACGTGACCAGACGCCACTTTCAAAGGTTGCCCGGGCCACTTGGGTTGCCCGCTCAGCATCTGGCGCATTGCAACTGGCCACCTCCGCCAGCGCTTCACCCGTCGCCGGGTTGATGCTAGTTAATGTGCTGCCACCCACAGCGGGGACAAACGCACCGTCAATAAAGGCATGTGTTTCAAAACGTAGCGAAGCCGCTAATGTCTGCCAGTCGGCTAAGTTTTTCGGGGTATCTGCCGCCATCATGCATTCTCCATCGGAAGTGTTACCGCCAGCTTTTCAGCGGTTTTGTCCAGCGCTCGTTGCGCCTTATCCACCAGCTCGTCAATTTCGCTACGCGTGATGATCAAAGGCGGCGATATCACCATGGTGTCGCCTACTGAGCGCATCACTAGCCCGCTTTCGAAACACAAATCACGGCACAGATTGCCTGCGGAAAGGGATTTATCGAAGCGCTCGCCGGTGCTCTTGTCAGCGACCAGTTCCAGCGCGCCGATCAAGCCTAACGAACGCGCCTCTCCCACCAGTGGATGTTCAGCCAGCTCTTGCCAACGTTTCGCCAGATAAGGGCCCAGGTTATTGCGAACGTTGTCGACCACCTGCTCACTTTCCATCAGTTCGAGGTTTTTAAGCGCAACAGCCGCACAGACCGGGTGACCGGAGTAAGTAAAGCCGTGGAAGAACTCACCGCCATCTTCGATCAACGTATCGGCCACGCGGTCTCCCACCAGCACCGCGCCAATGGGCAAATAGCCTGACGACAAGCCCTTGGCAATCGGCATTAGGTCAGGTTTGAGCCCATAGTGGGTGCTACCGAACCACTCGCCTAAACGCCCGAAGCCACAAATGACTTCGTCGGCAATCAACAAAATATCGTACTTGGCCAACACCTCTTTCACCGCAGGCCAATAGCTGTCTGGTGGAATAATGGCACCGCCTGCGCCCTGCACCGGCTCGGCAATAAAGGCCGCTACGTTGTCCTCACCTAATGCCAGGATTTTCTCTTCTAGCGCTTGAGCACACTGCTTGCCAAAGGCCTCCTGGCTCATATCACGCCCTTCCCCAAACCAGTAAGGCTGGCCAATATGGGTAATCCCCGGCACACACGGGCCGCCCTGCTCATGCATCGGCGCCATGCCGCCAAGGCTCATGCCCGCCACGGTAGAGCCGTGATAGCCATTTTCACGCGAGATGATCCATTGCTTTTCCGGTTTGCCTTTAAGTGCCCAATAGCGCCGTACCATGCGCAGCACGGTATCGTTGGCTTCGGAACCAGATCCCGTGAAGAACACATGATTAATATGCTCGGGCGCCAGCTCGCTTAGCTTGGCGGCCAGCTTCACGGCGGGCGGATGGGTGGTTTTGAAAAAATTGTTGTAGTACGGCAGCTGCTGCATTTGCTCAGTGGCGGCATCGACCAGTTCCTGGCGCCCGTAACCGAGATTGACGCACCAAAGCCCTGCCATACCATCAAGAATACGGTTGCCTTGGCTATCGTGAATGTATACCCCATCAGCGTGGGTGATGATGCGGCTGCCCTCTTCGCCGAGCGATTTAAAGTCGGTGAAGGGATGAAGATGGTGCTGGCGATCCAACGTTTGGTAATCCTGGGTCTGCATAAGTCAGTTCCTGATCAAATCGTTGCAACAAGCGTTCAGCCGTCAGCAATCTGGGCGGCGCGCTGGGTACGATGCTGGCGGCAGGCCGTCGCAAAGCCCTGAAACAGTGCGTCATAGAAAGGATGTTCTTTAGGGCGCCACTCCGGATGCCACTGAACAGCCAGTGCGAACGCAGCGGCGTCACGCACCGAAATCGCTTCAACTAGACCATCAGGCGCCCAAGCTTCGGCTTCCAGGCCCGGTGCAAGTTGATCAATTCCCTGCTGATGCAGTGAATTCACCTCTGCATGCTCGCCGCGATATAACGCTGCCAAGGCACCGCCAGCACGAATTTTTACCGTATGGGAGGGGGCATAATGGCCCGCCATGTCATCAGCGGGCGGCTCTCGGTGGTCGAGCATGCCGGGTAGCGTTTGAACGGCTTGGTGCAGCGTGCCTCCCAAGGCGACATTCATTTCCTGAAAACCACGACAAATGCCAAACAGGGGCAATGCCTGGCGTAACGCCTCATGCACCCAGCAAAGTGCCGCTTCATCGCGCCGTGCGTCATCGCGAGTATTCTCTGGGGCGCGTTCGGCACCATAGCGATCAGGCGAGACGTTGGTGTAACTGCCGGTTAGCATCAAACCGTCCAGACTGCCCAACAACTCGACAGCCTGTTCGGCACGCTGCTCGGGCGTCGCTATATCAGCCACCAACACCGGAAGAATCACCGGCGTGACGCCGTAGCGGTAGAGCGCCTGAAGAAATTTATCGGTCACCATTTGAGCAGGATGACCTTCCACCTCTCGGCAGCAGGCGATAACCCCCACCAGGGGGCGCGGAGAATGCGTTGCTTGCATAGTCAAACCACTTTGTCGGTTGTTATGTTTTATTCAACACTCAATTCAACATAGCGTGACTCGTTTTATTTTCCAAGCGCAAAATGCTTTTTTTGCCAAAAAACACACTAAACAATTGAAAAACAATGGATTAAAAAACAACCACATCATGAGGGATAAGTTTTTATACGATTTTTGTTATTAAATAATTGACAGAAACGGCCGACACCGCAAGGATACTGTTAGCAAAAACACAACTAACACGGCATAAAAATAAGGTACAACGTATGTCCTCTGCCAATGACACAGACGCTCAAAACGTAGCCTCGGACTTTCTCGACCGGCACCCAGACATCACCAGCATTGACCTGTTGATCAGTGACCTTAACGGCGTCATCCGTGGCAAGCGCATTCCTTGCGATAACCTTGCCAAAGTGTTTGAAAAAGGCATCTATCTGCCGGCTTCGGTGTTTGCGCTGGACATCAATGGCAACACCGTGGAAGAGACCGGGCTTGGGCTTTCCAGTGGTGACGGTGACCGCGTATGTCGAGCCATTCCGGGCACACTCAACCCGGTCACCTGGATGGATAACAACCAGTATGGCCAGCTATTGATGACCATGGAGGAGATGGATGGCTCGCCGTTTTTTGCCGATCCTCGCCAAATACTGCGGCGTATTCTCGAGCAGTTCTCCGACCGTGGCTTAACCCCTGTCGTCGCCCTTGAGCTAGAGTTTTATCTGGTCGATCGCTTACGCGACGATGAAAACTTGATTCAGCCACCGCAGTCTCCTTCCAGCGGCGAGCGGGCCACTCAAAGCCAACTTTATTCGATGCTGGAGCTAGACGAGTACGCCGAGTTTATCAATGACTTACAGAGTGCCGCTCTGGCACAAGGTTTGCCGCTGGATACGGTATTGAAAGAGTGTGCACCCGGCCAATTTGAAGCCAACTTGATCCACACAGATGATGCATTGAGTGCCTGCGACCACTCGGTGCTGCTCAAGCGTCTGATCAAGGGCGTTGCATTAAAGCACGGCTTTGAAGCCACCTTTATGGCCAAGCCTTACGGTCTAGAAGCCGGTAGCGGCACCCATGTTCACGTCAGTCTGGTAGATAGCAACGGACATAATATCTTTGCCGAAAACGGCGATGACCCGCTGGAAAGCGCAGCACTGCAACACGCGGTAGGAGGCCTGCTGGAACTGATGCCGGACTCCATGGCATTGCTGGCTCCCAACCTCAATTCGTTCCGCCGTTTTCAGGAAGGGCTCTATGTACCCATGGCACCTACCTGGGGTTACGATAATCGCTCCGTGGCAATACGCGTCCCCGCCGGCCCAAAAGAAGCGCGACGCATAGAGCACCGTGTGGCGGGTGCCGATGTTAACCCCTACCTTTTGCTGGCCACCGTGCTGGCATCCGTTCACCATGGGCTAACCCAAAAGATTGCACCTGCGGAGCCAATTATCGGCAACGCCTACGAGCAAATTGCACCTCAGCTAACTAACAGCTGGACCCAAGCGCTGCACTTGCTGGCGAACAACCGCGTACTCGGCGAACAACTCGGCGAAGACTTTATTGACGTATTCATTGCCAACCGCCAAGCAGAGCGCGCTGAAACCATGCGTGAAGTTAGCGCGATGGAGTACGACTGGTACCTGCGCCACGTATGAATTGTTAGACCGCTGATAGAAAAGAGAGGCGGCGCTCGCCGTCTCTCTTGTTACTTCTGCCTGTCTTGTCCTGCTATCCAGTCCTTCTATTAGCTTTTTTATCCCGTGTTATCCGTGAGCGTCCTTGGCCAATAAAAACGGACTGACGAATATCTCCATCAGCCCGTTGCTATGCAACCGTCAAGCAATATGCCGCTAAACCGCCAGTCGATCACGCATGGCGTAGAACCACGCCCCCAGCGCAGAAAGCGGCACACGTAACAGCCGACCACCGGGCATTGGCAGATGGGAAATCTGCGCAAAAGCTTCAAAACGCGTTTCTTCACCGCTAATCGTTTCTGCCACTAACTTGCCTGCTAAGTGGGAGCAGGTAACCCCGTGGCCAGAGTAACCCTGCGCGTAGTAAACATTGCTATTAATACGCCCAAACTGCGGCAGTCGGTTAAGCGTCAGCAAAAAGTTACCACTCCAAGCGTAATCAACACGGACATCGTCAAGCTCGGGGAAGGTAGCCAGCATTTTCGGCCGAATAGCCGCCTCAATACTCGCCGATGCCTGCCCTCCATAGTTCACTCCGCCGCCATACAGCAAACGGTTATCAGCGGTAAGGCGATAGTAATCCAGTAGATAATTACAATCTTCTACTGCTTTATCGTTAGGCAGCAATCGTGCGGCTAACGCTGCTGGCAGCGGCTCAGTGGTAATAATCTGGGTGCCGCACGGCATCGCTTTGCTTTCCAGCTTGGGCAGCAGCCCTTGCAAATAGGCATTGCCAGCCATCACCACCCGCTGCGCAGTCACTCGGCCCTTGGGCGTATGTAGCGTTACCGGCTCACCATGCTCTACACGGGTCACAGGGGAGTGTTCAAAAATCTTGCCACCAAGGGACTCCAGCGCTGCCGCCTGCCCCAACACCAGATTGAGCGGATGCAGATGCCCGCCGGAGTGATCCACCAATGCGCCCACATAGCGCTCGCTGCCTATCTCTCGCTTAACCTCTTCGCCTTCCAGCAGCTCTAACTCATGATGGCCGTAGCGTTCCCATAAGGCTTTTTGTTCCTTTAAGCCTTCCCACTGCTTCTTGTTACAGGCAGCAAACAGATTGCCCTCTTTTAGGTCGCAGCTGATCTGATATTTCTCAATGCGCTGACGGATAATCCGGTTACCTTCAAAGGCCATAGCGCCCAGCGCCTTGGCGGTTTCAGCACCGTTTTGTTTCTCGATAACGTCCATATCACGGCTATAGCTATTAACGATCTGACCACCGTTGCGCCCGGACGCCCCAAAACCAATTGCCACACTTTCCAGCACCACCACTCGGTGGCCGCGCTCTGCCAAATGCAGTGCTGCTGAGATACCCGTAAATCCAGCCCCCACGACACAGACATCACACTCAATATCCCCCTCCAGCATGGGCCGTTGTGAGGTGGAGTTTGACGATGCAGCGTAGTAAGACGCCACATGACCAGAAGACGCTTGAGGTTGCATTTATCACATTCCTTTTGTTGATTATTTTAACCAAAATAATCATATAGATCGTTACAAAAATACGCAAGCATCAGCAAATACTAGCCTTACAGGGTGGCAATACTTCTTTCTCCGCAGAAAAGTGTTATCAAAAAAGCAACACCCATTCATAACGAGGCACGGCCACAAGACTGGAAAAAGTTACCTCTCGTTTTGTATACCGTCCCTCTGAAGGCGAGCTTTCATGCTAACCGGTTCGCCGTTTTCTTCTTTCCACAGGAGGCCTTCCTGCTAACCCGCTAGCGTTGAGGGAGATAAAAGCGAGCTTAAAGCTGGTGCCTATACTGACCTTACCTATTGATGGAGGTCGCTATGGATTATCACCACTACCGCGAAGCCCTTGCGGAAACGCTCGCCCAGAGTGAACTGCCCTTTCCCACTGCCGAATATCAGGCACGCCTGGATAAGATCCGTCAGGCAATGACCGCACATGGCTTAGATGCTCTGCTGCTTACCGATCCCGCCGACATTAATTACCTCACCGGCTATCACACCTTTGAAGTCTCGGTTCACGCCTGCCTGGTTTGCACGCAGGAGCGGTTAGTGCTGCAAGTCGCTTCAATTGAAACCGGCGCCGCAGTGGTGACCGCTCGCGTGGATGAGATCATTGGCTATCGCTGGGAAAATCTGGACGAAATCATCACACCGTTGGCCGATATTCTTACCCCCTGTCAAAAAATCGGCATAGATGGTTGGAGCAGCGGGCTACGTTTTGGAGTGATTGATGCGCTGATGCAAACCATTGGCCGTGAACGCTTTAACGAGGCAGGCGCGTTAGTCGATGCCCTCAGAATTGTTAAAAGCCCTGCTGAACTTGAGATGCTGCAAGAGAGCGCACGAATTACCGCCCTAGGCTTAGAGATCGCCATACAGAGCATTCGCCCCGGCATGACCGATAACGATATTGCCGCCGCGGGAGCCAAAGCGCTGCTCGAAAATGGCAGCGAGTTTATGAGCCTGCAGCCCATTGTGACCAGCGGACACCGCATTGGCGTGATTCATGTCAACCATAAACGGCGTGTCATCCAGGCCAATGAGCCGGTCTTCTTAGAGTTCGGCGCCGCTTATCAACGCTATACGGCACCCATGATGCGCACCGCGGTAACCGGCGTGCCAAGCCTAGCTCTCTCTGCCACCCGGGATCTATGCCGCTCAATTTTTGAAGCGCTGTGCGGCGCCATGCGGCCAGGCAACACCTTTGATGACGCCGCCCAGGCTGCCGACGCCCTGCTCGCCCCTCAGCGCGACCAGTATTTCTTCTCCGGTGTATTTGGCTACGCCGTGGGCGCGCAGTTTCCACCTAGCTGGGTGGAAGGTACCGGCTTTATCGCCAAAGGCCAGAACCGCACCTTTGAAACCAATATGGTTTTCCACCTGCCACTCTGCCTGCGCGTACCCGGCCAGTGGGGGGTAGGCATAAGCGACACCGTGGTGGTGACTGAAAACGGCGCCAAACCGCTGACCACTAACGACTGGCAGCTGTTTGAGGCGCACTCATAGGTGCTTGCGCCTTATAGCCACCGTATTGACAGGTCGATGGAGTAGCGCTATCGTCAGCATAGATGCAAATGAGAAACACTATTTTTAGCTCTCTCATCTATATGAGGTGACGATCATTTGAGGTAAGGGTAAGCACCATGACCAGTGAGCAACGCCAACTCCGCCAAACGTTGATATTTTTGCGCACCTCTTTTGAAGCGGTTCAGCACTCGATTGCTGGCCGCCTGGAAGACCCGTTGCCCTGCTGGCTCGATACCAGCATGCTGTCAATGCTCTCGCGGGAACTCACTCGCTGCTGCCAACAAGCCAAACCGCTGTTCGCCCCACCTGTTATCGAACAGCTTTATATCGCCTCCCAGCAGTGCGAGCTGCTACTCAAACAGTGCCCTGGGGTACTCAGTAGTGCCGTCTGCCATCGTCAATTGGGTGCCATTATGCTGCCGCTCTCTAGCGCGCTCCAGCAGATCGATACCCCCGTCAAGCGGCGCTGGCCTTGGACGAAGTGGCACTGAGCGAGCATTGGGGCATTACTAGTCCAGCAGATATCTAGTGGGGGCACTAGCATGGTAGCAGGCAAGTAGCGACGCTCCAGACCTTGGAAAGGTTAGGGTTTATTGATGTGTATTCTTAGTGGCAAGCACTTGCTTACCTAGGTCTGTTAATCGATATTTTTGGGTTGGGCTACGCGGCGAGCTAGGTTGTGTCATTTCAATCAATGCCAGTGCCAATGCCGGTTGTAAATAATTTTTTATAAACGTCGGGCGATGCGCGAGTGATAACGCCTCAAGAAGTGCTTTAGTGCTCATTGGCTCTTCAAGCAGAGCTTGCAATAACCGCATTACTTGTTCGGTTACTTGTTCGGTTACTTGTTCGGTTACTTGCTTAGTTGCTACAGGGGCTATGTCCTTATCAACCAAAAACCCTCTATGAACGGGTAAGCGAATTAAAAAGTAACTGCGTTCATCGTCGGTTTCGAACACCGGCTCTGGAGAACCGTTCCCCTTCATCACTCGAAGAATTTTTGGCACGCCCGTTGAACGGCCTTCCGTTAAATCCAGCTCTTTTAAAAACTCGCCGATACGCCGGTTGCGGTAGCGGCGGCTGACTGCTGTACCTGCTTGCAGGTCTTGCAAACGAATTGAGCGGTCTGGCCCTGGGAAGCTGAGAACCACAAGCTCCTGACCATCAATACGAATCTCAATGGGCTCACGAATTTCATAAGAGCGGTGATACACCGCATTCACCACCGCTTCTTCAATGGCGACCAGCGGAAAATTCCAGAAACGCTCGGCCTGGGGACGATCAGCGTGCTTTGTTACGCCCTCTTTCAAATAGTTGCGGTTAATGTAGTCCAACGCCGTACGGGTTATACGTCCCAGCGGGCCCTTAAATATCTTCTCTTCAAAATGGTCACCACCGGCTCCGTCTGGAAAATACACCACATCTATTTGAGTGGCTGGGAAAAACTGCTCAGGATGCTCGTTAAAAAACAACAGCCCCACATTTTTGGGAAAGGCCATCTCGCTTGGCCCACCGACCACATTCAATCGACGGCCCAAGGTTTCAAGATCCAGTTCGCGGGCTTCTGCCGCTAATTCACTGCCAATATCGTGCAAAAAGTCACGCATCAAATAAGGGGAAAGATCGCTTAAATCCGCAGTTTGGCGATAGCGATCATCAAAAGGCACGGTTGCTGCCAAACTTAGCAGCTCGCGCTCATCCCGCCCCGATGCTTTTACCGTACTGGTATGTTTGCGCAGGTAATAGGCCCAATTGCTCTTCTTGCTTAAGCTGGTTTTAGCTTTATAGGGCCGTGTTTCCCCGCCTGGGGCCCATAGCACCAGAATAGTTTTGCCCTGAATGTCATAGGTGGCTGTTAATGGATGATAGTGCGGCGAAATCGCTGAATGCCCAAGATTTAACAGCTCTTTTTGAATGGCATCGATTTGCGCCGGTAACAGACCAGCAGGCGGAAATTGCGGCTGGCCATTTTCTTCCGCCACACCCACTAATACGTAACCGCCACCCAAATTGTGAAAGTCATTAGCGAAGGCACACAAGGTGTGTAGGATGGATTCTGGGTTCCAGCCTTCCTTATATTCAATGCGTTCGCTTTCCACCGTGCGGTGATGGAGCAAGTCATCAATATTGATGGGAAGTTTAGGTGTCATGCCGCTTGCTCAGGCGTTTGATTGACGTCATATCGCACGTGCTAGGCCTTATAACGCTTAAGTTAACCTTATGATGTAGAACGGTGCATTTAAATGCAATTATCAAGCGAACAGCACTCTCTTTGAGAACATGAGTCTTCGTTGCCTCGCCCTTGCCTACTCCTTGACCCACTGACCTGTGCAGCTCCGTTTGTATTATCTTTAACACCCCACCTAGTGGCTGCAAAGCATTGGCTGGCATCAACTAGTAAACTGGTCTATTCTAATGCGTACTATTTCATCGAAGCATTCAAAAGGAGCTTAATTGATGGCTTTCGAAACACTGTTTACTCCCACCCAGATGGGCAGCCTATCAATTCCTAACCGCGTTATTATGGCGCCGCTGACTCGTTCGCGTACACCCGATAGCGTACCGAGCAAGATGCAGGAAGCTTATTACGGTCAACGTGCTGGTGCGGGGCTAATCATCAGCGAAGCTACCAATATCTCCCCCACTGCCCGTGGCTATGTGTATACACCGGGCATTTGGACGGATGAGCAGGAAGCTGGTTGGAAAGGCGTGGTGGACGCAGTACACGCTAAGGGTGGCCGTATTGCCCTGCAACTGTGGCACGTTGGGCGCGTTTCCCATGAAATGGTTCAACCCGATGGCCAACAGCCCGTTGCGCCGAGTGCATTGAAAGGTGAAGGCGCTCAGTGTTTCGTCGAGTTTGAAGATGGCACTGCGGGCCAGCATCCCACCAGTACCCCGCGTGCGTTGGAAACCGATGAGATTCCCGGCATTGTCGACGACTACCGCCAAGCGGCTGTGCGCGCCAAGCGGGCCGGTTTCGATATGGTCGAAGTCCACGCCGCTAACGCTTACCTGCTCAACCAGTTCCTAGCCACCGGCACCAACCAGCGTACCGACCAGTACGGCGGCTCGCTGGAGAATCGTGCCCGCTTCCCACTGGAAGTCGTCGACGCCGTGATTGACGTCTATGACGCTGACCGGGTTGGCATTCGCATGACACCGTTTATCGAACTGTTTGGCTTGACCGATGATGAGCCGGAAGCAATGGCCTTCTACATGGCCGAGCAGCTCTCCAAGCGCGGCCTTGCCTATCTGCATCTTAACGAACCCAACTGGGCCGGTGGCGATACCACCTTCCCTGACGGCTTCCGTGAACAGATGCGCAAACGCTTTAGCGGCAGCCTGATCTACTGCGGCAACTACGATGCCGAGCGCGCTGAAGCCCGCATTAGTGAAAACACTACCGATGCGGTTGCTTTCGGCCGTCCTTACATTGCCAATCCTGATTTGCCCGAGCGCTTCCGTGTGAACGCGCCGCTCACCGAGCCCAACCATGAAACCTTCTACGGCGGTGATGAAAAGGGCTATACCGACTATCCATTTATGGATAATGGCTATGACCGTATGAGTTAAACGTATGAGTTAAAACAGCACGCCACTATTGCTGTTACTCCCT
The DNA here is from genome assembly GCF_001651035.1 of Halomonas sp. ALS9. Classification (GTDB taxonomy): domain Bacteria; phylum Pseudomonadota; class Gammaproteobacteria; order Pseudomonadales; family Halomonadaceae; genus Vreelandella. Next base: position 366,878 of record NZ_LXRG01000192.1, read on the forward strand.
TACGTTGGAAAAGCATCACTTAGGTGATGCTTTTTTTATATCTGCCCATTGTAAAACACTGCTAGGCTATTGATTCTTTCGTATGAACAGACAGGTGATCAATGCTTGGTTCACTATTAGCGCTGCTGGTATCTCTTCTGCTCGTCGGCCTTACCGCCACGACTGGTGCGCGCTTTCGGCCCGATGGTTGGTACCGTGAACTGCGTAAACCTACCTGGACACCGCCGGATATCGCCTTCCCTATTGCTTGGGGCATACTGTATCTATTGATGGCTATCGCCGCATGGCGAATATACATGGCTGAAGAATCAGCATGGCGCACGGCAGGCTTAATGGTTTACGCGCTGCAACTTTTAGTCAATGCAGCCTGGTCATGGCTGTTCTTTGGGCGTAAACAAATTGTTGCTGCGCTGGTAGATATCATGGTGTTACTGGCATTAATTACGATCGCCATCGCACTTTTTTTCCAGGTCAACACCCTAGCCGCGTGGCTTATGGTGCCCTACTGGCTTTGGGTAGCACTTGCGCTAGCCCTTAACGCCACTATTTTTCGGTTAAATCAAGCTTGAGCGCTGATTAAACAACAAAGGGTTCTGAGAGTATGGATCGCACCACCGCTATAATATTACTCGCCTTCGCATCGCTGGTATTAGGCGCAATGGCAACGGCGATATTTATCTATGTCATTGTCCCCTGGCGTCGCCGACGGCGCGCAGCGAAAGAGAAAGCCGCTAACCCAGCATCTACTCAAGCGAATAGCCCTCCGGAGCCGTCCGAAACATCCACACCGGCCAAGCGCACTAACAATGTGAAACAACACTCACTATTTATTATTTTTGATCAGCCGAGTGAGCGTTCAGATGAGCAGCTTACCGAGTGGCTGCGTGAGAAAGATGCTCATTATGAACCGCTTAGGAAAGTATTCTTAATCAATGGGCAGCAACCCGCTAACCCCATTACTATTGCCAATGCATTTTTACCGGGAGAGCTGCCTGATCTCTTCAGAGATGAGAGCGGCAGCGAAATAATCAAAGGTATCAGCCTAATCGTCAAGCCTCCTTTGCGTAAACGCCGAAACCAGCAAATGATTGTTTTTGTTGAAATCGCCAAGGAAGCAGCGACGCTATTCAATGCCAATGTACTGGATACTGACCATCAAACGGCAACCGAAGAAACCTACGCCCAGATCATTGGCGAATAGCCTTAGCGATGCTTATAAAAATAGCTAATACCAATAGGCTTACACCACCCCCTGGCTGCGCAGATAGTCGTCGTAGCTGCCGCTGAAATCGACGATGCCTTCCGGCTGCATATCGATAATGCGCGTGGCTAGCGATGACACAAACTCGCGGTCGTGGCTGACAAACAGCAGCGTACCGGGGTAGTTCTCCAAGGCTAGGTTTAATGCCTCGATAGACTCCATATCCAAGTGGTTGGTCGGCTCATCCATCAGCATTACGTTGGGCTGAGTAAGGATTAACTTACCGAACAGCATACGCCCCTGCTCGCCACCAGAAATCACCTTCACCGATTTGCCTATATCATCGCTGGAAAACAGCATCCGCCCCAGAGCGCCGCGAACTACCTGTTCTCCACCTTGCGTCCATGACGACATCCACTCGAATAGCGTGGCGTCAACGGCAAAATCATCGCTGTGATCCTGGGCAAAAACACCCACTTCAGCGGCTTCGGTCCATTTCACTTCGCCCGCATCTGGATGCAGCTCACCCGCCAGGGTTTTCAGCAGCGTGGTTTTACCAATGCCGTTGGGGCCGATAATGGCAATTCGCTCTCCGGCTTCAACGGTCATGGATAGCCGTTCAAACAACGGTTTCTCGCCGTTATAAGCCTTGGTAATGCCATCCACATTGACAGCATTGCGATGGATCTTCTTGGCCTGATCAAAGCGAATAAAGGGACTAACCCGGCTGGAGGGTTTGATGTCTTCCAGTTTGATTTTATCGATTTGACGCGCTCGCGACGTGGCCTGTTTAGCCTTCGAGGCGTTGGCAGAGAAGCGGCTAACGAACTGCTGCAGTTCGGCGATCTGGGCCTTCTTCTTGGCGTTATCAGAGTGCTGACGCTCGCGGGCGGCGGTGGCAGCGGTCATGTAATCATCGTAATTACCCGGGAACAGGGTAATTTCACCGTAATCCAGATCCGCCATATGGGTGCAGACGCTGTTCAGGAAGTGGCGGTCGTGGGAGATGATAATCATGGTGCTGCTGCGCGCTTTAAGAATATCTTCCAGCCAGCGGATGGTGTTGATGTCCAGATGGTTGGTGGGCTCATCCAGCAGCAGTACATCCGGGTCGGAGAACAGTGCCTGAGCCAGCAGTACGCGTAGTTTCCAACCGGGAGACACTTCGCTCATCGGGCCGGTGTGCTGCTCGATGGGGATACCTAACCCTAGTAGCAGTTCGCCTGCGCGGGACTCAGCGGTGTAGCCATCCAGCTCGGCAAAGCGGACTTCCAGATCAGCAACGGCCATGCCGTCCTCTTCGCTCATTTCTGCCAGCGAGTAAATACGCTCGCGCTCGGCAGCCACCGACCAGAGCTCAACATTACCCATGATCACGGTGTCGATGACGCGCTCGTTTTCAAACGCAAATTGATCCTGACGCAGCTTACCCAACCGTGTACTGCTATCCAGCATCACCTGGCCGGAAGAGGGCTCCAAATCGCCACCGAGAATTTTCATAAAGGTGGATTTGCCGCAGCCGTTCGCGCCGATCAGGCCGTAACGGTTGCCGTTATTGAATTTAACAGAGACATTTTCAAACAGGGGCTTGGCCCCAAACTGCATGGTGATATTGGCGGTTGCGATCACAAAAAAAGAGCCCCGGTTAGCATATCTGTAACAACAGTATTTACAATACGAAAGGCCCGCGATTCTACGCGCTATTGGACGGGTATTCACCCATCAGACTTTCGTCACATCAGGTGATTGCCGGAATATCGAGTAGAAAGCGTTGATCATCAAGTGCTTGGCGCAGCCGCGAGTGCAAAATATCGACGATCCCTTGGTGTTCCCCCACCAGTTTCGTCGTGGTAACGGAAAGCTCTGGATGCTGCTGTTCAGCGGCCGCACAAATCTCGGCGATATCGCCGCCCTCCCCGGCGTGGCGGCCCGGCGAAAGAAACAGCATCGCCAAGATAACTGGCCCTGAACTGAACTCGGGTGATACAAGCAAGTTTTCCAGCAGCGGCTCGTTAAAGCGGTACTCATCGCCCTCGCGGCGCTCCATGGAGGCTGCAGCAACGCAGGCCACCTCTTGACCAAGCAGCACACTAAGCTGTCCCGCCAGGCGATTGCGCACCGCGGTGACCTCTGGAATCGGGCTGCCGTGATCTACCAGCGCCACATGCGGCTTAGTACCTGGCTGAAATTTGTCGCGCACGTTGTCGGCCAGCAGATGGGCTAAACGCAGGTCATTACTACCGAACTCATCCACCAAGGGCTGGGCCACCCGCACCTTCACGTGAGGAAAGCGCTCTTGCAGCGTGGCCATACGTTCAGGCAGGTAGCCCGTCAGCGCTTTGCTAGGGCCGAAAAAGAACGGCAGGATAATGATTTCCGTTGCCCCCTGTTCGGCACAGCGCTCAGCGGCGGGGCCAAGCGTTGTAGCAGGGATTCCCTCAACCTCATCGGCTGGGATCTTGTTAGAGTGCAGCAGCGAAGCCGCCTGCACGGTTTCGCCAATCAGCTCGCTAAGCGAGGCCGCCACGCGGCGCAAATTCAGCGTTGCCTGGGGCCGCAGGGAGCCATTATCGACCAGAAAAATCGCGCGCATGTCTGTCTCCCAAGTGATCGTCAGTGACATGATAAGATAGACGCTGAAACAAATACGCCGAGAACATGATGCTTGATACTGATGTTTGACACCACTGCCTTAAACCAGCAAAGAAACTTCTTCGAGGGCCATGCGGCTATCTGGCTGTTTGGTTACGGCTCGCTGATCTGGAAGGCCGATTTTGACTTCCTAGAGCGCCGCCCAGCTTATATTCAAGGCTGGGAACGGCGGTTTTGGCAGGCTTCCCACGACCATCGCGGCACCCCTGAAGCACCCGGGCGTGTAGCGACGCTGATCCGCGCCAAGGATTCGATTTGCCACGGGATGGCTTACCGCATTACCCCAGAAGTGTTGGCACCGCTGGATGTGCGGGAGAAGAACGGCTATTTGCGGGAAAAAGTACCGCTGACATTTGTCGATGACGATGGCAATCCCACTGAACAAAGCGAGGGATTGATTTACCTGGCCAGCGATGACAACCCCGCTTTTCTGGGCGAAGCGCCTCTTGCTGACATCGCTAAGCAAATCGCTAACGCTCATGGCCCCAGCGGCCCCAATCGCGAATACCTCGTCAATCTGGCCAAGGCGCTGCGCGAGCTAGGGGCCAAAGACGCCCATATTTTTGCCCTAGAGCGGCAGTTGAGCCGGTTTTAAAAACACTACCAGTAGCGTGGATAACGGCGGTGACGGGCCAGATTATTGACCAGTATGGCGATAATCAACATGACCACACTGCCGGCACCAATGGGTAACAACGGATACCACCAGCCCAATTGGTGAACGCTGGCACCCCCGCCTACCGCAATCAGAGCCGCCGCGGCTCCCGGTGGGTGAACCGTATGGGTTAGCTGCATACCCAGCACCGACAGTGATACGGCCAGAGCCATTGAGAGCGGTGTTGCCCCCAGCAGTTGATAGCAAGCAACGCCAATACCTGCGGAGAGCACGCTGCCAAACAAAACGTGACTGGGCTGGGCAAAAGGGCTTTCAGGTGCTGCATAGATGAGCACCGAGGTTGCGCCGAAAGAGCCTACGATAAGCAGCTGTTGTGACAGCCACGCCGAGCTTAACCAGCAAATGACCGCCATACCGGTAAAGGCCCCGACCCATGACCAAAAAGCATCCTGCCAACCTACCCGGTCACGCTTAATTGGCTTCCCCCGCATCTTGCCAAGATAAGTTTTCATCACACTCGCTTTGCACAAAATGAGTGCAAATGATGCCAAAATGCACCAAATAAGCAAATGACAATCCATCATGCCCCTGATGAAACTGACTCACGAGAAAACCAGTTGATAGTCGTCAGCGCATAGGAGTGTTAATCAAGGCTAGTAATAAGGCAGGCAATTAATTTAGGAACAATTTTATAAACAATTCCAAGACTCGATCGTCATATTAAGTAGTGGGATCAAACAGTTTAACTTCACGTATATCGACCTGCTCCCAAACACGCTCAGTCATATAAGGCTCCTGCGCCAACCAAGCCTCCAAATCTTCTCGCGTGGTAAATCGGAAATGTGCATTAGAGCCGATCATTTTGCCTTCATCGTTGAGTATCACCCCGCCACTGACGAAATTACCCGACGAATATAAGCGGCGCAGGCCTTCCAGGTGCGGCTCGCGACAAGCCAATCGACGATCCAAGGCACCTTCATCAGTGTAGTCGTAGGCGACCAACGCATATTGTTTCATTTGTTATTCCTCTTTGAGTGTCTACATCATCAACCAGGAAAGAATAAACAGCCCCAACACGGTACGTATAATACCGCCTAGCAGCGAGCCGCGCAGAAACGCGCGCAAACCGCCCCACAGAATCAGCAGCCCGATCACTAAGACGGCAATACTGAAAAACGAATCGTTGATTCCCAGCGACCGAGTGAGACCGTCGATAAAATCGCCGAACGCTCCAAAGAAGTTGGTGAAAATACCTAACAGAAACTCCACCACCACCCGGATCGCTTCGCCAATGGTTTCGCCGATTTCGTCAAAAAAGCCGTTTGCCTGCATTGCGTTTGCTTGCATTAATAGTACTCAAGACTGAGAAGGATAAACCGCATTGTCGGTTAAATACGCTGACTGAGCAAAGCAGCACCACATCCCGCTCCCCATCGCCTCCAATGTTTAGCGTCTTTCCTGCCAAGCAACTACCCTAAAAACTATAAAACGTACGTTTAAATAAACACAATTATCATCTCTACGCGCAAGGTCTTGCTATGACTGATCACTACCCGCTCGCCGACCAACTCCAAGCCAACACTCATAAGGTGGAAAACCAGCCGCCATCGCTTGAGAACTACAACAGCTACACCTCTGATAAGGCCCTTCAGGAAGGCGTCAAGCGCGAAGGCGGCACTGACGACGCTTCACTCAGGGCGTTTGGACAGTGGGCAGGCTCGTCTGAAGCCATCGCCTTAGGGTTTGACGCCAACCGTTACTCGCCGCAGTTGGTCACCCATGACCGGCAAGGTCATCGGATCGATTTGATCGAGTTTCACCCGGCCTATCACCAGCTAATGCAAACAGCGGTAGAGCAAGGCCTGCACGCAAGCCCCTGGCGAACCCCCGGGCCGGGCGCCCATGTTACACGTGCCGCCAACTACTATCTGAACACTCAGGTGGAAGCGGCCCACGGCTGCCCGATCACCATGACGTTCGCTGCCCTGCCTGCGTTACGCCACCAGCCCAGCCTGCTTAAGAGCTGGGGCGATAAAATCACCGCACCGCACTACGACCCGCGCAACGTGCCCTATTTCGAAAAACAGGGCGTCACCCTCGGCATGGCAATGACCGAGAAGCAGGGCGGCTCCGATGTGCGGCTTAACACCACCCGCGCCTATCCGATTGATCAAGGCGGGCCAGGGGAAGCCTACGAGCTAGTAGGGCATAAGTGGTTTGTCTCCGCGCCGATGTGCGACGCTTTCCTGGTGCTCGCCCAGGCCCCGGGCGGCCTGAGCTGTTTTCTACTGCCGCGCTGGCGACCCGACGGTACTAAAAACCCGCTCCATATCCAGCAGCTAAAGCGCAAAATGGGCAACGTGGCGAATGCCTCCAGCGAGACGGAGCTGCGGGGTGCCTTTGCCTGGATGGTGGGCGATGAAGGGCGCGGTGTGCGCACCATCATTGAGATGGTCGCCATGACCCGCTACGACTGCATGATTGGCTCTGCGGCCGGCATGCGACAGGCCACCGCCCAGGCGATTCACCACGCCTCTCATCGCCATGCCTTTGGGGCGCGTTTGAGTGAGCAGCCGCTGATGCAAAACGTGCTCGCCGATCTGGCCATCGAGAGTGAAGCCGCGACGACCCTGATGCTGCGCATGGCTCGAGCGATGGATCAGCAAGACAACGAGCACGAGCGTCTGCTTGCACGCATTGCCACACCGGTCGGTAAATACTGGATCTGCAAGCGCACGCCCCACCACGCCTATGAAGCGATGGAAGTCATCGGCGGTAGCGGCGTCATGGAAACCCATTTGATGCCGCGCCTGTTCCGCGAATCGCCCATCAACGCCATCTGGGAAGGCAGCGGCAACGTGCAGTGTCTGGATATCCTGCGCGCGATTGAAAAGCAGCCCGAGGTGCTTGACGCCTACTTTGTAGAACTCGCCAAAGCACAAGGCGCTGATGCACATTTGGATCGCTTTATTCACCAGTTACAGCAGCAAATGCAGGATACCCAAGCGCTCCAATACCGCGCTCGCCAGTTAGCGGACGGTATGGCTCTGGCGCTACAGGGCGCCCTACTGGTTCAGCACGCCCCCGCTTATGTGGCCGATGCGCTCTGCGCGGGGCGGCTCGCTGAGCGCAGTGGCCTCAACACCGGCACCCTGCCCACGGGGCTGAATTGTGCGGCGATCATCGAGCGTGCACAGCCCGTGGAATAAGCGTTCAAGACCATCGTCGTCTTTCATGCTAAAACTAATCAAGTTAAAGCTGACCGTATTAAAGACTAACCGTATTAAAGACAGCAGCATTTAAGACAATAAGACACAAGGTAATAGCGGGAGAGCTTGGCGCATCTGATAGCAATCGCGATGACGCCAGCGCCGAAGGAGCAACAACCCCGGAAACTCTCAGGCAACCGGACCGCTATCACCCTCGCTTTCCGAAGAGCGGCTGATGACTGCGTCACTCAGCCCACCGAAGGAGCAAGCGCACCCAGCGGATGCGTGAATCTCTCAGGTTCCATGACGGAAGGGGTACGCCCAGCAGCTTACGCCGTTAGGTGGGATTCCCCGACGCTCATACAATCTGGAGAGAGTTATGCAACGCATTGCCGTTATCGGTGGTGGTATCACCGGCATTACCAGCGCTTACGCCCTGGTCAAACGTGGCTATGAAGTCACCGTATTTGAAAAGCATCGCTACGCCGCGATGGAGACGTCATTTGCCAACGGCGGTCAGCTTTCAGCCTCTAATGCTGAAGTGTGGAACCACTGGCCGACGGTTATCAAGGGCCTGCGCTGGATGCTCAGAAACGACGCCCCTCTTTTAGTTAATCCCCGCCCAAGCTGGCACAAGCTCAGTTGGTTTGGCGAATTTATTGCCTCTATCCCCCGCTACGCTGCCAACACCACCGAAACCGCGCGGCTGGCCATTGCAGCACGCGAGCACCTGTTTCAGTGGGCGCAGGAAGAGCAGATCGATTTCGATTTAAAGCAGAAAGGTATTCTGCACATCTACCGGGACAAAAAGGGCTATGACCACGCCGCTAAGGTATCGCAACTACTCAGCCAAGGCGGCCTAGAGCGCAGGGCGGTCACTCCTGACGAGATGCGCGCCATCGAACCCACCCTGGCGGGCAACTACTATGGCGGCTTCTTTACTGAAAGCGATGCCACGGGTGATATTCATAAGTTTACCCATGGCTTGGCCCAAGCTGCCGAACGCCGCGGCGTAACGCTTAAATATGGCCACAGCGTGCAGGATATCGGCGCGGACGAACAGCACGCCTGGGTCACTGCCGCAATTGAAGGCGAGGCTGACGGCGAACCCGTGCGCGAAACCTTTGATAGCGTCGTGGTATGCGCAGGCGTAGGCAGCCGAGCCCTGGCTGCGAAGCTAGGCGACCGGGTCAATATTTACCCGGTCAAAGGTTACTCGATTACCGTGCAGCTTGACGATGCTGCCTCCCAACAGGCTGCCCCTACCGTTAGCCTGCTCGATGATGAAACCAAGCTGGTCACCAGCCGCCTGGGCGATGACCGCTTCCGCATAGCCGGTACCGCCGAGTTTAACGGCTTTAATCGTGATATCCGCGACAACCGCATCCGCCCGCTGATTCGCTGGGTGGAAGAGTGCTTCCCTGGCGTCAGCACCCGCCGCGTGGTGCCCTGGGCAGGGCTGCGTCCGATGCTGCCCAATATGCTGCCCAAGGTCGGCCCCGGCAAACTGCCCACCGTGTTCTATAACACCGGGCACGGCCACCTCGGCTGGACGCTTTCTGCGATTACCGCGTATATGCTAGCGGATGCGGTAGAGGCGAAAGACGCACAAAGCGAGCGATCTACACAGCCACTAGCTTAGCCTTACCTACATCAACTGCACTTGCCAAGCGGTCATCCGTTAATATAGATAGTCGGGATAATGATCGAACCAGCGCCAGGCTCACTTCATAGTGGATAAGGCTGACGTTTGCGCATCGCTCAAATATGGGCGATAATGCAGCCACGACTCAGCCCTGAACGCAGCGATTAGGTTCGCTGGCAGTTAGGGTGAAGAAACCGGCCAATGCGCCGGTTTCTTCGTTTTTAAGGATCTCATTTGTGCAGACTGCCTTCTTTGTCGACGGCTACAACTTGTTCTACGGGCTACTTGCAGGTACGCCTTACAAGTGGCTCGACCTATCAAGCTTGCTCGAAGCTATTGCTCACGAGAACGATCCCTGTAGCCAAGTGGCTGAAATACATTATTTCACTTCTCCAGTGCAACCTACCCTAGCAACACGCAAGCAGCAGTCCAAACAGGCCCAAGATACCTATATTCGAGCGCTCAAGGCTCGTGGCATTGAGGTGCACTGGGGCCGGCATCGCCTGGATCACCGGAAAGCTCCCCGCTTTATCTCCAGAAATATACCAGCCTCTCGGCAGGATCAGGTTGATATCTGGAACCTTGAGGAGAAAGAAACAGATGTTCGTCTCGGTATCACGATGTATCGCCTTGCGGCTAAACAGAATTGGGGAGAGGCTCCGGAAAATCGAATCCAGCAAATCGTCTTAGTGTCGGGTGATACGGACATGACCCCTGCTTTAGAGGCGATCCGTGCAGATTTTCCACACTTACGCATAGGTATCATCCTCCCCCATCGGAAGGGTGTTGACCGGACACCTCCAGGCTCCCTAAGAAAATACGCTGATTGGATGCGTCGCCATATAACCACCGATGAACTCGAAGCCCACCAATTCCCTGATCGTGTCCACACCCGAAAAAAGCCAGCCGACAAGCCCGAGTACTGGTAACGAGTTATTTTAGAGAGGAAATAGCTTTGTTAAAACTGACTCGCATAGTCAGGCTTAGTGCACTCACACTATAGGCGCTTCAAGTTCCAGGAAACGCCGTACCCGGTCGGTTTTGGGGTTGACGAAAAATTCGCTGGGGTGGGATTTTTCGATAATGATGCCTTTGTCGAGGAACACTACTTGGTCGGAGACCGCTCGGGCGAACTCCATCTCGTGGGTTACCAGCACCATGGTGTAGCCCTCTTTTGAGAGGTCTTTGATGACCCCTAACACCTCGCCCACCAGCTCTGGGTCGAGGGCTGAAGTGGGCTCGTCGAACAACATCACATTGGGCTGCATGGCGAGCGCCCGGGCAATGGCCACCCGCTGCTTCTGCCCACCCGAAAGGGTGTAGGGGTACTGCTCGCGTTTATCGACCATCCCGACTTTCTCAAGTAGCGCCATAGCCCGTTCCTCGGCCTCCTTCTTGCTCACCCCCTGCACATGAATAGGCGCTTCAGTGACATTGCGCAGCACGCTCAAGTGAGGCCAGAGGTTAAAGCCCTGGAATACCATGCCCAAGCGCGCACGCATGCCAGCAAGCTCTCGGCGCGACATGGGCTTGCCGGTGTCGCTAACGCCGATGCGGTCACCGTCAATACGAATGTCGCCGCGGTCGGGCTGTTCAAGCCAGTTAATGCAGCGTAGCAGGGTAGATTTACCCGACCCCGATGAGCCTAAAATACTCACCACTTCGCCAGGCTGCACCTCAAGCGATACATCACGCAGCACCTCGGTGCCATCAAAGCTTTTGGAGAGGTTACGAATACTAACAGCGGCGGTCTCAGGCATTTTCGAATCCTCGCTTGGCGCCAAAACGGCCAATCATTTTGATAAACAGTTCTAAACCAATACTGATCAACCAGTAGAAGCCGATCACCACGATGAACGCTTCCATGGGAATGAAGTAGGTGCTCGACAGGCTGCTCGCTGCCGCGGTGAGTTCGCGCACGGTGATAATCACCAGAAAGGCAGTATCTTTAAGCAGGATGATCAGTTGATTGCCCAACAAGCCGCGGGTTTTTAATATCAGTTGGGGCAAGATAATACGCATAAACATCTTGGGCTGCGAAAACCCTTGAGCGATGGCGGCCTCCACCTGTCCTTGGGCAAAAGTGGCGCGGCAGCCACGCAGAATCTCGGCAAAATAAGCACCGTGGTAAATCACCAGGGCAATAATCCCGGCCGTCCAGGCGCTCATACGAATGCCTGCACTGGGTAAACCGTAATAGAGCAGATACGCCAATATCAAAAACGGCAGCATGCGCATGCCATCGATAAAAATTCGCAGCGGAATCTTCAACCGTGGGCGAGAGCCTTCCAACAAAAACACCATACCGCTGCCCATTAAAAAAGCTAACACGGCGGATAAACCAAACAGTTTTAAGGTGTTGTAAAAACCACTTAAAAACACATCGTAAGACGACCAAAGAATGTCCCAATTGCTCATAGAGGTTCCCCCATAATGGCCACGTTAAACGGCCAGTCGGCTGGCCTTGCGCTCAGCCACACGTTGAAACCACACCAACAAACTGATGATCAGCATATACAGCGCCGCAGCCGCTAAAATGGGTGGCAATGGGTCGTAGGTAACCGCTGAGATACGGTTGGTCACCCGGGTAAGGTCGACCACGCCGATGACGGCAATGGCGGGACTGCCTTTAATCAGAAACGACATCTCATTGACCAAGCCCGGCAGACTGGTAATGGTAATTTGCGGCAGCATAATGCGGCGAAAATAGACCCATGGGGTCATGCCAATCGCCAGCGCGGCTTCACGCTGATCTTTAGAGAAGTTGTTAAACGCAGAGCGCCAAATTTCGGCGTTAAAGGCAGTGGTATTGAGCGTTAGCGCAATGATGCCGGCCACATTGCGGTTGAGGTTAACGCCCATGGTCGGTGCGGTTAAGAAGATAAATAACACCAGCGTTACCAGCGGCGTTGCCCGCGCCAGGCTAATATAAACCCCTAGCACTTGATGCAGAACGGGAATTTTTGCCACTCGAAGCAACGCAATCAACAGCCCCATCACCACACCGATGGCAATGGAGATGCCGGAGATCCACAGCGTTGTCCAGGCACCCTGAATGAGAAGTCCCCATGCGCTACTGTCCATGCCCACTCACCCCCTGATTCGCTTGATTGGATAAGCCGCCCGGCTGGATGCGCACAGGCGGCTGGCGAAGGTGATGGCTTACATACCGGCCATTTCGTGGAACTCTTCTACGGAGGTGATCGGTGTTGTCGGTAGGTCGTCAAAAGACTCGCCAAACCATTTTTCCTGTAGCTCGGCCAAACGGCCCGAATCGCGCAGGTGGCTCATAAAATCGGTGATATAGGCCAACAGTTCGGGACTATCTTTACGCACCGGCCAAGCCACATAGCCCGGGCCGGAGACGGCCTGGCCCGCCTCGAATACGTCAGGGCGCTCACTGATCAGGTCATTCACCGGCACGATGGAGTTGATAACGTAGTCAACACGGCCATTGGCGAGATCAGCGTAGATTTCTGGATAGGCTTCATACTGCATGACCTCGCCCAGTTCGCCACCGCTCTCTTCCAGCATGACTTCCAGCTCTGGCAGGCGCGACAGCAGTGCACTGCCCGCTTGAACGCCCAGCGTCATACCGCTTAAATCTGCAACGCTATTGATACGGTCATCACCCGCCCGCTTGATATAAAAGTGCTGGGCGGAGGCGAAAGGCGGTGCATAGTTGAACACCCGCAGCCGCTCATCGGTCACCGAAGCGCCAGTCAGTGCCATGTCGTACTGGCCCGACGACACCGACGCCAGCAGCCCCGTCCAGGGCAAAATATCCTGGCGGATTTCGAAGTCCGCGTACTCCTCCAGTTCAATCAATATATCTTTGATAAAGCCGTCCGGGTCGCTGCCACTCATAAAGTTAAACGGTGCGTAATTATCTTCGGTAGCCACGGTCATGTAGCCACGGCTCTCGATTTCTTCTAAATCTGCGGCTGCCGTAGTGAATGACATCCCTAAAGTAAGAACACCAACGCTTAGTGCGGTAGTTAAAGCAGCTATTTTTTTCATCTTTTTATATCCCTAGAGTGAACAATCATCGCTAACCAAACGGTTACAAGTTGGAAGTAACTTCACCCTAGTTTTTTATCCTCCTCCCGATTAGAGCCAGTTGGCTTAAATTAAAAGGACAGCTGGGCACCCTAAAACTGGCATGAAAGATGCTTGGCTTAAAGAGAGGGGGATAATCTAAAGAGGAGGAGTGCATGACTACGCTGTGTCTTGAGGTCGACCCTAACGCTGCCCCTTGCCTGCAAGAACAGCTGCGTAAAACGCTGTTAGAAGCCATTCGCACGGGCAGCTTACCCACCGAGGACGCGCTCCCCTCCTGCCGCAAGCTTTCCCAACAGCTGGGTATTTCGCGTAATACGGTAGCGATTGTTTACGAAAAACTGGTCGAAGATGGCTATCTGGTTAGTCGCCCACGTAGCGGTTATTACTTACACCCTGATTATAATGAGCCTCAATCAGGACTAAATGCCTCTTTAACCGCAATGACGGAGAGCAGTAGCGCCTCAACCACTGCACCAAACTGGCACAAACGTATTTCCCAGCGCCCTACTAACTACCAAGGTATTCTCAAACCCGGCAATTGGTCGGAATATGCCTATCCGTTTATTTATGGCCAGCTAGATACGCGTCTGTTCCCGCTTGCCCAATGGCGCGATGTTTCCCGGCGTTTATTAAGCTCCCAGCGCGATAAACCGTGGCTGCGCGACCGCATTGATCAGGATGACTCTTTACTCATTGAGCAACTGCGTAAGCGTATTTTGCCGCGTCGAGGTATTTTTGCCCGACCGGAAGAGATACTGATCACCATGGGAACGCAAAATGCGCTCTATTTGATTGCGCAACTGCTTTGCCATCGGGGAACGAGCGTGGCCCTGGAGTCACCGGGTTACCGCGAGGCGATGAATGTATTTGCCCAGCGCGGCGCTAGCCTGCAGTTCCAAACCGTGGATGCAGACGGCATGTGCCTTGAGGGCTCTCAGCAGTGTGACTATCTGTATGTGATGCCCAGCCATCAGGTTCCCACGGGCGTGACCATGAGCCGTGAGAGACGCGAGGCGCTATTGGCCCAACTCCCCTACCGCGACCAAATCGTGATTGAGGATGACTACGACGCCGAGATTCACGGCGACCAGTTTGCGCTGCCCGCGCTTAAAGCCAGTGCCCAGAGTGCGCGGATTATCTATATGGGAAGCTTATCCAAAGCACTCTCACCTGGGCTGCGTATGGGTTACGTGGTCGCGGATGCAGAGTTGATTGACGAACTACGCGCACTGCGCCGCATGATGTACCGCCACCCACCTGCCGCGTTGCAGCACCAACTGGCGCAGTTTATTTCCCAAGGCTATTACGAGCGCTATCTCAAGCTGCATGTGGAAGAGATCGATCAGCGCCGCGATGCCATGCGCCTCGCCATTGAACAGGCCTTGCCTGGCTGCCGAAGCCATAGCAGCAATCGCTCCAGCGCCTTCTGGCTGGAAGCAGACGCCAGCATCGATACCCAGCGGTTGGCCTGGCATGCCGCTCAACGTGGTGTGTTGATTGAACCCGGCTTTCAACACTTCTTCGATGCCGCCCCGCCGCGGCGCTTTTTCCGCTTGGGGTTTGGCGCTATCGAACGGGAACGTATAGACCCAGGCATCCAGCGCCTGGGCCTCGCCTACGATAACGCTTTAAGTACTTAAGTAACTTATTAGCAGTTAGGTAACGCGTAGCCTTCAAACACGCGTTCAAGAATTGCCAACCCATCTTCCACCTCGGCCGCCGACACAATGCATGGCGGCACGACATGAATGCGGTTCTCGACGGTAAACACCAGCAGCCCCTGTTCCATCAATTGCTGCTTGAGCTTCAGCACTTCAGCCCCGGGCAGCGGCGTTTTGCGTACCGGGTCGCTGACCAGTTCCAGAGCGTGAAAAACGCCCAAGCCACGCCAATCGCCGATCACCGCATGCCGCTCGGCAAGCTGCTGCAATCCTTCTGCTAACAAGCCGTTACCGATCTTATCGGCATTTTCAACGATGCCCTCTTCTTCCATGGCGTCCAGGGTCGCGACTATCGCCGCCATTGCCAACGGATGACCGGAATAGGTTAGGCCGCCGACAAAAAAGTGATCATCGAAGTAGTGTGAAATAGATGCTGAAATAATCACCCCACCGGCAGGTACATAGCCGGAGTTGACCCCTTTAGCGAACACAATCAAATCCGGCGCCATATCGTAATGCTCAAAGGCGAACCAACGGCCCGTGCGACCGAAACCGGCCATCACTTCATCGAGAATCAAAACGATGCCGAACTCGTCGGCGAGTTGCCTAACGCCCTGCAGGTAGGCCTTGGGCGGTAATAACACCCCCGCAGTCCCAGGAATGGTTTCGAGCAGAATGGCGGCGACGGCGTTGGCGCCTTCGCACTCAATTACCCGGCGTAGATGGGTTAACGCCCGCTCACACTCTTCATCTTCATCCCGCGCCCAGAACTCGCTGCGATAAAGGTAGGGGTTGAAGAAGTGCACGTGCCCGCTAGCATACTCGTTAGGCACGCGCCGCCAGTCGCCGGTGGCCGCAATCGCTGAACCAGTATTGCCGTGATAAGAACGGTAAGCAGACAGTATTTTGCTGCGCCCGGTATACAGTCGCGCCATGCGAATGGCGTTTTCATTGGCATCCGCTCCCGCATTGGTAAAAAACACCTTGCTAAAGCCTGCGGGGGCTTTGGCGATGATGCGCTTAGCCGCCTCCCCGCGGGCTAAATTGGCATGGGCCGGCGCGATGGTGCACAGGCTTGCCGCCTGGGCCTGAATCGCACTCACCACTTTAGGATGCTGATGGCCGATGTTGGTATTAACCAGCTGGCTACTAAAATCCAAATACGAATGTCCCGCGTAGTCCCAAACGCGGCAACCTTCAGCGCCCGCGATAACCATGGGATCTAAACTGCCTTGCTGGGCCCAAGAATGGAACACATACTGGCGATCCAAGCCGTGTACATAGCGGTTATCCACATCTTGGGTGGGTGGATAAGAAGCAGCAATAGTGGCATTCATGGCAGGCACCCTGTTTAATCCATTAGCTAATAGTGTGCTTGCCAGCCTAGTGAGTTTGATCCTTGAGGCTGTAGGGCCAGTCGTAACACATCAACGGGACAGCGAATGTCACATCGGCTGTTATTATCTGGCCCTAATGGCTTGGGCCAACGTTGCTTACAGTGAGGCAACCATGGGCAATGTCGCCCTATTAAGCGTTAACTAACATGGAGATAGTGCAATGCCTAGCGTACTTATCACGGGAGCTACTTCGGGGTTTGGTAAAGCGGCAGCGCAGCGCTTTGCCAAAGCAGGTTGGTCGTTAATTCTAACGGGCCGTCGTGAAGAGCGCCTAAAGGCACTGGAAGAGGAGCTTTCTAAACAAGTGCCTGTGCTAACGCTGGCGCTTGATGTACGAGATAGTGAGGCGGTCACAAGTGCGATCAGTAATCTGCCAGCAGAATTTTTACCGCTAACTTGCTTGATCAATAATGCGGGCTTAGCCCTGGCGCCGGAACCGGCACAAAAGGTGGCGCTGGAAGATTGGCACACCATGATCGATACCAATATCACGGGCCTGGTCAACGTGACTCACGCGGCGCTGCCACTGCTACTTAAAACCGGAAAAGGGGCGAGTATTCTTAATCTTGGCTCGGTGGCGGGGCAGTGGCCGTACCCTGGCGGGCATGTGTATGGCGCCTCCAAAGCCTTTGTGCAGCAATTCAGCTATAACCTACGCTGCGACCTGTTAGGTACCGGTGTGCGCGTCACCGATCTTGCCCCCGGCATGGCCGAAACCGAGTTCACACTGGTTAGAACCAAAGGCAACCAGGCCGCCTCTGATGCGCTTTACCGAGGCACCACGCCACTCCAGGCGGAAGATATTGCCGAGCAACTTTACTACTTGGCGACCCTGCCCGACCATATCAACATCAACCGTTTAGAAATTATGACCGTTCGTCAGGCGTGGTCACCGTTCGCCATTGATCGCGACCAAGATTAAGCTTGCTTAACAGAGGGTAATAAACCACCCGTTGAAACTTGATCGCGCCCTTCCTCTTTCGCGAGGTAAAGGGCGTTATCCACTCGCTTCATGACGCTCTTTACCGACTCATTGGAGAGCACTTCCACAACACCAAAGCTTGCCGTGACCCAGCCTTCCACGGGGAAGTCAGTGGATTTTATTGCGCCGCGCACTTTTTCTGCTAGCCGCACGGCCTGTTCAAGCGAGGTTTCAGGCGCCAGCAGCATAAACTCTTCACCACCCCAGCGTGCGCAACAATCCGCTTTACGTAGATTGCGCCTAAGCAAATCAGCGAGTTCAACCAGTACTTGGTCACCGACATCATGCCCATAGTTATCATTGATCTGTTTAAAATAATCGATATCCAACATGATCAAAGAGAGCGGGCGAGCGTAGCGGTTTTGGCGGTTGATTTCGCTTTTCAGTACCGTATCAAACTGAGACCTGTTAACGAGCCCGGTTAACATATCGGTGGTTGCTAGCCGCTTAAGCTGGGCTTCTTTCTCCTTCTGCTCGGTCACATCGCGCTGGGTTAACACGAGCGTAATGGCATCATTGTGCCTTACGCCCATCGCCGTAATTCGCCATTCAACATATCGACGCGACCCATCATGACGGCGGTTTACTTCCAGCCCACCAATGCCCTCAAAAAAACTTTCCGCATCATTGATCAATGGATTCAGCGCATCGTGCAACTGGTCAAAAATTTGCCGGTTGGCGGCCTCTTGCTGAACGATAATGGGCGCCACTCCCAGCCAATCTTCACGGCTGCCACCCCATAACCGCTGATAGTCGGTATTAACGTCGACAATGTGAACCCCAGGTGAGTTTCCTTTAAAGCGGAGAATTGCCACCGCGTGGCCTGGCCGCTCTTTATCAAGTTCCGAACCTTGCTGGCTATAGTGCTGATACATGCTATTTACTCGTCCTTGTAAAATAGTCGTGCGGTCATGGTGCTAGGCATCAACAGGTCGCGATACCCACAGCCGATATAGCGCTGGGGTAAAGACAAACGACACTAGCGTTGCTAAGAGTAGACCAAATCCAATAGTTTGCGCGAAGGGTGGCCAAAGACCGCCGGAAGCCACCATTAGCGGTATTAAACCAGCAAAGGTAGTGATCGTGGTCGAAACGATATGTCGGCTGGTGGGGCCACTGATCACCGCCAGCATGGCGTCAATGTCGCCTCGGCGGGCGGCTTCATCGTCATCCAAGGCGGCAATAATGATAATGGTGGCATTAATCGCTACCCCCACCAAGCCCATAATACCAACGATAATCACAAAGCCAAACGCATGCCCGCTGAGTAGCAGCGCGACAATGCCCATCCCCATTGCCTGGGCTCCGGCTATAAAGACGATGGCGGCCCGCCGGAAGGAGTTAAAGGCCAACACCACGGTGGCTACCATGGCGATGACTAGCAACACCACCGAAGCAA
This sequence comes from Halomonas sp. ALS9, assembly GCF_001651035.1. Lineage (GTDB taxonomy): Bacteria > Pseudomonadota > Gammaproteobacteria > Pseudomonadales > Halomonadaceae > Vreelandella. Next base: position 385,702 of record NZ_LXRG01000192.1, read on the forward strand.
GCAGCTGGCCCACGGCTTCATCACGCTCGGCAGCTTCACCACCGGTTTCAATGCGGTAGCCCCGTGGCAATTGAAACGCCCCCGAGTCCAACGCCGCCTGAAGCTTGCCATCTAGTTGAGTCATGGAGACCGCTGGCAAAGCGTCAGCCACCAGGTACCCTTGCACCAACTGAACCCGTTCCGCGTTACGGCGGGTAATCACGCTCCAGGCAGGCATGAGCGACACCTCCGCCACCGCCGCCAGTGGCAGGCCCTCCGCTACTTGGTCGCTGACCAAGCGCAGCGCCGCCAACTGCTCGGCGTTAGTGCGCCACTCATCGGCGTAGCGTACCCGCACCGGCAGTTGCTGAGTATCCTCCAGCAGCATGCCTGCCGATTGTCCCGAGAGCGCGGCACCCACTTGTTCCGCTAACCGCTGCGGTGTCAGCCCAACATCACTCAATGCAGTATGGTCGATATCCAGGGTTAACCTGGGCAAATCACGCTGCATGCCCGCCCGCACATGGGTGACTTGCGGCAGTTCGTGCATGAGCCCCGCCAGCTCAAGCCCCAGCGATGACAGCACCGCTAGATCATCGCCATAGACCCGTAGCTCAATCGGGGCTTTAAACGGCGGGCCCTGCTCATACTTGCGCACCACGCTTTGGGCCTGGGGGAAACGCTGATCAAGCGCCTGCTGCAGGGCGGGCACGCGCTCGTTAGTGATTTGTAACGACGCTGTATCCACCACTAGGTGCAAAAACGCTGGGTTGTTATCCTCATTGGTAAGCACGTTGTAGTACATCATCGGTGCGCTTTCACCCACAAACGCCGAGACGCGGGTGACGCCCGGCAGCTCCCGAATCATCGCCTCGACCTCATGGGCCAGGGCTTCGCTGTTAGCCATACTGCTGGCAGGAGGCAAGCGCACCTCTATATGAAACTGATCGCGGTCTGCGGGTGGGAAAAACGCCACGTCCAGTGTAGGCATCAGCGCCATGCCACCCACCGGCACGCACAAGGTAATGATCATCGCGGCCCAGGGATGACGCAGCGCGCTACGTACCGTTCGGCGAAAACCGCGCTTAACCCTATAGCTGATGCCGCTTTCGGTTGGCGCTGGAGGTTTGTCAGCAACCTTGGCTAACAGCATGGGTGACAGTGCTGGCACCAGCAGCAACGAGACCAGATAAGAGCTTACCAGTGCAACCATCACCGCCATGGCCAAGGGGCCTACGAACTCCCCCGCAGGGCCTGGCATCAACACAATCGGCATAAACGCCAGAATGGTGGTTAAGGTACTGGCCAATAGCGGCACTGCCAAGTGGCGCAGTGTGTCTCGGGTAGCGGCCAGCGCTGAATCGCCTTTCAAAAAACGCTCGCGCAGGGCGTTGGTCATCACAATGGCGTTATCGACCATCAACCCCAGGGCCACAATAATGCCGGTAATGCTCATCTGGTGGATATCGATACCCAGCGGTTTGAAGAACGCCAGGGTCAGCAGAGCCGTGGCGGGAATCGCCAGTCCCACTGTCACCGCCGAGCGCCAGCCCATGGTAAGGAACAAGATCGCCACCACCAGCACCAGCCCTATCAATAGGCTAACTGCCACGTCACTCAAACGCTGATTGGTGTAACTGGCTTGCTCGAAGACTTCTTCAACCGCGATACCAATCGGTAGCTCGTCGGCAAACGCCGACAACTGCAGCTGGGCTTGTTCCACCCAGCGATCAATTCGCTGGCCGGGCGCCATACGGGCGCCGACAAATACCGCACGCTCGCCATTTAACAGGGCCACCGCGGCAGGCGGGTCTTGTACGCCGCGGCGTAGTTCAGCCAACTCGCCAAGCCTGACGGTTTGCCCCTGGCGAGTCGCCACTTCTATATCGCGCAGCCTATCAAGCGCATCGAACTCACCGCTTAGCCCCACCGTTAGCCGGTGGCCGTCGGACACCACTTCACCTGCGGTACGCCGACCGTCGCTTGCTTCAATGGTGGCCGCTAACTGCCCAACGGAAAGCCCCAAAGCATTGAGCTCAAGCGGGTTAACCTTTACTTCTACCTCCTCCCCCGCCACGCCAAAGCGGTGGGTATACTCCGTGCCAGGGACGTTTCGAAACGCGGCTTCCAATCGCTCAGCGTAGCGCTCCATCAGTTGGGGATTGGGTGGGGCGTCCAGTGTCCAGCGCAGCGCGGCCACGATGCTAAACGCGTAACTCCGATCATCCAACAGCTCCGGCGTTTGCACGCCGTCAGGCAGCGTAGGCGCCACGTCGGCCAGCTTGTCTCGCACGCGACTCCACACCGGCGTTACGTTGGTCACAGCGTCCTCAAGCTCAAGGCTAATCACCGCAATGCCTTGGCGTGAGGTGGATTCCAGTACGCTAATCTCAGCGATGGTGCGTAGTTCATCCTCAATGGGACGCGCCACTAAAGCTTCAACCTGCTCGGGGGTGGCGCCCGGAAAAGGCGCTAATACGGTGGCCATGCGCGCCACCAAGTGAGGATCCTCCGCACGTGGCAAGGTTTGAATGGCCGACAGCCCGGCGACCACAAGAAGGCCCAGCGCGAGCGCTAACAGTCGTCGGTTAAATAACCACTCAAGGCGCTTCATTAGCCACTTCCTCACTCAGCGTGACCTGCTGCCCTGGGGTAATCCGGTGGGTGCCGCTGGTAATCAGCCGCATACCCGGCGCTAGCGTACCGCGCACAAAGGCTTGGTCGCCTTCGCTGTGCAGCAGTTCTACGCTGGCCTGGGCCACACGGTAGTGATCATTTTCTAGCGGCTCGGCCACCAATACATTCCACAGGCCACGGTCAGCGGCTTGCAGGGAGTCCAACGGCACCCAGTAGCCGCTTGCGGGCTCGGTGATTGTGTAGCGCAGTTCTGCCAAATCGCCGGGCACGGCGTGGTCTGTAGCTTCCAGCGATACCACCAGCGTCTGGGTGCGGCTGTCGCTGTCAACCTGGGGCAGCCGGGCACGCACCTCTGCGCGGATCGCCTCGCCATTGACACTCAGTTCAACGGCCTCGCCTGGGGTAAACGTGGCCGCTAGCGCGGCAGGTAGGCCAAGATGCGCTTCTAACTGTTCGATATCGATAAGATCGAAAGCCGACGTTCCGCTACTCACCAGACTGCCGACACTGACATGGCGCTCGATCACCCGTCCGGTAAAGGGCGCTTTTAATGTGCTGTCATCCAAATCGGCGGTCAGGCTATCGCGCTCGGCAGCCAGCGCCGCAAGTTGAGCCTGAAGGGTTAGCCGATCGGTACGGGCCTGATCCAGTGCGGTACGGCTGGCAAAGTTATTCTGGTTTAGCTGCGCCTCACGCTCCTCCTGTCGCTGGGCAAGGGCGAGGCTGGCACGGGCTTCTTCACTGCGCGCGGCGACCTCCGCCAAGCGGCTCTCTAATCGGCGGGTATCCAGCGTGGCCAGCACATCCCCTTGCTCAACCGCATCACCTCTGTCGGCGGACACAGCAGTGACCCGCCCCGCGGGTTCGAACGCCAGTGATACTGACTGGCGCGCCACCACACGCCCGGTTAAGCGCACCTCCCGCTGCAGCTGTTCAGCCTGTTCCAGGGCCTCGGTCGCCACCTGCAGTAGGGCGTTATCAGCGCCTTGCTGGCGGGCCAGCTGAGCACTACTGCGCTGGCTGGTCAGGAAAAACACCGCCACCAGTGTGACACCTATCATCAGCAGCGCCGCCAACATGCCGCGTAGTCGGTGGCGCCAAGAAGACGCTAATAACCTAACCATAATGGCCTCGAAATGGTTTATTCTTGAACGATACCGTCCACTATAATACCTGTACGCGTACGTTCAATATTTATTTACTCGATGGGCACGGATTGCACTGGATGACAGATTCTCAACATACATCGCCGGAACCAACACGCCGCGCTGGCCGACCTAAAGATATGGCTAAACGGAATGCCATGATGGATGCGGCGGCAAGTCTGTTTTTTCGCCATGGCTTAGAGGGGGTAACGATGGAAGCCGTTGCCCGAGAAGCGGGGGTTTCCAAAGTCACCGTTTACGGCCATTTTGTAACCAAAGAGGCCCTGTTTGGCAGTGTGATCCGGCGTGAAACCACCATCATCCGCCGCGGGTTGGATAAACTGCCCGACACCCACAGGGCGGTGCGCCAATCGCTGATCGAGGTCGGTTTAAGCCTGGTGCGCTTTTTATTAGAGCCCCATGTGCTGGCGGTTGAACGGGTAATGACCGCCCAGGGCGAGCAGTACCCGGAGCTGCTACGGGCGTATTTCGAGGCAGGCCCCTGGGCCACTAAACAGTGGCTTCAGGAGAAATTGGAGGGGTTAGCCAACAGCGGGCACTTAACGCTTACCGCACCTCAATCTGCCGCCGACCAACTGTGCAGCATGTGGCAGGGCACGCTGGTCACAGAAGTCCGTATGGGCGTGCGCCAACCGCCCTGTGATGAAGAGCTTCACCGCCAAATCAGCAGCGCCGTGGATGTGTTTTTGGCGGCGTATGGGAAGCCCCGACGAGATAACGTCCACTAGGTATGTTATAGACGCGCCAGCTTGCCGTGCCCTATAGCAGAGGGTAGACAAGTCTGCCAAAAGAAACACCCAGCTAATGAGTTTTACCCACTGCAGAGAGCATCAGTTCCAACAAAGCTTTATCTCAGAACAAGGGCATTCTTGGCGTGGTATAGCGTTAGGGCTCTCTTTGCAACCAGGCGTCAAAAAAGGTCATAAATGCACGCGCTTTAGCGGTTACGTGTCGTCCTGGCGGATATACCGCATAAACACCGCCTTCGGGCAGTGCCCACTCGTCAAGCACGCGTACTAAACGTTCGGCCGCTATCTCTCGCGCCGCGGTCATATCCGGCATTACGGAAAGACCGCCGCCAGCGACCATCAGCGCGACTAAACTCGCCGTTGAATTGGCCGCTAACCCTGCGCTCATTTGCACCTCATACCGCTCATCGCGTCGCTGAAAAGCCCAGGTTAACGGCGCTTTTAGCGGTGTAAATGCGATCCACGCATGGGCTTCCAGCGCCTTGGGATGTGTGGGTATGCCGTGGCGTTTCAGGTAATCAGGAGCAGCCACCACATGCTGTTGAAAAGTGCCTATCCGACGGGCGCGTAGCGTGGAGTCTTTTAGCCAGCCTAAACGAAACGCTAAATCGATACCCTCCTGAACCATATCGCTTACTTGGTCGCCGCTACGTAGTTGTATGTGTAGTGCCGAGTGCAAACGACTGAACGCCACCACCGCTTCGCTCAACACCCCGGCGGCGTAATCTTCAGGGGCCGTGATACGCAGCTCGCCGTGCAACTGTTGTGTGTCACTCACGGCACTGGCAAGCGCCCCCTGTAGATCGGTTAACAGCGGATGGCACTGATGATAAAGCGCCTCGCCGGCCTGGGTAAGCTGAACCCGCCGCGTGGTACGAAGGAACAGCGTTACCCCCAGTCGCGTCTCCAACTGCCGAATTTGCAGGCTTACCCGGGTTTTTGTGCAGCCTAGCCGCTCCGCTGCCTTGGTAAAGCTGCCGGCTTCCACCAGGGCGATAAAGATCGGCAAACCGTTTAAATCGAACTCGCTGGCGGTGGTCATTTAGAGCCCTATTGTTATGAAAACAACAACAGTAAATTACGTTAATGGCTATTTTTCAAATCAATAACGCGTACGACAATGCAGCGACTACCCACTGAAGGAGTACTACGATGAAGATTGCACTGATTGGCGCTAGCGGATTTATTGGTTCCGCCCTGTTAACCGAGGCACTCTCCCGCGGTCATCACGTGACGGCGTTAGTGACTCGCCCTGAACGGGTGGCACCACAGGAGAATGTCACTATCGTTAAAACCGATGTATTAAATACTGATGAACTCGCCGGTCAGCTTCGCGGTTTTGAAGCCGTTATTAGTGCCTTTAGCGGCCATGCCCAGGAGAACGTTTACGACTACTATCTCAAAGGCTTTAATTCGATTTTGGCCGCCACCCAACACGCTTCTGTGCCTAGATTACTGGTAGTAGGTGGCGCGGCCACACTCGAGGTAGCGCCAGGTAAGCTTTTGTTAGATGCGCCGGGGTTCCCGGCAGAGTATCGGGCTACAGCGGAAGGGGCGAAAACGGCCCTTAAAACACTGCGCGCGCAAACGGCTCAAGCGTGGACATTTCTCTCCCCCGCCGCTGAGATATTCCCTGGCGAGCGCACGGGCAGTTTCCGGCTTGGCACCGATACGCTACTCACTGATAGCGAAGGTAAAAGCCGTATTTCCGTACAGGATTACGCCATCGCCATGATTGATGAGCTGGAAAACTCACACCATACCAATCAGCGGTTCTGCACCGCGTACTGAGCCAGTTCCCATAACCCCCTCACCTGAGATTGGAGAGGGGGTTATCTTTAATTCACCGTAATACTCATCAGTCATATTTAACTACGTGAATTAATCCAAACACCACCCGACTACACATTAACTAACAACTGCGTATTAAAAAGTTACTTATAAGGCATTTCTTACATAGGTATAGCGAATCTCTTACAAATACTATCAACAATATCCTACATACACAGCCGCCAATACCTTCAACAATCATGTAGACATAAATAAAGAAATACTAAAAAACTTGCACACTTGTGACAGCTAATGAACTTGATAGGTTCATAATCAATTACTCAGACATGCACGCGCATAGAGCTCACATTAATAGAACTCGCATTAACTGACCCAATTACTGCAAGGAAAAGATCATGAAAGCCAATACCGATCTCGTTAAGATAGGCAACCATTGCGTGCATGTAGAGTTTTATCAACAGCCTCAAAATACTGAAAGTATTATTATGGTCAACGGTGCACTAGCTACCACGGCCTCTTTTACCAATTGTGTCAAATACTTGAGTGACGGGTTAAACGTTATCCTGTTTGATTTGCCTTTTGCCGGCCAGTCGAAACCGCATAACCCTGTGGGTGGCATCATTACCAAGGATGATGAAGTTAATATCCTCCTAGCTCTGATTGAACGTTACCAGCCAACGTCGCTACTTTCCGTTTCTTGGGGAGGCTATGCCGCCATGATGGCATTGGCGCAATCCCCCACATCGATTAAAAGAGCGGTGCTAGCCTCATTTTCAACTCAGCTTAACGTCGGCATGCTGCGCTATATCAATGGTGCTCGCCATTATATTCAAATTGGCGATGTCAAAACCGCTGCTAACTTGCTTAATGAAGAAGTAGGAAAATACTTACCCCGCTTATTAAAATATATCAATTACCGGCACCTCTCACGCTTAGATGATCAAGAACTTCAACAGGTTTGCTTTCATATCGAGCAAATACTTTCCATGAACGACACCGACTATGAGCAACTGCTGGGTAATATTGAGATACCAACGCTTTTCGTTAATGGCAAACTGGATGAGTACACGACGCCAGAAGACATCCTAATCGCCGACGACTATATGCCGAAGTGCGAGTTTGAAGTCGTGCCCAATGCAGGCCATTTTCTTGACCTTGAGCATGCTGACGCAAGGCAGCGAATGGAAAAAATCCTGCGCGGCTTCTTGATTCCAGGCGAGCTTGAAAGACAGGTTGCCTAAGCCAAGACGGGAACTGTCTATCACCGCTATTCAACAACACAGAGCCACCTCGCTAAGCGCCATAACCGCTTAGCGAGGTGTTTTGATATGGCTTTTAGCAAAAAAAACGACCGCATCATCTCAAGGATTAAGGGCTACCTGCATCAACGCACCCACCGCCAACGGCATCACTGCTTCATCAAAGTCAAAGCTGGCGTGATGATGGCCAGCCGCAAGATCAGCGCCAAAAATCATGTAAGTCGCCTGACCACCACGCTCCATCACCCTGGCCATTAGCGAGGTGGCATCTTCAGAGCCTGCAGGCGTCACGTCGTGCCTCACTAACTGGGAGATGCCGGGGTAATCGGCGAGGCAAGCGGCAATTTTTTCTACCAAATCAGGACTAGCGGCACACGCACTAGCAGCGCCTACGCGCTCGGTAGAGATGCTTACTCCCTGCATAGCGGCGGCCCCTTTGAGCACCTCAAAGGCACGGTTTCCCATATAGCTGTTTATATCCGCAGTGGCGCCTCGGGTCTCCAGCGTTAACAGCGCGCTATCGGCAATGATATTGCGCCCACTCCCGGCATGCAGTTGACCAACATTAATCCGCGCAGCGCCTTGGCTGTGTGGGGCGATGGCGTGTAAACCCAGGGTCGCCTGGGCTGCCGCCAGTAGCGCATTGTGGCCAATCTCTGGCTGCCCGCCGGCATGTGCCGCCTTCCCCGAAAAGTGAACATCCAGCTTGGTGGTGGCCAGAAAGCCATCCGCCGCGCATATCACCTGGCCGCTGGGGTGGCCGAGGCCCAGATGCGTGGCGACCAGTCTGTCAACGTCATCGACGACTCCCGCCTCGACCATCGACTGAGCACCCCGAACGCCCTCTTCGGCGGGTTGGAAAATCAATTTTATTTTGCCAACCAACTGACTGGAAAATTGGCTCAACAGTTCGGCCATTCCCAAGCCAATGGTGGCATGCCCATCATGGCCGCAGGCGTGCATTGAGCCTTGATTGAGCGAGTGAAAACCCTCTTGGTAAGGGCGGTGATTGCCCTCGCTGGACTCTACGATGGGTAAGGCATCAAGGTCGAAACGAAACGCCTGGGTTGGCCCAGGGCGCTGCGTATCCAGTGTGCCCACCACGCCGGTAAAGCCCCCTTCCAGGGCAGGCAACCAACGTTCAATGGCACCCTGTGTGCGCGCACGTGCCAAGGCTTCTTCCAGGGTTTGCCTATCCGGCACGCCCATGCGTGCGCAACCACTCACCACCGCTTGCCCCAGTTGAACGCTAAACCCCAGTTGGCTAAGCCGTTCAGCCACAAGGCTGGCGGTGCGAAACTCCATCCACCCCTGCTCGGGGTAGCGATGAAAGTCACGCCGCTGGGCATTGAGTTGGGGGGTGATAGCGTTAGCAGCATCCACAATATTCGCGTTCATAAGGTCTCTCCACCGCTAGCCCATGGCCTGAGATATCAAGCCAAAGCGCGTTAACGGCCCCTCCTCAATGCTCTCGCCATAGTACATGCGGGTCACTTCGTCGACGCAGTTGAGTCCTGAAGCAGTCAGCCAGCTATCATCGTCGGGATCCACTAAGTCGATGCGTATAAATTCTCCCTCACTCTCCGCCAGCAGCGCCAATACCAACGCCTGAGCCTGTTCAGCACTGCGTGCCAGAATAGGGCCTATTTGCGCACCGCGCCCATACGTTCGCTTCAGCGCTACCCCTTCAATCACGCCCGCCTTTTCAATCACCATCCCATGGGTAGCCGATTGAGCGACCACCGCATGAGCCGGACTGTCGGGTGAGAGAGCAACCAGCGCCGCCTGATCGCTTGCCTGCATCGCACGTAAACCCGGCAGCGGCGGCGCAAGCGGTGTATCGGTGACTATCCCTTGGTATTGGCAGATCCGATTGCATGCCTCAAAACCCATCTTTTGGTACAGAGGCCGGCCCGCGGCCGTGGCTACTAATAGCAGCGTCCGGTCACCCGCCAGCGCCATCAACCGCACCATCATCTCGCGCCCCAGCCCGAGGCCCTGCCACTCGTCGCTAATAACCACCAGCCCCAGGGTGGCCATAGCCCCTTGATTGAAGCAGAGCCCAGTGCCCACCAGTTCACCGTCGATGCTCTCCAGAGCGACGCCCTCTCCCACATCAAGCATTTGGCGCCAATCGTCGATGCGATGGGGCCAGCCAAGTTTATGGGACAGGCTATGCGCCGCCTCAAGATCGTTAACGGTTATTGTTCGCCACGTTAAGCCCTCACGTTCAAAGCGGGCAGTCGCGTTAGCTGAAGCAGACGTCAAAGGGGAGTGGGTCATCGCACTATTTTCCTTGAACTGGTGTTGATCGGTTTGCCGCTACTTTGGCACTCAGGGCGACGCGATGCCACGCCGTAAACGAGCGCTTTGCGCAATTCAGCAGATTTAACCGTCGCTGCTATAGGTGAGCGCATCACCTGCGCCCAAGCACCCTGTACTCAGCACCCCATGCTGGGGCATCCGACCTAGGATGGTAGGTAAACGAAAACGCTATTGAACTAACTTCAAGGACTCTTATGCCAAGTTTCGATCCTGCCCGCATTGCCTTGCCCTGTGCGCACTTTATTCAAGGCCAGCACGTAACTGACCCAAGCGCGCTCAGCGTATCCCGTCCCTCCGACGGGGCCGTCTATGCCGAGTTGCCCATGGCCGATGCCAATCGCGTCGATGATGCTGTCACCAGTGCCCACCAAGCGTTTGTGCGCGGCGACTGGTCACGCTGCGCGCCGCGGGAGCGGGCACGTATCATGCGCCGCTGGGCGGATCTGATTGAAGCCGATATTGACTATCTCGCCCCACTGGAATCACTCGGCTCCACCCGGCCGATCGACCAGACGCGGGCCTGGGATGTGCCCTACACCGCCGAGGGTATTCGCTTCTTTGCGGAATTCGCCGACAAACACGGCGGCGAGGTCGCGGCGACCGCCCACGACCACCTGGGTATGCAGATTGCCGAACCGCTCGGCGTGGTTGGCGCGATCGCCCCGTGGAACTTTCCCCTCAGCATGACCTGCTGGAAAGTCGCTCCCGCCCTGGCAGCGGGCAACACGGTGGTGCTTAAGCCCTCCGAAATGACGCCTTTCACCGCCGTGCGGCTGGCCGAGCTAGCCATCAAGGCGGGCATGCCGCCAGGGGTGTTCAACGTCATTCAGGGTAATGGGCCGGTCACTGGCGACGCGCTATGCCGTCACCCCTATGTGGCCAAAGTCACCTTCACCGGCTCAACGGTGACCGGGCGCACCATCATGGGCGCCTGTGCCGAAACCGGGCCCAAGCCGGTCACCCTGGAGCTGGGTGGCAAGAGCCCGCAGCTGGTGTTTGCCGATATCCCGGATATTGATCGCACCGCTAAAACCCTCGCCGCGGCGATTACCGGCAACGCCGGGCAAGTGTGTGTAGCAGGCTCGCGGCTATTGATCCAACGCGAACTGCTTGAGCCCATGATTGAACGGCTTAGCGGGCTTTTCAAAGCCCTTACCCCAGGTCACACCTGGCAGGCAGGCGGTTGGTTTTCACCGATTATTTCCAACACCCAGCTGACCCGCATTGAATCGATTGTAGCGTGCTCCCGCGAGGCGGGCGCTGAATTGCTGGCCGGGGGAGAGCGCTTCGAACGCCATGATGGCGGCCATTTTTATCAGCCCACCCTGCTGCATACAAACGATCGACACAATCCCGCCGTGGAGGAAGAAATCTTCGGGCCCGTGCTGACCATTCAAACCTTCGACAGTGAAGAAGAGGCACTAGCGCTGGCCGAGCACGATGTTTACGGCCTGGCAGCCGGTATTCATACCGCTGACCTGGGGCGTGCGCTGCGCACGGTAAGAAAGCTCTCGGCGGGCACGGTATGGGTTAACCGTTACGGCCGCAGTAACGACTACATTCTTCCCACTGGCGGCTACAAACGCTCTGGGGTGGGCCGGGACTTGGGGCGTGCTGCCTTTGACGCCTGCCTGCAGCATAAAAGCGTGCTGATCGATCTCGACCAGTGAGTGACACCGCGTATTGGATGGTTACTTTATCTATCAACTAGAGGTAGCAAGCATGTTTATCAACGTGGACGCTGTGCACGACTCTCCTACCCTTCCCGAGCAGGTGGATGTGGTGGTGATCGGTGGCGGCATTGTGGGGACTACTGCAGCCTATGAGTTGGCCCGACAGGGTGTATCGGTTGCCCTGCTGGAGAAGGGGCTTATCGGCGGCGAGCAGTCCAGCCGCAACTGGGGCTGGGTACGCCAGCAAAACCGCGATATGTTCGAACTGCCACTGGCCATGTATAGCCTTGATCGCTGGGAAGCGTTCTCTACCGAGTTGGGCCGCGATGTGGGGTTTCGGCGCAATGGTATTGTTTACACCACCGATAGCCAAGCCAGCCTTGCCAAGTGGGAGGCCTGGGGAAAACAGGCCCGGGAACGCGGCTTTATCAGCCATATGTTGAGTGCCGAAGAAGCCCGTGAGCGCTCACCAGGCAGCACCACACCCTGTATTGGCGGCGTTTGGTCGCCCAACGATGCCCAGGCAGAACCCTCAATGGCCTGTTCGGCCATCGCCACTGGGGCCCGTGAACACGGCGCCTATCTTCACCAAAACTGTGCGGTGCGCGGCCTGGATCTGCATGACGGGCGTGTGAGTGGCGTGTGGACTGAACATGGATTGATAAAAACTTCGACGGTTATCTGTGCAGGCGGGGCCTGGAGCTCTCGCTTCTGCCGTCGCCACGGCGTTGAGCTCCCCTCGGCCAATATCATGGGCACCACACTGCAAACTACCGCCGCACCGGAGGTCACGCCGGGTTGTTTAATTACCCCCAAGGTCGCTCTACGCCGCCGCCTGGATGGCAGCTACACCTTGGCGCTGTCGGGCCTTGGCCGGGTGGAAATCAGCCCTCAGGGGCTTCGCTACGCGAGCAAATTCTACGCCGCCTACCGCAGTAAATTAGCCAAGAAGCTGCAGATACGCATCGGTGCGTCTTTCTTTAACGGGCCAGAAGCGGCCGGCAGTTGGCAGTTTGATCAGGTATCGCCGTTTGAGCGCCAGCGCGTGCTTGACCCCGCCCCTGACCTACCTCAGGCACGTGCCGCCCTGGCTGCCCTACAGGCAGAGTACCCCGCGCTCAAAGGTGTCCATATTGCCCGCGCCTGGGGCGGCATGATCGATACCACACCGGATATGATACCGATCATCTCCCCGGTTGAGTCCATCCCCGGCTTTATCGTCGCCGCTGGCTTTAGCGGCCACGGCTTTGGCATTGGGCCTGGGGCAGGAAGGCTGGCGGCGGATTTAGCGACCAATGCAACGCCCGTTGTCGATCCTGCTCCTTACCACATCAAACGCTTCTCCGATGGCAGCCGTATCCGCCAGCCCGAAATGATGTGATCGGCCTGCCGCATTCTATGCTGCATCAATCCCAAAAAAAGGCGGTTTGTGTTAGCCGGGCGCGTACTTTCAGCGTCTGGCGCCTGCTCAAGAATGCTGTAATGAAATGAGTAGCTGCGCTAAGGACTCTCCAACTACTCCGATTACGACAAAAGAGGATCAAACACCATGAGCGAGATTATGCGCCCTAAGTACATCACCTTTGATTGTTACGGCACTCTCACCAACTTCCAGATGGGGCGCATGACGCGCGAGATTTTTGCCGATCGCATCCCTGATGCTGAACGCATGGAGCGCTTCGTGCAGGACTTTGGCGCTTATCGTTACGATGAAGTACTCGGCGAGTGGAAACCCTATGCGGAGGTTCTCTGCAGCGCTCTGGAGCGCACCTGCAAACGCTGGGGCATCGAATACCGTGACAACGAAGGCATGCTCTATTACCAGGCCGTGCCTACCTGGGGCCCACACCCAGACGTCATTGAGGGGCTGGCGAAAATTGCCGACAAAATCCCCCTGGTGATTTATTCCAACGCCGATGACAGCCAAATCATGTCGAATGTGCAAAAGCTTGAGGTGCCCTTTCACAAGGTCTTCACCGCCGATACGTTCAAAGTTTACAAGCCACGTTTAGCCGCCTTCGAAGCCATGATCGACAGCCTGGACTGCCACCCCGAAGAGCTGTTGCACGTCTCATCCAGCTTCCGCTATGACCTTATCTCTGCCCACCTAATGGGCATCAAGAACAAGGCGTTTGTGGCCCGCAACCACGAGCCCTATTGCGACGGCTACGGGGCGACCAAGATTAACGATATCCGCGACTTGCCCGCGTTAGTCGGTCTTTAAGCTGACTGTTTCGCCCACCGTGCAGGAGCCGCCCATGCAACTCAACTCCTATTGGCTGTCCACAGCGCCCGCCTTCACCGGGGGCCAGCAGGCCCTCACCCAAGAGCACTACGATGTTGCGGTGGTGGGCGGCGGTTTTACCGGGCTGTCGGCTGCCCGCACGCTGGCCCGGGGCGGGGCCCGGGTAGCACTGCTGGAAGCAGGCCAAATCATTGGTGAAGCCTCGGGGCGCAACGGCGGCCAGTGCAACACCGGCGTGGCCCAAGACTACGCCAGTCTGGTCGAGCAGCTTGGCCGCGAGCGCGCGATTGCTCACTACACCACTTACGCCGATGCCGTCTCCAGCGTCGAGCAGGTGATGGCCGAAGAAGCGATCGACTGCGACTACCTGCGCCACGGCAAGCTGAAACTGGCGGCTAAACCGGAACACTATGACAAGCTCGCACGCACCTGCGACGCCATTCGCCGCGACGTGGATAGCGACGTGGAAATGCTCTCTGCCGCCGCCGTTAGAGAGGAAGTCGATTCAAAGCTCTACCATGGCGGATTGCTTCAGCGTAACGGCGGCCAGATGCATATGGGGCGCTTCGGCGTCGGCTTGGCCGAAGCAGCGGCGAGGCATGGCGCGCATATTTTTGAACGTACGCCGATGACCCGCGTCACCCGCGAGAAGTCCGCGTACCGGCTAGGCACACCCAGCGGTGACATTCGCGCCGAAAACGTGCTGCTGGCCACCGGCGCTTCGCAGACAGGCCCACTAAGCTGGTTTCGCCGCCGCCTGGTGCCGGTGGGCAGTTTTATCGTCGTCACCGAGCCGCTTTCAGCCGCCCAGTGTGCCCAATTGCTGCCCCAGCGGCGCTCTTATGTCACCAGCCGCATTGTCGGTCACTACTTCCGGCTTACCGCCGACAACCGGCTGCTGTTTGGCGGGCGGGCACGCTTTGCCATGTCCGGCAGCCAATCCGATGCCAAAAGCGGCGAGATACTGCGCCGGGGGCTGGAAGAGGCCTTTCCCCAACTAAAAGGGGTGCGGCTCGACTACTGCTGGGGCGGGCTGGTCGATATGAGCCAAGACCGGTTTCCCCATGCAGGGCAGCACAATGGCATGTACTACGCCATGGGCTATAGCGGCCATGGCGTGCAGATGTCGGTGCATATGGGGCATGTGTTAGCCGAGGTGATGCTTGGCAACCGCCAAAACCATCCTTGGCAGGATACCAAGTGGCCAGCTATCCCCGGCCATTTTGGCAAACCGTGGTTTTTACCCCTGGTGGGTAGCTGGTACCGACTACAGGATCGATTGCATTAAGCCATCACCACAGCACTCACACTACTTCCCAAACTCACCAAGAGAGCGATCAAAACAGCGATTACAAAAACAGGGCTATTAAGAAAAAAGCTATTAAGAACAAGGCTATTAAAAATAGAGCTATTAAAAAACAGCCAAGCACGCGCTGCCAGACTCACAACAACACTTAATCGCAGTAAGGAGAAGGCTTATGACACGTGAAAAAAACCCCAATGATCGGTTTGTTTCTCCCGAACAAAGCATGCAGGTTTACAACGCCATGCAGCGCGGGCTGTCTCGACGCGAAGCCATGAAAGTCATTGGCGCAGCGGGCGTGTTTGCCGCCGCGGCCGGTACCTTTCCCGGTTTCTCCTCGGCCTGGGCGGCGGATAGCGAAAGCGCGACACCCCAGTACGGCGGCCGTATCCGCATAGCGGCACACTCAGCATCCACAAAAGACACCCTGGATCCCGCCTTGGGGGCAACGGCCATCGACTATGTCCGCGCCTATATGTTTTATAACGGCCTGACCCAGTACGATGAAGATCTGACGCCCCAGCCTTGCCTGGCGGAGTCGTTTGAGAATACCGACAACGGCAGCCACTGGATTTTTACTCTGCGGCGCGGCGTTACCTTCCACGATGGCAAACCGCTGACGCCCCAGGATGTAATCTTTTCGATCATGCGCCACAAGGATCCCGCTACGGGTTCAAAAGTCGCCTCCATGGTCGACCAGATCGACAGTATCAGGGCTCTTGATGATCAGCGTGTCGAGTTCAACCTCTCCTCGCCCAATATCGAGTTACCCTCCATCCTCGCCGTTTCGCACCTTGTGATTGTGGCAGACGGCACGACCGACTTCTCGAAAGGGTTGGGTACCGGCGCCTTCAAGTGCCAAGAGTTTACGCCTGGTGTGCGTTCAGTGGGCGTTCGGAATGAGAACTACTGGCGCGATGGCCATCCCTATCTGGATGCCATCGAGGTGGTGGGGATTAGCGACGAATCGTCCCGGGTCAATGCGCTGCTGTCTGGCGATGTGCAGATGATTAATGAAGTGAGTGGCAACTCCGCAGAGCGCTTGAAAACCAGTGACGGCTATCAGGTAAAAGCGACGAACGCCGGTAACTATACCGACCTGGTCATGCGTTTTGACCAACAGCCCACCAGCCGCCCCGAATTCCGCGAGGCGATGAAGTACCTCTTCGACCGCGAACAGATCAAACGCGTCGCCCTGCGCGGTTATGGCGAGATCGCCAACGATCAGCCGATTATTTCTAGCTCCCCCTATTACTTCGATGGGCTACCCCAGCGGGAGTACGACCCAGAACGGGCGGCCTCTTTGCTTGCCAAGGCAGGGGTGGCTGGCGCAACTGTGCCACTGGTGGCGTCGCCTGCGGCTTCCTCGTCGGAAGATATGGCCGTGCTTCTCCAGCAGTCCGCGGCTCAGGCAGGGCTCAACCTAAATATCAACCGGGTTCCCTCTGACGGCTACTGGTCTAACCACTGGATGAAGCACCCGCTGGGGTTCGGCAATATCAACCCGCGCCCCACAGCGAATATTTTGCTCTCACAGTTTTTCCTCTCCAGCGCGGCCTGGAACGAAGCCGGCTGGCACAACGAGCAGTTTGATCAATTGTTGATTGCCTCGCGGGGAGAGCCGGATTTGGCCACCCGTAAACAGATGTACGCCGATATGCAGACCATGATCCACGAAGAGGGTGGCATCGGCATCCCCGTCTTCCTAAGCAGCATCGAAAGCTACGATGACCGCATTGGTGGCATGGATCGCACCGTGCCCTTGGGTAGCTTTATGGGCTACATGTTCGCCGAGCACATCTGGTGGAAAGGCTAGTTCCTGCTCTCCCTACTGTTTTCACAGACCATGGGCATCATCACCGGCGCGGCTAATCCGCCCCGGTGATCAACATGGCCCTTGAGCCGGAGAAGAAAGATGCGCGACTCACTCTTTGGACTGGTACTAGGTCGCTTAGCCTCCAGTCTTATTACCCTGCTGATGGTATCGTTGGTGATCTTTGCGATTACCTCGCTGCTGCCAGGGGACACCGCCCAGCAGGTGCTGGGGCAGTTTGCCACGCCGGAACAAGTGGAGGCACTGCGAGCCCAGCTAGGTCTTAATCAGCCGCCCTTGCTGCGCTACTGGCAATGGTTAAGTGGCTTTGCCACCGGCGACCTTGGCCGCTCCGCCAGTAATGGCGTAGATGTCATACAGCTGGTCAATGACCGGCTGCCCAATTCACTGTTGTTAGCCGCGATTACCACCGTTATCTCAGTCCCCGTGGCACTCATCATGGGTATCGCTGCCGCCATGCGCCGGGGTGGCATGCTTGACCGCACCTTGAACCTGATCACTTTGTCGATGGTGGCAGTACCCGAGTTTCTGGTCGCCACCCTGGCGGTGCTGATTTTCGCCGTGCAACTCGGCTGGCTACCGGCGCTCTCCTACGTCTCCACTGTCGATAGTTTGGGCGCCTTTATGAAAGTTTACGCCATGCCGGTGCTCACCCTGTGCAGCGTGTTGATTGCCCAGATGGCACGTATGACGCGGGCGGCCTTAATCGATCAGCTCGACAGCGCTTATGTGGAGATGGCACGGCTCAAAGGCGTCCCACCGATGCGACGTGTCTTGCGCCATGCGCTGCCTAACGCCGTCGGCCCGATTGCCAATGCGGTAGCGCTTAGCCTTTCCTACCTGCTGGGCGGGGTGATCATCGTCGAAACCATCTTCAACTATCCAGGCATCGCCAGCTTAATGGTCGATGCGGTTTCCAACCGCGATCTCGCTCTGGTACAGGCCTGCGCCATGATCTTTTGCGGCGCTTATCTGCTGCTGGTCATGCTGGCCGACCTGTGCGCGATCCTCTCCAACCCGAGGCTGCGAAACCGATGAACGACACCAAGACAATGCCCACTAGCAAGGGCAACCGTCGTCCCTATGTCTCGCCAAGAAGCCGCCTGCCGATAGCGGTGCCAAAACAGCGCAATCGTTCAGGGTGGCAACTCACCCGCTGGATCGGTCTCAGCTTGTTCAGCTTCTGGCTGTTAGTGGCGCTGTTTGGGCCGCTGTTGGCACCGTATCCGATGGGGGCTTTTGTCTCTGATCAGATATACGGCGGGGCAAGCACGGCTCATCTACTGGGTACCGACTATATGGGCCGCGATATGCTCAGTCGCATGCTCACCGGTGCGCGCTACACCGTAGGGCTGGCCCTGGTGGCCGCGCTGCTGTCGAGTCTCGTCGGGGCAGGATTTGGCATGTTGACGGTGCTCCTGCCCCGCTGGCTCGAGGAGAGCGTTCGGCGGATATTCGATACGCTGATTTCGATCCCCAGCAAAATGATGGCCCTGGTGATGGTCTCCGCCTTTGGTACCTCTATCCCACTGCTGATTCTGGCGGCGGTGCTCAGCTACGCGCCGGGCTCTTTCCGTATTGCCCATAGCCTGGCTAAAAACCTCTCCACCCTGGAGTACGTTCAAGTCGCCCGTACCCGGGGAGAAGGACGGCTGTATATCGCCGCCGTGGAAATTTTCCCCAACATGATCCAGCCGGTGCTCACCGATATGGGCATGCGCTTTGTGTTTATCGTCCTGCTGCTCAGCGGCATGAGCTTTCTGGGCTTAGGCGTGCAGCCGCCGGTCGCCGACCTGGGCTCTCTGGTGCGTGAAAACATCGGCGGCCTTAGCCAGGGGGCGTTGGCCGTGATTGCCCCGGCCCTGGCGATTGGCTCATTAACCGTCGGCGCCAACCTATTGATCGACAGTCTCTCGAACAGCCGCGATAACCAGAAGGAGTGATGCCATGCAAGGTGAATCGCTGATCGTCCGCGATCTTGATATCTGTGCGACCCCGCCTGGTGAGGATGAGCGCACGATCGTCAACCAGATCAATTTCGCGCTCAAACCAGGCGAAGTGATGGCGCTAATCGGTGAATCCGGTTCAGGCAAGACCACCATTGCGCTGGCCATGATGGGTTACGCCAGACGCGGCTGCCGGATCGCCGGTGGCAGCGTGCAACTGGGCGAGACCGACATACTCACCCTTTCAGCGGTGGAAACCCGCGCGCTGCGCGGCCACCGGGTGACCTACATCGCCCAAAGCGCCGCAGCAGCCTTTAACCCCTCGCGCCGCCTAATGGATCAGGTCATCGAAAGCGCGCTTATCCATGGCGTTATGGATCGACAGCAAGCGCAGCAGAAAGCCATTCAACTGTTTGGCGAGCTAGCCCTGCCCGAACCAGAACATATCGGCGACCGATATCCCCACCAAGTCTCCGGGGGTCAGCTACAGCGTCTTATGGCCGCCATGGCCTTGATTACCGATCCCGCGCTGGTGATTCTGGATGAACCGACCACCGCACTGGATGTGACCACTCAGGTCGATGTGCTGCGGGCTTTCAAACGCGTTATGCGCGAGCGGGGTACCACGGCGCTGTATGTCTCTCATGACCTTGCCGTGGTGGCGCAGATTGCCGATCACGTGCTGGTGCTACAGGCCGGGGAAGAGCAAGAGCAAGGGCCCATTGGGCAAATCCTGGACAATCCGGGCCATGCCTACACGCGCAGCTTATTGGCGGCGGCGCGTCCGGAGACCCGCGCGCCCTCCGGCCCTCAGTCCAGCGGCGACGAACTGTTGCGTATTGATGATCTTCAAGTGGGCTACGGGCGCTGTGATCGCAATGGGCTCCCGAATAATGTCGTGCTGGATCATATCCAACTGCGCATTGATCGCGGCCAGGCGTTAGGCGTGATTGGTGAATCCGGGTCAGGCAAATCGACGCTTGCCCGGGCGGTCGCTGGCCTGGTGGCGCCGTCACGGGGTGAAGTTCAGTTCAATCGCCGTGAGCTATCGCAGACGCTGCGAGGACGCACCCCCGACCAGTTTCGGCGTATCCAGATCGTCTTCCAGAGCGCCGACAATGCACTCAACCCGGCCCACTCGGTTAGGCGGCTGCTCAACCGACCGCTGGAAACCTATTTCCAGATGAGTCGCGATGCTCGCCGCCAACGTGTGGAAGAGCTAATGGATCTGGTCAAACTGCCGCGCACGCTGCTTGACCGCAAGCCCCGTGAGCTCTCCGGCGGCCAGAAGCAGCGCGTTAATCTCGCCCGGGCGCTGGCCGCGGAACCCGACCTGATTCTCTGCGATGAAGTGACCTCGGCGTTAGATACAGTGGTGGGCGCCGCCATTCTCGAGCTGCTGGCCGAACTGCGCCGTGAGCTTGGCGTTGCCTATTTATTTATCAGCCACGATATATCGACGGTACGTTCACTGTGTGACGACGTCATGGTGCTTTACCAGGGGGAGTGTGTGGAGTTTGGCCCCTGCAGCACGGTGCTCAACCAGCCACAGCACGACTACACCCGCAAGCTGATTGGCTCGGTGCCTGAACTCCAGCCTGGCTGGCTGGAGGGGTGCCAATGGTCGACCCATACGCAGCCGTCAACCGCGCCCGTTTAACCACTAGCCCTATTAATGACAAGGAGAAAAGCATGCCGACGCTGCACCTCAATGACAGTGACCTGCTACGCGAGCAGGCCTTTATCAACGCACAATGGTGCGACGCCGACGATGCGGCCACGCTGACCGTTACTAACCCCGCCACCGGCGAAGCGCTGGCTAGCGTACCCAGCATGGGGGCCAGCGAAACCCGCCGGGCAATCGTGGCCGCCGAAGCGGCGTGGCCCTCCTGGCGTGCCCGCACAGCGGCAGAGCGAGCAGCACTGCTGGAGCGCTGGCATGCGCTGATACTGGAAAATAGCGAGGATCTGGCGGTATTGATGACGCTGGAACAGGGCAAGCCGCTAAGCGAAGCGCGGGGAGAGACCCAGTACGGCGCGAGTTTTATCAAGTGGTTTGCGGAAGAGGCACGCCGTGCCTACGGCGAGACCATCCCCTCCCCCAGCGCGGATCGCCGCATTGTTATCCTCAAACAGCCGGTAGGCGTGTGCGGTGCGATTACGCCTTGGAACTTCCCCATCGCCATGATTACCCGCAAGTGCGCGCCCGCGTTAGCGGCCGGATGCCCGATTGTCATCAAACCGTCAGAACTGACGCCGCTGTCAGCACTGGCCTTGGCAGTACTCGCGGAGCGTGCGGGTTTCCCCCCCGGCGTAGTGAATATCGTCACCGGGTTGCCCGAAGGCATTGGCGGTGAACTGACCTCCAACCCCACCGTGCGCAAACTCTCCTTCACCGGTTCGACTCGGGTAGGCAGCTTGCTCATGCGCCAGAGCGCCGACGATATCAAGCGCCTCAGCCTGGAGTTGGGCGGCAATGCCCCGCTGATCGTGTTTGACGATGCTGACCTGGAACTGGCAGTCGCCGGGGCTATGGCAAGCAAGTTCCGCAATGCCGGGCAGACCTGTGTTTGCGCTAACCGTATTCTGGTTCAATCCGGCATCCATGACCGCTTTGTGGCCCGCTTGGCGACCGAAATCGAAGCGTTGCGCTGTGGCGACGGCATGGAAGAGGGCACCACTATCGGCCCTCTCATCAACGACCAGGCGGTGAGCAAAGTCGCCCGTCATCTCGATGATGCCTTAGCCCATGGGGCTGAACGGGTGCTCGGCGAGGTGCCCAATGGTCAGGATCGCTTTGTGGCGCCAGTACTACTCACCAAGGTAACCGAAGCCATGCTGGTCACCCAGGAAGAGACCTTTGGCCCCGTCGCCCCCATTATGCAATTTGACAGCGAAGAAGAGGCTATTCGTATTGCCAACGCAACGCCCTTTGGGCTAGCCGCCTACTTCTTTACCGAAAGTGTGCGTCGAGCCTGGCGGGTTGGCGAAGCACTGGAGTTCGGGATGGTGGGCCTTAACACCGGCTCCATTTCAATGGAAGTTGCCCCGTTTGGTGGCATGAAACAGTCTGGCCTGGGCCGTGAAGGCGCCCGCCAAGGCCTGGATGAGTATCTGGAAGAGAAAGCGTTTCATATGGGCGGGCTTAACTAGTCTGGGAAAGTAAGTGAGGCGCTCTCGCCATAGCGGTCGCCTCTTTCTATAAAAACATATAGATACCCATAAATCACTTACGGGGAAGTCTCATGCAAACGTTATTAACATCGGATTTTATATATGATTAAAAAACAAGAGACACTTTAAATGAAGACACTTTTGCTTAAAAAAGAAGAAGTCAGCAAGTTAATATGCATGCAGGAAACCATCG
Source organism: Halomonas sp. ALS9 (assembly GCF_001651035.1). Classification (GTDB taxonomy): domain Bacteria; phylum Pseudomonadota; class Gammaproteobacteria; order Pseudomonadales; family Halomonadaceae; genus Vreelandella. Next base: position 407,976 of record NZ_LXRG01000192.1, read on the forward strand.
ATGCTGTCAGGGAGGCATACAAAGCATTCAGCAGAGGCGAGGTGGTACAACCTGACTATATAGGGATAGATCTCCCTGACCCTCGCGGAGAGATTGATTTTAAAGCGGGGTACTATAAAGCCAATGAAATAATCTCGATGAAGACCTCTTCAGGCGGTTTTGTTGATAACCCCGCACACGGTCTGCCTAGCGGCATGGGTAACATACTGCTGTTCGATGCGATGAGCTGCGCGTTGATTTGCGCGATGGATGGCAGTCTGATCACCGGCCTTAGAACGGGAGCTGCTGGAGCTGTTTCGGTACAAGTGCTAGCCAGAAAAAACGCAAAAAAAATCACGACCATTGGCACCGGCAACCAAGCCCGGATGCAAATTCGAGCAATCAATGAAGTGATGAAAATTGAGGAGATCCACGCCTGGAGCAGAAACCCAGCGACGCTTTCCCGCTATAAGGAAGATATCGAAAGTGAGTTCGGTATTCCTGTGATCCTAGCAAATTCAAACAAAGAGGCCGTTGAGCAGGCTGACATACTCATTACCACAACCCGTGGCAAAGGCCCACTCGTCAATGCAGACTGGATTAAGCCCGGCACACATATCGTGGCCATTGGTACAGACCAGCAAGGTAAACAAGAACTGGATCCAGAAATATTCAGACATGCAAAAATAGTCAACGACTCCATTGAGCAGTGCGTTACAAAAGGAGAAACATGCCACCCTTTGCATGAAAACATCATCACTAGAAACGATATCCATGGCGAAATTGGCGAAATACTTCTGAACAAAAAACCGGGAAGAGAAAACGATACAGAAATTACCATTTTCGACTCCACCGGCATGGCCATACAAGACAACACCACTGCATTTAAAATCTACAGCAATGCAATAGAGAACAGCATTGGGACTTCTTTTGAATTCTTTTAATATTGCTCATGGAGATAAGCACTATGTGCGACCGTCCTACCATTCAGGATATTCGGGAAGCCCAAGAACGATTAAAACCTCACATCAAGCACACACCGCTATTACGCGGTGAAAAAATGGATGAAGCGCTCGGCTGTCAAATATACCTTAAGCCAGAGAACCTACAAATTACCGGCGCCTTCAAAATCCGTGGGGCTTTAAACAAGTCGCTCTCCCTGCCAAAAGAAGAGATAGCTAATGGCATAATTGCCACTTCTTCGGGCAATCATGCACAGGGACTTGCCTACGCGGCCAGATTGCTGGGTGTAAAAGCACTATTAGTGCTTCCAGTAACCACGCCAAAAATTAAAATTGCCAATACAAAAGCGCTTGGTGCCGAGGCCATACTGTTCGATGGTGATACGGCAGCTAGATGGAAAAGGGTGTATGAAATTGCTGAAGAAAATAAGTATGCCGTTGTTCACGCGTTTGAAGACCCGATGGTAATGGCGGGCCAGGGCACCATTGGATGTGAAATATTGGAAGACCTGAAAAATGTCGACACAGTCATTATTCCCATGGGCGGCGGAGGCCTTATTTCAGGCATCGCCACGGCTATAAAAGAAATTAAACCATCGGTGCGTGTCATAGGTGTAGAACCCGCCTTAACACCCAAATATTTTCAAAGCAGAATACACAAAAAGCGTGTATCGCTTCCTTTACAAAACACCATTGCGGATGGATTAAGAATAAGCGTACCTGGAAAAAACCCATACCCGATTATTGAAAAATATGTAGACGAAATTATTCTCGTAGAAGACGAGTATATTATTGCAGGCATGCGAACGCTTGCCAAAGACGCGAAATTAATCGTTGAGCCAGCCGCCTCAATTGGTATCGGCGCTTTGTTGGCCGGGAATATAAAAACTAAACCAGATGAAAAGGTCTGTGCTGTATTGACGGGCGGAAACTGGGACTTATGCGAACTTGCTAAAATATACAATTTCAATGATTAAGTATTTAGGCCTTGTACGAAAAGTCGTCGAGTCATTATGTTGGGCGTCTCAGCCTAAAAACAGCCCGCTCGCCAGTATACACGGCGAGCGAGTGGAGACGCGCTATTTTGCGGCGCTAGTAGCCTCGCTGAGGATCCACCTGCCCGACCATCAAACGTCCTTGCTGGTGACGGCGCAAATTATCGAGCAAAACAGGAAAAGCGGAATCTGGCTGGGTCATAGCAGCCACATGGGGCGTTAGCAAAATCCGCTCGTCTCGCCAGAAGGGGTGGTCATCGGCGGGCGGCTCTTCGCTCAACACGTCCAGCACCGCAGCGCTCAGATGCCCGTCGTCGAGGGCTTGCGTCAGGTCATGTTCAACCAGGTGCTCGCCACGGCCAATGTTGATCAAGGCCGAGCCTTTGGGCATACGCGCAAAAAGGTCTGCGTTGAGAATACCGCGAGTGGCATCGGTCAGCGGCAACACACAGATCACAATATCGCTTGAGGCCAGAAACCCATCCAGCGCTTCCTGGCCACTATGACAGTGAACATTAGCCAGCTCTCGTGGCGAACGCGCCCACCCGCTCACGTCAAAACCGTAACCTGCCAGATGCGTGGCAATAGCGCAGCCCAACTGGCCTAAACCAAGAATCCCGATACGCCGCTTTTCGGTGGCCACAAGCATATGCGCCTGCCATTTTCCCTCGCGCTGCTGGCGCACATAATCACCCATCCGGCGGTGCAGCCACAGCGTTGCAAAGGTAGCGTACTCAATCATGCCGCGCTCAATGGCAGGGTCGAGCATCCGCACGACCGGCAGCTCTGGAGGCAGTGCGTCAAACTCAAACTGATCGACACCCGCGGAAGTGGCAAACAGCACCTCAAGGGAGGGCAGGCACGCCATTATGTTCTCCGGGGGCATCCACGCTAGCAAGTAGCAGATCTCGTCGGGGTCACCAATATCGGGCCATTGGCGAAACTCGATATCCGGCGCGTGTTGGGCAAAAAGTTCTTTCCAACGGGCGCCGCGCACCGGGTCGGATTTATACAGCAGTGCCATCGCAGCGTCTCCTTAGCTAAAACGTCATCCTACGGTGGTTTGAGTGGCAGCGGATACCGTTTTGGCGGTTGTGAAGCGAAGCCATGGGCCTAAATCCGCGCTTAAGACGCAGATTACACTGCGCTCCTCTACGACAGTGAATCATGCTGCACACGCTAGAAAATACGAAGGATTACGCGGTTGTCACCGCCATGCCAAGCGTATCTAGCTTGCTAACAACGGTAAGCTCAAGAACGTATGGGGTGTTGGCACTCGCGCTACACGTTCTGCCAGCGGCGCCAACACACCACAACATGAAAATCGTGACTATAACGTGACTATGTTCAAGGAGCCGCAGATGAAGACCGACGCCCACCCTTCCCACGCCATGCTAAGCCAGCGCGAGCAGAATATTCCCCGCGGAGTGGTGAACGCCCACCCTATCGTGATTTCCCATGCCCGCGGCAGCGAAGTCTATGACGTCGACGGCAATCGCTATTTGGATTTTGTGGGGGGTATCGGCGTACTCAATGTTGGCCACAATCACCCACGGGTGGTTGCAGCGGTTCAGGCCCAGGTGGAACGTATTTCCCATATGAGTTTCCAGGTGGCTGCCTACCCAGGCTATATAGAACTGGCCAGCCAGTTGGCCAAGCTGGTTGGTGGCACACAGGACTACCAAAGCGTGCTGTTTACCTCCGGTGCTGAAGCGGTAGAAAACGCCATTAAAATTGCCCGCTCTCATACAGGGCGCCCCAACGTGATTGCCTTTCGCGGCGGCTTTCATGGGCGCACGCTACTGGGCACCACGCTCACAGGCATGAGCCAGCCCTACCAACAAAATTTTGGCCCTTTTGCCCCCGCTATCCACCACGTCAGCTACCCGGATGCACTGCGGGGTATCAGCAGCGAGGACGTACTTGCCGAGCTGGATACACTGTTCGCCACGCAAGTCGTCCCCGACCAGGTTGCCGCTATCTTAATTGAGCCCGTTCAGGGTGATGGCGGTTTTCTTCCTGCCCCGGTCGAGTTTATGCAAACGCTGCGCGCTTTAACCGAACGCCACGGCATTGTGCTCATCGCCGATGAAATCCAGACCGGCTTCGGGCGCACGGGCAAGATGTTTGGCTTTGAACACAGCAATATCCAGCCAGACCTGGTCACCGTTGCGAAAAGCCTGGGCGGTGGCTTGCCGATTTCAGGCGTGGTTGGGCGTACCGAGATGATGCAAGCTCCCGCACCGGGTGGGCTTGGCGGCACCTATGGCGGCAGCGCGCTGAGCTGTGCGGCGGCACTGGCGGTGCTGGATATTTTTGCCGATGAACAACTGCTTGAACGTGGCATCGCCATGGGCAAACGCCTGGAGACAGGATTGCGCCAGCTGCAAGCCAAGCACCCTTTGATTGCCGAAGTACGCGGGCAAGGCCCGATGCTTGCCATCGAGCTTCTCAACGGCCCGCGGGCAACACCGGAAGACGCCGCCCTGGTGCAACAGGTCATTGATCACTGTCGTGCAGCGGGTTTGCTGGTGATCAAGTGCGGTGTTTACCGCAATGTCATTCGCTTCCTGGCGCCGCTGAATACGAGCGACGAACAAATCGACGAAGCAGTGGCGATGTTAGACAACGCATTATCGAACATCACTGACTAATTCATCACCAGCGCCAGGAGAGCAGGACGTCATGCAATTGACCGACTATACGACGCTATGCATGGATGCCCATGGCGTGCTGATTGATCGGGATAGAGACATTGTGCGGGGCCTAGCGCCACTGTTAGCGATGCTGCCTAACCCACCACTACAGGAACAAGTATTAGCCGACTATGTGCAGGCGCTGCATGAACTCACGGATGAGCAGATGGGCGCCGTTTCGGCTCACTGCACTGTCTATCGCGCTCTTGCGAGCCGTTGGGGGCTGGAGGCAGATTGGCAACAAGGGATTGAGTTCGCCAGTTCATTGGGTTTTGGATCGCTTTATGAAGATGCCCCTGGCGCTATCCACTACCTGCGCAAGTTCTATCAGCTCAAAGTGGTGACGTCCCTCAATGAGCAGGAGTTCCTTGCGTTTAATCAGCGCATTGGCCTCTCCGGTAGTGAACGGCTCACCACCGGCAGCTTTGTGGCCGCGCGGGCCAAGCTGCGGGAGATGGAGGCGGATAGCCAGGTTCTACTCTTAACTGCTGGCCCCGCCTCGGTAAATAGCCGTGGGGGTCACTGCCGTATCACGCGCAGTGCCAAAGCTGATACGCCGCAACCGCAGGCGTGTATCTCGCTAAGTGATTTTATTTATCAACACCAGCTTGCTCTACGCGGCGAATTGCTTTAGACAAAGGTATTAGTCAAAAACCGCGGGGCGACTTCCAACGCCCCCTAATAAGTAAAGGACTTTACATGGTGGCTAGCGTTCGTCTTGACCGTATCGATATCAATATTCTGGTTCAGCTTCAAGCAGATGGCAGAATGACCAACGTCCATTTGGCCGATGCAGTCGGGCTATCGCCAAGCCCTTGCCTACAGCGAGTTAAGCGACTAGAAGCCGCTGGCTATATCACTTCGTTTCAAGCCCGCCTCAATCTATCGAAAATGATGGAGAGCGTGACCGTCTTTACAGAGGTCACCCTATCGGATCACCACCGGGAAGATTTCCTACGTTTTGAACAGAAAATTCGCCAGGTTGATGAAGTCATGGAGTGCCACCTTATTAGCGGTGGCTATGACTATTTACTGCGCTTTATCACCCGCAGCATTGCCCATTATCAGCGTGTGATGGAGGCACTTATTGAAGATGAAATTGGCATTGAAAAGTACTTCAGCTACATCGTTATCAAGACGCCTATCAATAAAGAGCAGCTTCCGCTGCGCACGTTAATGGAGGGGTAGTATAAAGTAGAGCACTCAACCCTCCCGAAACGCCTCAACCACCCTCTCGGCCAACACCTCGCTGGCATCACCACTGCCAGCACGCTTCACCAGGGCCACTTGATAGTCGCCTAGTGGGGGCAGCGATTCGTTGTGCAGGCGCTTGAGCGGCGGTCGAACCAAGCTTTTGGGGAAAGCCGTCACGGCCAAATCGGCCAGCATAGCGGCCTCCTGCCCGGCACAGTGGTCGCAGGAGTAAGCAATGCGGTAAGCGATCCCCGCTTGATCAAGGGCATTGAGCGTAATTCGTCGCCACGCACACCCCTGCTGGGCCAGGGTTACCGGCAGTGGCGAGCGCTGCACGGCAACGCCATCCTCACGGCCCGCCCACACTAGCGGTTCGCTGTGAACGATCTCTCCCCGCGCCGCCTGACCAGGCCCTCCAGCCATCACCAGGGCGAGATCAAGCTCGCCCTCGTCCAGCCTGGCAAGCAGATCTTTGCTGCGCCCTACCTCGACATCGACCTGCACCGCCGGGTGCGAGCGGGCAAACTGGGCGAGTACCGTGGGTAAAATACGCCCTACCACGTCATCCGTTATACCCAGCCCCACACGCCCCTCTATGGTCGGCGCAAGAAACTGGGTCACGGCTTCGGCGTTGAGCTTAAGCAGCCGACGACCATAGCCCAGCAGCACTTCCCCCTCGGCAGTCAGGCGTACATGCCGCGCCTCGCGTACAAACAGCGTCTGGCCAAGGATCTCTTCCAGGCGTTTAATCTGCATGCTCAGCGCGGAAGGGGTGCGAAATAGCTGCTGGGCGGCGCGGGTAAAACTGCCGCTTTCCGCAATCATTACAAACGTTCGCAGCACCTCGCTATCCAGTAGCGGCAAGGCGGCTCGGCTGGGAGCTAGGGTAGAGAGTTGATTCATCACGCCGACCTTTCAGAAAAACTTAAACCTTAGTGTAGTTCTTTTCGTTTGATTGATCCAAGGCAAAGCGCCAAGCTGATAACCAGAGGTCGCGACCCTCCTACTTATTAATCTCAGCTCACACCTGCCCAGTCGGTGCATAGGCGCCGCTTACTGTGCAGCGGGGGTAACGATGGAGGTGCGCGATGAAATGCCAAGACCCTACCCAACAGGCCCAACATGCCTGGGAAAAAGCCAGCCAATTGGCGCCGCCGCCCAAGCCGCCTCAATTGCAGTTTTACATGCCTGCCATGCCGTCAATGCGACTGATTCGAGCGCTGGATATGGGCTGGTGGCATTACCGGCGGCGTTGGCTTTTCCGCCGCCATATAGTGCCGTTACTGGACTACGACGATCATGTTCTGCGCGATATTGGCCATTGCCGCGAAGATATTCTCTGGGCCAGCCAGCTTCCCTTGAAGGTCGATGCCATTCACGCATTAGAAGCCCGGCAGAACAAGCGTCAGGCTCAGCAAGCCTAAAACTAAAAAAAAGCTTCGAACCTGGGAGAGGTTCGAAGCTTTTAATAGTGCGCTTGTTATCACTCCAGCGCTTAGTGCCTGATTTTTAAACGCCTACTGGGCCGCCATCGCGTTTCTGAATCACCACGGTCGATGCCCGAGGGCGTACTTGGCCGCTGGCGGCAACAGTGGCGTCTTGGGCCAGCGCGCTTGCATCGGCGGGCCAATTGCTCGGATGCTGAATATTGATAAACAGCGCGGTTTTATCCGGCGTGGTAAAAATACCGGTGACTTCGCAGCCGTTAGGCCCTACCGCAAAGCGCTTAAGCTGTTGCTGGTTACTGCTGTTAATGACCGGGCCGGTTCCCTGGATATCGTCTAACCCGTTGGGTACCACCGCGAGCAGTTGGTCGTTGGTGTACTCCGTAATGCCTTCATAGCCGTTATCGGTCTGAATCCACAGGATGCCTTGACCATCATCGCGCTCATCAAACCAGAGCCCATCAGGGCTGGCAAACTGGTTCATTTCGGTTAGAGCCGAAAGGTTATCAGCATCGTCAGCCGCCGCACCAAATACAAACACTTCCCAGCGAAATGCATTCGGCAGGCGACTTTCACGCCAGCGAATAATGTGACCCGCGCCATTATTTTCCCGAGGGTTGGCGGCGTTAGTCGGGGCAGTGACATAGCCAACCCCCAACTGATCAATCTCGTCACCTTCGTTGGTAAAGGTCGGCGCTGCGGCCTCCTCACTACGCTGGGAATTGTTAGTCAGCGTTAGATAAACATCGCCAGTGGCCGTATCCACGGCGGCCCATTCGGGCCGATCCATCGGTGTTGCCCCCATCAGGTCTGCCGCATCGCAGGTATTGATAATCACACCGGCTAAATCGTTCTCTGCCAAGCCCAGCGCCGCTGCCAATGTACGGCCATCCTGGGTCTCGGCGTCAGGCGTCAGCGGCAGCCACTCACCGCTGCCATCGGCGTGAAAACGGGCCACATAGAGCGCGCCGTTATCCATATATTTGTTGCCAATGGCGAGGCGGTCGTACGCCTCGCCCGGGCGGTTGGCATCAGCGGGATCCCAGACGGCATCAGAAACGTATTTATATACGTACTCGTTGCGGGCATCGTGGCCGGAATAGAAGACCACTGGCTGGCCAGCTTCCAATTTGCCTAACCAGCAGCCTTCATGGCGGAAACGGCCCAGAGCCGTGCGCTTAACTGCCCGGGCACCGCTATAAGGGTCGATTTCGACCTGGTAGCCGAAGGTGCGCGCTTCATTACGGTAGTCATCCTCGGCGCGCGCACCGCGTGGAGTGATATCAAAACGGGCAAACTCGTCGTTCTCTTCAGAAGCATCACCTGCCGACGTTTCCCAGGCGTAGCGGCCGCGTTCAGTGGGAATGCCGATACGGGCGTCGTCCTGGAAGCGCTCGCCGGTGTGAACAAAGACGTTGGGCCAGTTCTCTTCACAGGCGATGTAGGTGCCCCAGGGCGTGACGCCGTGCCCACAGTTATTGTTGGTACCCCGGGTTTGAGTACCCGCCGGTGAAAAGCGTGTTTTAACGTAGTCACTGCCCGCCACGGGGCCAGCCAGATCCATTTCCGTTGCGCTGGTAAAGCGGCGGTTATAGCGCGATCCCGGCACATGCGACCACTGCCCGTTAGCGTCTTTTTCGACCTCGACAATTGTCACACCGTGAGCATTGATCTCGGTGCGTGACTCCTCCGCCGGGCGCTTACCTTCATCCGCGTTGGTGGGGCCGCCTTGGGGTGCCCAGAGCGCCGCCTGGTCGATATATTCATTGTTCAGCGCCAGGATGAAACGGCGCGAGGCGCTGTCGATATCCAGCGGGAAGGCATCCATGCCATCGTGGTGCATACCCACGCTTTCCGCCTGACGCTCGGCGGTCATTGGCTGGTCAGCTTGCCACGAATCACTTTGATTCAGTGGTGTGCCCCAGGGCACTAATATCTGGGCAACATAGCCTTCCGGCACCACCACGGCGTCGGTGAGTGACCCTTGAACCGCTTCAAACGCCAGTGTCAGAGGTGTTTTTTGTGCCCCGTTTGAAGCAAGCGCTTGAGCAGCACCGCCAAAACTAAGCATCGAGGCAGCGGCCATGCTCAAACCACCGCGCATCACATCGCGACGGGATACATGGCGCGCCAATACATCGGCGAAAGGTTGGTTACCGCTGTGGTTAAACAGGCGATGGTCTTCGATCTCTTTACTCATTTTGGTCTCCCCCTGATCGTTTGTAAGTCAACGATTGAACGTTAGGAGACCCTAAAGAAGCTAAATGACAGCACGATGACGGCCTGCCTGCATTTGGATGAAGAACTCAGCTATAGACGTTAATTCCCTACCCCTCCCCCCAACTCCTATTGAGAGACTATTGAGAGGCAGTCTCAACTCTGCTAATTTAACGCTAATAGTTATCATTAACACAGGAGTTATTCTCTCATGCACTTAGTCGCCGGGCGACGATGGGCGCAGCCTGTTCGCCAACCTCAATTGGCAGTGGTATCCCCAGCCAGTGAACCATAAAAGAGGTGCGTTATGATTCCATCCCAACAGATCGCGATTATCGAAGCCCTTGAGGCGGCGCGTGCCGCTCAACCGCGCCTTCCCGCCATTGAGATTGCCGAACGTTTAGCGATCAGCGAAGGCGAACTCCAGGCAGCACGGTTAGGGCGAGATGTATGGACGCTGCCGCTCCCGCCCAACGAGCTTGCCGCTTATCTGCCCCAACTAGGGTGGGTTAAAGCGTTGACACGCTCGCGGCTGGCCGTGTTAGAGCAAACCGGTGACTACCCTGAACTCAGCGGCGGACCACAAACTGGCCTGCTGCTCGCCCCCGGCGGCCTGGATCTACGTTTGCTCTACACCCACTGGCACTGGGCCTGCTTGATTCGTGATCCTATGCCTTCCCCCAATCCTATGCCTTTCTCTCATGAAGAAGAGCCCCAGTGGCGGTGGAGTCTGCAGATATTTAACCAGCATGGCTGCGCCGTGCATAAGTGCTTTGCCCTGGAGAACCCGCTGCCACGCCCCTGGGGCGCACTAGCGGCTTTGGGCACGCGAGATGCGCCGGCGTTTACCCAGAGCATGCCCCGCCACAAACGCCCACTCCCCGAAATACCCTCCCTTGCCAGCGAGTGGGGCGCGATGCGCGATGTGCACCAGTTCTTTGCCCTTCTCCAGCGCCATCGCCTGGAGCGCATTGAAGCTAACCAGCTAGTGGAAGGGCGCTATACCCGTGCGTTACCTACGCATGCACTGGAAACGGTGCTTCATCAAGCCAGCCAGCGCGGACTGCCTTTAATGTTGTTTGTCGCCAGCCCCGGCTGCGTGCAGATACGCACCGGCAAACTCCCCGCTCCGCAACATGCACGCGGCTGGCTAAACCTATTTGGCGAGCAGTTCACCCTGCACCTTGACGACACCGCGATTGATCAGGTTTGGCAAGTCAGCAAACCCAACCGCGACGGCGGCGTCACCAGCATAGAGGCCTTCGATGCCCAAGGCTCGCTAGTGCTGCAGCTTTACGCAGAACGCCAGGAAGGCCATGCGGAGCGCCGCGAGTGGCGGCAGCTGCTGGATGAGCTTGGCAGCCAAGAGGCGGTGGCATGAGCACAGCACGTTTTATACGCCGCTCGCTGGTAGCACTGCTGATTGGCTGGCTGACCAACGGGGCCGTATTGGCCAGCGAGCGCTGGGTAGTGCTGGGTGGCGATATCGCCGAGACCCTGGCCGCCCTGGATACCGATATCAACGTTATCGCCCAGGACGACACGGTGGCCTATCCGCCCGCCATGGCCAACTTCACCACCTAAAGGGTGGCCCGCATGGCAAACCCCTGCTTGCCCTGGCGCCTTAAAACAGGTTTTATCAGCCGTCGAGGTCTATCCTGCTGGATGGCAAAGTCATCATATAAGTCCATACTTATCCATACATAACGGGCCATTGATGCGCCACCGCGTGCCAATTTAGGAGCAACAATGAGATTGATCCGCCTCATGTGGGTGGTGCTGGCAGGGGTGAGTTTTAGCATCGGTGTGCTGGGTATTTTTCTGCCTCTGCTACCTACCACCGTGTTTATGCTGATGGCGGTTTACTGCGCCTCCAAAGGGTCGCCCCGCTTCGAGGCCTGGATTCGCTCCCGGCACTATGTCGGCCCGCTGTTGGTTACCTGGGAACAAGAGCGCGCCATCCCTCGCCGCGCCAAGCTGGCGGCCGTTAGCATGATCGCGTTGAGTGCGCTGATCACCGCCTGGTCACTCGGCCCCGGCTGGCAACGTTGGTTGGTGGTTGCGCTACTGATGCTGATTGCTCTTTGGCTGGCTACCCGGCCAGAGCCATCTTCTTCGCCTTAGCCCAGGACTAAATTAACACCAGCCTAAACCAGCACCTTATGGGTAGAGACCACCTGACGTAGCCCCATAAACGAGCGGATCTGGCGTACGCCGGGCAGGTAGAGCAGTTGTTCGGCGTGTAGCCTGTTGAAGCTTTGGCTATCCCGGGTGCGCACCAGCATAAAATAGTCAAACTCCCCGGTGACCACATGACACTCCATACAGCCGGATACCTTCTGGGCGGCCTCTTCAAAGGCGGCGAAGGATTCCGGCGTCGAGCGATCCAGCACCACGCCAATCAGCACCACCATGCCCGCCTGGAGCTGTTCAGGGTCTAAATGCGCCACCACCCGGCTGATCACCCCGTCTCGTTTAAGCTTTTCAACCCTTCGCAGACAGGCCGCAGGGCTCAGGCTCACTTGCTCCGCCAGCGCCACATTGGAGAGCGTGGCGTCGTCCTGAAGCAGTTTGAGAATACGCCGGTCTGTTCGATCTAGTTCAACCGCCTGATTATCAGGCTCAGCGCCTGAACGGAGAGTTTTTGAACGCACTATTATTTACCTTATTGATATTTACACACCATTTAAAACTACATAATGCATTTAATATCAACTCTTGTTGCTTTAACACGTCTAATTTTGCAACACAAAAATCTTAGCTAGCACTTAGTATAAATAGCAGAGCGCGCCCACTGTTCACACAGAGCTTTTCACACAAACCTTCCACATCCCCACTCGCCACGCGAGCTTTCTATTTCGCACTGAAACGCTTAAAAGCTGGAGCCTGTTATGAACCTAGAACGTTTCCCACGCTACCCTCTCACCTTTGGCCCCTCCCCTATCACGCCACTCAAACGTCTAAGCGAACATCTCGGCGGTGAGGTAGAGCTCTACGCCAAGCGCGAAGACTGCAACAGCGGCCTGGCCTTTGGCGGCAATAAGACCCGCAAACTGGAATACTTGATTCCCGAAGCACTGGAACAGGGCTGCGATACGCTGGTATCGATTGGCGGCATTCAGTCCAACCAGACCCGCCAGGTTGCCGCAGTTGCCGCTCACCTGGGCATGCAGTGCGTTCTGGTACAGGAGAACTGGGTCAACTACTCCGACGCAGTGTATGACCGGGTGGGCAATATCGAGATGTCGCGCATTATGGGCGCCGATGTACGTCTGGATGAAGCAGGCTTTGATATTGGTATTCGCCCCAGCTGGGAACAGGCGATGGAAGATGTGCGCCAGCGAGGTGGTAAGCCCTTCCCAATTCCCGCAGGTTGTTCCGAACACCCCTACGGCGGCTTAGGTTTTGTCGGCTTTGCCGAAGAGGTCCGCCAGCAGGAGAAAGAATTAGGCTTCACATTTGACTACATCGTCGTCTGTTCGGTCACCGGCAGCACCCAGGCAGGGATGGTGGTGGGCTTTGCCGCCGATGGTCGCGCCCAGCGAGTGATTGGCATTGACGCCTCCGCCAAGCCGGAACAAACCCGCGAGCAGATCCTACGCATTGCGCGCAACACGGCCGAGCTGGTGGAGCTGGAAGGCGGCATTAACGATGACGATGTGATTTTGGATACCCGCTATGGCGGCCCAGAATACGGCCTGCCCAATGAAGGCACGCTGGAAGCTATTCGCTTATGCGCCCGCCTGGAAGGCGTACTCACCGACCCGGTTTACGAAGGCAAATCCATGCACGGCATGATCGACATGGTGCGCAACGGTGAATTCCCCGCGGGTTCTAAAGTGCTTTATGCCCACCTGGGCGGCGTACCCGCATTAAATGCCTACAGCTTTCTGTTTCGTAATGGATAAGCCCCTAATGGCTAAATAACAAGACATCCACCTCAAACCGTCTGATCAAGCGCCCAAATAGCGCCGATCAGGCGGTTACTGCTGTACAAATAACGTACACCCTTTAGTCTTGGCGTATAGGATATTCACTTATGAGGATACGCCATGTCTTCACCTCTTCCCGCTCACCTTACCCTTGACGAGCTTGCACAATGCTCAGCGCCGTTGCCCGACGTAGAAGTCCACGGGCTCGATAGAGGTTGGTACATTGTTCGCTTGCATCAGGATAACGCCGTCAGCTTGCTCACCGATCAGAGTGGCGAGGCACAACGCTTTACCGGTACGCAATGGATTGGCCGTGCGCTGGCGCCGCTGGGCTTCACCCACGGCACGCTGACCTGGGCCGACGCCGCCGATGAAATGATAGGCTCTGATGTGCCGTCCGTTTCCGCACAACAACGCTTAGCCTACGGTGTACGCGTGGCTTTCAACCAAACCAGTCTATAAACTTAACAAAGCGAGCCTCCGAGAGTTTGCAATTTTATTGCCTTAATACCTAGTTTCCAAAAAGGACGGACGCTATGCGCGATGATGAAAAATATACCAATAACGAAGAGCTGCTGCTCTATCTTCAAAAGCTTTTAGACACCCCAGACACAGCGGCTCTACAAGAGTTTTTCACTGAACTCGATATTTTAGACATTGCGCGAACACTTGAATCCTTCCCGGCCAAAACACGCGATTTCCTTTGGGAATATGTGCCTGACGAGTTAATTGGCGAGGTGCTCGCCGAAGTTGACGAAGATATTCGTGCCGACTACATCGAAGACCTTTCTGCCAGCGATGTGGAGCAGATAGTCAGAGGCCTTGATGCCCAGGAAGTGGCTGAAGTACTGGATGTTGCTGACGAGGCCATCAAAACCAGCGTTTACGCCAGCTTAGACCAAGAAATACGCGCCCAGGTCGAAAATCTTCATGCCTATGAAGATGATGTAGTGGGGCGCTATATGGATCCCGAAACGGTCAATGTAAAACAAGGCGTCTCGTTAGAGGCCGTGCAACGCTATATTCGGATTCATCGCCTGCTCGACGATGAATCGCAGCAAATCATGATTACCGATAAAGATAAACGCTTACTCGGCACACTGTCCCTGATCGATTTAATCAAACAGCCCCAGGACGCGGTGGTTGATGATTATATGGATGATTTCTTCACCCTAAATGATCAAATGAAGGTCAGCGATGCCGCCGCGTTATTGCGCTCCAAAGAACTTCATTTTGTGCCGGTGTGCGATAGCGATGGCTTACTGGTAGGGCAACTCAACTCAACCGACGTATTAGAAATCACCCAAGACGATGCTGACATGACGTTAAAACATATGTCAGGCGTCAGTGATGAAGAGGAAGTTTTTACCCCCATATTGCGCAGCGCCAAAAGCCGCGGCATTTGGCTGGGCATTAATTTGTTAACAGCTTTTCTAGCCGCCTTTGTCATTGGCCAGTTTGAAGCGGTACTCGATCAAATCGTGGCACTAGCCATCCTGATGCCCGTCGTTGCCAGCATGGGAGGGATAGCAGGCAGTCAAACCCTGACCGTGGTTATTCGCGGCCTGGCGCTGGGTCAGCTCGCGGGTAACAATATTAAATGGCTTTATAACAAAGAGATGTGGGTAGGCATGAGCAACGGCCTAGTGTGGGCGTTGGTGGTCGGCTTAATTGCACACCTTTGGTTTGGCGACGCCATGATTACGCTGGTAATCACACTGGCCATCTTTATCAATATGAGCCTGGCCAATGTTTCTGGGGTGCTGATTCCATTGGTACTGAAAAAGCTGCGGATTGACCCGGCACTGTCTGGTGCGGTGATTTTAACCACCGTTACCGATGTGGTTGGGTTTTTATCCTTTTTGGGGCTCGCGACACTGATTATCCTGTGATCTCTTCATTCCCGGCAGGCGCTGGGAACTTTGGCAAACAGCCCCAGCGCTTGGTTTAGCAGCCGCGGCTATACCGTCACCCACCGGCCGGTCTGATCCGACTTTTCGATAGCATCGATCAGTCGATTAACCCGGGCCGCTTCGCGAAAATCGGGGTAGAGGGGGCGATTGTTGATGATGCCTTCTACAAGATCACGCACTTCGATAATTTTCTGATCGTTATAGCCCAATCCATGCCCCGGCGCGGGGCTGAAAGCGGCATAGTCGGGGTGTTCGGGGCCTGTAAACAAGGTGGTAAAGCCGCGTCTCCCTGGGGCATCGCCGTGGCGATATAGCTGCAGCTCGCTCATGCGCTCCTGATCAAACACAATGGCACCTTGAGTGCCCGTTAGCGTATAGGCCAACCCCATTTTGCGCCCAGCGGCTACCCGTGACGTCTCGATATTACCGATTAATCCCTGGTCAAAACGCAACATAGCCTGTGCCTGGTCGTCGTTTTCTACCGCCGCCATACCACTACCGCCAGCATTTGGGCGCATGGCGATAACGGTCTGTAGCTGACCGCATACCTCGGTAATACGCTGCCCGGTTAAAAACTCGGCCATATTGAGAATATGCGAGCCTACATCGCCTAACGCGCCAGCACCCGCTGTTGCCCGCTGGGTATGCCAGTCGTGGGGCTTTTGTGGGTCGAGTAGATAATCCTCGTTGTGGCGACCACGAAAGTGAATCAACTCACCGATCTCACCGCTGGCGACAATTTGGCGGGCCAGCTGGGTGGCGGAATTGCGAATGTAGTTAAAGCCCACCAGGGTTTTGACACCCGCCTTTTCTGCCGCAGCCACCATCTCGTTGGCATCGGCGCTATTGAGCGCCAGCGGCTTTTCAGCGTAAACATGCTTGCCCGCGGCAATGGCGGCCAGCGCCATCTCTTTATGCAGAAAATTGGGCGCGCAGATATCCACCACATCCACATCACTGTCTGCCACCAGGTCTCGCCAGTCATTGGTGGCGCGGGAAAAGCCCCAGGCACGCGCGCGGCTTTCTGCAGTGGCGAGGTCGACATCTGCCAAGAGTTCGCATATGGGGTTAGCGGGCAGTTCAAAAACGCTGGACGCTGCATTAAAGGCGATAGCATGGGCTTTACCCATAAAGCCGGTGCCGATTAAGCCAATTTTGAGGGTTTTCATTGTGATTATCCCTGCTAACAATTTCACTGCCGGTAAAATACAGGCTCCATAAACGTGGTGTGAGGGCAGTTTGAAGCGAGGGTCTTTCGCCATGGATGGCGAAAGTAGCGCCCATGGACGGGTTCACAGCGCCCTCGCGGAAATCTGCCCTCATCACCAGATATACATACCTGTTTTAGTGAGCCACTATCAGGCTGTTTACATCGTCGGCATAGTGAAGTGATTGGTCTCTTCACGAATGCCGCTAGGCCAGCGTTGGGTGATGGTTTTCATGCGGGTGTAAAAGCGCACGCCATCCGGGCCATGCATATGCAACGGGCCAAACAACGAACGCTTCCAGCCACCGAAGCTGTGGAACGCCATGGGCACCGGAATCGGCACATTAACGCCCACCATGCCGACCTGGATTTGCTCGCAGTATTGGCGTGCAGCATCTCCATCCCGGGTAAAGATTGCGGTGCCGTTGCCGTACTCGTGGGCATTGATCATGCTCACCGCGTCGTCAAAGCTTTCCACACGGGCAATCGCCAACACCGGGCCAAAGATTTCTTCAGAGTGGATACGCATGCTCGGCGTCACATGGTCAAATAGTGTCCCGCCAATAAAGTAGCCATCACCTGCGCCATCTATGCTTGTCTGACGGCCATCCACCACCAGCTCGGCGCCTTCATCGACACCGGTTTGGATATAACCCGCCACTTTATCGCGATGCTCCCGGGTGATCAGCGGGCCCATATCGTTATCCGGGCCATCAACCAAGCCAGGGCCGACGGTTAATTTCTCCAGTTCAGCCACCAGCTTTTCACGCAGGCGATTAGCGGTCTCTTCACCCACGGGCACCGCGACAGAAATCGCCATGCAGCGCTCGCCCGCCGAGCCGTAGGCGGCCCCCATCAGGGCACCCACCGCCTGATCCAGATCCGCATCGGGCATGATCACCATATGATTTTTTGCCCCGCCCAGCGCCTGAACGCGTTTGCCATTTTTTGATGCCGTAGCGTAGATATACTCGGCGATGGGCGTGGAGCCCACAAAACTTACCGCCTGGACACGCTCATCGGTGAGCAGCACGTCCACGGCTTCTTTATCGCCGTTGACGACATTAAAGACGCCATCCGGCAGGCCCGCTTCTTTAAGCAGCTCGGCCAAGCGCAGTGGCGTGGAGGGATCTTTTTCAGACGGTTTCATCACGAAGGTGTTGCCACAGGCCAGGGAGATGGGGAACATCCACATGGGCACCATGGCAGGGAAGTTAAATGGTGAGATACCCGCACACACCCCCAGCGGCTGCATCATCGAGTAACTATCCACGCCGGTACCAACATTCATGGAGTGCTCGCCTTTCTGCAGGTGAGGAATGCCGCAGGCAAACTCGACCACTTCCAGACCGCGAGTCACTTCCCCTTTGGCGTCTGAAAATACCTTGCCGTGTTCGCTGGAGATCAGTCGCGCCAACTCATCGGTGTGCGCCTCAACCAGCTCCTTGAATTTAAAAAGAATTCGAGCGCGCTTTAGCGGCGAGGTTTTTGACCAGGAGACAAAGGCCTCATTGGCGATGCGCACTGCGTCACGGGTCTCATCGGCACTGGCCAGCGCCACCTGGGCGCTCTGCTCGCCGGTGGCCGGATTATAGACCGGCGAAGTACGTTGGCTCTGACCGACGATATGTTGGCCGTTGAGATAGTGGGATAGCGTCTTCATAAAGACTCCTGATAAAAATGCGTCGCGAGTGCTGTTTTAGTCGGCAATGTCAAAACCTGCCTGCTCGGCAAGCTGGCGCAAATTGCGGTAGCCCAGACGGGCATAAGTCAGCGGGTGAGCGACTTCAGGGTCTTGCTCGGCTTCCACGACTAACCAACCCTGATACCCTTGCTCGCACAGGTGAGTTAAGGCGGGCAGAAAATCCACATTGCCATCCCCCGGCACCGTAAACAGGCCGTCCAGCACGCCGTTTAAAAAGCTTTTGTCGCGGTTGCGCACTGCGTCTAACACCGAGAAGCGCAGATCTTTGCAGTGAACATGATGAATGCGCTGGCTGTAGCGCTTGGCGATGGCGAACGGATCGCCGCCAGCACCGCGTAGATGACCAAAATCAAGCAGCAGCCCTACTCCTTCACCGGTGTTGTCCATTAAGCGCTCAACATCCGATTGGCTCTCGATCACCGTGCCCAAGTGGTGGTGATACACCAGTTGAATACCTTGAGATTTCAAATAGTCGCCCACTATGTCCAGACCTTTTAGCAAACGCTGCCACTCTTCTTCAGCAAGATGCGGGCGTTGAGAGAGCGGGCGCGCCTGGTCGCCGTGCACACAGTGGGTAACTTCACACAGCACCATGACCTTGGCGCCGCACTGCTTGAGCAGGTTCATATGGTCTTGAATGGCTTCAATCTCTTCTTCCGGGCTGCGCTCCAGCAGATGTGCGGAGTACCAGCCCGAAACAAGCGATAAGTCGTGAGCGCTAAGCACCTCATTCAAGGCATCCGGCGTGCGGGGAAATTTATTGCCCAGTTCAAAGCCGCTAAAGCCCGCTTCGCGCCCCTCTTGCAGGCAGGTTTCCAGGGGCGTTGCGCCGCCCAGGCTGGGCAAATCATCGTTCGTCCAGGTGAGCGGGTTGATGCCTAAAGTAACCGTTGGCATAGCGTATTCCTTGTGATTATGTTTGTTGGTATTAATGGCGTTGGCGCTGCTTGGCTTCGCGGTACCCTTGATAGGCTTTATTGACCGCTTCACGCTCGGAAACCTCGGGCACGGCCACTTCCCACCAGGCACCGCCTTCTTGGGTGCTGGGTAACGGGTCGGTATCCAGAGCAATCACGTAGGTAGTGTGGGCGGCGCGAGCGCGCACCAGCGCCTGCTCCAGCTCCGCAATACCGGTTACCGATTCAGCCTCACAGCCCAGAGATTTGGCGTGGGCGGCAAAATCGGTTTTCGGCGCACCCGCCTCCACCGTGCGGCAA
The DNA here is from genome assembly GCF_001651035.1 of Halomonas sp. ALS9. GTDB lineage: Bacteria > Pseudomonadota > Gammaproteobacteria > Pseudomonadales > Halomonadaceae > Vreelandella. The sequence goes on from NZ_LXRG01000192.1 coordinate 427,438, forward strand.
TCCTGCAGCAGGTTGTTGAAACCCGCGCCGCCGGTGGCGTGCTGCAGGCGGTTGATACAGCCATAGCCGCGGTTGTCCAGCACCACCACAATCAGCTTGTGGCCCAGCATCACCGAGGTGGCCAGCTCGGAGTTGTGCATCAGGTAGCTGCCATCACCGACCATCACCACCACTTCCCGCTCGGGCTTGGCCATCTTGACGCCTAGACCACCGGCAATCTCATAGCCCATGCAGGAGAAACCGTACTCCACGTGGTAACTGCCAGGGCCCGAGCACTGCCAGAGCTTATGCAGCTCGCCGGGCAAGCCACCGGCGGCGCATACCACGGTGGTATCGTTGCCTGCTTGGCGATTCACCGCACCGATCACCTGGGCATCGGTGGGTAGCGCCAGCCCTTGGTCGGCGGTTACACGGTGTACTATTTCGGCCCATTCGCGCTTGAGCGTTACGGTTTGTTCGCGCCATTCATCGCTGCCGCGCCACTCGCCCAGCGCTGAATCGAGCTGCCCCAGCCCGATCATGGCATCGCAGGTCAGCGGCAGCGCCTGGTGCTTAACGCTATCAAAGCGGCCAACGTTGAGGGCAATCAGCGTTTTATCGCTGCTTTCAAACAGCGCCCGGGAGCCGGTGGTAAAGTCCTGCAGACGAGTGCCCACTGCCAGAATGACATCTGCCTGCTCTGCCAAATGATTTGCGGCTGCGCTGCCGGTCACCCCAATCGCGCCCACCGCGCAGGGGTGGCTGTCGGCCAGTGCGCCTTTGCCAGCCTGGGTTTCGGCTACCGGGATGCCGCGCGCTTTGGCAAACGCTGCCAAGGCGTCGCAGGCAGCAGCGTAATGCACGCCGCCACCGGCAATAATTAGCGGGCGTTTGGCCTGTTGTAGCGCAGCGATTGCTTGGCGTAGCTCGTAAGCATCCGGCGGCGGGCGGCGAATGCGATGTACTTTGGGGGCAAAAAACGCTTCTGGATAATCGTAGGCAAAGGTCTGCACATCCTGGGGCAGCGCCAGGGTCGCCGGGCCGCAGTGCTCAGGATCAAGCAGGGTGGCTATCGCCTGGGGCAAGCTGGTCAGCAGTTGCTCCGGGCGGTTAATACGGTCGAAGTATCGCGATACTGGGCGAAAGCAGTCGTTAACGCTAATGGTCGGGTCGCCGAAATGCTCTACCTGTTGCAGCACCGGGTCGGGGTCGCGGGTGGCAAAAGTGTCTCCCGGCAGCAGCAAGATCGGCAAACGGTTGGCGTGAGCGAGCGCCGCAGCGGTAACCATATTGGTCGCCCCTGGGCCGATGGAACTGGTGGCGGCTATTAAGCGCTGACGGCCGCTGGCTTTGGCAAAAGCAATGGCCGCGTGGGCCATGGTTTGTTCGTTATGGGCACGAAAGGTCTGCAAGCGGTCTTGCACGTGGTAAAGCGCCTCGCCCAACCCGGCCACATTGCCATGACCAAAAATCGCAAACACGCCTTCAAACAGTGGCACTTCTTGCCCATCCTGTTCCTGACCATCTAGCTCGATACGCTGGGCGGCAAGGTACTTGACCAATGCCTGGGCCATGGTGAGTCGAATAGTGCTCATCTTACGCCTCCTCCGTGTGGGCCAGCGCTTGCGGCTGCGCCTGCCTTAATTGCCGCCACGCCTTTATCAGTTCGGCATAGTTTTGGGCGACCCGCTCTACCAAGCTGGCATCGTCGATACGCCCCGCCAGCCAGTCGCGACTGGCGCTGGCAAATAGCGTGCGCCCAACGGTGAAGCCTTTGCAGCAGGCATGATTGGCTGCTGCTTGAAAGCCGCGCTTCATATCGTCCATAGGGGCGTCGAGCCCAAGCAGTACGACACCGCGACAGTAGGCATCTTCCCGCTCAATGGTCTCGCCCACCGCCTGCCAGGCGGCGTCTGACATAGCAGGCAGTTTCCACCAGTCGGGGCGAATGCCCAGGTTGTAAAGCCGCTGCAGGCTTCGCGGTAACGTCTTATCATCGTTAGGCATGTTTGCAGGGGGAATGATTTCAATCAGCAACTCCAGCCCATACGCACAGGCCGCTTGGTAGAGCTGGCGCAGGCGCTCCTCCTGCTCCAGGCGCAGCGCAAGCTCATCGTCGGGGTGGTAGAACACCAGGCATTTGATGATTTGCTCCCGCGGCCATTGGCGCAGACAGGCACCTAAATCATCGCCATGCTGGAAGCGCAACGGACGTGACCCTGGCAATTCCACAGGACGGCCAATCCACCAGCCTTTGCCGCTGGCGTGATTGAGCGCGTCCTGACCCAGCACGTCATCTACCAGAATTGCGGGCGTGGGAATACCACCCAGCTTTGCGCCCTCTTCGGCGGCGGTGACCAGGAGTTTTTTGAGTGCCGGTAGCCGCGCGCTGTCGGCATACTCTTCACGGGCCATATCGGTGAGCTGGCGGCGGTGGTCAAATGCCAGCCCGAGTACTTCAGGCCACTGAGCAGGCACTCGGGTAGTGACCCGGTGCAAATGATTCAGGCGTTGATCGATATCCGGGCGGGGTACTTTGTCGCGGCGCGCCAGATAATCAAATAACTCGTCTTCAGTGGGCATGGCGGGGGCACAGCCGTGACGGGAGACCACCAACGCCCCACAGGCGTTGGCATAGGCGGCGCTGGTTTGCCAGGGCTCGCCGCGTAACCACCCCCGTAGCAGCCCGCTCATAAAGGCATCCCCGGCGCCCAGTACATTAAGCACTTCGACCTGCACGCCCTTGACCAAAATACCGTCTTCGATATGCTCTGGAATAGCACCTTCAAACACTACACAGCCCATGGGCCCCAGTTTGCAAACCAGGGTAGCCTGGCTAACCTCACGCACTGCGCGCAGCGCCGCCAAGGTGTCCGTGCTGCCACCGGCAATATGGAACTCCTCTTCGGTGCCTACAATCAGGTCAAAATCCAGCAGCCAGCGCTGTAGGTCGGTGGTCACTTTATCATCGGCGATAAAGCGGGTTTCGCCATCGCCGGGGTTGGTCAGTCCCCACAGCACGGGGCGGTAGTCGATATCCAGCACCCGCTTCACACCATAATGGGCAGCGGCGTCCAGCGCTTTGCGACACGCCCGCCGGGTGGTATCGGTAGAAAGGTGCGTGCCAGTAATCGCCAGGGCTTTTGCCCGGGCAATAAATTCAGGGTCGATGGCGTCAGCGTCGATGGCCATATCGGCGCAGTCACGACGGTAAAACAGCAGTGGAAAGCTTTCGCGGTCTTTCAACGCCAACAGCACCAGGCCCGTGTGGCGCTCGGGGTCGGTTTGTAGCGCGCTGGTATCCACTCCAACCCGCTCCAGCTCTTCGCGCACGAAGTTACCCATCTGCTCATCGCCGACCCGCGAGAGCATGGCGGATTTCAGCCCTAACCGCGCAGTACCGTAGGCCATATTGCCCGAGCTGCCGCCCAGGTACTTGGCAAAGCTCGCTACGTCTTCTAAACGGCTGCCAATCTGTTCGGCGTAAAGGTCGACCGCCACGCGTCCAAGACAAATCAGGTCAAGCGGTCGGTGTTGACTGTTGTTATTCAGCATAAACGTCTCCCCACGTCACAAATTCGTGGTATCGGGCAAAAGATGACACTGGGCATATAAGCGTCTTGGGTGGCTATCGATTAAAATGAGAAGGCAGCACGGAACCGGTCAAGAGCGAGGTCATCGTCGCCAGAGGCCCAGCCTTCCAGCCCTACGGTGCCGCGATAACCCATGTCGTTCAGCGTTTTGGCAATGGCCGGGTAGTTAATCTCGCCTGTTCCTGGCTCGCAGCGCCCAGGCACATCAGCCACCTGCACTTCTCCGATGTAAGGCCCACAGCGGCGAATCAATTCAATCAGATTACCTTCGCCAATTTGGGCGTGATAAACGTCCAACATGATGCGCAGGCCCGGTCGATCAACGCTTTCTACAAGCGCCAACACATCTGCCAAGCGAGCAAACGGCACGCCGGGGTGGTCAACCTCGTTATTAAGATTTTCAAGCACAAAGGTGACGCCATGCTGCTCGCCGAGATCCGCCAGCCGGTTGAGTGTGTCGCGGGCTTTGAGCCACATAGCACCGGTCATCTGCTGGCAAGGTTGAACGGGCAGCCCATCGCCATCTAGCCCGGTGCCGTGCAGGTTAAGGCGCGGAATACCAAGACGCTTTGCTACCTCAACCGACTCAGTAGCGGTGCGAAGCAGTTCATCGGCTCCGGCGGCATCCGCCAGGTTGCCGGCGACATAGCCGGTCATGGAGGAAAATGTCGCCCCGCTATTGGCCAGTGCGCCAATGTCGTGCTTAGTCCAGTCCCATATTTCGACTTGAAAACCCAGTTCAGCAATACGCTTAACGCGCTCCAGTACGGGCAAATCGCGGAAGATCATTTCAGCACACACGGCCAGTGTGAACGGAGAGGATGAGGTTGGGTTATTCATCATGACTCCTTAATAACCGCCAGCAATACGCGTTGAAGGTTGCCCGGTGTCTGTTTCGTCCCCAAGCTGAGAATCTTGACCGGCTAAGTTGGCCTTCTTGGCTTTATCGTCCCGCTGGAACTCCGCTAGCTCCGCGTCCAGGCTTTCTAGCTCAGCGCCACCCGCCATCATATTGAGCACCTCTTCGCGGCTAACCTCTTCTTTACGGAAGGAACCCAAGCTGCCGCCGCGTGACAATAGGGTGAAAGCGTCAGCCACTGGGTAGGCATGGTGGACGTTGTGGGTAATAAAGATGACCGCAAGGCCATCGGCGCGGGCTTTGGCGATGTAGCGCAGTACCACGGAGGCTTGCTTGACCCCGAGAGCTGACGTTGGCTCATCCAAAATCAGTACTTTGGCGCCAAAATAGACAGCGCGAGCAATCGCTACGCACTGGCGTTCGCCACCGGAAAGCGTACCCACCGGCTGGCTTGGATCCCGCACATCGATACCGATCTTGGCCATCTCCTCTTTGGCAACCCGGTCGGCATACTTCCAATCGATGCGCTTAAACGGGCCCCAGCCCACCGTCGGTTCGCGACCCATAAAGAAGTTACGGGTAATAGACATCAATGGCACCATCGCCAAGTCCTGAAAAACCGTGGCGATACCCGCATCTAGCGCGTAAGCCGGTGACTTGAAGCGGGCGGGTTCGCCATCCAGCAGCATTTCGCCATGGGTGGGTTGATGAACCCCAGAGAGGGTTTTGATCAGCGTCGACTTGCCCGCACCATTATCCCCCAGCAGGCACATAACCTCACCGGAATAGACCTGCATCGAGATATCACTGATGGCGATGACGCTGCCGAAGTGCTTGCTGACACTGCGCATTTCGATCATTGGCGTTTGAGTTGTCATGTTACTTGGCCTCCATCGCCTTCTTGCGCATGTAATTATTGAAAAGCACGGCCACCAGCAGCATCACGCCCAGGAAGACCTGGAACCAGTCAGTGTTAACACCGGTGTAGAAGATACCCATTTGCACCATGCCGAAGATCAGCGCACCGAGGGCCGCACCAATGGCAGACCCGTAACCGCCGGTCAGCAAAGCGCCACCAATGACCACCGCAATAATGGCCTCCAGCTCTTTTAACAAGCCGCGAATGGTGTCCGCTGAACCGGTATCCATGACCTGTATGCAGGCAAAGATGGTGGCGGAGAAAGCGGTGAACATGAAAAGCGAAATCTTAACGCGGTGGACAGGCACGCCCGAGTTGCGTGCCGCGTTAGCATCGCCACCGCTGGCAAAGATCCAGTTGCCGTAAGGCGTGCATAGCAACACCCAGGTTGCCACAGCAGTTAAACCGAGCCACCAGACGATAGAGACCGGAATGCCCGAGACGACAGGATTGCCCGCAAAGTTAGTGGCCATCCAGCCATTTGCCGCCATCCAACTGAATAGTCCCGTAGCAACTTCTCCAGAAAAAAGCGCCGCGAACCAATCGCCGGGAATATGCTCTTGAACGCCCCCGACCTGAGTACGCCCCGTCAACAACCGACTAGTACCGATAGCCAGGCCACGCAGAATGAACAGGAAGCCCAGGGTAACGATAAATGAAGGCAACCCCGTTTTATTGACCAGATTACCGTTAATCCAGCCCACCAAGCCTGCACAGGCGAAGGCCAATAAAATAGCCGCCCATAGCGGCCAGCCATACTCCACTGCCGGAATAGCAATCAGAATGCCCGCCAAGCCGATCATTGAGCCGATCGAAAGATCAAACTCACCGCCGATCATTAGCAGCGCAGCCGCCGTGGCGATAATGCCGAGCTGGGCGGCAACTTCAAGAAAATTAATAATACCCGCGGGGGTAAACATCCCGGTGCCGCTGGACGCGGCGATAAAGAAGGCAAGCACCAACACGGCACCCGCTAGCGCACCCAATTCAGGGCGATTGAGCGCTTTTTTCCAAAATGAGACTTTCTGAATCCGCTCATCTTGATCAACCGCTGCTGGCGCAACAGGTTGGTTAGTTTCATTGGAACTCATGGCGATCGACTCCCAAGGCTCGGCACCGCCGAGCCTTTTCCGATTAGGTCGTTATCAACGGATGCCCTGACTGCTCAGTTCAATAACCTGCGCAGCATTTTCTTGAGTGACAAACCCTGGGCCGGTGGCAACATCCCCTGCGGGTAGCAGACCGTTCTTGACGAACTGGTCTAGGAACATAACGGGCAGGTAGCCCTGCATGTACTGCTGTTGGTCGATCGCAAAATCCAGGTCGCCCGCATCAAGTGCTTCTAGAATGCCTGGCGAAAGATCAAAGGTGCCCAGAGTGAAGGTATCGGTAGCCCCTTGCTCACGCATAGCACGAATCATTGGATCCGCCGCCAGCGCCCCCAGCGTTAAAACACCTCGAACGTCGTTATTCTGGTTGAGATAAGCCACGATAGCGTTGCGAATATTGGTGGGGTCGTAGGTGGTCGCCAACTGATCAGCGTTGCCATCAAAGCCGTCGACAAAACCATCACAGCGCTGATCAAGCCCCTGGTTACCCTGTTCGTGATTTACACAAACGCCTTTCTCAACGCCCAGTTCTTGCATACGCTCAGCGGCCTGTTTACCCGCCTCATACTCACTCTGCCCAATGTGCAAACGGGCGCCATAATCCCGCGCCACATCACCACCGGAATTGATCGTGATCACGGGAATGCCGTTATCGACCGCATCTTGCACAACACTGCCCAAGGCATTTTCGTCAGTGAACGACAGGATCAAACCGTCTGGTTGAGACGCCACCGCCGCCTGAACGAGTTGCTGCATTTTGGCCATATCAAAGGTGGAAGGTGCGCGGTATTCAAGCTCAGCGCCTACGAGGTCAGCCGCCGCCTCAGCGCCGTTTTTGACCACAGACCAGAAAGGATCTGAGGGAACGCCATGGGTCACCATGACAAAGCGGTTCTCTTCTTGTGCCGGTTCTTGTGCTTGTGCGGCACCGGCCATGAGCGCCGTAGTGGCGGCGGAGGCCAGAAGCCAATGAGATAGACGTGCCATAAGTAAATTCCTCTTCGTATTATCATTATTCGTTGGTAGTGCAGCATCGAATGCTTTTCTTTGACGCTATGAAATATAGATTCCAAATGGCAACATAATCAAATTATTTATTCTATACTTTGGTATAAATGGAATATTTATTTCAATAAACTAGACTGCACAACAACCAGCCACTTTGCTCAGTAGCAAACGCCCAGTAGTCAATAAGTGAATGAGTGCTAGATGGGCTAACGCGAAGGAATTTGTATGTCACAACCCCCACAAAGCTACCGTGAGTTGGAAACGCTGATCAGCGCCGAGTACGCCACGCTAAGTAAACGCTTGCAGCAAACCGCGCGTTTTATGCTTGACCATCCTCAGGAAGTCGCTTTGGCCACCGTGGCCAAAATTGCCGAGCAGGCGGATGTCACCCCCTCCACCTTGATTCGCTTGGCCAATAGCTTGGGCTTTAAGGGTTTTTCCGAAATGCAGCAGCTGTTTCGCAGCCGCCTGGTCGACGAACTACCTAATTACACCGAGCGTATTCGTGCGGTTCGCAGCGCTACTGGGGAAACCCCGGATAGCACCCAGCTGTTGTGGGAATTCGCCGATGCCAATCGCGCTGTTTTGGAGCAGCTTCCCAGCCGTATCGATCCAGAGAGTCTAGAGAAGGCGCTGGATATTTTTGAGCAGGCCCACGCCATACATGTGATGGGCGCCCGGCGTAGCTTTATGGTGGCCAGCTATATGACCTACGCCCTAGCGCATGTGGACAAGCCCGCTTTATTGGTCAGCGGATTGGGAGGGATGTACGGCGAGCAACTGCGTGCCATGAGCCAGCACGACGCCCTTTTAACCATCAGTTTTTCCCCCTATGCAGAAGAGAGCCAAAAAGCCTGCGAAGACGCCCATCAGCGCGGTCTACCTATCGTGGTGATTACCGACTCGACCCTCAGCCCACTTGCCCGCTTCGCCGATGTGGTGTTTGTGGTCAACGAAGCCGAGGTGAAAAGTTTCCGCAGCTTGACCGCATCGCTCTGCCTGACCCAAGCCCTGGCGATTGCCCTGGGCGTGCGGCAAGACAAGTCCCGTGACAAAGCGCTGGAAAAAGCTCAGACAAAAGCCCCAAGCAAAAAACGTAAGACATAAACGCCCATGCAAGCTAACACCAACAACAAGACAGGAGAGCTTATGAAACTCGCACTTATCGGCGCTGGACGTATCGGCAAAGTGCATGCCCAGGCCATTCATTCACACCCAAACGTTACGCTGGCCGCCGTGGCCGATTTTCATCAGCCTGCTGCAGAAGCCCTGGCCGAGCAGTACGCAAGCCGCGCGGTCAGTGTCGATGATATTTTCGCCGACGACACCATTGATGCAGTGCTGATTGCCTCCAGCACGCCCACCCACGCGGAGTATCTCGAACGCGCCGCTCGCGCAGGCAAAGCGATTCTATGCGAAAAGCCCATCGCCCTGGACTTAGCGCGCACACGCGATGCGCTGCAGGTGCTCAGCGACAATCCGGTGACCTGCGCGTTAGGTTTTAACCGTCGCCACGATCCTCAATTTGCTGCACTTAAAAAGGCCATTATCGAAGGACGTATTGGCGCCTTGGAAACGCTGACTATCATCAGCCGCGACCCCTCGCCCCCGCCTGCCGAGTATGTGGCTAAGTCCGGCGGCCTGTTCAGGGACATGATGATTCATGATTTCGACATGGCGCGCTGGCTACTCGATGAACCGATCGAAAGTGTCTTTGCCGTTGGCAGTAGCATTATCGACCCAGCCATTGGTGAAGCGGGTGATGTGGATACCGCCATGGTCATCCTCACCACCGCCAGTGGAAAGCTTTGCCAAATCAGCAACTCACGCCGTGCCTGCTATGGCTACGATCAGCGTATCGAAGCGTTTGGCAGCCAAGGCATGCTACAAGCACAAAACGAGTCTGATACTCGGCTACGCTTTACCGGCGAGGCAGGACAGGTGGAAGAGAAACCTAAGTGGTTCTTTTTAGAGCGTTATGCTGAGGCTTATCGATTAGAGATTGGAGACTTTGTCGATGCTTGGCGCGAAAAGCGTGCCCCTCTAGCGGGTGCCCAGGATGGTTTGGAAGCCTTGCGCTTAGCCGACGCAGCGGAGCGTTCGCTGCACGAAGGCCGCAAAATCCTACTTCAGGCTGATTAAGACCTTGATAAATAAAGGAGCAATGTATGGCTTCACTACTGGTTCACCCCACCGCACCAGACGCTCAAGGCACCGTGATTGACGTTACCCCAGCATCCGCTGGCTGGCAGCATGTCGGCTTTCGGGTGCACAAACTCGCCAAAGGCCAGCGTCTGGAGGCCAGCAGCGATGATCAGGAAGTCTGCCTGGTGCTGCTCACTGGTCGCGCCAATGTGGTCTGCGGTGAACACCGCTTTGATGATATCGGCCAGCGTATGGATATCTTTGAACAGATTCCCCCCTACGCGGTTTATCTACCCAATGGGGTTAGCTACACGGTGGAAGCAACCACCGATCTTGAACTGGCCGTGTGTGCGGCCCCAGGGCACGGCAATCATGCGCCACGCTTGATAGCGCCTGACAACATCAAGCAGAGCACCCGCGGCCAGGGCACCAATACCCGCCATGTGCACGACATTTTGCCGGAAACCGAGGCTGCCGATAGCCTGCTGGTGGTCGAAGTATTTACCCCAGCAGGCAACTGGTCGAGCTACCCGCCTCATAAACACGATGTGGATAACTTACCCCACGAATCGCAGCTGGAAGAGACCTACTACCACCGCATTAATCCCGCCCAGGGCTTTGCCTTTCAGCGTGTCTACACCGACGACCGTAGCCTTGATGAAACCATGGCGGTGGAAAATGGCTGCTGCGTACTGGTGCCCAAGGGCTATCACCCCGTTGGCGCCGCCCACGGCTACTCGCTTTATTACTTAAACGTGATGGCCGGCCCCAAACGGGCGTGGCAATTCCATAACGACCCCGACCACGAGTGGCTAATGAACGTTTGATAGGTCGACGATTCGCTCGCTAACGTTTATCTAATGCTATGCTATCTTGCCCCGCCTCTGCGGGGCTTTTTATTGACCACTGATATCTGAGAACTGATAACCAAGAGAGGCGTATGCTCCCCGACTACTCCGTGATTGCCTGGCTGCTGATCGTATTTTCCGTTTACCTGACCGGCGTTTCCAAAGGCGGTTTTGCGGGTGGGTTCGGCACGCTTTCGGTACCGCTAATGGCGCTGGCGATTAGTCCCACTCAGGCAGCCGGTCTGTTGCTGCCGCTGCTGCTGGTGATGGACGTGTTTGCGGTGAAGGCATGGTGGGGCAAGCAATCAAACGCCGAGGTCTGGCGCTTTGTGCCGGGCTTATTCATTGGCGTGGCAGTGGGCACGCTGCTGTTTGGCAGCCTGAGCGAGCAAGGATTGCGCCTGACACTTGGCGTCATCACTTTGCTGTTCGCCGCTTACATGCTACTCAAGCCCGTCGCCAAAAAGCCCATTTCTTCCCGTTGGGCCCTACCTGCAGCAAGCGTCTGCGGCTTTACCAGCTTTATGGCCCATGCGGGCGCGCCGCCGCTGAACGTTTACTTGCTGCCGCGCAAACTCTCTAAAGAGACCTTTATCGCCACCTGCGCGGTATCCTTTGCGGTGGTCAACGTGATTAAACTGGCCCCTTATATGTGGCTTGGCGAGATCAACGTCACCAGCGCCTGGGCGTCGCTGCTGCTGGTGCCCATCGCCTGGATCGGCGTGCGCAACGGCCTCTGGCTGCAAAGCCGTGTAAACGAAGCGCTGTTTTATCGCTTGGTGATTCTAGCCATGTTTTTGGTCGGCTTTAATCTGATTTGGCAGGCATTAAAATAGCGTGTACTTAGATACTGAGTTGCTCTCTACTTCATAAATCACAGCTTACATTTTTATGCTGTAAGTCATGGATTAAAATTTTGTAAGCGATCTCTTACAAGCGTGTAAGAGATCGCTGTGACTTGCCCGCCAGGGGTTGCGATATCCCCCGGTAGCGCTACCCTAACTCGTTCTCATTAGCAGATAACGATCCAAGGAGCGGCGTGATGGCGGATAAAACGGGCCTGCAGTTTACCCTGACCCTACCCGGGGCCGTTGACACGGCCGTGGTGCGTTTTACCCATCGCGAGGCCCTGTCAGAGCCCTTTACCCTCTCCGTGGACTTTGCCAGCCGCACCCACACCCTGTCGCCCAGTGACTGTTTGGATCAAGAAGCCACCCTGTCCATTTGGCAGGACGGCGAGCCGCTGCGCCGTGTGCATGGGGTGGTCGCTGAGCTGCACCGCGGCGATCGCGGTCATCGGCGCAGCTTCTATCGGGTGGAAATTCGCCCTGCGCTGTGGCGGTTATCGCTGCGCCACAACGCGCGGATCTTTCAGGACACCTCGCCCTACGATGCGATCACAACATTAGCCAGCGAACGCAGCCTCACCGACATCGGTTTTGCCACCACCCGCACGCCCTTGGATCGGGAGTATTTGGTGCAGTACCGGGAGACCGACCTGGCCTTTATCGAACGCGTGGCCGCCGAAGAGGGCTGTTTCTATTTCCATGAGTTTGAAAATGCCGAAGGCGGTAAGCACTCGCTGGTGTTCGCCGACTCGACAGTGGTGTTGCCCAGCGTGGGCGAGCGCACCTACCACGGCCGCGCCGGGGGCACCCCGCCCCGACGCCATGTGCGCAAATTGCGTCAGGCCAGCCGGGTACGCCCCGCCTCGGCAATGCTCAAAGACTACACCTTTAAGAACCCCGCCTATGCGCAGATCCACGAGCATCAAGCATCGGGGCTGGGGGAGCATGCCCAACGGGAAGATTACGAACACTTCGATTACCCCGGCCGCTATAAGAAGGACGCGTCCGGTAAACCCTTTACCCGCCACCGGTTAGAGTCCCTGCGCGCCGACGCGACCACCGCCGAAGCCGAGAGTGATTTGCCCGAACTCGCCCCCGGCCTCTGCTTTACCCTCACCGACCACGATATCGATAGCCTTAACCAAGCGTGGCAGGTGGTGGCTGTGGTGCACCACGGCGAACAGCCCCAGGCGTTGGAAGAGGATGGGATGGCCCGGGGTGGCAATGGAGCTCTGAGTCGTGGGGCACTGTCGGATGCGTCAGGCGAACAGATGACCCGCTACCATAACGAGCTGGTGATCATGCCCAAGGCTCAAACCTTCCGCCCGGTGCCCAACCCTAAACCGCGCGTCGACGGCCCCCAGGTGGCCTTTGTGGTCGGGCCGGAAGGCGAAGAGATCTACTGCGACGAGTATGGCCGGGTCAAGGTGCAGTTTCCCTGGGATCGTTATGCCGATCCTGATGAGACCGCCAGCTGTTGGGTACGGGTGGCCCAAGGCTGGGCAGGCGGTGGCTACGGCAGCATGGCGATCCCCCGGATCGGCCATGAGGTGATCATCTCCTATTTGGAGGGTGACCCGGATCAACCGCTGATTACCGGGCGCACCTATCACGCGGTGAACACGCCACCTTATCCGCTGCCCGCCAACAAAACCCGTACGGTGATTCGTACCCAGAGCCATAAGTCCGTCGGCTTTAACGAGCTGCGCTTTGAGGATGCCACCGACCAGGAGCAGATCTGGCTGCATGCCCAGAAAGACCTGGAGCTACTCACCCTTAACGACCGCACCGAGGAGATCCGCCGGGACAGCCACCTTAAGCTGCATCGCAACCGCTTGAGCGAGATCCATAACGACGATCACCTTACCGTGCACGGCAAGCGCTACACCCAGATCAAGGGCGATGACCACCTTCAGATCGATCAAACTCGCCATGAAGTCTACGGCGAGTCCCAGTTGGTGGAGACCGGCCGCGAGCTGCACCACAAGGCAGGCAGCCAGATCGTCTTGGAAGCGGGCAGCGAGATCACCCTCAAAGCCGGCGGCAGCTTTATCAAGCTCGACCCCGGCGGTGTGACCATTGTCGGCCCCCAGGTCAAGATCAACTCCGGCGGCAGCCCTGGGCGTGGCCAGGGCCACGCCATTGTGCTGCCCCGCTTGCCCGGGGAAGCCGAGCCCGAGGAGAGCGAAGACGTTACCCTCGACCCGCACCAGACCCCGCTACTCAGTAGCGATATCACCGCCGCCACCCCGTTGGCGCTGGACGATATCGATATTACCGACGGCTTGGCCGACGACTGCAGCGCCTGCCAACCGGCGGTGGGTAGCCCGGTTAACCCGCTGTTGGGCGCTAAGTTGCTACCGGCGGAGACCGACTTTGCGCTCCCCGCGCCACGGCCGTTTGTGTTTAGCCGTGGCTACCTCTCCAGCAACGGCGAAGTGGGCGCCCTGGGTCAGGGCTGGTCACTCCCCGGCGAGTCCCTGGCCATTACCCTCAACGACGACGCCTGCATTGTTCACGATGCCCAGGGCCGTGAGATTACCTTTGGCGCACTGGCCCCCGGCCAGGCGCGCTTCTCGCCTACCGAGCAGCTGTGGATACGTCGAGGGGGTGCTTCAACCGATGAAGAGAGTAACGCGCCTCGCTGGCAAGCGTTAGACGAGACGCTGCGCAGTGATTCCGAGCGTATCGTGTTAAGCGATGCCAGTGGGCTTTACTATGTGTTTGCTAAGCCAACAGAGACGGTGGCCACCACGAGTGCAAGCTCAGGCGATAACTCAAGGGATAACGCTACTCGCTGGCCTTTGATCGAAGAGCGCGACCGCAATAGCTATACCACCCAGTACCGCTGGGATGGCGATCTGCTGATGCGGGTGATCGACAGCGCCCAGCGCCACTACCAGCTGGTCTACGATGGCCTGTTGCCCGCCATGCAGGGCGATAACGGGCAGCGTTTAACCGGCGTCAAGCTGGTGCAAGCCCACGACGGTGAGACGGCGGACGAGTGGTTGGTGCGCTATTCGTTTAGTTCCGCCGGGGATTTGATCGCGGTGCGCCACCGCCACGGCGAGGTGGTGCGTGAGTTTGAATGGCAGGCGCATATGCTCACCGCCCATCGTGTGCCCGGAGGCATGGAAGCGCACTACACCTGGGATCGCCATGCTCCGGATGGCCGCGTGGTGGGCCAGCAGGAAGCCGGTGGCCTGGCACGCTCTTATACCTATCATGTAGACCACACCCTGGTCACCGACAGCCTGGGCCGGGAGGATCGCTACCACTTTGTCGGCAGTGGCCCCGGTCGCCGCTGGACGGCCCACACCCGCGCCGACGGCTCGCGGATCGAGTTCCGCTACGACCGGGCCGGTCTTAAGGTAGCCACCGTGGATCCGCTGGGTCACGAGACATTAATCGAGCGCGATGACCACGGCCAAGTGATTGCGCAGACCGGCCCGGACGGCACTCGCTGGGCGATTGAGCGCGATGCTCTCGGGCAGCCGGTGAATATCGAAGGCCCCGAAAATCAGCGCTGGCAGATCACACGTAACGACCTCGGCCATCCGCTGGCGGTCACCGGGCCCGAAGGCACCACTGCTTTTGCCTATGACAATGCCGATCTGCCCGACCGCCCTACCACCGTCACCGATGCGGTGGGTGCTACCCACCAGCGGGAGTGGAACGCCCTGGGCCAGATCACCGCTCAGATCGACTGCTCCCAGCAGCGTACCGAGTACGCCTACGACCGCCACGGCTACCTGGCCAGCGTCACCAACGCCCTAGAGGAAACCACCCGCACCCAGCACGATGAGATGGGGCGGCGCATCGCCACCCAGCTTCCTGACGGGCTCTACTGGCACCACCATATGGACTCCCTAGGACGGCTGGTGGAGCTGGAAGGCCCGCAAGGGTTTCGGCAGCAGTTCTTCTTTGATGACCACGGCCGCCCGGTGCAGCGCATCGAAGCCGACGGTAGCCAGCAGTTTACCGCCTACGATGACATTGGCCGCTTGAGCGAGCTGACCCTGGGCAACGGTGCAGTCTACCGGTTTGCCTATGACGACATGGATCGCTTAGCCAGCGAGACCGGCCCCGACGGCCGCGAGCAGCAGTACCGCTACGATGACGCCGGACGACTGATCGAACGCATTGAGGCCAACCGCCCAGGCCCCGACGGCCAGCCGCTGGTGACCCGTTACGATTACGATGAAGCTGGTCGCCTCACCGCCCGGCACTTGCCCGCTACAGAGCACGCCCCGGTCAGCACGGAGCAGTACCAGTGGGGTGCCAATGGTCAGCTACTCAGCGTTACCAACGACCACGGCGAAGTCACGTTCCGCTACGACCATGCCCAGCGGTTAATTGGCGAGCAACAGCAACATGCGGGCCTAGCAGGTGAGAGTGGCTGGCAGTGGCAACATCAGCACAGCCTCACCGCCACCGGTGCGCCCCAGGCCAGTCAGTTCGGCGACCTCCCGGCGCTGAACTGGCACACCTACGGCAGCGGCCACCTGCACGGCATGAGTGCACCGGGCCTGGATCTTGAGATCGCCCTGGAACCCGATGCCCTGCACCGGGAGACCCAGCGCCGCCTTAGTACCAGTGCCAACGCGCACAACCAGCCACTGGTGCTGGAGCGCGGCTACACAGAACTGGGCCAGTTAGATCACCTGACCCTACGCAGCCCGGACACCACCAGCCAGCAAAGCTATCAGTACGACGCCCTGAGCCGGATGAGCTTCCGCAGCCTGGAAGGTGATCCCACTTCCAAAGTCATCGCCTACAGCTACGACGCCGCCGGGCGCTTGATCGGCAGCCAGCACGGCGATAATGCCCACCGCTACTCGGTGGATGCGGCGGGCAATCGGTTAGCGGCACCATCAACAGAGAACCCAACGCCGAACACCACCAACCAGCTGGCTCAACTCAACGGCACCCGCTATCGTTACGACGGCGCTGGCAACCTGATCGAACGCCAACAGCCCAACGGCGAACGCTTAACCCTAGGCTACGACGGCGCCAATCGCCTAGTACATCTCACTCACGCCAGTGAGCTGGGCTACACCCGCGACGCCACCTACCGCTACGATGGCCTGGGAAGACGCATCAGCAAAACCGTGCGCCACACCAACGGCACCACCGCCACCACCCACTACGGCTGGGACGGTGATCGCATCGTGCGGGAAGAAACGGATAGCCAGCGCACTACCGTGGTGTATGAGCCTGGGAGTTTTGTACCCATGCTGCGGATCGATGATACCCAGCAAGGCCAAGTGCTCAGCGCCTATATCACCGACGCCCTGGGCACGCCCATGCAGCTGGTCACCCCCAACGGCCAACCCCGCTGGCTCGCCGAACCCGACGACTGGGCAGCGGTTAAAAATCAACGCGCCGTGCGCAACGTCGCCCAACCGATCCGGTTCCAGGGCCAATGGCACGATGAAGAGAGCGGGCTTTACTACAACCGCCACCGCTATTATGACCCGCAGCAAGGGCGGTATATTAGTCAGGATCCGATTGGGTTGCGGGGTGGGACGAATTTGTATGGCTATGTGGCCAATCCGACGGGGATGGTGGACCCGTTGGGATTGAGTGGATATTTAGGCACTGATTTAAGCAGCTTTACTTCTGGCAGTGTTTGTGAAGAAGGGAGAGTGGGGAACGGCATCACTGGTTATGATGAACATGGTGTTCCTACTTTTGATGAGTCCCATCCGAGCTTTCATCATTACTATGGATCGAACTCTTGTACCAAAGGAGTGGCAGGCTGTTCGTATGAGAATGCAATGTCTGGCCTTTTAAGGTATCCAGCACCCGGTGGAACCGGCGAAGAACCTATAACAAATGGACAAACCAGCTTTGCTATGCCCGTTGGCAGTGTGCGCCATGCGGTTATTGATGGTGATTCTCAGGTAGTGAATATTACCCTTCCGTGCAGACATTCTCTCCATCCGGGAATAGTTCGAAGATGGGTAACGCAAGACGCAAACAGCGTTACAATTCACACTTACGGGGAAGGAACCGGCCCTTTTGCTCGAACAAACGAAGTGCTCTCCGATTCATTGTGGCGTGGTGTTGATGAAAATATTTTTGATTATATGAGCCAACAGCAATGATTAAGCTAATCCTAATAGCATTAACGGACATTATATTTTTCGCGGTCTTAATTTTAACAGCGGTCTTCTTGTTAAGCGATATGGCAGGATGGATTCATTTAAGCCGAGAAATAGGACAATTAGTTGTGCGCTTATTCATTGCAGGTGCTCCTTTATCTTTAGTTTTTTCCTTGATTGCATTTTTTAACTTTAAGAAAGCTCGACATAAACGATATTGCTTGATATCAGTAATTGAGGTTTTAATCCTAGTCATGGTGTACTGGATTATCTATGCGAGCCAAATTTAGTTATTATTTTTCCTGAATTCAACTAAATGGTTGTGCAAAAATAAACCAGCACCGATGACTTATAACCCATTGAATTTTAATGGATTAAATGCACGGAAACTTATATGGAGCCACTTAATAAGTGCAGCACATGGAGGTTCTAGCACGCAAGTTTGAGTGGCAAGCGCATATGCTCACCGCCCACCGGGTACCCGGGGGCATGGAAGCCCATTATACCTGGGATCGTCACGCCCCGGATGGCCGCGTGGTCGGCCAGCAGGAAGCCGGTGGGTTGGCGCGCTCTTACAGTTATCAGGTGGATCACACCCTGGTCACCGACAGCCTGGGCCGGGAGGAGCGCTACCACTTTGTGGGCAGCGGCCCCGGCCGCCGCTGGACGGCCCACACCCGTGCCGACGGCTCGCGCATTGAGTTCCGCTACGACCGTGCGGGGCGCAAGATTGCCACCGTCGATCCCCTGGGCCACGAGACGCTGATTGAACGCGATGACCACGGCCAAGTGATTGCGCAGACCGGCCCGGACGGCACGCGCTGGGCCATCGAGCGCGATGCCCTGGGCCAACCGGTGAGTATCGAAGGCCCCGAGAATCAGCGCTGGCAGATCACACGTAACGACCTCGGCCATCCGTTGGAGGTCACTGGGCCCGAAGGCACCACCGCCTTCGCTTATGAGAATGAACAGTTACCCGACCGCCCTACCACTGTCACCGATGCGGTGGGTGCTACCCATCAGCGCGAGTGGAACGCCCTGGGCCAGGTTACCGCCCAGATCGACTGCTCCCAGCAGCGTACCGAGTACGCTTACGACCGCCACGGCTACCTGGCCAGCGTCACCAACGCCTTAGGGGAAACCACCCGCACCCAGCACGACAAGATGGGCCGCCGTATCGCCTCCCAGCTCCCCGACGGACTCTACTGGCACCACCATGTGGACTCTCTTGGACGACTGGTGGAGCTGGAAGGCCCGCAAGGGTTTAGGCAGCAGTTCTTCTTTTATGACCACGGCCGCCCGGTACAGTGTATCGAGGCCGACGGAAGCCAGCAGTTTACCGCCTACGATGACGTTGGCCGCTTGAGCGAGCTGACCCTGGGCAACGGCGCGGTCTACCGTTTTACTTATGACGAGATGGATCGTCTCGCCAGCGAGACCGGCCCCGATGGCCGCGAGCAGCAGTACCGCTACGATGACGTCGGACGACTGATCGAGCGCATTGAGACCAACCGCCCCGGCCCCGACGGCCAGCCGCTGGTCACCCGTTACGACTATGACGAAGCCGGTCGTCTCACCGCCCGGCACTTGCCCGCTACAGAACACGCCCCGGCCAGCACAGAGCAGTACCAGTGGGGGACGAATGGGCAACTCATTAGCGTCACCAACGATCATGGCGAAGTGACCTTCAGCTACGACGCAGCCCAACGCTTAATCGGCGAACAGCAGCAACATGCGGGCCTAGCAGGTGAGAGCGGCTGGCAGTGGCAACACCAGCACAGCCTCACCGCCACCGGCGCGCCCCAGGCCAGTCAGTTCGGCGACCTACCGGCGCTCAACTGGCACACCTACGGCAGCGGCCATCTGCACGGCATGAGCGCCCCCGGCCTGGATCTGGAAATCGCCCTGGAACCCGACGCCCTGCACCGGGAGACCCAGCGCCGTCTCAGCACCGGTGCCAATCAGCCATTAATGCTGGAGCGGGGCTATACCAACCTCGGCCAGCTGAATCACCTCACCCTGCGTAGCCCGGACACCACCAGCCAGCAGAGCTATCAATACGACGCCCTGGGCCGGTTGAGCTTCCGCAGCCTGGAAGGCGATCCGACCTCTAAGGTAATCGCCTACAGCTACGACGCCGCCGGGCGCTTGATCGGCAGCCAGCACGGCGATCATGCCCACCGCTACTCGGTGGATGCGGCAGGTAATCGCTTAGAGCAACAGCAGGACAAGCAGCAAGGGCTGACGGATAACCGCCTCACCCAACTCAACGGGGCGCGTTACCGCTACGATGGTGCAGGCAACCTGATCGAACGCCAACAGCCCAACGGCGAACGCCTAACCCTGGGCTACGACGGCGCCAACCGCTTAGTGCACCTGATCCACGCCAGTGAGCTAGGGGCTACCCGCGAGGCCACTTATCGTTACGACGGCCTGGGAAGACGCATCAGCAAAACCGTACGCCACACCAACGGCACCACCGCCACCACCCACTACGGCTGGGACGGTGATCGCATCGTGCGGGAAGAAACCGAGAACCAGCGCACCACGGTGGTCTACGAGCCGGGCAGCTTTGTGCCCATGCTCAGAATCGACGATACCCAGCAAGGCCAGGTGCTCAGCGCCTACATCACCGATGCCCTGGGCACCCCCATGCAGCTCGTCACCCCCAACGGCCAACCCCGCTGGCTCGCCGAACCTGATGACTGGGCGGCGGTCAAAAACCAACGCGCCGTGCGCAATGTCACCCAACCGATCCGCTTCCAGGGCCAATGGCACGATGAAGAGAGCGGGCTTTACTACAACCGCCACCGGTACTACGACCCGCAGCAAGGACGGTATATTAGTCAAGATCCGATTGGGTTGCGGGGTGGTACGAATTTGTATGGCTATGTGACGAATCCGACGGGAATGGTGGATCCGCTGGGGCTGAGTGGCTTCGGTTTTCATCATTTAGAGCCGCTTAGCATTCCAGCGGGTGAAGCCCAGGGGCGCAGCATGTATCCGCAAAGCCAACAGGCTGGAATAGGCGAAGAATCAATGTTTTGGCGAGCGATTAAAACCGTCCCATATATGTTTGGACAGTACTATGATGACATGGTGAAGCCGGAAAAGGAGACGGCAGAGGCTGTCAGCACTGTAGCAGCGGTTTGTTCTGTCATTCCGGCTGTGACTGTTCCATGCGGCGTTACTTCGATTGCTGCAGCGTCATATGCAGCTAATCTAGAGCGCATGAATGGTAACAACCGACAGGCTGTAATAGACATGGCGCCAACGGTTGCATCTGAAACGGCAACCCTAATCTTCAAACGAGCAGAGATTGTATCTGATGCTGTAAGTACCGCTATTGGTGTTGGCACAGGCTTTAAAACTCAGCACTGGATGAAAAGAGACAATCATATTGATAATGAGGGTGCATGTGAGCATGCTGAATAACAGAAGGCTGGCTTTTGGCATCTGCCTTTGGGTCTTTTTTGCACTGCTAATGGTGAAAGACCTTGGGATGATCACCTCTGATCCTTTTGGATTCATTGTTAACTTTATCTTCGGTCTTTTTTTTAGCTACTATTTTATCGCTTATTTATTTGGCTGGCATATGCCCCATTCTGTAGGTTTATTAAAAAAAGGCGAGCATGATTTTTGGCGGGCCATCATGCTTTTAGTCTTTGTTTGCTTATGGCTATGGAGTTTTTTTAGTGCCTAAGCAAGCACAACGTGGGCGCTGTTTCTCTCTCCTCAGTGGCGGACGAGTGGTTTGTGCGCTATCCCTATGCCCGTAGGGGGGGGGGTTGCTGCGCGCCACCGTCCACTGCGGCTGGTACGGAGACCGCTTTGTGCGGGAAGAAACGGGCGACCAGCGCACCACGGTGGTCTCCGAACCGGGCAGTTTTGCGGCTATGCTCAGAATCGATGATACCCATCAAGGCCAAGTGCTCAGCGCCTACATCACCTACGCCCTGGGCACTCCGATACAACTGCTCACCCACAACGGCCAAGCCCGCTGGTTCGCCGAACCCGACGACTGGGCAGCGGTTAAAAATCAACGCGCCGTGCGTAACGTCACCCAACCGATCCGGTTCCAGGGGCAATGGCACGATGAAGAATCGGGGCTTTACTACAACCGCCACCGCTATTATGACCCGCAGCAAGGGCGGTATATTAGTCAGGATCCGATTGGGTTGAGGGGCGGTACGAACCTGTATGGTTACGTCACTAACCCTATCAGCATGGTGGATCAGCTGGGGTTAAGTGGTTTCGGATTTAATAGCATAGATGCAGCATATGGACATGCAGCACGAGAAGCACATGGGCGCCTCATGTATCCGCAAAGCCAACAAACTGGATATGCTATCGGTATATTAATGCGTACTGAAGCTGATATGAAACGAGAAGATCTCATTGATGCGGATGATTTCTTTCATTGCGTTGCTTTTTGTAGGGTAGCTAAATCTGATGCGCCTGATAAAAATAGCGCACTATCTTATGGTTATCTTAAAGAGGTAGCAGATTATGTACGTGGAAGGTTTGGCCTCTATGGAGATAGAGAAATAAGATCGCACCAAGAAATGCTGGAAGACAACTTATCGGATTTAAGAGTTAACGAGTATGGTTTCAGCTGCCCGCCTGACCAATCCTGCTCCGACCGATGTGGTAGATACATACCAGAGGATCACCTTAAAACACGGGCTCGGTTGCAAGAAATGGGGTATTTAGATTAACCCTTCAACTTACAACCTCCATACTCAAACATCTAAAAGGTTTGAATAAATGTCAAAAAATTCAATCTTAACTTTCATCTTAAAATCAGTGAAAATCACGATTTTCATCACCGGCATTCTCTCTCTAATTTTTATATCTCTTTTTTTTGCCAGCATATTTTTTTTGGATCCAGTAAATTTTAGTGAATTTGAAACATATAAAGAACTTAAGGAAGAGGGAAGCATTGGGCAAAACAGTTGGTTTCCTCCCTTTTTTCCAAAAAATTCTAGCAACATAACGCTACGGACAAATGTGGAAACAAGCGATTACAAAATAACATTCACTCTTCAGAATAAACAAGAGTTGGCTGATCTTTTGAAAGGTTCCAGTGTGACAACTGCATCTAGGCGTAGAAAAGGCTATGACTCTGAAGAGTATAGTTTTTGGTGCAAAACTGACTATGAGCATGACAGACGAACACACCTAATTATAACTAACAACATAGACTCAGAGATAGTGATAGGAAATCCATACTCTGATGAGTGCCGTTGTAACACTCTTTAATTCCTGAATTCAAACATTAAGCGCAGCACCTGCGGTTTTCAGCGCCCCTGAATACTCTCCCAGGAACACTTGTGCCGGTGTCCGATACCCCAAACGTTTTCTGGGGCGGTTGTTCAACTTGGCAACGACTCTCCTCAGTGCTGAGTCACTCACCTTTCGGAAGTCCGTCCCTTTCGGGAAATATTGGCGAATCAGGCCGTTGGTGTTTTCATTAGTGCCACGCTGGCATGAGCGGTACGGGTCGCAAAAATAGGTCTTGGCCGAGACAGCCTTGGCAACCTGTCGGTGCTCGGCGAATTCCGACCCGTTATCCAAGGTGATGGTCTGCACTGCGCCTCGGCGTGGTTTTAATAAACGGGTCATCGCTTTAGCCGTTCCAGTGGCCGTGATCGTCGACAGGCGCGCTGCCAAAAGGTAACCGCTGCGTCTCTCGACCAGGGTCACCAGGCCAGATTCTTTGTGGCCTTTGAGCACCGTATCGCCTTCCCAATGGCCGATATGGCGCCTTTCTTCCGCTTCGGCGGGACGCTGTTCAATGCCTACCCGGTGTGGAATTTTGCCCAATCCCGCATGCTTGGCCAATCGGCGCTGATAGCGCCGCTGGCGTGGTAGCCGGAGTCGCCTCCATAATTCGCCGCCGCGTTTCTTGTCGTCCCAGATTAGCGCATAGATCCACTGATGGCTTACGCAAACGCCGTTGGCATTCGCCATGAAGCCACTAATTTGCTGGGGGCTCCATTCGTCCATCAGTTGATCAGTGACCCATCGAATCAGGCTGGGCAGGCGCTGCGTCGGCGCTGATCACTTCTCGATTGCGCCTGCTCAGGCGCATAGCCAGTCTTAAGCCCATTGCGCTTTATCTCCCGGCTAATGGTGCTGCTGTGGATCCCAATAGCTTTGGCTATTTGTCGCTGGCTGATGCCAGTCTCAAGATAAGCAAAAATTTGGTATCGTTGGGCCTGGGTCAGTTGTCGGTATCCCATGCTCTGCTTCACTTTGGTCGGTAAAGTCGAGAGGGTACCGGCGCTGGCCCTCCTTCCTCTACTGTGTGATCCAAAGTGCTGCGGTTATTCTATGAATCCAGGGTGACAGGATCACTCTTGACCATCTTTATCATTAGTGTAGTCTTAATTCTTTGGCTTATCTTATGGACATAACTTTAAACATTAAGGAAGTTGTATGTTTGAAAAATTCACTCTCGGTTCGCTGTACATTATGAACCAATATCGTAGCGCTATATTAAAAGGCATTGTTTTTCCTTTCATTTTATATGTCTTACTTCAACTAGCACGCTATGAATCCGCCTATACTGAGTTTACACATGGCAGTGCCTTCTCTCTCTTACATATAGTTTTATTTGTTATTGACATGGCTATTCTGTCAATTATCTCAATAAACACAACGCGGATCATATTGCTCAACGAACGGCCAGAAGCTTTTAAGCTTAGATTTAACAGGCGTGAAACAAAGTACCTTTTGTATAGCATTGGTTTTTTAGCGTTATGGATAGTCCCTGGCATGTTTATTGGAGCCTCTTTAACCCTTATTACGTATAGTGTCTTTATGGGCCTTATCCCTCTAACCTTTTTCTTGGCCACTTTATTTTTCACACTAAGATTATCGCTTGTATTTGTAGGCGTGGCGCTTGATAAAAAAATATCGATGAGAGAATCATTAAGCATGACTAAACGCTGCCAATGGTCACTTTTCTTTTCACTTTCCTTGCTAATCGGCTTGCTATTTATGTTTGAATATTGCTTTGAACTCGTTTCAAGCACGATTGGGGGTCAAACCTTTAGCCTGATAACATTTATTTTGATAACCCCATTAGTAGACACATTTATATACGTATTTTCGGCTATTATCTTAACCATTTTATATTCCAATGCCTATCAGCCAACTAGCAGCCCCTAAGCGGGATCGATGGAGGATGCCAATAGTATTGAAGGGCCTGTCGCAAAGCTGGCAGATTTAACTGCCAGCTAGATTGCCTTACGCTGAGTGGTGCCAACAAGCACCGCCAGCGCCATGGCCTAAAGCGCCACCAACACCAGCCCCGCCAACATCACCAGGGTGCCAATGGCCTTTGCCCTGGAGGCTGGCTCCTTGAGCCATAGCACGCCCATCAATACCCCCACAGGAATTGACAGCTGGCGCAGCGCCACCACATAACTCACCTCGTCGGTGAGCGCCATGGCGATTAATACCAGACCGTAGGTGCAAGTCATCATCAGCCCGGTAACAACCAGCATGGTAAGCCCCTGTTGGCGAAGCGCGGGCAGGCGACGGCGCTCTGCGGGTAGCAGCGCCAGCAGGGGTATCGCCCAGGTGAGTGTCATCAGCGCTTGCAGCACCATAAACACCGCCCCGGCGGTTAACCCGCTATGCCCTGCCCTCTGCATCAGTCCCAGCGCCTGCTTATCGATCAGCGAGTAACCGACCGTACCGACAGCGGCCAGCAGCGCAAATCCCATGGCAGGCGTTAGATAGGTAGAAAACCTACGCGCCTGAGGGTGGCTAAGCGGTAGGCAAAGCGCACCTGCCACCACCAGCACCATGCCGAGGCCATCCCAGCGATCCAGCACCCGGCTGCCCAAGAGCGCAATGGATACCAGTGGCACCAGCACCACTGGCAGCGCACGGGCAATGGGGTAAAGCACGCTGACGTCACCGCGAGAATAGGCCCAGGCCAAGCCGCCCATATAGAGCATTTGGCATAATCCCGAAAGCGCCAACCAGCCCCAGAAGGCCGTTGGCAACGCACTCAGCGATGGCCCCAGCCATAGCAAGGGCATAAGCACTGCCCCACCGGCGCCGTAGGCCAGGGAAAATGCCCCCAGCGAAGGCGCATTGCGTTTACCCAGTACATTCCATCCGGCGTGCATGCATACCGACACCAGCACTAATGTAAGCGCGGCTGGACTCAAGGGTGCTCTCCCTGTTGAAGGCGGGTATTAATGGCATCGACCACGCCGGGCAGCTCGGCGATGGTCTCAATACAATAGTGTGGTTGTGAGGCGGCAAACTGAGCGGCTACCCGCGAATGGGCAGCTTGGCGCTCTAAATCACTCAGCGCTTGATACTGATCAAACGTTAGCCCTAGCGCATTGCCTGAACAGGTAAGTGCGACTGTCCACATACCGGCGCTGCGCCCTTCAAGAATGCCCGGCGTGGTGTCGTCGACTTTTACACATGACGCCACATCGCTGACGCCTAACGCAATCACATTGGCCAGCGCCTGGGCAGGGTGCGGTCGACCATTGGGTACTTCATCGGTGGCCACCACATGATCGACGTGCAGGCCATTATCCGCCGCCAGAGCGACGACTTTTTCCATCACCACCGCTGGATAGCCGGAACAAGAGCCGATCTTCAGTTCCTGAGCGCGCAACGTGGCTAAGGTATCAAGCGCACCGGGAATAACCGCCGAATGGTCGGCAATTTTGGCAATTTGCAGCGGCATAAAACGCTCATAAAGCGCCGTTACATCGGCATCCGAAGGTGCATGGCCCACCGCCTGGGCAAAACGCTCTGCGATGGCCGGTTGGTTACACAGGGTGCGAATATGATCCCACTTGCCCATGCCCATGGGGCCGCGGGCTTCTTCCAAGCTAATCGCCACGCCCAGTTCAGCAAACGCTTCGACAAAGATCTGGGTGGGCGCAAAGGAGCCAAAGTCGACCAACGTACCGGCCCAATCACAGATAACCGCTTGTAAGCATTGAGGAGAGTGATACTGCATTAGGCGCTCCCTGATGGTGAAGATAGGTCAGCAAAGAGGTAGACGCCCATTTCGTTAAGCGCGTCTTGAATGGCGTTTAGCAACTGGGCAATCACCGTGATACCTAACTGACCCATGCAGCCGATGCGAAAACTCTCCACTTCGGTCAACTTGCCGGGGTAGATCAAAAACCCGCGCGCCTTTAGCGCCGCGTAGAAGCTGTGAAACTCAAACGCTGGGTCGGTCGGGCTTAAGAAAGTGGTGATGATCGGCGATAGCCATTCGTCTTCCAGCAGGGTGCTGAAGCCTAGCGCCCGCATGCCTTTTACCAACGCATCACGATTGCGGGTATAGCGCGCGCAGCGCCCCGGCACGCCGCCCTCTTGCCGGTGTTGAGCAAGCGCCGCCTGAAAGGCCACCACGGTATGCGTGGGCGGCGTAAAGCGCCACTGGCCAGTGCGTTCCATATATTCCCATTGGGCGTACAGATCCAGACTCAACGAGTGAGCACGGCCTTCGCCTGCTTCAAGCAGCGCCTGGCGGATAATTACAAAGCCAAAACCCGGCACGCCCTCAATGCATTTATTGGCGGAGGAGACCAGCACGTCAATCGGCGTTGTCGCGAGGCTGATGGGAATGCCGCCAAAAGAGCTCATGGCATCCACAATGAGCGTTTTACCTTGGACGTGCACCACGTCAGCAATGGCGTCTAACGGGTTCAAAATACCCGAGCTGGTTTCGCAGTGCACGAGAAACACCGACGTAATCTCTGGGTCTTGCTCCAGCAGCGCCGCCACTTCATTGGGCTGGGGCGGCAGATAGTCGCCTTTATCCAGCGTCGCATAACGGCGGCCCATCATGTGGAGCAACTGCGCCGCGCGCTTACCGTAGGCACCGTTCATCAGCACCAGCACTTTGCCGCCGGGATCCGTTGCGCAGGCCAGGGCACTCTCAACGGCAAAGGTACCGCTGCCCTGCATAGGCACACAGGCGTACTCGTCGCTTGGCGCCTCGGCCATGGCAAGTAACTGGGTGCGAATATCGGCAGTCACCTGATTAAAGTCGTCATCCCAGGAACCCCAGTCGCGCAGCATGGCGGCTTTAGTGGCACGGGACGTCGTCAGCGGCCCAGGGGTTAATAGATAGGGCTCTTCAATATGATCGTTCATTTTGGTCTATACCAGATTTTTTTAAACACTTTAACTTCAAGCACGGCGGCGGTCTAGATGCTGCCTAGCCCGCCATGCGCCAGCGCTGGGCGTTGTTTAATAGAACATGAGTAAGAACTGTGTGAAGCAGCTTCACCACTAGCGAGGTAAGGAAAATCAGCACCGCCATGGCCGCCGCGCTGGCGAAGTAACCGGCTTCATCCAGATGGAGAACCGCCACCGAGGCCAGCCGCGTGTCGCTGTTGTAGAGAAACACCACCGCGGACACCGTGGTCATCGCATTGACGAACAGGTACACCGATATATCCAGTACCGCGGGCAGCGACACCGGTAGCGTCACGCGGCAAAAGGTCGTCCAAAACGGTACTTTGAGTGACGCCCCCACCGCTTCAAACTCGGGGTCGAGCTGTTTAAGCGCGGTGACCGAGGTGAGATGGCACACGGTGTAGAAGTGAATCAAGGTATTAAGCACCAGAATCATCAGCGTGCCGTATAGCCAGTTAAATGGGTTGCCCGCCTGATTGAAGAAGAAGATATAGGCAAGCCCCAGCACCATGCCGGGCACCGCCATGGGCAGCATGGCCATAAAGTGCAACCCTTGACGCAGCGGGCGAAAGCCTTCGCTCTTTTCGATCAGCCAGGCGTTAAAGAAGATCACCAGCGTGCCCACCAGCGCCACGCTAAAGGCGAGCTTGAGCGAGTTAAACCACGCTCCCCAGCCGCCATCGGCCATACCTTGGAAGGTGTAGTGCTCAAAGGTGATCGATAAGTTGTAGGGCCAGAACTGCACCAGCGAGGCGTACATCGCGGTGCCGATCACCAACACAATCGCTCCCGCCACCGCGTAGCAAAGTAGTGTAAAGAGCCAATCCCGCAGCGGGCTGGGGGTAGGCTGCCACGGCACTGCCCGGGCCGAGAGCTGGGCCACCTGGCGGCGCTGTATCCAGCGATCAACGATAAACGAGAGCACTGCAGGCAGCAGAAGAATCACGCTGACCACCGCGCCCATTTGAAAGTTCTGTTGGCCGACGACCTGGCGGTAGACGTCGGTGGCCAGCACGCTGAACTGACCACCGATGATTTTTGGCACGCCAAAGTCGGTGATCGCCAGGGTAAACACCACAAACAGGCAGGAAATCAGCCCGTAGCGCACACCAGGCAGCGTAATAGTCAGAAAGGTACGCCACTTGGGAGTGCCCAGCGCTTCGGCCGCTTCGTAGAGCCGCGCATCGCTGTTGGTTAGCGCGGTGGTCAGCAGCATTAGCGCGTGGGGGAATATCCAAAAGCTCATGCCCATTACAATGCCAATCGGCCCATAAATCGACTGGCCTGCCAGCACGTCGCGCAGAAACCCTTGGTTGCCGAACAGATAAACCAGACTAATGGCGGGCAGCAGCGACGGCGCCAGAATGGGCAGAATCGCCAGCATACGAAACAGCCGTTTGCCCGGCATGCAGGTGCGGGTAATTCCGTAGGCGCATACAAACGCCAAGCCGACCACCACTACGGTGGTCATCAGCGCCACCCGCAACGAGTTAACAATCGAATTGACCAGCGCGGGGGTTTGAAAATACTCAACAAAGTTGGCCAGGCCTATAAAGTCGCCGGCGCGGTCTTGCAGGCTTTTAACCAGCATGGCCACCAACGGAAACAGCAGGCCCACCACCAGCAAGGCGACGCCAGCGAGTAACGCTAACAAACGGATCAGCGACTCTAGCGACGGCTTGGTCGCCGACATTGTAAAGGTCTTAGCCATCATTGCTGGCTACTCCCTGCGGGGTACAGGCGGGCGGCCTCTGCGGGTAGATGAATCGATAGCATCTGCCCCACAAACAGGTCGAGGTCACTACTATCCCGGCTGGGCACATCGGCGATAAGCGTTTGATCGGCTTCCGTCAGGCGCAGGGTAACCCGCTGAAAGGGGCCCAAAAACTCGATGCCAACTACCTCGCCTTTTAGCGCTCCCGCTTCACGGCTAAGCGCCACGGCCTCCGGGCGGATGGCCAACTGGGCGGCCTGGCCCAATTCCAGGGTATGCGGCAGGCAGGCGCAAGGCGTGGTACCCAGCCAAGCCTGGTCGCTGCTCTGCACGGTGACCTCAAGGAAATTCATGCTGCCAATAAACGAGGCCACAAAGGCGCTGGCAGGCTGGTGGTAGATCTGGGCCGGGGTGCCCACTTGCTCGATCACGCCGTGGTTCATCACCACGATGCGGTCGGCCATGGTCAGCGCCTCTTCCTGGTCGTGGGTGACCATAATAGTGGTTACGCCTAGGCGCGCCTGGAGGGCTTTGATCTGGCTCCGCAAGTGCCCGCGTACCCGGGCATCCAGCGCCGAGAGAGGTTCATCCAGTAGTAACAAGCCTGGCTCGGTGGCCAGCGCCCGCGCCAGCGCAACACGTTGCTGCTGACCACCAGACAGCGCCGCCGGATACTTGTCTTCGCTGCCGGTCAGGTTCACCAGGGCGAGCAGTTCAGCGACCCGCTTGTCGATACGCGCCCGGTCATCCCGACGGTTGCGCAGCCCATAGGCGATATTGTTAAACACCGTCAGATTGGGAAACAGCGCGTAAGACTGGAACACAATGCCGAAGTCCCTCGCTTGGGTGGGCAGCCGGGAAATATCCTTGTCGCGCTGAATCAGCGTGCCCGACGTTTGCTGGGTTAGCCCTGCAATGGTACGCAGCAGGGTGGTTTTGCCGCAGCCGGAGGGGCCCAAAAAGCAGACAAACTCGCCTTCGTTAATGGCCAGTGAAATGTTGTCCAGCGCGGTAAAAGTACCAAAACACTTGGTCACCGCTTCAATGCGCAAATGGGGCGTTGTGGGGGTCATCACCGCTGGCGAGTCGGCCGCCAGCAGCGATGTCATTGTCGTGTGCATAACATCTCCAAGCCCCGGCGCATGGGCCGGGGCATCTGATCGCGAATCGCCGTTTATTGTTCGGTTTTACCGTCGTAGCGACGCTGCCACTCGGCCAGTACGCGCTCGCGGTTCACGGCCGCCCACTTGAAGTCGGCATCAATCATGCGCTCGGTGATGTCTACAGGGTAGTTGTCGATGGGCTGTGCCACGCCGGGATAAGCCACCACCGCATAGCCTTCGTTATACAGCTCGTTGGCCTCCCGTGAGATCGACCAATCCAGAAGCGTTTGCGCTGCTTCTTGCTTGTCGGTACCGGCCACTATCGCGGAAGCTTCCATATCCCAACCCAGGCCTTCTTCAGGGAACACGACTTCAATTGGCGCACCCTGGGACTTCAAGCGCGCACCGCGGAAGGCAAATGACACGCCCACTACGGTTTCACCGGTCGCGGCCAGGCTGCAGGGCGCGGAGCCCGAATGGGTGTAGCGGGCGATATTGTTATGCAGGCGATCCATATAGTCCCAGCCCTGCTCTTCGCCCCAAAGCTGCAGCCAACTGGCCACATCCAGGTAACCAGTGCCCGACGAGTTGGGGTTAGGCATAATCACATGGCCTTCAAATTCAGGCTTAGTCAGGTCTTCCCAGGAGGTCGGCATAGGCACGCCATGGCGCTCGCCCTCAATGGTGTTGTAGCAGATTGCCGCTACCCAGGCGTCCATACCCACCCAAGCCGGGTCTTCACCATCACGATAGGCCGCATCGACAAATTTCGGATCAAGATTTTCAACACCTGCGGGGGCGTAGCGCTCCAGCATGCCCTCGTCTTCCAGCACCAGCAGGCTGGTGGCGGCCAAGCCCCAAATCACGTCGGCCTGGGGGTTGTCTTTTTCGGCCAGCAGGCGGGCGGTTATCACCCCGGTGGAGTCGCGCACCCAGTTAATCTCGATATCCGGGTGAGCCGCGTTAAAACGCTCGGCGTATTTTTGCAGGTCGTCCGACTCAACGGCGGTATACACGGTTAATTCAGTGGCCTGGGCATTGGCAGCAAGCACAGTTGAAGCAAACGCAACGGCAGCGGTGCCTGCTAATAACGTAGAGGGGAATAAACGGCGCGTGATCATGATGGTGGTCTCCCGGTGATTGGTATAGACCAGAAGTGTGCCGTGGTTAAATGACACCGCGATGACGCTTGTTTGACCGTTTTTTTAAGCGATGATGATCGCCTTGAAGCAATCGCTGCTAGCGCTGCCCCGAAAGCTCCACACTGATGCAAAGAGAATCGTGCAGCCAGTGCTCTTCGTCATACTCAATGGGGCGCTGCTGGTCGTCAAAAATGGCACGATTAATATTTAAACCGGCTGTGCCCGGCGCGACGGATAGCTCTTCGGCATCCAAAGGCGACAGCGCTTCCGACACCATGCGAATAGAGCGGTTAGCCAAATAGTGCCCCCAGCGCTCGCGCAACAGTCCCCACAGAGACTGCCCGGCGTAGATATCCAGCAACTCGGGCGCGCGCTCGGGCACCACCCACAGCGACTCCACCAGCACCGCGCGGTCATCCACGTAGCGGCGGCGGCGAATATGCTGAAACGGCTGGTCATCCGGCAGGCCCAGCGCCCGAGCGGCAGGCGGGTGAACGCGGGCTTCCAGCTTCAAAACAGCGGTGCGAGGCTGTCGTCCCTGGGCGCGCACATAGTCGTTAAAGCCCGCGTCACGGGTGGGGTCGTAGACTAACCGGGCGGGAGAGATAAACCAGCCGCGCCGGTTACTGCGGTGGATCAGGCCCTCCCCCTCCAACTGAGAAAGTGCTTGGCGCAGGGTGACGCGTGTGGTGGCAAAACGCTCGGCCAATACTCGCTCGGCGGGGAGCTTGCCTTTCCACTGGGCGGCATTTTGGTCGATCAAGGTGCGTAGCTGTTCGGTTAACTGTAAATAGTAGGCATCAGACATGCGCCGATTTTCCTGGCAAAGCGTTAGGCGACGAAGCGCTTGGGGGCGTTCGCCAGTCTAAGCGCCGCCACCCTTCAACGCTAGCCACCTCGGCCAGTACCGGGTCTGGGTTAACTGCCACGGGGCAATCGACATATTGCAGTAACGGTAAATCATTGCGGGAGTCTGAGTAGAAGGTGGTGTGGCTGGGGGTGATCTGCTGCTCGGCCAGCCACTGTTTCAGACGCAGCACCTTGCCGCCGCGATAGGAAAAAATACCCTCGCTGCCACCGGTATAGCGCGGGTCTTCATTAATGCCATGCTCCACGCTGAGCTCCACCGCCAGCACGTGTTCAATGCCCAGAATGGTCGCAATCGGCTCGACCAGGTGACGCGACGAAGCAGAAATCAGCACCAGCGTATCGCCTGCCTGGCGATGCGCTTCCAGGCAGGCCCAGGCCTGATCAAAAATACGCGGCTGCAGATGGGTAGCGACAAAGCGCTCGACCTCTTTCTGTACATCTTTTACCCGGCGCCCACGCAGCGGCGCCAGGGTCATGGCTAAGTACTCTTCCAGCTTTAACTTACCCGCGTGATAGGCCTGGTGCATTTGCGCCGCCCGCGCCATGAAGGCGTCGGCATCGCTGATCCAACCTTGCTCTATCATCCATAAATTCCAGCGGTCGCTGCAGTCTCCATCCAGAAGGGTATCGTCAAGATCAAACAGGGCCAGGCGCATGGGACACTCCTTTCATCGCGGGTTGGCGGCGCGTAGGGTATGCCAAAGGTGATGACAAGACGATGACGATGATAAGGACTTAAGGTGCTAGCCACCGCGCCGCAAACTCATCCGCCGGTAATGGGCGGCCGAACCAGTAGCCTTGCGCTTCATTGCAGCCCATGTCGGCAAGCAAACGAGCTTGCTCCTGGGTTTCGACCCCTTCTGCCACGGTCTTCATTTCTAACGCCTGCGCCATGGCGATGATGGTCTCCACGATGGTGCGGTCATTTTTGTTTTCGAGCATTTCGCGGACAAAAGAGATGTCAATTTTCAGCGCGTCGGCAGCGAAGCGCCGCAAGTAGGAGAGTGAGGAGTAGCCCGTACCAAAATCATCAATGGAGAGCGAGTATCCTGCTTTGCGCATGGTGTGGGTAATCTCGACGGCTTGGTCGGGGTCGCGCATAAAATCGCTTTCGGTGAGTTCCAGAGCGATCGCGCTCGGAAAAACACCGGCGGTGAGGTGCGCAATGTGGCAGGTGAGCTCTGGGTCAGCAAACTGTTGGGCGGAAATATTGATCGATAACCTGCCTGGCAACCCTCCCCCAGGTTGGTTACGCCAAGTGATTAACTGCTTGGCGGACTCTTCCAACACCCAGTCCCCCAGGGCACGGATCAAGCCGCGCTCTTCGGCCAAGGGAATAAACTCGCCGGGGCTTACCCACCCCCACTCGTCGTCGTACCAGCGGCATAAGACTTCTGCGCCGGTCAACCGACCATTGATAAGGTTCACCTGGGGCTGAAAGTTGAGCGCTAACTTATGCTCAGCGATAGCGGCGCTGAGCCGTTCGCTCATGCGTTGGCGTCGGTGCAACGCCTGGCGCATAAGTTGAGTGTAAGGAGAGGTACAGTTTTCACGCCGTTTGGCATGATGAAGGGCGATACTAGCGGCATTAAATAGTTCGCCAGCCTCCGCGACATCCTGTGGGTAATGGGCAAAACCGATGCTGACATCGAGATGAAAGACGCGGCGCTGTAAATGCAGCGGCTGCTTCACTGCTGAACGTAGCTGCTCGACAAGCACGCCGATATCAACGGGATCAGCGACGGCGACTAGCAAGGCAAACTCATCCCCAGATAAGCGCGCCAATGCGCCATGCATGTGGCTGATCTGCTGTAAACGCTCGGCCACCGTCACCAGCAGTTGATCCCCCACCTGATGACCATGCAGGTCATTAACCTCCTTAAAACGGCGGATATCCAATAACAGTAACGCAAGACCACGCTCGCTCCGGTGGGCCTCTTTCCACATCTGCGCTAACAACTCCATAAAACGCCCGCGGTTAGGCAAGCCAGTGGTGCTATCGGTGTAGGCCAACTGATGCATATGGCGGTGGTCACGGCGGCGCTCAAGCTCTGCCGCAGCGCCGGTGGAGAGAATTTTCAGTACTGAGGTAGCAAAGGCATTAGTGGTCAGCGGCTGGCGATAAAACACCATCATCACACCAATCGCTTCGCCGTTGGCGTTATCCAGGCGTCGGCCAATCCATGCCTTTGTTGAGAGCAAGGTGCCTGGCAACAGCAGTGGCGGGCCGTCATGCATAACGGCTTCGCGCTCTAGCACCACCTGCTCGCTGGGGGAGCCTCGCAGCGCAAAGGCGTGTTGTTCGTGTTGAGCACCTTCTACCACCATGCTGACAGTGGTCGCCTGTCCAACGACTTTTGTGTCGCTTTGAGGGGACGTATGCAGCAGCGCAATAAAACCTGCGTCGGCTTCCAACACCTTAACCAAGG
This sequence comes from Halomonas sp. ALS9, assembly GCF_001651035.1. Classification (GTDB taxonomy): domain Bacteria; phylum Pseudomonadota; class Gammaproteobacteria; order Pseudomonadales; family Halomonadaceae; genus Vreelandella. The sequence continues at coordinate 462,308 of NZ_LXRG01000192.1, forward strand.
TCGCAATCAACTGTTGAAAATAGCCGTCACCCACCTGTGTGGTGACCGTAGAAGCCACTTGAACCACGGCGTTTTGTACCCGCTGCGACTCTTGCTGGTCAGTCACATCAGAGATAAAGCCTTCTAAGCATACGATGTCGCCCGCTTCATCCCTCACGGCCTGGCCCTGCTCCCACATCCAGCGGTAGCCGCCGTCGCGATGGCGCAGTTGGTAGGTCACACGGTAAGGCCGATTATTGGCAATGGCCGACTGCACCTCGCGACAGATCTTGTCCTGATCATTAGGATGAATCAGGGCAGCGAAGCTGGTCAGTCGATTATCTTGCAATTCATCAGGCCAATACCCGGTTAATGCTTTGGCCCCCTGACTCACCACCTGCATTGTCCAATTACGGTCATTCAAACAGCGGTAGGCCATGCCCGGCAGGTGGTTGAGCAGCGTATCCAGGCGCCGCTCGCTTTCCCTCGCCACCGCTTCGCTTTTTCTTAATGCCTGTTCCGCCTTTTGACGATCCAGCTCTGCCCCCGCCTGGGCGGCGGCAATTTGCAGAACCTCACTGGCTAAGTCATTCAACTGCATGGGGGAATTTTTAAGCACCGCTAACAGGCCAATCAGCGCACCATCCGCCGCATAGAGCGCTCGCCCTAAGTAGCTCTCGGCGCCCAGTTCACAAAGCAGTTTATCGTCAGGAAAGCGTGACTGAACATCACGGAAGTAAAGGCAAGGCTCCTTCCCCAACGCGGTTTCGCAAGGCGTACCGGTTAGCGGGTAAGTGATATTGCAAAGCAACCGGCCATTAGACCAGACCGCCAGCGTCTCAGCCTGATGGCGTTGCGTAACATCGGCCACTAGCACATGGTCAACGCCAAGTATGGTCGCTAAGCGCTCCACCAGCGTTGTATAAAAACGGGGGCTCCCACTGTGCCCTACGCCTTCTGCCAACTGGCGGAATATATCGGCCGCGTCGTTCTTTGTGTGCATTGTTGCACTCACTTTTTTTAATTCTGGAGCAGTTGGCGCGCTTGCCACTAACCTCATAAAGTATATATAGCGACCTACATAGCATAAACCGTTCTTTTCCAACTATAACAACGTCAACACTAGCTGGGTATATGGTAAAATTAGGACATCACCTCATGATGGCTGGCAGCTACGCTACAAAGGGCGCAGGAGATAACGTGACTAGAGCATCGAAAAAAGATGAAGCGCTATACCTAATGCTAACTGAAGCGCTGCCTGGTTTTCTGATCAGCGACTTCCTAAAGTGCCAACGCTTACCTTCGCTCCCCTCGATCGCACTGCGCATCCTCAGGTTAACGCAATCTTCAAAAGCGACAATCAACGATGTTGCCGACACCATTGAGCATGACCCAGCATTAACCGCTCGGCTAATATCTCTTGCAAATAGTGTCCACCATACTCGCTCGGCCAATTCGACACAGACGTGCCTTGAGGCCGTCCAGCGTTTAGGACTCGATGCAACGTTAACGGTGGTGTTGAGCTTCAACCTTTTTCAGCACACCAGTAAGGGGCCGCAGCATACCCATATTTGGCAGCGGTCAATTATGTCTGCGTTAATAGCGCGTCAGCTTGCCGAGCAAACGTGCCCTAAACAGGCAGGTCATGCTTTTACGGCAGCACTGTTGCAGGATATTGGCATATTGGCGCTGAGCGCGACGTACCCTGAACAAGTAGACGAACTATACATTGATAGCGCTATTCCCCATGCTCACCTTATTGAAGAAGAGCAGCGTTTCTTTGGTTGCAACCACACTCTTATTGGCGCTTGGCTAGCCGCTAAATGGGGGCTCCCGGCCACGCTGATCAACACCATTCGCTTCAGCCATGCCCCCTATAAAAGCGATATTAAAAGCGACAGCTTGATGGAAATGTGTGTTCGCATCTCCGGCCCCACTGCGGATGCCTGCCTATCCAGCGCACCAGAAGAGCAGCTTGCCGCCCTCCTATACGATTTAAGCGCAACAGCCGGCGTGCCCTCTTTCTCATTTGAAAGCGTGCTACAAGAAGTGCAGCCCAAAATGGAGTTGATCGCCAAAACACTGATGATAGATACCCCCGCGGCTATCGACCCCAAAGAGCTGCTTGAAAATGCTCAGCAACTCTTGCTAAACCACACGCTGGTACTCAATAGCCGTAGAGAAGCGCAATCCAAAGCACTCGCTAGGCTACGCAAAGGCTATAGCGCCCCGGGCGAGTTCAACAAGGACATTGCGTTCAAAAAACTCAGCACCCAATCCCGCTCTAAATCCTAAATCTCTGGCCAGAACATGCATGTCATCAAGCGCTCCGGCCAGAGCGTTGCTTCTTGTTTATCGTTAATACGCTTTCTTTTACCAGCGCCTTAACGCGTCATTGCCTCCGGCAGGTAGAGCGCAATGCCAGGGAAGATATGCATTAAGGCAATCGCCAATAGCATCAGCAGGAAAAACGGCAGCGTGGCCTTGGTAATGGTCAAAATGTCTTTACCGGTTAGCCCCTGAATCACGAACAGGTTGAAGCCCACCGGCGGTGTGATTTGCGACATTTCGACCACCACGACCAGATAAATACCAAACCAGATCAGATCAAATCCCGCGGCACTCACCAGCGGCATAATGATCGCGGTCACCAGCAGAATCAGCGAGATACCATCCAGAAAGCACCCCATTACTAACAGCAGCAGCGTTAGTGCAATCAACAGCATGGTGGGCGACAACCCCATCTCACCAATCGCCGTTGCCAGCTTCATAGGCACCTGGGTAAACCCCATGGCCGAGGTCAGAAACGAGGCACCGGCAATAATGAACGCGATCATGCAGGCGGTACGCACGGCGGCAAACAACGAGCTTTTAAAAATGTCGCGATTAAAATGACCGTTAAAGCGTGCAATCACAATCGACAGCACCACACCGACTGCCGCGGCTTCGGTGGGCGATGCCAACCCGCCATAAATCGAAAAGATAATCCCGCCGATTAACAGCAGAATAGGCACCAACGACCAGGTATTGCGCAGCTTTTCAGCAAAGCTCATGCCGGATTCATCTTCACCGGTAAGCCCTTCGCGGTTGCCTTTAAGTAGCGCCCACAAAATGAGATAGCTCATAAACATCGCCAGGATCATCAAACCTGGGCCAATACCGGCCATAAACAGTCTGGAGATCGACTGCTCGGTGACCACGCCGTAGACGATCAGCACGATAGAGGGCGGAATCAACAGCCCCAAGGTGGAAGCGCTGGCCAGGGTACCAATTGCCATATTGCTGTCGTAGCCCCGCCGCTCCAGCTCTGGCAGAGTCATTTTACCTACCGTGGCACAGGTAGCGGCCGAAGAGCCACACACCGCGGCAAACATGCCGCTGCCAATGATATTGGTATGCAGCAAACGGCCCGGCAGGCGGTTTAACCAGGGCGACAGGCCACGGAACATATTGTCGGCAAGCCCGGAGCGAAACAGAATCTCGCCCATCCAGATAAACATCGGCAGTGCAGTGAGATCCCAGCCGTAGCTGGCGCCCCAAAAATCTGAGGCTAGAATAGACCCAGGGGAGAATGAGCTGAAGAACTCAAGCGCTATCCAGGCGGTGCCGATCAGCGCAAAGGCGATCCATACCCCGCTTCCCAGGAGTACCGCAAGGGTGAATATAGTGGCGAGACTTAGTAGCAGCACGAGGATCTCTCCAATTCAGGCAGCAGCGTGGTTAACAGAGATGTCGCTTCAACAGGCTGGGTGAAAATCGCCATTTAGTAGCCCTCGCTTTCATCTGGAGCCGTCGCTTCGCGAAAGCTCGCTGGGTCACGAATGGCAATGCGAACCGCCATAAACAGGGCTTCAGCCAGCGCCAGGCAAAGCAGCCCGACACTGGTCGCGAGTACAAGCTGAGGAATCCACAGCGGAATCGACACAAACCCTGAAGACACATCATTGTATTGTATGCTCTCTCTCGCCAGGCCAATGAGGCCGTAACTGAGCATCAGACTGATCGCCAGGGCGACGATGAGGCCAAACACTTCAAACCACACACGAATTGCTGGTGGCAGCCGGGTAATTAGCAGCGTTACGCGAATATGGGCGTGATGCACAAAGGTGTAAGCCAGCCCCAGGAAGGTCGCCCCCACCAATAGGTAAGAGGCAATTTCCGAAACGCCGGTAATACTCAGGCCCAGGCGGCTGAGACCAACCAATACCAGCAGAGCATCCACCAAGCGGAAGGTCACTTGAAGCGCTATTAGCGCACAGATAGCCACCATGCACGCCGCCGCACCCCAAGCCCCCAGGCGATAGAGCTTATCGAATTTAAACGTCATGTTCGCAGCCTCACGATGCACTTAGGGAAAGCACTTAGGATAAGCGCTTGGAAAAAGCACTTAAGAAAAAGCACTTAGGAAAAAGCGCGTATGAAAAGCAGGGGCAGCGCCAAAACCACCGCCCCTACAAACAGGATCACGTCCGCACTTAGCTAGACAACACTTAGCTAAACAGCACTTAAATTAGCTGCCTTGCTGCTCGCGGTAAGTTTCCAGCGCCTGTTTGGCTTCATCGTCGGCACGAGACTGCCAATCTTCAAAAAGCGTATTACCGGCCGCCTGAAGCGCTTCAGAAATAGCGTCGTTAGGCTCAGACACTGAAATACCGTTCTCTTGCAAAACGGCAAGGCTGGCATCGTTATCTTCGCGGCTCATTTCCCAACCACGTTTTTCGGCTTCAGCGGCGGCTTCCATCAGTGCTGCCTGGGTCGCTTCATCCAGGCCATCAAAACTGCGCTGGCTGATAAAGACGATATTCTTGGGCAGCCACAGGTTAGCGTCGGTGTAATCACTCACGTAGTCCCAAGCGGCCATTGAGTTACCCGTGGAACTTGAGGTGATCATGGCATCTACACGCCCGGTGCTAAACGCGGTAGGGATATCAGACTCTTCAGTTTCAGTCGGGCTGCCGCCCAGGTTATCGACAAAACGCTGGGTATTAATATTGGGTGCACGAACGCGCAGGCCTTCAAACTGCGCAGGGTCGGTGAGAGGCTCAGCGGTGTAGATACCTTGTGCTGGCCAGGCGACCGCGTAGAGCGGAATCAACCCTTCATAGGCGAACAGCTCGGTGATCATCGGCTTGGTAGCTTCCCACAGCGCATAGGCATCATCATAGCTACCCGCTACACCTGGCAGCGTATCAACTTCAAAGATCGGGTCGTCATTGGAAAGAACCGAGAGGAATACTTCACCTGCATCAATAGTGCCACGGCGCACCGACGGCTTGATTTCACCATGTGACACCAGCGAGCCGCCGCTATGCACGGTAATGGTCAGCGCGCCGTCGGTTGCTTCCGCTACATCTTCAGCGAACTGTTTGTTGTTTTGGGTATGAAAGCTGGCATCGCCGTAAGGCGTCGCCATCGTCCATTCTGCGGCGTGAGCCGACACCGTTAACCCGCAGGCGGTCGCCAGTAGTAGTGACGTTGTGATTGTCTTGCGCATCGTAAGAACCCTCTTATTTCTATTAATAGTGTGGTGCTTCTAATAGTTCGTTGCTTCTAGTGCGTCGCTTCTAGTGCATTGTTTCTAGTGCATTGCTTCGGTGGTACCAGAGGAGGCGTAGGTAGCAACCCAGCGCCCGGAGAAAAGTGTTGTTGTCATATCGGCACGCCGCGCCTGGGCGTAGCGGCAGGCACACTGCTGGGCTAAGCGGGCAACGCCTCGGCAAAAGCGCGGATGATTCGCATTGCGCCATATCGCATCATAGTGCATAGCCGGTAATGGCACCGGCAGCTCAAGGCGGTAGAGCTCCCCCCGCTGCCACTCATCCAGCACAGTGGCAACGGGCAGCGCGCCGATCCCTAGCCCTTCGGTGGTCATGCGTACAATCGTCATCAAGGTACTAACGCTATGAATACGCGGGCTGGCCACGCCCTGCTCTGCTAAGTAATTCACCAGCTCCGCATAAGGGCGCGCCTGCTTACCAAACGAAATAAACGGCAATTGTTTACCCCAGCTGTCGGCACTTTCACTCAGCAGCTTGGCGTGCCGGGGAGAGACAAACATGCCCATTTCGTAGGGGCTCAGTGACTCGGACTCGATCTGCTTCTGCGGCGAATAACCATTCATCGCCAGCACAATATCCAGCTCATTGCTCAGTAGCCGCTCATTCAGCACCGGCGAATAATCAACCGTCAATTCGATGGTGAGACGCGGGTACCGCTCGGTGAGCCTGCGCATAAAGTCGGGAAACCAGCTATGGGCAATGGTTTCAATCGTGCCGAGCCGAAGTGGTGCAGAAAAAGCCTCTTCGCTATCGAATAGCTTCATTGCCTCATCGCGTTGGTGCAGCATCCGCTCAGCGTGGACAAAGAACTCACGACCGCGCATGGTCGGCTGAATAGGCCGAGCAGACCTTTCCAGCAGCAATTCTCCTACCGTGGATTCAAGGCGTGAAATACGCTCAGATACAGAAGGCTGGGTAAGGTGCAGGCGGGTCGCCGCCTTACGGAAGGAGCCAAGCCTTACCGCCCATACAAACGCCTCAAGTTCTTTAAAATCGAGCATAGTGACTCGCCTACCCATAACCTTCTAAAGTGGAAAAACACCGTTGCGCTGTTACATCCTGACTGCCGAGGGTTACCACACACAGCGACCATCTCACTATGCAACTTTGAGACCACTCCCGACAGCAAAATGCGACCAACGTTATTATCACGCCACGCCTATACTGTGATAAGCGTATCGCCTCCCTCCGTCAACCATTTTTCAATAAATAACAATATGATAGGAGCGCCCGATAGTTAGTATCGACAAAAACGATTGGCACTCAGCAAGCCGTGTTCATATATTGGTGGTGACTGACGATGCTACTTTTTGCCAAGTGAACGCATTAACAACTAACAGGAGTCAGGAGTCGCTATGGCTATCCCTCTGCTTAATTGCGATATGGGCGAAAGTTTCGGCAACTGGACGATTGGGCTGGATGCCGAAGCAATGCCGTATGTCGACTGCGCCAATATCGCCTGCGGCTTCCACGCCTCTGACCCCCACGTGATGCGCCGCACCGTCAAACTCGCGGTTCAACATGGTGTACGTATTGGCGCGCACCCCGGTTACCCGGATTTGATGGGGTTTGGTCGCCGTTCCATGGCCTGCTCGCCAGAAGAAGCGGAAGATATGGTGCTTTATCAAGTGGGGGCATTGGCGGGCATATGCCAAGCCGAAGGCACTCAGCTAAGCTATATCAAACCTCACGGTGCGCTATATAACGACATGGCCGCCAACCCGGCGCTGCTGGAGGGCGTGATGCGCGCGGTGCGTGCTTACGATTCCAGCCTGCCGCTGATGATTATGTCCACCGCCGACCCTGAGCCACACCGCGAGCTAGCCGCCAAGCTGGGCATTACCCTGTGGTTCGAGACCTTTGCTGATCGCGCTTATGACGCCAACGGCCACTTGGCCTCCAGGCGTTTATCCAATGCCGTTCACCACGACCAGAACACCATCGTCAATCAAGCCATTATGCTGGCCAAAGGCGAGCCGCTGACCGCGCTTGATGGCACCCAGCTGCAGTTAGCCTGCGACACACTCTGCGTTCACGGCGATAACCCTGAGTCCGTGGCTGCCGTTCGCGCTATCCGCGAGGCCTTTCAGGCGTTGGAGCAGGCGTGAAGGTGCGCATTGAAACCGCCGCCATGGATGCCCTGATGGTGCGCCTGTTCGACGCCATCGACGAAGCCAATATGGCCTGGGTCATCGCCGCCGACCAAGCGCTGCGTAACGCCTTTGGGAACGTGTTAATTGACTTGGTACCCTCTTACACCACGCTGTTGCTGCATTACGATTGCCAGCAGTTAGCCCATAGCGAGGCTATGCAACTTATTCACAAGGCGCTTTCTGGCCTCACCCCTGTGGATACAAAAGCCGGTGAGCTCCATGACATCCCGGTGTGGTACGACGAAAGAGTGGGCCCTGAGTTACCCCTGGTCGCCAAGCGTGCTGGCATCAGCGTGAATGAGCTGATTAAGCAGCACTGCAACCACGACTACTGCGTATTCGCACTCGGCTTCGCGCCCGGCTATGGCTTTATGGGCTTGGTAGACGAATCGCTCGCTACGCCGCGCCTGAAAACGCCGCGGCGAAAAGTTGCCGCCGGAAGCGTGGGCATCGCCGATCGTCAAACTGCCATTTACCCACTGCTCTCGCCGGGCGGCTGGAATATTCTGGGTCGCACCAACGTGCCGCTGTTCGAGCATGCCAAGCGCGGCGATCCGCTTTTCCGCCCCGGCGACAAGGTGCGTTTTAGAGCCATCTCCCGGGCGGAGTTTGAAGCGGACGGTGGCGATACCACGCCCATGGAGGAGCGCCCATGAGCCAGGTCACGACGAACAATGCGCAAACAGGCATAGTGGTTAAACAAGCAGGCCCACTGGCATTGATTCAAGATGCAGGACGCTTTGGCGTCGGCCATTTAGGCGTTACCCAGGGCGGCGCCGCCGACTGGATCTCTTTTCGTTGGGCCAACTGGCTGCTGGGCAACGCATTAAACAGCGCCGCGCTGGAAATCGTTATGGGCGGCGGCCTGAGCTTTGAAACCGAACGCGAGGTGCGCCTAGCGCTGACCGGTGCGGATCTGGACGCCCAACTGGATGGCAAGCCGCTCGCTCCCAACGCCAGCTTTAAGCTACTGCCCGGCCAGCGCCTGGAGTTCCGCCAACCGCGCCACGGCCTGCGCGCCTACCTCGCCTTTCCCGGCGGGCTAAACGCGCCGGAGGTGCTGGGTAGCCGCGCCTGCACTGCCCGCGAGCAAATCGGCGGCCTACATGAAGATGGGAAGCCGTTAAAAGTGGGCGACCGTTTAACCTGGAAAGGCACCGCTCCTGCACTACGCCGGATTCCAGAAGGCCAAGGCCCACTTATGCCCACCTCGGGCTGCCGCTTGCCTATCGTACTAGGTTCGCAAATCGCCTCGTTTAGCGGTCGCGCACTCTTCCAGGCGTTCAACCACCCCTGGAAAGTGGATAACCGCGCCGACCGAATGGGCGTGCGGCTCACCGGCCCTGCGCTACACGGTTCGCTCACAGGAATTATTTCCGAAGGCATTCCGCTGGGGGCGGTGCAGGTACCGCCGGATGGTCAACCCATCGTACTGATGAACGACCGCCAGACCATTGGCGGCTACCCGCGCCTAGGCGCCCTCACCCCCATCGCCTGCGCCACGCTTTCCCAATGCCTCCCCGCCACAGAGGTGTGGCTAACGCCGGTCAGCGCCAGCCAGGCGCAGGATGATTATCTTAAGCAGTTAAACGCATGGATTTGAAGTAAAAAAGCCCCAACCGGGGCTTTTTTAGCATACTGCTGACGCGCTAGTTTCTACCCATCTGCAGCTCTTTAACGACGATATCACCATCAATCACAACCGGCTCATCATCGAGAAACAGCGAGCAGTTGCGCATGGGAATATCGAGGTGACAGGCGGTATCGTTGGGGCCGCCTAACTCACTGTTGGGCCCTGTAGAGAACATCACGTTGCCATAGAAGCTGCGCGGTTCCATGCCCATACCACCGGGGAACTCACCCGGCACCATACGGTGCCACTTGGCGTTTGGATTCATGCCCCAGCCCACATGGCTCATCCCCAGGCCGCGCGGGTCGTTAAAGCTATCCATATAGGATTTCACCAACTCGGCATCCAGCCCGCCGCGTATATCGCTAATCCAGCCCTTCTCTATGGTGTACGTAATGGGCTCTCGGACATACATGTTCTGGGGAAGCAGGATGTCGCCTGGCGCCACCACAATGGTGCCATCAACGCCATCGTCATCGCCGCCGGTAAATACAAAGCCAGAGGGCCAGTGATCCCAGCGGCCAGGCTCATCGGTGCAGGCATACTCGGCGACGGTAGCGTACGTATTCAGTTGATAGGTGACATCGGTACCGTGGGGCGAGGTGATGCGCATCACCTTGGCTTTTTCCAGTAGCGCGGCGGCCAGCTCGACCTTTTCCCTTAACTCCTTGGTGGGCAGCATTCTAGCCAGCAGCTCTGGGGGCTCAACTGCCGTTAATATCCGCGTGCCCGCGGCTTGAATCGCCATTTGCTCCGGTGAAAAAAGCAGGAAAATACAATCGATCAACATGTCGCAATTTTTTAGCGCTTCCACTGCATCGGGCATGCTGGCAAGCCCCGTTGCTCCCACGGCCCAACCACCGGTGGGTAGCGGCGCGGGTAACCGCATATGGTACATATTGGCGCCTAAGCGCTGCCCCGCCGCCATAAAGGCGTCGGCATAATCAAGGCGTTCGCTACCTTGGGTTAGCACGACGAGCTTTTCGCCTTCGTGGACACCAGACATTTTTAACTGGTGGAGGCAAATTTCCGTAAAGCTTGCATGATCCATAACGTCTCCTAACTTCCCGGGCGCAAGCTCTGCTATAGCGTACCGGGAAGTGTTTGCTGAGAGCGCTTAAGCTCGCCAATGGGCATACCCAGCGCTCTATTATTTGGCCGAAATAAGCAGCTAGGCAGCCGCCTCTTTAGTCGCCTGATCGTGAGAAGAACGGCGTTTTTTACCCAGCTCTTCAGCGATGGCGGTAAAGAATGCATCCGTGGTGGCTTGATGGGGTTTGGTCACGAGACTGACGCCAACAAACAGCACACTGGCGACCACAATGCCCCATACGCCAGCAGGCAGGCCCAGCAGCGAGTTACCGGTGGCATACATCAGCAGTACAAAGGCGCTGGTACCCACCACGCTCACCAATGCACCGGCGGCCGTGCCGCGTTTCCAGTAGAAGGCGCCGATCAGCGCAGGCACCATGGCGACTAGGCCCGACGATGCAGCCACTGACAGCACCGCAATCAGGTCAAGCTGCAGCTCGGCGAAGGCTAACGCCATTAGTGCAATTACCGGCACCACAAACTTACCCACCAGCAGTTGGCGCTTTTCACTAACGTTAGGTTTGACGTTGGCATACACATCACGGGAGACCATGGAGGCCAGGGTCAGCATGATCGAGTCAATGGTGGAGACGGCCGCCGCCATAATGCCGATCATCACGATGACACCTAGCACGGGTGGGACAAACTCTGAAGCCAGCAGTGTCGGTGTGGCCAAGTCTGCCCGCTCCAGACCAGGGAAGGCGGCTAAGGCAGAGAAGCCCCACAGCACCGACACCATGGTGTAGATAAAACCAAACACCAAGAAGCCAATCAGCATGTGGCGCATCGAGCGCAGCGAAGAGGGCATAAACAGGCGCTGACTAACCTGGGGGTTCGAGAGACTAAAGAAGAACCAGGGAATCGTTAGCCCTAAGAACGTTACGAAGCTGAACAACCCAGAACCCGGTACAGTTAATGACTGAGGATGTTCTGTTGCCAGCGTATTGAAGAGCGCGCTGAAGCCCCCCAACCCCTGAACAACCAGAAAGGCCACCAGCGTTGAGGCGACAATCATCATGATTGCCTGGAGGGAGTCGGTCCACATCACCGAACGGATCCCAGCGATATAAGAGAAGAAGATTGCGATCACCGTGGCCAGCACGACGCCGGTGGTAAAGGTAATCGCCCCATCGGTAATGCCTTGCAGCAGGTAACCCACGCCAGCAAGCTGAACGGCCGAGTAGGGAATCAGGAAGATACAGCTGGCGATGGAGACGGCCATCGCCACATGCTTGCTGTTGTAGCGATGTCCTAACATCTCACTTGGGGTCACAAAGCCGAACTTTTTGCCCACCGCCCAGAACTTGGGCCCAAAGATAGCCACCAGCGAAACACCAGCAAAGTAGATAATTTCAAAGCCGAGCGCGCCCACACCGCCGGCATAGGTAAGCCCTGCCAGGCCCACCATCATAAAGGCGCTGTAAGTCGTGGCGCTGTAACTTAGCGCAGAGACAAAGCCGTTCATTTGTCGGTTGCCCAGGAAGTATCCCGACATACTTTCAGAAGGGCCTTGTCGGGACATAACCGCAATGCCGATCGCGATCACTAAGTAGATGGTAATGGACCACCAGATGAGTGATTCAGTCATTGCTGTGCTCCTCAAAATCTTTAGTGATAAACACGTTCAGTGCAATAACCGCTAACCCTGCACACGCCCAAAACAGGAAGCTGCCGTACCAGAGCGCGACACCGCTCAATAGGGTGTAAGGCACTAAATAGCTCAGCAAGACGACGGCCCAAACTAGCCATATCCATTTACTACGTTTCATAGTCCACCTCGTTTTATTACGTCAGGGAGTAGAGTGAGTGTTGTTGTGGTGAGGCTGGCGTAAATCAGCAATGCGTTGTTCTACTTGTTGCCAAGGCGCTTTCTCTGGAGCAAAACGCGCTCGGAGATAGGTCGCCAAATCAGCGACCTGGGTATTACTAAAACTGTCGGCAAAGCCAGGCATGTTACCCACACCGGGTACGTGCTCCGCGTGAACACCGCCCAAAATTGACTGAATAACGTTATCAGGGTGATCACTATGCAAATTGGTATTCAGCGCCAGGTTGGTGCTCGCGCTTGAAAATGTCGGCACACCTGATGCCACATGGCAGGCCGCACAGGCCCCCTCGAATAGCCGCTCGCCTGCCTCCAGCTCGGGGGCGCTAAGCGCTGCGCTTGCCACGCGCTGTTCTGCCCCCGCCACATCGGCATCGCTATTGCCTGCGGGCGCCTGCATTTGGGCGGCCACGTAATGGGCAATGGCGCGCACGTCGTATTCAGGCAGCTCGGCCAAGCCCGCCACCACCGGGGCCATCGGGCCAGAAGCAACGCCATGCAGTGACGATTCGCCCTGGCGTAGGTAGTCGTAAAGCGATGCTTCACTCCACGGTACAGGGGCACGCGACAAGGTATTCAGCGGCGGCGCTTCCCAGCCATCCACAAAGGCACCGGCCAAATACGCCCCGCCGCTTTTTTCCGCGCCCATGGCATTGCGGGGGCTATGACAGGCACTGCAGTGGCCTAACCCTTCGGCCAGATAGGCACCTCGGTTATACAGTTCGCTCTGTAGGGGGTCAGGTTGGAAGGGAGCCGGATCGTGGTAAAGGGTATTCCAACCCGCCATTAAGGCGCGCACGCTGAAGGGGAAAGAGAGTTCATTGGTGGTTTTTGCAGCCGCTACTGGTGGCTGAGCCATTAAGTAGGCATAAAGCGCCTGCAAGTCGGCATCACTGGTTTTGGCAAAGGCCGTATAGGGAAAAGCAGGATAAAGGTGGCTGCCATTACGGCTAATGCCATGGCGCATGGCCCGCTCAAACGCCGCGTAGGACCACTGGCCAATCCCCGTTGCTTCATCCGGGGTAATATTAGTGCTGTAAAGCGTCCCGAAGGGCGTTTCAAAAGCACGTCCGCCCACATTGGTCACGCCACCTTCGGAGGTATGGCACGCCGCACAATCACCCGCTGCAGCGACCAGCCGCCCGCGCTCGATAGTCTCGGCGGAATAGAGGTTGGCAGCGGGCCGGGAAACGGGCGCGATTGCTCCTTTCCACGGCCAGGCCATGGCCGCAGTGCCTGCAATGGTGGTGAACGCAGCGGCGGCCAACCAACGTCGCTTCGTGGAGCGCGACTGTTTAACTGGCTTAGATGGCCGCCCTGCTTCTTCGGCCGACGATTCTTCAAGTGCTTGGCGTACGCGGTTGGCGGTAAACGGCGGTTGGCGAAAACGCAGGCCGGTGGCATCAAACAGCGCATTGGCGATAACCGCAACCCCCGGCGACAGCTCCGCACCGGTTAGTACGTCTTCCCCAACAGCGGCCACCGAAGCACTAGGCGAATAAAGGGTTGGCCAAGACGCGGTTGGCGCTAACGCTGAAGATTCATGTTTAGTCAGCGCACGACTGCCGTCGCCCCACTCGTCGAAACGGGGCTCATGCCCCAAAAAGGGGCGCGCTTCGCCCAACACGCGAGCCTGTAACGTCTGCTGCAGACGCGCCGTATCAATATCAGGGCCGGCATCCTGCCCCACTACCAGGCGGGTAAGCTGCACATCGCCGGTAATACGATTGACCTCCACATCGGCAATCCAGGCAGAGCGCACCCCCGCTTCCACGCGTTGTTCGCGGTCAGGTAGCTGGGAGTAGGCAAAGCCTCGCCCGCGTAGTAGATCCTGGGATAGTGATTCCGATGATGGATTGGACGAACGTTGCCACTCGGCCCGTTTAGCCACGGACTCAATCAACTCAATGCCCCGCGCATCCTCTAAATGTCGCAGCCTCAGCGCGATGGGGTCTTGCTCGCTCTCGCGGGCAACCTCATCTAAAAAGGATTCCCGTGCAAACGCCTGCTGTATACCGATCAAGGTGGGATTGGTGGCAAGCGAGGCTGGCTGGGAGCGTGCGGCAAGGTATTGATCGCGAAAGACATAAGGCGAGAACGGCGGTGTGCCGTTATCTCCAGCCGGGAACTCCGCCAGCTCGGCGATTGCGGCGGCGCCGCTTAGCCACAGCCCGACGGCGGCCACCTCACCGGTGAGATTGGCCTGCTGATAGCGATAACGGGCTATCTCACCGTCACTGGAGAGATCCGCATTTAGGGTAATCCGCTGCGCTTGCCCTAGCGCTTCAACGTCCTTGGCGTAGCGGGCATCAAGCCAAACGGCGACGGGGTTGCCCACTGCCCGCGACATCAACGCGGCATCTACGGCGGCATCATCGCCGCAGTGGCGGCCCAATCCCGACGCCTGCTGCGTTGAGTGGTTATTAACAGCACTGTAAAGCTCGATCTGGCTGACATCCAGCGCGGTTAACCGGTTTAAATCCTGCTTCAGCGCCACTGGGGTGGCGGTCTGCCCCCACACTCTCAATTGCTGGTCGCTATAATCGGCGATTACCCAGCTGGGATGATTGCCCCAGCGCATTCGACTGGGCCAACCATACGCATGGCTCGCCGATGCGTATGGCGGATGCCTCTCTTCAACGGGCATTTTAGCGGGCGATTTATCAGCGGCTTGACGAACAGTTCGCCACTCCACTTTCAACTGTTTAGCCGCATCGGTTGCCAACGCCAAACTATCGGCCACCACCCCCACAAAGTCCCCTTCCACCACCACGTCGATAGGGCCGGAGAGTGAGGCGAGGCTATTTTTGTCGACGCCAACCAAGCGGTCACTTGCAAAGCGCCCGTCGCTCCAACGGTAGAAAGGGGGTCGCACCACCACACCGTAGCGTGCCTTCGCCAGCAGTGCGGAGGTACCGGCCGGTGCCTGCTGGCCATTGAGCATCGACCCATCACTCATAAGGTGTCTCCTCCAGCGCGACCGCATTAATCACTACGGCACGTTCAGCTGCCTGGAGAATTTCAACGTGGGTACCGCAGCGGCAAAGGTTATGCTCTAACGCCGCGCGAATCTGCTCTGCAGTGGGCTGGGCATTATGATTTAACAGCCCGCGAATAGTGATGATCATGCCGTTCAAACAGTAGCCACACTGCGCCGCCTGGGCATCGATAAAGGCCTGCTGCACAGGATCAAGCTGGCCATCCTGGGCAAGTCCATCAAGGGTCGTCACGTTGTGCCCAACGGCGGCGGATACAGGCAGCACGCAGGAACGTGCCGCCATACCGTCGATCAGTACGCTACATGCACCACACTCGCCTAAGCCACAGCCATATTTCGGGCCATTGAGCGCCAGGTCATTACGCAGCACATTGAGCAGCGGTGACTGCGGCGGCACCGCTAGCTCACGTTCTTGCCCATTGATAGTTAGCTTTAGCGTCATAGGGGATCATCATCGTTATTGTTAAAGCAGCCATCTCGCTTACATAAAGCATTGGGACTGGCTTAGATACTACTAATAAATACTGCCTTCCAAACACGCTTCGAAGCACTTGATAGCTAGCCTATTTGCCTCTTTGCCATCCGCTTTGCACCAGCAGTGTGCAGCGTTTTCCATGACCGTTCATTAAAGTGCATACGCCATAAAAAATAGACTATTAAACGTATAGCACTCAATTGAGGCGTCTTTCAAGTTTTTCAAAAAATCAGCAAAACCACCAAATAACTAATAAAATTCAATGAATTGAAGACAAATTTACCTATTTTACTCAAGAAAAATATTTTACGACTTAATTCTTGACCAACAATTAAATGGTGTATACGTTGTTTTATAGCATTCGCGACTGTCCCTGAAAAGGGCCTTATAGCGCTAACAGTCAAGCGAACACCCTCCCCTTAAGTGATGTACGCAGCAACCAGTACGCAGTGAATAAAACAGCGAGGAAATAACCCTATGAATAATAAACCCACCATTGCCGTCATTGGCGCAGGTCTTGGCGGTGCTGCTGCAGGCGCGCTGCTGCAGCAAGCGGGTTACCCCACCAAGGTGTACGAACAGGCCCCGGCATTTGCCCGCCTGGGAGCAGGCATTCACCTGGGCCCCAATGTGATGAAAGTCATGCGACGCATTGGTATTGAAGAAAAACTCAATGCCATGGGCTCACACCCCGACTACTGGTTTAGCCGTAATGGCATGACGGGGGAGTATCAATCACGCATCCCGCTGGGTGAGTTTGCTCGTGAAAACTACGGCGCGGCCTATATCACCGTGCACCGTGGCGACCTACACGAACTAATGGTCAGCACGCTTGATCAGGACAATCTCTATTTCGATAAACGCCTGGTCGATGTGGATGACAGCGGCGACAAAGTGGTCATGACCTTCGCCGACGGCTCAATCGAAGAGGCCGATTTGGTGATCGGCGCTGATGGCGTTAACTCGCGCCTACGTGAGAAGCTGCTCGGCCCTGAAGCGCCTATTTACAGCGGCTGGGTCGCCCACAGAGCGATTA
Organism: Halomonas sp. ALS9; assembly: GCF_001651035.1. Lineage (GTDB taxonomy): Bacteria > Pseudomonadota > Gammaproteobacteria > Pseudomonadales > Halomonadaceae > Vreelandella. The sequence goes on from NZ_LXRG01000192.1 coordinate 479,054, forward strand.
TCTCGGCGGAAAAGCTCAAAGCATACGACCTGGATTTTGAAGCCTGCGTAAAGTGGTGGTCGGAAGATCGCCATATGATGGTCTACTTCGTCACCGGCGACGAGAAAGAGTACTACTATGTTACGGGCGTGCCTGAACCCGACTGGAACCACGGCACCTCTTTTGTTGATAGCTCCCAGGAAGAGATGCGCAAGGCATTCGAGGGTTACCACCCTACTGTGCAGGCGCTAATCGACTGCACCGAAAGCGTTACCAAGTGGCCGTTACTGGAGCGCAACCCGCTACCGCTATGGCATGAAAACCGCCTAGTACTGTTGGGTGACGCCTGTCACCCGATGAAGCCGCATATGGCCCAGGGCGCGGCCATGGCCATTGAAGATGCCGCCATGCTGGTGCGCTGCCTGGAAGAAGTGGGCGCAGAGAAGTACCAGCAGGCCTTCGAGCTTTACCGCACCAACCGATTTGAGCGCGCCTCCCGGGTACAGCAGGTTTCCCACGACAACACATGGCTTCGCCAAGACGAAGACCCGGCCTGGGTATTTGCCTACGACCCCTTTGAGGTTCCGCTAAAACAGCCGATCAACGAAGGGAGCCCGGTATGAGCAGCACTTATCTTTATGGTGCCAACCTGCACGCCAACGGTATTCGTCAGCACTACCTGCGCTTCGGCGACAGCATCGATTCATCGCGCCAACCGTTGGTACTGATACCGGGCATTACCAGTCCGGCGATTACCTGGGGCTTTGTGGCTGAGCGCCTGGGGCAGCACTTTGATATTTATGTACTCGACGTTCGTGGCCGTGGCTTATCCTCTAGCGGCCCAGATCTCGCCTACGACACCGACACCTGCGCCGACGACGTGATCGGCTTTATCGAAGCACTGGGGCTCAACAACGTCATCCTGGCGGGCCACTCCATGGGTGCACGTTTTGCCCTGCGCGCCATGAGCCGTGGCGCCAAGGGTATCGACAAGCTGGTACTGATCGACCCGCCGGTTTCAGGGCCAGGTCGTCGGGAGTACCCCAGTAAGCTGCCCTGGTATGTGGACTCGATTCGCGACTGCACACGTGGTGTCGATATCGAGACCATGCGCCACTACTGCCCCACCTGGAGCGATGACCAGCTGCGGCTGCGCGCCGAATGGCTGCACACCTGCTATGAACCCGCCATTGTTCAGGCGTTTGAAGAGTTTCATAGCGTCGATATCCACCAGGATTTCCCAAGCATCAAGGTGCCTACGCTGCTGATGTGCGCGGGTAAGGGCGGGGTTATCCAAGATGAAGATCGCGCCGAAATACGCTCCCTGCTGCCGACGATTCGCATTACCACCGCGGAACAAGCGGGCCATATGATTCCCTGGGATGACTTCGATGGCTTTTTTGCCGCGTTTGAAGACTTCCTGGGTACACAACTCTAACAAAGGCCAATGATCATGACCCACAACGCTATCACCCACAGTTCCATGACCAAACCATACCGTATCGGCCAGATCGTCCCCAGCTCCAATATCACCATGGAGACCGAAATCCCGGCGATGCTGGCGGCGCGGCAGTTGATCCGCCCTGAACGCTTTACCTTCCACTCCAGCCGTATGCGTATGAAAACCGTCAGCAAGGACGAGCTGGCCGCCATGGACGCAGAGTCTGACCGCTGCGCCCTGGAGCTGTCTGATGCGGCGGTGGATGTCATGGGCTACGCCTGCCTGGTGGCCATTATGGCCATGGGCCCTGGCTACCACCGCGAATCCCAGCAACGGCTGCGCAGCCGCACTAAAGAGAACGGCTGCGATACACCCGTGGTGACCAGCGCTGGCGCCCTTGTGGATGCCCTGGGTGTGATGAAAGCCAAGCGCGTCGTGGTAGTGGCACCCTATATGAAGCCGCTCACCGAGATGGTGGTCGACTATATCCGCCAGGAAGGCATTGAGGTGCTTGATTACCGGGCGCTTGAGATCCCCAACAATCTGGATGTTGCTCGCCACGACCCGGCCAACCTGCCAGAGATTGTTGCTAGCCTGGATTTAAGCAATGTCGATGCGATTGTACTGTCCGCCTGTGTGCAAATGCCGTCGCTGCCTGCCGTTTCCAAGGTCGAAGCCCTAACCGGCAAACCGGTAGTCACGGCCGCCATTGCGACCACTTACGCCATGCTCAAGGCGCTTGATTTAGAGCCTATTGTGCCGGGTGCGGGCGCGCTCCTGTCAGGGGCTTACTAACGATATCCGGTGCTGAGTAAGGAGATGGCCATGTCACCAAACAAGACTGATGACAGCGGTGATGTTAGTAACAACTACAAAGGCGTTTGGGATGGCCGCATCGGCTTTGGTAAAAGCCCAGCGCTGCTAGTGGTCGATTTTATGCAGGGCTACACCACCCCCGGCTCACCACTATTTGCCCAGGGCGTAGTAGACGCCCTGGCCAATATGCCGACGCTATTAAATACCGCGCGGCAGACGGGCACGCCCCTTATCCATACCAATATTCTGTATCACGCCCCGGATCAGATCGATGGCGGCATTTGGGTTAAAAAGGCCCCGGTGATGCGGGCCATGGTGGCGGGTAACCCCTACGCAGAATTCTGCCCTGAGGTGACACCTCGTGAAGATGAACTGGTAATGACCAAGCAGTATGCCAGCGCCTTCTTTGGCACCTCGCTGGCGTCCACACTGGTCGCCATGGGTGTCGACACGCTGATCATTACCGGCTGCTCCACCAGCGGCTGCATTCGCGCCACCGCGGTGGATGGGCTGCAGCATGGCTTTCGCGTGATGGTTGTTCGCGACTGTGTCGGCGACCGCCACCCAGCCCCCCATGAAGCCAACTTATTTGATATCGACAGTAAGTATGGCGATGTGATTGGGCTGGATGAGACGCTGGGCTACTTAATGAAGCACTAGCAATACTCGAAGACCGCGGGTGAGAGGGGCACCTTTGCCGTGTTACCCATCCGCGTTCATTTTCTCCAGCAGGTGCATCAAAGCGATTCGCTCTGCGGGGTTTAGATTTTTCATGGTCTGATCGCTGATCTGCTTGGCACTGGGCACCATGTTCTCGACTAGCTCGGCTCCGGGCTCGGTGATCACGACCATGACTTTGCGTTGATCGTTTGGGTCGGTGGTAAGTGAGATCCACTCACGTGCTTTTAGGCGCTTAATAACGCCACGGATCGTGGCCGGGTCAATCGCCGTGACGTTGACGATATCGGTAAGCGAACTAGGGCCACGCTCCATAACGGTGCATAAAGTGACAAACTGAATGGCCGTAAGTTGTTTATCGCTGCTGTAGCGCTGAAAGATAGCGGTATGCCGCTGGTAGGCTTTACGCAGCAGATGCCCTACCTGTTCGGAAAAATCATAGCCCTGCTCACTGGGCGTAGGATGCTCGCCGTAAGACGAGTGGTGAAGCGCACGATCCGTTGTCATTCCCTCTCCTTTAAGTAATGGCGGCGTTGTAAAACGATTATGGCACTGGTCAGCATGGCGTTACATCAACGCACAAAATTCTGCTTGCGCTGACGCAATTCATCATGCTTTTATGGCGTACACGCTATAATTTTACCCTAGTTACCGCCATATCATCATCCCAAATATCAACCCACATATTCATTTAAGCATAGCGCGGGAGGCAGACATGGCGGGTAAGCTGGACTATACAAGAGAGTCGCTGCTTAATGACCCCGACCTTCTGGTAGTCTACCGAGACCCGGTAACGCCTCCCAAGCCCGCCCCAGGACAGCCAGGTACACACTCAAACTTTACTCCGCTTGAGCCCGAGATATTCATTGCCGTATTGAGTGACAGTCATATCGTGGCTTTCAACGGCCACGTAGACCTGGGCACCGGTATCCGCACCGCGCTGGCACAAATCGTTGCGGAAGAGCTCAACGTTGGTTTCGATAGCGTCACCATGGTACTGGGCAACTCCTGTGAAGCACCCAACCAAGGCCCCACCATCGCTAGTGCGACGATCCAGATCACCGCTGAACCACTGCGCCGGGCCGCAGCCCAGGCGCGGGAATATCTGTTGGCAATTGCTGCCAGCCACTTTGACACTGAGCGCGCTCTACTTAGTTGCCAAGACGGCACTGTTTATCTCAACGACTCTATTCATTCCAACGATAAGCACCGTCTGTCCGTCAGTTATGGGGCGTTACTGCAGGGCGCCCGCCATGCGCTAAGGCTTGCCGATCACGCGCCGCTTAAACCAACCAGTGATTACACCCTGGTGGGGCGCTCTACCTCGCGTGTGGATATTCCCGATAAAGTCACCGGCAAATTGACCTTTGTCCACGACCTGCGCCTGCCCGGCATGCTACATGGACGCGTCATGCGGCCGCCTTACGCAGGTTACGACAGTGGCGACTTTATCGGCACCAGCTTAGTCGCTGTGGATGAAAGCTCCGTGGCGCATTTGCCAGGGGTGGTCAGCGTCGTGGTGATCGGTGACTTTGTCGGCGTGGTGGCCGAGCGTGAAGAGCAGGCCGCCGCCGCCGCCAAACAGCTAAAGGTAGAATGGCGGCCGATCAAAGGCCTGCCTCAACTGGACAATATCGAGAAAGCGCTGCTCGACCTGCCCAGCAAGCAGCGCGTGCTGCTCGAAGAGGGTGATCTCGATAGCGCCCTGGCCGCCGCCGACCAACCGCTCAATCGCCACTATGTGTGGCCATTCCAATTGCATGGCTCCATTGGCCCCTCGTGCTCCGTCGCCGATGCCAGAGAAGGAGCCCTTCACGTCTGGTCGGGCAGCCAGAACCCGCATAGCCTGCGAGCCGACCTCGCCCGCCTTACCGGCCTGGATGAGAGTGTCATTACGATTACCCGCATGGAGACCTCGGGCTGCTATGGCCGCAACTGCGCTGACGACGTTGGTGCCGATGCCGCGCTGCTCTCACGGGCGGTGGGCCGACCTGTTCGGGTACAGTTGACCCGTGAGCAGGAGCACAGCTGGGAACCTAAAGGGGCAGCCCAGTATATGGCCATTCAGGGTGGCTTGAACGCAGACGGCAGCCCGGCAGGCTACCGTTTTAGCACCCGCTACCCTTCGAACAGTGCGCCCACGCTAGCACTACTGCTGACTGGGACAGTAGCGCCTATCGACATCCCCTTTGAGATGGGCGACCGAACGTCGGTGCCGCCCTACCGCTACCCTCATCGGCAGATAATCTGTGACGACGTGCCGACCCTGGTGCGCGCCTCCTGGCTACGCGGTGTCTCAGCGCTGCCCAATACCTTCGCCCACGAAAGCTATATCGATGAGCTCGCCTATTTGGCAGGCGAGGATCCCGTTGCCTATCGACTGCGCTACCTAACCGATGAGCGCGCCTGCGAGCTTGTCGAAGCGTTAGCTAAACACGCGAACTGGGAACCCTGCAGCGCCAATGCCAACCCAAGAAGCGATGGTGATTGGCGCTATGGCCGAGGCTTCGCTTATGCCCAGTACGTGCATAGTAAATTTCCGGGCTTTGGAGCAGCGCTCGCCGCCTGGGGCGTTGAGCTTAAGGTCAATGTGAAGAGTGGGCGCATTGTGGTTGAGCACGTATATGTAGGTCAGGATGCGGGGCTAATGGTGAACCCGGCGGGTGTTCGCCATCAGGTGCATGGCAATGTGATTCAAATGCTCAGCCGCACCTTAAAAGAAAAGGTCACCTTTGAAGATAGCTTACCGACCAGTAAAGAGTGGGGCGGGTACCCGATACTGCGCTTTTCAGAGCTTCCTCCCATTGATGTCATGCTGCTTGATCGCCCTGAGTTGCCGCCATTAGGCGTTGGAGAGTCCGCGTCCCTACCCGCCGCTCCCGCGATTGCTAACGCGCTCTTCGACGCCACGGGCGTACGCTTTACCCACCCCCCTTTTACCCCTGACACCGTTCGTGAAGCACTAAAAGCGGGTCTTAGGCTTCATCAGGAGATGGTTAGTTAATGCACCACCTTGATTTACAGGTGATTGAGCGCGCACTTAAATGGGCCAACCAGGGGATGGTTGTTTGGCTGTGCACGGTTTTGAAAACTTTTGGCTCGGCACCCAGAGAACCGGGGGCCATGCTGGTGGCGTGCACAACAGGAGAATACGTGGGCTCACTGTCAGGCGGCTGTGTTGAGGAAGATTTTATTGCACGGCTCCAAAAGGGTGAATTTGACGAACCGGTGAAACGAGTACGCTATGGTGGTGAGGGTGATTCAACAAATATCCGTTTACCCTGTGGAGGCAGCCTTGACGTACTGGTCGAACGGCTAGCGCCAAACACCGAAAACCTCACGCATCTAGAAGTAATGCATGCCACGCTACTGGGCCGCCAACCGCTTACCCGCTATATCAAATTAGATGGCAGCGGTAAACGCTTTAACCCTGCGAATAACTCCACGCCCGCCGTCACTTTCGATACGAATAGCGTCAATATCCGCATTGGGCCCGCGTTACGGCTGATTATCGCGGGGATCTCCTCTATCTCTTCGCCCTGTGCGCTGTTTGCCCAATCGCTGGGGTTTGAAGTGATTGTCTGCGATCCCCGAGACGCAGCCCGCAAAAATTTCGCCGTAACCGGCGTGGAAGTCCAGGCAGTGCTGCCTTCGGTGTTTATCGCCTCGGGCGGTTGCCATGCCAATACCGCCGTTGTGGCTTTGACCCACGACCCGCGTATTGACGATTTAGCCATGATCGAAGCCGTTCGTACGGAGGCATTTTACATTGGCGTCATGGGCTCCCAGCAAACCTCGCAACAGCGTGCCGAACGGCTACTGCGTTCTGGCGGCCTAACGGAACGCCAAGTAGCCAAAATCGCCATGCCCATCGGGCTCAATCTGGGCAGCAAAACACCGGCTGAGATCGCGCTGGCCGTAATGGCCGATATTGTTCGCCTCTATCGTGGAAAACAGCGCCATGCGTTGTAACGATATTATCGTCATCGTGATGGCAGCAGGCCAATCAAGTCGTTTTGGCAGCGATAAACGAGTCGCCAAACTGAGTAGTGGCGAAACACTCTTAGACGCCACTTTATGGTCTATTCAAAAACACTTTTCTAATATCTGCGTCGTCATTAAACCCGAAGATAATATCGAATCATTCGGGCTCTCTATACAACCTTCTACAATAATTAGCCCGCGCAGTCATTTAGGCCTTGGCTACAGCATTAGCGATGCTTTCTTACAGTTAATGCAAGACAAAAGAACACAAGACGAAAACATACAACACTACCGTGCTGCAGCGATATGGTTAGCCGATCTTCCCTGGGTAAGCCAAAAGACATGTGAGGTAGTAACTAACATTACAACCGCAGAAAATATTGTACAACCCTTACATTTTAAAAAACCAGGGCATCCCGTTATTTTTGGGAATAAATTTTGGCACGAGTTAGCACATTTAGAAAATCCCAAGGGGGGTAGCACTCTCGTCAAAAAGTATAGCAGCCATGTAATTAATGTCTCTCTCAACGACCCAGGCGTGTGTGCTGATGTCGATTATCCCGATGATTTAATCGAACCATTAAAAAACACAAGAGATACATAAATGCCACATAACACCCCAACAAAAATTACATTAAAAATAAAACAACGAACGAATTTAACGCTACTATATTAGATTAAATAAATATTAAAAAAAGCAACTTAGAAAACAACTGTAAAAAGCAAGGGCATCAACGGTCGCCAATGAATAGCGGCCGTAAGAAAACTTCCAGGGAACTATTAAACAGCCAGGGCATAATACTCGCCACTCCCGCAGTCTTCTGCTTCTGGCCTACACATCGAGGCAACAAATGAAAAAAATTTCTCGTCTTTCTCTGACGCAGAAACTGCTGGTCGCTGTCGCTATCCCCCTCTTAGTGGTGGCCGTCATTTTAGGTTTTGTCGTCAATCAACAGCTTAACCAGGCCATTCCTGCGCTAATCGATAATGCCGGTAAGCGGCAGGTAGAAGCACGGGCAGATGAAATCAGCCGCTGGATTACCGGGTACCGTAATTGGATAGCCGTGCTGGCCCAGGATGAGCGTTTGGTGGAAGACGTACCGCTTGCGTCTCACCGCGAATGGCTCGAAAAGCGCTACCCACCGGGAGGCACCATTGAGTCACTGTTCTTTACTGACGCATCTGGCGCGACCCTAACCCACGCGGGGGTTAATTTGCAGATAGCTGAACGTCCGTATTTTAAAGCCCTAGTGACTGACGGTACTCAGGATAGCCTGCTAAGTGATCCTGTTATCTCCATGGTTAGCGGCCTGCCTACCGCAATTGTCGCCGATACGGTCTTCGATGAGCGCGGCAATCGAGCGGGGTTGCTAGGTATGACTGTCTCCATGGCCGCCGTGTCTGATATCACCTCTGATATCAATGTAGGCGAAGGCAGCTACGGCTGGTTAATTGATAGCCAGGGGCAAGTCATCGCACATCCGGTGGAAGAGTATCGCATGTCGCTTAATTACACCGATGCCGACCAGCAGGGCTACCAAGGTCTGGATGCACTGAGTCAGCAAATACTCAGCGGCACCGCGGGCTCCGGCGAAATCACCATGCCCAGCGGGGAGCACACTATTCTCATGTGGAGCCCGGTGGAAGGTACCTCCTGGGTGGTCGGGGTGACGGTGCCCATTGCCGCCTTTACGACAGTGACCAACAAGCTACTACAGTCACTGCTGCTGGCCGGTGGGCTGCTGCTGATCGTACTGTTGGTTGTGGTTGCCTATGCAGCGCGGCGCTCGCTTGCCCCCATCAAACATACCGCCAGCGCCATGGCGGATATTGCCCAAGGTAGAGGCGATTTAACGCGCCGATTGGAAGCCAAAACCCAGGATGAAATCGGTGATCTTGCCCATGGCTTTAATGCCTTCGTCGAGCGCATGCAGTCCACCCTTCAGGAAGTACGCCAAAATGCCCGCACGGTACTCTCAGATGCCAGCGATATGGCGGATGGTACCCATGAGCTTTCATCGCGTACCGAGCAAGCGGCGGCCAATCTCCAGGAAACCTCCGCTTCAATGGAGCAAATTCACTCCACGGTAGCGCATACCTCCCAGGCTTCCGAGCAGGCAAATAGTCTTGCACTGGAAGCCGCCAGTGCTTCAGAGCGCGGCACAGAGTCCATGACTCAAATGGAAGCCAAGATGGCCGCGATCAACGAGTCAGCCAATAAAATCAGCAACATTATCGGCTTGATTGACTCGATTGCATTTCAAACCAACATTTTAGCGCTTAATGCGTCAGTAGAAGCTGCCCGTGCCGGTGAGCAAGGTCGTGGTTTCGCGGTGGTCGCTAGCGAAGTACGCACGCTAGCCAGTCGCTCGGCATCGGCGGCGCATGATATTCGTGCGTTAATTGATATGTCGGTCAGTCACTCTAAAGAAGGCAGCGACATCGTTAAGGCGGCGGCTGAACGTATGAATGAGATTCGCCACAGCGTGACCCAGGTATCGGATGTCATCGCCGAGATTGCCGCCGGTGCGCGGGAACAAACCGCAGGCATTCAACAGGTCAACACGGCGGTTGCCGAGATGGATATGATGACCCAGAAGAATGCGGCCATGGTCAGTCAAAGCGCCAACCTTGCCACCAATATGCGCGACAATGCTCAGAGGCTTGATCAGCTGATGAGTGAGTTTGTGCTCAGTGAAAACAGCGCTACAGCGCTGCCCTATACGGCAATACACAAAACGCGTTCAGCACCAAACACTGAATTAACTCAAACGGCGCGTCATACCCAGGCAGTCAAGCAAAAACATGAAGTGGTGGAGTGGGAAGCGTTCTAACTCCTCTCCTCATCATTAGTAAGACTAAAAAGCACTCCATTGGGTGCTTTTTAGTTTCATACAGCACCTAGGCTAGGATCGGCTGCTTTGCAACAACTCAAGCACAGTGAAGATATTTTGCAGTTCACTGTGCAACTGCCCGCAAAAGGGTAAGTCAGCTACGGCTATTTCTGAATCAGGTGTCGTCAGCGCTGGTTGATCAGTGTTGAGCAGTAATAATACCTGCTGATTAAACATGCTCACCGCTATACCTGCATCGGCATATTGATCAGATAAACTAAGCAAGCGCTGCATTAATGCAGGTGTTAGCCAAGCTCTGGCAGCAATTTGGTCGGTGCTATAAACAGTAAAGCGCTGATTAAAATCCGCATCTTCCAGGAATACTTGCTCTGTGTTGGCAACATCAGTTGTTAGCTTAAAACGTGACGCCAAGGTTCTTTGCTGCACAAGAGTGGTGACACCCTCAAAGCCAGTTGGCGCAGCTAAATACAGCATCAAGCCATGAAATTTTTTGCGAGCCCGTTGATGGCCGCGCTGCCGACCGTAAAACTCGGCGTGGCTGACCTGAAAATGGCACTGTCGATAATACCCAACGATATAGTCTTCTTGAAATACGTCTCCATTATGTGGCGGCAAAATACCTGATGCCGCCAATGGTTGTATTGGTATAGCGCCATAGCGCTGGTAGTCCAACTTTCCAAACTCAGTTAGTAATAGTGGTATCAGTCGCTGTTTACAGTTATCGATGTAGTTCAGATAGGAACCAGCAAAACTAAGGTAACTAATCCCAACGGCTAGCATAATGGCCCAGAAAAAGGGTGACAGCACAGACATAAAAAAGGACAAATTAAAATCGCCGCCATTTATTAACATCCATAGCTGCGACAAGACCGTCCAGCCAGCAAAAGCCGCAGCCGCCAGCAAAAAGGCGGGGAGCAGCTTGTTACCCAATAAGTCTGCTTGGCTTTGCAAACGTTGGCGCTCAACTTCCAGCTGTTGAATATCATCACGGCGTTGTTGCAGTACATCCTTTACTGCTGCCGATGCTAAGCTGGGTGGCTGGCGATTTCTGCCAAACCGTAGCGCTAATCTGGCACTAATTTTATTGAGAATAAAATCTACGGCCACCAGCCAACGTTGTGACGCAATATTGCGCCGATAGGGCTGCAGCTCACCTTGCTGTTCGGTAGACATCATAGCCTTTAATTAAGTAGCGATTTTGCATCAACGGGTTGATGCGCATCACTGTCTGCTTGAAAAAAAGGATATTTATCAATCGACATTGCCGATGCAAGCACAGACCCTGGAAATATCTCCGTGATATTACGCAGCCGCCTGACAGAGGTGTTGTAGAAGCGCCGAGCAGCGGCGATGTTGGTCTCTACTTCTACGTAAGTTTGTTGGGCATTAACCATAGGGCCAGCAGAAGTCAGCTCTGGATAGGCCTCGGCTTGCACCATCAAGCGACTCATTGCACCCTGTAATTGCTGCTCCAGTGCAAAGTGGGAGGCTACATCAGAAGCGTTGTGGCTTTGCTCCGTCTGCTGCAGTGCAGAGAAGGCTTCGGTTCTAAGCCGGGTAATGTCGTCTAGCAACTGCTGCTCATGCTGCATAAAGCGTTTAGCAATCGTCAGTACATTAGGAATCAAATCGTGGCGTTTTTTCAATTGCACATCAACGCCCGCTAGCGCATCTAACGTGGCGTTACGCCTAGCAATAATCAGCATGTACCAAGCATAAAGCAGAGCAAATACTGCAAAGGCAGCGACCCAAAACAGCATAAAATTCTCCACACTCAGCACTTAGACAGAAAGCGAAGTTAACATAGCCTCACGATTGGCGCTAGCGTCATACTTCTCTCCAAACATTAATGTAAATGTTGTGCCAGACAATATAAAAAAGCCCGCATCCAAAAATGCGGGCTAGGCTTATCTACTGAGGCTAAAGCACCCAGTAGTTAGTAGGAGTACTTACGCGACATCAAAGCGATCCGCGTTCATCACTTTCGTCCAGGCGGCGACGAAGTCTTTGACAAACTTCTCGTCGTTGTCGTCCTGGGCGTAGACTTCTGCGTATGAGCGCAGCAGCGAGTTGGAACCGAACACCAGGTCAACGCGGGTAGCCGTCCATTTCACGGCGTCGGTTTGACGGTCGCGAATCTCGTAGGCATTTTTGCCCACCGGCTTCCAGCTGTTGCCCATATCGGTCAAGTTGACGAAGAAGTCGTTGGTCAACTGACCTTCACGGTCGGTGAATACGCCGTGCTTGGTGCCACCATAGTTGGTGCCGAGCACACGCATACCACCCAGTAGCACGACCATTTCCGGCCCTGTCAGCCCCATCAGTTGAGCGCGATCCAGCAGCAGCTCTTCCGGCTTCACGACGTAATCTTTCTTCTGCCAGTTACGGAAACCGTCAGCCAGCGGCTCTAGCGGCTCGAAAGATTCGCCATCGGTCATTTCGGCAGAAGCATCGCCACGCCCTTTCAGGAAAGGTACGCGAACGTCATAGCCTGCCGCTTTGGCGGCTTTCTCAATGGCGAAACTACCGGCCAGAACGATCACGTCGGCAAGGCTTGCGCCGGTGTCGGCAGAAATCTTCTCGTAGACCGCTAATACGCTGGAAAGGCGAGCGGGCTCGTTGCCTTCCCAATCTTTCTGAGGCGCCAAGCGAATGCGGGCACCGTTGGCACCGCCACGCATATCAGAGCCGCGGTATGTACGCGCGCTGTCCCAAGCAGTACTGACCATGTCGCTGATGCTCAGGCCGGCTTCGGCGATTTTCTGCTTCACCACTTCTTCGCTGTAATCAGTGCTGCCAGCTGGGATGGGATCCTGCCAGATCAGGTCTTCAGCGGGCACTTCGGGGCCGATGTAGCGAGCTTTCGGGCCTAGATCACGGTGAGTCAGTTTGAACCAGGCCTTGGCGAACGTCTGCTTGAAGTACTCCGGATCCGCCATGAATTTTTCACAAATGGCACGGTAGGTCGGATCCATCTTCATGGCCATATCCGCATCCGTCATGATCGGATTGTGGCGGATAGAAGGGTCGCTGGCGTCAACCGGCTTGTCTTCTTCCTTGATGTTCACCGGCTCCCACTGGTGAGCGCCCGCAGGGCTCTTGCGCAGTTCCCACTCATAGCCGAACAGCAGGTCAAAATAGCCCATATCGAACTGGGTCGGATTGGTAGTCCAGGCGCCTTCAATGCCAGAGGTCACGGCATTGCTCGCCTTGCCACCCATAGTTGGGTTGCCCCAGCCAAAGCCCTGATTTTCAACGTCTGAGGCTTCAGGTTCAGCAGCAAGAGCGGCTGCGTCGCCGTTACCGTGACACTTACCTACCGTGTGGCCACCGGCGGTGAGCGCGGCGGTCTCTTCGTCGTTCATTGCCATACGGGCGAAAGTTTCACGCACCTGCTGAGCGGTTTTCAGCGGGTCGGGCACACCGTTAACACCTTCAGGGTTAACGTAGATAAGCCCCATCTGTACCGCGGCTAGCGGGTTTTCCATGGTTTCCGGCTTTTCAACATCGCCATAGCGCTCGTCAGAAGGCGCCAACCACTCTTTTTCATCACCCCAGTAGATGTCTTTTTCCGGGGCCCAGATATCTTCGCGGCCAAATGAGAAACCATAAGCCGGTAGCCCCATGGATTCATAGGCAACGGTGCCCGCCAGGATCATCAGGTCAGCCCAGCTAATTTTGTTGCCATACTTTTTCTTGATCGGCCACAGCAAGCGCCGCGCTTTATCCAGGCTGACGTTATCCGGCCAAGAGTTGAGGGGAGCGAAACGCTGGCTGCCAGTACCGCCGCCACCGCGGCCGTCGGCCAGGCGATAAGTACCCGCAGAGTGCCACGCCATACGAATCATTAGACCGCCGTAGTGGCCCCAGTCGGCCGGCCACCAGGCTTGGCTGTCGGTCATCAGCGCGTGGACGTCTTGCTTGAGCGCGTCAAAATCGAGCTTTCTGACCTCTTCCCGATAGTCAAAATCAGCATCCATCGGGTTTGTTTTGCGGTCGTGCTGGTGCAAGATATCCAGGTTAATCCCTTCCGGCCACCAGTCTTTGTTTGACGTGCCTGTGGAGGTATTACCACCGTGCATTACTGGACATTTACCACTCATAGCTCTCTCCCTCTAACTCTATTTTGCGTTAGCTGTTTTTGTCTTGGTTGCATTTATCTTAGCAGCTACCAAGTCAATTGACGGTGAGCGCCCTTACGATATGTATCGGTTCACCTGCTGTGCAGGAAAAGGGCGCTTCACTCACTTGGTACTGTTTTAAAGCAGAAACATCATAGGCACAATTTGCTTTTAGCGACCGATCTAATAGTTTTTATACATCGACCGATTGCTAGCGCTACAGTGGTTAAAATTCTTCCGTGTCGATATCCGCCTGCTGAGCCTCGCTGTAGCGTGCGCCTGCCACTTGGTCTGGCGTCATCATGGCATTCAACTGAGACAAAGTGGTGACATCAAGGCACAGCATTTCCGCGGCTAGGTTTTCACGCATATGATCAGGCGAGCGGGTGCCAGGAATAGGAATAATATCGTCACCTTGGGCTTTCAGCCATGCCAGCGCCAGTTGCCCCGGCGTGACGCTTAAGGCCTGCGCCAGCGCCGCTAAGTGTTCAAACAGCTTTAAATTATGCGGGTAGTTGTCGGCGCTGAAGCGCGGCATATTGCGACGCATATCGCCCTCTACTAAACGCGCCGGATCCTGAATGGCACCGGTTAAGAAGCCTCGACCCAGGGGGCTAAACGCGACCAGGGCAGCTCCCACTTCGCGGCACTCCTCAATTAGGGCGATTTCCGGGTTGCGCGTCCATAGCGAGTATTCCGACTGCACTGCGGCGATAGAGTATTCGGCCACCGCGCGGCGTAGCGTTGCCGCAGAAACTTCAGACAGCCCCACACCACCTATCTTGCCCTCTTCCACTAAGCGCCCCAACGCCCCCACGCTCTCTTCAATGGGGACTTGGCGATCCAAGCGGTGCAGGTAGTAGAGATCCAAATAGTCGGTGCGCAGGCGATCAAGGCTTGCTTCGCACTGTTTGCGCAGGGTTTCCGGGCGGCCGTCAATCACCCGCTTGCCCGATTCAGGATCCATCGCCATGCCGCACTTACTGGCCAGAAAGAGCTGGTGGCGCTTGCCCTCCAGGGCGCGCCCGACCACTTTCTCATTCGCCGTGGCGCCATACAGGGTGGCAGTGTCAAAGTGGCGATAGCCCATATCGAAGGCCTCATCCAGCGCCCGTAGAGCCGCGCTTTCCGGCACGATGCTGCCGTAACCGTGGGAGAGGTTCATACAGCCCAGACCAATCGAAGGGGCGTTGACGGCGTTAAGGCGCTGAAAAAAGGTCGACATCGGTATTCTCATCTTTAAAAGAATAGTTTTATAACGTTTCGCCGCCAAACTGCAACGCGGCTAAATGACGATAGAGTTCGCTGCTGTTGATCAATTCGGCGTGGGTGCCCGCAGCGACCAGCTTCCCACCATCAAGCACCAGCAGTCGATCAGCGGCAATGACTGTCGCCAGCCGGTGGGCGATCACGATGCTAGTGCGCCCCACCATCAACCTGTCCAGCGCCTGCTGCACTAGGCGCTCGCTCTCGGCATCCAGGGCGCTGGTGGCTTCATCTAGCAATAGCACTGCGGGATTTTTAAGCAGCGCCCGGGCGATAGCGAGCCGCTGACGCTGGCCACCGGAAAGCTGCACCCCGCCGGGGCCCAGGGGCGTATCAAAGCCTTGGGGGAGCGCGTCGATAAACTCCAGGGCGCTGGCATCCTGGGCGGCAATGCGCAATCTATCGATATCAGCCTCGGGGTTTCCGTAGCGCAGATTTTCGGCCACCGAGCCGCTAAACAGCACCGGCTCTTGGGCCACTAGGCCCATCGCACCGCGCAAGGCAGCAAGATCCAAGCTGCGAATATCGCTACCATCAAGCGTGATACGCCCCTGAATAGGATCATAAAAGCGCAGCAACAGTGCGAGCAGCGTGCTTTTACCTGCCCCCGAAGGCCCCACCACCGCTACCCGCTCTCCTGGTTGGATATGCAGATCAAACCCTTCAAGCGCTGCGGTTTCCCGGCCAGGGTAGGTAAAGCTGACGCTCTCCAGGGTGATCTCACCCCGTAAAGGTTGCGGTAGGCTATACGGCTCCATGGGCGAGTGAATAACAGGCGGGGTATCGAGTAGCTCCAATAAACGCTCCGCTGCACCCGCTGCGCGCTGCACATCCCCCGCGACTTCAGCGAGTGTCGCTATAGCGCCCGCTGCCAGCACGGCGTAGAAAATAAACGCCGATAGCTCACCGGCGCTCATGGTGCCCGCGAGTACCGCCTGCCCGCCCTGCCAAAGCATTAAGCCAACGGCGGTGAACACCACCAGCATGGCAATACCGGTTAGCCAGGCGCGCTGCTGGGTGCGCTCGATGGCGCTGCCAAACGCCTGCTCCACGCGTTGGCCGTAGTGGGTTTTATCCACCGCCTCATGGGTAAACGCTTGAATCGTTTTAATACCGCTTAGCGCCTCTTCAGCATAGCGGCCAAGCTCCGCTACGCGATCCTGACTGGTGCGGGAGAGCCGCCGCACCCGTCGGCCATACCATACGATGGGCAGCAGGGTCGCGGGGATACCAATCAGCACCATCGCCGAGAGCCACGGCTGGGTCACCAGCATTAGCACCACGGCACCCACCAGCATGACCAGATTGCGCAGCGCCAGCGACACTGAAGAGCCAAACAGGCTCTGCAAGACGCTAGTGTCCGCGGTTAGCCGAGAAGCGATCTCACCCGCGGCACGACCGTCGCTGGCGCTTTCAAAAAAGCTCGGTTCCAGTGTTAATAAGTGGTCGAACACGCGCTGGCGCAGGTCAGCGGCCAAGCGCTCGCCAATCCAGGTGACCTGGTAGTAACGCAGCGCGGAGGCCAGCGCCAGCACCGTGACCACTACCAGCATCAAACCCAGCATTTGCGCCAACGCTTGCTCATCCGCTGCCAAAAAGCCGCGGTCGATGACCAAGCGCAGTCCGTTACCCAGCAGCAACACGCTTCCCGAGGCCAATAGTAGTGCCAAGCCAGCAAGCGCTAAACGACTGCGGTAGGGACGCAGTAGACCCAGCAGGCGCAGCAGCACCCGGGGATTGGGGCGTTGATTCATAGCAGAAGGTGCTCAACAAAAGAGGCGGTAGCTGACCATAGCAGGAGTACTCAAAGCATGCAGCCAGGGAAGCACTAGAGTCGACAAAAAAAGCCCGCGAATAATCGCGGGCTCAGTACCTAATCACTCTTGATATTTAGCTTTTTGCTAGGTTGTATAGGTCGCTTGTTGCCGAGGCCTAATCAATTAACGGCAGCAGCGTATTTAAGCTATCCCGGGCATCACCGTAGAACATGCGCGTGTTGTCTTTGAAGAACAGCGGGTTCTCGATTCCGGAGTAGCCGGTGCCCTGGCCGCGTTTACTGACAAAAACCTGCTTGGCCTCCCATACCTTCAACACCGGCATACCGGCGATGGGGCTATTGGGATCCTCTTCGGCAGCGGGGTTAACGATATCGTTGGAGCCAATCACAATCACCACATCGGTTGTAGGGAAGTCGTCGTTGATTTCGTCCATTTCCAGCACGATGTCGTAAGGCACTTTGGCTTCCGCCAGCAGCACGTTCATATGCCCAGGTAAGCGCCCGGCTACCGGGTGAATCGCAAAACGCACGGTTTTACCCGAAGCACGCAGCTTGCGTACCAAATCGCTCACTGCGGTTTGCGCCTGGGCCACCGCCATACCGTAACCCGGCACGATAATCACGCTATCAGCATCGTTCAGCGCGCTTGCCACACCGCCAGCATCAATCGCGACCTGCTCGCCCTCAATTTCCGCTGCGGGCCCAGAGCTTCCGCCAAAGCCCCCCAGAATCACGTTAACAAAGTTGCGGTTCATCGCCTTACACATGATGTAAGAGAGAATCGCACCGGATGAGCCCACCAGTGCACCGGTCACAATCAGCAGGTCGTTGGAAAGTGTGAAGCCGATGGCCGCCGCCGCCCAGCCGGAGTAGCTGTTGAGCATTGACACCACCACGGGCATATCCGCCCCACCAATGCCCATGATCAGGTGGTAACCGATAAACAACGACAGCGCTGCGAGCACAATCAGTGTCCAGAAACCTGCGCCGTTAAGGTACAAAATCGCTAACAGCAACGACAGCACCGCCGCACCAGCGTTAAGCATATGCCCACCGGGCAGTTGGCGAGGCTTGCCATCTACTTTACCGGCCAGCTTACCGAACGCCACCACCGAACCAGTGAAGGTCACTGCACCGATAAAGATAGCGAACACGACTTCAATCTGCAGAAACGTGAGCTCGTCAGGTGCCTTGGTGGCGACCAGTGCGGCAAACGCAGAAAACTCCTGCATAACGCCATCGGCCGCTTGTGCCGCCAGTACCCGGCGGCGCTCTAAATCCGCGCTCCAGGCGACAAACACCGCGGCCAAGCCGACAAAACTGTGCAATGCTGCCACTAGCTGGGGCATTTCGGTCATCTCGACCTTACCCGCCACATAAACACCGATGCCAGCACCAATCACCATCATCGGAATTAACCACCAGTAGCCGCCAATACCCGGCCCTAAGGCGGTAAAAAACACTGCCAACGCCATACCCACAATGCCGTACCATACGGCCCGCTTGGCTTTTTCTTGGTTACTCAAGCCGCCTAGCGACAGAATAAACAGTACGCTCGCCGCGATCGCCGCGGCAGATACGAATCCTTGACCTAACATATCGTCTCTCCGCCGCTTAGGATTTTTGGAACATGGCCAGCATCCGGCGTGTCACCAGGAAGCCACCCACGATATTGATTGATGCGATAAGCACCGAGATCGCCGCCAGCACGCCTACCACGGCGCTGCCGGAGCCAATCTGCAGAATCGCCCCTAAAATAATGATGCCCGAAATCGCGTTGGTCACCGCCATCAGCGGTGTATGCAGCGAGTGGCTGACGTTCCAGATCACCTGGAAGCCGATAAAGCAGGCCAAAACAAAGACAATAAAGTGCTGCATAAACGAAACCGGAGCCACTTGCCCCAACAGCAGCATCAGCGCGCCACCGACGGCCAATAAGCCCGCTTGGCGTTTTGTTTGTGCTTTGAAGGTGGCCAGCTCAGCGGCTTTTTTCTCCTCTGGCGTGGGCGCCTTCTCTTTCTTTTTCGGCTTAGCGGCAGCAATCGCTTTTACTTTGGGCGGTGGTGGCGGAAAGGTTATTTCGCCAGCGTGTGTCACCGTGGCGCCACGAATCACATCGTCGTCCATATTGTGATTGATCACGCCCTCTTTCTCAGGGGTGAGATCGGTCAGCATATGGCGAATATTGGTGGCGTAAAGTAGCGACGCCTGGGTGGCCATGCGCGAAGGGAAATCGGTGTAGCCGATTACTACTACCCCGTTCTCGCTTACTACCCGCTCATCGGGCTTGGTCAGATCGCAGTTGCCGCCCTTCTCGGCGGCCAAATCGATAACCACCGAACCAGGCTTCATCGCCGCGACCATGTCTTCCAGCCACAGCTTGGGCGCGGGACGGCCAGGAATCAGCGCCGTGGTAATGACGATATCCACATCGGCTGCCTGCTCGCGGAAGCACTCAAGCTGTTTCTCGCGGAACTCTGGGCTTGAGGGCGAAGCGTAGCCACCGCTTTCAGAGCCATCCTGGCTATCTTCGAAATCGAGGAACAGGAACTCGGCACCCATGGACTCGATCTGCTCAGAAACCTCAGGGCGCACGTCAAAGGCGCGCACCACGGCACCCAGGCTGGTAGCGGTACCGATCGCCGCCAAGCCCGCCACGCCCGCACCAATCACCAGTACCTTGGCAGGGGGCACTTTACCCGCAGCGGTAACCTGGCCGGTAAAGAAGCGGCCAAAGTTGTTGCCCGCTTCAATCACCGCCCGGTAGCCGGCGATATTGGCCATGGAGGAGAGCGCGTCCATCTTCTGCGCGCGCGAAATACGCGGCACCATATCCATAGCGATAACGGTGGCGCCCTGGGCTTTGCACTTCTCCAGCAGCGCTTCGTTTTGCGCTGGCCAGAAGAAGGCAATCAAGGTTTGGCCTTTGCGCAGCCGCTCTGCCTCTTGATCAGAGGGCTCGCGGACTTTAATCACCACCTCAGCGTCGTTCCAGAGCGCTTCCGCTCCTTCGACCACGGTAACGCCCGCCTCACGATAAGTGTCGTCATTAAAGCCCGCCGCCAAGCCTGCGCCGCTTTCTACCAAGCACTCGTGGCCCAGCTTCTGGATCTGTTTAGCGCTCTCGGGGGTTAGCGCGACACGCGCTTCCCCCCGGGCACTCTCTTTCGGTGCACCTATTTTCACTCGCGTTCTCCTTTGTTGTTTTCTGCGTTGTTTCCTGCTGCTGTTACCTTCCCACAGCGCCACCACACAGAGATTGGGCACTGCCCATTTCGACGTTAGTCATAACATCTTTTAGCAGTCTAGGATCTAACGGGGTGGCTGCCAGATACTATTCAACCTTTGATTCAACTGGGTTGTTTAACTACAACATGGGCTGATCTGCAGCCTAGCGTCTGTTGATATATGATTTTTAAAATACCGACAGATACTTCTAGCAAAATGAAAAAGCCCCAGCAACTGTCTGGGGCACATGAGTTCCTGTATGGATTTAACTGCCCCAGCTATGAGGCGGTTAGCCAAGCTGCAGGCGCTAAAACGATGGATGGGAAAGCGGCAAGAAGCACCAATATCACGATATTAACGGCATAAAAAGGTAGCGCTGCGACGACTAGCCGCTCGACTGGCACTTTGGAGACTTGCGCAGTCGCAAACAGACACGTACCTACCGGGGGGGAGGCCAAACCCACTGCTAGGCTTGCTACCATAAAGATCAAAAAGTGGAGCGGATCAACGTTGGCATTCACCGCTGCGGGCATCAGAACCGGTATCAGCATCAGCGCGGCGGCGACGATGTCCATCAGCATTCCGACGAGGAGAAAGACAACGCCCATTAAAAGTAGCGTCGCGAATGGAGAAGAAGCAATGGTACCCAGCAGACCGGTGGTCTTTTGTGGCAACAGGTCGACGGTGAACACATAAGTGGCAATATTGGCCACCATAAGAATGAGTAGCACCGAACCCGCCGTTTGACCTGCGCGGATAATCAGCGGCACTAGGTCGCGCCAACCCATTTCTCGATGCACCACGATAGCCACTAGCAAGGTATAAATCACCGCCAAGCCAGCAGCTTCGGTAGGTGTCACTATGCCGGAGAACATGCCAGTGAGGATGATAACCGGAGCCCCTACCGACGGTACGGCTCTGAGTAGAGATCGCAGACTCTTTCGATAGCTAAATTTTGACATGGTGCCGTAGCCATGACGGCGTGCGGCGAAAGCATTGTAAGCGGCTAGCGCAAGGGCAAGGAGCAAACCGGGGCCTAATCCCCCAGCAAGAGCGGCACCCACGGATTGGCCCGCCGCCGCCGCAGCCACAATAATTAATATAGAGGGCGGCACCAGCGTTGCCAGAGTAGCGGTGATTAACGTAAGCGCTGCCGAATAAGGTAGCGGATAACCGCGCGTTGTCATGGCACGGATGGAGATAGGCCCTAAGCTTGCGATATCAGCGACCGATGAGCCAGAAATGCCACCAAAGACAAAGCTAGAAGCAATGTTTACGTGTCCAAGGCCACCTCGAAATCGACCCACCGCTACTTCTGCAGCATCAAAGATGCGCTCTGACAGCCCACCACGTTCCATGATTTGGCCTGCCAGAATGAATAAGGGCACTGCGATGAGTAGAAAAGAATTGATCGACGAAGCCATCGCTTGAGTAACCATCGACATCGGCAAGTCGAACCACCATAGGGTAGTCAGGGCGGCCAGCCCCAGGGACAGCGAAAGAGGAATGCCGAGTAACGCAAGTGTCGCGAAGATGGCCAACAGCCAGATACTCATGAAGAACCCTCCACCATCGTTGTTGCAGGCTGGTCGTCTTGGATAGGCGCCAGAGCGTGCATAAGTGCACCGAAAATGGCCAATGCCGAACCCATTACCAGAGGAACAGTCGTCAGCCACATGCCTAATTGGAGAATCGCTGAAACTTCACCAAAGCGAAGCTGCTGTTGGATTAGCTTCACGCCATACCAGCAGACAATGGAAAAAAAGGCAGCGGCAGCAACCGCCTGGAGAATACGCAGCAGCGGCTGTATACGAGGAGGGGAGATGGCAGATAGAAAGTTGAGAGAGGGGTGCTGGCCCTGCCGGAAGCCGGCTGCCATACCTAGCCAAATCGTCCATATAAACAGAAAACGAGAGAGTTCCTCGGTCCAGGCCAGAGAACCTCCCAGCCATCTAGAGCCTACTTGCAAGGTGATAAGCACCACCATGCCAACTACCGTCACGAAGATCATGGCGTCGAGCAGGCGCCAGACCCAGGATTCAAATTTTTTCATCGTCCGTTCGCCTTAGAAGATGAATCCCAGGTGTCTGTAGCGGTTCAATAAAACCGGACACCTGGGATAGATGGGTTCATTCAGTGACGAAATTCAGGCTTTTTTGCATGAAATCTTCGCCAATGTTTTCGCTAAATTGTCCGTAAACACCTCTAGCGATTTCTTGAACCTTCTCTAACTCACCCTCGGCAAACACATTGACCTGCATACCTTCATTTTTGAGCTTCTCGACGATTGCTTGTTCCTGCTCTATCTCAATGGTGTTTCTCTCGTGGGCCATCTCACTTGCCGCCTGTTCAACCTCGTCGCGATATTCCTCTGGGATACGCTCCCAGGCAGACTGCGACAGCGACAACAGGAAGGCGTCGGCGATGTGCTGGGTCAGGTTGAGGTGATCTTGCACCTCGTAGAAACGATTGTTGTAGGGAACCTCAACCGGATTTTCCTGGCCATCGATGGCCTTAAGCTGGAGCGCACTATAGACCTCGGAGAAAGCCATTGGCGTCGGATTGGCTCCCAGCGCCTCAAACAAGCTAACGAACAGAGGATTGTTGGGCGTCCGCAAGGTAATGCCTTCAAAGTCCTCAGCTGTAGTGATAGGCGTTTCCCGCGTGGTCACATTACGAAAGGTGCGCAGGAAAAAGCCAAGCCCATGAATGTCCAACCGATCGAGTGATGAAAGCAACTCCTTCCCTGGTTCGCCGTTCAGATAAGCCTGGAACTGCTCATAGTCGCTGAACAGGTAGGGCAAGCTGATAGCGTTCATACGAGGTTCAAAAGAGGCATACACCGAACTAGCTAAGATAAGACCGTCGAGTGCGCCGGAACCCTGTTGATTGATAGCCGCATTCTGATCACCGCTAAACAGGACGCCGTCAGGAAAGACTTGAAAGGTGACCTCGCCGTCTGTTTTCTGCTCGACAAGCTCAGCGAATCGACTGGCCGCTTGTCCCACCGACGACTGGGCAGGATCGGGTACTGCTAAGCGGAGGTTAACCGCCGCTTGAGCCTGACTGGCGATCATGGGGATGGTCAGTGAGAACATAACGGCATAGCCGCATTTGAGCGCGTATGATTTAGTATTGTTACGCATGGTGTGACTCCTTAACGCTGTTGTTATTGAAGCTCGTTATTGAAGACTGCTATTTGACCTTATGAAGGCCCGTTGATGAAAAGCCATTGCGACGCCGCACTTCTAGATACAGCGCGCTATGGTCTAATTCACCTCCGCCCGCCTCAACAAGGTCGGCAAACAGGCGATCGGTTAACGCGAGCAGCGGCAGGTCAAGCTCGAGCTCTTGTGCCACTGCAGAGGCCGCTCGTGTATCTTTGAGCTGGTATTTAGCGGGCCCCCCAGGTAAGAAATTATCATCCAGCATTCGCTGGCCGTGCTGTTCGAGTACGCGTGAGTTGGCGAAACCTCCTAGCAGTGCTTCTCTGACCCGAGCGGGATCCGCGCCACCCGCCTCGGCGAGTAACAATGCCTCAGATACCGCACAAATAGTGCTGGCCACCGTCAGTTGGTTAACCAACTTCGCCAACGCACCAGTGCCTGCAGGGCCAATATGTACGGGGCGGCCCATGGCCAATAGAATTTCCTCAGCCAACGCAAAGGCCTCTGGGGTTCCCCCCGCCATAATTGACAGGCTGGCATCGATGGCGCCTTTTTCACCTCCTGAGACCGGCGCATCCAACCACTGAAGACCAAGCGCATCGCAGCGCTGTGCCATGCTGATGGCCTCCCCTC
This sequence comes from Halomonas sp. ALS9, assembly GCF_001651035.1. GTDB lineage: Bacteria > Pseudomonadota > Gammaproteobacteria > Pseudomonadales > Halomonadaceae > Vreelandella. Next base: position 502,999 of record NZ_LXRG01000192.1, read on the forward strand.
TACCAATGGACGACATAACGATAAGCAGGCTCCCTGCGTTCATCGCTTGGATGGCCCCTCGCTGGTCAAACAGCACCTCCTCGCATACCTGCCCGGAACTAACCATGACCACGACAGCATCGCAGCCCTTGACGGCTTCGCTGGGGCTTGCGGCCACATGCGCACCCGCGTCGCTCAGCAGAGCTGCCTTTTCAAGACTGCGGTTCCAAACGCTGACTACATAACCCGCCCGCAATAGGTTGCGCGCCATGGGGCGGCCCATGATGCCGGTGCCGAGCACAGCAATTTTTTGTTGGCTCATCTTCGCCGCCTTATGCATGTCGCCGAGTGAGAAAGCGCGCCGAAAGCTCGCGCTCGACCAAGGTAAGTGAGTCCCGGAAAGCCGCCAAGTGGGGCGTTTCTAGATGTGCGTCGAAGGCCTCTTTGGAGCGATATACCTCGTAGAACACCACGTTTGAGCTTGGCGATGACTCATCGACATTGATATCGAATTGCAGACAGCCCGGCTCGTCGGCTAACGAACAAGTGGCGTCCTGCCTAGCAGCCGCCAGAAACGCGTCAAGGTTTGCTGCGGCCACTTCAAACTCAGCGATGACAACAAAGTTAGATTGGCTTGCCATTACCGCGCCCTCCTAGGCATTACTGCCCATGGTGCGAAGCTGTTCGAGCCGTATGTCGATGACGTCTCGATCCTTGACCAATTCCACATCGGACATGCGTACCACCTGGTCTTTTTTGACCGGATTCTTAAGCTTGACGTTATGGGCGAGACCAATGGGCAGCGCATCCAGTTGCATACTAAGTGAAGCGGGAATGGCCTTGGCCCACACGGCGTACCCACCCTCACCATCGAGCATCTCCCCAGCGGCAAGATCCTTCTTGGCCGTGGCTACGGCATCAGCGCGATAGAATTTTGAACTGCCAGTAGGCTCGCCACGGAAGTAGGCCGAAAGAACACTCACTGACGTCTCTAGGCCAATCAGGTGGAAAGGCCGCCACATAGAGGCGTACCAGCCCGATTTGTCAGTCAGTAGTCCATACTGATCAAAGCAATCCCGGGTATAGACATCGGGCGCCTTGAAGGTGACAAACATGCCAAAACGGATATTGTTCAAGACTTCACGGCCATCCGGCTCCTGGCTCGCCGCTATATCGACAAGACCCGATCGCGGCAAGCGTCCGCCTTCACTTTGGGGCTTGAAGACCGAGGCAAGATCGTGAAGTCCAGACGGATAGAACGCCAAACCATCGTCAGGGCAATCAAGGCCGGTTCCATTGGCTACCGCCGCCATTTCGATGGCTGCTTTGGTGCCGTCGGTAAACGAGTTGTACATTTTGGGATTAAAGTCCCCTTCGGCTACTTTCTCCTCACTCCAGCCGAAGTACCCCCAAACAGTATCGGGGGTGGAATAGCGATAACGGGGTTCGAAATTCATGCCCTTGCCAGCCGAGGTGAGCTCGAAACCGCAGGAATGCACCCAATCAACCAATTCACAAATGGCAGCTGGCTGATCGCCATAAGCCATGGAATAGACCACACCCTTGGCACGGGCCTTTTGGGCTAAAATCGGGCCGCACATAACGTCGGCTTCCACGTTTACCATAATGACGTGTTTGCTATTATCGATCGCCATCAGGGCATGACGAACACCCGCAATGGGATGGCCAGTCGCCTCTATGATGCAGTCAATATCTTCAAACTCACACATGTCACGGGCATCGGGTGTGATGAAGGTCTTTCCGCTGGTAATGGCATCGCCCATTGACGTCGCGGAATACTCATTCTCTTCCCACCCCGTACGCTGGAACGACTCTCTAGCTTTCTGGGTATCAATATCTGCAACAGCAACAATATGATAGCCAGGAATTTTTCTTGCTTGCGCCAGCACCATGGAACCAAATTTTCCCGCGCCAATCAGCCCTACGCGAATTGATTTCCCCTGGGCATGATGGTCAGCGAGCATGGACGATAAATTCATATGGCTTTCTCCTAAGGATTGACGATACCGAATGGCAGTACCGAGCAATACAAGCGTTAGTTAAAATTATTAGCAGTGGCGATTCGTTGTTAGCACTAACACTATTGAAGGTAGGAGCATTCCATCCTTAGGAAAATTTACTTTTTCTTGGCGATAATTAAGATTAACTAAAGAGTTGAGCGTCGTTCTGATCGCTCCATTGACTGGCTTTATCCTGTATCCATTCTACAAAGCGTCTGACGTGAGGAAGGCGAAGGCTTTGGTTGGGGCACACGATCCACTGCGTACATACCGGCATTTTTGGCGTCACTGTCGATGGGATGATTAACTGACCCGTCGTTAATTCACTTTCCATCATCAGATTGCTTTCAAGAGCAATACCCAAGCCAAGGGCCGCTGCGTCCACTGACATATGAGATCGATCAAAATAAAGTCCCCCTGAGAAGACGTCCCTTTTACTGCCAATGGAAGCGAACCAATGGCGCCACTGAACCTGTGCCTTGACCGAGTGAATGAGACGATAGTCCTTGAAGTCGTTTGGCGATAACGAGTTAGGCAGGGCAAGCGTAGGAGAACATACCGGTAAAAAGTGCTCTGTAATCAGAGGCTGAACATAAAGACCAGGCCAACGGCCAGTGCCATGGCGAATTTCGATATCCACCCTTTCCCGACTAAAGTCGGTAGGTTCATTTGAGCCATCAAGTCTGACCTCCAAATCTGGATGAAAAGAGAGGAATTCACTGAGACGTGGAAGCAGCCACTTGGTGGCGATAGTTGGGGTGGCACGGATGTTAATACGGGTCAGTGTTTTAGTGCCTTTGATTTGGTCGGTGACCTTAATGATGTGCTCGATATCTTCTGAAATTAAATCAAAGTAATGCTCGCCTGCTTCAGTGAGTCGTAAGGCACGCCCAGACTTTACGACGAGGGTTGTGCCAAGGTGTTCTTCTAAAGACCGAAGCTGTTGGCTGACAGCAGAGGAGGTGATATTGAGGTGCTCCGCCGCGCCGGTAACGCTTTGGATCCTCGCCACATGGAAGAAAACGGCAATGTTACGAAAAGGAATCATTGGCACCACCACTATTAAATATAATTATTATTCACTCAAGATACTAATATTAAAGATTTTCCCTAAATCCAGCACTGAATTAATAGCATGGCTACAACGCCATAAACGGCTAATCCCACGCCCTCATGCCCCTTTACCAATGACCCAAGAGTATTCAACTCCCCGCATTACAGCTGTTATTAACGGGGTCACTAAACGCTTGCGCAAACGCCATGAGTTGCTGGTATAACCAAACCACTGCAGGATCATTGGCATACAGCCCATGCTGAATCAGGGTCATTTTCAGCACTGGTAGCTCTTTAGGCGGCTCTACCAAGCGTACCGGTAGCATCGCAACGAAACGCTCAGCCATTTGGCGTGGCAGCGTCATGATCGCCTCGGTTAGCGCGACTACCCTAGCCGCGGCGATATAGTTGAGGTTTTTAGAGATGACCCGGCGGGATAAGCCGTGCTGAGTCAAGCAGCTTTCAATATTGCTGGGGCGCAGTCCACTGATATCAGCCAGCTCCACATGGAGCGCTTGAGCAAACTGGGCAATATCCAGCGCATCGCCGACGCGGCCATTATGGGTAGCGGCTAAGCAGACTAGCTCCTCATCCATCCACGGGGTCTGAATCACGCCGCTAGGCAGCTCGCGTTGGCTATCCAACCCTACCACCATGTCGATTTGGCGCTGCTTCAGCCCCTCACTCAGCACATCCGGAGTAATCAGCTCAATAGAGAAGCTAATGCCCGGCGCATAGGCCAACAGCTGGCTTAAAAAGAGCGGGTACATGACCTCTTCAAAGTAGTCGGTGGTCGCTAACGTAAAGCGCCGCGTGCTAGTAGCAGGCAAAAACATCGCGGGAGGCGCAAGGCCCTCCCTTAGCTGCCCCAGCGCCAGCTGTACGACGGGCAAAAGTGCCAGCGCACGTGGGGTTGGCTGCATGCCGTTTTCGGTGCGCACCAGCAGTGGGTCATCCAGCGCTTCACGCAGTCGTTTTAAGGCATGGCTCAAGGCGGGTTGGCTTAAATGCAGCTTTTCTGCCGCGCGTGTAACGTGGCGCTCGTGCATCAGCGCTTCAAATACCAGCAGCAAATTCAGGTCGAAATGGCGTAGCGAGCGCATGGTTTCTCATTATTCATATCACGAATGATTAAATTCTAAACATTCATTTAATTTATCACCAGAAATTGCTTATTGTCTGCCGCTTATTCGCCCATCAGCGATCATTCAGCACGAAAGGAGAAGCACACCGGTGACCCACCCACTGTCTCAAACTATGCCCAGCCTGTATGGCGATATGATCTCTACCTTTATGGGCGTAGAGAAAGCAACGGATCCCAAGGCAAGCGACGCCGACGTTGTGGTGAGTGGCGTACCCTTCGACCTGGCTTGCTCTGGCCGTGCGGGCACCCGCATGGGGCCGAATGCTATTCGTCAGAGTACCGCCAACCTGATCTGGGAAGGTAAACGCTGGCCATGGGACTTTGCCTTAGAAGATCGCCTCAAAGTATGCGATGCAGGCAACGTTGATTACGCCTATGGCGAACCTGAAAGCCTGGTCGACAACCTGGAAAGCCATGCTGGCCGCTGGTTAAAAGCGGGCAAAAAGATGCTTACGCTGGGCGGTGATCACTATATTTCGCTACCGCTGCTGCGTGCCCACGCCCGTGAGCATGGCCCGCTAGCATTAATCCACTTTGATGCCCACACCGACACCTACGAGCAAGGCACACGCTTTGACCATGGCACGATTTTCCACCACGCCCTTAAAGAGGGGCTGGTAGTGCCTGAGCACTCGCTGCAAATTGGTATCCGCACCAGCTACGACCGCCACAACCACCCTTACGAGGTACTGGATGCGGACTGGGTAAACGATCATGGGCCGAAAGCCGTGCTGGAGCGCATTCGCGCCAAAGTAGGCTACCACCCAGCTTACGTGAGCCTGGATATTGACGGCCTCGACCCCGCCTACGCTCCTGGCACCGGCACACCGGTCTGCGGTGGCATGTCGACAGACCTAATGCTAAAAGTCATCCGTGGCATGGTGGGTATGGAATTGGTCGGCATGGACGTGGTGGAAGTAAACCCCGCCTATGATCACGGCGACATTACTTCGCTTGCCGCCGCGACGTTAGGGCTGGAGTTTTTGTATACGTTGGCGGCGTCTAAAAGCGTTTGATGGCTAAACGCTTAACGCACCATTAGTGTCAGAAGCCCCGCCGCCGTTGCATTCATAGCAATAAGGCGGCGGGAAAAGCAAAAGAACTACCCTTGAGAAGCCGCCAGCGCTTGATCAATATCTGCCAGCAGGTCGTCGATATGCTCAATGCCGATCGACAGGCGAACCATATCCCGCGTAACACCCGCGGCTTTCAGCTCCTGCTCGTTGAGCTGGCGGTGTGTGGTTGAGGCGGGAATGGAGGAGCAGCTTTTGGCATCGCCGATATTCACCAGGCGAAGAATCAGCGCCAGCGCATCGTAGAAGCGCTCGCCGGCGGCCTGGCCACCTTCAATACCAAAGCTAAGAATCCCCGAGGCGTGGCCGTTCATGTAACGCTTGGCCAGCGCGTGATCGGGGTGGTTTTCCAAGCCTGCATACTGCACCCAGGTGACCAACGGATGGCTTTCCAAGTGATTGGCAACGGCTAAGGCGTTGGCGCAGATACGCTCGATGCGCAGAGACAGCGTTTCCAACCCCTGGAGCAGGTTCCAGGCCGCTTGAGCAGAGAGAGCAGCCCCCATGTTGCGTAGCGGCACCACCCGGGCGCGAGCGATAAAGGCCGCATCACCCACATCACGGGTATAGCTCACGCCGTGGTAAGAAATGTCAGGCTCGTTGAGTAGCGGAAAACGGCTGGCATGCTCGGCCCAAGGGAAGGTGCCCGAATCCACGATCACACCGCCCACGGTAGTGCCGTGGCCGCCGATATATTTGGTGGCAGAGTGGATGACAATATCCGCCCCATGCTCAATCGGCCGACACAAGAACGGCGTCGCAGTGGTGTTATCGACAATCACCGGCACCCCATGACGATGGGCCGCCTCGGCGAGCTTCGCCAGATCGACCACTCCCCCCGAGGGGTTGCCAATACTTTCGCAGAAAACCGCCTTGGTTCGTTCATCGATCAGCGCTTCGATGCCGTCAATATCGTCTTTATCGGCAAAGCGTACCTGGATGCCTTGGCGTGGCAAGGTGTGGGCAAACAGATTGTAGGTGCCGCCATACAGCTCGCTGATCGAGACGATGTTATCGCCCGCTTCAGCAATAGTCTGGATCGCATAGGTGATCGCTGCCATCCCCGACGCCACCGCTAGCCCGGCGATACCGCCTTCCAGCGCGGCTACCCGCTGCTCCAACACAGCGCAGGTGGGGTTCATAATGCGCGAGTAGATGTTTCCTTCCACTTTAAGATCAAACAGATCCGCCGCGTGCTGCGCGTTATCGAAGGAAAACGACGTGGTTTGATGAATCGGTACCGCCACGGCGTTTTGTGAATCAGGCGAATAGCCATGGTGGAGGGCAATGGTTTCTGGCTTCATGAGGGCGGCTCGCTAGTTTTTATTGAGTTCGTTATTGATCCTAAACAAGCGCCGCTCGGAAGGCCAATAATCGTTTAGAGTCTAGTAACAAGCGACCCCAACATGTTCACCAATTCCACTCACTCCGCGCCACCGCGTCATGGGCGTGAAGGCTCTCGGCGTGCACCACCTTGAGCTGAAACCCGGCGACTCCCGGTGCTTGCCGCAGGGCTTTATCGACCCGCCTCGCCGCGTCTTCACAGAACATCAGGTTTTGCCCGTTGGCGAGAGCAAACGCCTGCTCGTCGATGCGTTTCACTGCGGTTTGCAGTGCGGTGCCTAGTGCCTTCTCAATGCGATCTACCGCCCGCTCTAGCCAATCTGCTATGGGTAATTCCTCGTTTTCACCCTCGGTTAAACGCAGCGAGCACTCGACAGAGCTGCGCTGGCTGTGGGGCGTGGCTAATATGCCCTCTTCGCTGCCCAGCCATGCCGATACCGCCGATGGGGTTAGCGGGATTTCCGAGAAATCCTCTGCAAAGGCTTGCTGGATAGACTGCCGCGCCAGCGCCGCCGAGCAGGGGCAGGTGGATGAATAGCCCACCGTCAACCCCAGTTCAACGTGAAACCCGGCGGGGGTTAATTGGCCGCGCAGTGAAAAAGGATAGCTTTTCCACCCAGCCAGAGGGCTAATCAGGGCTTGCCGCTTGAGCGGCAGTTCGCCTTCCACCGTCAGGTACGCCTGCTGGGATAAGCCCTCCTGGCTGGTTAAAAACGTGCTCAATATGTCTTTCACCGTTGGCAAGGTAAGCGGTGCGTCCTCAAGCGGTGCCAGCGCCAAATAGAGCCGCGACATATGGATACCGCGCGCTTCGCTATCATCAAGGCTCACCCCTGCGTCCAGTTTGGCTGTCACGCTGCGTGTGCCCAGTTGGACTGGTAGCGCAATGCCCTCCATGCCCACCCAAGTCAAGGTACTCGTTAAGCGAGTGGTTTGGCTGGCGATATCGGGTAAGGTTAAAACGGTCATTGGGTGACCTCTTGAGAGGAATTAAAGAAGTTGTACAGCTCGGCGACGGTGTCAGGCGCCACGTTTTGGGTAATAAACACAAAGCGTGATACCCGGTCGCTCACACTGTTGGCGGGCAGCGGCGCAGGCGGGTGAAAAATATGCTGCACGCCGTGAAGCGCTAGCGGCGTCTCGCGGTCAGTGAGGTGCACAATGGCTTTAATGCGCAGCATTTTGTCGCCCATTAACGACATCAACACATCCAACCAGCCTTGCAAGGCGTCTGGCTCGATAAGCTCGTTAACGCTAAAGCAGAAGGCATTAATGCCGTCGCTGTGCGGGGAATCGCCGGGCTGATGAGTATTCAATGGCGAACGGTTCAGCGGTGCGGAAAAAGCGCCCGGATGAGGGTCTGCTTGATGTACAGCGTAGCTGCCCGCTTTGAGCCACTGCTCCACCTGGAACCCCTTGGTCTCGCCACCATGTAACCCTGCCCCCACCAGCAGATCTGCGGAGAGTTCGCCGTTAATCACCTGCCACTGCGCCGCGGCGGGGTTCAACTTGGCCAGTCGATTCGCCAGTTGGGACACACTCTCTTCGCTCGCTAGGTCGGTTTTGGTGATCAGCAGCTTGTCGGCCACGGCGATTTGCTGTTGCGACTCCGGGTGGGCGTCCAGGGTCGCCAAGCCATTGGCGGCATCAACGCAGCACACCACGCTGTCCAGCTTAAAGCGGTGCGCCAGCCAGTGATCCGTCATCAGCAGTTGCAACAAAGAGGTTGGCTCCGCTAGCCCTGTGGTCTCAATCACCACCCGGGCGGGCAAGGGCTTCTCCTGCGCCTCCAAGTCTTCCATTGCCTGTTGCAGCGTACGGCTCAAATCGCCCCGCAGGGTGCAGCATAAGCAGCCGCTGCTCATTTCGATCACCGCCTGCTCATCGCTGTGGGTAATCAGTTGGTGATCCAATCCGATGGCACCAAACTCGTTGATCACCACCAGGGTGTTGTGCATGGAGGTTTGGTGAACCCAGCGATTGAGTAGCGTGGTTTTGCCGCTGCCTAAGAAGCCGGTGAGTAGATTGACCGGTATTAATGGCGCTTCCTGCATAACAACTTACTCCCAGCGCGCTTTGCGATAATGGTGCTCTTGCTGCTCCTGACGCTCTTTTGCCTCAATGCAGAGTTTGGCGGTGGGCCTAAACATTAGCCTGGGAAGCCCGATGGGATCGCCAGTCTCTTCGCAGTAGCCGTACTCACCGTTCTCAATGCGCTTCAAGGCTGACTCAATGTTGTTCAGCAAGCGGCTCTCGCGATCTGCTTGCCGCAATGCCAGGCGCAGCTCCTCCTCAAAAGAGGCCTGATCCGATTCGTCGCTGTCGCGCTCATGGGAAGCGATGACGTCCTTCATCTCCTTTAAATGCGCCTCAATTTCGGCACGCTCGTCGAGCAGCCGCCGGCGGAAAAATGCCAGCTGCTCATCGTTCATATAGTCGCTGGCAGGCATCGCCAGTAGCTGCTCTGCCCAGGCTTTATCAGCGGATGCGCTTGGCTCTTGCGTATTCATACTTGTCTCTTGCATATCCCTATCGCACCTTGAAATAAATGTTATAACGTAGCACAAAATAACAACGGACGAAGCTCCCTGCTAACCGGCGGTCAAGCGCTCCATTAGCCGCTGCTGGGCCGCACGATGTTCAGCGGCATCCGGCGTTTGAACATGTTCTAACAGTAACGCTACGGCTTGCTTAATCGGCAGTACACCCAGGTCTTCGCCCTCACGAGTGCGCAGGGCAATACTGCCCGCCTCACGCTCCTTGGCACCCGCCACCAGCAAAAAGGGGATACGCTGCAGGGTTTGTTCGCGAACTTTGTAGCCGATCTTCTCGTTGCGCACATCCACCTCGCTGCGCACGCCTGCCCCGTTGAGCAGCTGCGCCACCTCCTGGGCATAGCGGGCATGGTCGTCGGTGATCGACAGTACCACTGCCTGCACCGGCGCCAACCAGGCCGGGAGCTTGCCCGCGTAGTGTTCGATCAGGATGCCGATAAAGCGCTCAAGCGAGCCAAACAGCGCCCGGTGCAGCATCACGGGGCGCTTGCGCTGGCCGTCTTCAGCCACATACTCCAGGCCGAAACGCTCGGGCAGGTTCATATCGACCTGAAGCGTGCCGCACTGCCAATCGCGGCCAATGGCGTCGCGTAGCACAAACTCAAGTTTCGGGCCGTAGAAGGCACCTTCACCGGGGTTGAGCTGATAGGTCAGGCCCATGCCCGTTAGCGCCTGCTCCAGCGCGCCTTCCAGTAGATCCCAGCTGGCATCGTCACCCATGCGGTTTTGCGGCCGGGTAGAGAGTTTGATGCGCACATCCTCAAAGCCGAACTGGCGGTAGATATCCAGCACCAGGGCCACCACATCCCGGCACTCGGCATCCATCTGGCCCGGGGTGCAGTAGATGTGGGCGTCGTCCTGGGTAAAGTGACGCACCCGCAGCAGCCCGTGGAGCGCGCCGGAGGGTTCGTAGCGGTGCACCTTGCCAAACTCGCCCATGCGAATGGGCAGGTCACGGTAGCTTTTTAAACCGTGGCGGTAGAGCAGCACGCTGCCGGGGCAATTCATCGGTTTGAGCGCCAGCGAGCGGCCATCCTCGGTCTCGGTGGTGAACATGTGCTCGCGGTAGTTGTGCCAGTGGCCGGAGATTTCCCACAGGCTGCGATCCATCACATCGGGGGAGTTGACCTCCACATAGCCCGCCGCCTGCTGGCGGCGGCGCATATAGGCGACCAATTCCTGGAAAACCGCCCAGCCGCGGGGGTGCCAAAACACCGCGCCCGGCGCATCTTCCTGGAAATGAAATAGATCCAAGCCGCGGCCCAGGCGTCGGTGGTCACGCTTTTCCGCTTCTTCAAGGCGCTGCAAATACGCTTTGAGCTGTTTTTTATCCGCCCAGGCGGTACCGTAGATGCGCTGAAGCTGTTCGTTGTTGGCATCGCCCCGCCAGTAGGCGCCGGCCAGCTTGGTCAACTTGAACACCTTGAGAAAGCGGGTATTGGGCACGTGGGGGCCACGGCACATATCCACATACTCTTGGTGGACATACAGCCCCACACGGGTGACGTCCGCGGGCATTTCTGCGATCAGGCGCTGCTTGTAGGTCTCACCGCGCGCTTTAAACAGCTCGGCCGCCTCCTCCCGGGGCGTCATGCGTTTTACAACGTCATATTGCTGATCAATCAACTCGCTCATCCGCGCTTCGATGGCGGCGAGGTCGCTGGGGGTAAAGGGGCGTTCAAAGGCGATATCGTAGTAGAAGCCAGCGTCAATCACCGGGCCAATCACCATCATGGCGCTGGGGTAAAGCTGTTTAACCGCATGGCCGACCAGGTGGGCGCAGGAGTGGCGAATGATCTCAAGCCCTTCATCATCCTTGGGGGTAATGATCTGCAGTTGGGCATCGTGATCAATCACTTCGCAGGCATCGACCAGGCGGCCATCGAGCTTACCGGCCAGGGTCTGTTTCGCCAGCCCTGGGCCAATGGCGTGCGCCACCTGGGCGACGCTAACCGGGTGGTCAAAGGAGCGCTTGGCGCCATCCGGCAGGGTGACAGTGACTGCCTGTTCTAATGTGGGCATGTTTGAGGTGGGCATGTCTGAAGTGAGCATGTCTGAGGTAGAAAAGGTCATCGCATAAAACTCGTTATCAAGAGGGGGAATCAACGGCACTGCTTGCTTGAGCCCGGCGACGCCGGAGCGCTAGCAGGATTCGACGCAGCAGCGTTAAATGGGGGAACTCCACTAACATGCCTATGACCAAGGCAGCGTAGATGAGGGGCTGGCCGGGCAGCACCGTCATGGTCACCGCCAGCATCAGCGGCGCATTACGGGCGGCGATGGTCATGGTGAGTAGCGCGTGTTCGGGGTAGTCCAGGCGGCACCCGCGGCTGATCGCTTCGCTAAGCACGAAGGTCAGCACAAAGAACACAAACACCGACAGCAGCAGCCAGGCAAACACATAGCGGTGCGCTAAGATTGAGGCGATATTACCGGCGAATATCTGCAGCACCAGCAGGGCAATGACCCAGGGGGTGGCGCGGTCTGCAAAGGTTAAGCACTGCTCAAAACGTTGCTCGCCAAGCATAAAGCGTAGCGTGTGATGCAGTGTTAGGGCGGCGATCACGGGCAGCAAAAACCAGTACAGCAGCGTGGTAGCGATTAACGGGGGATCAACCGCTCCGGTATGCGGGGTAAACCACTGCAAGTAGACCGGATAAAGCAGCAGCTGTAGCGCCATATTAACCGGTATCAGCGCCATGCCTAAGGCGACATTGCCCCCTGCCAAGCGAGTAAAGCCCAGAAACCAGTCGGTGCAGGGCGACATAAAGTAGATCACTAGCCCCACCATCAGCAGTGGGTGTGCTGACATAAACAGCGACGCTACGCCATAGCCAATCAGGGGCACGACAATGAAGTTAGCCACCATGGCAATGGCGATAAAACGTAGGTTGCTCGCCTGTTGGGCAAGCACGTTTAAGCGCACGCTGAAGAACAGCAAACCAATCATGGTGAGCAGCGTGGTATCGACGTTATCGCCCAGCCACTGCCCGCGGACGGGGGCGAAGTGGCCGAGTAGCGCGCCGATAATAATCGCCATCACCAGCAAGCTGGAGGTCAGCGTGGCAGCGGGTAAGCGGTCATGGGAGCTAAGGGTCAGCATTGGCAGTCCTCGCAGCACTCTTGATTGCCGAACGCGCCCCATACTTGGTTATCCGCTTCCAGTACCCAGGCATCAATGTCCAGGCGCTCGGCCAGACAGGTGGCCATCATGCTGAAGCGCTGGCGAAACTTGTAAATAAAGCAGTAGATTTGCGGGTCGTGACGCACCTGGGGGCCGACTAAAAACAGTCCTGGCGTTAGGGTGGATTCGTCCAGCTCGGTGAGCATTACCTGCCCTTTTGCATCCCACTCCCACCACGCATCGATCTGGGTGGCGCCGCCGCCGCTGAGAAAGCCGGTGCCTAGAATCGGCGGCTGTTCGCAGGCCCACTGACGACCATCGGCGGCGTGGATACTAAAACCGCTGTCCGCATTGGCCATGACTTCGACAATATCCGCGCCGAAGACAATCTCCAGCCGCCCGGTGTTGACCGCCTCATTCAGACGGCCACGGGTGTAGGGCGACAGCGACAGGCTGGGGTCGTGGGGGCTGCTGGGATCCCAGGAGGATTTGCGCGCCAGCAGGCGCACCGAGCGCCCCAGCTGCACCAGGTTGACCGCCGCATCGACGCCACTTTCGTAGCCGCCGATCACCGTATAGCGGGGGGCGGTGAAGTCTGCCCAGTTTGCCACTTCGGCATAGTGGGGGCACCAACTGGCCCCGGGGAATGGCGCCAGCGCGGGAAACTGATACTCGCCGGTGGCCCACACCAGAAAGCGGGTGTGCAGCTCGCCCTGTTCGCCCCTGACGATAAAGCCGCCGTCTGCTGCAGGCGCTACCTGCTGTACTTGCCAGCCTTCGCGGATGGGTAGCTCGTGCTGCTGGGCAATAAAGCTTAAATAGTCGGCGTACTGGGCGCCGCTGGGGTGCTCTACACCGCAATAGAGTGCGGGCGAACTTAGTGCATCCACGGCATTGAGATCGGCCAGGCCGAAGGGGTTGCTGTAGAAAGAGGGGGTGATAAAACGCGTTTGCGCGGGCCATCGGCGCAGCGACTCACCAATACGCCCGCCTTCCAGCAGTACGTAATCGAGATCGGGCAGTTTTGCCAGCAAGGTGGCCAAACCGACCCCGGCTGGGCCCGCCCCGACGATAATCACATCATAGTGTTGCATTACGCGCCTCCCTCCTCATACCGTCACCTCGTCGGCGAACTGCCACTGGGTGCCCTGTGGGGTGTCGTGGATCTCCACGCCAGCCGCTTCAAGGGTCTGGCGCAGGGCGTCTGCCTGGGCAAAATCGCGCTGCTGGCGGGCCTGATGGCGTTCTGCTACCAGCGCCGCCACCCGGTTGGCGGGCAACCGTGGTGGCGAGGCCTGAGCCGGCAATTCCCGCAGGGCGTTTAAGGCGCTTGCTGCCGGTTGCTGTAATAAGCCGACCAACGCGGCAGAGGCACGCAGCCGTTGGGCGGCTAAGCGTGCCTCTTCTTTATTGGTAGCGTCGCCAATGGCGCTTGATAGCGCATGCAGACGGCTGATCACGCGGGGCACATTGAGGTCATCGCGCAGGGCTTCCAGCACTTCGGCATCCGGCGCTACGCTCTTCCACGCATTCTGCTCTCCTTCAGCCTGCTCATCCCCAGTGGCCGCGGCTAGGCGGCGGTACCAGCGCGCCAGGGTTTGCCGCGCCTGGGCCAACCGCTGGGCATTCCAATCTAGCGGGTGGCGGTAATGGGTCGCCAGCAGCGCAAAACGAACCGCTTCGCCGGGCGCCTGACTGAGCAGATCGCGCACCAGCAGCACGTTGCCGAGGGACTTGGACATTTTCTGCCCTTCGACGGTAATAAAGCTGTTGTGCACCCAGGTATGGCAGTAAAGCGCGCCGTGGGCGCAGGTGCCCTGGGCAATTTCATTTTCGTGGTGGGGAAAGATCAGATCCTGACCGCCGCCGTGAATATCAATGGTAGGCCCCAGGTGCTGGCCGATCATCGCCGTGCACTCCACGTGCCATCCGGGGCGCCCGCGACCCCAGGGGCTTTGCCAGCCGGGCATTGCCGGTGTTGAAGGTTTCCAGAGTACGAAATCAAGCGGGTTACGCTTGTAGGGGGCGACGTCGACCCGGGCACCGGCCAGCATGTCCTCTGGGCGGCGACCGGACAGCGCCCCATACGCAGGGTAAGAGGCCACATCAAATAGCACATGGCCCTGGGCTACATAGGCATGGCCGCGGGTGATTAATGTGCCGATCAGTTGGATAATGTCAGGGATATGCGCGGTCACCCGGGGCTCTATATCCGGTGGCCGTACGTCCAGCGCCTGCATATCCTGGTGGTACGCCTCAATATAGCGCTCGGTGATCGCACCAATCGGCACGCCTGCGTCTGCTGCGGCGGCATTAATCTTGTCATCCACGTCGGTAAAATTGCGCGCGTAGACTACCTCGGGGTAGTCATACCTTAACAAGCGCGCCAGCACGTCAAAAATCACCGCCGGGCGGGCGTTACCAATATGTGCAAAGTTGTATACCGTGGGGCCACAGACATACAGGGTCACCCGGTCGGGGCGTTCGGTGCGAAGCGGCTCTTTAGCGCGCGTCAGCGTGTTATAGAGGCGAATCATCGCGGTCATGGTGTCTCCACGGTGGGCATAAGCGAGCGGTGGTTGGGTGATTCAAGATCATCAACCCAATATTGTTACATTATAACATAACATCAGACTAACCCTATGAAGCCCCTGGGTGCCATGACAACCCTTATCAGGAATGCCTAAGCAGGATCAATACTCATCAGCAGCCGCTTACCTTCGCCATCCAACGCAGGGCTTCTATGCACTAACCCCCGCTCTTCGCAGCCCAACCAGCCGCTCCCCTTGAGTAACGCGATATCGCCCGGCGCAAGGCGCTGAACAGCGCTGGTGTCGGTTGCGATGTCGGGGCGGTCGGGGTGCGGCGCGCCCAGTCCCGCACGGTTAACGGCGTGCTCTGGCAGCCATTCGCTGCCTGGGCCGACATAGGTGGTGACCATGCGCACCGGGAGGTTATCGCAGTGAAAGCGCGGGCACATGGCGCTCGTCAGCAGGCGCACGCGGATGCCGACGGTCTGGGTGTCAAACAGAAAGGCGATCGCTTCGGCGATCGTCGCCATGTCCTCAACCAGCGGGGTGGCCGCCTCCGGGGCGGGCAGATGGCGAAGCAAGTCAGCGGTGAAGGCTTCATCGGGATGGCCAAGCCAACTATATTGCCAGGCGCGATCCGTTTGGCACTGCGCCTGGGCGCTAAAGGCAATATCGGCGGGCAGTGGGCGCTGGAAGATCGCGATGTTAATAGCGTCTTCAAAGATGCGCGGCAGCACGCTGATGTCATTATCACCGGCGGCATGGTCTGGCAACGTCCAATGAGTAGCGGGTGGCGAAGACATAAGCGAAGACATAAATGACTCCATAAGCGTTGTTGAGATAGCCGTCATTGAATCCGCTGACGCAAGAAGCGCCAGCTTTGTGTCGTGACCGTCGCCAGGGTAAACAGCACAGCGGCGAGCGTGACGATCGTTGGCCCGGTCGGCGTATCCATCACATAGGCAGCTCTAAGCCCCGCCGTCACCGCCAGCATGGCGACTCCAGCGGCCACCATCGCCATGACTTCTGGCGTGCGGCAAAACGGGCGCGCCGTGGCCGCCGGGATAATCAGCAACGCGGCAATCAGCAGTACACCCACCACTTTTAGCGCCACGGCGACGACCAGCGCCAGCGCCAGGGTGAGCACCAGCTGTTCGCGGCGCGGGTGGAGGCCGCTGGCATGGGCAAGCTCGTCGCTTAACGTCGCGGTCAACAAGGATGACCAGCGCCAGAAAAGCAGTATTAGCACCAGCAATACACCGCCGCCGATGATCCAAAGGTCGCTTTTCCCGACAGCCAGAATGTCGCCAAACAGATAAGCATTGAGGTCAATACGCACCCCAGCAAGAAACGACACGGCCACCAGGCCAACCGCCAAGGCCGAGTGCGCCATGACCCCGAGCAGGGTATCCATGGCATAGCCGCGCCCGCTAAGTAGCGACACACAACCTGCCATCACCAGGGCGACCGTCAGCACCCCCAAGAAAATGGAGACGTTCAGTAACAGCGCTAATGCGACGCCCAGAATGGCGGCATGCGCCGTCGCATCACCGAAGTAGGCCATGCGCCGCCACACCACGAAACACCCCAACGGAGCAGCCGCCATCGACACCAGCACCCCGGCGAACAGCGCACGCCACATAAAATCATCCAACATTGGCTGCCTCCTGATGATGGTGGCGATAGAGCGCCAATGTCTGGGCGGTCTGGTCGCCAAACAGCGCCTGATAATGCGGTGATGAGGCAACGTGCTCGGGTTCACCTTCGCAACAAATAACCCGATTTAGGCACAGCACGTGATCGGCGGTGCGCATCACCACGTGGAGATCATGACTGACCATCAACACAGCGCAGCCGTAGGTGTGGCGTACGCTTTCAATATGTTGATAGAACGCAGCGGTACCCCGGTGGTCGAGCCCTTGGGTCGCCTCATCGAGAATCAGAATGTCGGGCTTTACCAGCAGCGCCCGAGCCAACAGCACACGTTGAAACTGGCCGCCCGAGAGTTCGCTCATGGCGGCATGAATCAGCGCCTCGGCACCGGCATCTTCCAGCGCCTTTTGTAAATCGCGACTCGAATGGCGACGCGGCAAGTTGATAAAGCGCTTGACCGTCATGGGCAAGGTGGGATCCAAGTGCAGCCGCTGCGGCACATAGCCGATACGCTGCTGGGGGGCGATGGTCACCTGTCCCGAGGTCGGCGTGACCGCACCGATCAGCGTTTTCACCAGCGTGGATTTCCCCGAGCCGTTGGGGCCAATCAGGGTCACCACCTGCTGTCGATATAAGTCGAGATTGATGTTCTCAAGAATCTGCTGGCCACCGAAGCGAACGCCCAGTTGGCGAACGCTCAGAATCGCATCGCTATCAGGAGGGTGAGCAAGCCGCATGGTTAACATTCACTCTTGACGTATTTGTTATGTTATAACATATAAGTAAAATATAGGCGAGCCTCGACTCACTGTTGCGTTTATTAACCATTAACTTTTTTATCAGGAGAACCCCATGAACAACCGTTTAGCCCGTTTATCATGGCCGCTACTGGCGGCTTTCCCCCTTGTGGCCGCCGCAGAGGTGCCGCGTGTTGCGGTGGATATTCCGCCCGTCTATTCGCTTGTTGCCAAGGTAATGGGGGAGCGCGGCAATCCTGAGCTGTTTATTCAGCCCGGCGCTTCACCCCATGGCTATTCGCTACGGCCTTCTGAAGCGCAATCGCTCAATGATGCTGACCTGGTCATATGGGTAAGCGACGCGCTCACACCCTGGCTATCAGGGCCTATTGAGAACCTGGCGGGAGAGGCACACCAACTTGAGCTAATGGACGTGCCCGGGATCACGACACTGGAATACCGTGAAGGCGCGACCTTTGCGCTAAACGATGCTGATGAACACGATCATGCCCACGGCAATGACGACCATGACCACGCTCATAACCATGGACATGACCACGACCACGACCACGACCACGACCACGACCACGATGAGCATGATCACGGCGATCACGAGCACCACCATGAAAACAGCCATGACGAAAGTGGTCATGACCATCACGGCCATGACCACAGTCATACCGGCATGAATCCGCATGCTTGGTTGGATCCTGCCAATGCACGTCGTTGGCTGGATGCCATCGCCGAGCAGCTAAGTGAGATCGACCCTGATAACGCCGCGTACTATCGCGACAACGCCGCCCAGGGCAAAGAGGAGTTAACCAGCCTTCAGGAGCACATCCAGGATCGTTTGGCCAACAGCGCCGACATACGCTTTATTGTTTTCCATGATGCTTACCAGTATTTCGAGGAGGCCTTTAACGTGCACGCGGCTGGCGCCATTTCCATTGGCGATGCCTCTTCACCTAGCCCCGCGCGTATAGAGAAGCTACAAACGCTGGTGAATGATGAAGGTATCCAATGTGTGTTTAGTGAACCCCAGTTCAATCCGCAGATGGTCAATAACGTTTTCGGCGATACATCGGCGTATATCGGTGTCATGGATCCCTTGGGCGTGGGTCTGACGCTGGATGCTGACCTCTACGATGCGCTGCTGGGGCAGTTGGCCGATGAAATCACCCGCTGCACTGACGCCTAAACAGCTTTTTCTTAAACAGCTTTTTTCTGAAACAGTTTGCCGAGTTGATAGAGGTCGTGCATATATCTATCAAACGCCGAAATAAGCAGTGAGGTAAAGATTAAGGTATAAATCAGCAGCATCACTGCCATGGGGTCGTTTAGCCAAGCCAGCCAAGGCGTCGACATTGGATAACCCAGCGTATAAACACTCATGGCAGCCAATAGCTGAACCAAGAAACAGTTCAAAATAACCAGTGTAATCAACGCTGCGCGTATATCGACACGTGGCAGCGTTGTTTTCCAAAACGGCCAGTGGCGCACTTTTACGCTGATTATATTCGCACTGCTTTTATTTACACTGCTTTTAGCCACACCGCCTTCGCCGTTAAAACGCAACCGCGCTTTGCGGCGCAACAACGGGATCGCGTAGACGCCTTTTTCCTCTTCAGCAAACGCCTTCAGCACGATATCCCGATCGAGATTAGGGCCCAAGACATTGGCTGCCGCTTGATCAAAATCTGACCGGGCATGGGTTTGCGTGGCGGTTTTGGCTTGATCAGAAAGCGCTTGTAAGTGGCTTTTATCAGCCTTCGATAACTTTTTATCATTGCCGACGTTGATGTTGTAATGAATTTCATACACCTGATATAAAGCAGCGGTTACGCCCACAAAAATCATAAAAAAGACAATATATATCAGCATATTAACAGACACCTCTTAAACGAAAACTCACTTAGTCAGGCGAAAATAACTTTGTTAGCCTTCAAACTAACTTGCTGACTATGCCTTATACATCGTCTATCTGTACAGGCTCAGAGAGCTGCTAAAAAGGCGGATCAGATTCAATGTGGATAGAGTTCAATCATGATGATGGCATCATTAGGTATACAGTACTGTGTAACTTCCAAGCTAATGCCTGAAAAGAGTGTCTCAGCGAGTCTCATCGGTATCTTGGGGAGCAACGAAGAGGCCAAGTCGAATGGCTTCGTGGACTAAACCAGCAGTATGCCTAACGCCCAGGCGACGCATGATATCGGCACGGTGGGTCTCGATGGTTTTGATGCTGACATTGAGCTGATCCGCGATGGCTTTACTGCGAAAGCCGTTTGCAACCAGCTTAAGCACTTCGCTTTGACGCGTGGTCAAGGGATTTGCATGCGTGGCCGCAGCCCCCACCACCGAAGCAGCATCAACGAAGTTTTCAGGCTCCATGGCAGTGAGCACGAAACGCTCGCTCAGCGCTGCTTTACGAATGGCCACTTCCAGTTCGTTCACATTGGCATTTTTGTGGAGAAACCCACAGATTCCCTCTTCAAACAGGCGGCGAATAAAACTATCGCTAGAGTAGGTGGAAAGCACGACCACGCGGATATCTGGGCAGAGTTCCTTCAGTCGGCTTAATGTCTCCAGCCCTTTCAAAGAGACCACTGCGGCGTCGATCAGCGCCACATCAACAGCATGGTGCGCGGCATCTTTTAAGAGCTGTTGCTCAGAGCCCACCTCGGAAACTACCGTCATATTATCGAAGGTTTCAATGAGGGAACTGATCGCAGAACGTACTAGCCGATGCTCATCGGCTAGTAATATCCGGATGGTATCTTCTGAACGTTTCATGGAATTATGCCAGGCCTTGACAAGGTGAAACCTGCAGTAAACCCCCTTGCTCGTGCGGGTTCATTAGTTATCAATAGATCTATCAGGTCTCGCACGGTTCTTAGCTGCAAAAAGCGAGAAAAAAATGAGTGTAGAAACCCGTTTGCGCCTGTTCGCCCCCGCACCGTAACGCACTGACTACCAAATCAGTATAAGCAAAAACCCTGATCATTGTTCGTATTGCAGGATACCCTGGCGCAGTGCTTTGCTAATGATATCGTCAAGCGAATTACCATCATTCGTGGCATTGATAAACCTGCGCCCATCCGCTGAAAGTTCTTCCAACGCCAGTCTTTCAGACAAGCGTTTGATTATAGTAGGGCAGAGAAATATGTCACCTTTAACGGCCGCATGAAGCGCTATTTCAAGTTCACGGATACCTGCTTCTCGCAGCAGAAACCCGTTAGCGCCTACCTGAAGCGCTAATTTAACCTCAGAAAGACTCGGATTAACCGACAGGATAACAACCCGCGCTTTGGCGCCGCTTTGGCGCAGCTGTCGAGTGGCTTCAAAACCTGTTTGGCTAGGCAACTGCGCATCAATTAAGGCCACATCGACGCGCAACTGCTGTACCAGGTCTCCTAGTTCTTGAGGGCAGTATATGCTCGCTACAACATTTATATCTTTAAGGCTCCCAAGAAGCCTGCATAGCCCCTCACGAATAAAACCACTTTGATTGACGACCACTACCCTAATCGATGACTCAGAATTGCCGCGTGGGTTCATTCGCGCATCTCCACCAATGCCTGCCTGTGTCGCAGCGCGCCCTGCCAATTAGAACGCTCCCTGTTAGCGCGATAAAAATCTATCAAGTAGTGTTTTCAAGTGTGACTAATTGACTAATGCTACCTTGAGCTGCTGTGCTTTAAAGCGTGCTATGTATCAATTAGACTACATACAAACCCTTAGCAATATTTGAAAAATACCAGTAAGAGTGATTAAATCAAGCGATATTCTTTTTTAAAAGCAAGAGTGTGAATGTCACCGACTGAACGCTCACGCTCAGTAGGCAATATCTATGGATGACACCAATGCCCGCATCACTGGTCTTAAAGACGAGGATGCTAGGCTTAACGAACTACGTTCGCTCGACATCCTGGACACCCCGCACGAAGAGCATTTTGATCGTTACACACGCTTAGTTGCTCAGGTCTTCAATACTCCTATCGCCCTTATTTCACTCATCGATGAAAGTCGCCAGTGGCTAAAATCGTCGGTTGGCATGGAGGAGCGTGAAGTTCCCCGCGAATTTTCCTTTTGCGTACATGCCTTGGAACATGGCTACCTCGAAGTATCTGATACCTTGCAAAACGATTTTTTTCGCCATCATAGAGCAGTGGTCTCACACCCCTATATTCGATTCTATGCTGGCGTTGTCTTGCATGGCCCTGGTGGGCAAGCCATTGGCACCCTGTGTATCAGTGACGCCCAGCCGCGTGCGTTAACTGAAGTTGAACGTGCCTGGCTGATCGCTTTTGGCAACATCGTCGAAGAACAGATTCAGCTTAAAACACAGCTGTTCAACATGCGTCACCAAGCGAGCCGTATTAATCAACGCGACGCCCGTACAGGCCTACCCGATGAAACCCTGCTAGGGGAGACCCTGGATAATTTGCTTCATCTGGCACAAACGGAGTCTTACAACCTGGTGGTACTGCACCTTCGCCTGAACAACCTCGACGAAATCAGCCGTCTTTATGGGCGCGAAAACCGTAATGCCATCCTTAAAGCCTTAGCTGATCGCCTAACTGCCCCGGACACCGGCATACTGGCCGTGGGTACGATGGATATTGATCGTTTCGGCGCAGTGGTCTCTATCTATTCATTGCGTGACATCTTCAGCGTTATTAAACCCATCCTCAGCAAACTAAGTGCCGCCATTGACCTCAATGGTCATACAATACGACCCAGCATTGATGTGGGTATTAGCGTCTCCCCGGATGACGGCATAAGCCCAGACGATTTGCTTGAAAGAGCTCGAACAGCGCTTAAAGGGCCCAAAAGCTTCGAAAGTATCTATATTTTCACCCACCGTACCGAAGAGAGTGCGTTACGTCGGCACAATATTGAGCAACGCCTAGAATCAGCGATGCTGTGTAGCAGGCTAGAGCAGTATTATCAGCCGCTGGTATTCGCAGATGGCAGCGGCGTGATCGGATTTGAGGCACTGGCCCGCTGGCAAGATAAAAAGCTGGGTACCGTGAGCCCTGGCGAGTTTGTGCCCATTGCAGAAAAAAATGCCCGGCTGTCTCGGTTACTGACAGACTGGTCATTAGGGTGCGTTTGCGAAAAAGCTCACCATTGGCCCATCAAACCCAGCGATCCCCCGCTGAAATTGAGTGTTAATATTCCTGCCAATCAGTTTTATCAGCGCAACTTTGTCGAGCACATTCTGCAAACGCTGGAAGAGAACGACTTAGCGCCACAACGCCTCACTTTAGAGCTTACCGAGGAGAGCCTGCTAACCGATATCGACAGCGCCATTTTAACCATGCGCAAGCTACGCGACAGCGGTATTTCCTTGGCGCTAGATGACTTCGGTACCGGATACTCTTCCCTAAACTACCTCAAACGCTTGCCTGTTGACGTACTCAAAATCGACAAAAGCTTTATTGATGATCTTCCCCATGACACCAAAGCAGTCAACCTTGTCAGCGGTATTATCCGCATCGCCCATGGTATGGGCTTAGAGGTGGTTGCCGAGGGCGTTGAGCACGCAGCACAACAAAAATTATTGCACGAGCTTGGCTGCGATGTGCTGCAAGGCTATTTGTTCAGTCGGCCAGTTGATGCCAACCAAGCATTGGCTTTTCTAAAGAAATGGCCCCCACTCTCCCAACCGGCCGCCATCTAAATGGCTTCGAGGCATCCCATACTACTCATAAGCAATAACTCCTCAGCCTTCCAGTTCGCCCTGCCTTCAACCCGAGCCCAGTGGCAGGCCCATGCGCGTATGCTACAAAAACTGCACAGGGTCGCTGGCTTAGGTTATTGGCAGATGTCGCTAACGACAGGCGAGGTGTATTGGTCGAGCGTGGTTTATGAGTTCTTTGGCGTCGAGCCCAGTAGTTTCATCCCTGGGCAAGAAGCCTTCATGGCAATGGTTTACCCATCTGACCGGGAAAAAGTCGCTAAAGCGCTGCATGCAATGCTGGAAACGGGCCTTAATGACATTACATACCGGATCGTCCGACCAAACGGCAGCATTCGCTGGCTACACGAAATGGCCGATAATACGTCTCCCGATAACCCACACATTATTTTCGGCACCATGCATGACATCACTGCACAAAAAGCGCTTGAGGAGAAACTAAGAAAGCAGGCCATTACCGATGATCTGACAGGCGTATTTAACCGACGCTATTTCATGAAACGCCTTCGGCAAGCATTTTCGCACTTTCGGCGCAGTGGACAGAATGCGGCGGTTCTACTCTTTGATGTTGATTACTTCAAAACAGTCAACGATACCTATGGGCACGCCACCGGCGATCTTGTATTGCAGCAGCTCTGCAGCTTATTCAAAGAGCGATTTAGAGTAACCGATGTGGTCGGACGCTTGGGCGGCGAAGAGTTTGCCGTACTGCTGTTCGAGGTTTCATCCGAAGATGCGATGGCAATCGCGGAGGATATTAGGCAAATGCTCGCCGCCAAAGCACTCACCACAAAGTCGGGCAGCACCTGCCATATATCGGTTACCTGCGGCGTGGCCCGCTTCGCAGAGGACGACCCAACGGAAGAAAGCATCCTCCACCGTGCGGACAGATCCCTTTATCTGGGCAAACACCACGGACGCGATCAGGTGGTAGGTGATGGGGATCATTGAGGGTTGCAATTGTTATTGCTCTGCTTATCGCTGGAATGCGAGCAACCGTACTATGTCGTATCGCGATCAATGTCGTATCACACTTTATGTATACTGGCCTCGTAGGCTGCTCTCATGGTTAGCTTTATAACTAAACAACTTTTTAAGCTGATAAAGATCATGCATATACATATCAAGTTTAGAAATAACGTACGACAGGAATATTAATGCATAGATAACCAGCATCACTATCAATGGCTCATTAAGCCAAGCCAGCCAAGGCGTCGACACTGGGTAACCCAGCGTATAAACACTCATGGCAGCCAATAGCTGAACCAAGAAACAGTTCAAAATAACCAGTGTAATCAACGCTGCGCGTATATCGACACGTGGCAGCGTTGTTTTCCAAAACGGCAAGTGGCGCACTTTTACGCTGCTTTTATTCGCACTGCTTTTATTCACACTGCTTTTAGCCACACAGCCTTCGCCGTTAAAACGCAACCGCGCTTTGCGGCGCAATAAGGGGATCGCATAGGCGCCTTTTTCCTCTTCAGCAAACGCCTTCAGCGCGATATCCCGATCGAGATTAGGGCCCAAGGCATCGACTGCCGATTGATCAAAATCTGACCGGGCATGGGTTTGCGTGGCGATTTTGGCTTGGTCAGAAAGCACTTTTAAGTGGCTTTTATCAGCCTTCGACAACTTTTTATCGTTGCCGACGTTGATGTTGTAATGAATTTCATACACCTGATATAAAGCAGCGGTCACGCCCACAAAAATCATAAAAAAGACAATATATATCAGCATATTAACAGACACCTCCTAAACGAAAACTCACCTAGTTAGGTGAAAACAACTTCATTAGCCTTCAAACTAACTTGCTGACTATGCCTGTATACCGCTTATCTGTACAGGCTCAGAGAGCTGCAAAAAAGGCGGATCAGATTGCAACCCTACAATCAGTCATATCTAACGTATAGTGACTACTCCCCCGCAGGCCCCAGAAAGCGTGTTTCACTGACGCTCACTATCGAGGGGTCGTCTAATGCAACGAAGCGCAGTTCAATGGTATGGCTGGGCCGTGACAGATCACCAGCATCGGCGGTGAAGGCTAGACGTAGGCTGCGTGTCTCGTTAGCCGCCACTTCTAACGTATCCATCCCCTGCAGACGAAGTCCTGGCAAGCCCGTTGCCGATAACGCGTAGCGATGGGTCTGATCATCCTGGTTGCGTAACGTTACGTTGTAATAATTGATGATGCGGCCCTCTGCCGTGCTTTCAAATAGCGTTTGGCGGTTGCGCACAACATCGACATCGATGGGCACACGAGAATTCAAGAAACCGACTAACAGCACCACCATAGCGAGTAACGCCGCCGTATAAGCCAACAGCTGAGGGCGCCAAAAGCGGGTCGTTTTACCCTTCAGCGCGCGTTCGGTGGTGTACCGAATCAGGCCAAGCGGTTTATCAATCCGAGCCATCACGCTATCGCAGGCATCGATACACGCCGCGCAGCCAATGCACTCGTACTGCAGCCCGTCACGAATATCGATCCCGGTGGGACAGACCTGAACGCATAGCTCGCAGTCGATGCAGTCGCCAGCGCGAGTAGCCTCAACGCCCTTCTGAGAGTGATTTCGGCGCGGCTCACCGCGGGCGGCATCGTAGGAAACAATCAGCGTATCGGCGTCGAACATCGCCGACTGAAAGCGCGCATAGGGGCACATATGCAGGCACACCTGATGGCGAAGCCAACCGGCATTCAAGTAGGTAAACAGGGTAAAAAAACCAATCCAGAACAGCGCCAGGGGGTGCGCACCCAAGGTGAACGTATCCACCACTAACGTTCTAATGGGCGTGAAGTAGCCGACAAACGCTATCCCCGTTGCCAAAGCAATCAGCAGCCAAGCCGTATGTTTAGCCGTCTTTCGCCAAAGCGTATCAATGTTATTAGGTGCTTTATCACGTCGAATGCGACGGTGCCGAGGCCCTTCCAGGCGATGCTCAAACCAGATAAACAGAAACGTCCACACGCTTTGCGGGCAGCTGTAGCCACACCACACGCGCCCAGCCACCACCGTGATCAAAAACAGACCAAAGGCGCAGAGCACCAGAATCCAGGTGAGTAAGATAAAGTCTTGGGGATAAAACGTCGCCGCAAACAGATGGAACTCCTGGGCAGAGAGGTCAAACCACACCAGCGGTCGGTCGCCCCAATTGATCCACGGCAAACCGAAATACAGCGCCATCAGCAGCCAGTTTGAGTGGTGCCGAATACGCTGAAAAAAACCACCTATTTCTCGCACATAAATATGCCCCAGCTTAGGAGACTGAGAGCTAGGAGACTGATAATTGGGAGACTTAGACGGAGGCGTATGGTGTTCAACCGCCGCCTCGGTGGTCAGGTCTTGCAGTGGAATGCGTTGCGTCATACCGATATCCAAAAAAGAGGGAATGGAGGTTTATGCGGTCGAGGGGCGTCGCGGGGTAGATGATTAAGCATTTGTTAGCAGGCGCGACTTTTAAGTTAGCCGCTACTATGCCCATACAGAGATGACACAAACAGACGCAGTTTTAGAGAAATAAAGCGTATCAGTTAGTACCAGCGCACCCACACCACTGCTTTCTGATATGCTGTTTATTACTATATTTGAGCCTGTTTTACGCTTCTCACATGAGACACAGTGGTATTTTCTATAAGCAGAGAGCCGCGCTGTGCCAGCTAACACTGTGATCGAGTATTCGGGCGTTCTACTCAATGCACCGACGGTTTACCCCATGAAACGCTACGAACAGTTTGCCGATGAGATAGCCACGCTGATTCGCCAGGGCGTGCTTGGCCCTGGGGAACGCATTCCTTCGGTACGCCAGGCCAGCCGTCATCACGGCATCAGCCCTTCTACAGTATTTCAGGCTTACTACTTGTTGGAAAACCAGGGGCTTATCACCGCTCGGGCACGCTCAGGCTATTTTGTCCGCGAGCACGCTCGGCGCTTGCTGGACGAACCGCGCGTGACACTGCAGCCCACTGACCCGGCGGAGGTAGAAGTCAGCGAGTTGGTGTTCTCGGTGCTGGGCTCGCTGCAGGATGACCGAACAGTGCCCTTCGGGTCGGCTTTCCCCAGCCCCGAGCTGTTTCCGCTTTCTCGCTTGGCCACTAGCATGACACGTGGGTTGCGCGAGCTTTCGCCCCAGCAAGTGGTGGCTGATATGACCACCGGGCACACCGATCTGTGCCGACAGATTGCCCTGCGTTACATGCTGGGTGGCATTCAACTGCCGATGGGAGAGCTGGTGATTACCAATGGCGCAATGGAGGGGCTTAATCTAGCCCTGCAGTGTGTGACTCAGCCGGGCGACCTGGTAGCGATAGAGTCCCCAGCGTTTTATGCCAGCCTGCAAGTGTTGGAGCGGTTGAAACTACGCGCGGTGGAGATTCCGGTTCACCCACGGGAGGGGATCGACCTAGAGGTGCTGGCAGAGCGGCTGGAGACGCTGCCGATCAAAGCCTGCTGGTTTATGAGCCACCTGCAAAACCCAGTCGGCGCCAGTATGAGTAAAGAGCGCAAGCAAGCCCTTTATCAGCTGTTGAAACAGCACCAGGTACCCATGCTAGAAGATGACGTATATGCCGAGTTGTATTTTGGCAGTGCGCCACCTGCACCGGTCAAAGCCTTTGATGATGAGGGCTTGGTCATTCACTGCAGCTCTTTCTCAAAGTGCTTGGCGCCTGGCTACCGGGTTGGCTGGGTGGCGGGCGGCCGCTATGCACAGGCCATCTCGCGGCTGAAACTGATGACCACCATCTCGCCCTCCGTGCCCGCCCAAGCAGCCATTGCCGACTACTTGCAGCATGGCGGTTATGACCGCCATCTGCGCAAGCTCCGCCATGCTCTGGAAGCCCAACAAGGCAGCATGCTGGCAGCGGCGGATCGCTACTTTCCTGCCCATACCCGCATCACCCGCCCGGCAGGCGGCTACTTTTTATGGGTGGAGTTTCCCGAGCAAGTGGATTCGCTGCGGCTATTTAATACCGCGCTCGAACATGGCGTAAGCATCGCGCCAGGCCCGATTTTTTCAGCGACCCAGCAGTTTCGCCACTGCGTACGGCTAAGCTATGGCCACCCCTGGACACAACGCAGCGAACGCGGCATGGAAACCTTGGGCAGGTTATTAACGCTGTTCTGACTATTTTTTCAGACTAATTTATCTTTCCAGACCAGTATTGAGCCGCTGCTAGTCATACTCTCAACTTGTACTTGCAGCGCTAGCATCAGCAAAACTGATCCTTTTTTTTTAATAAATAGCTGACTCTGCTATGAAAGCCACGGAACTGTATCTCAGTCTCTTCACACTCACTTGCATTTACGCAGCCTCAGTTTTATTAACATCAATATTTACTGCACAAGCCTATCCTGATATTTTGAATGACAATCAGTCCAATTTAGACGGACTGAGTCTATTGAAGCTGGCAAGCAGTTAAGCCAGCTTCCTTCTATGGGTTTAATTAGGACGATTATACCGCCATGGAACAAGCAAAACTGGCGGCTAGTGATTGAAAAGCAGGTTGCCTGCCCCTGTAACGGAGGCCCTCACCGTATTGTTAGTGCGGCCTCCACCACCTTTGTTGACGGCTTACCCGTCGCCCGCGTTGGTGACCGCAGCTCCTGTGGTGCCAGTATCGTCACCGGCCTTGACTGGTACCCCATTGAAGGTGCTGCTGCAGCTATTCACGGCAGCAAAACCTCCTGCGGTGGGGTCGTTATTGCGGCCTCCACAGCAATCACCGGCCAGCCAAGGGGCGGCGCAATCGCTTCATCACCTCCTGCCATTCAACCGCCGCGCTACAACCGTCGCGTTGTGTTTCGCGACGAATACGGTGCTCCTCTTGCTCACGAAACCTATCGCCTTGTGCTAGAAGGTGGCGAGACCAAAGAGGGACAGACCAACGCCGAAGGTGAAGCTGAACTTATGGATTCAGACCTTGCCGCCAAAGTGGTCGATATACTGATTAGGAGCAACTGAAATGGCCGAGTGGCAACGTATCGCACAAACAGTCACCACCCCAGCCACGCTGGATGATCCTTTTATCGTCACTGTGCCTTGCTTACATAAAGACCAAGCACCTGAGATCGCTGAGTGGATTGTCGAGGAAATTCAGGTCAACGTAGAATCCGAAGACGGCCAGCGCATAAAACGACAGAATGCCTACAACGCTCAGGAGGCAATGGATCGCTGGCGACGGGAAGCCGAGTCGCTAAACAGTGCTCAGCGTCTTGCCCGAAATATGGCAAGGCCGAAGTTTATGCAAATCGAACGACATGCCCGCCGAGCGGCACTTGCTAGTTGGGCTTGGCTCACGATGCCTGGAGGCGTGTGGGATCATAAACAATACTTTGACCCAAGAGTGGATCCTGAAAGGGGAAGGCAGTTTGAAACATCAGGAGAAACGACTAGACGACACCACCATAAGTACCAAGGCTACGAATATTTTTACGATATTTGGTCTAATATTCACTATGGCTACGTTGGCCGTTACATTGGCTTCTCTGAAGACGCTCTATTAGACGGCGCGGGTCTCGCGCAGTTCGCAAGCGATGTTGCAGAATTTAAAATGCCAGAAAACCGGAGCAACACTAACGGTGAGGGGTTTCGACGCTTTGACGATGATACCGACTACCTTTCGGTTCGCTTAGGTATATCAATGTTTGAACGTTTTACCCCGCAACAGCTAACAGGCCCCCTGCTGATGAATGAGATTACTCAGGTAGAGTACCCGGAGAAAGTGGGCTCCAAAATACCCCATACTTGCCAAGGCGTCAGAGAGCGAGAAGAATGATTCCACTCTACCGTCGTAAGATGATAGTGCTACCACTAGTTATCATTATTAGCTTTCTCGTCTGGCTAAGTTACCTATGGGCGATTGAGAGCTACCGGCCCAGTTTTAAACAAACACAAGTCCTGACGGAGATTGCGGATAAAATCCAGATCATTATGCTACAAAATGATCTAGATTGGATTCAAATAAAAGATGGAAAAGTATGGCCAGAGTCACTGCGTGGGAAATTTTTCAATACTCTTATTAAAGATATATCAAGTGCAAACAAAAAAATAGAACAGGCGCGTTTTTCATATTTGTGCCGAGACAAATGTTATTTTACTGCATATTTTTACTTAAATCTACCAGATGAATTTGTTCTCGAACCATATCGATATTTTCAGTACAACCCTGATGGTCACTTAAAACACATAGTAGGCCAAAGGTATCAAACTAGCTCTCAACTCACTGAGCATCTGCAATTCAACCGACTCGGATGGGATGAAGAGTTTGTTCCATCCATCTCCGAAGCCCTTAAAGAAGACGTTGGAAACGTATATTTCTTTTGCGAGCCTTTAGAGCAAGAGCACTGGCATTTTTGTCGTGGCGAGTATGACTGATAGTTATAAGCTTGCACTATATCTTTCCTAAAAATCGGGGCAAGCGCGCTACCGTGTTTTATGTAAATAAGCGCGCCCGATAAACAAAAAACACATAAAAGCTCCAATACCGCCGAAAATCGTCATCATCAAGCCTCTTACAACTATGCAATAGGAACTTCGATGGTCACAGCCTGTAGCCCCCTGCCAGCGGGCACCGCCGCCATCACCGTACCAAGGCCCTAACATGAAGAAAGCCGCCCTCTCCGCGCTGGTTATCGCCTCGCTTCTCGCCCTGTTTTTTGGCTGGAGCCTATACAAAACAATCAGCGCCCCCGCCAGGACTCAAGTCGTCAGCCCACAAGGCGGCTACCTGATCGAGTCCGTGACGGTTTTTGACCCCCTGGAGATTTTAAGCGGCCTTCTTGTTCCCTTTTCAGAGTGGGGCCAGATGTCGTACCTGCGCATCATCGACCGCCAGGATCCGTCGAAGGTTTACCGCACCCCGATGTTTGCCACTTCGTATACAGATTTCTCGCTTAGATCAGAAGATAGTCGGTACCTGGACGCGATAGTATGGGTAAAATTCGACAAGCAAGAGCAACGCTTCATTATCGGCATGCCGGACTGGCGCCCGAACTGGCGCAACATTTTTATCAGCAACACACCCTACAAGTCGGACGGGGATTTCACGCCTTGCATGGAGCGACTCTCTCCGGAGGAGCGTGCCTTAGGATTCGGGGGGAAATGGCTGAGTCGCCTGAGAGCGTTTACGATGGTGACGCCGTGTTCAGCCAACCGCTAGGCTGGCTGGAACTTCGATGGGCTAGCACCCAGCCTGCTGGATACTAAGCCGCCTTGTTGGAATAACAGAACTCCCTCTAAGCGCCAAAATCGCATAAAGCGAAATTAGCTTATTGACCAGGTCGGGCTTGAAGTTCGGCATGCTGACCACTCCTCGACCGTTTTAACGATCTCACCAAGACCAAGGCGTTGGTGGTTTTTTACAGCATCAATGCTGACCGCATAGCAACTGATCTGGTTTTTTAGTGAAAAACTGGGTCTGTTATGAAATACAGCGAACGATAGACTATTCCGATGAAGTCACACAGTGGCTATACCGGCCCACTCTTTAGTTAAGACAGTGGCTGTCATCGGAGGAAGCGTCATGCTCGGAATTGAGGCCATTGATCTGGCCAGGGTGCAGTTTGCCTTTACTATTTCCTTTCACATTATTTTTCCCGCCATCACCATTGGCTTAGCCAGCTATCTGGCCGTGCTGGAAGGGCTATGGTTAAAGACCCAGCGGGATACCTATCGCCACCTTTACCACTTCTGGTCAAAAATCTTTGCCGTCAACTTTGCCATGGGCGTGGTCTCAGGCATTGTGATGGCGTACCAGTTTGGCACCCACTGGAGCGGGTTTTCCGCCTTCGCAGGCAGCGTCACGGGGCCACTACTCACCTACGAAGTGCTCACGGCCTTCTTTCTTGAGGCCGGCTTTCTAGGGGTGATGCTATTTGGCTGGGAGCGCGTCGGCCGAGGCCTGCACTTTTTTGCCACCTGCATGGTCGCACTCGGCACGCTCGTATCGATGTTTTGGATCCTCTCCTCCAACAGCTGGATGCAGACCCCGCAAGGCCACGAGATCATCGATGGCGTGGTGATTCCCGTTGATTGGATGAAGATTGTCTTCAATCCCTCTTTTCCTTACCGACTGGCCCATATGGCGCTGGCGGCTTTTTTAAGCACAGCACTGTTTGTCGCGGCCTCTGCCGCGTGGCTATTGCTACGCGGCAAACAGTCGCCTGAAGTTCGCACCATGCTCTCCATGGCGCTGATCATGCTGGCGATCACTGCACCGCTTCAGGCCGTGGTGGGGGATTTTCATGGTCTGAATACGCTGGAACACCAGCCCGCCAAGATCGCCGCTATCGAAGGGCATTGGGATAACAGCAGCGGCGAACCCACGCCACTGATTCTGTTCGGCTGGCCCGATATGGCGGGCGAAGAAACACGCTTCAAAGTGGAGATTCCCGTGCTGGGCAGCCTGCTGTTAAAACACAGTCTGACCGAGCAAATCCCCGCACTTAAGGAGTTCGCTCCGGAAGACCGCCCCAATTCGACCATCGTGTTCTGGAGCTTTCGGTTAATGGTCGGGCTTGGGATGTTAATGATCTTACTTGCCATCGTGGGCAACACCCTGCGCGTCAAAGGGCGGCTATATACATCCCGCCGCTTTCTGCTGTTCACGTTAGGCATGGGGCCAGCGGGGCTCGTGGCCTTGCTGGCAGGATGGTTTACCACCGAAGTAGGCCGTCAACCCTGGGTGGTTTACGGGTTATTAAGAACCGCCGATGCAGCCTCCGCGCACAGTGCTGTGCACCTAAGTATTAGTTTGAGTGTTTTTGTGGTGGTGTATTTGGCTGTCTTCGGCACCGGCGTTATCTACATGATGCGCTTGGTCAATAAAGGGCCAAGTGATCCTTCCTCGCCTGCCTTAGGTGGCCCTGGCCATCAACGCACGCCTGCCCGCCCTCTCTCGGCGGCTAACGAATCGCTGACGACTCACTAAAGGATAAGGGGTGCACCATGGGAATCGATCTATCGCTCACCTGGGCCATTATCATTATGTTCGGCGTGATGATGTATGTGGTCATGGATGGCTTTGACTTAGGCATTGGCCTACTTTTTCTACGCGTTCATGACGAGCAGGAACGCGACATTATGATGAACACCGTTGCCCCCGTGTGGGACGGCAACGAAACTTGGCTGGTGCTAGGCGGCGCAGGACTATTCGCCGCCTTCCCACTCGCCTACGCCGTCGTGTTGGAAGCGCTGGCGATTCCACTCATCGTGATGCTGTTAGGGCTTATTTTTCGTGGCGTCGCCTTTGAGTTTCGCTTCAAAGCCTCCCCCCAGCGGCGCCATGTGTGGGATAAAGCCTTTATTGGCGGCTCGCTGATGGCGACCGCGGCACAAGGGGTTGCCTTGGGCGGCTATATTCAGGGTATCGCTTTCGATGGCGCTCATTTCAGCGGTGGCTCACTGGACTGGCTAACGCCTTTCTCGCTGTTTTGCGGCATTGGTCTGCTGTTTGCCTATGCACTACTGGGCAGCACCTGGCTGATTATGAAGACCGACGGCGCTCTGCAACAACGCATGTACCGGATCACTAAGCCTCTGATGCTCGGGCTGCTGGTAATGATCGCTTTCGTCAGCGTATGGACGCCGCTGGCCTACCCGAACATTGCAGAACGCTGGTTTTCCCTGCCCAACTTGCTGTGGTTCTTACCGGTACCGCTGTTAGTGGCGCTGACCGGCTGGTGGCTATGGCGCGCTATCACCTTTCAAGACAACGCGCTGCCGTTTGTGCTGGTACTGGCGCTGGTCTTTCTAGGCTACAGCGGTCTGGGAATTAGCCTGTGGCCGACGATTATCCCGCCTGATGCGTCCATCTGGCAGGTCGCCGCCCCCGCCCAAAGCCAAGGCTTTGCCTTAGTAGGCACGCTGTTTATTCTGCCGATCATCTTGATGTACACCGCCTGGAGCTACTATGTATTCCGCGGCAAGGTGAAACCTGGCGATGCTTATCATTAACCCCTTTCGCCACCCGTATTGAGGAGCAAGACAATGAAACCTCTCGCCAAGCGCCTGGGCTGGTTA
This sequence comes from Halomonas sp. ALS9, assembly GCF_001651035.1. Taxonomy (GTDB): domain Bacteria; phylum Pseudomonadota; class Gammaproteobacteria; order Pseudomonadales; family Halomonadaceae; genus Vreelandella. Next base: position 536,930 of record NZ_LXRG01000192.1, read on the forward strand.
GTCACTATCTGGCTTTCGAGTGTGGGTGTTCTATTGCTGATTTCGTTGGGGCTTAAGTTTGTGATGGGAATGGCTGGATTGACTAGTTAAAACGCTCAACCCAAGAAGAGGCGTAATTCGGCTTTGATGGGCTCGGTGATATGGCGTGGGTGTTGATTTGCTTATCTAAACAAACTTGTGCAACCAGTCCTTCCATTAATCCACTCTGGATAATCTGTCTGAGCGTTCTGATCTGCAAATCTATTGAGCGTAAATTTTTCGGCGACACGGGAGAAGTGCTGATTAGCTGCCCAATGACATTCCTTAAGAGGTTACTTCTATTCAATACCCTAACTTAGCTTTTTTTACTAAATTAACCTTGTTAAGATAGCTAGAAAACTAGGCACACTGATTAAAATTTGCTAGGGAACGCTGGACTTGTACTCACTCCATCTCGCGTGCAACGCACGCCCTGCCCTTGCTTTATTGAACTCGCTGTTTTGACACTGGCTCACCTGAACCAGTTATAAAATGGTTCTATCGAAGTAAGGTTCAGAAATGACATCCCTTTTGTTGCATAGCGGTAAGACAGAGCAGTATCGCGCACTAGGCGAAACGGGTCAGCCGATCTATCACTCTGCTTTACAATTACGCAAAGCCATTGCCCGCCGATTGAAAGGCCGGGAGCGTCACCTAGCAATCCCACAACGTGACCAGCAAGGCGAGGGTGTAGACTGGTACAGTGGAATAACAGGCGACGTAGTGCCTTGGAGAAGCGCGACCGAAAGCGAAAAAGAAGATGCGCGCCTTCAGCTAGAGTCCTTTAGAAAAGAGATCCAAGCGGTTGAAATACCCGATGAAGGACAAGGCGGCGACCGTGAAGTCTTTGCCCGTTTGCTCAAATGGGTTTGCCATTTTCCAGATGATAACTTCGTTTACTTAGTTAATGGTACACCGGTGCTCACTTTCTGGGGTTTTACACACCCGGAAACCGACCGACATGCCAACCCACTTCAGTGCCTTTATCCTGAAGCCATACCGGAGCCTTCATCGCCGATTGCTTCCACCCCTAAATCACTAGCAGCCCAAACGCCGCTCGCTGAAACGATGATAGTTGAAGAAACAAAGCGCCCCTGGTGGCGTCGCATGTGGTGGCTGCTACCTCTCCTGTTGCTTCTTCTAGGGTTGCTTTTGTTTTTTGGCTTAAAGGCCTGCTCTACTTCAAATACTGGGATAAATTTGCCATCCGGTAAAGTGCCCGAACTGACGTCTTCTCAGCCGGTGTGGAAGGGGTGGGATGTATGGCCTTTTAAGGTAGAGTCCAGAGACATTGCATTGCGCGATGGAACCATAGGGTTGAATGGTGATTTGGATCTGCCAGCGTTCAGAAGCAGACTAGGAGCGCTAGATTGGGCGCTCCCAACTACTGGCCTCCCAACCACAGGCCTCCCTAATATCGGCCTGCCTGATGCTAACAATACTTTGAACTTACCCGGCACATCACTTCCTACCGGTGAGTTGCCAGAAATAAGCGAATTGCCGCAAGGAACGGCACCACAAGAACCTGTCGCAGTGGAGCCGGGAAGCCCTGATACCATTGCGCCTCCCGAGCTGGAGCCACTAAGCCTGCCCGCCGACTCTCCGGACGGTGCCGCAGAGTTTCTCAACGGTAACTGGCGCGGTGCTGGCGTAATGGATAGCCAAAGCGGCCGCCCGCTTCAGGTAAGGTATGTATTTGATCAGGGTGAAGGTCAAATGCAAATCCGTCGCGGTGGTGCTAACGGCATGGTTTGTATTGGCCCTGTGGCCGCCACGATGCAAGGCGGTGAGCTACAAGTTGAGGCCCAAGAACATGCTCGCTGTGAGGACGGTAGCAACTACGAGATGCCGCGAGTGGAGTGTCGTCAAGGCAGTGGCGAAATAGCTGACTGTGCAGCCAGCTACGATGACGAGCCTTTTCCCATGCAGCTGCAGAAAGCCAGCGAATAGGACGGTAAATGCACTATGTTGCCTGAGATAATTAATTTTGAAGAGGTGGTCACTTTAGTCAGCCACTCCGGTGTTCAATTCATCGATTTCGGTTTAACACTGGACCCACGTAAAGAGCCGGCTGGGGAATTTATGTACCTAGCCACCGCTGACAAGATGCTGGCTCGCCTGCTGGTTAACGAAGAGGATGGCTCTCTTTTTCACGAAGTAGAGCCTGGTAAGTTTGAAACAGTCAAACAACCGCAATTCGATATGGCGATGGCAACCAGCCTTGAGCAACTGAACGCCACTTGGCTTCCGCTCCCATTCTTCCGTTTTCGCCCGCCAAGCAAGTTTGATGAAGGTCCCGCTAACTGGGCACGTATGCGCCTTATTGCCCTTGATGAGCCAGATATTGATGGCCATACCCACCGTCTGACGCTGGCGTTTGATACACAAACACTTCCACGTCGCGACAATACGGCTTACCTGTGCCCCACCAATGACGATGTAAACTCTGGCACTAACTTCCGCTTAGCCACTAGCACATCCAATATGCGCTGGTTTCTTGATCAGTCTTGGGTCAAGGAGTGGCTTGAGGAGCTTTTTCGCGAAGCCAACCCTAAGCTCGACAGCCAAGAAATGCGTGAAGGGCTAGACGAATGCCAGCACTTAGCACACTACCTTAACGTGCTCAGTTTGCTGCGGCGGCCAATTGAAGAAGAGCATAAAAAGCAAGATCCGTATGTTGAGATCCCTGATATAAAAGTGATTTCTCAACAGGAAGGCGTGATCCCTGTTGACTTAGTACTGGATGTAGGCAATTCGCGCACATGCGGCATCCTGGTCGAAGACCACGGTCAATCAGGCATGGGCTTGAAGCATAACTACGTGCTGGAGTTACGTGACCTCGTTGATCCTGAACGTGTCTATCGAGAACCTTTTGAAAGCCGGATCGAGTTTTCACAAACCTTCTTTGGCAAAGATCATTTATCAGTCAAAAGTGGCCGCCACGATGCTTTCCAATGGCCAACAATTGCACGAGTCGGTGTTGAAGCTGGCCGTTTAGCGGGGCGCAGGCGAGGTACCGAAGGCTCTACAGGACTCTCAAGCCCTAAGCGCTATTTGTGGGATGATGACACCTACCGCCATGGCTGGCGTTTTAACAGCGCCTATGTGCGCACTGATACCGAACCCCATGCCACAGCCGCCCCATTCTCTCACCTAATCAATGAGTTGGGCGATGCCCTCTACACGCTGAATGAAGAGGATCAGCTACCGGTTTTCAAACCTCACTATTCGCGTAGCTCATTGATGACGTTTATGCTGGCAGAGGTGTTAGCTCAAGCGCTGATGCAAATAAATAGCGCAGCACAGCGCGTTCGCCAAGGCCACACGAACCGTGCTCGACATCTGCGTTCCATTACACTCACTGTCCCGCCAGCCTTGCCTCAAGCAGAACGAAGCCTGTTTGTGTCCCGCTTAGAGCAAGCAGTAGCGCTCATCTGGAAAAGCCTGGGCTGGCATGAAGATGAAGAAGAGAGCAACCCCTTTGAGGCCAGCGATGACGGTACGCTGCGTGTACCGATGCCACGTTTACGCGTGGAGTGGGATGAAGCTTCCTGCGGGCAGTTGGTGTACCTTTATACCGAAATAAAAGAGAACTTTGCTGGCCATCCTGAGGAGTTTTTCGCGACCCTTGCCCGCCCCGACAAGACGGATCGCGAGCGGATCACTCTAGCGACGATTGATATTGGCGGCGGCACAACCGATTTGGTCATTACTGACTACTATCTTGATCGTAATGGCGCTGCTAGCGGCGGCAGCAATGTCTTCGTGGTACCTGAGCAGCGATTTCGCGACGGTTTTCGTGTAGCAGGCGATGATATTCTACTGGATGTTATTCAGCTTTTTATCCTTCCAAGCCTCGAGGCGGCACTCAAGGAAGCAGGGGTCACTTCAGCTGATGCCATGATGTCACGGCTATGTGGTCAGGAAGGGGCAAACGCTCAGGATCAAGTGCTTCGTCAACAGCTCAACCTTCAAGTATTTACCCCTCTCGGGCTAGCACTGCTTGAATCCTATGAAACCTTCGACCCTGAAAAGCCTACAGGGCCTACGACTCTTACCTACGGCGAACGCCTGGGCGAGCAAGCAGTGAGTGATTCGGTACATCGCTACGTAAACAATGCGCTGCGCCGTGAGCTTGGTCTTGATGTCACTTTTAACTTGATGAGTATTCCACTCACGTTCAATTTATTGGAAGTTCACCACGCCTTTATAAAAGATCGTTTTAATATCTGCAAAACACTCGCCTCTCTGTGCGAAGTGGTCTTTCAGTATCAGTGCGATAACCTATTGCTCACGGGCAGGCCTTCACGTTTACCAGGTATCCAAGCATACCTGCGCAAATTATTGCCCCTTCCCCCTGGACGTATTTTGCCAATGCAAGGGTACCGCACTGGCAGTTGGTATCCTTTCCATCGCAATGGGCGCATAGATGATCCAAAGAGCACTGCTTCCGTAGGCGCTATGCTTTGCCTGCTGTGCGCTCAGCGCAACCTCTCTAACTTCTTTTTCAATGCAGCGGCGTTACGGCCCTACTCAACCATTCGCCATATCGGCCTGATCGATAACAACAATACGATCCCTCACACGGATGTGACTTACCGCGACATCACGACTACTGAAAATGGCACCACCATTACGCTGGATAATGAAGGTGTAGTGGAACCTCCCACTATCGAAATGCGCGGACCGTTAAGGATTGGTTTCCGCCAGCTAAGTGCACAGCGCTGGACAGCATCACCTCTCTACACCCTGGACTTTACTGCGACAGGCGCCGAAAAGCTGGCTAAGGCGGAAGCCAAAACTGGCCAAGCACCAGTGTTGAAAGTGAGATTAGATGTCGATGAACGCGCTGGGAAAGGAAGTTTAATCAGCGATCGCCTGAAGATCGTCAGCGTTGATACTGATGGAGAAAGCAGTTTTAGCCCGCGTGACCTCAAGCTACAGCTCAATACCCTTAATGATGCCGGGCTGGGAGATACCAACTACTGGCTGGATAGCGGGAGCGTGAAGCGCATATGAACCAGGTGACCCAAGAACAGTTAACACCAGAGCAACAACGACTCAGCGAAAGCTGGAAAGCTTTTCACGTGGGGGCTGGCGCAGCCATTGAATGGATTGAAGAAGTCCGCGATAGCGCACCAAGCCTTGATAGTGAAGCTGACAACCTTGAGCTGGCTCTCTATCGCTCCCGAAACCTGGCACAGAGTTTGTCAAAAGCGGCAACTACGCCGATGACCGTGGGGTTTTTTGGTCTCTCACAGGCAGGTAAGTCCTATCTAATTTCAGCCTTAGCGGCGGGGAAAAACGGTAAGTTAGAAACCCGCTATGGCAATTCCCGCCTAGACTTTATTGAACATGTAAACCCGGTAGGAGGAGGCAAAGAAGCAACGGGATTAGTCACGCGCTTTAGCCGTGCATCCACCTCTTCAGGCTCCGATGAGTTCCCAGTTGAGCTCAAGCTGTTTAATGAGGTAGAAGTAGCGAAAGTACTGGCAAATGCCTGGTTCAACGACTTCGACCACGAGCGTGAAGATGTTTATGAAATCGATGAAAGCAAGATAGCCAGTATCCTATCGCCTCACGAAGGTAAGTTAGGTCAGGAGTCTCAGCTCGGCGTAACGCCGGAAAACGTTGTAGAGCTATGGGACTATCTACAAGCAAGCTTTCCGAAGTCAGTCAGCAAGCTCAATGCTAGATACTGGCCCCAAGTGGTCAGACTCGCACCAACGCTCAGTAGCCATCAACGAGCAGATCTGTTCTCTATTCTATGGGGCGAGCAACCCGAGCTAACCAACCTCTACCGCCAGCTAGCCCAGACACTCGGCTCCCTAGGGCATGCAACTCGTGTTTTTGCGCCACTCCGTTGCCTAGTGGTTAATGATGGCGATGGTTTTAGCCAGCGCGACAGCATTATGAATGTCGACATTCTTGAACGTCTAGGAACCGCGCAAGACCAGCAGCTTAATATTTGCCCAGCCACAGGTGATGCACTTGGAGCGCCCGTCAACTTGCCAGTAGCTCAGCTTGCAGCACTCACAGCCGAGCTGACGTTTCCTCTGGTTGAACCCACCCGCGATCCAAGAGTAGAAAAAGTTGACCTTCTAGATTTCCCTGGTTACCGAGGCCGACTGAGCCTGCGTAATATCGGCGAAGCGGGCAGCCAGGAAGGGCTCTCCCAGCTACTCTTGCGCGGCAAAGTCGCATACCTATTCGAGCGTTACACCGATAGCCAAGAAATGAATGGCCAAGTGGTATGCACTAGCTCCGACAAGCAGAGCGATGTGACCAGTGTCGGCCCCGTTCTAACCCGCTGGATAGAAAAAACACAAGGGGCCACGGCGGCAGAGCGTGGTCAACGTGACCCAGGATTAATCTGGGCGCTCACCATGTTTGATAAGCGTATCTCGGGTGCCTTGCAGCAAACTGAAAGTCAGCTACGCGAAGGGTGGGAAGGCCTGGTCAAGATGACCATGCTTGAACGCTTTGGAAGCTTTGAATGGATGCAGCAGTGGGCACCCGATAAGGCCTTTGACAATACATTTCTGGTTAGAAAGCCGCGGCTCCCCGTGCCTTTTTTGGTCAGTAAAGAGGGTTGTGAAATTGCCATCGAAGATGATGCACGTGATGCCTTAACCAGCATGCAAAGAACCTTCGTTGCTAGCCAAACCGTGCAACGCCACGTAAACCAACCCGCCGACGCTTGGGATGCCATGCTCGCCCTCGATGATGGCGGCATGGCGCGTATTGGAGACTACCTAGGACGAATCGCGGGCCTAGAGTACAAGCTAGGACGCATCGAAAGCCAGCTCAAGGATAGCTACCGCACCTTAATCACCGATCGTTTAGCGCGATGGCATTTTGGCGACACTGGCGGTGAAGTGGCTGAAAAACGCGACATTGCGAGCCGTTTCTGGAAGGAGCTGCAAACGCGCCTGTATTCGATGGGGGAGCTGCAACACAACCTTGAACTCTCTGACGAGCTAGTGCGTGACCTCTACTTAAGCGACAGTGAAGACAGCCTGTCAATAGAAGCAGGAGGTGATAACAACATAACTGCCAATGATGGTGGGTTATATGGCAGCAGTGGCTTCGGACTAGAGAGCGGTTTTGGTGAAATGCCCTTCGGTGATAGCCAGGGGGCGACATCAGACACTCCGGCCATCGCTTCGCAAGCCCCCATTCTGCAAAGCGCTGATCACCGCTTTGCCCGAGCTATCTACAACGCATGGGTTGGACATGTACGCGAGCTTCCCCAGCGTCAGGGGTTACTCAGCATGCTTGGGCTTGATCGTGAACTGGTTAAGCTATTGGCGGATGAGCTCATCACTGCCTCTAGCCGACTCAAAGTACAAGACAAATTACACGAAGCATTATTACAGCGCATACAAAGTGGAGCCCGTCGGGATCGGCTAGTAGCGCGTCAGGTACTCGCCGCCCAACTGGTGCTGCGTGACTTTATTGCCTGGCTGGGCTTCCACTACGTTCCCGTGGAGCAACGCCCGAACAGCTTCGTTGGCGCCAAAACGCATCTGTTCGGCTACGAGCGCCTCTCTATCCCTAAAGGCGACCTCCCCCAATTGCCTGAACAACCGGTCAATCAAGCCATGGTTTATCTTGGGGACTGGTTATCAGGGCTTTGTCTAATGACCCAAGAGAATGCTGGTCACAGCGGTGGGCGTGAAATCACCATCGAACAAAACGAGCGGCTCGGCGAGGTGTTGGGGCTGTTCTCTGCAAAGGAGAAGGAGCATGCGTAAAATCGAGCTCCGCCCACTTTCTACCCCCAAACCAGGTTACGGGCAGCTAGTGATTATTGGTGGCAATGCTACCGGCGCGGGGATGTCCGTAGACATTCAGCGCAATCAGGATGAGCACTTCTTACAAGATAATGGCCGATGGGGAAGTCACCCTTTCAAATTTGAACTGCCTGCCCTGCAAACCGATAGCGATGGCAACCAGACGGCGGTTGTGGACAAGCAGATCGTCGACCCACTGCTGGAAAACCCCCATGCCACCAATATGGCCAGATTTTACGGGCCAGATGGGGCTGAGCTGGGGAGAGCGCGTATAAAAGTCGCTCGCGACCTGATCTCTTCTGGTGCCAGTGGCAGTACACCATCTTTGGTGGCAGGTGCTGCCTTAAACACTCCACCTGAGCCGCCCCCCGCTCAACCAATTCCTGAGCCTGCGCTCGTCGAGCCTGAAATAACAGCGGCGCCACCCGAGCCCCCTAAGGAGACGAAAAGTGGTGGTCGGCGCTGGCTGTGGGTAGCGCTAGCGGCTCTATTGCTACTCATTATCTTGGCCGCTGCCGCATGGTTCGCTTTGTCAATGCGTCACGACGAGCCCAATGAGAGCGAAGCAATACAAGAAGAGCCTTTACTAGAAGAAGAGCCTTCCGAGCCAGAAGAGGAAGCTGAAAACGAGGCCGCTACGGAAGACAGTAGCCCTCAGCTCGCTGATCCCGATGCTGGAGAAGACACAGCGTTGTGTTCTTTGCAGCGAATGAATGAGCAAAGCGAACTAGAATTTATCCAAGCCTGCACTGCTGCCGACAGCGATACGTCAGCAATGATAGACGTGATTGGTGAAGCCCTTGCCAATGAGCACTGCGGCATCGCACGCCGACTCTATGCTAATGAGGCGCTCAACGGTGATATCGAAGCAGCCATTGGATATGCCCGTCAATTTGATCCTGAGCAACATTCTCCAAGTGCCTGCTTCCCCGAGCCAGACACCGAAACGGCTATTTTCTGGTACGAGACGGCACAAGGCATTGATGCTGATAATACTGAAGCCAACCAGCGGCTTGAGGCGCTTCAACAATGACGTTACGCGCAGCATTACTCACCCTGACGATAAGTCTGCCTATCGTCACAGCGCCTCTCGTTTTCGCTGACCAACGCCCTTTATTACAAGAGGGCAAAGAAACCCTTTTCCAGCGGATACTGACCACACCCGGCTGTCATCTTACTCAGCAAGCTGGTGCAGCTGACGGAGATATTCAGCCTGTTTTTAGCCGCTTTTATGTCTACCAACGCAGCCAAGAAAACAACGAAAACTGGCTAGAAGTAGGACCCGACAGCTACGGCGGCACCATCGGTTGGCTGCCCGAGTCCTGTACCGTCGACTGGAAAATGCAGCTTACGCTGTCATTCACCAGCCCAGCCAATCGTGAGCGCCTAATGTTCTTCGAAGAGCAGGATGGATTGACGAAGATATTGGATGACTTCGAACCCTCCGGCCAAGTGGCGCCCTTGCGCGCTAAACTGCTCAGAGATGGGGAAGCCCCCGGTATTGTGGCGCAGGAGCCTGAATACTTTGTCGACCTTCACGAGCAGTTTTATTTGCTGCCGATTCTTGAGGGTGAAGAAATCATGACCGAAGCGGGCTTTATGACGCGCTTACTGCGTGTTGCATCGGTTAGTGAAGCCATTGAAGAAGGACAGCAAGAGCAGCAGGATCTTTCCGCACAGCTACGCGAGTTTAATGCTGGTGTGGTATTTGTTATCGATTCAACTGCGTCAATGGGCCCTTACATTGAACGAACCCGAGAAGCCGTTGGGCGCATATATCAACGAATAGAGGATCAAAACTTAACAGACCAAGTAAAATTTGGCTTGGTGTCATACCGCGATAGCATAGAGGCTGCACCGGAAGTTGAGTACGTCACTCGTATGTTTGCTGACCCTAATAACGTCGAAAGTGGAAGCGATTTTATGGCCAGTGTCGCCGACCTTAGCGAAGCACAGGCGTCTACCGTTGGCTGGGAAGAAGATGCTTTTGCTGGCGTTATGCAAGCAGTAGAAGATATCGAGTGGAGCAACTTTGGAGCGCGCTATATCGTATTGATCACCGATGCGAGTGCGATTGAGGGAGACAGCGAGCGCTCTTCTACAGGCTTTAATGCGGATCAAGTTCGCTTAGAGGCTGGCCGCCAAGGTATCGCCGTGTATACGTTACATTTGAAAACACCCGCCGGCGAAAATAACGGCGACCATGCCAGAGCCGAAGCCCAGTACAGCAACCTATCCACTTTCGCGGGAACGGGTACCTCCCTGTATTACCCGGTCAATACGGGTGATGTGGAGCTATTTGGTCAGCGAGTTGATGCGTTAGCCTCGGCGATTACCGACCAGGTTCAAGCAGCCTACCTAGGTGATGAGGCTATCGGCAGCGCTTTAAATGCAGATGAGCCTGATGATCCAGGCGAACAGCGTCTAGTGAATGATCTTGAGGTGATTGGTCACGCCATGCGCCTGGCCTATCTTGGTCAGGTCACCGGTAGCCAAGCTCCTCCGGTGTTCGAAGCATGGATCAGCGATCGCGATCTTATTGCCCAAAATATACCCACCACTGAAGTACGTGTGTTGCTGACAAAAGGGCAGCTCAGCGATCTTAGCGACGTCGTTAGTGAGATTCTTAATTCTGCCAATGCCGGCCTTATCTCACCCACGGATATGTTCGAGCGGCTACGCTCTGTCGCCGCCGCTATGGGCGCTGACCCCAGCCAGTTACAACAAAGTGAAGGGCAGCACCTAGGTGAACTTGGGTTGCTGGGAGAGTATCTCGAAGACTTGCCCTATCAAAGTGAAGTACTCAATCTCGATGAGGAGACCTGGCTTAGCTGGGATGGCCTTCAGCAGGAGCGCTTCATCAGGCGCTTGGCAACCAAGCTACGCCATTACCAGCGTTATAACGAAGATGTTGATCGCTGGGTCTCATTAGCGGAAGGCGCTGACCCACGCGACGATGTTTACCCCATTCCTATTGAAATGATGCCCTGAGCGCCACCATGCTAAATTTAACTGAATTACGCGTGGCGCGTGGGAAAGGTAGTGAACGGCATGAAGTTCATCTCCCTGAGCTAGCACTTGCAGCAGGCCAAGTGGCGGCTATTGTCGGCCCAAGCGGCTGTGGAAAAAGTACGCTACTGGAAGTCCTTGGGCTTTTGCTGACACCAACTACATTAAGTAGCTTCACGCTTGGTCCACAACAAACAAACGTGGCGGCGTTGCTGCATGCTAGCGACGAATATTCTCTCGCTGAAATCCGTTCCAGAGATATTGGCTTCCTATTGCAAAGTGGTGGCCTCTTACCGTTCTTGAGCGTACGCGACAATATTGCCCTTCCCCGGCTATTGATGGGGCTCCCGCAGCAGAGTGAACGTGTTGATCATGCCTGTGCAACGCTCGGCTTAGAGCCACTGCTTGATAAGCGCCCGGGGGCACTCTCCATTGGCGAACGTCAACGTACTGCTTTTGTACGTGCGATGGCACATGAGCCACGCCTACTCCTCGCCGACGAGCCAACAGCTGCACTTGATCCAACCTCTGGCGAGCGATTATTTGGCCTTATTGTTTCACTTGTAAAAGAACTCGATATGGCTGCGCTGGTGGTATCCCATGACTATACGCTGGTGGCTCAGTTCAAGCTGCCACGCTTAACCGCCTCCTTGACGCCGGGAGGTTGTCGCTTTGCCTTCGCACACTAAACGCTTGGTCTTAATTGCTCGCTTAGCCCTTAAGGATCTTTGGCATGACCGCCAAGTTTCGCTATGCATTGCAGCCGCGTTGGTAGCCGTTATTGCCCCACTGCTGCTCCTTTTTGGCCTAAAGCACGGTGTCATTAGCCAACTACAGAGCGAGCTACTTGACGATCCACGTAACCTCGAAGTGCGCATGCTCACTAGTGGCAGCTATGACGATAGTTGGCTAAACGATCTTCGTGAACGCCAGGAGGTAGGTTTCGTCATTGGGCAAACGCGCTCACTTAACACTCAGGCCGATCTACTCAATGACTCTCAGCGCTTCGTGGAGGGCGCAGAGCTGATCCCTTCCGCACCGGGTGACCCGCTATTAGCCAGCCTGGGCCGTCACCCCGAAGGCACTGAAGTAATACTTAGCGAACCTGCCGCTAGACGCCTTGAAGTGGCAGAAGGCGATCTATTAACGCTCGCTGTCAGCCGTCGGCTCGATGGCCAGCTAGAGCGAGGCCGCCTGGAAGTAGCGGTAGTGGGGGTGCTGGCAGCTGATCGCTTTCCGCGCCCAGCAGCGTTTGTAGACCTCTCTTTGCTAATCGAGCTTGAGCATTTCCGCGATGGTCATTCGAGCCCAACGCTTGGGGTAGAAAGTGGCTTAACGCGTGGTGATTATCCCTTGCGTTACGCTCGCGCGCGTATCTATGCCAAGGATGGGGACGCAGTCCAAGGGTTGGTGAGCTGGCTTGAAGAGCAGCGCATTGACACCTCCAGTCGCCTGGCTGAAATCGAGAATGTTCGCACTATCAATAAAGTCCTAGAGCTTGTTTTTGGTGTCATCGCCGCGACCGCCCTGGTGGGTTGCATGGCTTCAATGAGCGGCGCCTTCTTAGCCAACATTGACCGCAAACGCCGTGAGTATGCAGTGCTGCGCTTGCTCGGCTTCCAACGTTCAGCCATCGCAGCCTTCTTAACCGTTCAAGTTGGTGTATTAACGCTACTTGCCTTTGTTGTGGGACTCGGCCTATTTGCGCTAGGTTCCGCCGTCTTTAATCGCGCCTTGGCCACTAGTTATATGGCTGCGGGGGTCGTTAGCCACATAACCCTCACCCATGCATTGATCGCTCTGATGCTGACGCTTGGTATCGGTTTACTGGTGGTCGTCGTGGGCGTTGCCCGGGCCTATGGGATTCAGCCATCGGAGAGTCTACGTGAAGCTTGAACGCCGTCTTATTGCTCTTATTGCAGGCCTGGGTGTCTCGTTTACAGCTCACTCACAACCCGAGTGGGATGAACGACTCTATAACCCTGCTCCCCTTGATGACGATGTCGTACTGCCCATGCCATGCGGTGGCGCGATGACGTTTCGCCAGGTTCATGTACCAGTCACCAAGCCACTAGATGACTTCCCTGTGCAGGTAGGCCAAGACGGTACGGGGTGGGGATATGTAGAACAGAGTCGCCCGGCTTTTATTTCTGGCAGCTTTGCTGATGAGCAAGCGGCGTCCTCACGCCATTACCTTTTAGCCAAGTACGAGTTAACTGAACTTCAGTACGACGCGCTCATGGAAGATACTTGCCCCGAGCCTTCTAATCGAAAACGCTTTCCCAAAATAGAGCTGAGCTGGTTTGATGCCATGCAGTTTAGTGACACTTATAACCTTTGGTTGCGCGAGAATACTCCTGAATCGCTACCCCAAGAGGACGGTGCGCTTGGTTTCATGCGATTACCTACTGAGACTGAGTGGGAATATGCCGCGCGGGGCGGCCTTGAAGTCAGCACTGCAGAATATCGTGATTCACGCTACCCCATGCCAGAAGGGATTAACGCTTATGAGTGGTATTCCGGCGCCCAGTCGTCCAACGGTCGACTTCAACTGGCGGGGCTTTTAGCACCTAATCCGCTGGGTTTTCACGACATGCTTGGTAACGCCAGCGAGATAATGTTTGAACCTTTTCGCCTTAATAAACTTGACCGCCAGCACGGCCAGGCAGGTGGTTTTATTGTTCGAGGTGGCAACTACTTAAGCCCACTTGAAGATATCCGCACGGCACTGCGTGGAGAAGAGCCTTATTACAGCAACGAAGGACATACGCGTGGTCGTGCCAACAGTATGCGTCTAGCGCTGGTGGCACCGACGTTAACTTCCCGTGAGCGTATTTCTGCAATAGAAGAGCAGTGGAAAGCCCTAGGGTTAGGTGACGTTGAGGAAGATGGCTCCCCTGGTGCCGCAGTGCAGCTGGCGGCGCTAGCCTCTGAGATAGAAGATAATGTTTTACAAGAAGAGCTTCAGTCGCTGGAGCGCCAATTACGCGCCAGCAACCAACGCCAGGAAGAAGCACGCAATCAAGCGATTCGCGCAAGCCTCAACCTGGGCGCCTTCTTATGCACCAAGTTAGAGGACGATGGCGTCTTTTTTGACTTTCTCGCCGAGAACTATCGCGTCAATTGTGAAGGTGATAGCCCCGATGCCAGCTGCGGCATGCGCGAAGCTCGCTTATCGGAGCAAGAGCAGCGCCTTCAAGGCCTTAGCCGCTATTACGCGAGCAGCTTGGTTGAATCAGCAACTCTCTACGGCTCAGAGCCTATTGAGGAGCAAGTACAAGTATTCAGCGAAATCCTTACTCGCAACTCCCAGTTAAGCGGATTAGAGCCCTACCTTCAGACTTACTGGCAGCATCAGCGCCAGTTTATAGATGACCAGCGCATTAACGCCGAGGCTTGGCTAGAAAGCTGCAAAGCCATGGCAGAACAATAACGACCACTAACTAGCACTAGGGAATATCTCATGAAGATACATATACCTTTTTTTAAACAACTTCTGCTTAGTACCGCTATTGCCAGCACTTTATTTCTTGCTGGCTGTGCCAGTACAGGGAGCAGTGTACTTAGTGGAAACAACAGTGGCCGCCAAGCCGCAGATCCTCGTTTAACTCAAGGCGATGATGCCGAGTTTTTCAGTAAATCTGGCCTTCAATCGTGTGCAGCAGGGGCGGCTGTCGGTGTCATGGGCTGCATGCTCAGCGGCACGAGTAATCATGCCCAATGCGCCATTATTGCTGGTATTAGCGCCTGTGGTGTAGCGATGGGGGCCAACTACTATCTAGATCAGCGTCGCAGCGAATACGCATCTAGTGCAGAACGCCTCGCAGTAATGAGCCAAGATATACAAGAAGATACCCAAAAGGTAATCGCGCGAACTGAAACTGCTCGTCTTGTCATGGCCGAAGACCGCCAACGTATTGAACGTATTGAACAAGAAATTGCTGAACAGCGTGTCAATCAAGTATCCGTGCAGCGAGAGTTAGCCGGTATCGACAGTAATATTGGCATACTGCGCCGCGATCTTAGCAATATGCAGAAATCTGTTAGTGAATATCAGAGTGTTGCCCAGCTAGAGCGCCAAGAAGCCAGCCCTGCTGAAGTACAGAAGGTAGAGCAAGAAATTGAAGTCATGAACCAACAAGTACTCGCTCTTCAACAAGAAGTAGATGACCTCTACAGCATGCGTTCAGCAATTACTCTTGGCTAAGGAGCCCCTATGAAACTTCGACTTATCGTCGCTGCCAGCAGCCTAGCGATACTCAGCGGTTGTGCAACAACGCCTGAAGCCTGTGACCCAAGCCAGGAGGCCAGCTTACTGGCTAAGCTCTCTTGTGATGCTGGTGGAGGCTACCGGGCTCGCATTGATGCAGGCGAGGAGCAGGTTTACCAAGACCAAGAAGAGAACGCGCTATTTCGAGATATTCAGCGTCAGATTATGGAACAGCAGCGCGCCACCCGAAATGAATTGCGGGTTACTAACCAACAACAATACGAACTTGAGCGCACGATGGAACAGCTGGTTGCTCGATTACAGAATCGCACACAGGAACAGCTAGGGTTACAGCACCAGTTGAGCGAGGTAGAGCAGCAGGTGCAGGCAGGCTCTTCTTCACAAGAAGCTGACACGGAAACCTTCGCAGAGCGGGAAGAGCGGCTCAATGCTCTACAAGAACAAGTGAATCGGCTTCAGCAAAGTTTAGGCTATACTCCGTGACGCCAATGCCACTGTCTTATTTCATGGAGGAACGCTATGCAGCGCGTTCTGCGTGAGGAGAACCTAGCGCTAGCTGAGCCTCTGCAGCCTGAGCGGTTGCAGAAGCTCGTCTATCGCTATTGCCCCCCCAGTATTGGCAACTTGTTCGCCCTACCGCGAGTAGGCAGTTTGAATACTTTGGAATGGTGGACGGAGTTATCTGGTCAGCCTCGCCACTTGAACGAGCTATCAGCAGATGAGCAGGAAGTGCTGAAGCAGCGCCTCAACCAGCGCTTATTAGCGTTAGGCAACCTGATCACTGAACTTGAAAAGCGGGGCGACCCCGCTGCTTCAGAGTTGCGAGTATTACCCACTCATCCAGATACCAACAACCTCTACTCGATTAATGGTGAGCCGCTTTTAATCCGCTGGGTGCCCGTGTTTTCAACGTCGGCGCCCTCCAGTGTGATATCTCCAAACGCGACACCTAGACCTCCGCCGACTGCCATGAGGCCACCTTCTTCAGCACCTGCCTCTCCCCGTCGTCGCTGGGTCATTCCGCTGCTATTGCCGCTATTAGCAGGACTGGCACTGCTGGGTTTATGGCTGACTTTCGCACACTGGGAGCGCTTTTCTACTCCTTGGCAACGCAGCGAAGGCAAAACACTACCTTTTGCCTGCCGGAATGACGATGCGCCGCCACCTGAATTCGTCACTATCTTTGATACTTCTGGCTCGATGAATCTTAACATTCAGACGTCTCCGGAAGATGAGCAGTGGTTATTCAACATGCCAGATTTTTTACGTGAGTTAAGAGCCAACGATCCACGTATGCAACGGCTTATAGCAGGCCCTTCGCGTCTTACTGTCGCCCAACATGCATTTAGTGATCTTGTTCAAGCCATCGATCCTAGCATCGACATTGGGTTAGTGACCTATCAAGGGTGTGATACAACAGTTGTTCAGGGCATTTTCTCTGCAGATCAGCGCCCTCAGCTCATAGAGGGAGTGCACCGGCTTGTCGCCGACGATGGCACACCACTAGCAGCAAGCCTAATAAGGGCTGCTGATATGGTTGATGGCATAAATCGCGATGCCGTCATCCTAGCCTTTGTCGACGGTGCAGATGGCTGCGATCAAAACCAGTGTGCAATTGCTCAAGATATAGCTAATCGACAGCCCAGGCTTCGGGTTAACGTCGTAGACATTTCTAATAGCGGACTTTCCAACTGCATTGCCGAACACACCGGTGGACGTGTCTTCGGATCTCAAGATGCCGAACTGATTAGCAAAATGCTTATAGATGCTGGAAGAGATGCTCTTAGTGAAGATTACTGTGATGGCTAGCTCTTTAGCCTGCTGCTCAATAATAGCTTTATAGTAATTCCGGCAGTTGGTCTTAATGCACAAGTGCAGCAACTGAACATTCTGACCAGAAGCTCTGTTTACCCACCTAGGCTCTAGAAACACGCTATTGGCGTGAGAGTGGAGCGTTATCACAGCAAATTACGCAAAAAAACCGCCGGGAAAATCGAGAAAATGGCCATTTAGAATCATTGCCACGCGGCACTTCAGGGCTTACAACTACATAGCGAGCTTTAATTAATAATTCAACAACAAGGCGGGTAACGCTATGTCAATTGAGCTGTGGCTGTCGTTTGTGCTGGCTTCGTTTTTAGTTATCGCATCCCCCGGCCCCGCCGTTGCCCTGCTGGTAATCACCGGCATCAATCAAGGCCGCAGAGCGGCTCTGGCGATGCTGCCCGGCTTCTTCTTAGGTGACTTGGTGGCTATGTCGCTTTCGTTTGCAGGCGTGGGCGCCCTTCTGATGGCGTCGGCGGAGCTATTCGCCATCGTCAAATGGCTCGGGGTTCTTTATCTACTTTATCTTGGCATCAAGATGTGGCGTGAATCCGGCCAATTGAATGACCTGGAAGCCTCTGGAGCGAGCGTCAAGCAAGGCACCGCAAAGGCATTTTGGGTGACACTCCTGAACCCCAAAAGCATTTTATTCTTTATGGCCTTCATGCCGCAGTTTATCAACCAGTCCCAGCCCTTGGCGCCCCAACTGGCAATTCTGTTTACCACCTTTCTTGTGATGGGTGTCATCTCCGATCTCGGCTATACATTGCTATCAACAACCAGCCGACAACTGATGACCGCCAAGTTTCGCCGCCTGCTACATCGTTGTGGTGCTGGCAGCTTGATTGGCGCTGGGGTATTGATGACCGTGATGCGCCGCCCAGCAGGGTAGTATCAGCTTGGTATTTAGGCCCTGCGATAACGCGGCATCCACCACATCGCAGGGCGAACAGTGTTACAGCGTGAGGCCAAGCAACAGATACATAGCCAGGGAAAGCAAGGCGACGGCTAGCGCAAAGGGGATTTGCGTTTTGATATGATCGATATGGTCAGAGGCGGCCCCCGTAGAAGCAAGCACAGAGGTATCCGACAGGGGCGAGCAGTGATCTCCAAAGACACCGCCTCCCGCCACAGCAGCCACTGTGGCATACACCAGCGGTGTAATCATATCGCCGCTAAAGTTGAAAGCGAGCGGCACAGCCAGCGGCATCATGATAGCGAAGGTGCCCCAAGAGGTACCGGTTGAAAAGGCGATAACGGCGGCAATCAGGAACGTCATGGCCGGAAGCAAAGCCGGTGTTAGCCAGCCTGCGGTGGCTTCAACGATATAGTTAGCCGTACCCATGTCTTTGGAAAGTTGATTTAACGAATAGGCTAACGCCAGAATGATAATGGCGGGCATTACTCCCTTCATCCCCGCCATCGAGGTTTTCATAATGTCGCTAAAGGGAATGCCCTGAAGGCGCATAACGATACCGAGAAACACGGAAGCCGCCAGAAATGCCTCCATGGTCTTGGCCGAGTCCATGACGATAAAGGTGCCTACGGCAACGCCGATCACTACCAGTACCGGAGCGAAAAAATTCCAAAATAGGCTGGTACGTGCTCCTTCATAAGGCGGAATTTCCGTCAGCTCCTCCCCCACCAGCGGTTCTGCCCCATCACGCAGTACTTTGCCCTCTTCCTGAGCCCGACGCTCGGCTTCGCGCATCGGCCCAAAAAGCGGAATAACGCCTACGATCACCAGCCCGACGACCAACACTGATAGCCACGCATAGAGATTGAAAGGTATGGCATGCAGAAATACCCCCATTGCCTGCGCAGCATTTTCGATGGGCCCCATGCCGATCAACAAACCCGAGATAAACACTGCCCAGCCCGTGATGGGCACCATGACACTCACCGGAGCCGAGGTGGAGTCGGCAATGTACGCCAGCTTTTCCCGCGAGACCCGGTACCGATCCGTCAGGCCACGCATCGTACTACCGACAAACAGAGGGCTGAAGTAGTCGCTGAAAAAAACGAACATACCCATCACCCAGGCAACCAACTGAACCCGCACCCGCGATAAAGCACGACGTTCCACCCAGGCGGTAAAGTTCTGAATCGCCCCTGTACGTTGGAAAAAAGCGATTACCGTGCCAATGAATAACTCCAAAAGCAGTATCCAGGAGAAGCTAGTGGTGCCCAGGGTTTCCTTTAACAGCGTAGGAAACCCCATCAGCCCATTGCCCAAGGTAATCACCCCAACGAAACAGGCAACAGCCAGCGAGAAAACCGTATTGCGGGTGACAAATGCCAGCACGATGGCCAATGCCGCCGGCATGATGGACAGCAGCCCAATATGATCTTGAGGATCCATTGTCATCTCTCTTTTTATAGTGGTAGGTGGGGTCAGGTTTCGTTTTTTGCCTTACGGCGCTCCATTTCACTGGTCAGGTAGAAACCCAACCGACGCACGGGGTCGGGCGGCATCCAGCTCGCCTGGCCGAATAGCGAGGCAATATCCTCAACCGGCTGGCCGAGCGCATGGCGCGCCAAGGCATCGCCCAGGTAGGTACCTTTGACGATACCGCCGCCATTGCACCCCGCCGAAACATACAGCCCGGGCTGGATTTCACCCCAAAGCGGAGCTCCGTTATAGGTCAGCCCGGTGGTACCTCCCCAGACCTTTTCAAAGTGCACGGGGGTGAGTTCGGGATAGCGGGCCTCTAGGCTTGCTTTCAGTCCGGCCTCGATACGGGCGTTATCGGCTTCGCGTTCATAGCTGTAACGCGAGCGGATCATCAAACGGCCGTCAGCGGTGGTACGCAACGTACAGCCTAGGCGGTGTGCGGGTAGCAACCCCCAGGTCGTCGCGGCGATGCGTTGGCGCTCTGGTTCCGGCAAAGGCTCGGTAATGGCGGCATAGGTATAAATAGCGGTGAGCCGCGAAGGATCTGCACCCAAGGATCTAGAAAAAGCGTTATTGGCCAAAATCACCTGCCCAGCCGCCACGCTGCCTTCGGGTGTAGTAACGCGCCATTTCTTGCCATCAGGTACTATTTGAGTCGCTGGCGAGCGCTCATGCAGCTCGATACCGGCTTCCAATGAATCCGCTAAACCCACAATCAATGCGGCGGGCTGGACGAGATAGCAGTCCGGCGAATAAATCCCCTGGGTGTAGTAGTGCGTACCGATTCGCTCAGCGAGTTGGCTACCGTTCAAAGTTTGGTAGGAAAGCCCAGCAGCCTTCAGAAACGCTTCATACTGGTTCAAGGCACGCTGGCCTATAGCGCTACGGGCAGCGCGATAGGTGCCACTACGCTCGAGCTGGCAGTCAATACCCAAACGTTCGACACGCGCGCGCAGTAACGCCATGGTTTGTCGGCTTAACGCGTTCAGCTTCTCCATGCGCTCAAGCTCTTCGGGGCGAGCATCGTTGGCTAAGGCAATTTCCAGCATAAAGCCGGAGTTACGTCCTGGACTCCCCTCGCCTACCCGGTCAGCTTCGAGGATTTTGATGCGATCTTCAGGGCGCGCCTGCTGCCAGGCAGAGGCTGCCGCAAAACCGGTATAACCGGCTCCGATGATGACGACATCTGCCTCAGAGTGACCGCGTAGAGCGGGGCGCGGCTGGCGCTCGGCTAGCCAAGCGTTCCAGCCGCAAGGGCGCTGATGGGATGGGTGCGTAGTGTGTGGCATAGCGCGTTAATCCAGATACAGCAGGCCATGGGCCTGATTGACCATGGCGGCAACCTCTTCCTGCATGCCTTGGAGCACTTCCCGCTTGTGATCTTCCGTCATACGCGATTTGAGCATCGAACAGCTCATGGCGCCCAAGGGGTGGCCGCTATGGTCAAGAATAGGAATGGCCAGGCCGCTATATTCCGGGAGCAGAGAGCCCTCTACGCCCCGGGCGTAACCATGTTTAAGTTGGTGGGCAATTTCGGCGTCGATGTCAGCGATGGCAATCGCGTATTCGTCTATCAGCCGTTCCGCGTTATGGCTGAGTATTTCATTTCTCTCATCCGCGCCGAGATACGCGAGCAAGGCAATCGATGCTTGGCCGACGCCTAGCGGCAAACGGCCACCCGTCGCCCTAACGAAACTGCCCACGGGATAAGCGCCGTTCTGTACTTCCAAGCAGACAGCATTGACGCCATCACGAGCGAACAAATAAAAACTGTCTCCCCAGCGCTGCGCCAGCGCCAGCAACCTGGGCCGTGCCAAATCGCGCAACCCCGCGCCATTGCCCGCCTGAGCACCAAGCACTAGCAACTCATAACCCAGTAGGTAACGCCCGCGAATGGGAGAAGGTCGCAAGAATCCTTGCTGCTTGAGACCTTTTAACAACCGATAGAGCGTAGGACGACTGAAACTCAACGCATTCAAGTAATCGTCTATACTCGCACCGCGGTGACCGCCACGTGCAGTAACCTGCAATATTTGCATGGCATGAACGAGCGTCGTAGGGCCTGATGTGGTGCTGTTTTCATTTGCCGACATTATGTTTATCGTTATTTGTTTATATGAGCTAAAACATAGCAAGACAAATTCACGAGTTCATCTCACTAAATGAGACATAGCCGTTTTCAGACGATAAAACGGGCGTGAGCAGTGAGTACTTAGGGGGTTTCCCCAATAACAGGACAAGGAGTGTGTATCGATGGGGACACCTAGCAATATCGTGGCTTTTTGGCGTCTGGTTGAATGGCTGACACCCACCTCATTCCCCAAGACCAGCCCTAAACGCGATGAGCGCGAGCCGATTTACGATATTCGCACTGACTCCAAGGATGACCTCCCCTGGCAACCCGATCACCCTCATACGATCTATCGATGTGCCCAAGCGTCCCCTGGGATAACCGAGGACAATCACCGGGAAAAGTGGGCCTATGGTATTTACGCAGGGCTGATAAACATCAACACCGCACGCGAAGAGATCGAATCCTGGCTTGGGGAAAAACTTAATCATGTCGTACGCGATGAACGCCAACCGCTGGGGACATCCGCCGTCGGCTTTCAGGTCGATAGCGCAGGCTGCGTCATCGCCGAAACGTTGGTGCTATCGAGCTTCGCCTGGGCCTTTGGTGCCCTACGCAAGCAGGCCGCACAAGGGCGAACCACTCTTCATGCCAACGCATTAAAAAGCGAAGATTTTGCTGATGCCAATGGCGTGGTGTACGACCGCTTTGCCAGCGAGCTGTCAGGTGCCGAACTAACCAGCGAGAACCTATACCGCTTTTTGGCGTGGTTATTTGGCTACCTCGGGCTTGCGACGCAAACCCTGACGCCTACGATATGTCGGGTACAGTGTGTCCGCCGCCCGGTGACAAACACGACACCAGCGACCCAAACGGATAACGGGGCACATACACAGACGGAGCCACCTAGCCCCCGCCTAACCGCCGCGCTAGAAATGCTCAACAGCCTTTTTCTGGATGATCTTGCGTTAGTACAGCACAACGCCGAAAGCGGTGATATTGGCGAAGCATTAGCACACTATCTGGGTAAGCGCCCCCCACGCCATATTGATCTTCGCAAAGAGCACCAAGAAGCCTGGGCACTACTTGCCCCAGTGGCATACCCACCAGGGCGGTGGCCTACGAAAAATCGCTATCCGTTAGTCTTCAGCCAGCAGCTTGCGGTAAACCAAGCGCTGCACAGCCTCGGGGGAGGCGGAAGTGGCCTGATGGCAGTGAATGGCCCACCCGGTACCGGGAAGACGACGCTGCTAAAAGATATTGTGGCAGGCATCATCATTGAACGTGCCCAGATCTTGGCACGCTTTTCGTCTCCATCTGACGCCTTTGGAAAATCACGCCCTGCTTGGCAAAGCGGTGAGTGGCGGCAGTTTTTTGCCCCACTAGACGCCTCACTGCTTAACTTTGGCATCGTGGTGGCATCCAGCAATAACGGCGCGGTGGAAAACGTGACCTTAGAGTTTCCGAAAGCTGCAGATGTTGACCCTGAATGGGGCGACCGAAAGCATAGCCCCTTCACTGAAATCGGCTCCCGTTTGCTCGGCGATACTGGCGAAGCCTGGTCGCTATTGGCAGCGTGCCTGGGGAAGAGCAAGAACAAAACAGCGTTTGCTGATGCGTTCTGGGGCTGGGAACAAAAGAAGTCCGAAGACGACCCCGTGCATATTCCCGACTTACTCAAAGGGCCTCGACCAGCAAACGTGCCCGGTTGGCGTCAGGCGGTGGCGTCCTTCCAAAAGGCGCTCGATGAAGAGCAGGCGTGTCGCTACGAACGGCAACATGTCTACCAAGCAGTAACGACCATCAGGCAGATTGAGCAGGACATCGCGGCCTTACAACACCGAGAACAGACGCTGGCCGCGGAGTTGGCTCAAGCAGAACAGCAGCGAGCAAACGCCCTTGAACGGCAAGATGAGCACAAAGCGACGCTTGAACAAGCGTTCTTGGGGGTTAAGAGCGAGAGAGAAGCAGTATTAAAATCGGCAGAACGTGACCTGGAGAGTCAACAAAATTACTGCTCTGCCGCGGAGCACTCACTGCAAGGAGTACAGCAGCAGCTTGAACATTGCCGCGAAGATGGCCCGAGTACAGTTAAGCGATGGTGGAGTAAGTGGTTGCGCACCTTATCCAGCGTGAAAGCATGGCAAAACACTCTACGCATGCTATCCGATCAAGAAGTTGCCGCGCGCCAGCAGGTGTCAGAGAGTCTCAAGCGCAAGGCGCTTGCGCTCAACGCCTGCAACCATGCTGAACAACAGTTGAACCACTCAGCATTGTCCGAGGCAGTCGCCACTGAGCGCCAGCAGTATCAACGCAGTGAAGCTACGACCAAGGAAGCGGCCAAGCACTGCGAGCAAGTCCGCACCCAGCTTACTCAGCAGCAGGCAGCACGTGCGACGGCAGAAAAGAAAGCACTAGCGGCATATCAGACGATCGACACCTATTGCGAAAAGGTCGGTCACCGTTATTGCGTAACCCCAGACCTGCTTACCGAGTGTCCAAAAACCAAAGAACTTGCTTCGCCGTGGGCAGATCCCGAATGGGAGTCTGCCCGTGTTCGGGTGTTTCTAGCCGCGCTGGATCTTCATGATGCCTTTGTGCTCGACGCAGGAAAGCCGCTGCAGAACAACCTGCGCGGCATGATGCAATTATTACGCGGCAAAGCTCCCAACGAACTTCCAGAAGGGGTAGCGGAAAGCCTTTGGTCAAGCCTATTCCTCTTGGTGCCGGTCGTCTCAACCACGTTTGCCTCTTTTGGTCGTCAATTTGCTGAATTGGGCCGCGAGAGCCTCGGCTGGCTTATGGTTGATGAGGCAGGTCAAGCCGCGCCACAGCAATCAGCAGGTGCTCTTTGGCGAGCCAAATCGGCGTTGGTGGTTGGCGATCCCTTGCAATTAACCCCTGTCGTGACGGTGCCGGATCGCCTGCAGGGCTCGCTAGCGGAAAGCCTAGGCGTCAGCATGGAGTGGTTGCCCGGCAGCACCTCAACCCAAGCATTAGCCGATCAAGCCAGCCTATATGGAAGTACCATCGGGACTACATGGGTCGGTGCTCCATTACTGGTTCATCGTCGCTGCGATAGCCCCATGTTCGAGATTTGCAACGAAGTGGCCTATGACAATGCCATGGTGCACGGCAAACCCTGCTCCAATAGTTCGCTTTTTGAAAGCGCCTGGGTCGATGTGCCAGCGGAACAAGCCGACGGCCACTGGGTGCCCAACGAAGGGCGAGCCGCCAAAGCATTAATCGAACGGCTTATTGAGCAAGACGTAACAGCCGACGATATTTTCCTCATCTCACCTTTTCGTGCCGTGGTTAAAAAACTGCATCAAGTGGCAGCGAACTACCCTGGCATTAAGGCCGGTACGATTCACACAGTTCAGGGCAAGGAAGCCAAGGTCGTCATTTTAGTGCTGGGCGGTAACCCGCAGAAGGCTGGCGCAAAAGATTGGGCATCGGCCACCCCCAACCTCTTGAATGTCGCGGTCAGTCGCGCCAAATTGCGCTTATTTGTTATCGGTGCACGAGAGGACTGGGCCAGATATCCCTATTTTGGAAACTGTGCCGAATGGTTGCCAACACTATCGGCAGATAGCTTCCAAAAAATGGTGATTAGCTGAAAGCACGTCTATCCAAGCAGCCAATGTCAAAGAAAAATTAGCCAAGTATCATTACCCTACTCCGGATGCAGCCACTTTTCGAACGCCCCTGGCGATAGCGGTCTAGCGATGAGGTACCCCTGGGCCTCGTCGCACCCCAGTTGCACGAGCCGGCGGTAAACAGCATCGCTCTCTACGCCTTCGGCCACCACGCGGTAGCCCAGATTATGGGCCATTGAGATCATCGATTTGACCAGTGTCGCAGCACGCTCATCATGGTCTAGATGAGTGATGAAGCAGCGATCAATCTTCACGGTATGGGCGGGTATCTCATGCAGGTAGGAGAGACTGCTGTAGCCGGTGCCGAAATCATCGATGGCAATCCGCAGTCCAGCCGCGATGAGCGCCGTGAGTTGAACCGTCGCCACCTCTCCCTGGCCAACCAACGCACTTTCTGTAAGTTCCACCTCCAAGCTGGCTCGCGGCAGGGCCATGTGCGCCATCTCTCCCAGTAGCCGTAGGGCAAAATGCTCTTCCTCAAGATTGGTCGCCGACACATTGACCGAAATCTGCAGTGTCTCGCCTTGTTGATGCCACGCCGATGCCTGGCTAATGGTATGCCGCAACACCCACTGCGTGAGTGGTTTAGCCATCGGCGTATGTTCGATCAATGGGATAAACTCGTCAGGCGATAAGTCACCCAAGAGAGGATGGCGCCAGCGCAACAATGCTTCTGCTCCCGAGCATTCGCCGCTCTCTAGGTGGACACGAGGTTGAAAGACCAAGTAAAGCTCATCCTCGCTTTCCAGCGCCCGACCGATGTCGTTCAGCAGCATATAACGCCGTTGGTAATGGGCATCCAGCTCCGAGGAGAAAAGCCCCGCCCCTTTTCTCGCCTGGCGAGCATCCAAGCAAGCGGCATAAGCACTGCGCAAAATATCCACAGCTGCGACCTCGCCCAGACAAAATGGCGCGAGACCCACAGTGGGGCGAACCAATACCGGCACTGCGCGGGCAGATTCAAGCGCCAACAGCGCCTGACGAAGCCGCAGCGCCTCCTTCAACAAGTAGGTATCGCTCGCATGGTTCACCAGATGCACGAACTGGCAGCCACCCAGGTGGTAGAGCTTCACGCCCGACCCGATGGCCTGTTGCAAGCAACGGGCGGAAACTCTCACTAGTTCATCAAGGTACGCTGGCCCAAGAGTACGATGAAGCGCACTTATCTCGCCGACATCGACCACCTCGGTCAACAGCGCGACTCTCCACTCGTTTGGCGAATCTAGCTGTATATCCTGTATGTCTTCAGCAAACTGGTGACGATTAGAAAGGCCTGTTAACGGGTCAATTCTGCCAAACGCGTGCTGCAGCTCAATCTGGGCCATGACCATGGCGGCTAGATCGCAAAGCATTATCTGCTCTTGCTCAGAGAGCTCGTTTGGCTGGGTGTCCAGCACACACATCGCGCCCAGGGTGTGGCCTTCTCGCGTTACCAACGGTGCGCCCGCATAAAAACGGATGCCTGTCTTTGCCAGGTAGCTATTGCGATAGCAGTCCGAGGCGAGAAGATCGGGAATGACCAGGACTTTCGAGGCATCGCAGACCTCCCCGCAGGGAGCCGTGTCCCGGGGGATCTCCCAATGTTCGACCCCAACCCTGGACTTAAACCACTGCCGGTTCTCGTCGGTGAGGGACACGGCAGCGATCGGCAAACCGAATAGCTGACTAGCTATCCGTGTTATGCGATCAAAACTCTCACTTGGGGAGGTATCCAGCAGATTTAGCTGGCGGAGCGCGAACAGTCGATCCTGTTCCTGGGCATTCATGTACGTAACCCTACGCCAAGATGAACACTGATCCTTTAATAATATATATCAGCCCCATAATAAAATGGCATTTAATAGCGCTCATTTTTCTAGTGTTGTTATTTGTTTATCGGGCTTAGGGCTGGTTCTAGCTCAGCGTTATATTGATAAAAACCAGCATAATCAGCGCCGCTGCCGCCGGCCACGGGCTTCGCAGCACAACCCCGAACATCGTCAGCGGGATCAGCACGGTGAGGGCCGCTAGAACATGAGGCAGTTCTGCAAGCCCGCTTTTTTCCATACTCGCGATATACACCAGCCCAAGAACGCCAAGCAGAAGCCCAAACCAAACATGGCGGTTACGCAGTCGTGATGACATCTTCCTACCTCCCTTTGTGGTTAAGCGTTGATCGCCAACAGTTCGCTAACCTGAACATTACCCATAAGATGGCAAGACAAACTTAAAGGAACATATCCATGACAGATAACGTGTCATCAAGAGCTGTTGCCGCACTTAAAAACCTGTTTATTGCCGACTCACTGGCGATGCCGGTGCACTGGTTCTACAACGTCCACGATATCGACCGTGCGTTTCCAAACGGGATCACAACGTTTGAAGCGCCACCTGAGTTTCATCCGTCATCGATTATGTCCCTGCACTCCACCAGCGCCGGTGGGCGAAAGAATGCGGGGAGTCAATCACAGCGCGAGATCGTTGGCGATGTCATCCTTAAAGGCAAACAGTCGTACTGGAATCGTCCTAACGTTCATTACCACCAAGGCATGCAGCCAGGGGATAACACCCTTAACGCCTATTGTGCGTTAACCCTGATGCAAACAATGAGCGCGCCTGACCAGCACTATGACCGCGATACTTTTCTGCAAGCCTATATCCGCCTAATGACCGCAGAGATACCGGCCCATCCGGATACCTATGCTGAGTCTTACCATCGCGGCTTTTTCGCTAACCTCGAAAAAGGCCAGCCTCCACACAAATGCGGCGCCGTTACCCACGACACGCCGTCCATTGGCGGCTTGACCACTATTGCTCCCTTGGCGATTGGCGAACGCTTAAGAGGTACTTCGCTGGCCGATACCCGCAAGCTTTGCCGCAACCACCTGGCATTGACCCATCCGGACAACTTTCTCGCGGACGTTTGCGATGCCTACGTTGAGCTGATCGACGCGCTCATGTTCCGCGATGGCGATGTCAACGTGCAGGAACTGCTGCTGAAGGCAACACGCGGCTTATCCCGTCGGGATTTAACGACGCTGGTGGAAGGCACTCGCCCCGAACGTGAGGTAATAGGGAAACAGCTATCCACCGCTTGCTACATTACCGACGCGTGGCCTGCGGTGTTATACCTGGCCTGCAAGTACCATCAGGAACCACTGCGCGCCTTACAGATCAACGCAGAGGTTGGAGGCGACAGCGCACACAGAGGCGCGTTACTAGGCGTCTTGTTGGGCTTAATCAATGGCCAGGAGACTGGCGACCTGTTTGCCCGGTTAACCGAACACGCGTCGATTAACCGGGCCATTGAGGGGCTTATTGAGAAGCGTTAGGAACGCCGCTCCCACAGCGTGACTTCCGAGAGGCTATGCTGGTATTTATGCATGGTCTCGCGGATCACAAAGGGCACTTTCTCGGGCTCGCTGATCATTTTGAAGTGGGGCTCCAGCAGCTCCTTGAGGCCATCCAGGGTGCTGAAGTTTTCGCCGTTTTTCTTGAACCCACCGATCCACTCCTCCATCGGCGTGTACTCTTCCAGCCAGGTATACGGCGATGCAATCATCAGGATGCCACCGGCATTGATACGCTGATGAATGGTTTGCAGGAACTGGGCAGGCTTATACAACCGATCAATCAGATTCGCGGCCAGCACTAAGTCATATTCGCTGAACTGCGGCTTGAGGTTGCACGCATCGCCCTGATGGAAGCTGACCCGATCGGCAACCGTTTCCAGCCCCATACTTGCCAGGGTGCGTTCCTGGTAGCTAACAAGCTCACCCTCTTCGGTGCGGGTATAACGCAGCACTTTCTGCTCCGCCATTTCCACGCCCTGGCGGATAAAGTTAGCCGAAAAGTCCACGCCATCGACGTGCTCAAATTCACGGGCCAGCTCAAAACTGCCACGCCCGCTGGCACAGCCCAAATCCAGGGCGCGTTTCTTTTGACGCCCGGCCATGGCGGTTAGCGCCTTGTTGGCCAATGCTTGGGGGAAGTTGGCAACGCCAAACCATTCGTCGCCGTAATGAAATTCCGCGTACTCCGCCATACGGGCATTGCTTTCGTAATAAGCGCTGGGCAGCGTGACTTCAGCATCTGACACTACGTAGCGGAAACCCGCATGCTGGAAGAAGTGGCGGCGAAATGCATAGCGTGCGCTTAGGCGGGTTTCGTTGCCACAGGATATCCAGGAGCCGCCCTTGATCAGGTTGTGCTGGTTGTCGAACGTCGGGGTGGTGAAGTCATCGTAGAGTGGATGCACGTCAAAACCTGGGAATGGGTAAGTCGGTGTTTCTACCCACTGCCATACATTGCCCACCACATCGAACCACTGGCCGTGCTGGAAGCGCGTGACCGGGCAAGATGAGGCGCCATGATCCAAGTGCAGGTTGGCGTTGGCCGGTTGATCACTTTCAAGCTCGGAGACACCCGCTTCCTCCGCCAGGCGATGCCACTCATCTTCCGTCGGCATACGCACAGGTTGGCCTGTCTGCTGGCTTTTCCAGTTACAGAAGGCTTTAGCCTCGTGGAAGTTGACCTCCACCGGCCAATCCCAGGGCATCTCAACCTCTTCGGTCATTAAGCGCAGGAACCACTCGTTTTTCCACACCCAAAAAGTGGGATGGCTCGCTTTGGCAAAATTACGCCATCCCAACCCCTCTTCCGACCAGTAAGCATCGGTTAAATAGCCACCGGCTTCGACGAATTCGAGAAACTCGCTATTGCTGACCAGAAACTGGCTGGCTTTAAACTCTTCAACGTCGGCACGGTGATGGCCGTACTCGTTATCCCAGCCGTACCACGGGTCGTCAAACGGCTTGCCCAGCGTTACCTCACCCTGGGGAACCGTGATCAGCGCATTCTCCGGTGGCTCACCGGTGGTGCGAATGGGTGCCCAGGCAGGCTGTGGCGTCACCAAATCAAGCGACTGCTGGCGAATCAACACCGACGACGTTTCAAGATGAATGCGCTCGTGCTCGATGCCCATGATGACAGGCCAGAACGGGCTATCCCAGCCGATGGGCAGCGACACCGGCAGCTCGCGGATCAGATTAAGCACCGCCGCGCGCACCTTGGCGCGGTAGTCCATCACCTCGCTGACCGATGGCCATGAATAGTGGGCTTCGTTGAGATCATCCCAACTCATCTCATCGACGCCTACGGCGAAAATAGACTCCATATTAGGGTCGATTCGAGCGGGCAAGAGTTTCGCCAGCACCAGCTTATTGACGAAGAATGTTGCGGTATGCCCGAGGTAAAAAATCAGCGGATGCCTGAGCGAAATAGACTTACGCAAATAAGCCTCTTCACTCGCCAGTGTAGTGAACAGTGACTCATAGCGATCAAACGTAGCGGTGAAGCAAGCCTCAATCTCTCGGCGCGTCGCTTCAGGGTCGTTTCCAGCCAGATACACAGTGCGGGGAAAAAGAGCGGACGATAGCGCTTCTGGTTGCCCCAATGGCGAGCTAGTGGAAGTCATAGGTTAGAGCACCTTTTATCTTTGAACGACGATGGTTTGCATGGGTAAATGTATGGCAACATTAAAAACCAAAAACTCATACAAAAGCTAGCATCGGTTGTACAAAACTTTCCAACGTCGTCTTTGCCGGCATGTGGAGCAGTCGAAATCGCACGCTATTCTTTTTCATGCGACCTACAACACAACATTCAAGGCGCATCTTTCTCTTCTACCTCGGGCTCAATGGACTCGTTGGCTTCAATGGGTTCACCATTTTCATCCAGCAATTGGTAGTCATAAGCTGCCTGAAGGCCGGTATCTTCCACTATCGGCTGCTCTTCTGGTGCTTCTTCTACCGTTTCGTCTGTCCAGTCAGCCCAGTAATCGATATGGCCTGGATAGATGGGCGATAGCACCGCAATCAGAATGCCCACCACGGAGAAGATCGAAAACGCCTCCGCATAGCCAACGCCATCAACCAGAATACCCACCACCGGGGAGCCCACTGCCTGCCCAAGCGCACAGGCCATAAACGGCAGTACTGGCCCCATGGATAGCCGCCCCGGCAATAGCCGAATACCCGTCATCAGATACAGCCCCGTTAAGCTCATATAGGCAAGCCCAAAGACCATCGCGGAAAACATCGCCAGCGGTAACTGACTGGGGCTAGCGGCCAGCAATGCCAAGCTTGAAGACAGCATCATCAGCATCAATGCCTGGGTAATGGGCGGGTTATTGCGGTCGGCTAAATCGCTCACCACGGCACCGCCGAGCCCAGCGATACCCACCGCAAACCACAGCCAACCGGTTTGGTTAGCGGGCAGCGCACCCAGGGTAACCGCCAAGTCGGGGGCGAAAAGCCAGTACGGGGCAGACACAAAGCCCATGGCGAAAGCGAATAGCGTAAGCCGAATGAGCCGCGACCACTGCAACCGGGTGATGGGCGGCGGCGGTGCCGCGTTAGCGGGAATCACCCGTGACACTGAAGGAATGAAGTACCACGCCGCCGCTACCCCCAGACCGGTCAGAACGGCAAAGATCGTGTAGGTCAGCCGCCACGCGTCCGCAAGAAACACCACCGTCGGCACTGCCACGATAATCCCCACGCTGGTGCCTGCGTTCATAATCGAACTGACACGCCCGTGCATCGTCCGGCTTACCAGCGCCTGCATCGCGGCGGTGAGGGCGGGCATCATCAAACCGGTGCAGATACCGCAGATAAACACCCCCACACCCAGCGCAAGTGAGCCTGACGCCTGGCTGATCAACCCCAGGCCAGCCACCCCGAAGCCACCCGACAGCATCGCCAGATTACGTGCACCGAGTCGATCAGCGGCAAGCGGAGCAACCAGTGTGGCCAGCACGAAACTAATAAACGGCAGTGCCCCGATGATACCAATGAGGTACGGCGTGAGACCCAGCTCGGCGCTAATGGAGGGCACAAAAAGACCAAACGCAAAACGTGCCAGCCCGTAACTAATCGCGACCAGCGCGGCACCGAAGATAGCAAACCCTATGTTCGACAAGGTTCTCATACTAAATACTCCTAGGCCGCGTGTGACATAAAAGAAAATTCCCCTGTCAGCCTAGTGGTCACGTTGCTTATCTGCACATCACGGTGTCGATATTGGATACGAACGGGGCGCTTTAAGGCGTTGTTCGGCAAAATATCGGGGTTGCTGTGGCGATAATACTCATGGCAAGCAGATACATTTATCTACTCAAACCGTTTAAGCTGATCACTAACGTGCAAAAGGTTACTTGTTATGACCAGCGTGGCGATATTTGTCGATATCCAAAATGTCTATTACACCGTTAAAGAGTCGTATCGCCGCAACTTTGATTACAACAAGTTCTGGGCCCAGGCAACCGCTAATAGAAACGTGGTGAAAGCGATTTGCTACGCCATCGATAGAGGCGACCAAAAGCAGCGAGAGTTTCAAAACATCCTCCGAGCGATTGGTTTTGAGGTAAAGCTGAAGCCTTTTATTCAGCGCTCAGATGGCTCCGCAAAAGGCGATTGGGACGTGGGCATCGCGCTCGACGCCATTGAATACGCCGAACAGGCAGACGTGATCGTACTGGTATCCGGCGATGGCGACTTTGATCTGCTGGCCAATAAAATCCGTGTTAAGCATGGAAAACGAGTCGAAGTTTATGGTGTCCCGCAGCTTACTGCAGCGTCACTAATCAATGAGGCCAGCGCGTTTATAGCGATTGATGAAGGGCTTTTGCTAGGTTAAATTTAATTCAGAAAAGCGCATCTGCACGGTTTATGATAACTGTTGCCAACAGCAGGCCACCGCAAGAGAACGGGAGTGCCAGATTGTCGGCAGGCAGCACATTTCAGCGCTATAAAAAAACCTCAACTGCTGCAAAACGTTTATCCATCGTTTACTGGGTTATGAGAAATAACTGAACCAAACCTTCCCAATGCATACTTTCGTCTAAATTCCCTAGCCTATTCGCCCATACCGAACCTGCATAGGCTATGCACAGCAGCATGCTGCCAGTTAAATATTCCAACGCTCTGGCCAGCCAATACTCTGTTGAATAACGATGACGATATGCTCCGATGCCTTACGTTCACGATACGCTGACACGACTTAATAAAAGCAGCCCTGCACAAGCAGAATTCTATCAGGCTACCGAAGAAGTGCTCGAATGCCTGCGCCCGCTCATCGAGCAGAGCGACTACTATCACCAACACAGCATTATTGAGCGAATAGTCGAGCCCGAACGGCAAATCATGTTCCGGATAAGCTGGGTAGATGATGCTGGAAAAGTACGGGTCAACAAGGGCTATCGCGTACAGTTCAATTCCGCCCTTGGCCCTTACAAGGGCGGCTTACGATTCCACCCCAGCGTTACCTCGGGCACCATCAAATTTCTCGGCTTTGAGCAGATTTTCAAAAATGCGTTAACCGGCTTGCCGATAGGCGGCGGGAAAGGCGGCGCCGATTTTGACCCGAAAGGAAAATCGGATAACGAGATCATGCGATTTTGCCAGGCGTTTATGAGCGAGCTGTACCGTCATATTGGCCCCCACTGCGATGTGCCGGCAGGTGATATCGGCGTTGGTACGCGTGAAATTGGCTATCTCTTTGGTCAGTACAAGCGGCTCACCGGCCACTATGAAGGCGTCCTCACCGGCAAAGGGCTGAACTGGGGAGGCTCGCTTGGCCGCAAAGAGGCCACCGGATACGGCGCGGTGTACTTTGCGCAAAACATGCTAGCTGCCCGTGGAGAAGAGCTGCGCGACAAGACCTGCCTGGTTTCCGGCGCTGGCAATGTCGCCATCTACACCATTGAGAAGTTATACGAGTTGGGCGCTAAACCGATCACCTGCAGCGATTCACGTGGCACTATCTACGATAAAAGCGGTATTGATCTAGGCTTACTCAAACAGCTCAAAGAAGTGCAGCGCACCTCGTTAGAAGCCTACTTACACGAGCATCCTGATGCGCACTACATCTCGGCACGTGACTACCCCCAGAACGGTCATGCCGTATGGCGTATTCAAGCCGATGCAGCGTTCCCCTGCGCCACGCAGAATGAGCTGACCGCAAGCGATGCGGAAAGCCTACTTGCGAATGGCATCACGTGTATTAGTGAAGGGGCCAACATGCCCGCTACAAAAGAGGCCGTCGACCTGTTTCTAAACGCTAAAATTGCCTATGGGCCAGGTAAAGCCGCCAATGCAGGAGGCGTCGCTACCAGCCAGCTAGAAATGGCACAAAATAGCAGTATGGAGCAGTGGCCACTGGAAAAAGTCGACCAAAAATTAAAACAGATCATGGCCAACATTCACCGCCAGTGCGCCGATACAGCCGAAGAGTTTGGTGATAAAACCAACTTGGTTCTGGGCGCCAATATTGCAGGCTTCAGAAAGGTGGCTGATGCCATGATTGAACAAGGAGTCACGTGATCGTCTTTACTTTATAAATCGCTTATACTTTTAAAAGCACGCAGTCCTTCCTTTATTGGGGAAGGGCTGTTTTTTATTGGTTTAAACTTATTGCTTTCCAAGGAGAGTAATCATGGGACAACGTCCTGCTATTATTATTAACCGCCTTGATGCCGAGCGCCTCCAGCGCTTAATCGACAATGCATCTGATAAAGACATGGCCGTGGCCCAGCTACTAGAGGAAGAATTAGCGCGAGGTGAAGTCCGCGACCCAGAAGATATTCCGGATGATGTTGTCAGCATGAACAGCCAGGTTCGCTTCACTGACCTCACCCGTGGGCTTAAGATGATTCGAACGCTGGTCTACCCGCATTCACTGGAAAGCGTAGCAGATGGTATTTCGGTCATGGCACCCATTGGCGCGGCATTGATCGGCCTCAAAGTGGGCGACATCATCGAATGGCCGTTACCTAATAATACCGAAACACGGCTACGTATCGATGCCATTTACTGGCAGCCCGAACGCGAAAAGCAGTTCCACCGATAAGGTGCGGAAGAGAGTGAGCTAGCTCCGCTAGCTCATGGTTAGGTCAACTATTTTATAGCGATCAATAAAAAGCTATAACTAAGCATCATTTAGTTTTGCAATTTAATAAGAGATACCGCCCTCCTACAAGTAACGGTACCTGACGTCCGAGACTCGCTCTTCCCAACTGCTGTCGGCTACGTAATTTTTACGTCTGAGAGTATTATTATGAAACCCCACCACTGTTGCTTTCAAAGCAACAAACATGTCACTCAATGGTCTCTTTCCTGCCTGTCAAGTCGCTTAACGTTAAAGCACCAAAAATTACATCGATAACGGCAAGGACAGGACATGTTTTCAGAGCAAGTATTTTCAAAAAAACAGCTGCAGGAAGCTATCGAACTGCGGCATGAGCTTCACCAGAACCCAGAGCTTAAATTCCAAGAAAATGATACCGCGAGACTCGTTGCTAATCGCCTTCGCAAACTTGGTTATCAAGTAACGGAAGGCATCGCCACCACTGGCGTCATGGCAGAGCTGGGTACAGGGCGGGAAGGGCCTGTGCTTGCATTTCGTGCCGACATGGATGCACTGCCTATCAATGAAACCAACGCCTTTGCCCACCGTTCCCAGCGAGAGGGCCTAATGCACGCTTGCGGCCACGATGGGCATACCGCCACACTGTTGCTCGCTGCAGAAGCTATTATGGCAATGCGGGACGAGTTGTGCGGCCATATAAAACTGCTGTTTCAGCCGGGCGAAGAAGGTGGCAACGGTGCCGATTTAATGGTCAAAGCGGGTGTGCTGCAAAACCCTAAAGTGGACGCAGTGTTTGGCTACCATAATCGCCCAGGCTTCCCCGCGGGTCAGCTGTTCGTTAAACCTGGCCCAGCAATGGGGGGGAACGACACTTATAAAGTCACTATAGAAGGCGTTTCTGGTCACGCAGCCATGCCGCACTTGGCGGTGGATCCTATTTATATAGGTTCATCGCTGGTACAGCAGTTGCAGGGGTTGGTAGGCCGCCATAAATCACCGCTGGAAGCGGGTGTTATTACAGTAGCTTCCTTCCATGCTGGCGATGCTGCCAACGTTATTCCCGGCCATGCCGAGCTGCTGGTTAATATTCGTAGCGACCGGCCTTCCTCCCGCGACGCCCTGGCAGGAAAACTTGAGCAAGTGACCCAGGGAGTATGTGCAGCGCATGGTGCTTTTTACCATATAGAGCACTTGCACCAAGTTCCCCCGCTAGTAAATGACCAGAACTGGTCCGAACGAGTGTTGTCCATCGCCACCAAACACTCCGTTAGCAACGATATTCAAAAGTTGGACTATATGCCCACCATGGGCGCGGAAGACTTTGCTTTCTATCTTCAGGAAGTACCTGGCTGCTTCTTTTTTGTCGGCAACGGCGACGGTGCTTACCTGCATAACGAGCGTTATGACTTTAACGATCAAGTCCTACCAGTGGCAGGCGGCATGTTCGTCGCACTAGTTAAAGAACTGCTAACAAAGCACTAAAAAAACCTTTACTTATAGTCCTTTACTAAGCCATTAGGTTTAAAAATAACGTTCAAAAATAAGGATCAAAACTATGCAAGGCGTACTCTCTTCTATAGA
The DNA here is from genome assembly GCF_001651035.1 of Halomonas sp. ALS9. Taxonomy (GTDB): domain Bacteria; phylum Pseudomonadota; class Gammaproteobacteria; order Pseudomonadales; family Halomonadaceae; genus Vreelandella. Next base: position 573,420 of record NZ_LXRG01000192.1, read on the forward strand.
GCGAGTGGGCAATAAGCTGCCCCATCCTTTTATTCTATTTGCCATTCTGGCGGCTATTGTCGTGGTGGTTTCCGCCATACTCGCTACCTTGGGTGTTTCTGCGATTAACCCCCAAACCGATGCAGAGGTTTACGTGCGCAGCTTGCTCTCAGCGGATGGGATCGAGTTCATGTTGACCAGTGTGGTTAGTAACTTTGTCAACTTTCCCCCGCTGGGGCTAATTCTGGTCGTCATGTTTGGCATTGGCCTGGCGGATAAAGTCGGCCTGATGTCGACGTTGATGCAGGTCAGTGTGGCGAAAGCGCCGCCCTCTCTGCTTACTTTCTGTGTTTTTATGGCCGGTATCTGCGGAAGCATCGCATCGGATGCCAACTATCTAATCTTAATTCCCTTAGCGGCTATGGTGTACTACTCAGTTGGACGGCATCCGATTGCGGGTGCAGCTGCTGCTTACGCTGCCGCTGGAGCGGGGTTTGATGCCAGCCTCTTCATTACTGTGGGGGACGCACTGTTTGCCGGCATTACTACTGACGCTGCACGCTTAGTCGACCCTGAAGCCTATGTGTCACCAATCGATAACTACTATTTCGTCGCCTGCTCGGTGTTTGTACTCGCGACTGTTGGCACCTTGATTGTCGATAAAATCGTGGAGCCCAGGCTTCAGCGTACCCTGCCGATGGGCAAGGACTTTAAAACTGATATCGTCAAACCGGAATTGACCGAGGCAGAAAAGCGAGGCCTCAAGCGCGTCGGCATTGCCACTCTGCTCTATCTAGCGCTGGTGCTAATAGCCGTGGTACCGGAGACATCGCCACTGCGCAATGACGAAGGCGGGCTGATTCCATCGCCGTTCCTACGCTCGCTGGTGCCGCTTATGTTTATCTACTTTGTCACCATTGGGTTGGTTTACGGTATCACCACCGGAAAGATCACCAGTAGCCGCGATGTACCCCAACGCATGGCAGAGTCGGCTAGCGACCTAGCCCCCACCCTAGTGCTGTTCTTTGCCATTTCGCAATTTATTGCCTACTTCCGCTGGTCGGAGCTTGGTCAGTACATTGCCATTGAAGGCTCAAACATTTTGCAAAGCACCGGGTTTACTGGGCTCCCGCTAGTGGGCGCGTTTATTGCTATGAGCGCAGTTCTTAACGTCTTTATGACCAGCGGCTCGGCCCAATGGGCATTAATGGCGCCGGTTTTCGTTCCCATGCTGATGATGATCGACTTCGATCCCGCCTTTGTATTGGCGATGTTCCGCATCGGAGACTCCAGTACTAACATCATCTCTCCAATGAGCCCCTACTTCTCGGTCGCCCTGGTGTACATGCAGCGCTACAAACCTGATATGGGATTAGGCACGCTCATCGCCACCATGCTGCCATTGGCCATGAGCTTCTTGATCGCCTGGTCTGCATTTCTGATGTTCTGGCTGGCTATGGGGTGGCCGATTGGCCCCGGCGTTTACATGATGGCGAACTGATGCCGCTAAGCATCACTGCATCGTCAGCATAAGTTTCCATAAATAGTCGGCAGCGGGCGACAGCCTTCTGCCGACTCGGCGCACTAGGTTACCCTGACTGGTGGCAGCCATGGGGTGCTGGATGGGTACTGCTTTCAGCAACCCAGCCTCTATTTCATTGCGCGCAGCCGCCGCCGTCATAAATGAAACCCCAATGCCCGCACTCGCCATTCGTCGTGATACGGAGTGCAAATTGCAGCGATAGCTAGGCGTTGCCGGTTGCCCAGCAGCGCTGAACAGGGCGTTAACGAATTGCTGCGACCCCGACACATCCGGTAGAAAAATTAGCTTATGTTTTAATAGCTCCGCCACCGAAACACTTTCCTGACTAGCGAGAGGATGAAACAGAGCAACCAGTGCACACAGCGGCCCTCGCTCAAAAGAATGCACAATGAGCCTTGGATCAGAAACTGGGCCATAAGTAATAGCGATATCAACCTCGTCGTTAGCCACCATTTCATGGGGTTCACGTGGATAGTAAATGCCTGTTTTGATATCGATAAGCACGTCTGGATACTGCTTCGAAACCCGTCGCATCACGTAATTGATAAAGCTATCCACAAAGCCATCGCCCACAGATACCACCACCTTCCCCGCCTGCATGTTACGCAGACGAGCAAGTGTATCCTCCAACTCTGAATTCAGCCGACGCTGAGCTAGAAAACTATCCACCACCAGTTGGCCCGCTTCCGTCAGCATGACATGACGCCCCTGCCGTTCTAGCAGCGCCATACCCAAATCCTGCTCGAGGCCTCGCACCTGGCGGCTCACCACGGAAGGGTTGATATGCAGATGCTCTGCCGCTGCGCGGATACCGCCGCAACTGCGAACTTCCAACAAATAGAAAGCACGTTTATCCAGTATGTCCATGAGCTAGCCGTGAGGAACGGAAACAATAGATCAGCATAATAAACTGACGTTAGCTAGCTAATCGAATTTTTACCAATCATAGCTATCGCCTACGCAAACTCGATCTCTAACCTCCCCGAGTGCGCCGCTGGCCGGGCGCTGCAGAGCAGGATTTCCCCGTCTGGTGCAGATATGCCATTCGGATAGGTAACTTCCCCCTGCACTAACAAACAGGCACACTCGCCACAGCTCCCGCTTCTGCACCCATAGGCAGGCTGAAGCCCGGCTTTCTCGGCGGTTTCTAACAGGCTTTCGCCCGGCTGCCAGTGGGTAACGACGTTTGAATTGGCAAAGCTGACTTCTACCGCCTGTTCTGCAACGGGCGCTGTAAACGCTTGTGCCAGCGCTGAAGGGCCAAACGCTTCCGTGTGTATCTGCGCGGCTGATAACCCGAGCTCTAACGCCTCCTGATGGTAGCGCTGAACAAAAGCCGCGGGGCCACAAAGATAGAGCTGCACCTCGGCAAGCGCCTGCTCGCTAAGGAACTGTTCACTAAGAGCACGTTCCAGCGACACCCGACCAGCCATCCACTCTTTTCGAGCAGTCGCCGCACCCGTTACATGGCGCCGCAAACGCAGCCCTCGCTGCTCAAGGTCGAGCAGCTCCTCACCGAAAGGCGCCTCAGCCATAGCGCGTACGCTCTGAACTAACGTCACCGGGCCACGGCCTGCAGCGGTTAGCTCATGGGCCAGGCTGACTAACGGCGTAATACCGATGCCGCCGCCCAGTAGCACCCAGTGGGCGCGCTCCACCCCGCTGGCCGCCGCTGTAAACGAACCCGTTGGTTGACTGACGGCTAGCTCCGAGCCCACTTTTAGCGCTTGGTGCAAGTAACGCGAGCCTTCTCCGTCTGCCTTGATACTGATGCGGTAGCTCTTTTCGCGGCGACTGCCGGATAGCGTATAGCTGCGCACCAGCGGCGTGCCATCCAGACGCGGCACACGCAGCATGATGAACTGCCCAGCTTCAAAAGGAGCCAGCGCTATGCCCTGCTGACAACTCTGCAAGTAGAAAGAGCGAATCTCGGGTGTCTCCTCCACCACGGCGGTCACCTGAACACGCTGTAGAGCGGAAGGCGCAAGCGCCTGCCAGGGCCCATGGGGTTCAGCCTCAACTGCTACTGCACCTGCATGACTACGCCAGCGCAAGGCCCCCGGTCGCCACACGATATGCCGTGGCGTTAAACACCAGTAGCGTTCAGCGCCGGGATAACGCGCCCCAGCGCTCTCCTCGTCCACCAGCCGCGCTTCACCGGAGAGGTGCAGCACATCGCCGCTGACAAAATCAGGTATTACCAATGCAGCGCGACCGCTGGCCAGCACGTTGCCCAGGGTGTTGAAGAACTGATTGCCTGCAAAGTCAGGCAGGATCAGATCAGCCCCCTGGCGGCGAATAAACCCCGCTTGCCCACCGCGATGGGAGGCGTCCACCTGCACGCCCTGGTCGGTAGGCGCATAACTCCCCACAAACGCCGTTAACGCCCGATCAATATGCGCCAGCAACGGCTCTGGCAACTGATCAATGGTCGCGTCGCGCAAGGTTAGCACGGGGCCCGGCTGGGGCTGCACCGACCTCATCACCGACCAGTCGTGAATGTACTGCGGGCAATTACCGAAGGCGTGAACGACGTCTAGCTGCCATTGACCTGCTGAACCCCGCAACACGCCATTGACCCGATTACGCCGGCGCGTGGGTAGCTCGATACCCAGCATCCCCAGGCTAGCACCGCTGGTAAGCAGCGGTATAAGGGGGTCATCTGCAGGCGGGGTTATGGCGAGATCGAGCCGTGTTTCGTCAGAAGCCTGAACAAACCCCGGCGCCCCCTCCAACAGCGTGATCCACGGCCAGCCGTCACTGTCCACCGCGGCCGCAGCCACAAACGGCAGTTGAGGAAAAAAGTGCTGCAGTTGGGGCGTTAGAAAGGGCCGCATCACCTTGCTGCCAATCTGCGCCATCTGTTGCTCCACCCCGACCACGCGCTGCAGGGCAAGCTCGCCCGCGTGCCACGGGCTGGTAGTAACGGCGTTTTCCACTCTCGACTCCTGGCGGGCAGATCGTCCGCTCCGTGTTAAGGCGTTGTGTCAGTTAGCTCAGCGCACCAGGCCTACTTGGGTAACCGCCATAGGCACAAAGCCTTCCAGCGCTTCGATACGCTGCAGCCAAGTACGGATATGCGGGTAGGGTTCCAGCGACACATTGCCTTCGGGGGCGTGAGCGATATAGCTGTAGAGCGAAACCTCCGCCAGCGTAGCCTGCTCTCCCGCCAAGAAGGGCTGATCAGCCAAGTGAGCATCGATAATTTCAAACAGCGCGTGGGCATCGGCAATCAGCGGTTCAGGTTCGAACGGAGCATTAAAGACCGTCACCAAACGAGCCTTCATAGCGGAGTTCGCCAACGGCCCTGCCGCCACGGACAGCCAGCGCTGCACCTGGGCTTGACTCAGCGGATCGTCCGGCAGCCAGCGGCCAGTGCCTTGCCCAGAACCATAGCGGCGCTCCAGATAGACCAGAATGGCATTGGAATCCGCCAGGATCACCCCCTGGTCATCAAGCACCGGCACCTGCGCGAAAGCGTTCAGATTCAGGAAAGGCGACGCTTTGTGCTCGCCTGCGGCAAGATCGACATCAATAAAAGTGGCGGGCAAGCCAAGCAGCGAAAGCATCAGCTCAATACGGTGGCAGTGACCGGAAAGCGGGTGGCGATAAACCTTGATAGCGTTAGACATGGGTTGGCTCCCTGAATTAGCTGTTTAAGAACTGGCGAACGTCAAAGCCGTTAGCGACGTTGTCTATCCTGAGCGAAAACAGGAACCGCAAGAATGGTGGTTTTTAACAACAGAAAATTGCGCTGGATGAAATAATCAGTTGACCAACTGCTTCCGCAGCCAGGGGGTCGCAAGTTCCAAAAATGTCATAACGCTGGCAGGTGCCCGTATGCCAAGGGCGTAGGTCAACGCCAGGGAGTGCGCCGCGGGCCAGAGTGATTCAGCGACAGGTTCGAGCAGCCCCTGCTGGCAAGCCCGGCGCGCCTCTAGCTGATAGCAGCACACAATACCCGCGCCCTCAATGGCGGCCCGCAGCGCGGCACTAGATGCGCTAATGGTCAGCCTCGGTTCAAAACGCAGGGATTGGCCTCCAGCCAACCGCCAAACGGACGCCAGCCCCTCCTGTGAGCAGTGAATAAGCGCGTGGCGGGCCAGGCTACTCAGGCTATCCGGCCGCCCTGCCTTATTTAGATAGCGGGGGCTGGCAAACAAGCCAATGCGCAAATCGCCCAGCTGCCTGGCGTAAACGGCGGCAGGCAGCGGCCCGCGCATCAGGTGAAGGTGCGGCGGTGCTTGCGTTCCAATTCGGTGGGAGTGCTCATCGGCCAGCAGGCAGACCTTCAATGCCGGGTGCTGCGCTTGCAACCGCAGCAACAGAGGCAGCAAGAGGGGTTCTAGCAACGACTGGGGTGCCTGCAAACGTAGCGTGCCGTTAAGCTCGCGGTGCTCCTGGCGCGCGCTGGTTTCGGCGTCGGTTACCGTGTGGATCAGCGGGTCGGCGTGTTCGCGTAACCGCTCGCCCGCCGCCGTCAACGAACTCCCCCTGGTCGAGGTAGTGATCAAAGCGACACCCAGGCGCTGCTCCTGAGCGCGCAGCAAGCGGTGGAGCTTGGGCGACGACACGCTGCTCGCTTCAGCCGCGGCCTGCACGCTGCCGTGCTTGGCAACGGCAGATAGTGCCGTTAAGGCTTCAAAGCGCAGCGGCGATTCAGGGAGGAGCGCCATGGTCAGCCACGGTAGGCGAGCGCCGGGTCGGCACGCAGCTGCTCAGCAAGAAAATCAACGAAGGTGCGCACGCTGGCAGCGCGCCCACGGCCTGCCGTTACCCAAATATTGATAGGGATGGCCACTGGTTCGAAGCGCGTTAACACTCGCTGTACCCTACCTTCAGCTTCACTGGCAGCCACCTGGTAAGACAACAGCCGCGTAAGCCCGGCACCCGCCTCAACCGCCGTTAACGCCGCGTGAATAGCGCTGATGCGCAGCCGTGGCGAGGGCGTTACCTCAATGCGCTTGCCCTCCTCCTCGAACCACCAGTGGCCGCTCAAGTTGCCGCCTTCAGCCACCACCGTGGGCAGCGTTTCCAGCTCAAGGGGGTGTGTCGGTTCGCCGTGTCGGGCTAACCACTCGGGGCTGGCGCAAACCACTTGGCGCACCTCACCAACCAGCACGGTCAAGTGTTGGCAATCCTCGGGCACATGCCCGATGCGCACCGCCACATCGACGCCCTCCTCCTGCAGGTTAACCGGCCGATCGATCAATTCGGCACGCACCTGCACCTCTGGGTATTGATCCAGATAAGCGACGATTTGTGGGGTAACGAAGTACTCACCAAACAGCACCGGCGCGGTCACGTTTAAAAGACCGCGTGGAGTAAGATAGCTACCGGTCGCGGCGGCCTCAGCCTCGGAAAGCTGTGCAAGCACCTGCTGAGCATCCTCCAGATAACGACGCCCCGCCTCCGTTACGTGTACCTGCCGCGTAGTGCGCTGTAACAACGCAACGCCCAAGCGCGCTTCAAGCGCCGCCACCGCCCGAGTCACCCGAGGAGGCGACAGTTCAAGCTGCCGCGCGGCAACCGAAAAACTCTCTAGCTGAGCCACCGCTGCAAATACACGCATCTCTTCGAATCTATCCAAGTTCGCTCCAGGAACAGCGGTAGAAATAACTGCCATATTTTACATCGCCACCAGCGGATAAAATAATGCCCTCCGCTTAACCGCCCTCACAAGGCGCTTAACTTACGTTTTCTTCCACCCACTGATCTAGTTTCATCGTGACATCTTCGACAGTGACCATCGCCATTGCCCCATCGAATTCAGCTTTGGCGCCCCAGCGGGCCTGAGATACGGTCTTGCCAGTGAATTTTTCTAGCGCTTCTGAATAACGGTTAACACACCATTGCACAGAGCTATAAGGGCCTGACCGATGAGGATTACTGGCAGCAAACAGGCCTAACACGTCGGTACCCACCGCGCTGGCTATATGCGCGGGGCCGGTATCCGGCGCGACCAGCAAGTCAGCGTGAGTCAGTAGTGCCGTTAGCTGTTTGAGATTATCCTGGCCGCAAATATTGGTGGGCACCTCTTTCATGCTAGCGGTGATCGCCTCGCAGTACTCTATCTCGGTGGGAGATGGGCTACCGACCAACAGCACATTCATATCATGCTGCCGAATAGCGTAGTCAGCTAAATGTGCGTAGCGATCGACGCTCCAGTTCCGCAAGGAATGGCTGGCACAAGGGCTGATGACAAGGTTTTTACGATGAGGGTCTAGCTTGGCCCAGGCAAATTCATGATCCCCTTCTTCAAGCGGAATGGACCATCTCGGAGGGGCAGCAGTAAGCCCAATCGGCTCAAGAAAACTGGCAAGACAATCCCTGACATGCTGTTGCGGCGCAGGGGCTATGCGGCAATTAATAAACAAGCTATGGAGATCTTTACTACGGGCTTTATCGTAGCCCACTTTTAACTTAGCGGGCACCAGCGCAGCGACCAAATTAGCGCGTAAAGAGACCTGCATATGAAGCAAGACATCAAATCGTCGGCCTTGCATTGCCTGACGAAATTCATGGTAACCCCGCCAACCGGCATTTTTATTGAAAACAATAAACTCCACACCCGGTATGTCACCCACTAATTTTTCCTCAAGCTTGCCAATTACCCAGACAATATGGGTATCTGGGTAACGCTCTTTAAGCTCTAAAACAATAGGAATGACGTGGGTAACATCACCAATGGCAGACAAACGAAGCAAACAGATTGAATTAATCAATGGAACCCCTTGTTGTATTATTTTAATAATTGAGCTAAAAGCTGGACATATCGATAGCGACCATTCTCCTTGTAGCGATATAATATCCTTATTGTTAATTATCGAAGATAATAAAATAATAACTACCGAAGATGACCAAACTTCAAAAGCACCTATCTATTAGCTTTCACTCAATAAGCTGAATACGATTTCTCTTCTATAAGACGTGAACCCAGTAATACATTGACTTCTTTTTTGATTGCAGCACGCCTATCGTTAGTTAAATAGACAGAGCGAGCCAGCTCGATAAACGCGGGCCCAAAGTCCTGACTTTTCTCATGATCGCGAATGGAATCTTCAATATCCCACAGCTGCTCATTGATGCTCCTCAGCTGGCCACGCAGTTCAGCTACTTCGGGGCTATCCGGTATCTCATCTTCCCATGCCTCACCTAATTCATTTAGCTCTTGGTGAACATTTTCAAGCTTATGCTGATCTTTAATTCGCGCTGACTTAATCTCAAGGATGGTAATTTTGTCCAGCACCTCGCCAAAAGAAATCGCCACTTCCATTGCATCTGCCATTCTCAAACACCCTTATTTACTCGTGAAAATTAACCATTCCTGTGAACATAGAAACAGGGCCAATCCAAACCCATAAAACGAGCTTAGTGAGATGCCCTGCGCTCAATGGCACTTTTACGGTATCCCTCTCAGGACACGCCCGAACGCTTCAAGTTCCAAGGCGTATAAATCCACTCACTACACCTGTGCTAGGCTAAATTAAGCTTCACCGCTAACCGATGCCCCATCTGCACAGCCATTGATCAACAGGATTTAGGCAGCGCCTCTTTCCAACGTTGACAGAATTCTTATCGCCTCTCTTCGCGATTGCTCTATAGTCGAAGAATGCTAACCGGATGAGCCCAGCCTATGGCCGTTGACCTGCAAGCGCTCTACCCCAAACTGATTCATCTAATGCTGGACGCCGTCTTCGTGGTCGATAAAGACAACCAGATTGTCTTTGTGAGTGATGCCTGTGAGTCACTACTCGGTTACGCACCCCGCGAGTTGATTGGCACCCTGATTACTAACTACATGCACCCTGACGATTTAGCGGCCACACGGGACTCCATTGACCGTGTGATGAACGGCAAACCCCACATGGATTTCCGCAACCGCTATATCCGCAAGGACGGCGGCATCGTGCATATCCTGTGGGCTGCCCGCTGGTACGAAGAAGAAGGTGTGCGGATCGGTGTCGCGCGAAATGTCACAGCGCTTATGCAGGCCGAGGAGGAACTACGCTATCTTGCTCACCATGATCCACTGACAAAGCTGACCAACCGAGCGCTATTCTATGATCGGTTGGTCTCGGGGATAAGTGCGGCCCACCGTCACCAGAACATCCTGGCGTTGCTGTTTCTGGATATTAATGACTTCAAGGGCATCAATGATGTTCATGGGCATGCCGCGGGAGACCGAGTGCTCTGCACGGTAGCCAGACGGTTGGAAGGCTGTGTGCGAGAGACGGATACAGTCGCCCGGATGGGCGGCGATGAATTCACAGTGCTATTAACGGATATCAAGTCGACGACGGCTGTGACGGAAAAGGTAGATCAGATACTCACCGTCATGAGCGAGCCATTAGGCGCTGAATTTGGCGAAGTGAGCATGCCATCTTGCAGCATCGGCGTGGCCTGTTATCCCGAAGATGGCAGGGACGCCGATACCCTGCTAAGCCGTGCAGATAGCCATATGTATCAGATCAAAAGGCGCAATCGCTAGCAGGCGACAAGCTTGCGGAAAACCAATATGGATCCGCAGCCCACTTAAGCAGCCTGCGCTAGGCCATTTTTAATGGAAAATTGACCGAATATACTTACTAATATTATAGAACATAGATATTGAGTCTACATGCCGCTAACATCCCTTAGCCGGCGTGCCGGAAAATGCAGTAGGTGCGCGAATCTTGAACATACAGCCTAATTTAAATTTATAATTTGGCGTCTCTACTTGAGGTGTTATGATTCAGGGAGGATTGGTGCATAAATTCTATGTCGCTTTAGTGGCGTTTTTGCCAGTCGCCGCACATGCGAATGCTGTCTGGCCCGCGTTATATTTAGAAACTCGCCTATTTTCGTGGTGGGCAATATCTGTAGGTTTATTGATCGAGTATCTTTTTGTACGAAAGTTGCTCCTTACTCCCCCTCAGAAAGCGGCGGCGGCAACAGTCACGGCAAATATCGCATCTGCAGTTTTGGGCGTCTTGCTTATTCCTTTAGCAGGTATTGCTTGGGAGGTATTTCCTGGGCTAGTTTTCTATCATGTATTCAATATGGGTACTTTTAACCCTATTACGTGGTGTGCGACGTTCCTTCTGGCCTGCACAGTGAATGTGGCTATTGAAGGACTGGTGTATAAAAAAGTGTTTAGGCTTGGTTTTATCTTTAAAAGCAAGCTGTTCCTGTGGTTTATGCTGGCCAATGCCGCAAGCGTTGGTGTTGCTATGGCAAGTTTAGCAATGTATCCGGTGCAGCCATGAAACATAACCAAGCCATTAAATTCGCTCTCTTCGGTCGCCAGACGCGCGTTCCTTGCGCCGTTTATAGCGGGCGTTAAACCTAGCATGGAATCTAGAGCAGGAGTTATCGTTGGTAATAAATGAAGTACCACCTTTAGATGCACCGATGGATCTACTTCTTTTGGCGGATCCGTCTAAGGAGGCAGTCAAAAAGTACCTGGATCAATCTCGGTGTTTCGTAGCGTACTCCAAGGATATGGCAACTGGAGTTTGTGTCGTCAAACCGATCGCAGGAGGAGCGCAAGAGCTGATGAATATCGCCGTTTCGCCAGCGATCCAGCAGAAAGGTGTTGGCACGCGACTTCTAAAGCATGTTATTGAAAAAGCGAAAGAGTCAGGTGCACAGTTCCTAGAGGTTGGTACTGGCACTTTCGGTTATCAATTGACTTTCTACCAGCGGGAGGGCTTTAGAGTTAAACGCATCGATAAGGATTTCTTCTTGAAAAACTATCAAGAGCCAATCATTGAAAATGGGGTTCAACACAGAGATATGCTTAGGTTGGCTCTTTATTTTTAGAGCGATGATTTTCGTCAACGAATGGTTTAACAAAATAGTGCACGCGTCAAATACGTGACTACGGCGTTGTATCAGTGCAGCCTAAAAATCCGCTCCTGGCAGGATGCCGCTACTAGCGAACCTGAGCGGCCTTTCACGATGGGCGGGAAACGGCCCATGGCTGCAATTAAGAGTCGCCCTGAAAAGGTCATTTTACACTATTCAAAACTTACCATTTGAAGGGTAGTAGGATACCTCGCGGCGGTGTGCCTACTCGCATTAATGGGGACAGAATATGAATCTACACAAATATGCCGCGTGCACGGAAATAACGTTGCTAGGCCTTACCATCCCCACTGTGCATCAACAGACTGCTTCGGATCAGACGGCGTGGTTCTCATCATCAAAAATTCTCTCGATAGGCAAACCGAATGCGCGAGAAATCTGGAAAGCAAGTGGCAAACTGGGGTCGTACCTGCCATTTTCAATCGCGTTAATCGTCTGACGTGAGACGCCCAAGATCGTGGCCAATTTCTGCTGCGACCAGTTGTGCTGGGCTCGTAGCTCTTTAAGTTTGTTTTTCATTGATATCGGTTCTTAGCAATCATTAACCCCACGATCCACATCAGCCCCATTATTGGCCAAACCCATAGCCATGGCAGATGAGGTGCACCAATGTTTTCCATGAAGCCATAGCTAAACGTCAACAGTGCAGAGGCTGCAAATGCGAATCCCAGAGCTTCGAACTGAATGCGCAATTGCATCTCATCCAGCCGTCGCATCTGCCGCACTACCGCCCAACACATAAATGCCGCAGGGATAACGGGGGAAAGTGTGATGGCCACACGGACTACAAAATCGGCATCATGAAAGTGAATCAGAGCGAACAATGACACCGCTAGCACTACCATGTAACACGCCAACGCAGCACCCATCTCGTAAAGGTATCTCATCTATGCAGCCTCCTTTGTAAAGTAAGCTTTACGGTAGCTAATGCACGACTGATAGTAAAGCTTGCTTTACATTTTTTTGGGAGGGGGTCGTGGGATGCTCTCAGGGATCACTTCTTTAAAAGCGGCCTGCTTGGCAGTCGATAGCAGCCCCGTGTCAATGTGGGTAAAGGGGACGGGGTTATTGGTCGACGGCGGCGACCCATTTCACCTAGGTCTCGATCAGGCGCTCCTTGTGCTCCTCGCGCAAAGCGGTGAGCTCTCAGCAGGCCTACTCACAAAGGTTGCTCCCTAAGGGTTTGCCTCCTTTTTGTCTGCGCCCAGCTTGGCGTAATCAGCCTATAACTCCTACGTTGTTATAGAAGCTGGTCAAAGACGGGTCGTGAAAACGAGTCTTGAAAACGGGTTTTAAAAACACAGGGAGACGTAACGATGGATGCACTTGCGCGCAAGCTGGGCCTCAAGACGGATCCCACCATATTTTTCACCTCTGCTGGGATTATGATCCTTTTTTTAGTGGCGCTGTTGATTGCGCCGGGCCCCATAGGCGAAGCCTTCGGCGCTGGGCGGCAATGGATCGTGACTAACCTTGGCTGGTTTTTTATTTTCGGGGTCACAAGCTGGGTGGCATTTCTACTGTGGGTGGCGATCAGCCGATACGGGGCAATTCGACTGGGGGGCAATGATGCCAAGCCCGCTTATACCAACGCTTCCTGGTTCGCCATGCTGTTTGCTGGCGGTATCGGCACGGTATTGATGTTCTGGGGGGTTGCCGAGCCTATTTCCCACTTTGCGACGCCTCCACGGCCGGGTGTTGAGCCCTTCTCTGTTGACGCCGCCGACGATGCCATGAGCTTTTCGATTTATCACCTGGGGCTGCATACCTGGGCGATTTTCGCCATGCCGGGGCTAGCATTTGCGTATTTTATCTATCGTTACAACCTGCCGATGCGTTTTAGCTCGGTCTTCTTCCCTCTGTTAGGCGAGCGCATTTACGGCCCCATCGGTAAAGCTCTCGATATCTTTGCCATACTCGGCACCCTATTTGGCGTGGCGGTTTCTATCGGCTTGGGCACCCAGCAGATTAATGCGGGGCTAACAGAACTGTTTGGTGTGCCGGATGCCGTGATAACGAAAGTGTTGATCATCGCCGTTCTGACCACCGTGGCCGTGGGGTCCATCGTGGCGGGGTTGGATTCAGGCGTGAAGCTGCTCTCTAACATCAATATCGGCATGGCCGTTGGCCTGTTGGTGTTTGTGCTGTTTACCGGCTCGACGGTTTTCCTTTTGCGTGCCGTTGTCGAAACCTTTGGGCTGTATATCACCAACCTGCTGCCCATGGCTTTCTGGAATGACACCCTAGCACGCTACTCCAGCGATGGCGGTGCCTGGGGGTGGCAAGGCAGTTGGACGGTATTTTACTGGGCCTGGACGGTGACCTGGTCTCCGTTCATCGGCATTTTTGTAGCGCGGATTTCCCGCGGGCGAACTATCCGCGAATTCGTGCTGGGGGTGCTGTTCGCTCCCTCCATCTTTACGCTGATCTGGTTTGCGATTTTCGGCTGGTCAGCGATGGAAATTGACGGCATAGGGCCAGAGGCCCGGGCAGCCATGGGCGATCAGGCCGGCACCATATCCGCTGCCGTCGCCGAAAGCATTCCGCTCGCCATGTTTGCGTTTTTTGAGAACTTCCCCGCCGCTACTTTGATTCAGGGCCTGGCGGTGGTGATCGTCGCCATCTTCTTTGCCACCTCCTCAGACTCCGCCTCCCTGGTCGTCGATATGCTGTGTACCGGCAGCTCCGACCCTGGCCCATGGCACCAGCGGGTATTTTGGGGCGTATCCGAGGGCATGCTGGCTGCCATGCTGATCGTGTTGGCGGGCGATGCCGGGCTTACCGCCCTGCAGGAGGTCATCACCGTTGTCGGTCTGCCGATGTTTATCCTGGTATTTATCATGATGTTCGCGCTATATCGCGGCCTCTCCCATGAAGAGCTCAGCGAAGTACGAGTAGGCAGCCCACCCAAGCAGGAAGAGCTAAGGCCGGAAGATTAGGCTGCACACAATAGTGGCCTGCGAGAATTCACAGGCCACTATTACACATCGATAGAGTTCTACCTTTCTAGACCAAGCCAACTCTGGCTTATTCAGTGAGTGTTAGCGCCTACCTACGTTAAAAGGGAATGCTTACCGGAATGCACACAACCACCCGTCGAGTGACTTAGGGTTCATTTCAGGCGCTAAAGATTAGCAATACGGTAGCGGCTTAGAGATTGGGTGGCCTGGGCAAAGTAGAAGCACCTACCCGGAGATAAGAACTAATAAAAATTAGATTAATGTTAATAAAACGATGGGTAGATCATTAGAGCAAAACGCTACTTAATGGATGGCTGATGTTCTCAGCGCTTAGATAAATTATCGCTCACTGAGCAGGCTCAGTGAGCGTTTTATGGGTAATTTTGCCAAGCCGGCGCCATCACCCAAAGTAAACATCAGTTTTATTACGCGATTTCGTTCACAACCCAACTGACCACTTCTTCATTACCAAATTCTGCTTTCCACCCTTGAATGACTTTGTGGTTCCCGCCACGGGTTTCTACCACTTCGCCAGTGTGTGGGTTCTTGTAGACCTTCAAAGGGCGTTTTTTACGGCCATCCGTATCGCTTGTGCTTACCTTGCCCGCTTTTGCTGGTTTAGAGCGGTAAGATGGGTCAAGCATTTCGCATACGTCGCGCGCTAGTTTTCCGTGCTCAGTCATAAGCGCTTGCAGTCTTTCTTTGAACTCAAGCTCTTCTTTTAGCTCACTGTTATTTTCCAGTGCTTGCAGCTCTTCTTGTAGCTGCTTTAACAACTGTTCTTTTTTGAGATAATCACTCAGTACCGACGCCATGGTCTAAATTCCTATATTTTTAAAATTTATTTAAGATAACTCTTAAACGTATATCTTACGCATTATAGCTTTAATATCGTCATCGAGAAAAGGAAAGCTCAAGTTTAATCAATGAGCATGGGCGCGCCATTTAGTCGCAGGCGCCTTTTTAACAATTTGTTTCGCTCGGCAGGATTTGAACCTGTCCCCTCGGCTTCGGAAGCTAATACCTAACCGTGCCGATCAGCCACCCACTGAAAAACCTTAGCGGCACAATCTATTTTATCCCGATTGATGCCGACTGAGCTTGCCCGCGCTAGGCGTACAAGAGGCATCTAGGAAGCGATTGATGTAGAGTTTTCAAGCGTCGAGCGCCAGATTGTAGCTTTTGATGTAGAAACGATTAATTAGCCAATCAGCTCTGAGTAATTTTGAGCCATATAGTGAATGAGCTCTACGCATTTTTTCGGTTGAAATAGGGCAATTACCGTGCCTACGAAACTTGGGACGATTCACTTCTTCACAAACCGTTGGCACCAGACTCCCTGGTAACGACTCCGGCCAAACCACCAAAAAACGTGATACGATAATCTGCTATATTCGTTATATTTTCTGTCATTTCTACCGACAATATCATCGTAAAGGAAAACAACTTTCACCATGTCGTCAGCTACAGACTGCGTCGCCACGCTTATTGATGACTTCCAGCAACGTCGACCAATCCGCGCCGGTTCACTGATTATTACCGTCTATGGCGACTCTATCGTTCCGCGGGGCGGTACCGTGTGGCTTGGTAGTCTGTCGAAACTGGTGGAGCCTATCGGTATCAATGAGCGGCTAGTGCGTACCTCTGTTTACCGGCTGACCCATGAGACCTGGCTACGGGGTGAAAAGGTGGGTCGTCGCAGCTACTACCGATTGAGTGGCCCTGGGCGGCGGCGTTTTGAACAAGCTTTCAAACGCGTCTATCACGGCGCTCAGCCTCCTTGGTCGGGCCAGTGGACATTAGCATTGCTGACACAGCTCCCCCCAGACCGGCGTCAGCAGATTCGTGACGAGCTCGAATGGCTGGGTTTTGGTAGTTTTGCACAGGGCGTGCTGGCACACCCTACGCTGTCATGCGCAGAAGCCATGGCGGCCTTGCAAGAACTGGATGCGGCAGACGATACGATCGTTATGCAAACTCAGGCCATGGAGCCCATGACCAGCAAACCGCTACGACTCCAGGTCAGAGAGAGTTGGAACCTCGACGAATTAGCCGAGCTCTACCAACGTTTTCTGGTTAAGTTTCGCCCCCTCTGGAACGCCCTCAACACAGAGAACCATTTGGGCCAGGAAGCGTGCTTCATTGCGCGAACCTTGCTTATTCACGAGTATCGCAAGGTTCAATTACGCGATCCTCTTCTGCCGGACGAACTCCTCCCCACGGCGTGGGAAGGCCGCTATGCCCACCAGCTCTGCCGCAATCTCTATCGTTTGCTCTACGAACGCGCAGAGCGCTGGCTAGATCGACACCTGGAAACCGCCGAGGGCCCATTACCCGCCCCCGGGCCCAGTTTTTACCAGCGCTTCGGCGGGCTGGAATGAGCACTTAACAAGATCACTGAACAAGTCGTCATATCGAGCATACCGCAATTTATGATTATGACGACTGATCCAGCGTCTGCTGTTTAGGCTGAGTGTCACCGGCTAGCAAAGCTGGGCGGTCAGCATCGAGTTCTGCCAGCGGTTCACAGGCTTCCAAGCTGTCACGGCAACGGGTCACTAAACGCTGATACTCTTGGGTGCCCTGCTGCTTCCAGGCAAACTCCTCATCGCTCAGCGTGCGCTTGACCTTTGCAGGTGACCCCATCACCAGTGACTGGGGCTCACACTCGAAGCCCGCCTTAACGAAGGCTGCTGCCGCCACGATAGATCGCTCAGCAATGTTGGCACCGTCCATCACCACGGCGTTCATCCCCACCATGGCATCACGCCCAATCACGCAGCCATGCAGTACCGCGCCATGTCCGATATGGCCATCCTTCTCAACCTTAGTGACGCAGCCCGGAAAGCCGTGCATCACACAGGTATCCTGAAGGTTGGATCCCTCTTCCAGCACAAGACGGCCGAAATCGCCGCGCATCACCGCGCCAGGGCCTACATAACAGTTGGGACCCACGATCACATCCCCGATCAACACCGCAGTAGGGTGTACATAAGCCGTCGGGTGAACCACTGGCGTCACCCCTTCAAGTCGATAGTAAGGCATAACGTTCTCCGTTAGTTTGATTGGCCGTGGCGACGGCTTTGCACCACCACGAAGCGGTTGGCAACAAAGGCTTGATTACATAGGGAAGCATTCGCGGCAGGATTGTTAGACGGTGCCGCTTTAACGGCATCCTCAGGGTATTTGCGCATGCTTTCTGGATAGGGTGTCCAAAAATCACGGCCATAGGTAGCGGCGACAGCCCGGTCAAGAATCTCACGATGAAGGTCGAACATCTGCTGCGCTGATTGCGTCATGGGGCGCTCCTGCACTCACTTATTTTTTTGATACGCTATATTCTTGAAGACTATCTTTCCCGTAACAAAACATCAAACGCTTTCCCTGCCACCACTTACTTAAGTAGTGATGTACTAACTGTCGATAAACTCGATAGATATGAGCTGGGTATGCCTTCTTGAGCTACTTAACCGTCTTTCATACCATGGTCTAAGGCCCCTCATCTCTTTGCAAAAAATACATGCAAGCTATTGTTAAAAAAGCATAAATAAACCAAAACAATCATAAGCGACACACTAAAGACAACTAAGCAATATTGATGTGTATCAAAATAAACCTATACTCGGCAGATATTCATCCTGCGCACCCCAGGCCGAACTGAGGTAAAAATGCCCTCTACTCTAAAAATAACCACACCCATGGAAGGCGTTTTATGCATCACGCTGAAACGCCCGGAAGCACTGAATGCGCTTTGAACGCCATGCCTTCACTTTTCTGGCGGGCACCGCCGACTGCGACGAGGGTATTCGCGCCTTCCTAGAAAAACGACCAGCCTCTTTTAAAGGGCACTGAGACAAGGATATTCCCCATGAGCCAAGCGCCCCTGCTTTACAGCGTCGAAGACGGCGTCGCCTGTATTACGCTGAACCGCCCCGACAGCCTGAACAGCTTCAATACCGAAATGCATGCCGAGATGCGCAAGGTGCTTAAGGCCGTGCGCCAGGATCCAAGCGTTCGTGCTCTGCTGCTGACGGGTAGCGGCCGCGGCTTCTGCGCCGGTCAAGACCTTTCCGACCGTAGCGTCGCGCCCGGCGAGCAAGCCCCCGACCTCGGCGAGTCGCTGGAGAAACGCTATAACCCTATGCTGCGCGCCCTTAAAGACATGCCGTTTCCGACTATTTGTGCGGTGAACGGTGTGGCTGCAGGTGCTGGTGCCAACATCGCCCTGGCTTGCGACATCGTGTTGGCGGCTCGCTCGGCAAGCTTTATTCAGGCCTTCTGTAAGATCGGTTTAATACCAGACTCCGGCGGCACCTGGACACTGCCTAACTTAGTCGGCATGGCCCGCGCCAAGGGCTTGGCAATGCTGGGCGACAAGCTTCCCGCCGAGACTGCCGAGCAGTGGGGCATGATCTGGCGCTGCGTTGACGATGAAGCGCTCCAAGAAGAAGCCATGAACATGGCTCGCCACCTGGCCACTCAACCCACACGCGGCTTGGCACTAATTAAGCGCGCCCTGCATGCCAGCAGCGATAACAGCTTCAACGAACAGCTCGATCTGGAGCGCGATCTTCAGCGGCTGGCCGGGCGCTCGGAGGATTACCGCGAAGGCGTCAGCGCTTTCATGGAGAAACGTCACCCCACCTTTAAGGGAGAGTGATATGCCAGCACTTCCTAGCACCGCCACTATTGGCGTTATCGGCGCAGGGGCCATGGGTGCCGGTATCGCTCAGGTAGCCGCCCAGGCTGGCCACTCGGTGATTCTCTTTGACAATCAACCGGGCACAGCAAAAGCCGGTATCGACAACATTCGTCGCCAGTTGGAAAAGCGTGTTGCCAAGGGCAAAATGCCTCAAGGTGATGTGGATAACATCATCGCTCGCCTGCAGCCTGCCGATGCAATTGATGCCCTGGCCGATAGTCGCCTGATTATCGAAGCCATCGTCGAGAACCTTGAGATTAAGCGCCAGGTGTTTGCTCAGCTCGAAGCGCTATGCTCACCGGAGACCTTGCTCGCCAGTAATACCTCATCACTGTCGATTACTTCCATTGCCGCCAATCTTGAATACCCCGAGCGCATGGCGGGGCTGCACTTCTTCAACCCCGCGCCGGTGATGAAGCTAGTGGAAGTGGTGTCTGGACTGGCGACCACCACCGAGGTCGCTGAGACTCTGTTCGATACCGCCAGCGCCTGGGGCAAGGTCGCGGTGCACGCCAGTTCCACCCCGGGCTTTATCGTGAACCGCGTGGCACGGCCCTTCTATGCTGAAGGTCTTCGCCTGCTACAGGAAGTTGCCAGCGATGCCGCCACCCTGGATGCACTGATGCGCCAGGCCGGCGGGTTCCGCATGGGGCCTTTCGAGCTGATGGACTTGATCGGTCATGACGTTAACTACGCCGTGACCCGTTCGGTGTTCGATGCCTACTACGGCGACACCCGGTTCAAACCCTCCCTGGTGCAACAGGCGCTGGTTGAAGCCGGTAGCCTGGGGCGTAAGTCTGGCCAAGGCTTCTTCGACTACCCTCCTGAAGGAGAGCGTGCAAATACCGTTATGGCTCAGCCCAAGTTTGCAGCACCAGCAAACGCGGAACTGCCCGCACTTGTCGTACAGGGCGCGAATAGCACCATCGCTCCGCTGCTGGAACGCGCTCAGGAAGCCGGGCTTGATGTGGTACATCGCGAATCGCTACAACAAGACGGTACGTCTCGCTTGTACCTAGGCGACCTGGTGCTGGCCCTCAGCGATGGGCGCTGCGCCGCCGAGCGCGCGGTTAATGAAGGGCTCGAAGCCCTGGTACTGTTCGACCTGTGCCTGGACTACCGCAGCGCCAGCGCCATAGGGCTTGCTGCCAGCCATACAGCGTCGCCCGAGGCCCGCCAGCTTGCCACAGCTTTCTTCCAACGTTTGGGAATGGATGTGGCCTGGCTGACCGACACGCCGGGGCTGGTGGTATTGCGCACCGTGACCATGCTCGCCAATGAAGCCGCCGATGCCGTTTTGCAAGGTGTCTGCAGCGCCCAGGATGGCGACCTGGCCATGCAGGCCGGGGTCAACTACCCACGCGGCCCCTTGGCCTGGGCGGACTCGCTGGGACTGCCCTTCGTTCACCGTACCCTTACACACCTGCAGCAGAGCTACGGCGAAGAGCGCTATCGCAGCTCTTTCCTGCTGCGCCGCAAAGCCCTGAGTGAGGAAAGCTTTCATGAGTGACTCCCAACTGACCCCGCAACAGCTGGCGGAAGCCTGTGCCGAGGCAATGTTTTCCCGCGACCATGCCAGCCAAGGGCTGGGTATGCGCATTACGCGCATGGCACCCGGCTTCGCCGAACTGACCATGACCGTGCGTCAGGACATGGTGCAGGGGCACGGCAACTGCCATGGCGGCTTTCTGTTTGCCCTGGCCGACTCCGCCTTTGCGTTTGCCTGCAACAGCTACGATGAAGCCACCGTCGCCGCTGGCTGCAGTATCGACTATCTCGGCCCCGCCCAGTTGGGCGATGAGCTCACCGCCACCGCCGAAGAGCGCAGCCGCCGTGGGCGCACCGGCATTTACGACATCACGTTGCGCAATCAGCACGGCGATACCATTGCCTTATTCCGTGGACGTTCCTACAAAATCCGCGGCAGCGTACGCCGCCTGGAAGACACCGCTGCTGGAGACAACCAATGAAAGACGCGCTAATTATTGATGCCATACGCACTCCGATAGGTCGCTACGGCGGCGCACTTTCAAGCGTGCGTGCCGATGACCTGGGGGCCATTCCCATGCGCGCCCTGATGGAGCGCAATCCGAACATAGACTGGTCGCTGGTAGACGATGTCCTTTACGGCTGCGCCAACCAGGCAGGGGAAGACAACCGCAACGTAGCACACATGTCTGCGTTGCTCGCGGGGCTTCCCGTTGAGGTGCCCGGCTCCACCATTAACCGTTTGTGTGGTTCTGGAATGGACGCCGTCGGCAACGCTGCCCGCGCCATCAAGACCGGTGAAGCGGGGCTGATGATTGCTGGCGGTGTGGAGTCGATGTCCCGAGCCCCTTTTGTGATGGGTAAGGCAGAACAAGCTTTCTCACGTCAGGCCGTCATCTTCGACACCACCATCGGCTGGCGCTTTGTGAACCGTGCCATGAAGGCCCAGTTCGGCATCGACTCCATGCCCGAAACCGCCGAAAACGTCGCCGAACAGTTTGTTATTTCCCGGCAAGACCAAGACGCCTTCGCACTCCGCAGCCAACAGCGTACCGCCGCCGCCATGGAGGCCGGCCGCCTGGCCGAAGAGATCACTCCTGTCGAAGTCCCCCGGCGCAAACAGGATCCGCTGGTGGTAGATAGCGATGAGCATCCGCGCGCCACCACGACCGCCGAGCAACTCGCCAAACTGCCCACGCCCTTCCGTGAAGGCGGCAGTGTTACTGCGGGCAATGCCTCAGGCGTTAACGATGGCGCCTGTGCGCTGCTGATGGCGTCACCTGAGCAGGCCGAACGTTTTGGCCTGAAAGCCCGCGCTCGTGTAGTAGGCATGGCCACCGCGGGGGTGGAGCCGCGGATCATGGGGTTCGGCCCCTCACCCGCCACCCGCAAGGTCCTTGCCCAGACCGGGCTTACCTTGGATCAGATGGATGTTATCGAACTCAACGAAGCGTTCGCTGCTCAGGCGTTGGCGGTTATGCGCGACCTAGGGCTTAGCGATGATGCCGAACACGTTAACCCCAATGGCGGCGCCATCGCACTCGGCCACCCGCTGGGCATGAGCGGCGCTCGACTCGTCACCACCGCCCTGCATGAACTCGAACGTCGGCAAGGACGCTTTGCGCTATGCACCATGTGTATCGGTGTCGGCCAGGGCATCGCGATGGTCATTGAGCGCGTATAAGCCCATAACTAACACCATTCTCTAGACCATGGCGCATTTAGACACTAGTCCAATAACAACTTGCTTGACCGGAGCCCCCTGATGAATCAGCCCGCTACGCCTATCGACACTGCAACTCTCGACCCCTTGGAAACTGCCAGCGTCGACGAGCTGCGCGCCACTCAGTTCAAGCGCCTGAAGTGGAGCCTGAGGCACGCTTACGACAATGTGCCGTTCTACCGGCAGTCTTTCGATAAAGCCGGGGTACATCCCGACGATATCCAGACACTGGCGGATCTCGCCAAACTGCCGTTCACCACCAAGGCCGATCTACGCGACAACTACCCGTTTGGCATGTTGGCCACGCCGATGAGCGAGATCGTGCGTATCCATGCCTCCAGCGGTACCACGGGGCAACCCACGGTGGTTGGCTACACCCAGAAAGATATTGATGTGTGGTCCGATGTGATGGCGCGCTCAATCCGTGCCGCTGGCGGCAGCCGCAATGACAAGGTGCATGTGGCGTATGGCTACGGCCTGTTCACCGGTGGGCTGGGCGCGCATTACGGCGCCGAACGCCTGGGTTGCGCGGTCATCCCCATGTCAGGCGGCCAGACCGAGAAACAGGTTCAACTGATCCGTGATTTCGAGCCGAACATCATCATGGTCACCCCTTCTTACATGCTCAACATCGCGGACGAAATGGAGCGCCAAGGCATCGACCCTCACAAGCTGCCCCTGCGCACTGGCATTTTCGGTGCTGAACCCTGGACCGACAGCATGCGTACTGCTTTAGAGCAGCGTCTGGGCATCGACGCCCTCGATATTTATGGTCTCTCCGAGGTAATGGGGCCGGGCGTGGGCATGGAGTGTCTGGAAACCAAAGATGGCCCGACCATCTGGGAAGATCATTTCTACCCCGAGATCATCGACCCCGCCAGCGGCGAAGTACTCCCCGATGGCGAATACGGCGAGCTGGTGTTCACCACCCTGACCAAAGAAGGCCTGCCGGTAATTCGCTACCGCACCCGCGACCTGACCCGCCTGCTACCCGGCACCGCACGCCCCATGCGGCGCATCGACAAGATCACTGGCCGCAGCGATGACATGCTGATCATTCGCGGGGTGAATGTGTTCCCCACACAGATTGAAGAGCAACTGCTCAAGATCGCGTCGCTTTCGCCCCACTACGAGATCGAAGTCAGCCGCCAAGGCAATATGGACACGGTACTTGTACGTGTCGAAGCTAACCATCATGACATCGCCCGCGACCCTGTGGCCTGTGAACAAGCCGCGAAAGAGCTTCAGCATGCCATCAAGACATACATTGGTATCAGCAGCCAAGTTGAAGTGTGCCCGTTAGAAAGCGTTATGCGTTCGATGGGTAAGGCTAGGCGCGTCAAGGATCTTCGCTGATTCAGTTCTCTAATTGCTTGATGTCGCTATGAACGTGCATCGGCGCATAAGCATTAAAGTATTTATACGTAGGGGATTGCTCTCATCGAACAAAGACAATCCCTTCCTGAAAGAAGGATAACTTCGTGAGCAATTGATGTCGTGTATGAGGACTATCATGTTGAGCACCTCACTATTCCCGTAGACAAAAGCCCCTAATTAAGCCGCTTTATTAGTAATCACTTAGAACCCTCAACAAAAACAGACAAACTACCAAACGTAAGTACTAACACATGTACTTACGTCTATATTCCCGCGCGACAGAAACAGCAAAAAAATCCTAACCCCATGTTTATTAAATACTTTAAATATTCTTTCCAATTCGGAACTGATTAGCTGATGATTCCGACCTTTTAGGTGTTCAGCGAGTGTCTTAGGTTTGGTTGCATAACAACGACAATGTCACCCAGCGAGATACTGCAATGCAACAAACCCCAAAAGGCAAAGCTGTCATCAATGAGGTGGGCTTACGCGATGGACTACAGAACATTGCCTTCACCCTGCCAACCAACAAAAAAATAGCGTGGATTCATGATGCCTATTTAGCGGGCATGCGTGAAATGGAAGTGGGCTCCTTTGTTCCACCCAAGCTGCTGCCACAGCTGGCGGATACTGCAGAGCTTGTGACCTACGCCAAAACACTACCCGGTTTATTCGTATCAGTTCTTGTGCCGAATTTAAAAGGGGCCGAGCGAGCCATCGCCAGTGGGGCAGATCTGATGATCCTGCCTATTTCCGCCAGTCGCCAGCATAGCTTAGCCAATGTGCGTAAGACACCCGATGAAATGATCGCAGAGGTGGCACACATCATAACGGCGAAAAAGAACGCTGGTTCCGAGATATTGGTTGAAGCCGGCATCGGCACGGCATTTGGCTGCACGCTTCAGGGGCATGTTGACAGTAGCGAGGTACTGCGCATTATGCAGGCAGCGCTAGAAGCAGGCGCTGACCGCGTCAGTATGGCGGACACCGTAGGCTACGCCGATCCAGCCATGGTGCGAGAGCTGTTCGGACAAGCCATCAAACTAGCGGGGGATAAGTGCTGGCGAGCACACTTTCACGATACTCGGGGCTTAGCACTGGCCAATGCCTACGCGGCGCTTGAGGTAGGGATCACACGCTTCGACGCCTCTCTAGCAGGGATCGGTGGCTGTCCTCATGCACCAGGAGCAAGTGGCAACGTGGCCTCTGAAGATTTGGCCTACATGCTGGGCAGCATGGGGTATGAGACCAAGATAGATATTCCCAAACTGCTAACACTCAGGCAGAAGCTGGCGAACTGGCTGGAAGGTGAGGAAATGCACGGCACTCTCTGGAAAGCAGGTTTACCGAAAACGTTCCAGCCTAACCACCAACTTGCTGAAGTGTAACGAGGTTATTATGAGCAGTTCTATTCCTGGCAAGACCACGTTGCCCCTCGACGGTATCCGCGTCATTGAATTTAGTCACATGGTTATGGGCCCCACTTGCGGCATGATCCTGGCAGATTTAGGCGCCGAAGTTATCAAAATTGAGCCGCCAAGCGGCGATAAAACACGCCAGATGACCGGTCTAGGGATGGGCTTTTTCCGTACTTATAACCGTAATAAGAAGAGCGTAGTACTCGACATCAAGTCTCCCGAAGGAAAAGCGAACCTGCTAGCGCTATTAGCCGAATCGGATGTCATGATTGAGAACTTTCGCCCTGGGCTGATGGACTCGCTGGGGCTAGGCTACCAAACGCTGTCAGCGAAGTTTCCCGAGCTCATCTATGTGTCTCATAAAGGATTCCTGCCTGGCCCCTACGAAAATCGTTTGGCCCTTGATGAAGTCGTGCAGATGATGGGCGGGCTCGCCTATATGACCGGCCCCGAAGGCCGACCATTACGCGCCGGCGCCTCCGTTAACGATATCATGGGGGGAATGTTCGGAGCGATTGGAGTGCTTGCCGCCATTATGCAACGCGGTAAAACCGGTAATGGGCAAGAAATTCAAAGCGCTCTATTTGAAAACTGTGTGTTCCTCTCCGCCTCCCATATGCAGCAGGCTGCCATGTCTGGAGACATACCGCCTCCTATGCCATCGCGGGTCTCTCCCTGGACGATCTATGACGTCTTCACGCTAGCCAATAATGAACAGTTGTTTATCGGGGCTGTGAGCGACAAACAGTGGGCAATCTTATGCGACGTGCTGGAGCGACAAGATCTCCTTGACGATCCGACGTTGCAGAAAAACGAACAACGACTCAACGTCCGCGATGATCTGTTGGCAACCTTAGGCGAGACCCTTAAGCATCATCATATTGATGAACTCTCAGCGAAGCTGGATACCGTTGGCTTACCTTATGCCCCCATTACCCGTCCCGACGAACTGCTGCAAGACGAGCACTTAAAGGTGAGTGGTGGACTGGTGCCCATGCAGACGGATGACGGTGATACCACCGATGTCGTGCTGCTGCCATTAATGATGGGAGGTAAACGCCCTCAAGTGCGCCATCCCCTGGCCAAAATAGGAGAACACACCGAGGAAGTACTGGGAAGACTGACCAACCGGGCATGACGCCATGCCCAGCTACTGACATATGATTCATAAAGACAACTATAAAGACAATGACAACAATGGACATCGCTATGAAAGCAACTATTAAAACACTTATTGCATCAGTCTCTATCGCCAGCTCCATCAGTAGTGCCATCGCCGCTGATTATACGATGCGCCTCGCTCATCAACTGCCTGGCTCACATCACGTCGCACAGGCAATTGAAGCCTTCGCAGATGAGGTGAAAACTAACAGCAATGGTCGTATCGAGGTGCAAATATTTGGCGGTGCCCAGCTTTACGGGCCTACGGAATTCCATGCCGCTGTCGCGCGTGGCCACATAGAAGCGGCATCGATTGTTAGCCTATTGTGGGGGGGCACCATTCCGGAAATGCAGGTATTTAACATCCCCTATCTGATGACGGGCCGCCACCAGCTTGAACAGTTTCCAACCTCCGAAGCGGCAGCAATACTGGATGACAAGATGGCATCCAAAGGGGTCAAGAATCTGGCTTGGTTGCTAGACGCCAACAATGCAGCATTCACCTCCTCTGACGCACCACTCATTGCCCCTGACGATTTTCAGGGTACTAAGATTCGCGGATTGAGCCGGGTATTTGATGCCGGCCTGATCGCAATGGGAGCCTCACCCGCTACCATGCCTGGCTCGGAGGTCTATCAGGGGTTGCAGACTGGCGTTATCGATGCCGCCATTACTAGCACCGATGCTGTCTATTCGAGGCGCTATTTTGAAGTCCAGGACTACGCGGTAGCCTCCAACCTGATTACGGTCTATCAAAACATTATTGTTAATCCACAATGGTGGGAAAGCCTGCCAGAAGACCTCCAAAGCTTGGTCGAGTCAGCAGCTTCTAGCACCGAAAATGTATTGCTACCGGAAACTGACGAAATCGATCCTACGGGGATCGCAAAATTAGAAGAGAACAATGTGGAAGTCACTGTGCTATCCGACGAACAAGTCGATGCTCTGCGGATTGCGATGCAACCGGCCGTTGAGCAAGCATTCATTGAGAGTGCCAACGACGGTGAACGGCTGATTGAGCTGATTAAGCAACTCTAAGCTACCAAGATATTTTCTATATCGACATGGGTAGTAAGAGGAGAGGCCGCCTCTTCTCTCAATAACAGCCGAGCCGGGGGTGTTGATGCTCCTCGAAAGGATAGATTATGAATAATTATACAAAATCTTCTATGGGTAAGGCCGACGTCTTTCAACCGCCGTTGGTATGCCGTTTATTGAGCCAGTTAGTATACTGGATTACCACCTTCGCTATGGCGATATCTGCCGCTAGTGTTTTGGTAGCACTAGCGCTGATAAGTTACGCCGTGGTGGCTCGTTATCTGCTTGGGCAACCCTCTCTCTGGATTAACGATGTAGTGACCTTCATCTTAGTTGGCATCGTTATGTTAGGTGCCGCAGCCGCCCTTAGAGAAGGCCGACACCTTGGTGTCGATTTGTTCACTGAGCGCCTCAAAGGTCGTCGCCAGCGTGGGGCACAGGCTTGGTCGATGTTTGCTGTGCTACTCGTCGCACTCTACTTGGTGGTCGACGGCTGGCAGACTGCCATGTTCTCAAAAATGCTTGGCATGACAACGCTGGGGTACGTGGAGATTCCCCTGTTCTGGCTACAGTTGTTGATTCCTCTGGGCGGAATAATGCTGATGATGGTATGCCTGGATTCATTGCTACGATTGTGCTTCGGTGGCAAAGCTTTCGTCGATTCATGTCAGGAAGAGGAACACTGATCATGATCACGATACTACTCATTCTTCTTGGCTTGGTTCTATTACTGTTTACCGGCCTCCCCATCTTTGCTGGCTTGTCGATCTTTGGTGCTGCTTTGCTGGCGGGAACGCCAGGTTCCCTGGGCGGCCTTACTGAGATAGTTTTCAATAAAGTCAGCATGTATGTACTGTTGGCGATTCCTCTGTTTGCGTATATGGCCCATATCATGATTCGTGGCCGCATCGTAGATGACCTTTATGACACCGCCTATACGCTGACTCGTCATCTGCCAGGAGGGGTCGGGATAGCCACTATCATGGCGTGCATGATTTTCTCAGCTATTTCCGGTTCAAGTGTGGCGACTGCGCTGACCATCGGCGCGGTAGCGATTCCGCAGATGATTCGCTACGGCTACGACCCTAAAGTAGCCTATGGCCTAGTCGCAGCTGGCGGCACGCTGGGAATTCTGA
The DNA here is from genome assembly GCF_001651035.1 of Halomonas sp. ALS9. Classification (GTDB taxonomy): domain Bacteria; phylum Pseudomonadota; class Gammaproteobacteria; order Pseudomonadales; family Halomonadaceae; genus Vreelandella. Next base: position 601,794 of record NZ_LXRG01000192.1, read on the forward strand.
TTCCACCCTCCGGCCCTATGATCATCTATGGCGTTGCCACGGACACCTCCATAGGCGGGCTATTTATGGCGGGTCTTTTCCCCGGTCTAATGCTAGCCGGGATATTCATGATTGCGACCTCCTTTCAACAACGTCACGCCAAGCGGGCGCAACGAGCCTCTCTTACTGAAGCCATTCAGGCAATCCGCAAATCAGGTTGGGCAATCGCCTTACCGACCATGGTACTCGGCGGAATGTATCTAGGGGTCTTTACTGCGACAGAAGCAGCGGCTATTGGCGCAACACTGGCGCTATTAATCGGTTTGTTAGTGTATCGCAGCATTGGTCTGCGTGAGATATGGACATCAGCCATTGATGCCAGCCGTACCTCCGCCATGCTATTTATGATCTTGGCAGGTGCCGCTATCTTTAGCCATGCATTGACTAAAATGATGATCCCACAGCAAATTGTAGCGTTTGTACTGAATGTTGACCTAGGAGTCTACAGCTTCCTGATCCTCATGATGTTAATGATTTTTATACTCGGCATGTTTCTAGAGTCCATTGCCATTATTTTAATTACTTCGCCTGTCGTTATGCCGGTTCTAGCGCTGCTGGAAATTAACCCAATCTGGTATGGGGTACTGCTAGTCATTAATTTGGAATTAGCGATGATTACGCCACCAGTAGGAATGAATTTATTCACTATTAAGGCGGTGACCAACGCACCGATCGGCCAGATTATCCGTGGTTCAGCACCCTTTGTAATGTTAATGGTAGTGGGGTTAGCGCTGGTACTAATTTTCCCCCAGATTGCCATATGGCTGCCTAACAGCATGATGAGCATGGGTAACTGATAATTCTCAGTGAGACAATATTCGGTTTGAGCTTGGCGAGATTAGCCTGTCATCATAGGTTAGTCTCGCCTTTCTAAATACCCTATATCAAAAACGGCTAATATTTCTCAATTTGTATTAGTCAAGTGATCGAAAAGCGCCCTTGCTGGAACACTAAGTTTTGCATAATCCCTCACGCAAGCGACGAAAGTGCGTGTTGCCCATGAATCATTGAGCGGAATGGCCTTAATGTTCATTGCTGTTTCATATAATGTTGCAACTTCCAGCGGAACCACGGCAATAGCAATGTTGGAGTCAACAATCCGACAAGCCGCATCAAACGTAGTGACATGTATACGAAATCTAATGGGACTGCCTAGCGCACTAGCCTCTCTCTGCAGTGTCAAACTGACAAGGCTGCCTGGAAGAATCTCTACATGGTCATAGGGTAACGTGTCTTCAAAAAAAAGGCTGGGCTTGTCTGCCAATGGATGTTGAGCATTGACGACAATCGCTAACTGATCAGTAAGGTATGGCTGAGAATAAAGGTTTTTAGTGTGGGCATCCGCCCAGCAGATACCTATATCTCCTCGGCCCTCTTCAATACCTCTGGTGATAAGCGAGCTGACCTTCTCCTCAAGGGTAATACGTACCTTCTCATGAGCTTGCATGAAAGTACTGATCTGTTTCGGCAAAAACTGACAGATCACCGACAGGCTTGCCAAAATTCTTAAATTCCCCTGCACACCATCGCTAAACTCACTAAGTTCAGCGTGCATCCTCTCAAGAGCAACGAGTGTCTCTTTTGCAGACCTTAATAGCACTTCACCGGCTGGAGTGGGTACTGCACCTCTCTTACTACGCTCCAATAGTTTTACGCCAACCTGCTCTTCTAAAGCACTTAAACGTTTGCTGACGGCGGAGGGTACAATTGCAATTCTCTCCGCAGCACCTGTGATACTTCCTTCTTCACAGACAGTAATAAATATTTGAAGTGCATGTGGATCGTAATATCTCACTGGTTACTCCAGTTTTGAACAAACATGGCTCAGCTTGCTCGTAGCCAAACAGTATCGTAGCTCGCAAAGCGGCAAGAAGAACCGCACTTTTATTAACGCAAGTATTTCACTCCACCAACACCTATCGTTATCCGACTAAAGTAGTGATATCAGTTTCGACACCCCCCAAACAGTCATCTTAGTTCAGAAAAAAAGGAAGTTAAGAATCACTTATCTTTGGCTGCTTTCCCTTTATAAACCAAGCATATTGGCTCCATGGGTCATCACAAAGTCTTAAAGCGACACACAAAAATACTTATTGATAAAATATTTTGTGTCACTATACTTCAAGTAAGATAAGTCACACTCCCTGACACACCGACGCCGCGGAGGTCTCTATGTACGCGCAGCTCGTGGAAACCGGTTCTAGCAAACTCAAAACGCTTGATGAGATGGATCCTGAGGAACGCCAGTTCCAGGAACGCATCAATAACGAAATTAAAATCGAACCCAAGAATTGGATGCCGGATGCCTACCGCAAGACATTGATCCGTCAGATCTCACAGCACGCGCACTCCGAGATCGTCGGTATGCTGCCGGAAGGCAACTGGCTGACACGCGCGCCGACCCTTAAGCGCAAGCTGCAGCTAATGGCCAAGATTCAGGATGAGGCGGGTCACGGCTTGTACCTGTACAGCGCCATGGAAACCTTGGGTGCCGACCGCGACGAAGAGGTCGATAAACTCCACGACGGCCGCGCCAAGTACTCCAGCATCTTCAATTACCCGACGCTCAACTGGGCTGATATGGGCACGATCGGCTGGCTGGTCGACGGCGCAGCCATCGTCAACCAGGTGCCGCTACAGCGCACCTCTTACGGCCCCTACGCGCGCGCCATGATTCGTGTGTGCAAGGAAGAGAGTTTCCATCAGCGCCAGGGTTATCAAATCCTGCTGACCATGATGCAAGAGGGCACTGACGAGCAGAAAGCCATGGTGCAGGACTCCATAAACCGTTTCTGGTGGCCTTCGCTAATGATGTTCGGGCCCTCCGACGAAAACTCGCCCAACAGTGCTCAGTCGATGGCCTGGAAGATCAAGCGTCACAGCAATGACGAGCTGCGCCAACGTTTCCTTGACCAAACCGTACCGCAGCTAGAACTGCTGGGCTGCACCGCGCCTGACCCGGATCTCAAATATAACCAAGAGACCGGTCACTATGAGTTCGGTGAAATCGATTGGCAGGAATTTTTCGACGTAGTGAAGGGCAACGGCCCCTGCAACCGCGAGCGTGTCGAGGCACGCCGTAACGCCATTGATAACGGTGCCTGGGTGCGTGAAGCCGCCGTGGCTTATGCCGCCAAGCGTCAACGCCGAGCGGCCTGATTTTTAAACCTGTCTTTCAAAACTTGTCTTTCAAAACCTAGCTTTTAAAACCCAGCTTTTAAAACAATACAGAGCCCCGTGGCACGGGGCTCCTTGACCACAGAGGCTTTCCTCATGGCTGACTGGCCCCTCTTCGAAGTTTTTATACGCAGCAAGCACGGCCTTAATCACAAGCACGTTGGTAGCGTACACGCCGCCGATCGCCGCATGGCCATTGAAAACGCCCGCGAGCTTTATACCCGCCGCAATGAAGGAGTGAGCATCTGGGTGGTTCCGGCCAGCGAAATCACCGCCTCTTCTCCCGATGAGAAAGAGCCGCTGTTTGACCCGTCTAACGACAAGGTCTATCGCCATGCATCCTTCTACAAACTGCCGAAAGAAGTCGGCCACATGTAAGGGAGGCAGCGATGAAAAACATAGCTCAGAAAACACAAGCACCGCTGACCGATTACCTGCTGCGCCTTGGCGACAGCGCCTTGGTACTCGGCCAGCGCCACGCACAACTTTGCGGTAAGGCGCCAGCGCTGGAAGAAGAACTGGCCTTGATGAACGTGGGTCTCGACCTCTTCGGTCAGGCGCGCAACTGGTTGGGCTATGCTGCTGAACTGATGGCCGCTGATCTGATGGCTGCTGAACCAGAAGGCCAGGTTCATGATGCCGACTCTTTAGCCTTTCGCCGCGATGCCCAGGACTTTCGCAACCTGTTGCTCGTCGAACAGCCTAACGGCGACTTTGCCGATATTATGGGGCGCCAGTTCCTGTTCGATGCATGGCACGTCCACCTGCTTGACGGGCTGTCTCACTCCAGCGACCCGCGCATTGCTGAAGTAGCCGCCAAGTCGCTTAAGGAAGCGACGTACCACCTACGCCGCTCCTCTGAATGGGTGATTCGCCTGGGCGATGGCACGGAAGAGAGCCACACCCGCATGCAGCGAGCGCTCGACAACCTTTGGCAGTTCACTGGTGAGCTACTGCAGGGCGACGAGATTGATCACGCCATGTTAGCAGCCGGCATCGCGCCTGACCTGGAAACCGTTGCCACTCGCTGGAAAGCCACCGTGGAAGAGGTGCTTGAAGAAGCCACGCTGGTGCGTCCTTCCTACGACGCCTGGATGTATACCGGCGGCAAAGTCGGACATCACACCGAGCACCTGGGCTTTCTGTTGGCGGAAATGCAATACCTGCCGAGGGCATATCCCGATGCGACCGTCTGGTAACCATCCGTCTGCGTCTATCAATAACAGACCTAACGTTGACAGGCTTACCGATGACTGGCCTTCCAGCGACTTGATCGGCAGCGACCGCAGCGGGCTGCCGCCCGCCGGTGACGAAGGCGATGTCAACGCCGTGCTGGCTGTACTACAGGAAGTGCCCGACCCGGAAGTGCCTGTGGTCAGTGTGGTTGAGCTGGGCATTGTGCGCGATACCGCTTGGCTTGATGGACGGCTGGTGGTCAATGTGACCCCAACCTACTCCGGCTGCCCGGCCACGGAAGTTATCGAACAGCATATCCATGAAGCGCTGGTGGCCGCTGGCTACGCAGACCCACTCATCCAGCGCCGCCTGTCACCCGCCTGGACTACCGACTGGTTGACGGACGCCGGTCGCGAAAAGCTGCGTGCTTACGGCATTGCGCCACCGGTAGGAAGTGCTAGCAAGCGCAGCCTGACCGGCCAGTCTGATCCAGTCGTGCCCTGCCCTTTATGTGGCAGCAACGCGACCGAACGCGTCAGCGAATTCGGCTCTACGGCCTGCAAGGCGCTCTACCGCTGTCGCGATTGCCTGGAGCCTTTCGATTATTTCAAGTGTCTGTAAAACGACGAGACCATTTCCCATGAGCCGATTTCACGCCTTGACCGTCAAGGATGTACGCAAGGAAACCCATGATGCCGTTTCCATTGCTTTCGACATTCCCGACGACCTGCTGGACGCTTTTCGCTTTACCCAAGGGCAGTACCTGACGCTGCGCCGCGATATCGAAGGTGAAGATATTCGCCGCTCCTACTCCATCTGCACCGGCGTCCACGAACATGAGCTAAGAGTCGCCGTCAAGCTGGTGCCGGGCGGCAGCTTTTCGACTTTTGCCAACCAGCAATTGCAGCCCGGTGACCGCCTGGAAGTAATGCCGCCCCAGGGCAAGTTCTTTGTGCCTCTCGACCCCAGCCGAGAAGGACACTACCTGGCGGTGACCGCTGGCAGTGGCGTCACCCCCATCATGTCGATTGTTTCCACCACCCTGGAAAGCGAGCCAAAGAGCCGTTTTACCGTCATCTATGGCAACCGTTCTACCACGGGCACGCTGTTTCGCGAGCGCCTGCAGGATCTCAAAGATCGCTACCTGGAACGCCTTAACATCATTTACGTGTTCAGCCGCGAGCAGCAGGAAATTGATCTGTATAACGGTCGGATCGATGCCGATAAGTGCAACGCCCTATTTGACCGCTGGGTAGACGTGCCCAAGCTCGACGCCGCGTTTATCTGTGGCCCGCAAGAAATGACCGAGATCGTGCGCGATGTGCTGACCCACCATGGCATGCCAAAGGAAAAGCTACACTTTGAGCTATTCACGACAGGGCTACCCACGGCAGGCGCCAAGCGCCGCCAAACGACCAGAGCCGCTCAGCTTGAAGCTGAAACTTCGCACATCAAGGTAATCATCGACGGCCGCACTATTGAATACGACTTGCCCCGCAATACCCAGAGCATCCTGGAAGCAGGTAACGAGCATGGGGCCGATCTTCCATTCTCATGCAAGGCCGGCGTGTGCTCCACCTGCAAGTCAAAAGTCATCGAAGGCGAGGTGGAAATGGACGCCAATTTCGCCCTGGAAGATTACGAAATAGATGCAGGCTACGTACTGTCCTGCCAGTGCTATCCAATCAGCGACAAGGTGGTGCTTGACTATGACGAGGTATAAACCCTAACCCACCTACGCCCAAGCCGGCGACTCCGTCGGCTTTGTTGATCCTGATACCAGCAGCTAATACCAACAACTGATCCCCAAAAGATGGGCGGGAGAACACTCAATGCCAGTTTTACAGAGTTACATCGCCGGCCAGTGGTTCGGAAAAACCGAGGCCAAAGCACTGATCAGCGCCATCAATGGCGAAACCGTTGCGCATACCCACCAAGAAAGCATCAACTTCGCCGAAGCAGTGGCGTATGCCCGCAACACCGGCGTGAAAAACATGTTGGCGCTGGATTTCCAGCAGCGGGCAGCCATTCTCAAAGCGCTGGCCGCCTATATCCAAGAGCGTAAGCGTGAGCTCTATGCCATTTCTCATCACACTGGCTGCACCAAGGCCGACTCCTGGATCGACATTGACGGTGGCTTCGGCACCCTGTTTACCTACGCCTCCACAGGCCGCAAGGAACTGCCCTCCGGCAACGTGGCTCACGAAGGCCCGGTCACCCAATTAGGGAAAGATAACCACTTCAACGGCACCCACATCTTGGTGCCCCGCCGCGGTGTTTCTGTCCATATTAATGCGTTCAACTTTCCCATCTGGGGCATGCTGGAGAAGTTCGCTCCCGCCTTTCTGGCAGGCATGCCGTGTATTTTCAAACCAGCAACCGCCACTAGCTACCTGACCGAAGCTACCGTACGCATCATCAACGACTCTGGCCTGTTGCCGGAAGGAGCCTTGCAACTGGTGATTGGTGGCGCCGGTGACTTACTAGACCAACTGGAAGAACAGGACTTTGTCACCTTTACCGGTTCAGCAAACACGGCCCTGATGCTGAAAAGTCACCCAAACATTATGGCCAAGAGCATCCCGTTCAACGCCGAGGCGGACTCACTCAACAGCGCCATCATGGCCCCGGATGTCACCCCGGAAGATGAAGAGTTCGAGATCTTTGCCAAAGAAGTCGTCAAGGAGATGACCGCCAAAGCAGGCCAGAAATGTACCGCCATCCGGCGGGTGTTAGTGCCCGCCGAGCACCTGGATACATTGGCGGACATGATTAAAGAACGCCTTTCCAGCATCGTCGTCGGCGACCCTTATGAAGAAGGTGTGCGCATGGGCGCCCTCTCTTCTCGTGATCAGCTCCACGACGTCAACGAAGCCATCGAACGCCTACTGGAAACCAGTGAGTGCGTGTTGGGCAAAGATGGTAGCTTCAAGCCTGTCGGCCAGGGAGTCGAACACGGCGCGTTTATCGCTCCCCACTTGCTGATCAACCACAATCCGTTGAACGACGGCGGTGCGCACGACATTGAAGCCTTTGGCCCCGTCGCTACCCTAATGCCCTACCGCGGCATCGACGAAGCGCTGGCCATCGCTGCCAAAGGCAAGGGTAGCCTGGTCACCACACTGACCACCAAAGACCCGGCCATTGCTGCCGAGATGATTCCCGTCCTGGCCGCGCATCACGGCCGCCTGCAGATTCTGGATGCCCAAGCCTCAAAGGAATCCACTGGCCACGGCTCACCGTTACCGATGCTCAAACATGGCGGGCCCGGCCGCGCAGGCGGTGGCGAAGAGCTGGGTGGCATTCGTGCGGTTCATCACTATTTACAGCGCACCGCTATTCAGGGGTCGCCCACCATGGTCGCGGCAGTGACAAGGCAATATGTGCGTGGCGCGAAGGTGATCGAGACTGACGTCCACCCGTTCCGACGCCATTTTGACGACCTCCAGGTTGGGGAATCATTGTTAACCCACCGCCGTACCGTCACCGAAGCCGACATCGTCAATTTCGGCTGCCTTTCCGGCGACCACTTCTATATGCACTTCGACGATATTGCCGCCAAAGAGACCCAATTCGGCCAGCGTATTGCCCATGGCTACTTTGTGCTGTCGGCTGCTGCCGGTCTATTCGTTTACCCAGGCGAAGGCCCCGTGCTGGCTAACTACGGCCTGGATACCCTGCGCTTTATTACGCCCGTGTTGGTCGGCGACACTATTCGCGCCCGCCTCACCTGTAAACGCAAGATTGACCAGGGCCGGGTGTCACCTGATGGTCACCCGCAGGGCGTGGTGATGTGGGACGTGGCGGTGACCAATCAACATGATGAGTTGGTCGCCAGTTACGACATTCTAACGCTGGTCGCGAAGCGGCAGTAACGGTTCAGCCGGTAAAACCAGAAACAAAAGTAAGGCAAAAGCAAAACGGATGACAGGGCATACGCTCTGTCATCCGTTTGTTTAGCAAGGACGTTTTTAATACAGCAACTGCGGCAGGAAAAGCACAATAGCGGGGAAGATAAGCACGAGCAGTGCGCGTAGGGTACCCGCGACCCAGAAGGGGGTGACACCACGGAAGATAGTGCCGGTTGATACATCCGGCAATACGGCTCGCAATACGAACACGTTCATACCGACAGGGGGCGTTATCAAACTGATCTCGATCACGATCACTACCAAGATGCCGAACCACACCAAATCATAGCCAAGTCCCGCCACGACCGGGAAGAAGACCGGCACGGTCAGCAGCATCATCGACATACTTTCGAATACACAGCCGAGCAGTACGTATATGGCCAGGATGGCGAGAATAACCACGAAGGGCGCTACGTTCAGCCCGGTGACCAACGCCAAGAGATCATCGGGAAGCCCCGCACGGTTAATAAAATTAGCAAAGATGAGCGCCGTCAACACCACCGCAAATAGCATCGCTGTTGTACGCACAGTGTCCATAAGGACATTCATGAGTATAGTCGGCGTCAAAGCACGCTTGAGTAGCGCAATTACAAAGGCACCCATTGCGCCAATACCCGCTGCTTCAGTTGGGGTGAATATACCCAAATAGATGCCGCCGATAACCAATACGAACAGCGCTAGGGTGCTCCCCACATTTTTTAGCGCTGAAAAGCGCTCATTCCAGGGGACTTTTTCGGCCGCTGGCCCAGCGCTGGGATCACGCCACAGAACCCACTTAACCGCGCCAAGATACATCACAATGCCCAGCATGCCGGGGATAAAACCCGCTGCAAACAGTTCACGAATGCTGGTCTCGGTAATGATGCCGTAGATCACCAGCATCACGCTGGGAGGAATCAGTATCCCAAGGGTTCCGCCCGCTGCAATGGAGGCCGCCGCCAGCGAATCCTTGTACCCGTATTTGCGCATCTGAGGCATTGCTACCCGCCCCATAGTGGCACAGGTCGCAAGGCTCGACCCACAAATAGCACTAAATCCTCCACAAGCCACAATGGTTGCCATCGCCTGACCGCCCTTACGGTGACCAAGGAAACCGTTAGAGGCTCGGAATAGCGCATCTGAGAGCCCAGCATGGGACACCAAATTACCCATCAAGATAAACAGGGGTATCACCGATAGTCCGTAGTCCCTAGCGGTGTCTACCACCCGCCGCGACGCCATGGCTTCAGCCGCGTTCCAGTTACCCGTCAGGTAGTAGAAGCCCACAAAGCCCACGATCCCCATGGCAAACGCCAGAGGCATGCGCAGGAATACCAATATCAACAGCGCTGCAAACCCATAAAGTGCTTCAGTCATGCTTATCTCCCTGGCTGACGGGGCCACCACACTTAATCACACCCACGCCTTCTAGCAGGTAACTCACCGCTCGGCCTAGGGTGAGCAGAGCGGAAAGAAACAACATGATGGCAATCAGGTAGATAAGGTAACCATCGGGAATACGTAGAAACTCAGTGACATCGCCCCACTCGAAAGCACGCACGCCCAGCGCCCAAACCCGTGTAGCAATCACCCATAAAGCCACTGCGATAATTAGGTTGACGATCATCTGGCGCAGCCATATCCAGCGCGCAGGGAATACGGCGTCCAAGAGATCCACGCTCACGTGCTCTTCACGCCAGCATGCTACTGGCAGTGACAGGAACACCACAGCGGCCAGCATCTGCTGAGTCAACTCGACGGTTCCAAGGATAGGTAGATTAAAGAAGTAACGGCCTACTACGTCGGCATTCGTCAGCAGCATCAAGGCAAATAGGGTGGCACCCGCCACCCCCTCCAGCGCCAGCTGCATGACCCTACCGACATTTGACCAGCGAGTCGTCAGGATCGGCATAGTCGCCCTCCACTTGGCGAAGGGTAATTATGATTGTGGCACTAAAGATGCCACGCTCTCTTGTGTAGCAGCTTCTTCAAGTTGTTGGTGGAAGTACTCAAGCGCCGCTTGCGCATCGATACCCCGCTCACTGACGTTCTCAGACCAAGTGTCAACGAGGTCATTACTGATACCACGCAGCGTTTCAAGATCTTCGTCACCAAGAGCCGTAAAGGTATGACCCTGCTCTTTGGCGAACTCGACGCCTCGCTCATCGGATACATCCATCATGTAGCCGAATAGTCGCGACAGCCGCTCACCCGAGACTTCTTCCACAGCGGCACGATCCTCTGCAGACATCTCATCCCAAATACTCGGATTAACCACGATGGTGAAGCTGCCTCGATAGAAGCCCCCATCCACCGTCAAGGTATAGGGAAATATCTCGGCTACCCGAAAGCTTCTAAGACCTTCCGGCACCAGCATAGCGCCATCAATAACGCCCTGAGAGCCAGCTTCATAGACCCCGGTTGGCGGCAGAGCCACACCGGTCAGGTTCAGGGCATTAGAGAGGTCTCCCATCACCCCGCCACCGACGCGAATGCGCTCGCTCTCCAGATCGGCAAGGGTTTGGTACTGCTCACGACTAAAGATCCAACCTGGGCCGTGCACGCCCGCAGCCACCACATCAACGCCACGATGCTCATCAGCTTGCGCTAAGTGCTCCTGGTGCGTATGCCAGTAAGCCGCAGAGGCGTTCTCCGACGAGAAGTCTTCGAAGGTAGGGAACTCAGGTAACTGAGTGGCCAGAAAGCGCCCAGCGTTATAGCCATGGAACACCCAGGTAGCGTCTGCGATACCATCGGCAACCATTTCCATCTGGGAAGCTGGAGGCCCCATATCATGTATCACATCTACGGTTACGCGACCTTCCGTCGCCTCTTCAATCCACGCTTTCCACGTTGGCCATACCATGGTGTTGATGCCGTGATTAGGGCCAGCCCAGGTACTCACGGTGATAGTGGTTTGCGCTAGAGCGGTGGTACTCAGCGTCGCAGCGGCGATAGCGCCGATCATCAGGTTTGTTGTTTTATTCATTTTTCTTTCCTCTGGTCGTCACGAACGGGGAGCGTCAAACGTGATACTTTATTATTGCTATAAGAAAAATATCTGAATCACGTTAGTTATCACAATGCCTGCAGATGCGTGGATCGTGCAACGATCCATCGACTAAAAGATGCTAATACTTAAGTAGTAATTTATATTTTTTGTTAAATTACAAACGGTTAATCTAAAAAATAGATTCTTAGAGTTATTCCCAATGACCACAGGGAAATAATTTTTCGCCAATTTTTTTGTTACATAAATCACATCATCCGAGACACTAATGACGCGCCATTGATCAGGTAAGGCTTAACATCGGCTACCAGAGGACGAGTCACCTGTATCGAGCCTTTAGCCAATTCTTTCCAACTGCCGTTCAAGCTTGCGCATGGTATTGAGCAAATCACGATATTCACCAACGCTTAGGGTCGACACCAGATTGGCTTCCCACGCCTGTGCTTCGGGTACTAACTTATTAAGTAGCGCTTGCCCGGCCTCTGTCAGCTGTAAGTCATGTAGTCGCTGATCTTGCTGTGATGGCGTGCGGTTTATCAGCCCACGGTCTTCCAGCGACTGAATAGCTCGAGACACACGAGCTTTATCCATATTGGTGTAGGCGCAGACTTTTTTAGCGGTTAAATCATCACAGTGGCTGAGCCACGCAAGCACACGCCACTGGGCGATGTTGAGTTGATAGGAGTCGGCATAAAGCTTTTCTAGCGCCTGACTGATCCGATCAGCCAGACGGTTAAGCTGATAGGGTAAAAATTGATTGAGGTCGAGCTCTGCCCTGGCCGAAGACTCCAGAGATGCATCGCCGCCGACTTTATCCATCGTCATTATATTTCTCCTAGAGCCGCCATTTATCTGGGGTGGTAATGAAAAATCAGCACGATAGCTGGGAATGTGGGCACCAGCAACGCGCCTATCGTACTGACCACATCATACTGACCACCTAGCGCAAGAGAGTCATCCTCGCTCCATCCAATAACACTCTTAGCTTCCCCCAATAGCACCTCGTCACTTACTGCTCCTCAACATATATGGGCGTCATCAGGCGTAGCCACACCCTATCAGAACAAGGTGAAACAGTGCCGACAGGTAATCTCTCTTGCAACCGATTTATCGATTTTAATTATTATACTTAAGTATAGATCTGCAACAATCATCTGATTTATTGGGCATTATTGCTAATCCCGTGCAGAAATAAGACTGATTTATCTGTAGACCACTGGACATTTAGTTTCATTAGAAACTATCCTCCTGGCATACAACAATCCAATAAATACCTGAACCACCCTGATAGCACCGGAGAAATCATGAGCAAGAAATTCGCGTCCCATGCCGACACCCAAGAGAAGCAGATCAGCTTCACCAAGCTGGCAGAAGGGCTCTATGCTTACACGGCTGAAGGCGACCCTAATACGGGCATAGTGATTGGTGATGACAGCGTAATGGTCATCGATACCCAAGCAACGCCTATCATGGCTCAGGACGTCATCCGCCGTATCCGCGAGGTAACCGACCTACCGATTAAGCATGTCGTGATGACCCACTACCATGCCGTACGTGTTCTCGGTGCTTCCGCCTACGATGCGGAGAATATCTACGCCAGCCAGAGCACCTATGACCTGATTGTCGAGCGTGGCCAGCAGGACTATGAATCTGAAGTCGGCCGTTTCCCTCGCCTGTTCAAGGGAGTGGACTCTGTACCTGGACTAACCTGGCCAAACATCGTCTTCCAGGAAAAGCTGACGGTGTACATGGGTGAGCGTGAAGTACAGATCATTCACCTGGGCCGCGGGCATACCAAGGGAGATACCATCGTCTGGTTGCCGAAGGAAAAAATCATGTTTTCCGGTGACCTCGTTGAGTATGGCGCCACCCCTTACACCGGTGACGCTTACCACGAGGACTGGCCTTCCACGCTGGATCGCCTACAGGCCATGCAGCCCCAAAAGCTGGTACCCGGCCGTGGCGATGCACTGCAAACGGTTGAACAGTGCCAGGAAGCCATTCAAGGCACCCGCGACTTTTTGAATGATATGTATGGCAGTGTCAAAGCGGGCAAAGCGGCGGGCAAGTCTCTCTCCGAGTGTTACGCCGAAACCTACGCGGTACTTAAGCCGAAGTATGGTCACTGGGTCATCTTCGATCACTGTGTGCCTTTCGATATCACTCGCTGCTACGACGAAGCAGGCGGCGAATACCCGGATCCCCGCATCTGGACGGCAGAGCGCGATACCGCTATGTGGCACTCGCTGCAGGACGCCGTCGAAAATCAGTAAGTGCCACCAGTGACACCCACTGATCATGCCCAGCAGTCGGGTGTAATTCACCCGACGCTGAAGGGGAGCAATAGATGCCAACAACCTATAAAAATCCTGTCTATCCTTACCGGCGCCCGCCTGAACTCGATGTTCAAGAAGCTCGCCACTATCCGGTAGTGATTGTCGGAGCGGGGCCTAGCGGCCTCGCCGCCGCCATCGATTTGGCTCAGCAAGGCGTTAATTCGATCGTTCTGGACGATAACAACACCGTTAGCGTGGGTTCACGAGCGCTGTGCTTTGCCAAGCGCTCCCTGGAAATTGTCGACCGCCTGGGCTGTGTTGACCTGATGCTGGAAAAAGGCGTCACCTGGCAGCGTGGCCGCGTTTTCTTTCAGGAGCGCGAAGTCTATGACTTCAACCTACTGCCGGAAGATGGCCACCGCATTCCCGCCTTCATTAACTTACAGCAGTACTACTTTGAAGAGTTTCTGGTCAACCGCACTCACGACTTTCCAGAGCAAATTGACCTTCGTTGGCAACATAAGGTCATCGACGTTGATGCTCAGCCTGACAGCACCGCCATCAAGGTCTCGACCCAGGATGGTGATTACCAGCTGACCTGTGACTACCTCCTCGTTTCCGATGGCGCTAACAGCCAAATTCGCGACATGCTGGGCCTTGAGTGCAAAGGCCAGGTATTTCAGGATCGTTTCCTGATTGCTGATGTGGTGATGAAGGCAGACTTCCCAACAGAGCGCTGGTTCTGGTTTGATCCCCCCTTCCATCCTAACCAGTCAGTGCTGCTGCACAAAGAGCCCGATAATGTTTGGCGTATCGACTTTCAATTAGGCTGGGATGCTGACCCGGAAGAAGAAAAGAAAGAAGAGAACATTCGGCCACGCGTGCAGGCAATGCTGGGCAAAGACGTGGAGTTTGAGCTTGAGTGGGCCAGTGTCTACACCTTCCGCTGCCGCAAGATGGATAACTTCATTCATCACAGCGTGATCTTTATGGGCGACGCGGCGCACCAGGTATCACCCTTTGGTGCCAGGGGAGCCAATGGTGCCCTGCAGGGCGTCGACAACTTAGTCTGGAAACTGGCTCGGGTTCTCAAACAGCAGGCACCCAAGACGCTTTTGTCCACCTACAACACTGAGCGCCAACATGGCGCGGCAGAAAACCTCCTTAACTCTACCCGCGCCACTGATTTTATTACCCCGAAAAGCCATATCAGCCAAGTGTTCCGAGATGTGACGCTGGAGCTGGCTGAGCAACATGCCTTTGCGCGTAGTTTGGTCAACAGTGGCCGCCTCTCCATGCCATGCCGCTATGACACCTCACCGCTCAATACACCCGATGTTAATGGTGGCCCGAGCGAACTGCGCCCCGGCAGCCCGGCCAAGGACGCTCCCATTCGATTGAGAGAAGAGAACGCCTGGCTACTCAATCAATTTGGCGATGGCTTTGTGTTGTTACTCGACGGACGAATTGATGGTGTGCACGCCGACACGCTTGCCACATCGTTTAAAGCGCTATTAGGCCGTTGCACTGATTTAAGCATGGTGGTCGTGGGCCCTGCACCGGATGTGCTTAGCGCTCTACCGCGCACAACCATGGTGGACGACGCTGAGGGGCTAGTGACGCAACGATATGGCCTGAAAGCAGGTGGCGGGTACCTTATTCGCCCTGATCAGCACGTTGCTGCGCGCTGGCACGCTATTACTGCCCGCAAGGTTGAAGACGCATTAGACCGCGCGCTAGGCGTTTACCTTGCGGGTGCCGCTGACACTACCTTCCAGGAAAGTTGCCATGCCAAGGCTTGAAATGAACCCGAATTTCACTGATCCAGACGCCTTTTACGCCGCGCTAACGGCGCTACATCGCGACCGTAGCGAGTCAGAGAGCGAGCGCATCAATGCACGCCTAATCCTGTTACTGGCTAACCACATTGGCGATCAGCAGGTGCTTGAAGAGGCAATTTCCCATGCAGGGTTAGTGGGCGACAGTTAGTGGGCGATAAGTAGCCGACATACATTGTTCACTATAACGTTCAAATAACGCAGGACTTAACAATGACTGAACAATTGCAATATCAGAGCGGTTTTCATAATCACTTTTCAACCGAAGCACTTCCAGGGGCATTGCCGATTGGGCAAAACTCCCCTCAGAAGTGCGCTTATGGGTTATATGCAGAGCAACTAACCGGCTCCGCATTTACAGCGCCACGTCATCAAAATTTCCGTAGCTGGCTTTACCGTATTCGCCCTTCTGTCGTTCAGAGCGCGTATCAGCCACTCGAAAATCACAAGGTACACACCGCTCCATTAGATAAACCAGCGGCAGATCCCAATCAAATGCGCTGGGATCCCGTTTCTCTACCGAGCGAGCCGACTGATTTTATCGACGGCTTATTTACCATTGCCGTCAATGGCGATGCGGGTACACAGGCTGGCGTAGGCGTGCATGTCTACACCTTTAATAAAGACATGACCGAGCGTTTTTTCTACAACGCTGACGGAGAACTGCTGTTTGTTCCCCAACTGGGCGCCATTCGTCTACGTACCGAATTTGGTGACATCGAGATCGATAATGGTGAAATTGCCGTTATTCCACGCGGTGTGAAATTCCAAGTGCGCAGAGCTCAGGGTGTTGATGCTGCGCGGGGATATATATGCGAGAACTATGGCAGCCCTTTAGAGCTTCCAGGCCTCGGCCCCATCGGGTCTAACGGTTTAGCAAACCCGCGTGACTTCCAAAGCCCCGTGGCAGCCTATGAAGACCTGGAAGGCGACTACCGTTTAGTGGCTAAGTTCTCTGGGCGTTTCTGGGAGAGCAAACTCGACCATTCGCCGTTAGATGTCGTGGCGTGGCACGGCAACTGCGCGCCTTATAAATATAATCTGGCTAATTTTAACACCATCAATACGGTTAGCTTCGATCATCCGGATCCGTCAATCTTCACCGTATTGTCGTCCCCCTCCGATACGCCGGGAATGGCGAATCTTGATTTTGTCATTTTCCCACCGCGCTGGATGGTTGCCGAGAATACCTTTAGGCCACCCTGGTTCCATCGCAATCTAATGAGCGAGTTTATGGGGCTGATACACGGCGAGTACGATGCCAAAGCGGAAGGCTTCACGCCTGGCGGCGCCAGCCTACATAACTCAATGTCGCCCCATGGCCCCGATGCTGAGACATTTGAGAAAGCCTCCAACGCGGAGCTCAAGCCCCATTTCATAGGCGACACCCTGGCCTTCATGTTTGAGAGCCGCTACTTCTTTCACCCGACCCCTGCGGCGCTGAATGCTGACTTCCGTCAACGTGACTATGTGGATGTTTGGTCGACGCTGCGCTCCCACTTCAACCCCAGCCAGCCCTGAACCCTATATTTCCCTGACGACAAGGATTGATTCACCATGAAACTTGCAACACTTAAGCAGGGCCGCGACGGAGAACTTATCATTGTTTCCCGTGACCTTTCACGTGCAGTGAGCGCTGTTGATATTGCGCCCACCCTTCAGGCAGCTATCGAGGAGTGGGCGACGGTTAGCCCCAAGTTGGAAGAGCGCTATGCACAACTTAACAGTGGCAGTGCTGAAGGTGCTTTTGCGCTGGACCAGAGTACGCTGCACTCCCCTTTACCACGTGCCTATCAATGGGCTGACGGCTCCGCCTACCTGAACCATGTCAAGCTGGTACGCCAGGCACGTAATGCCGAGATGCCCGACACCTTCTGGACTGACCCGCTAATGTATCAGGGCGGTAGCGACGGTTTCCTGGCCCCCACTGAGGATATCGAGGCGGTGAGTGAAGAGCATGGCATCGATTTTGAAGGTGAGATCGCCGTTATTACTGACGACGTGCCGATGGCAGTGACCCCCGAGCAAGCCGCTAAGCACATTAAGCTAGTGATGCTGGTCAACGATGTGAGCCTGCGTGGGCTGATTCCCGGCGAGCTAGCGAAGGGCTTCGGCTTTTTCCAAGCCAAGCCCGCCTCTTCTTTTTCGCCTATTGCGGTGACTCCCGATGAGCTGGGCGATGCCTGGCAGGATGGCAAGGTACACCTGCCGCTGACCGTACACCTCAATGGCGAGAAGTTTGGCGAGCCTGAAGCCGGGCCAGATATGATTTTCAGCTTCCCACAGCTGGTTGCCCATGCGGCCAAGACCCGCTATCTAGGCGCGGGTGCTGTTATTGGCTCGGGCACTGTTTCCAATCCCGACCCCGATGGCGGCCCTGGAAAGCCAGTGGCTGATGGCGGAGTGGGCTATAGCTGTCTAGCCGAAGTGCGCATGGTGGAGCAGATACTCTACGGCCAAGTAAAAACGCCCTTTATGCGCTTTGGCGACCAAGTGCGCATCGAGATGTTCGACCGCGATGGTAACAACATCTTTGGTACGATCGACCAGCAAGTCGTGAAGTACCAGCCAAAATGACGCGAGGCAACATAAGGAAAGCAACATGACGACACTTTACGGCTATTTCCGTTCGTCGGCTGCTTATCGGGTACGTATCGCCTTAAACCTGAAGGGCCTGGACTACGACCAGGTGCCGATCAATCTGGTGAAAGGCGAGCAACGGGGTGGCGACCATTTGGCACGCAACCCCCAAGGGATGGTGCCTAGTCTAGTGCTGGATGACGGCTCAGTGGTTAACCAGTCGCTGGCTATCTGCGAGTATCTCGATGAAGTGTATCCCGAACCCGCGCTGCTACCGGCGGATGCGTTAGCCCGCGCCCAGGTTCGCGCCCTCGGGCAATTAGTGGCTTGTGAAGTTCACCCCCTCAACAACCTGCGGGTGCTCAAGTATCTCGTCGGTGAGCTGGGGGTAGATGAGGAAGCTAAGCTAGCCTGGTATCGCCACTGGATTGCTGAGGGCTTCACAGCCATGGAAGCAACGCTCTCGACTGACCCCAGCAGCGGTGATTTTTGCCATGGTGACACCCCAACGCTTGCAGATATCTGCCTAGTTCCCCAGGTGTATAACGCCGAACGCTTCGAGTGCGATTTATCAGCGTACCCGACACTCCAGCGCATCGCTGCCAACTGCCGGACACTGCCAGCCTTCCAAAAGGCAGCACCCGAGGCGCAGCCTGACGCCAGCTAAACCCTCCTGAACAGGCCGCGCATTGCGCGGCCTGCCTTTCGCTTGGCGGGCAGCCTCAGGCGGCTTCGACAGCGATGGTTTTCGAACGACCTTGGCGTAATTCGATCAGCAGCTTCTCGCGGCGCGCATTCGCTTTCTCGGCGGCAGCTTCGCGGACTGGCCCGTAGCCACGAATCTCTTCCGGCAGCTTGGACAGTGCCAAAGCAGTGGCATGATTAGTGCCATCAAGACGCGCCACTAGCTCGTCAATCAGCTGCTCGTAGTCCGCCAGTAAGGCACGGTCGAGCTTCCGGTCTGCGCTGAAGCGGAAAGGGTCGAGGGCCGTGTTGCGCAAACCGCGCATCTTGGCCAACGCGCCCATTGCCTTCAACATCCAGGGGCCGAAGCGACGCTTCACGGGCCGCCCTTGCGTATCCTTACGGCCACTCAACAGCGGTGGCGCCAAGTGGAAGGTTAGCTGGTAATCACCCGAGAACGTTGCTTTCACTTCATCCAGGAAATCGCTCTGGGTGTAGAGCCGCGCCACTTCGTACTCATCTTTATACGCCATCAAGCGATAGAGCTGATGGGCGACGGCTTCACTCAATGCTTGGCCACCGTTTAACGCTGTTTCTGCTTCGCGCACTTTTGTCACCTGGGTGACATAGCGCTCAGCCCAGGCACGGTTCTGATAGCGCTCCAGGTGGCGACGATTACGCGCGACCACGTCGTCGAGAGTGGCATTCGTGAGCAGTGGCATCGTATCAAGGTGCTGCTGTAGATAGTCGGGCTCCACCGCTGCCAAACGGCCCCAAGCAAATGCCTGGCGGTTCTTTTCCACAGCGACGCCGTTAAGCTCCAGGGCACGCTGCAGCGCAGGCTCAGACAGCGGTACCAACCCTTGTTGCCAGGCAAACCCGAGCATCATCATATTGGAAAACACCGTATCCCCTAGCAGCTGTTCAGCCAAGCGGTTGGCATCCAGCGATGCAAAACGTTCGTCTCCTACCGCTTCACGCAACAGATTAAGGCGTTTGCTGGGCTGCATATCCGCGTCGCGGTAAAGGACATAGTCCGCGGTGGCTAGCTCCGCCAGGTTGGCAACAATACGGGTGGTCGGCTGAAGCACGTTCAGCGCTTTCTGCGAACTGGCCACGACCATGTCACAAGCAATGACAGCATCGGCCTGCCCCGCTTCGATGCGTACTTGATTCAGCTCGTTGGGCTGCGCTGCCAAGCGAACATAGCTAAGTACCGCCCCGCCTTTTTGAGCGAACCCCATAAAGTCGAGCACGCTGGAGCCCTTGCCTTCCAGGTGTGCCGCCATCGTGATCAACTGCCCGACGGTCACCACGCCCGTGCCACCAACGCCCCCCACCAGCAGGTCATAAGGGGCCTTCAGAGGCGCGATAGCAGGATTAGGCAAATGCGCTATACGCTGCCAAAAGGCGTTATCCGCCGCAACCCCCTGGCCTTTACGCAGCTGGCCACCTTCAACAGTGACAAAACTGGGGCAAAAACCACTGACGCAGGACATATCCTTGTTGCAGGAGGACTGGTCTATTTTGCGCTTGCGGCCTAGCTCGGTCTCCCGCGGCACCACCGATAAACAGTTGGACTGTACGGAGCAATCACCACAGCCTTCGCAAACATGATGATTGATGAACACCCGGCGGGCGGGATCTTCCATCAAACCACGCTTGCGGCGACGACGTTTCTCCGCCGCGCATACCTGGTCATATATCAACACGGTGCAGCCGGGAATCTCGCGCAGTTCACGTTGCAGCGTATCCATCTCCTCTCGCCCGTGGAAAGTCACCTCCTTAGGAAACTCTTTTTCATGCCCTCGATACTTTTCGGGTTCATCGCTGACTACCATGACCCTGCGCACGCCTTCATCCAACGATTGCCGGGCAATCATGGGGACATTGATTTGCCCATCGACTGGTTGACCACCCGTCATGGCCACCGCGTCGTTGAACAGAATCTTGTAGGTAATATTGACGTTGGCTGCCACCGCCTGGCGAACGGCCATGGAGCCCGAATGAAACCAGGTGCCTTCTCCCAAGTTCTGGAAAATATGGCCATTTCCGGTAAATCGGCTTTTACCTACCCAGTTAACACCCTCGCCACCCATCTGAATTAACGATTCGGTGCTGCGATCCATCCACGAAGCCATAAAGTGGCAACCAATACCCGCCAGGGCTTTGCTGCCTTCAGGCACCTTGGTTGAGCTGTTGTGTGGGCAACCCGAGCAGAAATACGGCATGCGGCGCACACCGCCAAGTTCCTTAACGCCTGCTTGGCAAGCATCAACGGTTGCCAGCTTGTCGCTAAAATCAATCTCGAAAAAGCGCGTAAGGCGCTCTGCCACGAAACCAGCCAAGAGACGCGGGCTCAGCTCGCCAACATAGGGAATCAGTGGTTTGCCGGTTTCATCCTGCTTGCCGGTAACGATTACCTCGCCGGGATGGTCGGGTTCCGACATGTACTCCTTCAACTGACTTTCGATAATCCCGCGTTTCTCTTCAATGACCAGCACCTCACGCTTGCCATGAATAAACTCAAGGATGCCGGGGCGATGGAGTGGCCATACCATCCCAACCTTATATATTTCCATCCCCAGATCACGCAGTTTGGCTTCATCCAGCCCCAGTAAACGCAGCGCCTCAAGCAAGTCCAAATGACCCTTACCTGTGGTAACCAGCCCAAAGGTCGCCTGCTCTTGGCGAAATAGATACTGATCAATCGGATTAGCCGTGGCAAACGCCTGTACGGCGGCTAGCTTGTGCTCAATGCGGGTCTCGAGCTGTGGCCCCGGCAAATCGGGCCAGCGATAGTGCAGCCCGCCCTCCGGCACTTCGAAGTCGGGCGTTAAGTAGTCGGGCAAGGGAGGCACCTCGACTGAAGCACCACTCTCCACGGTTTCAGACACGGCTTTAAAACCCACCCAACAACCCGAGAAGCGTGAAAGGGCATAGCCCCAGAGCCCAAAGCGTTCATACTCCGCCAATGACGCAGGGCTTACCACCGGCATAAACCACGCCATAAAGGCGACATCAGACTGGTGCGGCATGGAGGACGACACACAGCCATGGTCATCCCCCGCAACCACCAGCACACCACCCGTCGGCGAGCTGCCGTAGGCATTACCGTGCTTCAAGGCGTCACCCGCGCGGTCAACGCCCGGCCCTTTGCCATACCACATGCCGAAAACACCCTCGACTTGGCGGTCAGGATCCGTTTCTACCTGCTGGCAACCCAGCATCATGGTGGCGGCCAGGTCTTCGTTGATAGCAGGGACAAAGTCGATGTGATGCTCTTCCATGGCGGCTTTCGCCCGCCAAATCTCTTGGTCTACACCGCCCAGGGGCGAACCACGATAGCCGCTGATGAGCCCTGCCGTATGGCGACCATTGCGGCGGTCAAGCTCGGCTTGGCGTAAGGCAATGCGTACCAAGGCTTGGGTGCCAGTGAGAAAAATACGGCCTTCGCCACGGCTATAGCGGTCGGCCAACTGATAGTCATCGAGGGCAATATCGAGAGTCTGGGTAATAGAACCCGCCTGCTCAGCGATTGAGGGGGTGGTCATGAGCGTTCACCAGTACGGTTGAAGAGTTATGGTTGTAATACGCTTGAGTCTAGCCAAGAGCGCACTAAAGGTGCTTGCTAATTCACCCTTCAAAACCCTGGTTATCAATCATTAATTTCATTTTTAGCGTTTTTTCGCAATGATATTCAACAAATCACAAATAAATGAAATATCCCTATGAAAGAAGCAACCAAAGAAATCACCTTAGACAGGCATGATCAGCGTATCCTTACCTTGCTTCAGCAGCAGGGGCGCATTACCAACAATGAGCTTGCCGAACAAATAGGCCTCTCCCCCGCCGCCTGCTGGCGACGCGTCAAGGCGTTGGAAGAGAGTGGCGTTATTCGCCGCTTTGCTGCACTGGTGGAACCCAGCTTGGTGGGCCAGCCACTATCAGCGCTGGTCATGGTGACGCTGGTTCGCCATCACATCGACAATACTGTCGAGTTCGAAAACCGCATCCTGCAATACCCGGAAGTGCTGCAGTGCTATGCCACCACCGGCAACGCCGATTTCGTGCTGCGCGTGGTGATTGAAGACATGGCCGCTTATGACCGGTTCCTGAATGAAAAACTCTTCACTCTGGATGGTATTTCCCAGGTCAACTCCAATTTCGTGCTGCGTAATATCAAAGAAGAGACCGCTATCCCGATTCGCTGAATCAGCCAGCATGGCTCGCTCTCACCGAGCACTACGCCTTAAAATTTAAGACGTAAATAGAGTGCCAACCTCTCCAAAATTAGTTGCCATTGAAACTATTCAGAGGCAAGGTAACCCATGTGATTTACGCAACCCAGGAAGACGCCTTTGCTTGAGGATAGGCGTTACCAATAACAACATTTATCAATAACAACATAGACGCTAATAGCGTCGGCTCTGGAGTTTCAATATGAATAAATCAGCTCGCTTACTAGTGGCTGCCACGGCTGTTTCAAGCATGGCGTTCAGTATGTCTGCACTTGCACAGGCAACGATCACCGTCAGCACGTGGGGCGGCCCTAATCATGGCGTTAATACCATTGTTTGGCCGACCTGGAAGGCATGGATTGAAGAAGCCACCGAGGATCGTGTCACGGTAGAAGTAGTGCATGATATGGGGCCTCCACCGGCACAAATGGAGATCGTTGCGGATGGTATTGCGGATGCCAGCTGGATTTTTCACGCTCATATGGCGGGCCGTTTTCTAGCAACGCAGTTGCCTGAATTCCCTACGTTTGAGGAATTTTCCTCAGAAGATGCTTCCGCTGCGTATTGGCATACCCATCAAGAGTATCTGCAGCAAGCCAATGAGCATCGCGGCGTCGACGTGGTTGCGATGGGGGTACATGGCCCTGGCCAAATATTCACCCGTGATCAAATTAGCTCAATTGATGAGCTTGCGGGCAAACGGCTGCGCGTGGGTGGCGGCGTGATGAGTGGTTTAGCCGAGGCAATGTCCGTGACCGGCGTCGCCATTCCTCCCACTGGCACCTACGAGGCCGCCTCTCAGGGGGTTGTAGACGGTGCGATGCTAACGCTTGAAAGCTTGCGCAGCTTTCGCGTTGCCGAAGTAGCCCCACATACCCTCACCGTAGACGGCGGCTTCTACCGCGGCAGCTTTGCAATTGTTATGAACCCCATGTTTTGGGATCAAGTATCAGACGAAGACCGCGCGGCGATTGAAGGCGTATCGGGTGAGCAACTTTCACGCTTGTTTGGCTACATGATGGATGTATCCGACCAACGCGGCGTTGAGTTTGGTGAGGAAAATGGCGCGACCTTTACCCAGGCATCGGAACAAGACATTGATTACCTGCGGGGCGTTGCTAGTAATTTGCTGGATACCTGGAGTGAGGCCGTAAAGAGCCGAGATGTGGACGCACCAGCAGCGCTTGCCTTCTTTCATGAACAGTTAGTCAATGAGGCGGCTGAAGAAAGTATCGCCTCGAGTGTTGTTAGTGACTGAAGCAGTAGATTGAACGTTCTCGCCGCTGCTTATGGCTGACGGCGGGAACCTATTGTCAATTAGTCACGCTTCCCCAGTACTTATTTTTTCCAGTGCTTATTTTTTCCAGTGCTTGTTTTTTCTAGTACTTAGTTTCCCCAGTACTTACTTTATCCCATCACTTAGCTTCCATACCCATTTCAATCTAAATCCTCCGCATCCTGTTTCATTTGAAACCAACTTGATCCGCATCAAGATACTTCACCTCTCAGCGACTAATACTACTACCCTCATCAAGAACGCCTGAGGGAGAACTATCATGGGCATGGGTACTGCGAAGAACGCAGACAACACCTTTTGGTGGGGACGCCTAATAGAGCGCTCCCAACAATAGTGGATGGGAGCGCTTTAACTGCTCTAATTCAGACGCTACTTAGAATCTGTTTCTGGAATTGGGTCAGGAAGCCTGGTGACGCAGCCGCGGGCTAGCCAATTCTCCCACCACGGTGATAAGCACCAGCAGGGCCAACAGCCACGGCCACTGAGTGCCTACCTGGAGGGTCGCAAGGCCCAGCGCATCGATGAAAATTAACACGATGCCTAACGGGCTAACGTAACGCACCATAAACAGCCACAGCGTGTACTGGGTACGGGAGAGCCCTAGTTCCTGCCTGAATATTTCAGTACGCAGCAGGAAGCCTGCCATGAGTGCCATGCCCAAACCGCCTAACGGCATCATCCAGCGGGAGGTTAGGTAGTCCAGCCAGTCGAAGAAAGTGCGGCCTGCTAGCGTCCAATCCGCGCCCATGTTGAATGACAACATGGCCAAAGTACTCACCAACCACAGCACAATACCCACACCCCAGGATGCCCGTTTACGCGTTATTCCTTTGCTTGCCACGAGCCAGGCCACGGTCGCTTCGATCATCGAGATCGACGATGTCAGCGCGGCCATCGATAGCATCACAAAGAACAGGACGCCAAACAGCGTACCAAACGGCATCGCTTGGAAGGCCAATGGCAAGCTCATGAAGATCAAACCTGGCCCTTGGCCGGGATTCATTCCGTTAGCGAAAATAATCGGGAAAATAGCCAAGCCTGCCATTAGTGCGACAACGGTATCGGCAATGGCCACGCTGAATGTCGTGCGCGCGATGGAGTGCCCTTCTGGCAGGTAAGAGCCGTAGGTAAGAATCGCGCCAGAGGCGAGCGACAAGGTAAAGAAAGCATGCCCCAGTGCCGCTAACAACCCTTCGCTGCTTAATCCTTCCGTATTGAAAGAGAACAGAAAACACCATGCGTCGGCGAAGCCACCGGAAAAAGCACCGTAGCCGATCAGTATCCCCAGCATGATGACCATGCCTGGCATCATCCAACTGACGCTCTTTTCAATGCCGGCTTGCACGCCTTTGCCCACGATGAACATGGTCAGCACCGTCACCAGCGTGCTCCAGGCACCTAGCGTCCAAGGGTTAGCATTATTGGCGGCAAAAATTGCCGCCATGTCATCGACGCTATTACCCGCCAGCCCACCGCTCAGCATCTTCCACAAATAGGAAAACGACCAGCCCGCAACCACGACGTAGAACGACAGAATCATGAAACCACACAGCATGGCCATCCAACCGAAGATCGACCAGAAGCTACCACGGCCCGACTCATGCACTACCCGGCGGATAGCGTCAATCGGACTGCCTCGCCCACGGCGGCCGAAGCTGATTTCAGCCATCATGATGGGGACGCCGACCGCCAATATGCAGGCCAGGTAGACCAGCACGAAAGCACCACCCCCGAACTCGCCAGTGATGTAAGGAAACTTCCAGATATTACCCAGTCCCACTGCAGAACCAGTGGCTGCCAGTACAAATCCCCAGCGGCCCAGCCACAGCGTCTTGGGAGGCGTATTTGTCGTTGTCATTGGGAAACCTTATAAATTGATATTGTTTTTAGGCTATTTATTTATGCACAGCGAAAACAACTACTTAAAGTTGATTAGCTGTCTCTTAAAGCCAGCTAAATGCAATCAGCCAGTCATCGAGAGCAATCTATTAAGAGTCTAGGGAGATAGCGATAGGGCAGGAATAGGGCGGCATCGCACTCAGCGCGACGCTAAGCCATATAAACGAGACGCAGCTGTAAACTAATCGTTACACTTGAAAGGAAATGCCGCTGGACGGAGTCTTGCCGTTGCATTTTTCTGACACCCCGTAAAGAAATCGTGACAGTTAATTTACCTGTCATGGATTTTTTTAAGAGTCTTCTTGAGCACCAATGCCGTAACGTTTGAGTTTATTGGCAACGGTTGTATGCGAAACGCCCAGCCGCTTTCCCAGCTGGCGGCTAGAAGGGTACTGTTGATACAGCGTAGTTAAGATGTTGCTTTCCACCTCTCCCAGCATGTCGCTCAAGCTTCCCTCTAATGGGATGCCAGCCAACTCAGGCGACTCCTCTCGATGAGGAAGGCGCAAATGCACCGGCTGGATGGCTTTTTCTTCACACAGTGACACTGCCTGGAACAGCACATTTTCCAGCTGTCGAACATTGCCCGGCCAGTCGTAACGGGTGATTTTTTCCAACGCAGCAGGCGAAAGCTCGGGCACAGGACAGCCTATCTGACGCGCCGCACGATCCAGCATATAGGCTGCCAAGTCTGCGATGCCATCCAGGCATTCTCGTAAAGGTGGCACCTGTAGCGAAAGCACATTGAGCCGGTGATAAAGATCGAGCCGAAACACCCCCTCACTACACAGCTGAGGCAAGTTCTGTTGAGTGGCACAGATTACCCGGACATCCAGGAAGGTTTCCTCGTCGCTCCCTACACGCCGGAAACCACCATCCTGAAGAAAGCGCAACAGCTTCGTCTGCAGCCGGGGACTCATTTCACCGACTTCATCAAGAAATACCGTGCCACCTTCGTTAAGCTCCAGAAGGCCCAGCTTACCTTCCGGCCGAGCGCCTTCGAAGGCACCGGGGGCGTAACCGAAAAGCTCTGTCTCAGCCATTGATTCAGGCAGCCCGGCACAGTTAAGCACCACAAACGGCGCTTGCCCTCGGGGGCTTGCCAAATGACAGGCTCTGGCCACCAGCTCTTTCCCGGTTCCTGTTTCCCCCACAATCAACAACGGTGCCTCTAATGGCGCCATGCGACGCGCCTCGTTGATGACGGATTCCAGTCGCGAACTCGACTGAAAGATGGCCTCAAAGCCACGCAGCTCCTGTCGCTGCACCTGATAAATACGCGCACCGATACGGTCGGCACGGTGTAACGTCACGACCGCCCCCGCGAGAGAATCAACCTTAGTATCTTCCGTGTGCAGTGGTGCGATATCAGCCAGGTAGGTATCCCCTTTCAGTTTGATCCGCAATCCATTGATGCGTGAGTTGTTTCGGCGAATCAAATCGGGCAGATCCACCTCGTCAAGGTAACGATCCAGTGAGAGCCCCGGCACTTCTTGAACGCGCACGCCTAAAACCTGAACAGCACTACGATTGGCCGCCACAATTCGGCCCTGCATATCTATCGACATCACTGGGTCAGAAAGCGAGGACAGCAGCGCATCCAGCTCCAAATGACGCCGCTCGCTGGGCATCAAACTGGCGCGCTTAACACCAAACACGCCGGGAATGGCTTCCAATACCGGTTTAAGCGTCTGTAGCTGCGCATTGAGTAATTTTGGAACATATAAATAGATGGTATTGCCCTGATCGCCCCCTACCTCTCCCCGGGCAACATTAATTCGGTAGTCAGCAAACTGGGCCACTATATCGCGCAGAATACCGATTCGATTCTGGCAGTAAAATTTAAGACGCATAGAGCCCTCACGGCACAAAACCAACTCAGCTACTTAGCCACCACTCACTGGCAGCCCCTGCTCTTCTTTCATACTGCGCAGTATTATTTCTGAGCGAACCTGGGTGACATTAGGATGAGGCAATAAATGATGATGAATAAAGTCTGAAAACGCTGTTAGATCCTTGGCGATGATATGTAACACATAATCTGCGTCTCCCGACACAGAATAGGCCTCGCGCACCATGGCATGCTTCGTCAGTAACGTCACAAAATCACCATCCATGCTTTCACCATGAGCTTTGAGATTAACTCTGGTGATGGCACGCAACCCAAACCCCAGGCTGGTGGCATCAAGCCTAGCCGAATACCCCTTAATGACACCTTCGGCTTCTAACCGTGCTTTGCGTCGGGAGCACTGCGAGGGAGACAGGCTGACTCGCTCTCCCAATTCTGAATTGGTGAGGGCTGAGTTCTTTTGTAACTCTGACAAAATTGCAAGATCATAACGATCCAAGGAAATTCCGTGCATACAGTACTCCTATTGCGCACATTCTGTGCACTATTTGGCTGCATGTTAGGTTAGTTTGCAACCTAATTGTACCGGCTCTTCCCTATACTGAACTTGTCACCCAACAAGACAATAAAGGAGAGACAGCGATGGGCCCCTTCCCTCATGACGCACCCAAAGCAACCATCAATGATGCAAACCCAGCGGGCACAGATGGCTTCGAGTTTGTTGAATTTGCACACCCCGAGCCGGAAAAACTGGATAGCTTATTTCGGCAAATGGGTTTCGTTCCTGTTGCAAAACATCGTGACAAGTCGATCACCGTTTATCGTCAAGGCGATATCAACTACCTTCTTAACAGTGAGCCTAACTCGCATGCGTCAGCGTTTATTGAGGCGCATGGCCCCTGTGCACCGGCAATGGCTTGGCGCGTCGTTGATGCTCCGCATGCGCTAAAACGTGCCGTCGACTTGGGTGCAGAAGAGTTCACGGGTAATAAGTCCATCGATGCGCCTGCGGTTATTGGCATTGGCGGCTCGCTGCTTTACTTTATTGACACCTATGGCGAAAAAGGCAGCTGTTATTCAAACGAATTTGAGTGGTTCGATGAGGCAGACCCTAATCCTAAAGGGTTTGGTTTTTACTATCTTGACCACCTCACTCATAACGTTATTCGCGGCAATATGGACACGTGGTATAAGTTTTACCACGACACCTTTAACTTCCGCGAAATACGCTACTTTGATATCACCGGTAAAATGACAGGCCTTACCAGCCGTGCATTGACTTCTCCCGATGGTAAAATTCGCATACCCATTAATGAAAGTGCCGATGATCACAGCCAGATCGAAGAGTACTTGCGCGAATATAACGGCGAAGGCATTCAGCATATCGCCATTGCAACGAACGATATCTACACCGGCACTGACTTAATCGCTGATGCAGGGCTCGAATTTATGCCTGGCCCGCCGAGCATCTATTACGAAAAGTCGTTAGAGCGCGTTAAAGACCACCAGGAACCTCTCGATAAACTGCGTAGCCGTGGCATTTTGATTGACGGCGAAGGTGTCGTGGGCGGCGGCGAAACCCGAATTTTGCTACAAATTTTCTCAAAAACGGTCATTGGGCCCATCTTCTTCGAGTTTATCCAGCGTAAAGGCGATGATGGTTTTGGAGAGGGCAATTTTAAAGCACTTTTCGAGTCCATCGAAGAAGATCAAATTAACCGCGGCGTGTTGCACAGTACCGCTGAATAGTAAAAGGGCACACCGTGCATGACGCTTGGCGTAACTATGAAAATGCCCCCCAAGAGGGGGCTATTATTTGCCCTTCCAGCGCTATACCAGAAGGCAAAGCACGCTGCATGGAAATAATGACCAGCAATGGATCTTTCCCAGTCATTGCAGCACGTATAAATGGCACGATTTATTGCTACGTCAATGCCTGCCCTCACCAATATTTACCTTTAAACTATCGGTCGGACAGTATCATTTCATCAGATGGGCACCGTTTTCTATGCAGTGCGCATGGGGCAGCGTTTGACATTAAAACAGGAGACTGCTTAACAGGCGGCTGTGATAAACTTGACGCCATACCTGTATTTGA
Source organism: Halomonas sp. ALS9 (assembly GCF_001651035.1). Lineage (GTDB taxonomy): Bacteria > Pseudomonadota > Gammaproteobacteria > Pseudomonadales > Halomonadaceae > Vreelandella. The sequence goes on from NZ_LXRG01000192.1 coordinate 631,848, forward strand.
AGATCTAGCAGGCAACTTATGCATCAAGCATAGAAAGCCTTAAACCATTCACCAATACGTTATAGCTTATCCCCGCATCTCTAGCTAAAAATATGATAATAATGATGGGGTCGAATAAAACTCCACCACTATTCAACCGAACAATAAGCGAACTCAACGAGTCCGCTTATGGGTAAGATAGCGGGACAAGATAGCTTTTCACAAGCGCTATACCCACCAAAAACCTATTACCGCCTGGATTAATATATTTTCATACGATACGTTCTTCCCGTATCACTTACTCTAAGCTAGGCAGCATTGAGTGAATACGAGCTAGCGTATTAAAAATATGTGGCTTAAGCGTCAGGATCAACCACTTCGCCAGCGTTCAGTGAAACTCACCACCGACCTCCTCAATCGACGCAGCATCGTCTCTGTGGCATGTTTGCGTCTCACCATTGATCTTTAGGGAGGTTAAGCAAAACCGCCATGCCTGATAATTCTTTCTGGATTGAACTACTGAGTAACCGTGGCGTGAGTTCGGTAGCACTGGTGTGCATTATCATCCTGTTTCGCATTTTTGCGGTGCGCATCATACGCGGCCAGAAAGAGATCCTGTCTGATTACCGCCGCGTGTGGCTAGCCCGGATCCGGAATACCACCGTGGTTCTCGCCCTGGTCGGCTTAGTGTTGATCTGGTTGCCTTCTCTGCATGCCTTCGCGTTGTCCATCACCGCCTTCGCTGTAGCGTTAGTTATCGCCACCAAGGAGCTGATCCTGTGTTTGTCGGGCACCGTACTGCGCGTTGTCAACCAGCCTTTCGAGATTGGAGACTGGGTTGAGATTGGCAACCTGCGTGGTCAGGTGGTCGACGAGACCATGCTGGCAACGACCCTTCAGGAAATTGGCGGGCCCGTGGGACGTTTTGAATACTCGGGCAAGACAATCGTGGTACCCAACAGCGTTTTTCTAACCACCCCGGTCAGGAACCAGAACTTCTTCAAGAAGTGGGTATATTTCGAAGTCTGCGTCGTACTAGAGCCTGATGTGGACATGCGATCGGCTCTGCCGGCATTAGAGGAGGAGGTGGCGAAGTTACACGTTCCTCATGCCGAGTTGGCCCAACGCTACAGCGCATTGATCAGGAAGCGCAGCGGCATCGATATCGCAGACCCCCATCCTCGCATGACGCTTGCCACCACGGACATCGGAAAACAGCGCTTGGGCGTCACGCTGTTTTGCCCTACTTCCAGTGCTTTTGAGCTGGAGCAGAACATTAACGATGCCGTACTGCGCCGTTACTGGCTACTGCGCAATATGGCGAGCGCACCGAAGGAGGAATAAAAAGAAGGAGGAGTGAATAGAAACCGCCAAACTATGGCCTCGGAATACGCCTACCATGACAACCTGAAAACCCCGATGACCAGTCAGTGGATACGCTATCGGTGCCATAGCAAAAAATCAGCAAAGCTCGATACCTATTTACCTGCCTTCCCTATATTATTCCTCACGTCGCTCTTCCTGCGACTTTATGGAGTGCTTGAGAAATGAGCCTGGCCGCTGTACTGCGTGCTCTACCTGGTCATCTGAAACATCAGCGCCCCACACTAGGCGACATTCTGGCCGCCCTCGATGAACGCGCCACCCCCTTGGTGCTACTGCTTTTCGCAATCCCTGCGATTGTGCCCACGCCAGGCATTCCCGCAGGCATGGTGTTTGGAACCGCGCTAGCCTTCATTGGCCTACAGATGGCGATCGGCACCAAGTGCATCCGGCTGCCGCTGGGTATTGCCCGACTGCGTATCGGGCGACAACAGCTGGAGCGTATTTTAGGTAAAGCGACCCCACATCTCGAAAAACTCGAGCGGCGCCTATGCGTGCGCCTGGGGTGTCTTATCACGCCTTTTGCTATTCGGAGCATCGGCGTCGTTATTTTTATCATGGCCTTGCTGATAGCCCTCCCGATTCCATTTGGAAATACGTTGCCTGGGTTGGCAGTACTGATACTGTCCCTTGGCATTGCTCAGCGAGATGGCATTGCCGTCGCTGCGGGGCTCGGTCTTGCTGTAATTGCTGCGGTTGTTTCCACAGCGATCATCGGTGGCAGCTGGCGGCTTATCGAAATTTTCTTTAAGGAAACAATGCTCATTTCAGCGTGAACAGCGAAAAGATTCCCAGGTGGGCACGGATACAAGGCCAGGCAGCAGGCAGAAAGTGATGCTTATGGATAGAGACATAAGGGCACCCTACCGGTTCACCGAGGCACTGAGAGGGATAGTCAGCTTCATGGTCGAAAGCCATGCGTACCGTCCACTGGCGGACTTCAGGGGAATATCGATTAGCTTCATCCCCTCAAGGTTTGGAACCTCTAGGAATCCAGGAACGGTTCAAAAAAACGTTCCTGGCCGGTACCGACAGTCACACGGGAGTGCCGCCTGACCGCTATCCATTCTATTCGGCAATATAATGAGGTTGCTTTTATAGCGCTGTTAATCCTAACGACCTTTCCGTAACATTTTCCAAACCTGTGAAAATACGACCAATAACAGTAGCGCGATAATCCCCTGCGAGATAGGTCGAACGAATAGGGAGCTCACGTCGTCTTGAGAGAGCAACATTGCCAAGCGTAGATTTTGTTCCGCCATTGGCCCTAACAGCACTCCCAGCACTACGGGAGCAAGGGGGAAGGCGAGTCGATGGAGTAAATAGCCGAGCAACCCAAACCCTAACATGACATACAGATCCATCATGTTCCCTTTGACGGTATAAACCCCCACCGCCATTAGCACTAAGGTTGTGGGAACCAATAAAGCGGTAGGCATGCGCAACACCTGCGCGAACAGGCGGGTAGCCACCATGCCGCCCAGTAATAGGAGTAGCATCGCTGTTAGCAGCATTTGCCACATAAAGCCGAAGACCACATCAGGCGACTTCGTAAACAGCTGGGGCCCGGGCTGAAGTCCATGAATCATCAGCGCACCGAGCACCAGTGCAGCGACTAAATTGCCCGGAATCCCTAGCGTTAAGGAAGGAATCATCGCCGAAGCATTGTCGGCACTGTTGCCTGATTCCGCTGCGGCAACCCCCACCGGGTTGCCAGTACCGAAAGAGTCAGGGTTAGCGGATTTGCGCTTCGCTTCGTTATAACTCAGCAAAGCCGCCAGATTGCCGCCAGCACCTGGCAAAATGCCCACACTGACGCCTATCAGTGATGAGCGCGTCCACGTGCGCCAGTGCTGACGTATCAATGTCAGTGCATTCCCAGTCGCATCGACTTTGAAGCTAGCTTCATCGTAATAGGTGGCGTTGCGTTTCTCGGCCATTTCCAGCACTGGCGGAATCGCGTAGAGGCCGATGAGTACGATGATCAGGTCGAAGCCCCCGCTTAGATAAAGCGAATCGAACGTATAGCGTTCCGCTCCACTGATGGTATCAACGCCTACAAGGCCGATGATGATGCCAAATAGAGCGCTGAGCATGCCCTTGCTGATATCACTGCCCACCAACACGGCGATGCTTACCAGACCGAACACGGCCACCCAAAAATACTCGGTGGGCCCAAAAGCGAGAGTGACCTGTGCCAACAGAGGCGCTAGCGTCATTAGCGCTACAGCGCTGACCATTCCCCCAACGGCTGACGACCAGCACGCCGTCTTGAGGGCCAGCCCGCCCTGCCCATTGCGTGTCATGGGGTAACCATCGAATGTCGTCGCGATGGCAGCTGGCGTTCCCGGGATTTTTAGTAAGATGGCCGGAATGGCGCCACCGTACATCGAGCCATTGTAGATACCTGCCACCAACCCTAAAGCGATCACAGGATCAAAGCCATAGGTCAGGGGAAGCATCAGAGCGATGGCCATCACCGGGTTAAGCCCCGGTAAGGCACCGATCAAGATACCCACCAGCGTACCCACTAACAGACTGACCAGGGAACCAAACTGCAGGGCCACGGGTAGTGCGTTGAACAGGGAATCAAACATAGCGTGTCACCCTATTTAGGAAACCAGGAAAAATTCGACGGGCAAGGGGCGTTTCAGCACGATCGCAAACAACCCGTATAACAGGATGATGAAGCCCACCGTAATACCTATAACCACGCTGGGGCGCCTTTCACCGAGCACCAGCGCCAGTAATATGATGAACAGCGTGCTAGTGGAGTAGAAACCCACCGTTGGCATGGCCAGGTAATAGATCAGGCAACAAGCGACTGTCGCCATAAAGCGCCCGGGGTGATCGATTAAGGGGGTGGCGATACTGCTCGATTCACTTGCTCCCAGCGTCTGCCTAACGCCTTTGAAGATTAAAGGGAGTGAGAAAAGGCACATCAGCATGCCTACCCCCATAGGTACGTAAGCTGCGCCGGCATCAAAGCCATTCCCCACCCAGACCACCGTACAGCCAAGGATGAGGAAGGCGACGCCAGAGATAATATCTCTGAAATTCATGAGCAAATTACCGTCCAATCAGCATGGATTAGTTTTTCTTAAGACCAAGCTTGTCGAGTGTCTCGCCAATCGCTTCGGTTTCCTGCTGCAGACGCGCACGAAGCTCCTCACCACGTACAAGGTTGAGTGTTTCACCTTGCGCAGCCAGGAATGCTTGGAACTCGGGATGCTCTACCGCTCTTGCAACGGCGTCGGCGATGACATTAACGCGCTGCTCATCCATACCCTCGGGTGCCAGCATCATGCGCCACAATACGGTTTCCAGCTCAGGATGGCCCAGTGCTGCAAGGCCTGATGCTTGGGGGAGGGCCTCGTTATCGTCGGCTGAGGTCACGAGCAGACACTTGGCCTTACCGTCCTCTACATAGGGGAGCACCGGCGTGATAGAGCCACCGTAAATATCTACATGGCCCCCAAGGAAGTTTTGCAGCGTCTCACCGGCGCCGCCGAACGGAATGGGGCGTGCTTCAATGTCCGTGGCTGCGAAAATACGCTCTGCCGCCAAGCGCATGGTTCCCCCGACACCGTCGTTGCCATAGGTGTACTGACCGGGGTTGCGTTGTAGCTCGGCTAGAAACTCCTCACCCGTTTCAGCGGGGAAGTCTGGCGCGACACACATGGTGTAGGCACTCTGAGAAGTGCTAGTGATGGGGGTCAAAGTCTCGTAAGAGTACTGAACACGCTGCATGTGCGGCACGGTGGTAATAGGGCTATTCCAGGTAGAGAGCAGTGTGTAGCCATCGGGCCTGGCACGGGCAATCTGGTTCACTCCAATAGCACCACCTCCACCGGCGATATTCAACACGGCCAGTGACTCTCCTAACTCCTCCTGAAGGTACTGGTTAAGCATGCGTGCCACGTTGTCAGTGCCGCCGCCAGCGGGTGCCGGTACGACAATTTCGATGGGGCGATCAGGGTAGCTATCAGCCATAACAGGCAGAGCGGTCAACGCTGACAGAGCAACAACAGACGTAAGTTGTAATGTTTTCATTGTTAGATACCTTTCTTTGGAAGTTCAGGATGTTAAGGCGTGCATCAGGAGTGGTCTCATGCGGGTTGATCGCCGAGGGTGACACGGTAACGGAACCGCTCAGGCCGTCCGTGTACGCGGCGAAACTCGATGACTCTTCCTGCGGGATTGCGGGCAATACGCTGGATGACAGCGACCGGTGCTTCTGACGCTAGCTCCAATTGCTTGGCGCTAGTCTCGGTAGCAATGCCGAACGACAGCTCGTCGGTGGCCGACGAGATTAAAATCCCGAATTTCTCCAGAAATACGGGATATAACAAAGGGCCCATCGTTTTTAGGTTTAACGACAAGAGCTCTTCGAAATCGGGTAGGCGTAGGTAAACCTCTTCAAACAACATCGGTTCGCCTGACCAGAGACGAACGCGCTCCAGTTTTATGCAATGGCTGGCCGAGTCTGCCCCAAAGGCTTTCTGTACCTCAGGGGGAAGAGGGACTTCCTGGCAGCTAAGAATTCGGCTTTCTGGAATGACGGGGATATCGGGATCGTCCACGTCATGAACATGGAAGAAGCGAAACAGGTCGGCTCGGAAAGCAGGTTGCTTAACGAAAGTCCCAGTGCCGCGCCGACGATCCAACAGCCCCTCATCGACCAACTGCTTCAGAGCCATCCGCATGGTGGCCAAAGCAACGCCATACTCTTCGGCCAAACGGTTCTCCGAGGGGATCATGTCGCCTGGTTTCCACTCCCCATTGGCGATCCTTGACCCTAATTGATCGCGGAGTTTGGCATACAGAGGTAATCTTCCGTCCGTATCAGCAGTGAATCTGGATTGCATAGGGTCACCCAATGGTTATCTTTGATTTCTTGAGGTCATTGAAGACCCGTGTATACTTCTAGTCAACCAGTTCTCTAGAGAACTAGACTTATGTATAACAAGCTAGCCGATGCGAAATATCCAGGTATAACGTTATGAGGTGCCAAAAGTGAAAGCAGGTTTTGATTGTCATGCTCATGTTTACGGGCCTGTTAACAACGTCCAAGGGTCAAACTACAGCCCCTCGCGTCCTGCGCCGCTTGTGGATTGGCAAGAACATCTCGCCAGCTGCCAATTAAGCGGTGGCGTATTGGTGCAACCGAGCTTTCTGGGCAATGACAATCGGCAACTGCTTGAAATTCTTGCCAAGTTGGATCACTCATATCGCGGCGTCGCTCAGCTAGCCAAGGAGACAACGCTTGAGGAAATAGCCGCGCTTGATGCTGCTGGTATTGTGGGGGTGAGGTGGAATCTCATCGAGGGGCGAAGCGAATTGCCCAACCTCAAGGATCCTCAATGGATAGACTTTCTGGATCATCTTAAAGCCATGGACTGGCATCTTGAGCTGCACCTGGAAGGCAACCGGCTGCCTGAAATTTTTCCAGCGTTGCACGAGCATGGCGTGAAGTTAGTCATCGATCATATTGGTCTACCCGTCGAAGCCGTGCCGATGCAAGATCCAGGCTGTCGTCTGATACTTGAGGCCGGGCAGGCAGAACGAACCTGGGTGAAGCTCTCGGCTCCCTATCGCTCACCGGTGGCCGACCTAAAGCCGCATGTTCAAGCTCTGTTACATCATCTTGGGCGCGATAGATTGGTGTGGGGCAGTGACTGGCCGTGGACACGCCATGAAGAGAAGCATACTTACCTCGACACTTACGGATGGCTCAATCACTGGATTAGCGATGCTGATGATCGCCAACATATTCGTGATATCAGCCCTCGATCATTGTTTAAGTTCGAGACTCGATAGAGGTGGGATAAGAAAACAATAAAATAAGGCTGAATTCATATGAATTAATAAGGCTCTTCGTCACGTCATGTGGATTTAATATTCATTAGCTGTTTCGTGTTTCAGGGTGCAAGGCGGTCTTAAGCTCCAAGCGCAACACTATTGTAAGGCCTGAGTCCGAGCACAGGTTTAGTTATCTACCTAGCGGAGATAACTCCACACTGAGTGGCGAATAACCTAAAATTTTAGCATATTGCTGTAAAGTGACTACGAAAAGCGACGCGATTCAGGGCTTGCAAACAACTTTTCGACCACTCTCCAGCCTGCTTAAAAGCCACAGAAAAGTGCTAACTAAAAGAGATAAAAACAGTGAAAACCAAAAGGCAAAACTGGAAGGCAAGAACTCTACACTTGCACTCAACACAGCACTAAACGCTACCAAGCTGAGCATCCCAAGCTGCGTATTGGCTAACGTGACGCGGGCTATTTCAACGCCATATCGCTGATGAAGCGTCAACGCTATCGTTAACATGCCGATGGGGAAACTCAGCACAATACCCGAGATAGCGGGATCGAAATTAACCAACAGAATTGTCGCCAAGCAGACGACGGCTCCCGCTAATACACCGCGAATGAGCAAGTCACCCCAGCGTACGGGCGCCGAAATGGCTTTGGAAGAAAGCCCGATTGAATTAATGTAAACCCGCGAAAACAGTAACGTTACGCCAAAAAGCGCCAACGCTAAGAAAACGCCTCCTGGCAGTTGATCCGCTATTGCTGCGGCAAGGACCCAAATAAGTGCAGAGCAAGCAACACTGACAACAGCACCCCGTCGCTTAGCAAGCAGCACGTAGCTAAGACAGAATATCAACGTCGCCAACATAGCATGCAACGAGCCCAGTGCCGCATCAGCGACGAACGGGTCGGACTGCTCACGAATCATAAAAAAGAAGCCAGGGCCCAGGACTATTGGCGTCCCTGCCAAAACACCTCCGATCTTGGGGCCCAGGCGAACGGCTGCAAGCGATACGCAGATCACCACCAGCGTAGTGGAAAACCACTTTACAAAAATAAGGCTTAGCATGGGTATATTCTCAGCCCGCTACATGACGTCGCCGCTGTTAGGCCCCAGCGTCTGCCCAAGGTAGAGGTCGCCATCGGGTGAGGCCGCAAGCATAAGCGCCGTGGGCGCAACTTCTTCCGCTTTACCAAACCGACCTAGCGGGAGTTCGGCTTCTTTATTGGCAACCCACTCTTTACTAAGCCCTTCTAACATCGGCGTTAGGATAGGCCCTGGTGCGATGGCGTTGGTAAGAATCCCATAGGGTGCTAACTCTCTCGCCATCGACTTAGTAAGCCCCAATAGCCCCGCCTTCGCGGAGCAGTAGTGAGATAAGCCCACGCCTCCTTTGAGTGCTAGCTGGGAGGAAATATTGATGATCCGACCGCTTTTTTGTTTCACCATCTGCTCGGCAACGTAGCGGCCCACTAAGAAGGTACCGCGCAGATTAATACTGATCATTCGATCAAACGTCTCAGAAGACATTTCCAAGAAAGGCGTTTCATCCAGGATGCCCGCGCAATTGACCAGCACATTAATGGCCTGGTGATGATTGATCACCTCATCCACCATTAACTGAACAGAATCTTCATCAGCGACATCGACACGATGATGCGTTGCACTGCCTCCGAGCAATACGGCTATCTCTTCACATGCATCACGATTGAGATCGGCCAAGGCAACGGTGGCGCCTTCTGCATGAAAACACTCCGCAATAGCCCGGCCGATACCGCTAGCGCCGCCCACGACAAGCGCAACTTGTCCCTGAAGTTTTTTAGACATAAGGATCACTCAGCTTATTAAATAAAAGAAGCGAGGATGTCTCCTCGCTTCATAGGCAGATGATTAGCTCGGCCAACGCACGGTCAAGCCGCCATCGACCACCAGTTGCTGGCCCGTTACGTAAGCTGCATCGTCACTGCTCAGAAAACGTGCAGCACGAGCGGCTTCATCGGCATACCCCACACGCCCTAAAGGAATTGACTTACCGGCTGCCGCTAAGCCGTCAGGCCCCAGCGAATTAACCGGATCCAGCGACTGAGGCGTCTCGATCAGACCTGGAATCAGGGTATTAACACGAATACCTCGGGGGGCTAGCTCAACTGCCAGGGACTTTACTAATCCTACTAAGCCACTTTTGGCTGCCGCATAATGGGCGTGGTTATCCCATCCATACACGCCACCGGCGATAGACGAAATAGCCACCATAGCGCCGCCTTTCTGCATTAATTTGGAAGCGCTACGGAACACCCTCATTACGCCCGTCAAGTCGACTGACAGCATGTCGTCCCATGCTTGATCGGTAAGCTCCTCTAGTGGTGCCTGGCGTAGAATGCCTGCTCCGGCCACAACGATGTGTAGGGCACCAAAGGTGTCGATGGCCGTCTGCGCAAAGTGATCGCATTGGTTAGCATCTCTAACGTCTAATGCAACCGCCACACACTCGCCGCCAATGGCTTTTACAGCGGAAACCGTTTCCTCGACATCGTGGGGATCGTTCGGGTAGTAGCCTGCCACTACCTTAACGCCAGCCTTGGCATAGCTGACAGCAAGGGCTTGGCCAATGCCACTAGCGGCACCTGAAATGATAGCCACCTTGCCTGCCAAGCCATCGTCGCGGGTTAATACGCTCATGCTAAAGCCTCCTCAATAGGGTCATTTTCAAGATGATCCACATGGCGCGTACCGAACATCAGCAAGCCACTGAGAACTAAAGGCAAAGAGCCCGCTAAAATCGCTGCCCAAATCATACTGACGCCAATCGTCAGCAGTATGGAAACCAAGCCGGAGCCAATAATCGCGCCTACCGGGGCCATTACGTGAGCCACGTTAGTACCCGTGCCACGAACGTGCGCGGGGAAAGATTCGCCCATATAGAACAAGATGGCAGCGAAAGGGCCAAGCAGGAAAAACAGCGTTATGGCGTACATCATGTAGATAAAGCTGTCATTAGCTGGGCCAAGCAACATAACGATGCTGGCCAAACCGCCCAGCAGGAACCCAACTAAAACGGTGTTGCGGCGACCAACACGATCCCCCATCCAGCCATGGCTCAGGTAGCCTACAAAACCCACTGCGTTAGCCAGAATCAATACGTAAAGAGAGTTTTCAAAACTAACCCCTTTCGCTTCAACTAATACTGTAGTGCCCAGCACCGCAAAGACTTGAATGGCCATCCAGCTGAATAGCCAGACCAACGATAGCGAGATGGTATGACGGCGCAATTCTGGTGAGAAAACGCCCTTTAGGCCCTGATTATTTCCAGTGTCGACCTCAATATCTTGCTCAGCAGCCAACTTTGCGGCGCCTGCTACGTCTCCAGCCTTACGACGACGTTCTACTTCTTTAATAGCCGCAAACACTGGAGATTCAGGCAACTTAACCGCCATAACGATAACAATAATCGAGGCACAAGCAGCGACAAAGAAGCTGCCGCGCCAGCCCACTACGGGCAATAACAGTGAGGTCATACCTGCTGCGAGTAGAGCACCCACGGGCCAGCCACTCTGTACCAGGCTGTACATGAAGCCACGCCCCTTGGCCTTCTTATAGATCTCATTGAGATAAACGGCGTTTACCACCTCTTCTGAAACCGCAAAGCCAGAGAAAGCGCGAATAATCACCATCGAAGCCGCCCCCATGGCGACACCCGATAGCCCAGAACTCACTGCCCCACCGATCACCAGTAAAATCAGCGTTTTCTTGCGGCCATAACGGTCAAGCATGAAGCCGACGACCAGCGAAACCAAAAATACGCCTATCGTCGCAAAGGTGTTAATGGCCGTGGCTTTAGCCGCACTCCAACCAAAATCCTCAGCAATGACAGGAAGCAATGTTCCAAACAAGGTGTAGTCGTAGACCGACGCTACCCAGGCAATAAAGCAAACCAGCGAGGCATAGCCGATCTGCTTTTTGGTGATGACAACATTCCAGGGCTCATCAGCATGCTGACTTGCCTCGGCAGTGGTATTTGAATTTGGCTCAGCCATCGACTTCACCCTCTTTTCAATTATCGTTTTGTATTATCAGTAATGCTTATCGGCATTAGCTGCGTGGGCTGCGCTTAGCGAAGTCATCGGCGATCTCATCGAAGGTACAGAAGCGCACGCCCTCGTGGCTCTGCATATATTCAATCAGACGCTCAAGCATCATCAGCACTTGAGGGCGGCCCGAAACATCAGGGTGAATGGTCATGGTAAACACCGCGTAGTCGTTCTCGCGGTAGACCCAATCAAACTGGTCTTGCCACATTTCACCCAGATGACGCGGGCTGACAAAACCATGGCTGTTGGGCGACTTTTTGATAAACATCATTGGTGGGAGGTCATCGAGATACCAGTTGGCAGGAATCTCAATCAAATCGGTTTCCTCGCCGCGAACCAGCGGCTTCATCCACTCCTTCGCAGGCTTGGAGTAATCGATCTTGGTCCAGGAGTCGCCAACGCGAACGTAATAAGGGTGGAAGTCATTGTGCATTAAGCTGTGGTCGTACTTGATACCACGCTCAAGTAAAAGCTCATTGGTGACCGGGCTAAACTCCCACCACGGGGCCACATAACCTGTTGGTCGCTTACCGGATAGCTTAGTGACCAAATCAATGTTGTAGTCCAGTACGTCCCGCTCCTGCTCTCGCGTCATAGCGATAGGGTTTTCGTGACTATAGCCATGAACGCCAACCTCGTGACCGGCATCAACAACGGCCTTCATTTGCTCCGGGAAGGTCTCAATGCTGTGGCCGGGAATGAACCAGGTCGTCTTCAGGTTGTAGCGATCAAACAGTTTTAGCAGTCGCGGCGCCCCCACTTCACCAGCAAACAAACCGCGGGAAATATCGTCGGGCGAGTCCTCACCACCGTAAGACCCCAGCCAGCCAGCGACGGCATCAACGTCAACACCAAATGCGCAGAGAATCTCTTTTTTAGCCATTTTGAACACCTCGTTGTTGGTACTTGGATATGGTGTGTTTGAAGCAGGTGAATGGCCCCTATCACCAAACACCATAAATTGAAGATTGGACACAAAGGTCATTTGTGTCAATAACGTATTACCGACTGCCAAGAACGCTCAACGCACCACTTCTCGCTGCACCAAAAAAGCAAAAAATCGCTAAAAAACACGGAAAATGCGCTATTAAATGGATAAATTCATAAATTTTGGCCGCAAAGACCTAGGCTGCTTGGTGCAGCACATCTTTAAAGAAGCGATGAAAAATATTTAAATGCCCCAAAATTGAGCGTTTTTTTGACCAATGAATCCGGGTTACATTTTAAGAAAAGGCTCCAAATCGCTAGATACTGCCCCTATCGCAAGTATCTAGCGCTTTACAGGACAGCAGTGACCTAGGAGAGGGTGGCTCAAGAAATTTTGAGCAAATAAGGCGGGAGGTCTGGCTCTGGAAAAACGGACAAAACTTTTAACCGGCGCCGAGTACGCTCGGCAGCAGCCTGGAGATGTGCTTGCAAACTTGAAGCGGCAGCATCGAAAGCACCAAACAATAGATGGTCAAGCACCAGCTGATGCTCCCTCAGAAGGGGTTCGTTCGGGGGCACACCAACCGTCTGAAAAAACATGCGATTGACGATCACCGGCAGCTGGCTCTGGGCAATCATCTCGCAGGCTTTGCGGTTTCGATAGTGACGCAGGCACTGCTGATGCAAATCTTGCTCAAGGGCCGTTATCGATGCGGCATTCTGCAGTTCGGGATGGTCAATCAAGCGCTGAGTGCTTGCTTTCATAGCCTCTAACTCAGCTTTCTCCAGCAGTGGGCCTGACGCCTTGAGCGCCGCCGGTTCAAGCAGCGCGCGAATTTCGAAATCTTCAGCTACTGCCTGGGCGGTCAGGGGGCCCGCCAGCCAGTGGGAGTAATTATCTTTTTCCACCAGCCTTTGATTACGGAGGCGCCCCAGTACTTGCCTGGCAACGGTGCGGCTAACGCCATAATATTCGCTAAGCGCGGTCTCAACGATCCGAAAGTGACCAAAGGCTAGGCAGGTGGCAACAGCCTCCTCCACCTCGGCATATATACGATCAGAGATCGGACGAGCATCGATCTGGGACTTATAGTCAGCAGCTAACCCCAGCATTTCCGGCGTCAGCGTCTGACGCTCCGGCGTGACCGTTTCAGGCTCGGACGTCGCCAAAAAACCACGCCCCTCAAAGCGACTGATCACCCCCTCTTGATGCAGCAGCTCAAGCGCCTTGCGCACTGGCCCACGGCTGGTTCCATACATCCTCGCCAGCGGCCCTTCAAGCAGCACCAAGCTGGATGGCAAACGCTGAGACAGAATGGCATCACGTAACGATTCTTGAATCTTGGCATAGCGTGGAGCCTGCCCTTCCTGAATGCTGTTAGAACGATCGTCAATGGTCAGAACCACATCCTCCACAAGCTTATCCTTCCCTAGTTGTTACCAATTCCTGCCTACCCGTCGCCATCAAAGCAAAGATACATGCAAATTGTTATATCTTAACACCTCCCACCCTGCCTTTTGAGCCGAGCAAAACCGGCAATAGCCTGCCCAACACCCTCAAACCGACACCCGCAAAGCTTTCATGTAGTTTTTCCCTTTTAAAACAAAATATTAAAGCCACACAGACAAATTTCCACCACAGAATTATCGCTCACCGCTTGCGCAATAATGTTTTTTGTATCCATACTACATTTTATAATTTTAAAAATGATCACGCCATTGTCGCCAAAACTGACTACCAATAATTCAGAGGAACAATGCAATGGGAACTACAAAAGATATCAACGCACCGGCAACATCGGCTGGATCAGACAATAGCCACCAGAACTTGCTGGAAGCCTCTATCTTGCCCGTCTGGCTGAACCAGCGAACGATCGGTTTCTTTGGTTTTATATGGTTATGGATCGGGATGGCCGTCATCATTGCCACCTTCCAACTCGGCGCTGGAGGGGTGGCTGGCCTGCCACTGATTCAAGTCGTGGCCATTATCTTCTTTGCCAACCTTGTGCTTGGCATCGTGATGAGCCTAACCGCGGATATTGGTACCGAACACGGCCTCTCCTTTGCCGTTTATTTACGTGCTCCCTTTGGGCTTAAGGGCACGCACCTCCCTGCCGTCTCCCGCGGGGTAGTCGCCGCTATTTGGTTCGGCGTACAAACATATCTCGGCGCTCTGGCCCTTAACGGCATTGTGGAGTACCTGTGGGGGTTTGATAATTGGATGGTGTGGTATGTGCTTTTTGCTGTCGTGCAGATCGTCAACACCGCTCTCGGCATCCGCGCAGTGGAATTACTGGCATCAATCGCCGCCCCCTGCATCGTCGCCATCTCCGTATGGATGTACTTCACCCTCAACGTGTTAGCCGAAACCAACGGCACCAATATATGGACCTTTGTTGGCGATCAAAACGTGGTGCCTTTGGGGCTGTTCTTCGCCAATATGGCGTTTTGGTCAGCACTCGCGGTAGATATTCCCAACTTGACCCGCTTCCTACGCACGCCGGGAGGAGAGCGCAGCTTCTTCGCCCGCAATCGCAACGTCTTCGTCGCACAGTTTCTGGCCTTACCGGCGACCCAGGCCTGGATTGCGTTGATTGGTGGCGTATCGTTTATCGCGGCAGGTGACTGGAACCCCGTCACCGTTATTCAAGGCCAGGGCGGTGGCTTAACCATGGTGGCGCTATTAGTCATGGTGATACTGGCTCAGTGGTCTACCAACAATGCCGCCAACTTGATTCCGGCCGCCCTTACCTTCGTCAATGCCGGGGCACCGCGTATTAGCTACCCTGTTGCCTTGGTCATCGCCGGTATCATCGGCACCGCCTCCATGCCCTGGTTGATTCTGAACAACTTGTTTACCTTCCTCAGCTACTATGGCGCGGTACTCTCCGCTGTCGGTGGGATTATGGTCGCGGATTACTATATTTTGCGGCACCGTCGCCTTAACGTGCCCGCACTATACGATCCCGCAGGCCAGTTCCGGTTTTTCAATGGTTTCAATCCCGCTGGCATTATCGCCTGGCTGGTGGGCGGGGTCATGGCGCTAATATTCCTACAGTACGCCTATGCCGTTGGCTTCATTACCGCATTGGTGGTGTACGTCATACTGATGAAAACCTGGATCCTGCGTCGCTATCCTCAAGAAGAGCTAGCGAGCAATTTTGATGATCGTTTTCTAGCGACATCAGTCGGCATGAACTGGGTCTACACCGAGCAGAAACGCTTCGAGCGCCTGACGACCGATGACATCCCGACCTCTGCGCTTAAGCGTGAAGATCGCTAAGCTGACATTCATCGTCGCTACAGCGCCAATCGACTAACTCGGGGGACTTTTTTATGGCCCATTATCCAAGCACTGCCCTTGCCATCGGCGAAGCCATCAAACATGGCAAGCTCGACCCGGTCATGCTGACGCGCCAATGCCTGGCGGCAGCTAAAGACAGTGACGCGGTTTTTATATCGCTCACGCCAGAGCGCGCCATGTTAGAAGCCGAAGCTGCCGCTCGGCGCCAAGAACACGGCGCGTCTCTGGGGCCGCTTGATGGCGTCCCAATTGCCTGGAAGGATCTGTTCGATGTTGCAGGGGTCGCAACGACGGCTGGCGGTCGAGTGCTGGGCGAAGAGCCCGCCAAGATCGATGCCACGGCGGTTCGCCATGCGACTGCGGCGGGCATGGTATGCCTGGGCAAGACCAACCTGACAGAACTGGCCTACTCTGGCCTTGGGCTAAACCCACACTATGGCACGCCTCACCACACGCCGGGCACAGGAGAGACCAGGGTGCCCGGCGGCTCAAGTTCCGGCTCCGCAGTGGCCGTCGCCAAAGGCATCGTCCCTGCAGCTATCGGCACCGACACGGCGGGCTCGCTGCGTGTGCCTGCTGCCTTTAATGGCCTGACAGCCTATCGCCCATCCCAGGCACGCCATAGTCGGCAAGGCGTGACGCCCTTAGCCCATAGCCTGGACACCATTGGCGTTATCGCCACCTCCCTAGAAGACTGCTTGGCCATTGACGATGCCATGCGAGGAGAAGAGGTCACAACGCGGGAGGCTGCTGACCCCGAGCGCACGGTCATCGTGCTGGATACTGCCTATCTGGATGACGAGCGTATCGAAGAGGGCGTACGGCAAAACCTAGAACGCAGCGCCGAGCAGCTTGTTAATGCAGGCTTTCACCTGGTCAGACGCAAGCTTGCCAGCGTGAGCGGCACCCTGAATCTTATTCAACAGCACGGCTGGCTGGGCGCAGCAGAAGCTTACACCGAGTACCGTCAGCTGTTGGAAAGCGACGCGGCAGAGGCGATGGATCCCAGAGTTCGGCAGCGACTGTTGAGTGCGCAGAAGATGGCACCGAACAGCATAGTGACGCTTTATCGCCAGCGCCGGGCACTTCAAGCGCAGCTTCGCCAGGAACTCGCCGAGGCAACGCTACTCTCGCCTACCGTTGCTCACGTTGCGCCGTTCCTTGCACCTTTGGAAGATAACCCAGAGCGTTTCGCTGAAGTGAATCTCGCCACGCTGCGGCTAAGCATGGTGGCAAGCCTGCTTGATGCCCCGGCTGTCGCACTGCCTAGCGGTCTTGACGAGAATCAGCAGCACACCAGCATTCAGCTAACGGCACCTTGCGGAGAGGATGAGGCGCTCATGAGAGTTGCCCTTGCTGCCAGCTATCACTTGGGTCTCTCGACTGAAAGCCGATAGTCCCGTTGCCAACCTGAATTAACTGTTAAAGGAGCGGTTATGTGCGGATTATGCGGCGTATTCGGCGGTGAAAACCACTGGAGCACTCACATCGAAGACCCTGAACAGGCTCACTACGAGCGTCGCCGTTCCAGGGCCTACCGGGCAGAACTGATCAACCGCGTACTTAAGCCGCATCGCCTAGTGCTCGAGGATTTTCAGGCATCCAGCTTTGTGATTGCCACCGCGACAGGCAAACGCGAGATTGTCCAGGATCTAGGCGGCATCTGGCGCCAAGCCGAGCTGATGACCGGGCGGGATATCGACCCTTTGGATGCAAATTTTCTGGCATCGTTAAACTAACGCTTAGATGTTTCTAGCTTGCCCCAGAGAGGAGCCGATCAATGAACGACCCGACGCCACTGCTACCGGTTCATGTGATATCCGGCTTTCTGGGCAGTGGCAAAACCACCTTGCTCAAATCGGTACTGGCCAGTGAAGACTTCGGCGACAGTGCCGTGCTGATCAACGAATTCGGCGACGTGGGCCTGGACAACC
This sequence comes from Halomonas sp. ALS9, assembly GCF_001651035.1. Taxonomy (GTDB): domain Bacteria; phylum Pseudomonadota; class Gammaproteobacteria; order Pseudomonadales; family Halomonadaceae; genus Vreelandella. The sequence goes on from NZ_LXRG01000192.1 coordinate 649,278, forward strand.
GCCTGCTGGGTGAAATCGCCGAAGATGCTGTGCTGCTTTCCAGTGGCTGTGTCTGCTGCACCATCCGTGGCGAGCTGTCTGAGGCGTTAAGACGTCTGATGTCACAGCGGCAGGACGGTAAGATTCCGCCCTTCAAGCGCATCATTCTGGAAACCACTGGTCTCGCCGACCCCGGCCCCATCGCTTCAACGATCACCGCAGACCCAATGCTACGGCATCACCTGCGCCCAGGCACAAATCTCACCCTGGTCGACGCCCTCAACGCCACCGACAGCCGCAAGCTCCAGCCGGTGTGGGAGTCCCAGATTGCAGTAGCCGATAAACTCGTCATCAGTAAGGTCGACCTGGTCGATCAAGCCCAGCTGAATGAGGTTCAAAGCCTGATTGACACCATCAACCCGGCCGCGCAGCAATTGGGCCAGGAAGCCTTACAACAGGCCAGCGATGAGCTCTTCGGTAGCGGCCCTCACATTGACCACTACAGCTACTCAGAGGTAAAAACATGGCTTGGCCCCTGGCGCAAACCGCCAGAGCCGGAGGCGGTTAATCATCTGGGGGATGTTCAGTCATTTCGCCTCTGCTTTGATGGCGAAGTAGACTGGACGTGCTTTGGCATTTGGCTCTCGATGTTGCTCAATCGCCATGGCAGTCAAATCATGCGAGTCAAAGGTGTGTTACATGTCAAAGATGATACCCGCCCGGTGATCATCCACGGTGTTCAGCACACCATTCATCCACCGGAGCACGTAAGCGACTGGCCTAAAAACGACCGCATCTCGGAGCTGATTTTCATCACTCATGGCATCACCGCCAAGCGCGTGACAGACTCGCTGGAGACCTTCATGAAGGCCGTTAGCAACCACCCAAGCCCCAGGATATTCCATGCATGAAGCGGCATCACCCAAAGAGCTTGCCATGCCCTATGTGAATCGTGGCCCCGTTACCCTAAGGGTGCTCGGCACCTCGGTGACACTGCTTGAAAGTATTCGCAAGCGTGCCAGGGAAGACCTGGGCATTCGCCTTACCTTCGAGGTACTCGATGGCGTTGCCGCCCAGCAAGCGGGGGTGCTAACCCCGGACAGCTTCGATATCTATGACCAATGGTTTCACAACGTCGACTTCGTGTGGCCCGCTAATGCGATTCAACCCATTCAGGTGGATCGCATCACACACTGGGACATGATCAATGATCTGCCCAAGACAGGTAGGCTAACGCCCCACGCGCCCCTGGGAGCAGGCAGTAATCCGGTCGATCTTCTCTATGTCCAGCCCGATGGCTGTTACGGTTCTCGCCCAAGCGGGCATATCACCATGCTCCCGGTTAGCCACAATGTGGACAGCTTCGGTTATCGCATGGACATGCTCCCAAAAGGGCTGGATATCAACCAAGAGAGCTGGAGCTGGTTGCTGGACAAGCGCTGGAAAGGCATGGTCAGCCTGCAAAATGACAGTGCCATCGGCGCCATTGACGCCGCATTGGCCGCCAAAGCAGCGGGGTTGGTCGAGTTCGAAGACCTTGGCAACCTGAGCGTGGCAGAGATCGACTGCCTGATTGATTGCCTTATCAATCTCAAGCGTCAGCAACACTTTCGCGCCTTCTGGAGCAACCAGGATCAAGCCTCTTCCGATATGGTGCGCGGCCGGGTCGGCATCGAAAGCCTCTGGTCACCCGCCATGACGGATCTCAAAAAACGCAACATCAAGGTGCGCATGGCGGCACCCACAGAGGGCTATCGCGCTTGGTACGGCGGCATGTCAATCTCACGGCATGTGAAGGGGCGCACGCTAGATGCGGCTTATGACTACCTCAACTGGTGGATTTCAGGATGGCCCGGCGCCGTCATGGCCCGCCAGGGCTATTACATTTCCACCCCAGAACTGACCCGCCCTCACCTATCCGCTGCGGAGTGGGACTTTTGGTATGGCGGCCAACCTGCCGCCAAGAACCTTCCAGGCCCCGATGGCACTTCTGATCTGATTCATCGAGGCGAAATCCGCGACGGCGGAGACTACCAGACAAGAATGAGCCGTATCGCGGTGTGGAATACCGTCATGGATGAGCATAACTATTTGGTCAGGCGCTGGAATGATTTTATGTCAGCTTAAAGTGCAAGCTTCGTACTGGCAGATGACTAAAAGCACATGCCTCCGCCTCTTGGTTCTCAAGAGCTTACGCGGAGCTCTTGCTTACTCGGCACTTTGTCTCTGCCCACCAGCTACCATCTAAGCAATACTGCTCCTGCAGCACACCCGCCAAAGCTGGAAAATGTTATGAGTCCCAATAGAGCCCGCCACGAAGGAGCGTTGAAAAGAAAAGCTTACGAGCCTCATCCTACTTCGGCAGCTTGTGCTAGGCTAATTTCAGTAGAGAGTTGAGCTCGTGCCCGAAAGCTAAAAGGCAGCGTATAGCTATGCAGCGCATAAGACTGAAAACGACCCAAAGCGGACGTTCGCAGAATAGAAGCCCCTGGTTCACAATGCGTTTTTTTCTGGTCATTTCTGTAACGTGAAGGCTTGTATTGCCAGAGGATAATCTTGCAAATACATATAAAACAATTGCTTATGATCAGAGTTTTTATGCTTATGCGCAATGTTCAGAGACGGGTGATAATGTTAACGCGCATGCGCATTTTTCTAACGAGCCTTACTAGCAGGAAATAGTATTTACGCCTTTTTATCAGTAGATTAGATGCATTTTGGCAAGGTGGGCCTTCCCAGAAAAACGCGCATGTGCATGAGTAAAACTGTTAAGTTTCTAGAGAAGTATGCGGGCAGGAAGGAGGTTTAATGAAAAAGATGTTTTTAGCTTCATCTTTCGTGGATGTGGCCGATTTATTCGTGAAATTCGCCGAGGAAAAATGTGCAGGCAAAACCGTTACATTTATACCTACTGCGAGCCTTGTCGAAGAAGTGAAATTTTATGTGGACGCTGGAAAAGAGGCCCTTGAAAAACGTGGGCTAATTGTTGATGAGCTTGAAATTTCAACGGCAGCACAAGAAAAAATAGAAAGCACGATTCAAAAAAATGATTACATCTATATTACTGGCGGCAACACTTTCTTTTTACTTCAAGAGCTGAAAAGAACGGGTGCGGATAAATTAATATCAGCACACATAAATTCAGGAAAAATGTATATTGGAGAGTCTGCCGGTTCCATTGTGCTTTCATGCAATATTGAGTATGTAAAAGACATGGATGATTTCACTGCCGCGCCGAACATAGGGACGTTTTCATCATTAGGTATGATTGATTTTTATCCGGTTCCTCATCATACAAACTTTCCATTCAAAGAGTCAGTTGAGAGCATCATCTCTAGTTATGAAGGGAAAATGGGTCTTTGTCCAATTAGCAACACACAAGCAATTATCGTAAATGGTAATAAATTTGAGATCTGGGGCACCGAAACTTAACAAGTTACTGCACCGGAAAAATAACTCGCTGGCGCTCGTCATTTTCCGGTGAGTAAAGCGTTACGTGTATTGAACTTGGAGGCTCCGTGAAGCCTGAAATAAAGACCAAATTTTCGACGTACCCAGATGAAGCGCAAAGGAAGCTTGAGGCCGTCCATCACCTCATTCTTGCGGTTGCGGAAGAAAACGATTTGGGTGAGGTTGAAGAAACTCTCAAATGGGGTGAGGCAAGCTACCTTGTAAAGGGGGCACTACGATTCGAATGGATTGGAAGGAGAAAGACCCTGATGCCATAAAGGTATATTTCCATTGCCAGACTACATTGATCGAAACCTTCAGGGAGATATACCGCGATGAATTCGAGTATGAGGGCAAAAGAGCGATTGTTATCCCCCTGGACGCAGCTATCAAAGAAGGGCCATTAAGCCATTGTCTCCAAATGGCATTAAAATACCATAGCTTGAAACATCGTCCTTTGCTTGGAGCTTGAGGTGACGAAAACACGTAACAAAGCCATTAAATACGCTCCCTACGGTCGCCGAACCTCGTTTCACTCGGCCGTTTATGGCGGGCGTTATGTGCCAGAGGGAAACATTCGAGAATGGGGCTAAATCAAAAGCTTGTCGAGTTCCGAAAAAAGATAAGGAACAATCAAAAATTTGTGATTGATTCGCTGATTAGTGATCATGCGACGAATATCTGTATTTTTTGCGGTGAAGATGATGATTTAACCAAAGAGCACGTAATTCCTCAGTGGGTTTACGACCGCTGCACGAAAAGATATTTTGTAACCACGACGAACAAAGCTTCACAGAGCTACAACAAAACAACGGTTCCTGCTTGTAAAGATTGTAACAACAGTATCCTCGGGGAGCTGGAGAGATATTTAAAGCACAAATTCAGTGATATCGATCTAATTGAAAGTTATTTTGCTGACGATGACATAGAAAAGATCATTCTTTGGCTTGAGACGCTAGAATACAAATTTCAGGTTCTTGACTTAAAAAGAAATCTGAACAAAGTTAAAGGCTCGGATTACATTCCATATATTGGAAAAATGCCCATCGCTATGTTTCAAGGGCCGATGGATCAAAGCCCTTCAAAGGTGTTTTCAAACTTAAGACATGCTCTAAAGGCTCTATCCGTAAAATCAAAAATGGCTAAACTAAATTCACTATGTGTTCTCCGCACAACGAACCCGGACTTTCACTTTTTTCACTCAACTAACAACTTTATTTTTATAGAGCTTGCGCAGTATAACGTTGCATTCTTCTATTTCTACAAGGAAGAATTTGCCAGCCCTAAGGAAGCAGCGTCCAAAGCACAACAAATAGTAAAAAACGAGTATGCATCAGCAAGCACATAACAAACGGCTTCACGCAGACGTCCAAACCTCCGCAGTTTTTGTGGTTTCGCTGCGCTGCACTCTATCACAAAAACTGCTCCGGTTTGGCCGCTGGTGAGCCGGGCGTTATGTGCTCAACCTAAAGGACTATTGCATTGCGGAAAGAACTTAGAGAAAGAATTGTCGAGGTATGTGAACTCAAAATAGAGAGAAAGGGTGCGACTGTGGGACTGTCGTTTTATGCCTTTTTTAAAAACAAAAACGACCAACCAGAGGTACTCATGGAAGCCGCTCGTTGGTGGATAGAAACGCACAAATTGGATCACTTCGAAAAGGCGGTAAAGATCAAAGAAATGGTTCTATCCGGTGTGTAGTTTACCTCTTAAATCACATAACAAGGCGCAGCACTACGCAACCTTCGGCTACCGGACGCTCGCGCCGGTATGTGCGGCGTTAATCAGAACTTCCTTAAAGACCGCTTTTGGCCGAAAGCAGCTAAACAAAAAAAAGGGGCCTGCGATTTCTCGCAGGCCCCTTTTTTTGCAATTTGGCGCGCCCGGCAGGAATTGAACCTGCGACCCTCGGCTTCGGAGGCTAATTCTAAGTCTTGCCGATAAACTCACCAATCTAAGCACCCTAACAAAAAAAGGTCATTTTAATTTATAAAAAAAACAGCTAGTTGTAAAGCTTCAGCCCCCTCATAGCTCTTTCCGCTTTATCCCGATTTATACCGACCGTTGCCCATCGCCTCCATCAAAGTGGTCACATAGTGTGATTTTAAAATGTCGGGTTTTCGGACGGTTTTGACCTTTGGCGGTAGTGCCTTACCTGTATTTCTTAACAAACCATGATGATCAACTCGGGAAAAGCATCTCCTCTACCCCCACTGCAAAACTGCCCAATAAGATGATAAGACGCCGTTTATTGAGCGGCTTACCAATCAGAACAAGGGCTACTTTTTCCCACGGCTTTCAGTAAGAGCTTAATGAATAATTCGCTTTATATGGCCTGCCGAGCGGGCGTCAACAGACATGCTGCATACTTGAACTCGGGGATCTTGCCGTAGGGATCCAGCGACGCCGCGAGCTGCCCGATGGCGTATCACAAATTACCTCAGGGTGATGCGGAAAGCCGTGACCGATCAGCCGCTGCTCAAGAAGATGGAAAAGGCGCTGACGACCCTGGCTCGGCATACCGAGCAGATCGCGAGGCACTGGGTATCGGGGCTAACCAATGCACGGCTGGAGGGGATGAACGGTTTGTTTCAGGCAGCGAGATCACACGCACGCGGCTAAAGGAGAGGCTAACTTCATTGCCATGATCTACCTGATGAGCAGCCCCGTGGGGTGTCTGCTTGATTAGGCCAATCCACATGAAACGTCAAAGAGCCTAAATATTGGCTGCCGATAGCTACGTCACTTTAAAAAATCAACATGCTCTGCTTTGCATATAAGTCTAATATGTCGACGCAGCGCTTAGCCGCGAGGATTCCGGTACGCTGTGACACCACAGCTCTACTTTCGTCTTACCTATTAGCGTTTCATCAGCGTAGCGAGGACGGCTCGGGCAAGTGCGATATTGTATCTACGACTTCCGTAAAGACGGCTATTCTCGATAAACACCAAACTCTCCCGCAACTTCCGCCAGCTTATTGTGTAACGCCGTCAGTAGCTCGGCCTTGGCCGAACTGGCGCGATGGATCATGCCAATTTGTCTGAAGACTTGGGGCTCACCGAACGGCAATGTCAGCATGTCGCGACCGTTCTCGCGCACCGCGATATTTGGCACGATGCTGGCACCAAGGCCCGCGGCCACGCACTCCACGATGGCCGGCACGGTGTCGATCTCAGCGATGTCCTTCACCGCTATGCCTAGCCGAGCTAGCTCGTTGTTGATCATCGCGCCCAACGGCACGTTACTGCCGAAGCGCACGAAGGGCAACGTTTCTAGCAACTTTTGGACCGGCATCGGCGGTGTGCCGGGCGGCGCTATCACTACTAGCGGCTCGCGAATGAATGGCGACCATAAGAGATCGCGCGAAACGCCTGAGTGCTCGGCGACCACCGCCACATCCAGCCGATCGGCGTTGACGTCACTGATCAACGTTGAAGACATACCAACTCGTAGGTTCACGTTCAGCTCGGGGAATTCCTGACGCAGTGCCACTATGGCACGCGGCAGTAGGCCTATAGTACTGGTGCGCACTGAGCCAATATTAAGGGTGCCCGTCACCTGCTTCCCGGACAGAACACCACGGGTTTCATCCACCAAGGCCAGAATCTGTTTAGCCGTTTCAAGCATTTTCAGCCCCTGCAGGTTGAGGCAGGGAGGACGGGAGTCACGATTGAACAGCTTAGTATCTAGCTCCTGCTCAAGCGAATGGACCTGTTGGCTAACAGCGGAAGGGGTCAAATTCACAATCAAGGCCGCCCGCGCGAAGGTGCCATGCTCAGCGATCGCTACGAATGTTCGTAGTTGGCGAGTGTCCATAACCTCTCCTCAAGTGAAGAAATACTTAACATAAAGGCAAATATTATTCGCTTTTGTATAAAAAATCTTCCTGTATTCTAAAAATCAATTCGAAAGCAGTCGACTGTGATGCTACGCCGATCAGTGTCCGGCTGCTCTCGTTACAACAGGGAGGATCTGATTTGGCACTACAACCCACCATTCTAATAACAGGCCCCGACCTTGCCCCCACTGCAAAGCAAATGGCCGAAGACGCTGGCTATACCCTCGTTCACACCCCCCCCTATCCATCTGAGGAGGTACTCACTGACTTCCTCAAACAGTACGACCCGGTTGGAGTCGTGTCTCGGATGGGGCAATTTGGTGCCGGCGCTATCGCAGCAGGGAAATCGCTACGAGTTATCTCCAAGCATGGCGCAGGCGTCGACAATATCGACATTGATGCGGCTACCCAACATGGTATCCAAGTCATCCGGGCGGCAGGTGGCAATGCCGTCTCTGTTGCGGAACACACAGTTGCTCTAATGTTCTCGACGATCAAACGTTTGCTGCCAATGGATGCGGGCATGCGGGCAGGGCGCTGGGAAAAGGCGGGTTTCCTCGGTCGAGAATTATCTGGCATGCGTTTAGGTCTAGTGGGTGGCGGCGCTATCGCTGCCGCCGTAGTGAAGCTGGTGAAAGGCATGGGTCTGGACGTGCTCGTCTACGATCCCTATGCCTCGGTGGACGCCATCAAAGCTATGGGCGCACGCCGCGCCGAACGCCTCGAGGACCTACTCCGCCAATCGGACATCGTTAGCCTGCACTGCCCCCTTACCCAAAGCAATAAGCACATCATTAACGCCGAGATGCTCGCCCTAATGCCGGCCGACAGCTACGTCATCAATACTTCTCGGGGTGGTCTGATCGACGAGGTGGCCCTGCTTGCCGCCCTAGAGAGTGGTCATATTGCAGGCGCAGGACTAGACACTTTCGAACAAGAGCCGCCATTGGACGTGAATGCTCTGGCCGCGTCTGAGCGAGTTATTCTCACGCCCCATATCGCAGGCGTCACCAAAGAAGCTGGCAAGCGCGTCGGCGAACTGGCGGTGAGCGGTATCGTGGACTTCCTCGCTGGAGAAACGCTGCCGAAAGCCCGCTTGGCCAACACCCTAGCCTGAACGCACCATCTTTAATGTTGAGTCACATGACGGAGTAATGCCATGACAGTCGGAAATAGAGTTCTTCAGCGCCAGCACCGTGTCGACGACGACCTCGTTAAGGCGTTCGCGGCACTGCCTGTCGCGGTGGTCAGCGATAGTATGTCCCGCGTATTCGCTGGCGGCTCAGGCCTTCGTCCCATGCATCGCGATGGCAACCTCGCTGGAGTCGCCCTTACTGTTCGTACGCGCCCCGGTGATAACCTGATGCTGCACAAGGCCATCGACATGGCCCAGCCCGGTGACGTCATCGTCTGCGATGCCGGAGGGGACACCACCAATGCCCTGATGGGTGAGTTAATGCTGGCTTACGCGGTCAAGAAAGGCGTTGCAGGTTTCGTGCTCAACGGTGCGCTGCGCGACCTAGATGGCTTTCGCGATACCAACCTGCCGACCTTCGCCGTAGGCGTCACGCATCGCGGCCCATACAAAAACGGGCCAGGTGAGATCAATACTCCGATCAACCTTGGCGGAATGGTTATTGAGCCGGGCGACCTAATTCTGGGTGACGCCGATGGAGTGCTGGCCGTTCCCTACGCCGATGCCGAGTCGGTGCTTAAAGCCGCCCAAGCGAAACAGGCTGCTGAAGAAAAGCAGATGGCCGCCATCCACGCCGGCGAGAACGACCGCACCTGGGTTGATAAGGCTTTGGAAACGACGGGCTGTAGTCTCCTGCGAGGCTGAGTTTGCACCTGCCCAAAGCCGCCGTCCCGCTGGCAAACGCTCGGCTTCGCGCGTACTTGGCGGGCAACGCGGCTTCGGCTGTTGGCACCTGGGCGCAACGTGTGGTGCTGCTATGGCTCGCCTGGGAGATGACAGAGTCGAGCTTCATGCTAGGGCTCATGGCAATGGCGGACCTACTGCCATCGATGGTTGTGGCTCCCTTTGCAGGCACATTGGTCGATAGACAAGATAAAATTCGCCTAGCCTTGTGGCTGCAGCTTCTCTCAATAGCACCGCCTTGCATTATGCTGATTGCCATAATGGCCGAGCTTGTCAGCCCGGCAATGTTGCTAATCGTGGCTGGATTAACTGGCATCCTGAGCGGATTCGATCACCCAACGCGTATGGTCGTTGTCGGCAGCATCGTCCCTAAAGAAGATGTGCCTGGAGCGATAGCGATCAACTCCATGGTGTTTAACCTTGCGCGGATGTTAGGTCCAGCTGCCGCTGGCATGGCGCTAACGCTGGGAGCACTTTGGTCAGTCTTCTTATTTAATATAATTAGCTATTTGCTCTTTGCACGGATACTAGCGCGGCTTTCCCGGTCAGAAAATACTAGCCAAAGGCGAGAGTTTGGAGGTTTCGAGGGGTCGACGGAAGGCAAACTCAGCCACTCAACATGGTCAGCAGTAATACATGCACTGACTGGACATCACAAGCTCTTGCTGCTGTTCTTCGCCCTTCTAGCGCTATGTTATAGGCCTATTTTCGAATTATTACCGGCTTTTGCCGGTCAGGTCGTTATTGGAGAAGCAGCAACAGCAAAAGCCTTCTCTTTAATGACGTCGGCTCAAGGGCTCGGCGCGTTAGGCGGAGGGTTGATGACTTCCCTCTTACTGACAAAAGGCTCTCCTCTCTCACTGGCCATAGGCTTCGGACTATCGGCGGTATTGGCATGCGGATTCTTTCTGATTAGCCATGTGTTATGGGCAGCATTATTAGCACTCGCATTTTTGTCAGCGGCCATCCTTGCCAATGGGGTGTGTACGCAAGTTGTTCTACAGACACAGGTGCCAGAGTCGGTGAGAGGAAAAGTATTGTCACTCTATACAATGATCTTTCGAGGCCTACCAGCCATGGGGGCTATGGCAGCCGGACTAATCGCCGAGAATACATCCAACCGCGTCATCTTCGGCTTGAGTAGCTTACCAATAGTAGCAATGTTGCTCGTGCTGCTAGTGGCTCTAAACAAGGATCGTAAAAGCTGAATTACTTATAGACCTCAAATATGTAGAAGACTTTGAATATGTAGAAGACTTCAAATCCCCATAACTTTAATAAATAAATTATTATGAGTTACTAAATAACTTGTAAAACCTCATCACAGACCAAGCTAATGTACCTCTTTTGTTACGCATTAGCGGGTTTCGATTAGGCTCGTTCCCCGTTCCGACATTGCCTCTACCCAATGAAGAACATATAGATTGATATCGCCTGAGGCATATTTTCATCTATTTGCTAAGCCATACTAATAAACTACAACTAAAGCGGCATATACAAGGCCCAAAAAACACGGTTCTTCAATGAAGAGATTCTACATCTTTCTTCAAGAAAAACGCGCTTTATACAGAAAGCCTTTTCATGTTCAACTTCTTCCAGAAGCACTCTTACCAATAGCTTAAATGCCATTGGTTCGTGCCTCTTCGATTATAGATCAATAACTAACAATATGAACAAACCCGAGCAAAACTCCAAAATGCGCTGTACCGGATGTTCCTCGAACGGTAGAGACATAACAACGATTAATGAGGTATCGATATGAAAGCCTTGAAGCCCTCTTTAGTAACTAGCCTACTCGTCATGGGTATAGCCACGACAGGTGCTACTCAAGCCGCTGATTGGACCGGCTACACCTATTCGGCGGTCTCCACCACCGCGGCAGTGAAGGGAATGGAGCGCATCACAGACCGTGCTGAAGCTGAAACAGAAGACCTATCGATCACGCTGCATTTAGGAAAGACACTGCAGATCGCCTCCAGCGATATTACCCAGGCTGTCGGCAATGGCTTTATCGATTTCTCGGCTGATCTGTTTTTCTCCGGCAACGTGCCCATAGCGCGTATCCTCAACCTGCCAATGCTGATCCAGAACGATGAGGAGTGGGATAAAGCCTATGCGGCCATGGCTCCCTATCTCACGCAAGGCTTCGCCGAGCAGGATGTCACCTTTCTGGGCGCTTATCGCTACCCGCAACAAGTCATTTTCACCTCGTTCGAGATCGACTCCCTCGACGATCTCGAGAATCATAGGATCCGAGTGACCTCACCCGAGCAGGGTGCCTTCGTCGAGGCCTTTGGAGGCGCGCCGATCACCCTATCCGGCTCCGAGGTTCCAACTGCCCTGGAGCGTGGCGTAATTGATGGTGTGCTGACAGCCAGTGCGGGCGGTGCAAAAAACTGGCACGAGTTCCTCGACTACAACTACCGCTTACCGGTGAACTACGCCTATAGCGCCATTATCGCCAATACCAACGCCTACGAGTCGCTGAGCGAAGCCGATCGCGAGACCTTCACCACCATCATCAGAGAAGAGGCTTCTAACATCACCGAGGCCTTCCTTGTAGACGAACTGGCCCAAAAAGAAGCTCAGGCGGACGCTGGCATGACCATCGTTGAAGCAAGTGATGCAGAGATCGTTAAGGCCCAGGAAGCCCTCACCCCCTTCTGGCAGGAATGGGCCAGCGAAGCCGGTCCTGAGCATGAACAGGCACTGCAGGATGTGCTCAAATCGCTCGGCAAGTGATTGATCTTTAAGAGGTTATCAACATGTCTTTCCTTCAACATGAAACAAGAAAAGGGCCGGCCTCCGCCGGCCCCATCTTTGACGTACTCTCCGCTAATGTGCGAATTCTCGCCAGCGCTGGACTAATAACGCTAACGTTATTGGTCGTCGCCGAGATCGGATCACGGTTGCTTTTCAACAGCTCCCTACATGTAGTGGAGGAGCTCTCCGGCTACTTGGTTATCGCCACCACTCTGTTCGGCGCTAGTCTCGCGATCAGGAACAATGCATTGTTTCAGGTCGGTTTTATATACGAAACCTTGCCGCCTCGAGTCAGACAGGTGCTTGGTCTGGTGTACGTCGTGCTAGCAATGGGCATTTGCGGCGTGCTCGCCTGGCACTCCTTCCTGCTCGTCATGAGTTCGTTTGCACGCGGCAACGTGGCACCCACCGCCCTGATGACACCGCTTTGGATCCCACAGATGCTGCTGCCTGTAGGCCTGTCCGTGATGACCCTATTCCTGTTAGAGCGTGCCTTGCTGCAACTAGGCATCGGAGGACAACGCTGATGGATGCAATCATTGCCTTTTCCGTCTTGCTGCTACTGATCCTCGGCGGTCTTTGGGTGCATTTCGCTGTAGGAGCCGCGGCCCTTGGGTATCTGTGGCTGATGAAGGGATTCGCTGGCTGGAATGCCCTTGGAATGGTTAGCTGGGGGGCATCCAATAGCTTCACTCTAGCCGCCATTCCGCTGTTCATCTTGATGGCGGAAATCCTACTTGGTAGCGGCCTGAGTGGTCGGCTTTATAACGGCGTCGCACCCTTCATGCGCCGCCTGCCAGGCGGACTCCTACATACCAACATATTGGGCAGCGGCATTTTCGCCGCCGTCGCTGGCGGCAGCGCTCCCACAGCCGCAGCTATGTCGACCGTGGCCCTGCCAGCCCTATCCGCACGGGGCTACCAGAAGCGTATCATCGCTGGCTCACTGGCCGCCGGTGGCACTCTGGGCATATTGATTCCGCCCTCAATCACGATGATCATTTACGCTACCTTCACCGAGACCTCTATAGCCAAGCTGTTCGCGGCCGGACTGGTACCGGGTATTCTGCTGGCTGGCTGCTACAGCCTGTTTATTGCCGTGCGCTCGCTACTTAATCCCTCGCTGGTGCCACGTGACACCACCAAGTTACGGCTTTCAGACTATATAAAGGCGGCCCTGGATGTTGTGCCGTTCATGATATTGATCGGCTTGGTGCTGGGCAGTATCTATGCGGGCATCGCCACGCCTACTGAGGCCGGCGCTGTCGGCGTAGTTGGGGCAGTAGTGATCGCTGCCGCCTACCGTCGGCTCAGCTTGAGCATATTACGCAAGGCCATCTCGCGAACCCTGGTCATGAGCGGCAACGTGCTGTTTATCGTCTTTATTTCGATGATTTTCGCCTACGCCACCGCGCTATCCGGCGTCGGCGAGGATCTTGTTAGCTGGGTGTCCGAAGCGGACATGTCGCCGTTCGCTTTTCTCATAATCTTGCTGGTCACCTTCGCCATCCTCGGCTGCTTTATGGAAGGTCTAGGCATGATCGCGATCATTGTGCCGGTCATCTTTCCAGTGCTGATGGCGATGAATATCGATCCAGTGTGGTTTGGCGTGTTCGTGGTCATCCTGGTCGAACTCGGCCAACTAACGCCGCCACTGGGCATCATCCTGTTCGTGGTCGCAAGTTCGGACCCCACCGTTAAAGTCGAAGACGTCGTCATGGGTGTGCTGCCCTTCTTCCTGATCATCCTGGCCTTCCTGATTCTGCTTATCTGGTTCCCCGACATCGCCCTGTGGCTCCCTAACAAGACCTTTGGAGGTTGAACATGGCATTCCCCTATCCCGACCCGATGCTGATTGAGGCCGAGGTTTTCACTAAGCTGCCGACGTCACTGAGAAGATCCGGCCAACGCTCTTACTGGGCGGATCGCAACCGGCGCGGGGCGGTGGTCGACAGTTTCATCGAGGGTCCATCCTTCGATCTTGAAGGAAACCTGTGGTTCGTTGACATTCCTTTTGGTCGGGTCTTTCGCGCTTCACCTAACGGCGCCGTCGAGCAGATCACCGAGTACGAAGGCCAGCCCAACGGCCTGAAGATCGACGCCGCAGGACGCATCTACATTGCCGACTTCCGCAACGGCATTATGCAGCTGAATCCGAGCACTGGCGAGGTGACTACGGCGCTGGGCGATGCTGACACCGAGGGCTTCAAGGGCTGCAACGACCTGCACTTCGGCCCTGACGGCTCGCTGTACTTCACCGATCAGGGCCAAACCGGCTTGCAGGATCCCACCGGCCGTGTCTACCGCTGGCACCCGGATAGCGGTCGGCTGGACTGCCTTATCGACAAAGTGCCGAGCCCCAACGGGCTGGTGCTCGATAAAGTTGGCCATGCACTCTACGTAGCGGTAACCCGTGCCAATGCTGTCTGGCGTCTGCCGATCTCGGACAGCGGGCGAGTGGTGAAGGCCGGGCTATTCCTCCAGTTTTCCGGTGGTCGCGCAGGACCGGACGGGCTGGCGTTGACCGAGGATGGCGGCGTAGTGGTCTGTCAGACGGGCATGGGGCTGGTTTGGGTGCACGATGCGCTAGGTGTGCCAATCGCCGTAGTGAGATCCCCTCGTGGGCTCGGCACCACCAACTGCGCCTTCGGCGGGCCGGAAGGCCGTACACTCTTCATCACTGAGTCTGACACCGGCACTATTCTGCGCGCTGAGCTGCCCGTCGGCGGCTTTCCCATGGCCTCCGGCTGGGGTATGTGATGCTGACGGCGAAGCCGCAGCCCGATGGCAGCTTCCTCGCCTCCTGTTCCAGTGCGTCGCAGAGCAATGAACCAACAGAGCGAGGAATCCGTGTCGACCCAACGGAATCACCAAGACAGTGACGATGCCGCCACCGAGCGACCCTGGCGCCGACGCCCCGCCGTAGACTCACCGAACCCGCCGCCGCGGCCGGACTGGCTCGCCCGAGTAATGGAGCCCTCGCTGGCCCCGGAGCAGGAGATCGTCGATGCCCACCACCATCTGTGGGACCGGCGCGGCTTTCGCTATCTGCTCGAGGAGTTCGTCGACGACATCGGCGACAGCGGCCATCGGGTGACCGCCTCAGTCTATGTGCAATGCCGGACGATGTACCGCGCCGGCAGCCCAGAGGCCTATCGCCCGGTCGGTGAGGTCGAGTTCGTGCGCGGGATCTCCGCCCAAGCGCGCAGCGGCCACTACGGCCCCACCGATGTGGCGGCAGGCATCGTTGGCCATGCCAACCTGCTGCTGGGCGCTGACGTCGCGCCGGTGCTCGAGGCGCTGATGGAAGCCGGCGGCGGGCGCTTTCGCGGTGTGCGCGTGCCGGTCGCCGCGCATCCCGACCCGGCCGTGCGCTCCAACCCCGTGCCAGCGCCAGAGGGGCTGATGGTCAGCACGGCCTTCATTCAGGGCGCGCGGGAATTGGCCCGCCGCGGCCTGTCGCTGGACGTGTGGGCCTACCAGACCCAGCTCGACGAAGTGGTTACCCTGGCGCGGCGCGTGCCGGAACTGACGATCGTGGTCAATCACGCCGGCGGACCTCTGGGCGTCGGATCCTATCCCAGTCCTCATAGTGACCATAACTCGATCCATCGCCAGGCCTGGCGCGACGGCTTGGCGCAACTGGCCGAACTCCCCAATGTGATGCTCAAGATCGGCGGCTTTGGCATGCCGATCATGGGCTTCAGCTTCAACACAGGAAAGACGCCACCGAACTCGCAGCACCTTGCCGATGCCATCGCCCCCGACGTAGACGCCTGCATTGAGCGCTTTACACCATCGCGCTGCATGTTGGAGAGCAACTTCCCTGTCGATAAGGGCAGTATCTCCTACGGCGTGCTGTGGAATGCCTATCACCGACTCACCGCCTCCTGGAGCCAGGAGGAACGCAACGCCGTGTTTCACGACACGGCTACACGGGTCTACCGGCTACCCGCCGGTTCCTGACCTAACTAACCGCGCCGTTAAAGAGCCATGGCCGCAAGTTCAACAACAATATCGGAGTACGCCAACATGAAACAACGTTTTTTAAGCTTGTCCCTCGCCGCTGTCGCGTCGACTTCCCTCCTGGCCGGCGCCAGCCTCGCTCAAGCCGACTATCCCGACAGACCGATCAACTTGGTGGTCGGCTACTCCGCCGGTGGCGGCACGGACGTCATGGCCCGCACAGTCGCCAAGTATCTGGAGGAGCAGTTGGGCGACGGCGCCACGGTGGTGGTTAAGAACATGCCTGGCGCGGGCGGCCAGATCGGATTTTCGGCGCTAGCCTCGGCCAGTCCAGACGGCTACACGATTGGCACTATGAACCTGCCAGCTGCCCTGGCACTGACCTATGACCGCGACGCCGACTACGACCTGAACAGCTTTACCTGGCTGGCCAACGTGGTCGCCGACCCCAACACCCTGGTGGTGCCGAAGGAATCGGACATCACCTCGGTGGAAGAACTGATCGCCGCAGCCAGGGATGCCGACGGCATGATGCCGGTAGGCCTGTCCGCGCTGGGCGGCAATGATCACTTCTCCGCCATCCAGTTCGCCGAGACTGCCGACGTCGAGTTGAACTATGTGCCGTTCAACGGCGCCGCCCAGGCTCGCAGCGCGCTGATGGGCGGCCATGTGGCCATGGCCACCATGGCCTTCAGCCAGACCGTAGGCTTCGAGGACGAGCTGCGCGTGCTGGCCGTGCTATCCGATGAGCGCCTGGAACAGGCCCCGGACGTACCGACGGCCAGCGAGCTCGGCTTCGACATCGAGATGGGCTCATTCCGCGGTCTGGCCGCGCCGTCCGATCTGCCGGACGGCGTCCGCGCCGCGCTGCTGGGCGCCCTGGAGGAGATGGCCGAAGACGCTGACTTCCGCGCCGACATGGCTAAGCAGGGCAACCCGCTTAGCGTAATCTACGGCGACGACTACCACGACCTGGCCGAGGCCCAGGACGAGGTGGCTCGGCGCATCTGGGAAGAAACGCCCTGGAAATAATCTCATTTAACAGACCGACGCGAGGCACTGCTGTCCCGCGCCGGTTTACCTCTATTTCATCCCCCGGCGCACCTGCCTCACTCAATACATGGTCACACTGAATTACTCCCCCCCGACCATAGTCGTAAGCCCTTTACTGGCCGTTCGTTATGGCATTAGCGGCCAACCCCGATGACATGGGCTTTATAAGCTCTCCTCTCAACAGATACAGAAAAACTTACTACATAGTTAAACATTATTCGCTTTTATCAAGTAATTCTGTACTGTTCACTGCACTAGACGGGCTTTGCCTTTTAGACCATCCGTGAATATAAACGGGAGTACAACAACATGAACACTAAGTTTTCGACCATCGCCGCCACTCTTTGCCTCGCTAGCATTACCTCGACTCAGGCCCTCGCCGACTATCCCGAGAAAAGGATAGACCTGATCGTCGGTTATGCGGCAGGTGGTGGAACTGACGTGATGGCCCGCACCGTTGCGCCTTTCCTTGAGCAGTACCTTGGCGACGACGCTACGGTCGTAGTGAAAAATATGCCCGGCGCCAGCGGCCAGATCGGCGTCACCGCCACAGCCCAAGCCGAGCCCGATGGCTACACTATCGGCACCTACAACCTGCCCGGCATGATGGCCCGAACCCTTGACCGCGACGCCGACTACGACGCCGATAGCTTCACCTATCTGGCCAACGTGGTAGACGATCCCAACGTGATCGTCACACCTAAGAACAGCGACATCGACAGCATGGAAAAACTGGTCGCTGCAGCCCAGGAACGTGATGGCGCCATCACCGTCAGCATGTCAAGCCTCGGCGGCGATGATCACTTCTTCCTGATTCGGCTCTCCGAGGAGACCGACGCTGAATATACCATCGTTCCCTTCTCGGGCTCCGCGCCAGCACGTAGTGCTCTCATGGGCGGCCATGTCGCGATGGGGATCATCAACTTGTCGGAGGTGATCAACTTCCGTGACGAGCTAAATGTGTTGGGCATTGCAACCAACGAACGCTCTGAACTACTAGAAGGTGTGCCGACCTTTACCGAGCAAGGCTACAACCTTGTTAACGGTGCGTTGCGTGGATTTATTGCCCCCTCCGGCCTGCCGGAAGAGGTCGAGGCCAGTCTGATTAGTGCCTTCGAGAAGTCCTACGAGGATCCAAAATTTCAAGAGGCTATGCTCAAATCTGGGAATCCTACCAGTCTGACGACAGGAGATGATTTTCAAGCACTCAACGCAGAGCAGCTTGAACTGGCCGAGCGTGTTTGGGAAACCTCACCCTGGAAATAAATTGAGTGGCCGGGGTGTTCAATCACCCCGGCCGACCATGGTCAGACCCCTTCCTCACGCCCCGTAATAAGATAAACGTCTCCTCCACCATGTCACTCGACTCGCTTGGTGGTAGACGCTCTACGAGCAAGTCAGCCAGAGAATAGAACATGAAACAGACCACTTCAGGGCAAGGACCTCATCCCGACCTCATCACCGGTATCGCCATCATCGTTGTCTCAGGGTTTCTTCTGCTACGCACACCCGACATGCCGACCATGAGTTCGATGCTGCCTATAACAATGCTGAGCACGCTAATCGGGCTCTCTGTATTAATGATCTTACGGGTTTTCATCGCCACTCGAAGCGAGCGTTTTAAAGCCCCGCGACTCAAAATCTTCGAAAATTTGCCGCGCTTTCTCGGCATCGTCGTGGCCATTGGGCTCTACGTGGCCGGCGTGAGCTTGCTCGGCTTTTACACAACCACCGCGGTTATGGTGCCTTTGGTAGCGTGGAGCTTCGGCTATCGGGATATCAAGCGGTTGCTGCTGGCGGATCTGATATTCACCGGAGGCTTGGCGATAATTTTCGCCTTGCTGATGGGTCAGTATCTCCCCACTGAATTCTTCATACGCTGAACGAGGGCTGACACATGTATGGAAGTTTGATTGATGCACTCCCAGCGGTGCTGTCTCTCGGCAATTTCGCCGCTGTCGTGCTCGGCGTCATAACGGGCATCTGTATTGGTGCCTTGCCCGGGCTTAGCGCCACCATGGCAATCTCGGTACTGATTCCCTTCACCTTCGGCATGGATCCACTGGTGGCACTCGGCATGATGGCCGGTATCTATAACGGCGCCATGTACGGTGGTGCTATTCCCGCGGTGCTGCTGCGCATTCCCGGCACCCCCGCCGCCGTAGCCACCAGCTTCGACGGCTACCCAATGGCCCAGCAAGGCAGGGGCGGCTATGCGCTTCAGGTCTCAGTCGTGTCATCCGCCATCGGCGGCATCGTCTCGGCCATCGTGCTCATGCTATTGGCCCCGCCGCTGGCCAAGGTAACGCTGCTGTTTGGCCCCTCCGAGGTTTTCTGGGTCGCCGTCTTCGGCCTCTCGGCCATCGTCTTCCTGCTCGGCGGCGACGTCCTCAAGGGCTTGTTGAGCGCCTGTTTCGGCGTTTTCGTCTCGCTGGTCGGGCTAGACTCCATCTCCGGTTATGACCGCTACACCTTCGGCCACCTGGAGCTACTTGACGGTATCAACATCGTGGTGCTGCTCGTCGGGCTCTACGCCATACCGCCGGCAAT
This sequence comes from Halomonas sp. ALS9, assembly GCF_001651035.1. GTDB lineage: Bacteria > Pseudomonadota > Gammaproteobacteria > Pseudomonadales > Halomonadaceae > Vreelandella. The sequence goes on from NZ_LXRG01000192.1 coordinate 668,757, forward strand.
CGCTCTCCTGGAGGAAGTCGTGGATGTCGACACCTCCACGGCCACAAAGCTCAATACGACGAGCCTCTGGAAGGCCTTTCCGAGCATGCTGAGATTCTGGAAGACTTGGCTGCGCTCTTCGGTGATCGGCGTGTTCGTCGGCATCCTGCCAGGCGCTGGCGGATCAATGGCGGCCTTTCTTAGCTACAACGAAGCACGTCGCGCATCCAGTAATCCCGACGAATGGGGAAAGGGCGAACCCGAGGGCGTAGCGGCCTCCGAGACCGCCAACAACGCCGATACCGCCTCGGCACTGATTCCCGCCTTGACGCTCGGCATCCCCGGCACCGCGGTGGCTGCAGTGATGCTCGGTGGCCTGATGATCCACGGTCTGCAACCTGGCCCGATGCTCTTCCGTGACAACCCCGACATTGTGTTCGGCTTCATGTGGCAGTTCCTGTTCGCCGCTATCTTGTTGATCGTGCTCGGCGGTGCCTTGGCCACCAATAGCTTTGCCCAAGTGTTACGCCTACCGCGCCCGCTGCTTGGTGCCTTCATCATCACCTTAGTGGTTGTAGGGGTTTACTCGATCAATGGCCGAATGTTCGATGTCTACTTGATGTTAGGCTTTGGCTTAACCGGCTACTTTATGGACAAACTGAAGTTCCCATTACCCCCCGTCGTATTAGGACTGATTCTCGGCGGCTTCGCTGAGCAGAACTTGCGACTGGCTCTGCGTATCGGTGGCGGCGATTGGACAGCCTTGGCAGCGAATACAACGTCGAAGGTGCTTATTGTCATGATTCTTCTGGTCATCCTTATGCCACTCATTTCACGACTGTCCCGCCTCAAGAAGAGCCAGTCGACGGCATAGTACCCCGATAATAATTTAGGCCATCCGGTCTGATACAACATGAAAGCGCGGCGCCCCTGCCGCGCTTCTTCTGTTGTTTGCCCCCGATGGCCGGGGGGTTGGATGGCAATGCTGATGGCGCACCCCTTCTCATCGTGCTGGCAGACGATGCCGGACTGACCGCTCTAAAGGAAGTGATCAGTATGGTCGGCCTGCAGATGTTTATTTTGATGTTTGCGTTGTAACTAGGACTATCTCAGGAGGATCTGAGTGGAGTGAGAGCGGGCACGCAGCCGAGTACGAAGGAGTAGCGACCGGCGGAGTAGTCGGTATAACACAGGGATAGAGTTCTATCTTTATAGACCAAACAGACGCTAGCTCATTCAGTGGGTAGCAGTGCCTACTCCAGCAGGGAGCACTTACAGAGAAGAAGGGTCACTTCCAGCCCTGGCGGCCGGTAAACACGGTTTTTCACCTACAGGGTAACGTTGTTCTTGTCGCCTTCGATATCCGATAGGGTACATCGGCTAATGCCAACCAGCGTGGCATAACGGTTTTGATTCAGCCCCCGCACATCGCGCCGCAGGGCACGTAACAACTGCCCTTCGGTGAACTCGCCCGCATAAAAGCGTTTCAGCAACGTCACTAACGCCGCTTCATGATCATCAGAAGCATGTTTTTTTATAACAGCCCCCAGCGCTTGAGCCGAGTATCAAGAGTGCGCAGGCCCATGAATCTCACCTCCCATATTCGGGGGCAGGTAACGATAATTAACCCGCATCATGCCAAGCCTTATCAAAGTAAACCTAAACCGTCAGGTTCAAGGACCACTTGTACGCAGCATAGTACTCAAGTTATCCAATATGAGCAGTGTAGTGCGCAAAATTAGCTTCAGGAAGAATTAATGAGCAGTATTCTGCACAACACAAAGCAGCAGAACGTTTTAAGGTGCCAACGAAATCCAGGGCGATTCAGTCACGGTTCTCGCCCAAGCGGGCATATCACCATGCTCCCGGTTAGCCACAATGTGGACAGCTTCGGTTATCGCATGGACATGCTCCCTAAAGGGCTGGATATCAACCAAGAGAGCTGGAGCTGGTTGTTGGACAAGCGCTGGAAAGGCATGGTCAGCCTGCAAAATGACAGTGCCATCGGCGCCATTGACGCCGCGCTGGCCGCCAAAGCAGCGGGGCTGGTCGAGTTCGAAGACCTTGGCAACCTCAGCGTGGCAGAGATCGACTGCCTGATTGATTGCCTTATCAATCTCAAGCGTCAGCAACACTTTCGCGCCTTCTGGAGCAACCAGGATCAAGCCTCTTCCGATATGGTGCGCGGCCGGGTCGGCATCGAAAGCCTCTGGTCGCCCGCCATGACGGATCTCAAAAAACGCGACATCAAGGTACGCATGGCGGCGCCCACAGAGGGCTATCGCGCTTGGTACGGCGGCATGTCAATCTCACGGCATGTGAAGGGGCGCACGCTAGATGCGGCTTATGACTACCTCAACTGGTGGATTTCAGGATGGCCCGGCGCCGTCATGGCCCGCCAAGGCTATTACATTTCCACCCCAGAACTGACCCGCCCTCACCTATCCGCTGCGGAGTGGGACTTTTGGTATGGCGGCCAACCTGCCGCCAAGAACCTTCCAGGCCCTGATGGCAGCTCTGACCTGATTCACCGAGGCGAAATCCGCGACGGCGGAGACTACCAAACAAGAATGAGCCGCATCGCGGTGTGGAATACCGTCATGGATGAGCATAACTATTTGGTCAGGCGCTGGAATGATTTTATGTCGGCTTAAAGACAAGGCTTCGCACTGACAAGCTAACCGCGTGATGACTAAAAGCACATGCCTCCGCCTCTTGGCTTTCACGAGCTTAAACGGGGGTGCTTGTTTGTTCCCCAGCTCGCCTCTAATCAAGACTGCACCTACTAAACATCCGCCAACGCAGGAAAATATTACGAGTCCACTTCAGCAGGCAAAGAAGAAGCGTTTAAAAGAAAAGCTGACGTGCCTCAGCCTACATGTCGGCTGTCGCTGCGGTCTCTGGTGCGCAGATAGCTCACCAGCAGATGACGTCCACAGCAGACATATAGCGGGAAATAGCAGTGGTGATCGTAATAGCGATTAGAGAACTTGCCAGGTTGGTCACCGTGCACGGGAATATCGGTGCCATCGACTTCCAGCACGATTTCCTTCAGTGGTTCGTTATGCTGTTCAATGCAGTTATGCCACAGTAACTCATGGGCACCATCGCTTGCCGATCGGCATTCTGCTCTATCCGGCACAGCGTCGACTTGCCTTATTCCAAATGAATGACGACTAACGCCGCCGCGGGTAAAAACGGGCCCAGCCCTTCGGGTTGCACCACAACGCGGTTCGCGATGAAACGTCAACAGGCCCTAATATCCCTGAGTGTTTTACGCTGTTTGAAGACATCCGTTGGAATGCCAAAGCGGTCGGAAAGCCCACAAATTTGGCGCCAGTTAAGCTTACGTTTACCGGACAAAATGGACGAAACAACAGACTGAGCGCCGATTTCCGGCAAATCATTTTGGGTGATGCCGTGCTCTTCCATAAGATAACGAAGCACATCAGTATCCCCCGCGACAGGCATGGGGCGTACACGCTCATCATATGCCTCAAGAAGATCACCAAGACATGCCGCAAGGCTGGATAAGTAATGATTTTCATCATCGCCAACCAGATTTAGAATTTCATCAAGCGCTTCTACTTTCTCGTCATACTCATCCTCTGATTCTGGCGCAGAGAGAAGAGGTGCAATGTACTGCTAGTGAGTAGCTGCTTGATCAAGAACGGCATTCATATCTTCACTCCTTCCACTTACCCTTGTCATATTCAGGATGATCGAGAATATGGCGGATAAAAACGCGCTTAGCGCGATAATGCACAGTTGCTATCAGTCGAATCTTATTGCCACCAATGTCAAAAACATGGTGGGGTACTCCCCCGACTAACAGCTTTAGTTTATTTACTGAATTATAGAAGTAACCTTAGCACTTTTAATCAACCAGCAGAGGTAGAATCGGGCATCTCCACCTACTTTACTGACAGTGCTAAGTAAAGCATGGAATAGCACCTAGCCTGATCGTAAATAGGGTTAAGCGCTCAATCGCTTACTCAAGGGGGTTGCGTGACGACAGAGCAGCGACCAGCTCCCGAGCAAAGCGTTGAGCAGAAGGCAGCGCGCCAAAACTCCATACCGGCGGTAAGCGCAATAGATTGGCGTTTTTAACGCTGGGTAAATGTTGCCATAAACCACTTTTCGCCAACGTGTCTTCGACCCCAGCGGGCACCGGCTCGACAACGACCAACGCGGCCTCAGGATAGTCGTAGAGCGCGTCGATACCCACGAGTGAAAATCCCCCATTCGCAGATGTCAATACATCTCATTTTGTTTATCATATGCATCCATCCCGGAAAGGTGGTCATGGCACGACAGCCAAGACCTCCGCTTTCTTATATCGGCTTCATAAAAACGCAGCGGCAGGGTGCTGCAGTAAAAACGATAGGATCGACACTATGCCTCTTGGGAACACCTCCAACACAGCGCGCAAAGCACGGCTCCTGCGCGCGCTGGCGCTGATCGCGATGGGTATCACACCCGCGACCGCCTGGGCGCAGACGAGTGCTGCCAATCAGTCCCTGGATACCCTCACCGTCACGGGCTCCGTACCGACCTATGGAGATACGCCACCTCCGGCCTTCGCCGGTGGCCAAATCGCGGCGGGTGGCCGCGTAGGACTGGTCGGTGAAAAAGACGCGATGGACGTGCCTTTCAACGTCATCAGTTATACCAGTGAGCTGATGGAGAATCAGCAATCTCAGACACTGGGCGATACCCTGCAAAACGATGCCTCGGTATCGGTAGGGCTAGGCTTTGGCATCTATGGCGAAGCGTACAAGGTACGCGGCTTTAGCCTGACCGGTGACGACGTGGCTTATGGCGGCCTCTACGGCGTGCTGCCACGCCAGATCATCAACAGCGACCTTGCCGAGCGCGTCGAAGTCTTCAAAGGCGCCAGCGCCTTTACGTCGGGCATTCCCATCGGCGGGAGCGGCGGTATTGGTGGCACCGTCAACATCGAGCCCAAGCATGCGGGGGATGACCCGATGCTCAAACTATCCAGTGGTTATCGCTCTGATGGCTACGGCGAAGTGGGCGTCGATGCTAGCCAGCGTTATGGGGATCAGCAGCAATGGGGAGCACGAGTAAGTGCCACGCGCGGCCGTGGTGATACCGCCATTGATGACGAAACCCAGCGCGATACCTCCTTCGTCGTTGGGCTCGACTACCGTGGGGATCAAGGCCGGATATTGTTCGATGTCGGTCATCAAAAGCTCACCCTGGATGGTGGTCGTTCAAGCGTCAACACCGGCGCGGCCACTCAGGTGCCCGCTGCGCCGGACTCCACGTTGAACTACACCCCTTCTTTCGGTGGAACCGAGCTAGAAACCAATTTCGGTATGGTCAGGGGCGAATATGACCTCACCAACACCTGGACCGCGTTCGCAGCCTTGGGGGGCAACCGCACGCTCGAAGGCATCGTGTCGGCGACTCCGCGCCTTACCGATGATGCAGGTAACGCCAGGGTCAACGACTTCGAGACCGACAACCACATCGACAACGTCGCCAGCCAGGCGGGGCTGCGTGGCTACGTGCTGACCGGCCCAGTTAGCCATGACATCACCTTTGGCTACTCTAGCGCCTATCGCAAGTTCGACACGGACTGGAGTTTCCTCGCGGCAGGCACGACCAACATCTATGATCCCGCCGATTTATCTCGCCCGGATGGCATGCCTTTCGTGGGGGGTAGCGTGACGCGCACACGCTCCCAAGGGGTCACGCTGAGCGACACGCTTGGATTCATCGATGACCGACTGTTGCTGACGCTGGGCGCACGCCATCAGGAACTCGAGATCGACGAACGTCCTAACAACGGCAGCAGCAATCGCTATGCCGATCGCCGGGTAACCCCCGCCGTCGGCGCGGTGTTCAAGACCACGGATAATATCTCGCTCTACGCCAACTACGTCGAAGCATTGCAGGATGGCGGCACGGTCACCGATACCACAGCGCTGAACTTTGGTCAGCACTTGGGCATTGCCCATGCCGAGCAGCACGAGGCGGGCGCTAAGTTCGACTACGGCAATCTAGGCGGTGGCATTAGCCTGTTCCAGATAGAGCTGCCCTCTGCAGCGGTCGTCGATGGCATCGGCAACCTGGATAACGAGCAGCGTAATCGCGGCCTGGAGCTAAGCCTTTACGGTGAGCCGACGACAGGAGTGCGCCTGTTCAGCAGCGCGACCTGGATAGATGCCGAACTCACCAAAACACAGGATGGCAACGAAGGAAATGACGCCACGGGCGTTCCTGAGTATCGTTTTGTGTTCGGTGGCGAATGGGACACGCCCTTCGTCGAGCGTCTCACTGCCACTGGTCGCGTCCTGCACACGGGCTCGCAGTACGCCGATGTAGCCAACGACTTGGAGCTGGATTCCTGGACACGCCTCGATCTTGGCCTGCGCTACACCACACCGGTCGGTGGCGCTGATTGGATCTGGCGCGCAGGCATCGACAACGTTACCGACGAAGATTACTGGTCAGGCGCCTCGACGTCCTTTGCAAATTATTTGGTTCAAGGCGAACCGCGCACCTTCAAGCTTTCGGCGACCGTCGAGTTTTAAGTAACGCATCCTCTTTGCCGTTACCATGAGGGCGCTTCCTATGAAGCGCCCTTATCTTTCCGCAGCCGAATGGGGCTGTTGGTATAACGCTAACAGCATGATGCCCATGAGCCCATCTTGCGACTCCTGACCCTCAAGAGCTGACCCGTTAATTATTGTTTTCTCTTAACTTTTACTCTGCTCCCGTCTAACAAAGACTGCATAGGCTACACACCTGCCAACGCTAGAGAACGGTACGAGCCCTCAGCAGCAGGCCCCTAATGAGCGTTGAAAAGAAAAGCTTACGAGCCTCAGCTTTCTTCAGAGGCCTGTGCTAGGCTAATTTTATTAAGCACTGGGCACGAGATCGGAAGCAAATAGCATAAGGCTGAAAACACCCCCAAAGCGTTCCTCCGAAAAGTACAGCAGGCTCGCGAATTTTGGATATACCGTCTAATGGGAATTAATAGCTCATAAAATTAAATGCTTAGGGAAGCAGCACAAGCTGTATTTGCCAGAAAAAAGTGCCAGCACGCTCATTCAATCATAGAGCGCGCCGTCTAATACGTTGTTATGTTTGGTAGGAGGAGCCCTCGATTTGGACGGGAACAAAAATATATTGGGTGGTGTAAGAGCTTTTAGCCCACTGCTACAAGCCTATGAAGCTGGATATTCAAAGGAAGAGATTAAAGCTGGAATTCTAGAATCTCTTGAACCTGAATTTGAGAACCCAGAAATTCTAGATAGGTATGGGATCGACCTCTGGGCGGTCGAATCAGTTAATGTTACCAAAGTGCGAATTAACGGGTGGTCCTCTGATCTATACGATAAAAGCATTGAGGTGCGTAGAAGCCTTTTAGCTAGTAATAAAAATACATGTGCTGAGATATGTTCACAATGGGAGGAGCAGATCGGAAAAGCGCTCACTTTCTACTGGAACGCGGTTAGATTTGAGCACCATAAAGGTAATTTGCCAATTGATGAGTATGCCTATGAATTATTCAGGAATATTGGTGCTCTAATTGAGGGCACGCTCCAAGTTTACTTAAAGGAGCTGCTCCACATTGCATCCTGTGCTCAAGGCGAGAGTACGTCCTATTCAGAAGTCTCTTCTTTAAGTTTAGGCAATGTTGTCAACAAACTCAGTGAAAAGCTTGGTGATTCTGACATATTTACCTTAAATCCCTGGGGTGTGCCTCTCAATCAGTGGCGAAATATTGCACAGCATTTTTCTATCGATACCAAAGATTCTACAATTACTTGTACGTATGGAGCGAAAAACCAGCATTTCATTAGGCTCGAAAGAAAAGAACTGATGGAAGTGGCTAGGTCTGTTTTTACTCTGTATTCGGCAATTCGAACCTCACAAACCATATTTTTCTTAGATAATGCTGACTCATTGATTTCTCACTGTAAGGGTTCCAAACGAAAAGATGTGGATGAGCAATTCCAATTTTGTGTAGGCGCAGCATCTCAAGGTTTTGAAGTAATTGATCTAAAAGTTTCAGATGAGAAAGCATACGCACAGTTTTCCGATGCAACAGACGAGGATTCACTGGAGCGCGCACTTCATGCTTCACAATTCGTTTATCAACTTTGGGAAGTTACTAGATCAAGCGTTGTAGTTATTAAGTACGATACTAAATCAGGAAAAAAGTCTTTAGTAACTACTGCAAAATCGGAGGACTGTGAAAAGGTCTATAGCGGTGAGGAAAGTTTCGCGTATTTGTCAAAGGTTGTTGATTTTGAAACCGAACAAAAGACATAACAAGGCGCTGCTGGCGGAAAATTTTCCTCTGCGCTCCAAAATTTCCGCAGAGCGCGGCGTTAAAAACAAGGAGATCGAATGGATTCTCATATTTTTATAGATAATTCGAATATTTTCGGAGGTGCTCAGAGAGCGGCAGCAACCCATGAGCCAGAAGCATTCTGGATGGCGGTGAGGCTTTATTACCGAAACTTTTTTCAGCTGTTGGAACGTGAGACAAATCCGGTTACTAAAGTCCTCGCTGGCTCCGTTCCTCCAGGGAACGAAGTGCTCTGGGAGCATGCGAGGAGATACGGCTATAACACAGATCTTTTGCACCGTATTGAGAAAGATGACGGTCGGCTGGTTGAGCAGGGCGTGGACGAAATAGCGCACCTTAAAATTGCGAATGTCCTTCTTGATCATGAACCTCCACAGACCCTTGTTCTAGTCACTGGAGACGGAAATGACTCAGATTTTGGTACCAGCTTTACCAAGCAGGCAGAGAGAGCACTGAAGCGCGGATGGGACGTTCATGTGTGGTCTTGGGCGGACCAACTTCAGGGAAGTTTGCTCGCCTTTCTTCTATCGGTTCTGAAAACCTCATAGTCAACCAACTCGACAACTACTATCGGTCTATAACATTTGTTCAGGGTGGGACCTATGATGTAAACGGTTCTCATGTCAACGTTTCTGGCCGCGTGGTCAGTGCACCGAACTTTTAACAAGGCCAAGCACGGCGACGCCTACTACATTGCGGCTTCGCCTCCATTCCGTAGCCGCGCATGCTGGCTGGCGTTATGCACTTCGCACAAATTGGTGAAACATGCTGGATTTAGCAATCCCTCTTAGAGAAACCATTGATAAGTCAGCACTATCTGAGATGATCGAGTGGTTTTCGGATATTCCCTCCGATGCAGCATAGTATGTTATTTCAGATTATTGCTTTGATGACAGCCAAAAAAAGAATGACGTTGCTTCCTTCGCCGTTCTCCTTAATCACGACACTCTTTCAAATATTGGAAGCTACATTAATGCGTTTTCTCCAAAGGACTTAAAAAATACCAAGTATGCTTCCCCTGATTTCTTGAAGTACCTTAATACCCCTGTAATATTCAGTTTTACTTTTGCAGTTGAGAGAGATTCTAGATTTCTAAAGGACTATGCATCAAAAGAAAATATGGAGGCGTTTTTTGGCGGATTTGAGGAGTTCGTGCAAGCTATCAATGAATCATCCTCTTTCAAACCTGGCTATATTGATGGAGTTCTTAGGCGCGCAAGAGAAATGCGTGAGTCCCTAAAGGCCAAGAGCGCGAATCTTCAGCTCTCAAGACAGATTTTTTTGGTGGCAACCTTTGCCAGTGTTGTATTCTATTACCTCAACAAAGTTAAGTCTCCGTCACACATTGCATGGGTGTCAGATCGGGATGCCTTGATAGATAGGGGCGATGGATTTATATACGACCTTTCATACTTCATGTTCCTTGCAGAGCACATGAGGGCACCTCAGGGCAAGCAAGCGGAAAGAAGTACGGTCATGGATAAACCACATTTCATATACCCCATCCCACCGAAGAGCGGCATTAATGATCATGATGTACTTGTAAGAATCCCGGACTACCTGGCTGGCACACTTGCCGATCTTGATATCTCAGCAAACGAGTTTTCTAAAGATAAGTACTACACAGTTCTAGAGCACGCGTTAGTTAACTCAAGAAATCATGCCATAATTCATGTTCGCGGCGGGGGTCAAGATATCTACACAAGACGGCTCGTTTACAGGTAGTATATATCGCGCTTGGCAATGGAGAAAAATGCATAACACCTATGAGCCTTCTCTCTGTCAATAAGCCGCAGGTTTTTTATTGGCCGCGTCAGCGGCCAATATCAAGTCCCTGAGCCAGTGATCCTACTTCATCTGTCATCGTTGGCTGTGAGTGACTTACAGCAAACACCTATTGAGGCTCTCTTAACGTGGTGGTTCACCACTGCCAAACCGGGTTGCTCCTTGCAGGTGGGTCTGGGGCACTAGACATTCATCGGTTAACCGGCATCTGTCCTATTCAAACAGCGGGTTACTTTATAGTCCCAGTTAGTTTCAGGTTCAGCGCCGGTGTAAGCCCACTCGCTCAGGGTATTGGTGCACGCCAGCAGGATGGATAATCAAAGCGACGGGCTTCGAGTTGGGTGTAGAAGTCGGGTTTCAGATCTCAAGATCAGTCAGCAGACACCCGGTTTCAGCACACTACGTGATGATCCAGTTAGACGTTGATCATCATCCTGCTGCGTGACTAACTCGTTAAAAAGCGTTGTTCATCAAACACCTTCTCGTTCTTTAACATGAAATAAACCGCACGCCCCAGCTTGTGAGCCAGAGCCGAGAGGGCTTTGGCTTTACTCATGCGTTTATGGAAGCGTTGCAACAGCTTTTGTGCACCAGGATTGCCGCGCAGATAAAGCACAGCAGCTTCAGAGAAAGCCCACTTCAGATGGGCATTACCAATCTTGTTGCCCTGGGTGCCATAGGTCTTACCAGCCGATTCGGCTTTGCACTTGATCAGTCGGGAATAGGAGGCAAACTTCTGGACAGATTCAAAGCGTCGAATATCACCCACTTCATACAGAATAGTGAGGGCCAGAATACGGCCAACGCCGGGAATAGTTTTTAATAAGTGGTAGTAGGTTGGCTGATGCTTTTTGGCTTGCTTTTCCAATAGCCATTCCACTTGGCTTAGTTCTCGGTGGTAGCACTCTAAAACGGCCATAACTAAATCGATATTGCGCTGAACGAGCGGGTCATCAAAGGTTCTGCCCAGTTGCTCTCTGGCACTGACATTTTTCAAATTGACCTTGTTGGGTGGCAAATTGTACTGAATCGTGGTGTTGACAACATGAGCTTTGAGATCCGCACCATGACGAACGAGCCCAGTGCGACGACGAAGTAAATCCCGTGTTGCTCGCATACTACGAGGGTAGGCATAAGCGAGGGGGAAGTTGCCACCGCGAATAAGTGCTGCAATCTTGTAAGAATCCACGCGGTCATTCTTGGTTTTACCGCCATGAATGGCTTTCATATAAAGGGCATGACCGAGAATGAAAGCAATGCCCTGATCTTCACAGAAATCGGCGATCCAGTACCAGCAATGCATGCATTCAACCCCGATGACCAGATCGTCCAGGTAGGGTTCGATCAGATGCAGCAGAGGCTCTGGTTTGGCTGGGATCTCTTTATGCAGAAGGATTTCACCCTACTGATACAGGATGCAGACATACAGGCTACGGGCATGCAGATCAATTCCACAGTAGTGACGATGAGTGCTATTGTAAAAGTTCATTGAGTCTTCTCCTGTTTGGTTTGGTCGCCTTTTCAGCTTAGCCAAACGGCTGAGCTGGGGGAGAAGGCTCAATGAGTATCAAGTTCTTTCAGTCGGACAAAATCACGCTGTCATGCCTTTTGCAAAGAGCGCAAAAAGCCACGCCAGCATGCTTTCGCCGCTGCTGAAGAAAGGCGTTATATCAGAGACGACTAAAAGATAGCTCTTGGCCGAAAGCAGCCCAAAAAAAGAGCCCACGATTTATCGTAGGCCCCTTTTCTGATGTTTGGCGCGCCCGGCAGGATTTGAACCTGCGACCCTCGGCTTCGGAGGCCGATACTCTATCCAACTGAGCTACGGGCGCTTGTGGGTGCGTATCGTAACTGTGCGGGGGCGCTGTGTCCAGCCGTATGGCGCTTGAGTCCATTGGTCAATTGACCGTTTTCCCCGCGGTGGTGCATGCTTTGGGAGCACTTCTGCACCTTCATCGACTGGGAACATAATAATATGAAAACATTTGCACGTAGCACGCTGGTTCTGGGTGTCTCACTGGCGCTGGTAAGCGCCGCGAACGCCAACGATTTTGCTGATATGGATCCCGTTACCCTGCGCCTGGCCCATGTGGTCAATGAGCAGGATGGTTTTCACATTGCCGCCACCAAGTTTGAAGAGCTGGTGGAAGAACGTACCGACGGCAAGGTGGATATCGAGATCTACCCTAATGCCACGCTAGGTGACGAACGCACGCTGCTGGAAGGCATGCAGATCGGCACGGTGGATATGGGCGTGATTACCAACGGCCCGGTGGCCAACTTTGTCGAAGAGATGGCGGTGTTTGAACTGCCGTTCCTGTTCCCCTCCCCGGAAGCCGCTTACGCAGTGCTCGATGGCCCGATTGGCCAGGAGCTGCTCGACAAGCTTTCCGAGGTGAACCTGAAAGGCATGGCCTACGCCGAGCGCGGTTTCCGCAACCTGACCAACAGCGAGCGGGCAGTGAATTCGCCGGAAGACCTGGACGGCCTGCGTATCCGCGTAATGGAGAACCCGGTTTACACCGATACCTTCCGCGAGCTGGGGGCTAACGCTATCCCCATGGCGTGGACGGAAGCGCTCACCGCCATGCAGCAGGGCACCATCGACGGCCAGGAAAACCCGGTGAACGTGATCCACTCGTTCAACCTGGATGAAACCCAGAACTACATGACCCTTTCCCGCCATACCTACGCTCCCGCGATTTTTGTCATGGGCATGCCCGCCTGGAACCAGCTGCCTGAAAACGCCCAGGAAGTATTGCTAGCGGCAGCTCAGGAAGCGGCCGAGCATGAGCGCCAGGTGAACGCCGAGATGGAGAGCGAACAGCTGCAAGCGCTGCGCGATGCGGGCATGGAGATCAACGATACGCCGGATATGGAAGCCTTCCAGGCGGCTGTTGCGCCGGTGTATGAGAAGTACAGTGAGCAGTTCGGTGATTACCTGCCGCGCATTCAGGAGGCGCTCAAGTAAGTGACCACACTGACTCAACCGCTGTTAAGGCTGCTAAGGCGAATTGAGCGCGGGCTGGATGCGATCATCCAGCCCGTGGTCTTTGCGGGCATGGCGGCGCTGATTGGGGTGATTACCCTACAGATTGTCTCGCGGGTGTTTTTCAGCGCAGTGGGCTGGACAGAAGAAGTCGCCCGCTTTCTGCTGGTGTGGATCACCTTTTTAGCGGGCACTTTGGCATTCCAGCGTGGGCGGCATATTGCCGTGACCTTTGTGGTCGACGCCCTGCCCGGCCGCCTGCGCCAAATAGCAAAGCTTGCCGCCCTGCTGATCGTGCTGGCGTTTATGATCGCGCTGATTGTGATCGGCTACCGCTATATGCAGGTGCAGAGCTTTCAGAAATCCGCCTCGCTGCGGCTGTCGATGACCTACGTTTACGCGGTGATGCCGATCTGCGCGGCCATTATGGCCTGGTATGCGCTGGTCGATATTGTTGAGCTGCTGATTAACGGCGAAACCGCCCAACCCCAGGAGGAGTCGCTATGACGCTGCTGCTGTTTGGGCTGTTCTTCCTGTTTATGCTGCTGGGTGTGCCGATCGCCTTTGCGATTGGCGCCAGCACGCTCTACGCCCTTTACCAATCCGGCGTACCGCTGATGGTGGTCACCCAGCAGATGTTCCAGGGCATTAACTCCTTTGCCTTGGTCGCCATCCCAATGTTTATCCTCGCCGGGGATTTAATGGCCCAGGGCAAGGTAAGCGAAAAGCTGGTCAGCTTTGCCGATTCGCTCGTCGGCTTTATGCGCGGTGGGCTTTCGGTGGTTTCAGTCATGGCAGGCATGTTCTTTGCGGCCATTTCAGGCTCAGGTGCTGCGACGACTGCCGCCGTGGGCTCAAGCCTGGTACCAGAGCTTAAGCGCAAAGGCTATGACCCGGCCTCGGCGGCCAGCTTGATTGCCGCCAGCGGTACCATTGGGGTGGTGATTCCGCCCTCGGTGCCAATGATCATCTACGCGGTCATCGCCCAGCAGTCGGTTTCAAAGCTGTTTCTCAACGGCTTTTTGCCGGGGTTAACGATGGGTTTAGGATTAATGGCGATTGCGATCACCCAAGCCTATAAGCGCCAGTACCCCAAAGGCACGCCGCTGTCGCTGGCGACCATCTGGAATACCTTTAAAGACGCCAGCTGGGGATTGATGACGCCGGTGATTATCCTCGGCGGTATCTTCACGGGGAAATTTACCCCTTCAGAGGCCGCCGTGGTGGCGGTGAACTACGCCATGCTGGTGTCGCTGTTTGTCTACCGTGACCTGACGCTGCCGCAGGTTTATAAGCTACTGATCCGTTCGGCGATGACCACCGCGGTGATTATGCTGGTGATTGCCATGTCGGCGGTGTTGAGTTGGACGCTCTCAAGCTGGCAAGTGCCGGGGGCGATTGCCCAGGCGGTGCTATCCCTTTCCACCAATCCTTATGTGATTATGCTGCTGATCGTGGGGATTATTCTGCTCACCGGGGTGTTTATCGAAACCGCCAGTGCGCTGATTATTCTCACTCCAGTGCTGCTGCCGCTGGTGCTGCAGTTGGGGATTGACCCGATCCACTTTGGTTTGATTATCGTAGTGGGGCTTTCTATTGGCATGATTACCCCGCCGGTGGCGATCAACCTCTATGTGGCGTCTTCGATTACGCAACTACCGCTGGAGCGGATTACCCGGGCGATTATCCCTTACCTGCTGGGGCTGATCGGGGTGCTGCTACTGGTGGTTTATGTGCCGATTTTGTTGGGCTGGTCGGGGCATTAGCCAGAAACGCAACGGGGCTTGCCAATGGCAAGCCCCGTTTTTATACCCGCTATAGCGTTAGGCGTTAGAACGCCTCCCACTCATCTGCAGCGTGCTTTGCCGTTGCCGGTGAGGGCTTGGATGATGGCTGTGATGAGGCGTGCGATGAAAGCGCGGGGCGCTTCAAGCCATTATCACCGCCACGCTGCTGAGACGCCGGAGAGGCTAGCGCCTGATGCTGTGGCTCGTCTTCACCGAGCACAAAGGAGTTGATTAGCTGATTCAGATGCTCTGCATGGCGGCGCATATTGGCGGCGGCGGTGGTTGACTCTTCTACCATGGCGGCGTTCTGCTGGGTCATGGTGTCCATTTCAGCCACGGCGGTGTTGATCTGGCCGATACCGCTGCTCTGCTCTTTGGCACCGGCGGTGATCTCGCCGATTACATCGGTGACTTTCGCGACGCTAGAGACGATCTCGCGCATGGTGTCGCCCGCGCTACGCACCAGCTTCGCGCCCGATTCAGTGTGCTGAACAGATGTATCGATAAGCGCACGAATCTCTTTGGAAGCATCGCTTGAACGGCTGGCCAGCACCCGCACCTCTTGCGCCACTACGGCAAAGCCACGGCCATGCTCGCCCGCCCGTGCGGCTTCCACCGAAGCGTTAAGCGCCAGAATATTGGTCTGGAAGGCAATCGCATCGATCATGGTGATGATGTCGCTGATGCGCGATGCGGAGTCGTTGATATCGCGCATGGTGGTCTCAACCTGCCCCATGGCAGTCTCGCCTTCGCGGGCCACATCAGCAGTAGACTGAACCAGCGTGTTGGCCTGCTGGGCATTGTCAGCACTGTGATTAACGGTTGAGGTGATCTCCTCCATGGAAGCTGACGTTTCCTGGAGATTGGCCGCCGCCTGCTCGGTTCGGGTGGCAAGCTCATCGGAGCTTTGTGAGATCTCACTCGCCGCTTGGTGGACGCTCAGCGTACTACTGCGCACGTCGCGCAACGTGGTCTGCATGCGCGCCACAAAGGCGTTAAATTGTGCGCTTAGCTCGCCAATCTCATCGCCGCTTTCAACCGCTAAGCGACGGGTTAAATCACCGCGCCCCTGAGCAATATCGTGCATCGCCGCGGTCGTGCGTTTGATCGGCCCCAGCGTGCGACGCACTAGGCCATACGCGATCAGCGCAATAACGATAAATAGGCCCAGCCCCAACAGGGAGGCAAATATAATGCCTTGGCGCAAATCAGCGGCAGCCGCGGCTTCAAGCTCGGCAATGGCGTCGTCAGCATCGGTAACGTAAACCCCTGCACCAATGAGCCAGTCCCATTTTTCAAGGCGGTCAACGAAGGAGTGCTTGGGTTCAATTCGGTTGGTACCTGGGTAGTCCCACATATAGCTGTAGAAGCCACCACCACTCTGGGCGAGCTTAATGATCTCGCGAATCAGGTAAGTGCCATCAGGCGTTTGCGCGTCGATCATGTTGGTGCCTTCACGCTCTGGTGCAGGCGCCGTGACGATATTGTTACCGTCATAGTCGTAGATGAAGATGTAGTTGTTATCTTCAAAGCGCATGGAACGCACCAGCTCGGCTACCCGCTGTTTGGCAGCCGCATCGTTGGCACCGGCTTGTTCGTAAATGGGCTCGATGGCAGAAGTGGCCATCTGGACGATATCGCGCACCGCTTTGCGGCGCTCTTCAATCAGCATTTCACGCTGTTCTGCCAATACGTCGTGGGTGTCTTGGATGTTGCTGTAGGCTTTAAACCCGACCAGGGCAACCGTCACTATTAGAAGGGGGAGCAGTACCAGTATCAGCACCTTGGTTTGTAAACCCAGGGCGCGTTTAGAAGCAGAGGGAGTGGTCATTTGTGAGCAAGTTCCAAAGTCTGTCTTGAGGGATGAGTTTTTAATAGTTATAGGGGCCTTATCGACCTAAAATGCACAGACTTTAACCAATTTGCGGTGTTTTTTTACTTAATATTCAATTAATTAACAATTAATACTTAGGTTCATAACCTAAGTTAAGGCTTCCGATAGCGTATACGTTCATCCTGAAGTGGTGGTGGCCAAGGATGGCCCGTTTTAAGCTAGATGCTTAGCCACCTTCTTCGGTTGCCCTGACCTTTCTACCGCCTGGTCAGGGCGACCTTTTTGTTTTTAAGGCTTACCTTCATCAGTGCTTTCGACCGCCGCCATCTTAACCCAGCCCCATCCATTCCTGACTTTCTTGATCGTTGCCCTTGTTAATTGCTAGCGCCATGGGCGTATCATGGCATTAGCAAGTCACAAGGAGAATGGCAAGCATGGTTCAAACCCCCTCATTTTTTAGCGCTGTCTTGCTCCTGCTCCCTCGGTTGGCTCACTTTGCCTGGCGCGTATTACGCAATTTTTTTAAAAATCACGGCATCCTGCTCGCCGGCGGCGTGGGCTACAATATTTTGCTCTCTATCGTGCCGCTTTTTGCCGTGCTGGTGGTGCTATTAACCCACGTGGTGGATCAGCAGCACCTTCTCAATGTACTGTCGATACAAGCACGCCATATGGCACCCGCCCATGCCGAAGTCTTGGTTGAGGCCGTGCGCAGCCTGCTGGATTCCCGGGATGTCATCGGCATTCTGAGCTTTCCCATTTTGTTGCTGTTCAGTTCCTTCGCCTTTCGTATGCTGGAAGACGCTTTAGCGATCATTTTCCATGCGCCGGATAGCCCGCATATCAAGCGTAGCGCCTGGGTATCAGTGCTGCTTCCTTATGCCTTTATGGTGGTTCTTGGGGCGGCGCTTATGGTGCTCACGCTGGTGGTCACCCTGGCCAGTTCGCTGAATGCGCTGGTCATGCTGTTATTTGAACGGGAGCTGCCTTTGGCGGGGTTTTCAGAGCCAGTGCTTAACATAGCCAGTTTCACCGGGGTGTTCCTGTTGTTCAGCGCTATCTATAAAGTGCTGCCAGTGGTGCGCATTGCCTTGCGTCGAGCAATCGTAGGCGGCTTTGTGGCAGCCCTGCTATGGGAAGGGGTTCGGCTGTTACTGGTCTACTATTTCGCCAACCTCTCATTCGTTAACGCCGTCTACGGTTCATTGGCGGCGCTGGTGGTCGTATTGATTAGCCTGGAAGTGGGCGCCGTCATTTTACTGTTGGGCGCCCAGGTGATTGCCGAACTGGAACGCAATACCCGCCTTGGGCTGCCATGGTACGTCAATCCAAATCGCCAGCCGATTACACGGGTTGATTGACGTTAGCTAGCGGTCGCTTCGGCCTGCGGACGCCGCTCATCAAGCATCCCTTTATCGAGAATAAAGCGGATGATCTCTTCCAGCCCCACCCCGTCATACAGATTGGTAAACACAAAGGGCCGTTCGCCGCGCATTTTTTTCGAATCGCGCGCCATGATGTCGAGCGATGCGTGCACCTGCTCGGCGATATCCATCTTGTTGATAATCAATAGATCTGATTTGGTGATACCCGGCCCGCCCTTGCGGGGAATTTTGTCGCCTGCGGAGACGTCGATCACGTAGAGCGTGAGATCAGAAAGCTCGGGGCTAAAGGTGGCCGAAAGATTGTCGCCGCCCGACTCCACCATGACCAGCTCCAGCTTGGGATGGCGCGCCTGTAGCTCGTCGATGGCCGCCAGGTTCATCGAGGCATCTTCGCGGATCGCGGTATGCGGGCAGCCGCCGGTTTCTACCCCCAGAATGCGATCCGCCGGTAGGGCATCGTGCTTAAGCAGGAAGTCGGCGTCTTCGCGGGTGTAGATATCGTTGGTGACCACGGCGATATCGTAGTAATCCCGCAGCGCTAAACAGAGTTGCTTGAGTAGCGCCGTTTTGCCAGACCCTACCGGGCCGCCCACGCCAATACGTAAACAGTGAGTCATAATGAAAATCTCCTAACTTCTAAACAGTCGTGAATACTGGGTTTCGTGTAGAGCGCTTGCCAGGGCTAAGCCGGGCAGCACGGGGCCTAGCTCGTCGTCATCTAATGTAAGCGCTTGGTCAACGGCAGCCACTAATGCTGGCCGCAGCTGTTCTATAACGCGCTGGGCGGCGGTGTGGCCTAGCGGCAAGGCTTTGCAGGCCACCGCAAGCTGGTTTTCCAACCACGCCCAGGCAAAGCCCAGCAAGGTTTGGCGAACAGACACGCCGCGGGCATGCGCCGTATAGGCAAATAGAGTCACATAGCCTGCATGATCCGGCAGCAAGGGCAGTGGTAAGTCCTCACTTGGCAGTTGCTCTTCTATTGGCAACGGCTCTTCTATTGGCAATAAGTCCAAGCTGCCCAGCAGGCGTTTAAGCGAGGCGCCCAGGCGGGTATCTTCCGCGGCTAACTCAGCAGTTTCCCGCGTAGCGGCCAGCCACTCATCCCAAACGGCAATGGATTCACCATCTGCCTGATCAAACGCTTCGTGCAAACGCGCCAGCACCGGCAGCTCACAGCGGGTTAGGCCATCTTCCAAAACGCCATTCAGCCATTCAGCAAGACTGGCTTCATCGCGTACCCAGTCAAGCTCAAAGGCGCTTTCCAGTCCTTGGGAGAAGGCAAAAGCACCGATGGGTAGCGCAGGGCTGACCAGTTGCATTAAGCCTAGCAGCGCCAGCTCATCGCTTTGGCTTTTTAGCGCAGCTGAATCAGTGGGCATGGTGGTGCTCATGTGCGTGGTCGTGAGAATGCCCATGGTCGTGGGAATGGCCATGACCGTGCGAATGGGAATGCCCGCCGCCCACTTGGTTATAGGCGCCGGGCTCTGGGTCGAAGGTGGCGTTGTGGTGCTCTAGCTTGGCACCCAATAATTCGGCGAGCTCTTCCAGCACGTGGTCTGGCGGAAAGCGCACCCAGGCACCCTTGTCGTCTTCACCCAGCGCCAGCTGTACGTGGCGATTGCCTAGGTGGTAGGCAAGCCGCGCCAGCGGTAAGCCAGCACTCACTCGCGCGGTAACCACCGGTTCTACTGCCGCGCAGACGCGCACGACTTCGCCGCTTTCGGCTTTCAGGCCTTCACCGCTGCGCAATACTGGGCCGCGATCTAGGAATAGACCCAGTTCACGGCCGCTATCGCTTTGGGCTTTCAAGCGCCCGCGGATGCGTAGCTCAAAGGGCAGCGTCAGCGTGTCGCTCGCCGCGCTTTCCTCTATCAGCCCTAAACGTTCTATCAGTTTCAGCATTGCTATCGTCCTTTCGCTATCTATGAGGCTGTGCCGGGGGTAGGCCTACGAGAGGGCGCTGTGAATACATCCTGTACGCTACTTTTGCCATCTGACCTCCATGGATGGAGGAAATGCCGGAAATGTAGGGAACAATTTCCGGCCATGGCAAAAGACCCTCTCTACGGCCTACCCCCGTCACCTCTACCTAAGTGAAATAGCCTTAATTAAAATAAATGATAGCGCTGAGCCAGCGGCAATTCGGTGGCGGGCTCGCAGGTTAAAATTTCGCCATCGCAGCGCACTTCATAGGTTTGTGGGTCGACGGTTAAATCGGGGCAGGCGTCGTTGAGCTTCATATCCTGCTTGCGCACTTGGCGTACGTTTTTACACGCCGCTAGTTGGCTATTGAGGCCCAATGTCTCTTTAATGCCAGCGTCTAACGCAGCCTGGCTAACAAAGCTAAGCCGGGTTTGGCTAGCCGCACGACCCAGGGCGCCGAACATATAGCGGTAGTGTACCGGCTGGGGCGTCGGAATCGAGGCGTTGGGGTCGCCCATGGGCGCCGCCGCAATCATGCCACCTTTGATCATCATCGCCGGTTTTACG
The DNA here is from genome assembly GCF_001651035.1 of Halomonas sp. ALS9. Taxonomy (GTDB): domain Bacteria; phylum Pseudomonadota; class Gammaproteobacteria; order Pseudomonadales; family Halomonadaceae; genus Vreelandella. Next base: position 689,356 of record NZ_LXRG01000192.1, read on the forward strand.
CCGAAAAAGGCCGGTTTCCACAGCACTAGATCCGCCAGCTTACCCACTTCGATGGAGCCTACTTCATGGGCAATACCGTGGGTGATCGCCGGGTTAATGGTGTACTTGGCGATATAGCGCTTGGCGCGGAAGTTATCGGCGCCCAAAGCTTCGTCTTCTGGCAGCAGGCCGCGCTGTACCTTCATCTTATGCGCGGTTTGCCAGGTGCGGCAGACCACTTCGCCAACCCGCCCCATGGCTTGGGAGTCTGAGGCAATCATCGAGATTACACCCAGATCATGCAGAATATCTTCCGCGGCGATGGTTTCGCGGCGAATACGTGAGTCGGCGAAAGCGACGTCTTCGGGAATATTGGGGTCGAGGTGGTGGCACACCATCAGCATATCGAGGTGTTCGTCGATGGTGTTGACCGTGTAGGGCCGTGTCGGGTTGGTGGAGGACGGCAGCACGTAGGCTTTCGAGCAGGCAGTGAGGATATCCGGGGCGTGACCGCCGCCTGCGCCTTCCGTGTGGTAGGTGTGAATGCAGCGCTCATTAAACGCCGCCAAGGTGTCCTCCACAAAGCCCGATTCGTTCAGGGTATCGGTGTGGATCGCTACCTGCACATCGTAAGCATCGGCGACGTTGAGGCAGTTATTGATCGACGCGGGCGTGGTGCCCCAGTCTTCATGCAGCTTAAGGCCCATGGCGCCCGCTTGAAGCTGTAGCTCCAGGGATTCCGGCAGGCTGGCATTGCCTTTGCCCAGAAAGCCGATGTTCATGGGCATATCGTCCACCGCCTGCAGCATTTTGCCGATATGCCAGGCGCCGGGGGTGCAGGTGGTGGCGTTGGTGCCGGTGGCCGGGCCGGTGCCGCCGCCGAGCATGGTGGTAATGCCGCTCATCAGCGCTTCTTCCACTAGCTGTGGGCAGACAAAATGGATATGGGCATCCAGGGCGCCAGCGGTGAGAATTTTGCCTTCACCGGCGATAATTTCGGTGCCAGGGCCAATCACGATCTCGACATCCGGCTGGGTATCCGGGTTACCGGCTTTGCCAATCGCGGCAATGCGGCCATTTTGAATGCCCACATCGGCTTTAACGATGCCCCACCAGTCTAAAATCAGCGCGTTGGTGATGACTGTATCCATCACCGTGTCGTCGGCACGCTGGCTCTGGCCCATGCCGTCGCGGATCACTTTGCCGCCGCCGAACTTCACTTCATCACCGTAGTGGGTGGCGTCTTTTTCGACTTCGATCCACAAGTCGGTATCGCCCAGGCGCACGCGGTCGCCTACCGTGGGGCCGTACATATCGGCGTAGGCTTGCCGACTGATCTTGTTAACTGGTTTCATTGCTTACCTCCATCGAGCGCACCCATCACATCACCACGGAAGCCGTAAATTTCCCGCTTGCCCACATAGGGAATCAGCGTGACTTCACGGGTTTGGCCGGGCTCAAAGCGAATCGCCGTGCCTGCGGCCACATCCAAGCGGTAACCCCGCGCCTTAGCGCGATCAAAAGTCAGGGCGGGGTTGGCTTCGGCAAAGTGATAGTGGGAGCCAATCTGAATCGGCCGGTCGCCGGTATTGGCCACTTCAACGCTGATCCGCTCACGGCCCACGCACAGTTCGATTTCACCGTCTTTTAACTGATATTCACCGGGAATCATTTGGTTGCTCCTTCGTTTTGTTGTGAGGTGTAAGGAGTAAGATGTGAGGAGTAAAACCACTCACCCCTAACCATTCACCCCTCACCCTTAACCCCTCACACAATAGGCGTATGAACAGTGACCAGTTTGGTGCCGTCGGGGAAAGTAGCTTCCACCTGGACGTCGTCGATCATTTCGGCGACGCCTTCCATCACGTCGTCACGGCTGAGGATCTCACGGCCATAGCTCATTAAATCCGCTACGCTGCGGCCGTCCCGGGCGCCTTCCATAATCTCAAAGCTGATTAGCGCCACCGCCTCGGGGTAGTTGAGCTTTAAACCGCGTGCTTTGCGGCGCTCGGCCAGTTGGGCGGCGGAGAACAGCAGCAGCTTGTCTTTATCTCTCGGGGTTAATTCCATGGCATATGTCTCCAGCAGTGCATCACAGGGATACTGATTAGGTTAGCCAAATTCGTGGCGTATGTGCGGCGCGGTCGATCCAACGGGGGCGCAGCAGGTGCCAGGCTTGTTCACATAGCGCCCAGGCTTCATTGCGCGAGTTACCTAAATAGCGCAGCAGTAGAACGCCATGACGGACGGTAACTGCCCAGCGCGGATTATCCGGTAGCGCTTCACGCAGGGCATCATTCGCCGCAGGCGCGTCAGCAATGCCCACCGCCCACAGCGTCGCCTGCACGGTGGCACCGCCTTGGCCCCAACGACCTTTAAAGCGTGGGTGAAGCGGATCAAGCGGCTGGCGCTCTAGCCACAGCGGCTTGCCATCCAGGGTTAAGCGAAAGTGCTGCTCAATCCGCCCGGAAATATAAGGCAACTCGCTGGCCGGGCGGCCTAGCGCCATCACTTCCCAACCCAGGCAGCGGGCGCTGCCGTGAAGGTCAATCTGGGTGCGCTGCTCGCCCTTGGAGCCATCAAAGGCGATGGTCTCCTGGGGCAGCCACTCAAGGGTGCCGCCCTCTTCAACGCTCAACTGGGTGTGCTGCGTCCAGGCAACGCCCTGGCTGTCGGCTTTATAGAGTTTATTAGCGGCAGGCGTGGTGAGTAGCGCATGGGCGCCGCGCTCTACGTGGGCGCTGATGGTAAGTGCATCGCCGCTGACCAACCCGCCCGGCGGGTGCAGGACGTAGATATGACACGCCTCATCACTGCCTTCCGGGTAAAACGGACGCTGCACCCGTAGCGGCCCGGCGTGGCGGGCTTGCACCATGCGGGTGGCGCCATCGCGGTTGGCAAAGCGTAACGCCAACGAAGCCGCCCAGTGGCGGCCTTCGTCGAAGCGGTGGCCGGAGGCAACGTGTGGTTTTGCGAGGTCGCACAGAATCATGGGTAGCTATCGCTTCCTTTTCACTAAGCCTTTGGCAGACAGATATTCACTGTGCCCTTTAACTTAATAGAAGCAATTAATGCGCCAAAATGGTGAAAAACTCTATTGGGCGTTCAAAGCGGGGGTATAAGCCAAATAACATGGCAGACTCCTTCTTCTTTAAGCACTATTTACGCACTAAAAAAGATCAAAGACAGGAAAAAAGCACCAAAAAAGTGCATTAACAGGCCTGGTTTACATTTCCAGCACCATCACTGCACCACGACCCGGTCTCGCCCGCCGCGCTTAGCTTGATAAAGTGCTTGGTCTGCCCGCTGCAGGGAGTGGTGATAGTCAGGATGTCCGTCGTGGAGCGTAACGCCCACGCTAATCGTCACGTTAAGCAGCGTATCCGCGCCCGCGAGCAGCGGCTCTTTAGCCACCGACTGGCGTAACCGTTCAGCAAATAATCGACTACCCTCATGATCGGTATCCACGAGTACAATTAAAAACTCTTCGCCGCCCATGCGAAACACGTAATCTCCGCCCCGGGTGGAGCGGTCAAAAATACTCGCCACCTGCTGCAGCACGCTGTCGCCTGCGTCGTGACCATGGGTGTCGTTGATCGACTTGAAGTGATCGATATCGACCATTAACAGCGCAAAACAGTGCTCCGAATGGCGGGCAATATCGATTTCGCGGCTGAGCACGACCGGTAGAAACTTGCGGTTGAGTAAGCGGGTCAAGCTGTCGCGTCCGGCATCTAAACCGGAAGCACGCTCGAGTACATCGTCGAGCAGCATCAACACTGTGCGGGTGGCATCTCGAATCTCGCCCAGCGCCTCAAGCCGCTGGCTGGAATCTTCATGTAGCAGGACTTCCAGCCATTCACGATCCACTTGCTGAATATGCCGGGAGATAGTGGCGATCTCCGGCGCGCCCTCAAACGCATGGCACGCTTTATGGAGATACCAAAGACCAAAATCGGAATTGGCTAACTTCGGCAGCGTAGCGATATCGTGCTGGGCAGCCACCGCAAACATCAGCGCATTTTCCCAATTGAGCAGCGCCGAACGCTGGCGCTCACGCTCGTCACCGATGCTTTGAGTGAGGGAAAATAGCTTGTACGCCTCTTCGGTGCGCGCATTACGGTCGCTGGCCACTGAGTAGGCGTGGCTCATGATTTCCATGGCCATATCGATATGCTCGGAGACATACACCGAGGCATTGCCTGGGGAGAGCGGGCTTTCAAACGTGGCGCTAATTTGCTGATAAAACGCCTGCTTCAGCTGGCGTGCCCCGTTAAGCACCAGGTTGACCGGTATATCGATGCGGGCATGCACCTGTCCAACTTTCTCCTGCTGCTCAACCAGAGCTTCAAAATCGGCGTGCTCAACGGTAAACATCGCCTTCAGCCAACGCTGCATAGAGGGATTTAAGCGCTGTTCCACTTGATCATTAGACAGAAACAGCGAGGCATGCGGGTCTTCCAGCATCACCCGATAAAAATGCTCAGCAAAGCGTTCACCGTGGCTCTCCACCAACGTCTCTACTGCTTGCCGCAGCGGCTTAGGCGTGCGTTCTAGAAGCGTTTGCCACTCGGCGGCGAGCTGATGTTTATCTTTATAGCGCATACCCCACCCGATTCTGATTGCTAAAGCCATCCATGTTACAGACAAAGAATCGCCTATAACCGAACACAGAACAGGGTTTTAGTGAATAGAGGCGCTCTTAGTTGATCACTGCCTCAGAGGCTTTTCGACTATGTGTATTCCTTGACGGGTGCCAACACACACTGTATATCAATTGATACATCTCTGAGGTATCAAAAGAGGAAGTCACTATGGATGCCCATTTCACTCAATACCAACCACCCAAAGCCTTAGCTTCGGGTTACTGGCAACAAATTGGCCTGCCTTCCCGTGGCCGCAAGCTGCATGAGTTATTGCATGAAGGCGTGGAGTACCGAGTTTACCCCCAGCTTGCCAAAGTATCAGGTATCGAGCAGAAAGCACTGGCGGGTTACGTGGACATTCCCCCTGCCACGTTGAGTCGCCGCGCCAAGTCGGGCCGTTTCAAGATGGCGGAAAGCGACCGGCTGTACCGCTTTGCCGAACTCTTCAAAGCAGCGCTGGATCTTTTCGAGGGTGATGCAGAGGGCGCCCGCGCCTGGCTGCTCAAACCCAATGCCGGGCTGGGGGGGCGCAGGCCGGTCGAGATGAGCGCTACCTCGGCGGAGTATCAAACGGTGCTTAACCTGATAGGGCGGCTGGAGCACGGGGTCTCGGTATGAGCGAAGTCACCGCTTACCGGCTGGTGAAGCGCAAGTTTCAAGAGACAGCGTTTGATGGCGAAGGTGCACGGCTTTACGGTGGGCGCTGGAACAGCCCAGGCAATGCCTGTGTATATGTGGCAAGCTCTGAATCGCTGGCGCTATTGGAAATTATGGTGCATCTGGAAAGCTATCGCCTGCTAAATGCCTATGCGCTGCTGCGCCTGACGCTGCCCGCCGAGAGCATTTTAAGCGTTGGCGTCGAAGATCTACCGGAAAACTGGCAGGAAGCGCCAGCGCCAGCAGAGACTGCTGAGCTAGGTGATGGCTGGCTGACATCCGGCCAAAGTCTGGCGCTGGCACTGCCTAGCGTGGTGGTGCCGAGAGAGCTCAACTACATGCTCAACCCGGCACACCCTTTATTTGATCACGTCGTCGCCACGGCCGAGGCGCTAACCTTCCAACCCGATTCAAGGCTCTGAACCGGGTGTGGATAACTTAAACCGTCAGATGCTGCTTGATCAGCTCATTAGAGAGCTCACTGATCTCTCCTTTGGCCACCGGGCGGCCGCGATCCATGATCACGAAACGGTCGGCGTACTTGCGGGCAAAAGGTAGTTTCTGCTCTACCAGTAACACCGTTAAACCGTCTTCGTTGATCAACTGGCGGATTACCTGGCCAATTTGAGCGACGATATTGGGCTGAATGCCCTCCCCCGGTTCGTCCAGAATCAGCAGCTTAGGCTCAATGACCAGCGCGCGGCCAATGGCCAGTTGCTGCTGTTGCCCGCCAGAGAGATCGCCGCCACGGCGGTTTTTCATCTCTTTAAGCACCGGGAACAGCTCGTAGACCCGCTCGGGGATTTTCTTCAGCCCGTCGCTGCGGGCGGCAAGACCGGTGCGCAGATTGTCTTCCACGGTGAGCAGCGGGAAGATTTGTCGCCCCTGGGGCACATAGCCGATGCCCAGGCGCGAGCGCTCTTCCACCGCTTTCTTGGTTAGCTCAATCTCGCCCGTCTCAGTGGTGTAACGCAGCTTGCCGTTTTTCACCGCGACTTCGCCCATAACGGCTTTTAATAGCGTGGTTTTGCCTACGCCGTTACGCCCCATCACGCAGGTGCACTGGCCGGTGGGCACGTCAAGATCCAGATCCCAAAGGGTATGGCTTTCGCCGTAAAACTGGTTGAGTTTTTCGATCGCGAGCATCAGGCGGCCTCCTCATCGTCTGCACCCAGGTAGACCTCGATGACTTTGGGGTCGTTGGAGACCTGATCCATACTGCCTTCCGCCAGCACGCTGCCTTGGTGCAGTACGGTCACCTGGCGAGCGATTGAACGTACAAAGCCCATATCATGCTCCACCACCACCACGGACTGCTTTCCAGCAAGCCCGGTGAGCAGCTCGGCGGTGCGCTCCATCTCCTGCTCGGTCATGCCCGCTACCGGCTCATCCACCAGCAGCAGGCGTGGGCGCTGCATCAGCAGCATGCCGATCTCCAGCCACTGCTTCTGGCCGTGGGAAAGAATCCCCGCGGGCTGATGGCGAAGCTCCGCTAAGCCGATGGTTTCCAGTACTTCGTCGATACGGTCTTTGATTTCACCGGTCATACGGGCTGTAAGCGTAGGGAAGATCCGCTTATCGGCGGCCATGGCCAACTCAAGATTTTCAAATACCGAAAGCGCTTCAAACACCGTGGGCTTTTGAAACTTACGGCCAATGCCCAGGCTGGCAATATCGGGCTCGTTCATATTCAACAGGTTATGGCGGCTGCCGAACCAAACGCTGCCGCTAGTGGGTCGCGTTTTGCCGGTGATGATATCCATCATGGTGGTTTTACCCGCCCCGTTGGGGCCGATAATGCAGCGCAGCTCACCGTCGTCGATGGTTAGGTTGAGATTATTGATGGCTTTGAAGCCATCGAAGCTCACGGTGACATCTTCCATGTAGAGAATCGGGCCGTGGCGGACGTCCACCGGCGAGGCCTGGGGCGCCATGAAATCGAATACACGGTCACGCTGGGTCAGCGATTGCAGCAAACTCATGCGGAGGCCTCCTTGGGTGTGGGATCAGCGTTCGGGTCAGCATTTGCCGTATCGTCGCGTTTGCGACGTTTGAGATAGCGAAACAGCCCCGCCACCCCTTTAGGCAGAAACACCGTGACCAGTACGAACATCGCCCCTAGCGCAAACAGCCAGGCATCGGGCATGACGCCGGTAAAGATGGTTTTGGCGTAGTTGACCAAAATGGCGCCAATCACCGCACCATATAGCGTGGCACGGCCGCCTAGCGCTACCCACAGCACAATCTCGATGGAGAAAATCGGTGAGAACTCGCTGGGGTTAATAATCCCCACCTGAGGCACGTAGAGCGCTCCCGCCAAACCGGCCAGCATGGCGGAAACCACAAACACAAACAGCTGAAAGCGTTCGACCCGATAGCCGAGAAAGCGCGTACGCGCTTCGGCGTCCCGAGTAGCGATGCTGACCCGGCCCAGTTTGCTGGTAACAATCGCCCGGCAGAGGATAAACCCCAGCGCAAGCGCGACCCCGGTAGCCAGGAAGAGCCCCAAACGGGTGGCATCACTGCGTAAGTCAAAGCCGACAATTTCGCGGAAATCGGTCAGGCCGTTATTACCGCCAAAGCCCATTTCATTGCGAAAGAAGGCCAACATTAAGGCAAACGTCAGCGCCTGGGTAATGATTGATAGATACACCCCGGTGACCCGTGAACGGAACGCTAAAAAGCCGAACACCAGCGCCAGCAGCCCCGGTGCCAGCAGCACCATGGCAAACGCAAACCAGGCCATATCGAAGCCCTGCCAGAACCACGGCAGGCTGTCCCAGTTCAGGAACACCATAAAGTCGGGCAGTACCGGGTGGCCGTAGGTGCCGCGATCGCCAATTTGGCGCATCAAATACATGCCCATGGCGTAGCCGCCAATGGCAAAAAAGGCGCCGTGGCCGAGGCTTAAAATACCCAGATAGCCCCACACTAGATCCACCGCCACCGCCAGCAGCGCATAGCTTAAGTATTTACCGAACAAATTGACCGTATAGGCGCCAATATGCAGCGGGTTATCCGGTGGCACCGCCACGTGTAGCAGCGTCACCAGTGCCAGCGCGGCGACTAAAACGCCGAGAAAAATCTGCGTCGAACGTTCGCTGAACGGGCGTGTTAGCCAAAAGTTTGTCGATGATTCGGTCGTTAATGACATCGTTTAGCCCTCCGCAGCCCGGCCCTTCTGCGGGAAGAGTCCACGCGGGCGTTTTTGAATGAATAGGATGATAAAGACCAGCACGATAATTTTGGCCAGCACCGCGCCTGCCCAGGGTTCCAGCACCTGGTTGATAACCCCCAGCGATAGGCCAGCGACTAGCGTACCCCACAGGTTGCCCACACCGCCGAACACCACCACCATAAAGGAATCGATGATGTAGTTCTGACCCAAGTTGGGGCCGACGTTAGTCAGCTGGGATAGCGCCACACCGGCAAGACCGGCGACGCCGGAGCCCAGCGCAAAGGTCATGATATCCACGCGGGTGGCGCGAATACCCATGGAGCGCGCCATAGCGCGGTTCTGGGTCACGGCACGTACCTCAAGCCCCAGCCGGGTGCGGCGCATAATCAGCATTAGGCCCGCGAACACCACCAGCGCAAAGCCGAGTACGTACATACGGTTGAGCGTGAGCGACAGCGCATCGTTAACCACCAGCGAGCCGCTCATCCACTCGGGGGTGATGACGGTACGGTTGAGCGGTGAAATCACCGTGCGCACTAGCTGCTGGAGAATCAAACTGATACCGAAGGTTGCCAGCAGGGTTTCCAGCGGACGGCCTTTGAGGAACTGGATAACGCCGCGTTCAATCGCCACACCAGCTAGCGCGGCCACCATAAAGCCGGCGGGAATCGACAGAATCAACGCCAATCCTGGTTGGCCAGGTAGCAGTTGCTGCATCGCCCAAGTGGTATAGGCACCGAGCATCATCAGCTCGCCGTGGGCCATATTGATCACGCCCATGACGCCAAAGGTGATCGCCAGGCCAATCGCCGCGAGCACCAGCACCGAACCCAGGCTCAAACCGAAATAGAGCGTTTCCAAACCGCGGTTGATTTTGAGCTGCTGCTCGATGCCCGCCAAAGAGGCTGCTGCGGCGTTGGCGACCACCGGGTCATCACCATTGGCCGCTCGGCTTAAGGCCACACGAGAGCGTGGGTGCAGGCTGCCATCCAGCGCTTCGACCCCGGCCATTTCACCCGCTTCAGCGCGATAAATCGCCACCGCCTGGGTCAGGCGATAGCGCACTTGATCATCTTCCTCCTGCTCGATTAGCTCATTAATGGGCTGCACTAGCTCACCGTCCACCTCGCCTAATAAGCGCTCAGCCGATGTACGGCGGCGCTCAACGTTGGGCGAGTAGAGGTCAACGACCGCAATGGCACTGCGCAGTTGATTACGCAAATTGTTATTGATACCAACGCGCTCCAGGTCGCGGCGGGACATCTCGCCCAGCGCTTCGCCGGTCAGCACATCGGCCACCGGCCAGTCACGGCCACGGTTCTCCAGCACCAGCACAAAGCGGCCGTCTTCGGTGCGCTGTAAGCGGCCATCCAACAAGGCCTGCAGCCAGTCGCGGGCGCGCTCGTCGTCGCTTTGCAAGATAGCGGTGATGGCTTCGCCTTTGGCGGTGTAGGATTCAACGTCCAGCGCTTCTAACAGTTCGAGCGCGGCCGTATCATTACTAGAGCTGCTGGCGGCGTCTGTTGATTGTGCCTGCGCGGTGAGAGTAGTCCCCACCAGCAGGAAACAGAGCAGCGCCAAGGAAAGGAAACGCCTCATGGGGTTCTTCCTTTGGTTATCTAAGAGGGAAAGATAGCGTGCTCCTTGCCGCGCTTACCATCGAACCACGGCGCGGCAAGGGGGTGTTATGCGTTACTCAGCGAGTGCCGCTTCGGCTTCTTCTGCTGCGGTGCTGCCACCGCATGAACCGTTAACGACGTTGAAGTTGCCGCACTCCATCGGCTTGCGCCAATCGGCAATCAGGTCGCGCGAGCCAGGCAGGTAGTCAGACCAGGCGTCGCCCGCCACGGTAGACGGTGTTTGCCAAACGATATCGAACTGGCCGTTGTCTTGAATTTCCCCAATCAGCACCGGCTTGGTGATGTGGTGGTTGGGCATCATCGCCGCATAGCCACCGGACAAGTTAGGTACGGTTACACCGATAATGGCGTCTTTCACCGCATCGACGTCCGTAGTACCCGCTTTACGCACCGCCTCAGCCCACATATTGAAACCAATGTAGTGCGCTTCCATGGGGTCATTGGTGACCGCTTCTTCGTCGCCGGTGTACTCAATCCAAGCATCGATAAAGTCGTAGTTGTCGTCGTTATCGACGCTCATGAAGTAGTTCCAGGCGGCCAGGTGACCCACCAGCGGGTCGGTATCGATACCGGTCAGTTCCTGCTCACCCACAGAGAAGGCGACGACCGGAATATCGGCAGCGTCGATCCCCTGGTTAGAGAGCTCGGTGTAGAAAGGCACGTTGGCGTCGCCGTTAACCGTGGAGATCACTGCGGTGGGTTTACCCTCTTCACCGAAGCGACGAATTTCGGCCACGATGTTCTGCCAATCGGAGTGGCCGAACGGCGTGTAGTTGACCATGATGTCCTCTTCCGCGATGCCGTGTTCATCCTTAAGGAACGCTTCGAGGATGCGGTTGGTGGTGCGCGGATAGACATAGTCGGTACCGACCAGCGCAAAGCGCTCGATACCCACTTCATTGATCAGGTACTCAACCGCAGGAATGGCCTGCTGGTTAGGTGCCGCGCCGGTATAGAAGACGTTTTCAGAGGACTCTTCGCCTTCGTACTGTACCGGGTAGAACAGCAGCCCGTTGAGCTCTTCGACGACCGGCAACACCGCTTTACGGGACACCGAGGTCCAGTTGCCGAAGATCACGTCCACTTCTTCTTGGGCCAGTAGCTCGCGGGCGCGCTCGGCAAATAGCGGCCAGTTAGAGGCGGGGTCAACTACCACGGCTTCTAGCTGACGACCCAGCAAGCCACCGGCTTCGTTCTGCTGTTCAATGAGCATTTCGACGGTGTCTTTAAGAACCGTTTCACTGATCGCCATGGTGCCGGAAAGTGAGTGCAGGATACCGACTTTGATCGGGTCTTCGTCTTGGGCGATGGCCTGGGTGCTGGCACCCATAACAGCGGCGGTCAGCAGAGCCGTTGCGAAACGGCCACCTGACAGGAATGGGCGCGGGTGTGTCGAGCGTTTGAGAGTGTTCATTGTTAATCTCCTTGCACCCCTTATGGCTGGGGTTTGTTATGACCGAGGCTTGATGATTGGCTTCGCACTTGGGGTTGTTGTGTTAGCTACCCCAATACGTCCACTAGCCAATACATTTACTAGCCATTAACACCTGCAAGGGGTGCGCCAGATTGGCACAAAGTGGTCTTATAGCTATTTAATCAGCCACTTAATAATCATCATAAAATTTCAACATTCCCTGAATGCACCAAAATAAAGCGCAACACCGCTACCCAAGCACGCTCTCAATGCACCAACAAGATACGGCGCACCAATTAAGCACACGGGCTTTTTGAACACATACCGATAACGCAATACTCACCTAATGGTTACAAATACACTCTTTGTTATCAGTTAAAAAACTCGATAAAAAGAGGTAAATAAAAAAAGATAAAAAAAGATAAAAAAAGATAAAAAAAGGAGCCTTGGTATCACCAAGGCTCCTCGCTATTCACCCTTTTAAATGGCGGTGCTAAACAGCCACGTCGGGCGAAATCTTCTTACGCCGTTTTTTCAGTAACGGTAGACCGAGTGACAGCACGGCAACTACCAGCAGGCCTAGCGAAATGGGCTTGTCGATAAAGGTCGTCCAGTCGCCACCAGAGATCTGCAGTGCGCGGCGCATGGACTCTTCCATGATGTTGCCCAAAATCAGCGCTAGAATCAGCGGCGCCGCGGGGAAGCCAAACAGGCGCATGCCCAGGCCGACCAAACCAAAGCCAAGCAGTAGCAGCAGATCAAATACGCTGAAGCTCATACCGTAAACACCGATCATGCAGAAGATCAGTATCAGCGATAGCAGCAATGGGCGAGGCATATCGAGAATTTTGGCGATATAGGGAATCAGCGGTAGGTTAAGCGCCAGCAAGAAGATATTACCGACATACATACTGGCCACCACGCCCCAAAATACGTCCGGCCGCTCTGTAAGCATCATCGGCCCGGGGTTAACGCCCATGACAAGCAACGCACCAAGCAGAACGGCGGTGGTGCCTGAACCAGGTACACCCAGCGTTAGCAGCGGCACGAATGAGCCGGTACAGGCAGCGTTGTTGGCGGCTTCTGGTGCCGCAACGCCCTTAATATTGCCGGTTCCAAAGGTGTCGCCATCTTTGGCAATGCGCTTTTCCATGCTGTAGCCAAGGAACGAACCGATAGTTGCGCCCGCGCCTGGCAGTACGCCGGTGAAGAAACCCAATATCGAACTACGACCAATCGGGCCAGCGATTTCTTTCACTTCGCTACGGGTTAATTTCAGCGAGCCAATCTCATTGCGGGGCATTTCTTTACCACCGCCGCCACGCAGCAGCATATAAAAGACTTCTGCCAAGGCGAAAATACCCAGCGCCACCACCAGGAAGTCGATACCGTCGAGAAGCTGGATCGAACCAAAGGTAAACCGCTCGGTACCGGTCTGCGTGTCGATGCCAATAATCGAGATAATCACCCCCACCACAGCGGCAATGAGTCCTTTAACCAGCGACTTGTCCGACAACGAAACGACAGCGGTTAAACCCAGCACCATAAGCGCAAAGTATTCAGCAGGGCCAAAACTTACGGCCACTTTTGATAATAGAGGTGCGACCAACATTAAAAAGACGACTGAAATGGTACCGCCAGTAAAGGAAGCGTAGGCAGCAATTGCCAGCGCTTTACCCGCCTGACCTTTTTTAGCCATTGGGTAGCCGTCAAAGGAGGTCGCCACGGTACCCGCGACGCCGGGAGCATTAAGCAGGATCGACGACGTAGAGCCACCAAAGATGGCGCCGTAGTAAACCCCTGCCATCAAAATCAAGCCCGATGAAGGCTCCATGGCAAAGGTGATAGGAATCATCAAGGCAAGTGCACTGATAGGGCCCAGGCCCGGCAGCATACCGATGATGGTGCCAGCAAATACGCCGGCAAAAACGTAGGCAATATTGATTGGCTCAAGCGCGATGCCAAAGCCGTACATCAAATTATTGAAGGCATCCATGGGAATTACTCTCTTAAGAACTGCTAGCGGAAAGACCTGCTAACAAGGCTTTGTTTAGAAAGGCAGCACGCCAGTGGGCAGGTAAACATCCATCACCCGCGTCATGGTCAGGTAGAGCGCCAGCACTACCCCCAGCGATGTAGCGAGGTTGACCCCATGGCGGCGATAACCGTAATAGGCCGTCAGACCAACGCAGAGTAGCGTTGAGGCGAGCACAAAGCCCAGAGGTACCAGCAAAAACGCATAGGCGGCAATCGCCAGTGAAGTCACGATGACCCGCGCCCACGGCGTCAACAGCATTGGGCCTTGGGTGGCTTCTTGGTCTATCTCATTAGCACCGGCTATCGGGGTAGGTTTCTCGAAAAACAGAAACACCGACAGGATCAGTAGCGCGAAGCCCAATACTTTAGGAAAGAGGTCAGAATCAACCGGCCGTGGCAGGGGGAAAGTAGGGATTTGCCACGCCATCGCGATATAGCCAGCAGCTAATACCGCAAATACCAGTGCTAACCACTGATTGGTATTTAAACGAGTCATAGGAGTCTCTCCGAAGGAGCCAACACGCCTCCAGCGGTTAACAAGCTTGTTCTTAACAACCAGTTTTAACGACTAGTAGCTAACAACCAACGGTTAACGACAGGAAGCCCCAGCCGCACTTGGGCGGCTGGGTTATACAGGAGTAGGGTTACTGGCGCAGTAGGCCAAGCTCGCTCAGCACATCGCTGAACTGCTCTTGCTGCTGATCCAAAAAGGCGCCAAATTCTTCGCTGTTTTGATAGGCGTCGATCCAGCCTAGTTGGTCACTCGCTTCGCGCCATGCGTCGGTTTCCAACATTTCGGCGAACAGATCTTCGTAGTAAGCAACTGCTTCTTCAGGCATACCGGGAGCGCCCATCACGCCGCGCCAGATATCGAAGGTGTAGTCGAAGCCCTGCTCTTGATACGTCGGCACTTCGCTCAAGCCGCCGCCCAAACGCTCTTCAGAAGAGACGCCCAGCGCACGTAGCTGGCTGCCTTCGCCTAATTGGCCAACCGCTTCGCCAGCACCGCCGACAACGGCTTCAATGTGGCCGCCCATCAGGTTAGTCATGGCATCGCCACCGCCCGAGAACGGGATGTAGTTGACCGACGAGGCTTCCATACCGGCCGCAGAGGCAAGGCCCGCAATGGCGATATGATCCATAGAGCCAGGGGCACTGCCACCGCCCACGCTCAAGCTGGGATCTTCTTTCAGCGCGGTGAGCAGATCTTCAAGATCCTGATACTCAGAGTCCGCCGCGACCAGAATGATGGAGTAGTCAGTGTTAATCCGCGCGACCGGGGTAAAGTTGGTGTGGTCGTAACGCGAAGCGCCTGCCAGCGGCACCAGAATCATCGGCGGGCTAGTGGCAAACAGCTTATGAGGGTTGCCTTCATCGCGCGCTACTTGCGCCCAGGCTACGGCACCGCCGCCACCGGGTACGTTGATCGCAGCAAAGCTCTCGTCGGCCAGTTCTTCTTGCTGAATCACCCGTGACATGGTGCGCACGAGGGTATCCCAACCGCCGCCGGGGTTAGCCGGTGCGACGAATTCGATAGAGCGGCTCGGGGTCCACTCTTGCGCCTGTGCGGCGGTCGTCATTGCGGCAAAAGCGGCGAGGGGTAGCGCAACTACAGATAACCGCTTGAGGGTAAGCGAGGTCATGATGGCGTTCTCCACGTATCAGTGTTGTTGTGTGATGATGTTGCTATGTAGCGCTTCTTGTTGTGAGACTGCACGTCGCGAACGTTAGAAGACCATGCCCCTGACCGACAAGCTTGTGCGCATAAAAGACAAAAAGTTCTTTATGGGCATTTTGTTCATTTTGTTCACGCCAACTTGCTTGTGGCATGCATTTATAGCATGCACTTATAGAGAGTCTAGCCACTTGTGTGCCGCCTCCAACAGCCGATAGCGACGCTCGGGTCGCCCTACATCACCATAGCCCAGCTCGGCACTGACTGCCTGTTCGGCGACTAAAAATTCTAAATAGCGGCGCGCGGTAGACCGGCTGGCGCCCATGGTGCGCGCCATTTGCATGGCGGTGAGGGAGTCGGGAGCGTCTGCCAGGGCGTCAATCACCCGGCGCAACGTCAGCCGATCAATGCCCTTGGGCAGGGCTTGAGACTGAGCGGCGTTTTTAGCCCGCGACGACTCGCCGGGCTGCATGCGCGCCAGCACAGAATCCAGCTCGTCTTGGTTCATCTCGGCCCGGTTGGCCAAGGCTTCACGCTCACGACGAAAGCGGGTCAGCATCTGAGTCATTCGGGTGGCTTCAATGGGCTTGATCAGGTAGTCGAACACCCCGCCACGCAGCGCCTCGCTGATGGTTTCCACTTCCCGTGCGGCGGTGACCATAACGATATCCACATGCACATAGTCGCGGCGAATCGCCCATAACAGCTCCAGTCCTTCAACATCGGGCAGGTAGGCATCAAGCAAAATTAACTGAATGCTAGCAGCCTGCTCGGCCATGATGGCCTTGGCTTCACTACCGTTGCGCGCCATGCCCACCACATAAAAGCCATCGCTCTGTTCAATAAAGGCCCTATGAATATCGGCAATGCGAAAATCGTCTTCAACGACCAAAATACCGTACTGCCCATCAGACATTGCCTGCCTCCCTAGCTGTCGTAGTCACTGTTTTTGGTACTGCTTTGGAATTGTTGTTGAGAGCGCTGTTGATAGCGTTGTTGAGACTGCTGCTGGTCTGGCTGCGCGCAGAGCGAGCGGTCGAGTACCGCGATAAAGCACGCCCCGCCCAGCTCGCTCTCCTCCAGGGTCACGGCGCCGCCGTGCTGGCGGCAGAGCCTGGCCACCAGCGCTAGGCCGATGCCCTGGTGCTTACCGGCTTTGGTCGAGAAGCCTTCCTGGAAAATCGACTCGGCGAGTTCGGCGGGCACGCCAGGCCCGTTGTCCTCCACTTCGATCAACAGCTGCTCGCCCAAATCGGTGAAAAACAGGCGAACGCTGGGCTCTTTACTCGGCCCATTCAGCGCGGCATGGCAGGCGTTGTCCAGCAGGTTACCCACCACGCTCATCATTACCTCTTGCCCGGTGGGCGTTAGCGGGCAGGAGAGCGAGCTTTGCTCATCAATTTCCAGCGCCACGCCCAGCTCCCGTGCGCGGGTTAGTTTACCCAGCAGGGTGCCGCTAAGCACGGCGTCGGCTACATTGCGCATTAAAAAGCTCATCTGCGCTTGGGCGCGGGCGGTTTCCTGATGGATCAGCGCCAAGGCTTCCTCGATTCGCTCTAACTGCAGTAACCCGGAGATGGTGTAGAGCTTATTGGAGAATTCGTGGGCCTGGGCGCGCAGCATATCCACATCGCGGCTGGCCTGGGTTAGCGCCTGGGATAGATCAACGATCTCGCGACGGCTGCGGAAAGTCGCCACCGCCCCCTCAATTTCTCCCTCGTGCAGAATTGGCACCCGATTCACGATGACAGGGTGATCGCCCAGCCACATCTCCTGATCGAACTCTTGCTCGCCGCGCCTAAGCACCTCCAGTAGCCGCGAATTAGGCACCACCTCACGAATGGGCTGCCCCAGCAGCACATGCTCATCGTCCAAGTTGAGAAAGCGACGCGCCTGCTGGTTGACCAGGGTAATATGGCCCTCGCGATTGACCGCCAGAATGCCTTCGTGAATCGACTGCAAAATGGCTTCTTTCTCCATTGCCAAGCGGGCAATTTCGTAGGGTTCCAGGCCTAAAATGACCTTTTTAAGATGCTGCGATAGCCAGTAGGCGCCAGCAAAACCCAGCGTAATCATTAGTGCGACCAGCGCCCAGCCAAAGCTGTTATAGCGCGCCACGTCCATGGCCACCCGATCCATCATAAAGCCGACAGACACCAGGCCAATGATATTGCCCTCTTCATCCCATATGGGCGCTTTGCCACGAATGGCCGTGCCCAATGAACCGGTCGCCTCGGAGACGTAAAACTGGCCATGAATCAACGCCTGATCATTGTCGCCGCCTACCATTGGCTGACCAATTCGCTCCGGCACGGGGTGGGAGTAGCGAATACTTTGGGCATTGCCCACAACAACATAGCGAGCGCCGGTTTCATGGCGAATGCGCTCTGCGAGGGGCTGAATAATGAAAGCGGGGTCGGGGATCGCAAAGGCATTAATAATTTGTGGCATCGAGGCCACCGTTTTAGCCACCGCCAGCGCTCGCTCACCCATCTGCTGGCTAATAATTTCCGCCTTGCGGTGATTGAGATAGGTGCCCTGTGCCAGTAGCATGCCTGCCAGCAATAGCCCGACTAACAGCATTACCTGCAGGCGAAAACTGCGTTTATACCAACTGCGCCTTGCGCGGGTGCGACGCCAGCGCTGCAGGTCGGCTAATGTTCGGGGGCGAGAAACGCTCATAGTTAAACTCGAAATGCGTGACCGCACCATTATGGCACGCGCCAGCAAACGACGTTAATTGCCATCACTCGTGTCATCGTTCGCTGATATAATACGCCTCTGCCGAAACCAAGGAGGGATGTAGTGGCAATCGTTAGATGGATTATTGTGCTGGCCTGCTGGCCACTATGGTTAAGCGCTGCTTATGCCAACCCGTTTTACGCTCCACCACCTCCCCTGGAAGATGCGCCGGTGTTCAGTGGCGACGCCGAGCTGGGCTTTACCCACCTTTCGGGCAATACCAATAGCCAAACGCTGATTGGTAAAACGCTGCTGACATGGCTAACCGGTAAATTCACCTATTCGCTGCGTGGTGAAGTGCGCACGGTGAGTAAAGAAAACGAAACCAGCGCCGAGCAGTACCTGATCTCCGGACGCGAGCGCTATGAGCTAGACGGCCCGCACTATCTATTTGGCTTTGCCCGCTGGGAGAAGGATCGTTTTGCCGGTTATGATCAGCAACTGTCAGCAATTGGGGGTTACGGGCGCCAGATTCTGGAGAACGACACCCATACCCTGTCGTTAGAAGCGGGCCCCGGCTATCGTCACGACCGGCTGCGCGAGTACGACGATGAACGCTTGATGGTGACCTACACCGCGCTGGATTATCGCTGGGGGTTTTCCGACTACGCCGATATCCAGCAGGAAATGTCGGTAGAGTATACCAACCAGAACACCACCTCCCGTTCGCTAACGGCGCTTACCGCCCGCCTTAACGCGAAGCTGTCGCTGCGCCTATCCCACGAACTTAAGCACAACTCCCAGCCACCCGATGACACCAGCGCGCGCACCGACAGTACCACCAGCGCCTCGCTGCTCTATCGTTGGTAAGCCCAATACTGGCTTAACGATTCTGACCCCGGTGCGCCCACCCGGTCATACGCTTTTCCAACTGGGCAAATAGCTCGTACATCACCATGGCCATGGCGCTGATCACCAGCAATCCGGCAAATACCAGCCCCATGCGCATTTGCGAGCCAGCGCTCATCATCAGATAGCCAATACCCTGGTTCGAAGCGACGGTCTCTGACACCACCGTGCCTACAAACGCCAGGGTAATGGCGACCTTCAGTGAAGCAAAGAAGTAGGGCAGCGAGCGCGGCAGGCCGACTTTCAGCAGCACATCCATACGCCGCGCGCCCAGCACCCGCAGCACATCCTCCATTTCAGGCTCCAGCGTGGCTAAACCGGTCGCCACGTTGACCACAATCGGGAAGAAGCAGATTAAAAAGGCGGTGAGAATCGCCGGTACCGAGCCAATCCCAAACCAGACCACTAAAATCGGCACGAAAGCGACCTTGGGGATAGCGTTAAAGCCCACCAGCAGCGGGTAGCAGGCGTTATACAAAAAGCGCGATGAGCCGATAATAAAGCCCAACACCAGCCCAACGGCAACGCCCAGGCCAAAGCCAATCAGCGTGGTCCAGAAGGTTTGCCAGGAGTGCATGGCGATGGGCCCGGAATAGGTCACCAGTGCCTGGGCGGTCTCCAAGGCGCTGGGAAAGATAAAGCTGGGCACATCAAACAGCCGCACGGTGACTTCCCAGATGATGACCAGTGCCACCACCGCGATCCACGGTGCAAGCCGTTCAATTAACGGGTTATGTTTCGTCATAAGCGCGCCTTTCATTAAGTACTATTAATTTTAAGTACTGCGTACTTCGCCAATCTGGGCGCGCAGTTCCTGCACCAGATCAATAAAGGGTTTTTGGTAAGTGGTTTCCAGGGCACGGGGGCGCGGCAGCTCAATTTGGCGGCGTTCAATCACCCGGCCAGGGCGGCGACTCATGATGTAGACGGTGTCGGCGAGAAACGCCGCTTCACGCAGGTCGTGGGTCACCAGTACTACCGTAAAGCGCTGCGCCTCCCACAGGTCGCGCAGCACACACCATAGCTCTTCGCGGGTAAACGCATCCAGCGCACCGAAGGGTTCGTCCAGCATCAGCAGGCGCGGTTGGTGAATCAGCGCCCGGCAGATCGACGCCCGCTGCTGCATACCGCCAGAAAGCTGCCACGGGTACTGGTCTTCGTAGCCTTCCAGCCCTACGGTCTTGAGCAGCTTGCGCGCCCAGCCGACAAACTCTTCGCGCCGTTTGCGAAACTGATGGCGGTAAGGTTTGACGATTTCCAGCGGCAGCAAGACGTTATCCAAGGTAGTGCGCCAGGGCAGCAGATTAGCGTTTTGAAACGCCATGCCGGAGATCTTCAGCGGCCCGGTGACCGGCTCTCCATCCACATTAACAGCCCCGGTCGTGGGCGCATGCAAACCGGTGCAAAGTTTCATAAAGGTCGACTTACCGCACCCAGAAGGCCCAACAAAGGCGACAAACTCGCCTTCGTGGATGCTTAAGTTAATATCTTCAATAGCGTTACCCGACGTATCGTAGGCCAGGCTAACGTCATCAAAGGTGACGAACGCTGCCGACATGCTTATTCACCCTCAGCCGAAAACAGCATGCGCGCTTGCTGAGTAGGTAAGTAGCTTGAGTTAAACACCTGGTCTGGCGACGGCACAGAGGGCAAATCATAGGCGTCGGCGACAAGCTGGATAGCTTCCTGCAGGCGCGCTTCATCGACGCCGCCGACACCATTCTCACGGGCATCGGGGGTATCAACGACACTCTCCAGAGCAAGCTTCAATCGACGGGTTTCCATCTCCACATCAATCAAGCCGTCACGGTTTTTGACGTACTCAATGGCGGCTTCAGGGTCGGCAATGGTTTCGCCCAAGGCCCTATTGAAGGCGCGCAGAAAGCCTTGCACAGCTTCGGGATTGTCTTCGGCGAAGGATTCACTGGCGATAATCGCGTTACCGTATAGCGGCACGCCATAGTCGGGGAACGGCATAATCGTCAGTTCATCTTCACTCATGCCACGCTCTTCAAGGTTAAGCAGGCTGGTGAAGTAAAAGCCGGTGATGGCGTCCACATCGCCCCGGGTTAGCAGGGTTTCACGCAGCGTGGGGTCGACGTTCTGCCACTCTACTGCGTCAGCTTCCATGTCATTAGCGGCGGCAAACACGCCCCAGGCGCGGTAACCGGTGTCAAAGGCGGGGGCAGCGATGGTTTTACCATTCAGATCAGCCGGGCTCTCGATACCGCGGTCTTTACGGGCAAACACCGCAGCGGGGGTACCATCGTAAACGATATAAACGCCCTGAATACCGGGGCCGTCGGGGTTTTCAGCGAGAAACTCGACCAGCGCGTTAAGATCGCCAAAGCCCATTTCATAGGCCCCAGACGCCACGCGGTTAATTGCCCCTGCCGAACCACTGCCGGAGTCGATTTGAACGTCCAACCCCTCTTCAGCGAAGTAGCCTTTTTCAGCAGCCATTAAAAACGGCGCGGAGGGGCCTTCAAAGCGCCAGTCCAATTGAAAACGTATTTGGGTGTCATCGGCATGGCTGATCGCCGGTATTAATAGTAACGCTGCCACGCAGCCAGTGAGCAGGCGCGCAGTAGAGTGACCAGGGGTTGGAGTAGAAAAGGAAGGCTTTAGAGTAGAAATAAAGGATATTGAAGCGGGCGTCATCATCGTGAGCATACCTTGTATACAAAATATGTTTTAGCTCTGCAGCAATGCTGCCATTTTTAGTTTTTTAACTATTTATCAATGTATTAGACAACTTTTTAAACACTAACCGCTGGCCTTATGTCGTCAATATGGTGCATTTGCACCTTGAGAGCGCACCAAAATAAATCATGTTAGACGTTAGTCTAAATTACCGGTATACTATGTTCAGTTTCCTGTCCTTGCGCCATTCATTGAATGGCGCTTTTTTTTATCCGTTATTTGGCATGTAAATCAGCACGTCTTAATTAGTACTACTTAATTAGTACTACGCCGCTTAACACAAAGCGTTGATAGGCTGCTGTTTTGCCAGCCCTGCCCCTACAAGGTATTCACCATGAATCACCCCGCCACAAGCGGCGAAGCCCCTGACGTTAACGGTTCTGGGCGGCTTTCGCTCGGCGATCCCGTCGTTTTAATCTTGAGCATCGGCTTTATCGTCGCTTTCCTGGCGCTATCGCTTTACGACGTAACGCTGGTAGCCGACTCTATCAGCAAAGGCTTCGCCTGGACGGCATTAGCCTTGGGTAGTTACTTCCAATTGCTGCTGCTACTCACGTTCTTTATTGCGATGGGTTTGGCGATAACCCCAGCCGCAAAAGCCAAAATCGGCAATTTAGATGCACCAGAAATGAGCACGTTTAAGTGGCTGTCGATTATTTTGTGTACGCTGCTGGCGGGCGGCGGGGTATTTTTTGCCGCCGGGGAGCCGGTCTACCATTTCATCGTCACGCCGCCCGCTTTTAGTAGCGAAGCAGGCACGCCGGAAGCCGTTTCCAACGCCTTGGCGCAGTCGTTTATGCATTGGGGATTTATTGGCTGGGCGGTGTTAGGGTCGTTAACGGCTATCGTGCTTGCCCATGCCCACTATGTGAAAGGTCAGCCATTACAGCCGCGCACCCTGCTCTACCCTTTACTAGGAGAGCGGCTAATGCGCGGGCCCTTGGGCGGCATCATTGATGCGTGCTGCGTTATAGCGGTTGTGGCCGGCACGGTGGGCCCCATCGGCTTTCTAGCAACTCAAGTAAGTTTTGGCCTGCATGAGGTGTTCGGCCTGCCCAACAGCTACACCAGCCAATTGGTTATATTAGCGGTGTTAGCCAGTATGTACGTACTTTCTGCCATGAGCGGTGTTCACAAAGGGATGCAACTGCTTAGCCGTTTTAATGTGTTCCTGGCACTGGCAGTAGGGGGCGTCATTATGCTGTTTGGCCCTAGCCTATTTTTATTCAATAGCTACCTTTCCAGCATGGGGGTCTATATAAGTGAGTTCTTCCCCATGGCCACCATTACAGCGGAAACCGCTCCCGCCTGGTGGATGCAGTGGTGGACGGTGTTTTTCTTTGCCTGGTTTATCGGTTTTGGCCCGCTGGTAGCGATTTTTGTGGCGCGTATTTCCCGCGGCCGCAGCATCCGCGAGATGATCGTCGCTGTGGCAGTTCTAGCCCCCATTGCCACCACCGTGTGGTTTACTCTGCTAGGTGGGTCAGGTATTTACTACCAAATGACTGGCGTGATTGAGCTGAGCGAGGCGCTTAATAACTTCCAGTTTGATGTCGCGACGTTGACGGTTGCCCAGGCCCTGCCGGGCGGTGCTTGGATGACACTGGCCATTTTAGTGCTGACGACGATATTCGTCGCCACCACCGGCGACTCGATGAGCTACGCCATTGCGGTTGTAGGTGCAGGCCACGACGACCCCAGCCCTTATATGCGGGCCTTTTGGGGAATCGCCATGGCAATAATGGCGGCCGTACTTTTATATATGGGCGCAGGGCAGATCTCGGCTCTTCAACAATTTATTGTGATAACAGCCATCCCGGTGTCGTTCATTCTATTGCCCTCATTGTGGGATGGCCCTAAAGCAGCCTACGCCATGGCCCGCGAACAGGGCATTATTGACTAGTGTGTTGCTCTACAGCGCTGGCTACCCTATAGCCCTTCCAGCAGGCGCAGAATCATCTGCGGCTGCTGGTTGGCCTGGGCCAGCATAGCGATGCCTGCCTGTTGAAGGATACGCGCGCGAAGAAGGCTGGAAACTTCCTTGGCGTAATCGGCATCCTGAATGCGCGACCGCGCATCAGAAGTGTTAACGATGCTGTTATTGAGCCCATCAATCACACTTTCAAAGCGGTTCTGAACGGCGCCCAAATAGCTGCGCTGTTGATCTAGCCGTTTGATCGCTTCATCCACCATATCGATAGGATTACCCGTCGAACTGCCATCGTCCAATACGTTTAGGCCTTCCAGCCCCAAACCCTGCAAATTCATCGCATCAAAGCGAACGGCAATGCTATCACCAACGTTAGCACCCACCTGAATATTCAGTGACTTAGTGTCATTCAACAGCCCAACACCGTTGAACTTACTCTGCCCGGCAACGCGGTCAATCTCTTCCATGCGCTGACCAATCTC
The DNA here is from genome assembly GCF_001651035.1 of Halomonas sp. ALS9. Taxonomy (GTDB): domain Bacteria; phylum Pseudomonadota; class Gammaproteobacteria; order Pseudomonadales; family Halomonadaceae; genus Vreelandella. Next base: position 713,288 of record NZ_LXRG01000192.1, read on the forward strand.
GGCTTGGATAGAAACAAGATCGTTAGAAGAATTGGTGCCGTTAGCCGCTTGTACGCTCAGCTCACGAATGCGCTGCAGGTTATCGTTAATCTGATTGAGCGAGCCTTCCGCCGTCTGCACCATAGAGATGCCATCATTGGTGTTGCGGATCGCCTGGGTCATGCCTTTAATTTGTGACGTCATGCGATTGGCAATCGCCTGGCCAGCAGCGTCATCTTTGGCACTATTAATGCGCAACCCGGAAGAGAGGCGCTGCATCGCGGTCTGCATAGATTGCTGACTGCCGCGCAGATTATTCTGCACGCTAAGCGACATCACATTAGTATTTAGGCTGAACACCGCGTGCCTCCAGGGCAGGTAGCTGCCCGCTTTCTGGCAGCTATAGTACTACTATCGGCCTATCAGCAAAAATCATGAGCGTTTTTGTGGCTCAAGGCGACGGCCACTGCTCGACAGCACCTCATCGACCGGCTTTCTCACATAGCTGTGATGGAAGTAGCCGTCATCAATGACCTCCCCATCCCACGCAATAATGTCTAGATCCATGGTGCGAGGGCCCGACTTAATCGCCCCCCGAACGCGGCCCAGGCGATCTTCGAGCCCTTTGAGGTAGGCGCGAAACGCCTCACGCTCAAGCGGCGTGCTCACCAATAGTGCGGCGTTTAAGAAGTCGGGCTGCTGCTGGTAACCCACCGGCGCGGTACGAATCGCTTTTGAACATGCCAATAACACACACTCGCGGCTGATAATCTCCAACGCTTGAACGAAATTATGGTCGGGGTCGATATTGGATCCCAATGAGATAAAACACTCATGGAGCGGGGCGGTATGCGCGGAAGGGAAAGGCGTAGATAAAGACATAGGTGGTAAAGACATAGGTGGCATAGCGACATCCTATTCAAAGTGACGTCTGATAGAACTACCCTGAAATAGGGCACTTCTTTTACACCTATAAATCTAGCGCTTCGTGCAAGCTCTGTATAAGTTATTGACAAACGCTGCACTCACGCAGAAAGTCTTCCTATACCAATAAAATAATAGGGAACGCTGTATGCACCAACAAGCTGCTCTGATAACCGGCGGTGCCACCCGCTTGGGACGCTGCTTCTCCGAAGCCCTGGCCGATGCAGGTTACGACATCGCCCTCCACGTTAACCGCTCCCGGGAGGAAGCCGAAGAAGTCGCCAGCGGTATCCGCGCCAAAGGTCGGGAGTGTGAAATATTTTGCTGCGACTTTTTAACCGACAACGTGAACGACTTGGTTCAGTCGGCGAAACGCCGTTTCCCTGGGCTTAGCCTACTGCTGAACAGCGCCTCCACCTATGAACCAGCGCCAATTGCGGCGACCGAACTGGCGATGCTAGAGACCCAGTTTCGGATCAATATGTTTACCCCGCTGCTGCTTACGCGCCACTTTGCCGCGGCGGTTCAAGCGGGTCAGGTGATCAATATCATCGATAACAAAATGGCCTATCACCAGTATCCCTACGCGGCGTATCTGCTGTCGAAAAAGAGCCTGGCGGAAATGACCTGCATGGCAGCGTTAGAGTTTGCCCCGCGCATTCGCATTAACGGCATCGCTCCCGGCGTCGTACTGCCTGCCTCCCAGCGTACTAGCGATTATATTAAGTGGCGAATTGAAGGCATTCCGCTGAAACATCAGGGCGCCCCTGACCACCTTGTACAAGCTTTGCACTATTTATTGGACAACACTTTTGTGGTGGGGCAAATTCTGTTTGTCGATGGCGGAGAGTCCATCAACCTAGAGGGTCGTCACTCGGAAAATTACGGTTCCTGAAAAACACTGCCCTTAAAACGTCAATTCTATGTTTACTAAATTCACTGTTACTAAATTCACTGTTGCTAAACTCACTGTCGTTAAATTCATTTATACTAAATTAACTAATGCTTTGGGCCATAGATATCTCATCCTCCAAGCAGCTACCACTACCGTAGCCGTTACGGGTAAAAAACACCCTTTCGGGTTAGGTAGTGGGCAGCTCGCGTCAGCAAAAATGATGATGGCATCACTTGGGTAACCTACGCAGCTGGGTTACTATTTTGCCGCTTTCCGCTTCACCCCCACGGCCACTAGGAACTCCTCGGGTTAACGTTTAATTGTTCTGGATTATCTCCCCATGATCGCGAAGCTTTTTCTTCACTGGCGTTGGCTCGCTGCCTGGACTCTCGCCAATCTGCTGTTGGGTTGGTTAATCGCAAGTCGTTATATTCCCTATATCGATCCGGATGGGGCAACGCAATGGGGCTATCTCCTACTGATTTTCCTCGGCCATTTGTCTCTGTTGATTTGGCTGGGCGCTCTGCCGTTATTCCTATTGGCGAGCGTTATTCGAGGCAAGTGGTTATGGCTGGTAACGACGCTGTGGGCCAGTGCCCTGCAACTGCTTCTCCTGCTGGATACTTTTGTCTACGCCCAGTATCGCTTCCATCTAAGCGGTTTTATTCTTGACTTACTGCTCAACGCTGGCGGCGATGTTTTCAGCTTTTCCTGGGTAGCTTGGAGTCTGGTCATCGGCGGGGCTCTGGGCATGTTGGCGCTTCAAGGCGTCATAGGAAGACTGTTGAGAAAACGTTCGCTATCTTGGCCTGTGTGGTCGGTGCTGGCCATCAATGTCGTCGCCCTTCTCAGTGTGCATGGCTGGCATGCCTGGGCAGATGCTCACTATAACCGTGAGATCACAGGCATGACCCGTCATGTGCCGGTTTTCTATCCGGCCACCGCTAAACGTTTCTTCGTCGAGCAGGGTTGGGTAGATGCCCAGGCAGTACGCGATGCCGTGGATCTGGAGGCAGCGCCAGGCGGCGAGCAAGACCTGATCTACCCCATCGCTCCGCTATCGTGTCAGCCACCCGCTTCGCCAGACAATCTAATGCTCGTTGTCCTGGATACACTGCGCCATGACATGCTAAACCCTGAAGTAATGCCGAACCTCTATCGCTATGCCAACCAGCCAGGTTGGATCAAGGCTAACGAGCATATCAGTGGAGGCAACTCCACTAAGGCCGGGGTATTCAGCCTTTTCTACGGTTTGCCGGTGAACTACTGGGACGCCTTTACTGCCAGTCAGACACCGCCGGTGTTAATGGAGACCCTAAAAGAGCAGAACTACCGCTTCAAGGTGCTCTCCTCAGCTACCCTTGTTAGCCCCGCCTTCGACCGCAACGTCTTTGCCGGATTGGACGATGTCTCGCTCCAGCCAGCCCAAGGCGAACCTTGGGAGCGTGACCTTCAAATCACCAACGATTGGCTAGCGTGGGCAGAAGAGGAGAACCAGAATCCAGATAATCGCCCCTTCTTCAGCTTTCTTTTCTATGACACCGTGCATGGATACAGCCATCCACCCGACTTTCCCCGCTTCACCCCTTACTGGGAAAGCATCAATCATATGCTTCTAAGCCCGGAGTTCGACCCAGAACCTTACTGGAATCGCTATCGGACGGCAGCACGCTATGTAGATCAACAGTTGGGCCGCGTGCTTGACGACCTGGACACCAAAGGACTGCTGGACGATACCACCGTGGTGATCACTGCAGATCATGGCGAATCTTTCAACGAGCACGGCAAGAACTACTGGGGCCATGGTAGCAACTACACAATGGAGCAAGTAAAGGTGCCGCTGGTCATGCATTTGCCGGGGCACGCGGGTGAAGAAATCACCCGGCGCACGCACCATGCTGATATTGCGCCAACGCTGCTCGAAGAGGTACTTGGCTGTGAAACTGCGCCCGAGCGCTATACCCTAGGCCACAGCCTGTTGGATCGCGAGACGAAGCGTGAGTGGATGCTTTCAGGGAGCTACATGGGCTACGGTATCCTATTACCCGATTACCAGATCGCTGTGCACCCAACCGGTACTTTTGAGGTCTATGATTACCAAATGAATGAGCTTGACGAATTACGCCCCGACCCGGTTGCCTCAACTCAAGTACTTCAAGCCTTATCACGCTTCTATCGGTGAAGGGAGGAAGACGTCGAGCAATTGCCTGATGGAAATAGACATCAGGAAACACATCCAAAGCTGATTATGCGCAACCGCTTTAACTTTCGGCTAGCGCTTCCCCTTGCAGGGCGTGCAGAGAGTTCGTTTCCAGAAACACCCTAAGAGACAACGCCAGGCAAGGCGCAAACGCAGCGAGGCCGCCCGAAGGCGGCCTCGCTACCAATCTCCACAACCAAGGTTTATTTTTCGTCAACGTCATCTTGGTCAGGCTTAATGTGATCAGCATCCGCGGTTTGCTGCACCCCTTTCTTAGGGTCGCTTTTAGCCACGGGTGTCGCCACGGGTGCTTCTTCCGTCTTCTTCTCTTCAGCGGTTGACTCCACTACCTGCACGGGTGCAGGCGGGGTCTTACCATTCTTGGAGTCGCCAAAGTAGAGCGTAGTGTGCGGGAAAGGTATTTCGATACCCGCCTCATCAAAGCGCAACTTAACCAGACGGTTGTAGGCACGGCCAACGGCCCACTGGTCGCCCGGCGTGGTTTTGATCACCACACGGATATTCACAGAGCTATCTGCCAGCGCGACAACGCCAGCTACCGTCAGGTCGGCTAACAGCTTATGGCCATGCTCTTCGCTAGCTTTAAGATCTTCAAAGGCCAGTTGGAGCTGCTCAATGGCTTCATCGATGCTTTCGTTATAGCCAATGCCATACTCGCCTACATGGTTGCCGTACTCACGCATGTAGTTAGAAACGGTATCCACACTGGAGAAAGGGATGATGTGGTAGGTTCCCGATAGATCACGAATACCGACGGAGCGGATACTAAGCCGTTCGGCGGTTCCTGTTATACCGCCTACCGTCACCACATCGCCGGTATTCATGGCGTTTTCTACCTGGATAAACACCCCGGTGATGACGTCCTGCACCAGTTTCTGAGCACCAAAACCAATCGCCAGACCCAGCACACCGGCACCAGCAATCAGCGGGCCGATATTGATACCAATTTCCGACAGCACGATCATACCGGTAATCGTCACCATGGCGATCGCCAGCGCATTGCGGAACAGGCTGAGCAGCGTTTTCGCCCGCGCCGAAGGTTCGCCGTAGCCAGTCTCAGGGTTGAGCTTATGCTCAATCAAACTCGCCAGCCCCAGCCAAACGGCGATAGCTACAATCAAGATCACCGCGACGCTGGTCAGGTTGCCGACCAGGTTGGCTCCGCGCTCAGAGGCGTACCAGGCAGCAAGATCAAAGGCGCCCCAGGCGTTCAGTACCACCATGATAACCACGATCAGAATGATCGTACGCAGCACGCGTAGCGCATTGGGAACGTAGCTATTTAGACGCTTTTCAAGCAAAGGTAGCTTACGCCGCAAGTCGTCTGACAGCGTGATACGGCGGCCAATGGTTTGAGTAAGAAAAGACGACACCAACAGCCCCACCACAATCGCGGCCAACGACTTCAGAGTGGCATACATCACAAACGGCAGCGCATCGCCGGGGCGCGTAAGCGTTAGTACAAAAACGATCAAGAAATACAGCAGCGCGAACAGATGCCAGGTACGGGCCAACAGCTGCATCGAGACGCGGCTGGCGGTTAAGGTTGTCTTTGCCGCTATCTCGTTCATGTTGTCGCGCAGGCGGGCGCGGTTTCTCAGCACCACAACCACCGCGTAGATAAACGCCAACAGCATAATCAGCGTGCCGACGGCTTGACCTAGCGAGGCCGCCACATAGAAGTTGACCAGCGGTACGACCACCATCAGGCCGTAACCGACCATGCCGATCAAACGGGCCAACCAGCGGTTCCAATAGGAGGCTTCTTGGGCGGAAATAGGCAGTAGGCGCAGCCCTTCGTAGCGCGACGAGAACAGCATCCGCACAGCGGCTTTAAGCAGCTCAATAATTAAGAACGCATTTAAAAACAGCGAGGCACGAGTCGAAAGTTCACCGGTTTCCCCAACCGCAAACGTCGCCACTAAATTACCGCCCACATAGGCCAAACCGACAAGCAGTACATCGATAACCACCGCAATCGCTACGCAGGCAATCAAGCGCAGTACGGGGGTTAAGTTATTGCCATTTAGTGACCAGCCACTGATTTTGGTAAACAGCGGTTTGGCGAGGCGGCGGAAAATCATAAACATCGCAAAGGTGGTGACAATGACGATACCCAGATTGATCGCCGCACTGGTGAACGCCGCCATATCAAAGACACTGTCTGCCTCCCCACCAGAGAACAGACCACCCACGATGCTAACCACTTGCTCAAACTGCCCCCCCACATCGCTGACTACACGACTGGTGAGTTCAGCTAACTGGCGCGGCAATGAGACATCTTCAGGCGCTATCTCACCGCCCTGGGCAGCGGCTTCTGGCGAAAGTTCGCTGGCCACACCTGCGGGCAGCGCTGAGGCTTGATTGCGCAATATCTCAATCAACTCCTGCCGTGACTGCTCATCTGCTAACAGGTTCGCCAAGGCCTCGTAAGAAGTAGGCGCCGCCTCTGTGGTCGCTTCTGAGCTGTCCGCGCTAGCCGATTCACTCGGCCCGCTCTGCGCCATTGCTGGCGTGGCCATTAAGACAATCATTGCCAACAGCCAGACACCTAGCCAGGGTATTAAACGAAGTGGCTTCACACCTAAACCTCCTTTTGGGTGAGTGTTGTGTTCAATCTAACGGCTGCCCGATGTTCCGCAAACTAACATTAGACTTCCGATACTGCTTACACTCTACTCTGACACTTTATACTAACAAGCCAGCTTGTTAAAAAGTTGTACAGGATAACATGGCTTGATTAATAAGGCGTTTTACTGGCACAGCGGCACTAGCCACTGCTGTGCCAATAGTAAAACTACGGCGTAACGTGCACCTTTGGCGACCACAATCCACGCTAGCGCACGCCACCAAGGAAGTCGGAACACGCCAGCCAGCACGGTGAGCGGGTCACCAATAATCGGCGCCCAGGAAATCAGCAGGCTCAGCTCGCCAAAGCGATGATACCAACCTTCTGCGCGCGCCAAGCTGCGCGGCGATGCAGGAAACCAGCGGCGATCTTGAAACTGGCGTGCGTAACGGCCCATCACCACGTTAATCATGCTACCGAGGGTATTGCCTGCCGTTGCCACCCACCACAGACCCAGCGGCGACTCGCCAAGACACCACAACCGCGCCAGCCACACTTCCGACCCACCGGGAAGCAGTGTTGCGCTGACCAGGGCGACAAAAAACAGGCTTAGCATGGTGTTGCCATGATCTTAGCGGCCCGCGTTAGCGCGGCACCTGTCCACCTAGCTGCTGGGTTATTTCATCAGCCGTTTGGCGCACCAGCGCACCCAAGGTTAGCAAACGCGCTTCTGGGATTCGCGCTACAGGGCCTGAAACCGAAATCGCCGCCAGCGGTGCACCGTGCTCATCGAACACACAGGCGGCCACGCAGTGCAGGCCAACGGCATGCTCTTCACGGTCGCAGGCAAAGCCTTGGGCACGAATTTGCCCCGTTTCCACATGTAAGGTATCGGGCTGATAGAGCGTATTGGCGGTCACTCTTGCCAGCTCGTGACCATCCAGCAGTTGAGCCCGCTCGTCATCGGCCATCCACGCCAGCAGCGCTTTACCCACCCCAGAGGCGTGCAGCGGCGCGCGGGAGCCTAGGCGAGTGATCATGCGCATCATCTGCGGGGACTCGTGCTGAGCGAGAAACACCGCCGTCGCTCCATCGCGAATGCCCAAATTCGCGGTCTCACCGGTTTCCGCGGTTAAACGGCGCAGAAAGGGACGGCTGGTGGCCACCACGTCGCGAGCCTCAAGAAAGCTATTGCCGATACGGAAGGTTTTGACATCAATACGCCACAGGCCCTGTTCGTTCTCCTGGGTCACAAAGCCCTGGCTCTGCAAGGCTTGCAGCAGCCGGTGGGTGGTAGAGGGCGCTAATTCGGCCATCTCTGCCACTTCTGAAAGGGCTAACCCAAGCGGGCTGGCTGATAGATATTCCAGCAGCGTTAAACCACGCACCAGCGACTGGCTATGGCCTCCGCTGGCTTTGGCGGTACTCGCCGGACGACCAACCGTCCTGCGTTTAGCTTCACTCACCTGGTTCTCTCCTACTCGCTATCTCCTGGAGGCGACTCCCTTAAAAGAATCTCTCTTCGGAGGTGCTTTTCCTGGAACACAAAGAGCATCAGGATAACGTGCCAATGCCGCCGTTGTCGCGTTTACGGAAACGAATTCCATTCATTCAGCGATGCCGCCAGTACGGTGGACGTTTGGCGATAAAGGCATCGATCCCCTCTCCTACATCCTCGGCCAGCATATTGCAGGCCATGGTTTCTCCGGCAAAGGCGTAGGCTTCATCAAGTGGCATGGTGAGTTGGCGGGCAAACATGGCTTTCCCGGTGCGCACCGCCACGGCGCTTTTAGCGCAGATACTATCGGTCAGCTGAGTAGTTACCTCATCCAACGTATCTTCTTCAGCTATTCGGTTAATCAACCCGCACTCGGCGGCTTTCTCGGCGTTGATAAACTCTCCAGTAAGTAGCATCTCCATGGCGCGCTTGCGTGCAACGTTGCGGGAGAGCGCTACCGCTGGGGTGGAGCAAAACAGACCAACGTTGATACCCGAAACAGCAAAGCGGGCACTGCGGGCAGCGACAGCCAGGTCACAGCTTGCCACCAGTTGGCAGCCCGCGGCGGTTGCAATACCCTGCACTTTGGCGATGACCGGTACCGGCAGGTGGACAATCGCCTGCATCACCTCGCTACAACGGGCAAACAGCGCTTGGTAGTAGGCTTTATCAGGGTTGGCGCGCATCTGCTTCAGATCATGCCCGGCGCAAAAGGCTTTACCTTCCGCCGCGAGGACGACACAGCGCACGCTGCTATCGTCAGCAATCTCGGTCAGGGCGTCATGAAGTGCTCCCAGCATGGCTTCCGAGAGCGCATTAAAGCGCTCAGGCGCGCTCATTATCAGCGTCACAACACCTTGATGATCAAGGCGCTGCAGAATGGGAGCGGTTGAAGATGATCCTTCAGAAGGGGCTTCAGAAGAGGGTCTGTCAGAGGTGATGGGCATGGTGAACTCCTGGTTTTGAGTAACACTTTTGCCCATCAGTCTAGCCTACAAGGCTTGTGCACGATGCTTGCCTACGGTGCACTCGCTTATTTTTTCATTAGGCGGGTATCGCGGCCTAATGGGTGCGGCTCGCCGCGCTGTTTGGCTAGATCAATTTGGCGCTGACGTTCCCGTGCCGCTGCACGGGTTTTTTCCGGCAATGAATCGATGCAGTGTGGGCAGCTAATGCCCGGCTCATAGGCTGAAGACTGCATATCCTCGACTGAAATCGGCATGCGGCAGGCGTGGCACTGTTCGAACTCGCCTTTGCTCAAGTCGTGGCGAACGGTGACCCGGTTATCGAACACAAAACACTCACCGCGCCATAGCGACTGCTCTTCGGGGACTTTTTCCAGGTAATTCAGCACGCCGCCTTTAAGATGGTAGACCTCTTCAAAGCCCTCTTTAAGCATAAAGCTGGAGGCTTTTTCGCAGCGGATGCCGCCGGTACAGAACATCGCTACTTTCTTATGTTTTTCCGGGTTGTAGTGCTCGCGCACGTACTCGGGAAATTCGCGAAAAGTGGTGGTTTTAGGATCGATTGCACGCTCAAAGCTACCGATGGCCACTTCGTAATCGTTGCGGGTATCGATCACCAGCACTTCCGGGTCGGCGATGATGTCGTTCCAGTTTTCCGGCTCGACGTAGGTACCCACGGTGTCGTTGGGGTCGATATCGGGCACGCCGAGAGTGACGATCTCTTTTTTGAGTTTGACCTTAGTGCGGTAGAACGGCGTCTCGTCGCAGTAAGACTCTTTGTGGTCAATATCGGCTAAGCGTGGATCAGCTGTCAGCCAGGTAAGCAGCGCGTCAATACCCTCGCGGCTGCCCGCTACCGTGCCATTAATACCCTCTTTGGCGAGCAGCAAGGTGCCTTTTACGCCGTTATCCAGCATGGTTTGGCGCAGCGGCTCACGCAGCGCTTCAAAGTCGTTGAGGGTGACGAATTTATATAGCGCCGCGACCACAATGGGCGGCATTGGGGTAGACATCGGGATGGATACAGACATGCAAAGCTCCAGGTAGTCATCCTCGTAAAGGACGGACCGGGTTAAAAGACGCGCATATTTTAGCGCAATCTGCACTGGAAAACGTCGATTTATTCGACACAACCTTACTGAAAGCTTCACCCCACGCAGCCGCTGTGAGGCGTATATTGTCACTATTCCCTCACGCAACTTGCGGAGAACATCATGATTATTCGTCGTTCTAATGAGCGGGGCTTCGCTGACCACGGCTGGCTACGCTCTTTCCATACCTTTTCATTCGCCAACTATATGGATCCCAAGCATATGGGATTTAGAGCCCTGCGCGTGATCAATGAAGACCGCGTAACGGGCGGCCATGGCTTTGGCGCCCACCCTCACCGGGATATGGAGATTATCTCCTACGTACTGGAAGGTGAGATGGAGCACAAAGACAACATGGGCAACGGCGAAGTGATGCGCCCAGGCGATGTTCAGCGCATGTCGGCAGGCACTGGCGTACTGCATAGTGAGTTCAATCACTCCAAGCAGAACGAGCTGCACTTTTTGCAGATTTGGATTGAACCCAAACAGCTCGGCATTAAACCCAGCTACGAGCAGAAAGCCTTTCCTACCGCCGAGCGTCAAGGGCAGTGGCGCCTAGTGGCTTCTCAAGAAGGGCGCGATGGGTCGGTGAGTATTAATCAAGACCTAAACCTATACTCGGGCCTGTTTAGCGCGGGCGAACAGGTAGCACCTCCCCCTTCACGCTACGCCTGGCTGCATGTAGTGAATGGCGAAATGGACGTTAACGGGGAGACCTTGAGCGCAGGTGACGCCGCGGCGTTTCAGCCGGAGGAGTCGATCAATCTGACAGGGAAAGAAGCGGGCGAAGTGCTGTTGTTTGACTTTGCTTGATTACCGACACCAACTAAAACGGCGCCTCCTAAGAGGCGCCGTTTTTTTACCGCCTTTTTGACTAACGACGTTTTAGCTATTTTGCGCCGAGTAGAGCGCACGAATCTTCAGCGTGTGGTCTACTTTTTTCAACGCTTCCAGCGCCTGGGGGCCGTAGGCTTTATCTACATCAATCACCACGTAACCGACTTTCTCGTTGGTCTGCAGATACTGACCGGAGATGTTAATACCGTTTTCAGACAACACACGGTTGATCTGCGACAGCACGCCCGGCACGTTGTCGTGAATGTGCAGCAAACGGTGCTTGTCCGGGTGAGCGGGCAGTGCCACTTCGGGGAAGTTGACCGAGGTCACGGTGGTGCCGTTATCGGAGTAAGTGATCAGTTTTTCTGACACTTCGATACCGATGTTCTCCTGAGCTTCCAGGGTGGAGCCACCCACGTGCGGGGTCAAAATCACGTTTTCCAGGCCACGTAGCGGGCTCTGGAACTCCTCGTCGTTACCTTTCGGTTCAACCGGGAAGACATCAATTGCGGCACCGTTTAGCTTGCCTGCTTTAATGGCATCCGCCAGTGGCTCAATTTCTACTACACTGCCGCGGGCGGCATTAATCAGGATAGCGCCATCTTTCATGGCGGCAATCTCTTTCGCACCGATCATCCAACGGGTAGAGGCAAGATCCGGCACGTGCAGGCTGACCACATCGGAACGGCCCAGCAGCTCTTCAAGGCTGCCCACTTGGCTGGCATTACCCATGCCCAGCTTGGCAATGACATCGTAAAAGATAACGTTAAAGCCTAGCGATTCAGCCAGTACCGAAAGCTGCGCGCCGATGCTACCGTAACCAACGATACCGAGGGTTTTACCGCGCGCTTCGTGGGAATTCTTGGCAGACTTCAACCAGCCACCCTGGTGGGCACGGGCGTTTTTCTCGGGGATACCGCGCAGCAGCATAATCGCTTCTGCCAGCACCAGCTCGGCCACCGAACGGGTGTTGGAGTACGGCGCGTTAAACACCGCGATACCGCGGGTAAGCGCCGCGGTTAAATCGACCTGATTGGTGCCGATACAGAAACAGCCAACGCCCACCAGCTTCTCCGCCGCCTCGAACACGCGTTCCGTTAGCTGGGTGCGGGAACGAATACCGATGAAGTGAACATCGCGGATCTTCTCAATCAGCGCGTCTTCATCAAGGGATGTGGGCAGATGCTCGATATTTTCATAACCGGCGTTGTGAAAATTGTCCACCGCACTCTGGTGGACGCCCTCGAGTAGCAGGATCTTGATCTTGCTCTTGTCCAGGGACGTTTTGGCCATGGCTGAATCAACCTCTATGGTCGGCGGCATGCGCCGTGTATCGGTTCACGGGAGGCGCATATCGTAGCACAGCCCGCGTCGTTCAGGCCGGGTGTGAATGATGAAAAGTCTGCGTGCTGACGATGAATGAACCGCAAGTCGCGCAACACGCTGTATTGAAGAGGGCAGACGCCGCCCCCCAGCCTCGGTGTATACTGTGGGCCTATTTTAAAAATACCGGTTTGTAGGCACCCCCAATGAGCGACACGACACCACCCCCGCAGGACTTTGCCGCGACGGTTGAGCAACTCGAATCCATCGTTGAACGTCTCGAGTCAGGCGAGCTCTCATTGGAAGATGCACTGACCGCGTTTGAACAAGGCGTGCGGTTGACCCGCGATGCCCAACAGCGTCTGGATAGCGCCGAACTCAAGGTGCGGGCGTTGAGTGAAGACAGCGAAGGGCGTTTAAACGTAGCGCCCTTCGCTGGCCCCGACGACCCCAAGGATGCGGCCGAGGATGACAGCAAGGAGACGCCCCCATGGTAGCCATGCAGCCTAGCCAGCTTGCCACCCTGCGCCAGACCAGCAATGCCCGGGTAGACGCCACGCTAGCGGCGCTGTTTGATAGCCGCCCAGCGGTAGCGCCTCGGCTTGAAGCCGCCATGCGCCACGGCCTGCTGGCGGGTGGTAAACGCCTGCGCCCGCTGTTGGTATATATGGCCGGGCATGCGTTAGGCGCGGAAGATGAGGCGCTGGACGCCCCTGCCGCCGCCATCGAGTTAATCCACGCCTATTCGTTGATCCATGATGATTTACCCGCTATGGATGACGACGACCTGCGCCGCGGCCAGCCTACGGTGCATAAAGCCTTCGATGAAGCGAGTGCGATTCTGGCCGGCGACGCTCTGCAGGCGCTAGCCTTCGAAGTGCTGGCCAGCAATGCACACCCGCGGCTGGGCCATTTGGTGCACACCCTGGCCTCCGCCTCTGGACGTGATGGCATGGTGGCGGGGCAGGCGCTGGATTTAGACGCCGTCGGCGGCCACCCGGATGTGGACGCCCTAGCCCACATGCACGCCCATAAAACTGGCGCCCTCATTGTCGCCGCTGTGCGCTTGGGGGGCCTGGTAGCCGTTGAAGACAATGACCCCCGCTTAGACGCGCTTACTCGCTACGCCCGCGCCATTGGTCTAGCCTTTCAGATTCACGACGATATCCTGGATGTGACCGGCGACACCGTTACCCTAGGCAAAACGTCAGGCGCCGATGCCGCACGAGCCAAGCCCACCTACCCCAGCCTGCTGGGATTAGAAGGCGCTCAACGCAAAGCGCACAGCCTGATTGACGAGGCCATTGCCGCGCTCGCCCCACTGGGCGAACGTGCTGCACCGCTGGCCGACTTAGCCCACTATATGATCGAGCGCGACCACTAAAGATGCCCATGAAGCTGTTCGACGAAATCCCCCGCGAGCGCCCCACGACGCCGCTGCTCGACTCCTTTGACCACCCCGCCGCGCTGCGGGCCATGAACGCCTCCCAGCTCGCCCAACTGGCCGACGAGCTACGCGCCTACCTGCTCTATAGCGTGGGTGTTTCCGGCGGTCACTTTGGCGCCGGGCTCGGCGTGGTCGAGTTGAGCGTTGCCCTGCACCATGCCTTTAATACGCCCCACGACCGTTTAGTATGGGACGTTGGCCACCAGGCTTATCCGCATAAAATCCTCACCGGCCGCCGCGAGACGATGCTAAGCATTCGCCAGCACGGCGGCTTGGCGGCGTTTCCTCGCCGCGCCGAGTCCGAGTACGACACTTTCGGTGTGGGCCACTCCAGCACATCGATTTCAGCGGCGCTGGGCATGGCACTGGCAGCGAAGGCACAGGGCGAAAAGCGCCACGTATGTGCGATTATCGGCGACGGTGCGCTTACCGCGGGCATGGCCTTCGAAGCTCTGGCCCATGCGGGCCATGTGGATGCCAACCTGCTGGTAGTGCTCAACGACAACGAGATGTCGATTTCCGAGAACGTCGGCGGCATGGCGACCTACCTTGCCCGGGTGCTCTCCAGCAAGCCCTACCTGAAAATACGCGAAGAGAGCAAAAAAGTGCTTTCCCACCTGCCCGGTGCACTGGAACTTGCCCGGCGCACTGAAGAGCATATGAAAGGCATGGTCAGCCCCGCCACGCTGTTTGAAGAGATGGGCTTTAACTACGTTGGTCCCATCGATGGTCACGATCTGGACGCATTAACCCATACGCTGGAAAACCTGCGCGACCTCGACGGCCCACAGTTTCTGCACATCAAAACGGTGAAAGGCAAAGGCTTCCTGCCCGCCGAGGCGGATCAGATTGGCTACCACGCTATTACCAAGTTGGAAAAACCCGACACGTTAGCCAACGCGACGACGGTCAAGAAACCGACGGCTAACGCGTCACCAGCGAAGAAAAAATACTGCAATGTGTTCGGCGACTGGCTGTGCGATATGGCGGCAAGCGACCCGCGCCTGATGGGTATTACCCCCGCCATGCGCGAAGGCTCCGACCTAATTCGCTTCTCTAAAGAGTACCCTCAGCGCTATTTCGATGTGGCGATTGCCGAGCAGCATGCGGTAACGCTTGCGGCGGGTATGGCCTGCGAAGGCATGAAGCCGGTGGTGGCGATTTATTCCACCTTTTTGCAGCGCGGTTACGATCAGTTGATTCATGACGTCGCGGTACAAAACCTGGACGTCACTTTTGCGATTGACCGCGCGGGCTTGGTGGGCGAAGACGGCCCCACGCATCACGGCAGCATGGATCTCTCCTTTCTGCGCTGTGTGCCCGGCATGGTGATTCTGGCCCCGGCGGATGAAGCCGAGTGCCGCGCCATGCTCAGTGCCGCCTATCACCACCCTGGCCCTGCCGCGGTGCGCTACCCCCGTGGCACCGGCCCTGGTGCGGAAATTCCCGCGCATCTTGAGCCACTCGCCATTGGCAAAGCGGAAGTGCGTCGCCATGCCGCCAACGACGGCGTGCGTATCGCGCTACTTGCCTTTGGCAGCCTCAACAGCCCCGCTGCGGAAGTCGCCGAAAAGTTGAACGCCACCCATATCAATATGCGCTCCATCAAACCGCTGGATCGCGATGCGGTGCTGCACGCCGCCGACGAGCACGAGCTATTGGTGACACTGGAAGAAAACGTGATTGCCGGTGGCGCGGGCAGCGCCGTCAATGAGCTGCTCCTCGCCGAAGGCGTTCAGGTAGAAGTGCTCAACCTCGGCCTACCGGACGCCTTTGTAGAGCACGGCACGCCTGCGCAGCTGCTTGCCGACTGCCTCCTGGATAGCACAGGCATTGAGCAAGCTATTCGCGCTCGACTGCCATAAGCCATTATTTTTAAATTATTTGAGACCAATATGCTATTTCTAATTATTATTTTCGCCTTGATTGGCCTTGCATTCGGCGGCCCGGTGGGCCTGTTGATTGGCGGCGGCCTGGGCTGGTGGCTAGGCAAACGCCTTAGCCATCGCCTAAATATCGCCCGGATGCGCATCCAGGAAGGTTTTCTGGAATCGATCTTCTCGGTGATGGGTTGCCTGTGCCAAGCCGACGGCAAAGTCACCGAAGGCGAGCTGGACGTCGCCGAAAAATTGTTTGATCAAATGCACTTACAGGGCGAACAGCGTGCCAAGGCGCGCGCCGCCTTCGAGCGTGGCCGCGCCGATGACTTTAATCTGGACGCCGAGCTGGCCAGCGTTAACCGCCTTACCCAGCGCCAGCCGGTTCTGCGTCAGGTATTTATCCAGGTGCAACTCTCGGCTATCGCGGCTGATGGCGTGCTGCACCCCGCCGAGCACGAGATGATTCTGCGCGTTGCCCGCGGCGTAGGCTGCAGCGACGCCGAAGTGCAGCAGATCGAAGCGATGCTGCACGGCGCCGCCGCCAACTCCCAGGGCGCTAGCGAAGAAGCGCTTAAAGACGCTTACCGCGTGCTAGGGGTTTCTGAAGATGCCAGCGACAGCGAGATCAAAAAAGCCTACCGCCGCCTGATGAGCCAAAACCACCCGGACAAACTGGCTGGCAAAGGCCTGCCCGAAAGCATGCGTGACGTCGCCCAAGCGCGCACCAGCGAAATCGGCAACGCCTACGAACGCATTCGTGCGGCGAGGGAGAGCACTTAAGAGCGGTGCTTAAGAGCGGTGCTTAAGAACAATGCTTAACAAGTCAGCTCAAAAACGCAGTATATAGAATCGACAGTGTCACTAACGCCCGCTAGATTGAAGTTTCCATTGTTACTGTCAGCAGGGAACACGCCATGATCACGCTATACACTTTCCCCCAATCCCGCTCGCTACGCGCAGCGTGGACGCTTGAAGAGTTAGGCCTTGAGTATCAGTGCCAGCACGTGGCGTTGGATAAAGGCGAGGGGCAAACAGCCGAGCATTTGGCGCGCCACCCGGACGGCAAGGTACCGGTGATTGAGGATGGAGAGCTAACGCTATTTGAGTCGGCACCGATTTGCCGCTACTTAGCCGAGACGTACGGTGATGGCTCGTTACTACCCAGCGATCCCGCCGCCCGCGCTCAGGTCGACCAGTGGCTCAGCTTTATTGTCACGGAAATTGAGCAGCCATTATGGAATCAGGCCAAACATAAATTTGCCCTGCCCACAGATAGGCGGGTTCCCGCTATTTTGCCGACCTGCGCTTGGGAGTTTCAGCGTGCGCTAAGCGCACTAGAGCGCCGCTATAACGGGCAAGAAAACCTGGTGGGTAATACCTTTACCCTCGCGGATCTGTTTTTAACCCATACCTTGTCTTGGGCAATCAGCATGAAGCACCGCTTACCCGAACCGCTGATGGCTTATCGCGAACGCCATATTCAGCGCGCCGCGATGACAAGGGCAATGGAAAAAGAGCAGGCGGCAGCGAAGGGCTAATCAGAACCAACGGCATCAAAACGCTTCAAGACCGTTGCTGTCTCAGTACGCGGCAACGGTTGTGTGTGCTCCAGGCTAGTCGTCCGCTAAAAACCAAGCTCATCAAGCAGGTCGTCTACTTGATCCTGCCCTGTTGCCACATCTGTTTTGTCTTTACCCACCTGTGGCCCATTACGCAGTTTGGCATGTTCATCGCGATCATCTTCAAGCTTAACGCCATCGGTAACGTTGGGCACATTATCGACTAACACCTGAACAAGCTGCTCTTCGATGAGCTTGATGACTTCGATCATTTTCTTAATCACTTGGCCGGTGAGATCCTGGAAGTCCTGGGCCATCATGATTTCAAGCAGCTCTTTTTGCGTCGCCCCCGTTGCGGCGGGCAGCTTATCGCTCAAAAAGCGCTGGGTATCCTCGACAAGCTGAGGGTCACCCTCTACCGCGGCGAGTTTGGCTGCCGCTGCCTGCCAGCGCTTATTAAGCGCCGCGCCCTCTTCTTCAAGACTATCTTGCACTGGCTGCGCCCGCTCAACGGCGTTCAATGCCCTTTCTGCGGCCTGCTCCGTCATTGAGGCAACGTAGTTGAGCCGGTCATTGGCATCCGGTATCGCTTGCGCCGCCTGGGTAATCTGCTGATCTAAGCCCAGCTCTTTCATGCTGTCCCGCAGCAGGCGCGTTAAGTGGCCAATGCGATGCACCATCTCATCAGTACTGTCTTTTTTGCCCAGTACCGACGGCATGGTCGTGTCGTGGGCGTTGTTAACAGTGCTCATGACAATCCTCTTGTTGGAAAATCTTATTGAATGTCGTTTTGGGTGTGGTGATAGACATCACTATACGAACCCGCTGTGGTTTTTAAGGCCGTTCGACGCTACATAACATCCAGGTCAGCAGCAAACCCCAATACTACTTTCGGCTTAACATCCTAAAACTTAAGTTTAACGCTTAGTTAATAGAAAGATTCTGCGAGTTACAGGTATTTTCATACCCTAAAAGCTGTCTAATTGTCACGCGGGTTCAAGTAGGTAATGGCTCGAAAACAAGCTATTAACCGTTAAGCAGCCGAAGCGTGCGGAAGAACGGCGCTATAAACGGCAAAGTAGTGACAGACACTGCCGCCAATCACAAATAGGTGCCAGATCGCGTGGTTGTAGGGAATAGCGCGCACGGCGTAGAAGATAACCCCTAGCGTATAGGTAATTCCTCCTGCAGCCAGCAGGACGATACCGGTTTTCGATAAGCTGGCGGCCAGCTCGCCTGACGCCAGCACGATCATCCAGCCCATGAGTAAATAAATCGCTACGCGTAATACCGAAAAGCGCTGAGGCCATAGCAGTATGCAGGCAATGCCCAGGAGCGCCAACGACCATACGGCGGCAAACAAGACCCAGCCCGTAGTGCCGCGCATATTGACGAGCAAAAAGGGTGTGTAAGTACCGGCGATGAGTAGATAAATCGCGCAGTGATCCAGTAGCTGAAAGCGCTGCTTCCAGCGCCGATGAGGGATGCCGTGGTAAAGAGTCGAAGCGGTATACAGCAGAACCAGCGTGGTGCCGTAGAGGCTCAGGCTGACAATTTTCCACGGGTCAACATGGGCAGCGAAGCTCGCGGCCACCAGCAGCACCGCCATCCCCACCAGGCTAAGCACGGCACCGATACCGTGGGTGATACTGTGCAGCCACTCTTCAACGATACTGAATTCGCCCTGCTCTTCACATACGGTTTTCATTCTAGAGCGCTCCTAACGAACTCCTCTTTAATAGCACTCCTTCTATCACCCCTTACGCTCAATATCCACATCGCTGGCATGGGTGAAATCATCCAACGCCATCATGTGACCGAGCTTACCCGCTTTAGTAGAGAGGTACTGCTCGTTATGGGGATTCAAGCCGGTGGTGATCGGCAGGCGTTCCACCACGTTCACCCCATCGCGGGTGAGCGCGTCTACTTTGCGCGGGTTGTTGGTCATTAATCTTAACGACGTAATGCCCAGGTGGTTGAGCATTGGCACGCACAGGTCGTAGCGGCGCATATCGGCGCCAAAACCAAGCTGTTCGTTGGCCTCAACCGTATCGGCGCCTTGATCCTGCAGATGATAAGCGCGAATTTTGTTTAACAGGCCAATTCCGCGCCCTTCCTGGCGCAGATAAAACAGTACGCCGCGGCCCTCTTCAGCGATGCGTTTAAGCGCTTCCTGCAATTGGTAGCCGCAGTCGCAGCGCATGGAAAACAGCGCATCGCCCGTCAAACACTCGGAATGTACCCGCCCCAATACCGGCTCGTCGCCGGTCACATCACCCAGAGTTAGGGCGATATGATCCTTGCCAGTGGCCTCATCTTCGAAGCCATGCATAGTAAATGTTGCCCAGGGCGTGGGCAGCCGGGAAGCGGCAATGAAGCGAATGGTCACAGGTTACCTCGCTGATTGACCAAACCAGTTAACCACACCAGTGTTGGCAAAGTGGGCCAGTATTCTAACAGGAAGCGGCGCACGCCTCACGCTGGCGAAGAAGCTAAAATCGGCTAATTAGGCGAGAAAAATTGACTGGGTGCGACGATTTTTGCCATCGAGTACGCCGCTCTAATGGCTATCTTCAAGTACAATTGCGTTCATACGTTCCCCGATACGGCTTCAAGTACGATGCGGGCAAATTTCTTAAGAGCAAGTGTCTATGACCCCTACACCTTTGCAAAATGATCGATTCCTTCGCGCGCTAGCGCGTCAGCCCGTCGACCGCACCCCGGTGTGGATGATGCGCCAGGCGGGCCGCTACCTGCCGGAATACTGCGCCAGTCGGGCCGATGCGGGCAGCTTTATGGATCTGTGCCGCAACCATGATCTGGCCTGCGAAGTCACCCTGCAGCCCTTGGAGCGTTACCCGCTGGATGCGGCTATCCTGTTTTCAGATATTTTGACCATTCCGGATGCCATGGGCCTGGGGCTCTATTTTGAAACCGGCGAAGGCCCTAAATTTCGCAAAACCGTGCGCACCCCGGAAGAAGTCGCCGCGCTAAGCGTACCCGACGCCGAGCGCGACCTGGATTACGTGATGCGCGCAGTGTCGACCATTCGCCGCGAGCTGAATGGCCGTATGCCGCTGATCGGTTTCTCCGGCAGCCCCTGGACATTGGCGACGTATATGGTCGAGGGTGGTTCCAGCAAAGACTTCCGCCATCTGAAAACCATGCTCTACGATACGCCGGATACCATGCACCAGTTGCTGGATACCCTGGCCCACGCGGTGACTGACTACCTGAACGCGCAGATCCGAGCGGGCGCCCAGGCAGTGCAGATTTTTGATACCTGGGGCGGCGCGCTGTCTACACCCGCGTACCTGGAATTTTCGCTGCGCTACATGGAGCAAATCGTTTCCGGACTGATTCGCGAGCACGAGGGACGCCGCGTACCGGTGATTTTGTTCACCAAAAACGGCGGCCAGTGGCTTGAGCATATCGCCTGTGCCGGTGCCGATGCGCTAGGTATCGACTGGTCTACCGAGCTTTCCGATGCGCGCGCTCGCGTTGGCCACAAGGTAGCGCTACAGGGCAACTTGGATCCCAACGTGCTGTTTGCCCGCCCCTCAGCTATCCGTGCTGAAGTGGCTCGCGTGCTGGAAAGCTACGGCCACGGCCCTGGCCATGTGTTTAACCTGGGCCACGGCATCAGCCAGTTTACCAACCCCGATAACGTCACCGCCTTTATGGAGGCGCTGCACGAGCTAAGTCCCCAATATCACCGCGATATTCCGACGCACACAAATGCACAGCATTCAGGAGCCAATTGATGAGCGATTTACGCGACGACCAGTGGTTTACCGAAGTCTTCGATAGCCACGGTAGCGCTTTCTCACTAAAAATCTCTGCAAAGCTGCTGGATGTGCAGAGCGAGTACCAGCACCTGGAGGTTTACGCCACCGAGACCTACGGCAACCTGATGGTGCTGGATGGCTGCGTGATGCTGACCGATCGCGATAACTTTCTTTATCACGAGATGATCGCTCATCCGGCACTGTTTACCCACCAGGATCCCAAGCGAGTGGTGATTATCGGTGGCGGCGACTGCGGCACGCTAAAAGAAGTGCTCCGCCACCCAGGCGTAGAGAAAGTTACCCAAATTGATATCGATGAAGAAGTTACCAAAGCGTCTGAACGCTTTTTCCCGTCGTTGGTAGAAGCAAATAACGACCCGCGCGCCGAGTTGCTGTTCGCTGATGGCGTCAAGTGGGTCGACGATGCACCTGATGAGAGCATTGATGTACTGATTATCGACTCCACCGACCCGGTTGGGCCTGCTGAAGGGCTGTTTAAAACCGACTTTTTAAAGCGCTGCCATCGTATTTTGAAAAGCGGCGGCGTGATGGTGCAGCAGAGCGAATCACCGCTTTACCACACGGGTTCGATCATTCGTGAATTACGCCACGATATGCTTGAAGCGGGTTTTAACAGCGTTGCCACGCTGCCTTTCCCGCAGCCTGTTTACCCCTCAGGCTGGTGGAGCGTGACATTGGCGGGTAAAGCCACCGATGTGAATACGTTCCGCGAGCAGGCGGCCGCCAGCCACGACCTGCCCCTTGAGTACTACAGCGTTGAAGCCCATCGTGGCGCGCTCGCCCTACCGCCGTTTATGCGCAGGGCATTCGCAAGCGAATAAACCGCACTCCGATTGCCCGCCTTTCTGTTACCGCTCACCTCAGCTTGCCCTATAAAGGTGCAAAGCGAGTTGAGCGGTAACTTTTTTGCACCTAGACCTTCGTCTTGAATTCGTTGAGTAGCGTTGAAAAGCGCTGAATTAACGCCTGTACCCTTGTTGGCATCTTCCTTGCTAGGTTTAGTTACATGCTACGGCATGCATAGCGATACCAATTACTGATTTCAGCGACTGATTTCAATAGCTGATCTTCAATAGCTGATTTTCAATAACTTCGAGGGAAACTAAATGTTCAATAAAAAACACCTAGCGCTGCTAGCGTCCGCTGGCTCACTTAGCCTAGCGGGAATGGCGACTGCTCAAGCCGATACCTTGGAAGATACGATTGAGCGTGGCGCCGTTCAGTGTGGTGTGAGCGATGGTTTGCCGGGCTTCTCCGCACCCGATGACGACGGCAATTGGCAGGGCCTGGACGTTGATGTTTGCCGCGCAGTAGCGGCAGCGGTACTCGGCGATGCAGAAGCCGTTAACTACATTTCCCTTAACGCCGTTGAGCGCTTCACCGCCCTGCAGTCTGGCGAAGTTGATGTTCTGTCACGCAACACAACCTGGACGACCACCCGCGACACTACCCTGGGTCTGAACTTCACCGGCGTTAACTTTTACGACGGCCAAGGCTTCATGGTCTCTCGCGATTTGGGCATTACCGGTGCCGATGAGCTCGACGGTGCCTCCATCTGTATTCAATCAGGTACCACTACAGAGCTGAACCTGGCTGACTACTTCCGTGCTAACGACATGGAATTCAACCCAATCGTATTTGATACCTCTGAGCAAACTGTGGGTGGTTATCAAGCTGGCCGCTGTGACGTGCTGACATCTGATACTTCTCAGCTAGCTGCACTGCGTATCCAGCTTGATGACCCTGAAGCGTCAATGATCCTGTCTGACGTTATTTCCAAAGAGCCGCTGGGCCCTGTGGTTCGTCAGGGTGACGACACTTGGTTCAACATAGTGAAATGGTCGCTGTTTGCGATGATTAACGCAGAAGAGTACGGCGTGACCAGCGGAAACGCTGAAGAGATGCTCAGCTCTGAAAACCCCGATGTAGCTCGCTTGCTTGGTCAAGACGGCAACTATGGCGAGGGCATGGGTCTTGAAGCGGACTGGGCTTACAACATCATTAGCCAAGTCGGTAACTACGCTGAAAGCTTCGAACGTAACGTGGGTATGGACTCTCCGCTGGAAATTGAGCGCGGTGTAAATGCCCTGTGGAACGACGGCGGCTTCCAGTACGCTCCCCCGATTCGCTAAGCGTCTCGCTTGACCCTGGCCCGCCGCCCTCTTCACAGGTTTCTGTTAAAAGGGAATAGGCGGGCCATCTGATTGACCTTCCGTATCGCGGAGACGCCACCCATGTCTGTAAGACCTAACGCTCGCCCCGCCGGCCAAAAGCCGCCGTTTTGGCGAGACCGCGCTAAGCGCGCACTTATTTTTCAGCTCATTTTAGTCGCGGTTGTTGCGGCTTTCCTGATCTATATTATCGGCAATACCCAAGCCAACCTGAATGCTCGCGGCATCACGACAGGCTTTGGCTTCCTGGGCAACACAGCCGGCTTTGGTATTGGTCAAACCTTAATCGAGTACTCATCCCAAAGCACCTACGGCCGCACCTTCATTATCGGCTTGCTCAACACGCTGTTAGTGGGCGGACTAGGCGTGTTAGCGGCCTCGATTATTGGTTTTATCGTCGGTATTGCGCGGCTATCGCCTAATTGGCTGATCTCTAAACTGGCCAACGCGTATATCGAAACGTTTCGCAATATCCCGCTGCTGCTGCAAATTTTCTTCTGGTACTTCGCTGTGCTGCGGACGCTACCCAGCGCCAGGGAAAGTATGGCGTTTGGCGAAGCCATTTTCCTGAACGTGCGTGGGCTGTACCTGCCCCAACCGCTGTTTGAGTCTGGATTTGGGCTGATCCCCGCTACCTTTGTGGTGGCAATCATTGCCAGCATTGCGTTGGTCATTTGGAACAAGCGCCGCCATGAAGCCACCGGGAAGCGCCTGCCGGTCTTCTGGATGTCGCTGGTGATTATTTTTGGCCTGCCATTGCTGGTATTGGTGGCCACCGGTGTCCCGGTCACCTGGGAGATGCCGGTACTGCGCGGCTTTAACTTCGGCGGTGGTATCACCATCATCCCCGAATTTTTGGCCCTGTGGCTGGCGCTGTCTATCTATACCGCATCGTTTATTGCTGAGATTGTGCGCTCGGGCATCCAGGCCATTCCCCATGGCCAAACGGAAGCCGCCCAGGCATTGAGCTTGCCGCGCAAGTTAGTGTTACGTTTGGTGGTCATCCCCCAGGCCATGCGCGTCATCATTCCGCCGCTCACTAGCCAATACCTCAATCTGATTAAAAACTCGTCACTGGCCACCGCCATCGGCTACCCCGACTTAGTCTCGGTTTTCGCCGGTACCACGCTCAACCAGACCGGTCAGGCCATCGAAGTAATTGCCATGACCATGGCGGTTTATCTGATCATCAGCTTGCTGGTGTCCATGTTCATGAACTGGTTCAACGCTCGCGTTGCGCTAGTTGAACGCTAGGCCGGAGGCGACCCCATGATTCACAATAAAGAAACCATACCTCAGCGCCCGGCTCCTAAAGGAACCATTGGCCCGATTGCCTGGCTACGCGGCAATCTGTTCAACGGCCCTATCAACAGCATCTTTACGCTGTTGGGCCTGTATGTACTGTACCTGCTGGTGGTACCAACGGTTCAGTGGGCGTTTATTGATGCCGACTGGGTGGGCGATAGCCGTGAAGACTGCTCACGAGTAGGCGCCTGCTGGGTATTCGTCAATGCGCGCTTTTCTCAGTTTATGTACGGCCTTTATCCGAGCAGCGAATATTGGCGCGCCAACATCGTGTTTGCCATGTTTGCCGGCATTATTGCCTGGATGGTCATCCCGCGCCTGCCGTTCAAGCGTTGGATGGCACTCTTTGCGCTGCTGATCTTCCCGGTAATCGCCTACGTACTGCTGCACGGCGGCTACTTCGACCTACCACGTGTTTCCACCCACCGCTGGGGCGGTTTGATGCTGACCCTGCTACTGGCCAGCGTGGGGATGATTGGTGCGCTTCCTATTGGCATCGTGCTCGCCCTTGGGCGACGCTCGAACATGCCCATCGTCAAAACCTTCTGCGTGATTTTTATCGAGTTTTGGCGCGGTGTGCCGCTCATCACTATTCTGTTTATGGCCTCGGTAATGCTACCGCTGTTCCTGCCTTCAGAACTCAGCGTTGATCGCCTGGTACGTGCATTGATCGGCCTGACGCTATTCCAAAGCGCCTATATGGCCGAGGTCATTCGTGGTGGTTTGCAGGCGATTCCTAAAGGGCAGGATGAGGCCGCCGCAGCGCTAGGGATGACGTATTGGAAGCGCATGGGGCTGATCGTGATGCCGCAAGCGCTAAAAATGATGATTCCGGGTATCGTTAATACGTTTATCTCGCTGTTTAAAGACACCACCCTGGTGATGATCATCGGGCTGTTTGACCTGTTGGGCATTGTGCAAGCGGCGCTTTCCGACTCGCGCTGGCTGGGCTTCTCTATCGAGGGGTATGTATTCGCCGCGTTCGTGTTCTGGATCTTCTGTTTCAGCATGTCGCGCTACAGCCAGTATTTAGAGCGCAAGCTAAACACCGGCCATAAGCACTAGCTCAGGTACTAGTTCAATCGCTAGTTCAAGAGCGAGCGCCGCATCTCATTACGTTTTAAGTAGGATTTCAACATGACACAAGCAGCCACAAACACCTCTGAAACCAGTACGTCTGACACCAGTACTTCTGACCTAATGGTCGAGATGCGCAACGTTAACAAGTGGTACGGCGATTTTCACGTACTGCGGGATATCTACCTTGAGGTGAAGCGCGGCGAGCGTATCGTGGTGTGCGGCCCTTCGGGGTCGGGTAAATCAACGCTGATTCGCTGCATTAACCACCTTGAAGAGCATCAAAAAGGTGAAATCGTGGTGGGCGGTGTACCGCTGACCCAAGACGTTAAGCGTATTGAGCAGATTCGCCGTAGTGTCGGCATGGTGTTTCAGCACTTTAATCTGTTCCCGCACTTATCAGTGCTGGAAAACTGCTGTATCGCGCCAATGTGGGTACAAAAGAAACCCCGCAAAGAGGCCGAAGCGCTGGCGATGGAATATCTGGAGCGGGTACGCATTGCCGAACAGGCGACTAAATACCCAGGGCAGCTTTCGGGTGGCCAGCAGCAGCGGGTGGCGATTGCCCGCTCGCTGTGCATGCACCCTGACGTGATGCTGTTTGACGAGCCCACCTCAGCACTCGACCCCGAGATGATCAAAGAAGTGCTCGACGTTATGGTGGAGCTGGCGGAAGAGGGCATGACCATGATCTGCGTGACCCACGAAATGGGCTTCGCCAAACAAGTGGCTGACCGGGTCATCTTTATGGATCAGGGTCAAATTATTGAAGAAAACGCACCTGAACCCTTCTTCAACAACCCACAATCCGAGCGTACTCAGCTGTTCCTAAGTCAGATCCTGGGGCATTAATACACAGCCCTAGCAACAAAGTAGCTGTGGATAAGTACCTCATCATGGGCCTCACTGGAGGCCCATGATGTTGAGCAGTCGTTTAAAATAGCCGCTATTACAAACGGCTATTACAACTAGCTATTAAAAACAGTTATTAAAAACAGGTATTAAAAACAGTCAAAAAAGGATAAACACATGATTGAAAAGCTGTTTATTGACCGCGCGCCCCAGCCCATCGCCCCCTTTTCCCACGCCTGTCGGGTAGGCGACTTGGTGTTTATCACTGGGCAAATGCCGACGGTGCCCGAAACTAACGAGATGCTTTTGGGCACCTTCACCGAACAGACCCATCGGGTGATGCAGAACCTGGCGATTGTGTTGGAAGAAGTCGGCAGCGCCTTCGAATATGTGGTGCAGTCCCGGGTATTTATCACCAATATGGGCCACTTTGAAGAGGTGAATAAGGTCTACGCCAGCTACTTCCAGCAGCCGTTACCCACTCGCACCTGCATTGGGGTTACTGGTTTAGCGGGCGGTGCAGATGTAGAAGTCGATATGATTGCTTGGATTCCACCGTCTCAGCAGTAAACCTTGTAGCAGTAAGCAACCCTTGTCAGGCGTCTTTTTCACGGCTGCCAGTACGCTACGACGCGATTGCGTCCCGCTTCTTTAGCGGCATAGAGGGCTTGGTCAGCCTGGCCGACGGCCACTGCCTGACTCTGGTCTAAATCACTGGAGAGCGCCAAGGGCGCAATGCCAACACTGACAGTGAGCGTCACCATGGTGGGTGTTTGTGCATCCCCCGCCGTCAGATAAAACGGCTGTTGGGCTATGCGTTCGCGAATACGCTCACCCAGTTCCACCACCTGCTGGTGGGATAACTCACCCGCCGTAACGGCAAACTCTTCACCGCCAAGCCTCGCCAAGCAATCCTCTGGGCGCAGGAGTTCATGTACACGCTTTGCCATCTCCACCAGCAGGGAATCCCCCGCGGGGTGGCCATAGCGATCATTGATATGCTTGAAGTAATCAATATCAATCATCAGTAAATAATAATCTGCAGCTGAATCAAATTCTTGGAGCTGCGCTAAGTGATTAGCCAGCCCACGTCGATTACGCGTGCCGGTCAAGGCGTCAAACTCTGCCGCCACCCAGGCCTGCTCTTCGATTTTTTTGCGTTGGCTAATGTCGATGACCAAGCCGCCGATCCGCGCCAAATACCCATCAGCGGTGTAGTAACTCTCCATCACCAGTTCATGCCAGCGCCAATGACCCGACGCTACCCTAAGCTGCACATCAATACGGCATTGGGTTTGCAGGCGCTGCTGACATTCGCGTATCAACCCAAATACGCGTAGCCGGTCTGCGGGCATGGCATGAGCCAGCAAGCGACGCAGCGGGAGCCTAGCGTAATCGCCAGGATACCCCAGCGACAGCAGCAACGCCGAAGAGCACCAGGTAGCACCGCTGCGCGTGTTGATCTCCCAGGTACCACAGGCGGCGACCTGCTGCAGCAGATCAACCTGACGCTGCCTGCGGGTAAGCTGCTGACGATAAATAGCCGAGGCGATCAGCTCAGCGCCAATCACCAGCGCCTGTAACCCCGCTCCCTCCCAGTCAACTTCGCGTTCACAGTCGTCAAAACCCAGCGTGCCCCACCACTGGCCATCCACCATAATGGGCACGGTGACCATCGACTGTATCGACTGGCTTTCTAAATTATCGCGCAGCGTACCAGGGGCCACCCGCGAGGTAATACAGGTGTGGGGGTCACCTCGCTCGCGACGATTGACCATTTCTTCATACTCGTCATCATCAATCAGCGTGGTAAAAAAGCGAAAGCGCTTTTGCGTCCGCTCACGATAGTGCGACGCAGATGCCCACTCAAAAACAAAATCCTGCAGGACACCATTTGGGTTGCGCTCTATGGTTTGAAATATCCACACCCGATTAACACCCGACGCCTCCCCTAGCGCTGCCAGCAGTTGATCGACGCCATCGCTCCAAAAATGCTCATCTATCAAGGCACTGCTGCCGATAGAGAGGGCTTTTAGTAGGCTCGACGCATCCGGCGAGAAAGGAGCAGGCATAGTAGTGTCTCGTTACTTTTTCTTTGAGGCTACCACACAGCCTCCTTGAGGGATTACACGCTACGCCCATAAAGCGTGATGCTCGCGGGCGCTAACGGCGTTTGCTCACGGTGGGTCGTCAGCGCCTTCCCCGCCAGCGAGGTGAGCAGAATCTGCAGCGGGTCGCCGTGGCTGACCAGCACAATAGTTTCACCGCTGGCCTTTTGCTCCCACTCAGCGATTACCGCCTGCATGCGGCCCGCCACCGAACTCACCGCCTCTACCCCATGGTGCTGGTGATCGGCATCTTCAGCGTCTAACGCCCATATGCTGGCGTAGCGATCGTCACTCTGCCCTTCAAACTCGCCAAAATGGCGCTCTCGCAAACGCGTTTCCACGCTTGGGGTGAGTCCAAACGCAGTGGCAATGTGGGCAGCCGTTTGCGTCGTGCGCAGAAAATCCGAGTGCACGACAAGCGTGGGTGTCGGCCACTGCCAGTCGGCAACCCTCTGGGCAAGCTGTTGCTCGCCCAACTCGGAAAGACCGAAGTCCGCCAGACCGCGCTCCGGCGAGCTGACAATTACGCCCTGCTGATTGGCTTGGCTATGGCCGTGGCGGATTAGTAAATAGCGGTTGCGCCAATGGTCGTAAGGCGCCTGTAAAGTATTTGACATAAGTTCGTCACAAACCCTAGATTGAAAGTGTCTGCTTTCGAAAATAATCATCCTTCGCGCCAAATGTCCACTTATGAAACATTTCTCGCTTTAACGAGTGGCAAAACGCAGCAAAGGAAACACAGTTTGATGCATAGCAAGAACACAACAATAACGCACAAATGAGGCTTACCATGACAACTTCGCTCTTCCGCAAGCGCCCGCTTGCGATGCTTACCGCTATATCTCTGCTACCACTTACCCTGCTCTCTACCCACGCCCAAGCTGAATGTGAGCGCGGCGTTTTAGATGCTATATATTGCGATGAGAATGGCGATATCGTCGCTGATCGCCCCGCCGATGAGTCTGAATGGGCCAATCCTGATACGCTGATTTTTGCTTACACCCCCGTAGAGGATCCGGCCATCTATTCAGATATTTGGCAGCCCTTTATTGACCACCTATCAGACGTCACTGAGCGGGATGTGCGCTTCTTTGCGGTGCAGTCCAATGCTGCCCAAGTAGAAGCGATGCGCAGCGGGCGGCTGCATATCGCCGGTTTCTCCACCGGCCCCACGCCGTTTGCGGTAAACCTGGCCGGTGCGGTGCCGTTTGCGTTAATGGGCTCTGATGACGGTCAGTTTGGCTACACCCTGCAGCTGTTTACCCACGTTGACTCTGATATTCATGAGGTTGAGGATCTCAAAGGCAAGCGCGTTGCCCACACCTCACCCACCTCTAACTCGGGCAACTTAGCGCCCCGCGCACTGCTACCTGAACTTGGCATCACCCCCGACGAAGATTACGAAGTGGTCTACTCAGGTAGCCACGACCAATCCATGCTGGGCGTAGTGGCCAAGGATTACGATGCGGCTCCGGTCGCTTCCGAAGTGGTAGAGCGGATGGCCGCACGCGGTCTTTACGATGAAGAAGACGTGCGTCTGATCTACGAATCCGACCGTTTTCCCACTACTTCGTACAACTACGCGCACAATCTGCACCCAGACCTAGTCGAAAAAATTGAAGAAGCTTTCTTCAGCTTTGATTTTATTGGCACCGAGCTGGGTGAAGAGTTTGAGGGCGTCGAGAAATTTATTCCGATCAATTACAAAGATAATTGGCAGGTGATTCGCACCATCCAAGCCGCTAATAACGTGAGCTATACGCCAGAAAACCTGGAAGAGTAAAACCTAACGCATCGCCACCGGCGGTGCGGTTATTTTCTCGACGATGGAAGCGGACACATGCTGGAAATTACCAATCTGGTCAAACGCTATGGCCACGATGAAGCCGTGCTGAAAGGGCTTGACCTCAAGGTAGAGGGAAACAGCGTTGTTTCTATCGTAGGCGCGTCAGGCGCCGGCAAAAGCACTATGCTGAGGTGTATTAACCGTTTGGTAGAGCCCACATCCGGCTCTATCAAACTCAACGGCAATGAGTTGGTGAACCTTAAAGGCGCTGGATTGCGCCGCGCACGCCGCAAAATTGGCATGGTTTTCCAGGGCTTTAACCTGCTGGATCGCTTAACCGTGATGGAGAACGTGCTAGCCGGGCGGTTGGGTTACGTCAATCTCTACCAAGCGATTTCACGTCGCTACCCCCAAGCAGATATTGAGCGTGCCTTTGTACTGATGGAGCGCGTGGGCATCGCGCATTACGCTAACAAGCGTGCTGATGAGCTTTCCGGCGGCGAGCGCCAGCGAGTAGGCGTCGTTCGCGCGCTAATGCAGGAACCTGAAGTGCTGCTCGCCGATGAGCCCACCGCCTCGCTAGACCCGCGCACTTCTGAGCAGATTATGGTGCTGCTGCAAAGCTTGGCCAGCGAGCTGTCGCTGCCGGTGTTGATCAATATCCATAACGTTGCTCAGGCCAAAACCTATACCGAGCGCATTGTGGGCCTACGCCACGGCAAGATGATCTTTGATGGTGCGCCTGCCGACTTCAACAAAGACGCACTGGATGCCATCTACGGGGGGATTGACGCACCGGACGATGCAATTACGGATACGCCAGAGGAGCACACCCATGACTCCGCCTGACGCTCATTCCACAGCACCCCGTACTTGGAAAAAGCCGCCGTTTATTGCCAACCCAGTGCTGCGCTCCGGGTTGATCCTGGTGGCGGTGGTCTACCTGGTATGGGCCTTTGGCTCACTGCCCTTCAACTGGGCGCGTATCTCTGAAGGGTTGCCCCGCGCCGCACGTATTTTTAGCGGTGGCTTCCCGCCCAATCTTGAGCGTTACGAGCTACTGTTAACGGGCTTTAAAGAGAGCTTCCAAATCGCTATTTTGGCGACGCTACTGGGGGTCTTTCTGTCGATTCCCTTTGCTGTAATGGCTGCGCGTAATATTGCGCCCATGCCAATTTATATTATTGGCCGGGCGGTGATTATCATATCGCGCAGTTTCCACCCGGTGATTGTGGCGATTCTGTTTGTGGCCGCCGTGGGCTTTGGCCCCTTAGCGGGCATTCTCACCTTAACGCTCTACTCCATTGGCTTCGTAGGCAAGCTGCTTGCCGAAGAGATAGAAGAGATCGACTGGGGGCAGGTAGAGGCTATGAAAGCCGCTGGTGCGGGCTATATCGCCATTCTGTTTTATGCCGTTTTCCCGCAGATACTGCCACGTCAAGTTGGGCTTTCCATGTACCAACTGGACAGTAATTTGCGCGCCTCGGCGGTGGTCGGGATTGTCGGTGCAGGTGGCATTGGCGGTACGCTAATGAACGCCTTTGGACGCTACGATTACGATTTCGCCTTTGCGATTCTACTCATTATCATCGCCGTCATTTTGCTCAGCGAAGGTGTCAGCGGCTGGGTAAGGAAAAAAATATGGTAGATCATGCACAGCAGCTTGCTGACCGGGTTTGGCAACGCCACGACCGTAAACAGCTCCTTATCCGTTATGGCGTGCTTTTAGCCACCTTGATGGTGGTGGTATGGGCGGTGCGAGATATTGATATTTTCTGGCCGTGGGTGTGGGATGCGCCCAACCAGATCTCGGCGCTTGGGGCGCGCATGTGGCCACCCAGCCCCGCTGGGTTAAACGGCATCATCGCCGCACTGATTGAGACCGTGCATATTGCCACTCTGGCGACCTTCCTAACGATTTTCCTGGCGTTACCGGTGGCGTATATTGCCGCCCAGAACACCACACCTAACCGCGCCTGCCTGTGGCTAGGGCGTTTTATTCTGGTCTCCAGCCGCTCGGTAAATACCATTATCTGGGCACTGCTGTTCGTGGCGATTTTTGGCCCTGGCGTGTTAGCGGGCATTCTCGCCATTGTGTTTCGTTCAATTGGCTTTATCGGCAAGCTGATGGGTGAGGCGATTGAAGAGATTGACCGCAACCCGGTGGAAGCGATGGAAGCCACCGGAGCCTCCAAGGCCAAGGTGGTCGCCTACGCCATTGTGCCGCAAGTCATGCCAGCGTTTTTTGCCATTGTGATCCTGCGCTGGGATATCAATATCCGCGAATCAACCGTGCTTGGGTTAGTGGGCGCGGGGGGGATTGGCGTGATTTTACAGGGTGCAATTGACACCTTCGCCTGGCCTACCGTCGCGACCATTTTGATTGCCATTATTGTGCTAGTGCTGATCGGTGAAGCGGTCACCAGCTTACTGCGTCGCAAAGTGCTGTAGCCCCGTTGTTTAGAACCAGTTGTTCAGAACCAGTTGCTTAGAACCAGTTGCTTAAGCCATGGCAAGTGTTTGACCTAACGCCAAACGCTTGCCATGGTTAAATGACCATCAACGACATGGAGTATGCACAGCGATGACAACTTATATCGTGGTAGCCGACGCCGCTCGCGCACGTATCTTTACTCGTGATGCCTTGAAGCTGGCAGAACAGGAGAGCCTGGTTCACGCAGAAGGGCGGCTGCATGAAGGTGACTTGGTCACCGATGGTCGAGGCGATGTGCATGAGTCGATGTCCACTACCTCTCGCTCGGCTGGCGAAGAGGGAACGGCTACCAAGCACGAAAACGAGCTGTTTGCGAAAGAGGTCGCTCAGCGACTTTACAGCGCCCGAGTAGGCAACAGCATGGAGAAGCTAATCATGGTCGCGCCACCCAAATTTTTAGGCCTGTTACGGGATAAGCTTGATGGCCCTACACAGAAGCTCGTAATACACTCTTTATCGAAAGATCTAAGTAAAGCGTCACTAGCCGATATCCAACAGGCAGTCAGTGATTTACGCTAGCAATATCTGAAACTTAACCTTCATTCATCACTAAAGAAAGGGTCGTTCTCGCCGATAGTTTAGAAGACATTACAAACGGTACCTCCCTGAGTACTGACATGCACTTCTACGTCGAGAGCGACTATGCTATCCACCCTCCGAGTACGTATTCTATTGGCCGCACTAGTGGCGATAACCCTCGCCCTAGTCATTAACGGCATTGCCAGTTATACCACCGTAAAACATCATAATAGTCAGCAAGTTAACCGCAATTTAGAGGCGGTTGTACGTGGCAACACGCAAGCACTCAATGAATGGATGGCCTCTCGCGTCACCATGCTATCGGCCCTGGAACAGGCCACACTAGAAGACAATCCGCTACCTGCGCTGCAACAGTTAACCGCATCCGGTGGGTTTATGGCCTCCTATATGGCTTATCCAGACACCCCAAACGCTGTTTTTTCTGATGGCTGGGAGCCACCAAGCGATTATGACCCGCGCCAGCGCCCTTGGTATCAGGACGCGGTTAATGCAGAAACAACCGTTGTTACAGCTCCTTACGTCGATATGATTAGTAACGAACTCGTCGTGTCGTTTGTACACCCTTACTACCAAGAGGGTGAGCTAGTTGCTGTCGTGGGCGCCGATATCAATATCAACGATGTCGTCAAAATCGTCGCGTCTATTGCACCGACCCCATCAAGCTTTGGTTTTCTTACCACTGGCGACGGCACCCTGGTAGCCCACCCTGATAGCAGCCTTAGTCTGGAACCCTCTACCGCGCTCAGCAGTGAACTCGATAGCAGCCGCTTAGCGCAGATCACCAGCGCTGAGGAGCCCCAAGCCATGGCGTTACAGGGCAGTAATAAGCTACTGCTTGGCCAGTCGGTGGGTGGCAACAGCGACTGGCAACTATTGGTGGCGCTTGATGAAACGGAGGCAACGGCGGGCCTTCGCGCCATCGCGACCACATCGATAGTCACGCTGCTAATTGTAGCCGCGATTACAGCGGTGGTATTTGGCTTACTGCTTTCACTGCTGCTGCGCCGTTTGCTGGTTGCGCGTGACGCGATGGATGACATCGCCTCAGGAGAGGGCGACTTAACCCGCCGTTTGCCAGAAGAGGGCAACGACGAAATCACGCAAATTGCCAAGGCCTTCAACCGCTTTGTAGGCACAATGGAAGCCGTATTGGTAGATGTGCGCACCAGCAGTGAATCCGTTCACCATGCGGCAAACGAAATTGCCATGGGCGGCCAGGATTTATCCCGTCGCACCGATAACGCGGCCGCTAGCTTGCAGCAGACTTCTGCATCGATCGAGGAAATCACCAGTACAGTTCAACACACCTCTGCCTCTGCCCAGGAAGCCAACAAACTTTCTCAAACCGCCTCTGAAGTGGCGAACGAAGGCGGGAAAGTCGTGGCAAATGTAGTGACAACGATGGAAGACATCTCTCGCGCCTCCGGTAAAATCGGTGAAATCGTCACGCTAATGAACAGCATTTCGTTCCAGACCAACCTGCTGGCACTTAACGCCTCAGTGGAAGCGGCCCGTGCTGGCGAACATGGCCGTGGTTTTGCCGTGGTAGCCGACGAGGTACGCAAGCTAGCCGGACGCAGCAGCGAAGCCGCCAACGATATTCAAAAGCTGATCGAAGACTCACAAACCAAGGTGAATAACGGCACCACTTTGGTGCGCAATGCGGGGGCTACCATGCAGGATATCGTCGCGCACATTACCCGCGTGACCGATGTTTTGGAGGAGATCAATGCAGCGACCAGCGAGCAGAGCGACGGTATTAACCAAGTTAACATCGCCGTTGCCGAACTGGATCGCATGACTCAAGAGAACGCGGCCATGGTAGAAGAGTCCACAACTGCCGCTGAGCAGCTAAAAGAACAGGCCGACCATCTGGCTGGCACGATTAGTAGCTTCAAGCTTTCTCAACACCCGCCTGCGCCTCTAACCTCAAAATCGGCCAAGGCGTTGCCATCGTTTTAAGGGATTAAGGCATTGTCGGCAGCGCAATATCGTCGCTGCGTTTAGCGCCGGAAAGTGACTTGCGCAATCGCTTTCAACCTACGTCATTACCTATAGGGGCCTCATTCTGAGGCCCCTATGTCGTTATTCATCCCGCATTAACCCAGTTTCCCCTAGCGTGTGTTCCCCCTCCCTTACGAACCCTAACTACACGAGCTGACGCATACACCTAAAGTCGCACCCACTGGCGCCGATAGCATGACAGCAGATATTACGAATCAAGTGGCCTACTTTCGTCCTTAATTACCCCTGAATAGCGAGACTTTATTGATGCTGTCATCCCTACGCCTGCGTATTCTAGTGATCACTTTGGTGGTTATCGCCTTGGCGCTGATTATTAATGCTTCGGTCAGTTACACGATCTTAAAGACACAAAACGACGAACAAGTAGCCCAACAGCTTGCCTCCATTTCCCACGGCAATGCTTTGGCCATTGAAGAGTGGGTAGCCGCCCGCACCGCTATGATGGAGGCGGCTCAAGCACCGGTAAGTGGAAGAGATCCAGTTCAACCGCTCATTCAGCTCGCCGAGTCGGGCGGATTTCTATCAACCTATTTAGCGCGGCCCGACGGCAGCCTGCTTACGTCCGATGGCTGGATCCCCGGCGATGACTATGACCCGCGCACTCGCGACTGGTATAAAAGCGCCGTTGCGCAAGATAAAACCGTTGTCTCACTCCCCTACCTGGATGCCAACAGTGGTCGCTTGGTTGTGCCCTTCTCAACCCCCATCAAACGTAACGGACAGCTTTATGGCGTCATCGGCGGCGATGTAGAGATCGTCAACTTAATTGCACAGGTTAATGCTATTCAGCCGACGCCCTCTAGCTTTGCGTTTCTAAGCAGTGGCGGTGAAACGGTGATCGCTCATCCGGACTCAGCACTAACCTTGAAGCCACTTTCACAGCTCAGTGACGCGTTAACACCGGCCTCAATTGATCGCTTAAGCGCGACCCCGAATGCCTGGGAGCCCGTTGAAATTGGCGGTGACATAAAGCGGCTAGGGGCCACGCCGATTGCCGGTACCGAGTGGGAACTAGGCGTTGCACTGGACGAGTACGAAGCCACGGCGGGCCTGCGTGCCATCATTCACTCGGCGTTGCTGACGCTAGCGATTATCATTGTAGTCACCGCGCTACTGCTAAGCCTGTGGCTCAAGCGAACCTTCGCCGGTCTTGAACGAGCCCGGGATGCGCTGGATGACATCGCTAGTGGCGACGGAGATCTGACCCGCCGACTGCCGGAGCAAGGCCGCGATGAAGTGGCCCAGATGAGCGGTGCTTTCAACCGCTTCGTGAGCAAAATGGAGGCAGTATTAATCGATGTCCGCACCAGCAGTGAATCCGTTCACCATGCCGCCAATGAGATCGCCATGGGCGGACAAGATCTATCCCGCCGCACCGATAACGCGGCCGCTAGCCTGCAGCAAACCTCTGCATCGATCGAAGAAATCACCAGTACCGTTCAACACACGGCAGCATCCGCAAAAGAAGCCAATAAGCTATCTCAAACCGCCTCAGAAGTCGCCAACGAAGGTGGGAAGGTTGTCGCAAATGTGGTGAACACCATGGAAGACATTACCCACGCGTCGGATAAGATCGGTGAAATTGTCACCTTAATGAACAGCATCTCGTTCCAGACCAACCTGCTGGCGCTTAACGCTTCGGTGGAAGCGGCCCGGGCTGGCGAGCATGGCCGTGGTTTTGCCGTGGTAGCTGACGAGGTGCGCAAGCTGGCCGGGCGCAGCAGCGAGGCCGCCAACGATATTCAAAAGCTGATCGAAGATTCACAAACCAAGGTGAATAACGGCACTACTTTGGTGCGTAATGCGGGGGCTACCATGCAAGACATCGTCACGCATATTACCCGCGTAACCGATGTTTTGGAGGAGATCAACGCAGCGACTAATGAGCAGAGCGAAGGTATCAAACAAGTCAACATCGCTGTCGCCGAACTGGATCGCATGACCCAGGAGAACGCGGCCATGGTAGAAGAGTCCACGACCGCTGCCGAGCAGTTGAAAGAGCAGGCCGACCACTTAGCGGTCACCATAGGCAGCTTCAAACTGTCTCAACACCCACCTGCGCCGCTAACGTTAAACTCGCCCAAAGCGCTGGCGTCGTTTTGAGGGACTAAGGAATGGGCGGCAGTGCAATGACGCTGCGTTTGCCTCCGGAACGTGATTAAGCTGTCTACCTACCTCTTTATCCGTAGGGGCCTCATTTAGAGGCCCTTACGTCATTATCCCCCCTGCATTAACACGGTCTCCTCTGGCGCGTGTTCTATCCCTTACGAGCCTATAACGGCACGAGCTGATGCATACATCTAAAGTCGTATTCATCGGTGCCGATAGCATGACAGCAGATGTTACTTACCAAGCGGTCAGCTTCTGACCTCATTTTTCCTTAATAGCGAGACTTTATTAATGCTGTCGTCCCTACGCTTGCGCATTCTGATGATCACTTTGGTGGTTATCACGCTGGCACTGACCATCAACGCCTCCGTCAGTTATCTGACCTTGCAAGCTCACAACGAGCAGCAGGTAACTCGGCAACAGGCATCCATCGCACAGGGTAACGCCCTGGCAATCGAAGAATGGGTGTCTGCCCGTGCCGCCATGCTAGAAGCAGCGCGCGATCCCGTGATCGATAATGTCCCTCTTGAGCCCCTAAAACAGCTAGCCGAGTCAGGTGGATTCATAGCGGCCTTTTACGGTCAAACCGATGGCAGCCATCTTTCTTCCGATGGCTGGAAACCACCTAATGACTACGACCCGCGCCAGCGCGGCTGGTACCAAGCGGCCATGAATCAGGATAGGACTATCGTCTCGCTGCCCTACGTGGATGCCAACAGCAATCGCTTAGTGGTTACCTTTGCCACGCCGGTCAAGCGTGAGGGTCGCCTGTATGGGGTGGTCGGCGGAGATGTGGCGATCGACAGTCTGGTCAATCAGGTCAATGCCATTCAGCCGACGCCATCGAGCTTCGCCTTTCTGAGCAGTGGCGGCGAGACGCTGATCGCGCACCCCAACACGGCGCTGACCCTCAAGCCACTAAGCCAGATCAGTGATACCTTGCCCCCCGCCGTTATCGGTCGGCTGAGCGCTACCCAAGATAGCTGGGAAGCTATTCAAGTCGACGGCCAGGATAAGCGGCTATCAGCGACGCCCATCGCGGGTACCGACTGGGAGCTCGGGATCGCGCTAGACGAACGCGAGGCCACTGCCGGCCTTCGCGCTATCCTTCACTCGTCTTTGATCACGCTACTGATCATTATCGCCGTTACTGCGCTACTGCTCAGCCTGTGGCTCAAGCGAACCTTCGCCGGTCTTGAACGGGCCCGGGATGCGCTGGATGACATCGCTAGTGGCGACGGAGATCTGACCCGCCGACTGCCGGAGCAAGGCCGCGATGAAGTGGCCCAGATGAGCGGTGCTTTCAACCGCTTCGTGAGCAAAATGGAGGCGGTATTAATCGATGTCCGCACCAGCAGTGAATCCGTTCACCATGCCGCCAACGAGATCGCCATGGGCGGCCAGGATCTATCCCGTCGCACCGATAACGCGGCCGCTAGTCTGCAGCAAACCTCTGCATCGATTGAGGAAATCACCAGTACCGTTCAACACACGGCAGCATCCGCAAAAGAAGCCAATAAGCTATCTCAAACCGCCTCAGAAGTCGCCAACGAAGGTGGGAAGGTTGTCGCAAATGTGGTGAACACCATGGAAGACATTACCCACGCGTCGGATAAGATCGGTGAAATTGTCACGCTAATGAACAGCATTTCGTTCCAGACCAACCTGCTGGCGCTTAACGCCTCTGTGGAAGCGGCCCGGGCTGGTGAGCATGGCCGTGGTTTTGCCGTGGTAGCTGACGAGGTGCGCAAGCTGGCCGGGCGCAGCAGCGAGGCCGCCAACGATATTCAAAAGCTGATCGAAGATTCACAAACCAAGGTGAATAACGGCACTACTTTGGTGTGTAATGCGGGGGCTACCATGCAGGACATCGTCACGCATATTACCCGCGTAACCGATGTTTTGGAGGAGATCAATGCAGCGACCAGCGAGCAGAGCGAAGGTATCAAACAAGTCAACATCGCTGTCGCAGAGCTGGATCGCATGACCCAGGAGAACGCGGCCATGGTAGAAGAGTCTACGACCGCTGCCGAGCAGTTGAAAGAGCAGGCCGATCACTTAGCGGTCACCATAGGCAGCTTCAAGCTTTCTCAACACCCACCTGCGCCGCTAACGTTAAACTCGCCCAAAGCGCTGGCGTCGTTTTGAGGGACTAAGGAATGGGCGGCAGTGCAATATCGTCGCTGCGTTTAGCGCCAGCGGTCATTTCACGGCACAGGCGCAGAAATTCGCGCACGCCGGTGGTGAGGTATTTATGTCGGTGCCAAATAAACGTGAATTGACGCTTTAGATCCAACTCCGGCGTGGGCAGCGG
This sequence comes from Halomonas sp. ALS9, assembly GCF_001651035.1. GTDB lineage: Bacteria > Pseudomonadota > Gammaproteobacteria > Pseudomonadales > Halomonadaceae > Vreelandella. The sequence continues at coordinate 753,066 of NZ_LXRG01000192.1, forward strand.
TACCAAGCTGCCGCGCCGGAAGGCATCGCGTAGCGCCAAGCGCGAGACACAGCCAATCCCCAGCCCCGACTCCACGGCACGTTTAATACCTTCCGTATGCTCTAGCTCCAGCAGCGTATTAAACCGGCTGCGACGGTGGCGGGCGGCGTGTTCCAGGGTCATTCGGGTGCCAGAGCCCTCTTCGCGCATAATCCAGTCCTCACGCAGCAATTGCTCAAGCTCAAGATGCTCGCGGCCTGCCAGCGGATGACGCGGCGAGCAAAACACGCACAGCTCATCTTCTACCCAGGGCTGGCTGATGATCATGTCATCGTCGCACTGCCCCTCGATCAAGCCTAAATCCAGCGAGTGCTGGCGCACGCCTTCGATAATATGGCGCGTATTGCGCACCGCCAGGCGCACCCGACTGCCGGGGTGGCGCTGCATAAAGTCGCTGATGAGCAACGTGGCCAGGTAGTTACCAATGGTCAGCGTGGCGCCGACATCCAGCGATCCAACCCCTTTCTGCCCACGCAGCAACTCTTCGATCTCTTCACCACGATCAAGCAGCGCCACCGCTTTAGGCAATAGCTGAAAACCCAGCGCGTTAAGTTTCAAGCGTTTGCCGATCCGATCCAGCAGTTGACAGTCGAACTGCCGCTCAAGCTCCGCCAGCGCCGTGCTGGTCGCCGATTGCGACATGGCCAGCGCCCGCGCCGCATGGGATACGCTCTCATGCTGGGCAACCGCCACAAAGACTTCCAACTGCCGCAAGGTGTAGTGCATAGCGTCTGACCTATATTTGATCTATATCTATTTTTCAGATAAGCGTTATCAATATAATTCGCTTAACAGATATAGCACCCTTTGCTTAGACTTGCAGGCAACTTATTTAATAATTTTTATTCTTTTTCAGAATATGACCGATATGGTTTAGCGCCAGCGTCGGCTACAGGAGAAAACGGCATGAGTAAGTTTGCTCTGGAAGAAGTGCTTAGCGTTCATCACTGGAACGATACTCTATTCAGCTTCCGCACCACCCGAGAGCGTAGCCTGCGCTTCAAAACCGGTCAGTTTGTAATGATTGGTTTGGAAGTGAATGGCAAACCGCTGATGCGCGCTTACTCCATTGCCAGTCCCAACTACGAAGACCACCTGGAGTTCTTCAGCATTAAAGTGCCCGATGGCCCGCTCACGTCACGACTTCAGCACCTGAAAGTGGGTGACCAGATTATGGTCAGCCGCAAGCCGACAGGCACGCTGGTCACCGACGACTTGCTGCCCGGCCGCAACCTGTATATGCTCTCCACCGGTACCGGTTTGGCGCCCTTTATGAGCTTGATTCAGGATCCCGAAGTTTATGAACGCTACGAGAAAATCGTACTGGTTCACGGGGTGCGCGAAGTCTCTGAATTGGCCTACGCCGACTTCATCACCAAAGAGCTGCCAGCCCATGAGTACCTAGGTGAAGATATTGCTGAAAAGCTGGTCTACTACCCGACCGTTACCCGGGAAGAGTTCCACACCATGGGCCGCCTGACCGACCATATTCGTACGGGTAAGCTGTTTGAAGATACCGGCCTGCCGCCCATCGACCCACGCCAAGACCGCGCGATGATCTGTGGCAGCCCCGCCATGCTGGACGATACCAGCGCCCTGCTCGACGAGTTGGGTCTAAATATTTCGCCACGTATGGGCGAGCCGGGCGACTACGTCATTGAGCGTGCGTTTGTCGAGAAGTGAGGCGTAAATAGTGAATCGTAATGAGTGAGTAGTGAATAGAAAAAACTTTAGCCGCTAGAATGTTCGTATCACTCATACAAAGCCCCTGCTGGAGATACTCCACAGGGGCTTTGTGCTACTTACTACCTACAATTAAACAAATTACTGCTTTTTTCTTACCATTCACCATTCACAAACCTAAACCGCGTCTTTGCCCGTTTCACCGGTACGGATACGGATAACCTGCTCTAGCGGCATCACAAAGATTTTGCCGTCGCCGATTTTACCCGTGTTCGCCACCTGGGTGATGGCATCGATCACCTGCTCGGCCATATCATCATCCACCGCGACTTCCAGCTTCACTTTAGGCAGGAAGTCCACCACATACTCAGCGCCACGATACAGCTCGGTATGCCCTTTCTGGCGCCCAAAGCCCTTCACTTCCGTCACCGTAATACCCTGTACGCCGATATCAGAGAGCGATTCGCGCACATCGTCGAGCTTAAACGGCTTGATAATAGCTGTGATCAATTTCATTACCATATCCTCTAACTGGGTGGCCGTGATGGGGTCGGGTTGCACGGCTGCGATTGCGCAACCGATGACCGCTAACTACCAGCATACACCGCTATTGGCAGAGAATAAAAAAGCCTCCCACTCAGGGGAGGCCAGAAGGAGCACGCCAGCTCACTTGGTCAGCATTAAATTATTTCTTAATGCCGCTGTTTATTTCTTAATACCAAATTCGGGATAGGCTTCAAGACCGCACTCTGCGATATCAACGCCTTCATACTCTTCTTCTTCGCTCACCCGGATGCCCATGATGGCTTTCAGGATCAGCCATACCACTAGGCTTGCCAGGAAGACCCAACCGAAGATACCTGCGATACCGATGATTTGAGCACCGAATGACGCGTCGCCGTTGTTCAGCGGCACTGCCAGCACGCCCCAGATACCCACCACACCGTGTACCGAGATCGCACCGACCGGATCATCCAACTTCACTTTATCGAGTGTCACGATGGCAGCGACTACGATGATGCCACCGATGGCGCCAATAATGGTCGCGCCCAGCGCAGATGGAGAAAGCGGATCAGCAGTAATCGCCACCAGGCCAGCCAGTGCACCGTTCAGCGCCATGGTCAGATCCGCTTTGCGGAACCACAGTTTGGCCAGAATCAGGGCGGCAATCACACCGCCTGCCGCCGCAGCGTTGGTATTAACAAACACTTGCGCCACGTTGTTGGCAGAGTCGACCGCCGCCAGTTTGAGTTCAGAGCCGCCGTTAAAGCCGAACCAGCCCATCCACAGGATGAAGGTACCCAGCGTTGCCAGTGGCATGTTGGCACCCGGAATAGCGTGAATAGAACCATCTTTACCGTATTTGCCTTTACGTGGGCCTAGCACGATCACACCCGCTAGCGCTGCAGCTGCACCGGCAAGGTGCACAATGCCTGAACCCGCGTAGTCAGAGTAGCCCACTTCAGACAACCAGCCGCCGCCCCAAGTCCAGTAGCCGGATACCGGGTAGATAAACGCGGTCATGACCACAGCAAAGGCCAGGAATGCCCATAGTTTCATGCGCTCGGCGACAGCACCCGACACAATCGACATAGCGGTCGCAACGAAGACTACCTGGAAAAAGAAATCGGAACGCATGGAGTAGTAAGGTGCATCATCACCACCGGCGGTCACTGCATCCACGCTGTTCTCAGCGCCAATCAGAAAACCCAGGTTGGGTAAGAAGCCACCAGCGCTGCTGGAGTACATGATGTAGTAGCCCACCAATAAATACATGGTGCAGGCAATCGCAAACAGCGCGATGTTCTTGGTGAGGATTTCAGCGGTGTTCTTGGAGCGCACTAAGCCCGCTTCTAACATGGAGAAGCCAGCGGCCATCCACATGACGAGCACGCCACATATTAGAAAGTAGAACGTATCGAGCGCGTAGCTCAGATCAGTCAACTCATTCATTGTAAGTTCCCCGTTGAACTATAGAAATGATCCGCAAAGCAGCGTTAAACGGCGTCTGCACCGCGTTCGCCTGTCCGAATCCGAATAACGTCTTCAAGCGGTGTCACGAATACCTTGCCGTCACCGATCTTGCCGCTGTTAGCCGCACTGCAAATCGCATCCAGCACGCTCTCTAAGCGGGCATCGTCTACGGCCACTTCCACTTTTACCTTGGGCAGAAAGTCGACGACGTATTCCGCGCCACGGTACAACTCGGTATGGCCTTTCTGACGGCCAAAACCTTTAACTTCGGTGACCGTAATGCCCTGAACGCCGTTGTCAGCTAATGCCTCACGAACGTCGTCGAGCTTAAATGGCTTGATGATAGCGGTGATGAGTTTCATCCCGGATCTCCCCTGCTGGATAAGTCCTGCTAGATTGGTAGCGGCACAGCCGCCAGAATAAGCACCTGAACCGATAATGCGCATACTGTGCCAGCTGACTTTTTTTTCTTATAAGTCAGCTTATTAGCCAACAACTAAAGGGCACTGCGACGCTAAATTTGAGCCAATCCACAGTTACGCTACCGCTATTGCACCAAAAAAGAGCGTAAGCAAAAGTTGCCTGCTCCATTTCGATGCACCCCATATGCCCAACAGGAAATTCACACGGCGCATGCGAATTCGCCAACTGTTGCGTATCCTTACCGGTAAGCAATTACATAGATGTTCATTTAGCGAATTATTAAGGAGAGAGCAGCGATGGCGCCTCAAGACCGCATTAGCCGACTGGCCCAGCAGATTGGCGACCGTTTACAAAACGCTTCCCAGGCACCGGAAGATATTCAAAAGGGCGTGCAGCAAGTTGTACGTGGCGCCTTTGACCGCCTGGAGCTTGTCTCGCGGGAAGATTTCGACATTTTAATGGACGTACTGCAGCGCACTCGTTCTCGGGTAGAGGCGTTAGAGCGCCAGGTCGCCAACCTTGAAGCCGCCGTTGAAGCGTCAACGGCCTCCACTGCCACGCCGGTGGAAGCAGAAGTACCGCCGGTGCCTACCCCCGAACCGGACACAGACCCAGAGACAAACCCAGAGACAGGAAAAGACAAAGAGACAGCGCAGAAGAATAAGCCCGTTTAACGCTACAGCCTCTTAAGCAGCAATAGGGCCATCACCTATTGCTGCATTGTGAAGCAGATAATAACGCTCCCAAATAAATACGAATCACTATCGTTGACTTTGTGTTTTCTGGTGATACCCTCCGCCTCCTAACTCCCCACTGTTCGCGGATTGTTCACCATGCAAACGCTGTTATTTTCAAAATCGCCTTTTCCTAAGTCGCCTTCAACTGCTGCACTTATCGGCACCGGTCTGTTGCTGGGCCTCTCCAACAGCGTTTTCGCCCAAAACACGGCCTCCGGCACAAACGCCAACGACACCATGGTGGTCGTGGGATCCCGTACGCCCACCCAAATCAGCCAAATTCCTGGTGCGGTTTGGGTAATCGATAAGGAGATGCTGCAACAACAGACCCGCAATGGTGCAGACCTCAAGACGGCATTGGGGCGCCTGGTGCCGGGGCTGGATCTGGCGCCGCAAGGACGCACCAATTATGGGCAAAATATGCGCGGCCGTGGCGTGCAGGTGCTTATCGACGGCGTATCGCTGAACAGTTCCCGCGGGCTTTCCCGTCAGTTCGATGCCATTGATCCGTTTAATATCGAGCGCGTGGAAGTCCTCTCCGGCGCCAGCAGCCTGTATGGTGGCGGCGCTACCGGGGGCTTGATCAACATCATTACCCGCAAGGGTGAGGAAGGCCTCAACTGGCGCACAGAAGCGGGGGTCACCACCGGCTTCAACAACAGTGACGATATGGATCGGCGCTTGTCGCAATCGATTAGCGGCGGCAACGAGCGGGTACAAGGCTACCTGGGCACCGCCATTGGGGATAACGGCCGGCACTATGACGGCAGCGGCCAAGAGATCTTCCCAGATATCGCCCAAACCGACCTGCAGGACAATCGCAGCATTGATGTACTGGGTAACCTCTCCTTCCGTTTGAGCGACGAACAGAGCCTGGAGCTGGGCGCCCAGCTATATCGTTCCGGCTACGAAGGCGATCGCGGCGTTTACTTTCCCAACCTCGACGCGGCGACGCCCAACTTGAATGGTGCCGAGATTCGCGACGGTTACCGCTCAGAGCGCGACCCGGAAACCGACCGCAAGCTGGTTAACATCAACTATCATCACGCTAACCTGTGGGGGCAGAACTTCTACCTGCAGGCGTTTCACCGCGAGGAAGAGTCCAGCTTCCAGGCCTTCCCCTACCCTGTCGCCAACGGTCTGCAGTTTCGCGCCTCGCAGCAAAACACCGACTTGAGCGGCATCAAGGCGCTCTTCGAGTCGCGCTTGGATGACGACGTTTCGCTGACCTACGGCCTCGATATGGATCGAGAAACCTTCGATGCCAGTCAGATGCTGTTCGATAAAGATATATCGGACGCCTCCGGCGGTCTGGCTCAGCAAGCCTCTGGGGTTGAGCCCCGCTACCCCGGTTATCAAGTGGATGGGGTGTCAGGCTTTATTCAGGGCGACTGGCAGGCCACTCAGGGACTCAAGCTTTCTGCCGGTGTGCGCCAGCAGCATATGGATGTCGAAGTGGATGAATTCCAGGGGATCCCAGGCGGCGAAAATGACTACGAAGCAACCCTCTTCAATGCCAGCGCCCTCTATGATCACCGCAACGGCCACCAGAACTGGCTACAGTTCAGCCAGGGCTTCGAGCTGCCGGATCCCGCCAAGTACTACGGCAAGAGCCCTGATGTGAGTGTCGCTAATAATCCCTTGTCTGCCATTGAGACGGATCAGGTCGAGCTAGGTTGGCGCTACCAAGGGGGTAACTGGACGGCCCAAACGGCGCTTTACTACGCCTGGTCGGACAAGGCAGTGGAAAACGCCGAAGATCTAAGCGTCAGCGTAGTAGACGAAAAGAAACGCGACTTTGGCCTGGAAACCGCCGTGACTCGCTACTTCGGCAGTGGCGTAGAACTCGGGGGAACGCTGCACCTGGTGCGCTCCGAGCAGGAGAACGACCAGGGCGACTGGGAGAAACGTGACGCTCGCTATGCATCGCTCTCTTCCGCCACCGCCTTTATCGGCTGGACTGACTATGTTCGCTCGGCGCGCTTGCAAGCCAACCATAACTTCGACCTGAAGGACGCTGCCGACCGCGAGATCGAAGGCAATACCACCCTCGACTTATCGCTCAGCCAGGAGACCGGCTTAGGCACCGTCAGCCTGGGCGTGCAGAACCTGCTGGATGACCAGTATTCCACCGTTTGGGGTCAGCGCGCCGCGATGTTCTATTCGCCCTACTATGGCCCAGAGTACCTCTATGACTACCAGGGCCGTGGGCGCACTTACACTCTGAGCTGGTCGATGGCTTACTGAGCGCTGGTTCGCTAAACGCTGATAACCAATCAAGGGCGAGATAATGGTCATGGAAGTGGAAATGGCGGCACTAGATTCGATAACGCCATCTGGCACGCCACTCACCACCCATGACCTGCTGGCGCTTGGTCAGCGCTTCGGGATCGACTACCGCTTTCCCGAAGCGTCCGAGCGCGCCCAGCCAGCGCCATGCGTGGCCCGCGGGCGGGTGATGGATGTCGAGATAACGCCCACGCTGCGGGTGACGCACTCGGATCTTGACGTCCTGCACGCGTACGCCTCCACCTCCCGGCGTTCCGCTGCGTGGTTTCTCAGTGTTGTCCTTGAGGGGCGTATCCAAGTGGGGCTCGGTCACCAGTCATTTCAGTTGCAGGCCGGTGACGCTTTTAGTGCACATTTCAACGAGCAGATCGGGCTTGAAGTCTTCCAGCCCGCGCCGCAACGTTTGCGCATTCTGAACATATCGCTGCTCGCTTCCAGCGAGCCGCTTGCTTCTTTACCTATCGACGTTGCCCCTCCGGCAACGCCCGTGCTGCATACCTGGCAAGTGCCACAGCTCCTTCACCACAGCCTGGAAGCGGCACTGGTCACGAACTGGCCAGCAGAAAGGCAGCGTCTGTTATGGCAGGGTCTAGCGCTCCAGCTGTTAGCGCATGGGCTGCCTGCCAATTGCCTTGAGCCCGGCGACACAGGGAAAGCCGTCAGTTTCCCAGCGGGCCTTACCCATAGCGACCATCAGCGCCTGGAACGTTTGCGCCAGCAGCTCGAACAGTATCCCCACCAGGCGTATCGGCTGGAGCAATTGGCCAGCAACGCCGCCATGAGTCCCAGTAGCCTGCGTAGCAAGTTTCAGCGCTGTTACGGCTGCTCAATCTTCGACTATTTACGCCGCTGCCGCCTGGCCCAAGCCCAGGCGTACTTGCGCAAAGGCTATAGCGTGCAGCAAACCGCACACGCCTGCGGCTATCGCCATGCCACCAATTTTGCCACTGCTTTTAAGCGCGCCTTTGGTATCGCGCCCCATGAGGTGCTCAACCGCCACTAAGATCGCTGCGTTGTTGCGTTAGCGGTAGGTTCCCCTGTAGGAGGCTTTTTGGCAGCGCGCATACGCCTTTTGTCATTGCACATACCTTTCACAAGCAAATAAGCGCAATAATTCTCATTAGCACTTTGGTTAACTGATTCTTATTGCAGGTACTCCCCATGTTCATCGCCCAACACCGTTTGCTTCGCGCTCCACACATTTTACGCTCTCCCATCAGTGCTGCCGTTATCGCGGCCCTGGCCGTTTCCCCGCTGCACGCTCAGGAAAGCACCGAGCTGAACACGGTCACGGTCACCGCTCAACAGGCTGCCACCAAGGTAGAAACACCCTTTATCGAAACGCCCCAGAGCGTTTCCACCATTACCCGGGAGCAAATGGAGAACCGCGGTGTAAGCACCGTACAGCGCGCCACCGACTACACGCCCGGTGTTTACAGCAACCAGATTGGCGCCTCCAACCGCTTCGATTACCTGGTACTGCGCGGGTTTTCTGACGGCAGCTTGAGCAATACCTTCTTAGATGGCCTCAAAGTGATGGGCGATGCCAACTCCCATAGCAGTATGCGCATCGATCCGTGGTTTTTGGACAGCATAGAAGTCGTGCGCGGGCCCGCCTCGGTGCTCTATGGGCGCGCCTCCCCAGGCGGTGTGGTGGCCCTGAACAGTAAGCGGCCTGAATTTGAGCAGAGCGGTGAACTACGCTTTCGGGTGGGCAACAATAACCAACGCAGCACCGCGTTTGACCTCACCGGGCCGATTGGCGCAGAGCAGCGGGTGGCCTTTCGCCTAACCGGGATTGCCAGCGCCGCGGATACCCAGTTCGGCCCAGCAGAAGAAGAACGCTATGCCATTGCGCCACGCCTCACCTGGGATATGACCGACGACACCAGCCTAACCGTGGAGGCGTATCTGCAGGATGAGCCGGAAGGCGGCTACCACTCCGGCGTCCCCTACGAAGGGGCGGTGGTTGCCCACAATGGCCGCAAGATCAGCAATCACTTTTATGACGGTGAAGAGGATTACGACACCTATGAGCGCACCCAGCGCATGGTCGGCTACACCCTGGAACACCGCTTTAACGACCAGGTGACCGGCCGCCAGTTGATGCGCTACCTCAATTCAGACGTGGTGCTCAATCAGGTCTACGGCTATGGCTGGACATCCCCGGAATCTGACGAACTCACCCGCTACTACTCCGGTAGCAATGAATCGCTGGAAGCCTGGACGCTCGACAACCAGCTTGAAGCCAACATCAGCAGCGGCTTTATGGATCACACCTTGCTGTTCGGAGTGGATTACCAGCAGCGGGAGAACGACGTGTCATGGCCTACAGGGTATTTTCAGCCGCTCAATGCCTTTAACCCCGTTTATGGCAGCGGCCCCATCGAGTTCTACGCCCCCATACGCGAACGACATGAGATCGACCAGACCGGTGTCTACCTGCAAGACCAAATCGCCATGGATAACTGGCGCTTCACTCTGGGTGGCCGCTACGACTGGGTCAATATCGACAATGCCGACCGCGATAGCGGTGACACCAGTTCCCTCAGCGATACCCAATTCAGTGGTCGCGCCGGGGTGGTTTACCTGTTTGATAACGGCGTGGCGCCTTACCTGAGCTACTCCACCGCCTTCACACCCACCAGCTTCGTGAATGAGAGCGGCGATCTGCTCTCCCCCATGGAAGGCAAACAGTGGGAAGCGGGCTTGAAGGTTCAGCCTCATGGCAGCGCCAGCCAGTACAGCGCGGCCCTATTCCATATCAGCCAGGAGAATGTCGCCACCAAAGAGCAGCCTAGCGATCCTTACCGCGCGGTGGGGGAGATCGAATCCCAAGGGCTGGAACTGGAAGCGCAAACCCAGCTAACGGATACCCTCTCACTTCAGGCGGGCTACAGTTTCACCGATATCACCTACGCCAAAAGCGACGATGGCAACCAGGGCAATAACGCCATTTACTCCCCTCGCCATCAAGTGCAGCTATGGGGCCACTACCAGGCCAACGACGGCTGGCTGAACGGCGTGGATATGGGGGTCGGCGTCCGCCACTACGCGGATATCGCCGCTGACCGGGGCAATACCGAAACCGTGCCCGACTACACCCTGGTCGATGCCACTATTGGCTACGACCTGAGCCATGTCGGCGTTGAAGGGGTCGAAACGCGCTTAAACGTGAGCAATCTGCTCGATAAGGAGTATGTCGCTTCCTGTAACTCGCTTGAATATTGCTACTTCGGCGCTGAGCGCGGCGTCACCGCCAGCGTTCACTACCGTTTCTAAGCTTTCGGCCTAAGCCCTTGTCTAAGTCCTTGTCTAAGCATCATTAAGCAATCGTTAGCACATTTGCCCAGGCCAGCGTGCCTGGGCATTTTTCGTTGAATACAGGTTTGCAAACAATAAATATTATCGTTTAAATACAGCTCTTATTTTCCGGATGGCCTCTCAACACCATGCGCCACACCTCCCTGTTCTGTTTGCTCGCCCGCTGCGGGTTGTTCGCCGCTTGCCTACTGAGCGTTTCCAACGCCCAGGCCCAATGGGCCACGGTGGACTGGACGATCGCCGAAACCCTGTTGGCCATAGACGCCCCGGTTAGCAGCATCGCCCAGCAGAGTGACTACCGTGCCTGGGTAGGCGAACCGCGCATTCCTGATAACGTTAGCGATATGGGGCTGCGCACCCAGCCCAACATGGAACTGCTGGCCCAAGTGCCGCCAGAGCAAACGCTGATTTCGCCCATGTTTGCCGGTTTAACCCCGCGCCTGGAGCAAATTGCGCCGGTCACTCTGTTCTCGCTCTACGCCCCCGGCACTGATACCTGGCAAGAGATGCAAAAAGTGACTCGCCAGCTAGGCGAGTTAACCGAGCACCAACCCCAGGCAGAAGCGCTGATCGCGGAAACCGACGCCTTGATGGCCAACCTACGAGAGACCCGCCTCCACTCACAGACAGAAATCGCGCCGCTGCTGATGGTGCAGTTTATGGATGCCCGCCACGTGCGGGTGTTTGGGGAGAACAGCTTGTACAACGCCGTGCTGGACCAGCTTGAGCTGCCTAATGCCTGGGATCAAGCAACCAACGCCTGGGGGTTTGCGCTAGTAGGGATTGAAGCCCTGGCGCGCTACCCAGAGGCAACACTGGTAATCATCGACCCGCTGCCCGCCGGGGTCGAAGAGCAACTGGCGAAAAGTGGCCTATGGCAGCAGCTTCCCAGCGTTAAGCATGACAAGCTGGTGCACCTGCCGCCCGCATGGAGCTTCGGCGCGCTGCCTTCCTCCCAGCGGTTTGCCCGAGAACTAACCACGGCGTTGGAAGAAGCTACCGCGGTTAATCACTTGGTAGGTAGAAAACCGTGACGCTACCAAAGCGTCCTTAACTACGATAGGTTAGGCACTTAAGATAAAGTAGAGTTCGCTTACATTGGAGTTAGGTTTTTTTACCTAAAAGCAGCGAGGGAAGAGCATGACGCTAGCCATTGTCGCCACGCGAGCGGGCGTGGGGTTAGATGCACCGGCGGTGCATGTTGAGGTGCATCTGGCTAACGGCTTGCCGGGCCTAACGCTGGTGGGCCTGCCGGAAACGGCGGTAAAAGAGAGCCGCGAACGGGTGCGCAGTGCACTGGTTAATGCGGGCTTTGACTTCCCCAATACTCGGCGTATTACCTTAAACCTCGCCCCTGCCGATTTGCCCAAAGAGGGCGGCCGCTTCGACCTTCCCATCGCTCTTGGTATTCTCGCCGCCTCAGGACAAATTCCCGTGGAAGCGTTGGAAGGCATGGAGTGTGCGGGCGAGCTAGCCCTGGATGGCAAACTGCGTGCCGTGCCGGGCATACTGCCCTTTGCCCTGGCCACACGGCGAGCCAAGAAAGCGCTGATTGTTCCCCGCGACTGCGCCGATGAAGCGGCGTTGGCAGGCGATTTGCCGGTGCTGCCCGCCGACACGCTCTGGCAAGTCGTCGCCCACCTCCTCGACCAGGAGAAGATCCCGCCGCACAGGCTCAGTGCCTCGGTGAAAACCACTGCCCCGGTGGATGATCTTGCCGATGTACGCGGCCAGCAGCAGGCTCGACGCGCGCTGGAAGTCGCTGCGGCCGGGGGGCATAACCTGCTATTTGCAGGCCCGCCCGGCACGGGTAAAACCATGCTGGCCAGTCGCCTGCCGGGCATTCTGCCACCGCTTTCCGAAGAGGATGCCCTGGAAGTCGCTGCCGTACGTTCGGTCTGCGGGCTACCGCTGGAAGCCGACTGGGGTAAGCGACCATTTAGGCAACCGCACCACAGCGCCAGTGCCGCCGCCCTGGTGGGCGGTGGCTCAAAACCCAAACCCGGCGAAATATCCCTCGCTCACCATGGTGTACTGTTCTTAGACGAGCTACCGGAGTTTTCCCGCCATGTGCTAGAGGTTTTGCGCCAACCGCTAGAGACGGGAGAGATACATTTAGCTCGCGCCAGCCATGAACGTCGGTATCCAGCTCGGTTTCAATTGGTAGCCGCAATGAACCCCTGCCCCTGCGGCCACTTAGGCGACCCACGCCAGCGCTGCCAGTGTACTGCAAGCCAAATCCAACGTTATCAAGCGCGGCTTTCCGGGCCGCTGCTAGACCGCATCGATCTGCAAGTGGAAGTGCCCGCGCTCCCCCCAGAACAGCTTACCGCGCAAACCCAAGGCGAATCATCGGAAGCTGTGCGTGAGCGGGTAATGGTCGCCCGAGAACGCCAAATGGCCCGCGGTGCGCTAAACAGCCAGCTAAGCGGCAAAGCCCTGGAAGCCGCCTGCGCACTTAACGATGAAGAGCGCGCCTGGCTGGCAGGCGTACTCGAAAAACTCAAACTCTCCGCCCGTGCCTACCACCGCGTACTGCGGGTAGCACTCACCCTGGCTGACCTACAGGGCGAGCCCAAGCCCACCCAACCGCACCTGATCGAGGCGATTGGCTACCGCCAACTGGATCGGATGCTGAAGGGCGCTTAACGGTGGTTATTGGCCATTACATCGACAAGCCGTTGGCAGAGGGCGTCAAGCTTCTCGCCGGTAGCAGCGTCATTTAGCGCGCCTGAATCGTTAAACGCGCTGCCTGCCTTGGGTAGCGATAACGGTTGCGGCAATACGATCAGCCCAAGATTGGCAAGCAACTGCTGGCCCAGCGGCAGAGCTCGGATACCGCCCAGTCCACCGGGCGATGCGGCCACCAGCGCCGCCCATTTTCCGGCGAACAGGCCAAGCCCTGGCGTCTCTTGGTAAGGCCTGGATAGCCAATCCAAGGTGTTTTTCAGCAGCGGGGTGATAAAGCCGTTGTACTCCGGCGAGGCGATCAGCAGTGCTTGGTGATCTGACAGAATCTCACGCAACTTCAGCACATTATCCGGCATGCCCTGGGCTTCGATATCCTCATCGAACAGTGGGCAGGGGTAATCCTTTAAATCGATAAAGGTTGCTTCACCGCCAAGCGCTTCAATCCGCTTGGCGGCCAGTTTGGCTAGCTGTTTGTTCAGTGACGCTTCTCGGGCACTGCCTGCAAATACCAGCACCTTTGACATTGTCTCTCCTTTTAAAAGTACGTTAATGCATATTTTTGCCAACATCGCCGACAACACTATCGACAAACACATCCAGCGCTTCAAACAGTTCTTCCCGAATGGCATCAGATTCATTGACTAAATGGTGGCGAGCTTCCGGGTGGCGATGAATGTCGGCATTGGGAAACTTCTTCGCCAGTATGGCTAAATTCCACTCCCAATCGACGGTCAAATCCTGCTCGCCCTGAAGTATCAAGGTTGGCAATGGATTGGGCTCCTGGGCCAGCAGTCGCGGCATCCAGCGGCGCATCGCGCTAACCCAAGCAACGCTTAGCCGCTCGGGCTGCAGCGGGTCACTATTACGTAGAAACTCGGTAAACTGCTCGTCGTTAGAGTTGGAGCGATATTTACGCGGCAACTCTTTTATGAACGGACTGGCTATCAAGTGCAACCAGCTTGTTTGGCTCCACCCCCAAGGCCTTACCAAGGGCGCCAGCAGCACCAAACCTGACCAGCCGGAAGCCTCACGGCGGGTGAGCGCGTCGGTGGCCAGAATCGCCCCACCGGTGCTCTGGCCCACGCCTAACCATGGCTCAGGCGCCATGCCTTGTTCCTTAAGAGTCGTCTGCAAATGGGCCAGGCAGTGTTGATAATCATCGAAATCTTCTATTGCCGCCCGCGCCCCGTTGGAAAGTCCGTGGCCGGGTAGATCCCACAACACCACTCGCCAGCCCTTCGCCAGCAGGCGTTCAAGCAAATGGCGATATAACCCCATATGGTCATAGTAACCGTGAACCACAAAGGCAGTGCCCACCGGCTGCGGAGGGCTCCACACTTGGCACCACAGTGCAAAGCGCCCCGTATCAATAAAACCTGCATGCACTTCACTGGTATCTAACAGCAGCGCTTCTAAGCCATAGTGCTGGAAATAGCCTTGCATGGCGTCTGCCAATATTTCCCCTGGCAAAAGGCGGTTAAGGGCGGTATCGCCCGAGGCGTGGCGAAACAAGCCTTCCAGATGTTGGAAATCACTCATCGATGTTTCTCCATAACGCCATTGTCCATTGGCCCAGGCGCGGCAGATGGGTAGCGCTCCCAGCACCTAATGCCTAGTCATTTGGTCGAGCATTTTAGCGCATTAGGGTCTACGCTGTTTACATGCCCGAGCAGATGTGGAATTATTTTCCATAAATACATTTTAATCTGCCCGTGGCCAACCATGTTCTAAAGAACAGATTCTAAAGAACAGAGTGCCCACGAGCATCCTCACAGGAGAAACCCCCATGAGCGAGCGTATCACGCGCCACCGTTTACAGGTGGCAGGCGATTTAGATCGTTTTATCAATGAGCAGGCGCTACCGGGAACAGGCGTTGATGAAAATGCCTTTTGGGCCGGTGTGGATGCCCTGTTTTATGATTTGACCCCAAAAAACCGTCAATTACTTGAAGAGCGCGATGCTCTGCAAGAAAAACTCGACGCATGGCACCGGGAAAACCCCGGCCCAGTGACCGATATGCCGGGCTACCGCCGCTTCTTGAAAGAGGTCGGTTACTTGGCCGAAGCGCCGGCCAACGTCAAAGCGACCACCGCCAACGTTGACCGTGAAGTCGCCGTTCAAGCGGGGCCTCAGTTGGTCGTACCGGTGAGCAACGCACGCTATGCGCTGAACGCGGCGAACGCGCGCTGGGGCAGTCTTTACGACGCCCTGTATGGCACCGATGCGATTTCAGAAGGCGACGGCGCGGAAAAAGGCACCAGCTTTAACCCGAAACGCGGCGCCAAAGTGATTGCCTACGCCCGTGGCGTGCTTGACCGTGCGGCGCCGCTGGCAACTGGCTCGCACCGTGATGCAGTGAACTACGCTATTCGTGATGAACACCTGGTGGTGACGCTGGAAGGCGGTCGTGAGACGGGCCTTAAGGATTCCGGCAAGCTAATTGGTTTTAGCGGTGAAGCGGCGAAACCCGACGCCATTTTGCTGGGTAACAATGGCCTGCACCTGGAAATTCAGATTGACCCCAGCGACGCTATCGGCAAAACCGACCCGGCAGGCGTTAAAGACGTGGTGGTGGAAGCTGCGCTGACCGCGATCATGGATTGCGAAGACTCCGTTGCCGCCGTGGACTCAGAAGACAAGGTCGGTGTTTACAGCAACTGGCTGGGTCTAATGAAGGGCGATCTAGAAGAGAAGATCGAAAAAGGCGGCAAAACCTTTACCCGCAAGCTGAACGCTGATCGCACTTGGCAAACCACCGATGGCGGTAGCGTCACGCTGCCCGGCCGTTCGCTGATGTTCGTGCGTAATGTGGGTCACTTAATGACCACACCAGCGATTTTGGATGACAAAGGCAATGAGCTACCGGAAGGTATCCTGGATGCAGTCGTCACCTCGCTGCTCGCGCTGCACGATCTGAAAAAAGACGCCGACCAGCCGCGCAACTCGCGCACCGGTTCTGTGTATATCGTTAAGCCGAAAATGCATGGCCCTAAAGAAGTCGCCTTCGCCAACGAGCTGTTTGGTCGCGTCGAAGACATTCTGGGCATGAGCCGCGATACCCTGAAAATGGGCATCATGGACGAAGAGCGCCGCACCACGGTTAACCTCAAGGCGTGTATTGCCGAGGCAGCTTCACGGGTGGCGTTTATCAACACCGGCTTCCTCGACCGTACCGGTGACGAAATGCATACCGCCATGGAAGCGGGCCCCATGGTGCGCAAGGGCGACATGAAAGGCGCCGCATGGATTCAGGCCTACGAGAAGAGCAACGTGCAGGTGGGCCTTGCCTGCGGCCTGCGCGGTCGCGCCCAGATCGGTAAAGGCATGTGGGCCATGCCCGACCTGATGCACAACATGCTGGAGCAGAAAATCGGCCACCCGAAAGCCGGTGCCAACACTGCTTGGGTGCCCTCTCCTACGGCGGCGGCGCTGCACGCACTCCACTACCATCAGGTGAATGTCACCGACGTTCAGCGCGAGCTGGAAGGCCTGGGCGAGCCCGACTATTTGGATGAGCTACTCAGCGTGCCCGTGGCGGAAAACGCCAACTGGTCGGATGAAGAGAAGCAGCAGGAGCTGGATAACAACTGCCAGGGTATTCTCGGCTACGTAGTGCGCTGGGTAGAGCACGGCGTGGGCTGTTCAAAAGTGCCGGACATTCACAACGTGGGCTTGATGGAAGACCGCGCCACGCTGCGTATCTCCAGCCAGCACATCGCCAACTGGCTGCACCATGGCATTGTCGATGCGCCGCGGGTAGAAGAGACCCTCAAGCGTATGGCCAAAGTGGTCGACGAGCAGAATGCAGGCGACCCCACCTACACCGCCATGAGCGCCGATTTTGAAGGCTCTACCGCTTTCAAAGCCGCCTCTGACCTGATCTTCAAAGGCCGCGTACAGCCTTCCGGCTACACCGAGCCGCTACTGCACGAGTGGCGTCAGGTGCATAAGGCGAAGTAAACGAGCCTCCCCCTGAAACATAGCCCTGAAACAAAGCTATGAAACATAGCCCCGAGGCTCGCACCTCGGGGCTTTTTTATTTATGCTTCTTGACGTTAACGTAAACAGAAGCATGCGCAGAAGTTGGGAGTAGGCTAAAGAGAGGGTCTTATTCCATGGATGGCATAAGTAGCGCCCAGGGTAGGGGTTACAGCGCCCTCTCGTCAGCCTACTGCCAGCGGCATGAATGGCCTGAGAGAGTGAAAACAACAATGACTGTAATGACCGCCGAACAGATTGAGCACTTCCTGGATGAAGTGTTCCCCCAGCGGATGGGCAAGATAGAGAGCGTGGGCGACATGACGGCCACCATGCGCTTGAAGATAGGCAACGAGCATTTGCGCCCCGGCCCACGGATTTCCGGGCCTACCATGATGGGCTTTGCGGATGTGGCTATGTACGTGGCGATATTGGCGCAAATTGGCCCCGAACCAATGGCCGTGACCAGCGATTTAAACTGTCACTTCCTCCGCGCAGCCTCCGGTGATCACGATATTATCGCCCACGCCAAGCTGATCAAACTCGGCCGCCGCTTAGCAGTGGGCGAAGTACAGCTGTTCTCAGCCAGCGACGAAACGCGCCCGGTGGTGCATGTCACCGCCAGCTATGCATTGCCTCAAAAACCTGATGGCGTTTCAGCGTGAGTCACCCCGCCTCAGGCTATCAAGGTGCAGTATCAGGGAGTTGGTCGATCATTCGATCAAGGGTTATGGGGTATTCACGCACCCGAACGCCGGTGGCGTTATAAACCGCGTTGGCGATAGCCGCCGCCACGCCACAGATGCCAAGCTCACCGACTCCCTTGGCTTTTAGGGGCGATGAAGCCGCATCCGTGGTATCCAGAAAAATAACCTCCTGCTCGGGGATATCGGCGTGAACCGCCACCTCGTAACTGGCAAGGTCGTGATTAACAAAGAAACCGCGCTCAAGGTCAACGGTTAGCCCCTCCGACAAAGCTGCACCCACGCCCATCGTCATACCGCCAAGCACTTGGCTACGCGCGGTGATCGGATTTAGGATGCGGCCCGCATCACACACCGCGAGCATACGCCGAACACGCGTCTCGCCGGTATAGGCATGCACGCCTACCTCAATAAAATGCGCCCCAAAGGTGCCAATCTGCATGTCGTCTTTAAAGTCGCCAAAGTGGATAGTATCTTCGGCGACAAGCTCCTCACCATCTGCCACATCGGCAAGCGCCAAGTCAGTATCCCCGGCTAGCACGCGGCTGTTTTCAAAACGTGGCTTTTCGACACCTAAGTGCTTGGCTATTTGCTCTTGAAGCGCCAAACAGGCGGCGTACACACCAGCGGTAGAACTAGTAGCGCCAAACTGCCCGCCCGACCCGGAAGAAATAGGATAGGTACTGTTGCCTAGCCGAATCTCCACATCCTCCATGGCCATCCCCATTGTCTCGGCAGCTGTCTGAGCGAGAATGGTGTAGGAGCCGGTGCCGATATCGGTCATATCGGTCTCAACGATCAGCCGCCCGCCCTGCAAACGTACGCGTGCCCCGGAATCCAGCGTGGGCGCTCCGCGATAGGCCCCTGCCATACCGTGACCGATCAACCACTCTCCTTCGCGTTTTTCCCCAGGCGTGCGATTGCGCGCCTCCCAGCCGAAGGCTGCTGCGCCTTGGCGTAAACACTCAACATAATAGCGCTCGCTAAAGGGCTTTGAGGGATCTTCTGGGTCGACTTGGGTGTCATTGAGTATTCTGAACTCGACAGGATCCATGCCCAGCTTCTGCGCCATTTCATCCATGGCAATTTCCAGCACGGCAAGCCCTGAGGCTTCGCCGGGAGCGCGCATATCCGCCGATTCGGGTAGATCCATCTCAACAGGCTGATGAGCGACGCGGCGACTCGCACCGGCATAAAAAGTGCGGGTTTGATTGACCGGGTTCTCGCCGCTGCCGCCGGGCAGGGTATGCGAAACCGCGGCATGGTCGAAGGCGGTTATCTTGCCCTGGGTATCGGCAGCGATTCGCAGTCGCTGAATGGTGCCAGAGCGGTGAGTAGCATTATTGAACACCAGCGGGCGAGGCAAAGCCAGCTTGACCGGCCGCCCTGAGGCCCGCGAGCCGAGGGCGGCGAGTACCGCATCAGCGCGTAGCCATAGCTTTCCACCAAAACCTCCACCAATGAAGGGGCTTTCGACACGAATCGTGTCGGGGTCGATATTGAAGGAGGTCGCCAACGCCTGTTTATTCATTTCGATCATCTGGTTCGACGTCCACACCGTCATCTGGCCGCCATCTGACCAATCAACAATCGACGCGTGGGGTTCCATCATGGCGTGGCTTTGGGAAGCGGTGCGATAAATTTCATCTAGCGAGAAGGCCGCAGCTTGAAACGCGCCTTCAACGTTACCCACGTCTGACAGCGGTTCGCCAGTGTTATCCAGCTTTTCCCAGGCAGCTTCAAGGTCGAAGACACCCTGCTCTTGTTGATAGCTGACGTCGATCAGCGTTGCGGCAGCTCGCGCTTGCTCCAAGGTATCTGCTACGACTACCGCAATTGCTTGGTGGTAGTGGGCGATCTTATCGCCACCGAAAAGCCGGGCAACGTTGTTTTCCGAGCGTTCAAGCGGTTCAATCTCAAGCGTTGTTACCACTGATACAACGCCCGGCGCGGCGCGGGCAGCAGACGCATCCATATGGGTGATTCGCCCCTTGGCAATGGTCGCGCATAGGGGATAACCCACCAGTTGTTTTGCCACAACGTCATGACGCTCGTAAGCATAGGGCGCACGCCCCATCACCTTAAGCGTGCCGTCGATTCGCGCATGGGGTTTGCCGATAATACGGGCGTGATCGAACAGGTTATCTTCCGCTGATTGATTAAAGTCCATGGGTCACTCCTGAGCCAGCAGCGCGGCAAGCGTTCGCTCTGCCAGAGTAAGCTTATAAGCGTTTTCTTGGGTCGGGCGGGCACCATCTAGTAATTGACTCATGACCGCTGATGCGCCCTGAGGCAACGCCGCATCGGCGGCGTCACGGCGCCAAGGCTTCGGGGCCACGCCGCCAAGCGCGACACGGCCGCTGCCATCCGGCGTTTGGATAAGCGCAACGGATACCAGCGCAAAAGCGTAAGACGCTCGATCGCGCACCTTAAAATAGCCATGACGGCCTTCAACAGGCGCGGGCAGCACAACACCGGTAATCATCTCGCCCGGCGCCAGCGTGTTTTCAACCTCTGGGGTGTCGCCAGGCAATTGGTAAAACGCATCCAGCGACTGGTATCGCGTCTCCCCACTCGGCGTAACGGTTTCCACTTCGGCATCTAATACCCTGAGCGCAACAGCCATGTCCGAGGGATGAGTGGCGATACACGCCTCTGACGTGCCGATAACGCCCAGCCCACGCGAGCTGGCGCCTTCACCGAGTGCCGCACAGCCAGCCCCAGGCGAGCGCTTGTTGCAGGGCATGCCGGTGTCGTAAAAATACGGGCAGCGCGTGCGCTGGAGCAGATTACCGCCGGTAGTGGCTTTATTGCGAAGCTGGCCCGATGCGCCAGAGACAAGGGCTCGGCTGAGCACCGCATAATCGCGACGAATTCGGTGGTCGGCGGCCAGCACGCTATTGCTGACCAACGCCCCGACACGCAAACCGCCACTGCTGGTCTCGGTAATAGCGTTGAGCCCGGTACCCGTTACATCAATCAGGTGCAGCGGGGTTTCAATCTCGTGCTTCATTAAATCAAGCAGGTTGGTGCCACCGGCAATAAATTTGGCGCCAGGCACTTCAGCAGCGCGGGCGGCCGCTAGAGCGGGATCTGATACGCGTTCATAGGAGAAGGCTCTCATGCATGCTCCTCCGCTACCTGATTGATGGCTTTTAGAATATTGGCGTAAGCACCACAGCGGCAGAGATTGCCCGACATGCGCTCGCGAATCTCGGCGTCGGTCACCTCAATCGGTACGGTTAGATCCTTCGTTACATGGCTGGGCAGATCCGCACGAATCTCCTCAAGTACTGCCTTTGCCGAACAGATCTGGCCCGGCGTGCAGTAGCCGCACTGGAAGGCATCATGATCGATGAAAGCTTGCTGCATGGGGTCAAGATCGTCGGGCTCTCCCATCCCTTCGATGGTCACAACGTCATCGCCTTCATGCATGACGGCTAGCGTCAGGCAGGCGTTAATCCGTTCGCCATTCACCGATACCGTGCAGGCGCCGCACTGCCCGTGGTCGCAACCCTTCTTGGTGCCGGTGAGCTTTAAATGTTCACGTAAGGCATCCAACAGCGTCGTTCGATTATCCAGTTCAAGCTGGTGCCTTGCTCCATTAACCACTAAAGAGACATTCGAGCGCTCCGCGCGATTCTGCGCAGTTTCGCGATGCCTTTCAGCGCTGTTAAGTGGGTTCATAACTATGTGCCTTCCTTGCTCATTGCTGTCGCTTTATGAATGTCGTCACGACTTCAGCATAGTCATGATTGGAGTAAGCAACCCGGCTTTCGGGCATAAAGGTTCTGAAAAAAAAGATCTATTACATCCTCTGTACATGCGGTTGCTACGCTAGGCTATAAGTCTTATGCCCACGCCAAAACAAGCAATGGATGCCGTTTGCTAACTATTGGAAGCGTTATAAATGCAGCATTTGGATCGGCAAGTGATTGAGCAAGCGCTTAAGTGGTCTCAGGAAGGGAAAACGATTTGGCTGTGTACCGTGCTGGCCACATTTGGCTCTTCGCCGCGCGCGCCGGGCTCTTGGATGGTCGTCAGCCAAGAGGGCAAGCACATCGGTTCGCTTTCGGGTGGCTGTGTAGAAGATGACTTTATAAAGCGTCTCGGCGTGGGAGAATACGATCGCCCAATAACTGTGACACGCTATGGTGATCCCGACGATACCCAAGGCGCGCATATTGCGCTTCCCTGTGGCGGTGTTTTAGAAGTGTTGATCGAACGCCTGCGCTCAACAGCTGACACCCAGAAGCACTTGGCCACCCTGCTAGCTACCCTTGATGGCCATCACCGTTTGATACGAAACGTGAATTTAACCACGGGAGAGCAATCCTTCAGCGAGGATGCCACGCTCGGCCCTCGCGTGGTTCGGTTGGATGAACAACCATACGATGAGCAAGAACATGATCGGCAAGATGTTGTTCAAATGCGGATTGCCCCAGCCAGACGACTCATTATTGCCGGCATTTCGCCCATTTCCACCCCTTGCGCCGCCTTTGCCGCCACTCTGGGGTTTGAAGTGATCGTCTGCGATCCAGACGAGGCGGCCTGCGCAGACTTTGCAGTGCCGGGGGTGGCCGTCAAAGCGTTACTGCCCTCGCTGTACATTGCCTCCGGCGCTTGCCATAGCGCAACGGCGGTTGTGGCGCTCACTCACGACCCGCGTATTGATGATTTAGCCATGATGGAAGCCGTTCGCACGTCCGCTTTCTATATCGGCGTGATGGGTTCAAGACGCACATCAACTGCGCGCGCTGAGCGGTTGATTCGCTCTGGAGGGTTAACAGAAGAGGAGGTCGGCCGCCTGCATATGCCGATTGGCCTAGCACTGGGAAGCAAGACCCCGGCTGAGATTGCCCTCGCTGTTATGGCGGATATCGTGCGGGTGCAGCACGGAAGAACTATCGATGAGCTGTCTTGATGAACTCTAGCAACGTTGTCGCATTGGTCATGGCCGCCGGTTACTCGCGCCGGTTTGGTGAGCGCGACAAGCGCTGCGCGTGCTTGGCTGATGGACGCACGCTGTTAGCTGCCAGCGTCGCCAACGCCGAGCAAGCCTTTCCTCTGCTGCGCGTGGCGATCCGCGAAGAGGACGACGCAGACCTTTTAGGGCTTGCCGAAGGCACACAGCTTATTCGTATTCGTCAGGCGCGCCTTGGCCTGGGTTCAAGTCTGGCCGAGGCGGTAGCTGCGCTTAGCAATGATCTTCACCTCTCTAACGTGGAAGCGGTGGCGATTTTATTGGGCGATATGCCCTACCTTCAGCGAGACACGCTATCCGCGCTACAGCAGCTAGCCACTCACGACACCATCGTGAGGCCCTGTTTCAAAGGCCAACCAGGCCATCCGGTTATATTCGGACGTTCCCTATGGCCAGCCCTTCAATCTTTAAGCGGCGATGCCGGTGCCAAAGACGTTATTCGTCGCCACGCGGCGCACTACCGAGAGTATGCCGTGCAGGACAACGGCACGCTTATCGATATCGACACGCCGGAGGAGCACAGCATCACGGCGCCAGCGTCATAAACGGCTCATCTTGCTGGTCGCTAAACGCGTAGACGTCATAGGGTTCACTTTGTGGCCCCGGCATACCCGGCGTGCCGATGGGCATCCCCGCTAGGCCAATGCCATCGACGTCAGGCTGCTCTTCAAACAGTTTGGTGACGGCTTCCATCGGCACATGGCCCTCGATCCAATACTCGCCCATCTCGATGGTATGGCAAGAGCCCAGGCCATAGGGCACGCCCGCCTGCTGTTTGATATCGCCCAGCTCTACGTCATCAATAATCGTCACTTCTACGCCAAGCTCTTCAAGATGGCGCGCATATTCGTCACAGCAGCCGCACTGGGGATTTTTGTAAAGCGTGGCTTCGTCAGGCAGTGCCGCATGCGCCGAGGTCGCCCCCAGAACCAGTGCACCAGACAGCAATAGTGAGGTAGTTAAACGGCTCATAAATAACCTCCTTGATAGAAACGACTAAAATATTGAGTAAAACGGCGAGGCACGCTGCTATATCAGCCATACAACGGCAGAGGCGTAAAGCTTACCACCTGTGTGTTGCCTCAAGGTCAAGATACGCCCCGACAGATCAAGGTTAGCGATAGCGGTGCTGCGCTAACAGTGCTACCACCCCAAGCGCCAGCCAGCCTGCCATCAGCAGCAGCCCGCCAATGGGTGTGACAATGCCAAGATTCAGCCCCACCAACGCCATCAGGTAAAGCGAGCCTGAAAAGCACACAACCCCCAGCGTCCACAACGCCAGCACCCAACGCTGACCGGCCAGCGGCTGCACTTGTCGCCATACCAACACCACCATAATGGCGAGCGTATGCCATGCCTGGTAGCGCACACCAGTTTCAACGGCACTCACCATCATTTCGGTAGTACGTGCCGCCAAGCCATGGGCCGCGTAGGCGCCGAGCATCACCATCACGGCGCCAGACAGCGCCGCTACGCACCACCACACTTTATCTATCCGTTGCACGCTGCTCTCCTGCTTCAATTATGATCGGCACCCATCACGCTGATTGCTGCTACGGCTTACCTTGCGCGGCGCGAAACCGCTACAATAGAGAATACCTGAGAGTACGAACTGCCACGACGAATGAGACACACCTATTTATGTCTATCCAGATACGTCTAAACGGTGAACCCCATACGCTGTCGCCTGGCCTAACCGCCGCTGACTTAGTTGAACAGCTGGGCCTTAGCGGTCGTCGTATCGCCGTCGAAATTAACGAAGAGATTGTCCCCCGCAGCCAGCACGCCGACACCCGTCTGGTCGATGGCGACCATGTAGAAGTTGTGCATGCCATTGGCGGCGGCTAAAGGAAACACTATGACCCAGTTAACTCATGAACCGCTAGCCGATACCCCGTTCACTATCGCCGGACGCGACTTTCACTCGCGCCTGCTGGTGGGAACAGGCAAGTACAAGGACTTTACCGAAACCGGCGCTGCCATTGCCCAAAGCGGCGCTGAAATCGTGACCTTTGCGGTGCGCCGTACTAATTTAGGCCAGGACGCCGATGCGCCCAACCTGTTAGACGTTATTTCCCCCGAGCGCTACACCCTGCTACCCAATACTGCCGGGTGCTACAACGCTAAAGATGCCGTTCGCACCTGCCGCCTGGCCCGTGAGCTGCTCGACGGTCACAAGCTGGTCAAGCTGGAAGTGCTGGGCGACGATCACACGCTTTACCCCAACGTGGTCGAGACACTAAAAGCCGCTGAAACGCTGCTCGCCGATGGCTTCGACGTCATGGTGTATACCAGCGACGATCCTATTGTGGCACGCGAATTAGAAGCCATGGGCTGCTGCGCCATCATGCCGCTAGGCTCGTTGATCGGTTCTGGCCACGGCATTCAGAACCCGCACAATGTGCGTTTAATCGTTGAACAGAGCAAGGTACCGGTACTGGTAGATGCGGGCATTGGCACGGCGTCGGACGCTGCCATGGCAATGGAGCTAGGCTGCGATGGCGTGTTGCTCAACACCGCCATTGCCCACGCCCGCGACCCGCTACGCATGGCCAACGCCATGAAGCTGGCCGTAGAAGCCGGTCGCGATGCGTTTTTAGCCGGGCGCATGCCGCGCCGCCAGTCCGCCGATCCCTCTTCACCCTTCGCTGGCCGTATTAACGGTTAATTGATTCGAGACCCCATGACTGAACCCAACGATACCGTACCAGAAAGTCACACCGCGCCCGAAAGCAACGCCACCACAGGCCCAGAAGGTACGGATGCACCACTGCACCGCCGCGGCATTAAAAGTTACGTGATCCGCGCGGGGCGTATGACCCAGGCCCAGAACCGTGGCTTAGAAGATATCTGGCCGCGCTTTGGCCTGACCATCGCCGACGGCCGCCAAGACCTGGACGCCCTGTTCGGCCGTCAGGCTCCGCGGGTCGTAGAAATCGGCTTTGGCATGGGCAACTCGCTGATAGAACAGGCCGAGACCCACCCGGATACCGACTTTATCGGCATTGAAGTGCACGCTCCCGGCGTTGGCAAGCTGTTGGATGAAGTCGACAAACGCGGCCTGACCAATCTGCGCGTTTACCGAGAGGATGCCCTGGCAGTGCTGGAGCAGGGCCTTCCCGAAGGCTCGCTGACCACGCTGCAGCTGTTCTTTCCCGACCCCTGGCCGAAGAAGAAGCACCACAAACGGCGCATCGTGCAGCCTGCCTTTGTTGAGCTGATCCGTACCCGCCTTATGCCCGGCGGCACTTTCCATATGGCCACCGACTGGGAAGCCTACGCGGAATGGATGGCCGAGGTAATGGAAGCGGCCCCCGGCTATGCCAACACCGCCAGCGCGGAAACAGCTCCCTACGTGCCGCGCCCGGCGTTTCGTCCGCTAACCAAGTTTGAAGCGCGTGGCGAAAAACTCGGCCATGGTGTGTGGGATTTGATTTACCGTCGGGAAGCCTAAACGTTCTGCCAACTAGATTGACAGAGAAGGATTATTGCAGCGTTAGACGCCACGGTCAGAATCAATCCTGAGCGGGCGTCTGTTAATTATTAAGCGATATTAAGATACCCATTTGATGCAAGCTGTCGATTTCAGCGTATATCTCTTCGCAGAAAGATTCAGCCACGTTACTTAACGGCCTGTGTTTAGATTTCAGTAAGGCAATTTCCCACTCAATGGTTGGTTCCATTGGCCTTGATACAACAGCTGTTCCCTGAAGTAGTAGTTCTGCAATCGGGTCAATCACTGCGACCCCAAGCCCGCGATCAACTAATGCGCATACCCCGCGCATATGGCGCATTTCAGCGGCAATATGCCTTTTTATATCAATGGTCTGCATGATGTAATCCACCCTTGCACGCAGTGGGCTATCCGCCATTAGCTCTACGAATGTCTGATTTTGTAAGCTCGTGATCGAGACAACGTTTTGCTTAGCAAGCGGGTGCGTACGATGCATGATGCAGCGTGCGGAACAGCGCGCAAGACTACTGACTGTTGCCCCATAAGTGTCGGCTTCCAGCGTTATCCCCAGCGCCACATCACAAGTATTGTTGTCGATCATTTTAAGCAACTCTTGCAACCCTGCGTCGATAACTCGAACGCCTACATTAGGGTGATTTTGTTTAAAGCGCTTAATGACATCGAGTAAAAAGGTGTCGCAAAAAATGGGCTGGGCAGCGACTACAACGCTGCCCAACTGGTTATTAGCAATAGCATCCGCGTCTTTTTGAGTGTCTCGAATACTCGCCATCAGTCGTAAAACGGACGCATGGTATAAAAATGCTTCTGGCGTTGGCGAAAGCTGGTTACGGGCACGTTTGAACAACGCAAAGCCTAGCTCGTCCTCCAGGCCGATTAGCAAGCGGCTTACCATTGACTGACTAATGCCTAACGTTTCTGCGGCAGCCTTCGTTGTGCCGTGTTTCATAAAGGCATCAAACGCTTCAATTTCTTTTATTTTCATTATCTTAAACTCGCTTTAGCCGTATTTAACTAATTAATCGGCAGATAAAAAACATGCTTTATAAACAGTAAGCTTGCAACTTTGGCTCACCACTAGAACTAAAACGCATACTAAATTGAATTGTTGCAATAAAATTCATACTTGTCTATGTTGAAAGCGCTGAATCTAATTACCGCTCGTTACTCAGTGCTTCAATAACAGCTATTCAATAACAGCCATGCAACAACCATTGCGGAGACAAGTATGAAACTCACCTTAAGCTTAGCGGCAGCAACGCTGTTCGCTGCCTCCACCGCCTATGCTCAGAGTTACCCCTCCGAACCCGTAACGCTGGTAGTCCCCTATGGCCCCGGCGGCGCCTCCGATCTGGCGGGCAGGGCGCTAGCGGAGTCGGCTCGCGAATATTTAGGCCAGCCTGTCACGGTCGTCAATCAAGCCGGCGCAGGGGGAATGACCGGCGCTCGCGATGTGACACAGGCTGACCCCGATGGGTACACCCTGCTTTTAGCCCGTGTTGGCATGGCGCTGTCACCGGCGGTCAACGAAAACAGCAGTGTTGATTGGGATGAGTACACCTTTATCAGTCCGCTTGAAGCCACACCGATGATCCTCGCCGTGGCCGACGACTCACCCTATGAAAGCGTTGAGGAGTTGCTGGAAGGCATCAAAAACGACCCTGGTGCGATGAGCTACGCCGCTTCCGGCGCCACCGCCATTGATGGTTTTACGGTGCAGTCACTACTGGCTGACGTGGAAATGGATCCGCTGACAGCGGCAACGCTGATTCCCTACCGTGGGGGCGGTGAACTCGCAACGGCGCTACTGGGCGGGCATGTTGATTTTCTCGCCATCGCAGCAGCATCGTTGATGCCGCATATCGAGAGCGGTGATATGCGCCCGTTAATGGTGTTCTCTCCAGAGCGCATGGAAACACTGCCGGACGTGCCGACGGCTGAAGAGCTGGGTTATGAACTAGCTGGGCAAGTGATTGGCTGGAGCGCTCTATATGGCCCGCCAGATCTACCTGAAGACGTTATGAATACCTGGGCAGAGGTGATGGAGCAGATCGCTGAAGATGAAATGTGGCTCAGCCGTGCTGATGACCGCGGCTCAATTTCCACTATTGGTAGCGTCGATATGCAGACCTACGCCAAGGAGCAGTACGAGTTTTACCGCACCTTAGCTGAACAGTTTGGCTACCTGGAATAAACCAGCGTTAAACAAACACTTCATTATCACTGCATACAACAGCTATTCACTGGAGGGGTCATGGGTATAACACGCGGTTTAGTTATTACGGTGCTGTTCGGTATCGTTTTGTTTTTACTGATACCCGCCTATGTGCCCCGCCCACGCTTTATTCCCGGGTTTGCTCCGCCGCCTGATATGTGGCCACGCACAGTTTCCATGCTAGGCATGGCGCTGGGCATACTGCTTGTTGGGCTGTCTTTTTCACGTAAAACCGAAGCCATCGCCGACCCTGAAGATGCCACCGCTATTCGCGGCGATACGCCCCTTAGCACGTTACTCACCCGCTTCGGCTGGACGGTGCTGGCCTTTGCGCTGTTTATTGGCTCAGTGATGCTGCTCGGTTTCTTGCTATCGAGCATTCTGCTGTTAATGGCGATGCTGATACTGACCGGTTATTGGCGCCATAAAGTGGTGGCAGCCATCGTGGCCGTCGCACTCCCACTGGTGCTCTACCTGTTTTTCTCCAGCGCACTCAATACGCGTTTCCCTGTCGGCAGCCTGTTCAAGGCTATCGGTATTTAACCTACCGCGTATAGGACTGACCACTATGCTCAACGACCTGCTGGTTGCCTTCCAGGCGGTTGCTACCCTTGAGAATTTTTTGATCATGGCCGCCGGTATCTGGGGTGGCGTGATTATCGGCGCTATTCCCGGCATGACCGGCACTATGGCGGTGACGCTGGCGCTGCCCTTTACGTTTTATATGCAGCCGATCCCGAGTATTTTATTACTCGTTGCGCTCTACAAAGGCTCCACCTATGGCGGCTCGGTCTCGGCGATTTTGATCAAGACGCCAGGTACTGCTTCAGCCGCCTGTACCACCCTTGACGGCTACCCGTTGGCCCAACAGGGCAAGGCGGGCAAAGCCCTTAACATGGCGCTCTACTCGTCCTGTACCGGGGATTTTATTTCCAACCTGTCGCTGATTTTTATTGCCGCACCGCTGGCGCTCCTCGCGCTGCGTATCGGCCCACCCGAATACTTTATGCTGATGATTTTCGCGCTCACCACCGTGGCTGGGGTGTCAGGGCGTTCACTGCTGCTTGGACTAGTATCGGCGTGCTTAGGGCTACTGTTAGCCACCGTGGGCGAAGATATGTACGGCTCGTTCCGCTTTGATCTCACCGTGGATATGCAGAGCGGGCTTGCCGTGGCACCCGTGCTCATCGGTCTGTTTGCGATCCCAGAGCTGCTTAAGATTATTGTTTTTCGTCACAACCAAAGCCATAAACCCATGCAGTTGGGCGATAACCGGGTAACGCGAGATGAGCTACGCCGATCCTTAAAGGCAATGCTTAAAGGCAGCATGATTGGTGTGGTGATGGGGGCCATTCCCGGTATTGGGCCCTCGGCAGCGGCGTTCTCTTCCTACGGCGAAGCACAGCGTAGCTCAAAGAACCGCGAAAACTTTGGTAAGGGCGAGCTAGAGGGGATCGCAGCATCCGAGTCCGCTAACAATGGCTGCTGTGGCTCCACCATGATCCCGCTGCTAGCGCTGGGCGTGCCGGGCGATGTGATCACGGGCGTGATGCTGGGCGCCTTTATGATTCACGGCATGACCCCAGGCCCGATGCTATTTGAGAACAACCTCAATGAGGTTTACATGCTGTTTATTGGCATGCTGTTCTCGTCTGTTTTGCTGTTTGGTGCGGGTAAAGCAACGATGCGCTTTTTCTCGCATATCTCGCGAATTCCACCGGGGTTGATGGCGCCGATCGTGCTAGCGCTTTGCGTCTTCGGTATTTTTTCGATCTCCAACAGTATGTATGACGTCATCGTACTGCTGGCGATGGGCATCATTGGCTTTTTCATGTACCTATTCGCCATACCCGCCGCGCCCTTTTTAATCGCCTTCATTCTCGGCCCGATGCTGGAAGAGAACCTGCGTCGTGCCCTTGCGCTCTCCCGTGGTGATCCAAGCATCCTGGTCTCGTCGCCTATCACCTGGCTATTCGCTTCGCTGGCGATATTTGTGTTGGTCGTGACGATTCGTCAGCAGCTCAAGAAAACCAAGGCCTGAGCCAAAGATTCCCTTATTGCCAAGGATTTAACGCTATGCAAGCTAGTGCTACGCCTAACGCTCACCCGCAGTTGGAAGCCGCGGTATCACACCTCGCTGACCTGATCGCATACGACACAACCAGTGCTTACTCCAATCTCGAACTTATTCATCACATGGAGGAGTTCTTCGCCCGTCTGGGCGCGGAGGTGAAGGTGTTGCCCCATGAGAGTGGTGAAAAAGCCAATTTGGTCGCCCGCCTGGGCCCGGCCGACGTGCCTGGCATTGTTCTCTCTGGCCATACGGACGTGGTACCCGCCAATCCTAAGAACTGGCAAAGCGACCCTTTCAAAATGGAGCAGCGCGGCAGTCGCTTGTTTGGTCGTGGTACTTGCGACATGAAAGGCTTTGCAGCGTGCGTTATGGCCGCTGCACCAGCGTTTGCCAACGGCGAACTACAGCGACCTTTCTATTTCTGTTTCTCTCACGATGAAGAGGTGGGCTGTCTGGGAGCCCCCGCCATCGCCCGCTACTTGGCAGAGCTCAAGGTGCCACCGGCTCTGGCTATTATCGGCGAACCCAGCGAAATGAAGCTGATTAACGGTCAGAAAGGCAAGATCGCTATGCGGGTAACGGTGCGCGGTGAAGGGGGCCACTCATCGTTTTCCCCCCAGCATGTCAACGCGGTGGAGTATGCCTCGCGTATTATCACCATGATCGCTGAACGATCACGACGATATGAGCAAGACGGCCCCTTCGACCACGATTTTACCGTTCCTCACGCTACAACGCTGACCACTATGATAGAAGGCGGTGTGGCAACCAACGTGACCCCCGACACCTGTCGCTTTATCTTTGAGCTACGTAGCATCGACCAGGAGGCAGCCGCCACGGATATTCAAGCGTTGATCAGCGATATTGAGGCCACTCTGCTCCCCGAAATGCAGCGCCAATCAGCCGATGCCGCCATTGAGTGGCAACAGTTATTCGCCTACCCCGCCATGGGGGACGCTACCAACAGCGATATGTTCAAAAAGCTTGAGCCCATTCTTCCCGAGCGAGGGGGCAAGGTTTCTTATGGTTCAGAAGGTGGTGTGTTCGAGATCGATGGCGGCATACCCTCGGTGATTATTGGGCCCGGCTCTATTCGCCAAGCCCACAAGCCCGATGAGTTTATTGAGATTGATCAGCTCAGTCAGTGCCTAGCGTTCTTCGATGAGTTAAACACTTGGATGAAACACTAACGCCCACACGAGTGGAGGTGAGTCATTTGGCACTTACCCGGTGCATGGTGCCGTTGCCACTTTCAAAAGCATCAATGTTCGCCAGCGTGGTCTCGGCGATATTGGTCAGTGCCTCTGCGGTGAAGAAAGCCTGATGGCCGGTGATCAACACATTGTGGAAGGTGGTTAGGCGCATAAACTGATCATCGCTAATCACGCTGTGGGAGAGATCTTCGAAGAACAGTTGCTCCTCCTCTTCATAGACATCCAGCCCTAATCGGCCAATTTTGCCGCTTTTCAGGCCGGCTATAACGGCTTGGGTATCGACCACCCTTCCACGGCCAGTATTGATTAGCATGACACCCTCCTTCATCTGCGCGATGGCATCGGCATCGATCAAGTGGTCTGTGTCTGGCGTTAGCGGGCAGTGAAGCGAGATAATATCCGCTTCGGCATACAGCGTCTCCAGCGGCACGTACGCTACAAACGTCTTCGCCTGCGGATTGGGAAACGGGTCACTGGCCACTATTCGGCAACCAAAGCCGCGCATTATATCGGCAAAAATCAGCCCAATATGTCCAGTGCCAATAATACCTACCGTCTTGCCGTGTAGGTCAAAGCCGAGCAGGCCATCCAGGGCAAAATTGCCCTCCCTCACCCGGTTGTAGGCACGATAGGTCATGCGATTAAGGCTTAGCACTAAGGCCACTGCATGCTCCGCCACAGCATGGGGCGAATAGGCAGGTACCCGAACCACCGTGATGTCTAACCGTTCGGCGGCAACCAAATCAACGTGGTTGAAGCCCGCTGAACGCAGCGCCACTAATCTTGTGCCACCGTAATGCAGTTGCTCTAACACGGCGGCATCAAGGCAGTCATTCACGAAGGCGCAAACCGCGTCAAAACCGTTGGCCAAAGGGGCGGTGTCGACCGTCAAGCGCGCCTCTAAAAAGCTCAACGAATGACGCTCTGCTGCGTTAGCACGAGTGATAAAAGTGCGATCGTAGGGTTTAGCGCTAAATACAGCGATGCGCATATCTCTATTCTCCCAAAGCAAGCTAAAGGTGGTCTACAGGGACAGCATAGGTGACGGGAGTGGCACGAGCAGCACCTTTCACGCCTTGCTCTGGCAGAGGTTGGTTTATTAATAAAGGGGTAGAAAAAGAAAGCCGCTCCAATGGAGCGGCAAAAAGACCGTGACTAGCAATGAGAGGGAGAAACCATGACAGGAAACTGGCGGTTTCTGTCCTGGTTGCCAACGTCTCATCAAACGCTGACAACCACACTGTAATAGTTCTCATTTACCACGTCAATACAAATACGAATATTTTTTATTACCGCTTGCAGATGGCAACGTTCATAGCCGCTCCCGCCCCCTCAATAGAGTACAAAAAATTGGAACCCACAAAAAAAGAAAGCCGCTCCAAAGGAGCGGCAAAAGACCGTGACTAGCAATGAGAGGGAGAAACCATGACAGGAAACTGGCGCTGATTCTTAAATCAACAGCTGTCGTGGTTGTCAGCGACTCATTAAACGCTGACAACCCCAATGTAATAGTTCTCATTTACCTCGTCAACACAAATACGAATATTTTTTATTTAGTTTTTCCAGCTCGCCTTCAGCTAACCAACTGAAGCCAAAACGGGAGGGTGAGCATAGCTAATAGGGTTTGCCCAGTAATAATGGCCGCCATCAGCTCGGCATCGCCACCCAACTGGCGCGCTAGGATATACGCAGAGGTGGCAGTGGGCAGTGCTGCAAACAGCAGCGCCACATCGCGGCTTACCGGATCCAGCTGCAGTATCCAGGCTAATGCCAATACCAGCGCGGGCATAAGCAGCAGTTTAACGCCATTGGTGGCCAGCACGCCGCGGTCAATACGCAGCAACGCTGCCGGGCGCAGCGCCACGCCGACGGCCACCAATCCTAATGGCAGCGCCGCACGCCCCAGTAGCGCCACCGTATCTTGACTCCAACCTGGCAAACCAATGCCCGAAAGGTTCAGGCCAATGCCCCCAATGCAGGCTAGTATCAGTGGGTTTTTAATCAGCGCCATGGCGCTTTTACCCACGCTTGCCCCACCCAAGGTACCCGCGCTGACAAAGCTTGCCACACACATCACGTTAACCACCGGCACCATTAACGCTACCGCCACCGCCGCAGTGGTCGCCCCTAGGCTACCGTGTAAGGCAGCAGCCCCTGCCACACCCACATAAGTGTTAAAGCGCACCGCGCCTTGAAAAACCGAGGTAAAAGCAGCAGGCGTCAGTTGAAGCCAGCCGCGCAAACGCCAGAGCAACAAGCCAAACAGCCCCATCGCGCCGAGTAACACCATGGCGAGGCGGCCTACCGGCACTTGGCTCACATCGGCAGTCGCCAAGGTGCCCACCAGCATGGCGGGAAACAGCACAAAATAGATCAGCCGCTCCATCTGCGGCCAAAAAGTGTCGCTAGGCCAACGCCAATAGCCAAGCACAGCGCCCAGTAAGATCAATAGAAATAGTGGGCCTAAAGCGCCAGTGATACTCTCCATTTATGTCCCTTTTGCCTGCGACATCCCAGCACAGCGATATCGGCGCGATTACTGGTACCATGGCTGTAACACCCCGTCCCCACGGCTTGCGTAGCGATTATTCTGCCATGAAGATGATATCAAAACCTGCACCCCCGGCGGGCTTCCCCCTCTTAAGGGTACTGATACTGGTCACTGGCTTGGCGCTAGCGGCCTGCGCGTGGTATGCCTTTTCACACTGGCTCCACCGCGACAGTGATGTGACATGGTTTCCGCCCACTTCAAGCTGCAACTTGCATGCAGAACCCTGCTCCGCCACCTTGGGTGAGTTGGGCCGCATTACGCTCCACGTTGAGTCCGACGGGCGGATTGACGCATTGGAAATATTACCTCTGGAAGTGGAAGTCGATGGTGTTACCGCGTCCCAGGTCGAGGTTGAT
Source organism: Halomonas sp. ALS9 (assembly GCF_001651035.1). GTDB lineage: Bacteria > Pseudomonadota > Gammaproteobacteria > Pseudomonadales > Halomonadaceae > Vreelandella. The sequence continues at coordinate 787,775 of NZ_LXRG01000192.1, forward strand.
TTTATTGGCCGGGATATGGATTTGGGATTACATCGCTTTGCCCTTAGCGCAGGTGCGCCCGGCCATTTTCAAGGTCAAGCCCAAGTGGGAATTTGTACTCAAAGCGTTATGCCCTGGCGAGCGCGTGTCATACTGGAAACCGCAGAAGGCAAAGTGGGTAGCTGGTTCGATTTTGACGTGATTCGGAGTTAACGCATATGGCAAGTAAACCATTATGGCTAGGCGCGGGTGTAGTCGCAGTGTTGCTGGTGGCCAGCGGCATTGGCCTCTACCAGTATGCTTTCGCCCCCAAAGAGGGAGAGCCCGTGGGCGGTCCGGTTGAACTACCCTCTACCCAGGGTGATTTTTCGTTGACCCAACTGGACGAGAATCAAATCGCGATTGTTTCGTTTGGCTATACCTACTGCCCCGATATTTGCCCGATGACTCAGTCGGTAAAACGCCAAGCCCTGGCCCAGCTCTCCGAGGGGCAGCGCGAGCGCGTAGTGCCGGTGATGATCACCGTTGATCCCGAACGCGATACCATTCCGCGCATGCAAGAGTACATGGGCTTTTTCGGCGAGGCGTTTATCGGCACGGTGGGCAGTCAGGAACAGCTAGAGGATGTCGCCTCACGCTATGGTGTGATATGGCGAAAAGTCGAAGCGCCGGACTCAGCAATGGCCTACACCATTGATCACAGCGCCTCGCTTTTTTTAGTCAACAGCGAGGGCGATATACTCCAGCGAGTGCTCTACTCACCCACGCCTCACGGCTTAGTGTCAGCGTTAGAACATGAACTTGGCGGTTAATCGGCGTTTCTTAATCGGCTTGTTCAGGCGCGGCTTGTAAACGATCCAACATGGCCATTAACGCGCCAATTTGGGTGCCGTTACGGGTATCGTGCTGCGGGCTTAACTGCCAGGTACTTTCAGCAAACCCCCACCAGTCCCAGCAGCCCTGCGGGTTCGCCATACTGCTTTCGGCCTGAGGATAGAGCACGATTTGCTGATGCGCTGCTGCCCAAGCATTTAGCCCGGTGTAACGTATGAACGTATCGCCAATAGCCTCTGCGTTCATTTGGCAGCCGTGCAATGCCAGTGTTACCGGGCACTCGCCCGCATCGCAGCCTTCAGGTATAAACACATAGCCCGTGTCGGATAGGCCCTTTACCGCAAATTCTGACTGATCAAATGCGACTAACTCGCCACCCGGCTCACCACCTTCTTCACCACTGCGTTCGCCAGGGACGTCTCGCTCGGGGTAGAGCCAATCCAGCATTTCTCCCGCGATATCGTCATCGCAGGATAATAGAAAGCTACCACCACCCTGACGACAATCGCCCCATTCCTGGGGCCCTGGGGCGGCTTCACTGGGTAACCGTACCGGCCAGCCATGCCCTGCATTGTCGCTGCGTGCAACGCGCAATTGGTCAGGCGTAGCTAGCCACTGCTGCCACTGTTCAGCAAGCAAATCGCCGAGCAGTGGCTCAACCACCTCATCCTCTTCGCCATGCCACACATAGACCCGGAGCTGACTAAGTGCCTCAGCGCTACCTACCTGTTCAAGCCCGAGATAGCGCTGGTGACGCGCCTCCAATTCATCCAACGAAGGCGCGCCGCGACGGGTCATCATGCATTGGTTAAGCGCCAAGCTCAGCGAGCCCTGCGCGCAACTCCAAGGCCCCGCCGCTAGCACGCCCAGGCCACTAAACCGCTCGGGCCAGGCCACCGCCAGCTGGGTCGCCATATAACCCCCCGACGATACCCCCACCACGCTAGCCTGCTCACTTGTAGCACTTAAGGCTGGCAAATCCTCGGGCTCGTCGGTGGTATCAGCTTGCGCTAGCAGCGGTGTAAACAGCCCCAAGCAAACCAGTGTCTGAGCGAAAACGTGCAGGTTAGAAGAGGGGGTTGAAGTCATCGCTTATTCAACGCCTAGCAAGTCAACGCGGAACGTTAGTACTTCGTTAGGCCCGATCGGCCCCTGGCCATTCTCGCCGTAAGCAATATCAGCCGGAATATACAGCATCCAGCTATCACCAACGCTCATCATCTGCAGCGCTTCCTGCCAACCCTCGATCACTTGGTTGGTTTGAAAGCTGACGGATTCACCGCGCTCAAAAGAGCTATCGAAGACAGTGCCGTCTAACAGCATGCCTTCATAGTTCACTTCAACGGTATCTTCAGGGCCAGGCTTGGCGCCATCGCCGGATTCAAGCACTTCATACTGAAGGCCAGAGTCAGTCACGGTCACTTCCTCGCGCTCAGCGTTCTCGGCCAGGAAGGCTTCACCCTCTTCGAGATTGTTCTGCGCCAGCTCTTCGGCTTCCGCTTGCCGCGCTTGCATGGACTGCTCTTGGAACGCCATCAACGCTTCGGTCATCTCTTCTTCATTGAGCGCCAAGTCATTGCCTTCAAACACATCGCGCATGCCGTCTGTGAACGCATCGAGATCTAGGTCTTCGATGTCTGCCTGCATGCTTTCACCCAGGGTGACACCCAGGCTATAAGCCAAGCGCTGTTCATCAGTTTCTGGCGCTGCCGCGGCAAAAGGAGCGACCAAAAGCAAACCTGTCAGAGCCGTGGTAGAGAGCAATTGTTTCATGAAAGATCCTTTTATCTTGTATATAGCGGCGCCGAACGCCAATCAGTATCACACAAAGACTAACACCCACCGCCCCGAGCTGCATCTTGGGGGTGGTGGGTGTTAGTAAGACCACAAAATGAGAGAGAGGTTTAGCGGAATTAGACGACCAGCGTAGGGCAGTGTGCGGCACCCGCCACACGCTGAGAAACGCTGCCCAACAACGGGTTCTTCTCGCCATTGGTGCCCTGGGCGCCAATCACAATCAGGTCGCACTCTCGCTTACGGGCAAAGCGCACAATAATGCGCGAGGGCCGCCCCCCTTTCACAAAAGCGCGCACGCGGGCACTGTCCGCACCCAGTTCAATCGCATGGGATTTCGCATGCACAGCGATCTCAGTGGCGTACTCTTTTAACGCATCATCTGGGATATCCAGCTGGTTAGGCCGCACCATAGAGAGCGAGGCTTCCAGCAGGCTGTGGTGTTTAAACACGCACAGCAAATAGAGCTCAGCGCCGGTTAGCATATGCAAGCCCACCGCCTTTTCCAGCGCCCTTAAGGCGCCTTTAGAACCATCCACCGGGACTAAAATGCGATTAAACATTCGCGTACTCCTTGTGGCTGTTTAGCGGAAGGCAACATCGCGTAGGAACAGCGCAATTTGCGGGAACATGATCAGCAGAGCGGCCGCTAAAATCAGCATGAAGATAAACGGCGGCGTGCCTTTGATCACATCCCAATAGGGGCGCTTGAAAATCGCAATAGCCGTGAATATATCGCACCCAAAGGGCGGGGTTGCTGAGCCTATCGCCACCTGCAGGGTAATCAAGATACCTACCAGCACAGGATCTAGGCCCGTTGCCGCAATGGCGGGCGCAAAAATGGGCGTTAGCACTAGAATGACCACGATCGGGTCAACAAACATACAGGCCACAAAGAATGAGATACAGATGGCAATCAATACCCCGGTCGGGCCCGCATCATTGACCCCCACCGCCTCCAAGATCATTTGTGGAATCTGGGCAAACGAAATGATCCACGAGAAGCCATTACCCACTGCCACCAGGATAAATACCACGGCGGTAATCAAGCCGGTAGATTTAGCGATGGCATAAATGTCGTTCATTTTGAGCGAGCGGAAGACCACAAACTCGAGTAAAACGGCATACAGTACGCAGGCGGCAGCGGCCTCTGTCGGGCTGAAAATACCACCGTAGATCCCGCCCACGATGATGACCGGAAAACCTAGTGGCCACAGCGCTTGTTGAACCGCTACTGCACGCTCTTTCCAGCTCGATTTTGGCTCGGTAGGTACGTCTTTTACGATGGCATAAATAACGCTGTAGGCCGAAAACATCAACAGGATCATTAACCCTGGCCCAATCCCGGCAATGAACAGCTCGCCAATGGAAGTACCCGAGATAACCCCGTAAATAATCATACCGATACTGGGCGGAATCAAAAACGCAATGTCGCTGGCATTGATGATGAGCGCTAGCGTGAAAGAGTCCGAATAGCCCGCTTTGAGCATTTTAGGACGCAGCGGCGAACCAACGGCGACCACGGTTGCCTGGGTAGACCCGGACACAGCACCAAACAGCGTGCACGAAGCCGCGGTGCTGACCGCTAGGCCTCCTTTAACGTGGCCAATAAACGACATGACCATATCGATCAGTCGATTTGCCGACTGTCCGCGGGTCATGATATCGGCGGCTAGGATAAACATGGGCACAGCAATGAGTGAGGCCGGGCGTATGCCCGCCATCATCTGCTGAATCAGCGTATCCATTTGGCCGAAGCCGTTAAACATCATATAAAAGCCAATTACCGCGGCGGTAATCAGCGGAATCATCATTGGAAAGCCCAGCAGCAGCAGGGCAATCATGGTGGTGACCATTATTGTCGTCATAGCTGTTCCCCTAGGGTGCAGTGTCCCGCGTTAGACTTCTGTTTCGGTGTCTTTGTAACCATCCACCACGCCCGTCGAAAGATAGACATCGTGGGACGTGAAGTTTTTAACGGCGGTCAGCAAGTATTGAATACCGGTGATTAAAAAGCCCATCGGCACCCATAGGTAAATGATCCACACTGGTAAGCCTAAGGAAGGCAACACGCGACCTTTGCTCTGCAGATCAATAATATAAACAACCGAATAGTAGAGTAAGAAAAACATCACCAGCGAAGTGAACAGCGCAATGCAGATCATCAGCACTCTACGCCCACCGACCGGCAACGCATCATAAATAGCCGACATACGAATATGGCGACCGTGACGCGCGGCATAGCCAATGCCCGCAAAGGTAATCATGATGATTAAAATTCTATTCAGCTCACCAGAAAACATGATGCTGTTGCCAAATACAAAGCGAGCAACCACGTTGGTGACCGTATTCAGCGCCATTAGCAAAACACCCATCGCGAGAATCACGGCTTCTATTTTGCTAATTGCAGTGTCGATCACACCTAACACGCCCGGCAAACCGGAGCGGTAACTCTTTTCCATCTCATCATCGGTCATGGCCGGACTCCTTTTGAACGGCTCTAACGGCATCAGTTAAGTGCCGTCGGCACAATAAACACAGCGTTATTCAAGACCTATCTACTGCACACCTGTCTAGCTCACATCTACTTCGTACCATTGGCCAGGAGTGAACTCTAGCGTAACGGCATGCAGCTGCAGGTGATTCAACGCTAGATGTACGTAACCCGACAGTAACGACGTTAAAACAGCCCCGAATGGCCTACGCCTTACCACCGCACAATAAAAAGGGGCAGCCTTTGCTGCCCCCTGATAATCACTCGTGCGCCACTATGGCTTAGAGAGTGATTACTCGTTAGTTACGGCTTCAAGGTCAGCTTTAAACTGCTCAAGTAGCTCTGCACCACCTTCACCCGTCATTTCCAGGAAGGCTTCTTCGACCTGCGGAGCACGCTCACGGAAGGCTTGGATTTGCTCTTCATCAAGACGTGTCACCGTCACTTCATCAGACGCTGCCTGAATCTTCTCTAGCGACTCTTCAGCCAAGCCTTTGATATGTTCAATCGTGTGGTCATACGCAGCTTCAGAGGCTTCGTTCACCAGCGTTTGATCTTCTTCAGATAGGCCTTCGTAGAAGTCTTGGTTGGCCATCATCGCAGTGGTAAACCAGCCATGGCCGGTAAATGTCAGGTGCGGAGACACCTCGTACAAGCCACCGGACTCGATCCAGAAAATTGGGTTCTCTTGACCGTCAATGATGCCGGTCTGCAAACCACCGTAGACTTCACCCCACGGTAACGGCGTCGGCGTAGCGCCGAAGGCGTCGTAGGTCTCTGTCAGTAGCGGGTTTGTCATGGTACGGATTTTTTTGTTATTTAGCTCATCAGGCGTAGCGAACGGCTCATTGGTGGTGATGACCATTTCGCCTTCTGGATACATTTTCAGCAGTTCTAAGCCTTGCTCGGCATAAAGCGCTGGAAACATCTCATTGATCGCCTTACTTTCGTCGAAGAACGTCAGTACGGTCTCTTCGTCGGTCGGTAGCAGGTAAGGAATAAAGAAGATTTGCGCTTCAGGGATCAGGGCGCCAGTGAAGCCAGGCGATTGGTTTACAAACTGCAGAATACCGTTCTGGGTCTGCTCCATAATGTCGTCAGACTCACCCAGTTCACCAAAGCGGTAAACTTGTACGGTGTGGTCTGAGTTATCTTCAATATACTCTTTAAAAGCGTAGGCAAAAACGTCTTGAACGTCGCCTTCATACTCTTCGTGAGCGTAGCGCCAGTTGTCTGCTTGAGCAGCGGCGCTGAGACCAAACAGCAGTGCACCCACACTGGCCGTGGTCAATAACTTGGTAGTGACAGAATTAATAGTAGAAACGGATTTGCTTGCCTTCATGCGATGTTCCCCTTGCAGTGGTAAGCGCGCTGTACGAGTGCGCAACAACCTAGTTTTTAAAACCCGTATTGAGAACCCAATTGTCTAAATTTAGATTAATTCAGGTCAGCTCTGCGTTTCTCGACACGGGCTTGTTATTCGCTAATCGATATCCGCTTACAGACGATATCTACACACAGTATTTACACAAACAATGCTGTTCATACTGCATATTCGCGGGCGAATAACGCTAGGTATTTCAAAAACAGCTTAAATTCAGGCTAGCGCGCTCCTCGGTGAGGGTCAAGCTGGCAAGTAAGCGTATGTAGCGCATCGAGACATACATTTTGCGCTTTCAAGGCGTCGCCAGAGAGCTGGTCAACTTGAGTAGAAAACAGCTGCTTTCGCAACCATTTAGCTGCATCTAGCGACATTTCGACAACGTTTACCACACGTTGCTCATCGCTTGGTGACTCCCATACCCACGTTTGCCAACGTTGAAGGTTCTCACGTTCAGCCATCAACTCTGCCTGTTTAATAGTTTCGCGCAGAGCCGCTATGGACTCGCTTTCCGCCGCAGTGGCTTTTAAATCGCGCCGTAATCCGCGCAACACCCCCGTCACACGACTCTGCCAAAGGCGCCGTTGCTCACGCTGACGAGCCACCGCTGTAGGTATGACTTCAAGTCCGCAGGAGTAGAGCCAACAGTGAAACAGCACCTCGCATACATCTAGTTCGGCCTCCTCTTGAAGCCTCAGGCAAGCTGCTTCAACGCCGGGCTTGGCATACAGCGCCAGTGCAAAATCCCATAACGGTGTCTGCTGTAGGCGCTGCAATCGGGTAGAATCAAGCGCAATAGAGTTTCGCATCAAATGACCCACTTTCTTCGGGAGAAGGCATGATCGCACTGCGCCAAGTCGCCCTGCAACGCGGCACGCAAACGCTACTCGACAACGCGGACGTTACCCTTCATAACGGGGTAAAAGCCGGGATTATCGGGGCAAACGGCGCCGGTAAATCGAGCCTGTTCAAACTTCTGCTCGGTGAGCTTGCCCCCGACCAGGGCGATGTCGAGATGAGCGGCGGCCAGCGCATTGCGCATATGGCCCAAGAAGTTGACGCCCTCGACCGCCCGATTATCGAGTATGTACTCGATGGCGACTTGGCGCTACGCAAGGCTGAAGCCGATTTATTGGCTGCCAGAGAAGCCGGTGAAGCCCACCGAGAAGCCGAGCTGCACGGATTAATTGAAACCCTGGATGGCTACCGCGCAGAATCACGCGCGGCGCAGTTACTGGTGGGGCTAGGCTTTATCCAGTCTGACCTTAGCCGCCCGCTGTCGGCGTTTTCCGGCGGCTGGCGGATGCGGGTCAACCTCGCCCGCACGCTGTTTATGCCTTCCGACCTACTGCTACTCGATGAGCCCACCAACCACCTGGATCTGGACGCCCTGCTGTGGCTGGAGCAGTGGCTGACCCGCTACCCTGGCACCCTGCTGCTGATTTCCCACGACCGCGACTTCCTGGATGCGGTGTGCGACCACATCGTGCATATGCATCACCAAACCCTGGAGCTGTACCGCGGTAATTACTCCCAGTTTGAGCGCACCCGTGCCGAAAAGCTTGCCCTGCAGCAAGCGGAAGCCGCCAAACAGCAGGCGCGCCGGGAAGAGATTGAGCGTTTTATCGCCCGCTTCCGCGCCCAGGCGACCAAGGCGAAGCAAGCGCAAAGCCGGGTCAAAATGCTCGAGCGGATGGAAGATATCGCCGTTGCCCACGTCGATTCCCCCTTCCACTTTACGCTGCCCGCCGCCGATAAAACCTCGCACCCACTGCTGGTGCTAGATCAGGCACAGTTGGGTTATCCCGGTGAAAATGGGGGTGATGACAATGTGCAGCTGGATAAAGTCAACGTTACCTTACTGCCCGGCAGCCGCATTGGTCTGCTGGGCCCCAACGGAGCGGGTAAATCGACGCTGATTAAGTCGCTCACCGGGGAACTAGCACTGCTCAATGGCAAGCGCGTACCCGGCGAGCACCTGGCGATTGGGTATTTCGCTCAGCATCAGCTTGAAGGGTTGGACGTCACCTCGACGCCCTTTGTGCACGTGCAGCGCCTTTCGCCCACCGCCAGCGACCAGGAGATTCGTAACTTTCTAGGCGGCTTTGGTTTTAAGGGCGATGACGCCTTCGGCAAAGTCGCCAACTACTCAGGTGGCGAGAAAGCCCGGCTGGCGCTGGCCCTCGTCGCTTGGCAAAAACCCAACCTGTTACTACTCGATGAGCCCACCAACCACCTGGACTTAGAGATGCGCGAGGCTCTGACCCAGGCGCTGGCCAGCTTCGAAGGCACGGTTATTCTGGTCTCCCACGACCGTCACCTACTGCGCGCCACGGTGGATGAGTTTTGGAAGGTGGCGGATAACCGCGTCGAGCCCTTCGATGGCGATTTGGAGGACTACCGGGTTTGGCTCAAAGCGCGCCTGGAAGAGAGTCGCCGGGATTCCCGCGGTGAAAAAGCCGAGCGCCAGAACCAGCAGCCCAGCGGCGACAGCCGTGAAGCGCGCAAGGCGTCGCGCAAAGCGGCCGCCGAGCTACGCGAAAAGCTGCGCCCGCTGAAAAAACAGCGCGATCAGGCGGAAAAAGCCATGGAAAAAGCCCAGCAGGAACTCGATACAGTAGAGCAAGTCCTGGCAGACCCAGAGCTTTATACCGACAGCGCTCGCAAAGCCGAACTAACCAAGACGCTTAGCCAGCAAGCAAAGATTAAAGCACGTTTAGATGAGTCAGAACGGCAGTGGCTTAGCGCCGAAGAGGCGTTGGAGTCAATGGAAGCAGAACTACTCGCCAGCGAAGGAGCGGAAAGTTAGCACGAGAGAACCCGACTAACTTTCCAGCAAAAACGTTACCGGGCCATCATTGACCAGCGCTACCTGCATATCGGCGCCAAACTCCCCGGTGGCCACGTTCGGCCAGGCAGTTTGCGCTTGGCTAACCAGCAAGTTAAACAGCTCTTCACCTTTGGCTGGGGGAGCGGCGCTGGAGAAGCTGGGCCGCAGCCCTTTGTGAGTATCTGCTGCCAGAGTGAACTGAGAAACCAGCAGCAAGCCACCGTTCACCTGCTGTAGGTTGTGATTCATCTTACCGTCAGCGTCGCCAAACACGCGGTAGTGGAGCAGCTTATGCAGCAGCTTTTCTACAGCGGCCGCGTCATCGTGCTTCTCCACCCCCACCAGCGCCAGCAGGCCATGATCGATGCTGCCAACGATCTCACCTTCAACCTCTACGCTGGCGCGCTTAACGCGCTGAATGAGTGCCTTCACAAAGCTACTCCGAACTAACAAACGGCGATTATAACGACTGCTTGTTAATTTTTCCCTAGCAGCGCATCGCGAAAGCCCTCACCTAGTGGGCGCTCGCCGAGCCAAATGCTAAACATCGCACTGGCAAACTCAGCATTCTCTTCTTCAAACAGCACCTCTCCATTTAGCGCCAGACGCAGCTGCTCGCCGTTCCAGCTAAGCAGGTAGCGATCTCCAGGCACTACGTCCCGATAGCGCTGATTTAAACGCGCAAGTGGCTCTTTAATCTGATTGAATTCATACAGAGTGAGAGTATCTTTGAGCGTTTTCTCAGTCGCTTCAGCAAAGTCGGAGGCGTCGATGGCGTGAAAATAAGCCAACTCCAGACGCCGTGGTACGTCGCTCAACGGCTGCGGCTGGGTTTCACCTTCAAGTTGGTAATAGGCGCCAGCGTAGGCCGTCCAGATCATGTAACGAAACACGCCGCTCCCGATCAGGCCATAGCGCTGGCCGTGTTCCTCTACGGTGCGCTCAAACACCTCGCCTTTTTCGGTCACACTGCTGGCCATCGCCCAGGGCATTAACGAGAGCCCCGCGAGAAGCAGTGACAATTGAACGATACGCCTAGCACCCAATATGCATGTGTACATAGAACCTCCTTACGGCATAATATCTATACATACCGATAATAGAAATAAAGGTTCCGTACAATACTCACTATTGTCAGCACAGTACTTTTTCTAATAGCACTTATTTTTAATGGCACCCATTTTTTAATAGCACTCGCTTACCAAGCGCGGCAGAGCATTAGATCGCAGTGCGGTTCACACAGCAGCATCTCGGTTAGCTGGCTGGTGTGATGGGGCTGCCCGCGACTGCCAATCATCACCAGATCCGGCGAGTGGCGCTTCATGTACGCCTGCAGGACGTCACAGGGCGCGCCTTGCTCTAGCACCAATTCAACGTCGGGCACGCCGTCAAGCTCTCCCATCAGGCTATCAATTTCATTATTCAACTGCTCGCGTAGCCGTAGCACCTCATGCTCTCGCCAGTGGGCGTAATAGGCTTGCGAACCCAGTTCGCGTTCACCGGGCAGTGTCCAGGCGTGCAGTAGGGTGAGCGTGGCTTCAGGAAAGCGAATCAGCGCCTCTTTCAAGGTATGCCGCGCCGTCAGCGAAAAATCGATCGGCACCAGGATGTGCTGCCAAGGTTGGGTGGGCTGATGAGAAGAGACCACCACCGGGCAAGGGGCGCTGCGCAGCACGCGCATAGCGGTAGTGCCCGCCAGCAGGTCTTTTTGCCCGCGCTTGCGATGCATGCCCAGCACAATCAGCTCGGCATTGCGCTCGTGGGCTTCACGGACAATTTCAACGTGAGGTGAACCGGTCACGGTCTGGATCAGCGTTTTCGGCGCCTCCAGGGCGTAGTCTTCGCGTAGATCCGTCAACATGGTGGTGATGTCTTCCACCACCGCGCTCTCGACATCACGCAGCACACGCCGCGGCAGGTAAGGATCCAACACGTGCAGCACATCTAGCTGTACCCCTCGGGCGTAGGCCAAGCGTAATGCCCGGGCAAACGCCGCGCGATTGTCAGCAGAAAGGTCGGTGGCGAATAGGATCGTACTTGGGATCGTACTTGGGATAGTACTTGGATTGGTACTTGGGATCGAACGAGGCATGGCGAAACGCTCCTCGGCTGAGCAACTCAGCCTTACAAGCCGTTAAGCAAACACTCCTTAGCATGGTGCGCAATGCGGTTTCTGGCAAGTTACCGATTGCCCACATGCCTTATCGCACTACACCCCATCACCACCAGGCGTGAAAATGATGCACCGGGCCGCGGCCTTTGCCTACATTTAGACGCACGCTCGCTTCTAACGCCGCGTGCAGCCACTGTTTGGCATCGCTGATCGCGGCTACCGGGGCATCCGCGTCGGCATCCACGGGGAGCTTCGCCAGGCAGGCGGCAATCGCCGAAGAGAGCGCACAGCCGGTACCGTGTAAATTGTCGGTATCGATACGCGAGGCGGGCAACCACTCATGGCCGTTGGGGGTTGCCAGTAGATCCGGGCAGGTCGCCCCCCTTAGATGGCCGCCTTTTAACACCACATAGGGCGCGCCCAACTGCGCCAAGCCCGGTAGCATCGCCTCCATGGCGTCTAAACTGGTGGGCGAGGGCATGTCGAGCAGCACCGCGGCCTCCGGCAGATTAGGGGTAATCACATCGGCCAGTGGCACGAGAATATCGCGTACGGCGCGAATGCCTTCATCGTCGACCAGAATATCGCCGCTCTTAGCGACCATCACAGGGTCGAGCACAATCCAGCGTGGGCGTCGCTGACGCAGCACATCGGCGATCACCTCGGCGACCTCGCGGCTGGCCACCATGCCAATTTTAACCGCCTCTATCGCCACATCATCCAGCAGGTGCTCCAACTGCTCGCGAATGGCCTGAGGGGCAACAGGGTATACCGAGGCCACGCCGCAGGTGTTTTGGGCAATCACCGCGGTAATTACGTTGGTGCCGTAAACGCCGAGGGCTGAAAAGGTTTTTAAATCGCCCTGTAGACCAGCGCCACCGGAAGGGTCGGAACCCGCGATGGTAAGCACATTGCGAAGATGGGAATGGGTAGACATGAGGCTCCTTCACGGCAAAATCGGCAAAACAAACGCCACTGTGCGCCTGCTTTTAAGATACTCACTAGGATACCCAAGCTGCGCGCCTTATGCTGCCGAAAACGTAACTGCCAGCCACACAAAAGCCGCCCGCAGGCGGCCATTGCGTTCGTGTACGTCGAGCACGGCCAACTATTGGGCGGTGTCACCTTCGGGGTTGCGGGCGTTGTAGTACGCTTGCTCGGAGATGGCGTGGTAATCCTCAACTTTTTCCTGGAACGCTTGATAAGAGTCATAGATACGCGTGGCCAGCTCGCTTGATTCCGCCAACTCTGCAACCACATCAGCCGAATGTTCGCGGGCTTGAGCGAGTACATCGTCAGGAATGCGTCGTAGCTCAACACTGTGCTCGTTGACCAGGGTTTCCAACGCGTCGTTGTTACGCGCGGTGTACTCATCCAGCACGCTTTGGTTGATGTCGCTAATCGCGCTACGCAGGATCGCCTGCAGATCCGCTGGCAGCTCCGCATAAGCCTCTTCGTTAACGATCGCCTCGAACATCACCGTCGGCTCGTGCCAGCCAGGATAGTAGTAATAGTCGGCAGCTTGATGCAGGCCAAACGCCAAGTCGTTATAGGGGCCAATCCACTCGGTTGCGTCAATCGCCCCCGACTGTAGCGAGGTAAAGATTTCGCCGCCAGGCATATTAACAATGGCCACGCCCATGCGGCTCATGACTTCGCCACCCAGGCCGGGCATGCGCATTTTTAGGCCGTTTAGATCGTCAACCGAGTTGATTTCTTTATTGTACCAGCCGCCCATCTGCACGCCTGAGGCACCCGCGACCATTACGTCAACGCCAAAGTCATCATAAAGCTCGTTCCACAGCTCCATGCCACCGCCATAGCTTAGCCAGGCATTCATCTCTTGGGCGTTCATCCCAAACGGCACAGCGGCAAAGAACTGTGCGGCAGGTGCTTTGCCCTTCCAGTAATAGGAGGCAGAGTGGCCAAGTTCAGCGGTGCCGTCGGAAACGGCGTCAAACACCTCAAACCCCGGCACCAATTGGCCAGCCCCGAAGACCTCAATGGTCAAACGACCATTCGACATTTCATCAACCAGCTGCGATAGGCGCTCAGGGCCTTGGCCAACCCCTGGGAAATTCTTCGGCCAGGAGGTGACCATTTTCCACCGAAACTCGTCTTCTTGTGCCTGGGCGTGATTATCAACACTAGAGACCACCAGCAAACTGGCGGAGAGAGCGGTCGTCATGGCAATGGCGACGGGGAGTGTTTTGGCTTTCATACAATAACCCTCTTACTTTCTATTATTACTATTATTGAGTAGGGAATACTCCGCCTAGCGTAGAACACCAGGCGGTTTGCTACAGGCCATTCATGGCTATTAACTGCTTTTTAATTAGGTTGCCACATCTATCCGTTGATAGCTGCGATGTATTTCAACTCACTAGACGTCAACTCATTGCCCTTGAACTAAAACTGATCAGGCAGCCATGTTGCTAGCTGCGGGAAGAAGCTCAGCATGAGCAGCATACCCAGCTGCATCAAAATAAACGGGATAACGCCACGGTAAATCGCCGATGTAGACACAGACGGCGGCGCCACGCCGCGCAGGTAGAACAGCGCGAAGCCAAAGGGTGGCGTTAAAAACGACGTTTGCAGGTTGATCGCGATCATGATGCCCAGCCAAATCGGATCAAGCCCCATGGCGAGCAGAATCGGCCCGACGATCGGCACCACCACGAAAGTGATTTCGATAAAGTCGAGAATAAAGCCGAGCAGAAAAATCACCAGCATAACGATGATCGTAGCGCCTACCACCCCGCCGGGCATTGCCTCGAACAGTTCGGTGACCATGTGTTCGCCGCCATAGGCACGAAACACCAGCGAAAACAGCGCCGCACCGATCAGGATCAAAAACACCATGGTAGTGACGTGAGTCGTCGAGCGTAGCACGTCTTTCAACGTCGCCCAGTCGAGCTGACGGTAAGCCAGTGCCAACACTAGAGCGCCAAAGGCGCCTACTGCGGAGGCCTCCGTAGGCGTGGCAAAACCACTTAAGATCGAGCCCAGTACTGCCACAATCAGCACCACGGGAGGCACCAGCCCTTTGAGCAGCAACATGCCAATCCCTGAGGTGTGGCCAAGCTCAGCCATTAACTCTTCACGGTCAGCAGCAGGCGCCATATGCGGGCGCAACCACGCCACCAGGGCGACGTAAATCATATACATCACGACCAGCAGCAAGCCAGGCACTAGCGCGCCCATAAACAAGTCGCCCACCGAAACGGTTTTAGGGCTAAAAATGCCCATGTCCAGCTGCGCTTGCTGATACGCCGATGACAGCACGTCACCCAGCAGCACCAAGGCGATGGAGGGTGGAATGATTTGGCCCAAGGTGCCGGTAGCGCAAATGGTGCCTGTGGCCAACGATGTGCTGTAGCCACGCTTAAGCATTGTCGGCAGTGACATCAGCCCCATGGTGACCACGGTGGCCCCCACAATACCGGTTGAGGCCGCCATCAACATACCCACCAGCGTCACCGAAATACCCAAACCGCCGCGCATAGCGCCAAACAACAAGGCCATGGCATCCAGCAGCGTCTCAGCCACTTTAGATTTTTCCAGCAACACGCCCATCAACACAAACAGCGGCACCGCCAACAGCGTTTGGTTGGTCATTATGCCGTAGAGCCGGTTGGGCAAGGCGGCGAGATAGCCGCTATCAAAGTTGGCGTCGATACCTATCGCTTCAAGACCCAGCCCCATACCGGCAAACAGCAGCGCCGTACCCGCCAGGGAGAGTGCTACGGGAAAGCCGAACATCAACACAATGCATATAACGGCAAATAAAATAATCGGCATGAATTCCAGCATCAAACACGCTCCTCAAGATGATTGCCACCGGCTGCGGACGGCACTATCCGCCCGGCCATCACGTAGCCATTGCGCACAATCTCAATGACGCCTTGCACGATCATCAGCACGGCAAACAGCGGTATTAAGGTTTTCAGCGCGTAGACGGCTGGAATACCGCCGTAATCAGGGGAGCTTTCCAGGATACGCCAGGAGTTAGCGACATAGCCCAGGCTAGAAGCAATGATAAAGATCATCACCGGAATCAGTAGCGTAATAATGCCCACGACATTGATTAACGCTTGGCGGCGCGGGGTCATGCCTCGATAGAAAATATCAACCCGCACGTGGCCGTCGTGGCGAAACGTATAGGCGGCCGCAAGCATAAAGACACTGGCGTGCATATACATCACTAGCTCTTGCATAAAAATGCTGTTCACACTGAAGGCATAACGAAGCAGTACAATCGCGAACTGAATCAACATCATAATGATGATCAGCCACGCAAGGGTACGTCCGAACCACTCTGAAGCGCGGTCCAGCGCACCAATAAATGCAGGTAGTTGTGTTGTGTCCGACATGGAAGTGTCTCGCGTAAAACGACTAAGGGGAGTCAGCGCCCCAGACAATAGCGCATATACGCGGACAATGCAGCGCCCACGCGCTGCACAGCATGCTTATTATTAAACGCTTGGGCGAATTGCCGTTAAACATGCCTCGGGCAAGGGGAGATCGACGGCGATCGGCAGGTGATCAGAGAACAGATGATCTAACACCCGAACTTCGGCGGCCTCTAACGACTGCGACAACAGGATATGATCCAGCGCCCGGCGCGGCTGCCAGGAGGGGTAGCTAAGCAGGGGTTTAACCGGGTGCAGCGGTAGCGACGCACTGAAACGCTCATGGGCATGCAGCTGGTCAGGGGTACAGTTGAGATCCCCCATTACCACCACGTGGCGTAACGGTTGGATAATCTCACTTAAATAATTGAGCTGGCGCACCCGGCCACGATGGCTAAGCGCCAAGTGGGCGACGAATACGTGCAGCGCATCCGGCCCTTCGCCAAAACGTGCGTGAATCGCGCCACGACCAGGCATGGCACCTGGCAAACGGTGTTCTTCTATTTGGCTGGGCACCAACCGCGAGAGTAAACCGTTACTGTGCTGGGCGATGCGGCCCAGGTTGCGGTTGAGCTGCTGAACATGGTGGGGAAACCCCGCTTTGGCAGCGAGATACTCCACTTGGTTGACGCGGCTTGAGCGAAAACTACCGCCATCGACCTCTTGAAGCCCCACCACATCAAACTTGCTCAGCACTTCTCCCATCACGTCCAGCCGCTTCTGGCGACGCGGGTGAGGTAGTAGGTGCTGCCAGCTACGGGTAAGGTAGTGATGATACGCAGATGTCTGGATGCCCACCTGTAAATTAAAGGTAAGCAAACGCAAGTGCCCGTCTTCAAGCAGCGTCGAGCGTGGGCCGATTAGGGCTGCTTCATCACGCTCCCTCGCTTCACGCAACACGGTTATTCTGCGCGCTCAGCACGCACCTGCTCGACTAACGCTTCAGCGATTTTCGGCATGTTATCAAGGCTGCCGGCTGAACTCGGCGTTACCAGAAAACGGCCATCAATCACTAGGGCTGGCACACCCATCAACTTCATTTGACGCATGCGCCGGTTAGCTTCATTCACTTCACTACGCACACTAAAGTTAGTCAGCGCCTGCTTGGCTTCTTCTTCACTGACGCCATAGTTGGCGAAGAAAGCTGCAATCTCATCGGGTTCTGTGAGCGACTGTTTTTCCTTATGGATGGCGTTAAAGAAATCAGCGTGTAGCTCATCTTCGATGCCCAGCGACTCAGCCGCGTAAAATGCTGTCGCGTGGGTATTCCAATCGCCGCCCATGGTGGCAGGCATTTTGACGACACTGACGTCGTCGTCCAGGGTCTCGTACCACTCGTTAATCGGCGTTTGCAGACGGTAGCAGTGCGGGCAGCCAAACCAAAAAACTTCGGTGACTTCAACTTGCCCATCGTCAACCTGGGTCTCTACCGGCGCTTCAAGCACCTCATAGTGCTGACCCTCAACCACTTCCTGGGCACTCACTGCCGCAGAAAGCCCCAAACCAACCAGTGCGGCCATTAGCGTTTTTAACATCGCTTGCGTTTTAGACATCTTAAAAGACTCTCCATGAGTAAGCGAAAAGTGAGACCTTGGATACATGAGCGGGTTCCCTCAGCTAGCGAACGTTACAAGCACGTTACCAAGTGAGGGCCCGCAAACGACATGAGGAAGTGTTGAGGCTGCTTATTTCCAGTTTGAAACGAGTTTGTTAAAACGTTAGTTCAAACCTAACAAATAATTAGCCACTGCTTCCATATCGTTGTCGCTCATTTTTGAAGCGATGTCGCCCATGATGTTGTTGGGACTATTGTTACGATCGCCTGCCGCGAAATCCTGCAGCGTTGAGACTGTGTACTCAGCGTGCTGACCAGAAAGGCCCGGATAAACGGCGCTACCGATACCGACACCGGTCGGTGTGTGACAGGCAGCACAGGCTGGGATGCCCTTGGACATATCGCCAGCGCGGTAAAGTTCTTCACCGCGGGCCAGTAACTCAGCGTCTTCGTCACTGGTTTGGCCTAGATTGGCATCTTGGCGTGCAAAGTGTGCCGCTACGTCCCAGGCGTCTTGATCAGAGTAGTCATCTACCTGACCAGCCATTTGGGGAACCATGCGGTTGCCGTCGCGGATATCCATAATCTGCTTAGCCAGATAAGACATCTGCTGACCCGCCAGGTTAGGGAAAGCGCCCGATGGGCTAATGCCCTGTTGCCCATGACAGGCGGCGCAAGTTTGGGCCATTTCCTGGCCAGCGGATGCGTCTGCATCGGCTTGATAGTCCGTTTGAGCGTGGGCGATGCCAACGGCGCCCATGGTAATTGCTAGGCTTGCCAGTAACTTTCTCATTGCTATTCCACTATGCCGTTTTATGTTTGACTGGTACGCACCCTGAGCGCCTCCCAGGTTTCACAAGTTACCAGGGTTAGCTCCGCCAATACCAACCTCCGCTAATACCAATAACGTATCGCGATGGTACACTAGCGCCCCAGGTCGCAGATATAAACCGCTTGCATTATAACGAATCACCCCAGCGGCGGGAATGCAAGTGCTGGACTGCTTTAGGGGTAATTCGTCGCGGTACTGCTCTCATTTCTTTATCATGAGTCGCTATTATGCGCTCTACTTTACCTGATGATGAGGCGATAAAGAGGTGATAGTGCGCAGAGTAGGCCGTTTTTATGTTCGTTTTTCAGGATCAACCCCATGACTACCCCCCATGATAGCCTAGTCCCTCGGCTGAACTACCCGACAGCAAGTTTTCTTATCAGCGCCCCCACCCTGGCCCTATGCCCGGATGATACCGGCGCAGAAGTCGCCTTTGCCGGGCGTTCAAACGCGGGCAAATCCAGTGCTATCAACGCACTAACGCAACAAAATGCGTTAGCGCGCACCTCGCGCACGCCGGGGCGCACCCAGCTGATCAACTTCTTCAGCGTGATGAACGACGAGGCGCGGCGTTTGGTCGACCTGCCGGGTTACGGCTACGCCAAGGTACCGGAGGCGGTCAAACTAGAGTGGCAAAAACACCTTGCCGAGTACCTGCGCAACCGTTTTAGTCTGCGCGGCTTAGTACTGCTAATGGACGTACGCCACCCGCTCACCGAGTTCGACCAAATGATGCTCGACTATGCCGACCAGCGCGGCATGCCGGTGCATATTTTGCTCACCAAAGCAGACAAGCTGAAAAGAGGGCCTGCCAGCGCGGCGTTGCAAAAAGTGCGCTCGCAGTTGAAGGAGTGGGAAGATCTCGTCTCCGTTCAACTATTCTCCTCTCTCAAGCGCGACGGCGTCGATACACTGTCACAGAAGCTCAATCAGTGGCTGTATACGCCGCCCGAATGACGCCCCTCTAGTCACTTTTTTCTAACGTCTTTTCTAACGTATCAAGCACGCTGGGCAGCTCTTTAATATGGGCTATGCGATACACACGCGGCGGCAACGTCTGCTCCTCTGTTTCAGAAATCCATACTGCGTGCATACCCAGTTGCTGAGCGGGCAGCACGTCCTCCTGCCAGGAGTCGCCCACGTGCATGGCGCGTTCAGGGGCCACGTTTAAGCGCGAGAGCGCGGTGAGAAACGGCGTAGGATCCGGCTTAGGCGCCAGTAACTCGCCCGCCGCAATGGCGACTGGAAAGTAGCTAGCCAGCGGCTGACGTTGAAGATGAATATTGCCGTTGGTGATCGCCGCCAACTGGTAGCGCTCCGCCAAGGTGGCCAGCAAACCAGCCGCTTCCGGGTGGGGGGTGACCTGCACGCGCAGGCGGTGAAACTCATTCATCGCCGCTGATGCCCACATCAACGCAGCACTGCGGTGCAGGCCTGCGTCTTCTAACTGGGCCTCCAGGGCGCGCAAACGTAGCCAAGTGAAGTCACCCCGCCGTTCAGGCACTTCTTTAGCCAACTGTTGACGACGCTGAAGGTAATCCAGCCCGCCCTCTTCATGGGATAACGCAAGGGCGGTTTCCTGGCGTGCCGCTCGCCATGTCTGAAGGGCCTCCAGAAGCCAGCGATAGTGGCCCTCCTCGGTACGCGCCATCACCCCGTGGTTATCCCAAAGCGTGTCATCCAAATCGAAGGTAATTGCCTTCAGCATCGTCATGTTTGCTCCTGGGCTATTTGGTTCTATTGTCCCCGTTGCCGGGACTGGGGCTTCTTTTAGCCCGAGGATGCGCTGCATCGTAGCTGGTCGCCAGATGCTGCCAATCAAGCCGGGTATAGATTTGTGTGGTCGACAAATTGGCGTGCCCCAGCAGTTCCTGCACGGCGCGTAAATCCTGGCTCGACTCCAACAGGTGGCTGGCGAAGGAGTGGCGTAAGCGGTGAGGATGCAAATGCTCGGGCAGGCCCCGGGCAAGCGACAGCTGCGCTAAGCGCTTTTGAATGGCGCGATGGCCCAAGCGCTGTCCGCGCTGGCCCACAAACAGCGCCTGCTCGTTAATAGGTGCGAGCACGGAGCGACACCCCAGCCACTCAGCCAGCGCCTGCTGGGCACGGCGCCCTACCGGCACCTGACGCGGCTTACCGCCTTTGCCGATCACCCTTACCCGGCTGTTCTGTAAATCGCCCAAATCAAGCGCCGCCAGCTCCGCTAAGCGCAGGCCGCTGGAGTAAAACAGTTCAAGAATGGCCTGATCGCGCACGCCCAAGGGCGAACCGTCGTGGGGTGTATCGAGAAAGCGCGCCAGCGCATCGACATCCACTGGGCGCGGCAGGTGGCTGGGCTGCTTAGGCGTACGCAGTAAGCCCACCGGGTTATCCACCAGTACGCCCTGCTTAACCAAGTAATCAGCGAAACGTGACAGTGCCGCCCGACGCCTAGCCAAGCTTCTAGGCGCCAAGCCACGGCTGCGTTCTGAGCCCAAAAACGCCCTTAGCAGTGCGGTATCTAGCGCCGTGGGATCCGTCACTGCGCGGCGCTCTGTGAAGGTACATAGCGCCGCCAGATCATGCCGATAAGCCTCCACCGTGGCAGGGCTTGCATGGGACGCCAGCATAGCTAGAAAGGCCTCAACGCGCTTGGCTATCGGCGTCTCAACCAGGGGTGGCTCATCTAGCGGCGATTTAGCCATGATCGCCCAGACGCACCAGCAGCCGCGCGACGATATCGCCCAAGTACTCGGTGAACAGCGTGTCCATACTGGCCCGGTAAGCATCAGGGCTGGGGCTGGCTAGCAGTAAATAGCCCAAGGAGTCGCCCGCCGAGAGGCGCGAAATAGCGCAGGAACCCGCTTTGCGGGGTGCTTTGACATGGGGTATCAGGCACTTCCAGTCGCTAACGCTTAGCTTAACGCAGCGGCTGGTGCGGCCATCCAACAGCGCTGACAGCCGCGTGCTAGCGTACTGATCCAACACATGGCGCGGCGGCTGAGGGGGCGTCGGTTCACTGTCGCTTAACGTGGCAGGGCACCACAACGCCGTGGCCGGGGTTTCAAAGCGCTCGCTAAGCTGGGTAGCCAGCGCTTGCGCCAGTGCATCGCGATCAGGCGCTTCTACCAACGCGATCAAGGTTTCGCGCAGCCGGCGGTACTGGGACTCGTTATGGCGGGCGGTCTCCAGCAGGTGCTCCAGGCGACCTTCAGCGGTTTCAGCACGCTTGCGTAGGTCTAACACCAGACGCTCGAGCAGTGACACCGCCCCGTCGATATGCGGGTGGGGCACCTGCAGCTGCTGGAGCAGCCCTTCACGGCCGACGAAAAAATCGGGATGGCGCGCCAGCCAGAACGCCACTTGATCAGGCTCGAGCGTCTTGCGGGGTTCGGGGGCTTGAGACATCGCCGTTCTCCTCGAATTAATGGGGTACTACTTAACCCAGCACTGCTTAACCAAGAGCTATGCGTCCATCAAAGACGCGTGTGGCCGGCCCCACCATGGTTAGCGCCCCTTCAGGGTCAGGCCACTCAATGCTGAGCTCTCCACCGGGCAAATGGACTTTTACGGGGCTTTTCAGCAGCCCCTGACGAATGCCACTGGCCACCGCGGCGCAGGCACCGGTACCACAGGCCAGCGTTTCACCGCTGCCGCGTTCATACACGCGCAAACGAATTTCACTGGGCGAGAGCACCTGCATAAAGCCCACGTTAACACGCTTGGGAAAACGCGGATGCGCCTCTACTAAGGGCCCGAGGCGCTCGACCGGGGCATCATTCACATTGTCGACCTGCATCACCGCGTGGGGGTTGCCCATAGAGACCACGCCGATCTGCAGCGTTTCATCGCCCACTTCAAGTGGGTGAAGAGGCTGATCACCAGGCGCATCGAACGGCAGCGCCAGAGGGCTAAACCGCGGGCGGCCCATGTCCACGCGTACCATACCATCGTGCTGAACGGTGAGTACCAAGGGCCCACCGGCAGTTTCCACATGAATTTCATGCTTATGGGTTAGCCGCTGGTCGCGCACGAAGCGAGCAAAACAGCGCGCGCCGTTACC
Organism: Halomonas sp. ALS9; assembly: GCF_001651035.1. GTDB lineage: Bacteria > Pseudomonadota > Gammaproteobacteria > Pseudomonadales > Halomonadaceae > Vreelandella. The sequence goes on from NZ_LXRG01000192.1 coordinate 810,041, forward strand.
GCAATTTTCCACTTCACTGCCGTCGGCATTGTAAATGCGGTAGCGAAAATCCATCTCCGGATCCCGGGGCGGTTCGACCACCAATAGCTGGTCAAAGCCAATGCCAAAGCGTCGGTCAGCTAGCGCGCGAATTTGCGCTTCGTCCAGCCGGGCGCGCTGAGTGACCAGATCCACCATGACAAAGTCATTGCCCAGGCCATGCATTTTGGTGAAGTGTAACAGCATTAGCGCCCCCCTTCGGGCAGCAGCGCTTCACCCGCCCATAGACTGGCAACGGTTTCCCGCGCGCGCACTAGGTGGCAGCTGTCGCCATCGACCATTAACTCGGCGACACGCGGGCGGCTGTTGTAGTTCGACGCCATAACAAAACCGTAGGCGCCTGCCGAGCGCACCGCCAGCAGATCACCTTCGGCAATTGCCAGCTCGCGCTCTTTACCCAGAAAGTCGCCTGTTTCACACACTGGGCCCACCACGTCGTAATAGGCGCTTTCACGCGCTTGGCGGGTATCCACCGGCACAATCGCCTGCCAGGCTTGGTACAAGGCCGGGCGAATCAGGTCGTTCATGGCCGCATCGACAATGGCGAAGTTCTTGGTCTCGCCTGGCTTTAAAAACTCCACTCGGGTCAGCATCACACCGGCGTTAGCGGCAATCGAACGGCCTGGCTCAAACAACAAGGTGAGCTGCTCGCCGCCTTCCCAGCGGGAAAGCCGCGCCAGCAGTTGGCTGGCGTAATCAAACGGCTGGGGCGGTTTTTCATCGCGGTAGGGCACGCCTAAACCGCCGCCTAAATCGAGGTGGTCGATTTCGATACCGCGCTCACGCAGGCGCTCCATCAGCATCAGAAGGCGATCCAGCGCATCTAAAAACGGCGCCGTTTCAGTAAGCTGCGAGCCAATGTGGCAATCAAGGCCTTTTACCTGCAGATTGGGCAGACTTGCCGCTAGTTCGTAGACATCCAGCGCTTCATCGACCGGGATACCGAACTTATTGTCCTTCAAACCGGTGGAGATATACGGGTGAGTACCCGCATCCACATCCGGATTCACCCGCAACGAAACCGGCGCTATTTTGCCCAGCTCACCGGCGACGCGATTCAAGCGCTCAAGCTCGGGGCGTGACTCAACGTTAAAACACTTAATGCCTACTTCCAGCGCACGAGCCATTTCATGGGGCTGCTTGGCAACCCCGGAAAACACCACCTTTGCCGGATCGCCACCCGCCTTAAGCACGCGCTCAAGCTCGCCGATGGAAACAATATCGAACCCCGCCCCCAGCTTGGCCAACAGGCCCAGCACGGCCAAGTTAGAGTTAGCCTTCACCGCGTAACAAATCAGGTGCGGGTGACCACCCAGCGCTTCGGTATAGGCGCGAAAGTGACGTTCAAAGGTCGCTTTTGAGTAGACATAGCAGGGCGTGCCGTGCTCGTCGGCAATCCGTGACAGCGGCACATCTTCGGCGTACAGCACGCCATCGCGGTAATTAAAGTAATCCATGGTGCTCTCCCCTTCTCCTGGGCCTGCAACGCTCTATTCAGAGGGCTCAGACGACTGGCCAGATGGTTCGGTGGCGGGTGCATCGTCCGGTAAATACAGCGGCCCTTTTTGCCCACAGCCTGCCAAGCTAACGAACAGCAGTGCCGAAAAGGCCATAATAGCCAGGGCTTTCATGCGCCCGCCTTGAGCGCAGCCAGTGCCTCACGAGCTCGCTGAGCGGCCGCCCGCACCTGATTGGGTGCGGTACCACCAATGTGGTTTCGGGCAGCGACCGAGCCTTCCAGGGTTAACACCTCGAAAACATCCTGCTCAATGATGTCGGAGAACTGCTTGAGCTCATCCAGGCTCATCTCAGACAGGTCTTTTTCAGTTTTCAGGCCATAAGCCACCGACTGCCCGACGATTTCGTGGGCGTCGCGGAAGGCCACGCCTTTGCGCACCAGGTAGTCGGCCAAGTCAGTCGCAGTGGAGAAACCACGCCGCGCCGCTTCATACATGCTGGCTTTTTTGGGCTCAATGGCGGGCACCATATCGGCGAAGGCTTTTAGGCAATCACGCACGGTATCTACCGCATCGAACAGCGGCTCTTTATCTTCCTGGTTATCTTTGTTGTAGGCCAGCGGCTGTGATTTCATCAGTGTTAACAGCGACATCAGGTGGCCATACACGCGACCGGTTTTACCCCGCACCAGCTCCGGCACATCGGGGTTTTTCTTCTGCGGCATAATTGATGAGCCGGTGCAGAAGCGGTCGGGCAGATCGATAAAATTGAACTGGGCGCTGGTCCACAGCACCAGCTCTTCGCTCATTCGCGACAAGTGCATCAACAGGATGCTGGCAAAGCTGGTAAATTCGATGGCGAAGTCACGATCGGAGACTGCATCCAGGGAATTTTCCGTCGGGCGGTCAAAGCCTAGCAGCTCTGCGGTCACGTGGCGGTCGATGGGATAGGTAGTGCCGGCCAGGGCGGCAGCGCCCAGCGGCATTACGTTGACGCGCTTGCGGCAGTCCAACAGGCGTTCGTGGTCGCGAGCCAGCATCTCTTGCCAAGCAAGAATATGGTGGCCAAAGGTGACCGGCTGGGCAGTTTGCAGGTGGGTAAAGCCGGGCATAATCGTCTCGGCTTCGCGGTCAGCCAGTTCGATCATGCCTTCACGCAGGCGTTTCAGCTCCACTTCGATCACATCGATCTCATCGCGCATAAACAGGCGGATATCGGTGGCGACCTGGTCGTTACGCGAACGCCCGGTGTGGAGCTTCTTACCGGTTATGCCAATTTTTTCGGTCAGCCGCGCTTCGATGTTCATGTGCACGTCTTCCAGCGGCACCGACCAGTTAAACTCGCCGCGCTCGATTTCGCCCTGAATCTCGTTCAGACCGTTAATAATCGCATCACGCTCATCATCGGTGAGCACCCCGACCCGAGCCAGCATAGTGGCGTGGGCGATGGAGCCCTGGATGTCCTGGGGGGCCAGGCGCTGGTCGAAATTAACTGACGCGGTGAAGCGTGCAACAAAGGCATCGGTGGGCTCGCTAAAGCGACCGCCCCAAGACTGATTCGTGGCTTGGCTCATCGAAGATATTTCCTGCTGACAAAACAAAGGAGTCGTTAGCAGAAAGTGTACCAGAGTCGCCCCGGTCAGCGGCACGCCGTTTTTATTTATGCAGGGGCTAAGAGTGTGACGGTATGACCGCAGGTGGATTGTGCAAAAATTCGCGCAGGGCATCGAGGGGCATGGGGCGGGCAAAATAGTAGCCCTGGAAATAGTCACAGCCGCGCTGCTGAAGGTAGTTAAATTGCTCGGCTTCTTCTACGCCCTCGACCAGCACCTCCAGCCCCATTTTGTTTGCCATGGCGACAACGCCGTCGATAATGGCGGCGTCGTGGCGGTCGGAGATCACATCACGCACAAAGGAGCGGTCAATCTTGATGCGGTTAATCGGTAAGCGTTTTAAGTAGCTTAGGCTAGAGAAGCCGGTGCCAAAGTCATCTAGCGCAATTTGAACCCCCAGCGTACGCAAACTCTTTAACGCCTGGATCGCTTGTTCGGCACTGTCCATCAGAACGCTCTCGGTCAGTTCCAGCTCTAACAGCGATGACGTGAGGCCGCTGCTAGCCAGCACCTGCTCAATTGAGGCGAAAAAACCGGGCCGTTGAAACTGCATCGGCGAGATATTGACCGCCATAGTGATTTCACCTAACCCCAGGCCATTAAGCTGCTGGGCATCGCGGCAAGCGGTGGCCAACACCCATTCGCTGATGGGAATGATCTGGCCGGTATCCTCGGCAAGGCTAATAAAATCTGACGGCGGAATATTACCGCGCTCAGGGTGCGGCCAACGGATCAGCGCCTCAACGCCAACCACGCGACCACTTGGGGCGTGGATTTGCGGCTGGTAATGAAGTTCAAACTGCTGCTGCTCAATGGCGTGCTGTAGTGCACTGCGCAAGCTGACCCGCTCGCTTACCTTGCGATTCAAGTCTTCGGTATACCAGTGATAGGTATTGCGCCCACGCCGTTTGGCTTTGTACATTGCCAAATCCGCTTGCTGGATAAGCTGGCGAGGTTTTTTTATGCTGCCATCGTTGATGGCAATGCCGATGCTGGCGGTGATGCGCAGCTCGCTGCCACGATACGAGTAAGGTGGTGAAAGCCCCTGAAGAACCCGCTCTACCACTTGTATCACATCATTTTGGTGGGCCAGATCTGGCAGCAGCACGACGAATTCGTCGCTGCCAAAACGTGCCACAGTGTCCCAGGGGCGCAGCTCATTCTCCAGGCGCTTGGCAACCTCGACCAGAATAAAATCGCCCACTTCATGGCCCAAGGTATCGTTGATCGGCTTAAAATCGTCCAGGTCAATAAACAGCACGGCTATGTAGCGCTGGTAGCGGCGCGCCACCACGCACCCTTGCTCTAAACGCTGACCTAGCAGCAGACGGTTGGGCAGTCCTGTCAGGGCATCATGGTGGGCGTTATGGGCAAGCTGGGCCTGATATTCGCGCTGTTCAGAAATATCGTTCTGAACGCCAATAAAGTGGGTTACTTGGCCGTTTTCATCGAGAACAGGCGAAATGTACAGGTCGTTCCAAAAAACCGTGCCATCACGCCGATAGTTGCGTATGACCACGTGTACTTCACGCTGTTCGGTAACCCCCTCCCGTAGCTGCTTAATGGTGGCGGGGTCGGTCTCCTCTCCCTGTAGAAAACGACAGTTACGCCCCAGTACCTGACTGCGCGAATAGCCGGTAATGCGCTCAAAGGCGGCATTGACATACACAATTGGCCAATCAGCACGTTGCGCATCGACAATGATGACGCCATTGGTGCTTGACTCAACGCTACGCTCCAGCAGTTTTAGCTGGTGCTCGGTCAATTTACGCTCGTTAATATCGCGAAAATAGACCGCAAGCCCCTCAGTTGAAGGGTATACGTGTACCTCAAGCCAACTATTGAGCCGCGGATTGAACGCCTCAAAATGAACCGCTACTTGTTGGCTCGCGGCACGCTGATACTCTTTCTGAAATCTGCTGCCCACGGCGTCAGGAAATATCTGCCAAATATGCTGGCCTAGCAGTTCGCCTTCACTGCGCTTCAACGTGCGCTCAGCCTCACGATTAACGTAGCTAAAACGCCAATCAGTATCCAGGGTAAAAAAACTGTCGGTAATGCTATCGAGGGTCATGGTAAGCCGGTGCGCAAGCTGGGTGAGTTCTTCGCGCAGCTGCTTTTGCTCGGTAATATCCTGCGACGCTCCCTGCACCTGAATGATGCGCCCCTCGTCATCGCATACCGCTTTACCAATTGCCCGAACCCAAAGGTGCTTACCTTGGCGGGTAATCACCTCATACTCACTATCAAAACTTACGCCGTGCTCACAGCAGGCATTGAACGCCGCCAGCAGGCGTTCTCGCGACTCCGGTGCATAGAAAGCGAACGCCTCTTTAACGCTGGGTTGAAACCCAGCGGGCATACCGTGGATATGGCTGAGCTCATCTGACCAAATTGGCTTGCCATCCGCCATATCGACATACCAACCGCCAATCAGCGCGGTTTCACCGGCAATTTTGAATAGGCGTTGGTTGCGCAGCAACTGCTCATCGGCGGCTTTACGGCGCGTAATCACCCGGGCGATTACGTAAATCACCCCATCGCCAAATGAAGCCGTCACTTCTAGCCAATGCTGTTTGCCGGTTGCGGAAACGGCGCGCACCTCGAAAGGAATGACCTTTTCTCCTTGATGCATTCGCTTTAGCGCCCGCTCGATGACGGGATGATCAAGGGAATTCACCACAACGCCACAGGCACGCCCGATTAATTTTTCGGATGAATACCCTAGCAGTGTCTCGAAGGCTGGATTGACTTGCAGCAGCGTGCCTTCAAAGTCAATACAGCAGAACAGATCCTGCGAAAGCAGGAAAAATTGGTCAAGCTGACCTTGGGGCAACACTAAAGACATAAGATTTCCTAGGGAACAAATAAAACACGTTACGTGAGCATAATGAGTTCCGTTATTTTTACTGTGGCGTTCGGTGCTTTATGATGACATTTATCATAGCTTGACTCGCCGTGTCTGCGGTATAGGGAGAATAACGTGCTATCAATCACCAAACTGCGCATTGCCACGCGTAAAAGCCAATTGGCCATGTGGCAGGCGGAGTACGTTCGCGACCGCTTAATGGCGGCCCATGACGGCCTTGAGGTCGAACTTGTGGCGCTGTCTACCAAGGGCGATAAAATTCTTGATACGCCGCTATCTAAAATTGGCGGCAAAGGTCTATTCGTCAAAGAGTTGGAAGATGCCATGCTGGATGGTCGTGCCGATATTGCCGTCCACTCGATGAAGGATGTGCCGATGCACTTCCCTGAAGGGCTGGGCCTTTCGGTCATTTTAGAGGGCGCCGACCCTACCGATGCGTTTGTCTCGAATCACTACGCCAGTATGGATGAGCTTCCCGAAGGCGCTCGCATTGGCACCGCCAGCCTACGGCGCGGGCTGCAGATGCGAGAAGCCCGCCCCGACCTGCAAATTCTTAACCTGCGTGGCAACGTGCAAACCCGGCTAGGCAAATTAGATGCGGGCGAATTCGACGCCATCATCCTGGCGACCTCTGGCCTCAAACGTTTAGGCTTGGATGAGCGGATTGCCCAGGCACTGCCGCCGGAAGTGTGCTTGCCCGCCTGCGGTCAAGGCGCGTTAGGCATTGAGTGCCGCCTGCATGATCCCGAACTGATTGCCTTGTTAGCCCCGCTGGATGACGCCGACACCGCAACGCGTGTGCGCGCCGAGCGGGCCATGAATACCCGTTTAGAGGGCGGCTGCCAAGTGCCCATTGCAGGCCATGCGGTGCTGGACACCGCCAATGAAACCCTGTGGCTACGCGGCTTAGTTGGCAATCCTGAAGGCACTGAAGTGCTGCGTGCTGAAGGCAGCGGCTCCATGCACGAACCTGAAGCGCTGGGTATTCGCGTTGCTGAAGATCTACTTGACCAGGGCGCTGGCGAAATTCTAGCTGAGGTTTATGGTCGCGCCATATGAACCAGCCAGTACTGATCTGTCGCCCAGGCAAGCGCGGAGAAGCGCTTGCCGCTGCGCTACGTGAACGGGGTGAGAGCGTTGAATCACTGAACGTGATGCAACTTGAAGCCTTGCCAGAAGACCCCGCGATGCGGCAAATCTGGCTGGATATTGATCAGTACCATAAGATAATTGTCATCAGCCCCTTTGCAGCGACGTGTTTAAGCGAAGCGCTGGATCGCTTCTGGCCACAGCTGCCCATTGGCATTGATTACTACAGCGTTGGCAGCACCACCGCGGCGACGCTTTATGATCAGTTGGGAGTGCGCGTGCATGTGCCTTCGCCGAGTGCCGGTGAAGATACCAGCGAAGCGCTACTTGCGCTCGCCTCGCTACAGCAGTTAGCACACCAGCGCATTCTACTGGTGGCAGGAGAAGGAGGCCGCCCCCTGATCGCTGAAACGCTTGCCGAGCGAGGGGCTCAGATAACGCGGGTGGCGGTGTATCGACGCACGCTCCAACCCCTCGCTCCCACTCTGCAAACGCGCTTTTTTTCAGGTAATTACCGGGCGTTGATCGTCACCAGCAGCGAACTGCTGGAACATCTGGCAAAATGGTGTAATCAGGCGGCCTTGAACCAACCGCTAATCGTTTCCAGTCGCCGTTTGGCTACACTGGCTGGCATACTGGGTTTTTGTGACCTTAAGGTGGCGTCCGGAGCTACGCCAGCTGCGTTGATAGCGGCGTTGGAGACCTGCGACCCACAGGGTGCCGATGTCGATCAAGGAACTTACTAAGGGCTAGCGACACATGAGCAAACAAGTAAACGATCAGGACGATGTACAACCCACGTCCGCCGATGCCTCCCAAGGCGTCCCTAAAACGACCGACAAAGCAGCTTCCACGACCGACGCGACTGAGCCCAACACGCCGACCGCAACGCCGAGCTCAACAACACCTGCTCAGAGCGATGCTAAAAATAGTCGGTCGCGGCGGCGTGGAAAGGGCTCGCCAGCTGCGAGTTCAACCGCTGCTAGCAGCGCTACCAGCACGGCTAAACCGACAGATACCACGACAAGCAATGCAAGCGCCCCTGGCACACCTAAAGAGAGCGCCACTAGCCCTGCATCAGCTTCACCGAGTTCAGCGCAACCAAGCCCCTCTTCCTCAAGTGGGTCAGCTTCGAGCTCGCCATCTTCAAACGCCGCCTCGTCAAAGCCGACCAGCGACAAGTCATCGGCGGGCACCACGCCGCCCACTGGCCACAAAGGCAGCAGCCAGAGCAGTGGTGGCAAAAGCGGAGGCGGCAAAAGTGGCGGTCTCGCGATTGCCCTGGTGGTTATCCTGGCAATTGCCTTGGTGTTCGTCGCTTGGCAAGGTTGGCAACGCCTGGATAGTCAGCAGCAGCGCCTCGACGAACTGGCGCAACAGACTGAAGGTAGCGCCTCGCAACAGGCGGTTAGCGACCTTGAATCACGCCTGGATAGCGGTGAAGCCGAGCGCGATGAAGCGCTGCAGAGCACACTGGGTGACCTGCGTGATGAATTTGACAGCTACCGCAGCGACGTCGATGAGACCCTGGGCCAAGTGCTGGATCAGCTCTCTCAAGAGCAGGACACCGACGAACGCGAGTGGCTGCATGCCGAAGCGGCTTACCTGCTGCGTTTGGCCAACCAGCGCCTACAGCTTGAAGGCGACGTAGATGGCGCGGCAGCACTGCTGCGTACCGCCGACGCCCGCCTGGTTGATGCTGATAACCCCGCGTTGACCCCTGTACGCGAAGCGATTGCCAATGAGCTAGCCGCTCTAGACGCTGTCCCCCAGATTGACCGCACCGGCCTCTATTTAGCACTCAATGCACAGCAGCAGCGTATTTCTAGCTTACGTCTCTCCCAAGAAATTGAAGAGCAGGCGGTAACCTCTAGCATCGAAGAGCCGCCCACTGGCACTTTCCAACGCCAACTGGCGCGCTTCGGTGAAGAGCTCAAAGACTTGGTAGTGATCCGTCATCACGACGAAGCCCTGGAAGCGCTGATTACGCCAGAGCAAGAGTCGTACCTGCGCCAGAGTCTACGCCTGGTGCTAGAGCAGACGCAGTTAGCCCTGCTCAACGAAGAAAAAGCGCTTTATGACGCGAGTATCGACAAAGCACTACAGCTACTGAACGACTACTACGACACCACGCGCGAAGAGACACAAAGCGTTATTACGCGCCTTGAAGAGCTAAAGCAGGCCGAGGTAAAGCCGGAGCTGCCCGATATCAGTGCTTCGCAGCAGGAACTCGCACGCTTTATCGAGAACCGCTATGAGACACGTGGCCAAAGCGGAGGTGATGCATGAGAAAGCTTGTTCTCCTCATTGTCGCAGGCCTCGCCGTCGGGGCTCTGTTTGGGCACCTGATGATGTCGGTGCCCGGCTACTGGCTAATCCGCGTGGGCGACTCTTCCATCCAAACCTCGTTTTGGTTTGGTCTGGTGCTGCTGTTTGCCGCCTTTATCGTCCTACACTTTGTGCTGCGCCTGCTCAGCGGCATTATTCGCCCCATGGGACGCTTTCGCAGTTGGAACAGCCGCGCCCGCAACCGCCGCGCCATGCAGCGCACCGTGCGTGGCTTGGTAGCGTTGACCGAAGGACGCTGGAAAAAAGCGGAGAAAACGCTGCTTAACGCCGCCGATGACTCCAGCACACCGCTGGTTAACTACCTATCCGCAGCGCTGGCCGCCCATTACCAGGGCCATCACAGCAAATCCCAGGAGCACCTGAATCAAGCGGAGCTAACCACCGACGGCGCCGACACGGCAGTAGGCTTGATGCAGGCGCAAATGATGATTGAGCGCCAGCAGCCGGAAGAGGCGCTGGCGATTCTTAATCGTCTGGATAAAAAGCTTTCTAATCACCCGCAGGTGCTCAAACTACTCAAACAGGTGCATTTAAGCGTCAATGATTGGGAAGGTTTACGGCGTTTGATTCCACGCCTGGCGGCGCAGAAGCTCATCACTCAGCAAGAGCGTGAGCAGCTGGAATTTAAAGCCTACCGTGAACTCATCGTATTTGAGGCGCAAAACCCCACCAACATCGAGCGGGTGCGTGGCCTTTGGGCCGATATGCCCGACTACCTGCGCGGCAATACCGAGCTGATCGTACTCTATACCGAGGCGCTGATTCAGGCCAACGAAGAGCCGATCGCCGAACGTCTGCTCAACCACTCGTTGGATAACCATTGGGACGCACGTTTAGTAAAACGCTACGGCCTGCTAAATGTGGACGCCGCTCGCCAACTTGTAAAAGCCGAAAAATGGCTGCAGGAGCGTCCCAACGACCCAGAGCTGCTGCTCGCTTGCGGCCGCCTCTCGCTACGCATCGGCCAGTGGCAAAAGGCACTAGAGTACTTTGAAGCCAGCCAGCGTCAGCGCCCCAATGGCGAAGTTTGCGCTGAGCTTGCGCGCCTTTATGCAAGCCTTGGCGAGCATAATAAGAGCCAGCTCTACTACCGCCACAGCGTTGAAATGCTGGCTAAATCGCTGCCATCACTACCGCAACCCAGCGATGCTAACGACAGCAAAAAACCAGACAGTAAGCAAAAAGAGAGTAAAACCATCAAGAAAAGCGCCTAATTGCGCTTCTGGTATAACGTTCAAGGGCGCCTTTTAGGCGCCCTTTTTAGTGAGTCAAGGTTTGGCTGGCGGCGTTTGGGGTGGCATGGTGGTCTCAACCGGCGCTTCAGCCACGACTGGCTGAGAAAGCGTTGCTGTGCAGTGACCGCAGCGGGTGGCTTTGATCGGCACCACCATCAAACAATAAGGGCAAGGCTGCTCTGTCGGGCTTGCCGGGGCCACCGCCTCTTCGCGCTTTAACCGGTTAATGGTGCGCACCAATAGAAAAACGACAAAGGCGACAATCGTAAAGCTCACCACCGCATTGATAAACAGCCCAACATTTAGCGTTACCGCCCCTGCCGCCTGGGCATCCGCCAGCGTGGCATAAGGGCCAGCCACACTCCCTGGCCGCAACACCACAAATAGATTTGAAAAGTCGACCCCGCCCACCAGCAAACCAATCAGCGGGTTCATGACGTCCGCCACCAGGCTCTGCACAATCAGCGTAAATGCCCCGCCGATAATAATCCCCACCGCCATATCGACGACGTTACCTTTTACCGCAAACTCACGGAATTCCTGAAAAAACTTTGCCATTTTCAAACGTCCCAACGTTTCGTTTTAGCCAATACCCAGCGTCATTTCATTCAATTAAGAGCATGGGCGAGGGTACGTTAGGCGGCAAGTAAATTTATTCAGGTTAAAGGTTAGATACCAAGGGTTAAACTTACTTTATAGACCGAGCATCTCACGGGCCTGCTGCCAGTTTGCAACAGGGCGCTCATACCTTTCGCACAATGCTACCGTGCGCTCGACTAACGCTGCGTTAGAAGGAGCCAGCGTATTACTGTCCAAGCGCACGTTATCTTCAAGGCCAGTGCGTGTATGGCCGCCAGCAGCAATTGACCACTCGTTAAGCAGATACTGATTGGCGCCAATGCCTGCGCCACACCAGTGAGCATCTGGCGCCAGCCGCTTGAGCGTCTCAATATAGAAATCAAAAGAGGGCTTGTCCGCAGGCATGGCGTTCTTTACGCCCATGACGAACTGAACGTAGAGCGGCGTCGCTAACTTGCCTTGCTTGGAAAGACTTACTGCTTGGTGAATATGCGACAAGTCAAACGCCTCTATCTCGGGCTTAACGGCGTACTTAAGCATCTCGTCGGCAAGCCACTCCACCAACTGTGGTGGATTCTCGTAAACACGATTAGGGAAGTTATTGGACCCAACCGAAAGGCTAGCCATATCAGGCTTGAGCGGCAACATACCGCCACGTGCCTCTCCCGCGCCCGAGCGTCCACCGGTAGAGAGCTGAATGATCATGCCCGGGCAGTGCTTTTTAAGTCCCTCCATCAAACGACCAAACTTCTCCGGGTCAGAGGAAGGCGTTTGATCATCGTTGCGCACATGGCAGTGAGCAATAGTTGCTCCTGCTTCAAACGCCGCCTGGGTACTTTCGATCTGCTCTTCAACCGTAATCGGCACGGCAGGATTGTTCTCTTTGCGCGGCAGGCTGCCGGTAATGGCGACGCAAATGATGCAGGGCTGAGACATAAAAACCTCTTTTTATTCGCATAACGAACACTAATTTGTAATACGAACAATATAGGCCAGATATTTATCAGCGTCAAATCATGGCGACCACGCGTAAAAAAGCCCAAGCTGGCGCCTGGGCAAGAGGATAAACAGAGAAAGGTGAGAGGCTATTCCAGTGATTCGTAAGGCAGACCCACATAGTTTTCTGCGATGGTGGTCATCCCTGCTTTAGAGCTGGTGACGTAGTCCAACTCGGCCAACTGCATGCGGCTGTTGAAATCTTCCTCATCAGAGAAGTTGTGCAGCATGGAGGTCATCCACCAGGAGAAGCGCTCCGCCTTCCAGATGCGCTTCAGGCAGGTTTGCGAGTAGCGCTCGATCAAATCCGTGCGGCCCTCTTGGTAGACCTTCACCATTAGCCGATAGAGCGTATTCACATCGCTGGCGGCCAGGTTTAGCCCCTTGGCGCCGGTGGGCGGTACGATATGCGCCGCATCGCCGACCAAGAACAGCCGCCCGTACTGCATGGGTTCGACCACATAGCTACGCAGCGGTGCGATGCTCTTCTCAATCGAAGGCCCAGTCACCAGCTTTGCGGCAACGTCATCAGGCAGGCGGCGCTTCAGCTCTTCCCAAAAGCGCTCATCCGACCAATCTTCTACCTTTTCATCCAAGGGTACCTGAAGGTAGTAACGGCTGCGGGTGGCAGAGCGCATGCTGCACAAACTGAAGCCGCGCTCGTGGCTTGCGTAAATCAGCTCGTCCGAGACCGGGGGCGTGTCCGAGAGCACCCCCAACCAGCCAAACGGGTAGACCTTTTCAAACTCTTTAATACGCTCTGGAGGGATCGATTGGCGGGAGACACCATGATAACCATCGCAACCGGCAACATAGTCACAATCAAGCCGGACGGTTTCACCGTTATACTCAAAGGTGAGGTAGGGGCTGTCGCTATCCAGGTCGTGGGGCTGAACGTTTTCCGCCTCGTAAAGAGTTGTCGCGCCAGCGGCGGCGCGGGCCTCCATCAGGTCCCGCGTGACCTCGGTTTGGCCGTATACCATCACTTTGCTGCCGCCGGTCAGTTCGTCCAGCGCAACCCGCACGCGGCGGTTATCAAAAACCAGCTCAAAACCGTCATGGGGCAGGCCCTCTTCATCCATGCGCTGGTCAACCCCCGCTTCGCGCAGCAAGTCCACCATGCCCTGCTCCAGTACACCGGCGCGGATACGGCTTAATACATACTCACCGCTACGCCGCTCAACAATCACGTTATCAATGCCTTGACGATGCAGTAGCTGACCCAGCAATAGGCCTGAAGGCCCTGCGCCAATAATCGCGACCTGTGTTTTCATAGGGGATGCCTCATCATTGTCATTATCTAAAACGTATGACTTGTATTTTTCAATGAAACACGCCGCATAATAAGGCATGATCTAGATCAATTATTGGACATTTAGCGTCTTATTACCCAACCTTAGTCGTATAGGAGAAGCAGGTGATGCCAGCCTCATCGGCAACGTCCGTTCCGGTCTTTAAACTGTATGGCGAGACGCAGCACTGGCCCACGCCCGACTTGCTCCACTGCGAGTCTATCCCCGAGCGCAGCCAGCTACATGACTGGCGGATCCGGCCGCACCGCCATGCGGATCTCGTGCATATTCTGTTTATTTCTCACGGTAGCGTTGAGCTGGAACTGGAGGGAACAAGCCATCAGCTTCAGAGCACCAGCGCTATCGTTGTGCCCGCGATGGCTATTCACGGCTTTCTCTTTTCACCGGATGTGGAAGGACACATTATCACCCTGGCCAAACCGCTGGCCGACCACTTACATGCACTAATGGGTGAGAGCAGTACGCTAAAAAAAGCCGACTTCTATCCGCTGCTCCAGCCAAACCAGACCGACAAAATTGCCACGCTGGTGGCCCAGATCGACCAGGAGTACCGCCAACCGGCCCCCGGACGCAATAGCCTACTCGAAGCACTTACCCAAGCCTTGGTGGTCGAGCTATCGCGTCTTTGTGCTTATGCAGGCCGCGCGACAAAACGCTATGGCCCCCGCCAAAGTGACAAAGGACGGCAGCATTTAGAACACTATCAAGCGCTGATCGACGCCCACTATCGCGAGCAGCCAAGTATTGAGCAGTTAGCCGAGCAGATCGGGGTGAGTAGCGCGCACCTGAACCTGCTCTGCCGGCAGCTCGCCGGGCGCAGCGCCCTGCAATTGCTGCATGAACGCTTATTGCTGGAAGCCAAGCGTCAGCTCACCTATACCAATATGACCATCGGCCAGGTCTCCGACAGCTTGGGCTTCTCTGAACCGGCTTACTTCACACGCTTTTTTAAGCGCAATACCACGCTCTCGCCGCGGGAGTTTCGGCTGCGCCAGCACGCCCAGTCATAGGCGCGAAGCCGTGTTGCTATCTGGCTGGCAATGAGAGCTAACCAACGCTGAAGCCAGCCAAGGGTCTGAAGCTGGTGAGACCCTTTAGCCGCCTAGCAGCCAACTAAAATTTGGAGCACCACCGACACGTAGTGAAGCGCTTTTTAATGTATTCTTATTCGCCTTTATCAAAACTAAAAAGCTGATTGAGCTTTGCATATTGGAGCAGCATTATGGTTTTACCATCTTGAATTTCTCCCGAGCTAATCTTGGCGTAAGCGTCATTAAAATCTAGCTCTAACACCTCGATATTTTCCTGCTCATGCTCTAAACCGCCTCCTGAAGAAACTTTCATGTCGTCTGAATATTCAGCCACAAAAAAGTAAAGCTTTTCGGTGACCGAGCCCGGTGACATATAGGCTTCAAATATTTTCTTTACTTTATCGACCCTATAACCCGTTTCTTCCTCGGCTTCTTTTTTAATACAATCTTCAGCATTATCTTCATCTAGCAACCCTGCACATGTTTCGATTAACATTCCGTCGGCATTGCCATTAACAAATGTGGGCAAGCGAAACTGGCGAGTCAATATGACACTACCTTTACTATGGTTGTATAAAAGTATTGTTGACCCATTACCTCGGTCATAGGCTTCACGCTCTTGCCTCTCCCATTCACCATCAGGCTTTTGATAATCAAATGAGTATTTATTGAGGGTATACCAGTTATCCGACAATAATTTTTTTTCGATATTTTTAACTTTAGTATCCATAGCACTCTCACGATATAAGCCATACCAAGAAGCTTAACAATAACTAAAATGCTGATAGTTGATTGCTTAAATTGCAGATAATAGCTTTTCAAAAAAGTTTTTCAAAACAGCTTTTCAAAATGCAAAAGGGCCAGCGCAAATGCGCTGACCCTTTTTGGTGTCTCTCGACCCAATGTCAAAGCTACGGGCAACTGAGCGTTTAGATACCGTAGCGATTAAACAGGTGCGCCCAGTGGTGGCGGTAGGCACGCTCGGTCATTCGCTCAAGCAGCCGATAGGCAACGCCCAGAGTTCGTTTAATCAAGGAAGCGTTAGTAGCGGAGATCATGGCAGTGGTACCTGACAATTTAGTGAGGATGCTAACAGCATAGCCAAGCACTAGACTTTAGTCCAATGCTTACACTTTGCCTATCGATACCAACTACATCCGGCGCTATCGCTTGAGAAGCAGTCGAGTGATATGTCTTCGAGATAGAGCTGGTGCGGTTCAGAAATCTGGCTCCATGACACTGAAGGAGTCGTTTCCTCGAACATATTACCGCCGGTTGTGGTCTTCTTTTTACCCGTTAGGTAATTAACGCTCACTTCGGTTACTTCCCCCGTGCTGCGCGAGAACCCTGAGTAATCGTAGCCGATTAGCCGGAATTTCTCGCTCTCAAGCCGAAAGGTAAATGCCTGCCGTGAGACCCCATAGCTTCCACAGCTCAGCCAAGTGCCCAACGCGACGAGGATTCGCCCACGCGCTATCGAGATATCTCCTTCACTTAGTAGTGGATCCGCCAAGCACGGATTCTCCTGACTATGCTCACTGGGCAGTAGATTATCGCGGGTCAAAAACGTACGGTACCCGCTTTGGGTATTAAGCAGCACAATAAGGCGGCGAGGATTAAGGTTGAGAACGGGTGACCCAAACCCGTCATTCTCAAATAGGTTGTCAGCACTCACTTCTTCGACCACGAGCACCGCATCATCTGCACCGTCTCGGTTCAAGTCGCCCGTTGCACTTGAGATGAGCTTCCAGCCAGAGGGCACCCAGTGCTCAAAGAGGGTTGGCGGCTCGGCAAATGTCGAACCGGTAGCAAGAAGTAACGCAACGGCTAGTGTCAAAACCGATAATCGCGGCTTAATGGTCAGACTCCTCTAGACATGAAGCCAAAATAAAGTTTAGCGTCATTTTTGAAACTCAGCACTACCACGCTTATACCGCGCGAGTTTCGGCAACGCTAGCACCACACCCAGTCATAGACGCGAAGCCGTTATAGCGCCCGACGGCAAGCCCGAGTGCTTTCGCCGCGCCCGAAGATCCCCGGGGGAGACCCCATAGCGCTTGCGGAACACCCGCGCAAAATGCGCACCATCAGAGAAGCCGTGCTCCAGGGCAATATGCGTAATGCTGCATTGTTGCAGCGCCGTATCTAATAACGCCAGGTAACACTGCTCCAAGCGTAATTCACGGATAAACGCGGCCGGTGGTGCCATACGATAACGCCGGAACTCCTCGTAGAGCCCGCGTACCGAGATATTCAGGGCATAGGCCAGATCTTCCGGCGCCAGCAATGTATCGGCAAGGCGCTCAAGCACCATACGTCGTGCTTGGGTAAGTCGCTCGCTGGGCATGGGGGCGTTATAGAGCTGTTCTTGTTGGTAGCGCCAGAGTGAGCCGAACACCAGCTCCAGGGCAGCATCTTCCACCTGAGCTACCGATGGATCACTGTCACGCCTAAGCTGAACACGCAGTGCGGCTAGCGCGGCATACGCAGCGGCATCTACAGGGATGGCAAGCCCTTCACAGCGTTCGGCTAAGCGTCGCCATTCAGGCATATCGGCAAGGTCGACTCTCAACATCAGGGCACGATACTCCCCGTAGGTATGCAACCGGTAGGGACTAGATAGCCGATAAATAGTCATCTTTCCAGGGGCTAACCGAATAGTTTGCCCACCCTGGCTCATCAGCGCGCCACCGTGTAATTGCCAGACCAGCTTGAAGAGGTGATCACCATTGGTCTGGGCCGCCAGCCGCGGGGTGCGAGCGACGCGCACCGGCGAACTGGCGATGTCTACCAGCCAGCTTCGCAGCAACGCGCGCCCTCGCAACTGTGCGCAAAATGCGGGCGTTAACGGCGAAATCTCCAGGGGCAACAGATGCCTGTCGTTGGCTTCCACGAAACATTCCAGGCTGGTGGTGCTTAACGAAAATAACGGTGCGCTATCGGGGTATGCTGCCCCCCTTGAGGTAAGGGCATTCATATCAGGGTGACTCCGATTTTATTGTTTCTGTTATTGGTTACACTCCACACCTATTTAGCTTGCTCCAGACGCTTATGCTTGGCAACCCACCGCTGCAGCCATCGTCAAGTGTTCTGCAGAGATGGACAAGACCCGGCATGCAATGAGGCATTGAATGGTGAATCCGCAACAGGAGAAGCGCCATGCAAAATAATCATAAATTTCACGCCCTCATTAACGGTGAATTGATCGCTGGCACCCAGCAGATGCCGGTGATCAACCCAAGTAACGAAACGATACTGACCCACTGCCCCCGGGTCACACCTGCAGAGGTGGAGGAAGCTATTCGCGCGGCCAGAACGGCGTGGCCAGCCTGGCGAGACACGCCCATTGAACACCGCCGCAGGGTATTACGTGCCATTGCCGACTGCATTGAGGAGAATGCCGAGGAGCTACAGCGCTGGATAACGCTGGAACAAGGCAAGCCGCTGGCAGGTGCCGCGGTCGAAACCAGTCAGGCCCCTGCCATTTTGCGCTACTTCGCTGAAATGGATCTTTCACCCCGCACGCTGCAAGACGACGAACACCAGCGCGCCGAAC
Source organism: Halomonas sp. ALS9 (assembly GCF_001651035.1). Classification (GTDB taxonomy): domain Bacteria; phylum Pseudomonadota; class Gammaproteobacteria; order Pseudomonadales; family Halomonadaceae; genus Vreelandella. The sequence goes on from NZ_LXRG01000192.1 coordinate 828,167, forward strand.
TCCACCGTCGCCCTCTGGGGGTTGTGGCGGCGATCGTACCTTGGAACTTTCCGCTTGTGATGGCCTGCTACAAGCTGGGGCCTGCGCTGATCGCAGGTAATACCTGCCTTATCAAACCAAGCCCCACCACGCCACTGGCGACGCTGCGCCTGGGTGAACTGATAGCCGACCTGGTACCGCCAGGGGTAGTCAACATACTGCCGGACGGTGGCGATATTGGGCCTTTATTGACCGGCCACTCTGGCATCAACAAAGTCTCTTTCACGGGATCCACGACCACCGGGCGGGCGGTGATGCGCTCTGCCGCCGACAGCCTGCAACGCCTCACCCTGGAGCTGGGTGGCAACGACGCCGCCATCGTGCTTGACGACGTGGACATTGACGCCGTGGCACCCCAGCTGTTCGCCCTGGCCTTCATCAACTCAGGGCAGGTGTGTATGTCGATTAAACGCCTCTATATCCAGTCGGGTATCTACGACCGCCTGTGCGACGCCCTCGCCGAGCTAGCCCACGCCGCCAAGCTGGGCGATGGATTAGACCCGGCGACGCAGTTTGGTCCCGTGCAGAACCGTCAACAGTTCGAGGCAGTGCAAAAGCTACTGGAGCTGGCCCCCCAGCATGGTCGCATCATTGCGGGTGGTCATACCTACGGCCCAGGCTACTTCGTCGAACCCACCCTGATTCGCGATATTGAAGAGGGTAACCCACTGGTGGATGAGGAAATTTTTGGCCCGGTGCGTTCGCTGCTGCGCTTTGATGACATCAATGAAGCCATCGCGCGAGCCAATAACTCGCCTTATGGCCTCGGCAGTTCGGTATGGACGAACGATCTCACCCTGGGCAAGCAGATCGCCTGCCGATTGGAATCAGGCAGCGCCTGGGTCAACCAGCACTTCGCCGTGGCGCCGCACATTCCCTTCGGCGGCCATAAGCAGTCCGGCATCGGGGTGGAGTTCGCCGAGGCAGGGCTACACGAATACACCGCGATCCAATCGGTGGTGATCGCCAAGTAACCCGCTTGAACCCAGTCAGGAGCATGCCATGAATATCATTGCCGCCGTTGCCCGCTCCCCGCGGGCGCCATTTTCTATTGAAACGTTACAGCTTGAAGCGCCCCGCGCGGGCGAAATCTTGGTCCGCGTGGTCGCCACCGGTATTTGTCATACCGATATCGCCATGCGCGATCAGCAGCTACCCACGCCTCAACCTGTGGTGCTCGGCCATGAAGGCGCCGGTATTGTCGAAAGTGTCGGCGCAGGCGTCACGAAAGTAGCGGCCGGCGACCATGTCGTCATGACCTTCAACTCTTGCGGGCACTGCCCCAGTTGCTCGGGCGGTCAAGCCAGCTACTGCCATGACTTTTTCCCCCGCAATTTCTTTGGCACCCGTGCCGATGATTCCAGCGGCCTATCGCAAGATGCCGAGCCGGTGCACGCCAATATCTTCGGTCAATCCTCCTTCGCCAGCCACGCCCTCTGCCATGAACGCAATATCGTCAAAGTGCCCCACTCAGCACCGCTGGAGCTGCTCGGGCCACTGGCCTGCGGTGTGCAAACCGGCGCCGGGGCAGTGCTTAACTCACTCAAGGTCGCGCCAGGCGATTCGCTGCTCGTGTTTGGCACCGGCTCCGTGGGCCTGTCGGCCATTATGGCGGGGGTGGTCGCCGGTGCGACCACCATTATTGCGGTCGATATCCACGAGCAGCGGCTGGCACTGGCAAAAGAGCTTGGCGCTAGCCATGCCATTCCTGCCAGCGCAGAAGACCTTATGGAGCAAATCTTCCAAGCCACGAGCGGCATCGGCGTTGACCACGCCATTGATACCACTGGGCTGCCTGCCGTTATTCAAAACGCAGTAGCCGCTTTAGCACCACGTGGCACCTGCGGGATTGTCGGCGCGTCCGACCCTTCGATCACGGTAGAGTTAAACCTGACCCATATGATGTCGGCGGGGCGCAGCCTGCGCGGCATTGTAGAAGGCGACTCGTTGCCGGATGTTTTTATACCGGCGCTGATTCGCTTGCATGAGCAGGGCCGCTTCCCGTTCGATCGACTTGTTACCTTTTACGACTTTGATCAGATCAACCAAGCGATTGACGATGCCGAGCATGGCCGGGCAATCAAGCCGATTGTGCGTCATCCCCACTATCATCAGGGCCTGTTGAGCCCAACAGGCCCTAATCTCAACCTCATTAGCCCACATCTGTTTTACCACTAACACTGCCCCCCCCCCTCTGCATTTGCAGGGGTTACTTCCCGAATGACTCTTTCTAGTATGGAGTGCGAGCACGCCTCACCGGCGGGCAACCCATGGCCATTTAGGCCAGACCTACCCTCGCTAGGAGAAACCATGATCATTCCCAAGAACAATTCCAAGAGCTATACGAAGTACAATGCTATCTGTCTTGCTGCGATCGTTTCCCTTACCTCAACGGCCTGTTTGGCATCTTCTCTACAAGAAAACGGGGAGCGAACAATCGGGGAACAGTGGGTCACCGAGACGATGATTAATGCTCGGGCCAATATGTTTAACCCTGACCTCAATTTTCTGACGTTCCAACAGCTAGACAAAATGTTTGCCACCCGCCGCGTGGCCGCTTCGTCAACACCGTGGCCGCTTGAAACAGACTTGATTGAAATTGATGACAGTTTCTCGTTTGAAGGGAACGAGGTACCTTTAGAGGAGTACCTGGAAAATACTAAGACCAACGCGCTACTGGTCATTAAAGATGGCAAAATCGTTTACGAGCAGTATCGAAACGGCTTCAGTGATGACAGCCAGCACGCGGTATTCTCGGCCTCAAAGTCGATCCTGGCGACCTTGGTAGGCATCGCCGTTGAAGAGGGCAATATTGAGAGCCTCGATGACCCGGTCACTAAATACCTACCCGAACTAGCAGGCACTGGTTACAACGATGTTCGCGTCATTGACGTGCTGCGGATGCGTTCTGGCGTTGCCTGGGAAGAGGTCTATGAGTTTGGCGGAGACACCCAACTAACGGAAGTGCATGACAACGCGCTTGTGGCTAACAACTACCGCTGGTGCGATTACGCCATTGCCTCTTCCGAGCCGGAGTACGCGCCCGGCGAACGCTTTAATTACGCCACCCTGGATACCAGCGTGCTGGGCTGTGTGCTGGCGAGCGTTTTAGATACCACGGTCGCTGAGTACATGTCTGAAAAAATCTGGCAGCCTGCGGGTATGGAAGCAGATGGCTTCTGGATCATGGATGGCGGCGATGAGTTCTATGGCGCTGGTTTCAATGCCACCCTGCGCGACCTCGGCCGCTTAGGCCTGATGATGCTCCATATGGGCGAGGCTAACGGCAACCAAGTCGTGCCTGCCCACTGGGTAACAGAGGCCACGGTGTCCGACCCTGGCTATGAGCATATTTCGGAGGGCGCCGACCTCGGCTACCAATATCAGTGGTGGACCCTCCCTGATAGCGATGCCTACACCGCCATGGGTATCTATAACCAATACATCTATATCGACCCGGACAACCAAACCGTGGTGGTGAAGTTGAGCCACACGCCCGATGCTGTCGGCTGGGACGATGACAACTTCGCCTTCTTCGACAAGCTCTCTGAGCTCGTTTCTGAGTAAAAATCAGTTAAAAAACGACTCGCACCGGCCTTGGCATACCAAGCCAAGGCCGCGGCCATTTATGACTCACCAGGCTGACGCAGCGCTGAAAGCAGTTCTACTTTGTTGCTAACACCTAACTGCACATAAGCGCTACGCAGATACGTTCTTGCCGTTGCCGGGGTGATGCCCAGCATTCGGGCGACTTGTTTATAGGAGCTACCCTGAGCATAGAGGCTAGCGGCACTGAGTTCACGCGGGGAAAGCGCACTTGAACGCTGATGGGCACATAGCGTCAGGGCAATGAGGTCACCACAGTGGTGCACGATGATGCCTTTGTTTTCATCAGCAATTAGCGCGGGCGGGGCCGTGCTTAGCTTGTCGGCGATAAGGCGTGGCAGGCTAGAACCCTGCCATCCGTCATATTTTCGTTCGAGCGCCACGCGAACCGCTTTACCAATATAGAGGAGCTCCCCCTTCCTATTGGTAAGTGCATAGTTATCCCAGCCATTGGGCAGGGTCTCAAAACGAATCTTGGCTAAATACTGCTTCCAGTAATACGCCAAATGGGTGAGAAACTCCTCCATTAGCAGAGCATCAAGCCTATCGAATCCGCGACTTGTTGCACTGCGATAAATCGACACAAAAAACAGCATCCCGCTGCATGGAAACTCTAGCGTCACAGCCATGCTATGCAAAATGTCATGGCGCCGACAGAAAGCTTCAACCTCGGCGCAATCCGTGTCAGGTAAATCGTCATGCCCTCCCCGCACCGCCTTGCCCAGGTAGGAGATTGAAGCCTTAGCGAACCGATCCACCCCGGAAATACGATGCCACTCTTGGGCAAAAGATGAACGCAGCCCCAAGCTGCCATCCATCATGACCCTGGGTGATGAGCCAGGTGATGAGACGTCTGACGAAAGATACAGTTGCCCCCACCAAGCGGCATCAAAGCCCACAATATTAGCGAAGCCTTGCACCGCCTCACATAGCCATCTTTCAGGAACCGAGCATCTTGGCAGCTGTGTGAGCTCCATTAGCTCACGGCTAAAACGCTTCAATACATCGGCATCACAGGAAAGTGTTTGTGCCTTATTATTATTGATGTCCATAGTCTCACCTGCTGTCGGCCCCAAAGGCCTTGCATCGTTACTATCTCAACGACGCTTAGACTTAGACAAACACTGCCTAGAGCAGAAACATTGTGCTCAAAATGGGGAAGGCGATTAACAGCGCTAGTCGTATCAAGTCAGACACTACAAAAGGCGTCACGCCCTTGAAAATCTCCCCCAGCCCCACATGCGGCGCCATCGCTTTAATCACGAACACATTCATCCCCACCGGCGGGGTCATCAGCCCCAGCTCAACGGTCAGCACGGTCAAAATACCGAACCATACCGGATCGATGCCCATGGCCTGAATAATGGGGTAAACCACCGGCACGGTGATTACCAGCATGGCGATGGAGTCCATAAACATGCCCAGCACAAAGTAGAGCGCCAGGATGCACAGCACCACCACAATAGGTGTGAGATCCATGCCGTAGAGCAGATCAGTGATAGAGAACGAAATGCGCGACACCGAGATGAAGTACCCCAGTGTTTCAGCCCCCACCAGCATAAAGAACACCACCGCAGAGAGCGCCAGCGTCTCTTGTACGCTATGCCATAGCTGGGCACCGCGCATGCCTTTTACCAGGGCGTAAAGCAGCGTGGCGAACGCGCCGACACTGGCCCCCTCGGTGGGTGTAAAGGCACCAAAATAGATACCTAAAATCATCACCAGGAAAACGCCAAAGAAGGGTATTAAGCCGGTCAGCGAGGATAGCTTCTCTTTCCAGGCAGTGGGTTGGCCCGCTACCGCCAGGGAGGGGCGCAGGTACATCACTACCGAAATGGTCAGTGAATACATCACTAGCCCGAGCAGGCCGGGAATCAGCCCCGCCATAAACATATCGCCAACGGACTGCTCGGTAAGAATGGCGTAAATAAGCAGCGCGATGCTGGGCGGAATCATAATGCCCAGCGTGCCGCCAGCAGCCAGCGCGCCGGTGGCTAAACCACGGTTATAGCCATAGCGCTCCATTTCCGGCAGCGCCACCCGGGTCATGGTGCTCGCCGTCGCCAGCGATGAACCGGAAATTGCGGAGAAAATACCGCAAGAGCCCACCGCAGCAATCGCCAGACCACCCTTCCAGCCGCCGCAAATAATGCGCGTTGAGTCAAATAGCTTCCCCGCCATCCCCGAATGGGCAGCAAGTACGCCCATTAAAATAAACATGGGCACGGCGCTGAAGCTGTAGTTAGAGAGCACCTCAACCGGGACGGTTTTTAACTGCGCAACGGCTGCATCCCAGCTTATGACTTGGGCAAACCCCACGACCCCGACAATCAGCATGGTCAAGGCGACCGGCACACGCAGAATCATCAGTACCAATAAAAGCCCTAGCCCAATGGCACCAATCGCTTCACTCCCCATGAGTCACCTCCTCACCCGCCGCATAAATGACGCCTAGCAAGGCATGAATAAAGCTACGTATTCCCAATAGCAAACTGAGCACCGCTGCCAATTGGTAAATCGGCCCCATGGGCAGTCGCAGGTCTTGGGTTATTTCCCCATGTCGCGTAGCGGCAGCAGCAGAATCCAGTAAGCCCACAAACAGGATCAGCCCCAACGCCATAAAACCGAGCAAAAAGAAGCCCTGCACGCGATTTTTGATTGCTTGTGGTAAGCGATGTGAGAACGCTTCCACCACCACTTGGCTTTTTTCGACATTTGCCGCCATCGCCGCCAGTAGCGCGAACAGCATCAAATAGCTAACCAGTTCCACACTCCCCGATACGCGCAGCGCAATCGCGCCTTCCGTCAACCGGGAAAGGTAGCGTGTGCTGACATCAGCAATGGTAACCGCCAGCAGGCCAATCAAAGCGACCCCGGCCACCAAGCGACAAATAAGGGCCAGCCAATGGCTGGCCCGGTAAAGAGTAGATTGCATGACACATTACCCCTATTGGGCGCTGCAAGACTCACTGGCTGCCAACGCCGCCTGATAGACATCGCGCGCCTGATCAAGACCGCGCTCTTCCAGCTGCGTCAGGTAGTTTTCGATACCTGTTTCAAGCGGCTTCTGCCAGTCAGGATGCGCCAGCGGATTTTCAATTTCACGAATGGTATGGCCCGCGTCGGCAGCCTCTTGCTTACCTTCCACATCGAGCCGATCAAACACCGCACCGGCGTTTTCAGCCCATCTCATACCGGAATTATTATCGATCACCGCCTGCTGCTCGGGGGTCAGGCTGTCATAACTACGCTGATTCATGGTGGCCACAAAGATCAGCGTGTAGAACGGTACTTCGGTGTGATAGTTGACGAGTTCGTTGATACGGAAGCCTTTCAGCCCTTCCCAGGGGAAACTCAGACCATCAATAACGCCGCGCTGCATTGAGGTGTAAATATCAGGGGCTGGCATGCCCACTGGGCTGGCGCCCATATTTTCCAGCATTTCACCCGCCACCGCCGTTGGGCGGCGAATACGCAAGCCTTCTAGATCAGCGGGCGTTTGCACATCGGTATCGATGGTGTGGATACCGCCAGGCCCTGTGGTGAACATAAATAGCGGACGCGTATCTTCGTATTCGCTTTCCAAGTGACCGTCGTCATAGAGCGTCTGTAGCACGCACGCCCCTTGTGTTGCGGTGCTGGCTACACCCGGTAGCTCAACAATTTGCGACAGCGGGAAACGGCCAGCCGTATAGCCCTGGGCGGTGGCGCCAATATCGGCAATACCGTTGGCTGCGGCTTCATAGATGGAGTCCGGTTTGGCTAAGGTACCGGCGGGAAACATTTGAATGGTTAGATCGCCATTGGACTCTTCTGCAATGGTATCGGCCCATGCTTGCAGAACATCTTGATTAACGCCGGAAGGGCCAGGCCAAAAGTGGGCCATACGTAGCGTGGTTTCTGCCTGGGCCGAGCTAACGGCCAGGCCAGCAATTGCCGCTGCCAAAATGCATCGGGATAGGGACATTTTCATGGGAGCCTCCGGGACTTTCTTGGATTATTTCAAGTTCGCATAGCGAATACTAGTTCGCTTTAAGCCATCACATTAGTCCACTACGAGGCGTAGAGCTAATCGACATTCGTCTATGCTCAGGTATAGCAACGCGTCGTTCTAGCCGAGTGCTTAGAGTCTCCAGTGATGCTGGCTAGAAGGCTTGCTATAAAAGGTACAATGGCATTATATAATTGGACTTTTCCAACATTCGCTCGCCACTATGGTCGAAGTAGCGACCAGTAGCGCACTTAACGATCGCCTGAAGTACCAAAAAAAAAGCCACCTTCAAACACACCAAGGCGGCTTCAGTGTGAAAAATACGATTACCTTGTCAGCTCGGTATACTTCTCTACCGAGCAAGCCGCCCCACCATAAGGATTTCTTATTGACGTCGCTTTCTTACCAGACATCCTGCTTACACTAGCTAAATGGGGTAATGGCGCGGGCCAAGCTGCATGGTCATCCAGCGCAGATCGGTGAACTCCTCGATCCCGGCCTTACCGCCAAAGCGCCCATAGCCGCTCGACTTAACGCCGCCAAACGGCATCTGTGGCTCGTCGTGCACAGTGGGGGCGTTGATATGGCATATACCCGACTCAATGCGTTGGGCAAACTGCATTGCGCGGGCGGTGTCGCGGCTGAATACGGCAGCCGAAAGGCCATATTCGCTATCGTTCGCCACGCGCAGGGCTTCTTCTTCATCCTTAACGCGCATCATTGCGACTACCGGGCCGAACGACTCTTCGCCATACAGACGCATCGCCTGGGTAACCCCATCGACCACGGTGGGCTGCATAATGACGCCTTCGGCCTTGCCGCCACAGGCCAGGCGAGCGCCATGCTGCTGGGCATCGTCGAGCAGGGCGTTAAGCTTCTCGCCCGATTCGCGATTGATCAGCGTGCCCAGCGCATTGCCTTCACCGCGGGGATCCCCCGCACGCAGCGTTTGCGCCTTGCGA
>NZ_LXRG01000193.1 GCF_001651035.1 Halomonas sp. ALS9
AAGATGTCGTCGCCAAAGGACGCGTTGGCCCTGGGCAAATGCTCGCTGTGGATACCCAAACCGGCGAAGTGCTGCACACCACCGATATCGATGAGCGGCTGAAGTCTGACTACCCCTTTAAGCGTTGGTTAAAGCAGTAAGCTAGCTATCTAGAGTCGGCGCTCACAGAGCTGGCCCGTTTCCAAACCATGGATACAGACTCACTTAACATTACGCAGAAGCTGTTCCAGGTCAGCTTGGAAGAGCGTGATCAGGTGCTGCGTCCGTTGGCTGAGAGCGGCCAGGAAGCCGTTGGCTCCATGGGTGACGATACGCCGATGGCAGTTCTGTCGAGCCGTCCTCGTCTACTGACTGACTACTTCC
>NZ_LXRG01000194.1 GCF_001651035.1 Halomonas sp. ALS9
CGCTTGCTACGCAATACAAACCCCTTAAAATCAAACGATGGAACAATTGGAGGGCGGCGTAACGCTTGGGGAGGAACGAGCCAAAAGGCAACCGCGAAGGCAGCGCCAGCTGCCCAATGTCTGCGCCAGCACATTTTTCTGCAAAGCTGCGTGACCTCAGCCAATTTTATGAATACAGTATGATTGCGCGCACTCGAATTTTGGATATACAGCCAAGCTATTATTAATTAAATATTAGATGGTTAGGTCTATTCCGGCGTGCGTGATAAGAATATTGAATAGAG
>NZ_LXRG01000195.1 GCF_001651035.1 Halomonas sp. ALS9
CTGCAGGATATCGCGGCCGCGAGTCACTGTTAGAAGTCCCGTATCGTTATTGACATATTTCCTGGCCCCACATCCACCTCCTGGTGTTAAAAGTGGATGACTTCTACATGACACAGAAAATCTCTGGCAAGCTATAACTAAAGTAGGCTTCCCTGGGTGAAAAAATAGTGGGGCCCAACAGATCTCTTTCTACATGTAGCCTGGGAAGGGTATGCTAGAAGATAATGGAGTTGCCTCCACTTAAACCAACCAAGTGAATGCTTAGCGATAGTTGGTAGATGCACAGAGCGCTCCATGAATGGTTTGACTCTAAGGACGACCTCAAATTTTACAGAGTGGTGTTCGTGTAGGAGCAAAAGCCCCTAGGCCAGCAATAATGGACTACTACTGTAAGTAACAGATATACTGGGCTGCAATACAGCAAAGAAAATCCCTCTTTTAATATATTAGACAGACCCATGTGAGGTGGACCTGTCCAAGCAGAAAATAAATTTGGGCTTACCTGGTGAATTTGTGAAGCTCAACTCCTACTACATCAGTACCTAATGCTCCCCGTACAGGCTCAGAAGAATCAGTATAAGGAGTACCCTACAACTGTACTTGGAAAAAAATATCAAATAGTAGTTTGCATTGCCTAAAAAAACTGTCATGAGCAAGTAGTGGCAACATCAGGCGGGGCAACAACCTGCTACTTCGATATATGAATTAACGGTCCAAGGATCCCCCGGGCCATACTAG
>NZ_LXRG01000196.1 GCF_001651035.1 Halomonas sp. ALS9
ATTTTCATGATCTATCTTCCCTCAATAAAATAATGGTTTTTCACTATATAGTGACCCCGTTTTAAAACAAAATATGACATTGCTACATCATTGCCACAACAGTTATTAATCCATTGGAAGATAATTGCTTTGGTTATGATATAACTCCGTTGTCGAATAGCCTCCTTAGTGCACATGGTCGAGACATATCATTAAGGATTTAATTGTCTCGCCTTTGCTATTGTCTCTGGTCAACTAACCGATGAGTTAGCAAAGCGTTTGCCAAGGTTGGCGAAGTCTTCACTCGATATCAGTATTTCAAAAATATCTTCAGGTGACCCTTTGCCTTCGGCGCGGTGGGTCATAACGTTGAAGTCCATCTCAATCAGGATCTCAAGGAGTGGGGCATAGAAGTCGGGGTATTGCGGCTGCATGATAGGGGGC
>NZ_LXRG01000197.1 GCF_001651035.1 Halomonas sp. ALS9
CGCTGTTTGGCGACACCCACGCTTATGGCGAAGAGGGTGTACGCTTCTACACCAAACAGAAATCCATCATGCAGCGCTGGTCAGACTCCATCGACGCAGGTGCTGAGTTTGTGATGCCCACGGCGAAGTAACGCCTACACGTTATGGGAGCCAACGCATGCCATCGGCAACTAATAATAATTTTGACTATATCGTGGTAGGAGCAGGCACCGCCGGGTGCCTGCTGGCTAACCGACTCAGCGCCAACCCTAACAACAATGTGCTGTTGATCGAAGCGGGCGGTCGCGATAACTACCACTGGATCCATATCCCGGTGGGCTATCTCTACTGCATTAATAACCCGCGTACCGATTGGCTGTTTCGCACCGAGCCAGACAAAGGACTCAACGGACGTTCTTTGATCTACCCACGGGGTAAAACCCTGGGCGGCTGCTCAAGCATTAATGGCATGATCTACATGCGCGGCCAGGCGCGGGACTACGACCACTGGGCCGAAGTCACTGGAGACGATGCCTGGCGCTGGGAGAACTGTTTACCCGACTTTATCAAACATGAAGACCATTACCGCCTGGATGAGGGCGGCGATGCCGATGCGAAACACCAGGATTTTCATGGTCACGGCGGTGAATGGCGAATCGAAAAGCAGCGCCTCAAGTGGCAGGTGCTGGATGACTTTGCCGAAGCTGCCGTGCAAGCGGGCATACCCCGCAGCGACGATTTTAACCGCGGCTCTAATGAAGGCGTTGCCTACTTTGAGGTTAATCAGCGCTCGGGCTGGCGCTGGAATACCGCCAAGGCATTTTTGCGCCCCGCACTCAAACGCGACAACCTGACGCTATGGCACTCCACTCAAGTAAATCGCCTGCTGTTTGCAAACCGCGCAGACACACTGCAATGCACAGGCGTGGAGGTAGAGCGTGAGGGCAACCCCCTTCGCGTTGCGGCGAGCAAGGAAGTAGTGCTGTGCGCGGGAGCGATTGGCACGCCACACCTGTTACAACTTTCTGGTGTAGGGTCGACCGAACTGTTGCACGAACATGGCGTTGAGGTCGTCCATGAACTGCCGGGGGTGGGCGAGAACCTGCAGGATCACCTGCAGATTCGCTCGATATATCGCATCACCAATGGCAAAACCCTCAATGCCATGGCCAGTACGCTGTGGGGTAAGGCGGGAATTGGCCTTGAGTACCTGCTTAAACGCTCGGGGCCGATGAGTATGGCGCCTTCGCAGTTGGGCGCATTTACCCGCAGTACCCAGGATCAGCCGCACCCCAATATTCAGTACCACGTGCAGCCGCTAAGCCTGGAAGCCTTTGGACAGCCGTTACACCCTTATCCGGCGATTACTGCCAGCGTGTGTAATTTGAACCCTACCAGCCGGGGCACGGTGCGGCTTAAAAGCCGCGACCCGCGCCAGGCCCCGGCGATTTCGCCTAACTACCTGAGCACCCCAGAGGATCGCAAAGTGGCGGCGGATTCACTGCGGGTAACCCGGCGCATCGCGGAGCAGCCTGCGTTTGCCAAATACGCGCCGGAAGAGGTCAAGCCCGGTGTCGAGTACCAAAGTGACGATGAGCTAGCCCGGCTGGCCGGGGATATTGGCACGACTATTTTCCACCCAGTGGGCACCGCGCGAATGGGCCGCGAGGATGATGCCATGGCGGTGGTCGATGCGCGCTTGCGGGTGCACGGCATTAGCGGCTTGAGAGTGGCCGATGCGAGCGTTATGCCAACCATCACCAGTGGTAACACCAATTCGCCTACGCTGATGATTGCGGAGAAGGCTGCCGGGTGGATGCTGGCTGAGTGCCATGACGTTTCCGGCAGCACTTAGCAATAAGCGTTATTTATCAGCATTGTTAGGGGGTGTTGACGTGGGTGGGTGGTTAAGCGCAAAATGTGGGCAGTTGGTTAGCAAGTCGAACGTTGTCAGCAGTATAGAAGCGCCTCTAGCGTTAAATCTGGTGAAAGTCTCTTGTTATACCCACTGTAATTCGGGTATTTCCCGGTTTAATTAGCAACATTGAGGATTTTGATTATGGCAACTGGTACCGTTAAGTGGTTTAACGACACTAAAGGTTTCGGCTTTATTTCTCCTGACGACAATGGCGACGATCTGTTCGCGCATTTCTCAGAAATTCAGGCAGAAGGCTTCAAATCCCTGCAAGACGGCCAGAAGGTTTCCTTCGACGTCACTCAGGGTCAAAAAGGCCTTCAAGCTTCTAACATCAAAGTCGTTGATTAATTTCTGCGCACTGACATGTTAGCAATCACCGCCTAGCGTTGATTGATCAAAGAACCCCGCCAAGCGCGGGGTTCTTTGTGTCTATATGAACAGGCAAATATATACTTACCTCACACCTCACACCTCACAC
>NZ_LXRG01000198.1 GCF_001651035.1 Halomonas sp. ALS9
TCCTCGCGACCGTCGTCTCGGACGGCGCACGGCCGGTCGCCGAGGTGCTGGAGACCATCGCCCTCCCCGCCGGCTGGCGGCCCGCCGCGCCGCGGGCGAACGGCGCGGCTTCGGTGTCCGACCTGAGCGCCGCCCCCGCCGGGGGCCGGGCTCCCAGGACCCCGCACGAGGAGATGCTCTGCGACCTCTTCACCGAACTCCTGGGCGTGGAGTCGGTGTCGATCGACGACAACTTCTTCGACCTCGGCGGGCACTCGCTCCTCGCCACCCGGCTGGTCAGCCGGATCCGGGCGCTCTTCGAGATCGAGCTGCCGGTACGCGCCCTGTTCGACGCGCAGACGGTGGTGGCGTTGGCGGAGCGGGTGGTGGGTTCGTCGGCGGGCGGGCGTGCCGCGCTGGTCCCGATGGAGCGTCCGGTGCGGGTGCCGCTGTCGTTCGCCCAGCGGCGGCTCTGGTTCCTGAACCGGATGGAGGGCCCGAGCGGGACGTA
>NZ_LXRG01000199.1 GCF_001651035.1 Halomonas sp. ALS9
CAGCTGTTAGTGGGGCTGGGCGCTGTCGATCCGTCTCATCTGCAGATCGCCAGCTCAGCGGTACTGGGTGGTATAGCTATAGCGGTCGCGCGCGTCGATCAAAGGCCAGCGAGTAGCGTTATCCCTTGAGTTATCGCCTGAGCTTGCACTCGTGGTGGCCACCGTCTCTGTTGGCTTAACACGATACGCTCGGAATCACTGCGCAGCGTCTCGTCTAACGCTTGCCAGCGAGGCGCGTTACTCTCTTCATCGGTTGAAGCACCCCCTCGACGTATCCACAGCTGCTCGGTAGGCGAGAAGCGAGCCTGGCCGGGGGCCAGTGCGCCAAAGGTAATCCCACGGCCGGGGGCATCGGGAAGTATGCAGGCGCCGCCGTTGAGGGTAATGGCCAGGG
>NZ_LXRG01000200.1 GCF_001651035.1 Halomonas sp. ALS9
CCAGTTGAATACCCGTCCCCGAAAGCGGCTGGGATTTAAGCCGCCGCTAGAGGTTTTTATGAATCTGATCAAGCGCACTCAGGAGGCGCCATCAGGCATTCATTGACCGAGTGTTGCACTTAGAGTTGGAGACCGCCAGGTATTGAGATGCGAGAGGTGATCATCCGCTTGCTGCAACGCCTCTAGCGTCTTAGGCCGGTCGAATTCCGCCAATAAGCTGCACAGCACTTCGGAGACCGCTAACGCAGGAGTTAGCGTATGGAAGAAGCTGTCGCTTTCCGTGGGACAAAAGATAGCCTGCTCTGACAGCGCTACCAGCGGCGACACCTCGCTATCGGTGATCGAAACAATGCCCACCCCCTTCTCTTTTGCCAACTGGGCCAGTTCCAGCGTCCCTGTTGCATAAGGTTTGATGGAAATAACCAGCATAACGTCTTCCGGTGTCGCACGAATTAACGCGTCTCCGCCGGTTCCCCCCGGGCCATCCAGGTGAACCGAACGCTCGCCCAGTAGGGTCATCACGTAATGGAAATGCCAGGCAATGGCATGGCTGGAGCGTAAACCTAGCACGTAGACCTTTCGCGCTGACCTCAGTCTATCGGCGGTGGCTTCCAGCCGCCGGAGCGAATCGGGCTCGCAGAGTTTAGCCAGCTGGGCACTTAGCCCTTGAAGCATATGAATGGCGATATCGCTGGCTACCGTTTCGCTACCTCCATCAACCCGCTGGCGAACCTTAGCCGCAAAGCCATCGCCGCCCTGCCTAAGCGCCGCCGCATAATGCGCCCGAAGTTCATCGTACCCTGGTAACCCCAAGAACTTGGCCAGCCGGGTCATGGTGGCGGGTTGTACCCCCGCTAGGCGTGCCACCTCGCGCATGGAGACCAGCGCTACTTCCTCGGGATGCTCAAGCACATAGCGCGCGGCCTGTTGCAGCTGCGGTGACATGGCATCGTACTGGGCAATCATCTGCTCTCTCAGCGAATCGCTTGGCTGCATAGTGGTTGGCTCTGTGAAGAAATAAGGGTTGGCTCTGCGAGAAAATGATCCATGTGACTCATATTATATTTAAATGATTTATTTGTTGCAAACATCTTTGTGAGTGTGCCAATCTCATTGTCGTATGAATTACTCACCGTTTGATAATGAGGGTCAGGGGCTATGACGCGTATTCTTCACCGCGGTATTGGCGGGGCACTTCCTTATGCCGCGTCAGCGCAAGGTGTCTATATCACCGATACCACGGGTCGGCGCTACCTGGATGGATCGGGGGGTGCAGCGGTTACCAGCGTCGGTCATGCTCACCCGGAAGTGCTGGCCGCCATGCGCGCACAGATCGATAGCCTTTGTTACGCCCATACCGCTTTTTTCACCACCGATGCCGCCGAAGAACTTGCTGAAAAACTCGTGGATTTAGCCCCGGTCGGGCTGGATTATGTTTATTTGGTGTCGGGTGGATCAGAGGCCGTTGAAGCGGCGCTGAAAATGGCCCGGCAGTACTTTGTCGAGATTAATCAGCCCCAGCGGCGGCACATCATTGCCAGACGCCAGAGCTACCACGGCAACACCATCGGCGCGTTGGCCACCGGTGGCAATGCCATGCGGCGCCAGCAGTTTCAGCCCATCCTGCCCGAAACCCACCACGTATCGCCCTGCTATGCGTATCGCGATAAGGGC
The DNA here is from genome assembly GCF_001651035.1 of Halomonas sp. ALS9. Taxonomy (GTDB): domain Bacteria; phylum Pseudomonadota; class Gammaproteobacteria; order Pseudomonadales; family Halomonadaceae; genus Vreelandella. The sequence continues at coordinate 1,675 of NZ_LXRG01000200.1, forward strand.
GACGATGAGTCTCCGGAGGCCTACGCTGCAAGGCTTGCCGATGAGCTTGAGGCAAAGATTCTGGCGCTAGGCCCCGACGAGGTCATGGCCTTTGTGGCCGAACCCGTCGTTGGTGCCACCTTAGGGGCGGTCGCCTCTGAGGCGGATTACTTTAAACGCGTGCGTGCCATCTGCGATAAATACGGCGTACTGCTGATTCTCGATGAAGTGATGTGCGGTATGGGCAGAACCGGCACCGTCTTCGCCTGCGAACAAGACGGGGTAACGCCGGATATCGTTACCATCGCCAAAGGGCTAGGGGGCGGCTATCAGCCTATCGGCGCGGTGATGCTATCGGCCAAACTCTACGCCAGCTTCGCCAATGGGTCTGGGCTGTTTCAGCATGGCCATACCTACCTTGGTCACCCTGTCGCCGCTGCAGCCGCCAATAAAGTGGTTGAGATCATTGCACGTCCGGAAACAATGGCAAACGTTAATGCCATGGGCGCGAGACTGCAGAGCGGCCTTGAAGCGGCGCTTGGTGCCTCGCCCCATGTGGGCGATATTCGCGGCAGAGGCTTGTTTCGCGGTATCGAGCTGGTGGCGGATAGGGAAAGCAAAACGCCGTTCGACCCGGCTCGCAAGCTTCACGCCAAGATCAAACGTCAGGCCATGGCGCGGGGCCTGATCAGCTACCCAATGGGCGGCACTATTGATGGCATTAGCGGTGACCATATCCTGCTGGCACCGCCCTATATCATTGCCCCTGACGAAGTAGATTTGCTCATTGAGCGTATTGCCGCGGCCATCGACGCCGCTATCGCAGAGTGATGATGAAATAACAACTATCTCAAACAGCCATCTCAAATAACGATCTGACTGGAGCTCAGCCATGACAACCCCCGTGACACCGTCTCCCTGCCCGCCTGTTTCCGATGCCGACTGGCCTGAAGAGATCGCGGATTTACGCGAAGATTTTGCTGGCGCACTCAACGTTTACCGCACCATGGCCCACCACCCGGCCCTGCTTAAAGCATGGGCACCGTTGCGCCAACACGTTGTGAAGGAGAATGCCTTAGGCCCGGAGTTGACCGAAGTGGTGATTCTTCGCGCTGGCCTACGTATGGGCTCAGCGTACGAGTGGGCCCACCATGTCAGTCGAGCGCTCGCTCTAGGGTTCTCCGAGGCCCGCATCAATGCCCTTCGCGGTAACCCCGAAGGCGTTGACGGGCTTATCGTCAAGGCCGTGGATGCGCTATTTGACGAGCGCATGCTGGCCAGAGAGCAGGAAGCAGAGCTTGCCGAGGCAATCGGGCGCACCGCCGTCATCGACCTAATCGCCATGGTGGGTTTCTATTCGGTGCTGGGTTATCTGCTCAAAACCTACGACACACCGATTGACGACAATATTCAGCAAGAAGCGCAAAAAAAGCCGGCGCTGTTTTCCATAGCGCCGGGCTCCAGCTCATCAATCAGCGGTGCTAACGATTAGCCCGTTTTAAAAGCGAGTCACGTTAGTTGCTTGACCAGCACCTTCGATTTGCGGGCGTGATTGTAGGTTTCGCGTTTTAGCGGGGGTAGGTCTTCCAGGCTGGCGGTACGGAAGCCATGCTCGACAAACCAGTGTGCGGTGTGGGTCGTCAGCACAAATATTTCCGTTAAACCGCGCTGGCGGGCGCGGCGCTCCATGGCTTCGACCAAGCGCTCGCCGCGTTCGCCGCCGCGGTAGCTGTCGTGAACCGCCACGCAGGCCAGCTCGGCAATGCTGGTATCAGTGAACACGTGCAGCGCCGCACAGCCAATCACCATGCCATCGCGCTCGATCACCATGTAGTCATCAATCTCATGTTCCAGCCGCTCACGGGAGCGCGCCACCAGCATGCCCCGCCGTTCTAGCGGCTCCAACAGCTCCAGCAAGCCAGCTACATCGTTAAGCGTGGCCGGGCGCAGCTGTTCGTAGCGGTGCTGGGTGATCATGGTACCCACGCCGTCGCGGGTGAACAGCTCCCCTAACAAGGCGTCGTGGTTGCGCCAGGAGAGCAGGTGGGTGCGCGCCACGCCTTCCCGTGCGGCGGTGCAGGCGGCCTGTAAATGGCGGGCTAACTCGCTGCCTGGAACGGCGTGGGTTAAACGCGGCTCCGCCTCCGCTGGGGAGAGCTGGCGCAGCAGTGCGCCGTGCTCATCTTCCAAGCCTTCCGACTCGCCGAGCAGAATCAGCTTATCGGCTTTTAGCGCCACGGCAGCGTGCTGGGCAACTTCTGAAGCGTCTAGATCAAACACCTCGCCGGTGCTGGAGAACCCCAGCGGCGGCAGCAGCACCAGCGAGCCCTTTTCCAGCAGGCCTTCAATGGCGCTGGCACGCACCCGGCGCACTTCGCCGCTGTGGTCGAAATCGACCCCTTCGCGTACGCCTAACGGCTTGGCAGTCACCAGATTGCCGGAGATCACGCTGAGCTCAACACCGTGCAGCGGCGTGCTGGGCAGGCCTAGCGAGAGCCGCGCTTCCAGCCATAGCCGTTGATGGGCAGCGACCTGCTCTACATGGGCCATCACCGCGCGGTCGGCGACCCAGCGGCCCTCGATACGGGTGGGCTCAACGCCTGCCACCGTTAGGGCTTCATGCACCTGGGGTCGAATACCAAACACCACCACCAGGCGCACGCCCAGGGTATGCAGCAGCGCCAAATCCTGGATCAGCTGCTCCCCTCGCCCAGACGCCATCGCTTCGCCTTCAATTAAGATGACAAAGGTTCGCCCCCTGTGCGCATTAATGTAGGGGGAGGCGTTACGAAACCAATCAACAAAGGGGAAGCGCGTATCCAAGGGCCGCTCTCCGGCAGCAGGTGAAAGAAATATCAGACGTTTACCACATCCAATCAGGTTACTTTACCAGAGCACAAAAAACAGCGGCACCTTCTAATGTAAATCTGCTCAAACTAATGCAGAAAAACATGAAGATGCCGCTGTGATGTTACCGCTTGGCGACTTATAAGCGCATGCGAGCCTGTTGTTAGCCGAACATGCCCTTGAACATAAAGAAGAACAGAATCGCCAGGCCCGCGCCCGCGGGTAGGGTGATCAGCCAGGACATCACAATGGTGCCGATAACCCGCAGGTTTAGCGCGGCCATACCGCGCGCCAAGCCAACGCCCAGTACTGCGCCAACGAGGGTGTGCGTGGTCGAAATGGGCAGGCCAGTTCCTGAGGCCAACACCACCGTGGTCGCCGCTGCCAAGGTAGCGGCAAAACCACGACTTGGCGTCAGTTCAGTAATCCCGGTGCCCACAGTGGCAATCACTTTATGGCCGTAAGTGACCAAACCCACCACGATACCGCCGCCACCTAGCACCAGCACCCACCAGGGCACCAGCGCAGCGCTGTCGATCACGCCTTCGCTCCGTACAACGCTAATAACCGCCGCTAGCGGGCCCACCGCATTGGCTACATCATTAGAGCCGTGGGCAAAGGCCATGGCGCAGGCGGTAAAGATCATCAGCACGCCGAACACGCGCTCAACGTTGTCATAGCCGAAGTGATCGCTGTCGTTCTGCACGTATTTGACCCGACGCTGCATAAAAACACCCAGCGCCATGATAACCACACCCAGCAGAATGGAGAGCAGCAGGCTTTGGCCAAAGCTGAGATCCAAACCAACGTGGGACAGACCTTTGGTCAGCGTCACCATGGAGACAATAAAGCCGACCAGGAAGATATAGCCTGGCACGTAGCGTTTGGCTGCGGCAAAGGGGTCGTCGTTTTCAAAAATCAGGTGGTGAACCGACTTAAACAACACGAAACCGATCGTACCAGCAAGCAGTGGCGAAACAATCCAGCTGGAGGCTATTTGACCTACTTTGCCCCATGCCACAGCTTCCATGCCGAGGCCTACGGCACCAAAACCGACGATTGCACCGACAATGGAGTGGGTAGTAGATACCGGCCATCCACGGGAAGAGGCAATCATCAGCCAAATGGCGGCAGCTAACAGCGCCGAGAGCATCCCGTAAACCAGCAGTTGGGGGTTATCCGCCAACAGTACGGGGTCAAGCATTCCCCCTCGAATGGTCGCGGTGACTTCGCCACCAGCTAACCAAGCGCCAAGGAATTCAAAAATAACCGCGATAATGATCGCTTGTTTGATAGTGATCGCTTTCGACCCTACCGAGGTTCCCATCGCATTGGCGACGTCGTTGGCACCAACGCCCCAGGCCATAAAGAAGCCGAACAAACAGGCCAGGATGATAAAAATTTCACCGTGCTGGGCAATAATCAGCATGAAAGTCCCCTTAGCGGGCAGTCAGGATCTGCAGACGGCTACCCACACGCTCGGCGCGGTCGGATAGTTCACCCACCCATTCAATAATCTTGTAGAGAAAGATCACATCTACAGGCGGTAGCTGGCTCTCAAGCGCGAACAGCTGGCGACGAATGGTCACCTGTTGGTCATCGGCCTGATGCTCGAGGGTGTGCAGTTCACGGATCATCTTCTGCATCACATCGGAGACATTTTTGCCAAAGCCGGATTCAAGCAGGTCTTTAAGCTCTTCCAGCGCCTGGCGCGCTTGAGCCACGCAAGCCACGCTGGTTTGGATGTAGTCACGCATCGGTTCGGCCAGTTCATCCGGCACGCGCATTTTACGCCCCAGCATAATGCCGGTAATGTCACGCACCTTATTGGCGATTTTGTCCTGCACACTAATCAAGTCGAGCAGGTCAGAACGCGAGACGGGCAGGAACATGGTGTTGGGGAGGTTCAACCGCAGCTCGGTTTTCAGCGTGTCGGCGTCATGCTCTAAGCGGGTGACGTTTTCGCGCAGTTCAGCCGCTTTGTCCCAGTCACCAATAAGCGATGCCTCGAAGAACGGCAATAGCTGGTCGGCGCATTCATTGGCCTTGACGATGTGCGCCAGTAGCGGCTGGAATGGCGAGCGGCCAAACATCGAAGAAAAAGGATTGGAGGTAACCATAGTGCCTTTAAGCCTGTTTTCGGGGAGCCTGGAAATGGCGGCGCCAGTATAAAGAGTGCGCCCGCTGCCGTCATGAAAAGTTCATAAATGTAATCAAATATTCATCTAAATGTCACGAAAACGAGGTGGCGAACATCATGAAAACACCAACCCCCATCGAAGTGGAGCTAAAGCTAGCCCTCACTCCAGAGGGGCCTGCCGCGCTGCGCCAACACCCGCGCCTGGCGTCACAACCAGCGCTTCAGCAATCGTTGACCAATACCTATTTTGATTCCCCCCAGGGAGATTTGGCCAAGGCACGCATTGCGCTGCGCCTACGCCAGGTGGATGGTCAGCTACTGCAAACAGTAAAAACCGCGGGTCAGGGCGGCGGCGGGCTCTCGCAACGCCAAGAGTGGGAGTGGCAGATTACGGGGCCTGGGTTAGATTTAGCGACGCTTGCCGAACTCCCCCCTTTTCAAGGTGAGCTTAGCGGTGTGCTCGATGCCCTCGCCCCCCAACTCAGCACCGATTTCACACGGCGTAGCTGGCAGCTAAAAGAGGGTGCACAAGGCCAGGAGAGTCATATTGAGCTGGTGTTGGATGAGGGCGAAATTATTAGCGGTGGCTACCGCACACCGATTCGCGAAGCAGAACTCGAACTTAAAGGCGGCGACCCGGAAGCGCTGTGGGCACTGGCATTAACCCTTGCCGAACAGATAGCGCTGCGGCCTTCAGACAGCAGCAAAGCGGCCCGGGGTAATGCATTGAGCGAGCAACGCTGGCTGCTACCGCAAGCGCACTCCCCAGCGGAGTGGCAACACCGCGCCACCTTGGCACTGGACGCCTACCACGACAGCCAGCAGGCCAGCTTTCTAAGCGATGCCCAGCAGGCGTTGACCACCCTCGCCGATCACCCCGAACTGGATGTCACTTCGCGCGGCTATGCCCAGGCGCTTCCCAGCGCACTCGATGCCCACGGCCAGCCCAAGAAGGCTTACGGTAAAGCGGCGTTAGCACTCGCCCATCGCCTGGCGCACCAAACCGCGCTACGCTAGCGGTTTATCCCCCTTTTTCAGGACAGGATTGAGGCTCACTTCAGGATGATGCGATGAATTTAAACTTAACCCCTGGCGGAGAAGGCCTGCGCGCGCGGCTGTTCCACATCATCTTCGAATCCGACACGCCGGGCGCTAAGGCGTTTGATATCGCCTTGATCGTGGCCATTCTCATCAGCGTCGCGGTTATCCTGCTGGGTAGCGTTGAGCGCTATGCGGAGCACTACGGGGCGCTGTTTTTTTACGTTGAGTGGATCCTTACCCTGCTGTTTAGCCTTGAGCTAATTGTGCGCATCTACTGCCTGGAGCGGCCATTACTCTATCTAAAAAGCTTTTATGGCATCGTCGATTTAATCGCGATTCTGCCTACCTGGCTGGTGCTGCTGGTACCTGGCGCCCATGGGTTGGTGATTGTGCGCATCCTACGCGTGCTGCGTATCTTCCGCATTTTGCGTTTGATGGAGTTTGTCGGTGAAGCAGGCCTGTTAATTGATGCCCTCAAACGCAGCCTGCGGCAAATACTGCTGTTTTTCAGTGCCATTTTTATGGTGATCACGCTGTTTGCGGCGTTGATGTACACCATCGAATCGCCGGAGGCTGGCTTTACCAGTATTCCCATGTCGATGTACTGGGCTATTGTCAGCATGACCACGGTCGGCTATGGCGACATTGTCCCCGCCACCGCTCTGGGCAAAGCGATCACCATGGTGCTGATGCTACTCGGCTACTCGATTATTGCGGTGCCCACCGGGGTTTTCTCCGCCCAGGTAATTCGCTCGATTCGTGAGGATCGCTACTCCGAGGAAGCCTGCCCTGGCTGCGGGCACGACCGCCATGAAAAGCGCGCCCACTACTGCCTGCGCTGCGGCACCTGGCTTGATGAAGACAGCGAAGACCCACGCAAGAAAGACAACGACAAAAAAGAGGAAGCTCAAAAAAGCAGTGACGAGGGAGACGCAGACAAAAACGCGCCCCAGGACAGCTAGACTAAGTTGCTTAGAAACAAAAACTCAATGGCCTAACCTGGAGCGCGCAGCGTTCATTTAATGCGCAATGGAGTGGTTATCTAACCGATCACTCCACTTCGTGGGGAGCGTCCCAGGCATCTAGCTCGGCATCGCTCCAAGCGCCATAGGTTGCGTTGGGGAATACAATCCAGTCGTTACCAAACCGCTCGGCATTCTCCTCAACCAGCCCGTGCTGCTGTTCCAGATCGGCACCGGCGAAGTCACCCGCGAAATCGTGAAGCGAGTCGCCTAACTGCATTACTAGGGTGTGGTTATCAACCACCTCGGCACGGCGCTCCGCCTTGGCAGGCCCTAATAGCATCACGCTCTGTTCAGAGACCTGGGGCAGCTCTAGCGCTTCTAGAGTGGCGATCGTATCGGCCTCGTTCTCCTGATAGCGGTCGGAGACGTAAAAAATGGCCACGCCCTGCTCGTCCGCAAAATCCAGAAACGCTTTGGCTCCCGGCATTAAGCGCGGCTCGCCTTCACGTTCCCAATGCTTCCAGGTGTCCCAGGTGGTGTAGTCGTGGCACGCCTGCATATCGCGAACCAACAGCGCGCTATTATCCAGCACCGTTTCATCCAGGTCGGTAATGATAGCCAAGCCGTCGCTGCCACCATGCGCCTCGATCTGATCCTCAAGCCGATAGGTGGCGAGGGCAAACCCCTGGCGCTGCAGGGCGGCCGCTTCTGCAGACTGCTGCTGATAGCGCAGGCCCATCGCATAGGCTTCTTGAGCACACATTTCAGCATCATCGCTAGCCGCATGGCTGGCCAAAGGTAATGCGGTCAAACTGGCTAACGCTGCGAGACTAAAGAGGCGAGAAGTGAAAGGTTTCGTCATTAAATGATCTCCTGGAATAGGCGATCTCAAAAAGACGAGGCGAGTCCTCGCCTTAAAGGATCACGATTTATTATCGAAAATAAGCACAAGGATCATATTTTATTTTCATTGATCATTCAAACAACAATAAAACCAAGCGAATCCCTGCCCGATATGCCTACGAGTCAAGGATTTGCCTTAAAATTAGCCTTCAAGAAGTGCTGTTAGCCGACGAAAGGCGAAATATCGCCGCGCCCTTCACGGATGATTGTCGGCGGCAGTTCACGCAGGTCAATAACGCTTGTGGGGTCTAAATGGCAGGCACCGCCGTCGATAATGGCATCCAGATGAGCGCCAAAGCGCTCGCGGATCTCTTCCGGGTCATTCATGGGCAGATCATCGCCGACCGGGATCAGCGTGACGCTCATCAGCGGCTCACCCAATGCCGCCAATAGCGCGTGGGTAATGCGGTGATCCGGCACGCGTACACCAATGGAGCGGCGCTTGGGGTGCAGCAGCAGGCGCGGCACTTCGGATGTGGCGTCCAGAATATAGGTGTAAGGTCCAGGCGTGTGGGCTTTCAGAAGCCGGAACACGTCGTTATCCACCTTGGCGTAGGTGCCGATTTCCGAGAGGTCGGAACACACCAGGGTGAAGTTGTGTTTATCGTCCAGTGAACGCAGCCATTTGATCTTCTCGATGGCTTTCTTCTCGCCCAGGTGGCAGCCGAGCGCATAGCCCGAATCCGTAGGGTAAGCCACCACACCGCCTTTACGAATGATGGCAATCGCCTGATCAATCAGGCGTTTTTGAGGGTTTTCCGGGTGAATCTGAAAGTATTGGCTCATTGGTAGCTCCTATCCGTAGGCTCTTCTTGTACCGCATTCGTACAACTGTACTCATATAAACGTATTCGTATAACCGTACTCTTATCACTGCACTTCTAAAACATAGCGTAAACGCTAAGCGGGTTCCCCTGCCGCCAGCATTCCAGCGGGCGCATCGCGCAGGTGCACCAGACGTGGGTGCTGCCATATGGGGGGCGCCGCCGTGCGCGGCACCAGGCTCATACTGCCGGGGGCCGAGTGGCTGCCGGGAAAGTGAAAATCACTGCCCATGGAAGCATACAGTTCGCGCTCCACTAGCTGACGCGCCAGGTCACGGGTGCTATCCGGATTCTGCTGGCCGCTGACCAGCTCCACCGCCTGTCCGCCCGCGGCCTGGAAAGTATCCATCAATAGGCCACGCTTGCGCCGGGTTAAGCCGTGGCGCAGGGGATGGGCAATTACGGCCACACCGCCGGAGTCGACAATCCAACCTACCGCTTCGCTGATTTCCGGCCAGTGGGCTTTAACATCGCCCTTTTTGCCGCTGCCCAAATAACGCTTGAAGGCACTGGCCCAGTCGGGCACCACGCCTTCCTCCACCAGCGCGCGGGCAAAGTCCGGTCGGCCCAGGGGGCGGTCGCTGCCTGCGTGCAGGCGCGCTTTTTCCAGCGCGTTGGATAAACCGACTTTTTCCAGCCTTTCGGCGATGACTTCAGCACGCTGAATACGCGCTTCCCGCTGCTGAATCAGGCCTTCCACCATTGGCCCCTGCAAGCCGCCGGGCAACAGCGCCACCACATGAATATTGACCCCCTGCCAGCGTGTGGATAACTCGCAGCCGGGAATAAGACACAGCCCAGCTTGCTCCGCCGCACGGCCCGCTTCTTCAATGCCGTCCATGGTATCGTGGTCGGTGAGCGACATGTGCGTCAGCCCACGCTCGAAGCACAGCGTCACCAGTTCGGTGGGCGATAGCGCGCCATCGGAAGCGGTGGAGTGCATGTGCAAATCAACCGGGTAGCGTTGATCGGCATCAAAAGTAGTGGGAAGTAGAGGCATAAGCATGACGCCGTGTGGCCAGTTTGTCAGAATGCGTTTTTCAGCTGTGAATAAAGCCTTCGCAATGGGTAAGATATGGTGCGCGCTTATGCCAGTGCGGTCAATTAGCGGTCACGATGCATCCTCGTTTAATCAAGGAGTTAACCCCCATGCTGTATGCCATTATGAGTGAAGATGTGCCCAATAGCTTAGAGCGTCGCCTGTCTGCTCGGCCCGACCATTTAGCGCGCCTGGAAGCGCTGCGCGATGAAGGCCGCCTGGTACTGGCTGGCCCCCACCCCGCCATCGACGCTGAAAACCCCGGTGATGCAGGCTTTTCCGGCAGCTTGGTAGTAGCGGAATTTGCCAGCCTGGAAGACGCCAAGGCCTGGGCCGATGCCGACCCTTACATGATTGCAGGGGTGTATGCCAAGGTTATTGTTAAGCCGTTCAAGAAAGTTTTGCCTTGACCTCAATAGGCGAGTGTGGAGGATCCGTATGCTTTTACACAGAGCCTGTGGAAAACTCTGTGCAAACCCGGCGGACGCTTTGCGCTAAGCCAGAGATAACGCCAGCGCCGACAAATTGATCATTTTTTAACCACCTGTTCATCAATACGGATACCCGCGTGACCCAACGTTCAAACGCTTTGCCACCGCTGGCGGCATTAACCACGCCCACACTGACCTGGAACGAGGGCGCCCCCCACGCAACAGCGTTTGATGACATCTACTTTACCCGTGGCGATGGGCGCGCAGAGACCGAACATGTGTTTCTGGGCGCCAACCACCTTCCTTGGCGTTTCGCTGCCTGGGAGGCCTCGCGGCCCTTTGTGATTGGTGAAACAGGCTTTGGCACCGGGCTAAACATGCTCTGCGCCTGGGCCTGTTTCGAGCAACATGCCCCGCCTTCTGCACGGCTGCATCTGTTATCCACAGAGAAGTTTCCCCTAGCGCTTGGCGCCCTTGAACAAGCGCTAGCGAGTTGGCCCTCACTCGCCAGTTATGCACAGGCACTCTGTGCCCAGTGGCCCGCCGCCGTTAGCGGTATTCACCGCCTGAACTTAACCGAGCGCGTCACCCTGGATCTACATTTCGGCGACACCACCGAGCGCCTGGAACAGTTAGATGGTCTAGTCGACGCCTGGTTTTTAGACGGTTTTGCGCCGTCTAAAAACCCCGATATGTGGCAGCCGGCGCTGTTTAACGCCATGGCCGCCCGCTCGCGCCCCGGCGCGACGTTCGCCACCTTTACCTGCGCAGGCATCGTCAAGCGGGGCCTCAAAGCGGCAGGTTTTAACTGGAAGAAAGTACCGGGCTATGGCCGCAAGCGGGAGATGCTGGCAGGCAGTATCGAAACGCCGCCAGCGGATCAGCGCCGCCAATCAACGCCCTGGTTTACGCCGCTGCCTGCGGCTTCAGCAAAGCACGTTGTCGTCGTCGGCGCCGGGCTAGCAGGAAGCAGCATGGCGGCGGCGCTGGCGCGGCGGGGGGTTAAGGTAACCGTAGTAGAGCGCGAAGCCCCCGCCGCGGGTGGTTCAGGCAATCGCCAGGGTGCGCTGTATGTAAAGCTAGCGGCTGAGACCAACCACCAAAGCAGGGTTTATCTCGCTGGCTTGCTGTATAGCCAGCGCTGGCTTTCGCAGCAGCTATTAACACAGTCGTTATCCACAGCTCCTTTATGGCAGCCCTGTGGCGTGGTGCAATTGGCAAGTAGCGTTAAAGAGGCGCGTCGCCAGCAGCGCTTTATCGAACAGCACCCGCTGCCCGGCGAGGTGGTTACCGCCCTGGAGAACCCGGCGCTATCCGAGACGGCGGCCATGGCCATTGACGCCCCTCACGGGCTTTATTATCCACAGGCGGGCTGGGTAAGGCCGAAGGCGCTATGTGAGCATTTACTTAGCCAGCCAGGTGTTTCCTTCCAACAAGGCGAGGTTAGCTCCCTGACCCAACTAGAGGACGGCTGGCAGCTCAACTTGGCCGACGGCAGCACGGTTGAGGCGGATCAGGTGGTGATTGCCAGCGCCCATTTGACCAACCGCTTTGCGCAAACGGAGGAGCTGCCACTGCAGTCAGTGCGCGGTCAGATTAGTGAATTGCAGCTACCCAAAGAAGTAGCCGGCCCTAAGCGAGTGGTGTGCGCCGGGGGTTATGTGGCGCCTGCTCTGGAGGGCGTGCTGACCTTCGGCGCCAGCTTTGTGCCCAATAACGCAACGATTGATGTGACGGCTGACGACCATCAGCGCAATATCGATGAGCTGCGCCAGACGCTGCCCGCTTTGGTAGAGGAGTTGGCTCAGGCAGGTATCGAGCTGACGCCGGAACACCTTCAAGGCCGCGCGGCGGTGCGGGCAGCAAGCCCCGACAAGACCCCTTACGCAGGGCCGGTACCGGTGGCAGCGGCATGGCGCGCTGACTATGCATTACTCAGCAAAGACGCCACCCGGGTGGCAGATACGCCCGGTGAGCACTACCCCGGCCTGTGGATATCCACCGCCCACGGCTCGCGGGGATTAGCCAGCGCGCCGCTATGCGCCGAGGTCATTGCCTCACGAATCTGCGATGAGCCAATGCCACTGGAAGCGCCGCTAGTCGATCACTTGCATCCAGGGCGGCGCATTATCAGCGCGATTATTCGTGGCAAGAACGCCTAACACCTAACACCTAACACCTAGAACATAGGCTTAGATATCGCCCTCTTCCTCGTCGTCGGCGATATCGCGGCCAAACGATCGCCACCGAGCCAGCGTCATCACTTCGGTCATCTCCAGCTCAAGGTCATGGGCGATGATCAGCTCATTACGCTCTAGCTGCTGTTTCAGCTCGGCTACCCAGCCGTGCATACCCTCGCCGGTGGTATCAGTGGTGTCGTAGCCCTGGCGGGTCACAAACGCCTCTAACAAGGCATTGAGGGTATCCGGCGGAAGCATTCTGGCGGGTACTTCAATAAAACGGCTCATTAGCGCTGCTCCCACTCTGCTAAACGTTCAATAAAGGTGGCTTCGTCGACGACTTCCACGCCCATCTGTTCGGCTTTAGTGAGTTTACTGCCCGCGGCTTCGCCAGCGACCAGGCAGGTGGTTTTTTTCGAGACGCTGCCCGCCACCTTGGCGCCCAGCGCCTGCAGGCGCGCCTTGCCTTCATCTCGGGTCATACTCTCAAGCGAGCCGGTAAGCACCCAGGTTTGGCCTTCCAGCGGCGTGGGGCCCTGGGTGACTTCCGCCTCTTGCCAGGTAATGCCCGCGTCAATCAACGCGGCGATGGTTTCCTGGTTGTGCGGTTGGCGGAAGAAGGTATGCACATGGGCGGCGACAATCGGGCCGACATCGTTAACCGCTTCCAGCGCTTCCAACTCTGCGGCTTGAATGGCGTCTAAAGTACCAAGATGATTGGCTAGGTTGGCAGCCGTGGCCTCGCCTACTTCACGAATACCTAGGGCATAGATAAAGCGTGCCAAGGTGGTCGACTTAGCTGTTTCAAGCGCGTTGACCAAGTTGGTAGCTGATTTCTCGCCCATACGCGGCAGGCTTTGTAGCTGCTCGACGGTTAAATGAAACAGCGCCGCCGGGGTTTCCACCCAGTCCAGATCGACCAACTGCACGATCAACTTTTCACCCAGGCCGTCAATATCCAGCGCTTTGCGGCTAGCGAAGTGCTTAAGCGCCTCTTTACGCTGCGCGGCACAATAAAGGCCGCCGGAACAGCGCGCCACCGCTTCGCCTTCAAGGCGCTCGATATCCGAACCGCACACTGGGCAGTGTTCAGGGAAAATAATCGCCTTTGCATCTGCGGGGCGCAGCTCGGTGTGCACGCTCACCACTTGGGGGATTACATCACCGGCCCGGCGAATTGAGACTGTATCGCCGATCATGACGTCCAGGCGTTTAATCTCATCGGCGTTGTGCAGCGTGGCGTTGGAAACCGTCACGCCTGCTACGGTCACCGGTTGAAGACGCGCCACGGGGGTAATCGCCCCGGTACGGCCAACCTGGAACTCCACATCGTTAAGCGTAGTGACCTCTTCCTGGGCAGGGAACTTGAACGCCACCGCCCAGCGCGGCGCGCGGGCGACAAAGCCAAGCTCTCGCTGGTAGCGCAGATCGTTCACCTTGATCACTACGCCATCGATATCGAACCCTAAACCGTCACGCTTTTCGCCTAGCTGCTCGCAGTAGTCGGCAACAGCCTGGGGGCCTTTGACTATCTGCAGCTCTGAACTGGCACGAAACCCTAGTGTGGATAACCGCGCCATTAATTCGCTGTGAGCCGTATCGCCAAGATCCGGTTCCAAGCGTGCAGCTTGGTAGGCGTGAAACTCCAGCGGACGCTTAGCCGTAATGCGCGGGTCGAGCTGACGCAGGCTGCCCGCCGCTGCGTTACGCGGGTTGGCAAAGACCTTGCTGTCTTCTTGCCGAGCTCGCTCGTTCAGCGCCTCAAAGCCAGCGTGGCGCATAATCACCTCGCCACGGACTTCCAGCAGCGCGGGTACGTTTTTGCCCATCAGCTTTAACGGCACCGAACGCAATGTGCGCAGGTTTGAGGTAATGCCTTCCCCGGTGCGGCCATCGCCTCGGGTCGCTCCGCTTACCAGTACGCCCTGCTCATAGACTAGCGAGACGGCGGCACCATCCAGCTTTGGCTCGCAGGTAAACTCAACGTCGTCTGCGCTGCATTCAAGGCGCTCGGCCACCCGCTCGGCAAAGGCGTGAATATCGTCACGACTAAAGGCGTTATCCAGCGACAACATGGGGATCGCGTGGGCCACCGAAGGAAAGCCGTCCGCAGGGGCAGCGCCAACGCGCTGGGTCGGCGAATCGGTGGTCACCAGCTCTGGATGTTCGCTCTCCAACTGCTGTAGGCGCTGAAATTTGCGATCGTAATCGGCATCCGTGAGCGTCGGTTCATCGAGCACGTAGTAGCGGTAGTTGGCCTCGTCCAGGGCGGCCCGCAGTTGGGTAATCTCTTCCAGAGATTGAGAATCAGACTGACTCATTAGGATGGGTTCCAGTACTAGCTAAAAGCGGCAGCGAAAATGCAAAAGTTAAATTTAAAAAAGCTAAGTTTCAAAAACATAAAAATGACAAAACGTCAGCGTATTGAACAGAAACACCCGCCTTCTGGCAAGAAGGCGGGTGTTCGCGGCAAGTGCTGCTTCGTCGGTTAGTGGGCGACGTTTAGCGCGCTTGCATCTGACGGTGCAGCCTATGGCGGCGCTCAAACTCACGCACCCGCTGACGGGCGAATTCGATGGTTTGTGCGGTCATCACGCTGCGGTTTTCATCTTTCAGCTCACCGCCCATATGGCGTACCACGACCATGGCGGTTTCTACCATCGCTTCAAAGGCAGCGGCGCTATCAATGGCGCCAGGCAGCGGCATCAGCAGCGTGATACCCGGCGTCATAAACTCACCCATTTCTTCAATGGGGAAAGTACCCGGCTTAACCACGTTCACCATCGAGAACTGAAGCTCGCTATCATCGCTCTCGGTTTCAAAGCGGTGGAATACGCCCATTGCGCTACTGTAACGCAAACCGCACACCATCATCAGGTCGAGCAGTTTGGTGCCATCGAAGCCTTCCGGGTCTCTGGAGAGCACGCTAATCACCACGACTTCTTCTGCGTTAGTCAGCGTTTCTTTAGCGTGCTCACCGCTCACATCATGACGTAACGCTTTTTCTAACGTTGGGTGTATGCGAACTCTCTCATTCACCTCACGCTCGTCGGCAGCTTGGCTGTCATAAGCGTTAGCCTCAAAGCTTTCTTCAAAACCATCTTCCTGGGAATACTCACTGGTTTCGTAGCGACGCGCTTCTTCCTCTGCAGCACGTTGCTGAGCGGCGAGCCTATCTGCAGCCGCCGCACTAGCTGCTGCTTCTTCACGGGCTTGGGCCTGCTCTTGGGCGAGACGCGCACGCTCTGCGTCGGCGGCTTCTTTGGCTTCACGCTTTTGCTCTGCTTCCAATGCTTTACGCTCAGCCTTCTGTTTGGCCAAGGCTTTATCACGCACTGCTTTCTCGGCTTTTTTACGCTGTTTCTCTTTACGCCGTGCAATTAGACGACGCTTCAGCGAGCGTCCCATGCCTTCAAAGTCGACTAGGCGATATTCATCAACTTCGTCATCATCCAACTCGTCGTATTCACCCACTGTGTCAGAGCGCAACTGGCGCCGCTTAGGCGAGTGCTCATTGGCGTGCTTAGCAAACACGGCGTCTTCTGGCTCCGCCCGCAGTACAGGTTCTTGCTCAGTCTTTTTCTCAGCTATTTGCTCAGATTCTGGTTCATATTCAGGCTCAGAGCGGAGCGGTGCCGACATTTCAGTGTCTGCTTCACTGGCAGAAAGCGAGATGGCGTCAGAGGCCGCTGGTCGAGTCGCTGCAGCTTCAGCCGCCGAAGCATTGGGCGTCGCAGCATTAGTCGTCGCAACATTGGACGTCGCAACAGAGTAAGCAGGCTGCTGAGGTACAGCTTCCTTGACTTGCGACGTCTCAATTGGCGAAGCGTCGGTCATTGAGATACTGGGCTCGCGACGCTCGTGTTCTGTCGGCGCATTATTGGCAGCATATGAAGTAGCCGCGACAGAAGTCACTGGCTGCTCTGGCTTAGTAGCTACGCTGGGATAAACCGCTGCGCTGGGCGCTGGTTTCGCAATTGATGCCGCTTTATCTAGTTTGCTTGCCTTATCTGCTTTTCGCTTGGCCGCTTTAGCAGAGGCTGAACGTCTAAACTCGGAAAGCACCCTAGAGGGCCCTGGATGCTCTTGACGTTCTAACTTTGGTTTATTACCTAAGCCACTATAGTCAGCGGGCTTAACAACTCGCGCACCGCCATTAGGAAGTTCCCAATTGATCTCCGCGGCTTTAGCAGCCTCATCGGGATCATCGAGCGAACTGCCGGAAAGATCTTTCTCCGCCTGATCCAGACGGGGTACGCGTCGCTGACGTTGAAGTCTCCGCACACCGTCAATAACGATGAGCGATACCAACGCCAGCCCTAAAATGATTAGCCACTCTCTTAGTTCCATGTCGAACGTTCCATGGTCGTCTTGCCGGTTGCTAAGGCACTGGGTCTAAAAAGGCATGCCTGAATTTGGATAACTGTAACTGCTATTTGATAAGTACTTGTCACCAAGCATAGCGCGATTGTGGTGAAAATGGCCAATTTTTGCTGTATTTAACGCGATTTTCACGTTTTGGCAAAATTTTGACACTGTTTGAGGCGAAGCAGTTCGACCTTAACTTCAAACAAAAGTGCCACAATCATTTGCTCTAACATCTATGATTAGCTTTATAAAGGAATCCTAGAAGCAAGAAAAGCCGTTTTGACAGCCGTCTCACCCTTCAGTGTATATTCTCTCTATAAGCCGTTTAACCATCTCAAGCGCGCTATTAGTAGGGGTAATATAGTTAAGTTGAGCGCTTTAGGACATTTTTTTACGCATTTAGCCAATAAAAGATTACCCACTTGGCGTTTGTCTCTCCCGCTTTGTCGCTCGAAATAGATTATTCAGGACTCACTCACAACACTTTCTTAGTTTTGCTTTAATCAACTAACGCCGCTGCCTCTTCAATACCCACCGAGACTAAACGCGAAACGCCTGGCTCCTGCATGGTGACCCCCATCAAACGCTCGGCGGCTTCCATGGCGATCTTGTTGTGGGTGATATAGATAAACTGAACGTTTTCAGACATTTCCTTCACTAGCCTAGCGTAACGTCCGACGTTGGCGTCATCCAGCGGCGCATCCACTTCATCCAGCATACAGAACGGCGCGGGGTTAAGCTGAAAGATCGCAAATACCAGCGACAGCGCAGTCAGCGCCTTCTCGCCGCCCGAAAGTAGATGAATTGTGCTGTTCTTTTTACCCGGGGGGCGAGCCATTATCGCCACGCCGGTTTCTAAGAGATCATCACCAGTGAGCGTTAGCCATGCAGCACCGCCGCCGAATACGCGTGGGAAAAGGGTTTGTAGCCCGGTATTCACCTGCTCAAAGGTTTCCCGGAAACGCACGCGGGTTTCCTGGTCGATTCGTTTGATCGCCCTTTCGAGGGTTTCCAGCGCCTCGGTCAGCTCGGCGTGCTGGGCCTCCAAGTAATTACGCCGTTCGGCCTGCTGATCGTACTCCTCAATGGCGGCCAGGTTGATCGCCCCCAAACGACGGATTTTATCTGTGGTGCTTTCCAAGAGCTCTTGCCAACGGGTTTCCGTCGCTTCCTGGGGCAGTTGCTCGGTAAGCGTTTCAACGTTATGACCTAATTCCGCCAGTTGCTCATCCTGGGTGGCGGCTTTGAGCGCTAGCGCCTGGGCATCCATACGCCGCTGCTGTAACTGCTCGCGGCTCTGTTCCAGGTTGCGCTCGTGCTGTTGGCGGGCCAGTTCATCATTGCGCAGCTGCTCTGCCAGCCCCTGAGCCTGCTGTTTAGTAGCGTTTAAGCGTCCTTCCTGCTGCTCGCGCTGGTGAAGCAGTTCTTCGAGCTCTTCTCCTGCCAGTTCATCGGGCTCAATCAACATCTCCCGCGACTCTTCCAGCTCGGCAATCCGCAGCGCTAGGCGCTCTTCAGAGTCGCTGGAGCGCGCCTGCTGGGAGCGCAGGCTATCGCGCTCGGCACTTAAACGTTCCCGCTCAAGTGCCAACGCCTGCTGCTGCGCTTTGAGTGGAGCATGCTGCTGAGTGAGTTGTTCTCGCGCTTCGCGTTGCTGGTTGCGCTGCTCGGCGCTGGCTTCCCGCGCTTGCGCTGCACGTTCCAACTGTTCCATCGCCACGTCCCAGCGGGCGCGCTGCTCGTCGATGGTAAGCGCTAACTCTGCTTCATCCTCTTGCAACTGGGCAAGTTCAGCATCGAGCTCAGTGGCGCGGCTTTCTAGATGTTCCAAGCGCTGGGCTAAACTGCGCTCTTTCACCGCCAGCCGTTGCAGGGTGGTAGCGTGGGCACGCTCCTGTTCGGCCTGCTGCTCGCGGGTCTGCTCCAGTGTTTCAATCGTCTCACTGGCAGCCTCACACTGCTCTTCCGCCAGCGCCAGCGCTTCTTCTTCACTTTCGCGCTGAGTGGTCAGTTCGGCGTAGCGGCGACGGGTTAGCAGTAGCCCATCGATACCTTCGCCGTTGGCCTGCTGGCTCAGCCAACCGCGGCCTAACCAAACCCCATCCTGGCTCACCACGCTTTCGCCAGGGGCCAGGTGCGCGACCTGCTGCTTCGCCTCTTCAGCGGTTTGCGTATAGTGAATGCTTGCTAACCATTCGCCCAGCGCCCCTGCGTTTTTTACCAAGCCATCCAGCCGCTGCCCTGATGCTGAGGCGGCAGGCGACGTTTGATCGATCAACCGCCAGTCCGTGGCTAACGCCTCGGGCAAAGCAGCCAGCTGCTCGCGCGCCACCAGACGGGCATTGAGCCAGGGCGCCAGCAGCCAGGACACCAGCGTTTCCCAGCCGGGCGCTACCTGCAGCACTTCCCCAAGCTGAGGCGCATCCGCCAAGCCATGCGCTTCCAGCGTCGTGCCAATGGCCGGATCGTGATCGGCTAAGGCGGCGTCCATTAATGCTTGCAGCGAAGCCAGCTCGCCCTGGCGTTGGCTGAGTTCGGCGCGCTGTTGATCCCGTGCCTGAGTTGCCTGCTGGTAAGCCGCTTTGGCATCGCCGTAGCGCTGCTGCCACTGGTCGCGCTGGGTCTGAAAACCTTCCGCCTGCTGCTGGGCATCGGCTAACTGCGCCTCACACACGGCGTGCTCTTCACGTAGCGCGGTGAGATCGGCGACCTCGCTGCGCTGCTGGCGACGGCGCTGGTTTTCCGCCTGCAGGCGCGCAATACGTTGTTCAAGATCACGCAGTTGATCCTGGCTGCGATCTGCATCGCGGCTGGCATCTCGCCAGCGGGTTTCGGCATCGGCCCACTGCTGTTCGGCGGCTTCCAGTGCAGGAGAGGCGTCGGCCAACGCCTGTTCCAGGCTTTCAAGCTGCTCTTCCAGCGCTTCGTGTTCCGGGAGCAGATCGTCAAAGCGCTCGTCAATGGCGGCTAAACGCGCCTGATCGCCTTCACTGACCCGGCGCTGCTCGTCTAACTCGCGCCGCGCCGTGGCGATATCACTGGCCAACTGAGTTTCACGGCTACGCCGGTGGGCCTGATCCTGCTCTAAACGCGCAATCCGCGTGGTAGTTTCAAAGAACTGCTGCTGGTGGCGGTCGAGCACTTCAGAAAGTTCGTCGTGTTGTTCGCGAGCTTGCTCCAGACGGGTTTCGCACTGGCGTACGCCGAAGACATCTTTTTCAACGGCTATTTCCAATTCGCGGACACGGCTTTCTTGATGCGACTGCTCCGCCCGCAAGGCGCGCCCGCGCAATAGCGCCAGCTCACCCTTAAGTCGATACTCCTGCTCTTTTAGGTCTTGATAGCGTTTGGCGGCTTCGGCCTGACGCTTGAGACGCTCTAGCTGCTTATCCAGCTCTTCGCGAATATCGTCAAGGCGTTCCAGGTTCTCCTGGGTGCGCCGCATGCGGTTTTCGGTTTCCCGGCGGCGCTCTTTGTACTTGGAGATCCCCGCGGCCTCTTCAAGCGTTGAGCGCAGGTCGTCGGGGCGCGCTTCGATCAGCCGCGAAATCATTCCCTGGCCGATAATCGCGTAGGAGCGCGGCCCAAGGCCGGTACCCATAAACAGGTCGGCGATATCGCGGCGACGGCACTTCTGACCGTTAAAGAAATAGTTGGACTGTCCGTCCCGGGTGACCAAGCGCCTTACGGCAATTTCCGCATACTGGGCATAAACACCGCCCATGCCGCCGTCGCGATTGTCGAACTTGAGTTCTATGGACGCCTGACTGATCGGTTTACGGCCGGTGGAGCCGTTAAAAATAACGTCGGCCATGGATTCGCCGCGCAGGGTTTTGGCGGAGGACTCCCCCATCACCCAGCGCACGGCGTCAATAATATTGGATTTTCCGCAGCCGTTAGGACCCACAATGGCGGTCATATTGCCATCAAAGGGCACCGTGACGGGATCCACAAAGGACTTGAACCCGACTAAGCGAATCGACGTTAAGCGCATACCGAGGCGACGTTCCCGTTGCGGTTATTCAAAAACACGGTTAATCACCACTTCAACCGCTTCACCTTCGTCGATCGGCCCTACGCTGACGCTCTCAAGGTCACCAAACAGATCCCCAGGCTGGGGCGTTGCTTGGCCGGAGGGAGAAACGCGTACCACCAAGCGCGCTTCACGTACCTGGGAGATCTGCGCCTGGGGCGACATAGCAGCGCTGTCGTTTAGGGTCACCGTCATGGGCAGCTCAGATACCTGCGCACGCACCACGGCAAGCGGCGGTAACTCGCCCTCAAGATCGCGGGCAGTGATAAACACCGTGTCGTTAACGCCAACGCGCCCGGCGAGTTCTTCGTCTAATGCAACGCGAACTCGAATGCCATTGCCCTCGGCAATGGCCTCTTCAGATTCTATGCCCATGCGTTCCTGAGCTACACGAATACCCTCGCGTAGCGAGGCAACCGTGTTGGGATCTTCGATATTGGCAATCGCTCGGCGCCAGTGATCAATGGCCTGTTGGTAATCGCCGTTATCAAAGGCGTTAACTCCCAGTAGGCCCAACACCGTGGGCTGACGAGGGTCTTGTTCCAGGGTCTCATCGACCAGCGCCTGCACTTCGTTGGTCAGCTCGCGCTCGGCCATAAAGAAACGAATTTGCGCCAGTTGTGCGAGCAGCGGTGGGATGCGTCCTTCAATCTCAATCAAACGCTCCAGGGCGTTCACGGCCTTGGGCATTTGCCCGGTTTCGCGGTAAAGCGGAAACAGTGTGCTCCACACATTGGGATTATCCGGCTGGCGCTCGGCCTGCTCCTCCATGCGTTCGATATACATGGCGAGCGATCCTTCAGGGTCGTTCTGCACTTCTTGTTGCACGGCCAGTAACACCAGGTCGCCCTCAGCGCCCTTGTGCTGGTACCAAATGACGCTTACGGCCACCACAGCGACCATGACCAGTGGCACGACAATTCGGCCGGCGCTGGCTGTTTTTAACGGCCGACGCTCGCGAAATGCGGTGTCTTCCAGCAGGCTACGCTCAAGCTCGAGGCGGTCTTCTTCAAAACGTGCGGCATCAATATCACCGCGCTCCTGGGCCGCTTCCAAGGACGCCAGACGGCGCTTAAAAATCGCTACGTTCTGCTCCGCGGAGGTGTCGTTGGCTTCAAAATCGCGCTGCTGGTCATGCAGTGCACGCGCGTTTCTTAGCGGCGACACCAGCAGCCACAGCGCGGGAACCAGTAAAACGGCAATCGCAATCCAGAGCAGCGTCATGAAGACCTCTTACGGTTAGTCAGCGCTTCTATACGCTGGCGCTCTTCGGGGCTCAACGCTTTAGCAGAGGCGTTGCGGCGGGCACGGATCATCAGTACGACCACAACAGCGCCCAGCAATACCAGGCCGATGGGCAGGCCCCAAAGCAGATAGGTGCGGCTCTCTAAACGCGGGTTGTAGAGAATATATTCGCCAAACCGCTGCACCATGTGATTGATGATTTCGATATCCGACTGGCCGTCTTGCAGCAGTTGATAAACGCGGTCGCGCATATCGGCTGAAATAGGGGCGTCGGAGTCATTGATCGCTTGGTTCTCACACAGCGGGCAGCGCATGGAGGCGGTCAAGTCGTGATAACGCTTCTCCGTAACAGGGTCGTCAAATTCACGCAGTTCAATGCCGCCCGCCATTACGCCAAACGCCATGACTAGCAGTAGTAGCGCTGTTAGGGTTCGCATTAGCGCCATTTTTCCACCTCCGGCAGAATCCGCTCGCGCACATCTTGGGGTGATACATAGCCTTTATGGTGGTAGCGGATCACCCCGTCGGCGTCGACCAGGAAAGTTTCCGGCGCACCGTAGACGCCGAGATCAAAGCCTAGCTCACCTTCTGGGTCGAAAATATTCACCTCAAACGGGTCGCCAAATTCGCTGAGAAACTGCATGCCCTTCTCACGGGTATCGCGGTAGTTAACCCCGATCATGCGAATGCCGTGGTCAGCCAGCTCCAGCAACTGCGGCATCTCCTGCTTACAGGCGGGGCACCATTCGCCCCATACGTTTACCAGGGTCACTTCACCCTCTAACAGCGTTTGGTCGACGCGGCGATTCTCATCACGTAGCGTGGCGGCTTCAAAGGGCGGGAACTCCCGCGCCATCAGCGCTGAGTCGCGCTGGGAAGGATCCAGCGAAAGGCCCTGGTAAAAGAACAGTGCCAGACCTAAAAAACAGAGCGGCAGCAGTAATAACAGCAGTCGTCGCTTCATGCCGTTGCCTCCCGCGCGCTATCGCCCTTGCTGGTCATATTGGGCGCTTCACGGGTTACCGTGGCGCGCCGATAGCGCTTGTCGAGCACCGCCAGCACACCGCCGAACGCCATCAGCAGCGCACCTAGCCACAGCCAGCGAACAAATGGCTTGTACTGCACTCGCATCGCCCAACTGCCATCGCCAAGGTTTTCCCCCATGGCTACATAGAGGTCGCGGAACAGCCCTGGGCGCAGCGCTACTTGGGTCATTGGCATACCGGTGGCCAAGTAAAGGCGTTTTTCAGGTCGCATGGTAAAGCTGCGGCCTGACTCGCCCCGCTGAACCTGAATGATCGAGGTGTCAGCCAGGAAGTTAGCCCCACGACGCTCGGTCAACTCGGTCATGGTGAACTGATAGCCGGCTACTTCGACCGTGGTGCCCGGCGACATACGCACATTGCGTTCAATGTTGTAGTTGGATACCACGGCAACACCGACGATAGTGACCGCAACGCCGACGTGACCCAACACCATGCCCCAGTAAGCCAGGGAGAGCTTGCGGACACCGGCAACAAACGAGCTGGCGTGGCGGGTTTTGTCGAACACATCACGCACCATGGGCAGCACAATCCAGAGTGCAGCGACAATGCCCAAGGAGACAAACAGGTTCCACTCTCCGCGATACAGTAGTGGCATCAATATGCCCAGCACCAGGGCAGCGACGCCTGCCAGCCACAGTTTACGGATCAGATCCCGCGCCGCCATGCTTTTCCAGCGCGTTACCGAGCCTAGCCCCATAAAGATGCACATCACCACGGTGAGCGGCACAAACAGGGCATTAAAATAAGGCGGGCCTACGCTGATTTTCCCCAACCCCAGAGAGTCCAAGATGAGCGGATAGACAGTGCCCAGCAGCACGGTGACGGTCATGATCACCAGGAAGATATTATTGACCAGCAGCAGCGCATCCCGGGAAAGCCAGTTAAAGCCGACTTTATGGCTTACCCGCGGTGCGCGTAGGGCAAATACCAGCAGCGACAGCGTTACCGTAATGGCCAGTAGCATCAAAATAAAGAAACCGCGGGCAGGATCGTTGGCAAACGCGTGTACCGAGGTCAGCACCCCAGAGCGCACCAGGAAAGTACCCATCAGCGATAGCGAAAAGGTCGAGATCGCCAACAGTACGGTCCAGCTTTTAAACGAGCCACGCTTCTCGGTGACCGCCAGCGAATGCACTAGCGCGGTTCCCGTCAGCCAGGGCAGTAGCGAGGCGTTTTCGACCGGATCCCAGAACCACCAGCCGCCCCAGCCAAGCTCGTAGTAGGCCCACCAGCTACCTAACGCGATACCGACGGTTAGAAACGCCCAGGCCAGATTCGTCCAGGGCCGTGCCCAGCGCGTCCAGGCCGCATCTAAACGCCCGCCCATTAGCGCGGCAATAGCGAAGGCAAAGACCACGGAAAAGCCCACATAGCCCATGTAAAGCATCGGCGGATGTACGATCAACCCGAAGTCTTGCAGCAGTGGGTTAAGGTCGGCGCCATCCTGAGGCATGTCGGGCAGCAGCCGCTCGAAGGGGTTCGATGTGATCAGAATAAACAGCAAGAAACCGACGCAGACCATGCCCATCACGCCCATCACGCGCGCGACCATATCCCGCGGTAAGTTGCCGGTGAACAGGCTAGCCGCAAAGCCCCAGCCCGCGAGCATAAAGCTCCATAGCAGCACCGACCCTTCGTGGTTGCCCCACACGGCGCTGAACTTGTAGTACCAGGGCAGCAGCGAATTGGAGTTGTTGGCCACATTGGCCACGCTAAAGTCGTCGAGCATGTAGCTGGCGGTCAAACAGGCGTAGGCAATAGCAATAAATACAAACTGCCCCACCGCCATGGGTTGACCGTAGGCCATCCATAGTGGTCGCCTTGTCGCCGCACCGGCCAACGGCATCACCGCCTGCACCATCGCCATCAGCAGCGCGATGATAAGAGCAAAGTGGCCAATTTCAGGGATCAGTTTAATAAGCATGAGTGCTCCGCATAAGGCTTTGTTGCCAACCCTGGATGACGAAAACTAGTATTCGCTTGCCTGGGGTACGCCTTCTTCGTCCAGGCGTTTGCCCACCTCAGCGGCTTTGGCTTGGTAGTCGGCCGGCGAGTAGCCCGCTTCTTCTAGCGCCTGGGCGACTTCTGGGGGCATATAGTTCTCGTCATGACGGGCGAGCACTTTGTCGGCATACAAACGACCATCCGCCTGAAGTTCACCCACTACCACCACGCCTTGGCCTTCACGGAACAGATCAGGCAGGATCCCGCTGTAGTAGACCTCCAGGTCATCGACGTAATCGGTGACGGTAAATTCGACGTCCAGGCTCTCTGGGTCACGGGAAACCGACCCCTCTTTGACCATGCCGCCGGCGCGAATCTGCCGCTCCATCGGGGCATCGCCCTGGGCGATCTGCACCGGGCTAAAAAACAGATTAATGTTCGCACGTAGCGCGTATAGGGTTAGTCCCACGGCAATCGCTGCCAACGACACAAGGCCCAGAATAACAAACAGTTTCTGTTTACGTTTAGGCGTCATTGGGCACTCCCCCTCGCTCTGTTTTCGCGTCTTGCGCGACGCTTTAAGCCTTTCAGCAGTTGGCGTTGCTCTGCACGTGCATGCCAAACGATGGCGAGCAACAGCAGCGCGGTAACGCCCCATGCAGACCATACATAAGGCGCGTGGCCACCCATGGCGAGAAATTCGGAAAATGAGGTAAATGCCATTAGCGGGCCTCCTCTGCCTCTACGTTCATTACCTGGCCGTTAACCAGATCCTGTACCCAGCGCTTGTTAGCTTCGCGGCGCAGAATCTCACTGCGCGTGCGCATCAACGTTAAGGCGATAAAAAAACTGTAAAAACCCAGCACCATAATCACCAGCGGCAACCACATCTCGGTCGGCATGGTCGGGCGCGACGTCAGGGTAAAAGAAGCGGGCTGGTGTAGGGTGTACCACCAATCCACCGAATATTTGATAATGGGAATATTAATCACCCCCACCATGGCTAGCACCGAGGCTGCCCGTGAGGCGCTATCGCGGCTGGTGAACGCGCCACGTAGAGCAATCACGCCCAAATACAAAAACAGCAGTATCAACATGGAGGTCAGTCGGGCATCCCACATCCACCAGGTTCCCCAGGTGGGCACGCCCCACACGGCGCCAGAGAAAAGCGCCACAAAGGTCATAGCTGCGCCAAGAGGGGCCATCACCGCGGCTGCCATATCAGCCACTTTGATTTTCCAGACCATAAACACCAGGCCAGATACCGCCATGGCGATAAAAATGGATTGGGCTAAAAAGGCTGCTGGCACATGAACGTAAATAATCCGGAAACTATTACCTTGCTGATAATCCGCCGGGGCAAACGCCAGCCCCCACAGCGAGCCAACAACCAATAACAGTACCGCCGCTGCCCAGAACCAGGGCTGCAGCTTGGCGCTAATGGTGTAGAACCACTTGGGTGATCCCAGTTTATGTATAAAGGCCCACATAGCGTGTCCTGTCCTTAACCGTTGATACTGATACGCAGCGATGCGGCAATCGCCCACGGCGCCAACATGAGTGAGGCGGCGAGCAGCGCGCCCAGGATAGCCAGATGGGCAGCGACGCCGTCTCCGAAAATGGCCGCCTGCACCGCGCCGGCGCCAAAAATAAGCACCGGGATATACAGCGGTAGCACCAGCAGCGAGAGCAGCACCCCACCCCGCGCCAAGCCGACGGTTAACGCCGCCCCAATCGCGCCAATCAAACTCAAGCTGGCCGTGCCCAGAGCAAGCGACAGCGCCAGCACGGCGTAGCTACCCGCGGGCAGCGCCAGCATAATACCCAATATCGGCGCCATCAGCGCCAACGGTAGGCCTGTCAGCAGCCAATGCACGGCCACTTTGGCTAAACTCAGCGCGGCTAACGGCTGCGGCGCCAATAGCAGTTGCTCCAGACTGCCATCGTCATAATCGCTACGAAACAGGCTGTCTAATGAAAGCAGCGCGGCTAACAGCGCCGCTACCCACAGCAAACCTGGAGCAATTACTGCTAACAGCTCAGGGTCGGGCGAAATCGCGATCGGAAACAGCGTGATCACCAGAGCGAAAAACACCAGCGGATTGAGCACTTCGCCACGGCGTCTCAGCAACAGCGTTAAGTCACGCACGAGCGTGGCCTTCACTGCGATCATCAAGCCACCTTTATGCTCACGCAGTGGCACTGCTAGCACCTGCGAAGTGGTATCTGAACCTTGTGAAGAGCTGTGTACAGAGCTGTGCAACCCTTTCTCCTTTACCCCAGGGATATTCGTCTCAACAATGGTGAAGCGGTTAATTCATGGTGTGTCGTTACCAGCACGCACCCCCCTGCTTGAGCGTGGGCAACAAGCTGCCTTTCTAGCTCAGCGACGCCGTGGCGATCTATCGCGGTAAAAGGTTCATCCAACACCCAGAGAGACCGTGGCGTTAGCGTCAAGCGTGCCAGCGCCACGCGACGCTGTTGGCCTGCAGAGAGTTGCCCCGCAGGCACATCTTCAAAACCTGCCAGGCCAACCCGCTCAAGGGCATCCAGGCGCTGTTCCTCATTACCGTTTTCCCCGCTTAGGGCCTGATACCATGCCAGGTTTTCTAATGGGGAAAGCCCTAACTTAATGCCAGGGGCGTGCCCTAAATAGAGCAAGTTAGCGAGGAAATGTTCACGCGCCTCTTTCATCGCAGCGCCATTCCAAAAGAGCTCGCCCTGATAGTCACTGAGCTGCCCGGAGAGGATTTTTAGCAGGCTGGTTTTACCACTGCCATTAGGGCCCTCAATACGCACAACTTCACCACTGCAAATATCCAGATCCAAGCCTTCAAATAGCCAACGATCATCGCGTTCACAGGCAAGCTGTCGGGCTTGTAGACACAGGCTCAAGCGTCTCTCCAGGCATATTGATTTCGCGTCGAACTCTACACGTAAAGCCCCTTTCTCGCCACTCACACAATGCGGCGCTGGGTCGCAGCGTGATCTCCATCAAGGAGTGTTAAGACTAATTACTGCTAGCACTGTATGCAAAAACAGGTCTACAATGAAAACCACTGTATGAAAGAACATGCAATGGAGATTTCCTCATGACTCTATCGATGGCAGCACCTACCGCTACATTCGGCCGTAGACAACCTGCACCACGTCCATACGCGATGGCGCCTAGCGTTACCCGACGCAATACCTATGCGCTCAAAGTGCGCGGCAATGCATTGTGTGATTGCAACTTATTCGATGGCGATGTCATTATTATCCGGCGCTATCAACACGATACCCAGACAGAAACAGCCGTTGCCGAAATTAACCAGCAAACAATCGCCTTGAAGCAGCTCTCGATCAGCCGCTTTGGCGTAGAGCTATGGCCAGAGGATACTCAGCAGCCAGCGCTTTTTTTGCATAACCGGGATATTCAGGTGCTCGGCATGGTAATGGGTGTGAAAAGTGAGACTACCTTCACGGAGCATTAATGCGCTATCGGGTTCCCGAGTTACCCCCTACATCATGGCATACGGCTGACACCGAAGTAGAAAAGAGCCAATTTATCACCTGGGTCTGCTACGCCCCAGATATCCAGTCATTCACTAACCTGCTGAATGCTGCAAAAACCGCGCACCCTAATGCCAGCCACCACTGCACTGCCTATATTGCCGGGCCACCTGGCGAGCAAAATTTGATCGGCTTTTCCGATGATGGCGAGCCTGGCGGCACCGCTGGCCGTCCCATGTATCAGGTTCTCCAAGGTAGTCAACTTGGCCAGATCGGCTGTGTTGTCATTCGTTATTTTGGCGGCACCAAGCTGGGTACCGGAGGCTTAGCCCGCGCCTACGCCCAGGCGGTTAGCCATGCCCTAGAGACGCTGCCTACCCGTGAAGTAGTCGAGCGAGACACCTATACCCTGCGACTCACCTTTGCCAATGAAGCGATTGCCCGCGCCTGGTGCGCAGAGCGCGATATCCCTATTGAGCAAGCCGATTACGATGGCGATGGTGTGCGCCTAACCATTGGCTGGCCACGGGACTGCCCACTTGACCTTGCCCCGCTAGAAAACCGCTTAAAGAGTGCTATCGACATTCTCACTGTCTAGATAGCCCATCGAAACAGCCCATCGAAACAGTCCATCGAAACAGTCCATCGAAATAGCCCACCCATAAAAAAACGCGACATACCGAACGTATCAGCATGCCGCGTTCTGTCATTCACTATTAAGAACCCGTTTTTAAATCCAGCTATTAAAACCAGTTTTGAACGGTTAACCCAAGTATTTAATCATCACCCCGGCGGCGACCGCCGAGCCAATGACACCGGCCACATTGGGCCCCATGGCGTGCATCAGCAGGAAATTATGTGGGTTCGCCTCGAGCCCCACCTTGTTGGCCACGCGCGCGGCCATCGGCACAGCGGACACCCCCGCAGCGCCGATCAAAGGGTTGATGGGCATTTTGCTGACCAAGTTCATTAACTTGGCCATCAATACCCCGGCGGCCGTACCAATGCCAAAGGCGACAATCCCCAAACCTAATATCCCCAGGGTCTCAAACGACAGGAAGCTATCGGCCATTAGCTTTGAACCTACCGATAGACCTAGGATAATCGTGACAATATTGATCAGGGCATTTTGCGCGGTATCCGACAGGCGCTCTACCACACCGCACTCACGCATCAAATTACCGAAGCAAAACATGCCCAGCAGCGGTGCCGCATCGGGCAGAAACAGCGCCACTAGAATCAACAGCACCAGCGGGAAGACCACTTTCTCCAGTTTGGAGACCGGCCGCAGCTGGGTCATCTTGATCTCACGCTCTTTCTGGGTGGTCAACAGACGCATAATCGGCGGCTGAATCAGAGGCACCAACGCCATATAAGCGTAGGCAGCCACGGCGATAGCCCCCAGCAGCTCCGGCGCCAGCACGCTGGAGACGTAGATAGAGGTCGGGCCATCGGCACCGCCAATAATACCGATGGCGGCGGCCTGATTAAGCGAGAAGTCCATGATCCCCATCGAGCTTAGCACTACAGCGCCAAACAGGGTGGCAAAAATACCAAACTGAGCGGCCGCACCTAAAAATAGCGTGCGTGGGTTGGCCAACAGCGGGCCGAAGTCGGTCATGGCGCCTACGCCCATAAAGATAATCAGCGGAGCAATACCCGAAGCAATCGCGACATTGTAGAAGCTATAGAGCATGCCATCGCCGTAGCCAACGCCCACGGCAATATCACGCGCAGCGCGCAGTTGGTCGGGGGCCGCAGCATCGTGTGCGATGGCGTGCAACGACTCCCGCCAAACGTCTGCGTTCGATAGCGGATCAAGGCTTGCACCCAGCGCCGCCGCCATCTGCTGCAGTACCGCAGGCTTGGCCACCTCAATGGCCTGGTCTAGCGCTGAAATGGCCAGCCCAGCCTCAGGAATATTGGCGAGAATGCCGCCAAAACCAATCGGCACCAGCAGCAGCGGTTCAAACTTCTTATAGATCGCCAAGTAGAGCAGCAGTAGCCCCACTACCATCATGACCGCCTGGCCAAGCTCAAGGTTATACAGCCCAGAGCCTTCCCATAACGTTACTAATTTATCCATTACTTTTTATCCATTACCGGGGGCCCTTAGAGCTCGATCAGCGTGTCGCCTACGACAACGCTGTCGCCTTCGCTGACGTTAACCTTAGACACAGTGCCCGCGCTGCTGGCTCGCACTTCGGTTTCCATTTTCATCGCTTCAAGGATGATTACCACATCCCCTTCGGCGACTTTGTCGCCAGGGCGGACATTGACCTTGAAAATATTGCCCGCTAACGGCGCATCGATGCTGTCTCCACTGCCTTCACCGCTGCCTTCACCACCGGAAGCAGGCGATTGCTCTTTGGGTGCGTCAGTAGTGGCTACCGTTTGCTCTTGCACCTCGCCTAGCTCGCCACCTTCAGACACTTCCACCACAAAGGCTTTGCCGTTGAGCTTAACGGTATAGGTTTCAGGGCCGCTGCTAGCAACTGGCGCGCTGCTTTCCACCTTGGCAGGTGTCTTTTCAGCGCTTGCTTCAGCGGCTTGAGGAACAGGCTCAAAGGCATCAGGATTGTCGCGGTTTTTAAGAAACTTAAGACCAATCTGCGGAAACAGCGCATAGGTCAGCACATCATCCACTTCGCGCTTACCTTCGGCTAGACGAATGCCCTCAGTGCTGGCTTTGTCTTTCAGCTCAGCGGCCAGCTTGTCCATTTCTGGTGAAAGATTGTCTGCCGGGCGGCAGGTGATCGGTTCGCCACCTTCCAACACGCGCTTTTGCAGCTCGGCGTTGAAAGGCGCAGGCGCCGCGCCATATTCGCCCTTGAGCAATGCCTGAACTTCTTTGGAGATCGACTTATAGCGCTCGCCCATCATCACGTTCATTACCGCCTGGGTGCCCACAATCTGCGAGGTGGGCGTCACCAGCGGGATAAAGCCAAGGTCTTCACGAACGCGAGGAATTTCGCTTAACACGTCGTCTAGCTTATCGCCTGCGCCTTGCTCCTTGAGCTGGCCTTCCATATTGGTCAGCATGCCACCCGGCACCTGGGCAATCAGGATGCGCGAATCAATACCGCGCAGCGAGCCTTCAAAAGCGGCGTATTTCTTGCGCACTTCGCGGAAGTAGCCGGCAATGTCTTCCAGCAGCTCAAGATCCAGACCGGTATCACGGCCGGTATCTTTCAACATTGCCACCACAGACTCGGTGGGGCTGTGGCCGTAGGTCATCGACATGGACGAAATCGAGGTATCAACATTATCAATACCCGCTTCCACTGCTTTCAAAATGGTCGAAGTAGAAAGGCCAGTGGTGGCATGGCAATGCAGGTGCACCGGAATCGACAGCTCTTTTTTGAGCCGGGTGACCAAGTCGAACGCCGTGTAGGGCGTCAATAGCCCCGCCATATCCTTGATAGCCAATGAGTCTGCGCCTAAACCGGCAATGGTTTTAGCGAGATCAACCCAGCTATCCAGGGTATGTACCGGGCTCACGGTGTAAGAGATGGTGCCCTGGGCGTGACCTTCAACATTGCGCACGGCCTGAATGGCGCGTTCTAAATTGCGCGGGTCGTTCATGGCATCGAAAACACGGAAGACATCCACGCCATTGGTTTTCGCCCGCTCGACAAACTTATCGACAACGTCATCGGCGTAGTGGCGGTAGCCCAGCAGGTTCTGCCCACGCAGCAGCATGGCCTGCGGGGTATTGGGCATAGCCTCTTTTAACGCGCGAATGCGCTCCCACGGATCTTCACCTAAATAACGTATGCAGGCGTCATAGGTTGCTCCACCCCAGGTTTCCAGCGACCAGTAGCCAACACGATCCAGCTTTTCGGCGATCGGCAGCATATCGTCCAGACGCATGCGCGTGGCAAACAGCGATTGATGGGCATCGCGCAGCACGACATCGGTAATGCCTAGAGGGCGTTTAATTTCGTTCATGGTTTTGGCTCACAGTAGAGAGTTGTAAGTTTGTAGTAAAAATAACAAAAAAATAGCCAAAAGAGGGCTGAAATGGAAAAAATTGAGAAAGTTAGCGACGCCGTGTTGAACGGTAACGGTGCACTGCAGCACTGATAACGGCCATGACTTCGTCACTTTGCGCAGAAGGGGCCGAAGACTGCGACGTTTTTTTACCCGTATCAACAGCGACGGGGACGGGTTGGAAACGCCCGATTAGCTTCGACATCAGCGTGACGCTAATAACCAAAACAGTAAGAAAAACAAACACTAAGCCCATACCGAGCGCCATCAATGCTAACCCATCTTGTAATAGTTCTTGATCCTGCATAAGACGCTCTCCTTTCTTAAAGTACCGTTCAAGTACTGTTTTACGCACATCATTCTGCCAATACGACGAAAGGCGCTTGGCGCAGTAAGGGGAATACACTAACCTGCCACACCCAGAATAGAATGCAATGGCGCGATAGTGGAAGTCATGGTTGTTAATTTACTACAAAACGGCAGAATCGGCCTAGCCCCTAAAATTGGTCTAGCCCCTATGGAAGGCGTGATCGACGCACTGACTCGTGATCTGTTAACCCGTCATGCTGGGTTCGACTGGACGGTCACCGAGTTTGTCCGCGTTGTTGATGCCCGCCTGCCACCCAGAGTGTTTTATAAGCACTGCCCCGAACTTACGCAACCGCCTGTAGCAACACCAAGCGGAATTCCGGTGCATTTACAGCTATTAGGCTCTGACCCAGCCGCCTTGGCCGCCAACGCGCGCCAGGCACTTAGCTTAGGCGCAGTGAGCGTCGACCTTAATTTCGGCTGCCCTGCCAAACTGGTTAACCGGCACGATGGCGGCGCTTCGCTGCTGCGCCAACCTGATCGCGTCTATCAAGCAGTTAAAGCCGTTCACGACGCTTTAGACGGAGAAATCCCGGTAACCGCCAAGATTCGCCTGGGCTTTGCCAATCGTCGCTTAGCGGTTGCCTGCGCTCAGGCCACCGAAGCGGGAGGCGCTGCGCAGCTAGTGGTGCATGCGCGCACCCGAGACGAAGGCTACCGTCCACCGGCTCACTGGGAGTGGATCGGCAAAATTCGCCGTCAGGTGAGCATTCCGGTTGTCGCCAATGGCGATATTTGGACACTGGAAGATTACTGGAAGGCTCGCACGCTGTCAGGGTGTCGCGATGTGATGCTAGGGCGTAGCGCACTGGCCGACCCTTGGTTGGCGCCACGTATCCGCCACTGGCTGCAAACCGGCGAGCGTCTGCCTGAAAGCAGTTGGGCAATGCGCGCCAACGTACTCAAAGAGTACGCCGCACTTCAGCGTCAACAGCTACCAGACCGCGTCGTCGTCTCCTTAGTAAAGCAGTGGCTCGCCCAAATGCGCCAAGGCAGTAGTGAAGCCGAACAGAACTTTCAGCGCGTGAAGCGGCTCACCGAGCTGGATCAACTCCTCGACAGCCTTGTTGTTGTTGAACATGTTGATGAACAGCACGCCACACTGGCTTAACTGCTTTCGATCACCCTCGTCCAATCAGCAGGCAAAAAAAAGCGCCCTACCGCAAAGCGGGGGGCGCTACACACGATCGCAAGACCGGGGTGCGAGCCTTAGCCGGTCAGGCTGGAAATAGATGATTAGGCTGGAAACAGGTAACAAGACTGGAAGCGGACGGTCAAACCGGAAACAGAAAACCCGCTCTCTATAAGAGAACGGGTTTTGGAATCTGGCGCGCCCGGGAGGATTCGAACCTCCGACCCCCTGATTCGTAGTCAGGTACTCTATCCAGCTGAGCTACGGGCGCGTAATAAAATACTAACACTTGAACTTGCCAAGACGATGTTCATCAAGACAATACTTATCAAGAAAATGCTTACCAAACTACTACTTATCAAAACACATACAACGATTAACAAGCAGTCAACAAGGTAGATAAAAAGGTGGCGCGCCCGGGAGGATTCGAACCTCCGACCCCCTGATTCGTAGTCAGGTACTCTATCCAGCTGAGCTACGGGCGCATACCTTCTAACATGCAATTGGCGGAGAGAGAGGGATTCGAACCCTCGATAGGGCTATAAACCCTATACTCCCTTAGCAGGGGAGCGCCTTCAGCCACTCGGCCACCTCTCCTCAACGGCACGGCGCGAATATTACCGATTTAGCCTTCTTGTGTCTAGTCCCCTACGGTTTTTTTTTCGCACCGGCCATACCTTACCTATTAACTTACGCTTTAAGCATCGTTTCATCATGCAAGCCCGCAAGTCTTATTCCACTTCGTTTTCACTGTCTCTTTCACGCTGGATACGCTGGTAAATCTCTTCACGGTGAACTGCCACATCTTTCGGCGCATTAACGCCAATTCGTACTTGATTGCCTTTCACACCTAGAACGGTGACGGTGATTTCATCACCGATCATCAGGGTTTCGCCAACACGGCGAGTTAGGATGAGCATGGCTGATCTCCTTTTCAGACGTTTTATGCAACGGGATATGTCAGCCGGAGGCAACACCATGCCATTATGCGGCATAGTGCTGCCTGTCACCAATGACGCCGGCTCCATGACACCTTACAACCTCCCGTTGAAAGAAAGCTCACCACCACACGGCAGCAAGTACCTCTTCAGCGTAGAAGGTTTAAGGCATAAATGTTATTCAGATTCGATATCTGCCTTATCTAAACCAAAAGCTTTGTGTAATGCATTAACGGCAAGCTCCATATGTTTCTCATCAATAACCACCGAGATTTTAATCTCAGAAGTGGAGACCATACGAATATTGACGTTTTCGTCGGCTAGCACGCGGAACATTTTCGACGCCACACCGGCATGAGAACGCATACCAACACCGACCAAAGAGACTTTAGCAATATTGTCGTCGCCGCGCAGCTCACCGCCGCCCAAATCAGGAATCACCGTCTCTTCAAGCAGCTTCTTAGTGGCCTTGTAGTCACCCTTGGCAACGGTAAAAGTAAAGTCGGTATAATCACCGGCAGGCGCCACGTTTTGCACGATCATATCAACTTCGATATTGGCATCGGCAATAGGGCCTAGGATGCGCGATGCGACACCAGGCACATCCGGGGTATTGAGCAGGGTTAATTTCGCTTCATTCTTGGTAAAGGCGATACCGGAGATCAGTGGTTCTTCCATAGCGTCCTCGTCTTTGTCTGCTTCTGCAACAATTAGGGTACCGGGGCCGTCTTCAAAGCTCGACAGCACCCGCAGGGGCACGTTGTATTTACCGGCAAACTCTACCGCGCGGATCTGCAACACTTTAGAGCCAAGACTGGCCAGCTCCAGCATTTCTTCCACGGTAATGCTGGTTAAGCGCTGAGCTTTTGAGCATACGCGAGGGTCGGTGGTATATACCCCGTCGACATCGGTGTAAATCTGGCACTCATCGGCGCCTAGCGCAGCGGCCAGGGCCACACCAGTGGTATCAGAGCCACCGCGACCTAGCGTGGTGATATTGCCGTCTTCGTCGACCCCTTGGAATCCGGCCACAACCACTACTTGTCCGGCTTCAAGGTCAGCTTTCAGGTCGTCAGTTTCGATGCGCTGGATACGCGCCTTGGTATAAGCGCTATCGGTATGAATACCTACCTGGGCGCCGGTGTGCGAAGTCGCTGGCACGCCGATTTGCTGAAGCGCCATGGCGAGCAGTGAAATAGTCACCTGCTCACCGGTCGACAGCAGCATATCCATCTCGCGCGGT
This sequence comes from Halomonas sp. ALS9, assembly GCF_001651035.1. Classification (GTDB taxonomy): domain Bacteria; phylum Pseudomonadota; class Gammaproteobacteria; order Pseudomonadales; family Halomonadaceae; genus Vreelandella. The sequence goes on from NZ_LXRG01000200.1 coordinate 37,827, forward strand.
GCCGGATCTTCGTTAAGCGCCTGGGCCATATCGGTAAGGCGGTTGGTTTCGCCGCTCATGGCGGAGACCACGACCACTACCTGATGGCCTTGATCGCGGAAACCCTTAACCTTTTCCGCTACGGCCTTGATACGCTCGACAGAGCCCACCGAAGTGCCGCCGAACTTCTGTACGTATAGTGCCATATGCCGTTTTTCCTATGCGTTCGGGAATGGAGGGTGAAAGTGTCGTAAGTGTTAGATAAATAATAAGGCCGATAGCAATAATGCCACCGGCCCAGGGGTTTAGCTAAGAACGTTTTCCAACCATCCTGGCACGCTCTTCAACGCATCCGGCAAGGCGTCGGGTTGACTACCTCCGGCTTGGGCCATATCGGGGCGGCCTCCACCCTTTCCGCCTACTTGAGAGGCGACATGGTTAACCAGCTCACCGGCTTTCACTCGGCCAGTCAGATCCTGGGTTACCCCAGCGATCAAACTTACCTTGCCCGCCGCTTGGTCGGCAACGCCAAGGATAATCACCCCAGAGCTTAACTTGTTCTTAAGCTGGTCAAGGACGCCGCGTAGATCTTTGCCAGACACGCCATCCAATTGCGTCGCCAACAGCTTAACCCCATTGATCTCCTGCACCTGGCTGAGCATATCGCTACCCGCAGCACTGGCTAGTTTGGCTTTGAGCTGTTCAAGCTCTTTTTCTAGGCTACGGTTGCGCTCAACCAGTGACTCTACCCGCGCTTCGACCTGCTCTGGCTTAGTCTTCAAACGTTCGCCAAGTCGTTCAAGGCGGGCTTCCTGCTCGCGGAAGTAGCTCAGCGCATTGCTGCCAGTGATCGCTTCGATACGGCGCACACCGGAAGCAATGCCTACTTCGCTCATTACATGGCAGCAGCCAATATCGCCGCTACGTGCCACGTGGGTACCGCCACATAACTCGATAGAGAAGTCGTCGGCACCAATGGTCAGCACGCGCACGTTGTCGGCGTATTTGGCCTCAAACAGTGCTGCTGCGCCCTTGGCCTTGGCTTGATCCAGGCTCATTTGCTCAATCTTGGTCGGCGCGTTAGCCAAAATCTGCTCATTGACCAGCCGCTCGACTTCCGCCAGTTGCTCGGCGGTCATCGGCTCGAAGTGGCTAAAGTCGAAGCGCAGGCGCTCGGCGTTAACCAGCGAGCCTTTCTGCTGCACATGATCACCCAGCACCATACGCAGCGCTTTGTGCAGCAGATGAGTGGCCGAGTGGTTACGGATGGTGGCGGTGCGCAGGCTGGCGTCTACTTCGCCGCGCACGCTGGCACCGACTCTTAGCGAGCCTTCAACCATTATGCCCTGGTGAAGATGATGCCCACTCTGTTTCTGGGTATCGGTGACCTGGAAACGGCCGCCGTCGACATACAGGTAGCCAGTATCGCCCACCTGGCCGCCCGACTCGCCGTAAAACGGCGTGCGGTCTAGTAACACGACACCCTTCTGCCCCGCTTCCAAGGCGGCCAATTCGTTGCCTTCGCTGTCGACCAGCGCCGTTACCTTGGCCTGATCTTCCAGGCGGTCATAACCGGTAAAGGCCGTCTCACCCTCCAGCTCGATGGAGGCGCTGTAGTCGGCGCCGAACTGGCTGGCTGCCCGTGCGCGTTCGCGCTGGGCCTCTAACGCCTGCTTAAAGCCCTCTTCGTCCAGGGTAACGCCACGCTCACGACAGACGTCAGCGGTGAGATCGAACGGGAAGCCGTAGGTGTCGTAAAGTTTGAACACGGTTTCACCCGGCAGTACTTTACCGTCCAACTCAGCCAAAGCCGCATTCAATAGCCCCATACCGTGATCCAGGGTGCGCGCGAACTGCTCTTCTTCTTTCAGCAGCACCCGAGCAATTTGATCGCTCGCTTCACGCAGCTCCGGATAGGCATCACCCATCTCAGCGTCCAGCGCCTCAACCAGCTTATGGAAGAACGGCTCCACCGCACCCAGCTTGTGGCCATGACGAATCGCGCGGCGAATGATCCGGCGTAGCACATAGCCACGCCCTTCGTTGGAAGGCAGCACGCCATCGGCAATCAGGAAGGCACAGGAGCGGATATGGTCGGCAATTACGCGCAGTGAGGGTGTAGCGGTATCCGGGTGACCCGTGGCTTTTGCCGCGGCCTGGAGCAGGTTTTGGAACAGGTCAATTTCGTAGTTGGAGTGCACGCCCTGCATGACAGCGGCGACCCGCTCGAGGCCCATACCGGTATCGATTGAGGGCTTGGGTAGCGGATTGAGCGTGCCGGCAGCATCGCGATCAAACTGCATGAACACCAGGTTCCAGATTTCGATATAGCGATCGCCATCTTCTTCCGGGCTGCCTGGAGGGCCACCCCATACCTCTGGGCCGTGATCAAAGAAGATTTCCGAACTGGGGCCACAGGGGCCGGTATCGCCCATTTGCCAGAAATTATCTTCATCCAGCTTGGAAAAGCGCTCGGGATCGATGCCGATTTCATCTTTCCAGATCCGTTCGGCTTCATCATCGCTGATGTGCACCGTTACCCACAGCTTATCTTTAGGCAGACCCAGCGTTTCGGTCAGAAATACCCAGGCAAAGCGAATAGCGTCGCGCTTAAAGTAGTCACCAAAGCTGAAGTTACCCAGCATCTCAAAGAAGGTGTGGTGACGCGCGGTATAGCCGACGTTGTCCAAGTCGTTATGCTTGCCGCCCGCACGTACGCAGCGCTGCGCAGAAGTGGCGCGCACGTAAGGGCGCGGGTCGCGGCCTAAAAACACATCTTTAAACGGCACCATGCCGGCATTGGTAAACAGCAGCGTCGGATCGTTGCCCGGCACTAAGGAGCTGGTGGGTACAATGGTATGCCCCTGCTCTTCGAAGAAGGTGAGAAAGGCCTGTCTAATCTCTGCGCTTTTCATAGGGTATCCGTAACAAGAAAGCGTGATGTCCCAGGGCGCTGTTGCCGCTACCCTCAGGGGTCGCAAAGCAGCCATTATAGCGCAGTTGTCAAACGACTAAAGCCGCACTTAGTGGCAGAAAGGCAAACAGCTAGCGACAGAAGCGCAACAACTACGTGAACAACTACGTGAACAACCAGATAGACAAGCGTATTAGAGCGCTACTAGAAATGTAAGAGGGGAGCGTTTCACAGGCTGGAGAAAACCTATTAAAGACAGGAGAGCGCGTAGCGAATTTGCTCAAAATCAAAGCCGCGATTGGCGAGAAAGCGCTCGCGACGAGCGCGCTCTTTAGGTGTCTCGCCGGGATTATCAAAGCGGCGCGCCAGGGTTTCCCGGGCTAATTCGAACCAGTCGACCTGTTCGCCCTCCTCTACCTCTTCAAAAGCGCTCTTAAGGGTTTCCTGGTCAACACCACGCTGGCGTAACTCGCCTTTAATGCGGATAACGCCCTGCCCGCGCAGTATGCGCGAGCGGACGAAACTGGCTGCAAAGCGAGCGTCAGACTGCAGCCCTTGCTCAACCAGCGCATCAAGACACTCATCAATAGCGTCGTCGTCGAAGGCTTTTTTCTTTAGCCGCTGGGCAAGCTCGGTGCGGGAGTATTCGCGCCGAGCGAGTAAGCCAATAGCGATATCACGGGGCGTGGCATCACGCTGGGAGGTGAATGCCATCAGCTTGCTTTAGACAAAATCAGCTTAGCCAGAATCCGCTTGGCTAAAATCGTCTTAAAGCAGATCGTCATCACCCGCATCCAACTCTGCCGCTGCTTCGGCAGGCGCGTCGTCCTTCTCCTTTTTAGGATCGGGCTTGGCCAGGAGCTGCTCACGAATCTGCGTTTCGATTTCGAGCATAATTTCTGGGTGCTCTTCAAGGTAGAGCGCTGAGTTCGCCTTGCCCTGGCCGATTTTCTTACCTTTATAGCTGTACCAAGCACCGGCTTTGTCGACCAGGTTGCACTGCACACCCAAATCAATGACCTCACCGGCGTGGTAGATACCCTTGCCATAAAGAATCTGGAATTCAGCCTGACGGAACGGTGGCGCCACCTTGTTTTTAACCACTTTTACGCGGGTTTCGTTACCAGTGACTTCATCGCCCACTTTCACCGAGCCGGTACGACGAATGTCCAGACGCACGCT
>NZ_LXRG01000201.1 GCF_001651035.1 Halomonas sp. ALS9
CGAGACCATACCCAGTGGGGCATAGGCCATGGCCCAGATAACGATCTAATACGCTCCGACCTGCATGCCACCACCAGCAATTGCGGGTGCCAAGTTGCTGCTTATCACTTTCTTTATTTCCTTTGCTTTCCATGTCAACGCAACTGCAAACGTCAGCAAACCGTTGCCGAGCGTCAACAAGACTGCAAAACCGAGTACCGAGCCCGCTTGCCGTGCACCCAGGCCACCCACCAACGTGTAGCAGGCAATCAGGGCGCCCGTACCAAGAGCAAGGGAAATAGCGCGGGGATTCCTGGTGATACCGGTGCTGGCATCGAATGAAAGCGACATCACGCCAACGTCAAGAAACAGCACACCGAGTAGCGGTAAAACCCCCAACATTTCGCCAGCGAATGCGGCAGCGCCAAGGGTTACGAGTAACGGCGCCGACCCACGTGCGATGGGATAGACCTGACCGAAATCGCCATGCTGATAAGCCATGGGCAGGCAAAAGTGATAGGTGGTATGAATCAGGATGGCCAGACCCAAAAGTGGCCAGCTAGCCGGATCAGGGAGCGCTACGAAAGGCAAGGCTAACGCAGAAACGAGACTGCCTAATAAAGTGATTACCGCCATGACGGCGATCCTGTCACCACTCATTTTAACGATGGCGTTCCAGCTGGCGTTAAAGATGGCCGCGAGCAGTACGATCATTGTTATTTCGGGACTCATGTCATCGTTTCCTTGAACTTTCAAAACGCATCGTTAAGCAAAACTAGTTTTTCCAGCTTAATCCAAACTCATGTATCCGCCTGATTTACCGCCTACCCCTTCACGCTAACGCAAAGCACTCCATCTACACACCCAACCACGGCTGCTTTAGCGTCCGCCGCTTTCCAACCAGTAGCGTTAGGCAGTCACATAGGACGACACACGAAAAAGCTACTCGCGCGCCACTTCAGAAAAGTGGCCCGCTTTATCCAAACTGTATTCACAAAAATCCCGCGCCAAATAAAGCGAGCCCGAATAGGCACTCTGAGCCTCTTTGCGAATATCTTCGATGGAAGGCGTTGCATGGGGGTTGAGCTGATAACGGGGACTAAAGTGCGTCAGCACCAAGTTGGAGAGCTGTACCGATTCGGCAAATTCGGCGACAAGTTTGGCGTAGCTATGCCCAACGTCACCGGCCTTCTCGGCCATCTCTTCGGTGTAGGTGGCTTAATGCACCAGCACCTGTGCCCCTGCGCAGGCATCCATTAACAAGTCAGGCTGGTCATTGTCCCCGGCGATCACTATTTTTCTGGGCTTGTTCTTGAAGATTAAGTAGTCATGGCTTTTTAGCTGCTCACCCGCGTACTCAACATCAAACCCTTGCTTTAACTGCCCCCACAACGGCCCTCTCGGAATGCCCTTTTGGGTCAGCTTTTCGATGTTCAAATCAGCGTCGACCTTTCGCTCCGCAAATCCATAGGCATAGCACGGCGCCCGGTGTGAAAGCCTGAATGTGGTTACCGCGATGCTCTCAAACTCAACGCTTGGCAGGTCGTCCGAGGCGATAAACTCCAGGGCGAAGGGCAAGACTAACTGCGTGGCCTCACAGGTAGCCTCCAGCCATGCCTTGATACCGGCAGGCGCCACAATGGTAAGCGGCGCTTTCCGGCCACCCATTCCCGCACTCGCCAGTATGCCCGGCAGCCCATAGCAGTGATCGCCGTGCACGTGGGTGATCAAGATGGCTTTCAATGAATGGAACGACAGCTTCGTGTGCAAGACCTGATGCTGGGTGCCCTCACCACAATCGATCAGGTACCAGCCCTTACCCTTGCTCTCTCGCAAAGCGATGCCGGAGACGTTTCTTGTTTTGGTGGGTACTCCGGCGGATGTTCCTAGGAACAGTAAATTCATAGCGCTTCCATGCTCTCATTTGTACTCGCTTTAGAGTAAAGCAAAAGGACTGCCCGCTAGCCAAAGTTAAGGGGTAATATTTTCACAATGAAGATTAGACGTACATTTAAGAGCTTAAAGACTACCTATATCCATAACTCTTTTCTGACGCCACTTGTGGTTAAAAATTAGCACATACAGCTCATAAAGCTGTGCTAATTAGTTGACAATACTGCGTACGAATTAAATGGACAATCATAAGCATTTAACACCAATTAGCCTAAAAACGAATATGCGCTTGAAAATTCGCACTATGGAGCTAATTATATTCAATTACCATAAATTAAATCGAAGATATCTATTTCAGTATCAAATTCCGTTTCATCATGCAAATCATCCTCATCCATTGGATTTATTGTGCTATCCATATTTAAAAATGAGACATCAGAACTTTTAAGCTTTTTGAAATATTGATCATTATCAATTGCATCAATACCATTTTGGTTTGTAAGCCAACCTCTCTTTTCTGCCTCATAACAAAGCATCCAACTAGAGTCATACAATCCATCATTAGTGATAATCGTATCCCAATGGTTAGTATCTAATCGCCCTGTATAAAAACCTTTCTCCCTAGCTGTCAGAATCGATAATATTGCCATAGAATCATTTACGTCTGCCAGACCAGCTATTTCTTCATTAATTGCAATATCCAATTGGGTTAACACCCAAAATGACCAACAAACCTCATACCCAAAATTATTATCAACCCCTTTTTTTGCCACTTTCAAAAAAGCAGTTTTTATATTTAAAAGATCTAGTGGATAACCATAAGATTTATAAGATATGAGTATTTTAGATACTACAGTAATAGACTTAGGCTCACAGATACTTATCTGCAATAATATTGATTCCAATATTCTCCAATTAGTTTCATGTATTTTGACAGGCATAACTTTTGTTAAAAAATAATGAAAAGAACTTTCTTGCGGATTATTTTTATGGACATCAATTGCAATATTGTAGAGATGTATGATATCTAGCCTTTGCTCCGGTGGATTTTTCCTAATTTTGTAATGTCTAATAGTTTGTTGTTGAAGACTCTCGATAGGAACCGGCATGGTCTCGATACTAGATTTATTTTCGTTGGTGGTTAATTCAAATTCACCAAGAGCTCGATTAATTTTTAAATCTAAATTTTCTGCTTCTGATGCAGTATCTGCAAAGAAGAAAAAATCATCAATAAACCGAATACCATTAAGACTAGGTTCAGAGTTTTGAATTGAGCGATCAAGTGCTACACCTATTAACTCCGAAATCACTCTTGAAGCATCAGGGCCAATAGGAATGCCTAATGTTTGTCCATCCTGCATATTCCTAACTAGTCGGTCTAATTCATTCCCCCATAAATTATCTGTTCTGTCTCTTTTCGATACATCTTTTGTATGTATAGCCCAAGGAATACTGTGCGTATATATAGTATTATAAAACTTTGATACATCTGCTGTTAACAGGAAACGAGACGAAAAACCTTTCGCAAGTTTTTCTTGCATAACTTGTTCAAAGTTATATTCATTAGCTATTGCTCTGCTGCTATCACTCTTGTAAATAGCCTTACTCATAGATATCTTACTAACATCATAAAATCTTTCAATATCACGAGAATGCTTAACCAAAAACTTCACCAACATCGAATAATGTTTTGGATTCGGAACAGTAATGCTTCGTCTAAAGCCTGAAAATTTAGGTATACTAGTTTTAGTTGGCCTACTTACTTTTGGTTCAGACTTTAACACGTCATCATGATAACTGAGTGTTTTTGAAAGATCAGACGAATCAAATAATCCGGGAAATTCTTTTGGCAGAAAACCTTTAGAGAGAAAGTCTTTTTGCTTCAAAACCATTACTCCTTTTTTAAGCACACAAAAAAATGAAAACTATTCAAATAAACATCATCCAAATCATTTGAGATAAAGGTGTCACCAAAGCTTACTTGCTAAGTGCCGACGAATTGATTTCGATGAGCTTATAAGACCATTTTTCTTTATCTGTTACTGGATTAATTTTGCATGTTTCTTCTATTTTTACGTTAATTATGCTCGGAACATTAAATTGATAAGATTCCAGCGATTTATCGAGCTTTCCTTTCAACAACTCACCATCATTTTTTACGACTGCGAAGAAGTCATTTTCAATATCTACGCCCACAAGCTTTATATCTTTATATTCCACTATTTGAGTATTACTCGACTCACCTTCTTCGAGTTTCCTCAATGATTCTTTTATTTGGTGAAAGGAGATTCTTGAAATTTTAGAATTACCATACGGGTCAGACCATTCGGCTTTCACTGAGAGCTCAGCTGTAACTAACTCTTGAAGTACAGCCTTATATCTAGCTCGTGACAGTAAATTATAGTTTTTAACTTCTTTCAGTACTTGATCACTTTCTTCTGTAGTAGCAAGCAGCTCCATGAAACGTTGTAGATTATTACTTTGGTTCGAACCGGAAAATAAATCACTATTTTTACTTTGAAGCCTAACGCCAAAAGAACTTGCAAAAAGTCCAGACACCATCAGCATATTTTCATCTTTGATATATTCTGGAACCCTCCGAACATCTAAATCATTGGAGCAAGCGGATGAATATATAAAGCTTTGTACTGTGGTAAGAATTTTACCTAACGTTTCAGATGCAATTTCATATGTTTGGTGCTTTTTACTAAATGCCAAATCCAAAACTTGTCTTGAATTAGCCACTGCAGCCTCTTGTACATCAACGATTTTAGTAGGAAGAGACGTTGATGGAGAATCGTAGTCTAAGAACTCACCATCATCAGGCAACCATTCTGAGTCATACTCTTCTGGTTTAATCAGGTTAATATTGAACTCATTGCATGATGCGACAGAAACTAGATATGAAAACCCTTCCTCTGGATTCTCAAAGCATGAACGAATGTCGATTTTCTTATTTTTAAGGGCACAGTATTTTTCAAAGCTTACTTTTGAGTACAGCCAAACATCACAATCATTTATTTCGTCAACCCAATGAACAAGATAAATCTGGCCCGTTTGATTTTTACAGCTGTAAAACCTTGGGCCTTCAAAAAAATCAAACACCTCCCATGGCTTGAGCTTCTTAATCTCAATGTTCAAATGGCTATGCTGCGACATGCTCTATACCTCAACAAACTCTCTTTCAGGCTGGTCTGTAGAAACCCACCATGTTACGTGAGGATTTTTAAATGTTTCAAGAATCATTCCATCCCCACGAGTTACCATACCTTTTGATATCTTATGATTTTTAAATTTCTTTTTATATTTTCTTCTCCATTTAATTGCTCCATCTATACTCTTGAAAACCGACAGCCCATGGGAGCAACACTTCATGAATTCATCTTCAAACTGCTGATGTGGAGTCTTTAACTCATAAGCTAGTGGTACAAAATCCTCAGGGTTAGGTGGAGAATTTTTGATTAGCCTATATAGTTCAATGTCATCATTTCTAGCTTCTTTTGGTGGGCATTGAGTTGGAAGAGAAAATTTCCAATCCATTAATCTTACTCCAATCTTTATTAAAGCGCTTAACAGTGATTATACGGTAAGCTGCATAACCTTAATAAAGGTATCAGCGCATTCATTGTGGTCATGTAATCATCTGAATCGACTCTATCCCATTGGTTCGCTGCGAGGCAAAGAAAATATTGGAAATATAATCGAAAGTCGTGGATCGATTCGTTTAGTTCTGCCAAACAAAACGGCTCACAAAAACATTAATTTTTTATAAAATCAGTTACTTAACGAAGATTTTGCATATTTTCGCTACTGAAGGTAGCGCCTGGTATAACCGCTTTGAGGGCGAAAGATTTACCGCCTATTTGATGGGCTTGCGGCTTCTAACTAAGCACTACACAAACCATCTCCCCGCCAAACCACTGCTGCTTGAGCCCCCGCTGCTTTTCCAGCAACAGTGCCAGGTACTCACGCAATGGATGAGCAAATGGCAGCGCAGCAAGGTGCTTACGTAGCCTACGCTGGAAAGGAAACTGCTCAGCGGGCACATGCAACGGCGTGGCGTTTTGGGTCAGCCATTCGATGCCGGGCAGGAGCAAGTGGGTGGCATTGCTATCCAGCGCTAGTGTGACGCCATTAACATCGAAATCACCGGCATAAATATGCGGCCGTCGGGTTTTATGCCAAGCATCCGCCAGCAAGGCAAAGCCGCCGCCGTAGTGGCTGTCGCCTCGGTATACGACTAGTGGGTTTGCGTAGCCGCTTAGCGCAGGAACATCCGGCGAAAACTCATAGAAGCTGTCCAGGTTTTCGACCTGCACCAAGGCGCTAAACGCGCTCAGTTTTAGCGCCTGTACATCTATATCGCGAATCGTGCGCGGCTCGCTGGCGAGCCCGGCTATTGGCTGCTGCGGAAAACTGACGAGTACCCGCCGGGCGCGGGGGCTTTCGCGGGTTGCTTTATCTTCTTCCACGCCCTCTTTCGCCTGAGCGCTGCTGGTTAGGCCGCTGAGGGAGCGGCCTAGCGGGGCTATTCGGGCGCTGTCGAGTACGTCATCAATTTGCGCCAGCAGAGCAGCGTCAAAGCGTAGCGTTTTGCCGTTGATGCGCGTGGCTAGGTCAATGTCGTGCTGATGGCACCAGGCCACTACATCGTCTACCCACTGGCGGCGGGGCTTTTCCACTGCGGGCTGGCGGAGGAGTTCGCGGGCGACGCCGTTGAGCCCATTGCGGGCGCGACCGGGTAGGTTCATACGGCCAACTGCAGCTCAACGTCGTGGATTAGGCGCAGGTGGTTGAAGGTACTCGCCTGGCTCTCCTGCTGTTTGAGTCGAAACGCCTTCTGATCGCTGCGCGGCAGGCCCTGGTATTCGGCGATCACCTGGAACAGCCATATCTCATCCGGCCACTCCAGCGGACTTTCGTGCAGGTACTCAAGGGCGCTGACCGGCTCTGCTTGGGGCTGATCGATCACGCTTAAATAGAAGTGTTCCACATCCTGCTTAAGCGCCTGCTGGCGGGCGGCGGCCATGCTGCTTTCTTGGGCCTGGGCTGGCGCTGCGGCTTCCACCGTTTGGGTGGTGTGGCGCGGCTGGGGTAGCTGGTGGAGCAGCTCGGCGAGCACTTGGCTATCAAGGTTGCGATCCAGCGCTGGGGCGGCGGCGGCGCTTAGCGGGGCGGCTTGATTGACCAGCGTGGGCACCTCGCTGCGACGGGCGTAGTTGCCGGGCACAAAGCCAGGGTGCTCGCGCATAAAGGCGGCCATGCCGCTCATCAGGCGGCTGCGCGCCTGCTGCTTGCGAAAGCGCGCCATCAGTTCGATCAAGCGCCGCTGCACTTCGCGCAGGCCGGTGTAGTGGTTACTTAACTGCTGTTGAAGCTGGCTGATCAATAGCTTGCGCAGGCTGCCGTCGCTGCCCACTAGCTCGATCAGTTCGTCGAAGTCAATCAGCGCCAGGCCGTCCAGCAGTCGGGCGATCTGCTTTTGGGCGCGGTCGTTTTCGCGGATTTTGTCGTTGAGCTGGCTGACAAAACCGAAATCGCTATTGAGCCGCTGCCATAGGCTATCAATGGCATCGGCGAAGCGCCCGTTCAGGTCATCGACTTCCTGGCGCAGGCGCATCAGCTGCTGCTCTAGCCGCCAGTGTTCGCCGCGGCTGCGCGCTTCCCGGTAGCTGTGCACCAGGGCACGAATCAGCTCCAGGGTTTCCGCGACATCGGCGTTCACATGGCGGCGGGTCTCGTCGGCGAGCATTTCGGCGATCAGTTCGCGCACCTTGGGTGCCAGCTTGACGCCGCTTTGCTCGTCCGGGCGCCATAGAATGCGCGCCGCCAGCAGCTTACGTAGCGCGCTATCGCTGAGTGATTCCAGCGGCGCTTCATCGCGGGTGTAGGCCTGCATCAGCGCTTCAGAATGTTTACCCAGCAGCGCCAACCGTTCGCTGCCGGTTTTGAGTAGGCGGCTTTCCAGCTCATTCACAGAAGGGCCTCCTGGGCGCCGGAGCCCTCCTCTTTGTCGGCCTCGATGGGCAGGTTCTCTTCATCGCGGATAAAGCGCACCAAGTCCACCAGGTAGTCGATCTTGCCGGTGACCACAAACACCTGCCGCTCTGAGTGGGGCTGGAGCAGGTAGCCGTGCTCTTTCAGGCGCTTGAAGACCTGCTTTACCTGGGCATCTAATTGGTCACTTTGCGAGCCGAAAAAGCTGTCGGTGGCCAGGCGCTCCAGGCGTTCGCGCAGGCTCTGGTTATCTTCACACTTGGCGCTGAATTCCGCCGGTTTGAGCACATCGCCGGGGGCGGCCAGGGTGTCGCGGCCTAACGCTTCTTGAACCAGTTGCAGCCACTCCAGCAGCGGCAGCAGGCTGTTGAGCGTATCGCCCAGCTGGCGCGAGAGCTGATCCCGGGCGCTGTCGTTAAGCTGACGCCAGGCCAGAAAGTAGACGCTGCCGTCTTCGTTGCTGGCCAGGCGGCGATTGAGGGGGCGCAGATAGGCGTCAATCGACTCGCGGGTCTCTTCATCGCTGAGATGGCGGTAGCCGCTCTCATCGCTGATCGGGCAGATAAACTCCCCCGCCAGCAGGCGCTCAAGCAGTGGGCCATGTTCGATCATGCTGTCACCTCCTGCTGACGTTCCTGGAGCCGTTCGGCCAGGCGGCTTAGCCGTGGCTCGATGCGTTTTAACACCCGCTTATTGGGGTTGGCCTCATCGCGGTCGATCAGGTAGCGGTTGGCGAACAGCAGCAGTACATCGGACTCGGGGTTGGGAAACGCGCCGACGATATGAATGCGGTTGCTGTCGCAGGCGTCGAACAGTTTTTCGACGTTGTGGTACGCCAGGGTGCCGATCTCATCGATGGGCCAGTGGATGGCGATTTCCGCATCGCCGCGCAGCAGGCGGGTAAAGGCGAGCAGGAACTTGCACAGAATCAGGTAGGCCATGCCGTGGCTGGAGGATTCCAGCAGCTGGCGGTCGTTTTTGATCACCAGATCGGTGCCGCCTTCGTTGAGGTGCAGCTCCAGACGCAGCAGGCTTTCGAAGCTGTACTGCTGATCGCTGCGCAGCAAATCGACCACGTCCGCCAGGGTGTTGAGGTAGTCATCGCTGGGCAGCGTCTGGCCCGATTCCCGCCACTCTTTATAGCGCTGGGCGAACAGCTTCAGCGGCTCCCAGAAGCCCAGTTCATCGATGGTGGACTGGATACGCACTTCGGCCTTGCTGATGCCTTCCAGGCGCAGGTCGTCGGCGACTTCTTCCGAAAGCCGACGGCTCTGGGCGCTGATGCGGCGGTTCAGATCGCGGAACACGGTAAAGAATTTATCCAGGTCGTCGCTAAGGTTGCGGCCTTCCTGAATCAGCTGTTGCTGTTGGTCTTCGAGCAGTTTGAGCATGTCGCGCAGTAGCGGCAGCTGTAGGCGGGGGTTGTCGCTTTGCAGCTTGCTGCGTTCGCTCTCCAGCGCTTCGGCGAAGCCGCTGCTGGCGTCCTTGATCAGTTGGCTCTCCACCTCCAGGCAGCCACGGCGTAGCTGTTCGATCTGCTGGTGGCGATTGCCCAAGGCTTGGCGGGCGCGCTCAATGCGCTCGTCCACATCACCCAGGGGCGCGCTGGGGGCTTGGCCGTCGGGTTCGATGGCCAAGGCTTCCAGCTGGGTGAGCAGCGGCTTCAAGGCTTCCAGGCAGGCGTATTCGCTCTCCCGCTGGGTTTTTAACGTGCTGACCGTGCTTTGGTGAGCTTTGCGCGCCGCCTGGAAGTCGTTTTTCAGATGCTCTTTATCGCGCTGCAGCTTCTGTTCAGCCTGCTCCAGCTCGGCCTCTTGGGCGACCAACTGCGGTTTCTGCTGACCCCACTCCACGCGCATAAAGCGGGTGTACTCGGTGAGCTCATCCTGGCGGGCGGCGGTGACGCGGATGCGTTCGTCCTGGCTGGCCAGGCGCACCTTGGTATCTTTAAGCTTGGCGGGGTCGACGCCCTGCTCGGCCAGTTCCTGGCTAAAGGCTTCTTCCAGCTCTTCCCGCTGACGCTGGTGTTCGGCGTTGGCGTCGCTTAGCTGCTGTTTATACTGACGCAGCTGGGCGTCCAGGCTATCGACTTGGCTCTGGCCGTCGGCTTTTAGCTCTAGCAGTTGGCTTTGATGGGTCTCGCTAAGCGCGGCTAAGGCCTGCTGCTTCTCTTCGCGCAGCTCTTTTTGTGCCTGCTCCTGGCTGGCTAACGCGGCCTGATGGGCGGCGCGGCGCTCCTGCTGGCGTTTTGTGTGGCGCTCCTGCTGCTGGCGGCGCGCCTCGGTAGCAAACTCGACTTCCTGCTCGGCGCGCTTATGGGCCATACGGCCCTGATCCTGGGCTTCATCGGCCTGCTGTACGCGCTCGTTGTGCTGTTTAAGCGCTTTTTCGGCGGCCTGGCACTCTGACTGCACGCGTCGCTTGGCGCTATCTGCCTCTTCGATGGCGGCCAGCAGGGTGGCTTCGTCCTGGGCGTAATCCGGCAGGGCGATGGCGGAGAGATCCAGCGCCAGCCCGAACAGATCATCGCTGGCGCCTTCGGCCAGCTGCGGAGCGAGATCGCGGCGCTCCAGCAGCTCCGGGGCAATCACCTTGCCTAGCTGCTGCTCCCAGCCAGGGCGGTGGTAGCGCAGGAAGTGGCGCAGGCTGCCCTGCTCCGGGTCGCGCTGCTGATAGAGCGCGTAACAGCGCTGCTCGGCGCGCTCAAGCTGCTGGCGAAGCTGCACCAGTTGCTGCTCGGCGTCGTTTCGGGCACGGCGGCAGCTCTCAAACTCCCGGCGTAAGCCGTCTAGGGTGGCGGCCGAGGCGTTGCGCTCCTGCTGGGCTTGATCCAGGCGCGCCTGGGCGAGTTCCGCCTCGTTGGCTTCTTCGGCGGTTTGGGTGGAGAGTGAGAGCTGCGCTTTGAGCTCGGCAAGCTGCTCGACACCTAGCTCCAGTTGGGCCTGATACTCGCCTTCGAGGCGTTGGCGCTCCTGCTGGTAGCGCTCATTTAACTGCTGTTCGGCTTCCCACTGCTGCTCCCGGCGCAGGGCTTTCTCTTCGACCAGGGCGTCGATCAGCTCCTGGGCTTCGCCGGTCTGGCGGGCCAGCGCTTCAGACAATTCGCGTAGGCGACCGTCGAGTCGTGCCTGACTCTCCTTTACTGCGTCCTGCATCACGTTCAGGTGCTTTTGCAGTTGATCGCGCTGTTCGCGCCACTGGGGCAGCGCATTGATATCCCGCTCCAGGGCGGGCATATCCGCCTCCGCGTAGCGCTCGTATTGGCTTTGCAGATCATTGAGGCGGCGCTGGGTCTGCTGTAAATCGCTGACCACTTCGCTGTGGCGGTCGTTCAGCGCGTCCCGTGCTTCGGCGTGGTCGCTCTCCCGCTGCTGGAATTCGCGCTGGTGGCGGGCAAGCTCGGCATCCAGATCGGCCATGTGGCGCTCGGCCCGCTGGCGGTCGTCTTCGAGCTGGGGCTTGAGTTGCCAGAGTGTGGCATCAAGATCAGCCAGTTCACGGTCGATTCCGCCAAGCCGAGCCAGCGATGCCTGCAGCGGTTCCAGACGCATGGACTGGCGCATCTGGGCAATCCACTCCCGCGCCTTGGTGTTGCGAATCCGCGTCACCGGCAGCTCTACGCCATCCTCTTCGAAAATCGCCGCCAGCATGGTTTTGAGGGTGTCCATCTTGCCCTCTTTGGCATGCACCGCCGAGACCAGCTTTTCGATATGGCGGATACGCCGCTCAGGCTTCACCAGGCTGAACTGGGCCGCGATCTGGCGCAGCTTAAGGCCGTCGCGGCTATTGCCGTGCAACTGGGTAAAATCGTTCTGGATCACCGAGCGGAATTCAGAGGTAGCCCCCAGTTTGGGCGACACCGGCGTGCCGCTGCGGCGCAGGCCGCTGGCCCACTGGGTGTAGTCCAGCGCGGCCACGCCCGCCTCACTCTCTACCAGGTAATCTTCCGGCTGGTAAGGCCCGCCCACAAAGCGGTACTCCACCCCGCCTTCGGCTTTACGGGTCAGCACCGCCTGGCAGATGTTACCCGCTTCGCGGCGGTATTCGTACACCAGGTAGCTGTTGCGGTTGGGCAGGTAGAACGCATCAAACTTCATGCGGGTCTTGGGCACGACCTTATTGGGTAGCTCGCCATAAAACACCGGCACCAGCCGCTGTAGCGTGGTTTTACCGGAGGCGTTGGTGCCGCAAATATTGGTGTGGCCATCCACACTCAGTTCCACCACCCCTTCCAGGTGGCCGTGAATCATCACGATGCGTAGCAGGTGGGCCATGCCGTGTCCTTTCGTTTGCTAACCGGATCGTTATGCTGATCGCTGAAAGCAGCCATTTTGCCACTCTTACCAGATACAAGCCAAAGCAGCATTTTCTGGCGGCGCTAGTTGGTCTGAGTTTCGCACGCTCACTCAACTTCTAAATATTTTGGCATTACAATGTCATTACATCTAGATTATCATTAAGTCTTATGCTTTGGAGTTAAAGCAATGAGCAAAGAGACCACAATGACATTCCGAGTTGAGCCTGATCTGCGAACCAGCTTTCGTGATGCAGCAGAGAGTGAACACCGTCCAGCTGCTCAGGTTTTACGTGAACTGATGCGGGACTACGTCGAGCAAGCGCGCGCGCGCACGTCGACTATTAGCCCTGCCGAGCGTAAGCGCCGGGAGGAGGCGGTGAACTATGGCCGAGCCTCAGTCGGCTTGGAGGGTTTGAAACTCAGCGAGGCTGATGAACGGCATGCACAGCGGTTTATTAACGGAGAAATCGAGCTGGATGAGTTTATAAAAATACGCAATGAATCCTTACAAAAGCGGTAAGCCACTTACCTCGGAACAGCTGCAAGCGCTTGAAGCAACTTACACATGGCAAAGGATCGTTGCGCTACGCCTTAACCCTGTGGTTGGCAACTTCGATGCGGCTCACTTGAAAGAAATTAACCGGCGAATTTTTCAAGATCTACCCAGCCTGGGTTTCGTTGATGCCATGCCAGGCGTGTTTCGGCCAACTGTCGCGCCTGGGAAAGACTGGATTAAGAGCCGTCACCTTGAAAGCATTGGAATAACGTCTAATGTGGCTTATTCATCAATGGACAAAGCAGCGCAAGTGCGACTCAACGAAGTGCTTGAAGGCGCGAACCTAACCGAGTTATCCAGTTTAGAGACGAACCAGTTTACTCAGGCCATTGGTAGGCTCTATGTCGAAGTCGATTATATCCATCCTTTCGCTGACGGGAACAGTCGCACGCTGCGCGAGTTCACTCGCCAACTTGCCGAAGCATCGGGATACATTCTGGATTGGGGGCAGTTTGGCAGCTCTTCCGTTGGGCGTGATGTACTTTATATTGCCCGTGACCTCAGCGTGAACCAACTTGCTCTACCAAATATCCAGAACCTTGCCACTAAGCGGGACGTGATGCTGAGTGTCGATCAACTTGGTGGCAACCGTGATTTGCCTGACTTATTGCGCGATGCTGTTCGACTTTTATAGCACTCTCGCTGTTTCCCCCAGTGGCTAATCAATAATTCTGATTCCATTACACTCTACCCAGCAACCCCTCAAAAAAACTCACCGCATTGGCCTCCAGCCCTTCTAAGTAGTACCCGCCTTCCTGCACCACCAGCGTAGGCACGTTCAGGTTCGCTACCCGGCGGCCCAACTCACCAAATCCTGCTGTTGAAACAGCGACTTTCGATTGGGGGTCGAGTTCGTAGATATCAAACCCCAGCGCCAGCACAAGGGCGTCCGGCTCGAACAGGCGAATGGCTTGGCAGGCTTGCTCCAGGCGGTCGAAAAACACTGACTCTTCTGATCCGTGAGGCATGGGCAGGTTGATGTTATAGCCCAAGCCCGCGCCCTGCCCGCGCTCGTCTTCAAAGCCGCTCACCACCGGGTAGAAGTTGGTGGTGTCGCCGTGGATCGAGATATACAGCACATCGTCGCGCTGGTAGAAAATCTCCTGAATGCCCTGGCCATGGTGCATATCGGGGTCGAGCACGACGATGCGCGGATAGCGGGTTTTCAGGTGCTGCGCGGCAATGGCGGCATTGTTAAGAAAACAGAACCCACCGGCGGAGTCGATCCCCGCGTGGTGGCCCGGCGGGCGTGATAACGCATAGGCAAACCGCTCACCGGCCAGCAACGCTTCGGCGCCAGCAACCGCGCTTTGCGCTGACCAGTAAGCCGACTGCCAGGTATGCTCACCTACTGGCGCGCTGCCGTCGGCCAGGTAGCGGGCGGCTTCCGCCAAGATGCCGCGCAGGGCGTTGGGCGAGCGCACGAAGATGTTAGAGATGACTTCTTCACCCCAGTCTTCGTCAAGGGTATGCCAACGCTGATGGGCACTTTGGAGAAAGCGCAGGTAGGGCAATGAATGCACCGCCCTTAGCGGCGCTGCGCCATAATCGTTGGGGGCTTGAATATCAAAGCCAAGCCGCTTAGCCGCCGCCAGCAGTTGCGTGGCGCGTTCAGGCACTTCCTGGGGCGTGCGCATTTTGCCACGGGAGAAGTAGGTTTGCGGCCGATGAAGCAATTGATCAGCTTGGAAGAATGTCTTCATCGCTATGATCTCCGGTTTCGCCCACGCCCTTGACCACAAATTTACGAGCAACACCGATGTGGTAGTCGATCGCCTCATGGCAGGCGTCAGGGCTGCCGCTATCTAGCGCGTCGAGCAATTTGAAGTGGCTGGTCGCAATAGTGTCGGGGGCTTCATGGGTTTTGGTAATTAGGGTGATGCACAGGCGCAGCTCGTGAGTCAGGTCATCAAAGGCGCGCAGCAACCGCTCATTGCCTGCGTAATGCAGCAGCAAGCGGTGAAATTGAAGATCTTCCTCAATACGGCGAGTGCCATCGTTGCCTTCTGCTGCTTCACACAGCACATCCACCTGCTGCTCCAGCGCGCGCTTAGCCTCAGGCGTATAGCGCTCCACCAAACGGTGGATGGCATGGCGCTCAAGGCACAGCCGCAAATCAAAGACATCTTCGAGTTCAACGGCATTCAACGCGCGAACAAAGAAGCCCCGGCGAGGTTTTGAAATTAATAAGCCGCGGCTTTCAAGCAAACGCGCGGCCTCACGCACCGGCGCGCGGCTCACGCCCAAGTCTCGGGAAAGTTGCACTTCAGAGAGCCGCTCACCGGGTAAAAAGTGTTGCTGAATAATCGCTTGGGTCAAATAGTCAGCCACTTGCTCGACCAGGTTTTGCTGCTGGATAAAGGCCCTGGGAGCTGCCGTTGGTAAGGCCATCGCATTCACTCATGGGTATGACATGTTCTTTCCAGTATGACGAAAAATGCTTACTTGTCGACGAACGATTGCCGACTGTCGACAGTTTTACCGCATGCTGCTATTTTTTTAAGAGCTGGCTTTTAAGTGCTAGCTTCTAAAGGCCCCCAACAATCATCACAACAGGGCCTGACACGCCATGCCTCGCTCGCCTAACGACTGCGTAAATTTATTACGTGCAAGGCTTTATCCTAATAAACGAGGAGCAGGAAACATGAAGACACCTTTAGCTTTGGCTATTTCCGCTGCAGCACTTGCTTTTGCCACCGCCGCTCTGGCCGATGACCCCAAGTCGGGAGGAACGGTTAATACCATTATCCAGCCCGAGCCCCCCGGCCTGGTGCTGGGCATGGTTCAAAACGCGCCTACCCGTACCGTGGCAGGTAATATCTACGAAGGCCTACTGCGCTACACCACCGATCTTGAACCCATGCCTCAGCTAGCGGAATCCTGGGACGTCAGTGAGGATGGCCGCACCTACACCTTCCACCTGCGTGAGGGCGTGACTTGGCACGACGGCGAACCTTTCACCGCCGACGACGTGGTGTTCTCTGCGGATGTGTTTCATCGCGAGCTGAATCCTAGCGCCAGGGCGGTCCTGCAACATGTAGAAAGCATTGAAGCCACCGATGACCACACCGTGGTGTTTACCCTCACTCAGCCTTTCGGCCCGTTCCTGCTCTCTTTTGAAGCGGGCACCTTCACCATGGTGCCCGAGCACTTATACGCAGGCACTGATTTCCGCGATAACGAGCACAATGACCACCCGATTGGCACCGGCCCGTTTAAGTTTGCCAACTGGGAGCGCGGTACCGTTATCGAGCTGGTTAAAAACGACGATTACTACGAAGAGGGCCTGCCCTACCTCGACGGCGTTAACTGGCACATCATTCCTGACGGCGCTTCCCGCGCAGTCTCGTTCGAAAATGAAACCATTGATGTGCTGCCCAGCGGCACCGTCGAGAACTTCGACATTCCCCGCTTAGCAGCGATGGATAACGTCTGCATGACCGAAGAAGGCCACGAGTACTTCAGCCCCTTCGCCATGCTGTGGATGAATAACCGCGAAGGCCCCACCGCCGACAAACGCTTCCGCCAGGCAGTGATGTACGCCATGGATCGCGAGTTTGCCAAAGATGTGCTGTGGAATGGCCTGGGCAACGTGCCGCTCTCTGCGTTTGGCTCTAATGCCCGTTTCCAAAACGATGACCTGGAACCCTACGACCACAACCCGGATCGTGCCCGGGAGCTACTCGAAGAGATGGGCTACGACGGAGAAGAGATCACCATTCTACCGCTGCCCTATGGCGAAACCTGGACGCGCTGGGCCGAAGCCGTGCAGCAAAACCTACGTGAAGTAGGCATTAACGTCAGCACTCAAGCCACCGATGTGGGCGGCTGGAACCAGCGCCTGGGTGACTGGGACTACGATCTCGCCTTTACCTACCTGTTCCAGTACGGCGACCCGGCTCTGGGTATTTCACGCACTTACCTTTCCGACAACATTGCCAAGGGCTCGCCCTGGAATAACGTGGAAGGATACGAAAACGAGCGCGTTGACGAGCTGTTTAACGAAGCAGCGACCGCCTTCCCCGACGCAGAGCGCGAAAAGCTTTACCGCGAAGTGCAAGAAATCCTGCACGAAGATGTGCCCGTTGGCTGGCTAATGGAGCTTGGCTTCCCGACCCTTTACCGCTGTGATGTGCAGAACCTGGTCACCTCCGGCGTGGGTGTTAACGACGGCTTTAAGGATGCTTGGCTAGACCGCTAAACCCAAGTATACCCAGGTAGCGCGAGCTGCCTGGGTGTTTTAGCCATGTCATGAAGGTATCCGTCAGGAAAGTATCTGTCAGGAAAGTGCCCGTCAGGAAGGTGTCTATGGTCTACGCTCGCCTAATACTTATGCGGCTGTTTAAAGCCGTGATTGTGCTGTTTTTAATCGTTATTTTTAATTTCCTGCTGATTCAATTGGCCCCCGGCGATCCGGCCGCCATTCTGGCGGGACAAGCGGGCGCCGCTGACCAGGAATTTCTTAATCAGCTGCGCGAGCGCTTCGGCCTTGATCAGCCGATGTACGTGCAGCTGTGGCGCTATGTGTCGGGCATTGCGATGCTCGATTTCGGCTACTCCTATCGCTTGGGCGTACCAGTATTTGATCTGATTATGGCGCGTCTACCCGCCACCCTGCTGCTCACCGGCACCGCCTTTGTGCTTTCGCTGGTACTGGGCATTGTGGCGGGTTCTATGGCCGCGGCGCGGGTCAAGAAACCCTCCGGCTCGCTGATTATGGCGCTAGCGCTGGTGTTCTACGCTACGCCGCTGTTCTGGGTCGCGCTGATGTCGGTAGTGGTGTTTTCGGTATATCTCGGCTGGCTGCCCGCCTACGGCCTTTACACCGTGGGTGCAGGCCATACAGGGTTTGCGCTGGTGCTCGATATTGCCAAGCACTTAGTGCTACCGGCAACCACCTTGGCGCTGTTCTTTATGGCGATTTACACCCGCATGACGCGCACCTCCATGCTCGACGCCGCACAGCAGGATTACGTTAAAACCGCCCGCGCCAAAGGTTTGAAACCCAGCATTATTCAGCGCCGCCATGTGCTGCGTAACGCACTTCTACCCATTATTACTCTTGCTGGCCTACAGGCGGGGCAGATGGTCGGCGGGGCGATCCTGACCGAAACCGTGTTTGCCTGGCCCGGCATCGGGCGGTTGATGTTTGAAGCCCTTGAGCAGCGCGACTATAACCTGCTGCTGGGAATTTTCTTCTTCTCGGCGGCGCTGGTTATCGTCTTTAACATCATTACCGACTTGGTCTACAGCCTGGCTGATCCACGCATCAAGAAGGGGGCCGCATGAGCTTTTTCGCACGCTTCGCGCAAAACCGTGGCGCCCTGGTGGGGCTGATTATTCTGCTGGTGATTATCGCCATGGCGATACTGGCGCCGCTGCTGTTTCCTGAATCACCTTGGAGGATGGTGCAGCGGCCTTTCTTACCGCCGCTTTCACAGGATGGCTTTCCGTTGGGCACCGACACCATGGGCCGCAACGTGGCATCCGGCCTTATGCACGGTGCTTGGGTGTCGCTGCTGATTGGGCTGGTATCCACCAGTGTGGCGCTGCTGATTGGCGTACCGCTGGGCGCCATTGCCGGTTACTACGGCGGGTGGATTGACGACCTCCTGATGCGCTTTACCGAGTTCTTTCAGACCATTCCCAACTTCGCGCTGGCAATCGTTCTGGTGGCGATTATGCAACCCAGCATCAGCTCGATTGTGTTGGCCATTGCGATAGTGAGCTGGCCACCGGTAGCTCGCTTGGTACGCGCCGAGTTTATGTCGCTGCGTAACCGTGAATATGTCGAAGCCGCGCGCTTGGTGGGCCAGTCCAACACCACGATTATTCTGCGCCAGATTCTGCCCAATACCCTGTCGCCGATTATCGTGCTGGCCTCGTTAATGGTCGCGACCGCCATTCTGCTGGAATCGGCGCTGTCGTTTCTGGGCTTGGGCGACCCCAACGTGATGTCCTGGGGTTATATGATTGGCGCGGCGCGCACGGTGATTCGTCAGGCGTGGTGGCTGAGCTTCTTCCCCGGGGTGGCGATTCTGCTCACCGTGTTGGCTCTAAATCTGGTCGGTGAAGGACTAGATGATGCGCTTAACCCCAAACTTTCACGCGAGCGCTAGGCGTTTGTTATGGCTGGAGAGCTTGTTATGAATGAAGCATCAACAGAAACCGTGCTTAGCATTCGCGACCTAAACATTGCGCTCCCCAAAGGGGCGGATCGCGCCCTAGCGGTGGAGGACGTCAGCTACGACGTAAAGCGCGGGGAGATTATGTGCGTGGTGGGCGAGTCCGGCTCCGGCAAGTCAATGGCTGCCAACGCCGTGATGGGGCTTCTGCCCAAGGGCGTGCGCGCCACCCAGGGCGAGGTGCTGTTTGAAGGGCAGAACCTGCTTGCCATGACCGAGAAGCAGCACCGCGCCCTACGCGGGCTCAAAATCGGCATGATATTTCAGGAGCCGATGACCGCCCTCAACCCGCTGATGCGGGTAGGTGCGCAAATTGCCGAAGTGTTCGAGGCTCACGGCCAGTTCAATGCCAAAGAGCGCCAGGCCCGCGCCCTGGAACTGCTGATCGAAGTAGGTATTCCTCAACCGGAAAAAGCCATTCGCGCCTATCCTTTCGAGCTTTCCGGCGGCCAGCGCCAGCGGGTCATGATTGCGATGGCATTGGCGCTGGAGCCTATCCTGCTAATAGCCGACGAGCCTACCACGGCGCTGGATGTGACTACCCAGGCGCAGATTCTGGAGCTGATTCGCGACCTACAACAACGGCGCGGTATGTCAGTGATGTTTATCACCCACGACTTTGGCGTCGTGGCTGAAGTGGCTAACCGCGTCTGCGTGATGCGCCACGGCAAAATTGTCGAACTGGGTGACGCCAAATCGGTGCTTGAAAACCCTCAAGATGCCTATACCCAAGCGCTGATTGCCGCCATCCCCAGCAATGCGGTGCCGCCTCACCGCGAGACCAGCCAGGTGGCGCCGCTGCTGGAAATCAAACAGCTTAATAAAATATTTCGCTCCCGTGGCGGCTGGCTTAAACCCTCCCGCGAGGTTCGCGCACTGGAAGATGTCTCGCTCACCCTCGCCCGCGGCGAAACCGTGGGAATTGTGGGCGAATCCGGTTCAGGAAAATCGACGCTCGGCCGTTGCGTGGTGCGCTTAGAACACCCGGACAGCGGCGAGCTGCTGCTGGATGGTATCAACCTTTCTCAGCTTAAAGGCGATGCGCTGCGCCGTGAACGCCACCGGGTGCAGATGATTTTTCAAGACCCTTACGCCTCCCTCAACCCACGCACCAAGGTGGGTATGGCGATTGCCCAGGGGCCGATTGCCAACGGCACATCCAAAGCCGCAGCGCTCAAACAGGCGGGCGAGCTTTTAGATATGGTTGGCTTGGGCGCCAGCGCCGTGGAGCGCTTCCCGCATGAGTTTTCCGGTGGCCAGCGTCAGCGTATTGGTATTGCCAGAGCCTTGGCGCTTAATCCCGAGCTGATTGTCGCGGACGAAGCCGTATCCGCCTTGGATGTATCGATTCAGGCCCAGGTATTGGAGCTGCTGGAGGAGCTTAAGCAGCGGCTCTCCCTATCGCTGCTATTTATCACTCACGACCTACGCGTCGCCGCGCAGATTTGCGACCGTATTGTGGTGATGCAGTATGGCCGTATTGTCGAGCAAGGCAGCGCCGAGCAGATTTTCCTCGCCCCAAAAGAGGCGTATACCCAAGACTTGCTCAAGGCGATTCCCGGCCGCGAGGCGCCCGTGGCGGCAACTGCATAAGTTTGCAAAGCAGGTTTTTCAAAAGCTAGTTTACCGAATGGACAAGACACGTTAAGGAACACACATGCACATAACCCTGGAGACGCTGCGCGCCATAGTCGGCCCGACCCACGTATTAACGGGCGACGATGTCAGTAACCGTAGCGTCGATTGGATGACCGGCGCGCCCTGCCAGGCTGGCGCCATTGTACGCCCCGCCAACACTGAGCAGGTGGCCGCGGTAATGAAGGCCTGTCACGACGCTCAACAACCCGTGGTGACCCACGGCGGATTAACCGGCTTGGTGCATGGCGCGGAAGCTAGCCCGGATGAGCTAGTGATCTCCCTGGAGCGCATGAGCGCCATTGAAGAGATTGATCAGGTAGGCGGTACGCTTAGTGTTCAGGCCGGGGTACCGCTGCAACGGGTTCAGGAAGCCGCTAAAGAGGTCGGGCTGCAATTTCCGCTGGATCTGGGCGCCCGGGGCAGTTGCACCATTGGCGGCAATATCGCCACCAACGCTGGCGGTGTCCGTGTCATCCGCTACGGCATGATGCGCCAGCAGGTGCTCGGCCTGGAAGCAGTGATGGCGGATGGCCGGGTGGTCAGTTCCATGAACCGCATGCTGAAAAATAACGCCGGTTTCGATTTAAAGCAGCTGTTTATCGGTAGCGAAGGCACCCTGGGCATTGTGACCAGGGCGGTGCTGCGCCTTCAGCCCCCCACGCCCAGCGAGCAAACGGCGATGGTGGCCTGCCCTTCGTTTGAGGCGCTCACCGGGCTGCTCAGCCATATGGGTAAAGCGCTTGGCGGCAGCCTGGGCGCCTTTGAAGTGATGTGGCAAAACCACTACCGCCTGCTCACCGAAACCCTGGACCGCCATACTCCACCGATTGCCACCGAACACCCATTCTATGTGATCATTGAGTCTCTGGGTAGCGACGCCGAGCGCAATGCTAACCAGTTCAGCGAAGCATTAGAAAGCGCGTTAGAGAAAGAGTTGATTGTCGATGCAGTCATCGCCCAATCCAGCACTCAGCGTGATGGGCTATGGGCCATTCGAGAAGATATCGAAGGGCTGGTCAAGGGCCTTGCGCCGGTGCTCACTTTCGATGTCAGCCTGCCGATTGCCGATATGCAGCGCTACACCGATGCCTTAGAAGCACAGCTAACCCAGCGCTGGGCCAATGCACGCATGGTAGTGTTTGGCCACCTGGGCGACGGCAACCTGCATATTTCCGTCAGTGCGGGCAGCGCTGAACCCGAGGTGCGCCGCGAAGTGGAAGCCATGGTCTACGAACCACTTCGTGTTCTGGGCGGCTCGGTCTCTGCAGAGCATGGTATTGGTTTAGAAAAGCGCCCCTGGCTAAGTACCTGCCGCTCCAGCGCCGAGATCAAGCTAATGCATACGCTCAAGCAGGCCCTCGATCCGCTTAATTTGCTCAACCCCGGTAAAGTACTTTCATAAACGCTTTAAGTTAAACATTCACTGCATTGTTAGGAATCACCATGCCCCGCTACCCCAACCACTTACTCAGTGAAGGCCCTGTTAATCCGTTTCCGGGCATTAAGGTGCTGGAGCGCCGACTTGGCAAAGAGATTCCCCATCGGCTGGGCTCTAACGAAGGCCTGGACATGCCCCACCGCGCCCTGCGCGAGCATTTTGGCGATGCGCTGGCCGAACACGTTTACTGCTACGGCGATTCTGAAGCGCTCGGTGTTCGCCAACGCTTGAGTGCTCAGCAAGGTATTGCGCTGGAAACGCTGCTGGTAGATGCCGGTGCCGATAGTTTAATCGCCCTGGCCCTTCGCACCACCTGCGAACCTGGCGAAACCGTAGTGAGTACCGCAGGCACCTATCCCACCTTGGGCTATTTTGCCAAAGGCCAAGGCTGTCGTTTGGTGGAGCCCAGCTATTTTGAAGCGCCCGGCGTGCTGGCGCCTGATATGGAAGCCTTAGCAGCGGCGGCCCATCAGGAAAACGCCCGCTTGGTCTATCTGGCTAATCCGGATAACCCCAGCGGCCATTTACATAGCGACAGCGCCATCCTCAAGCTGCGCGAAGCGCTGCCCGACACTTGCTGGCTGCTGTTAGACGAGGCGTACGGAGACTTCCGCGACGACGCCAACAGCGAGTTCGCCGCTAAAGCCATACCGGGAGTGATTCGCCTGCGCACGCTCTCTAAAGCCCACGGCTTGGCGGGGCTGCGCATTGGCTACGCGATTGCCGACCCAGACGTACTGGCGATGATGATGAAGGTGCGGATTCACTACGCGGTATCGTCGCTGACCCTGGCCGCCGCCGAAGTGGTGCTCGATCATCCTGACGAAGTGCACCAGCACGTTGCTGATGTAAAAGCACGCCGGGAGCAGTTGGCGGAGCACTTTCGCGCCCTAGAGGCCGATGTGTTGCCCAGCGCCACCAACTTTATTGGCATTCGCCTGCCCAGCGCCGACCTCGCCGCCGAGGTACACCAGCAACTGCTAGACAAAGGGGTGTTAGTCGCTCGCTTGGCGCATCCCGAGCTTGCCAATGTAATTCGTATTACCGCGGTGGAAGCCGCGCTGGAGCCTGGAAGATTGGCCGCTCTCGAACAGGCTATTAAAGAGCACGCCTGATTCAGTTGGTAAAATTGAGCAAGCAGATGGCAAGGTGCATCGAGGGCAGGTTTCCGCGAGGGCGCTGTGAACCCATCCCTGGGCGCTACTTTTGTCATCTGACCGCCATGGATGGCGAGAATGCCGGAATGGTTGGGAACATTTTCCGGCCATGACAAAAGACCCTCGCGGAAACCTGCCCTCGCAGCGCGTAAGAGGGGATGCATAGCTCTAACTTCCAACCCATATATCTAAGGCGTTAACCAATGCCTGAAATCGTCCAACTCACCGCGCACCGCCTGGCTATATAAGCCCTGCAGTCGAGCCGTCACGCTATCTGGGCTGATAGGCTCATTAACAGGCGGTGCACCCGCGCGGGTGCCGATATGGCGACCATCCAGCTCGCGCAGCGGCAGTATTTCGGCGGCGGTGCCGGTTAAGAACGCCTCATCGGCGGTGTATAGCTCATCACGGGTAATCCGCCGTTCACGCACTTCTATACCCAGTACTTTCTGCGCCAGTTGAATCACGCTGTCCCGGGTAATGCCTTGCAAACACGAGGTCACTTCCGGGGTATGCAGCACACCATCGCGCAGTAAAAAGACGTTGGCCGCCGAGGCCTCGGCCACATAGCCTTCCGGGTCGAGCATGATGGTTTCATCGAACCCGGCTTTGATCGCCGTGTTCAGCGCCAGTATCGAATTGACGTAGTGGCCGTTAGTCTTTGCCCGGCAGAGGCTGATATTTACGTGGTGGCGCGCCCAAGATGACGTCAGCGCACGCAAACCGTGGGTCGCGGCCTGGGGCGAAATATAAGGGCCCAAATCCCAAGCGGCCACTATGACATGGGTGGTTAATCCTTTAGCA
Source organism: Halomonas sp. ALS9 (assembly GCF_001651035.1). Taxonomy (GTDB): domain Bacteria; phylum Pseudomonadota; class Gammaproteobacteria; order Pseudomonadales; family Halomonadaceae; genus Vreelandella. The sequence continues at coordinate 23,945 of NZ_LXRG01000201.1, forward strand.
CGCAGCCCCATACCTTCCGCGCCGAAAAACACCGTGGGCTTAAGGTAGGCGCTGCTCAGGTTGTTTTTCGCCAGGCACTGGCGCTGGGCTTCTATCAGTTCCGCTTCGCTAAATGGCAGCGGCATATCCAGCGAATGGGCGCTCTCTACCAAACGGCGTGTATGCTCAGCGACTCTGAAAAGATGCGTGCCGCTGGGGCCAGCGTAGGCGCGCACGCCTTCAAAACAGCCCATGCCGTAGTGCAATGTATGGGACAACACATGCACTTTGGCATCGCGCCATTCCCGCCATTCTCCGTCCTGCCAAATCCAGCCATCGCGATCATAAAGCGGTGTCATCGTGTTGCTTGCTCCCACTGTTGGCACCAGTCATCGATTAAGGCTTGCTGGTGCGGTTGCAGGGCCTGATAGCCCCAGGCGGCAATTTCATCGTTTTGCGGGTCGGGCACGCTAATCGCACTGCCCGCCAGGGTTTGGATCACCGAGTGGCCGCACAGCGGCACATAGCCTTCGGAGTAGCCACCTTCGTGAATAAACACCAGCTTGCCTTCGCAGCAGCGCTCGGCCAGAGCTTTAAGCTGGGCAGTCATGGTGGCGAACGCCTGGCTATTGAGCAACATTTTGCCTAATGGGTCTTTGGCACAGGCATCGTAACCACAGGCCACGACGATGAGTTCGGGGTTGAAGGTTTCCAGCGCAGGCAACACGAGTCTTTCCATGGCGTAGGCGTAAGCCCCCAGGCCACACCCCGGCGGCAGCGGCAGGTTGAGGTTGGCACCCAGGCCTGCGCCTTCGCCCTGCTCGTCAAAGCCGCCGGTTTCCAGCGGATAGTTGGCCGCCTGATGAATCGATATAGTCAACACATCCGGCTCGCCATAAAACGCCGCCTGCTGACCGTTGCCGTGATGAACGTCCCAATCGAGTATCGCCACGCGGTTCACCTGCCCCAAGGCGCGAGCGCGCATCACCGCGACGGGAATATTGCCCAACAGGCAGAACCCACGGCCCTGATCAGCCTCCGCATGGTGCCCCGGCGGGCGGCATAGGGCGTAAGCGTTGCTCACCTCGCCCAGTGCTACGGCTTCAACGGCGGCGCTGGCCAAGCCTGCGGAGTGGGTGGCTGCCGCCCAACTACCGGGCATGTAGGGCGCGCAGTCGCCGCCGTTGCCACCCCGTGCGCTATCCCCCGCCTGCAGTTCACCCAGGTAACGCGGGGTGTGAAAACGCAGCAGGTCATCCAGCGTCGCGGCAGGTGGTTTAACCACACTCAGCTCATCAATCAGACCGCTGACTTCAATGATATTTTTAAGCCGTCGCTTGCTTTCCGGGCTCTCCGAGGCGGCCTGAGGCTGTAAGAACTCGCCCGGTGCGGAGAACACGCCGATGGCGCCCAAGTCATGCCAGAAGCAGCGCTCATGCCAGTAAAAACCAGTCTTGCTCATGCCATAAAGCCCTGCATAAAGGCGGCCAGGTTGGCACTTAGGTGTTCAGTGGGATAGCCACCTTCCTGAACGATTACCATGGGTAGCGAGATCGCCGCTAAGCGCTTACCCACTTCAACAAACGCTTCCGTTTCAACCTTAAGCCCCGCCAGCGGGTCATCTTTGTGCGCGTCTAGGCCTAGCGCGACCACCACGGCATCTGGCTCATAGCGCTGCAGGTGATCAATCAGAATCGCTAGCGCATCAAGATAAACCTCTCCGTCGCTGCCTACCGGCAGGGGCAGATTGACATTAGTGCCCACGGCCTCCTCACAGCCCTCTTCATCAGCACCGCCCCAAAAGAAGGGGTAGAAATCGCTAGGATCAGCGTGCAGTGAGCCCGTCCAGACATCGCTGCGTTTATAGAAAATATCCTGGGTGCCATTGCCGTGGTGTAAGTCCACATCGATGATCGCCACTTTGGCGAAGCGCTCGCGCAGCACCGTGGCCGCCAGCGCCGAGTTATTCAGCAGGCAAAAGCCCCCGGCGCGCTCAGGCCCGGCATGGTGTCCCGGTGGGCGGCACAGTGCGTAGGCCGCTGGCGCGCCATTTAGCACCTCTTCGGCCGCTGCTTCGGCGCTGGCAGCAGAAGCCAGTGCACCTTGGAAGCTGGTGGCGCTTAGCGGGCAGGCCATATCGTGCAAATGCCAACCCGCCTGGCCAATCGGGTGGCGCGGGTAGTGGTGACCGCCGCCGCAGGGGTGGATATTGGGAGCAACCACCTCCGCCGCATTGGGCAGTGCTTGCCAGCGGGCGTAGATGGTGTCCAGAAACGTCAGATAACGCGGCGTATGGATTTGCTCCAAACGCTTACGCAGCGTTGGAGAATCCGCCTCTTTGGGTGCTGTGAGGGTCAGCCCTGCGCTCTCCAAGCCTTGGGTAAGGAGCTCGGCACGCAGCGGGCCTTCCGGAGAGGGCGCAGGCTGGCCGCGCAGCAGAAAGGTCGGCGGCGCGTGGTATGCCTGATCGGGGTGGTAGAAGCATTTCATAGTCAAATTCGCAATCCTTAGGCTTTGTACGAAAACTGCCTGCGCTCGACAATACGGCGTTAAAAATCGCCTCGTGCGCGAGTCCGATCAAAATGCTCATTTACAACTCGTAAACTGCGCTTTCTCGTTGATTTTTGCCTTGTCTAGCCTTCGCTCGCCGACTTTTCGTACAAACCCTAGCAGCCCGTTAAAGTAAAGAGGGAATCCAGGTGGAGAGCGCTGGGAAGGCAGCCAGCAGCACAATCACCACCAAAAAAGAGACGTAAAACGGCAGCGAGGCAATAATTGCCCGTTCATAGGGCACCTCGGCTATTCGCGCGGCGGTCATCAGCGTCATCCCCACCGGCGGGGTCACATTGGAGATATTCAGTACGACGATCATCAAGATGGCGAAGTGCAGCGGGTCAAAACCCAACTGAATCATCGCGGGCACCAGCACCGGGGCAATCACCACCAGCGCGGGCAGCACATCCATCACCGTGCCAATCACTAAGAGTAGCAGGCAGACCAGCATCAGCTGCACAAAAGCTGCGTCGCTAACGGTGGTGATCATGCTGGCTGCATCCCTGGCTATGCCTGAGCGGGTAACGAACCAGCCCAATACCGCAGACGTCGCCAGTAGAAAAAACACCACGCCGGAAAAACGCACCGTGGTGACAAGGGCGTCCCAGATTTTGCGCCAGGTTAGGTTGCGGTAGAACACCACGCCAATCACTATGGCGTAAACCGCCGCAAAGCCCGAGGCTTCGGTAATCGTCGTCAGCCCCGAGAGTATCCCGCCAAGGATAATCAGCGGCACCACCATCGCGGGCAACGCAACTAAAAAGGCCAGGATCGCCGCTTTAAAGGGCGTCGGCGCTTCCTTGGGGTAATTGCGTTTCCAGGCCAAAAAGAAACTAACCCCCAGTAGCGCCAGCGCCATCAATAAACCGGGGATAATACCGCCCGCGAACAGGTCAATCACCGAGATATCGCGCAGCAGCGTGGCGTAGACCACCATCACCACGCTAGGCGGAATAATCGGCCCAATAATTGATGAACAGGCGGTGACGGCGGCGGCGTACTCGGCATCGTAGCCCTGCTTTTTCATCTCGGGAATCATAATTTTGCCGATCGCAACGGTATCAGTGACTGCCGCGCCGGTCAGTCCGGCAAAAAACACCGAGACCGAGATATTCACATGGGAGAGCGAGCCGCGCACCCGGCCAAACAGCGCATTGTTGAACGCAATCAGCTTATGGGTCAGCCCACCTTGGTTCATCAGCTCGGCGGTAAAAATAAAGTAGGGCACGGCGATCAGCAGAAAACCCGACACGCCGGAGAACATACGGTCGGCAATGATGCCCAGCATGCGCTCGCCGCCCAGCGCAAAACCACCTGCCAGGCCCGACATCGCCATCACCACCGCTACCGGCGCACCAATAAACAGCAACAGCACGAATACCACAATGGCAGGTGTCATAAGCGGTGCTCCCCATCAGCGCTGTCAATGAGCTCATCAATGGCATCGCGCTCATCCAGAAAGTGTTCCAGTAGCGCAAAGCCATGTACCAGGTGAAGCAGCATAATCACACCGCTGATAGGTACGACGATGGCGGTGACCTTGCTGGGAATACGGATTTGATCAGAGACCATGTAGACCTGGGTGGCACTGGTAAAGTAATCCCAGCCGTACCACGTCAGCATTAGCGCAAACAGGCCAATCACCGCCAAACAGAGCCCGGCAGCCACCTGCACCATGGCTCTAGGCAAGCTACGCACCAGTAGCGTCATGGCGACATGTTCACCGTAGCGCAGCGAAATGGTCATGGAAAGAAAGCCGATCCAGGGCAGAAACAGCCGCGCCAGCGAGTAGGTCCAGCTAAGCGTGCTGCCGGTCATCAGCTTGTAGAGAAAGGCCGTAAACGAGATGCCGAGCATCGTCAGAATGCAGCCCACACATACCACGATGGCTACCTGATTGACGCTATCGCTCAAGCGGCGCAAAGGAGTTAAAACACCCATGGCTGTTCCTCACGCTGAGGCATGTGTATAGCCCCAGCGTTTATCTATCGCTCACCGTTATTGGCCTGTTTTTTTGGCACCAGCTTTATTGACTCCGAACTTATTGACCATAAATACGGTAGTCGTCTTCGGCTAGCTGCTGGCCAACGCGCTCGACTTCGTCAAGTAGCCCCTGTACACGGGCTTCGTCCATGCCAAAGTCATCGACGATCCACGCCTGCCAGGCGGGGCGGGCAATTTCCGCCATACGTTCACGCTCGGCGTCGGGCATCAAATAGCACTCTTCAAAGCGTTCGCAGGACTCCACCCAACTGGCCGTTGCCAGGGCGCCTGACATACCGTGGCTCAGTTGGATCGCTTCCCGCGCGGAGCTTACCAGCGCCTGCTGATGCTCTTCAGGTAGCGACTGATACCACGATTCGCTGACTACCCAAGGGGCGCTGTTATACACATGCCCGGTAAGGGTGGTGTAGTCGGTGACCGCATCGAAGTTAAAGGTGGTATTGAGTACCGGCGCATTGAACTGGCCATCGGCGAGGCCGGTTTCCAGTGCGGTGATTAGCTCGCCCCAGGGCAGAGGCGTGGCGGAAGCGCCTAGAGAGCGCATAATCGCCACGTGGGCCGGGTTCTCCTCAGTGCGAATATTGAGTCCTTCCAAGTCTTCGACGGTCTTGATCAGCCGTACGTTATTGGTGAAAGCGACAAAGCCACCGCCATCGTCGAAGGTGCCCAAATAACGCATATCGGCGGCTTCGACGGTGCCGGACATAAAGTCGGCGAACCATTCGCTATCGAAAAAACTCCACGCCTGACGCCAGTTGGTAAACAGGAACGGCGCCGTGACTACTTGGTAATCTTGGTAAAACGACGACATCGCCCCGGCCGACATTATCGTCGACTGCAGCGTGCGCCCGCCCTGCACTTCCGAGCCGTTCTCAACCTCGGAACCTAGCTGGCCGCCGCCAAAGATGGTGACTTCGAGATCCCCATCGGTGCGCGCCTCTACCAAGTTTTTAAAATGCACCAGCGCCGGATAGATTTCGTTATTACTCATATCTTCCGGAATCTGGGTGGCAATCACCATTTCATAGGATTGTGCCTGTACGTTGGCGCTGGCAATCGCCAGGGGAAGTGCCGCCAAGGCGGCGATAAATACTGATTTTTTAGCGCTCATAACATACCTCGTTTTGGTTATTGGTCGGTCTTCGTTATGACTGGCGGTGCTACTCGGTAGCGATGTCGGTCTTGTTATGGTTGTGCGGGCAGGGACTCCCATACTTCTATCGCGGCGGCCAAGTCTTCAAGCGACGCGCCTACCGATTTGAACAGCGTGATTGCTTCCGGTTTAGTGCGCCCCGGCTTGGCCCCGGTGAGCACCTCGGCAAGCTCCGCCTGGATCTGGTCAAACTGAAACTCGCCTTCATCAATGGCTTGCAGAATGTCGCCCGCTTCGCCTTTAGCCCCGGCGTAGGTATCCACAAACACCTCCGCGCGGCGCAAACATACGGCATCGGTTTCACGCATTTGCGGACGAAACGCGCCGATCAAATCCAAGTGCGTACCGGGCGTTAGCCACTCGCCTTTAATCAGCGGCTGTGTGGAGAGCGTTACACAGCTGATGATGTCGGCCTCGGCGACTGCATCAGCGAGCTCTTCCACCACCTGGGTTTCAAAGCGCTCAGCATATTCATCGGCAATCGACGCCGCTTTGCTGGGATTACGCCCCCACACCAGCACCCGCTTGATGGGACGTACGCTGGCGTGGGCTTCAATCACCATGGGCGCCAGCTTGCCCGTACCCACGACTAGCAGCGTCTCTGCGTTTTTATTCGCCAAGGCTTGGGCGGCCAGCGCCGAAGCGGCCGCCGTACGGCGCCGGGTTAGCTCGCTGCCATCGATACATGCAAGCGGCTGACCGTGCTTGCCCTCGCTGAGCAAGTAGAGCCCGGAGATCGCCGGAATCCCGTGGTCGGCGTTTTGTGGAAATACGTTGACCATCTTGACGCCGATATAGCCCACCGCCTCCCAGGCGGGCATTAACAGCATGGTGGCCTCGCCATCCGGCCGGTGCATCGCATGGTGATGGCGCGGCGGAGACTCCACGCCATTCACGAACGTGTTATGTAGCCGTTTGATTAAGCCGTCCCACGCCAAGCAGCGCGAGACTTCTTCGCCAGAAACAACCCGCATATCAGGCCTCCGGCAGCGCGGCTACCACCATGATTTCCACTTTCCACTCGGGCTTGGCGAGCTGGGCTTCAAGCGCTGCACGCACGGGTGGACGACCAGGCACCACCCAGGCGTCCCAAGCGGCGTTCATTTGGTCGAACTCCGCCATGCTGGTGACCCAGATTTGCGCTGAGATCAGGTGTTCTTTAGAAGTGCCCGCTTGGGCTAGCAGTTGATCAATGCGCGCCAGCACCTGCTCGGTTTGGCCACGCATATCCGCCGTGGCATCAGGAGGCACTTGGCCAGCGAGATAAACGGTGCCGTTGTGAATGGCGACTTGGCTCATGCGTGCATTGCTGTCTTGATAGGTAACGCCCATGGTGTTTCTCCTTGAAAGAAGTTCTTCTGACATAAAAGGCTTCTTCAGAGACTAGAGCGCTTATCGGCAAATTACTTGCCCGACACTGCGGCAAGTTTGCCCGCAAGTCATGCAGGCCGCTTTCGGGAGGAACCTAACGGCCTAAGGGGACTAACGGTCAGTGGAAGGGGAAATCTCGAAGTAACGCCGATAGGCGCGGGAGAAACTGCCCTGGTCGCGAAAACCGACCAGCATGGCAATATGCCCCAGGCTAAGAGTGCTATGGCGGACTAACGTACGCGCGTGCTCCAAGCGCCTGCGCTGCACATACGCCAGCGGCGTCACGCCGGTTAGCTCGCGAAAGCAGCTATGAAAGTGCCCGGGGCTCAAGGCACACAGAGACGCTAGCTGTTCTACGCGGATCTCATCGGCCAGGTGCTGATCCAGCCAGGCATCCAATCGCGCAAGGTCGAGACGTTCGCTGATGAAGTGCTGGCCCAACTGCCCAACCGCCGCTGGGGTGGCCTCCTGCAGATACATGGTCAACGCGCGGAGCAACAGGATGGCTATTTCATTCTGCAATGCGGGGCACTGCTCAAGCTGATTGGCCAAGGCGTGGGTGAGCTGATTTAACGCCGGCGGCACGCTGAAAAAGCGCGGCTTATCGAACAGACGCTCAATGTCGCTGCCCTTCTCAAGCAAAGCTAACTGCGCCACGGGAATATCCAGCACTAACGTACGGTTGCTGCCATCGCCCTGATACTCGTGATGGCGCGACGAGGGAATCAGACAGCCACGCCGAGCGGTCACCCTTTCCCCCTGCCCTTCCATGGAGAGTTCTGTGACGCCACAGGTGGCCAAAATCAGCTGGTGAAAATCGTGGGTATGGGCCACCTGCTCTTTGGCTAAGTTGCGGCTATGCAGCTCAAAAGGGGGCATGGTGAAATACCGTCTTTCGTCAAATGCGAGTCGTTCACTATAAAACGGCTAGGCGACCAAAAGCGAGGGGGTAGCCAACTGTAGGTTAACGCTCTGCCAGAGTGGCGCAATGCGGATAAAATGCTGTCATCTGCCAGTCATGGGCTCAGGTTAGGGTGGGCATAAGCTGCCATAAGAGTTTAGACAACATGCCACAGCGTCGACGCCCCCTTCGCAACGCTCCGCTCAGTGACCAGGAAGTCACAGTCCTCGCCCATTTAGCCAACGGCAATGCTCTCCACCTGCAGCGCGAAGCTGACCGCGAGGCGCGGCTGGCATCTGCGTTGATGTTGCTTCACTCAACGGCGACCACGGCTGAGACGCAGCCGGGATGCATGAACATACTGATGATTTCGGATGTTTACTTTCCCCGCGTCAATGGCGTTTCCACCTCCATTGCCAGCTTTCGCGGCGCTCTTGAACGCTTAGGTCACTCGGTCACGCTAATCTGCCCCGACTACCCATTGGGCCAAGTGGACGAACCGGGTGTGATGCGCATCCGTTCGCGCCGGATACCCGGCGACCCGGAAGATCGCATGATGCGCTACCGCGATCTGCTCGCTCTGACACCGCAGTTGGCAGACAAGGCGTTTGATCTTATTCATGTCCACACGCCCTTTACCGCCCACTATGCCGGTGTTGCGCTGGGTCGTCGGCTCGGGATTCCAGTCGTCGCGACCTACCACACGCTTTTTGAGGAGTATGTTCATCACTATATTCGCTGGCTTCCGCGACACTGGCTACGCCTGTCCGCACGGCGGCTGTCGGTACACCAGTGCCAACAGCTCAGCGCCTTAATAGCGCCCTCTCAAGCGATGCAGCAAGCACTTACTCGCTACGGCGTAACCACGCCTACCACGGTGATTGCTACCGGCTTGGCGTTGGAGTCGTTCTGCCACACACAGGGAGCCCAGCATGAAAGCGACTTTCGGGCTCACTACGGCCTGCCCCAGGAAGCACGACTGCTACTCTATGTAGGCCGCGCCGCCTTTGAGAAGAACATCGACTTTCTGATCGATATGCTGCCCAAGGTATTAGCCGAACACCCCACCACCCGACTAATCATTACCGGCGAAGGCCCGGCCCACGACTCGCTTGTTCGGCGTGCTCAGGAGCTTGGCGTGGCAGAGTCAGTGCTGTTTCTCGGTTATCTCGACCGCAGCGGCCCATTGCAAGCCGCCTACCGCGCCGCCGACGTTTTCGTCTTTGCGTCACGCACGGAAACCCAGGGGCTGGTACTGCTGGAAGCGATGGCGCTTGGCACACCGGTGGTTTCCACCGCCATGATGGGCACGCTGGATGTGCTAAAAGAGGGAGAAGGCTGCCTAATCGCCGAGGAGAATCATGACGACTTCGCCACTAAGGTTAACCGCCTGCTAAGTGATGAAGCTCTGCGCCAGCAGCTCGCCGAGCGCGCCCAAAGCTATGCTGCGAGTTGGCACGAGGATATCAAAAGCATGGAGCTAGTAACGCTTTATCGACAGCTTACGGCAGAGTATTTGGCTGATGTGAGGAAGTAAGTGCTGAACGTTAAGAAGGACACAACGGCATATTTTCAGTTATTTATCTCAAGCTTGAAACTATTACCATATAGGTATATTTTTCCTTTATGGAGACACCACCGCCAAAACTTTTACGATGGGTAGCTAGTGCAAAAAAAGATCTTCAGGCAATGCCTGAGGATGTAAAGGATGTATTTGGTTTTGCAATCCATCTAGCCCAGATTGGTTCGAAACACTCACAATCGAAACCATTAAAAGGCTTTGGTTCGGCGGGGGTTCTTGAGGTTGTGGAGAATCATCAGGGCGACACTTATCGTGCTGTTTATACGGTTCGCATCCAGGAAGCGGTTTATGTCTTGCACTGTTTCCAAAAGAAATCGTCAAGTGGCATAGCTACCCCCAAACCTGATATGCAAAAAATACGTGAACGGCTAAAAGCGGCGGAAGAGCACGCCAAGGAGGCTCACAATGATCGTTGAAGAAAGCGCAGGCAATGTATATGCCGACCTCAACGTCCCAGACGCGGACGAAATGGTGATAAAGGCTCAACTGGCAGCCAAAATCAGCGAAGTTATCAAGCTTCGCCGTCTTACACAGGTGAAAGTCGCCGAGCTAACTGGCTTACCTCAGCCTAAAGTTTCAGCGTTACTCAAAGGTCAATTCCGAGGCATTAGCGAAGCGAAAATGCTTGAGTGTCTAGCTCGTCTAGGTCGTGATGTACGTATTGTCATTGGCCCCGCTCGCCCACGCTCTAAACCTGGGCATGTGGAGCTTGAATTTGCTTAGTTTTTTCTGGCCGTATTCAGTCAGTTCTAAAATGCTGAGAGGCACGTTCAGCTATCACTGCCATTCCACCTTGAGCCTCCACCACATGGCGAAGCGCCATTAGAAAAGCCGTTTCTCCGCCCTCCTCATCCAGCTCATCAAAAGCAGTGCGTAGATAATCGATAGCCATATCAGGATCTTCACGAAGCATGGTAATCACAGCAGCATCATGGCTTTTCATTACTTCTCCTCCATGATGTGAGAATGAGCTTAAGAATTAGGCAAACTCATCGCATCAATACACCTCAGCGAAATATTAGCCTAGAAGCTACAGCACTGCAGCTAAAACTAAGCATAGCTAGTCAACGCGATTAGGTACGCCTCAAAAATTGACCTGGACAAAAACTGGACAGATTGAGAGATTCAGAAAGGAAAAACACAAATCGCAGACATAAAAAAAGGCACCTAAGTGCCTGATTTTAAATATGGTGCCGGTAGCCAGACTCGAACTGGCACACCCGTAAAGGCGGCGGATTTTGAATCCGCTGCGTCTACCAATTCCGCCATACCGGCAATGCGTGCGTAGTATACGTAAATTTCTAGGTAGGTCAATCACATTGACTGACTTTATCCAGCCAAAGCGCTATCCTATGCCGCCTGTTTGATCAACGTTAAGAGTTATACGCCATGCAGCGCGCGGATTTTCATTACGAGCTACCCGACGAATTAATTGCTCGCTACCCTTCTGAGCAGCGTAGCGACTGCCGCTTGCTGTGTGTGGATGGCCAGAGCGGTGCGTTGGAACATCGCCGCTTCCCTGATTTGCTTGAGCTTTTGGAACCGGGCGACCTGCTGGTGTTTAACGACACCCGCGTGATTCCGGCGCGCCTGCACGGTCACAAAGCCAGCGGCGGCAAGGTAGAGATGCTGCTTGAGCGCCCGCTGGATGCCCACCGTGGCCTGGCGCATATCCGTTCGAGCAAATCGCCGAAGCCCGGCACCGAGCTGATTTTCGAGGGTGGCATTCACGCCATTGTGGAAGGCCGCCGTGATGCATTGTTCGAGCTGCGTTTTTTGGGCGATACGCCGATGATCGCGCTGCTGGAAAAGCACGGTCATATGCCGCTGCCGCCTTATATTACCCGCGAAGACGAGCTAAGTGACCGTGAGCGCTACCAAACGGTTTACGCCCGGCGTGATGGTGCCGTCGCTGCGCCGACCGCAGGATTGCACTTTGATCAACCGCTGCTGGATGCGCTGGCGGATAAAGGCATTAACCGTGCCTTTGTCACGCTGCACGTCGGCGCGGGCACCTTTCAGCCGGTGCGTGTAGACAACATCCTTGAACACCATATGCACAGCGAGTGGATCGAGGTTACCGAAGCCACCTGCCAGCAAGTGCGTGACACACTCGCGGCGGGTAAGCGTGTAGTGGCGGTAGGCACCACCAGCGTGCGCTGCCTGGAAAGCGCCTGCATGAAAAGCAGCGATGGGCAGATCGCACCTTTCAGTGGCGACACCGATATTTTTATCTACCCCGGTTACCAGTGGCGCTGTGTGGATGCTTTAATTACCAACTTCCATTTACCTGAATCGACGCTATTGATGCTGGTCTCCTCCTTTGTAGGTTACGACACCATCATGCACGCTTACCAACGGGCGGTAGCCGAGCGCTATGCATTTTTCAGCTATGGCGATGCCATGCTGCTGACCCGCTAATGGCTGACCCAAACCCTGTCCCCGTCGCGCCAAACGAACGAGATTAACGAGTTACCTTATTATGCGAAACGAATGCTTTATGCGCTTTGAGCGCTTGGCCGACGATGGCCGCGCCCGCCGTGGTCGCCTTCACTTCCCCCGCGGCACGGTAGAAACACCGGCGTTTATGCCGGTGGGCACTTACGGCACGGTGAAAGGCATGACGCCGGACTCCGTCAAAGAGATCGGCGCCGAGATCATCCTGGGCAATACCTTTCACCTGTGGCTGCGCCCCGGCACCGAGGTGATTGAAGCTCACGGCGACCTGCACGACTTCGCCCAGTGGGATAAGCCGATTCTGACCGATTCCGGCGGCTTTCAGGTATTTTCCCTGGGCGAGACGCGCAAGATCACCGAGCAGGGCGTGCATTTCCGCTCGCCGGTGGATGGCAGCAAAGTGTTTATGGGCCCGGAAGAGTCCATGGCGGTTCAGCGCTCGCTAGGCTCCGATGTAGTGATGATCTTTGACGAGTGCACGCCCTACCCGGCCACCTTTGACGAAGCCGAGAAATCCATGGAGCTGTCGCTACGCTGGGCCAAACGTTCGCGAGATGCCCATGGCGATTCACCTTCCGCGCTGTTCGGTATCATCCAGGGCGGCATGCACCCAGAGCTGCGCGAACGCTCGCTCAACGGGCTGCTGGAGATCGGCTTTGATGGTTTGGCGATTGGCGGCCTTTCGGTGGGCGAGCCTAAAGAAGAAATGATCAAGGTGCTCGACTACCTGCCCACCTGGATGCCGGATGACAAGCCACGCTATTTAATGGGCGTCGGCAAACCCGAAGACCTGGTAGAAGGCGTTCGCCGGGGTGTGGATATGTTCGATTGCGTGATGCCTACTCGCAACGCCCGTAACGGCCATCTATTCACCTCGGAAGGCACGGTCAAAATTCGTAACGCCAAGCACCGTTTTGACACTCGCCCGCTTGACGAGGAGTGCGACTGCCATACCTGCAAGAGCTTCTCGCGGGGCTATTTACACCATTTAGACCGCTGCAATGAAATGCTCGGTTCGATGCTTAACACCATCCACAACTTACGTTACTACCAGCGTGTGATGGCCGATTTGCGCGCGGCAATTGAAGCGGGTACATTGACGACCTTTGTGGAAGGCTTCTATGCACGGCGCGGCCTGCCGGTGCCTCCCCTAGCGAATTAATCGCCACGCGCCTTGGCGCGTGGTTTAGACTGTTCGACCATGTTTTTAAACCAAGCATGTTTTTGAACCAAGCTGTTAAAAACTAAGCTTTTAAAAACCAAGCTTTTAATAAAACCCAAGCTTTTAAAAAAACCTAAGCTTTTCTAACTCAGGAGTTCTCTGCAATGCTGGATTTCTTCATCTCACCAGCTCATGCCCAAGAAGCCGCCGCTGGCGGTGGTATTGCGCAAATCGTCATGCTGGTCGGCTTCGTGCTGATTTTCTATTTCCTGTTATGGCGTCCTCAGGCCAAGCGCGCCAAGCAGCACAAGCAGCTGGTTACCAACCTGGATAAAGGCGATGAAATCGTCATTGGCGGCGGTCTGGTAGGTCGTATCACTAAAGTGAGCGACGAATTCCTGACCATCGAGATCTCTGAAGGCACCGAAGTTAACGTGCAGAAGAACGCCGTTGCCGCCGTATTGCCTAAAGGCACCATCAAGTCCATCTAAACCTTGCAACCCCCTGCCGACCAGTGCCAGCCACCCCGGCAGGGGTGACATGGTATAAATGATGGTGAACTTTGCTGTGCACGGCGTGTCCGTGCACAGCATTCCGTTTGTAATTGAAGGCAGGGCTTGCATGCTCAACCGTTACCCCCTGTGGAAGTATCTGCTGATACTGGTCGTCCTGGTGGTTGGCCTTATCTACTCGCTTCCCAATCTATTCCCCGAAGATCCCGCCATCCAAATTAGCAGCGCCCAAGGCGACTCGCTGGATGCGCGTCAGATAGACCGCGTTGAAACCGCGCTCAGCGAAGACGGCATTGAAATCAAAGCCCTCGAAGAAGAGAACGGGCAATGGTTAATTCGTTTGCGCCACGACGACGATCAGCTTCCTGCACGCGACATTGCCGCCGACCTTTTAGGCGATGAGGCAACGGTAGCGCTGAACCTCGCCGAAGCAACACCCGAATGGCTACAGGCCTTCTCTGCTTCCCCCATGACCCTGGGCCTCGACTTGCGCGGCGGCGTGCACTTCTTGCTAGAAGTGGACATGGACGCCGCGCTTACCCAGCGCCTGGAAGTCAACGCCAGCGCCATGCGTGAACTACTGCGCAGCGAACGTATTCGCTATCGCAACACCGATGTCGAAGAGCGCACGCTGTCGATCGATTTTGCCAGCGCTGAAGACCGCGATACCGCGCGCAGCCTGATCAGTCGTGACTTTCCTGACTTTGAATACAGCAGCGAAGGCGATGGTCGTGCCTCAACGCTGGTGATGACGCTTAGCGATCAATCGGTCAGCGAAATTCAGGACTATGCGATCAACCAGAACTTGACCACCCTGCGCAACCGGGTCAACGAACTGGGTGTCGCTGAGCCCATGGTGCAGCGCCAAGGCCCCAACCAAATCGTCGTAGAGCTTCCCGGCATCCAGGATACCGTGGCAGCTAAGCGCATTGTGGGTGCGACAGCGAATTTGGAATTCCGCCTGGAAGCACGTAATGACACTCCGGACAACGAAACGGAAACCCTGACATTTCGTAATGAACCATCGCGCTCTGCTGAGCTAATGCGCGATGTGATTATTACCGGTGACAGCGTTTCCAGTGCCAGCAACAGCTTTGACGAAAATGGTCGCCCGCAGGTCAATATCGATCTGGATGGCACCGGCGGCACGCTGATGAACCGCGCCACGCGCACCAATATTGGTCGCAATATGGCGGTGCTGTTTATCGAGCACAAAAGCGAAGACACGGTGGTCACCGACCCGGAAACGGGCGAAGAGACCATTGAGCGCGAGCCCTACGTTGAACGCGGCTTGATTAGTCTGGCGACGATTCAAAGCGCGCTGGGCAACAGTTTCCGGATTACTGGACTGGATTCACCCACAGAAGCTGCTGAACTTTCGCTGCTGCTGCGTTCGGGCTCACTCGCGGCACCCATCTACTTCGTTCAAGAGCGCACGATTGGGCCAAGCCTGGGCGCTGAAAACATTGAGCGTGGTTTGCTATCAGTGCAGATCGGCCTACT
This sequence comes from Halomonas sp. ALS9, assembly GCF_001651035.1. Classification (GTDB taxonomy): domain Bacteria; phylum Pseudomonadota; class Gammaproteobacteria; order Pseudomonadales; family Halomonadaceae; genus Vreelandella. Next base: position 39,122 of record NZ_LXRG01000201.1, read on the forward strand.
GCTGGTCGTGCTGTTTATGCTGGTGCGTTACAAGGTATTTGGGATATTTGCCAATATCGCCCTGGCGCTGAACTTAACGCTGCTGGTCGCAGCAATGTCGATGCTGGGCGCGACGCTGACGCTGCCGGGGATTGCCGGTATCGTGCTGACGCTGGGCATGGCGGTGGATGCCAACGTGCTGATTTTCGAGCGAATACGCGAAGAGCTGCGCAACGGCATGTCGGTTCAGCAGGCGATCCAGGCAGGCTATGAACGTGCCTTTACCTCCATCGTTGACGCTAACATCACCACACTATTGGTGGCCGTTATCCTGTTCTCGATTGGTACCGGCCCGGTCAAAGGGTTTGCGGTAACACTCTCTATCGGCATTTTGACGTCGCTGTTCACGGCGCTAATGGTGACTCGTGCCATGGTCAATTTGGCTTACGGCAGCAAACCCGTCAAAAAGCTGTGGATCTAACTTAAGAGGTGGTAATGAAACCCCTAACACACCTGCGAATCGACTTTATGGGGCGACGCAAGCTCGCGTATATCGTCTCCGCATTGCTACTAATCGTGTCGATTGGCGCCATTCTGTTCCAGCAGCTCAATCTGGGGCTGGACTTTACGGGTGGTACGCTGATTGAGGTGCGCTACGGCGCCGCGCCCTCACTCGACGCTATTCGCGTGCTGCTTGAAGACAGCGGCTTCCAAGATGTCTCGGTGCAGACCTTTGGGGCATCGACCGAAGTATTGATTCGCCTTCAGCAGGCGTTTGATGCCGATGTGGGTGGCGAGGTGGTTAACCTGCTGCGCTCCAGTGGCGACAGCGTCGACCTTGTGCGCTCTGAGTTTGTTGGCTCCCAGGTGGGCGACCAGCTACGCGACCAGAGCGGCCTTGGCCTGCTGGTCGCACTCGGCGTGGTGATGCTCTATGTCGCCTTCCGCTTTCAGTATAAGTTTGCGATTGGCGCTCTGTTGGCACTGATGCACGATGTGATCATCGTCGTGGGCGTTTTTTCGCTGTTTCAGCTCGACTTCGATCTCACCGTGTTGGCGGCTATCCTGGCGGTGATCGGTTACTCGTTGAACGATACCATCGTGGTTTACGACCGCGTCCGCGAAGCCATTCGCACCTCGCGGATCGACGATATGCCGCAAATCTTCAACGAAGCAATTAACGCCACGCTATCGCGTACGCTAGCAACCTCAGGCACTACCGTTTTGGTACTGCTCGCGCTGCTGTTGCTGGGTGGCGATATGATTGAGAACTTCGCCATTGCGTTGCTGGTTGGCATCGTGGTGGGTACCTTCTCGTCTATCTATATTGCCGCGGCACTTTTGCTACCGCTGAAACTATCGCGGGAAGATTTGATCCCCACCAAGAAAGAGCTCGACGAAGAAGAGGAAGAGCTGCCTTAACAGCGCCTCTTTTACTCCTCTTGTTTAGCCTACAAAAATGCCCCTGCTGGAAACCCAGCAGGGGCATTTTTTCGTCTTGAAAGCTTATGTCTTTAAAACTTGTGCCTTTAAAGACTCAGCAGCGCTGCTTAGAAGTGCGGCGTTAGCTGCTTGATCAGCGCTTTATAGAGGCGCGGCCCGGCAGCCATTAATTGCCCTTCCACTTTCACCGTGGGCTGGCCGTCCGGGGTACCCATCAGGGCGCCCGCCTCTTTCAGGAACAGCGTACCAACCTGCATATCCTGCTCTTCCAAGCCAAGCACAAAAGCACTATCCACTCGTCCGGTGGCCAGTTCACATAGATCCAATAGCCCACAGCCCGTGGCCAGCAGGTTTTCTATCTGAGGGGCAAGCTGCTGGGAAACGGTTAAATAGGCAGGTAAATTGCGCGGGCGCAGCCATACTTCCGGAAGACTCATGGCCATACGCGTGCCGCTGATGGCGGTCGGTTTGCTAACGCGCATGCGCTTGTCGTTGTGTTGGGCGCCGCGGCCGCGGCTGGCAATATACTCGTCGTCGGCGAACGGGCAGATAATCACTGCGTGTTCGGGACGACCTTTGATAAGGCACACCACTGAGAGTGCAAAGCCCTTACCGGCGACGGCTAAATTGGAGTAGCCGTGCATCGGTTCAATTTTCCAGACGATATCCGCGCCTTCGCCTTCACCGGCGCGATGCGGGGTAAAGCGGCCAGTAACACCGTGCTGGGGATAACCGCGTTCCAACTGTTGAACAATCGTCGCTTCGGCCTTGCGCGCTGTTTCGTCGAGCAGGCGGTCAAGGTTAAATTCATCGTGCGCGTTTTCAATACGCTCGCGAACGCGTAGGAAGTGCTCAACAGCGCTGCGCGCTGCGCGCAACGTAAACTGGACCATCGGATTCATGGTTGGGCCTTGTCACAGTGATGTTAAAGAACGTGATGCTAATGATAGGTTGGCGCAATATCCGCCTTTGGCGCGCAATTCTAGCAGACCGCTCTCGGGCATGCCATCGACTCATGCTAGACTGCGCGTTTTACGCCTATTTACCGAGCGCTATTTACCGAGCGCTATTTCAGAGCACTATTTCAGAGTACTATTTCACCGGGCCCTATCATGCTTGAACGCATTCGCATTGTTTTAATCGGCACCAGCCATCCTGGCAACATCGGCGGCGTAGCACGCGCCATGCACAATATGGGCTTGGCCGATTTGGCCCTTGTCGCCCCCCGCTGCGAGGTGATTACTCAGGACAGCATTTCCCGCGCTTCTGGCGCTGATCACTTGCTTCACCAAGCCAACGTCCACGCTACACTGGAAGACGCAGTGGCGGACTGCACCCTGGCCGTAGGTGCCAGTGCGCGCTCGCGCACCCTGCCGTGGCCGATGCTCTCACCTCGGGAATTGGCCGATCGACTGCCCGGCGAGTGTCAGGCTGCAGAGTCTCGCGTGGCGCTGGTATTCGGACGCGAAGACAGCGGCCTGACCAACGCCGAGCTCCAGCGTTGCCACGCCCATGTGCATATTCCTACCAACGCCGATTTTAGCTCGCTCAATTTGGCCGCAGCGGTTCAGGTGCTCGCCTATGAGTGTCGCATGGCCTGGTTAAACCAGGCTGACGCGCCCGCAGTTGACACCAGCGCTGACGATGACTTGGCCACCCACGCCGAGCTTGAGCGCTACTTTGAGCACTTAGAGCGCACGCTGATTGGCATTGATTTCCATGATCCTGATCAGCCACGGCAGCTAATGGCGAGACTACGCCGCCTGTACCTACGCTCACGCCCGGAGCGTATGGAAATGAATATTTTGCGCGGGATTCTATCGGCCACCGAGAAAGCAGCGGGCACCAAGCGGCCTAAGCCATAACGTATTGGACTGAAAACGCGAAACTTGAAGTTGATGCTACGCGCCCCAACTTCGCTATTCTTAACGTGATTCCACTATTGATAGACGCCGCCCTTTAACGCCAAGGAACACCTCATGTTTCAACGTCTACGTGAAGACATCAACAGCGTATTTGACCGCGACCCAGCCGCACGTAACTTTCTTGAGGTGCTGACCAACTACCCCGGCCTGCACGCCCTGCTGCTGCACCGCTGCGGCCATTGGTTATGGAAGAAAAACCTCAAATGGCTGGCACGGACGCTGTCGACGTTTTCACGCTGGCTGACCGGTATTGAAATTCATCCGGGTGCCACTATCGGGCGGCGTTTTTTTATCGACCATGGTATGGGCGTGGTGATTGGCGAAACGGCGCTGGTCGGCGATAACGTCACGCTCTACCAAGGGGTCACCCTGGGCGGCACAAGCTGGAGCAAAGGCAAACGCCACCCGACCCTGGGCGATGGCGTGATTGTCGGTGCAGGTGCCAAGATACTCGGCCCCTTTACCGTGGGTGCCGGGGCCAAAATCGGCTCCAACGCGGTGGTTACCAAAGAAGTGCCGCCGGGGGCCACCGTTGTCGGCATTCCCGGTAAAATTGTTAAACGTGCCGACCCCGACGTGGAAGAGGCGCTGGATGTTGACCCTGCCCGCCGAGAAGCCATTTGTCAGAAATTTGGCTTTGATGCCTACGGCGTCAGCCAGGATATGCCCGACCCGGTGGCCCGTTCGATGCAGGCCATGCTCGACCATATGCACGCCGTTGATGAGCGTATCGAGCGCATGTGCTCGACCCTGCGCAAGCTAGACGACAACTATCGTGACGGGCAACTGCCCCAACTGCGGGACGAAGATTTCGCCGACATTCTGGATGAGCAGGACACCGGCTGCCCCGGCGTTGGCAAGCATTTGGTCGATGAGTCGACCAGGGAGCAAGAAACGCTGCCACCGCGTAATGGTTGACCAAAGCACTCGGGTTTTCCCATAATGGCAGCACATTTGCCGTTAGTGCGCTGAGCGTTCAGCGTCGAGGTGCTTGCCATGCGCTTGACCACCAAAGGCCGTTACGCCGTTACCGCCATGCTCGATTTAGCCCTGCATGCCCACAACGGCCCGACCAGCCTAAGCGATATCTCTCATCGCCAAGAGATATCGCTCTCCTATTTAGAGCAGCTTTTTGCTCGCCTGCGTCGTGCAGGCTTGGTCAATAGCGTGCGTGGCCCGGGCGGCGGCTACCTGCTTTCCCAACCCGCGGACGCGATCAGTGTCTCAAAGGTGATTGACGCAGTGAACGAAAGCGTTGATGCCACCCGCTGCCAGGGGCTTTCCGACTGCCAGCAGGGCGACACCTGCTTGACGCACCATTTGTGGTGCGAGCTTTCCGTGCAGATACGCCACTTTCTTGACGATATGACGCTGGCACAACTGATGCTGCGCCCTGATGTCATACGTATTGCGTCGCGACAGAAACAGCGTGCCGAGGCTGGCATTCTCGCCTCTTCACCCTGAACCAACGACGCAAAACCGACTACCCTGACCGAACAACCGCTGGAACGTAACGATGACGACACCCACGCTGCCCATTTACCTGGATTACGCCGCCACCGCGCCGGCGGATGCCCGCGTGGTTGAGGTCATGCAGCGCTACCTGACAGTTGACCAGTTATTTGCCAACCCGGCGTCGCGCAGCCACATGCTAGGCTGGCAGGCAGAACAGGTGATTGAGCAGGCGCGCCGTCAGGTAGCCGACGCGATTGGTGCCGACCCCAGAGAGATTGTCTGGACCAGCGGCGCCACCGAAGCAGACAACCTAGCGCTAATTGGCTTTATGCGCGCCAACCGCGAGCGCGGCCTACACTTGGTGACCTCGTCGATTGAGCATAAAGCCATTGTCGATACCGCCCATGCGCTGGAAAAAGAGGGCTTTGAGGTCACCTGGCTAACGCCGGGGCGAGATGGTTGCATTCAACCTGAGCAGCTACGCGCGGCGATGCGCGACGATACCGCACTGGTCTCACTGATGGCGGTTAACAACGAACTGGGCAGCATCAACGATATCGCGGCCCTGGCGGCCGTTGCCCATGAGTTTGGCGCGGCCTTTCATACCGATGCCGCCCAGGCGGTAGGGCGTATTCCGCTAGACGTGGTGGCCCAGCAGATTGACCTGATGTCGCTGTCCGGCCATAAAACCTACGGCCCCAAAGGCGTGGGAGCGCTGTATGTAAAGCGCCACCCGGACATTCGCGTTGAAGCGCTGATTCATGGCGGTGGCCATGAGCGCGGCATGCGCTCCGGCACTCTGCCAACCCACCAAATTGCTGGCATGGGTGAAGCTTTTGCGCTGATGCAGCAGCAGTACGATGAAGACAACGCTCATATTGCGCACTTACAGCAACGTTTTTTGCGCGGCCTTGAAGGTGTCGAGGGCGTCTTTGCCAACACCCCCTTAGACCACGCTGTTCCCAACATTCTCAACTTGGCGTTTGAAGGCGTCGACGGAGAATCGCTGCTGATGGCGCTGCGCGATGTGGCGGTATCCACCGGCTCAGCGTGCAACTCGGCCAGCGTCGATCCGTCCTACGTGCTGCTGGGTATCGGCACGCCACGCTCGCTGGCGCTTTCGTCGCTGCGCTTTAGCTTCGGGCGCTTTACCACTAGCGCCGAGATTGATCATGCGCTAACGCTCATACGCCATGCGGTGAGCGGTTTACGGACACCGCCACGCAAAGCGGCTGACACTTTTTAAGGAGGACGCCACATGGCAACACTCAATATTACCCCGGCTGCCGCACAACAGATTCGCCACGTGCTTGACGAGCGGGGCCAAGGGCTCGGCCTGCGCGTCTCGGTCAAACCAAGCGGCTGCTCTGGCTATAGCTACGTGCTCGATTTTGCCGACACCGTCAGTGACGACGAAGTGCATTTTGAAGCCCATGGGGCCAGCGTCTACGTCGCCCCCGATGCAGTGGAGATGCTTAACGGCAGTGAAGTGGATTATGTCAGCGAAGGGCTGAACCGCTTTTTCCGCTTCAACAACCCCAACGTCAAAGATGAGTGCGGCTGCGGCGAAAGCTTCACCGTCTAGGCTTTGTTGTGACGAGCCTTGTTGTGACTAGCCTTGTTGTGACGAGTCTTGTTTTGACGAGCCTTGCCGTGCCGGGATTTGTCGTGTCGAGTTTCATCGCCGGTATTCATCCCCGAGCTTAAGCGCTATAATCGCGCACCTGGATACACACGCTCAGGCAGTTGGGTCGTACCCGCATGCTTTTTAAAATATTAGCTGAGTAAACGTTAGCTGCTGAAGCGCCATTAACCGAATCATTTTCTGGGCCGCCCTGGCCTTCTGGGGCGGCACTTTTTGCTTAGCCCTCATTTATGGAGACCATTAACATGGCTACTGAACGCACTCTTTCTATTATCAAGCCTGATGCCGTTGCTAAAAATGCCATCGGTGAAATCATCGCCCGCTTTGAAAAAGCTGGCCTGAACGTTGTTGCCGCGAAGATGGTTCACCTCTCCGAAGAGAAGGCTGGCGGTTTCTACGCCGAGCACAAAGAGCGTCCGTTCTTTAAAGACCTGGTTGGCTTCATGACCTCTGGCCCGGTGGTTGTTCAAGTGCTTGAAGGTGAAGGCGCCATCGCTAAAAACCGCGATCTGATGGGCGCAACCAACCCGAAAGAAGCGGCTCCCGGCACTATTCGCGCCGATTTTGCGGAAACAATCGACGCTAACGCTGTCCATGGTTCTGATTCTCCGGAAAGCGCTGAGCGCGAAATTAGCTACTTCTTTGGTAACGACGAAATCTGCCCGCGCTAAGAGCTTTTGAGTTAGCGCCGCCGAATCAACTTTCGTTGCCGGCCATTTTGCGGGGGCTAGTCCCCCGCCCCTTTCTATAACGCTGACCGCCATGACCACCACTGTAGCCCAACATACGCCCGCCCCCCGTGACGCCGATAGCTCAGACGCCGCCAGCACGCCTGCTGCCAAAGCGACGCCTGAACGTCAAAACCTGCTTGGTATGTCCCGCGAGCAGATGGAAGCCTTCTTTTTGTCGATCGGCGAAAAGAAGTTCCGTGCTACGCAGCTAATGAAGTGGATTCACCAGGAAGGCAGCGATGACTTTGCTGCCATGACGAACCTCTCCAAAGCGCTGCGTGAAAAACTGGCACGGCTGGCCGAAATTCGTGGCCCAGGGGTGATCTACGAGGGCACCTCCAGCGACGGTACGCGCAAGTGGGTGCTTGAAGTGGAGGATGGCAGCTATGTAGAAACGGTTCTGATCCCGGCAGAGAACGGTAAACGCCGCACGCTGTGCGTCTCATCCCAAGTCGGCTGCTCGCTGGACTGTAGTTTTTGCTCCACCGGCAAGCAGGGGTTTCAGCGTAACTTGACCGCTGCCGAGATTATCGGTCAGGTCTGGGTTGCGCAGCGCAGCGTTGGCCCGCGGCGTGATACGGCCAATCGTCCAGTGACCAACGTAGTGATGATGGGCATGGGCGAACCTTTGCTCAACTTCGATAACGTTGTGCCCGCCATGAAGCTGATGCTTGATGACAATGGCTATGGCCTCTCCAAGCGCCGGGTGACGCTGTCGACCTCTGGCGTGGTGCCGATGATCGACAAGCTCGGTGATGAAATGGACGTCAGCTTGGCGATTTCGCTACATGCGTCGACTGACGAATTGCGCAATGAACTAGTGCCCATCAACCGCAAGTACAATATTCGTGCGCTGCTGGATGCCTGCCACCGCTACCTTGCCAAGTGCCCGGATAATCGTCAGGTCACCATTGAGTACACGCTGATCAAAGACGTCAACGATCAGCAGGAGCACGCCGAGCAGCTTGCTGCATTGCTTAAAGAGCTGCCGTGTAAGATCAACCTGATCCCGTTTAACCCGTTCCCCAACTCTGGGTACGAAAAACCGTCGCGTAACCAGGTAATGCGCTTTCAGCAGTGGCTGTATGATTCAGGCTACAACGCGACGGTGAGAACGACCCGAGGTGAAGATATCGATGCCGCCTGCGGTCAGCTTGTTGGTCGCGTGAAAGACCGCACCAAACGCAGCGCGCGCTATATTCAGTCAGTACAGCTCGATGCGGACTAAGATAAGGTGTAGAAAACCGGGCTTATCTTGACTTCCGCTTGGCACGGCGCTTTGATGGTCACGGTTTTTATTTACATGCGTACTGCTATTTATTTGGTTTGCCTTACTAGCAGTTGGACGTTCACCACAAGAGGATTTACATGATCGCTCACCGCAGGCGCCAACACCCATCGCGGGTGCCCATGCTCACCGTACTTATCGGTAGTTTGTGGCTAGCCGGCTGTGCCTCGTCCAACAACCTTACACCGCAAGCCAACCCCGCGGCGGCAGACGCCTATACCCAGCTTGGCGTTGCCTATCTGGAGCGCAACAATCTTCCCCGCGCACTTAACGCACTGGATCGGGCGCTGGAAATTGCCCCACGCCATGCAGAAGCACTGCAAGCACTGGCGCTGGTTTACCAACGCCAGGGCGAAAGTGACCTTGCCAATGACTATTTTCAACAGGCGGTGAACGCCGAACCTGACTTCACCCGCGCCCGCAACAACTATGCGGCGTTCTTGTACGGTCAGGGCCAGTTCAATGCCGCCTGTGAGCAGTTAGAAACCGCATCAGAGGATGCCCAGTACGCCAACCGTGCCCAGTTATTTACTAATTTAGGGCAGTGTTACCTGGCGTTGGAAAAATTTGCTAAAGCGCGCGCTCGTTTGGAGCGCGCGCAAAGTATTGATCCGCGTAATTCACGCGGCTATTTAATGTTAGCTGAACTCGAATATTCGCAGGGCAATTACTCTCAGGCCTGGGCACCGCTGCAAACGTATTTACAGCTCGCCGAGCCCAACCAAGCAGCGCTTAGAATGGCGGTTGATATCGCTCATTCCCGCGGCGAGCATAGCGTCGCCGCCGAATACCAGCGTCTGCTTGGCAACGACTGACTGATTGACGCCCTGATCACCGCTTATTTAATGAAGGATGCTCAGCCATGAGCGATACACAGTCACAAGAAAACGTCATTGATAGCCCAAGTACTCACGGCACAACCACTAGCGCCTCTCCCGGCGAGCTTCTTGCTCGCCAACGCGAGCAGTTGGGTATACCGCTCGCCGATGCGGCCCGTGCGCTAAACCTGCGCCCCGCCGTCGTGGGCGGGCTAGAACAGGATGACTATCAAGAGATTCCTGTCGCCGCTTACCGGCGTGGCTATTTGCGCTCTTACGCCAAATACCTGGGGATGGATGACCGACTGGTGCTTGAGGCGTATCAAGCCCGCAGCGGCGGTACTGACACTGAGCGCAAAGTCTCGCCAGTCTCCACTGCCAGACCGCCCTCCCGCATTGGCGCCTGGCTGTTTAAGCTGGTTACCCTGCTGGTCATTGTGGGTCTTATTGCCGTGACCGTTATGTGGTGGCAGAGCCGGGGGGGCAACGAGCCGCCGGGCTTTGGCTCCACTGCTACGGAAGAGACCGCTACTGCCCCTGCAGAGCCAGCCAGTGAACCAACTGACACAGAAGAGAGCGCAAGTTCAAGCTTCACCAGTGGCGACGAAAGCGCGACGCTGCCCAGCAATGCTACCAACGTCACGCCTTCATCGACGTCTGAGCAAGGTCAAGCCCCCAGTGCACAGGCTGACGCTGACGCCATTGCAGGGCTTGATGCGTCCATTCTGGATAGCGACAGCGGTGCTGACGCCGAAGGCGATGAGCTTAGCAGCACAGGCCAGAATGACAGTGACCCGAGCGCTACCGAACAGAGCAGTGCGGACAGCGAGCAAACGGCCGCTGTCGAGCAGACCGCCAATGCCAATGTCCTTGAGCTGACGTTTAACGAGCAGTCATGGACGGAAATTTTTGATGCCACCAACCAGCGCGTCTTCGTTGGCCTGCAAACGCCTGGCACCTCGACCACCGTCGAGGGCGAGCCCCCGTTTCGTTTAACCGTGGGTAATGCCACCGGCGTCGAACTGCGCTACCAAGGCGAGGAAGTTGACCTTCCCGCTCGCGCAGGCGCCAACAATGTCGCCCGATTTACCTTGGGAGAGTGACCCGTCCTATGCACGCCCCTTCTCCGATAAAACGCCGCCTTTCCCGACAGATACAGGTCGGAAACGTTGCGGTGGGCGGTGATGCCCCCATTGCCGTTCAAAGCATGACCAACACCAACACACTGGATGTCGCCGCCACCGTGGCACAAATCCAGCAGTTGGAAAAAGCCGGTGCGGATATTGTGCGCGTTTCGGTACCCGATATGGATGCCGCCGAAACCTTTGGTCAGATCAAAAAACTGGTCAATGTCCCGCTGGTTGCCGATATTCATTTTGATTATAAAATCGCCCTGCGCGTTGCTGAACTCGGCGTCGACTGCCTGCGCATTAACCCCGGCAATATCGGCCGTGAAGACCGCGTTCGCGCGGTGGTTAGCGCAGCCCGTGACCATGGCATTCCGATCCGCATTGGCGTCAACGCCGGTTCGTTGGAAAAAGACCTGCAAAAGAAGTATGGCGAACCTACACCTGCGGCTCTGGTGGAGTCCGCCATGCGCCACATCGACTATCTTGATCGCCTCGATTTTCCCGACTTCAAAGTCAGCGTCAAAGCTTCGGATGTGTTTATGGCAGTAGCTGCCTATCGCGACCTTGCCGCGCGCATCGAACAGCCGCTGCATTTAGGGATTACCGAAGCAGGTGGTTTGCGGTCGGGTACGGTCAAGTCGTCGATTGGCCTGGGCATGCTGCTGATGGATGGTATCGGTGACACGATCCGCGTCTCGTTGGCGGCAGACCCGGTGGAAGAGATCAAGGTCGGCTTTGATATGCTCAGAAGCCTCAAGCTGCGCTCTAAAGGCATCAACTTTATTGCCTGCCCCAGCTGCTCGCGCCAGAACTTCGACGTTATTAGCACCATGAACCAGCTGGAAGAGCGGCTGGAAGATGTCATGACACCGCTCAACGTCTCGGTGATTGGCTGCGTGGTTAACGGCCCCGGCGAAGCCAAAGAGACCGATATCGGCCTGACCGGCGGCAGCCCCGCCAACTTGATTTACATCGATGGCAAACCGACCAGCAAGCTGCGCAACGACCACTTGGTCGATGACCTAGAAAAGCTGATTCGCGATAAAGTGCGCGAAAAACAGCAGCAGCAAGACGATATGATTGCCCGCAGCGTTTAACCGCTGGGGCTGGCTGCCAGCCTGGGTGAATAACGCCTGATGGCAGAATAAGGAGTTTTCTTTGAGCAAGTCCGCCGTTAAAAAGATTCAAGCCATTCGTGGTATGAACGACCTACTGCCCAGCGATAGCCCACGCTGGCAATTTTTTGAAGCCAAAGTACGAAAGCTGATGCTGCGTTACGGCTTTAATGAAATTCGCACGCCTATCGTTGAGCAAACCGCGCTGTTTGCGCGCTCTATCGGCGAAATTACCGATATCGTCGAAAAAGAGATGTACACCTTCGACGACCGAAACAGCGAGAGCCTGACGCTGCGCCCAGAAGGTACCGCCAGCTGTGTGCGCGCGGCCATGGAACACGGCCTGCTGTATAACCAAACCCAGCGGTTGTGGTACCAGGGGCCGATGTTTCGCTATGAGCGTCCACAAAAAGGCCGCTATCGCCAGTTCCACCAGATTGGCGTCGAGACCTTCGGTTTTGACGGCCCGGATATCGACGCCGAAGTGATCCTGCTTTCGGCGCGCCTGTGGCAAGAACTGGGGCTAATGGAGCACGTTACCCTGGAGCTAAACTCGCTGGGCTCATCCGAGGCGCGGGCGGCTTACCGCGATACGCTGGTGGCCTATTTTGAGCAGCACCATGATCTCCTTGACGAAGACTCCAAGCGCCGCTTAACCAGTAATCCGCTGCGCATCCTTGACTCCAAGAACCCTGCCATGGCGGAAATGCTCGATGCCGCGCCGCAGCTGATGGATCACCTGGATACCGAGTCTCGGGAACACTTTGAGCAGCTCACTAAGATGCTTGAAGCGGCGGGCATTGCCTATGTAATCAACCCACGCTTAGTGCGCGGGCTCGACTACTACTGCCGCACCGTGTTCGAGTGGACGACGACTGCGCTTGGCAGCCAGGGTACCGTCTGCGCAGGCGGTCGCTACGACGGCTTGGTCGAACAACTGGGCGGCAAGCCGACCCCGGCGGTCGGCTTTGCCATGGGCATTGAGCGGCTGATTCTGCTGCTCGAAACCCTTGAGCTAATTCCTGAGGACGCTCTTGGTGGCTGCGATGTCTATTTGCTACCCATGGACGATAGCGCCACAACGGCCGCCATCACCCTGGCCGAGCAACTGCGTGACGAACTGCCTGAACTGCGTTTACAGCTTCACTGTGGTGGCGGCAGCTTCAAAAGCCGCATCAAAAAAGCCGACAAGAGCGCTGCCACGATAGCAATACTGATCGGTGAAGATGAAATCACCGCACAGTCGGCGACAGTCAAGTTTCTGCGCGACGACCGCGAACAGCAAAGCGTTCCTCAAGCAACACTGGGCCATACGCTGCGCGAGTTTTTGACCGCTAACGCATAAGCCCTGCAGGCTAGCCCGATGGTTTGTGTATACGGCCTTAGATAACGTACATACGAATTTAGTGAAATAAGTACTTAGAAAACAGGAGCCCGCCCGTGGTGGAGCTGAGAAGCGAAGAAGAGCAGCTAGACGCCGTCAAGCGCTGGTGGAAAGAGAACGGCATGTCGCTGATTGCAGGCGCGGTTCTGGCGGCGGCCGGGGTGTTCGGCTGGAATGCCTGGCAGAACTATCAACAGGGCCAAGCCGAAGCGGCCTCCATGCGCTATCAGCAGCTAGTCAACATGACTGCTGGCAACGAGCTTGACGAAGAGCAACTAGCCAACGCGCGGGAAATGGTCAGCGAACTGACCGACGAGCATGGCAATACGCTCTACGCGGAACTCGCCCTACTGCTTGATGCACGCCTAGCGGTTCAGCAAGGTAATTTGGAAGGCGCGCGAACCGCACTGGAAAACGCTGCCGACTCCTCGCGCCGCTATGTGCAGAGTCTGGCCTGGCTGCGTCTGGCCCGGGTCGAACTCGCCGACGGCAATCCGACGCAGGCACTGGCGCTGCTCGACGAGCCGATTAGCGACGCGCTAGCAGCCCAACGGGCCAACGTACGCGGCGATGCATTCTTCGCCCAAGGCGACACCGAGGCGGCTCGCGAAGCCTGGGAAACCGCCCTGCAACTGGCACAAACCCAAGACCAGCCGCTTTACGGCGTGCAGTTCAAGCTTGACGATCTCGGCGCTGAGGAGGCGACGCAATGACTTTTGGTATCCCAACGAAACAGCTGGTACGCGCAAGCTTAGGCGCGCTGTCGCTGGCACTGCTGGTCGGTTGCGCAAGCAAAGGCGAGCCTGCTTATACGCCTAAAGAGTTACGCAGTTTCAACGAAACCTCCTCGTTAGAGACGCAATGGCGGCGCAATGTGGGCGATGGCCTGGGCCATGCCCGCTACCCCATCGCGCCTTCCCGTGAAGGCGACAGCGTATTTGCGGCAGATGCCAAAGGCGTGGTGATGGCGATGGATGCCGATAGCGGCGACGTCGAGTGGGAAATCGATCTGGATACGCCTATTTCCAGTGCGTTAACGGCGATTGCCGGGCAGGTTTATCTGGCCACTGGTAACGGCGCAGTGATCTCCCTGGATCAGCGTGATGGTAGCGAAAATTGGCGCTCGCGGGTATCCAGCGAGGTGCTGGCCGCGCCCCAAGCCAATCAGCAGCTACTGATCGTACAAAGTGTCGATGGCCGCGTGACGGCCCTGGATCGCGCCACTGGCGAAGAACGCTGGGTATACACCAGTTCACAGCCCTCGTTAACGCTGCGCGGCACCGGCACGCCGATGGTAATTGATCCGGTCAGCTTTGTCGGCCTAGCCAACGGCCGCTTAGCCACGCTGGATAACCGCAGCGGCCAGCCGCTTTGGGAGATGCAGGTTGCTACCCCACGTGGGCGTAGCGAAGTAGAGCGCCTGGTTGATCTTTCCGGCCAGCCGATCATCAGCCCCGATGGCCGCCTGTTTGTAACCAGCTATAACGGCCGGGTAGTTGCGCTGGAAGCGACTCAAGGCGACATGCTTTGGGAAGCGGATCTGTCCAGCCGCCATACTCCGATTCTGGTCGGCGACTTCCTGTTTGTGGTCACCGATGACAGCCAGATTGTCGCCCTCGACGCTAACAGCGGCCGCGAAATTTGGCGCAACGACGACTTAGAAGATCGCTGGTTGACCGCCCCGGCCTTCGCCGATGGCCGCTTGGTTTTCGGTGATTTTGAAGGTTATCTTCACCTGATCGACGCTCGCGAAGGCGATATCGTAGGTCGCACTCGCGTGCACAGCTCGGGCATCAGCGTACGCCCGGTCACTGAAGGCAGCACCATTCATGTCCAGGCCAACAATGGTCGCCTGGAAACCCTGGAAGTCACTCCATGACACCCGTCATTGCTTTAGTCGGTCGCCCCAATGTGGGCAAATCGACGTTGTTTAACCGCCTAACGCGCTCGCGTGATGCACTGGTGGCCGATTTTCCTGGCCTCACCCGCGACCGCAAGTACGGCAATGGCATGCTGGGCGATAAGGTCTATACGGTCATTGACACCGGCGGTATTAGCGGTGACGAAGACGGCATCGATGCCGCCATGGCGGAGCAGTCACTCGCCGCCATTGATGAAGCCGATATTGTGCTGTTTATGGTCGATGCCCGCGCCGGCCTGATCGCTGCCGACCAGGCAATTGCCAACCACCTGCGGGTTAACCAGAAAAAAACCTGGCTGGTGGTGAATAAAACCGACGGTCTGGAAGAGCACTCGGCGATGGGCGATTTCTGGTCGTTGGGGCTAGGCGATCCCTGGCCGATTGCTGCCGCCCACGGGCGCAATGTGTCTACCCTGATCGACGTGGTACTCGAACCGTTTCCCGAGCGCGATGCCAGCATCCCTGCGGATACCGGCAGCAAAGGCGTGCGCATCAGCGTGATTGGCCGCCCTAACGTGGGAAAATCGACCTTGGTCAATCGCCTGCTGGGCGAAGAGCGCGTGGTGGTCTTTGATGAAGCGGGCACTACCCGCGATGCCATCGAAATTCCCTTCGAACGCCGCGGCAAGCCCTATGTACTGATCGATACCGCGGGCATCCGGCGTCGCAAGAATATCCGGGAAGTCACCGAGAAGTTCTCTATCATCAAAACCCTGGATGCAATCAAAGAGTCCCATGTAGTGATCATGGTACTGGATGGCTCCAGCGGCTTGGTGGAGCAGGATCTGCACCTGCTCGACTATGTGTTAACCACCGGGCGAGCGCTAGTGCTGGCGGTGAATAAGTGGGACGGCCTGGAGACCGAGGCCAAGGACAAGATGCGCACCGAGGTGAAGCGCCGTCTGGGCTTTGCCGATTACGCCGAGCTGCACTTTATCTCTGCCCTGCACGGCACGGCGGTGGGTGATCTCTACCCCTCGATTGATCGCGCCTTTGACGCCGCTAACGCCCACTGGTCGACCAACCGCCTCACCACCCTACTCCAGGACGCGGTCAGCCAAAACCCACCGCCAATGGTACACGGGCGGCGCATTAAACTGCGCATGGCCCACCAGGGCGGCAGCAACCCGCCGATTATCGTCGTACACGGCAACCAAACCGAGTCGCTACCGGAAGCCTACCGCCGCTATCTGACCAACACTTTCCGTAAAGTATTAAAAGTGCGCGGCACGCCGATACGTTTTGAGTTCCGCTCCGGCAGCAATCCGTTCGACAATATGGCAGGCGCCAGCGACAAAGAGAAGGCCAAAAAGCGCGAGCTTAACCGCACCAAAGAGGCGCGTAAAAGCCGTCGTTAGCTTATTGCCAAGATTTAAAAAATGCCTCATCAAACGCCTGCTGAATTTTCAGCAGGCGTTTTTCTATCGCCACTCCGCATACCACTTCACTTTTTTGATGTAGATAATCGGCCCAACCTCTCACTCACCTCAGCGAATATATGCGCAACAGACCGATACCCTTTATGCTCCCGCGGGATCACCCTAAGTCGGAAAAAAGCCATTTTTTTGCACCATTCCGGCTAATAGGCCAAAGGTCTACAGCAAGACCTAGCCGTAACTAAATGAAAAATAATGAAATATTAGAAATTTATAAAAACATTATTATTCACGCCTATAATCACTACACAAAACTTTTTGACATCAGCATCTCAAAGGCTAATAATAATTCATTAGCCAAGGTGAGACGCACACATCCTACAGGATAACTTAAATTAATTACGCCATTTATAACTTTTGAATTAATATCTTTATACATTTATTGTTAACTAATAATCCACACTATCAACAAGAAATAATTATAGCAAAGAACAATTATTCGGAGGGAAAATGGAAATTTTCAATTACGCTAGTGTTATTTTAAATGCCGGCGATCACTATCAAAAACTCTTAGGCAGCGGAAAACTAAGTGGTAATTACATAAGCAAACCATCTTACTATGGGTTAAGTGCTAACGAGTCACCGTTACTAACTAATAGCTCATCTGCACCAAAGAGCAACAGCAAAGCTACGGTTGTTGAACTATCATCGACGGCCATGAAAATTTCAGACATATTGCTCAAAGAAAACACAACAAGTAGCTCTTCTACTAATTTTGATAGTTTTTTAAAAAATATAAGCCATCAGCTTCAAGAATTAGGTGAAGAGGCTGAAATACTTTTGGAAAAGCCCAACAGTGTTAACGAAGAAAGAATCGCCATATCAGAACAGACTGCCAATTATTTACTCTCGAAATATTATAATGCAGAACCTCTTTACCTTGAGTCTTCATCCGAGAACCCTTTTGCTGGTTTGGATAGGCATTCTCTTTCCAAAATAGCCTTCGATGACTCCGGCGACTTCACGTCACCGGAGCGTTACTTGGCTTTTATGGAAATGACCGAAAACGATATTGACTTTAGAAACAAAGGTTTTGAGTTAGCGCAAGAAAAGCAAGAGAAACAACTCGAAATGCAGGATAGGCAAGGAAAGAGTGAGAATTGGGTTAATGACCTAGGTGTACAAATAGAAGAAAGTTTAATCTCTGCAATGACCGAGGCTGAAAAGAACTGGCGTGGGATTTCCGACTCAACAGAGAAAAATAAAAACACTTCATCTAATGCGGATAAAGATATAAAACCCTCTAACATCACAACCTCTTTACCAGAGTACAACAATGGCTTAAAAAAAGCCCAAGATAGCTTTTTTGCCATTATCAGCAATGATCAAGGACAACACTCTTTGGTCAGTATAGATATTCAAGAAATTAATAAAAACAGCCATAACTTAAACTTATTAGATTCGGCATTGCGAACTCAAGAAAACAATCATTCGGATGGAGAAAACTCAAGCTGGGTACCTTACCAAAGTATTTTGTAGTAATGGTGATTCTATATGATAGCAACAAGTTGTGCTGAAGGCGGCTGTTCTCAAGCACTTTTAGAAGGTGACTTTACAGCTATGTATGCCATGCATAAGGACGGAAGGATCAATGAGAGGAAAAAATCATGATCAAAGTGAACAGTTATTTACAACAGCCCCCGACTCAGGCAACAGAATCGAACACTAGTCGTACCAGCTCAGCAATCAAACATGTTGACAATACAGGTAGCGACAAGACTTCCGAACCTAACCTTTCACCTCTAGCCCGGCAGCTTAATGAGGCCCAGGCACGTGCTGATGCCCGCGACGCCAGCATGGATCGAGATACGTTGGCTAGCAAGGCGAAAGAACTTACTGGCAATTTTTACGGAAGTGCGTATCGCCAGCATAAAGAGCGGTACGATGCCGAGGTGCCTAGCACCGATGACCCCATACTACTTGACCGGGCCAAACAGGCAACTGAATTCGCCAACGGTCATGGCAGCAACCCTTTCAAGGGTCTATCACCAGATCAATTGACGCTAATTATCTACGACGAAAGCAGCTCATTTACTTTTAATGAAAGGCGTGCCGCCTGGGACGAACAAGCTGATCAGAGGCAAGCATGGAAGCAGCAAGTCGTTGCTGAAATAATGCGGGAATCGAGGGAAAAAGGCACCATAATCGGTGGTTTAACAAAGGTATTAGAACACTACGAAAACCTGCCACCCATAGAGCAGGCACAATATCCAGACTTCTGGTTAGCCAGCCTTAGTGCCCAAATTACGCATTATAGTGGCAAAGCGCCACTTTCAGGCGGGAGCCACACAAGCCTTCTCGAGTTGATGGAGCCGGTTGGATTGAAAGATAACCTGGAAAGCTTCCTTTTTTCGAAAGAATGAGATGATTGACGAACAGCAGCACGGGTAGATACAAGCTAATGCAGGCTTACACCAAGTTCGCTGTTGCAAAAAATCGATAAAGCTCTCCCTACTCTGCTGACTGGACAGGCGCTATTTCCTTAGTGCCTCCAGGATGGTTTTTATCTGCGGTTCCATTCTCTGAACCAATCCTAAAGCGAGCGCTTTATCGTTCGCCTCGTAGGTTATCTTCGAAGCGGCCAATTTCGCTTGACAGCGTACGGCTTCAGCCCTCAAATAGCCGCGCTTATTAGACCGTACCTAACAAGTTAACATCAGCACATTAATACTCCGCATCGTTACCCCACTACTACGCCCTACTTAAGGGGAGTCTTATGCTTCATATTGCTCGCTACTGGCGATGGCTGACCCTGCTTGGCGTTGCCAGCCTACTCACGGGCTGTCTCGCCCTGCCCCAAACCGGTCTGTTTGCGTTTCGTTTGGCGGTGACCTCCCTGGGGGTCGAGGATGTTCGCATTGGGCCTTACAGTATCAATGCGGGGCTAGATACAAGTGATCTAACCAGCCTGATTGCTTCCAGCCTTGGTGCCGGTAGCCTGCCCGTTCAGGCCACCATTGCCATGGGGCTGGGCTTACCCGCGGGCATGCCCCCGGTGGAGATGTCAGGCTTTCGCTGGGCGCTGGATATGCCTGGCGTTGATCCTGTGCAGGGTAACTACGAACAAGATGTCACGCTTACTTCCGGTGATGATGCCAATTTGCGCCTGCCGGTTGCCTTTGATGTCCTCGCCACCGATACCCAGCGCATGGCCCCCATGCTGGAGCTTGCCAGCCAGTTGGCGTCCCAAGGCGAACTGCCGCCCGGCAGTCAACTGGCCATCACGCCTGGCGATCTACGCGGTTTAGGCATGCGGCTGCCTGCAGGTTTGTTGACGCCTACCATTCGCCTAAATGTAGGCGCCGACGGGCAGTTAGTACCCCAGCGCTGAGGGTTTGTGTCTAGAAGCTTAAAGCCACTCCTCTGCGTCTTAGTCTTGGTTCAGAGGGGTGGTCAATTCAGCATCCATACTTATCCTCAAGGTGGGTTATGATGGGGGATTGATTTACTGCACTCAGCGGTTATCTTGTGTCCAAGAAACTCTTTCGTCTATAAGGAAACCGTCTCATGCGCTGGCTTCGACCTCTCGCTATTACCGCGCTATGCGCGTCTATCGCCGCTTGTACTACTTCGCCCACCGGGCGCTCGCAGCTTTTGCTGCTCTCCGATAGCGAATTAAATGAGATGGGCCGTCAGGCGTTCACTCAATATCAGCAGGAACTGCCCACAGCTGATCAGGCCAGTCATCGCTACGTGCAGTGTATTGCCGATGCCATCGTGGCGGAGCTCCCCGCCCAGCAGCAACAGCTAGATTGGCAAATCCGTGTGTTTAAATCCGATCAACCCAATGCCTTTGCCTTACCCGGCGGCTATATGGGCGTGAATACCGGCATGCTGGATATTGCCACTAACCAAGAACAGCTGGCATCGGTTGTAGGCCACGAAATAGGTCACGTGCTTGCCAACCATGCCAATGAGCGTGCCTCTACCCAGAGTGCCACATCGTTAGGCCTATCGGTTATTTCCAGCAGCTCGGGTATGCAGTCAGCCGGTGGCCAACAACTTATGGGCGTACTCGGCATGGGCGCGCAGTACGGCATCGTGCTGCCGTTCTCACGGGCCCATGAGAGTGAGGCCGATGTGATTGGCCTGGAATTGATGGCGCAAGCCGGTTTTAACCCACGTGAAAGCGTGACGCTATGGGAAAACATGCAGGCAGCGACAGGCGGCGGTGCGCCCCCTGAGTGGATGTCGACTCACCCCGGCCAAGGTCAGCGCATTCAAGGTCTGCAAGGCAATATGGATCAAGCACTGGCTGTCTATGAGCAAGCTCGTAGCAATGGTCGTACGCCCAACTGCCCGCGTCCTTAATGGCTTTTGAGGTTCAAATAATTGAGGTTTAAATGATTAAGCTGGGATTACTGCTGCTGGTGCTGCCGCTGTTTGTGCTGATGGGCGTGTATTTTTGGGAGCTCAACGATGTGCGCGCCTGCCAGCTTGATGGCGGGCATTGGGACTATATCGAGAGTGCCTGTCGCGACACGCCGCAGCCCTTCGTCTCTTGGCTCCAGCGTTCGCCGCTGTTAGTGAATGGCGGTATGCTGCTTTCGGTGGTCGGGCTGGTGATGTGCACAGTAGGACTGTATGTAAAACGCGCTAAGTGAAATGTTGTTAATGGCTTAAAAAAAGCGGGGGCGGATACATTATCCGCCCCCGCTTTTTTTAACTGTATTGACTGGATGCGGCTATGAGTAGTTAAGCGACTGGCGCAGCATTTCACGCACGGGTGCCGTGTCGGGACGTACATTCCGCCACAGAAAAAACGACTCGGCGGCCTGTTCAACCAGCATGCCCAGGCCATCTAGCAGCTTTGCACCACGAGGCCCCGCCCACTGTAAAAAGACCGTCGGCTCGGAGCCGTACATCATGTCGTAGGCCCAGGCACGCGGAGCAAAAAGCGCATCCGGCAACGGCGGTAAATCGCCGGAAAGGCTTGCGCTAGTGCCGTTAATTACCACATCAAAAGTGCCGTTAACGGTATCAAAACCACCGCCATGGATAGGCCCCAGATCGGCAAAATCGTTGGCCAGTTGCTCGGCTTTGGCGGCGGTGCGGTTCACCACGACCAGCTCGCTAGGCTGCTCAGCTAACAGTGGTTCCAGAATACCGCGCACGGCGCCACCAGCCCCGACCACCAAAATACGCTTTCCTGCCAACGCTACACGGTGATAGGCCAAATCGCGCACTAAGCCAATGCCGTCAGTGGTATCGCCGTAGGTACGGCCATTGCCGCCCAGAATCAGCGTATTCACCGCCCCCGCACGGCGGGCGCGGTGACTCAAGGTGTCGCACAGCGCAAAGGCTTCCTCTTTGAACGGCACGGTCACGTTGGCGCCCCGCCCGCCCGCGTCGATAAAGGCGCGCCAGGCACCGGCAAAGCCATCCAGCGGCGGCGCTTCGGCGGAATACTCAAGCGCTTGTTGCGTTTGATGGGCAAACTCAGCGTGGATCTGCGGAGATTTGGAGTGTTTGACCGGGTTGCCAAACACGCAGTAGCGATCGGTCATAATGATTTTTCCGTCGTTTCAGCGAATTCGCCGAGCCAGTCGCGGGGCTGTAAGAAATCCTGCAAACGCGCTTCGGCGCTACCCGGCTCTGGCTCAAAGGCGTATTCCCAGCGCGCTAATGGCGGCATCGACATCAAAATGGATTCGGTGCGCCCGCCGCTCTGTAGGCCAAACAAAGTTCCGCGATCCCACACCAGATTGAACTCCACGTAACGACCACGACGGTAGAGTTGAAAGTCACGCTCGCGATCGCCCCAGGCGTCGTTTTTACGCCGCTCGACGATGGGCAAATACGCCGCTAAGAAGCTGTCGCCCACCGCACGCTGCATGGCAAAACAGTCGGCAAACTCGCCATCGTTTAAATCGTCGAAAAACAGCCCGCCCACCCCGCGGGTTTCATCGCGATGTTTGAGGTAGAAATACTCGTCGCACCAGGCTTTATAGCGGTCGTAAACGTCGTCGCCAAAGGGTTCGCAGGCGGCTTTTGCCACTTGGTGCCAGTGCACTACGTCTTCCGTTACGGGATAAAATGGCGTTAGGTCAAAACCACCGCCAAACCACCACACCGGCGGCTCGCCGACTTTCTCGGCAATAAAGAAGCGCACGTTGCCATGGCTAGTGGGCACATGCGGATTTTCCGGGTGCAGCACCCAGGAGACGCCTACTGCGTGAAAGCTACGCCCAGTGAGTTCAGGACGCGCAGCGGTGGCCGAAGGCGGCAGTTGGGCGCCATAAACATGGGAGAAGTTGACGCCGCCCTTTTCAAACACGCCACCCTGGGTCATCACCCGCGAGCGTCCACCGCCGCCCTCCTCACGTTCCCAGCTATCCTCTTGAAACTGGGCCGAGCCATCAGCCTCCGCTAATCCGGCGCAGAGCCTATCCTGCAGATCAAGAAGGTAGCGTTTAACGTCATCAAGGTGCTCGTGGGCCACGGTAACTCCTGAGGGGTCATTGGTGAGTCGTAATAGGTGAATAGTGAATAGCAATCGGTGAATAGTGAGTTGAGCAGCTGCTAGGGGCGCATGATTTTACCGGTGGCTAAATCTCTGATGGTGCTGGGCTTGGCGTTGCCGCCGAGCGAGCCTTCCACCACATAGGCAACCTCATCGCCAAAGATGTCAGTGATCTCGGCAGCGCTCATGGCGGGCGGCTCCCCCGAACGATTGGCGGAGGTGGAGACCAGTGGGCCACCAAAGGCTTCGCACAGGGCTTTCATCACCGGATGGTCGGTGACTCGTAGCGCTACCCGCTCGTGGGCACCTCGCACCAGCCCATGGCTGCGGCCATAGTCAGGTACCAGCCAGGTATTAGGCCCCGGCCAGCTTGCCGCAAGGGGCGCATGCATCGCGAGTGGAAGCTGGCTCAGCCAGGGTTGGAACTGCTCGATGTTTGCGGCGACAAGGATGACCCCCTTGGCGGGGTCGCGCTCTTTCATACGCATTAGATGGGCTAAGGCTGCGTCGTTTTCGGGATCGCAGCTAAGCCCCCATACCGCTTCGGTGGGGCAGGCAATCACTCCCCCACTACGCAGCGCGCTAATCGCAGGGGCTAGATCGGTCGCCAAACTCATGGTCTCTCCTCACGGCTAACAGGCCTTTAAGGGTTTTATCCTATCATGGCCGTGGCAGCCGCACCCAGCCTCCCGCCTGCTGGCTTACCCAGCCGTCTAGTTCAAGCATCAGCAGCCGCTGCTGGCAGTAGCTAACCGATGTGCCCGTAGACGCTACCAGCGTGTCGATAGGCGTTGGCGTGGCCGATAGAGACGTTAATAATGAATCGGGTAAGCTCTCCGGCAATGGCTCTTCCTTAAACGGTTTTTCTGCCGACTCCCGAAAGGGTTGCTGAATAGCGGCGTCGGGCGGGATAAACGTCTCCGCCCAGTGCCCCAGATCAGTAATGATATCGTCGACGCTGCAGGCCAAGTGAGCACTGCCCTGGCGTAGCAGTGTGAGGCAGCCGCGGGCCTGGACGTTATGCAGCGAGCCGGGCAGCACAAACAGCTCACGATTTTGCTCCAAGGTAAGCCGTGCACTGACCAGCGAGCCGCTCTTTTCGGTCGCCTCGACCACTAGCGTGCCGAGCGAGAGGCCGGTCACGATTCGATTACGGCGTGGAAAAAACGCTGGCCGAGCCACGGTGCCAGGCGGGTGCTCGGACAACAGCAGCCCGCCGGGCTGGCGACTAAGCTGCTCATAAAGATCACGGTGCGAGGCGGGATAGATCACATCCACACCGCAGCCAAGGACACCGATCGTGCGGCCTCCCGCCTTTAGGGCTGCGCGCTGGGCTACGCCGTCCACCCCTAACGCCATGCCGCTAACCACACACCAGCCGCGGTGGGCGAGATCGCGGGCGAAGGTTTGGGCGTTATGGGTGCCTTCGCCGGTGGGGCGACGCGTGCCGACCATGGCAAGCTTGGGGCCTTCCAGGGCACCAAGGTCGCCCTGAGCCCAGAGCACCACGGGCGGGTCAGGCAACTCGTTTAACAGCTTAGGCCACGCAGGGTGGTCGCGATGTAACACGTGGCGGCTTGGGCCGCCTTGCTGCCACGCCTGGGTTTCATCAATCACCTTTTGCAGCGAGCTGCGCGAGGGGTGTTCAAGCCACAGGCGCAGCTCGCGGGCTGCACCACTGGGCAGTGCGGCCAGCCACCCCTCCGGCCACTGCGGCTGACGGGCGACTAACTGCGCGATACGTAGCGCTCCCATACCGGGCAAGGCATTGACCACCAGCCACGCTTGGGCCTCCATACTCCCTCCTTCTTAAACGTATTTCTTTACCGGCCGCTAGTGAGTCCCTGACCCAACCTCATCGCCCACTTCCAGTACCCGGGATACCTGCATCACCAAGGCGTAGCTGACCTGATCATAGGGCTTAAATACCATCACCGTTCCCGCTTCACTGCTCGGCAACTGAACCAGCTCTTGGGTACGCGGGTCGTTGATCAGCTCACCCTGTTGATTGACTTGCAGCACATGGCCCGCCTGCAAGCCATCCAGGGTGCCGAGATCCAACGTAACAATCTGCAAGCGGCCAATAAAGCGCACCCCGCCGGGGGTGGCAATAATATGCCCTTCGACAGAATTGAGCGGCGTACGGGGCACAAGTTCGTTGCTCAGCTCGCGCTCGTCCAGCGGCAAAACGATGTCGTTAACCCGCACCTCCTGATGGGAGCTAACGACTTCAAGCTGCGCAATATCGTCCTCACTGCTGACATGGCGGGCAACGCCTACGTTAATCAGCTCCAAACCCAGTGGCGTGCCATCCATGGCGAGGTAGGATTCCGACTGCCGATAGATGCCCACCTGGCCGTGGTGCGATATATCGCCACGCACGTAGACCTTATCTCCAGCGCCGCTGATCAAGCGACGATCCTCCCCTGCCACTACGTAGGCCAGCGCCTGCAATGCCTCGGCATCATCGACAACGCGGTGTTCGCGCAGAAAAGCCCGCGCTTCCTCCAAAGCAATCGGCGCGACCGCCTCAGGATGGGGCAAGGTACGCACCTGCGGAGAGAGTTTAATTACTTTTTGATCACGCTCCCAAGCAGCGACATCGACACTTACCAGCATAACTGCACTCAACAACAAACCGCTTAAAGCTGCCCGATAGGCGTGTTGCTTAGCCGCCATCCTGCTCTCCCCAATAAAATACGCCAGCGCGATTATTATGTTGCGGCTGAAAGCCTGAGGGTGTCGGGTGCGCATGCCCAGAAACGTTGACAGCATGTTATAGTGACCCATCATAAAGTACCTAGGTTAGAAGACGCTCGTCACTGCCTAGCTTGACTTAATTCAGACTCAGCATAACGGTGATTGTAACGCCATGGCCAAACTTCCTATTCTTGAATTCCCCGATGAGCGCCTGCGCACCAAGGCTGCTGCGGTGGAAAGCGTCGACGATGAGGTACGCCAGCTCGTCGACGATATGCTGGAGACCATGTATGACGCCCGGGGTATCGGTCTGGCCGCGACCCAGATCGATGTCCATCGCCGTGTCGTTGTCATGGACGTCAGCGACGATAACTCCCAGCCGCTGGTGCTTATCAATCCACGCTATACCCCGATTGGCGACGAGAAAGAACCGCTTTCCGAAGGCTGCCTGTCGATTCCCGAGTACTACGCCGAAGTACCGCGCTATCTTAAAGTGCAGCTCAACGCGCTGGATCGCAATGGTGACGCCTACGAACTGGAAGCGGAAGGTCTACTGGCGCACTGTATTCAGCACGAGTACGACCATCTGGAGGGCGTACTGTTTGTAGACTATCTGTCGCCGCTTAAGCGTGACCGTATCCGCAAAAAAATGCAGAAGCGCCATAAGCAGATTCAGGACGCCTAAGCCTTTTTCATACTTACACACCAGATACGCTAGGTAGCCCTCACTCTATGTCACGATTGCGCGTTGTTTTTGCCGGCACGCCTGAATTCGCCGCTTCAAGCCTTGCCGCGCTGCTGGAAAGCCAGCATGAGGTGGTGGCGGTGTACACCCAGCCCGACCGCCCCGCTGGCCGTGGCCGCAAGCTAACGCCCAGCCCGGTCAAACAGCTGGCTGTGGAGCACGGTCTGCCTGTCTATCAGCCCCAAACGCTAAAAGAGCCCGAGGCTCAAGCCGAACTTGCTGCGCTCAGTGCCGACATTATGGTCGTCGTTGCCTACGGGCTGCTGCTACCCCAGGCCGTGCTGGACATACCGCGACTCGGCTGCGTTAACGTTCACGCTTCGCTGCTGCCCCGGTGGCGCGGCGCGGCACCGATTCAGCGCGCAATTGAGGCAGGCGACAAGGTTTCAGGCGTAACCATTATGCAGATGGATGCTGGCCTGGATACCGGCGCGATGCTTACGGAAGTGCGTACGCCTATTACGGATCGCACCACCGGCGGCGATTTACATGACCGCCTCGCCATTCAAGGCGCCAATGCGTTGATTAACACCCTGGATGATCTGGCCACAGGCACCGCACACGCCACGCCTCAGTCGGAAGAGGGCGTTACCTATGCCGCCAAACTCAGCAAAGCGGAAGCCGAACTCGATTTTGCTCAGTCAGCGCATCAGTTGGCCAGCAAGATTCGTGCGTTTAACCCCTGGCCGGTTGCCTGGTGCGGGCTTGGCGATGATCGCCTACGCCTGTTAATGGCCAGCGTAGAGGAAGGCGAACATCCACCCTGCGCACCCGGCACGCTACTGGATCACGGCGGCGATCATCTGCGCGTTGCCTGCGGGCAAGAGGGCCGCGAGGTATTATGCGTGGCCAGCGCGCAACTGCCCGGCGGTAAAGCCATGGCCGTACGTGACTTACTCAATGCGCGACACGCGCGTCTGGCTACTGGCACACGCCTTGGCACTCGTCTTGATAAACCAGCGGCTCAGGCCAGCGAAGGAGAAACCCCATGAGCCAAAAGCGCTCCCCTCAAGGTGGCGGCAGCGGCCAAGAAGTGCGCGCTGCTGCGGCCCGCGCGCTGGCCCCGGTGCTTAGCGACCAAGGCTCACTGGCGGGGCTGGATGAACACAGCGTGGTGGCGCGTGACCGCGGGCTACTCAAAGAGCTCTGCTTCGGCACCTGCCGCCGTTTACCGCGCCTGGAAGCCCTTGCAGGGGCGCTGCTTAAGCAGCCGTTTAAAAAGCGCGACAGCGATGTTCAGGCGCTGCTGCTACTGGGTATTTACCAGCTGCTTTATATGCGCATTCCTGCCCACGCGGCGGTAGGTGAAACCGCAGGCGCTGCGCGCTTGCTCAACAAGGAGTGGGCGACCCGGGTCTTAAATGGCTGCCTGCGTCGCCTGCAGCGTGAATCCGAGGCGCTCCAGGCCCAGGTAGATCGGGATGAGAACGTGGCGCTTGAGCACCCACCCTGGCTACTTAACGCGCTACGTCAGGCATGGCCAGAGCAGTGGCGCGATATCATTGAAGCCAACAATCACGCTGGCCCGATGACGTTAAGGGTGAATCAACGCTATAACGACCGCGAAGTCTATTTGGGCATGCTCACCGAGCAGGGTCTTAACGGACATTTGTGCCCCCATGCCCCAGACGCCATTACGCTGGAAACACCCTGCGACGTGACCGCACTGCCCGGCTTTGAAGAGGGCCACGTGAGCGTTCAGGATGAAGCCGCCCAGCTCTCAGCGGCGCTACTTGGGCCCGCGCTAGCGCCTCGACCGGGTGCTCGTGTGCTGGATGCCTGCTGCGCCCCCGGCGGCAAAACGGCCCATTTGCTAGAGCAGTTTGATATTGCCCTAACGGCGATCGATAGCGATAACCAGCGCCTGGCACGAGTGGAAGACACCCTCACCCGTCTAGGCGTCGAAGCGGTACTCGAGCACGCCGATGCCACCGAACGCGACTGGTGGGACGGCACGCCGTTTGATGCCATTTTGCTCGACGCCCCGTGCTCTGGCACCGGTGTTATTCGCCGCCACCCGGATATCAAAAAGCTGCGCCGCAAAGACGATATCCGGCCGCTGGCCAAGCTTCAACGCCAGCTGTTAGATAACCTTTGGCCCATGCTGCGCGAAGGCGGCACGCTACTCTACGCCACCTGCTCGGTGCTACCGGAAGAGAACAGCGAACAGATCGAGGCGTTCCTCGCCCGTACGCCTGACGCTCACGTGACTACACCTAACGACGTTGCCTGGGGCATTGTCAGCGGTGCAGGTCGGCAGCTGTTTCCGGCCCAGAACAGTCACGATGGCTTTTTTTATGCCAGACTAGAGAAGCGCACTGCCTGAGCTTTGTCAGTTCTAGCTGACTCAGGGGCAGTGAATTTCTGACAAGGAAGGAGATATTATGAGTCATCACACCTATAAGCACGTGGAACTGACCGGCTCTTCCGAGAAAGGTATTGAGGAAGCGGTGCAGAATGCGTTAGCCAAGGCATCAGAAACGATTAAGCATATGCGTTGGCTGGAAGTGGTCGATACGCGCGGCCACATTGAAGATGGCCAGGTGGCCCACTGGCAGGTCACGGTTAAAGTGGGCTTTACACTAGAGTAATCCTCACCTGCTTTTCAGCGGCGGCTGGTTTACACTGGCCGCCGTCTTTATTGCAGCGCATGATAGACGTACCTGAACGACAATTTACGTCTTGAACGTCAGGACTGAGTCCTAAGACCGCCTTCTGGTCTTAACGACACTGCGCTGGCGCTTTTAATGGAACCGATGCTCAGTAATGAAAATCATCATTCTCGGCGCCGGCCAGGTCGGCGGCACACTGGCAGAACACCTCGCCCGCGAGGAAAACGACATCACCGTCGTTGATACTGACGCCAAAAAACTGCGCGACCTGCACACCAAACTCGATATCCGCACCGTGACCGGGGCGGGTTCCTACCCGATTGTGCTACGCCAAGCAGGCTGCGAAGACGCCGATATGTTGATCGCCGTCACCAATAGCGACGAGATCAACATGATCGCCTGCCAAGTCGCCCACACGCTGTTTCGCACCCCGACCAAAATTGCTCGGGTGCGCGCCACAGCGTACCTGACCCGCAAAGGACTGTTTGCCCACGAAGCGATTCCCATCGATGTACTGATCAGCCCCGAGCAGGTGGTCACCGATCACGTGCGCCGCTTGATCGAGCACCCCGGCGCCCTGCAGGTACTGGAGTTTGCCGGGGGGTTGGTGCAGTTGGTGGCGGTGAAGGCCTTCTACGGCGGCCCGCTGGTGGGCCAGGACTTGGCCTTTCTGCGCCGCCATATGCCCAATGTGGATACCCGCGTAGCGGCGATCTACCGCCGCAGCCGACCGATCATTCCCCGAGGAGATACAGTGATCGAGGCCGACGACGAGGTGTTCTTCCTCGCCGCCCGTCGGGATATTCGCGCGGTGATGAGCGAACTGCGCCGAGTCGAACGGGACTTCCGCCGCGTCGTGATTGCCGGGGGTGGCAATATCGGTGAGCGGCTGGCGGAGCATTTGGAGCATAGTCACCAGGTTAAGATCATTGAGCACAGCCTGGAGCGCTGCACCACGCTCTCCGAGCGGCTTGATCGCACCGTGGTGCTCCACGGCAGCGCCACCAGCAAGCGTTTGCTGGAAGAAGAGAACATCGAAGAGTGTGATATCTTCTGCGCGCTGACCAACGACGACGAGGTTAATATCATGTCGTCGCTGCTCGCCAAGCGCTTAGGCGCCAAGAAGGTGCTCACGCTGATTAACAACGCCGCCTACGTGGATTTGGTACAGGGTGGCGAGATCGATATTGCCATCTCACCCCAGCAAGCCACCATCGGCAGCCTGCTGACCCACGTACGCCGAGGCGATATTGTTAACGTTCACTCGCTGCGCCGGGGGGCGGCCGAGGCCATTGAAGCCATTGCCCACGGCGACAAACAGTCGTCTAAAGTCGTCGGCCGCACGATTCGCGAGATTGACCTGCCCGACGGCACGACCATTGGTGCGATTGTGCGCGGCAAAGAGGTCATCATCGCCCATGGCGATGTGATGGTAGAGAGCGGCGACCACGTGATTCTGTTTGTGATCGACAAGCGCCGCATCCGCGATGTGGAGCGCCTGTTCCAAGTCGGTTTAACGTTCTTTTGATAACCCTCGAATCACTGCCACTGGCGGCTAGTAACAGGAGCATGCGACAACCATGAGTCTGCGGGTTATTTTGCGCATTTTGGGGCTGCTGCTGATGCTGTTCAGCCTGACCATGCTCCCCCCCACGTTGATGTCGCTGTGGTTTCGCGACGGCGTGTGGAGCGCCTTTATCAGCGGCATTGCGATCTCAGTTTCCACTGGGCTGCTGCTCTACCTGCCCAATCGGCGTTCGCAAAAAGAGCTGCGCATCCGCGATGGCTTTATTATTGCCGCGATGTTCTGGACGGTGCTGGCACTGTTCGGCTCGCTGCCGCTGATGCTGTTCGGCGAAGGCTCGCTGGACATCACCGATGCGGTATTTGAGTCGTTTTCCGGTTTGACCACCACCGGCGCTACGGTGATTACCGGCATCGATTTTTTACCCGAATCGATTCTTTACTATCGCCAGCAGCTCCAGTGGCTAGGTGGCATGGGTATCGTCGTTTTGGCCGTGGCCATTTTGCCCACCCTCGGCGTCGGTGGCATGGCCCTGTATCGCACCGAAATCCCGGGGCCGCTGAAAGACTCCAAACTCACCCCACGCATTACCGAGACCGCCAAAGCGCTGTGGTATATCTACGCCACCCTCACCCTGGCCTGCATGATTGCCTATATGCTCGCAGGCATGGACTGGTTCGATGCCTTAAGTCATAGCTTTTCCACCGTCGCCCTAGGTGGCTTTTCTACCTACGACGCCAGCATTGGTTTCTTTGATAGCGCCACGATTGAACTGATCTGTGTCTCCTTCATGCTAATCTCCGCGTTCAGCTTTAGTTTGCACTTTATTGCCTGGCGCGAAAAAAGCCTGATGCACTATTTCCAAGACCCCGAAGCGCGCTTTTTGATGCTATTTCTGCTCGCCCTAAGCGTAGTCACCGTGCTTTCCCTTTGGTTAACCGACACCTACGATACCGTGCGCGGTCTGCGCCACGGGGTTTTTCAGGTCGTTTCTGTTGCCACCACCGCGGGCTTTAGCGTTGCCGACTTCTCGATGTGGCCCGGGGCCCTGCCCTTTCTATTATTTGTAGCGGCCTTCGTGGGCGGCTGCTCCGGCTCTACCGGTGGTGGCATGAAAGTGATACGGATTATTTTGATCATCAAACAGGGCATGCGCGAAATTATGCGTCTGATCCACCCCAATGCGGTGATTGCGGTCAAAGTGGGCAAGGTCAGCGTTCCCGACAGCATTGCCCAGGCGGTATGGGGATTCTTTTCGGTTTACGTACTGCTGTTTTTTTTAATGTTGGTGGGGGTAATGGCGACCGGGGTTGATCAGGTAACCGCCTGGTCGACGGTAGGGTCAGCGCTCAACAACCTTGGCCCTGCACTGGGTGAGTCCCACACTCACTATGGCGACATGCCCAGCCTGGCGAAATGGATACTGGTCATGGCCATGCTGCTCGGCCGCCTGGAAATTTTCACGGTACTGGTGCTGTTTACCCCCGCCTTCTGGCGGCGCTAAGCCCTTAACAACAGTCCTTAACAACGGCCCTTAACAACAGTCCTTAACATCGGTCATTCACATAAACACTTCACACCAGTCCCACTTATAGATTTTGAGAGCTGTTAATGAACCACGACGATACGTCTCACCAAGAAACGTCTCATGAAGATACATCTCATGAAAAAACGGGGCCATTGGCGGCAACGCCCACCGCGTTTCCAGCCACTAGCGGGCCGCTAAAAACGATCACTGTCGGCGATACACGCTACACGCTACTGGGCACGGCCCATGTGTCGGCGGAAAGCGCCGACGATGTGCGCGCGCTGTTAGAGTGCGGCGCGTTTGATGCGGTAGCCATTGAGCTCTGCGACGCCCGCCACCACAGCATGGCCAACCCGGATGCCATGGGCGAGCAGGATCTGTTTCAAGTCTTTAAACAAGGGAAAGCGGGCATGGTGGCCGCGAGCCTGGCGCTGGGCGCCTTTCAGCAGCGGATTGCCGATCAATCCGGCATTCAGCCGGGTGCCGAAATGCGCGCCGCCGTTGAAGAAGCCAGCCGACTCAAGCTGCCATTACTGCTGGTTGACCGCGATGTGGGCTTAACCCTCAAGCGCATCTACAGCAATGTGCCGTGGTGGCAGCGTTTCTCGCTCTTTTCAGGGCTTATCGGCAGCGTGCTCTCACGCCAGGATGTCTCCAAAGAGGACATCGAAAAGCTCAAAGAGGGCGATATGCTGGAGGCCACCTTCAGCGAGTTTGCCGCCGAATCAGAAGCGCTCTATACGCCGCTGATTCGCGAGCGCGACCGCTATATGGCGCTGCGCTTGGCCGAGGAGGCGCCGCCAGGGCGCTATCAACACGTGCTCGTCGTGCTTGGCGCAGGCCACCTCAAAGGCACCGGCGAACACCTTGAAGCGCCACTGCCCGCCGACCCAAAAATAGAGCGTGAGTCGCTGGAGGCCACCCCGCCGCCGTCCAAGATTTGGAAAGCGCTGCCGTGGCTGATTACCGCCTTGGTGCTTACCGGCTTTGCGATTGGTTTTTCCCGCAACACCGACCTGGGCTGGCAGCTAGTACTGGAGTGGTTTTTGATTAACGGCATACTCTCCGGTGGTGCAACGATTATCGCCCTGGCGCATCCGGTGACCGTGATCGCCACCTTCTTTGCCGCGCCGCTGACCTCGCTGAACCCCACCATCGGTGCTGGCTTCGTAGCCGCCGGGGTTGAGCTCTATATGCGCAAACCCAAAGTGCGTGATTTTTCATCGCTGCGCCACGATGTCACCCAGTTGAAAGGGTGGTGGAAAAATCGTGTATCGCGCACCCTGCTGGTGTTTATTCTCGCCACGCTAGGCTCCGCGGTGGGCACCTGGGTGGCCGGGTTCAGAATCGCCGGCGCGCTGTTTGGCTAGACGCTGCATTGTTGCTGTCGGCGGGTCGATTTTGTGATGCAATCGGCTCGCCGCGTAGCTATCGTTAAACACCTCGAAGTAGTCATCCAGCACGTCCGCCGCGACCGTATCCCCGCCCTGACGCAACAGTTCGATCGCCACTTCCGCCGTACATAAATGCGCTTTTGATGCCGGCTTGCGCAGCCGGTAGCGCGTCTCTCGCTCACTCTTCAGTGGCAGTACCGGCAAACCATCCAGATAAGCGCTTTTACGAAACATGCGCCGTGCCTGACGCCAGGTACCATCCAGAATGATAAATACCGGAATACGCGCCTGCGCTTTCGCCGCGTGCACTGCATCTATACCGACCACCCGATCCGCATAGTCGGGCTGATCATCTGGAAAAATCACAAAAGGCACATAGCGCGGGTCTTTTAGCAGCGCGGCTAACTGGGCATCCGGCGCCACGCGGTACCAGGTAAATACCTGCGTCGTGGTGATCACATCGCGAATCAAACGCCCGGTATTGGTGGGTTTGAAGTGCTCTAAGGGGTGCGTTAACAGCCATACCTGGGCATGGCTCTCCGCCTTAACCTGATAAGGGCACAAGCAGTTAAGAACCGGTAGCTGACAGTGATCACAGCGGGTAACAAAACTCCCCCGCGCTTTAAACTCCCGCCGAGGAGGGCGCGGATGCTCGACGACGGCATCAGCAGCACTATCATTCACAGAGCTTTCGCCAACAGAGCTCTTGCCAAAAGAGCTATCAAAAGCAGACATCCGCGCTCCAGAAGAGGAAACAACTAACAACGAAAAGGGCGCAGAGTATAAATGAGCACGCCGCCTTTTGCCGAATGTTTCCACCAGATCACTGTAAACCTAAAAAACTTCCAACGTTGACACCCAAAGCGCAACGCCGCTAAAGTCTCGTCAACTATTAAAAGCTGAAAGGTTTACACCCATGACCGTGACCCACGAGCTACTTCAAGAGCAAAGCACTGAAACAGGCTATCCGCAGCGCCACGACTGGACGCTGGACGAGATCAACGCACTGTTCGCGCTTCCGTTCAATGATCTGCTGTTCCAAGCCCAGCAGGTTCACCGTGCTCACTTCGATGCTAACGCAGTCCAGGTCTCTACCCTGCTGTCGATCAAAACCGGCGCCTGCCCGGAAGATTGCAAATATTGCCCGCAGTCTGGCCACTACAATACCCAGCTAGAGAAAGAGAAGCTGTTGGAAATTGAAAAAGTCGTTGAGCAAGCCAAGGCGGCGAAAGAAGCCGGTGCCAGCCGTTTTTGCATGGGCGCAGCCTGGCGCAGCCCCCGGGACAAAGACTTACTGCTGGTTGAAGAGATGGTGCGTCAGGTAAAAGCCGTGGGCTTGGAAACCTGCATGACGCTAGGCATGGTCGACGGCGAACAGGCCAGCCGACTAGCCACCGCCGGGCTCGATTACTACAACCATAACCTGGATACCTCGCCGGAGTACTACGGCGAAATCATCACCACCCGCACCTACAGCGACCGGCTGGAAACCCTCTCCAACGTGCGCGATGCGGGCATGAAAGTCTGTTCCGGGGGCATTCTCGGCATGGGTGAAGACGCCAAAGATCGTAGCGCCTTGCTGCAACAGCTGGCCAAGCTATCGCCGCACCCGGAATCCGTGCCGATCAATATGCTGGTCAAAGTACCCGGTACGCCGCTGGAAAATGTCGAAGACCTGGATCCCATCGAGTTTATCCGCGCTATTGCCGTCGCCCGCATTATGATGCCCCAGAGTCATGTGCGACTCTCCGCTGGCCGTGAGCAGATGAACGAATCGACCCAGGCGCTGGCGTTTTTGGCAGGCGCCAATTCGATCTTCTACGGCGACAAACTGCTTACCACCGGTAACCCCCAGGCGGATCGCGACCGTGCGCTGTTTGCCAAGCTGGGCCTACACCCAGAAAAGCGCGAAACGTGTGAGAGTGAAGACACCCAAGCGGCACGTCTTGCCCAACAGGCGCAGCAGCAGGTGCACGCCGAACGCGTTGCCGAGCTAGCCGTCGATGCCAGTGTCTAACGCCTGGCAACAGCGCTTAGCCGATGCCCGCTTAGGCCGCCAGCAAGCAAATCGCTGGCGAACCCGCCGGGTCATGGAAGTTGGTGCGCTCGACTTTGCCGGTAACGATTACCTGGGCTTGGCTCAAGACCCAAGAGTCAGCGAAGCTCAAGCGGAGGGCGCGCGCTGTTATGGCGCTGGCGCTGGTGCATCGCATCTGGTTAGCGGTCATTTGGCGGTTCACGACGCCCTAGAAGATGCCTTAGCACGCTGGACAGGCCGAGAACGTGCGCTGCTGTTTTCGACCGGCTATATGGCCAACCTAGGTGTTCTGCAAGCGTTGGCTGACCGCCAGACGGCTATCTTTCAAGACCGCCTTAATCACGCATCGTTAATCGATGGCGCCGCATTAAGCGGCGCCCGCTCACGGCGCTTTCATCACCGGGACACAAGCGATCTGGAAAACCTGCTGGGGCGCAGTGAGTACGCGCATAAACTCGTGGTTAGCGATGGCGTGTTTAGCATGGATGGCGATATAGCCGGCATCGCCAGTTTAGTCTCCGTTAGCCAACGCCATGACGCCTGGCTAATGATCGACGACGCCCACGGCGTGGGCGTACTGGGTGAAAATGGCAGCGGCTGCGCGGGTAGCGCCTGGAGCAGCACCGAGGTGCCGATTTTGGTCGGCACCTTAGGCAAAGCACTGGGCACCGCGGGGGCCTTTATAGCCGGGGATGCCGCGTTAATCGACCACCTGATGCAATTTTCCCGCAGCTATATTTACACCACCGCCCAGCCCCCGGCGATTGCCGTGGCCACCCTCAAAGCGCTGGAGATCGTTCAGGATGAACCTGAG
Organism: Halomonas sp. ALS9; assembly: GCF_001651035.1. Classification (GTDB taxonomy): domain Bacteria; phylum Pseudomonadota; class Gammaproteobacteria; order Pseudomonadales; family Halomonadaceae; genus Vreelandella. The sequence continues at coordinate 75,211 of NZ_LXRG01000201.1, forward strand.
CATCGTGCTCAGCTCAACGCCAATATCGCTTACTTCCGCCGCGAGGCGCTAAACCTAGGGCTTCCAATCAGCACCTCTGCCACACCCATTCAGCCACTTATCTTAAGAGATGAAACGCGCACCTTAAGCTGGGCGGGGCAGTTGCAAAAGGTTGGCATTCATGTAGGAGCGATTCGCCCGCCAACGGTGCCCAAAGGGGAAGCTCGGTTGCGCATCACCCTAAGCGCCCGCCACCAGGAGGGCGATATTGACCAGCTGTTATCGGCGCTCAACCAGTGCAAGTGCCAAGAGGCGTTATGCAGCCCCTGCGTTTAATACTGCTCTCCGGCTGGGGAATCGACCGGCGTATCTGGCAGCCATTGGCAGCGCATTGGCCCGATCATCTGGCTGCTCAGGCCATCGATTGGCCTGGCTACGGCGATGCCGCTGCGCTGGGGACTAACGCCACGCTGACAGAGCTGGCGAAAGCGATGGCCGAGCCACTAGCCAACGAGGCGATATGGGTCGGCTGGTCGCTAGGCGGGTTACTGGCAGCGGCACTCCTTGAGGAGCTGCCCCCACCACGCGGGCTAATTCTACTCGGTGCCGGTAACACCTTCTGCGCTACTGACGGCGTCACTTCTGGCGAACTAAATGCCTTTCGTCGTGCCTTTCAGCGCGACCCCACCGCGACCTGGCAGCATTTTTTACGCTGGCAGGCGCAAGGCGAGCCCAGCCCCCGGCAGGCTTATCGGCAGTTGCATGACTTGCTGGGCGACACGCTACCCGCCGACAGCGACACGCTCGCTACTGGCCTGGATTGGCTGGCATCGATTGATAACCGCCGACGCCTAGCGGTGGCCCCTTGCCCGGTGGTACGGCTCACCGGCGAGCACGATCCATTAATCGGCCCCGCCCAGCGCCGCGCCAGTGAGCTTTTAACCGGTGTAGGCCACTGCCCGATGCTCTCCCAGCCCCAGGCACTCGCTGCGAAGATTGCTCATCATGCCACCCAGATGGCTAGCGCTAACATGGCGGTTTTATGAACGTTCTAACGGTAAACAGCGATGCCAATTGGCAGGCGCGGGTTGCCCACGCCTTCTCCCGGGCCGCCCCGCGCTACGATGCGCTCGCCAGCGCACAGCGGCAAATAGGTCACCGGCTTTGGGATTCGCTGCCTGACCACGCCTATAACATACTCGATATGGGCTGCGGCCCTGGTTACTGGACACACCAGCTGACCGAACGTTACCCCTGCGCCCAGATCACCGGGTTAGATTTAGCTCCCGGCATGCTGGCACAGGCCCGCCAGCGCTATGGTGACGCTATCCAATGGCAACAAGGCGATGCGGCGGCGCTGCCGTTTGATAAGCATGCCTTTGACCTAGTGTTTTCCAACGTGGCAGTCCAATGGTGTCGCGATATTGGCGCGGTGATGGAGGAGCTTTACCGGGTTCTCGCGCCCGGCGGGCAGGCGCATATCACCACGCTGCTGCCCGGCACCCTTGAAGAGATCGCTTGTGTCTGGCAACGCCCCGAGGCGCTGCTGCAACCCCCTAATCACGCCAGAGTCGAACAGGCGATTGGTAAAAGCGGCTTAACCATCCACCAGCAAACGGACACCGTTGAGCGCTTTTACTACCCCGACCTGCAAGCCGTGATGGCCTCTATTAAAGGCGTCGGAGCACAGCTTCCCCGACCAAACACTCGCCTTACCCGAACGGATATCGCCGCCGCAAAAGCGCGCTATGAGCAACTGCGCCAGCCTGAGGGCCTGCCGGTGAGCTACCACTGTTTAACGCTGCAATTGGAAAAACCGCTATGAACGTCTGGTTTGTGACCGGCACCGATACCGATGCGGGTAAAACATTGGTGTCCAGCGGCTTATTACATGCCGCCCACCAACAGCAGCTGAGCACGCTGGGCCTTAAGCCGGTGGCTTCCGGCAGCGAGCAGACTAGCGAAGGTCTGCGTAATGATGATGCACTGATGTTACAGCAGCAGAGTGTGCCGCCGGTCGACTATGCCACGGTTAACCCTATCGCCTTTGCCCCCGCCATTGCGCCTCATCTCGCCGCGATGGAGGCAGGCCAGCCGCTTGAGGTTTGCGCCATCGAGAGTTCACTACGCGAAACGCTTAGCCAAACACCCAGAGACTTCACCTTGATTGAAGGCGCCGGTGGCTGGCGCGTACCGTTAAACGAGCAGGAAGATTTTGCCGACCTGACGATCGCGCTTGAGCTACCGGTGATTCTGGTGGTTGGCCTAAAGCTGGGCTGCTTAAATCATGCTCGCTTAACAGCGGAAGCCATTCGCGCCGACGGCTTGGTACTCGCAGGCTGGGCAGGCAGCGTGGTGGATCCCGATTTTGCGGCCGACACTGCTCGTTTTGATGCCAACATCGCGCATCTAAATACTAAACTGGCCGCCCCCTGTTTAGGCATTATCCCCCATCTCGACACCCCCAGTGCCGCTACTGCTGCCCCCTACCTCTCCCTGGAGCCGTTATGACGACGCCGGTTTGGCATCCTTATGCCCACTTAAAAACCCAGACGCCCGCCCCCAAGGTGGTGGGCGGTGACGGCGCTCACTTTGTGCTTGAGAGCGGCGAACGCCTGCTGGACGCCACCTGCTCCTGGTGGTGTATGATCCACGGCTACGGCCACCCGCGCCTGGTGGCGGCCATTCGCGAACAGGCAGGCCAGCTTTGCCATGTGATGCTTGGTGGCTTAACCCACGACCCCGCCGACCAGTTGGCCCGCGAGCTGGTGCGCATTACCCCTGCCGGGCTGAATCACGTGTTCTATTCGGATAGCGGCTCGGTAGGTATGGAAGTGGCGATGAAGATGGCGTTGCAGTACCAAGTGCTCTCCGAAAATCCCGGCAAGCGCAAGATGCTCTCGCTGATGAAGGCCTACCACGGTGACACCACCGGCTGCATGGCGGTATGCGACCCGGAAGAGGGTATGCACAGTCTGTTCGCCAGCCTGCTGCCCCAACACCATTTTGCCCCGGCACCCACCGCCCCTTATGACGCCACGCCGGAGCAGGTGGAACACGACCTTAGCGCCCTGCGTGAGGTGCTTGAGCGCCACCATGACGAAATCTCCGCGCTGCTGATGGAGCCGCTATTACAGGCCGCAGGCGGACTCAATATGACCTCGCCGGACTATGTTGCTGGCGCTAGGGCGCTATGCGATGAGTTTAATGTGCTGCTGATCTTTGACGAAGTGGCCACCGGCTTTGGCCGCACCGGCAAGCTGTTTGCCGCTGACCACGCGGGCGTTACGCCGGATATTATGGTGCTCTCCAAAGGTTTAACCGGTGGCTATTTGGGGCACGCCGCGACGCTAGCGACGGATCGCGTCCACAACGCCTTTATCGGCGACAGCTCCCAGCATGCGTTTATGCATGGGCCGACGTTTATGGGCAACCCGCTGGCCTGCCGCGTGGCGCTGGAAAGCCTGCGGGTGTTCGAGGAAGAGGATTATCTTGGCAAGATAGCGGCGCTTAATCGCTTGCTGCGACGCGAGCTACTGGAAGACCGTGCGCTCAACGCGTACCCAACCGTGGCCGATGTTCGCGTACTCGGCGCTACGGCGGTGATTGAAGCGCACTCCGCCGATGCACTAAAAGGGGTAGGTGACTTCGCCCGCAAGCGAGGCGTTTGGCTTCGCCCCATCGGCCGCTGGCTGTATACCATGCCCGCCTACATTACCTCTGAAGCAGAGATGGTGAAGATTACCGAGGTGATGAGGGCGTGGTTTCTTGAGCAGTAAACAGCTCAGGAAAGCAGTAGATTACCCTGCTGCTTCCAGCGATTTACCAGCGCTGGAACGCCCTCTCCGGCGGTGGTGTTAATCGCCAGCACCCCCGGCGGGCTAAGGCTATCCGCCTCTGGATCGACCAGTGCGCAGGGGGTATCGTAGTCAATATAAGATAGCAGCGATGCTGCGGGCATAACCGCCAGCGACGTACCGACGACCAGCAAAAAGTCAGCCTGGCTAACAATGTCGCAGGCATCGGCGAACAGCGGCACCGACTCACCAAACCAGACCACGTCGGGGCGTAGCTGGCTGCCCTTATCGCACACATGACCCAGCTCAATCCCCCCCTTGAGCAGCGGGTAGCGCATGCGCTCATCGATGGAGGAGCGCGCTTTCAGAATCTCGCCGTGTAAGTGCAGCACTTGGCGGGAGCCCGCTCGCTCATGCAGGTCATCTATATTCTGGGTAATGATGCTAACGGTAAAGCCATCTTGCTCCAGAGCGGCCAGCGCTTTATGAGCAGCATTGGGTTTGGCTCGACGGATCTGCTCCCGGCGCTGATTGTAAAAATCCAGCACCTGCTGCGGGTCGCGCTGCCACGCTTGGGGAGTCGCCACATCCTCAACCGGATGGTTCTCCCACAGGCCGTCGCTGGCACGAAAGGTTTTAATCCCACTCTCGGCGCTAATCCCCGAGCCGGTAAACACCACCAAATGCGGGCTTGCTGCCATAGTTGCCTCGATGTCTGTGTCTCATTGCGCGCTATAGGCTTCTAATATACCAACTGGCCGATGCTGCCCGCAAAGCGTTGCTTGTTACGGTAAGGGTAGACATCAATGACGCGGCCATCGATGATCGCCTGCTGCAGTTCCAGCCAATAATCCGGGTCGAACAGTTCAGGATGCTGGTGCATAAACATATCGCGCAGCGTTTTATTGGCAAACATAAAGGGGCCAAACTCTTCGGGAAAAATATCGTTGGGGCCGATGGATAACGTATCGCCTCCCTGGAAATCATTGCCGGAGGATTTAGGGATATGCCGGAAACGGCACTCGGTGAGGTAGCAGACTTCGTCATAGTCATAGAAGATCACCCGGCCATGGCGTGTTACGCCAAAGTTTTTCAGCAGCATATCGCCAGGGAAGATATTCGCCGCCGCCATCTGCTTAATGGCATTGCCGTAATCCTTGAGCACCATCGCCTTCTCTGCGTCGCTGCACTGCTCCAGGTAGATATTTAGCGGCGTCATCATGCGTTCGGTATAGCAGTGCTTGATAATCACTTTATCGTCTTTCAACACCACGGTTGAGGGCGCGACTTCCAATAAGTGTTCCAGGCACTGCGGCGAAAAATGATCCTGACGGACAATAAAATTGGAAAATTCCTGGGTATCGGCCATACGGCCTACCCGGTCGTGGCGCTTTACCAGCCGATACTTCTCGCGCACCACGGCGTGGGTAACGTCTTTGGCCGGGTCGAATTTATCTTTAATGATCTTAAATACAGTGCGAAAGCTGGGCAGTACAAACACCGCCATGACCATGCCGCGCACGCCAGGGGCAATAATAAACTGATCTTCGCGCTTGGCGACCTGACGGTTCAAGGCGCGGAAAAACTCGGTTTTACCGTGTTTGAAGAAACCGATGGCAGCGTAGAGTTCGCCTTCCGGCTTGTGCGGCATTAACTGCTGCAGGTAATCGACAAACTCCCTGGGCACCGCCACCTCAACCTGAAAGTAGGCGCGGGTGAAAGAGAAGATAATTGACACTTCGTCGGTTTCGATCAGTACCGTGTCCAGGTGCAGACAGGGGTCGCCACCCTGCTGTTCACCAAAGCCTTCGCCGTGAAGCACAGGCAGCACCAGCGGCACCTGTTCACCGCCGCCGCGGATACACCCCACCAGATAAGCGCCCTTATTGCGGTAGAAGACGCTATTCAGCAGCTCGATTTCAGTGTCATCGGCCTCCAACATCGCCGCAGGTAAATGCTGCTGTAAGAAGCTGGACCCGAGGTGGGTATCCTGGTCTATATCAGCAAAGCGATTATCCAGTGGCGCATCGAGAAGCGCCCACTTGAGCGCCGCCTGCCAATCGCCATTGACCCTGTGCCTGCGGCATAGCTCAATCCCTGAGCGGCGGGCAGCATCTTCCCGGGAGCTATACACAAACATCCAGTCGTTGCGGATATGGCGGTGGTGGAAGATGGCGCAGAACAGCGAGTTAAAAAAGGTTTCCGCCAGTTCAAAGTCGAGCCGATGGCTAATCAGTTCGGCGTAGTGGTAGCGCGCTTCCCGCCAGCACTCGCAATGTGAAACCACTTCGGGGTCAAAAGTGCGCTTCAAACGCCCCAGGGTGACGTCGATTTTTTCCTTATAGAGATTGATCCGCTCTGCCGACGCCAGTTGGGCATCACGCCACGCAGCATCACGAAAGCGTCGGCTGGCGTCAGAAGTGATCTCTTTAAAGCGCGTCCGATACTCGTCGAAACCGTGCAAAATCGTTGCCGCTAGGCGATAACCCGGTGAGTGTTTCACTGGCCAAACTCCTGATTATTTCTACCAGCTTCGCGTAACGGCAAACTACATGCGAGACGACCTTGGTGTAGGCACTTACCAGTCAGCTAGCTTGCCCATCTCATTGGTGGGCAGAGCATCACCGTATGTCACTCCAATGGGGCGTTCGGCGGCAGGCCACTGGGCAATGGCTTGCGCGATCGCATTAGCGGCTTCCTGCTCGTTATTCACAGGTACCACAAAAGCCTTCAAACGCCGTTTTGTAGCGGGCCCTGTGGTACGTACCGAACACTCGGCTACACTCTCCAGCGCACGCAAACGCTCGGCCACATACTGGGGGCTAACGTTCACGCCACCGATCGTCACCACGTCATCGCGACGCCCCTGCAGCGTAAAGGTGTGTTCGTCGTGCCATTGAGTGCTATCTAGCAATGGCGTGGCCAGCGACGGTGTGGCGATGGGGCGATTAACACGCTGGATATGCTGTGTATCCACCCGCTGCCAATGGGCTAACAACCGATAAGGCTCGTCCTGCTGCCAGCGGGTGGCGACACCACCCGTTTCGGTGCTGCCGTAGATCTCTAATAGCCCGGCTAGACCACTTGCGATCAACGCATCTGAGGTGTCGGCAGAAAGCGGTGCGGTCGAAGACACGCCGACGACACTGGCGGGCCAAACGTTGCGTGAACGGGCTAAATAGTCCCAGCGGGGTGGAACCGTCACCACTACATCACCTGCCGTTAAGGTCGGTAGCATTGCGGTGTCAGCACTAATGCGCGGAATACCCATCACACTGGGTAGCGCAACGCCCAGCATAAAGCCGTACAGGTGGTGCAGCGGTAACCAGCTAATCACGCGATGTAGCGGTGCTCGAGACGCAAAGCGCTGCGCCAAGGCATGGGCCTCTGCTTCAATATCTTCCCAGCGGTGTAGATGAACAGTAGGAGAGCCTGTACTGCCGGAAGTTCTAAACGTCAGCCCTGAGGTTTCAGCGATGGCCCGTGCCACTAAGGAGGCCCAGTCATCAAAATTTTGGGTCATTAGCAGGCGGTCTTCGGCTCCTGTTTCGTGTAAACAAAAGAATTCGTTAACACAAGCGGCGAGGTGAAGCCGTTCGAGGGAATCGATAGCCGGTGTATCCTGCCAGTTTGGCGCAGGGGTACCCCGGTATACAGCCAGTTCTGCGCTCAGCAGTGATTGCAAAACTGCCTTGCAATCAGCTTCGCTTAGCCACTGAGGCATCTTTTTATCCTTAACTATTTATCTTTAACTACTTGTCTTTTTGCCTTTAACTACGAGCCGGAACTCGCAAGAAAAAATGTCCGCTTCAAATAGCAGACCGCCTACCCCTCTTATCTGTTGAGCAAGCGGCCAATAAGCGTATTACAGACGCTTAACAAAAATCCAATAGGTATCGCCTGAAATAGCTTTTTTCATATGCACTTTTACTTTCGTAGGCGTCATCTGGTAGTCAAAAACGTATTCAAACATTGTGTTGAGCTCGCCACTGCTAACGCCTTCTTTAAAGCGGCCCTGAAACTCTTTACTTTGCGTGCAGGGTGCTACCTCGGTAAAGAAATTTTTACCGATTACGCTTTTGGGGTCTCGCCCGGTAATGCCGCCTTCCGCTGCGTTGTATTGAATAATTTTACCGTTGGCATCCAGCTGGATAGCGCCGAAGGCTAACTCATCAAGTTTTTTGTCATCCATTTTCGCCAGTGAATTTTCAATATCGTCGCCACCAAAGCGAACCGTTTCCATTGCCATTACCACACCTCCTGATTGAACGAATGGCAGGCATTTCGACCCACCAAAAATTTTACAAATCTGTCACAAAAACTGTGCACAAACTACAAGCCCCATCGAAATTAGCAGCATCATGTTACTAAGACAACCAACTACTACTATTGGATGATATCGCTACCACTTTTATCGTTTACCAAGTACTACGTTTATAGCACTTACCTGTAAATAGAAAGGCCCTGCGGTGCGATCTGCGATTAAGAAACCGAGTTGGTGAATCTCGCTTGGCATGACTTCAGGGGCATCGCTAAGCATGGTGCCACGCCGCACCGCTTCAAAGGCGCTCCATGGGAAATGCAGTGTCTCCCAGAAATCTTGAGCAGGGGTGAATTTCACCCGGTAGGCAGAGGCATCACCCAGGGAGGAGCTTTTCAGGCGCAGTTGATAGGTACGTCCATCACCTCGCACGGTTAGCGCTATGCCCAGGGCATCCGCTAGCGTTGGCTCAAAACCGTTGGGCTCACGGCGAACGGAGGCAAATCCTCCTCCGTTTTCCAGCGACACCTCGCCATGAAAGCGACCTTCACCTTCGATAACGCTAAACCCGCTCTGGGAAACCCCGCCCATGACACCATCATCGACGGCATACCACCGCTGCTGTTCACTGGGATCATTAAAGTTCAGCGTCATGCGGCCACCTCGCAACGGTTCATAGATAGATGCATAAATACATAGGTATAAAAAAGCCCCAGACGTTTTTACCGCCCGGGGCTTATCACAGTAGCCTACTCGTTGGCTCGCTTACAGCTTAGCGGCGGCCGGTGCGGTTTCGCCTTCATCCAGTTCTTCAGGTGAAGCGGACACCAGCGCAAACTCCTCCTCGGCGGTTTTCGCCACCAAATGATTTTTACTGTACAGGAAGTAGTAAGCCGCCCCAGCGATGAATAGCACGATGGTGTAGTTGAATGCGCGGGGATCAAAGGCGTACACACCGGTGAGAGCTACCAACGACAGTACCAGCGCAATACCTGATGTCACCACACCGCCAGGGGTTTTATACGGCCGATGCAAGTCAGGTTGTTGTACCCGCAGCATAATGTGACTCAGCGCCATCAGCGCATAAGAAATAGTCGCGCCGACCACGGCCATCCCCAACATCAGGTCGCCCTCACCGCTGAGTGACACCAGGAAGCCAAATACGCCCGGCACGATCAGCGCTAGATAGGGCACTTTACGTCCGCTGGTCAGCGACAGTTGCTTAGGTAGGTAGCCTGCTCGTGAGAGCGCAAACACCAAGCGACTATAGCCATAGATGATCGAAAAGAAGGAAGCAATGAGTCCGGCTAAGCCCAGCACGTTAACCACCGTGGCAAGCGTTGGGTTACCCGCCGCGTTCAGCGCATCCACCAGCGGCACGCCGCTTTGACCGATCATTTCAGCCCCCGCCGCACCGGCCAGCAGAACGACGACTAGCAAGGCGGTGAACAGCAAAAACAGCATCGCCCCGATAATGCCTTTGGGCATATCCCGCGCTGGGTCTTTGGCTTCTTCCGCCGCCAGCGGCACGCCTTCCACCGCCAGGAATAGCCACATGCCAAACGGCAGCGCGGCCCAGATACCGTACCAGCCAAACGGCATAAAGGTACTCGCACCCGCCGCATCGGTGGGGGCAATATCAAACAAGTTGGCCGAGTCAAAACTACCGATCAGAGCCACGGCGGTGGCAATAATGGCGAACACCGCCAAGCCACTAATCACCATCATGACCTTAAGCGCTTCCCCCACGCCCGCCAGATGGATGCCAATAAACACGGCGTAGAAGATCAGATATACCAACGGGCCATTGATACCCAGTAATGACTCCACCGCGGCACCGATAAAAATCACAATCGCCGCAGGGGCCAGAGCGTATTCGATCAATACTGCAAGCCCAGTAAGATAACCACCGGCCGGCCCCATGGCCTGGCGGGCAAAGCTGTAGCCACCCCCCGCGGCGGGAATCGCTGCGGACATTTCCGCCAACGACAGCACTAAAGCCAAGTACATCAACGCCATTAAGCAGGCAGCAACCGCAAAACCACCCCAGCCCGCTTCGGCGATGCCAAAGTTCCACCCAGCGAAATCACCGGAAATCACGTAGGAAACCCCTAGCCCCGCCAGCAACATCCAGCCGGCGGTGCCTTTACGCAATTGGCGTTTTGCCAAATACGCTTTATCAACTGATGGTTGTGTCATCATTTTGCCCTCATGGTGTGGAACGAAAGTGTCGTCAGCGGCGTGCTGTGCTATTGGCTGATTACTGCGTTCCATATTGTTATTGGAGAATTGTTACGTCGTTGTTTTTATACGTCTGTTTTGATACGGCTGTTGCCGTGAACCAAGGTCGCTAATCAGCGACCAGAAAGTTGCGTATTGAACCGGATGCGGCGTCCCCCTCTAGCACATCGTCTTCACTGCGGTCTTTCAATTTAACCCCCGACACTTTGAGCTGACGGGCCTCTTTTAACAGCAGAAAGAAGCGCCGAGCGGCCTCCTCAATCTGTAAACCTGCCGGACGCACATTGGAAATACAGTTGCGCCGATCATCTTTTAGCCCCGGCTCCGGCGCCCAGGTCATATACAGCCCCAGGCTGTCCGGGGAGCTTAGTCCTGGCCGTTCGCCGATCATCACCAGCACGGCGTCAGCGTTCAGCAGCGCGCCAATCTCATCGCCAATTGCCACCCGCCCCTGCTCGACAATGGTCAGCGGCGCTAGCTGCCAATCGGCAGCATCGCTGCTGAACATCTGATACAGCGTGCTAAGAAACGGCGCACTGTTCTGCTGCACGGCCAGCGCAGAGAGCCCATCGACAATCACTACCGCCAGGTCATAGCGCTGCTGAGAGGCGGCGGCTTGCTGTAATTGCTCACGGGTTTCATCGTTGAGGCGGCGGCCATAGTCAGGCCGCTGCAGATACATGGCGCGGTCTTGGGCATGGCTATGTAAGCGTATGGGGGCCTCTGATAAATCCAGCGCCGCGGTTAACTCGCTGGCGAGCGCGTCGACATCCAGCGGGGTGTGAACGGCGTCCTGGGCCTGGGCATGGGCCAACTGAAACGCCAACAGCTTGCTGGTCGGCAGGCTGACACCCGCGCGCCCCAGGCCAATTCGTGCGTCGGTAAACGCATTCAGCCGCTCCCAAGGGTTTTCGACGACGATGGGCGATATTGGCTGATCAACCATGATGCGGCTCCTTGGGCAGGTGGCGCAGACTGTTGGCAAAGGCAGCGGGCAGCTGGTCGTTGAGCCGATGAGTGCTGATATCCTGGAAAATCTGCATCTCTTCAAGCCAGCGCTCAAACTCTGGCGCCGCTTTTAACCCTAAGACTCGCCGTGCGTAGAGCGCATCGTGAAAGGAGGTAGTCTGGTAATTGAGCATAATGTCGTCGGAACCGGGGATGCCCATGATGAAGTTGCAGCCCGCCACGCCGAGTAGCGTGAGCAGGTTATCCATATCGTTCTGGTCGGCCTCGGCGTGGTTGGTATAGCAAACGTCGCAGCCCATGGGCACGCCCAACAGCTTGCCGCAGAAGTGGTCTTCCAATCCCGCCCGGGTGATCTCCTTGCCGTCGAAAAGGTATTCCGGGCCGATAAAGCCCACCACGGTATTGACCAGCAGCGGATTAAACTTGCGTGCCACCGCGTAGGCGCGGGCTTCGCAAGTTTGCTGGTCGAGCCCGTGGTGGGCATCGGCGGAGAGCGAGCTGCCCTGTCCGGTTTCGAAATACATCACGTTGCGCCCCACCGTGCCGCGATTAAGCGACTGGGCCGCCGCTTCGGCTTCCGCTAGGGTGCTCAAATCAAAGCCAAAACTGCGGTTAGTTGCCTCGGTGCCGCCGATCGACTGGAAGACCAAATCGACCGGGGCGCCCTGCTCGATCGCTTCCAGCGTGTTTGTTACGTGGGTAAGCACACAGGACTGGGTGGGGATCTGATACTTCTGAATCACCTCGTCCATCAGACGCATCAGCTTGACGCTTTGAGCAACGTTGTCAGTCGCGGGATTAATGCCAATTACCGCGTCGCCGCTGCCATAGAGCAGGCCATCAAGAATACTGGCGGCAATGCCAGTGACGTCATCGGTGGGGTGATTGGGCTGGAGCCGTGTAGAGAGCCGACCCGGCAGACCGATGGTGTTACGAAACGCCGTGGTGACCCGGCACTTCTTGGCGACCAAAATCAGATCCTGATTGCGCATCAGCTTGCTAACGGCAGCAGCCATTTCTGGGGTAATCCCCGCGCGGACTTGCGTTAGCTCCTCACTGGTGGCGTGGTCGGAGAGCAGCCAGTTACGAAAGTCGCCCACGGTGAGGTGGCTTATCGGCGCGAAGGAATCGGCGTCATGGTCATCGATAATCAGCCGGGTGATCTCGTCGTCTTCATAGGGGATCAAGGCTTCGTTCAAGAAGGTGGTGAGTGGCAGCTCGGCCAACACCATTTGGGCAACCACGCGCTGTTCGGCACTCTCCGCCATCACCCCGGCCAAGCGGTCGCCCGAACGCGGCGGCGTGGCTTTGGCCATCAGCTCGGCCAAGCTTGCGAAGCGGTAGCTACGGCTCCCCACCGTAGTGTGATAGGTCTGCGCCATGGCGTTTTCCTTTTTATATGACGGCTGCTTTTAATCGCGCTGACTGCGCGTTGAGGTATAAAACTTGCTTGTTGCTACCATAGCGTTATCAATAGATAGCGAGTATCGAGTTTTGGCAAACCCGGTATTATTTTATAAATTCAAACAAATACAGAAAGTTAAGGCGTCAACCAAGCAATATTGAGCGTATTTGACGCTCCTGGGAGTCCCCATGACCACGCTCGACAGCGCATTTGCACCAAAAAGATGCATCCAAGAAGCGTTTGATGCCGATGAGCATGCACAAAACCTGACGCGCTGGCAGCAGGAATACGACCAGCTCAGTCCGGGAAGCTTCTATGGTCGACTGGATGAAGTGGCATTAGAAACCATGCAAGTGTTCAAAGAGCATACCGGGCAAGCACTACGTCAGGACTGCCGGGTGTGGCCTAACTCATTATGGATCGGGCTTCCCACTACTCGCCAGGGGGCGCGTATCAATGGTCAAGCGCTTAGCACGGGCGAGGTAATGTGCCGCCCCGGCGGGCGGGATTTTGAACTGGTCACCCCAGAGGATTTCGATATCTACGGGTTGGTGATTCAATTACCAGCATTAGCAGAGGCCGCCCAACGGCAGGGTGTGAGCTTGGATAAACGCTGGCAGGTAAGGCCGCGACGCCAAGCTAATAAGGAAACGCTTAATGCCGTGTCGTTTCTTATCGAGCGTTTACTCACCTGCCAAACCCTGGCGATTGCCAGTCATATTCATCAAGACATACTGCTAATGGCGCTACTGGAACTGCTGCAAACCGACCAGCCTGGCGCTGTGTTGCCGCCCAGCTACGCCCATCGCAAGGAAGTGGTTGACCGCGTTAAGCGTTATGTTGACAAACACCTGGATGGCCCTGTGACCATGGAGGAGCTTTGCCAACTAACTCATGTGAGCCGCCGCACCCTGCAGTATAGCTTTACGACTATTTTAGGCATCAGTCCACTGCAGTTTTTACGCCTAACGCGGCTGAATCGCGTGCGGCGCGCGCTAAGAGCGGCGTCACCAGAGCAGTCGGTCACCGACATAGCCACTTATTGGGGATTTTGGCATCTGGGTCAATTCGCCCACGACTATAAACAGCAGTTTGGGGAGTCGCCTTCGCAGACGCTGCATGCGAAAGCGTTTTGAGCAACTCAAAATAGCAGATAGGCAATACAAGCCAGCCTCTCGGCCGGCCTGATTAAACGTGCGGTACTGGTTAAAATCGCCAGTCGTTGAAAGTGATCATTAGCTTAGCTAAACGTAGGCAGATGTTTGGATTCACGCCCTGGAAGACCATAGTCAAACCAACTGTGGTGCGCCTTGCTGTCGTCCCAAATGTGGTAGTGCAGTTGCGAAAGCATCACAGGGTCATCGAGAAAATCCAAACGCTCTAACCGACTCATTGCCGCAGGCCCCATCCTTACTCCGCGTGCAACCCGCTCGGCTCGACGTCGGCGTACTGGCTCAACATCGGTATGCCGTGATGTGCCTAGGGAAGTTGCCAATGCATTGGGCACGGGGTCTACCACCACTTGGGCAAAAGACGGCGCCGCCATTCCTGTGTTCATGCGGGAAAGCAAACTCACCATACGCCGCAGTACCCTTGGGGGTTGCGTTTCTTCGGGAATCCGGAACAGCCGCTTTCGAAAGCAGAATCGTCCTAACGAGACACGGCTCGAGAGGGCCGACACCGGAATGGATAACATTAAAGAAACGACGATGGGCGAGAGCCACCACAGAAATGTGGGTTCCATAACGTAAACCCCCGCTGCCCACACGGCCCCTATCAAGGTTTGGCTCCAATGAGCACGGAAGGCATCACCCCACGTCGTGTCACTATTTTCCCGCGATGGCGAGCGCCATTGAACCGCCCACCCCATTAATGATGTCAATACAAAGCGGGTGTGGAATAGCATTCTGACTGGCGCCAATAGCATCGAGAACAGCGACTCAAGCACCATGCTCGCTAACACCTTGAGTGGCCCGCCAAATTGTCGGCTACCCTGTACCCACACCAGCAATACGCTGAGCAGCTTAGGCAAGAACAGCAGCAGCGCCGTCACACCGAACAATCCCACCGCTAACATTGGATTCCATTGCGGCCAAACAGGAAACATCATCCCCGGTTCAGGAAAGTAGTTGGGAGTGGTAAAGGTATGCACGGCTAAAAGTGCGGTAGAAAGGACTAAAAAAAGACACCATAGCGGCGCAGAAAGATAGGACATTAAACCGGTTAGGAAAACGGCACGGTGTACGGGATGAATGCCTTGCGAAAAAAACAGCCGGAAGTTCATCAAATTGCCGTGACACCAGCGCCTGTCGCGATTGAGCTCATCGAGCAGGTTAGGTGGCATTTCTTCAAAGCTGCCTTCCAGATTATAAGCAATCCATACCCCCCAACCGGCGCGCCGCATCAGCGCCGCCTCAACAAAGTCGTGGGATAAAATCTCGCCCGACATTGAGCCTTTACCAGGCAGTGGCGCTAGGATGCAATGCTGCATAAACGGGGCTAAGCGAATGATCGCGTTATGGCCCCAATAATGCGACTCGCCTAACTGCCAAAAATGCAGTCCAGCGGTAAACAACGGCCCGTAAACCCGCGTCGCAAACTGCTGCATGCGGGCGTACAAATTGAGACGGCCGGAAGCGCGGGGCGCCGTTTGGATAATGCCAACATTTGAATGCACCTCCATCATTTGCACCAGCCGGGTAAGGCATTTGCCACTCATGACGCTATCGGCATCCAGCACCAGCATATAGCGATAGAGCGCTCCCCAGCGGCGGCAAAAATCGTCAAGATTACCGCTCTTGCGTTTGACACGGCGCTGTCGACGGCGATAGAAAACCTGCCCGAAAGCTTCCAGATCGCGGCACAACACCAACCATGCATAGGTTTCTTGAATGGCAATATCAGGGTCGGAGGTATCGCTCAGGATGAAGATGTCAAAATGCCGATCATTACCCGTGCTACGCAAAGACTCCAGGGTGGCGCGCACCCCGGCAAATACCCTTGCAACGTCCTCGTTACAGATGGGCACCAGCAACGCTGTGCGTGCCTCATCATCTATCGGCTCGTCACCCACCTCGCTATCAATGGCGTAGCGGTCATGGCGTCGTAATAGCTGGAAAAACCCCATCAAGGCCGTCCAAAACCCTGCGGATACCCAGGCGAATAGCAGTACAAACAGTGACAAAATAGCGATCTCAAGCCACTGCAGGCCTTGGCCAGGGAGAACGGTGCGCATCTGATTGGCGGCGATGATACTTTGACCAAAAATCAACACTAATAAAATCCAACGACGCCTTGAGGCGACCCACTTCCAAGAAGCGGAGGGTGATGCTCTTTTGCGCCGACGAACATCACCGCTAGCCCAGCGCTTGAAGCGTCGGCCAATATTCACGAAAGGATTGGTCGACCACTGTTGGGGGGCCAACGGCGTTCGCTTCATCGCTGGCGCAGTGCGCAGTCGCGTAATGCCCGATGTGTCCGTTGACAGCACCTCTGGCGGCGCGAGAGGCGGCTCCGCATAGGCAAGCGCCAAGCGCCGCCCCACCGATAAAGCCGCCGGATCATTATTTTCGCCGCTGTGGCCTTCATTATGGCCTTCGGCTTGGCCATCACAATGATCCTCACTACGCTCACCTAGCGCAGCATGTAGAGAAGCCATTTCGTGCTTATCAAGATCACCGACCAGTAACTTGTAGCGCTCCTCACGATTCTGGGTCTCCAACGCCAACCGCTCTAAATAAATATCCGTTGGCGTTGCCTGTGAAGAAGACATTTTCTCAGCCATTGGCGGGTAGCCTATAGTACCAAGTCTCAGATACTTGCTTGCCATCAAGCATTAGCTTGGCCCTGATATCCAAAGGCTGGTTACCGTTATTGCGCTTCACGTTGACAAACACACGCCAACCGTTAGTGGCTGGATTATGCACAACGCGGCTAGCGGCTAATTCGCCATTATCGCCCACGCTTGCATCAACGCTTATGTTTGCGCCGTTGCCGATACCCTCAAGCGAAGGCCCGACAAAATCGAGGACGAAGGCGAGTGTACCGTCTGGCTCCCGCACTAGGTCATCGCGAATCACCTCACCCCGTGAACGACGTGTCTCTTCAACCCATGCAAGCTGAGGGTCAAGATGACGGCTTTCATTAGTGGTGAATATAATGCGGTAATCGAACGCCAGCGGCGTTCCTGGCTCATGGGGCTCATCCGCTAGCCACATCGATACGATGTTATCGTTGGTCTCGTTGTCTGTCGGAATCTGAATCAGCTCAACACTACCTGCCCCCCACTCGTTGAGCGGCTCAACCCAGGCGCTTGGACGCAGATCATAGCGTGCATCAATATCCTGATAATCGCTAAAGCTATGGCCACGCTGCATCAGGCCATAACCGCGCAACTGAGGCGTTGTATGTCTATTCATCATTAATCTGGCCGGATTGGCTAGCGGGCGCCACAGCCAGCCATTCTGGGCATCATCGATTAATAGGCCATTCGAGTCATGGATTGCCGGCATATAGTGTTGTGTCGATGAAGGCTGTTCCGGGCCGTAAAGGTACATACTGGTTAGCGGTGCTATTCCCAGTTTCTCGACTGGCCTACGCAAATATAGCCGCGACTGTACGTCGACTAAAGTGCCTTCACCGGGACGAAGCACGAAGCGGTAGGCTCCCGTAACGCTAGGCGAGTCAAGCAGGGCGAAAATCGTTAAGTACAGGCTTTCTGGGCTGGGCTCGACGATCCACATTTCGCTAAAGCGGGGGAATTCTTCTCCCGAAGATAATCCCGTATCTACGGCCAACCCACGCCCTGAAAGACCGTAAACTTGGCCTCTGCCCACAGCGCGAAAATAGCTTGCCCCCAGAAATACCATCACTTCATTGCTATCAGCACCATTGAGTGTGTGGTTGATTCTGACGCCAGCGATACCAACGCCATCGCTATGCTTAACATCGTCCGAGATGCCTAAATCACCGTAGGTAAAGTCGTCAGGATTATAAGCAAAGCTGTGAACTTCCCCTTCCGAATCAATACTGTTCAACTGGATGGAACTGTCGTAATGCATCCCTTCATGGATAAAACTCAGGGTAAAAGGTGCATCATTACCGCTCCATACGTCGCGATCTCGCTTGAACTGTATTTGCGCATACTCTGCATAGCTGAGTTCGCGCAGCTCGTCTGGCAACGATGTTTCTGGGGGGCGGTAGCCCTGTTCGGCTAGTTCCTCTGCTCTTCGGGCGACATCATCGAAGCCAAACGCCAAAGCCTCAACAGGGAGGCTTCCAACCAGTAGCCCGCCTAGCACGGCTGCTGAAAAAAAACCTTTGCGGCGTGAAAGGTTATTTCGCTGGGTCGATTCACTCATTTAGCGTAATGCTCCTGTACAATCCTTTGACTGAATTCAAATCCGCTTATTTGCCGAACCGACATACGAATAGCGTCCATTCGATCAGCTAAATGCGTCCTTTTACTATTACTCATCATCGCCAAAGTACACACCGTGAGCGCATATGAAGATGAGATTACAGCTTAGGTATAGCATGAGTCTAGACTACTTGGCACCCTGACTGGCTGGGCTTTTTGAAAGGACTGAGGAAAAAATTAGAACGGGCTCAAGTCGTTGAGCCGCTTCAACGGCCGCTATACTTGGCGGGCGCCTTTCGCAAACGCTTAAGGCAAAATTGATCTACTGATTTAGCGAAGCCAGCGCTGGGAGAACTGGTCGGCAGTCAATGGCCGATCAAAGCAGTAACCTTGACCCTGAGCACAGCCCAACGCCAGCAACGCGGTAATTTGATCTTGGTTTTCTATACCTTCCGCAATGGTCTCAAGGCCCAGCGTGTTCGCCATGGCTATAATCGTCGCCACAATGGCTCGGTCATTGTCACTGGTAAGCATATCGCGGACGAAAGAGATATCAATTTTGATTTTGTCAGCAGCGAAGCGCTTCAGGTAAGCAAGCGACGAATACCCGGTGCCAAAATCGTCAATGGAAAGCCCTAGCCCTTTGCTCTTTAACACTTCAGTGATAGCAATCGCCTTTTCAGGATTCTCCATAATGCCACTTTCGGTAATTTCCAGACTCAGTTGTGATGCTTCAATGCCAAACTGGGCACAGCGATTGAGCACGCTAGCCACTAAGTCCTCCTCTTCAAATTGCTGGGCGGCAATATTGATCGCCAGCTGCCCATGCATGGTGTGTCCCTGCTCTCGCCATGCAGCAAGCTGCCTGCAGGCTTCCTCTATTACCCAACTGCCGAGCGCAACGATCATGCCGCGTTCCTCAGCAATAGGTATAAATTTGCCCGGCGAAACGTCGCCAAGCTCCTCATCGTGCCAGCGACAAAGGGCTTCAGCGCCAATCAGCCTTCCGCTGTGTAAATCTACCTGGGGCTGAAAGTGCAGACTCAGCTGTTTTTCTGCAATGGCAAACGCTAAGCGTTTGGCGATATGCAACTGTTCAGCGACGACACGCTCCATCCAAGGCTCAAATACACACAAGGGAAGCTTTTGCCGTTTCGCTTGATACATGGCAATGTCTGCGTGTTTTAACAGCTCTAAAGGCGTTGCCGCATGCTGGGGATAAAACGCGAGACCGATTCCCACCGAGAGTTCGAAAGAGTGCTGCTCAACAATAAACGGCAGCGCGATGCTGTCCCACAGCCTCTGCGCGGTGGCTAACGCGCCGTTTGCCTCGACGCCAGGGCAAACTACCACGAACTCGTCGCCGCCTAACCGGGCCAGGTACTGCCCCTCCGTTAAGGTGGCGACAAAGCGCTCGGCAACGGCCTTAAGGACTAAATCACCCAGGTCGTGCCCAGCGGTGTCATTAATCTCTTTGAAATGGTTAAGATCTAACAACAGTAGCGCCAGTTCAGCGGTCTGAGTATCAGTAACCACCTGCTCTAAATGACGCATAAAGGCAGCGCGATTGGGCAATTGAGTGCCGGGATCACAAAAAGCGAGTTGGCGAATGCGTACTTCATCTTGTTGGCGTTCAAGCTCTGAAGCCGCCCGCGCGGCGAATATTTGCAATACGTTGCGCACAACAGCCACATCGGCCAGCGGCTGTTTAAACATAACACCAATAAGCCCCATGGGCTGTCCATGGCTATTATCCAACCGTCGCCCTACATAGCCGTTTACCCAACTTAACGCGCCATTGGTTTCAGTAGGCAGCATAATGGCGGCGCCATCGTGAACGATACACTCCTGCTCCACCATCACCTTGTGGCAGGGAACACCAGGAAGATAGTAGGCAAAATTGCTTTGCCGCTGACCATTTACATACAGCGTTAAAGTATGTGCAAAATCAGCATCTCGCTCATTCAGCAGCGCAATAAAGCCTACCTCGGCAGATAACGCCTCGGCCGTGTGAGCGGTAAGTTGATGCAGAAACGCTTCGCCATTTTCAGCCGAAACCGCAGTCGCTACGCTAACCACGGCGTGCTGAAAACGTTGCTGCTCATTAATAGTGTTGATCAGTGCTTCATTGCGTTGGCCAATGCGCTGCAGCGCCCGCTGTTTATATAACAGGCGTTCGCGTGTCTGACTTTCCGCTAACTGACGCGCCAACTCGACGCCAGCTAACGCCGCAGCGATACGCAGCACTTCATCGGCATACGAAGGAAGCCCCAAAACAGAGGAGTGCATCAGCGCAATAACACCCAAAAAACCGCCACCAGGCGCAGCGATGGAAACCCCCAAATACCCCTCTGCTCCCAGGGCAGCCAGGCGTTGATCATCTGGAAACTGCTGCTGAACGTGGGAGGCTACAAACAATCGTGAGTGATCAGCGATCTGCTGGCATGGTGTGCCTCGTAGCGCATATGGGGCCGTTTCAATGAACACATCCTGCGACCACGCCGCCAGCGTGGTTACAATGCTTTGGTGGCTATCGACATGTTCAACAACAGCATGATCAACCCCAAGGATATCCGCTAAGGACCTCGCAAGGTGCTGAAAAAAACCCTCTTCACTGACGCAGGACAACTTATCCGCCAACTGTCGAAAAACCTCTGGTGCAGAAGTAAGTGGCATGTTATTAAGCGCCTTCAGATTTACACATCAAGCTTCTCTCGCTCATCCTGATAAGTTTCTGTGGAAAAAACACACCCGTCGCCCTATTAACGCTTTATGGCAAATGATTAAATGCTAAAATTTTTAAATGGAAAACCACTCATTGTCTAACAACACCTCACATTAAAACCATTAAACAATTTTTAAAAAAATACTAAAGCCACTCGGTCATTAACATTTAAAGACATTCAAGCACTATGCCTATCGATACACGCTTAGCTATTCATTTCATAGCTGTAGGCTTTTATCTATATGTCCATATACATCTACATATTTATGATTATTTGGCTACCCAATCAACTTCCCGTCACTGCACCAAACATTTCAGAGAGTAATCTAATGAAACAAAAAGTAACTATCAGCATCCAAATCAACCTTAGAGGATGATATTCAACCTAAACAGTCCTTCATGTCAATAGGTCGTTCCTCAACCATCTAGGTCTAATGGAGGGCATTGTGAATAAAACAGAACAGAAACGGCTAGCGGGCAGTATTGGCCGGGCCATTGCAAAACAGCGGGTTCGCAGTCACTTAACCCAGGAAGAAGTTGCTGAGCGCTTAGGTGTTGGCAATGAAGCCGTTTCACGCATTGAGCGTGGACGGGTGATCCCCAATATTGTGCGCTTAATAGAGCTTGCTGAAATTTTCAACTGCGAAGCTGCAGAGCTGTTTGGACAAGCCAGTTTTCATATCGATGATCAGTCAAGCAGAATGAAACAGCTTCTAGCCCCCTTAAATCAAAATGATCGCAAACTCGTTATAGATATTGTTGAAAACTTAGCCGCTCGTCTTCAGAAGGGATAATGATATTTAATGAGAAAACGCGTCACTACCATACCAAAAACAATCAAAGTTTATTACTTATACTCAACAATAAATATACTAATGTCACGCTACTTTTAACCTTAACACAGAAACTAAAAATGACTAACCACATATAACTCTACAACACTAGTTTTATAAAATAACAGGCATAACAAGAAAACTCGCGATTGGTTGAATGATTACTTTCATGCTATAGGTAGTCTGATATCGGCAGTCAACACCCGCCGTTCAGCAATCGCAGCGTTGCGCTGCTAAGAGGTGTTATGCTCAACACTACCGCGTGGAATCGCCTACGCTACACTTTTTACGCACCTTTTTACGATGTGGTCGCCGCTCGGGCGTTTCGCAGGCCGCGGCGTATTGCGCTTGGCCAAGTAGATTGGGAGCCAGGCATGCGGGTGCTGCTGGTAGGGGCTGGTACAGGGTTAGACCTGCCTTTTTTGCCTCACGATATTGAATTGCACGCCACCGATATCGCTCCGGCCATGGTGAAACGCACAGCCAAAAGGGCCGAGGCGCTGCGCCACGATGTGGAGTGTAGTGTGATGGACGCCGAGGCGCTCAGCTACCCTGACGAGCACTTTGATGCTGTCATCATGCATCTCATTATTGCGGTCATGCCAGACCCACAGCGAGGACTTGCCGAAGCGTACCGCGTGCTAAAACCCGGCGGGCAGCTATGTGTAATGGATAAGTTTCAACCCGACGACCAACCTGTGGGAGCGGGTCGACGTCTTCTAAATGGCGTCACATCGGCACTTGCGACTGACATTACTCGCCAAGCACAGCCATTGCTCAGCGAGGCGGGGTTCCAGATTCGTCATGACGAGCCAGTGCTGATGAATGGCCTATTTCGAGCACTGCTGGCCGCCAAGCCAGCGCCTTCTAGCCGTTAAACGTGTGACTTTTTACCGCTGCCTCAACGCTAGCGATCGCTAAGTAAACTACCTAAGCTGTCAGGCTATTTTACCGATACCACTCGGACTCAAACCAATGACAGCCCACTCCCCTACCCGCACCGGCAGACTGCTCTTTGCCCTCATTAGCCGCCTACACTTATATATTGGCCTCTTCATCGGCCCTTTTATTCTTATCGCGGCGTTATCCGGCATTGCCTACTTACTCAGCCCGCCACTTGAAGAGTGGTTCTACCATGACACCCTATATGGCGTTACTCAGGGCGAGCCTCAACCGCTTGCCGAACAGATCGCTGCAGGGCAGCGCTATCTAGGCGTTCCAACCTTACCCAGCGCGGTACGCCCCGCACCAGAACACGGCGACACCACCAGGCTGATGTTTAGTGAGCCAGGTCTCGGCCCTTCAGAACATCGCGCATTGTTTGTTGATCCGATTTCGCTCGCGGTGACTGGTGATACAACGGTTTACGGCACCAGCGGAATACTTCCGCTGCGCACAGCGATTGATCACTTTCATCGCCAGCTGTTAATGGGTGATATAGGCCGTCTATATAGTGAACTGGCTGCCTCTTGGCTCTGGGTTGCCGCGCTGGGTGGCCTCATGCTGTGGGTTTGGCAACGCCGCACGCTAAAAGCACGCTCAGGGCCCCAGGCAACCCGCCGACGCCACGCAACACTTGGATGGGTCTTATCGCTCGGGCTGCTGTTCTTTTCTGCCACGGGGCTTACTTGGTCACAGTGGGCGGGCAGCAATATTGCCGAGCTGCGGCATGCATGGGGCTGGAGTACCCCAAGCGCCTCAACAGCGCTGATCGATACCGATACCCAACCACACGATGAACATGCGGAACATCGCGGCCACATGGCCATGGTCTCCACGGCCATCGCATTAGACGACTTTGATCGAGCGCTTAGCGCTGCCCGCCAGGCGGGCCTAAACGCAGCAAGACTTCAGCTTACGCCCCCGAGCGGCCCTCAGCAGGCGTGGCGGGTAGCCGAAATTGATCGCCAGTGGCCTACCCAAGTCGACCAAGTAGCACTGCATCCGCACAGCATGGCAGTGACCGATCAAACCGACTTCACCACGTTTCCTCTGGCAGCCAAACTCACCCGCTGGGGGATTGACCTGCATATGGGGGTATTGTTTGGCATTGTTAATCAAGTCGTGCTGGCATTGATCGCCGCAGGGCTTGTGACGTTGATAATATGGGGCTACTTGATGGCATGGCGGCGGTTGCGCACGGTAAGTGGTCAGCGCTTTCCCACAGTGACTGAACCTTGGCTAATGCTACCGTTTACAGCCAAACTAAGCGTGCTGTTTGTCGCTATCGTGCTAGGTATGGCGCTGCCTGTATTGGGCGTCAGCTTAGCGGTTTTCATCGTGATTGATGCGCTGCGATGGTATGTTAAACAACGCAACAGCGCACACCGCCAACTCACTGAAACGAGGTGAAAGATGCCAAAAGCCCCCGTTAAACGCTTTCGCCGGTTACCCGATGACGAGCAATCACGCATTATCGAAATGGCCTGGGAAGACCGCACCCCGTTTGAAGCCATCGAAACGCTGTTTGGCCTTGCCGAGCCCGATGTGATTGAGGTGATGCGCCACCAGCTCAAACCCGCTTCGTTTCGCCTATGGCGAAAGCGCGTCACCGGCCGCGCCACCAAACATAGTGCATTGCGTTCACCCGATGTGCTACGGGGCTACTGCCCGACGCAATATAAGCGCTAAGACTCACTAACCAATGGGCAACTGATCCCCACCTCTCCAACTTAGGTCTTTATCTAAACGCACCTTTATTGTTATATTATCACATAACACAAAACCCGTTTAGAGGTGACCTAGCAATGACCGCATTTTCTCCCCTACCCGTGACAGTGCTCTCGGGTTTTCTTGGTGCCGGTAAAACCACCGTGCTCAATCATATTCTCGCCAATCGTGAAGGTCGTCGCGTAGCGGTAATCGTCAACGATATGAGCGAGGTGAATATCGACGGCGCGTTGGTGCGCGGCGGCCCTGGCGAGTCGACGCTGGATGGCGATGTGGCGCTTAATCGCAGTGAAGAGCGTTTGGTAGAGATGAGCAACGGCTGCATCTGCTGCACCCTTCGCGAAGACTTACTGGAAGAAGTCAGCCAGCTGGCCCGGGAAGGCAAGTTTGATTACCTGGTAATCGAATCTACCGGCATCTCCGAGCCGCTACCGGTGGCAGAAACCTTCACCTTCGAAGATGAAAGCGGCCAGAGTCTTTCCCATGTTGCACGACTGGATACGCTGGTCACGGTGGTGGATGGTGCCAACTTTCTAGAACAGTACCGCGAAGCGCAGAGTCTTGCCGAAGCAGGCGAAAGTCTGGGTGAAGACGATGAGCGCAATGTCGCCGACCTGCTGGTCGATCAAATCGAGTTTTGCGACGTGCTGCTGATCAGCAAAACCGACCTGATTAGCGCCAAAGAACTAGACGCTTTAAAAGCCATTTTACGTTCACTTAACCCCGATGCGGAGCTGGTGCCGATCACCCAAGGTGGCGTGCCGCTGGATAAAGTACTGGATACCGGCAAGTTCAATTTCGAGCGCGCCCAATTGGCGCCAGGCTGGTTAAAGGAGATGCGTGGTGAGCACGTTCCCGAAACCGAAGAGTATGGCATCGGCAGCTTCGCCTACCATGCTCGCCGACCCTTCCATCCACAAAAATTCCACGACTTGCTTAATCAAGAGTGGTTTGGCAAAGGCCTACTTCGCTCGAAAGGTTTTTTCTGGTTGGCAACCCGTCCTCAAGCCGCAGGCCAGTGGAGCCAAGCAGGCGGTATCGCTCACCATGGCCCGGCAGGTGTGTTCTGGAAAGCGATTCCCGAAGAGCGCTGGCCAACCGACCCCGAAACCCGCCAGTTTATTATGGAGAAGTGGCAGGAGCCGTTTGGCGACATGCGCCAAGAGCTGGTGTTTATCGGCCAGAACCTGGATCAAGCAAAAATGCGTGAAGCCTTAGATGCCTGCCTGCTAAGCGAGGCAGAACTGCTGGAAGGAATGAAAGCGTGGAAGCAACTGCCCGACCCCTTCCCCGCTTGGGAATAAGTTATAGGCTATTCATCTCCCACGGCCCAGTGCTGCTGCATTTGTAAGAAAGTGATCGACGCCGACCAGGTGATCAGCATAAAGCCGATTAAACCTTCGGCGCTTAGTAACAGACGCATACCACCCTCAGGCGTTAGATCGCCAAACCCGAGGGTGGTATAGCTTATTGCCGACATATAAAAATAATCCCACAGTGCCACCGTTTCACTGCCCGAAATCTGTCCTGTTTCGGGTAACGCCTGTAAGCCAACTAACGCCAGCGCAAAGATACATATTTCGATTAGGTGGGCAACAAATAACGCTAGAAACAGCACTAAAAAGCGGCCCCGTAACGCAAGTTGCCAATACTCCAGCTTCCGACTAATACGTACCGCCACTTCAAAATGCACCAGCACGCTGGCGATGACAGCGGCGACCGTCATCACCAGCACCGCTACCGTTCCACTAAACATGACTGCTCCCTGCGTTAATTTCCTTGAAAGAGCTTAAGCTTAGCCGATGATTCACAAATGCAAAGAAGCCCCCACCCAAATGGGATGGGGGCTGATATACCGCTCTCAGAAATCCCTATTGCAGCATACTGGGAAGCCAAGTAGCGAGGCCCGGAAAAACGATCAGTACTGCGACCAGTAGCATCGAACAGAGAATATAAGGAATGGCGGCCGAATAAATTTCACGCATGGTAGTACCCGCAGGCGCTACCCCTTTCATGACGAATAACAGCAGCCCTAACGGCGGCGTTGAGAAGCTGATCTCCAGAGCCAATAAAACAACGATACCAAACCAAATTAGATCAAACCCGAGCGCCTGCGCTAACGGGAAGAAGATCGGCACGGTCAGCATCATGATGGAAATCTGCTCCATAAAAGTGCCCAGCACCAGCAGCACGGCAAACATCGCCAACAGCATCAAAATAGGCGAAAGATCAAAGCTGGTCGCCCAGCCGATCAAGCCTCCCGAGGCGCCTGAGAAGCCCAGTAGTTGGCTAAACGTGGCAGAGCCGAAGACAATCAAGTAAGCCATTAAAGTGACCTTGAGTGCTCCGGTGACCGAAAGCTTAAACGCCTCCCAGGTCATGCAGCGGAAAATAAACGCCAGGATGATCACACCCAATGCCCCGAAGGCTGCAGCTTCGGAAGGTGTGGCAAACCCCATTAGCATCATCGCAACAATAATCACCATCACGCTGAGCATGGGTAGAATATCGGTCACAATCAGTTTGAGCTTCGCGCTAAGGGGCACCGGCTCAAGCTCATAGGCGGGTGCGGCAGTGGGATCCAGCTTGGTTTGGATAAAGATGGTGACGATATAAAAACCTGCCAACGTTAGCCCCGGCAGAATGCCCGCGATCAGCAGTGCGCCAATATCCACTCTTGCCAAGGTTGCTAACAGCACGGCAAGCGCTGAAGGCGGAATAATAATCGCCAAACCGCCAGTGCCCAGAATCGGACCAATGGCCATTTTCTTTTTATAGCCTCGGCGTTCCATTTCCGGCACCAGCAGCGAGCCCATCAATGCTGTGGATCCCATAGAAGAGCCGCTTAACGTAGAAAACGCCGTGCCACCAACAACGGTTACGTACGATAAACGCCCCGGCAGCTTGCCCATCAACTGGTCAACCGCATTGAACATCTTCATGCCCAGGCCGGTGCGAAAAAACAGCTCGCCCATCAGTAAGAACAACGGAATGGGTACTAGGTTAAAACTAGAGAGCGCACCAAAACCATTGTTGAGCATCTGTATGATGCCGGTTTGCCCCCCCATAAAGTGCCAAGCACCAATCACGTTGGCGGCTAAAAATGCCAATGCGATGGGCGTACCAATCGCCATAAAGAACAGAATCAGCGAGAGTAGAAAAGCGAGTGCAAAGTACCATTCCATTATTCTTTAATCCCCGCTTCGCCGCTGTGAAGAATCTCATGACCAACCACAAAGCGGCCAAATTCGATTGCCATCAATGTAAAACTGATCGGAAACACAATCGTCAGCATCCATTTCGGCACAAAGAAAGCGCGCACATCGTAATCAGTCCGCTCAATATTGAGTAGTACAAGATCCAGCCCCTTCCACGCCAACACGCAGCACACCACCACACACAGCAGCGATACACCACGACTGAGAATATTCAGCGCTGGCGGCGGCAAAACAGAGGTCAGCAGTTCAATATGCACGTGCCCTTTTTGACGTACCAACCAAGGCGCACCCAGCAGGGTGAGATAAAACATGGCGTACTCAGTGGAGAGAAAAAACCACGCCGAGGGTTGAAGCCCTAAATTACGAATGACCACAGAAAGCACCACCGCTACCATCAGCCATACCAGCATGATGGCGGCCAGCAGGGCCATGCCGTTGAGCAGCAGCAGGTAGCCGCGTTGTGCGTAGCGCATAAAAGACCCTAACGAGAAAGTCATACAAAAGGGGCGCTCGAAAATTCAGCGCCCCCTACCGTTCTTAGAGGTCGTTAAACTTTTCGATTAGCGTGTCGTAATGCTCAAGACCAGAAGGATGACGCTCCATCTGACGGCGCATACGCTCCCAGGTAGCATCGCGGGCGGCTTCGGCATAACGCTCGCCGACCTCGCCTTCAAGAGTAACTACCTGCATACCATCAGCCTCAAGTTCAGCTTGCTGCGTTTCAGCTAAGTCAGCCAATGACTCAGCGCTTTCACGCTCATGCTCGATGGCCACGTCTTGAAGAATTTGCTGTGCTTCTTCGCTTAACTGGTTCCACTTGTCCAGGTTAACGATTACGCCCATGTCAGTAGAAAAGAAGGCAGGGTCAACCCGGTAGTTCAAGAAGCGATCCCAATTAAGGTCTTTAAGACCAATTTGCGTCCAGCCAGTGGCGTTGACCACACTACGCTCAAGCGCAGCGTAGACATCGGTGGTGGGTAAGCTAATCGGCTGCGCGCCTAGGTAATCCTGGAAGAAAGCGTCATAGACTGGGTTACTGCGTAGCTGCAGCCCTGAAACGCTTAGATTGCCATCAGCATCAATGGTGGGTTCATTAATGGTATAGAGGTTGTAGCTCACGCCGCTGTCGAACCAGCCCAGGTAATAAGTGCCCATCTTCTCCTGATGAATCTCATTGAGCAGATCGATACCGCCATTTTCACGGGCAAAAATAGCGTTGGTATTGGAGGCCACCATGGCATCGCGCTCCGGTACCGTGCCTGCGTAAAAGCTCGCAGCGGTATAGGCCATATCCACCACGCCGTTCCGCACTGCGTCTGGCTGCTCGGAAAGACCGATCACTTCAGGGCCACCGCGCACGTTAATCTGCACCACCCCTTCACCGCGCTCATTTACTTTATCGACGAACTCGAGAAAGCTTTGGGTATAGATCAAAGACGGCGGAAACGCATGCACGGCGGTGATTTGATCAACGGCTAGCGCCTGAGTGGAAGCCAGGGCGGTGAGCATGCCCATAGTAAGCGTTACTTTTTTCATTCGTTAGTCTCCTGCACGGGGTAATCTGCGTTATAGCGTTTATTGTTTCTGTTACTTTCTTATAAGCCGTTTAATAAGCTTTTTCGTATCGCTCTTATAAACGTCTGCTGCAAGCGTGCGTTTTTTATAAAAATGCATTTTTAGGTTAGCAGGCACTGCCGCTACCCTTTACTAATAATGGTGCTTTCTGGCGGCTGCGCCGTTGTCCAGGGATACCGCGCTAAGTAGCGTGCTGCGAAATCGGTAATCGAGTCAGCGTGCTGGCGGGTCATATCGATATCGTCCCAGCCATTAAGCAGCTTGGTGCGCCATACGGGGCTAATGGAAAAACTGACTTCCACTTCAGCGACACGGATAACCTGCTGCTCCAAATCGACGTCAATCGCAGCTGGTGCATCACCAAGGGCTGCAAGCAGGCGCTCGGCGTCATCCTCTTCCACGACCGCGGGCAGCAAGCCGTTATTGACGGCATTAGAAGCAAAAATATCGCCAAAGCTCGGCGCCACCACGCAGCGAAAGCCGTAATCGACCAGCGCATAAACCGCTGCTTCACGGGATGAGCCTGCGCCAAAGTTGCGTCGGCTGACCATCACTTCTGCATTGGCCGCATTAGGGCGATGCAGAATAAACTCCGCGTCCGGTCTGCCCTGCTCATCGTGGCGAACGTCATAGAGTAAAAACTGGCCGTAACCGACACTGCGCGGCTCTTTCATAAAGCGCGCGGGGATTAGCTGATCGGTGTCTACGTTAGCGGCGGCAAGGGCCACACCAAGGGTGTTCAATACGGTAATCGGTTGCATTAGTGCGCTCCTGAAGCCTGAACAGTGGCGTTATCGTCAGCTGCCAGCGTGCGCACATCCGCTAGGCGACCATTGACCGCCGCGGCAGCCACCATTGCGGGCGACATCAAGTGGGTGCGCGCCCCCGGGCCTTGGCGGCCTTTAAAATTGCGGTTGGTAGTGGAGGCACAGCGCTCGCCGCTGGCGACTAAGTCACCGTTCATACCCACGCACATCGAGCAGCCCGAATGACGCCACTCAAGCCCGGCGTCGATAAAAATGCGGTCTAACCCTTCCGCTTCCGCCTGGGTTTTCACCAACGTTGAACCAGGCGACACCATGCCGGGCACGCGGCTTTTATGCCCTGCCAGCACGGCAGCAGCGGCGCGCAAATCTTCAATGCGCGCGTTGGTGCAGGAACCAATAAACACCCGGTCAATGGTGATATCGGTGAGTTTTTGCCCGGGTGTTAAGCCCATATAGGCCAAACTATCGCGGGCTTGGCGCGCTTTTGCAGGGTCGCTTAGTTGCTCAGGGTCGGGCACTGCGTGGTCAATAGGCAGTGCTTCTTCGGGCGATACACCCCAGGTCACCGTGGGGGCGATCTCATTGGCATGCAGCGTTACTTCAAGATCAAAGCTGGCGTCTGGATCGCTATAGAGCGTTGACCAATAGGCGCAGGCTTGCTCAAAGGCCTCTCCTTGCGGGCTCCAGGGGCGCTCGCGCAGGTAATCAAAGGTGGTTTGGTCGGGGGCAATCATGCCGCAGCGGCCGCCACCTTCAATGGAGAGATTGCACAGCGTTAAGCGCGCTTCCATGGAGAGCGAACGAATCGCCTCGCCCGCATACTCAATAGCGTAGCCCCGTGCGCCGTCGGCACCCAGGCGTGCAATCCAGGTCAGCGCAATATCCTTGGCCGTGATGCCCTCAGCCAACTGGCCATCAACGGTAATCCGCATGACTTTGGGTTTGCTCTGCCACAGAGTTTGAGTGGCCAGCACATGGGCCACTTCCGAGGCACCAATGCCAAACGCAATGCTGCCAAAGGCACCGTGGGTGGCGGTATGGCTATCGCCGCAGACCATCACCATACCGGGCTGGGTAAGCCCCTGTTCGGGCCCCAAGACATGCACAATGCCCTGGCGCGGGTCGTCCAAACCAAACAGCGTCACCCCGTGCTGCTGGGTATTGTGCGAAAGCTGCTCAATCATCGAACGCACTTTGGGATCCGCAACGCCTGCCAGATCGCGTGCGACAGTCGGTACGTAATGGTCAGCAATACCAAAGGTCAAATCGGGCCGGGCAACGGGCAACTCGCGTTCAGCGAGTTTATTGAAGGCATGGAAGGAACCTTCGTGGACAAAATGGCGATCAATCCAAAGAAGGCTCTGACCGCTTTCACTGCGGTGAACTTCATGGGCCTGCCAAACTTTGTCAAACAGCGTTGTTGGGGTACTCATGGTCTTCGCTCGTTGCCTCGGCCTTCGTTGGACTTATCTTTCTCACCCCAATACAACTAGCGCAATTTCACAACACAGGTCAAATGTATTTTTTATAATTTTAAATCTGTATTAAATTTAATACATTAAAAAATAAGCCGCGTTGCTACTCATCCTTCCCTCTGGTGGGCATTCCAGCCACTTTGGGCTCCCAGTAGCGGGAGTTATCATCGCCGTTTCGTTCTAAATCAATTTGGAAGCGATATCGATCCGGTCGATAGAGCGCGTCCAAATGCTCTACCCCCCGACCCTGTTCATCAAACACTACACGAGTGAGTGAAATCAGCGGCGAGCCCACGGCAACATCCAGCGCTTCAGCCACCTCGTGACTAGCTAAGGTGGCAGAAATAGATTGGGAGGCGTGGTCAACCTTCACCCCGCTGCGCTCTAGCAGCACAAACAGCGGCGTATTGGCTAAATCCATCTCGTTGTAGTGCAGCGCAATCGATTCAGGCACGTGGGTTACCAGATGGGAAAACGGCTTGTCATCGACCATGCGCACTCGCACCGAACGCTGAACCTTGACGTTCTGCGACATACCTAGCCGCTCACGGATCATTTCCGGTGGCAACACGTAGGCAAACTCCAGCAGCCGCACCTGAGAGGCCTGGCTCATTTTGACCATGTTGGGCATCAGATTGGATACGCTAGCGGTCATCACCGTCGCGTCCAACGGCTGTTCCAGCACCACCGTGCCCACACCCGCCTTACGCTCTACCATCCCGGTTGTTTGAAGCGCCTCCATGGCACGCCGCACGGTAACCCGGGATACGCCATGCTGCTCCGCCAGCTTATTTTCACCAGCCAATTTACTGCCAGCGGGCAGCCGCCCACTCAAAATGGCGTCTTTTAACAGCAGATAAATTCGGTGTGATTTGGTACCCCCCACCGCAGAGGGTTTTGCCTCGCTCATCCACGCCTCTCCTCAGGATGTTGGTCGAAAAATTTATGTCAGGCTTGACGCAGGGATATTAATAGACATAAAAATGTATTACATATAATACATATCAACAGTTAATCAATAACACAATTACTCCCGCTTGAAAGCCATTATTGCAGAACCAGCGCCCCTAAGCATTGCTAACAACCTGGTTCTGGATGGGCAGCGAGGGCAAGAGAATCGTCAATGTCTAACGCCAAAAATCATCGCCATGAAAGACACAGCCCTGAAGGACATAGCTTTGAAGGACAGAGCCCTGAAAAAAAAGGCACCGAGCGGGTACGCGCTTTTTTAAGCGCCATGGAAGCCCGCGACCTAGCCAGCGCAGAGCGCTACCTTGCGGCTAACGTAGTGATGCAATTCCCCGGCACGCCGCCCATGCAACGGCTAAGCGAGGTCGTTGAGTGGGCCCAAACCCGCTACCGCCGGGTGAGTAAAACGTTTCACGCATTAGACCAGTGCGACTATCCCAGCCACTGCGCTGGTTCTGTAATAGTGGTGTTTTGCCATGGCGAATTAACAGTGGAGTGGCTGGATGGCAAAACATCAAGCGGCGTGCGCTTTATTGACCGCTTTGAACTCACCGATGGCTTCATCACCCGCCAAGATGTATGGAACGATTTGGCGCTAGAACAAGCAGCCGACGCTAACGCCTGAACCCACCGCTCGTATTTTTCCTACTATCCTTTTTCCTACAGTGACGAGATATTTATGACACGCCAACAGCACGCCTCACACCAGCCAGCCCAGCTTAAGCAGCAGTTGCAGGAGAGCTCCATCGTCGTTGCCCCCGGTGTATTTGACGCCCTTGGCGCTTCCCTTGCCGAGCAGGCGGGCTTCGACACGGTCTACCTTTCCGGCGCCAGCTTGGCCTATACCCAGCTGGGTCGGCCGGATATTGGCCTGCTTAGCATTACCGAAATTTGCACGGCGATGTCGCATATTCGCGAACGCACTAATTTATCGGTGGTGGTGGATTGTGATACCGGCTTTGGCAACGCTATGAACGTGATGCGCAGCGTACGCCTGCTGGAGCGTTCTGGCGCCAACGCCATTCAGTTAGAAGATCAAACTTACCCCAAGCGCTGCGGCCACCTGCGCGGCAAAACCCTGGTCTCTAAAAGCGAAATGGTCGGTAAGTTGCATGCTGCACTGGACGCCCGGGCAAGCGATAACACGCTGATTATTGGCCGTACCGACGCGCTTGGCGTAGAAGGCACCGACAACGCCATTGAGCGTGCCCAAGCCTATTTCGAGGCGGGCGTGGATATGCTGTTTATCGAAGGTATCCGTAGCGACGAAGATATCAGCAAGATTATGAATCAGTTCAAAGGCAAGGTGCCGATCATGGCCAATATGGTAGAGGGCGGCGACACGCCGCTGCAGAACGCCCAGGCGTTAGAAGAGCTAGGCTTCTCGCTGGTGATTTTTCCCGGCGCGCTGGTTCGGGCGATTACCTATATGGCCAGCCGTTTCTTTGCCACCCTGAAACAGGACGGCACCACCGACGCCTTCCGCGACCAGATGCTCGATTTCAAACAGCTCAATGACTACTTAGGCACCCAGGCGATGCTGGAGCTTGGCGAGCAGTACGACAATCGCTAACTCTCTCTTATCAACTCGTGCCCATTATTTATAAGTGCGAATAAATAACTATTCAGGAGACGACCATGCAGACCACCGACAAAACGGCGAAAGAGATTTTTAACGACGTCATGGCCAACCCTCAGCGGGTGCCGTTTGGTTTTGGCAACAAAGCGGTGCTGGTCAACGTCGACCCGCAAAAAGCCTACACCCGCACCGATCTGTTCAAAACCGCCTACGAAACCGACCCCAAACAGTTGGAGTACACCAACCAGCTGGCGCGCGGTTTTAGGGAAAAAGGTTGGCCGGTGGTCTGGACCCATGTGGCCTTTTTAGACTCCGCCGAAGATGCAGGCGTTTGGGGCACGCGCACCGACACACCGGACTCGCTGCAAAACATCAAGTACGGCTCCGAGCGCGCTGAGTTCGACGAGCGCTGCGAGATCGACCATAGCCGGGATGTGATCTACACCAAGCGTATGCCTTCAGCATTTTTCGAAACGCCGCTGCAGTCGCTGCTGGTGTGGCATCAGGTCGACACGGTGATTATTACCGGTGGCTCTACCTCTGGATGCATTCGCGCCACCGCTGTGGAAAGCCTGTCCCGGGGCTACCGCACCATCGTGCCGATGGAGTGCGTATCGGATAAACACGAGAGCTACCACTACGCGAACCTGACCGACCTGCATCTTAAATATGCCGACGTGCTGCCGGTTGCCGAGGTGTTAGCGTGGTTGGACGGTAATGGGTCATAACAGGAGCCAGCCATGAAAGAGTCACTCGGCGTTTACGACTACTGGGCCTATGACCAGCGCCCCAAGATCACCTGGCCTGGCGGGGCGAAAGTCGCCTTCTGGGTCGCACCCAATATCGAATATTACGAACTCGACCCACCGCAGAATCCCCAGCGTAACCCTTGGCCGCACCCGCACCCATCGGTGCCCGGCTATAGCATTCGCGATTACGGTAACCGGGTTGGTCACCAGCGCCAGATGGCCCTGCTGGATAAGTACGGCGTTCGCGGCTCGGTGTCGCTTTCCGTGGCGCTATGCGAGCACCATCCCGAAATTATCCAGATGTGCAAAGAGCGCGATTGGGAATTTTTCAGCCACGGCATCTACAACACCCGCTACACCTACGGGCTTAGCGAAGATCAAGAGCGGGCGATGATCCGCGACAGTATGGAAACCATTCACCGCCATACTGGCCAAGCCTGCGCTGGGTATCTAGCCCCGGCGCTCTCCCACTCAGAGCGCACCCTGGATCTGTTTGCAGAAGTGGGCGAAGAGCTTTTCGGCGACAAAGGCGGGCTTTACACCTGCGACCTGTTCCACGACGACCAGCCCACGCCGGTCAGCGTTCGCTCCGGCAAGCGGTTTATCTCCATGCCCTACTCCCTTGAGATGAACGACACCATCGTCTACGCCGTGAACAAGGTAGAGCCGCGCCAGTACGCCACCATGCTCAAGCGCCATTTTGACCGACTTTATGCCGAGGGCGCCGAGTCCGGCACGGTGATGTGCATTCCCACGCACAACTACCAAGTGAGCTGCCCGCACCGTATTAAGGCCTTTGAAGAGGCGCTTGAGTACATCACCGGCCACCCGGACGTGTGGGTTGCCACCGGGCGCGAGATTGCCGACTACTACCTGGCCAACTACTTTGATGCCGCCCTCGACAGCATCGCGGCCCAGGCCGCCACCGCCAGACAACAGGGGTAACGCTATGGCGCTTAATGACGACTATCTCGACTACCCCCACCGTCGCCAGGGCTACGACCACGAGCGCTATGCCTGGTCGATGCTAAGTGAACGCCCACCGGTCACTTGGCCGGAGGGTAAAACCCTGGCGGTGTGGATCAATATTTCGTTGCAGTTCTATCCGCTAAACCAGCGCGGCAAGCCGTTTAAAGTGCCTAATGGCATGACCATGCCCTACCCGGACTTGCGTCACTTTTCGCTGCGCGATTACGGCAACCGCGTGGGAATCTATCGCGTGCTCAAAGCGCTGGCGGCACACAACATCACGCCCACGTTCGCCATCAACGCCCAGCTCGCTGAGCAAACGCCCTATCTGGTGCAGCGCCTGAAAGAGCACGGCGGTGAATTTATCGCCCATGGCTGGAACATGGATCACCTGCACTACGGCGGCCAGCCGATTGAAGAAGAGGCCGAGCTGGTCAAGCGCTCCGTGGAAACCCTGCGCCGCGTCACCGGCCAGCCCGTTCGCGGCTGGCTAAGCCCGGCCAAGCACCAGAGCTTCAACACACCCGACCTGCTGGCGGAAAACGGCATTGAGTACTGCGCCGACTGGGTCAACGACGATATGCCCTATGCATGCTTCACCCAAACAAGCCAAACCCAAGTGGGCAATCTAACCATGATGCCCCTGGCGACCGAGATCGAAGATCAGTTTGTGATGAGCCAGAACCTGCATTCGGAAGATTCCTGGGTGACTCAAGTGAAAGACGCTTTTGATTTCCTGTTGGAAGAGTCCCGCGAGCAGGGCGGGCGGCTTTTTGCCTTGAACCTGCACCCCTGGCTAGTCGGCCAGCCTCACCGGATTGCCTGCCTGGAAGAGGTGCTCGCGCACATTAGCGGGCACCCCGAGGTATGGCAGGCCCCGGCAGGCGAGATTCTTGATGCATTTCATCATGTAGCGGAGCAGGCGTAATGGCGATACTTCCCTATAGCAACGACAGCTTTGATGCCCATCTGCCGCTGCTGATTATCGGTGCGGGAGCCTGCGGCTTAGTCGCCGCACTGGCTGCCCAGGAAGCCGGTGTTGAACTTGCAGTGCTAGAGCGCGATGCGCTTCCCCGTGGCAGCACGGCGATGTCGTCGGGGTTTATTCCCGCTGCTAATACGCGTTTTCAGAGCGAGCTTGGCGTCAAGGATTCCGCTGAAGCCATGACGGAGGATATCCAAAAGAAGAACGGATTTGAGGCAGACCCGGCGATTGTCGAGCTACTCGCCAGCCAATCCGGCAAAACCATTGAGTGGCTGGCAGATCAACACGGCGTGCCCTTTGAGCTGGTAGAAGGCTTTCTCTACCCCGGCCACCGCCACCTGCGCATGCACGCAACGCCACGACGCACCGGTGAAGAGCTGATGGGCGCACTGCTTAACGCCTGTGAGGCGGCGGGTATCGATATATTGACCCAGGCACGGGTAGTCGATTTGTACGTTGATGCCACACAGCGCGTGCGCGGCATTACGCTCGAACGCCCTGATGGCAGCCGCGAAACCATTGGCTGCGACGCGCTGATCCTGGCCTGTAATGGCTATGGCGGTAACGTTGAGCTGGTTGAACGCTATCTGCCGACGCTAAAAAACGCGCTGTATTACGGCCATGAAGGCAACCAGGGCGACGCCTTACTGTGGGGTCAGGCCATGGGCGCTAGCACGAAGGATTTGGGCGCATGCCAGGGGCATGGATCACTCGCCACGCCCCACCAGATTTTGATTAGCTGGGCGCTGATGATGCAAGGCGGCATTCAGGTCAATATAAACGGCGAGCGTTTCTCCAACGAGCACGGCGGCTACTCCGAACAGGCAGCCAAGGTGTTGGCCCAGCCTGATCAGGTGGCCTGGAACCTTTTTGATGCGCGGATTCATGAGTCGGCCCAGGCGTTTGAAGATTATCGTAATGCTCAGGAGAGCGGCGCGGTGCGCAGTTTTTCCAGCCTTGAAGAGATGGCCGCTGGTTTGAACCTGCCGCTAACAGCGCTACAGGCTACCTTTGCGGAGATGCAGCAGCATGCCGAAGAACAAACAGCAGACACCTTTGGTCGCCGTTTTGAACCCGCCAACCTAATCAAACCGCCCTACTATGCTATTCGCGTGACTGGTGCTTTGTTTCATACCCAGGGCGGCTTAGAGGTGAATCCCACGGCACGGGTGCTCAATACCCAAGGCCAGGCGCTGCCCAACTTGTTCGCCGCAGGCGGTGCTGCTCGCGGGGTTTCCGGCTCCAACGACAGTGGCTATCTCTCCGGTAACGGGCTGCTTAGCGCCGTGGTGCTGGGTGCAGTGGCAGGTAAAAGCGCCGCTGAGTTGCTGCACTTAAAGCTCAGCTCAGCGGTATTGCCCTAACCGCCTAGCGACAGCATTGCCTCTGCCCACTGGTGCACGTCGGGGTAGCCGCGCTGCTCGAAAACCGCGAAGCCGCTAATGCTACGCGCTTTGAGCGGCGAAAAGACCGGCATGGTTAAACCGCACAGAAAATGCGCCAACCGCTGGGCATTAGGTGGCTGGCCCAGTTGTTCGGTGTGGCGCTGAATAAACGGGGCGGCAAAGCGTGTGAAGTCATTATCCGATAGCGTGGGTAGTGGCGGCGCTTCCGGCAGCCTAACGGGGTGCCCGTAACATACCGAGCAGTGGCCGCAGCGGCCCTGTTCGCTCTGAAGCGGTGCGTCAAACGTGCTATCACCAAAGTGCTCCGCTAATCGCCGCGTTAGGCAACTCTCAGACTCAAACAGCGTCAGCATGGATTGCAGACGATCAATCTCGATACGCTCGCGATTGAGGCAGTCGTCATATAGCTGGCTCGCCAACGTTTCAATGGCGAACTCAGGCTGGCAGACCTCGTAAACGTCGGTCATACGCTTACCTTCCAGGGTCAGCCAGCCCTTGTCCTGAAAGTACTCAAGAGCAGTAATCACGCGAGCGCGGGAGGCATCAATCTGCTGGGCCTGCCCGGCATGATGCAAGCGGTCAAAATCCACCGTTCCCCAGGTGCGGGCGATGGGAATATTGTCGACCAGCAAGCGCACAAATGCCGCGCGCTCGCCCTCAAAACGACTTATCAGCTCATTCGGCTCACTATGATAGCGCAGCCGATATTCGGCGAGAAACGCAAAGCGCGGCGCGATAATGCCGTGCATCTCCAGCCGCACCAGCAGTGTTTTCAGCGGCAGCAGGCGGATATTGGTATCCCGGGAAAGCGTATTGAGCAGCACTTCCCACTGGCGGTCTGGCGCTTGGCCTGCCGCAGCAATCTCTTCCAGCAGGCGATAGATGCCCGCGTATTCAGGGGTATCACCATAAACAAAGTTTTCCAACACCCGCAGGCCGTCACGCCCAGCCATGGTCAGGCAGGTGGAAGGCAGCCCATCGCGCCCAGCCCGACCAATCTCCTGGCTGTAGTTCTCGATGGATTTGGGCAGATCAAAATGCACTACATTGCGAATATCGCCCTTATCGATGCCCATCCCAAAGGCAATGGTGGCAACAATGCAAGACGACACGCCGCCCATGAACTGGCGCTGTATCTCATCTCGCCGCTGGGAATCTAACCCAGCGTGATAGGCCTGAGCAGCAATACCCTGAGCCGCCAGTGCTTTAGCTACCTGCTCGGCGGTTTGCTGAAGGGTGACGTAGATAATCGTCGGCGCCTCAAAGCCCGGCTGTATCTGTGACTTCAGCCACTCAATCAACTGCTGCTGACGATCTTCCATGGCGGGTGCCACCAGCAGCTCAAGATTGGAACGATAAAAGCCTGTGGTGATGACGTTATCGTGAGCGATGGCGAACTTCTCGCCCATATCGGCGATCACCGTCGGCGTTGCCGTGGCGGTGAGCAGCAGCACCTGGGGAATAGCAAACTCGCGCTGGTAGTCCGGCAGCTTCAAATAATCAGGGCGGAAGTTATGCCCCCACTCGGAAAGACAGTGGGCTTCATCAACTACCATCAACGATATCTGAACCTGGCGCAGAAAGTGGCGAAAACGCTCGTTCTTCAGCCGTTCCACCGAGATCATCAGAATCTTCAGCTCGCCGCTTTTAGCCCGCTCCATGACATCGCGGGTGGTGTCACGATCCTGGGTAGAATCAATACTTGCCGCCACGATGCCGTGGCGAGTCAGGAAGGAGAGCTGATCCTGCATTAGCGCCAGCAACGGCGATACCACCAGGGTGAGATGGGGAAGATGCAGCGCCGGAAGCTGGTAGCAAAGCGACTTGCCCGCGCCGGTGGCAAAAATCGCTGCCGTGGAGTGACCGTCCAATACCCTTTCAACCACCGCCTGCTGGCCGCCACGAAAGTCGTCAAAACCGAATACGTCTTTCAGCGTTTGCTGGGGTGATGTGGGGGACATACGTTCTCCAGAAGATAACAGGGCACTAGCCGATGCCATTATGTCGATACTACCGGCAGGGGTAAATCCATACCACAAACCATCAAATTCGTTGCGATTCCGCTAATATTTTTGTGTAGCATGGTGCCACCGCTATGATGCGATGAATTAATTTTTGGAGATGGGATGCTCAGTGTTGGGCTTTTTTTTATCGCTAATATCCTTTTCTGTTTGGCCTATATTGTTCGTGATATGGCGTGGCTACGCGCCATTACCATCTTGGCGGCGTTATCCACGTTACCGTACTTTTATTTTCAATCCACGCCACTTTATGGCGCTATGTCCTGGCAAATCGCCTTTATTGCGATTAATGCCATCAACTTAACGATCTTACTGCTCCAACGCCGCCCGATTAAACTCACCCAAGAAGAAGAGTGGCTGCACAAAACCACTTTTTCGCTGCTTAAACCTCGCCGCATGCGCCGCTTATTACAGCAGGCGGAGCCCCATGAAATACAGCCTGGAGAGGCATTAATCGAACAAGGGGAAGAGCTGCGTGCGCTTATCATTTTGCTTTCAGGTAGCGCCAGCGTTAAGGTTAATGGCATTGAACGCGCCACGCTTTCCCCAGGCGACTTTGCCGGTGAAATGAGCTTTATTACCGGCCGATTAACCAGTGCTGATGTGATCGCAAACGAGCCGGTACGTTACTTAATTTGGCCATCCTCGGTTCTTGAGCGGCTATACCAACGCGACCCTGAGATGAAAAATGCGATACAAAGCATCATAGGGTTTGATATGGCCTCTAAACTGGCGCGATAAAAAGCCCAACCGGCCACTATAAAACAGCAAAAACACTATTGGTTGACGACATCTCTTATGCGGCTGACCCATTTAGCTCTAACATTTAAGGAGTGATAGCGTTGTGAATATCACCCCTCTTGGCACTAGCGGAGGCCTAGAGCACACACAAGGAACCACCGCTTTTCTGCTCACGCCCACCCTACTGCTGGATGCTGGCACAGGCGTTAATCGACTTAGCAACGAACAAATGAGTGGCCTTAAAAACATCCTGTTGACCCATGCCCATATTGACCATATTGCCAGCCTGCCGCTGCTCATCGACAGCCTGTTTGAATCGCTTGTATCACGCCGCCAAGCCTTGACTGTTTACGCGCTGCCAGACGTTATCAAGGCCCTCCAGACACATATTTTCAATCATGTTATTTGGCCTGATTTCACCCAACTGCCCTCTCCAGAACACCCTGTGCTGCGTTATATGCCGCTCACCCACTGGCATATGTATACATTTGACGACACCGTCTCAGTGACCCCGTTTCCCGTTACTCATGGCGTTCCCACCTGTGGTTATTGGATAAGTAGCCCGACAGGCGCCGTCGCGTTTAGCGGCGATACCGGGCTTTCCGATATCACCATCCAATCGCTTAACCGGCTAGGCGCACTCGACACGCTGGTGATTGAGTGTGCCTTCCCCAACGATCTAGACTGCCTTGCCGAATCAGCTTACCACTTGACCCCACAGCGGCTCGCCGAACTAGTTAACCGGGTGGCGATACCCCCTAAAAAGCTATTGATAACCCACCTGAAACCACCGTATCGGTCAAAAATTATCCAGCAGCTTAATGCCGCCCTGCCTGGGACACAGCCATGGCAGGCTCTTTGATAAAACCGCTAGAGGAATAAGTCACAAGTGTAGCGCTGAGTGGAAGCCATACCTTTTACCACCCCGTACACTGGCATCCGTATAGTTAGCAAGGAACTGGGGTTGCCTATGAGATCAATAACAGTCCGGCCTTTTCGTCTTTACTGCCTGCTGAGTATCGCGCTGGGGCTGCTATTAACTACACAAGCCCATGCCTATGAAGACACGTTACAAAACGCTCGCCAAATGCTAGAGCAAGGTGACGCCAACGCCGCCTACGCAAGCATGAAAGCCGTTGAGGTCGACCGCAGCGGTGAGCCCGAATTTGACTACTGGCTGGGTGTGTTTGCGCTGCGAGCAGGAGATGTCTCCCACGCGTTGATTGCCCTGGACAGGGTATTGATAGCAGCCCCGGAACACGCAGGTGCGCGAATGGAACGCGTCGCCGCGCTACTGCAATTGGATCAGCGCCGCGCCGCTGAAGAGGAAATTGAGCGCCTGGAAGCACTCTCCCCTCCGCCAGAAGCACAAGCGGCCATTCGCCGTTTCAAAGAAGTCATCAAACAGCGCCGCGGGGAAGACAACGACCCACAGCATAATCTGAGCGTAGGCGTCGCTCTTGGCTACGATAGCAACCCCCAGCGCTACAGTCGTGATATCGAACTTGATCCTTTACCCCCGTCACTACGCGATGTGGTTGACCAACTCATCGATAGCGGTGCCCTGGAGCCCGACGGCCCCAACCAGCTCGACGACATCACTTTTGCCAGCCGCTCAAGTCTTTACCATCGGCTTCAAGCCAATTACCGGGGGCGCTACCCGATTGACGAACGATCACGCTGGTTGCTTGACGCCACTGCCCAAACCCAGCGTTACACTCAGGATAGCGCCGAGGAAATTGACCTGACGCTGTTACAGCTAGCGCCTGCCTACCAGCGCGAGCTAAGCAACGGCCACACCTGGACACTGCAACCCAACGTGTTGCAAGGCTGGGGTGGAGCCAACCAGGATCCCCTATTAACCCGCTGGGGCCTTAGCGGACACTACGCCTACACGGTAGGCACCGACAGCCAGCTCACCTGGCAACTTCGCGCCCAACGTAACGACTTTGACAACGCGCTAAGCGATTACGACGCGGGCCGCCTGGGGGTTGAACTTACCACCCCGCTTACTCACGTCAATGTGCGCTGGCAGGCGCGGGTGGGCAAAGAATGGGCCCGTGGCACTGGCAACCAACAGCGCGCGGGCGGTGACCTCAACCACTGGCAGGTCGGGATGGGTTTGGATGTCCCCATTGGCAACCGCCAGCTCATACGCGGCGATGTGGGTTACCGCGAACGCAACTATCAGGATGACGTTAACAACATCACCAGCCGCTACCAGCCCACTGCCCGTGAGGAGCAGATATGGGAAGCGCG
Source organism: Halomonas sp. ALS9 (assembly GCF_001651035.1). Lineage (GTDB taxonomy): Bacteria > Pseudomonadota > Gammaproteobacteria > Pseudomonadales > Halomonadaceae > Vreelandella. The sequence continues at coordinate 118,163 of NZ_LXRG01000201.1, forward strand.
GTTGAGCTGGCTCTACCAGCTCAACCGCCACTGGCTGGTCGAAACCTCTGCCAATTATGAACAGCGTGACGCCACCATCGAATTTTACGACTCGACTCGCCTGCAAACCCAGGTTGGCGTGCGCTACCTGTTCTAAGGAGGGCTTATGGCTCGTTTTATACAACACTCCATTGCCCGTTGGGTATCGCTCCATGCCACTGTCGGCAGCCTGGTTATCCCCATGGTCGTGTGGGCCAACACCCCCGCCGGGAAGGTGATGTTTATTCACGGCAATGCCTCAATTGAGCGCGACGGAGAACGGATCGCCGCCGAGCGCGGTGATGATATCTTCGCTGGCGACACCTTCCGAACGCAAAGCGCCAGTACGCTGCAGATCCGCTATAGCGACGGTGGCACCAAAGCCATTCAGCCAGAAAGCACCTACACCCTGGAGAGCTATAACGAAGACCAAGAAAACCCTGAAGAATCCGTACAGAGCGGTGAGCTGCTGCGCGGCGGGTTACGCGCTGTGACCGGGTTGATTGGACGTAATGCTCCCGAAAACGTCAGCCATAAAACACCGGTAGCCACCATGGGCATTCGCGGCACCAGCTTTCAACTGGTTCACGTGCCCGAAGGCGAAGCGCCCCCCTTGCCCGGCATGGCTACCGGCAGCTACTTATATGTAGAGAGTGGTATGCTCTCCATGAGAACTGACGCTGGCGAGCGTATTGTGCGCCCGGGACAAGTCGTTTTTTCCGCCACGTTGGATGCCACGCCAGAATTTCTGGTTGACGGCATAGCGATTTTTGAACAGTTGGAAGACCAGCGCCGCCAGCAAACCCGCCAAGAGGATGAAAGCCCAAGCGCAGACACCTCCCAGCAAGCTGGCAGCAACACGACCATTGCCAGTATCACGCTGGATGCCAATACCGATAGCGATGCTGCTGACGGCACGTTTTTCGACCGAATAGCGCTCGCACCGGTCACCAATGAACAACTTCAGCGTGAGCAAACCACCAACCTCACCCAAGAACAATCTAACCGTGCCCGCGCCTTTGCTGATAATTTAGAAGACGACGTCAACCAAGAATCTGAACCAGAACCGATGCCCGAACCTGAGCCCGAAGCCGAGGTCTGGATCGACTTCCCGCCTAACACCGAAAACAGTTTAACAACGATTATCGGCAGCGACCTTCTCAATGGCTTTTACGTAGAAAATACGACGCCTACTGCCCAAGGCAGCGAAAATATCGCCGGTGGCGAAGTGGTATGGGGCTATTGGAACGCTGACTCCCCTGACCCCTTCGCCCCGGAGGACACGCCCATTGGCAGCAGTATTCCCTTTATTTCTGTCTCGGATGAGTTAGCCGATTCGCTAAGCAACGAGCTAAGCAACCAAGCGCTCGATGCAATAAACGGACAGTTAGCCGAGGGCGTGGCCTTTAACTGGGTAGGCGGTACCGGGCTTATCAGCGAAGCAGGCAATAATGTTATTCCCATTCTTGGCGACAGCACCATCACACTCGCAAGTAGTGGCACGGAAAGCAGCGTGGAAGTAGATATAAGGTTGGAAGGGCTTGGTCGACTGTTTGGTGGCCTCGTCACTGAAGCAGGCAGCGATACTTTCGAAACTTTCCCAATAAATAGCATCAGCCTTACCCACACAGGCTGCGAATCCGTTTGCTTTGAAAGCGGCGGTAGCCTACAAGGCCAATATATCGCCGAAGACGCCGCCGCCATTATGAGTCTGATCGAAGCTTCCGGTGACCTGGGCAACTATAGCGGCACTGGCTTATTTCAAAGGCTACTAGATGAAAATATCATTGAACCACCGAACCCTCAGTGAGCTGAATTCACTTCTCAGTATGCTCCCACACCCCATCCCAGTCGTCGGGGGGAGGGGCTTGCTGGAAATACGCAATACGCTGCAAATATAGCTGGGTGGGCGGGTCTTGTTGGTCGTCAAGCACGTTGAACGCCGCTTGCGCCTCAGAAAACGCCGCCGCCTGATAAAGCGCCACAGCCTGCTCAAACGCTGCCTGCCACTCGCGCTGGCGCTGGGTTAGCGCCTGCCATTTACCAATCGGCTCCAACACCCAAAGCGGCGCGCCGCGGCCCTTGACCCGAACCTTGTCCAGCTTGCGGAAACACCAGTTGGGCGCTTGGTGCGCGGTCGCCTCACTCACCAGCACGCTCACTCCGTAGGCGTTGGTCAGACCCTCCAGGCGCGATCCCAAATTGACGTTATCGCCCATCACGGTATAGGCCATGCGGAAGCTCGAACCCATGTTGCCCACGCTCATAGGGCCTGTATTTAGGCCTATGCCCATCGCCAGGGCAGGCTTACCTTCCTGGGTGAAGGTGTGGTTGATATCCTCAAGTGCTTCCAGCATGGCAAACGCCCCTTCAAGGGCATGCTCAGCGTGCGCGGCATCGTGAAGTGGCGCGCCCCAAAACGCCATGATCGCATCGCCCATGTATTTATCGATGGTGCCGTTGTGGGCGTGGATGGCGCCGGTCAGCGGTGTCAACAGCCGGTTCATGACATGGGTCAGCTCAGCAGGCGGAATCGTCTCAGAAAACGCCGTAAAACCGCGCACGTCTGAAAACAGCACGGTTAGCTCGCGCTCTTCACCCGCAAGACCCAGGCTCTCGCCGCTGTCGATCATGTCATCCACCAGCTTGGGCGGCACATACTGGCCAAAGCGCTCGGCCACCCAACGTTTATGCTGCGACTCGTGTAAAAAATTCAGTGCCAGGTGCCAAAGCATCTGCAGCACCAGCAGCACACCGAAAGAGGCCAGCGGCAACACCAGCCCCTGTTGCCAGGCCCAGAGGTTACCGCCCAGCGTTAGACCCAGTAGCCCCGCGCTAACCGCGAGCAACACGGGAGCGCTTAAACGCGGGTACAACAATGTCATCAGTGCCCCCAGCAAGACCAGGCTCACCAGTTCCGCTCCCGCCACCCACGGCGGCTGGGATTTGAAGCTCTGGTGCAACATCCCGGCCAGCAGCGTCATATTGATCTCCGGCCCGGGGTACACACCCCCCACCGGGGTTGAGCGCAAATCCATCAAGCCGGGCGCTGAAGCGCCCATAATCAATGTTTTACCAGCAAGCTCTTCAGGCTCGACGCGCTCGTTGAGTACATCGACGGCTGAAATATACGCAAAATGCCCCCGCTCGCCGTACCACGGCACCAGCGCCGCCCCCTGATTATCTACCGGAATTTTAAAGCCGCCGACGTCCAGCGCTTCCAGTTGCGCCACGCCCGCGCCCTCACCCACCTGCGGTTCAATCGTCGGCCCGCCTATCATTGCCATTAACATCGCAAGCGGCAGGTTCGGATAAAGCTCGCCCTCCCAGCGCTGCAATAAAGGTACCCGGCGAAAAACACCGTCGCCATCCACGTGTGGGTTATCAAAAAAACCGCCGCCCATCGCGCTTTGCTGCAGTTCGGGCAGGTTGCCGGTAAAGCGCTCGGGTTTCGGGACTGCAAGCGAGTCACCCTCGTTCACCGCCACCGGCGCGGGCAACGCACCCACCGGCGGCGGGTCATTTTCGGCAATACTTGCCTGAAAATAATGCCCCAGCACGACCGGGTAGTTAGCCAGGGTATTGGCCAGTACCGCATCGCCACTTTCAGGTGGAGAGCGCGCTGCAAGCTCGGGGTAATCGCTTACCAACCTTTCCCAGTACGATTCAAGCACCCGCCCTTCAGGCTCGGCGAACACAATGTCCGCCCCCAGCAACCCCGCATCGTAGGTCTCAAACAGTGTTTCTACCAGCTCAGCGACGACAGTGCGCGGCCAAGGCCACTGGCCCACCTCATAAAGGCTGCGCTCATCAATATCAATGATCGCAAGCGAGGGGTCGGCGGCCTCCTCGCTTAGCGTTGCCCGCACACGGGCGTCGTAAGTCTGCCACTCCAAGCGCTCCAGAAACGGCAGCGGCATCCAGCCCACCAGATCCAGCAACAGCGCCACCACGATGGCAATGCCGCCGCCCCATTGCAGCCAACGCCCCTTTTTGGCATAAACTTTCGACATACCCGCGACCTTATTTGCCTGATGCTAAGACGCTATAACGGACAATATAAGTTGTTACTTTATTAAAAAACTCAATTATCGTCCTACGTTAACCATCCTGATTGGTTAACTTCTTTTAGTGGTTTTCTGCAGGTTACACTTTTCCCTGAGACAATCAGCCTACTTGATTTCAACGTTCATAATACTTACTAATGATAAATAACACTTCTAATAACCCATCAGACAGCCATGGCTTTTTTTTCATTTTCAACAGACGACTTTGCACCCAGCGAACGCCTGGAGGCTGCGCAGGATATATACAGCGCCATGGCGCAAGTACAGCTTGATGCGCCCAGAAAGCAGATTCCGCATGTTGAAACACGCATCAGGCTACTGCCGGGAATTTCCATCGCTCGGGTGACCGCATCATCGCTGCATGCGGCGCGTGAAAACCCACAAGTCGCTGATGGCAACGATGATATTACGCTTTTAATCCATCCCGGTGGCCTGGGCGGCTGGCTCTCTCACCTCCAAGCCCATGATTCTCTTGCTTGCACGCCGGGCAGAGCACGCGTCGTCTATAACCATCAGTCAGGTAGCGTCGACTTTTACGGCGAGCGGGTTAACTTTCTAAGCGTGGCGTTTTCACGCGCGCAACTGGCGCCGCTGCTTGGCGATATGGATCGCCTGCCCAAACACCTGCTTTTGCCCGGCGAATCGTTAAAGCACCTTAGCCGGCTCTCGCTGGCACTGACAGAATGCCCCGGTGCGGTTGACGGTCAACCCACTTCTCAGTTGACAAATCAACTGCTGGATCTGGCGTGCCTGGCACTTGGAGCCACGCCAGAGGCCAGCGAGCATGCCCAGCGTGGAGGCCTGCGCGCAGCACGATTAAAAGCCATTAAAGCCGATATTAACGCTCATGCGCGGACGCCCATCACCTTAAATGACCTGGCACGACGCCACGCTGTATCGCCAAGCTATATCCGGGCGTTGTTCAAGAATGCGGACACTTCTTTTACCGACTACCTGGTTGAACAGCGTCTTCAGCGCGCCTTTAGTACGCTGATATCCTCTCAGGCTGCGCAACGTTCCGTAAACGATATCGCCCTACATTCGGGTTTCAATCACCTTTCCTGGTTTTACCGTGCGTTTAAACGGCGCTTTGGAATCACCCCAGGCGAGGCTCGGGGCGTTGGCCGATCAAAATACACCTAACACAGACCCGCAGACTTTGCGTCTATTCACTCTAAACGTTTAGCGTGATTGTCAAAACGCCTTCTCCAGCGCAAAGCGGGGCTGGGTGTGGCCCTCTTTGGTCACCGTTTCCGTAAACATCTCAAGCGGGCGCACCCAGAGGCCATAGTCGCCATACAGGGCGCGATAAACCACCAGCGGCTCTTCGCTTTCGCTGTGCTGGGCGGTGCCCATCACTTCGTACAAATTGCCTTTGTAGTGACGGTAAATGCCAGGAACAGGCGTGGTCATTTAGTTTCCTCTTGTGTGGCGGCGGCGGGCTTATTGGCTTTCTTGGCGAGTCGCTCTAGCACTTTAGAAGCGGCAACGAAGCCAAAGGTGCCGGTCAAGAAGGTCGCCGCGCCAAAACCGGAGGCGCAATCCAAGCGCGTAGCGTCGCCGCCACCCGGCTTTTGCAGGCACACTTCACCATCGGCGCTGGGATACACCAACTGCTCGTCGGAGTAGACGCACTCTACCGAGAATCGCCGCTTGGGGTTGCGGGAAAAGCCGTAATCCCGGCGCAGCCGCGAGCGTACTTTGGAGAGCAGCGGGTCGTGCTCGGTGCGGGTTAAATCCGCCACCTGAATACGCGTGGGGTCGGTTTGACCACCCGCCGCGCCGGTGACGGTAATGGGGATTTTGCGCCGCTTGCACCAGGCGATGAGCGCAGCTTTGGCAATCACGCTGTCGATGGCATCGACCACGTGGTCGGCGTCATCGGGAATGCGCTCAGCAAGGTTGGTGGGCGTGACGAAGGCGGTGTCGGCCATAATCTCAATTTCTGGAGCAATCAGGCGGCAACGCCCGGCAAGCACCTCCACCTTGGGCTGACCAATGGTGCCATCCAGCGCATGGAGCTGGCGGTTAACGTTGGAAACGCACACGTCATCAAGATCAATCAGCGTTAGTTTGCCAATACCCGAGCGAGCCAGCGCTTCAACCGTCCAACTACCCACACCGCCAACGCCAACCACCACCACATGGGCTTGACGAAACGCGTTGGCCGCGCGCTGCCCGTAAAGGCGCCGAATGCCGCCAAAACGAAACTCATAGTCTGCAGATGCAGGTTCCACATTAACCGTGGGCATTGAAGAAGCAGGTGGTATGCCTGGAGGGCTTAATGAAGACATTGCAGACTCACTCATAGCACTTGAAGGGCTGAAGGCTTGGTGTGGGGTGGCGTGCGCAGACTATCCAGCGGTAGATGCCCCGCCCAACCAAGGTGGTTAAACAGCGCAATCATGGTGTCATCCAAGGCACAGCTTAATTGTACCCGCTTGTCGAACAGCGGATGGTCAAAGGCCAAATAGGTGGCCGCCAGCAGTAACCGTGGCGCCCCCAGCTGTTCGGCAAAAAAGCGGTTGTGGACACTCTTACCGTGCTTGGCATCGCCAATAATCGGATAGCCCCGCCGGGATAGATGGCGACGAATTTGATGGCGTCGACCGGTCAACGGCCGAGCTTCGACCAGCGAATAACGCGCCACCGGGTAGCGATCGACCTGCACCGGCAGCTCGACGCTATCCAGACGGCGAATATCCGTCATCGCGGGCATAGCGGGCATTTCTGCCTTGGGTCGTGTGCCATCCTCTTCACGCAGCGGGTAGTCCAAACGCTCACTCTCCGGCGCTTTACCGCGTACCACCGCCAAGTAGCGCTTCTCCACCTGACGTTCGCTAAAGGCGTCGCTGAGCAAGCCTGCTACTGTTGAAGAGAGGGCAAACACCATCACCCCGGACGTGGGTCGATCCAGCCGATGAACAGGATAAACCCGCTTGCCAATTTGGTCGCGTAGGCGCTGAAGTAGAAACTCGGTTTCGCCACGCGCCAATGCCGAGCGATGCACCAACAGCCCTGACGGCTTATGCACCGCAACAAGATGCTCATCCTGGTAAAGGAGGTTGAGTGGCGTCATAACGCTCCGAAGTAATAATGACGAGTAGCCGTAGCGAGTATTTATAGCAGGGCGCTATTGTCGCGGCTTGGTCGTGAGATGTCACCCACGCAATACAATAATGTTTCTCAACAAACCTTCTCACCACTAGCGCAATGTTATAAGATAACCTTAATGATTAATAAGGAGTCTCTTATGAAACGTTCTTCTGCTGCGTGGCTGGCCATTCTGGCGTCGTTTAATACCTGGGCGGCGGATCGCAGCCTGGATATTGCTGCGCCATGGGAAATTAAAAGCGCTGACCCATCCACATCAGGGTATGTGTTTAGCCGTATGCGGGTGGCGGAAAATCTGGTAACCACCGACAACCAGGGCCAACTTGCTCCTGGTCTAGCCAGTGCCTGGGAGGTATCCGACGATGGCCTTGAGTGGCGTTTTACACTACGCGAGAACGCTCACTTTCATGATGGCACGGCGGTGAGTGCCGATGCAGTCGTCAATAGTTTAGAGGCCTCCATCGCCAAACCCGGCATGCTGGATACAGCGCCTATTGCTAGCGTCGAAGCCGTTGGTGATGACGTCGTCATCAAACTGGAAAGCGCTTTTGCCCCCCTACCCGCGCTGCTGGCGCACTCGACAACGCTGATTCTCGCCGAGGCCGCCTATGCCGAGAATGGCGACGTTACCCAGATGATCGGCAGCGGCCCCTATCAGGTCGATGAACTCAGCCCGCCCCAGCGTATGACGGTCACCCGTTTTGACGACTATTGGGGGGCTGCCCCGGCCATAGCAGCTGCGAGTTACTTAGCGGTGAGCCGCGGCGAAACCCGCGCGCTGATGGCGGAAAGTGGCGATGCGGATATCGTTTTCACCCTCGATCCTGCCAGCCAGGCACGCCTAAGCCGCAACGCCTCCCTTTCGCTGCACAGTGAACCGCTGCCGCGCACCATCATGCTCAAGCTTAATGCGAGCCATCCGTTTCTTGATGATAAGCGCGCTCGCCAAGCCCTCAGTATGGCCATTGACCGAGCAGGTATTGCGGCGGGGTTGCTGCGCGCACCGGAGGCAGCGGCGACGGAGCTATTCCCCGAGAGCCTTGGCGCTTGGCACTTAGGCGTCGCCCCTTCCAGTGGCCAGGATATTGAAAAAGCCCAGGCGCTACTCGCCGAGCTGGGCTGGGAGCCGAATGAAGAGGGCCTGTTGGAACGCGATGGCCAGCCGTTCAAGCTAACCCTGCGCACCTACGCTGACCGCCCCGAGCTGCCGCTAGTGGCCACTGCTCTACAGAGCCAATGGCGCGAACTGGGTGTTGATCTAGAAGTTGCGGTGGGCAATGCCAGTGCTATTCCCTCAGGCCACCATGACGACAGCCTAGAAGTGGGATTATCAGGCCGCAATTACGGCCTGGTGCCCAATCCGCTGGTTTCGCTGCTTGATGATATCGGTTCCGACCCGGACAACATGGGCGGCGACTGGGGCACCATGAATTGGCGGGATGATGAGGTAGCCGAGTGGCTGGACACTCTGCGCCAATCCACCGAGGAGCAGGCGCTAAACGACCTGGCGCCGCTGGTGGCCGAACGGCTACATCAAGAGATGCCGCTGATTCCGGTGGCCTGGTATCAGCAAACCGCCGCTGTCAGCGATGAGGTAGAGGGCTTTTCCATCGACCCACTAGAGCGCAGCTACCGGATTGACCAGATGGAGTGGGCCGAATGACGTCACGCTGGACGCAAGGACTTGGCCGACTGCTGCTATCACGGCTATTTCAAGCGGGGCTAGTGGCGTGGTTAGTCGGCACGCTAACCTTTATTCTCACCCGCAGCCTGCCCGGTGATATGGCCTATCGTATCGCCGCCGGGCGTTACGGCTACGACATGGTGGATGGGGCCGCAGCTGAAGCAGTGAGGGCCGAATTAGCGCTGGATCAACCTGCCGCTGGCGCGTATTTCAGCTGGCTATGGGATTTGCTGCAACTGGATCTGGGTCGCTCATTGGTCAGCGGGAACCCAGTGATTCAGGAGCTTTCTCACCAATTGGGCCACTCATTGAGCCTGGCGATTATTGCCGTACTGCTTTCGCTGCTGATCGGCCCGCCATTAGGGTTGGTGGCCGGCCTCAAGCCCGGCGGCATGCTGGATCGTAGCAGTGAAGTCGCCGCTAACGTGCTGCGGGCTCTGCCACCCTTTGCGGTGGGGCTGCTACTGATCATGCTGTTTGCGGTCACCCTGGGCTGGCTACCCGTGGCGGGGCACGGCAGCGCGCTGCACAACGTGCTGCCTGCACTGACATTGGCGTTGGGGCTTGCCGCTGTTTCCAGCCGCGTGGCACGCAACGCCATGGCCGATGTGTCCCACTCTGCCTACTACGCTTTTTCGCGCACCAAAGGTCTCAACGAACGCCAGAGTTTTATGCGCCACGGGCTGCGCAACGCCGCGGTACCGGTGGTGGCGTACCTGGGTGTCCAGTTTGTTTATTTAATTGAAGGTGTCGTGGTGGTGGAAACCCTGTTTGCCTGGCCGGGAATTGGCCATGCACTGGTGCACGCTATCGTGGCACGAGATGTGCCGATGATTCAGGGCACGGCGCTGGTCATGGGGCTACTGTTCGTCATGCTCAATACCGCCGTGGATATCGCCTGCCACTTTCTTGACCCACGGAGGCGCCACGCATGACGGCCGCTACTACTCGTTTGTCATCTCGCTTCTCGCTGCCCCAGCTCAGCAGCCGCCAACAATTGGGCGCATTCTTGCTCGCCCTGCTGCTAGCCTTTGCTTGGCTGGTGCCGTGGCTATTTGATGCTGACCCTGCTCGTCAGCAGCTAACCCGCATTCTGCAAGCGCCTTCTCTAGCCGAGCCGTTCGGCACCGACCACTTAGGGCGTAGCATGTTAGCCCGCCTTGCGGCGGCGATTCGCCTCTCCTTGGGGATGGCGCTGCTCAGTGTGGCCACCGCCGCTATTCCCGGCGTATTGCTGGGCGTGGTCGCCGGTTGGCGCGGTGGCTGGAGCGACCGTCTGCTGGGCAGCTTGGCCGATGCCTGCCTAGCGCTACCTGGCCTGCTGTTGGTGCTTTTATTAGTCGCTATTGCGCCGGGCAACTTCTGGGCGCTTTATGTGGGTATCTCGCTGGTACTGTGGATTGAGTACTTCCGCGTGGTGCGTGCTCGAACGCAGGCGCTGGTGACATCGCCGCAGATCGAGGCCAGCCGCCTGCTCGGCTTTGGGCCGACAATGCTTTTCCGCCGCCACCTATGGCCAGAACTTGCTCCCCAGGTATTCACCCTGGCAGCTTTTGGCGCCGCCAGCGCTATTCTGGCGATGGCCGCGTTAGGCTTTGTCAGCGTAGGGCTGCGCCCTCCCACCGCCGAGCTGGGGCTAATGATGATTGAGCTACTGCCCTACTACCACGAGGCCCCTTGGGCCATGGCACAGCCGATCATCGTACTGTTTGTGGTAGTGATGAGTTTAAACCTACTGGCAGGGAAGGATCCGCGATGACCTCTATGACGCTGACCACGACCTTGCTGAGCGTTGAAGCACTCACCGTTGATGGCGACGGCGTAAGCATCGCGCCGATCACTTTTGCGCTGGAAGCCGGCCAACGCCTCACCCTGCTAGGCGAAACCGGCTCCGGGAAGAGCTTGATCGCCCAGGCGATTATGGGCACCCTGCCTAACGGCCTAACCACCAGCGGTCAGCTCACCATTGCCAGCCACACCTGTGCCGCAGCCGACACAACGTCACGGCGCGCACTCTGGGGCCGCACACTAGCACTACTGCCTCAGGAACCCTGGAATGCACTAGACCCGACCATGCGTGCGCTGCCCCAGGTCGCCGAGACACACCGTTATGTCGCAGGGCGTTCTAAACCAGACGCCAACAGCGCCGCCCGCGATGACTTGATTCAACTCGGCTTGGAAGAAGGGCTTAACAAACTGCCCGGCGAGCTTTCCGGTGGTATGGCCCAGCGCGTGGCCTTTGCCGCCGCCAGCGCGGCGGGCGCCTCGATCGTGATTGCCGATGAGCCCACCAAAGGCCTGGATGCCCCCCGCCGGGATGATGTTGTCAAACTGCTAGCTAAAACCCCCGATGCGGGCGGCGCGCTGCTGACCATTACCCACGATATTGATGTGGCACGGCGCTTGGGTGGCGAAGTCATCATTCTACGCCAAGGCCAGGTGGTCGAACGCGGCCCCGCCGAGCAGTTGCTTAATCAGCCGCAAACCGAGTACGCCCAACGGCTGCTGAGCGCAGAACCCAGCCGCTGGTCAGATCCTTCGCCCTTTAGCCATCAAGCCAGCTCTCCCGTGGTCAGCGCCAGCGGGCTAGGCATTGCCCGTGGCGGTCGCCAGCTGTTTAGCGAGCTAGACGTAGCGGTGCGCCCTGGCGAAATAGTGGGTGTGGTCGGCCCCTCAGGCTGCGGTAAAAGCACTCTGGGGGATATACTGCTCGGCGTTGCCAAACCGGGCGCAGGTAGCGTTATCTACCAAGACGGCATGCCCAGGTTGGGGCGGCAAAAACTCTACCAAGACCCACCGGCGGCGTTTTCTCCCCACTGGACACTAAACCAGCTGCTTGAGGATTTACTCCGCCGCCATCAATTCGAGTACCGCGCGGTTGCGCCACTCATGGAGCGTTTGGGCCTTAATCAACACCTATTGGATCGTCGTCCCGGCGAGATCTCCGGCGGTGAACTGCAGCGCTTTGCGATTCTACGCGTGCTGCTGCTTAAACCTCGCTTTCTGTTTGCCGACGAGCCCACCTCGCGGCTTGATCCGGTAACGCAACAGCAAACTCTTAGCCTGCTGATTGAGCTGGCCCGGGAACAAGCCTGCGCAGTAATGCTGGTCAGCCACGACCCGGCACTGATTGCGAAGGTATGTGATCGGCAGTTGGCATTGGCGGGTTAGGCGAAAGCGGCAATTGCCCCGTCGGGATATGCTCTTTGATAAACGCTAAGAACGCCTGGGTTGCTCTCGGCAAGGTGCGTTTAGCCAGGGTTTGGACTTCGATAAAACGCAAGTCCATGCCCTGGTCGCGGATAGGAATAGCAACCACACGCTGCTGTTGAATGCGGTAACGAACGGAAATCTCACCGGCAAGCGCCACGCCTCCCCCCAGCATGGCGAAATTGATCAGCGCTTCGGTGTAATCGCTGCTAAAAATAGATTCAAACGCTAGGTTTTGGCGACTACAGCAGATATCAAACAACTGGCGCAGCGTTGTCTCTGGTGAAGGTAACGCCAACGGGTAACGCTGCAACTGCGCCAGCGAAATATACTTCTTAGTCGCTAACTCATGATGAGTAGCAACCAGCGCCATAATCGGTGCGGGCTGCCTAAGCGCTACATTGATATCGGCTTCTGGCTTGAGGCTGAAGGTGATGCCTATGTCCGCTTCGCCCTCTCGCACATGACGCGTCGCTTCCGACGGTGGCCCCACCATCAAATGAAAATTGATACCGCTATAGCGCTCGCGAAAGGCCGCGATTGCCGCAGGCAAAAAATCCACGGCAAAGCCTTCGGAACTGGCTAGTCGCACCTTTCCCCGTTGTAAACCACGCAGTGCCAGCATTTCACTGCCAATGCGGTCGGCTTCAAGCTGCATATGACGCGCATGCACCGCCAGTAACTCGCCTGCGGCACTGGGCACCATGCCTCTCGCACGGCGCTCAAACAACAGCGTATCTAACTCGCTCTCCAGCCGCGCAATCTGCCGGCTAATCGCCGAGGGCGCCACATTCAGCTTGCCCGAGGCTTCGCTGATAGAGCCACAGCGCACCACTTCTAAAAAGTAGCGTAGCGCCGTTTCTTGCAGCACCCGTGGATTCATATCCCCTCCATTGCACATCGCACCCAGCATTGCCGAAACAGCAACGATAAGTTCTAAACATTGCACTTGTGGCACGCTTAAACAATAGATTAGTTTTAAAGATAAGGCGACGACGCATCACATCGTTGAGTCACCTAATCACTGATTCATTCAACTGATTCATCAAATAACAACAGCACCGACGGTACGCCAAACGCTCATAACCTTCCTTTATTAAAAAAAACGAGGTATGGCATGCAATCATCTAGAACTCTCTACTGCGCTACATCCCTTGCGTTACTCAGCTTCGCGACACCCGCATTAGCCGGTAAGGCCAACGATACCCTGGTCTATGCGTCTGATAGCGAGCCTGAAAACGTAAGCCCTTACCACAACAACCTGCGCGAAGGCGTTATCCTCGCCCACTTGGCCTGGGACACGCTGATTTATCGCAACCCACAAACCAATGAGTACGAGCCACGCTTGGCAACAGAGTGGGAGTGGGCCGATGACTCGACCTTGGATCTTGTGCTTCGCGAGGGCGTGACCTTTCACAACGGCGAGGCCTTCGACGCCGATGATGTTGTTTTCACCTTTAACTATGCGGTGTCACCCGAGTCTCGGGTGGTAACACGCCAGAATGTTGACTGGATTGAAAGCGTTGAGAAACTGGATGACTATCAGGTGCGCATCCACCTTAAAGAGCCTTTCCCTGCCGCCCTTGAGTACCTTTCCGGGCCGATGCCGATTTATCCCGATGCGTATTTTCAGGAAGTCGGTATTGAAGGCTTTAGCCGTGAGCCTGTGGGTACCGGCCCCTACCGGATTACCAACGTGCGCCCTGGGGATGGCGTCAGTCTAACGCGCTTTGAAGACTACTTTGCCGATAGCCCAATCGGCCAACCTGAGATCGGCAATATCGAGTTCAAGGCCATTGCCGATGCGGACTCACGTATGGCGCAATTAATGTCCGGTCAAGTCGATTGGATCTGGCGCGTGCCGTCGGATCAAGCAGAGTCGCTGGGCGGTATGCCACAGCTTAGCGTGCTAGGTGGCGAAACCATGCGCGTTGGCTATATTGGCCTGGATGCCGCCGCCCGAGAAAATTCACCGCTGAATGACATCCGCGTACGCCAGGCCATTAACCACGCCATGAACCGGGAAGGCCTCGCTAATGATCTGGTGCGCGGCGGCAGTCAGCCCCTCTACGCCCCCTGCTTTCCTACTCAGTTTGGCTGTGAAACACAAAACGTTATTGAGTACGAGTACGACCCTGAAAAAGCCCGTGAACTGCTCGCCGAGGCAGGCTATGCCGATGGCTTCGATATCGACCTTCATGCCTATCGGGAACGGGACTACGCCGAAGCCATGATTGGCGATCTACGCGCCGTGGGCATCAATGCCAACCTGCGCTTTATGACCTCCCCCGCGCTGCTGGAACTCCAGCGCAACGGCCAAACCGATATGTCCTTCAAAGCCTGGGGCTCCTTCTCTATTAACGATGTCTCGGCCTTCGTCAGCGTCTATTTCACAGGCGGCATTGACGATCTCTGGCAGGACACCCAGGTACAGGAGTGGCTTCAGACCGCCGATACCTCAGTTGATCCTGATGTGCGCTTAGAGCACTACCAGAAAGCGTTCGCTCGCATTTCCGAACAAGCGTATTGGGCACCGCTATTCTCGTACTCCACCTATTACGCCCACACCGCTGATCTTGAGTTCACCGCTTACCCCGACGAACTACCGCGCTTTTACGAGGCAAGCTGGAAGTAACGGCGTGACGTTTGAACTATCGGCAGCCGTGGCTCTTTCCACGGCTAGCCTTCCATAGCGAAGGGGTGATGCTTTATGTGGGCATTTGTTTTAAAGCGCACGCTAATAGCGCTAAGCGTCGCTCTGACTATTTCAGTTCTTTGTTTTAGTTTGCTGCAGCTCTCAGGAGACTTGGCGCTCTCCATTGGTGGCCCCGAAGCCACCGCCGAACAGGTTGAGCAAATTCGCGTTGAATACGGCCTGGATCGCCCGGTAGTACAGCAATTTACAACGTGGCTATGGGGGGCGGTGCAGCTCGATTTTGGGCGTTCTTACTACTACCAAAGCGAGGTAATGGATTTAGTCGTTGAGCGCCTACCGGTGACAATGACGCTAGGCATATTGGCCTTAGCGATTGCGTTGGGTGTTTCTATTCCCCTAGGCGTGGTGGCTGCGCTCAAGCGGGGCAGTTGGATTGACCGAGCGGCCATGACGATTGCGGTTACCGGGCAGGCAATGCCCAACTTCTGGTTTGGCTTAACGCTGATCATCGTGTTTGCCGTCAAGCTGCAGTGGTTTCCTGCGGCGGGCAGCGATAGCTGGCAAGGCTTTGTGCTTCCTGCCATTGCGCTGGGCTATTACGCCACCCCCGCCATGATGCGGCTAACCCGCAGCGGCATGCTGGAAGTGCTAGAAGCGGACTACATTCGCACCGCACGAGCTAAAGGGCTGCGCACCGGCACGGTGATCTTCAAACACGCCCTACGCAATGCGGTTATCCCAGTGGTCGCGCTGGCCGCTGTAGAGCTGGGGTTTATGCTCGGCGGCTCGGTGGTCATCGAGACCGTTTTTTCGCTACGCGGCCTGGGGCAACTGGCCTGGAACGCTATTTCCCGCAATGACTACCCGGTGGTTCAGGCCATCGTGCTGATTATTGCGCTGTTCTATATCGTGCTGACGCTGCTTGCCGACATTCTCAACGCAGTACTCGACCCACGCCTGCGCGCACGCTAACGGAGAACACCATGGCACAGATTCTTTCCCCCCAGGTGGCTTCAGAGCAGCACTTGGTTGCTCATTGGCAGTCGCGCCTGTTTCGCAGCACGCTTAATAACCGCAGTTTAGCCATCGGCCTCTTAATCATTGCCTCGTTAGGGATTGTTGCGCTGCTGGCCCCCTGGCTGGCTCCCCATGATCCCTATTTGCAGAACACCGCAAATCGCATGGTGCCGCCTTTTTGGCATGACACCGGAAGCTGGACACATCCATTAGGCACCGACCGCCTTGGCCGTGACTACCTGAGCCGACTGATCTATGGCACCCGGATTTCACTGTTTATCGGGCTGGTGGTTGCGCTGATATCCGGGCTAATTGGCACCACTATGGGCGTGTTGGCGGGCTACTTTGGCGGGCGCGTTGATGCCGTAGTGAGCTACCTACTCACCACCCGCCTGGCCATGCCGGTGGTACTCGTGGCATTGGCCATGGCCTCACTGATTGGCGGATCAATGCTAACCGTCACGCTACTACTGGGGCTGCTGCTATGGGATCGGTTTGCAGTCGTTGCCCGTTCGGCCACTCAGCAACTGCGCGATGCCGAGTATGTACAGGCTGCCCAGGCGCTAGGCTGTCCGCTGCCGTATATTTTGCTGCGCGAAGTACTCCCCAATATTGCTGGCGCGTTGATTGTCGTGGCCACCCTCGAGGTTGCCAATGCTATTTTGCTCGAAGCAACCCTGTCATTTCTGGGCATGGGCGTGCAGCCACCTTCGCCCTCCTGGGGGCTAATGATCGCTGAAGGCAAAACCTATATGTTCTTTCAGCCCTGGGTGATTACGATTCCCGGCTGCGCGCTGTTTGTTCTGGTGCTGGCGATTAACTTGCTGGGTGATGGATTGCGCGATCTCAGCGCACCGGGAGGCCGCAATGAGTAATCTATCAACTGCTGAGCATTCAGCAGCGACAAGCTCTCCCCTACTGACGGTTAAACAGCTACGCGTCGACTTGCCTGTGGCAAAGGGCACCCTTCACGCGGTACGGGGTATCGACTTTCACGTTGAGCGTGGAGAAATGCTCTGCCTGGTGGGCGAATCGGGCTGCGGTAAATCGATGACCTCGCTGGCATTAATGGGCCTGCTGCCGCGTAAGGCGCAAGTAAACGCCAACTGCCTCAATTTTGACGGCGTTGATCTGCTTACGGTTTCGGAGCGCGAGCGGAGCAATTTGCGCGGCGCGCGTATGGCGATGATTTTCCAAGAACCCATGACCGCGCTCAACCCCGCATACACCCTAGGCAACCAGCTCTGCGAAGCCCTCCGCCGTCACCAGCGGGTATCGCGGAAAGCGGCTCATGATCGCGCCCTCTATTTGCTTGAGCGGGTAGGCATCAGCGCCGCCGAAGAGCGTATGCGCCAATATCCTCACCAACTTTCTGGCGGGCTGCGCCAACGGGTGATGATCGCTATGGCGCTGATGTGTGAACCTGATCTGATCATTGCCGATGAACCCACCACTGCATTAGACGTGACGATTCAGGCGCAAATTCTGCACCTGTTGCGCGACTTACAGCAGGAGTTTGGCACAGCGATCATTTTCATCACTCATGACCTGGGCGTCGTTGCACGCATCGCCGACCGGGTCGCCGTGATGTATGCCGGCGAAGTGATTGAAACCGCTTCAGCCAAAGCGCTCTTTCAAGCCCCCAGCCATCCCTACACCCAGGGATTACTGCGCTGTATACCGACACCTGGCAAAACACTGCCGGGCAGCCGCTTACAGGCAATTCAGGGCGTAGTGCCCAGCTTGGTAGAGAAGGTTAACGGCTGCGCCTTTTGTAATCGCTGCGACCAAGCGGATGAGCGATGCCACACCACACCGCCCTTGCACGCCGTCGCAGATGGGCACTTGTCGCGCTGCCATTATGCGCAACAGCTGGCGAAACCAGCGCCGTTAAACGCTCAGGAGGAACCGTTATGAGTAGCCCCACCGCTGCCACCAACAGTGTTGCCCCTCTCGCTCTGGAACTCTGCGCGCTGTCCAAAACGTTCAAGTTGGGCGGCGGCATGCTGCATAAGAGCCAAACCTTAAAAGCCGTCAATGATGTCTCGCTGCGCGTTCCCCGCGGCCAAGTGATGGGGCTGGTGGGCGAGTCCGGCTGCGGTAAAAGCACCTTGGCCAAAATGCTACTGGGGCTGACGAAACCCAGCGGGGGCGATGTATTGATCAACGGTAAAGCGATTGTGAATGCTAATCAAAAAGCACTCGCTCGCCATATTCAGCCAATATTCCAGGATCCTTACTCGTCACTTAACCCACGCCAACGGATTGCTCAAATCGTCGGCCTACCACTGCGCATTCATGCCATTGGCACACCCAAGGAACAGGCGGCCAAAGTGGATGAAATGCTCGATATGGTTGGGCTGCCCAAACGCGCTGCCCAGCAATACCCAGGGCAAATGTCGGGAGGGCAACGCCAGCGGGTGGCGATTGCCCGGGCACTGATTATGCGCCCTGACTTGGTGATTTGTGATGAGCCCACTTCAGCGCTGGATGTATCGGTTCAGGCCCAGATCCTCAACCTGCTGCTCGACCTGAAAGATGAATTTGGCCTCACCTACCTGTTTATCAGCCACAATCTTGCTGTGGTGGAACATCTCGCGGATCGGCTCGCGGTGATGTATCTGGGGCGAATTGTGGAAGAGGGCACCCGCGAGCAAATATTTAACGCCCCACGCCACCCGTATACCCAAGCGCTGCTGGCTTCCGCGCTTACCCCAGAACCTGGCTTGGGCGTGCCCGATATCGGCCTCGGGGCGGGCCAACCCGACCCTACGCAACCTCCTTCCGGCTGTGCTTTTCACCCTCGATGCCCAGTCGCGAAGCCGCAATGTTCACAGCAGTCGCCAGCGCTCAGCGCTATTGCTCAGGGTACTGCTCAGGCTACTCATCAGGGCAGCCAGGCCCGTGTCGCCTGCCACTTTGCCTAAACACGCTTAATCAATGCCTAACATTTAAAGGAACGCTTATGACGCGCCAACACGCCCTGGACAATGCCAAAGCCTATTTTGAGAGTGGCGAGTTTTATGCTCAGCTTGCCCCGCGCATCGCCATCCGCAGTGAAAGCCAGGAATCGAATAGGCAGGAAGAGCTTCGCCGCTATCTTACTGAACAGATCATTCCGGATATTGAGCAGCTCGGTTTTAGCTGGGAAATTGTTGATAACCCGGCTGAAGGGTTTGGGCCGTTTCTGCTTGCTGAGCGCCTTGAGCCAGAAGCCTCGTTCAGCGTATTAACTTACGGCCATGGCGATGTCATCCGCGGCTATGACGACCAGTGGGCTGAAGGGCTTTCGCCCTGGAAAATCACCCAGCAAGGGGATCGCTGGTACGGGCGTGGCACGGCGGATAACAAAGGCCAGCACACCATCAATTTAGCCGCGCTGGGCTGCGTACTGAAAGCCAGCAACGGGCGCCTGGGCTATAACGTCAAGCTGGTGCTGGAGATGGGCGAGGAAACCGGGTCACCGGGGCTAAAAGAAGTCTGCCACCGCTATCGCGAGCGTTTAGCGGCCGACGTGTTTATTGGCTCAGACGGGCCCCGCCTGGACGCCGAATCGCCGACGCTATTTTTAGGCTCACGGGGTTCTTTCAATTTCGATCTTAAACTACAGGCCCGTGAAGGCGCTCACCACTCTGGCAACTGGGGCGGCGTATTAAAAAACCCGGCTGTGCGCCTGGCCAATGCTCTCGCTACACTGGTGGATGCCAACGGCGTGATTCAAATTCAAGGGTTACGGCCAGAGCCTATTCCTGACGCCGTGCGCAGTGCCCTTGCCTCACTCAAAGTAGGCGTCGGCGACAATGCCCCAGCGATTGATACGGACTGGGGCGAGCCAGGGCTCTCCCCCGCTGAGCGGTTATTCGGCTGGAACACCTTAGAAGTGCTCGCTATGAAGGCGGGTAACCCCGATGCGCCGGCCAATGCGATTCCACCCCACGCCTACGCCCATTGCCAACTGCGTTATGTAGTGGGCAGCGATCAGGATAACTTTCTTACCCATTTACGCCACCACCTGGATCAACATGGCTTTAGCGATATTGAGGTGAGCGCGGCACGCATGTCGCAAATGGCCGCAACTAGGCTTGATCCTGAAGACCCCTGGGTTGACTGGGCATTAACCTCCATCCAACGCTCAACGAACAAGCAACCCACGCTACTCCCCAACCTGGGTGGCTCGTTACCCAACGATGTGTTTGCTGAAACACTGGGCTTACCCACCCTATGGGTGCCGCACTCCTACCCCGCCTGTTCTCAGCATGCCCCCGACGAACACCTGCTGGGCAGCATCGCCGCCGAAGCACTGCTTTTGATGGCGGGGCTTTTCTGGGATCTTAGCACCCAGGGGGCAGCGATTAAAAAGGAGCGAGCGTCATGCAAGAGCCACTAATACAGCAAGCATGTGATTGGCTAAGGGGACAGCAGCAGGCGATGATTGACTGCTTAGAGGCCCTGGTGAATATCGATTCCAACAGCGACGACAAAGCCGGCAATGATGCGGTCGCCGACCTGATCACCCAATGGCTTGAGCAGGATGGCATCACCGTGATACGTCACCAGCGCCCAGACTCAGGCGATATTTTAGAGGCACAGCTGGGGGGAACTGACCAAGGCCATGCGCTACTGATGGGCCATCGGGATACGGTGTTTCCCACTGGCACTGTGGCAGGCCGCGGCTATAGCCAGAAAGACAACCTTGGCTATGGCCCTGGCGTTGCCGATATGAAAAGCGGCCTGGTGATGAACTGTTTTGTGCTACGCGCGTTGAGCCGCCTGCCCACTTGCCCCCTCCCCGTTCGCGCCCTGTTTACCGCCGATGAGGAGATAGGCTCGCCGGATGGACGGGCGTTTATTGAAGCCGCCGCCCAGGGGGCACGCGCTGTCTTGAACGTTGAGCCGGGGCGTGTCAGCGGCAATGTGGTCACTGGGCGAAAAGGCGGCGCCGGTTTTGTGATCAATGTCACCGGCAAAGCCGCCCACTCCGGCGTTAGCCACGCCGATGGCGCCAGCGCCATCGAAGCACTGGCTCGAAAAATCATCCAACTGCATGCCTTAACCGATTACGCGGCAGGCATCACCACTAACGTAGGCACCATCACCGGCGGCGTATCCCGCAACACCGTCGCGCCTTCGGCTTCCGCGCAGTTGGATATTCGTTTTGTTACCACCGCCCAGCGCGACCAGCTTTATCAAGCCATTGAGGCGATTATCGCTGAACCAGACCTTCTCGGCACGGTGGCCACCATTGAGCAGACATCAGAGTTTTACCCTCTCGAAGAGCCTATGAGCAGCGCGCTGTTTGCGCTTTATCAGGCCCAAGCTCAGGCCATTGGATTTGCTGTTGACGGCGAATTCACCGGCGGCTGTTCTGATGCAGGCTGGACGGCCAGCTTGGGCATCCCCACTCTGTGTGGCCTAGGCCCCGTCGGCGCAAAAATGCACACTGATGAGGAGTACTGCTTACTTGATACGCTGGTGCCGCGCACGCAAGCTCTGGCCGCTACGCTATTGAATTTACACAATATGTCAGCTGCTTTTGAGCGATAGATTGGCGAAGTCCTCCTTAGACAGCTACCTTAAATGGGCAACGCTATACACTATTTCCATGGACTCGGGAGAACATCACTATGCGCTATTCCACTATACGTTTCTCAACACCGCTTACCGCTATTGCCGCCTCGCTGCTGCTCGCCACTTCAGCGGCCCAGGCCAATGAAACGCTCGATGTCGAGATGCATAAAGTCAGCGCCGAAGGTAATGAAGCGTCAATCGGTACCGTATCCCTTGAACATACGGATCTCGGTTTATTGCTGACACCTTCACTCACGGGACTTGAGCCCGGTGTTTACGGTTTTCACGTTCACCAGAATGCTAGCTGTGATCCCGCTGAGAACGACAGCGGCGAAATGACCGCTGCCCTATCGGCTGGCGGCCACTATGATCCCGAAGAAACCGGCACGCACCAAGGCCCCTATGGAGAAGGTCATTTAGGCGACCTGCCGGTGCTAACGGTTAATGAAGATGGCGAAGCCAATCTCCCCGTCTTGGCCCCGCGCTTGAGCATGGAAGATATGCCCGGCCGCAGCCTGATGATTCACGAAGGCGGTGACACCTACGCAGATGAGCCACACCTGGGTGGAGGTGGTACTCGCATGGCCTGTGGTGTCGTGGAGTCCTAAACGTCAGCGATCACCTTGATCAGATGAAACGGGCAGCCTCTAGGCTGTCCGTTTTTTTGCTTACCGCCCACTAAAGTCTAACTGTGATTTTATAGCGCTTATCTGTACATTCAGCCCTGCTAAAGAAGTGCCTGCTTGTGTGCTAATTGGCATGCTCGCCCATCCCCCTCACTGCTCTAGGTACCTTAGATGATCACCTTTATCGTATCGATCCTGCTGCTGATAGCGGGCTACTTTACCTATGGGAAGTTCGTTGAACGCGTGTTTGTGACTGACCGCAAACGTCAGACGCCCGCCTTCAGCATGCGCGACAACATCGACTACGTGCCGATGAACACTACGCGCAACTCGCTGATTCAGTTATTGAACATTGCCGGTGTGGGCCCCATTTTCGGCCCCATTCTTGGCGCGCTTTATGGCCCGGTCGCCTTTGTATGGATTGTAATTGGGTGCATCTTTGCCGGTGCCGTGCATGATTATCTGACCGGTATGATCTCGATTCGCAACCACGGCGCCCACTTGCCGCAACTAGCGGGGAAGTTTCTTGGCAAAGCGATGAAGCATGTGGTCAATGGCTTCGCGATTCTACTCCTTCTGCTGGTAGGCACCGTCTTTGTGACCTCGCCTGCGGCGCTGCTGGCCAATATGACCTCGCTGTCGCTGACGCTGATCATTGTCGCCATCTTTATTTACTACCTGATCGCCACGCTGCTGCCAATTGATAAAGTCATTGGCCGTATTTACCCCTACTTTGGCGCTCTGCTGCTGTTCAGTGCCGCAGGTATTGGTATTGGCTTGATTGTCACGGGCGCGCCGATCCCCGAGCTTTCGTTCCAAAACATGCACCCAGACGCTGCGCCGATTTTCCCGCTACTGTTTTTAACTATCTCCTGTGGCGCACTTTCCGGTTTTCATGCCACCCAAACACCGATCATTTCGCGCACCACGCAAAACGAAACCAATGGCCGCAAAATCTTCTACGGCATGATGATCACCGAAGGCATCATCGCGATGATCTGGGCAGCCGCCGCCATGAGCCTGTTTTACGGCGACCAGTCACTCTCCGACGTCCTGGCTGCCGGTGGCCCTGCCGCAGTGGTAAGCGAAGTGTCTACCACCATGCTTGGCGCGATCGGCGGTACCTTGGCCGTGCTCGGCGTTATTGTGCTGCCGATCACTTCGGGCGATACCGCTTTCCGCAGCGCGCGGATGATTATTGCTGACTATATTAAGATCGATCAGAAGCCGGTGATTAAGCGCATCATGGTTGCCCTGCCGCTGTTTGTGGTTTCCTACGCCTTAACCCATATGGACTTCACGTTGCTGTGGCGCTACTTCTCCTGGGCCAACCAAACCACCGCCGTCATCGCGCTGTGGGTAGGCACCATGTACCTAGTGCTATCACGTAAGCCTCACTGGATCACTTCGATCCCGGCGACCTTTATGACCATGGCAACGTTCACCTACTTAGCCTACGCGCCAATTGGTTTTGGTCTGCCGCTGCAGCTAAGCTACGTGGTCGCCGCGCTGGGTACGCTGATTTGCATCGCGCTGTTTATGAAGCGTGTACGCCGCTTAAGCCGAGCGACCTTTGCCGTGGACGAGCCGGTGCCGGGCCAGGTCACAGGCAGCAGTGAGGCGCTAGCAGCGAAATAGCTAGACGCTGACTACGCCATCAAAAAGGGCACACACCCACCACGTAAGCGTGTTTGGTGTGTGCCCTCACTTCTTCTACTACCTCGTTTAACCTCCTTTTTCGCTCCTACTCCTCGTCTTTATCGTTTCCATACTGTTGTCGTATCGCCCCATACAGACAGGGAGCTAGTCCAATGCAATTGACCAGAAGTAGGTCTCACCGCTGCTGTCGTCAACACCGTCGTTATCGCTAACCAACCAGGCATGGCCCTGCTCATTGATTGCCATCCCTTCAACCTTGTCCACCACAAAGCCGTTGTAGCTGGCGAGATCCGGTATCAGATCGCGCACGATGTGCTTCTCGACCGTCGGCAGCTCACCACCCAGTGGCGCTGGCGTCAGGCCGTCCAGCGCGACGCGGGTCACTTGCTTGACCTGGGCATCTGCGCCGATACGATTGTCCCGCTCAATCAAGTACAGGTCGCCTTGGTGCGCGGTAATCTCTGAAAGGCCTACCCAGCCGCTATCAACACGATCCAGCGGGTAGTGTACAGCGCCCCACTCGCCGCTATCGAGATCGTAGCGCAGCAGCTTGGCCATGCCTTCGGGGTCATCCTTCCAGGGGCGTTGCACCGCCAGCCAGAGCTGATTATCGAGCCGAGTAACGCCCTCCAAACCCCACTTCAGTGCCTGCTGGGCAAGCACCTCGGGTAGCGCAATGCCCTGGTCAATCTCGCCGTCGGCGCCAACATGATAGAGAGTATTGGCTAGCCCTTTATCGTTCCCTTCGGAAGCGACCCAGAAGCCACCCTCTCCATCGGTGGTGATGCCTTCCATATCCAGCCCTAGAGCAGGCTCACCATCACGGGTCACATCCAACGCCGCGGTAATTCGCGCGGGTGACGTGGAAGGATCGATGGTAAAAATGCGCGGCTGGCCGCTGTAGAAGCTGTCGTTGACTGCATAGAGCACGCCATCTGCGGCGACCATGCCAGAGAGAGCGCCCCAGCCGATCAGCTCATCACTGTCCGCCGAGGTGAGCGTGGGGTAGACCGCTGGCGCATTCTGGTGCTGGTAGATCATGACATGGGAGCGCGGGCCGCCCTCTTCGCCCAGATCGGTCTCATTGGCGGTAGCCAGCAAGCCGCGGCTGGGGATTGCCACCGCGCTTTCCGGTGAAAGCCCCGAGGGGAGTAGCTGGGTGAGCTGCGGTTCGGCAGGGTTGCTGACGTCGTAAACACCCACCAGCGAACTTCGCTCGGCGAGCAGGAATACGTAGGGCGTGCCGTCAAAAACAGCAAACTCCATCCCCTCTAGTTCACTGCCCTTGGCATCCGAACGCTTATCGGGGTAGTGGCCCACCTCAATTACCGCATGCTCGAAATCCGCCCCGGATTCATACACTAAGCGGCCGCTTTTATGGAAGATACTCCAGCCCCGGGAGCCACCATCCATATCACCCTCATTGGCAATGGCAAAGTGATCGCTGTCGATCCACTGCAGCGCATCCGGCTCGCGCAAGCGCTGAGTCTGCTGCTCATTAAAAATCAGCGCACCGTCGTCGCTGGCATCAATCCCGTCCAGATCCACCGCCCCAGCGCTGAAGTGCGACACCACTTTGCCACTGTAGTCGATCACCGCCAGGTGGTTATTCTCTTGTAGGGTAACCGCAATCTCACCTAAGGCATTGATATCGACAAACTCTGGTTCGGGATCCTCGGGAGCGATCTCGGCAAGCCCGGTCACGTCGGCGTAGAGCAGGCTGTTGCAGTTAACTTCCCCTGCATCGTTGATCTCCATCAGGGCAACAGAGCCGCCAGGCAGCTGCGGCACACGTCCATCGCCAGCATCTTCATCGCGCTCGTTCTCAATGGCGACGGCGACGAAACGCCCTTCGGGCGCTGCTGCAGCAGCCACACTGTCGGGCTGACCGTTCAAGGGGCAGGAAGCTAATACTTCACCGCTATCGATATCGATGGTGAGCAGTTGCCCGGAAGGCTCGCGGTAAGAGACCGAGGTATTCACCCCGGCATAGGCGAGATTGTCGAGCACCGTTACTGCCGTGGGCTCGCCGCCGACATCGATATTGCCCAGCGGCTGCGGATTAGCGGGGTCGCTAATATCAATTCGCCCGATCACACCCAGCGGGCTGTCCGAGTAAACCAGCGTCATACCGTCGCCTGAGGCAGCAATGATTTCCGCCGAGGTTTCACGGCTACGATCTTCGCCCTCCGCCATGTTGCTGGGGATAGCGAAGCTAGCAATACGGTTGAAGTGCTTATCCGCCGCGCTGACCGAATGTGAAGCGGCCAGCGTAATAGCGAGCGCCAACAGTGAGGGTGTACGTGTGAATGTCATGATGAAGGTTGATTCCTTGCCTAAGCCGAAGAAACATCTGGTTAAGTCATTAAACTTGCAGCATCAACTGGACTATCAAACAGCATGACCGTGTCAGGCTTATGACATTCGAACGCAGGTTTTCACAGGAAGTGGTGGTAGAGCGGGGAAGCCGAAAGCGCTTTGAGAATTGGGATACCTTAGAATGAAAAAAGCCAGTCAGTGAGTGCTGACTGGCTGCTTTCTAGCTAGTTTGGGTTGCTAGCTTTTGTTAAGCATGCAACAGCCAATGACTTACTCGTCGCCTGCCATCTGCATTTGGCGCTGCATGTAATTCTGGATGCCCACCTTGTCGATCAAACCCAGCTCGGTTTCGATGTGATCGATGTGATCTTCTTCGTCTGCAAGCAGGTCACGCAGCATATCGCGGGTAACGTAATCCTTGACGCTTTCACAATAGGTGATCGCTTCAATGTAGTCGTTGCGACCATCGTGCTCGATTTTCAGATCGCTTTCGAGCATCTCTTTGACGTTTTCACCGATGTGCAGCTTACCCAGGTCTTGCAGATTGGGGATACCTTCCAGGAACAGAATGCGCTCGATGATCTTGTCAGCGTGCTGCATCTCTTCGATGGACTCATCGTATTCCCATTTGGCGAGGGCTTTCAGGCCCCAATCTTTGTACATTTTGGCGTGCAAGAAGTACTGATTGATCGCAACCAATTCGTTGCCGAGCGCCTTATTGAGATGCTCAATAACTTTCGTATCACCTTTCATAACGTCACCTTTTCTACTGTAATGCTGATGTTTAATCTAGTTTAGACAATACGATCAAGCAGTTACGTTTGGAGAAGAGTATAGACGCAAATAGCTATACCCCCAGCGTTTCTGGGAGTATAGATAAGATAATGAAAAGTTCAAGCAAATCAGTCATTTGCTAAAGATAACCCTAACAATAGTGATTCGCGTCACACGGCGTAAGCGAGTCCCATATTGGCTTCCTGGCGCGCTTCCTGAACGGCATCGCGGGTAATCGTTTTGGCGTAGCACGCGCACTTACCACACTGCGTTGCGCAGCCGGTTGCCTCGCGTACTTCTCGCCAGCTGCGTGCACCGTCGTTAACGTGCTGGCGAATTTGATGGTCGGTTACTCCCTTGCACACGCAAACGTACATGGCGACACCTCATAGAAATCATGAGATGAATGTAAATGATTCGCATACATCTTATCAAGTAGAAATTGCTGCTTTTTGCTATCCATTCGTCTTAGTAACTATAGAGAGTGCGATAAAGTATTGTCGAAGCGATACTTTTTCCAAAAAAAATGCCGAGTGCCCGGAAAAATTATTTTTTCGGCAAAACCACCGTTTGCGTGTTGGAAGCAATATCCGGCCAGCTACGCCGCTGTTTATCGAAAAGCACCCATAAGTAGCCCAAACCAAAGGCCAGCAGCGAGAGCCACGCCACCGCGCAGCGAATCAGGCACTGCTTCAAGTTCAGCGAATAGCCATCTGCCGCTTGCACCCGCAGCCGCCACGCCTGCATGCCCAAGGTCATACCCCCACGGGACCAGGAAAAAACAAAAAACAGCGTGACAAAAAACACCAGCATGAGGCGCAGGCTCCAGATGTCACTGGCCGTTGTGCCAATTTCTTCGGGCTGCTGACCCAGCACATAGCGAAAAAACAGCATATGGACGACCGTCACCGCGACCCATATGGCAATGACCAAAAAACCGTCATACAGCATGGCGCCCAAACGGCGGCCAAGGCCCGCTGGCCATACGCTGTCCAACTGAGTAAAGCGTCGTGTTTGCCTCATTCTTGCTCAGCTCCTGGCTGGTTTTTAGCGGTTTTTAAGCGATAAGTAGCAGCGCTGCCGATGCGGCATTAACCGTTGCGACGTAGAAAGTAGATCCCGACTCCCGCGCACGCCAGTGTCGGCACCAGCACCGCCCAAACGGGCGAGAAGCCAAAAATCGTCGAGGCGGGTGCTAGCAGGTCCTGAACGTATTTAAAGCTCAGCCCGGTGACAACGCCGTAAAACACCCGGGTGCCTGCTGCCACCGTGCGCAGCGGGCCAAACACGAAAGAAGCGGCAATCAATACCAGTGAACCCATGGTGAGTGGCATTAGCATCTTCTGCCAAAAATAGAGCAGAGCCTGGTCATTCTGCAGGTTTTGTGCTTCAAGGAACTGGGCATAGGCCCAAAGCTCGCTGGGCGCCTGGCTCTCGATATCGCGCAGCAGCCGCTCTAACTGGGTGGGGGTAAAAGAGGTTTCCCAGCCCATGCTTGCGGCCTGGTCAGACTCGGTGTGGTCGTCAAAAATACGCGTGGTAGCGACGTTTTCCAACCGCCAGGCATCGCCCTCCCAGCGTGCCCGCTGGGCATAGGTGGCTTCGACAAGCTGACGGTTATCAAAGCGATAGCGAGTTAAATCGAGCACCACATCATCGGCACGAATCGCCCCGAAGCGGTAGACGCTGTCACCTTCGATCTGCCAGCCACTGCGGCTAGTCAGCATAGCGCCTTCGCCCTGGCGCTTTTCCAGCCGCCACGCCTCTGCATACTGCTCGGTACGCGGGCTAACGTATTCAGCCACTAACAGTACAACCACCACAACCAACAGCACTGGCTTCATTACCCCCCAGACAATGCGCGCCAGGGAACGGCCAGCAGCACGCATAACGGTGAGCTCGTTACTCGAGGCCATACTGCCCAAGCCAATTAGCGCGCCGATCAACACCGCCACCGGGGCGTATTGATAGAAGCGCCAAGGCGTACGCATGAGTAGGTAAAGCAGCGCATCAAAGGCGGTATAGCCCGCCTGTACATCACCTAAATCATCGATATAGGCGATGGTAATATCCAGCCCCAACAGCACGCATTGAACGACAACAATGGCTGCCAGCACGTTGCGGGCGATATAACGATCAAGACGGTCAGCCGCCGTTAACAAGGTCAGCATCAGCGCATCCCCTTCCGTTGCGAGCGCCACAGCATTAGCAGGCCCAGCCCCAAAAACAGCCCGTGTACCGGCCATACGCCCAGCGTGGTAGGCCAGGTACCGCTGCCAATGGCATCGACCACTGCCAACAGCAGGCTGAGATAGGCGACGTATAAAAAGACGGCGGGGAGCAATTTGCCAAAGCGCCCCTGGCGGGGATTAACCCGGGATAGCGGCTGTGCCAATAAGGCCAGCACGAATACCATTAATGGCAGGCCTGCACGCCACTGGAACTGCGCTTGCGCACGTGAGCTAGGGTTATTCCAAAGCGCGGGCGTAGTCGCATACTCCAGTGAATCCAGCTCCTGTCGGTCGCGATTCAACCCAAGCCTTAACGTGTAGCGTTGAAACGTGAGCCGCTCGGCGCTCTTCTCGCCCGGCGTCACCCCGTAGCGCTCACCGTCATTCAACATCAGAAAACGGCTGCCCGTTTCGAGCCGAGTTTCCTGATAGCCCGACGCCGCACGGGTAACGTAGTCATGGGTGCCTTCGTCGCTCTGCTGATTCTGCTCGTGCACCAGCACGTTCTGCATTTCCGTACCATCGCTGGAGAAACTACCGATATACGCGGTACGGCCACCGCCGAACTCCTGAAAGCGCCCAGGGGCCAGTACCGAAACATCCAGGCGACTACGCTGCTCTTCCAGCGCGGTCTCGGTTTGCAGCGCCCCCAAAGGCGTCAACCACAGGCTGCAGATACCGACCAGCAACGCCACAACGCTGGCGGGCAACAGCGTTACTTTCAGCAGCCGCGTGGGACTCATCCCACAGGCAACCATCACGGTAATCTCACTGTTCATATAAAGCTGCCCGTAAGCGAGCAGGATGCCTAGAAAAAACGACAGCGGTAGGATCAGTTCCATAAAGCCAGGCAGGTGAAACATCATCAGGCTGCCTAACATGGTGACGGGGATATCACCTTCTGCCGCATCCGAAAAATAGCGGATAAAGCGACTGCCCATGATCACCAGCAGCAGAATGCCAGCGACCGCCGACATGGTGAGTAACACTTCGCGAGTTAGATACCGAAATAAAATCAACGCGCTCTCCGGCTAGTCGTGCAGGATGCCATGCAATAAGCGTATGGCTTGGGTACACTAATCAAACTATTCTCAGTCCCTTTTCAAAATCAAAAGCAACGAGGCATTATCCCGAATCCCTCGATGCTTGTCTTGTTGGAGACGTCATGGAATTTTCCGTTCAGACCGCAAACCCAGCCAAAGCTGAAACACCCTGCCTCTTGGTGCCGGTTTTTAAAGCGGGCGACCTGCTGCCCACTGTCGCCAAACTGGACGACGCCAGCGAGCGCCTGATCGGCCAGTTGCTGGAGCGCGGCGACTTTGACGCCGCGCTGGGCAACGTGCAAATGGTACCCTTTGCCCCAGGCCTGGGTGCCGAGCGCATTTTACTGATTGGTTTGGGTGAGCGCGAAAAATGCCAGGAAGCCGCCTTTATCAAGTCGCTGGATGCGGCCATGACGGCGCTGGTGAAACTGCCCATCGATGAAGCCAGCGTGGTATTTAGTGATATCCCATTGACCGATCGCGACGCGGCCTGGAAAGCGCGCAAGGTGATGGAAGCCGCAGAGCGGGCCATTTATCGCTTTGATCAGTTCAAATCGACCCCTACACCGGCTCCCAGCCTTGCCAAGCTGACGCTAATTATCAACGATGCCGACGCCGTGCCCCAGGTGAAGCAGGGTGCGTTAGTGGGCAACGCCATCGGCCAGGGCATCAACTACACCCGCACCCTGGGCAATATGCCCGCTAACGTCTGCACCCCCCGCTACTTGGCCGAGCAAGCAGAGCAGCTGGGGCGCGATTCAAAAGGCGCACTTGAAGTCGATATTCTTGATGAAGAAGCGTTGGAAGCGCTGGGCGCAGGCTCGCTGCTTTCTGTGGGCATTGGCAGTAAAGAGCCATCATGCCTGATCGTGATGAAGTACCAGGGTGCTGAAAACAGTGATGAAGCCCCTCATGTGCTGATCGGTAAAGGCATCACTTTTGATACCGGGGGCATTTCGCTCAAGCCCGGCGAAGGCATGGACGAAATGAAGTTCGACATGTGCGGCGCTGCCAGCGTTTTCGGCACCGTCAAAGCCGTGCTGGCGATCAAACCCAAGCTCAACCTGGTGTTTATTGTTGCCGCTGCGGAAAACATGCCCGACGGCCATGCCACCAAGCCCGGCGACATCATCAAAACCCTTAAAGGGTTGACCGTCGAAGTGCTTAATACCGACGCGGAAGGCCGTTTAGTGCTGTGCGATGCGTTGACCTACGCCGAGCGTTTTACGCCGGCCAGCGTAGTGGATATCGCCACTCTCACCGGTGCCGTAATTATTGGCCTAGGCCACCACGCCACCGGTCTGCTCTCCAACGACGACGATCTAGCGCTGGATCTTCTGGATGCGGGCGAAGCCGCTTGGGATCGCGCTTGGCACCTGCCGCTATGGGACGAGTACCAGGAGCAGTTGGAGTCTAACTTTGCTGATTTAGCCAATATTGGTGGCCGCCCCGCGGGCACCATTACCGCCGCGTGTTTCTTGTCGCGCTTTGCCGACCACTTCCCCTGGGCGCACTTGGATATCGCTGGCACTGCCTGGCACTCCGGCAAACAAAAAGGCGCCACCGGCCGCCCGGTCGGGCTGTTAACCCAGTACCTGCTTGACCGTGAAACGGACGCCCAGGTAGAAAATAGCGACGTCTAACAACACAATCAGGCAATCAACGGTTGCCTTTATTTGACGCAACCGTTACACCTAAACACATTAGCGTGTGCCTTATCTCAAGGCACACGCTACGCCCACTTTAACGCTTATATTACGACGCCTATATTTGCCCTTCAGGGCTTGGATCAAGTAGAGAGAACATGCCGTGCCCACTAACTTTGAGATTTTGCCATCCAACCAGCCGATAGCCGATGAGATCCGTGACAACATTCTCAAGAACCCCGGCTTTGGCAAACACTTTACCGATCACATGGCCCATGTGCGCTGGACCGTCGACGCCGACTGGCACGGCCATCAGGTACGTCCCTACGGCCCGCTAACCCTCGACCCGGCTGCTTCTGTACTGCATTACGGCCAGGAGATTTTTGAGGGCATCAAAGCTTATCGCCACGCCGACGGCTCGATCTGGACATTCCGCCCGGAGAAAAACGCCGAGCGCTTCCGCCGCAGTGCCCGTAGGTTAGCACTGCCGGAACTTTCCGATGAAGACTTTATTGGCTCGCTAAAAGCGCTGCTCGCTCAAGATCACGCCTGGGTACCCACGCCCGCCAACGCCTCTGACGAGTGCAGCCTCTATCTGCGCCCGTTTATGATCGCCTCAGAAGCCTTCCTAGGCGTTCGCCCTGCCCATGAAGTCGACTACTATGTTATCGCCTCCCCCGCGGCGGCGTACTTTAAAGGCGGCATTGCCCCGGTATCGATCTGGCTCTCGTCTAACTACAAGCGTGCTGCTCCCGGCGGCACCGGCTTTGCCAAGTGTGGCGGCAATTACGCCGCTTCATTGGCCGCGCAAAAAGAGGCCGAAGCCCACCAGTGTGGCCAGGTCGCGTTCCTTGATGCCGCTGAAAACAAGTGGGTCGAAGAGCTGGGCGGTATGAACCTGTTCTTTGTCTTCAAAGATGGCCGCCTAGTGACACCACGCCTGACCGACACCATTTTGGAAGGCGTAACGCGCAACTCGGTACTCACGCTTGCCAAAGATGAAGGTCTAACGCCAGAAGAACGCCCGATCAGCATCGATGAGTGGCGTGAAGGCGCGGCGTCGGGCGAAATCACTGAGGTATTTGCCTGCGGTACCGCTGCGGTCATCACTCCGGTGGGAGAGCTGGTCACCGAGAACGAACGTATCAAGCTAGCTGCCGGTGGCAATAATGAGATTGCTATGCGCATCCGTACCAAACTGCTCGACCTGCAGTACGGTCGCAGCGAAGATAAGTACGGCTGGCTAACCCAGTTGGTTTAAGCGGTTTTAAAACCAACGCTTATCCTTCCAGCACCGCCGCACTCTTGCGGCGGTGCTGTTTGTAATCGACGTATCTGATATCGTTTTACCTGGAACCGCCATGGCGCGCATTGATTTCTACATTCTGCCCGATACCACTTTGGAGGCACGCTTGCAGTTTGCCTGCAAACTGGCCGAGACCATCTGGCGCAAAGGCTACCGCCTGCATCTCCACTGTGAAGACAAAGCCCTCGCCGAGCAAGCTGACGACGCGCTATGGAATTTCCGCCCGGACGCCTACCTACCCCACGCCTTGGAAGACAGCGAGATGGCCGCCAGCGTGCCGATCACGCTAGGCTGGCAGCAGTTGCCAATGCCCACGGAAGAGACCGCGCTGCTTAATCTGCACCCTGAGATCCCTGACGGCGTAGAAAACTACGCGAGAATTGCCGAGATCATCAACCAGCACCAACAAGTACTGGTCGCCAAACGCGCCTGTTGGCAGCGCTATAAAGAAATGGGTCATGAGGTCGTGCCGCATAAGTTGGGTTAAATGGCCGGGGAGGCCATCCACCATAAACACATGACCCCGCACTTGGCGGGGTCATCAACAAAGTTAGGCAGTTGATATCACTGCGGGACGTCTTCGCTTTAGCCACCCTGTTGCTGCATCTGCTCCTGCATCTGTTGTTGCATTTGCTCCTGCTGCTGAGCCACGGCCTCATCCAGTTGATCGCGCTGCCCCTGAGTGAAAACGCCTTCGATCTGAGACTGTATGATAATGCTATCCGCGGTCATCTCGGCCGTTAGGTCACCAAGACGCTCTGCATCTGCCCGAATGGCGGCTTCGTCGTAATCAGGCTGAACGTGCTCACTGAGTTGCTGTTGCAACTGCTGGGCTTCCTGCTCATTGGCACCAACGTCGTCTTGCATCTGGGTCAAAAGGTTGCTGAGTTCTTCCTTCTGCCCATCATTCAGATCCACCATTTCGTCGAGTTGGTTAACCTGGTCATCGACACTGGGGGCACCACCCCCCATTTGCTGGGCCATGGCGGGAACACTGAATGCCAGTGCTGCAACTGCTGGAAGGAAAAGCTTGGCTACGTGCATAAAAACTCCAATTGCGAACAAATTTGTACTTCCTGCCCGACGAATCCTGACGGGTCTTGTAATCCGACACTGCTGTTTTTAAAAAATTCGTCGTAACGGTAAATTGTTGATTACCATAAGTGTGGCCTTGCCGCGCTATTCGCATCCATGGAGACGTCAACGTGCTCACGCGCTACCCTTTAGCCGTTATTGTTATCGCCCAACTGTTTGGCACCTCACTGTGGTTTAGCGTCAATGGCGTTGGCTTGGCGCTGCAGGAGGCCGTAGGCCTTAGCGAAAGCGATTTAGGCCTGCTCACCATCGCCGTTCAGGCCGGGTTTATTACCGGCACCCTGGCGATTGCCACCACGGGTTTGGCTGACCGCGTGCGCGCCAGCCACCTGTTTGCTATTTCGGCCATCCTCGGCGCGCTGATCAACGCCGCTTTTATCGGCGTGGCGGAAAGCGTAACGCTGGCCGCTGTGGCGCGCTTTGCGACAGGGCTCTGCCTGGCGGGTATCTATCCGCTGGGAATGAAGCTGGTTGTGAGCTGGACACCCAGCCACGCCGGCGCCGCGCTGGGTTGGCTGGTGGGCATGCTGACCCTAGGCATTGCCTCACCGCACCTGCTGCGCGGTTTAACGCTACATTTACCCTGGCAGTGGCCACTGCTGCTGGCTTCACTGCTGGCGCTGGTTGCCGCGCTGATGATTTTCAAGCTAGGCGTAGGCCCGCACTTGCCTGCCACTGCCAAAAGCGGCCGCCCCTGGGCAGGGTTAGCCGCATTCAGGCATCCGCGCTTTCGCGCCGCCGCGCTGGGCTATTTTGGCCACTGCTGGGAGCTGTACGCGCTGTGGGCGCTGGTGCCGTTTCTGGTTGCCCGTGAGCTGGAACG
The DNA here is from genome assembly GCF_001651035.1 of Halomonas sp. ALS9. Classification (GTDB taxonomy): domain Bacteria; phylum Pseudomonadota; class Gammaproteobacteria; order Pseudomonadales; family Halomonadaceae; genus Vreelandella. The sequence continues at coordinate 153,019 of NZ_LXRG01000201.1, forward strand.
CTTGGGCGCTTCCAACACTGCGCAGCCGTGGCTAAGCTTTGCGGTCATTGCGCTGGGCTTACCAGGCTGCGTACTCGCAGGCAGGTGGAGTCGCCAGATTGGCAGCGACCGAGTCGCCTGCGTCGCCTTGGCCACTTCGGGTGCGCTGTGTTTGGTCTATCCCCTGTTGGGCAGCGCCTCGCCCTGGCTGTTGCTGGCGCTTCTGGGCTTATGGGGTGTTAGCGTGATTGCCGACTCCGCACAGTTTTCGGCGCTGGCCAGCGCTACGGCTCCCGCTGATCGACTAGGCGCGGCGCTGGCGATGATGAACGCAATTGGCTTTGGGATAACCATTCCCTCAATCGCGCTGGTCACCGCACTGTGGTCGACCCAGTCGCTGACGGTAATCTGGTGGCTATTGCCGGGGCCCATTCTCGGGCTAATCGCCATGCGCGGGTTTTCTGCCCATACCGTCACGGTCGACGATCGAGGGTGAGTAGCCCCTGACGATCTGGGCTCTATCGCGGTATACTCTCGCGCAATACATTTTCATATTTTGCACACTTATTGCCAGCCGTGAGCCAACTCTCCATGGAAAAGACCTACCAACCCGAACAGATCGAAACCCGCTGGTACGAGCGCTGGGAAGCCGATAATCGTTTTGCCCCTTCCGGCCAGGGCGCGCCTTTTTCGATCATGATTCCACCGCCCAATGTGACCGGCAGCCTGCATATGGGCCATGCGTTCCAGGACACCATTATGGATACCCTGACGCGCTGGAAGCGGATGCAGGGTAACAATACCCTGTGGCAGGTAGGCACCGACCACGCCGGTATCGCCACGCAGATGCTGGTGGAGCGCAAGATTGCGGCTGAAGAGGGCAAGACCCGCCACGACCTTGGCCGCGATGCGTTTATCGACAAGGTGTGGGAGTGGAAGCAAGAGTCTGGCGGCCACATTACCCGCCAGCTACGCCGTATGGGCGCTAGCGTCGACTGGTCTCGCGAACGCTTCACCATGGACGACGGTTTCTACAAAGCGGTACAAGAAGTGTTTGTGCGCCTGCACGAAGAGAAGCTGATCTATCGTGGCAAGCGTCTGGTCAACTGGGATCCGACCCTGCACACCGCTATTTCCGACCTGGAAGTGGAGAACAAAGAGCAGCAGGGCAGTTTCTGGCACTTCCGCTATCCGCTGGCGGACGGCGTTAAAACCGCCGACGGCAAGGATTACCTGGTGGTCGCCACGACGCGCCCGGAAACCCTACTGGGCGATACCGGCGTGGCGGTGAATCCAGACGACGAGCGCTATGCCTCGCTGGTCGGTAAATTTATCGAGCTGCCGCTGGTCGGCCGTCGTATCCCGGTGGTCGCTGACGAGCACGCCGATATGGAAAAAGGCTCCGGCTGCGTCAAGATCACCCCTGCCCACGACTTCAACGATTACGAAGTCGGCAAGCGCCAGAACCACCTGCTGATCAATGTCTTCTCCAAAAACGCGGCGATCCTTGAACAGGCCGAGATCTTCGATCTAAAAGGTCAGCCCCAGCCGGATGAAGACGCCAACCTGCCCGCCAAGTACGCAGGGCTTGATCGCTTTGAAGCGCGCAAGCAGATCGTTGCCGATATGGATGCCCTGGGCCTGCTGGAGCAGGTCGAAGCGGTTAACAACACCCTGCCCTACGGCGACCGCTCCGGCGATGTGATTGAGCCGCTGCTCACCGACCAGTGGTTTGTGGCCGTGGAGTCCCTCGCCAAGCCCGCCATTGAGGCGGTGGAAAATGGCGATATCCAGTTCGTGCCCAAGAACTACGAGAACATGTACTTCGCCTGGATGCGCGACCTGCAGGACTGGTGTATCTCCCGCCAGCTGTGGTGGGGCCACCGTATCCCCGCTTGGTACGACGCCGAAGGCAATGTCTATGTTGCCCGCACGGAAGCCGAAGCTCGCGAGAAGCATGAGCTGGGCGACGATATTGCGCTTACCCAAGACGAAGACGTCCTCGATACCTGGTTTAGCTCGGGCCTGTGGACCTTTGGCACCCTCGGCTGGCCGGAGGAAACACCGGAGCTGGAGACCTTCCACCCCTCCAGTGTGCTGGTCACCGGTTTTGACATCATCTTCTTCTGGGTCGCCCGGATGATCATGATGACCCTGAAGTTCACCAAGCAGGTACCGTTCAAGACGGTTTACGTACATGGCTTAGTGCGCGATGGCCAAGGGCAGAAGATGTCCAAATCCAAGGGCAACGTGCTGGATCCCATCGACCTGATTGACGGCATCACGCTGGATGAACTGCTCGAAAAGCGCACCGGCAATATGATGCAGCCGAAACAGGCCAAGGCGATTGCCAAAGCCACCAAAGACGAGTTCAAAGACGGCATTGAAGCCCACGGCACCGATGCGCTGCGCTTTACGTTCCTCTCCCAGGCCACCACCGGGCGTGATATCAAGTTCGATATGAGCCGTCTGGATGGCTACCGCAACTTCTGCAACAAGCTGTGGAACGCCTCGCGCTACGTACTGATGAACGCCGAAGGCGAAGATTGCGGTACCAGCGGCGAAGAGGTTGAGCTTTCACTGGCTGACCGCTGGATTATCTCGCAGCTGCAGAAAACCGAAGCTCAAGTCACCAAAGCACTCGACGAGTACCGTTTCGACCACGCTTCCCAGGCGCTTTACGAATTCATCTGGAACGAGTATTGCGACTGGTATCTGGAACTTTCCAAGCCGGTATTGTGGGAGGATGACGTACAGGGAAGTACTAATGCCGAGGGAGACAGGACGTCGGGAGCGGCGGAGCTTGCGAAACGCAAGCGGGGAACGCGCCGCACGCTGGTACGCGTACTCGAAGCCATTCTGCGCCTTGCCCACCCTATGATGCCCTATATCACCGAAGAGATTTGGCAGCGTGTCTCGCCGCTGGCGGGTGTGTATATGGGCGACGATGCCTCGATCATGCTGCAAGCCTGGCCGGAAGTCGACGAAAGCAAAATCGATGATCAGGCCAGCCTGGATATCGAGTGGCTGAAAGGCGTCATCATCGCCGTGCGTAACATTCGCGCCGAGATGAACATCGCCCCCGGCAAACCGCTCGACGTGCTACTCACCAAAGGCAAGCCCGAAGACGCCGAGCGCTTGGAGAGCAACCGCCGCTTCCTTTCCAAACTCGCCAAGCTGGAAAGCGTTACCTGGCTTGAAAACCCGGATGATGCCCCGCTTTCGGCAACACAGTTGGTAGGCGATATGGAAGTGCTGGTGCCGATGGCAGATCTGATCGACAAAGACGCCGAAATCGCCCGCTTGAGCAAAGAGATCGAGAAGCAGGACAAGCTGATCGGTAGCATCGAGAAGAAACTCGGCAACGACGGCTTTATCGCCAAAGCGCCGGTGTCCGTGGTCGAAAAAGAGCGTGGCAAGCTGGCCGAATTCCAAGCCACCAAACAGCTGCTGGAAGAGCAAAAAGCCAAGATTGAGGCGTTGTAATCACACGCTAAGCATCGAAAACGGCACCCGAAAAGGTGCCGTTTTTAGTTTCGCCCTACGGCCAACGCACTGATTGCATCAGGAACAAAACCCATGACACTCTGACCAACGACTATAAGCTCGCTTGGTTCTGGTTCTTAGCTGCCTTTCGCTGCACTCCTTGAGCTGAGCCATTTCGAATTCACCCATTGAGGCCACTCGAATATGGCAACGACATCAGACAAATTTAACAACACGCCTCCCACCATACCGCCGCTCGACCCTGGCCGTATTGCGCTATTTGAGAAGGCGGGATTGACGGTCAAACAGCTAGAACCGCTTGGCGTCGAGATATATGGCGCAGACGTTCGTTCCCGGCTCCCCGAGCCCGTTATCAACGCGTTAGAAGTGGAAATGGCGAACCGGGGCTTCATCGTCTTTAAACACCAAACCGACCTCTCGGCAACAAACCTAGTCAATACGAGTAAATGGTGGGGCGCTGGCGAAATCCATTCCACACATGGCGTCCACCCCGCCACACCTGACATGAACCGGGATATATTCCGCTGCTCCAATGACAAGCGCTACGGCATTCTCGGCGTTGGCCCCCAGAGGCATAACGATGGCAGCTTCGAGGCAGCCACGTTTTCTCACGCCGCCTACTACATGGCGCGCGCCCCTGAGCAGGGTGGCGGCACACACTTTGCTCATCAAGGCGCCGCCTTTGATGTACTTCCCAAACAAAAACAGGCATTTTGGGAACGGCTTGTCTCTGTGAATTCTGATTCAGGGGTCAGCCACCCCGTCGTTCATACCCATCCTATTTCGGGACGCAAGAGCGTATGGCTCCATTTGGGAATGACCGGTGCCGTGATAGAGCGGCTACCAGAAGAAGGCGTTGCTATTGATGAGCTGCAACAAGCACCCGCCTCTGTCGATAATCTTCGCTTACTCAACGAAGATGAAATGAAACAGCTTTTCAATGACTATAACGATCTTCTCGATGCTTCCTTCGAGAAGGGCTATGGGATCCGCTATCACTATCAAACGGGTGATTTACTCTATGTTGATAACTGGGCACTGGCTCATAGAGCTGCGCCAGAAGCGCATATGTCGGCCGAGGCACAAGGGTTAAGGATCATGGATCGCGTCACTATCAAGTCCATTCAGAACTTAGCGCCTCACTTTGGCCTACCGCAATACATCAATTTAGCCGGGCCTCACCCCTTTAATCGCGATGGCATCTGGAAAGCCGGTGGCGTTGGGTTTCGCTGGAAAGATGACATCCCGATGCAAAACTAGGGTCTGTTGACGCTTCATTTAGCCCTGCCAAGTCAGCGTCGCTCTTTATGCAGGGTAACTTTCACAAATACCGAGCAGTAGAAACCAACCGTTTAACCATTGGCTGCACCATCAGCGACGAACCAGCCCGGAGCTCTTCAAGCGGCCCCGTTGGAAGATATCCAGACGAAGCATACAAACCAACTGCAGCTGCATTACTAGTCGTTACCGTGAGCTTTATACACTCACACCCTTTGTTTAAAGCCCACGTACTTATGTTACCCAGAAGAGCCTTGGCGATACCTTTTCCTCGCACTGCAGGTGACACCCACATTTGGTAAATATGGGCAATTTTCGTATCAGGCTCATGTATTACCCCCCAGGCTAGGCCAACCGACTGGCCCTCTAGCTCAGCAATTAATGGCAGAGCCTCCAGCCCTCGCCATTTCAAATCCAAGCGGGACTGCCACTCAGCATCTGAAAGTGCCACTTCCTGCTGGTAAGTTGAGCCAAAAGAGTCAGGTGAATCCTGAAGCGAGTTTAACCGCACCGATTTATAACGCGACCAATCGTGTCGCGTTAATACACTAATGTTAATTTCACACATGGTCGTGAGTTTCCGAAATACAGCGCCCAATCCGCTGACCTTTATCGAAAGATCCAGAGCCAAACGCCCTAACACTGCTAAAGGGGTCGGGCATGTAACGCTGCGGAGCCTTAGACAGAGAGGATTGCATCACAGCACCAAAGCTTAATGAATAATAGCCCACCACTTGATCAGCACCAGCAAGGCAAATGACATAGGTTATCGAGGCTTTATTCTTTAGGCTATTACGCGCCTTTTGAATCAAAAAATCGTTAAGCGACGCGACACCACAATCAAATCGGCTTAGATACAGCTACACATAAGCATTACAAAAACCCGACGACAACACCTTATCCCATCTAAGCATTCTCGTCCTATTCCACCGTGCCCTAACCACATTTTCTTACCAAAGGTGTAAGGTTGGTACAAGAACAGCCACTAAGTGGCATCGCTGATTCAGCAACGACACGGATTGCTCTATGCCAATACCAACTGAAGCACGTTTGCAGGCGCTGGCAAGCGAATTAAAGCGGGCTGGAATTGACTACCAAGCGCTTACCCCGATGGCGGATACTGGGCTTGCCCACGATCATGTCTGGCTTCATCGCAGCGACGGCGATGACTGGGTGGCACGGCTGCCAAAGCAGAGCCAGATGAACCTGCCGCCGGAAGAGAACCTTGCCTATCAGACCGCCTGTTACCAGCGCTCTAGCCCTGGCGGGCACACGCCGAAGCTTCATGACACTCTACCACCCAGTGAGGCATTGCCTCGGGGCGGACTACTGGTTGAGGCTATCAGTGGTCGTCTGGCGCAACTACCCGACGACCTTCCCGCCATCGCGGACGCCCTGGCCAGCCTGCATCGCCAAATACTACCTAATGCTTCGGCGCAGGCACCGCTGCTGGCCCCAGAAAACCCGTGGCAGGCAATGGTGGATGAAGTGCGCCAGCAGGCTAACTGGCTAGGCGATGCACAGCTTTCGAGTAAAGTAACTCAGCGGATTAAGCAGGAGCTGGATTTACTTCCGCCCCGGTTAAACGATGAAACCGCGACGCTGATCAGCTTTGACACCCACCCTGGCAACTTCTTAATCCGCGACGATGGCCGCGCGGTGTTGGTGGATCTAGAAAAGTGTCGCTACGGCCTGCCAGGCATTGATCTCGCCCACACCAGCCTCTACACCTCCACCACCTGGGACGTAAACAGCCAGGCGGTGCTATCGTTGAATGACGTGATTCACTTTTACCGCCGCTGGCAAGCGGCCATGAATGAATCACCCGATACCGACACCCTGGTCGCCTGCCGCCGCGCTACCTGGCTGTGGTCATTGACCTGGTGCGCTAAATGGCGCGCCCAGCACCTAAATGCTAAAGATGCCCAGCAACAGGGAGAAGATTGGTCAGCAGAGCTCACCGACCCCGCCGTGATTGACCACGTACGCGACCGCGTTGAGCACTATCTATCGCTGCCCATTATTGATCACGTTCATAGCGAGCTTCAGTGCTTACAAGCCTCTCTATAACGCTTGTGCCTCCTACAAAAGAGATATGCAATGCGGATTAATCGTCACCCCTTAAATCTCACTATCGCCACCACACTGGTAGCCCTTACCCTTCCGGCCATGGCTAGCCCTGATCCGGACGACTGGCAAAGCGTCGTGGCACAAGCCGAGGGCCAAACCGTTTACTGGAATGCTTGGGGCGGTGAAGCCCGCACCAACGCCTACATTGAGTGGGTGGCGCAACAGGTCGATGAGCGTTATGGCATCGACCTGGTTCACGTCAAACTCGGCGATACCTCGGAAGCCGTGTCACGTGTGCTGGCGGAAAAGCAGGCGGGCAACGACGACGCCGGCAGCGTGGATATGATCTGGATTAACGGCGAGAACTTTGCCGCCATGAAAAACAACGACCTGCTGTTTGGGCCTTGGGCAGAGTCTCTGCCCAACTACCCGCTCACCGATCCGGACAACACCCCAGCAGTGCGCTACGACTGGACTATTCCCGTAGACGGCCTGGAATCGCCTTGGAGCAGCTCCCAGGTGGTGTTTTACTACGATACGGCGCTGGTAGAAGAGCACCCCGACAACATGCCGGAACTTCTGGAGTGGGCTGCGCAGAACCCCGGCGAATTTACTTACCCGCAGGTGCCCAACTTCCTGGGCAATGCGTTTATTACCCAGGCGCTGTTAGAGCTGAGCGATAACACCGAGGTGTTCTACGCACCGATGCAAGAAGAGGATTTTGAAGCCGCCACCGCGCCACTTTGGGCGTACCTGGATGAACTGCACCCCCATCTATGGCGCTCTGGCCGGGCGTTCCCTTCCAACAGTGCCGATCTGCGCAGCCTGATGGGTGACAGCGAAATCAGCATCGCGCTTTCGTTCAGCACCACGGAAGCGTCAGGTGCTATCGCCAACTATGAGCTTCCCGACACGGTACGCAGCTACGTTCACGACAGCGGCATGATTGGCAATATGAGTTTTATGGCGATTCCCTACAACGCCGAACACAAGGCGGGCGCCATGGTAGTCGCCAATTACCTGATGTCGCCCGAAGCTCAAGCGGAAAAACAAGACCCCGCGGTATGGGGAAGTAACACCGTTCTATCCATAGAGCAGCTCTCCGCAGAGGAGCGTGCCCTGTTCGACGACATTGATCTAGGCATCGCCACACTGCCGCCCAACGAGCTTGGCGAAGTGCTTGGCCAGCCACACCCGAGCTGGGTCGATGCCCTGGCCGAGGCGTGGCAAAACCGCTATGTGAACTAGTCGATGCTGCTTCGCCTGGCCCCATGGCTATTAATCAGCGTGCTGGTAGTGCCCTTAGCTGCCGGTCTGCTGATGGTTATTCTTCCGGCATTTGGTTACTTGCCGGTACTCGGCAGTGAGACCTTCCATCTTGAAGCGTGGTATGACCTCTGGCAGCGCCCCGGACTACATCGCTCAATATTGCTGAGTTACGCAAGCGGGCTGATCACCACCTTGGTGGCGCTCTCTATCGTGGTATTGTTTCTGGCGGCCAGCCGCGGCACCTGGCTAGACCGCGGCATTCGGCGGCTGGTCTCACCGCTGCTGGCGATTCCCCACGCAGCAGTGGCCTTTGGCTTAGCCTTTCTTATCGCCCCTTCCGGGCTGGTCGTTCGCTGGTTCTCTCCTGGGTTAACCGGCTGGGAGCGTCCACCAGACTTGCTTATCGTCAATGACCCCATGGGCTTAGCGCTGATGGCAGGGCTGGTGCTCAAGGAAGTGCCCTTTTTACTTTTGATGTGCCTAGCGGCGCTGCCCCAGCTGGATACTGAAAAGCGCGTCACACTGGCACGTTCGCTGGGCTACTCAGCGAATATTGCCTGGCTGAAAAGTGTCCTCCCGGTGCTATATCCGCTAATTCGATTGCCAGTCTATGCGGTGATTGCCTACGCCACCTCGGTGGTCGATATGGCGATGATTCTCGGCCCAACGCTCCCCCCCACGCTGAGCGTGTCGATTCTTGGCTGGTTCAACGACCCCGATCTGGAACGCCGCTATATGGCTTCCGCCGGTGCAGTACTGCAGCTCGGGGTCTCCCTGGCCGCACTCTTGACCTGGTGGCTTGGCGAGCAGTGCGTCAAGTGGGTCAGTCAAAGCTGGCTGGTCAATGGGTCGCGAAACACTGGCTCTATTGCAATTGCCATTGGCGGCCGTGTGTTGCTGGCAACCTCAACACTGCTGGCCATTAGCGCGATTGGGGGATTGGTGATCTTTTCAATGGCTGGTTTTTGGCGCTTCCCAGACGCCCTCCCTGGCACGTTCACCCTGGATCATTGGCAGCGCATTCTACCCAGTGTGACGACTCCGCTGCTGAATACGCTTAGCGTGGGTCTAGCCGCGACCCTGATTGCCGCCGTGCTGGTGGTGGCAACCCTTGAGAACGCGGTGCGCCACCATTTACCGGTTAGCCGCTCCCAGTGGCTGCTCTACCTTCCGCTTATCGTGCCTCAAGTCGCTTTTCTGTTTGGCTTAGTGGTCGCCGCAGAAAGTATTAGCGTTCGCCCCCAGCTGGCGTTAGTAGTGGCGGCCCACTTGCTGTTTGTGGCGCCTTATCTGTATCTGTCGCTGTCCGAAGCCTATCGGCGTCTGGATCCACGCTGGGTGCAGGTTGCCCACTCGCTTGGTGTGGGGCCCTGGCGGGCTTTTTGGCGGGTGAGACTGCCACTGCTGCTCGCCCCTCTGCTTACCGCCTGCGCGGTTAGTTTAGCAGTGAGTATTGGCCAATATTTACCCACGCTGTTGCTGGGCGGCGGGCGCGTTCCCACCATTACCACCGAGGCCGTTGCCATGGCCTCCGGCGGCAACCGACGCCTAATCGCCGTACTGGCGTTACTGCAGGCACTGCTGCCCTTTATCGGCTTTAGCTTGGCGCTATTGGTACCGCGTTTAGTGTGGGCGAAGCGGCGCAATATGCGAGGAGTGGTATGACCGCGAATGCTGATTTTCACACCCATCAGTTGCACACCAAGCAACTTCACATCAAGCAACTAACTATCTCGCTGCATGGCGAGACGCTGCTAGCTATCGACAGCGTTATTCAGCCAGGGGAAGTATTAACCGTGATGGGCCCTTCGGGTTCGGGCAAATCAACCCTGCTGGCTTACTTGGCGGGTTTTCTCTCGCCCGCCTTTAAAGCCCAGGGCCAGCTCTTCCTTGATGATCAGCGCCTGGATAACCTGCCTGCTGAAAAGCGCGGCATCGGACTGTTATTTCAGGATCCACTGCTGTTTCCGCACCTAAGCGTAGGCGGCAACTTGCGCTTTGGGCTACCTCGCCAGATTCACGATAAACGCCAGCAGGTCACCCAAGCGCTTGAACAAGTGGGGCTGGCAGGCTTTGAAGCGCGCGACCCGGCTACCCTTTCTGGCGGCCAGCAGGCGCGGGTGGCGTTGATGCGCCTGTTGCTCTCCAAGCCCCGCGCAGTGCTACTGGACGAGCCGTTTTCCAAGTTGGATACGGCGCTGCGCCAGGAAATGCGCACGCTGGTATTTAGTCAACTGCACGAAGCAGGCCTGCCCGCACTACTGGTCACCCATGACCACGCGGATGCCAAGACAGCGGGAGGGCCAGTGATTGAACTCGGTTGAAAACTCGGTTAAGAGCTCGGTTGAAAAGGCGCCTCAACTCAGCATCGTGATACCGGTGCTTAACGAGGCTGCCGGTATTGAGGCCGCACTGGTGCCGCTACAGTTGCTACGCGCCCAGCGCCTGTCGACACAGGTGGAAGTGATTGTGGTCGATGGCGGTAGTTGCGACGACAGCGTTCGCATCGCCACGCCGCTGGCTGACCGCGTATTCGGCAGTTCACCCGGCCGAGGGGTGCAAATGAACCTGGGGGCCCAGCATGCCCGAGCGCCTGCGCTGCTTTTTCTGCATGCCGATACTCAACTGCCCGACGATGCCGTTGAACAGATAACGCGGGCACTTAACCGCCACGCCTGGGGGCGCTTTGCTATTCAGCTTTCAGGCCGCAGCCGCTGGCTGCCCGTGGTGAGTTGGATGATGAATCAGCGCTCACGGCTGACCGGCATTGCCACCGGCGACCAGGGTATCTTTGTGCGCGCGAGCACTTTCAAAGCAGTCGGAGGCTTTCCCGAGCAGCCGCTGATGGAAGATATTGAACTGTCTAAACGGCTCAAACAGGTATCGCGCCCCGCCTGCCTAGCGACGAAAGTGATAAGCTCGGGCAGGCGCTGGGATCAAGTCGGCGCTTGGAAAACGATCCGTCTGATGTGGCGGCTACGCTACCGCTACTGGCGCGGCGTTAGCGCAACCCAACTCGCTAAGGAGTATCGTGATGCCCGCTGAAATGCCCCACCTGCACCTGCTGGCCAAAGCGCCGCTGGCGGGGCAAGCAAAAACGCGCTTGTCGCCTTTACTGGGCGCAGAGGGCGCCGCCAACGCCCATGCGGAGCTGGTACGCCACTGCGTCGCCAATGCCTGCGAAGCATTGCCTGCGGAAAAAGTCACGCTGTGGACGGCGCTTGATCACGCACACCCGCTGTTTATTGAGCTTCGCAAGCAGTTTGGCTTAACGTTAATCCCCCAGCCAGACGGCGATCTAGGCGTACGGGTTCGCCATGCTCTGAACAGCACGCCAGGGCCTGCCATGCTGATGGGCAGCGACTGCCCGAGTATTACCAGCACACTGATTACTACCTGCGCGCAGCAGCTGGCAAGCCATGATGTGGTGATTTTACCCGCTGAAGATGGCGGCTATGGCTTTGTCGGCACCCGACAAGACTACCCTGCGTTGTTTGCCGATATCCCATGGGGCACCCAAAGCGTGCTGACCACCACACAGCAGCGCATTAAGGCGCTGGGGCTGCACGCTGCTTACCCGGCGATCATCTGGGACGTAGATCGCCCCGAGGATTGGCAGCGCTGGAAAGCGTCAGAAAACCTCTGACTAGCCACTCCAGTGTAAGGAAACGGGTTCTCTTACCACTCAGTTAGCATCTCTCATTATGCTTATCTCTTAGCGCTGGAGCTTTTATTGTGACCCGACAACGTTTAATTATTGCCGCGCTACTGATCGCAGCCATTGGCGTGTTTTTCCTTAGTGGCGCCCATCAATGGTTCACGCTAGAGACCATCAAGGCGTACCAAAGCGACTTTCAAGCGGCGTTTAACCAACACCCGTGGCAGGTGGCAGGCCTCTTTTTTGCCGTTTACGTCACTATCACCGCGCTATCGCTTCCTGGTGCCACGCTGCTGACACTACTGGGGGGCACGCTTTTTGGCCTGGGATGGGGGTTATTGATCATCTCCTTTGCCAGCACAATGGGCGCCACGCTGGCCTTTCTACTCTCGCGTTTTTTATTTCAAAAACCCATTGAGAAGCGCTTTCCGCGCCAGTTTGCCTCTGTGAATCGCGGTGTCGAGCGCGACGGTGCCCTGTATCTTTTCACCCTGCGCTTAGTGCCGGTGTTTCCTTTTTTTATGATCAACCTGGTGATGGGCCTCACGCAGATCAAAACCGTCACATTTTACTGGGTAAGCCAGGTCGCCATGCTGCCCGGCACTGCTATTTATGTGAATGCGGGCGGCCAGCTAGGTGATTTAGAGAGCCTGGGCGGCATTCTTTCACCAACGCTCATCGCGTCGTTTTTACTGCTCGCTATCTTCCCCTGGATCGCCCGAAGGATCGTGCTGTTAGTGCAAAAGCGTAAGGCTTACCAGGGCTTTACCCGCCCAGCGCACTTTGATTACGACATAGTGGTGATCGGCGGCGGCTCGGCAGGACTGGTGACCAGCTATATCGCCAGCGCTGTTAAGGCCAAAGTCGCGCTGGTAGAAAAACATAAAATGGGCGGCGACTGCCTGAATACTGGCTGCGTGCCTTCCAAAGCGCTTATTCGCGCAGCCCGCGCCGCCCATGAAATTCGCACCGCGCATCGTTTCGGCGTGACCGCTAGCGAACCACAGATCGACTTTGCCAAGGTGATGGGCCATGTCAAACAGGCGATTAGCGCTATCGAACCCCACGACAGCGTAGAACGCTATAACGGCTTAGGCGTTGAGGTGTACCAAGATCACGCCAAGCTGACCTCGCCTTGGGAAGTTCAGGTGGGCGAAAAACGCCTCACCGCCCGCCATATCGTGCTGGCCACCGGTGCCCGCCCCAAGGTGCCATCGCTAGCGGGTATTGAACATGCTCCCGTGCTCACCTCTGAAAACCTATGGTCACTGACAGAACTGCCCAACCGCTTGGTAGTGCTTGGCGGCGGCGCCATTGGCTGCGAGCTAAGCCAGAGCTTTGCCCGTCTGGGTAGCCAAGTTTCCCTGGTGGAAGGCATGCCCCAGTTGCTGGGCCGAGAGGATCAGGATGTCGGCGAGGTCGTCGAAAACACCCTAGCGAGCGAGGGTGTGACAGTGATGACCGACGCCAAGGCGCTGGAAGTGCTCAACGACAATGCTGGCTACCAACTGGTCGTGGAGCATCACGGAGAGCGCAAGCTACTGCCCTTTGACTACCTGCTGGTTAGCGTGGGCCGACAAGCCAATGTGGAAGGCTTAGGTCTTGACGAACTGGGTATTACCACCACTCAAGCGGGCATTTTAGAGCTTAACGAACGGCTGCAAACCCGCCTACCTAACATCTGGGCCTGCGGCGATTTGGCCGGGCCGTACCAGCTTACCCATGCGGCGGCTCACCAGGCGTGGCACGCGGCGGTCAATGCGCTGTTTGGTGAATTAAAAAGCTTTGCGGTGGACTATCGCTATATGCCCGCGGTCACCTATGTACAACCGGAAGTCGCAAGAGTCGGGCTGAATGAAAAGGAGGCCAAGGCAAAAGGCATTGAGTATGAAATTACCCGCTATGCCATGGCAGAAAGCGACCGCGCCATTGCCGAAGACGCCACCGTGGGGTTTATCAAAGTGCTCACGGTGCCAGGCAAAGATAAAATCCTTGGCGCCACTATCGTGGCGGAAAATGCTGGCGAATGGCTGGGTGAATTCACCCTCGCTATGAAGCATGGGCTCGGGCTCAATAAACTGCTGGGTACCATTCACCCTTACCCCACCCTGGGTGAGGCAGCCAAAGCCATCGCTGGCGTATGGAAAAACGCCCACAAACCCGAACGGGTTCTCAAGCTATTGAAGCGCTACTTCAATTGGCGGCGTGGAGAGATCTCGGCTAAAGAAACTGATACCTAGCCAATCAAATTAAATTATAACTAGGAAAAACGTGCACAGTTAATCGTTTGGGTCATCAGTCGACGGGTGTGCTTTGGCAAAAGTCTCAATGATTTCGCGCACTACTCTACGCTGGGCAGCGGGGAGCCCTCGGTAGAGTGACAGCAACTGGCGCTCTTCATTGGTCGAGGAAATGTCCCAGCTTGCGGCTGGCTCGCTGACGGTATAGGCACTGCTGTCGCCGTAGCGCAAGTGATGCGGATCGACTAATAGCCAGCGGGCCAATACCTGGAGCTTATCCTGACTGGGGATTGAGTCACCGCGCAGCCAGCGCCTCACGGCCTGAAACGTAATCGGCTTTCCCCAATAGCGAAGGTTAAATTCCCGCTCAAGCACTGACGGCCGCGCTTCGTAACCGGCTGCTTCTAGCGACGCTTTTAGGCGTTCGGCGAACATGATTTTTTCATTCATGCCGCCAATGTGAAGCGATTGTTCAATAATAGTTGAATAACGGTTCACCTTTTGATTGAATCATTAATTCAATTTTGAGTTTTCGCATAGCCGTTGCGGGCGAGTGGCTATGCTAAACGCTGAAGCGCGGCGCTTGAGGAGTCATTCAGGATGAGTGGCACACTATCTCCATCGGTGCAAAATCTTGACCACCTATGTCATGAGCTGGCGCTACTATGCAGCTCGGCCACTCCGCTGGAACTTTTTGAGTTGCTAGCCAAAACACTACATGCGCTCACACAGGCTAAACCGATCGCGCTTTATCGCCGCTTAAACACAGGAAACCTTCGTTTGGCGTACTGCTATCCGTTGGAAAGTGCCCTCGCCACCCATCACGAACTGCTCGCGATTCATTGTTACGACGATCTAACCGCCTCAGAGCTGCAACTGTACGAGCTAAATGGTGAGCATGAAGTGTGGGGGTATATTGGGCATCCACCTGCAGACTACACAGGGCCAGGCAAGTGGATCGAGCTACTCATCGATATTGCTTCCCAACGCTTACGCTTGTTAAAAGCGGAACGTATGGCCACTCGTCAGTTAGGTTTAAAGTCGCGCCGCAAATTACTCTCCAGGGATATTAAACGACTGACTTCCATTGATGATATTTTGCACCATCATGGCGCTAGCTGGTGCGATATTTTTCAGGCCGAAGGCATCGCGCTAGCTTATCAGGGCGATCTACACTGCTATGGCGAATACCCCTCTAAGCACCAGTTATTTCATCAGCTAGAGCAGTTAAACCACCAGAGCACCCATAACGAAATCGCCGAGCTAACCGGCAGTTGTCAAGGGGGCTTGGCGACCCATCTCTGCGTTGCGAATGCCTCGTTAGGCTGGCTAGTGCTGTTTCGCCAACAGCCTCTCCTCCCCGCTTTGGTTACTAATACGACGCTTCAAGACGCCTTAAGTTATTGGATGCCGCGGGAAGCTTCCATGGTGGTTGAGCTGGCCGACGATTTGGCAGTAGCCATCACTGCCTTGGAAGTCGTTCATCTTAATCGTCAGCTCACCAAATCTAATCGACGTCTTGAGGGTCTGGCCCATACCGACCCCTTAACAAAATGCTGGAACCGTTACTATACAGAACTGGTGATTGAGGACTTGCTCCATTCGTCAGTCAGTTTCGCCATGTTGATGTTTGATATTGATGATTTTAAAAATATTAACGATACCTATGGGCATGCCATCGGTGATGATATCTTGTGTGATATAGCGCAGTTAGTGCAGCAGACCCTGAGAGCTGATGACCACCTTGGTCGCTGGGGAGGCGAAGAGTTCGTCATCATATCCAAGGAACTTGACCAAGACGCCAGCTTGAAGCTGGCTAATCGTCTCTGCCGCAGCGTGGAGCAACACAGCTTCCCCATCGCCGACCATATAACGGTGAGTATCGGTCTGACCCTATTACAGCCCGGCGACCAGCCTCGACAGCTATTTGAACGGGCGGATCAAGGTATGTATCTAGCCAAAATGGCGGGTAAAAACCAAGCCTTTGTCTGCTAAACATCCAATAGCACCTTGCTTCTCTATAGGCGATGCCCATGCAGCAATTATTACTGATTGGTGCGGGCCATGCTCACGCCCTTGTACTCGAAGCCTTTGCCAAAAAGCCTGAACCCAACATCGCGATTACCGTGGTTAGCGATAATCCTTTAGCGGCTTACTCCGGCAGCGTACCAGCATGGTTAGCGGGAGAGTGTACGCTGCGTGAGACACAAATCGACGTGGCGGCATTGTGCCAAAGAGCCAACGCTCGACTCATTCTTTCCCCAGCGAGCATGATCAGCACTCAGCCGCGTTACGTAGCACTGGCGAACGGCGAGTGCGTTAATTTTGACGTAGCCTCCTTCAATATCGGCTCGACACTGACGCTTCCCCAGCAGCTTGGAGAGAGCCTCCCCAAGCTACTCGCCATGCGCCCATTAAGCAGTTTGCACCAGCGCTGGCTGGCACTGCAAAACGAGATTAGCCATTTACCTAACGGCGGCACCCAACGGGTGATGGGCGTTGGCGGAGGCGCCGCAGGCTGTGAAACGCTAATGAGCGTACTGGCTCAGTTGCGCCAACAGCGCCCGGATATTGAGTGGCAGGGGCACTTACTCAGCGCCGCTAACGAACTGCTGCCAGGTGCCGGGCACCTGCCTCGCTGGCTAATAAAGCGAGCGCTCTCCAAAGCTGCTATTACCGTTCACTTTGAACAGCGCGGAGAAACACTGATTGAAGGTGGCGTCGCAACCCAGAACGATAAACGCCTCGATGCGGATATTGTGCTGTGGGCAACCGGGGCGGTTGGCCACCCTTGGCTTGCAGACAGCCCGCTGCCGTTGGATAAACACGGTTTTATCCGCGTAGAAAACACACTGGAAGTCACCGGCCAGCCGAATATTTTTGCCGTTGGCGACTGTGCAGGATTTACTCCAGCGCTGCCCAATGCGGGTGTATATGCAGTGCGCATGGGGCCACACTTAGCGAACAACCTGCGCCTCGTCTGCCGCGGTGAGCCGCTAGCCCCCTGGCACCCCCCCAAACGCGTATTGGCGCTGATTGGTACCGGCGATCGCCGCGCCATTGCCAGCCGGGGCGGCTTTGGGGTATCAGGAAAGTGGGTATGGGAATGGAAAAAGCGGATTGACGCGCGCTTTATTGCCCGCTTCAATCCGCCTTTTGAGGACTAATTTTGAGGACTAACTGGCTCAGCTAGTTTCCTTCGCGCCAACCGCCTAAGACCCGGCTGTCTGGGCCAAAAAAGACTAACCGGTCATGGTCAATCAGGTATCGATAGGCGGTCTCCATCATATCCGTGACCCGTTTAGCATTGGCCATTTGCGGGCACGCCATGCGAGTGGTGGCTAGATCGCCAAACTCAATACGCTGGTTCTCGCCCAGGGTGACTTGCCCGGTAAAGCGGTTACAGCCGTCGTGGCCACTGACACTGCCATCGCGAGATATCTGGAAAAAAGGCGTTTCCGGCATGGAGAGCCGCTCATCGGTGCCCACTAACAGCAGGTTCCAGCGCTGATCAACGATAGCCCCCGATAGCGAGGCGTCACTTGGCCCTGATTGCGGCGCAGTGCTTGGCCCTGGCGCACTGCTACACGCACTTAACAGCAGTGCAGCCGAAGCTAAGAGTGGCAGTAAACGCCAACCTTTCATGGTCATGGTGATTTTTCCCTTGTTTAAACGATTACCCGCTGGTTTTTAAAAAAGCAGTTCTTAAAAACAGTTCTTAAAAACAGTTCTTAACAACAAGCGCTTAACGACGAGCCCTTACCAGCTACCGGTGTTTTCCATTGAGGCCCATGGCTCTTGCGGCGCCAAGGCATCGCCTTTTTGCAGTAGCTCTACAGAGATGCCATCCGGCGATTTAACAAACGCCATATGGCCATCACGAGGTGGGCGGTTAATCGTCACGCCATTATCCTGAAGGTGTTGGCAGAGCGCATATATATCATCTACCCGGTAGGCTAGGTGGCCGAAATTACGCCCACCGGTGTACTCTTCGGGATCCCAGTTATAAGTCAGTTCAAGTTCCGGAGCCGTCAGCCGCTCTGAACGTGACGCATCTTCTGGTGCGGCCAGAAATACCAGAGTGAAGCGCCCCTTCTCATTCTCTTTACGGCGAACTTCTTTAAGACCCAGTAGATCGCAGTAAAAATGCAGCGAAGCCTTTAGGTCGCTGACACGCACCATAGTATGTAGATATTGCATATCGACTCCTGAGAGAAAAACACCTTTGCCATACTTTACAAAAACGTGACAGCAGAAATAAACCGCTGCAACGCTGTATAATTAAACAATACCATTTATCTTAGCTGGGTTTACCCGTCGGAGAAACCTATGGATTCAGTCACTCAAGCCGCGCTCGGCGCAGCCATTGGCGGTGCCGTATTAGGCCGACGCCTTGGCCGCAAGGCCATCCTTATCGGCGCCATAGTGGGCACCCTGCCAGATCTTGATGTCGCGTTGGATTATGGCGATGCCGTAGCCAATGTCACCGAGCATCGCGGTTTTAGCCATTCGCTTTTTGTACTCACAGGGCTAGCTACCCTGTTGGCGCTGCTATGTACGCGATTTGCTCCCGCAAAGGATATTAGCCTGCCCCGTTGGTGGTGCTTTTTTACGCTTATTCTGATCACCCATCCTCTACTTGATGCGCTGACCACTTACGGTACCCAGCTACTTTGGCCGATTGACCTCTCCCCCGCCGCGTGGCCGATTATTTTTATTATCGATCCGCTCTATACGCTGCCGTTGTTACTCACCTTAGGGATCGCATTAATCTCTCAGCGGGTACGTAAAGCCTGCACATGGGGGCTGGCCATCACGAGTGTTTACCTAGTGATGGCAGCGGGTGCGAAGTTATTGGTAGAACAACGGCTTGCCCCGGCCCTGGCGGAACAGGGTCTGCAGGAGGCGCCCCTACTGATACAGCCAACGCCGTTCAATATCGTGCTATGGCGTGCCACGGTGATCGATGGGGATCGCTATTATGAAAGCCTAATCAGTGTGTTTGATGGCGACCATCAACCGCGTTTTGAGCCGTTAGTGCGTAACACTGAATTAGAGGAGTTCGCTCTGAGCAGCCAGCAAGGACAGCGCTTAACGTGGTTTACAGGGCCTTTCCTGCGCTATGAAACACAGCTTTTGGACGGGAAAGAGACGCTGATCGCCACCGATATTCGACTCGGCTTCCCTGGTTTTCATCCGTTTGGCTTTACCCTGGCAACGCTAGAAAATGATCGCTGGCGCCCTCTGGCGGTGAGCGAACAAGTGGAGAGCACTCGCGCTATTCAGTTGGAAACGCTATCGCGACTTGCCTCTCGCGCCACTGGCAACACCTCAGCCCTGTGCGCCAGCGACTTTGTGCCGCCAGAGTGGCGAGCCGAGCATGTTGTCTACCGTTGCTGAGCTGCCTATTTATTAGATTTGATTAGGGAGCAATACCTTGGCCACAGCCGCTATATTGCACTCCGCCATAGGTCAGCGTAACGCGGGCGGGAAAGGGCTTGCCGCTCATATTGTCAAAGCAGGCACCGGCTTCAATACGCACGCGGAAAAAGGGCTCCACGTCGGCGTTTTCAATCACAACTCGGCCTGCCTCATTGTCCATAACGCTAACCATATAGGGCAGCTGAAGGCGCTCTTCACCATAGTTCGTCTCCATCGTCAGCGTGGGCGTATCATTCGCTAGCGCAACCGTCCAACCTGGCTCGTTGCCCTGGCCAAAGAACATAACACCGGGCTTTTCGGTGCGCGTTAAGGCATCACGCTGCTCGGCCTGAGAACACTTCAGTTGCCCCCGAGGCGTTTCTACTAGCGCCTTGTCACCCCGGTTCCAGAAGCTAATCTCTCCGTCTTGATAGCGCGCGCCGCTGGCCACGATTGCCTGGGGTAGGCGCCATGCGCCGTGCAACGACCATAGGCGCAGGTCGTTGGCATTGGTCGCGGTTACTAGGTTCTGTTGTGCAGGCTCACATTGCCAAGCGGTAAAGTGTGAAGCTGAGCCGGGAAATAGTGCCGAGGGCAGAAAAGGCGCTCGGTTATCCAGCGTTGCTTGGTTAGCAGCGGCAGTTTCTTTAGAGGCTATAGTTTCTGTGGAAAGTGCCGTTTCTGCGGAGGGGGTTGCGGCGCAGCCTCCGAGCACCGCCACCACACCGGCAGCGGCGATGGCACCACCCCATGTTTTTAACGTATTCATACATCGTGCTCCCTGTAAAACGGCTGCTATTGCATACTGATCGGCTTACCCACGTTTGAACGCCTGCAGGTCATGCGTATCGATACTCTCTACCTGCGGGGGCAATCCCAACTCTTCTCGTTTGATTTTAACCTGCATTTTTTCCGCTAGCCGTTCGGCGTCATCGTCGGTGGTGCGCCCATTAAGCTCCGCCAGCTGCGCCATTCCCTGATGATAGAAAGTGAGTAGATCCAGCGCCGTGCGGTTGTTCTCTTCCACCGCTTTGCGCAGTTGCGAAAGGTAGCCACTGACTTGCGATAGGTGATGTTTTAGCTGCCAGACGTAGCGCACTTCCGTCATCCAGGGGCGCTCACGCAGCACGGCGAATAGCGCACTCGTGGCCAGCAGCCCAAGCAGCACGCCGAGGGCATTGAGCCATAGGCTGCTGCCAAAGGTGGAGGTAAGCAGCATTGAGAATAGCAGGCCAAAAATAATCAATTGCCCCGCCATCGCGAAGCTGATCATGCGGGCTTTACGGCGGTAGGTCTCGGGGTCGTGATGTTCTAAGGTAAATACCATGGCCAGCCTCATCATTTCTGCAAAAGCCTTATGATACGGGGCTGACCAGGGCAAACAAGTAATAGCGTTACAAATGCAATTACGCCAAGCGCTCCGCCGCTGTTTTAAGCAGATGTTCAGTTGTTTCCCAACCGACACAGGCGTCGGTGACCGAAACGCCGTAGCGCATGGCGCCAGGTTTGAGCGGCTGCTTGCCCTCAAACAGGTGGCTTTCCAGCATTAACGCAACCAGATTGGCTTCACCCGCCTGACGCTGCGCCAGTACATCCAGCATCACTTCACTCTGGCGGCGGTGATCTTTACGTGCGTTCGCGTGGCTACAATCCACCATCAGCCGTGGATTTTGTCCGGCATTACGCAACGCAGTGGTCGCCGCGCGCACGTGCTGGCTCTGGTAGTTGGGCTCTCCGTGCCCCCCGCGGAGTACCACATGGGTATGCGGGTTGCCCGCGGTTTGCTGAACGACCGGGTGGCCGTGAGCATCTACCGCGAAACGTTGGTGCGGGTGGGCCGCCGCACTCATGGCATCAATCGCCACCTGTACGTCGCCACTGGTGGCATTTTTGAACCCCACCGCTGCCAACAGATCACTGGCCAGCTCACGGTGCAGTTGCGACTCCGTGGTGCGTGCGCCTATCGCAACCCAGCTTAGTAAATCGTCTAGGTAGGGCGCCAGCATCGGCTGTAAAAGCTCGGTGGCGACGGGCAGGCCGCGGGCGGCTACTGCGTGCATCAGCTCACGGGAGAGCGCCAAGCCGCGGGGCATATCACCGCTGCCATCTAGGCCTGGGTCGTAGGCCAGCCCTTTCCAGCCCACGGTGGTGCGCGGTTTTTCAACGTAGACGCGCATGACCGGCAAAATATGCTCGCTCACTTCATCACTTAGCGCAGACAGGCGGTCGGCGTACTCAAGCGCTGCATCGGGGTCATGTACGGAACAGGGGCCGACCACCACGAGGAGACGGTCATCGTGTCCACTCAAAATCTGTTGAACAGCGTGGCGCTGGTGGGCAATTTGGTCGCTAAGCGAGTCGCTTAACGAGACACGTTGACGCAGCTCGGCGGGGGTAGGCAGCCGCTTTGCAGTGGACTCAGACGCTGAAGGCGTTAGTCGGGCAGTCGCGTGGGCAGTGGATACAATGGTTGTGTTAATAACAGGGCTGATAGGTGCATTCATGATTAACTCTCCGCAATCGTGTGACATCGTATGGCTGTGTGACCACCCAAGTGAACACGGTCGGAGGTGGCAGCTAGCACCGACCGCGCGTCGCTAAATCGCCAGCTATAGCCATAACCCACAAAGGCGGTAGCGAATGCGTTAGTCAGTGCGCGATAGATCATGATGCTGCTCCTTAATGAAAAAATGATGAATAATTCTCTAAGCCCAACAGTAGCCATGTTTCACAATAACTAGGTCCCAAAACGCCAAAAGCCCCGGCGGGGTTACCGACCGGGGCTTCTGTGCTTGCGGCAGGCAACCGGATGGTGTGCCTGTTGGCGCGACGTTAGGCGTCGGCCAGGGGCACACCGTGGCTAAACCAATACCCATAAAACGCGAAGCCGCTGGCCAATTCTGGCTGCGGGTTCACTGTATGTGGGTTGGTTAGTCGCTGCATGCCCATCTTCCGTTAGATTCTGTTAGTTCCGCTGGCAATAGCTAAACCAGTCAATGGTCTGACAGGTTGCCGCCATGGCATTGTGGTTTATCCTGCCTGCAAGCGTTGCAAATGGCAACACTCAACCGCTAAAAGCTTGTACCCAGCCAATGGTCGCAGGCAACGCGCTCATGCTAACCAACACTACCAAGCCTAGAAAGATGGACAGAAATCCAGAATCGTCTTTAAAGTTTTCGTCGTGATGGGCCATGTTGGCCTCCTTTTTTATCAACGCTTTATCAGGGGGGAATGTCAAAAATCTAACGCCATATTAAGTAGATCGCGGCGCGTAGGCAAACACATCCGAAAACACCCGCTCAAGCTTCATGCCTTTCATGTCGAGCACATCCAGGCAGGCGTACACCATGTTGGGCGACCCAGAGAGATAAACGTCGTGGGTGTCTGGGGTGATATCAGCGCTTTTCAAAACCTGATCAATACGGCCCAGATGATGGCTAATCCGCTCCCCCACAGCCATGGGCTCTTCCAAGGGCGATTCGGTTACCGCATGAAAGCAGATATTGGCGTGGGTTTGTGCCCACTGGCTGGCCAGTTGTTCCAGATAAAGATCGCGGTGTTCGCGGGCTGCCCACCAAAGGTCAACGGGGCGCGTCGGCTGGTGTGCAAGAACGGCCTCGACAATAGCTTTCATCTGCGAAAAACCCGTGCCTGCAGCAACCAGTAGCAGCGGCCTTTCACTCTCGCTATCAAGCACGCACTCACCACCGGGCAAACGCAGCGTAAGCTGATTGGCGACCTGTAGCAGTTCACGCAGCCGCGCTGAGTTATCCCGCTCCGGCCAGTGCTGAATATGCAGCTCAATGACGCCATCGCTGCGATCGGCACTAGCAATCGAAAACGGCACCCAGGTTGTGTCGTCCAGCTTAAGCTCTAAATATTGCCCCGGCGCATGCTGCATGGCTTCGGCGCGGCCGGTAAGCGTCACACCAAACACATCAGGGGTTAAATTCTCAACCTCGGTGACTTGGCACGTCAACGTCCTTGCACTCATGAAAGCCTCTTTTAACAAATTCGGTCAGCGATGCGTCGCATTCAACGACGAGGTGGCGGAAGCTCAAGGCCAATACCCAGCGCTTCCCAGCGTTCATCCACGCGTGTCTTAACGGCATCGTCCATCACAATGGGTGTGCCCCACTCACGATCAGTCTCGCCTGGCCATTTATTGGTGGCATCTAGGCCCATTTTCGAGCCGAGGCCTGAGACAGGCGAAGCGAAATCCAGATAATCAATCGGCGTATTTTCGACCATCACGGTATCTCGGGCGGGATCCATTCGGGTAGTGATCGCCCAGATCACGTCTTCCCAATTGCGCGCGTCCACGTCGTCATCCAGCACGATCACAAATTTGGTGTACATAAACTGGCGCAGGAAGCTCCACACCCCCATCATCACGCGCTTGGCGTGGCCGGGGTACTGCTTTTTCATGGTCACCACCGCCATGCGGTAAGAACAGCCTTCCGGCGGCAAGTAGAAGTCGACAATTTCAGGGAACTGCTTGCACAGGATGGGCACAAACACTTCGTTCAACGCCACGCCGAGAATCGCCGGTTCATCCGGGGGACGCCCAGTATAGGTCGAATGGTAAATCGCATCACGGCGCATGGTCATACGCGTAATGGTAAATACCGGGAAGTGATCGACCTCATTGTAGTAACCGGTATGGTCACCAAAGGGGCCTTCCGCGGCCATATCATCCGGATAGATAAAGCCTTCGAGAATAATTTCGCTCGACGCGGGCACATCAAGGTCAGCGTGGCCGCACTTGACCAGCTCAGTACGCGAACCACGCAGCAGGCCCGCAAAGGCATATTCTGAGAGCGAATCAGGCACTGGGGTTACGGCGCCCAGAATCGTCGCCGGGTCGGCGCCAAGCGCCACTGCGACCGGAAAAGGCTCACCAGGATGGGCTTTTTGGAACTCCAGAAAATCCAGCGCGCCGCCACGATGGGAGAGCCAGCGCATGATCAGGCGATTTTTGCCGATTTTCTGCTGGCGATAGATACCCAGATTCTGGCGCTTCTTGTGCGGCCCTTTGGTAATTACCAGGGGCCAGGTGACCAGCGGTGCCGCATCGCCCGGCCAGCAGTGCTGAATCGGCAGCAGACCAAGATCGACCTCGTCGTCTTCATACACCACTTCTTGCACCGGTGCATGCTTGACGTTTTTTGGCCCCATGCTAAGCACTTGCTTGAAAATCGGCAGCTTATCCCAGGCGTCTTTCAAGCCTTTGGGCGGGTCAGGCTCTTTGAGAAACGCCAACAGCTTACCCACTTCTCTGAGCGCTTCTACCGAATCTTGGCCCATGCCTAGCGCAACCCGCTTGGGGGTGCCAAACAAGTTACCGAGCAGCGGCATGTCGTGGCCTTTGACGTTTTCAAATAGCAACGCCGGGCCACCGGCACGCAGGGTACGGTCGCAGATTTCAGTAATTTCTAGGTAAGGATCGACTTCGACGGAAATACGCTTGAGTTCACCCTGGGCTTCAAGCGCCGCGATGAACTCACGCAAGTCTTTATACTTCAAGGCACGCTCCCTGGCTGGCGAGTGCGCCGCTAATATTGACTTAAAACGAGCGGCGCTCTTTTTGACGACAAGCTAGCGGCGCTTCATCGCTTCAAAGAACTCAAGATTGGTCTTGGTATCTTTCAGACGGTCAATCAGGAATTCGGTGGCGGCGGTGTCTTCCATCGGATTGAGCAGCTTGCGCAGAATCCACATACGCTGCATTTCATCTTCAGACGCCAGCAGGTCTTCACGACGGGTGCCACTGCGACGGATATTGATCGCTGGGAAGACGCGACGCTCTGCCAGTTTGCGATCCAGGTGGGCTTCCATATTGCCGGTACCCTTGAACTCTTCGAAGATGACTTCGTCCATCTTGGAGCCAGTATCGACCAGCGCCGTGGCGATAATCGTCAGGCTGCCGCCCTCTTCGATGTTACGCGCCGCACCAAAGAAGCGTTTCGGCTTTTCAAGGGCGTGGGCATCGACACCACCGGTAAGCACTTTGCCGGAGCTCGGCACAACCGTGTTGTAAGCACGCGCAAGACGAGTAATCGAGTCAAGCAGGATGACCACGTCTTTCTTGTGCTCAACTAAGCGTTTGGCTTTCTCGATGACCATTTCAGCCACTTGCACGTGGCGCGCAGGCGGCTCATCAAAGGTCGATGCCACTACTTCGCCACGCACAGTGCGCGACATTTCTGTCACTTCCTCAGGGCGCTCATCGATCAGCAGTACGATCAGGTGGCACTCTGGGTTGTTGCGCGTGATGGAGGTCGCGATGTTCTGCAACATCAGCGTTTTACCCGCCTTGGGCGGCGATACCAGCAGACCACGTTGGCCTTTACCAATCGGCGCGGTTAGATCGATGATCCGCGCGGTAAGGTCTTCCGTGGAGCCGTTACCGATCTCCATACGCATGCGATCGTCTGGGAACAACGGTGTTAAGTTCTCAAACAGGATCTTATGCTTGGCATTTTCCGGACGGTCAAAGTTGATTTGACTGACCTTCAGCAGGGCGAAGTAGCGCTCTCCCTCCTTCGGCGGGCGGATTTTGCCGGAAATGGAGTCACCCTTGCGCAGATTGAAACGGCGGATCTGCGAAGGCGATATATAGATATCGTCGGGACCGGCGAGATAGGAGCTGTCAGCGCTACGCAGGAAGCCGAAGCCATCCTGAAGAATTTCCAGCACACCGTCGCCATAGATATCCTCGCCACTTTTGGCGTGTTTTTTGAGGATGGCGAAAATGATGTCCTGCTTGCGCGAACGGGCCAAGTTATCAATACCCATTTCACGGGCGATATCGAGGAGCTCGGGAACGGTTTTTTGCTTGAGTTCAGTGAGATTCATCGGTGTGTTAGAAAGTTGCTCATGGAAGCTGGGCGCCAGGCGCCGGGAGTAAGACAGGAGGCGTGAAATTGACGCCGTGTGATGCGTTCAGACCCCGGTAAAGGCACGCGCTCGAAGATGAAAGGAACTGGGTTGGGCTTAGCTAACAACCTTAGTACATACAACACTAGTACTTGTCATCATTAAGACTCAACTCGAGGGTGCTAACAGTTGCTTAATCTGGTTTCCACAGGAGAGTGGCTAAACCAATGGGCTATCTGACGACTTGGAATTCTGGCTGATGCTAAAGGCACAACAATAAATAACGTCTGGGGCGACCAAGGTGCCGTACTTGAACAACGCATGCAAGATTTTTTATCTAAACGGCAGCTATCTAAGACTAGCAACTTAAACGTCAGTCATCTCAACAGCGAAGCACTTGTGGACACACTAACTAACCAGGTCGGATCAGGCCAGTAGTTGGATGGTAGTCAAGCGCCGCGACAAACGCAAGCCTTTGGCAATTGACAATAGATAAAGGTCACCGCAACCTTGGCACAGCCAACACGAAGGAATGCTCATGCCCACGGATATTTCGCTCCCCATTGCCACCTCTGCCACTGAGGCAGACAGCGGTGCACCGCAGCGCTTCGCCGCTATAGACCTGGGCTCAAACAGCTTTCACCTACTGGTGGCCAACTACCAACATGAACGCCTACAGGTGGTGGCTCGTCTGGGTGAAAAGGTGCAGCTCGCCGCGGGTTTAGACGATGACGGCATGCTCAGCGAAGAGGCGATGCAGCGTGCGTTGGACTGCCTGGGCCGCTTTGCGCCGTTTTTAAACGACATTACCGATGCCAATTTGCGCATTGTGGGCACTAACGCGCTGCGCGATGCCGATAATAGCCAAGCGTTTATCGAGCGTGCTGAGGCACAGCTAGGTCACGCTATCGAAATTATTGCTGGCCGCGAAGAAGCCCGACTGATTTATTTAGGTGCCGCCCATGCGCTTGCCGAAAATGGCCGCCGATTAATTATCGATATTGGTGGCGGTTCGACAGAATTTATCATTGGCGAAGCCTTTGAGCCCAAAGCGCTGGAAAGCCTGCGCATGGGCTGCGTGACCTTTTCTCGACGCTTCTTCCCCGACGGCGAATTAAACGAGAAACGCATGCGCCGCGCCGAGCTTGCCGCCCTTTCGGAGCTTGCCAATATTCAGCGTTCTTACCAGCGCCTAGGCTGGGACGACCCGGTCGGTTCAAGCGGCACAATCAAGGCCGCCGCTAGCGTGCTGCATGCTCATGGCGATACGCCCCACGAGGGCGTTATCACGCGTGACGGTTTGAAAAAGCTGCGCGAACGGCTGCTAAAGTGCAAACAGTTGGATAAAGTCGCGCTGAATGGCTTAAAAGCTGACCGCGCCAAAGTGTTCCCGGCGGGCATTGCCATTCTTGGCGCAATTTTCGAAGCCTTTGATTTAACCCAGATGCGCTTTGCCGATGGCGCTCTGCGCGAAGGCGTTCTCTACGATATGGCTGGGCGCAATACCGCAGAAGACTCCCGCTCGAAAAGCCTGAAATCGCTGCAGCGTACCTATGATGTTGATACCCGCCAAGGCTTTAACGTCGCCGACACCGCCGAACATTTGTTTAATCAGGTACGCCATGCCTGGTCGCTAAACCTTGATCAAGGGCGCTATTTGCAATGGGCTAGCCACGTGCACGAAATCGGCCTGGCGATCTCCCACAGCCAGTTTCACCGCCACGGTGCCTACTTGCTGGAGCATTCCGACCTTGCCGGTTTTTCACGCCCCGAACAGCGCCAGCTGGCGTTTTTAGTACGCGCCCATCGGCGCAAATTCCCGATCAAGGAGTGGCAGGCTCTGCCCAACGCGCAGCATGCGACCACCCAGAAGCTTGCCAGGCTGCTGCGTTTAGCCGTACTGCTCAACCATTCGCGTCCAGAAACCGCCCCGCCACCACCGGCAATAAGTGCTGACAGCGACAGCTTAACGATCACGCTGCCAGCTAGTGATGAACCCACCCTGCTGGGTACTGACTTGGAGCAGGAGCAGGCGTTTATGGAAGCTGCCGGTTTTAAGTTGGTGATTAAGCAGGCGGCGTCAGGCGGGTAAAAAGGACGCCCGCTGCTTGCCATAGCAGTTGTGCAGGCGGGCGAACCACCCCAATGCACGCCTCAGCCTGCATGATGACCACCAGCCGCTCGCGCTCCCAGGGCGGCATATCAATCTCTTGTAACAGCCGCTTGAGATCGCGCCGCCCTCGTTTGGGCAGTTGAATCACTTCCCCGCCTTGTCGCCAGGTGGCCCTGAGCACTTGGGAGTGCTGATGAGAGTGCTGATGAGACGGCTTTTGCAATGACGCCACTTGCCAACCTAGCGGCCCGATGGGTGTCTCCAGCGGCGCTTGACCATCCCAGCTCGCCTCCCAAAGCGGTAGCGGTTCAAACGGAGCCATCAGATAAAGCCGTTGGCGCCAAAGGCGCGCCTGAGCGCCCGGCCACTCAACGCACACCTCAGCATCCGCTTTCACCGTCAGTTGATCCAACAGGCTCTCTAGGCGCTTCTGCGGGGGAGTAGGTAAGCCCTGCTGCTGACAAAGGGTGCGCACCAGCAACCGCTGTCGCGAGCGGGATCGCTGCCTAAGCGCGCTCGCATCTAGCTGCCCTCCACCGGTGGCAAGCGCTACTAACTCGGCTTGTAAGTACTCGCTAAGTACAGCATCTGCTTCACTGGCGTGGACAGCGCTGTTCGCGAAAGCAACGTCGGCGGCGGGCCAGCGCTCGCGCAGCGCAGGCAATATCCGGTGACGCAGCCGATTACGATCAAAGCGAATATCTTGATTGGTGGGATCTTCACACCAACTCAACTCAAACAGACCGGCCGCGGCTTCAAGTTCAGCTCGACGCACGGTGAGCCATGGACGCACCAAGGTAATGCCCTGGGCCTCGCGCCGAAAAGGCATGCCTGCTAGGCCACGTAGTCCGCTGCCGCGCAGGGCGGCAAGTAGAAAGGTTTCTGCCTGATCGTCTTGATGTTGGGCCAGCCACAGCGTATCACCGGCAGGAAGGGTGGCATGAAGCGCGGCGTAGCGGGCGTTACGGGCAGCACCTTCGACGCCCTCGCCTTGGGCATCCACCGCCACATTAACCACCGTTAGCGGAACGTTTAATCGCTCGCAGAGCGTTTTACATTGCTTTTCGAATGTCTCTGCCGCCGCCTGGAGGCCGTGGTTAATGTGGATGGCCCGCAAAGGGCGGTCTGTTTGTTCGCAGACCTGTGCGGCTGACGCGAGTAGCAGGCAGGAGTCCAGACCGCCGGAGAGTGCCACCCAAATAGAGCGCCCCGGCGGGGTTTCCGCCAGGGCGTCTTCAAGCAAGCCTTGCAGTAAATTACGCGGCTGGGGCGCCATAGCTCATTAAACGCTTGTAGCGACGCTCTAACAGCGCGTCGGTGTCCATCGCCTGCAACCGTTCCAGGCTAGCGGTAAGCGCCTCCTTGACCCGTTCTGCGGTGGTCAGCGGGTGGCGGTGAGAGCCACCCAGCGGTTCTTTGATCAGCGAGTCGACGAAACCCAGCTCTTTCAGTCGCTCGGCGGTAATGCCCATGGCCTGAGCGGCGTCAGAGGCTTTGGTGGCGCTCTTCCACAGAATCGAGGCGCAGCCTTCTGGCGAGATCACCGAGTAGGTGGAGTACTGCAGCATTTGTAGCTCGTCGCAGACGCCAATGGCCAGCGCGCCGCCGGAGCCGCCCTCGCCCACTACCGTCGAGATAATCGGTGTTTTGAGCCGTGACATAACAGCCAGGTTGTAAGCGATAGCTTCAGACTGTCCGCGCTCTTCCGCGTCGATGCCGGGGTAAGCGCCGGGGGTGTCGATAAAGGTCAGAATCGGCATTTTAAAGCGTTCGGCCATTTCCATCAGGCGGCACGCTTTGCGGTAGCCTTCTGGGCGCGGCATGCCGAAGTTACGGCGTACTTTCTCTTTTACATCGCGGCCTTTTTGGTGGCCAATGACCATCACCGGTGCATCGTTCAACCTTGCGATGCCACCGACAAGCGCAGCATCATCGGCGAAGTTGCGATCGCCGTGAAGCTCGTCAAAGTCGGTGAAGATGTATTCGAGGTAATCCAGCGTGTAGGGCCGCTGGGGGTGCCGTGAAATCTGCGAAACCTGCCAGGGAGTCAAATCCTTGAAGATCGATTCCGTCAGCTTGCGGCTTTTCTCTTCCAGCCGAGCAATCTCGTCAGAAAGGTTCACTTGGCTATCGGAGCTAACTAAGCGCAGCTCCTCAATTTTTGCCTGAAGTTCGGCAATCGGCTGTTCAAAATCGAGATAATTAGGATTCATCGGCGTTGCCTATAAAAAATAGCCTGATCAAAATGAGCATTGATAAGTAATTAGAGAATAAGCGCATTATCGCACCCTGACCCAGCCACGCAAGTTGGGCTGCCTTTAACGATAACGGAGTTGCACACCTGCCTGGCCCTGGACATCTCGCAGTGCCAGCAGTAAATCGTCACTAGGCGCCACTTTCCACTCATCGGCAAGTTCGAGCCAAGCAACCGCTGCTGGGTGGCGGTACTGCAGGCGTACCGGCAAACCTTCCTCGTCTCGGTACGGCGTCAGGCTGTCGCGCAGGGTTTCAATTAAGCGGCCATTGATCTGCCCCGCATCCAGCGCCAGCTCCACTGCCTGACCATAGCGAATGCGCGCCGTCACCATCGGCGTGACGTCTTTGCCGCGCAGACGCAGGCCGCCGGAAAATTCGTCGCTGGAGACCTCGCCCTCGACGATCAACACCTGATCGGCCTCAATCTGACCGCGCAACTGCTCAAATAACTCCCCAAACAGCGAGGCCTCAATACGTCCGGTGCGGTCATCCAGGGTGATAAACGCCATGGTATCGCCGCGCTTGGACTTCATGGTGCGCACGCCGACCACCAGCCCGGCCACCCGTTGGGGGTCGCGCGAAGGTTTCAGATCGCTGATCCGGGTCGACACAAAACGCTTTAACTCCCGCTCGTATTCATCAATCGGATGACCGGTAAGATAAAGCCCCAGGGTATCTTTCTCTCCCGAGAGCCGTTCGCGATCAGTCCATTCACGGGCGCCAAGGTACTCAGCGTAAACGTTGCTGTCTCCCTCTTCGGCTTCGGCAAACGCATCACCAAACATATCCAGCATGCCTAGATTCTGATTGGCATGATTCTGCGCAGCGGCTTTTAGAGCGTCTTCCATTGCGGCAAACAGCACCGCGCGATTGGGACCGATGGTATCCAGCGCGCCGGAGCGAATCAGCGCTTCAAGGGTGCGCTTATTCATCCGCTTGGGATCGATACGGCGGCAGAAATCGAAGATATCCTTGAACGGGCCGTCGGCCTCTCGGGCTTCAACAATGGCGCCAATCGGGCCTTCGCCCACGCCACGAATCGCGCCTAGCCCGTAGACCACTCGAGCATCGGTATCGACGGTGAATTTGTAGCCACCAACGTTGACGTTCGGTGGCGTCACGGTGAGTTTGAGGTTGCGACACTCCTCAATCAGCGGCACCACTTTATCCAGGTTGTCCATTTCGGTGGACATAACCGCGGCCATAAAGGGCCCCGGATAGTGGGCTTTCAGCCACGCGGTTTGGTAAGAGACCAGCGCGTAGGCGGCCGAGTGCGATTTGTTAAAACCGTAACCGGCGAATTTTTCTACCAGGTCGAAGATGTTACCGGCCAGGTCTTTATCGATCCCGTTGGCGGCACACCCCTCCATAAAGCCATCGCGCTGCTTGGCCATCTCTTCGGGTTTTTTCTTACCCATGGCACGGCGCAGCATATCCGCTTGGCCGAGACTGTAACCTGCCATGACCTGAGCGATCTGCATGACCTGCTCTTGGTAGAGAATAATGCCGTAGGTAGGCGCCAGTACCGGTTTCAGCAGCTCATGCTGGTAATCCGGGTGGGGGTAAGAGACTTCGGCCCGGCCATGCTTACGGTTGATAAAGTCATCGACCATACCCGACTGCAAGGGGCCTGGGCGGAACAGCGCCACCAGAGCGATCATGTCGTCCAGGGAATCGGGCAGCAGGCGCTTGATTAGCTCTTTCATGCCGCGGGATTCGAGCTGGAAGACCGCCGTGGTTTCAGCGCGCTTGAGCATCTCAAAGGTCGGTGCATCATCCAGCGGAATGCTCTCAATTTCGAGCGGCCCCTGGCCGTTAACACTGCGCACTTTATCGACCATCTCCAGCGCCCAGTCGATAATCGTCAGCGTCCTCAGACCCAGAAAGTCAAATTTGACCAGGCCCGCCTCTTCGATGTCATTTTTATCGAACTGAACCACCAGACCTGAGCCATCTTCATCACACAGCAATGGCGAGAAGTCAGTCAGTTTAGTCGGCGCAATAACAACACCACCCGCGTGCTTACCGGTGCCGCGAGTGGTGCCCTCTAGCTTGAGCGCCATCTCCCAGATCTCTTCGGCCTCTTCATCGTTGCCGATAAACTCTTTGAGCGCTGGCTCCTGCTCAATCGCCTTGGCCAGGGTCATGCCCACTTCAAAAGGGATCAGCTTGGAGAGCTTGTCGCCCAGCGAGTAGGGCCGCCCCTGTGCGCGAGCGACGTCACGCACTACGGCTTTAGCGGCCATGGTGCCAAACGTAACGATCTGGGAGACCGCATTACGCCCGTAGCGCTCGGCCACGTATTCAATGACTTTATCGCGCTTCTCCATACAGAAGTCGACGTCAAAGTCGGGCATCGAGACACGTTCAGGGTTAAGAAAGCGCTCGAACAGCAGGTCGTAGCCAATCGGATCCAGATCGGTGATTTTTTGCGCGTAGGCCACCAGTGAACCGGCACCGGAACCGCGCCCGGGGCCCACTGGAACACTGTTGTCCTTGGCCCACTGGATAAAGTCCATCACGATAAGAAAGTAGCCAGGGAACCCCATCTGGATAATAACGTTGAGCTCGAACTCCAGCCGGTCGCGGTAGCGCTGGTCGATTGCCTGATACTCTTCGCTGTCACGGGGGTAGCGCTCTGCGGGAAACAGAAAATCCAGCCGCTCGGTTAAACCGTCGTGGGAGACCTTGCGGAAGAACTCGTCCTGGGTCATACCTTCAGGAATGCCGAACTCGGGCAGGAAAATCTCGCCCAGGCGCACATCGACGCTGCAGCGCTCGGCGATCATCACGCTGTTTTCCAGCGCTTCGGGAATATCGGCGAACAGTGCCGCCATCTCGTCGGGGCTTTTTAGGTACTGCTCTTCGGTATAGCGGCGCTCACGGCGAGGGTCATCCAGCGCTTTGCCTTCGCCAATGGCCACGCGGGTTTCGTGGGCCCAATAATCTTCGCGCTCAAGAAAGCGCACGTCGTTGGTCGCCACCACAGGCGTGCCTGTCTCAATGGCCAGCTTGACGCTGGCGTGAACGCAGGCCTCTTCCAGCGGGCGCCCGGTACGAATCAGCTCCAGGTAGAAGCGTTCGGGGAATGCCGCCTGCCACTCTTGCAGCAGCACCCGGGCGTCCTGTTCGTGATCCGACAGTAAATGGCGGCCAATCTCACCTTCCCGCGCGCCGGAAAGCGCAATCAAGCCTTCGCTCTGTTCCAGCACCCACTGTTTATCGAGAATCGCACGCCCCTGACGTTGACCATGCGTCCAGCCTTTCGAGATCAACTCGGTCAGGTTGCGATAGCCAATATCGTTCATCGCCAGCAGCGTTAGCCGGTAAGGGTGGGACTCATCATGGGGATTTTGCAGCCATAAATCGCTGCCAATAATCGGTTTCAACCCCGCCCCCTGGGCAGCCTTGTAAAACTTT
Source organism: Halomonas sp. ALS9 (assembly GCF_001651035.1). Taxonomy (GTDB): domain Bacteria; phylum Pseudomonadota; class Gammaproteobacteria; order Pseudomonadales; family Halomonadaceae; genus Vreelandella. Next base: position 187,109 of record NZ_LXRG01000201.1, read on the forward strand.
ACCAGGCCAAACAGGTTGGTTTCATCGGTCAAGGCCAGCGCCGGCATCGCCCGTTCAGCCGTGGTGCTGACCAGCGATTTTAGCTTCACTAAGCCATCGACCAGGGAGTATTCACTGTGCAAACGTAAATGAACGAACGGAACCGTCATGGGACTCTCAGCAAAACGCTAGAAGAAGAAAAAGTACGTTAAAGCAGCGCCAGCTGACGCTGCACTGGCGCAAAGCTACGCCGATGTTCGGCCAGTGGCCCGTGAGCTGCAAGCGCCGCCAAATGCTCTTTGGTTGGGTAGCCCTTATGGCGCGCAAAACCATACTCAGGATAGCACTCATCCAGGGCAACCATCTGAGCATCGCGAGCGACTTTAGCTAAAATTGAGGCGGCGGCAATAGCGCAGTGACGTGAATCCCCCTTTACAACGGCCTGACCGGGCAATGGATGCCCAGGTAATTTATTGCCATCGACGAGTAGATATTCCGCCGCCGGTGCCAGCGCATCAACCGCCCGACGCATGGCTAAATGGGTGGCGTGGTAAATATTCAGCGCATCCACTTCGGCCGCGCTGGCTTCTGCCACAGCAAAGGCTAACGCCCGCTCACGAATCTGACTATCCAGCGCTTCTCGCTTGCGTGCAGTGAGTTTTTTAGAGTCGGTAAGACCGACAATGGGCTGAGCGGGGTCAAGAATCACCGCCGCGGCTACCACGCTGCCGATCAGCGGCCCACGCCCTACCTCATCAACTCCTGCCAGTCGCTCGCCGCTATAGGCAACCTCAAGGCTAGGAAAATCCTTATGCCCAATAGACCATTGCTTACTCGCCCAATGCTCAATCGACATACACTTCCTCCAACGGCTGACCCGCGGCCAACAGGCTAATCGCCTCGGCGGCGCGATGGCTGGCGTTACGCTGGAGCGAAGCGTGCATCTCGGCAAAGCGGGTTTCCAAGGCATGGCGGCTTGTCTCGTCCGCCAGCATGGCGCTGAGCAGGTCAGTAATTGCCTCCGGTGAGGCGGCGTCTTGGATCAGTTCGGGCACCAGCGTTTCTTGGGCAATCAAGTTTGGCAATGAGACCCACTGGGTTTTCACCATTCGCTTGGCCAGCCAGTGGGTGGCCGGGGCCATCTTGTAAGCCACCAGCATGCTGCGATGGCACAGCATGGCTTCCAGCGCGGCGGTGCCAGAGGCCAGCAGTACGATATCGCTGGCTACCATCGCCTCACGGGCCTGACCATCGAGCAGCGTCGTGCACTCGGCCAATTGCGGGTAGTTGGCCAGCAGCGCGTTAATTTCATGGCGGCGATCAGCGGTGGCCGCAGGAATAACCACGTGGAGCGCGGGGTGAAGCTGGCAGAGCTGTTGGGCGGCAGCAAGAAAGGTGTCGCCCAAAAAACGAATTTCATTGGCCCGGGAACCGGGCAACAGCGCCAACACCTGGCGATCAGGTGCCAGTTCCAGCGCTTGGCGCGTGGCAACACGGTCATTTTCCAGCGCCATTTCGTCGGCCAGGGGATGGCCCACAAAGGCGACAGGCACCCGGTGTTCACGATAGAAGGCAGCTTCAAACGGCAGCAGTGTCAGTATACCGTCGACCGACTTGGCGATGCCCTTCACCCGCCCCTGGCGCCACGCCCATACAGAAGGACTCACGTAGTGGGCGGTGGTAATGCCCGCTTCGCGGAGCTGGCGCTCCAAGCCTAAATTGAAGTCCGGCGCATCGATACCCAGCATAATATCCGGCTGCCAGGCCAACGCTTCGGCTTTTAGGGTGCGCCGCACGCGGATCAGTTCGGGGAGGTGCTTGAGCACTTCAACCAGCCCCATTACCGCGAGGGTCTCTAACGGAAAGCGACTCTCCATGCCCTCCGCCTGCATGCGTGGCCCGCCGATACCACGAAATTCGACGTCGGGGTGGCGTGCTTTGAGTTCACGCATCAGCCCAGCGCCAAGAATATCGCCGGAGAGTTCTCCGGCCACGAGGTAGACGCGGTGCAGGGTCATCATTGCAGGGTCACAGATGGCTTAACATGGGTTAGCGGGTGATGCCGCGGGTCGAACGCTCAATGGAGGCGGCAAAATGTTCGACTTCGGGTAGTTCAAAGCGGCTACGCATTTCGGCAAGCGCCTGTTCAGTGGTCAGCCCTTGGCGATAGACCATCTTATAGGCGGCGGTTAAAGCATTAATCGCTTCACGGCTAAAGCCTCGTCGCTTTAAGCCCACTAGATTCAGGCCACGCGCTTCGGCAGGGTTGCCATTAATCATGATATAGGCGGGCGTGTCTTTGGTGATAATCGAGCCACCACCGGCCATGGCGTGGTCGCCAAAATGGCAGAACTGATGGACCGCCGCCAAGCCGCCCAGAATGGCATGATCGCCAACCGTCACATGACCCGCCAGGGTGACCTGATTGGCCAGAATACAGTCGTTACCAATTACGCAGTCATGACCAACATGCACATAGGCCATAAACAGGTTGCGCGAACCAATGGTGGTTTCACTGCGATCCTGAACGGTGCCGCGGTGAATGGTGGCGCCTTCGCGGATGACGTTATCGTCGCCCATGACTAAACGCGTAGGTTCGCCTGCGTATTTTTTATCCTGGCAATCTTCGCCTACCGAGGCAAACTGAAAGATACGCGTGCGCTCACCCAGTGTGGTGGGGCCTTTAACCACCACATGAGGGCCAATCACTGAGCCTGCGCCGATCGTGACGTCGCGACCAATGATGCTAAAAGGGCCAACCTCAACGTCGTCGGCAAGGTGCGCCGTCGGGTCGACCAGTGCAGTAGGATGTATCAAGCCACCTTCCTCTCGGCACAAATAATTTCCGCTTCGCAGGCCAGCTCACCGTCAACCGTGGCTCGGCATGCAAATTTCCAAATACCGCGCTTACCTTTAATCACGTCGGCCTGTAAAGTGAGCTTGTCACCCGGCATTACCGGGCGTTTAAAACGCACTTTGTCACTGCCGACCAGGTAGTAGACATAGCCATCAGCCGGTAGTTTATTGACCGTTTTAAAGCCGAGAATACCGCATACCTGGGCCAATGCCTCAATCACCAGCACGCCGGGCATAATCGGGTGATGCGGAAAATGGCCGTTAAAAAACGGCTCATTGATGCTGACATTCTTGTACGCAACGATGGATTCACCGATGGCTAGTTCCGTTACTCGATCCACCAGCAAAAAAGGGTAGCGGTGGGGCAAGTACTCGCGAATTTCATTGATATCCATAACCATCGTAGCGACCTCTAAAATAACAAAACACCTGATGTACTCCTGAAGAGCGTCAGGCAAATACCAGCACGTCCGCTGATTAAAAGGCTGGGATTATACCCCGCGGCCATCTAAGCTCAAAACAGCAGCGGGTAAATTTCATTCAGCACTTATTAATCACGTTGCTTCTTTTCCAACCGTGCCAATCGCTTAGCGATATCATCAAGCTGTTTAAAACGCACCGCGTTTTTACGCCATTGGGTATTGGCCATGGCGCCAGTACCAGAGGAATAGACCCCCGGCTCATGGATTGAGTTAGTCACTAAGCTCATACCCGTTACCTGAACACCATCGCAGATGGTCAGATGGCCAGACAAACCCACGCCGCCACCCAGCATGCAGTGCTTGCCTACTTTGGTAGAGCCTGCAATACCCACACAGCCCGCTAAGGCGCTGTGGTCGCCAATGATGACGTTATGGGCAATTTGTACCTGACTATCAATTTTGACGTCATCTCCAATCACCGTATCGCCCAGCGCGCCACGATCAATGCTGGAGCAACTGCCCACTTCCACGTCATCACCCAATACAACGCCACCTAACTGGGCAATTTTATGCCACCCAGCACCGTCGTGGGCAAAGCCAAAGCCGTCGCCGCCAATCACACAGCCGCTTTGCAGAACTGCCCGTTTGCCAACCACCACGCCGTGACACACAGTGACATTGGCATGCAGACGCGTTGCATCACCAATAATGCTATCGGCCCCCACCACACTCCCTGCTCCAATCACTACGCGGTCACCCAGCACCACACCCGCTTCAATCACAGCATGCGCTTGAATGCAGACATCGGCGCCTAGCTTAGCGTCTTCCGCCACTACCGCCGTGGGATGAATACCGACGACGTCGCGGGCAGGCAATGGGTCAAACAGCTGCGATAACTTGGCATAGCCCAAGTAAGGGTTATCGATTTCCAGACGCGCTACCGGGCAGTGTTTACCATGCTCAGGATGCAACAATACCGCTGCAGCCTTGGTCGACGCCAAATCTTTCAGATAGGCGCGATTGGCCAGGAAAGCGACTTGATCCGGCCGCGCCTCTTTTAGCGTCGCCAAGCCACGTATCGGCTGCTGGGCATTACCGCTAACGGCAATGCCCAATTGGCGCGCAATGTCTGCGAGGGTTAGGTGATGAGAAGCGTGCGTCATGGGAGCCCAGGGAAGCTTTGGTGTGACCAGGCCACACCATTCATCGTTTAAATTTAGTTCAAGGTATCAAAAATCTGTGTGACTTCGTCGGTCACATTAGGCAGATCCACCCCGGAGTGCAGTACGCCCTGGGGCTCAACCAGTACATCAATACCGTGACGTTCCAGCACCTGTGCGACGGCTTGTTCCAATTTTGGTTCAGCGCTTTCTAAAAACTGTTGCTCAGAGCGCTGCTGGGCCTGAATAACTTCCCGGCGGAGCTGCTCAAAACGACCGCCCTTTTCTTGTAGTTCGCTAATCAGCGTCTCACGCTGAGACTGGGCCATGGTCTCGCCTTCGTTCTGCAAGCGCTGCTGTAATTGCTGTAACTCATTACCCAGGTTCTGCGCTTCACGCTGCTGATTGCCGATCTGTCCTTCCAGGCTGCTCATTGAGGCCTGGGCGGATTGGGTATTCATCAATGCTGCTCGCCAGTCCAACACGGCTACTTCTGCCGCGTGAGCGGGCAAAATCATCGCGCCCAACAGGCATACCACCGCTGTTAGTCTACGCATCCTATTATCTCCTTAGGTCACGCTAGCGCGCGCCGCCATGGCACGCGGTCTAGCAAAATTAGAACGATTGGCCGAGTGAGAACTGGAAGAACTGGGTGTCGTCACCGCTCTCATCGTTCAATGGTTCAGCAACGCTGAAGGTCAGCGGGCCCACCGGTGTTAGCCAAGAAAGGCCGATACCGGCACTGTAGCGCAAATCGCCTAGATCAACGCCGGAGTTACACTGCTGGCGCCCTGCGTCTTCCGCGAGCACATCGTAGCAAGAGGTCAGGAAGGTATTACCACCATCCAGAAACAGCGATGTTTGCAGCGCGCGCTGATCTTCAACAAAGGGCAGCGGGAAGATGATCTCGGCGCTACCTTCTATTGAAACGTTACCTCCCAGGGTACGGTCACGACCGCCCTCTGTTGCTGGCGTAGTGCGCTGCCCAAGCGTATTGGAGGTGAAACCACGCACTGAGCCAAGACCGCCCGCATAGAAGTTTTCATAGAAGGGGAATGGATCGCTGCCGCCCAGCGTATCGGCATAGCCGACGTTGCCCGTAAATTTGAACGCCCAGGACTCGTCATCGTTAATCGGGAAGAGTTGTTGAGCTCGCGCGCGCAGCTTGTAGTACTCCGAATCACTGCCCGGCACGCCAGTTTCCAGTGATAAGCGCTGATAGTTGCCATCGGTCGGCATAATACCGCGGTTAAGATTATTGCGTGTCCAGCTAGCGGTCAGCTTCAAACTTTGCGCATCTTCGCCTTGATCTTCCACATAGCGACGAATTTCTGAGGCCGTGTCGAAGTAGGTTTTCACCGTCAGGTCTTCAACGCTGGCACCGAAGTTAAGCCGCGACAGCTCACTGACGGGGTAACCGAAGTTGATACCGGCACCGTAGGCGTCCGTCGAGAAGGTCGAAATATCCGAATCGGCATAGTCAGTTTCGCGGTAGAACAGATTATAACCGCGAGAAATCCCATCCAGCGTCCAGTAGGGGTCAGTGAAGCCAAAGTTCACACTGGTAAAGGTGTCGCTGCGCTGAGCACCCACATTGACCCGGTTACCCGTACCCAAGAAGTTGTTTTGCGACAAGCCAACGCCGTAAATAACACCGGCACTCTGGGAGAAACCAACGCTCGCAGAGACTGAACCAGAGGGCTGCTCTTCGACATTATAAGTAACGTCGAGTAAATCTGGTTCGCCAGGCACAGGCTGGGTATCTACCTCTACTTGGCTAAAGAAGCCTAGTCGTTCAAGACGCTGACGCGATTGAGTAATAGCTTCGGTGGAAGCCGGTGCGCCCTCCAACTGGATCATTTCACGACGTAGTACTTCATCTTGAGTTGTCGTATTACCGTAGAACTCGATACGACGTACGTAGGCGCGTTCACCAGGATTGACAGCAATGACCAGATCGACCGTTTCGCCATCTTCTGCCATTTCAGGTACGCCCTGAATATCAGCAAAGGCGAAACCCTCAGCACCTAAACGTTGGCGTAGCGCTTCCGTAGAGTTATTGACATCACCGCGAGAGAAAATCTCCCCCTCTTTGACGGTGAGCAGTTGGCGGGCTTCATTTTCACTGATCTGTAAATCACCCGCGAAACGAATATTGCCAACCCGATACTGGGTACCCTCATCGACATTGAGGGTAATAAAGATCTCGGATTTTTCCGGGCCGATTGACACCTGGGTCGACGTCACATCGAAGTTGACGTAGCCGCGATCCAAGTAGAACGAGCGCAGCCGCTCAATATCGCCTGACAGTGCTTCACGGGAGTACTCGTCGCTAGAGAACCAGCCAAAAATCCGCCCAGGCCGATCATTTAGCTCAAACACACCTCGCAGCGTTTCATCATCGAAGGCTTCGTTACCAACGATATTGATCTGGCGAATCTTAGCCACTTCACCTTCGTTAATATTGATATTGACCTGCACCCGGCCCTCATCAACCTCTTCAACTTCGGTATTGATACTGGCGCTGTAGCGGCCCTGGGACTGATAAACGCCTTCCAGTTCACGCTGAATTTCTTCCAGCGTGGAGAGTTCCAGTACCTGGCCTTCTGAGAGCCCTGATTCCCGCAAACCATTGCGCAAATCTTCTTCGGATATCTGATCGTTGCCACTGATCTGTAGCCGCGCAATGGTGGGACGCTCGACGACCTGAATAACCAGTACATCACCTTCGCGTGCCAGGGAGACATCGTCAAAGAGCCCTGTGGCAAATAAGTCACGGGCAGCGGCGGCCAACTGCGCCTCGCTGACGCGCTCATTGGCACTCACCGGAAATGCATTGAAGACCGAGGCGGCAGATACCCGCTGCAGTCCTTCCACTCGAATGTCAGAAACATCAAAGGATTGTGCTTGGGCGCCGCTGGCGCCTGCCAGCAAGAGTGCCGCCATTCCAAGGGTCTTGATTTTCATGCAGTCAATTCGCTCGCGTTGGTCTGCCTATCATTCCAGAAAGGCACCATATACATTTGTGCAGGCAGATGACAAGGCATCCTGCGCGCTACACGCGTCATTACCACAGGCGCATCAGATCAAAATAGAGGGCCATCAACATCAGGGTGCCGACCATGGCAAGCCCAATGCGTAATCCTACAGCTTGGGTTTTCTCAGATACTGGTCGTCCACGCACGACCTCCATAAAATAATAGAGCAAGTGGCCACCATCGAGCACCGGGATAGGTAGTAAGTTCAGCACCCCAAGGCTGATAGAAAGATACGCTAGAAAACCAATAAACGCTTCCATCCCAGCACGGGCTGAATCACCAGAAACTTGCGCAATGGTAATCGGCCCAGACAAATTGGAAGGCGAGATAAGCCCCACAAACATTTTGCGTATGGCATCTAAGGTTAAAAGCGTCATCGCCCCAGTGCGCGAAACAGCTTGGCCTATCGCTTCGATCGGACCATAGCGAATTTCACGCTGAAACTCTTCCGGCCATTCAATTTGTTCTGCCCCAGCGCCGATATAGCCAATTTCAACCCCAGTTTCCAAGCGGTTACGCCCAGGGGTTAAATCAACACTTGTCTGCTCGCCGTTACGTTCATAGGTGAGCTGCAGCGTTTCACCTGGACTACTTCGCACCATGTTGACGAAGTGCATCCAATCATCCACTGGTTCGCCATTAACCGCCACCATCCTATCACCAGCTTCTAGGCCTGCTTGTTCTGCAGCCTCCCCATTCACTACTTGGCCTAAAACAGCCGGGAATTCCGGCTGCCATGGGGTAATGCCTAGTGTTTGCAGCGGCTGTGGTGGGTCTTGACGAACCAAATAATCCGTCACCGATAACCCAAATCGCTGCGGGTCGCTCGCGCCTTCAGGGCGGGCGTCGATATCCAACTCTCCGCTGAAGCCAATAATCGACACCAGCTTTAGATTAACATCTTCCCAAGAGCGCATCTCATCGCCTTGAATGGCGACAATTTCATCACCATTGGCAAGTCCGGCCTCGGCAGCTGGAGAGTCAGGTGCAACGCTGCCCACCATCGGCGACACCACCGTGGTACCCGCCACAAACAGCGCCCAGTAAGCCACTATTGCCAGTAAGAAGTTGGCGATAGGGCCCGCTGCTACAATCGCAATGCGTTGCCAAACGGTCTTGCGGTTAAACGCCTGGTCAAGCTGCTCTTCCGGCACCGGTGCCTCACGCTCATCGAGCATTTTGACATAGCCGCCCAGGGGAATAGCGGCTATGGCAAACTCAGTGCCCTGGCGATCAACCCGCGACCATAGCGGCTTGCCAAAGCCCACCGAAAAGCGCAGCACTTTGACGCCACAGCGCCTTGCCACCCAAAAGTGACCAAACTCATGGAACGTAACTAACAGGCCCAACACCACAATGACCGCTAAAATGTTCTGTATTAGGCCCACACTCACTCCTTAACGCCCCGCACTCGCGACCAGCTCAGCGAATGCTTAAGCGGATCACCTTGTTATCAGTTCAAACGCCTGCTGCCGCGCCCATTGATCGGTTGCCAATACGCTGTCCAGGCTGTCTACCTGGCCCTGATAGGGCCGCGATAGAACGTCGGCCACCAGCTGCCCAATTGCGGTAAAACCAAGCTGACGCTGTAGAAAGGCGTCTACCGCGACTTCATTGGCTGCGTTAAGCACAACAGGTGCCATGCCGCCCTGCCGCATCGCTTCACGAGCCAGCCCTAAACAGGGAAAGCGGATTTCATCGGGCGCTTCAAAATCAAGCCGTGCCACCTGAAAAAGATCCAGTGTTTCAACCCCGGCGTCAATTCGCTCTGGCCACGCTAGCCCGTAGGCGATGGGGATGCGCATATCAGGATTGCCTAACTGTGCAATCACCGAACCATCTTGATACGCCGCCATGGAGTGAATCACGCTTTGCGGGTGCACCACCACCTGGATCTGTTCGGGCGTAGCATCAAACAGCCAGCAGGCTTCAATAAGCTCGAGTCCTTTATTCATCAGCGTGGCGCTATCCACCGATATTTTACGCCCCATTGACCAGTTGGGGTGAGCACAGGCCTGCTCGGGAGTGACATTGTTGATATCAGCTTGGCTCCAGGTACGAAACGGCCCCCCAGAGGCTGTTAGCAGCAGCTGACGGACGCCGTGCTTGGCAAGTCCGCCGCGATGCTCCGCAGGTAGACACTGGTAAATAGCATTATGTTCGGAATCAATCGGCAGTAATATCGCCCCCGACCGGGAAACAGCCTCCATAAAGAGTGCGCCACTCATCACCAATGCTTCTTTATTGGCCAGTAGTACGCGCTTACCCGCTTCAGCAGCCGCTAGCGCAGGCAGCAAGCCCGCTGCGCCGACAATCGCCGCCATCACGCAGTCGACACTCGCGTCCCGGGCAACCTCACACAGTGCCTGCGGGCCTGCGCTCACTTCGGTTGCCTGGCCAGCCCGCTTAAGCGCTTGGCGTAGCCAAGCGGCATCGGCTTCACCATCAAGTACCGCAACCGCAGGCCGATGCGCTAAGCACTGCGCCAACAAGGCCTCTTTAGAGGTGTGCGCAGTCAACGCATGGACGCTATAGCGGTCGGGGTGGCGACCAATCACGTCCAGCGTGCTAGTGCCGACGGAGCCTGTCGACCCCAGTACCGTCACACGTTGTAGTGATGATTGGCTCATAGCGGCGGCACCTTGGCAAATAGCTCAACAAGCACTTCCACATAGAACAGCGCAAATAGCGGGATCGCTGCGGTAAGACTGTCAATGCGATCCATCACCCCACCGTGGCCAGGAAGCAGTTGGCTTGAGTCTTTGATATTACGGTAGCGCTTGAGCATGCTTTCCAGCAGATCCCCTAGCACAGAGGCCAAGGTAACCACGGCGGTGATCAGTATCAGGGTGATACCGCCAACCAGATCCAGCGGTAGCCACAGCGCAAACAGGATAGCCAGGATAGCCGTCGCCACTAAGCCACCGAACACGCCCTCCCATGATTTGCCTGGGCTCACGTGGGGGGCCAATTTGCGCTTACCCCAGTTACGCCCCACAAAGTAGGCGCCAATATCCGCACTCCAGACCAGCAGCAGCACAAACAGCAGCCACGCCATACCAATATCACGCAGAACGTTAAACCCCACCCAGCAGGGCAACAGCACCCACAGGCCCATCGCCAAGCGCCGCCCAGTGGCCTGCCACTGCTCACCAGCAGCGGGGTAACGGGTTACCCAGTAGAGATTCATCAGCCAGCCAGCGGCGGCCAGCCAAAGCGGCCATATCGCCGTGGCAGCGCCAGTTAGCCACATCGCCAGCATCAGTGCGGCCATCACGGCCACTAGCTGGGCACGCTGCACCGTGCGGGAAACACCCGCCAGATTAGCCCACTCCCAGGTAGCAAGCAGCACCATCAGCGCTGTAAATAACGCAAAAGCGCCGCCGTCTAAACCAAACAGGCCAACTAACACCAGGGGTGCTAGCCAGGCTGCGGTGATAATCCGCTGTTTAAGCACCCTGCGCCTCTATTTGTTCGTCCGTCATGCCAAAGCGACGACGGCGCTGACAAAAGTCGTTTAATGCCGCGTCAAAAGCTTCCGCACCGAAATCGGGCCACAGCAGTGGGGAAAAATGCAGCTCGGCATAGGCCAACTGCCAAAGCATAAAGTTGGACAACCGCTGTTCACCGCTAGTACGTATACACAGATCCACCGGTGGCACGTCATCAATCCCCATCGCTTGATCGAAGCAGACTTCATCGATGGCATCAGGGGCCAACTCCCCCGCGGCTACCTGCTCGGCTAAGCTGCGCGCCGCCCGTGCGATATCCCATTGTCCACCGTAGTTGGCAGCAATCACCAGGTGCATACCGGTATTGCCTGCCGTTAACGCTTCAGCACGCTGAATATGCTTTTGGATGGCATGGGAAAAGCCCCGCTGCTCGCCAATGATCGAGAGACGTACATTTCGTTCATTGAGCTTTTTGACTTCACGCTTAAGCGCCATCAAAAACAGCTCCATCAGCGCGTTGACCTCTGCGGCTGGACGTTTCCAGTTTTCGCTGGAGAAGGCGAACAGGCTGAGCGTTTGCACCTCACGCTCGGCGGCCCGCTGAATTACCGCACGCACAGTTTCCACTCCGGCCCGGTGCCCGCGCACACCTGAGAGCCCACGCGCGCGCGCCCAGCGATTATTGCCATCCATAATAATGGCAACATGAGACGGCGGGGCCTCCCCGGCCAGTGAAAGCGCACAGGCGTCGTCCGGCTGTTGTTCAGGGAGCTGCGGAGACGTCATGGATTCTCGCACCAAAGATCAGTCATAAAAAAACCAGCCAGAGTGTGGCAAAACGGGCAGCCAAAGCTGCCCGCGGCTGCATAAAGCACAGGTTTATACCTGCATGAGATCCTGCTCTTTTGCTGTCAGCGCTTTATCGATCTCAGCGATGTACTTATCGGTCAGCTTTTGAATCGCATCTTCGCCTTCACGCTGATCGTCTTCAGTGATCGCTTTATCTTTCAATAATGACTTGAAATCACCATTAGCATCGCGGCGAACATTGCGCACAGCAACGCGGGCATTTTCAGCTTCGCTACGCGCCTGTTTGATGTAGCCTTTGCGGGTCTCTTCGGTGAGCATCGGCATCGGCACTCGGATCACGTTGCCTGCACTGGCCGGGTTCAATCCAAGATCAGAGGTCATGATGGCCTTTTCAATTTTCTGCACCATGCCTTGCTCCCACGGCGCAATCGTCAGCGTGCGGGCGTCCTCAACGTTGACTGATGCCACTTGGCTAAGCGGTACCTGGCTGCCGTAATAGTCCACGGTAACGGCGTCTAAAATGCTCGGGTGAGCACGACCGGTACGAATTTTATTGAAGTTGCTATGCAGCGCCTCAACGCTTTTATTCATGCGCGAATCGGCATCTTTCTTAATATCGTTGATCACGTCATTACCCTCTGTATATCAGCGTGCCTTCCTTGCCCCCTACGACCATATTCAGTAGGGCACCAGGCTTATTCATATCAAATACCCGCACTGGCATATTATGGTCACGTACCAGGCAGATAGCGGTCAAATCCATAACGCCCAATTTTTGATCCAGAGCGTCGTCATAAGAGAGTTGGTCGTACTTCACCGCATCTGGATGTTTTACCGGGTCTTTATTGTAGACGCCATCAACTTTGGTCGCTTTAATCACCACGTCGGCGTCTACTTCAATTCCGCGTAAACAAGCGGCTGAATCAGTGGTGAAGAAGGGGTTGCCTGTGCCCGCTGAGAACAGCACAACATCCCCTGAAGTTAAGTAGCGAATGGCGGTACGTCGGTCATAATGCTCTACTACGCCGCTCATCGGAATGGCCGACATCACCCGCGAGCGGATATTGGAACGCTCCAGAGCGTCACGCATGGCGAGTGCATTCATCACGGTGGCCAGCATGCCCATATGGTCACCGGTGACACGATCCATGCCAGCCTCATTAAGCGCCGCACCGCGGAACAGATTACCCCCACCAATTACGATGCCAATTTGCACCCCAATACCAACGAGCTGGCCGATCTCCAGCGCCATACGGTCAAGTACCTTAGGATCAATACCAAAATCGTGCTCCCCCATTAACGCTTCGCCAGACAGCTTGAGCAAAATACGTTTGTATTTTGACTTGGTACCCGTGGCTTTGCTGGGTGCTACATGGGGGGTAGGCTCTTGAACATCACTCGACATGGCATCTCTCCTGAGGCAGACCTGAAAACAGGCAGGCGGGGCAGCCCCTTGGTATAAAACCAGTGTGTAAACCGGCTACATTAGGGCCGATTATACTAGCATTATTTATACAGGGGCCGGATACGCGAAGGCGTGCGCTCGCGCGCACGCCATCTTTTTTCTGAAACCTCTGACCTCAGCGACGGCCAGCCTGTTCCATAACTTCTTTAGCAAAGTCGACTTCTTCTTTCTCGATACCTTCGCCAACTTCAAAACGCGTAAAGCCCACCACTTCGCCGCCTGCTGCTTTGACGAACTCAGCGACCGTCTGGTTGGGGTCTTTAACAAACGGCTGCTCGGTCAGGCTGTTTTCTGCCAAATACTTTTTCAAGCGGCCCTGAACCATTTTCTCCGCGATCTGCTCTGGCTTACCGGCCATATCCGGCTGCGCCAGAATAATCGCTTTTTCCTGATCCAACTGCTCTTGGGGCATATCGGCAGGATGAGCGACAGCAGGATTAATTGCCGCCACGTGCATGGCTACGTCTTTCGCGGCTTCTGAAGTGCCGCCCTTCAGTACGGTCAGAACGCCAATACGGCCACCGTGTACGTATTCACCAACCAAACCGCCGTCAGCAGCATTAACTACAACGGCACGACGCACGCCGATATTCTCACCGATTTTCTGAACCAACTGCTCGCGGGCAGTCTCCAGCTCACCGGCCATCACAGCGGCGACATCTTCACTTTTCGCGGCAAAGAAAGCACCGGCGATTTTGTCGGCGAAAGCGATAAAGTTGTCGTCACGAGCAACAAAATCGGTCTCGGAGTTGATTTCAACCATTACGCCGTAGCTGCCATCTTCTGCTACACGCGTAACTACTACACCTTCTGCGGCGATACGATCGGCTTTCTTCGCCGCTTTTAGGCCGGAGCTTTTACGCAGGTTTTCAATCGCAACTTCGATATCACCGTCGGTTTCGGTGAGTGCTTTTTTACACTCCATCATGCCGAGACCGGTACGTTCGCGAAGTTCCTTGACCTGAGAGGCGCTGATAGCTGCCATAAGAATTCACCTCTGAAATGGTTCTATGAGAGTTAGACGCAACACAGAGTATAGGCATGATAAATGACCATCATGTATCACGCTGCACTATGTCTCTCTGTATTACGGGGCCGGTACTGAGTGCCGGCAAATTCGTCCGCTCAGACAGTTCATCTGTAGCGGGAAAAAGGGGGCATAGCCCCCTTTATCTTGATGCGGCACACCTACTCACCGCACCCACTGCTGTGATTACTCGGCGGCAGTGTTATCTTCAGCTGCAGCGGCCTCTTCGGTCACTTCAACGAACTCTTCAGCGTTGGCTTCTTTCGCACGACCACAGGCATCCGCAATCGCTTTTACGTAGATCTGGATGGCGCGGATAGAGTCATCGTTGCCGGGGATTACGTAGTCAACGCCATCGGGGTTGGAGTTAGTATCCACCACGCCGATAACCGGGATACCCAGTTTGTTGGCTTCGTTGATCGCGATGCGCTCATGGTCAACGTCGATCACGAACAGTGCGTCCGGTAGGCCGCCCATGTTCTTGATACCGCCGATAGAACGCTCAAGCTTGTCCTGCTCACGAGTCGCCATCAAGACTTCTTTCTTGGTCAGCTTCTCGAACGTGCCGTCTTCGCGCATGGTTTCAAGATCACGCAGACGCTTAATGGACTGACGGATGGTCTTGAAGTTAGTCAACATGCCGCCCAACCAGCGGTGGTTGACGAAATGCTGACCGGCACGGTTAGCTTCTTCTTTAATTACCTTGCTAGCGCTGCGCTTGGTGCCAACAAACAAAATTTTGTTGTTGGATGCCGCCATCTTCTCGACCACATCGATCGCTTCGTTCAGCGCCGGAAGGGTGTGTTCAAGGTTGATGATGTGAATCTTGTTGCGCGCGCCGAAGATAAATTTGCTCATCTTCGGGTTCCAGTACTTGGTCTGGTGACCGAAGTGAGCGCCTGCTTTAAGCAGGTCACGCATATTAACGTGAGACATGGTAAAACTCCTAAAACTCGGGTTAGGCCTCCACGCACCCCATGGATCCGACCGTTGACGACGTTAGACGCTGCCAGCGGCACCCGGGACCATGTGCCGGTGCATGTGTGTTTTTAAGGCTTGGTCGTTAAGTAGTACGCCCCTTAGTGGCACACTACAGATTCATCGCCCCGCCCTTTGGCGTGCTACCCAGCCAACAAAGAAGCTCGGAATCACGATTGCAGGAAAGCGCGCGGCTTTATACCATAGATCATTGCCAAGATGAAGTCGCACCCCGTTTGACGGTCTTTAATTGCGCCATTCAATTTTCCATTCTGCATTCATATCGAGCATTCATGAACGTTCCTATCAAGACGCCTTCTGAAATCGAACATATGCGCGAAGCCGGGCGCCAAGCGGCTAGCGTGATCGAAATGATCACTCCCTATATCCAGGCAGGCATTAGCACGGGGGAAATTGACCGCCTCTGTCACGAGTATATTGTTAACGAGCTCGGCTCGACGCCTGCCCCGCTGAACTACCATGGTTTTCCCAAAGCGACCTGCACGTCGATCAACCATGTGGTGTGCCACGGCATCCCCGACGACGCCAAGAAGCTCAAAAATGGCGATATTATGAACTTGGATATCACCGTTAAGACCATCGACGGCTACCACGGCGACTCCAGCGTGATGTTCGTGGTGGGTGAAACGATCCAGGGCGAAAGGCTGTGCCGAATCACCCAGGAGTGCCTGTATAAAAGCATTGAACTGGTCAAACCCGGCGTGCGCCTTTCTGAACTGGCTAGAGTCATTCAAAAACACGCTGAAGAGCACGGCTACTCCGTAGTGCGCGACTTCTGCGGCCACGGCATCGGCGCCGATTTTCACGAAGAGCCTCAGTTTTTGCACTACGACGGCTATGCACCGGACGCCGATATCAAACTCGCCGCAGGCATGTGCTTTACTATCGAGCCAATGATCAATGTCGGCGGCTATAAAACCAAGGTGCTGCGCGATGGTTGGACCGCCGTCACCAAAGACCGCAGCCTCTCCGCCCAGTGGGAGCACACGCTGCTGGTTACCGAGAGCGGCGTCGAAGTGCTGACCGCGCGTGGCGATGAAGACTTCAGTTTTCTGACCAACTGATGCTCCTTCACCACCACCGGTTTGAGCCGGACACCTCGCTTTACGACCTGGATCTTTTCCGCACTGAGCTTGCCGGTTCGCGTTCCCCGGTGGCACCCTTCAAGGCCGCCCTGCGCGAGCTACAGGCGCGCCTGGATGAGCAGTTTCGCGCCGGTGCAGACATTCGCGACCTTGTGCGCGGTCGCGCCTGGTACCTGGATCAGTTGCTGGCGATTGCCTGGGAACAGCACGCATGGCCCGACGAGGGCATTGCCTTAGTCGCGGTAGGAGGTTATGGCCGAGGCGAACTGCACCCCCACTCGGACATCGACCTGCTGCTACTGCTAGAGCAGGACGACGACACGCCCTACCGCGAACCACTCACCGCTTTTATCACCTTTTTGTGGGATATTGGCCTGGAGATTGGCCATAGCGTGCGTTCGCTCAGCGACTGCGAGCGTGAAGCCGAAGCGGATGTCACGGTGATTACCAACCTGCTCGAATCACGCTTGATCGCCGGGCCCGAAAGCCTGCGCGAAGCGATGCGCGAACGCCTCAGCGCCGAACACATTTGGCCCGCCGACCGCTTCTTTGAAGCCAAGTGGCAGGAGCAGATCTCCCGCCACTACCGCTACAACAACTCTGAGTATCACTTAGAGCCGAACCTCAAAAGCTCCCCTGGCGGGCTGCGCGATATCCAGATGATCGGCTGGGTCGCCAAACGCCACTTTGGCACCGAGCAGTATACCGACATTGTTGCCAACGGCTTTATGAACGACGCCGAACTGCGCATTTTAAGCCAGGGGCAAGCGTTCCTGTGGCAGGTGCGCTACGCCCTGCACATGCTCACCGACCGTGCCGAAGACCGGCTATTGTTTGACCATCAGAATACCATTGCCGAGATGTTTGGCTTTCGCGACACCCCGGAGCGCCTGGCGGTTGAGCAGTTTATGAAACGCTACTACCGCCATGTCACCGCGCTGGCGGGCCTTAACGATATGTTGCTGCAACATTTCGACGAAGTGATCCTGCGCGGCAAAGAGGCGCTAGAGACCGTTAAACTCAACGAGCGTTTCGAGACCAAGGGCGGCTACATCCAAGTACGTTCGCGCAGCCTGTTTCGCGAGCGGCCAGCGGCGATGCTCGAGCTGTTTCTGCTGATGGCCAAGCACTCCGAAATCGAAGGGGTACGCGCCGACACCATCCGACTAATTCGCGATCATCGCCATCAGATTGACGACCACTACCGGGAAGACCCACGCCACCAGCGGCTGTTTATGGCCATTATGCGCGCCCCTGGCAACGTACCGCGCCAGCTGCGCCGCATGAACCGCTACGGCATTCTGGGCAAGTATCTGCCCGAATTTGGCCGTGCTGTCGGGCTGATGCAGCACGACCTGTTTCATATTTACACGGTCGATGCCCACACCCTGCGGCTGCTGAAGTTTCTGCACGGTTTCCGCAAACCGGAAGCCAAAGGCGACTTCCCGGTGGCGGCGGCGCTCATGCAGCAACTGCCCAAACTGGACCTACTCTGGATCGCCGGGCTATTTCACGATATCGGCAAGGGCCGCGGCGGCGATCACTCGGAAATCGGCGCCCGCGACGTTGAGCAGTTCTGCCAGCGTCACAACGTCTCGGTGCACGATACCAACCTGGTTAGCTGGCTGGTTGAGCACCATCTGTTGATGTCGATGACGGCGCAAAAGCGTGATATCAGCGACCCCGATGTGATTCGTGATTTTGCCCTAATCGTACGTAACGAGACCCGGCTGGACTACCTGTATGTGCTTACCGTTGCGGACATTAATGCCACCAACCCCACACTGTGGAACGGCTGGCGGGCGTCGCTACTGCGCCAGCTTCACGCTGAAACCAAGCGTGCCCTGCGCCGTGGCCTGAATAACCCGCCCGACCGCGAAGACTGGGTGCGGGAAACCCGCACCGAAGCGCGCTCTTTGCTACAAACCATTGGCGTTAATCGTGAGCAGATTGATCAGCTGTGGGAATCTCTGGGCGAGGACTACTTTCTACAGTACGCGCCGAGTGAAATCGTTTGGCAGACCCAGGGCATTCTTAACCACAACCAGTCGCCGCTGCCGCTAGTGCTGATCAGCGCGCCGACGGCGGATATGTCTGAAGGCGGTACCAAGGTATTTATTCACACCCGTTCAGTAGACGACTTATTTGCTGCCACCGCCGCTGCCATGGAGCAATTGGGGCTCTCAATTCACGATGCGCGCATCGCCACCTCCCACAACGACTGGACGCTTAACACCTTTATCGTTCTCGACAGCCACGGTCAGCCCATCCGCGATCCAGCGCATATCGAAGAGATGCGCCAGCATTTGGTCGAAGAGCTTGATGACCCGGACGACTACCCCAATATCGTCACGCGCCATACGCCACGCCAGCTCAAGCATTTCAAGGTGCCCACAGAGGTGCTGATTGAGCAGGATCCAGCCAATGAGCGCACTCTGCTGGAACTCACGGCTCCTGACCGCCCCGGCCTGCTGGCCCGGGTAGGACGCATCTTTATGGAGCAGGATATCTCCCTCTCGGCGGCAAAAATCGCTACCCTGGGCGAGCGAGTAGAGGACGTCTTTTTCATCACCACTAAGGCAGGCGAACCGCTCACCGACCCCGAGCGCCAGCAGCAGTTGCGCGAACGCTTAATTGAGGTGCTGGGGGTTTAAGAAACAACTGCAGTTAAGCGTGCAGGTAACTAGGTGCCGAGGGCAGGTTGTAGCGAGGGTCTTTCGACATGGATGTCGAAAGTAGCGCCCAGGGACGGGTTCACAGCGCCCTCGCGGAAACCTGCCCTCGGCACCGGCAAGCCTGCTCACGAACGATGATCGCTCGGTTAGGTTTGAGCCTGCACCGGTGCTTGCCTATAATCGACGGTTTACGCCGCCAGCCATCAACGGACACTTCATGAACGCCGACCTTGACGCCCTGCATCCCTACCCGTTTGAAAAGCTGGCCGCGCTTAAGGCAGCGCTTACCCCACCAGCCGAGATCTCCCCGATTTCATTGACCATTGGCGAGCCCCAGCACGCGCCCTACCCCGCGGCGCTTGAAGCCCTGATGGCGCACCAGCTGGAAATGGCCCGCTACCCGGCGACTAACGGCTTGCCCGCGCTGCGCCAAGCCATCGCCAGTTGGGCAAGCCAACGCTTTCAGCTGCGCGATCTCGACAGCGAACAGCATGTCGTGCCAGTGAACGGCACCCGGGAGGCCATTTTTGCCTTTGTACAGGCAGCCCTGGATCGCACCCGCCCGGCGAAAGTCGCCGTGCCCAACCCGTTTTATCAAATTTACGAAGGCGCGACGCTGCTGGCAGGCGGCGAGCCGCTCTATTTAAACTGCACCGCCGAGAATAATTTCCGCCCAGATGTTAGCGCCGTGCCCGCCGCGACGTGGCGCGATGTACAGATCGTGTTTATCTGCTCGCCGGGCAACCCTACCGGTGCAGTCACGCCCCTTGATGAATTTAAGCAACTGATTGCGCTGGCCGACGAGCACGACTTTATTATCGCCTCGGACGAGTGCTACTCGGAGCTCTACCTCGACGAAGCAGCCCCGCCGCCGGGACTGCTGCAAGCCTGCGCCGAGTTGGGCCGCGATGATTACCGCCGCTGCGTGGTCTTTCACTCGCTCTCCAAGCGCTCCAACCTGCCCGGTCTGCGCTCAGGCTTTGTCGCGGGGGATGCGTCACTGCTCACGCCATTTAAGCGCTACCGCACCTACCACGGCTGCGCCATGTCGCTGCCGCTGCAGCACGCCTCTATCGCCGCCTGGCAGGATGAAAAGCATGTGCGCGCCAATCGCGATGCCTACCGCGAAAAGTTTAGCGCGGTGACCGATGTACTTGCCCCGGTAATGGATTTTCCTGCGCCGCAAGCTAGCTTTTACCTATGGCCTGCGGTACCCGGTGACGACGATATCGCCTTTACCCAGCGCCTGTTTGCCGAGCAGCACGTTAGCGTACTACCCGGCAGTCTAATGGGCCGCACGGGTACAAACGGCGTTAACCCCGGCGCAGGCCGTTTACGCTTAGCACTAGTGGCTGAGCTGGCACCCACGCTGGAAGCCGCCCAGCGCATTCGCCATCTTATAGAGCGCGGCTAACCGCGAGATTTAACCTTTCAGGGAGGCCATATGCTGACGCTGTACATCATCGATAACTGCGATACCTGCCGAAAAGCGCGCAAAGCGTTGGATGAAAAAGCGCTGCTGTATAAAACCCACGATCTGCGCAAAGATGGTCTCTCCGCTGCGCTGCTGGAGCATATTTTACATCGCGTACCGCTGGTAGAGGTCATTAACAAACGCAGCAAAACCTGGCGCGAGCTTTCCGATGACGAAAAGGATTACGACGCCAACTCGGCCCGCCAACTGCTAATCAAACACCCCACGCTGCTTAAACGACCACTGCTGGAAGTAGACGACTCAACTATCTTAGTTGGCTACCGCGACGGCGATTACGACAAGCTCAGCGGCTAAGCAGTCAGGCTCTTGTTTCTCACAATCACTTTCTAACACTCGCTGTCTAACACTCACTCCCCATCACAACAGGACTCTCTCTTATGCTGAGCTTTGCGCTTGGAATTGGCACTCAAAATACCCAGGGCGACTGGCTGGAAATCTACTACCCGGCACCGCTGTTCAACCCACCAGCCACCTTGGTGGACGCCGCTAAACAGGCCCTGGACGCCCCCCAAGGCAACGCCGCCATCAGCTTTTTGCCCGAAGACTGCACCCGCTTGGCCAAAGCTCTGGAAGCCGCAGGGCACTCCGCTCAGGCCGAGCTTGCCGAAACGCTGTCTGCCAGCCAGCGCCCCCTGGTCGCCATGTTCCTGGACACCGACCAACCACCGCAAACGGCCCCCGAGGTGTATCTAAAACTGCACCTGCTGTCACACCGACTGGTCAAGCCCCACGGCCTTGATCTCACCGGCATGTTCGGCCTGCTGCGCAATATTGCCTGGACTAACGAAGGCGCCATCGATATTGAGGAACTGCCTACCCGGCGCCTGAAAGCGCGTATGGCGGGCCGCGCGTTGTCAGTCGACTGTGTCGATAAATTCCCCAAAATGACAGACTACGTAGTGCCCACCGGTATTCGCATTGCCGACACCGCCCGCGTTCGCCTGGGTGCTTACTTGGGCGAAGGCACGACCGTGATGCACGAAGGCTTCGTCAACTTCAATGCGGGCGCTGAAGGCCCCGGCATGGTTGAAGGCCGCATCTCGGCGGGCGTGATGGTCGGCAAAGGCTCAGACTTGGGCGGCGGCTGCTCCACCATGGGCACGCTCTCCGGTGGCGGCAATATCGTGATTAAAGTGGGCGAAGGCTGCCTGATCGGTGCCAACGCGGGCATCGGCATACCCTTGGGTGACCGCTGCACGGTGGAAGCCGGCCTTTACATCACTGCGGGTTCCAAAGTCGCGCTGCTGGATGATCAAGGCCAAGTAGTGAAGACCGTCGCTGCACGCGAACTGGCTAGCCAAGACGACCAGCTATGGCGCCGCAACTCGCAGAGTGGCCGCATTGAGTGCTTGACCAATAAAAGTGCTATCGCCCTGAACGAGGCGCTGCATGCCCACAACTGAGCCAGAAACACTGTCGCCGACGCTCACGCTTGCCTTTGATTTGCTTAGTAGAGCGTCGGTAACGCCGGATGACGAAGGCTGCCAGGAACTCATGATCGAGCGCTTAGCAGCGCTCGGTTTTCATATTGAGCGGCTACCGTTTGGCGACGTAAAGAATTTCTGGGCGGTGCGCGGCCATCACGGCCCGGTGGTGGCCTTTGCCGGTCACACCGACGTGGTACCCAGCGGCCCCTATACCAACTGGCAGTACCCACCGTTTGAGCCCTGCATTGATGATGAGGGCATGCTATGCGGGCGCGGCGCGGCGGATATGAAAGGCAGTCTGGCATCAATGCTCACCGCCGTTGAGCGCTTTGTGACCAATCACCCTGATCACGATGGGCGCATCGCCTTTCTGATCACCTCCGATGAAGAGGGCCCGGCGGTGGATGGCACTCGCGCAGTGGTAGAACACCTGCGCGAGCGTAACGAGCGCCTTGACTACTGCATTGTCGGCGAGCCTTCGTCTACCGAACGCCTGGGAGATGTGATTAAAAATGGCCGCCGCGGCTCGCTAGGGGCCACCCTTCACATTAAAGGCGTGCAAGGCCACGTGGCCTATCCGCATTTAGCCCGCAATCCTATTCACCAGGCGATGCCAGCGCTGGATGCATTGGTCAACGAGCATTGGGATGCGGGTAACAACTTTTTCCCCGCCACCAGTTTTCAAATCTCCAATCTGCGCGCGGGCACAGGCGCCACTAACGTGATCCCTGGCGATGTGGAAGTGGTGTTTAACTTTCGCTTCTCCACCGAAGTGACCTCTGACGAGCTCAAAGCGCGCACGGAGGCCCTTCTCGACCAGCATGGTTTGGAGTACCAGGTAGACTGGACGCTCAACGGTGAGCCGTTTTTAACCGCGGAAGGCGCACTGGTGGACGCCGCTATTAAAGGCGTTGAAGCGGTGACCGGCCAGCGTCCGGCACTTTCCACCAGCGGCGGCACCTCGGATGGCCGCTTTATTGCCACGCTAGGTGCTCAGGTGGTTGAATTAGGCCCACTCAACGACACCATCCACAAGGTCAATGAGCGTGTTCGCGCCAGTGACCTAGACGACTTAAGCCGGATATATGAAGCAACGCTACAGGCGCTGCTCAACTCCGGCGAGGTAAACCGATGATGGAGCGTTACCCCGATATAGAGATTTACCTGGCCAGCGTGTCGCTTGATGCGCTCAATGAGTGGCTAAAAAGCGCGTTAATAGCACCGCCTCTTAGCCCTGCAGGAAAAGGTCAATGGAAAACCCGCGGCCAATACCAGGGCGACTGCGTACCCGTGCTATTAGTCGATAAAGCCGCCGACGGTTTTGCCAGTCTATGGTTCGATAGCAGCCATACCCCCTGGATGACCGACCAGGAGTGTGCCCAGCAGGCCGCAGAAGCCTTGCAAACCGAAGTGCGCTGCTCATTGGGCGGCTGGCACCCCGGTGATGATCCTGACCGTTTCTGGCAAGTACTGCCCGGCGGCAAGGAAGGCGCCATAGAGTGGCCTGACTCAGGGCGCTAACAAGCTATCTCACCTTGCCTTTCCTCCAACGTAAACGACCCCGCCGAGGCGGGGTCGTTTACTATCCAGCGACGCATACCATCTATCAATACGCAGTCGGCAACTGTCTATCTATACACTTGGTTTACTCAATAATACTAACATCGTCGGCCTGCAGACCACGTTCATTTTTTATCACGTGGTAACGCACAATTTGACCTTCTGCCAGCATACGCGGGCCACGACCCCGAATGGCACGGAAGTGTACAAACACATCTTCGCCATTATCGCGGGTTATAAAGCCGTAGCCTTTGTTGGTATTGAACCACTTCACTTCACCCTCTTCACGGCCATCGTTAGGATCAATGATGTCTTCTTCTTCATCATCGTCCATAGGCGCAGCCGCTTGGGGCTGACGCGCTGCTGGCTTAGGACGGGCCACCACATCAGACGCCACCACAATCGATGGCGCAAAAGCAGCTGATGCTAATGTGCCAACCCACAGAACTATAAAACACCCTATAGCAACAGCAACATAGACACTGCTAGCTCCACTGATTGCCAACTCGGCCATCCACAGCTCGGCGAGGGCACTATCGGTTAAATGAACAATCCCCGCCAACAGAAGTGGCGTGGGGGCGGCTAGTAATACACTGATTAAGAAACAGCGAAACACAACTTTTGGATTCATAGAAAAAAAAAGCTCTCTTGTTGTATGGGTAACAGACGAAGGACAATACCAACGCTATTAGGCCCATTCCCAATAGCACCGGCATACTACTACATAAGGTTGCAATGATATCATGACCCACGAATTATCGCCTGTTGACCTAGCTCAACGTCTTGAATCTTTAGAGAGCCGCTCAGCCCACCAGGAGCACTGGCTGGACACCCTCGATCAAGCAGTGGCTCAGCAGGAACGGCGCCTGGAAAAACTGGAGCAACTCAGCGGGCTGATGCGCGAACGTCTGCGCGAACAGCACCAGGCACTGCAATCAAACGAGCCTCAGGGCGGCCAGCGCCCCGAGGATGATGTGCCGCCCCACTACTGAGCTATCGTTGGCCCTGACCGACAGCCCCAGATACGACTAATTAACTAGCCGCCAGTGACTAACTCCTAAACCCTTAGCTGCCAACAACGCTAGCAGGATCGCTACTCTCTAGCCCAAAGGCGTCGGCCACGGCAGGATAGGTGACCTTGCCAGCGTGGACATTGAGGCCCGGCAGGAAGTGCGGGTCGTCGCGTAGCGCCTGCTGCCAGCCTTTATCCGCCAGAGCGAGCACAAAGGGCAGCGTAGCGTTGGTCAGTCCCTGGGTAGACGTTCGCGCCACCGCGCCAGGCATATTGGCCACGCAGTAGTGCACCACCCCATCGACGATATAGGTCGGCTCGGCATGGGTGGTAGGCTTGCTGGTTTCAAAACAGCCGCCCTGATCAATGGCGACATCGACCAGTACACTGCCTGGCTTCATATCAGCCAGCATGGCGCGAGTGATCAACTTGGGCGCAGCGGCGCCGGGCACCAGCACGGCGCCAATTATCATATCCGACTCACGGGTGGCCGTTTCCAGCGCGTCAGCGGTGGAGTAAACCGTTTTAATGCGGCCCTGATAACGGTCGTCCAGCACTTCCAATCGCGCTAATGATTTGTCCAGAATCGTCACTTCGGCACCCAACCCCAGCGCCATGCGAGCAGCGTTCTCACCCACCACACCGCCACCAATCACGGTGACCTTACCCGGCGCCACACCGGGCACGCCGGGCAGTAGCACGCCTGCGCCGCCCTGGGCCTTTTCCAGGCTATGGGCACCGGCCTGCACCGCCATCCGGCCTGCTACGGTGCTCATCGGCGCCAGCAGCGGCAAGCCGCCTCGGGCATCGGTAATCGTTTCATAGGCGATACAGGTGGCACCACTCTCCATAAGCCCGCGGGTAAGCGGTTCTTCAGCGGCCAGGTGCAGATAGGTGAACAGCGTATGCTGCGCTGTGAGGCGCGCTACCTCGTCCGGCTGCGGCTCTTTTACCTTGAGGATCAGCTCGGCATTACGCCACAAAGCGTCCACATCCGCTTCTATTTGTGCGCCGGCAGCCTGGTAGTCGGTATCCGCAAAGCCGGCACCTTCGCCAGCCCCGGTTTGAACGCTCACCTGATGGCCGCGCCCGGTTAGCTCCCGAGCACCAGTCGGTGTTAAGGCCACACGATATTCGTGATTTTTGATCTCTTTGGGGACGGCGATTTTCATTGGCGTATTCCTGTGTTTTTAAAGGTCAGTGGACTTGTTAAACAAATTACAGCACAGCTAACGTTGACCACCACCCCAGGAATGCAAAACAAAAAAAACGCCGGTTAAGGCGTTTTTTAGGAGAAAAATCTAGCGATTGCCGGTTCTGCACGAAAAAATCCACTTCGATCTACGTCACTCCATAATAACCGCGCCGCCGTAGATACGCCGATACTCCTCTGGCAGCCGTTTGGGCCGCCCCGTTGAGAGCGCCACGCAGGCAAATCGCGTGCGGGCATTCAGCAGCGTTTTAGCGTCTTTGACGCGCACCAGCTGAAAGCGGCGGGTCAAACTGAAGCGCTCATCACAAGCGACAATCCAAGTGGCTAACTTTAGCTCGTCACCTGCAAAAGCCGGTGCTAAGTAATCCAGCTCGTGGCGGTGAACCACCATGGCACGATCAAGCGCTTGATAACGCTCAAGCGAGAGACCCAGCGCGACCGAGTGTGCCCAGCTAATCTGCTCGACCCAACGCAGGTACTCGCTGTTGTTAACGTGCTGATAAGCATCAATCGCCTCATCAGCCACGCGGATATCGATAACAAAAGGCTCGGGTAGCGCCCACTCCATTGCGTTGGCTCCTCCACCGATGGCTGAAAGCTTGATTAGTCGCGGAATACCCGCACACCCAGCGCCTTCAGGTAAGACGTTTCAGGGATAGCCGGATGCACCGGGTGATCAGGCCCTTGGTGACCTTGGAAAATCACCTGACCGTGACGATCCTGGTGGCGAACAGCACCACGCACGACATCCATTAAACGCTCGGGCGCTAAGTGCATTGAGCAGGAAGCCGACATTAACAGGCCATCGCGACCCAGCAAACGCATGGCTTCGCGGTTCAAGCGGGCATAGGCGCGCTCGCCGTTGGGAATGTCCTTGCGCTTTTTAATAAACGCCGGCGGGTCAAGAATGATCACGTCGAACTCTTCACCGTCCGCCTTTAGCGCCGCAAGGGCTTCAAACGCATCACCCTCACTCACCGCTACACTTTCCTGCACGCCGTTCAGCTCGGCGTTGCGGGCAACTTGATCCAGCGCCGGGCCCGATGAGTCCAGGCACAGCACCTGTTTGGCGCCATGAACGGCCGCCTGCACACCCCAACCGCCTACGTAGCTGAATACATCCAGCACGCGCTTACCTTCCACATGGCGATTGATCCATTCGCGATTAACGCGGTGATCAAAGAACCAGCCGGTTTTCTGACCATTAAGCACTGGCACCACAAAGCGAGCGCCGTTCTCTTCAAGCACCACTTCGTCAGGCAGTGTGCCTTTGATGACATCAACGTGCGCCTCAAGACCTTCCTGACGACGTCCACCGGTATCGTTACGAAAAACGATCACTTCCGGCTTGATGACTTTTTCCAGCGCGTCAACAATCTCATCCGCCAGCGCCTGCATACCGGCGGTATTGAGCTGCACGACGAGGACATCGCCAAAACGATCAATTACCAAGCCTGGCAGCAAATCGCCTTCGCCGTGGATCAAGCGATAGAACGGCTGCGCATAAAGACGCTCGCGCAGTGCCAACGCTTGATTAAAGCGGTGCACAAACAGCGAACGATCCAAGCGCATCTCGGGGTCTCGAGACATAACCCGTGCGGCAATCAACGAATGGGGATTCACATACGCAACGGCCATCACTTTGCCATTGGAGGCCTCTACCAGGGCGGTTTCGCCTGCGGCAAAGTTTTTTAGCGGCGTCTCCTTAATATCTACCTCATTGGAGTAGATCCAGAGATGCCCCGCTTTCAGGCGGCGGTCAGCATTTTTATTTAGGCGCAGGCGTTGGGTCACAGCAATCTCCAAAAAACTTTGTCTTAAAAACCCGTATTTTCAAAACCTTGGCCTTAAAAAGCTTGTTCTCACAAGCCCTGGTCTCACAAACCTCAGTCTCAAAATCTTAGGCGATTCAATTCGTATCAATAGGGCGTGTTGCATAAACCGTCATCAGCGCTGGCAGCCAGGACAGAATACGCTGGCACGCTGACCAAGCGTAATGCGGCGAAGCTCTGCGCCGCAGCGCAAACAGGGCTGCCCATGGCGACCGTAAACATTTAGGCGCTGGGCGAAATACCCGGGCTCGCCCTGGCCACTGACAAAATCCCGCAGCGTAGTACCGCCTTGAGTAATGGCCGCCGCCAGCACCTCTTTCACTGCTAGCGCTAAAGCATCATAGCGAGCACGGGAAATTCTCCCCGCTGCTCGGCGCGGATCAATACCGGCCATAAACAGCGCTTCCGCCGCGTAGATATTCCCGGCGCCGACAACCACCTGGTTATCCATCAGAAACGGCTTTACCGCCACACGCTTGTTGCGCGAAAGCGTGTAAAGCCATTTGCCATTAAACGCATCAGAAAGCGGCTCAGGGCCCAGGTGAGCGAGCCGTTTATCCTGCGCTTCGTCTGTGGCCTGCCAATCCACAAAGCCAAACCGTCGGGGATCGTGATAGCGCAGTACATAGCCACTGGCAGTGACCACATCCACATGATCGTGCTTTTTAGGCAAATCCCCCACCCGCGCAATCCGAAGGCTTCCCGACATGCCCAAATGCCATAACAGCGTCGCGTTAGCGTCGCCTTCTAGCGCACCGGTACTGTGGAGGGGAATCTGCAGGTATTTAGCACGTCGCTTTAATACCCCAATGCGCGCCCCCACCAACCGCTCGGCCAGGTCGTCGGGCACGGGCACACGCAGCCGTGGCTGACGCACCAGCACTTCGGTGACTTCCTGACCTTCAATATAGGGTGCAATCCCACGGCGGGTGGTTTCAACTTCGGGCAGTTCAGGCATATTTGGGCATGGTTCCTGGCACCGTTCTTGAAATGGTTGTGGAAGTGGTTCTTGAGATGGTTCTGGAAATGGCTCTGGAAATGGCTCTGGAAATGGTTCTTGGCATCGTTCTTCGCACAGTTTTGGGGACAGTAGCGGCCTGCAATGACAGCTTAATGAAGGTAAGTCCGCGAAGCATGCTACGGGTAAAAGGTATGCATGCAAAAACCCGGCTTGGGGCCGGGTTTTTGAACAGGCGCTCGCCTGTAATGGAAGCCGATCATTATCGCAAAAGCGATTACTTGATCTTAGCTTCCTTGTAGATCACGTGCTTACGGACGACCGGGTCGAATTTCTTGAATTCGAACTTATCCGGGGTGTTCCGCTTGTTTTTATCAGTGGTGTAAAAGTGACCCGTACCGGCACTAGACACCAACTTGATTTTATCGCGCATGTTTTTGCTCTCCCAAAGTAGTTAGCCTAAAAGGCTCGGCCAACAAGCTGGCTTAGATTGCGTCGCCACGCTTACGGATTTCAACCAAAACCGTGTCGATACCTTTCTTGTCAATAATGCGCATTCCTTTAGTGGAAACACGCAGCTTGACGAAGCGGTTTTCAGACTCAACCCAAAAACGGTGAGTGTGCAGGTTTGGCAAGAAACGACGACGTGTCTTACGCTGGGAGTGTGAAACGTTATTTCCAGTTACCGGACGCTTGCCGGTAACCTGACATACTTTGGACATTAGAGCCTCCAACTGCTTGGCCAGGATATATTACCTGAGTGTTCAAAACTGTCGGGCAAACCGGAGCAGGGAAGGTATCGGCGCCGTTAACCGCCAAGCTTTATCCAAATCCGTTATTCAACCCAAGTTTAAAGGTGGCACTTTATACCAGAGCACCCGACTTACAGCAAGCAAAACCCACAAAAAAGGCTGAAAAAGCACTTTTTTGCTCATTCTACTTAGTTAACATTGCATGGAGCACTGCATACTGACGCTGCTTATAGCCAGCCGCGCTCGGCAAAAGATATCACTTCTCCATCCCCCACCACGAAATGATCCAGCACGCGCACGTCAAAAAGTGCCAGCGCGTCCTTTAGGCGTTCCGTGATACGTCGATCAGCATCGCTTGGCTCTGCCACACCGGAAGGGTGGTTATGCGCCAGGATAACAGCGCCAGCGCTAAGTTCTAACGCGCGCTTGGCAACTTCGCGGGGGTAAACAGATGCGCTGTCTAGGGTACCGCGAAACAGCGATTCATAGCGAATAATTCGGTGCTGGGTATCCAAAAAAAGTACCGCAAACTCTTCATGCCCTAAATGGCGTAGCTGCGAACTCAGATAGTGGCGCACCAAGGCAGGCGATGTCAGCGCATTGCCTCGCGCCAACTGGCTGGCTAAATGGCGTCGCGATAGCTCCAGCGTCGCCTGGAGCTGAGCGTACTTGGCGCTACCTAACCCTCGGGCAGTGCAGAAGCTTTCTTGATCGGCCTCAAGCAGTTGACGCAAACCACCGAAACTAGTTAGTAAATCACGCGCTAAATCGACCGCCGAGCGTCCCTGCACGCCAACACGCAAAAAAATGGCCAGCAACTCAGCGTCTGAAAGCGCCTGAGCTCCAGCATTTAATAGTTTTTCCCGGGGCCGCTCACCTTCCGGCCAGTGATTGATTCCCATCGCACCTTACCTGCGTTGCCCGTCCTTATTAATAAAAGTCAACATCACCACACTTAGCCTCACAACAAGAAGCTCATTAAACCTAGCTTAACCTTGTTTACGACCAATATGCCAAATTGTTGGTGCCAGTGGTATGGTAAGTCCCCTTACGAACGTGGATATGGATCACTGACCATGGCCTCTGCTGTTAACTCGACAAGCGCCTCGACGCTCGCAGGCAAACGCATACTGCTTGGCGTGAGTGCGGGTATCGCTGCCTATAAAAGCGCGCTGATTGTGCGCCTGCTCAAGCAGGCGGGCGGCGAGGTGCGCGTGGTGATGACCGACGGGGCTCAGGCCTTTATTACCCCGCTCACGCTGCAGGCACTCTCCGGCGAGCCCGTGCGCACCTCCCTACTCGACCCCGAAGCCGAGGCGGGCATGGGTCATATTGAGCTGGCCCGCTGGGCAGATGTAGTGCTGATCGCTCCAGCGACTGCCGACCTTATCGCTCGCTTGGTGCACGGTATGGCCGACGACCTGCTCACCACGCTCTGCCTGGCCTCTGAAGCGCCCAAACTGATTGCCCCGGCGATGAACCAGGCCATGTGGCGCCACCCTGCTACCCAGCGCAACGTCGTGCAGCTGGAGCGTGACGGTTGGCAGCCCATAGGCCCCGACGCCGGTGATCAAGCCTGTGGCGATGTGGGGCCTGGCCGCATGAGCGAACCTGAAGAGATATTCAACGCGGTAACGGCGCTATTTGCAGCTCCTCTCACCACTGCGCCACACAGCGATGCCCCCCATGTGGTGATTACCGCTGGCCCCACCCGGGAACCGCTGGATCCGGTGCGCTATATTTCCAATCACAGCTCGGGGAAAATGGGCTTTGCCTTGGCCGCAGCGGCAGCAGAACAGGGCGCCAATGTCACGCTGATCAGCGGGCCAGTTAACCTACCCACACCCCAGGGCGTAACGCGGATTGACGTTGAGTCAGCCGAGCAGATGCACGCCGAGGCGCAGCGACTAGCGCCCCAAGCGGAGCTGTTTATCGGCTGCGCGGCGGTTGCCGACTACCGCGCGGCGGCACCTGCCGAGCATAAGCTCAAAAAGCAGGACGATAGCGATACACTCACCCTGACGCTGGTTAAAAATCCCGATATTATCGCCAGCGTCGCGGCACTACCCGCCAAACAGCGTCCGCTGGTGATCGGCTTTGCCGCCGAAACCCAGGAGGTTGAGCGCTACGCCCAGGATAAATTACAGCGCAAAGGACTGGATATGATCGTCGCCAACGATGTTTCCCAGGCCGGTCTAGGCTTTGGCAGCGACCAGAACGCCGCCTGGTTACTCTGGCGCACGCCCCACGGCGTCGAGAGCCGTTCAGAAGCAGCGCAGCCGAAGACCCAACTGGCTACCACCATTATCCGTCAGGCGCTCGCCCTGCTACCCACAACAGCCCCTACGAAAACATCTGGAGAGTCTCAATGAGTGCCCGCCCCCGCCTGCAGTGCAAAGTATTAGATGAGCGTTTGCACGACTACCTCCCTGCCTACGCGACGGCTGGTTCGGCGGGAATGGATCTGCGCGCCCTGCTGGATGAGCCGTTACTATTAGCGCCCGGCGATTGTCAGCTCGTACGTACCGGCATTGCCATCTATATTGAAGATCCAGGCTTGGCGGGTATGATCCTGCCACGCTCCGGTCTGGGGCATAAACATGGCATTGTGCTGGGTAATTTAGTGGGTTTAATCGACTCAGATTACCAGGGCGAACTGATGATTTCGGTCTGGAACCGTGGTCAAAGTACGTTTACGCTAAACCCTTTTGATCGACTGGCCCAGTACGTGCTTGTGCCTGTCGTACAAGCCGAGCTCTCCTTGGTGGACGCTTTTGAAGACTCCTCCCGGGGCAGCGGCGGGTTTGGCAGTACGGGCAGTCAGTAGCGAGTCATCACGCCTGCTTTAGGAAGCCTTTAAGGAAACGTCCGTTTAGCTGGGAAGCCCTATGAACGCACACTCTGTACCCGCTTCGATTTTCCGCGCCTACGATATTCGCGGTATCGTTGACGACACGCTCACTGAAGAGACGGTCGAAATGATCGGGCGTGCTGTCGGCTCTGAAGCCGCCGCGCGGGGCGAATCCAGCGTGGTAGTCGCCCGCGACGGTCGCCTTTCAGGCGCTCGGCTGCAAGCAGCGCTGATGCGAGGCCTCAACGCCGCAGGGTGCGACGTGATAGACATCGGCATGGTGCCCACCCCGGTGCTCTACTTCGCCACTCATGTACTGGATGGCACCCAATCGGGGGTGATGGTCACCGGTAGCCATAACCCTCCTGACTACAACGGCTTTAAAATCGTGCTGGGTGGCGAAACGCTCTCCGGCGATGCCATCACCGCTCTGTTTGAGCGCATTCAGTCAGATGCGCTGGAAACGGGACAGGGCAGCATTACCCGGCAGGATATCCGCGAACGCTATTTAACGCGTATTTTAGGCGACGTTAAGATCAATCGGCCAATCAAGGCCGTCGTCGATTGTGGCAATGGCGTAGCTGGCGAGCTCGGCCCGCAGCTGTTGGCTCGTCTGGGCATTGATACCATCCCACTGTTCGCCGAGATTGATGGCCATTTCCCCAACCACCACCCTGATCCTGGCAAGCCGGAAAACATGCAGGATTTGATGCACAAGGTACGAGAGACTGGCGCCGATATTGGCCTGGCCTTCGACGGGGATGGCGACCGCCTGGGCGTTGTTACGCCCTCCGGCAAGCTGATTTACCCCGACCACCTGCTGATGGTGTTTGCCACCGATATGCTCGCGCGTAAGCCTGGTGCCAAGGTTATTTTTGATATCAAGTGCACCGGCAATTTGGTCAAAGTAATCAGCGAGGCCGGCGGCGAACCTGAAATGTGGCGCACCGGGCACTCGATGATCAAGGCGCGCATGAAGGCGACCGGCGCCCAACTAGGTGGGGAGATGAGCGGGCACATTTTTTTCCAAGAGCGCTGGTACGGCTTCGACGATGGCATCTATGCCGCTGCTCGGCTGGTGGAGATTTTTGCCAACCAAGCCGACGATGCGGATACGTTTTTTGCCCACTTCCCTCAAGACGTTGCGACCCCGGAAATTAATATTGCGGTTAGCGACGCTGACAAATTTTCTCTGATGGATAAGCTTGCTCGTGAGGGCGACTTCGGCGAAGGTATCAAAACAACGTTGGACGGTATCCGCGTTGACTACCGGGATGGCTGGGGGCTGTGTCGCGCTTCCAACACCACGCCTGCACTGGTAATGCGTTTTGAAGGCAAAAATGATACCGCGCTAGCACGCATCAAGGCCGTTTTTAATGATGCGCTTCGGCGCGTCGCACCAGACATCGAGCTGCCCCACTGACCAGGCAAGCTCAGCAGATAGTTCTTCAATCTTCAAATAGCTCTTAAAATCGTACTTAAAACAGCTAGGCGCTGAAGGGATCACGACCACCTAGAAAGCGTGACCCTCATCACTGAATCAACATAAACGTTAGCAGCACAATAAACGTTCGCAAGGGACAACCTCATGAGTTCAGCCAGTCGCGACCCCCAAGTCGTTGTGGAGGTGCTTTCCGAAGCCCTCCCCTACATTCAGCAGTTCTCGGGTAAAACCGTGGTGGTCAAATACGGCGGTAACGCCATGACCGAAAGCACCCTGATTGACTCCTTTGCCCGCGATATCGTGTTAATGAAGGAAGTCGGTATCAACCCGGTAGTGGTGCACGGTGGCGGGCCGCAGATCGGCGAACTCCTCAAAAAGCTCAATATTGAGTCGCGCTTCGTCAACGGCATGCGGGTTACCGACTCGCAAACCATGGACGTTGTCGAGATGGTGCTGGGCGGCTTAGTCAACAAAAGCATCGTCAACCTGATCAACCAGAGCGGTGGCAAGGCGATCGGCCTGACCGGTAAAGACGGTTCACAAATTCGCGCCCGCCAGCTCAAGGTGGAACACCAAAGCCCCGAAATGACCGCCCCTGAGATTATCGATATTGGCCATGTAGGCGAAGTTGAGTCGATCTCAACCGAGCTTATTGAGATGTTGGCGGCGCGTGACTTTATCCCGGTGATAGCCCCGATTGGCGTCGACGCCGCCGGCCACAGTTACAATATCAATGCCGACCTAGTCGCAGGCAAAATCGCCGAAGCGCTCAATGCAGAAAAGCTGATGCTGCTGACCAATGTCGCCGGATTAATGAACACCGAAGGCGAAGTCCTCACCGGTTTAAGCACTGCTCAGGTGGATGACCTAATCGCCGATGGCACGATTTATGGCGGCATGCTGCCTAAAATCCGTTGCGCACTGGACGCGGTGAAGGGCGGGGTAAACAGTTCGCACATTATTGATGGCCGTGTCCCCCACGCGGTGTTGCTGGAAATTTTCACCAACGCTGGGGTAGGTACTCAAATCAAGGACGCGAGCTAACCGCGACGGAGGCCACATCATGAGCGAAGATCAAAAACCTCGCCGCCGCGAGCAGATTCTCCAAGCCCTGGCATTAATGCTTGAGGAAGATAGCGGCAAGCGCATCACGACAGCTGCCCTCGCCCGACAGGTCGGCGTTTCAGAAGCGGCGCTCTACCGCCACTTCCCTAGCAAAGCACGTATGTTTGAGGGGCTGATCGACTTTATTGAAGAGAGCATTTTTGCCCGCATCACGCGCA
This sequence comes from Halomonas sp. ALS9, assembly GCF_001651035.1. Taxonomy (GTDB): domain Bacteria; phylum Pseudomonadota; class Gammaproteobacteria; order Pseudomonadales; family Halomonadaceae; genus Vreelandella. The sequence continues at coordinate 221,904 of NZ_LXRG01000201.1, forward strand.
TTCTGGAGGACGTTCCCGACGCCACCAACCGCTGCGGTACCATACTGGCGCTGCTACTGGGTTTTGCTGAAAAAAACCCTGGCCTAGCCCGAGTAATGGGCGGTGACGTGCTCACTGGCGAAACCGCCCGACTACGCCAGCGGGTTAACCAGCTATTTGAGCGCCTGGAGATGCAGTTGAAGCAGATTCTGCGCGAAGCCGAACTGCGTGAGGGCCTGCGCCCCACGATTCCCGCCTCTGCCGCTGCCAATTTGCTAGCGGCCCAGGCAGAGGGACGAATTTCTCAGTATGTGCGTAGCGACTTTAAGCGACTGCCCACCGAACACTGGGAAGATCAGTGGTCGCTGCTGTCAGCCCACTTACTGCGCGCCACAGCACAGCCCGCTTAGGCTGAAGCACTGACCACATTAAAAAACCGGCTCCCTTTTAAAGGGGCCGGTTTTTTACTGCTGAAAAGCCACAAACCGCACGACTAGTGCGATCTTAGGCAACCATTGCCTCGCCCATTTTCTGACGCAGCTTTTTCATGGCATTTTTTTCCAGCTGACGGATACGCTCTGCACTGACCCCGTAAACGTCGGCCAGATCATGCAGCGTTTCTTTGCTATCAGCCAACCAGCGGCGCTGCAGAATATCCCGCGAGCGCTCATCTAGCTCCTCGAGGGCAAGCTGTAAACGCCGGGTCGAGTCTTCCTCGAAGTTGCTATCTTCCAACTGCGTGGCAGGGTCGGAAGCAGCATCGTCCAAGAAGTGAACTGGCGCTTGGTAGGTGCTCTCTTCATCATCGCCTGCCGGGGCGTCGTAACCCGCATCGTAAGAAGAGAGCCGCCCTTCCATGTCGCGCACAACCTCGGGTTTGACATCGAGATCTTTAGCAATGGCATCAACTTCGTCGTTATTTAACCAAGCCAGACGCTTCTTAGCTCCACGCAGGTTAAAGAACAGCTTACGTTGCGCCTTCGTTGTCGCGATTTTAACGATTCGCCAATTGCGCAGCACGAATTCGTGAATTTCCGCTTTGATCCAGTGCACGGCAAACGAGACCAGACGAACGCCCTGGTTCGGGTCGAAGCGCTTGACGGCTTTCATCAAGCCAACGTTACCTTCTTGAATCAAATCTGCCTGCGGCAGACCATAGCCCGAATAGCTACGCGCGATATGCACCACAAAGCGCAAATGCGACAGCACCAAACGACGAGCGGCTTCCAGATCGCCTTCATCGTAGAGGCGATAAGCAAGTTCGCGCTCTTCATCGGCCGTTAATACCGAAATTCCATTGACCGCGCGGATATACCCGCCGAGGTCGCCGCCGGGCGAAAGCTGCCCCACCGGTAGAAGACTAGTGCTCATGTGCAGGTGGTCTCCCCTGTAACCCATCGTGGTTGACGTAGCACGTTATCAATAACCTATTACAAAATCGTGATACTAATTCAGTGATACGACGCCTGTAATCCTAAGACCTTAACGTAAAAATAAAGTTCGCACGTTAAGTAATTTAGCCGTATCGCATTATTTGCCTAAAACCCATCCAAAAACCCATCCATCATCTTGGCCGAATGCTTGAGAGATGGCGTGTCACCGCCAACCAGGCACCCAGCCAGCCTAGTAGTGTACTGCAAGATAGCAGAATTGTAGAGCCTGTCACGTCGAGTTGGGGTAACGAGAAGCTCGCCCCGTAGCTCGCCGCCAGTGCAGCTACTGGCAATGACAACCAGTGATTACCCAGGCCTAACAACCCCAGCGCTAACAGCCCACCGCCCAATCCGTACCAGGCACCGCTATACAGAAAAGGCCGCCTGACAAACGCATGGGTAGCGCCAATTAGCATCACCACTTCAATCTCCCGGCGGCGACTCTCCACCGAGAGACGAATGGTATTGCCGACCACCAGCAGTACGCCCAGCCCAAACAGCGCTCCCAGTGCCAGCGCCACACGGCGGCCTAGTTCGGCTAAGTTTCTTAGCCGCTCCACCCAGGCCAGATCGAGGCGCACCTCATCGACTCCTGCGAGCGCTTCAAGGCGGCTGGCCAACTGTTGCATGGCAACCGGCTCAACGCTTTCAGGGCGTACCACCATACTGATAGGTAACGGGTTACTCTCCAACCCCGCTAAGGCATCATCGAGCCCCAGCGACTGTTGAAACTCCGCCATGCCCTGCTCGGCGCTAATTAACTGGGTTTCGAGCACGTTGGCTTCCGCATTGACCGCCTCTTCGATACGTAGCGCTTGGGCATCGTCGGCAGTCAATTCAAGATAAACCGTTAGCGTAGCGCTCTCATCAAGCTCCGCATCCAACAGGCGCGCGCTATCCAGGGTTAACCACAGCGCGGCTGGCAGCACCAGCGCAATAGCAATCGCCAGCATGGTCAGCAGATTACCCAGCGGGTAGCGTACCAAGCGCTGAAAGCTGTCCCACGCCATGCTGCGGTGGTGGCGCCCCCAACCCCGTAAGCGGCTGGAAAAACGCGTCTGCTGCGATCTGGCGCCCCGCTGGGGGGCTTTATCGACCGCTGGTTTAGCAGCCGCTTTGCGCGGCGTTTTTAATGCCGCGCCTTGTCGGCGCTTTGGCGTCATCGACGGTTTCATACCGCCCCCTCATCGGCGACCAAACGACCATCGCTTAAACGCAGGATGCGGTGGCGAAGTCGAGCAATCAGGGCCAAGTCGTGACTGGCGATCATCACCGTGGTACCAATCCGGTTAAAATCCTCAAACAGCCCCATGATGTCCGCCGAGAGTTGGGGATCCAGATTGCCCGTTGGCTCATCGGCCAGCAGCAGCGCGGGCTTATTGACCACTGCCCGGGCAATGCCCACCCGCTGCTGCTCACCACCTGATAGTTCTATGGGCAGCGCTTTTTCACGATGCAACAACCCCACTTTGTCTAACGCGGCACGCACGCGTCGTGCAGCCTCACGTGGCTCAATGCCCTGGATTTCCAATGGCAGGGCGACATTGTGAAAAATACTGCGATCAAATAACAGCTGGTGATCCTGGAAGACCACGCCAATTTGACGCCGATAGAACGGCACTTGGCTGGCATGCAGTTGGGCAATATCGTGGCCCGCCACGACAACGCGACCGCGACTAGGCTTCTCAAGACGCATCACTAGGCGTAGCAGCGAGCTCTTCCCTGCGCCGGAGTGGCCGGTCAGAAACACCATCTCGCCCCGGGCAACCCGAAAGTTAAGATGCGCTAGCGCTTCAAAGCGTCCGCCGTAGCGTTTTCCCACATGCTCAAAAGCGATCATGCGCTGGCATCATCCCCTTGGCGGTCAAACAGCGCCTGGACAAAATCATTGGCCTCGAAGGGGCGCAGATCGTCGATACCCTCCCCTACGCCAATAAAGCGAATCGGTGTTTCCAGCTGTTTGGCCAGCGCGAAAATAATCCCGCCTTTGGCAGTGCCGTCCAGCTTGGTCAGCGTGATCCCGCTGACCGGTACGGCGTCATTAAAGGTGCTGGCCTGGGAGATAGCGTTTTGGCCGGTGCCCGCATCCAGCACCAGCATCACTTCGTGAGGCGCCGTATCGTCGAGCTTCTGCATCACTCGATGGACTTTTTTCAGCTCTTCCATCAGGTGGCTTTTGTTATGCAGCCGCCCGGCGGTATCGGCGATCAGCACATCAATACCCCGGGCGGTGGCGGCCGCTACCGCATCGTAAATCACCGAGGCGCTATCGGCGCCGGTGTGCTGGGCGATCACCGGCACCTTGTTGCGCTCGCCCCATACTTTGAGCTGTTCGACAGCCGCGGCACGGAAGGTGTCACCGGCCGCTAACATGACGCTTTTGCCTTCGCGCTGAAAACGCTGGGTGAGCTTGCCGATGGTGGTGGTTTTACCCACCCCGTTAACGCCCACGACTAAAATAACAAAGGGCCCTGTGCCTGCCTTCTCAAGCACAAGCGGCTTGGCCACCGGCGCCAGCATGGTAGATAACTCCTCTTGCAGGCCACGGTAGAGTGCCTCAGGGTTGTTCAACTCCTTGCGCGAGACGCGCGCCTCCAGGCGGCCAATAATCTCGCTAGTGGCGTCAATCCCCACATCGGCCATCAATAGCTGCGTTTCCAGATCTTCCAGCAACTCGTCATCGATCTGTTTTTTACCTAGAAACAGATCGGCAATACCGTCGGTTAAATTGGCGCGGGTTTTTCCCAAGCCTGACTTGATACGCGCAAACCAACCTTTTTGGTCGCTTTTGGCCACCGGTTTGTCTTGCAACGCAGGCGCGGGTGTTGGCTCTGGCTCTGGCTCTGGCTCTGGCAAAGTTTCCGGTGCCTTTAAGCTCTCTTCAACCGCTTTATCGGAAGCGTCGGGCGTTGCACTATCCGGCTCAACGGTTTGCTCTTGAGGCTGCTCGTCTAACGGCTCTTCCTGCGCCTGCTGCGGGTCTTGAGTCGCCTGCTGCTGATCTTGCTTATTCTTACGCTTAAAAAAACCAAACATGAGTGTTACCCGACATAAATAGTGAACATTAAGGTTATGCTAACACCGTAACCCAAGACTTTGGATAAACCGCCCGCTACAATCCGCCTTATGACACGACAACGCCCCCCTCGATCCTCTACGTCTCGCCGCACGCCTGCTCAGCGGGCGGGCAAATCATCTGGTAAGCCCCTCGGTAAGCCAGTTGGGAAGCTTCGCATTATCGGCGGCGAATTCCGCCGCCGCCAGTTGCCGGTGCTGGATAGCCCCGGCCTACGACCAACCCCCGACCGCGTGCGCGAAACGCTGTTCAACTGGCTGGGACAGCAACTTTACGGCCAGCAGGTGCTCGATCTATTCGCGGGTAGCGGCGCGCTGGGTATTGAAGCCTTTTCCCGCGGCGCGGCGTGGGTCGATTTTATCGAGCGCGACCCGCGGGTAGCGGCGCAGCTGTCGACCAATCTGGCAACGCTCAATATTACCGCAAGCGCGGTGCATGTTAACGATGTTCAGAGCTACCTGACGCGCCCTGCCAAGCCCTATGCGCTGGTCTTTCTCGACCCGCCTTTCCATCAGCAGCTAGCCGCGCCCTGCTGTGCGGCGCTAGAAATCGGCGGCTGGTTATCGGAGGAGGCGATGATTTATCTGGAAACCGAGACATCGCTGGCCCCCAACGTGCCCGCCAACTGGCTATTGCACCGCGAAACCAAGGCTGGCGAAAGCACCGCGCGACTCTATCTACGCCAAGTGCCGTAAACAGCGCTTGCCGCCACGCGGCGGTGGCGTTACGCTCGCCTCATTCGTCCCTACTGACAAGCTGTGCGCTTGTTCTTTTGGGTGACTTTTTATGACCTAATTTTGGGTTTTCGTTTTTACGCTAGGGAGAGATACATGAGTCTGGAGCTATTTAATCAGCTTGAACAGAAAGTCACCGATACCGTTGACGCACTGGAGATGATGAAGCTGGAAAATGAAGAGCTAAGCGGCGAAAACGCCAAACTGAAAGAGGAGCGTGAAGAGTGGGAGCGTCGCCTCAACAGTCTACTCAGCAAATTTGACAGTCTCGACACTTCCAGCACGTCCTAACCAATGGCTTGAGGCGCTGCTACCCTAAAGTAATTGGGACATCAGCAGCGCGTCCTCACGCCCGACGGCGCCTTGCGGCGTTGCCGATAAAGAACCTTGAGGTGGATAGTACCCTTTGCGCCGCCCATCTTCGCTAAACCCACAGCGCTGATAAAGCCGGATAGCGCTAAGGTTACCCACGCGCACCTCTAGCAGCAGCCGCTCACTCAACCAGCCGCGTGCGGTGGCCAGTACAGCGTCCATCAGTGCACGACCGGCTCCGCTCCGGCGCTGCTCGGGATGCACGCCGATCGCTTGCAGCTCCGCTTCAAACGGTAGTCGCGCTACGATGGCGTACCCTAACAGCAGTTCATCCTGCCACCAGCCCAACACACAGCTGTCCTGGCTGCCCAATGCGGCGAGCATTTGCGCGTCGGAAGTCCCGCTCTGCGCGTGACGTTCAAGCGCAATTAGCAGGGCCAGGTGCTCAACGTTGAGTTCAGTGATCATCCGTTGCCTGCTTAGCATCAGCCGCCCATAGCTGGCCTAGTGCTTGAAGCGCGGGCCAAAGATCGCGCTTGCTTTGGCTACCGTCGAGCAGCGACGCAAGCGTGGGCCCCTGCCATAGGGGCAGCGAGAGCGTTTGGCTCTGACCATCCGCCACGTTCAGTATGCGATCCAGCGGCGCTTGCTCAGCCCTTGATTCGGTATCGGGCTCGGCTTCCAGCTCACCCCACCAGAGCAGTCTCTCCAACTGCCACCCCTGGCGACTCACACCGCCAGCGATGAAAGCCGCCAGACCTTCGCGGGCTTCATCCAATGGATCTTCAACTACAAAGGCATTGGCCATTTGTGGCCAGGTGAAGCGCGTCGCTTCAGGCATTGTGCCCCGCTGAATGCCCACTGCCTGTAACAGATTAGCCAGCAGCTGCTGTTCAAGCACACTCATTTCACCCGCCTGCAGCACCAGCCAGCGGCCCTCAAGACACACACAGGAGAGTTCAAACTTAAGGGGTTTGGCTGGCGTGGCAGGCGCCACTTCGACGCTAGGCGTCGCCGCTTCTGGGCTGGCAATCGCCGGTTTCTTTTGTGCTGGCTTGTCTTGACCCAGCAGTGCTCGCACCGCAGTGGGAGAAGTAATGGCTTCGCTTGGGGTCTGGGGTTCGGGCGCTTGCGGTTTGGACGTTTGACGTCTGGGCGCGGGGGCGTCGTCTAGCAACGCCTGCAGCCGCTCCCGCGGCGGCGTCGGGGCAGGCGTCGCGTCCTCCCACTCACAGGACTCAGTAGGTAGTGCGTTAGGTAACTGGTATTTAGCGGCCCAGGCGGTAATACCCATGGCGTCTAAATAGTGACGCCGAGTGACTTCCTGGTTCACTGACCGCCGCCGCGACAGTTGGGAGAATTCGGCCGTTCCCCGCCCCGCGCCTGCCACTCATTAGGCGTATAAAGATGCAGTGCCAACGCATGCACCGGGCCCGAGAGCTCGTCGGCCAACAGCGCATAGATTTGTTGATGACGCTTAACCGGCATCATACCGTCGAAGGCTTCGCTCACCAGGGTCACCTTGAAATGGGTTTCCGAGTTCGCGGGCACATTGTGCATATGGCTTTCATTTTCAACCTGCAGCACGTCGGGCGCGAGCGCCGCTAACTTCTGCTCAATCTGTGTCTGCAGCGTCATGGAGTTCTCCTTAAGGATCAGAAACCACTTTATTGTACGCGCTTACTGCTTCGCAGACGATGCCCTACGGGCGTGTAACGCGCGTCTTGCCAGCGGCATGCGTGCCAAACTGGCCAACAATGCCAGCAGCGTGGTCGCGGCGCCCAGCCAAAGCGTCACTTGCACCGGCCAACCCAGGGCCAACGCAGCCCCTACCAGAGCCACGCCAAACGACTGCCCCACCGTGCGTGTGGTACTCATTACCCCAGAAACATTCGAGCTGCGCTCCGCTGGCAGGCTGCCCATCATTTCGCGATTATTGGGTGGCTGGAACAGCCCGAAACCAATGCCGCATAGTGCGGTACGCCATAGGCTGCCTACGACCCCGGTCGACTCATCGACAAGCGCCAGCGCAATCAAACCTATGATGAGCAGACCAAGACCGGTACTTGAAAACACGCTGGGGTTGATACGATCAGCTAAGCGTCCCGCGACTGGCCCCACTAGCATAATCGCCAGTGGCCAGGGAGTGAACAGCCAGGCGGTTTCCAGTGGCGAAAAGCCCATCTGCTCCTGGTAGAAAAACGACAGTGCTACAAAAGTAAGCCCCTGGCCGATAAAGGCAAGCCCCGAGGCAGAGACGGCCAAGGTAAAGCGTTTCTCAGCAAACACACTCAGCGGCAACAGCGGGTAAGGTGCACGCCGTTGGCGATGAACAAATCCGCTAAAGGCAAGCACGGCCAACAGCGCCCAGCCTCCGCTTTGCCAAAGCGGGGCGGCGTGGCTCACGGCGTCCATGGCGATAAAGAAACTGGCCAGCATTACGATGGAGAGCAGCGCACCCGCCACATCAAAGCTGCCTTTGCGTGGCTCTTCCCTGGGCAAGGCCCGTTTGGCCAACCACAGCGAGCAGAGACCCAGCGGCGCATTTAACGCAAATAGCCAGGGCCAGTCTGCAAACGACAGGATCACACCGCTTAGCGTGGGCCCTGCTGCATAGCCTCCGGCCACCACCAATGCACTCAAGCCAAGGGCACTGCCCAAAAGCCGTGAGGGAAAAATGGCCCGATAAAGCGAGGGACCGATCGACAGCGTGGCCGCAGCGCCTAGCCCCTGGAAGGCTCGAAACACCAGCAGCGTTTCCAGATTGCGCGACAGCGCGGCCCCTAGCGCGGCAACAACAAACGTTGCGAGCCCAAATAAGTAGAGTCTGCGACGCGTAATCAACTCGCTAATACCCGCAAACACGAGCAAGAAAGCCGCGCAAACAACCTGGAAGAGGTTGGTAATCCATACGGCTCGGGATGCCGACACATCCAAATCGGCAGCAATGGTAGGCAGCGCCAGATTGATCATGGTGGTGTCGACCACCGCCATCAAGGTACCGGTTACCAACGCCAGTACAGCAAGGGCGCGTTCAGGACCGGGTAAACCATCATCTCCCGGGCGGGTTTCAAATAGTCGCATGAGTGGCGTTCCTAAGCGAAACAGCTAAAAGCAGAAAACCGGCCTAAGCCGGTTTTTCGATACACTTGCGCTAGGTGTTACTTGGATAGTCAGCTAGCAAGCGCCAGGCAGAACCCAATATTAGCACGCTAATCGCTAGTCCTGCTCACTGTCGAGCAACAGCGCGTCATCCACTTCTGAGATTTCCAGCGGCGTTTCGTCGTCCAAGTCAATCGCGAGGTAGCTGTGCTCAACGCGCACAAACTCTTGAAACAGAGCCCAGTCAAGTTTGCCCGGCCACTGCCGTTCGTCCTCTTCCCAAGCGCGCAGCTCAGTTTCGAGAATTTCCACGTAGCGGTCGCGTACAAAGGTTTCCAGTGCTTCCGGGGTATCCATCTCGGGAATTAGGTAAATGGTACTTTCGCGCTCGACGTCGTCCAGGGTCAGGTCATCGTCTCCCATGGTGGGTTCGAGCGCGTTGATCCAGTCCACAAAGGGCTGGGTCGGCCTGACGCTCAGTGCGGAGCGGTTAAGCAGTTTCATGGGATTCTCCTCGCCGTCGAAACGTTGATCATTATGGGCGCTATAACGCGCCCTTACCAACTTTTCATCCGTTATCTTAGCGTGTTAGTCCACTTCAGGGCGCATCGCCGGGAACAGCAGTACATCCCGAATCGAGGCGCTATCGGTGAACAGCATCACTAGCCGGTCAATACCGATGCCTTCACCGGCGGTGGGCGGCATGCCGTACTCCAAGGCACGCACGTAATCCGCGTCGTAATACATCGCCTCCAGGTCGCCAGCATCTTTTTCCGCTGACTGAGCGCGGAAGCGCTCCGCCTGGTCTTCGGCGTCATTGAGCTCCGAGAAACCGTTGGCGATTTCGCGACCACCAACAAAGAACTCAAAGCGGTCAGTGACGAAGGGGTTGGCATCGTTACGCCGTGCCAACGGGCTAACTTCTGCCGGGTATTCGGTGATAAAGGTCGGTTGATCGAGCTTATGCTCGGCCACTTCTTCAAAGATCTCCGTTTGCACCTTGCCCAGGCCCCAGCTCTCTTTGACCTTGATGCCGAGCTTTTCAGCAGTGGCCCGCGCCGCTTCCAGCGAATCCAGATCACTGTCGGCAATGCCGTCACCGTGGTCGAGAATCGCCTGTCGCAAGGTTAAGCGGGCGAACGGCTTGCCGAAATCGTAGCTGGCACCCTGGTACTCAATAATGGTGCTACCCAGCACCTCTTCGGCCGCCGTGCGCAGCATGGCTTCGGTCATATCGAGCAGATCACGGTAATCCGCGTAGGCCCAGTAGAACTCCACCATGGTGAACTCTGGATTGTGGCGCGTGGATAAGCCTTCATTGCGGAAGTTGCGGTTAATCTCGAAGACTTTTTCGAAGCCGCCCACCACCAAGCGCTTGAGGTAAAGCTCCGGCGCGATACGCAGATACATATCGATATCCAGCGCATTGTGGTGAGTAATGAAGGGGCGCGCCGCCGCACCGCCAGGAATCGGCTGCAGCATGGGCGTTTCCACTTCCATAAAGCCGCGCGCTTCAAAGAAACGACGCATGGAGCTGATCACCGCGGCACGGGTTTCAAACACCTTGCGCGACTGCGGGTTCATGATCAGATCCACATAGCGCTGGCGATAGCGGGCTTCCATATCGGTGAGGCCGTGAAACTTATCCGGCAGCGGGCGCAGGCTCTTGGTGAGCAACTGCGCCTCTTTCATCATCACGTACAGATCGCCCTTGCCGGATTTATGCACCGGCCCGTGGGCGGCGACGATGTCGCCAATATCCCAACTTTTAACGTCTTCAAGCACGTCGGCGGGCAGGCCTTTTTTATCCACGTAAAGCTGAATTTGCCCAGCCACATCCTGAATGACGATGAAGGGGCCACGTTGACGCATCACACGGCCGGCCACCGAAGCATGGTGATCCAACGCTTCAAGCTCGGCCTTGTCTTTATCGCCGAAGGCGTTTTGCAGCTCAACGGTTAAGCTATCGCGACGAAAATCATTGGGAAACGCACTCTTTCCCTGCTCAGCGGCGCGTTCGCGGCGAGCGGTCAGCTTGGCTCGTCGCTCGGCGATCAGGTGGTTTTCGTTGTCTGCAGGAGACGCGTCTTGGTTAGCCATGGGGCACCCTATTTATGTTCAAACGCTAAAAAGATTACAAACCTTGCTTCAAGCTAGCGACGATAAATTGATCAATATCCCCGTCGAGCACTTTATCGCAGTTGCTGGACTGCACGCTGGTGCGCAAATCCTTAATACGCTGGTCGTCAAGCACGTAAGAGCGGATCTGACTGCCCCAGCCGATATCGGATTTTGAGTCTTCGGCCTCCTGCTTGGCGGCATTGCGCTTTTGCATCTCGTGTTCCCACAGCCGCGCTTTCAACTGTTTCATGGCGAAGTCGCGGTTGGCGTGCTGGCTGCGCTGCCCCTGGCAGGCGACCACAATACCGCTGGGCTCGTGGGTAATCCGTACCGCCGAATCGGTGGTGTTAACGTGCTGACCGCCCGCGCCGCTAGAGCGGTAGGTATCAACGCGCAAGTCCGAGGGATTAATTTCCACCTCGAAACTGTCATCGATTTCCGGCGACAAAAACACGGAAGCAAAAGAGGTATGCCGGCGGCCGCCCGAGTCAAACGGGCTCTTACGTACCAGGCGGTGTACGCCCGTTTCGGTGCGCAGCCAGCCGAAAGCGTAGTCACCCTGGATATGCACCGTGGCCGACTTAATGCCTGCCACTTCGCCCGCGGAGATTTCGGTGATATCGGCTTTAAAGCCGTGGCTTTCTGCCCAGCGCAGGTACATGCGCAGCAAAATATTGGCCCAATCCTGGGCTTCAGTGCCGCCGGAGCCGGACTGAATATCCAGGTAGGCGTTATTCTGATCCATATCGCCGGAGAACATGCGCCGAAACTCAAGCTTCTCAAGCGCTGCCTGCATGCTATCCAGCTCTTTGCATACTTCTTCGACGGTGCCTTCGTCCTCTTCCATTTCGGCAAGCTCAAGTAGATCCCGGCTATCGCCCAGGCCCTGCTCAAGCTCGTCAATGGTTGCCACAATGGCTTCGAGGGAGGCGCGCTCTTTGCCTAGCTTCTGCGCATAGTCTGGATCGTTCCAGACATTGGGGTCTTCCAGTTCGCGGGTAACCTCTTCTAGCCGATCTTTCTTCTCGGCATAGTCAAAGATACCCCCTAAGAACAGCTGTCCGCTCAGACAGGTCCTTGAGCTGGTTGTGAATCGGATTGGTTTCCAACATGGGATCGCCCTAGCTTGGTCTACTCGGATCGAAAGAGGTGTATCGATCAGAAAAGCGCATAGTGTAACGAAAGCCGGCACACCCCGCATCCAATGGCAGCCACCCAGCAATAAAAAACCCGGCGTGCGCCGGGTTTCATTGGGGTTTGGCTCTCTAAAGCTTAAAAGCGATAGGTCAACTGCGCACCAAAACCGTGGGCTTCGTTTTTGTAGTCGGCTGAGTAGGAGGCGCCGCCTACCGGCTGGCCACCCGTGGCCTGGCTGGCCAGCAGGTCGCTACGCTCCTGATCAACAAAAGTCCCGCGTTCGGTGAGGTAGGAGTACGCCACGTCAATAGTCATATCAGGCGTTGGGCTCCACCCTGCCCCCAGCGAGAAAATCCGCCGATCATCGGAAGGAATACGAACGCTGCGGTCTTCATCATTGGTGGGTGTAAAGTCCAGCGTCACCCCAGCACGAAGCGCTAGTGTCTTCGTTAACTGATATTCGCCGCCAGTGGCAAATGCCCATGCGTTTGAGTAGTTTTGAAGTTCTTGAGTAATCGTATTGCCTTGGCTACCGGTAACCAGAATTTGATCAAAGTGGCTCCAACGCACCCAGGATGCCCCAAACATCAGCTTGAGACGATCGCTCATCTGTTGAGTTACTGAGAAGTTAACCGTCTCTGGGGTGGTTAAATCCAGGCTCGCGGTATCTGAGCGAAGGACATTACCCAGAGGGTCGGTAGCGCTAAAATCCCCTTCTAATGTGTAGTCCACTTTTGAACGGTAGGTTAGCCCCAAGGTGGTTTCGGGTACCGGGCGATAGATTACGCCTAGGTTGTAGCCCCACGCTTCGTCTTCACCGTCAACGCGCGAGTCGATGTCGTTCTCAGCATTAAAGGTTGGCTCAGAGGGAAGCTGGCGACGTAGCTCACCTTCTACTCGGTTGTAAGTAACGCCCGCACCTACTGACAACTGGTCATTAAAGCGGTAAGAAACTGTCGGCTGCGCACTAACCACCTTGACTTCGGTGTAGTCGCCAAAATAACGACCCTGGAAGTCATCTTCGTAATCGGTTTTTGAGCCAAAGGGTGCATACACCCCAAACCCGAACGCTAGCCGATCAGTCACTGGCTGCGCATAGAAAGCAAAGGGTACAGGCGTTCCTGGCACCATATCGCCGGCGTTCCCCCCTGGAATGCTACCGACGGGAATCTGATTACCATTTGGCGCACCACCAAGCGCGACCCCAGAGTCAATATAGCGAGAAGCCTCGACATTAGAGATGTCAGTATTCACATTTAGATACGTAGCACCAACGGTAACCTGGGCTCGGTCTAAAAACGACATGCCCGCCGGGTTACCGTACACAATGGTTGCATCATGAATATTAGAGCTGCGCCCGGCATGGCCGTAGCCCTGCCCACTCACGCTCTGCTCGTTGACCTGATATCCGCCCGCGTGGGCTTGGCTGGCGAAGGCAGTTGCTGTAATAGCAGCGGCCAGGGTGAGCTTATTAAATTTATTATTCATAGTGGGCCTCTCTTCCCGATGATCCAGTGGATACCGACAATCCACTCTCGTTATTCTTTACATGACTGTTTTCTCGCAACTGGGCCAAAGGTTCAAGGGCAAACGTTCGTTTTATTTTATTTTTGACTTATACATTAGTCGCACGGTCGTTTTAAATCAGTGTTTTAGTCATTTTAACGTCTTCCACAAAGGTCGCCTTGACCTATGGGTAACCCATAGGTTCTACACTTAACAGACACTATTTAACCGGTCGGGAGAACAGGCCATGAAAGTTAATGAGCTTGCCAAACGGGGCGGTGTTACCGCCGAGACCGTACGCCACTACGCGCGTGAGCGGCTACTTGCCCCGCAGCGCCATCCGGATAATGGCTATCAGCTATTTTCAGATACCGACTTAGAGCGGCTGCGCTTTATTCAGCGCGCCCGCAAGCTCGGTTTTAGCGTGGCGGAGATCCGCGACATCCTGACCCACGCCGACCAAGGCGACTCCCCCTGCCCCTTAGTACGCGACTTACTCGCCAGCCGCCTGCCACAAATCCGCGCACGTATTGCTGAGCTTGAAGCGCTGGCAGAGCGAATGGAACAGGCTATGGACAGTTGGCAGCATATGCCCGACGGCTCGCCCAATGGACACAGCGTTTGCCGTTTAATTGAGAACTTCCCCGAGACAGCACCTGCTAAGGAAACACCATGAGTGACTCTAGTAATGTCGTCACTATTCGCACCATCCCCGGCATGAACTGCCAAGGCTGCGTAAAGCGTATGCGCGAGGCAGTGCAAAACGGTGACCCTAGCGCCGACGTAACCGGCACGCCCAGCGAAAAACGCCTTGAGGTGGTTTCATCCTTAACTGACGCTGAGCTGGATCAGTACTTAACCGAGGCGGGTTATCCACCAACCGCAGCTCTGGACGCAACAGCCCAAGACACAGCTGATACGCAGTCAGATACCGCAGCAGCTTCTGATGCTGAAGCTACAAAAGCCGCAAATGCCCATGTCCAAGGACAAGGCAAAAAGCAGCGACTGGCGATTAGTGGGATGACCTGCGCCAGCTGCGTTAAGAGCGTGCAGAAAGCGCTTGAGCGCACGGAAGGGGTCGACACCGCCAGCGTCAATTTCGGCAGCCACTCTGCTCAGGTATTCGGCAGTGCTGAAACCCAGACACTGATCGCTGCCGTGGAGGCGGTGGGCTATGGAGCAGAGCCCATCGTGGATATGCGTGAGGCCGAGCGCACGCGTGCTGAACAGGACGCCAAGACCTACCAACGGCGACTGCGCGGCAGTGCGATCTCGTTGGCATTGGCGATTCCGCTAATGATGAGCATGTTGTTTTTCCACCCCCACCCGATGGGCATGGGGCGCCTCTACTGGCTGGTAATCGGCTTGTTAACCTTGGGTATTTTGGCCTTCCCAGGACGCCACTTTTTCGTCAACGCCTGGAAGCAGTTTAAGCATCATCAGGCCAATATGGATACCTTGGTCGCCATGGGCACTGGTGCCGCCTGGCTGTATTCCATGGCCGTTGTGCTATTTGCGCCATGGTTGCCCGAGGTTGCCCAGGGCATCTACTTTGAAGCCTCAGCGATGGTGATCGGACTAATACTTCTCGGCAATGCCATGGAGCTGCGCGCCCGGGGACGCACTAGCGACGCGCTAAAACGATTGCTTGACCTGCAGAGCCGAACGGCGCGGGTGATTCGCGACGGCCACGAGCAGGAGATTGAGATTGACGCGGTGCGTGCAGGCGACCAGATACGGGTGCGCCCCGGCGAGCGCTTGCCAGTAGATGGCGACGTCGTTGAAGGCCAAAGCAATATCGACGAGTCGATGCTCACCGGCGAGCCGCTGCCGATCGCCAAGCGCGTGGGAGATGAGGTCAGCGCGGGCACGGTGAATGGCAAAGGCAGCTTGATCTATCGCGCCACACGGGTGGGCGCGGATACCCGCTTGGGGCAAATTACCGAACAGGTAGCGAGTGCCCAAAACTCGCGCCCACCGATTGGCGAGCTGGCCGACCAGGTCTCCAGTGTATTTGTACCCTCAGTCATGATCATTGCCGTACTGACGGCGCTGATATGGTTCAACCTGGGCCCAGCGCCCCAAGTGATTCATATGCTGGTCACAGCGACCACCGTGCTGATCATTGCTTGCCCCTGCGCATTGGGCTTGGCGACGCCGATCTCTACCATGATCGGCGTCGGTAAAGCGGCAGAGCAAGGGGTACTGGTACGCAGCGGCGAGGCACTGCAAACCGCCAGCAAGCTGACCACGCTGGTAGTCGATAAGACCGGCACGCTTACCCAGGGCAAGCCTAGCGTGACCGATGCGCAGCTGTTTGGCGTCGAGCAATCCACTGCGTTGGGGTGGGTGCACGCGCTGGAGCGCGGCTCCGAGCACCCGCTGGCGGCGGCGCTCATGAGCTACGCGGATGAACAAAATGCTAAACCTGCTGAGATTCACGCTTTTGACAGCGTCACCGGAGGCGGGGTCAAAGCCCAAATGCCCGGCGGCAAAACACTACTACTGGGCAATGCGCGACTGCTTAAAGAAGCGGGGGTGGATCTTGCAGCAGGCGAAGAGCAGGCACGGTCGCTTGAGGAGCAGGCGCGCACGCTAGTGTACCTGGCGGTGGACGGCAAGCTGGCCGCCCTGTTTGGCATCAGCGACCCGCTTCGCCACGACACCGTGGCCGCGATCAAACGCCTGCAAAAAGATGGTTTAACCATCGTGATGTTAACCGGGGATAACGAGCACACCGCCAAAGCTATTGCCCAGGAAGTGGGTATTGACGAGTTCCGGGCAGGTTTGCTGCCTGAGGATAAACACGCTGAAATTGAGCGCCGTCAGCAAGCAGGTGAAATCGTTGGCATGGTCGGCGACGGTATCAACGACGCCCCCGCGCTAGCCAGGGCGAATGTCGGCTTTGCGATTGGCCAAGGCACCGATGTGGCGATTGAGAGCGCCGGTATCACGCTAATGCGCGGCTCGCTGCACGGTGTGGCGTCTGCGATCGAGATCAGCCGCGCCACGCTGCGCAATATCAAGCAAAACCTGGTGGGCGCGTTTGGTTATAACCTGCTGTGCATTCCCATCGCCGCGGGGGTGCTCTACCCGCTCACCGGCACGCTGCTCTCACCGATGATCGCGGGCGCTGCCATGTCGCTCTCTTCCATCACCGTGGTGAGTAACGCCAATCGATTACGACTCTGGAAATCGCCCAGCCAGGAGAACGCCGCATGAGCTTATTGATCAACTTGGCGGGGCTAGGGCTTATCGCCGCTATCGTATGGTGGTTCTGGCTCGCGTAGCCTTTCTAACTATCGTAGCCTTTCTAACTATCGCCAATATAGCGCCCTGGCTTATGGTTCAGGGCGATAATCAGATTGAGGGTCAACGCGCCCAGCACTGAATAGCCCACGCGATCAAGCGGTAGCTGCGTTAGCGCAATCAACAGAATAACGCCATCGATGGCCAGTTGAACGTAGCCTGCGCGCAGGCCGTGTTTATCCTGCAAATAGAGCGCGAGGATATTGATGCCGCCCAGGCTAGTACGGTGGCGAAATAGCATTAACATGCCAATGCCCATCAGCGCGCCGCCCATCAAAGCAGCATAGAGCGATGGCACGTTGGCAAACTGCACCCAGCCCTGGGTCAGCTCCGAAAATAGCGATACCAAGCCGATGGCGGCGAAGGTGCGCAGGGTAAAACTCCAGCCCATCCGCTTTACTGCCAAGTAGTAGAACGGTAGGTTAATGGCAAAAAAGTACACCCCAAAGCCCCAACCGGTAACGCTGCTGGTCATATAGCTCAACAGCAGCGCCAAGCCTGCCGTACTGCCGGTCAGTAGCACTGCATGGGTATAAAAGGTCACCCCCAGCGCGACGAAGAACGTCCCCAGCAGCATCGCCATGACATCTTCATAGGGGCGATGCTGATCCGTTGGTAAATCTTCCACGCGCATGGGGCGTCCTTACTTGGCTTATTGAGGTTATAACGTAATTAATTAAATGGCGCTGGCGTGCTCGACCATCAGTTGGAGGGTTTCACGGCCGCGCCAGCGATTGCGGTTGAGCTTATAAGCGCAGTGCAGCGTATCGCCAACGCTGAACCCAGGCAGCTCCCCCGGCGTTAGGGCGCGAAACCAGATCGCTTTGCAAGTTACCGGGCCGGTGGAGAGCTCCAGCATCAGGTGCGAGCCTTCAGCGCCCACCGGGCGCAGCGCCTCGACAATAAAGCGACCCTCAAACAATGGCGGGTCAAACTCCCGCCCATAGGGGCCAAGGGTTTCGATCTCTTGCAAGGTGGTCAGCGAAAGCTGCGCCGTGGAGAGTTCACCATCCGTCCAAAGTCGCGGGTAGAGCGTTCGCCCCTGCAACTGCTCGCCTACTGCCTGCAGGAAGGCCGTCTTAAAAGCCTCAAGCTGATCCCGTGGCACACCCACCCCTGCCGCGCCACTGTGGCCGCCAAAGCGTGGTAGCGCCTGGGGAGCGAGCTCAAAGGTGCGCTGTAGGGCATCGCGCATATGCAGCCCGTCAATCGAGCGGCCGGAACCGGTAAGCATGCCCGGTGCAGACGCTTGGGTAAGCACCAGCGCTGGACGCCCGTAGGCCTGCACCAAACGTGAGGCAACAATGCCCTGCACGCCTGGGTGGCCATCTTCCAGCAGCACCACCACGGCGGGCTCATCGGCGTTCAGAGCCACTGTGGCGAGCGTACGCGCCTCGGCGGCCATATCGGCCTCAATGGCTTTACGGGACTGATTATCCTGATCCAGCACGTCGAGCTGACGATTGGCGACGCCATCGTTTTCGGCGAGCATAAAGTGCAGCGCTGCGTAGGGGTCGTCCAGCCTCGAGCGGGCGTTGATACGCGGCCCCATCTGAAACGCTAGTGTCTCGGCGTTAAACGGCACGCTGTCGGCGCCTAAACGTGTGGCCATCGCCCGCCAGCAGGCCGCATCCATGCGATTGATAAGCTTTAAGCCTTGATTGACCACCGCGCGGTTTGCCGGGCTGCCGCCCAATGAAACACAATCGGCAACCGTACCCAAGGCCACGTAAGAGAGCCAGGGCGACAGCTTGGGCGTGGATTCAGACAGCGCCCCCCACTCGATCAGCACACCGCGAGCCAGTGACATCAATAGCCACGCCACCATACAGCCAGCGATGGTTTTGTCGGGATACTCGCAGTCATCACGGGTAGGATTAACACATGCAAATGCTGAGCTTGGCGGCCCCTCGATAGGCAGCGCATGGTGGTCACTCACCACCACATCGATACCTGCCGCTTTTAGGCGCGCGATACGCGGCTCATCGGAGCTGCCACAATCGGCGGTAATCACCAGGGTGGGAAACGGCTTTTGCGCCAGGGTGCGCTCTACCAGCGGCAGGCTAATCCCGTAGCCGTCGTGAATACGATGGCCAATCAAACTGTGCAGCTTGCCTTCCGGCACCCCAAACAATTCCACCAGCGTGCGCCGGATCACCACGTGAGAGGTGATGCCATCCACATCGTAGTCGGTGAGGATACCAATCGCTTCGCCTTCCGCTACCGCCTGGGCAATACGCTCGGCGGCACGACGGCCGTCGGCAAGTTTCTCCGGGTGGGCCAGATAGCGCAGGCTGGGCGCAATTAACGGCGCAAGCTCACCGCTGTAGCCCGGCAACCGCGAAGCTAGTAGGCGCGCCTGCAGCTCGCTTAAGCCTTCCGCCTGGGCACGGGCATAGAGCGCCTCGTCCACGGGACGAGGCTCTAAGCGTGGTCTGGTTGTGCTAGAAGAGAGCGTGCTTTGGGGTAAATCTGTCACTGCGGTCATCGATGTCTCAAAGGGTAGGTCTCAACGCCGATTTTCCACGACGAACTGCTGCACGGCGGCAAGCTCGTTGGGAAGTACCGTGTAACGCTCTTCGCGCTCAATCAGGTCTTCCATATGCGGCGGCAGGGGTACGCCCAGGAACCCCGCTTTTACTACCGCCTCGGCAAACTTGGCCGGGTGCGCGGTGGCCAGCGTTATCATCGGCGTTGACTGATCTGCCCGGGCACGCTCGGCGGCACGGTAGCCTGTGGCGGTATGCGGATCGAGCATTTCACCCGTGCGCTTATGCGCCTCGCGAATCACCTCAAGGATGGTCGCATCGTCCACGCTGTAGCTGGTGAACTTCTCACGCAGTTTCGCTAGCGGCGCATCGGCCAGGGCCGTGGGCTCATTCTGGAAGCGATCAAGCAGCTCGGATACAGCTAAACCGTCGCGGTCGTAAGCGTCAAACAGCAGACGCTCAAAGTTTGACGACACCACGATATCCATGGAAGGAGCCAGCGTTGCCGCCAATTCTTTTTTGGAAAAATCATTAGCGGCCAGCGTGCGGTGCAGAATGTCGTTGGCGTTAGTGGCAATGATGAACTGCTTCACCGGCAGGCCCATTTTGTAGGCCATATAGCCTGCAAACACATTGCCAAAGTTAGCCGACGGCACGCAGAAGCTCACTTCACGGTGCGGCGCTCCCAGAGCAACGCCTGAGGCGATGTAGTATACGATCTGCGCCATAATGCGCGCCCAGTTGATCGAGTTCACCGCCACCAAACGCGTACCTTTAAGGAACGTCTGGTCAGCAAAGCTCGCTTTAACCATTGCCTGGGCATCGTCGAAATTGCCTTCAATGGCAACATTGAAGACGTTATTTGCCAATACCGAGGTCATTTGACGACGTTGAACTTCCGAGACCCGGTTGTGTGGGTGCAGGATAAAGATGTCCAGATTGTCGCAGTGGCGGCAGCCTTCAATCGCTGCCGAACCGGTATCTCCGGAAGTCGCCCCCATGATCACCGCACGTTCGCCGCGCTTTTTCAAAAAGTGATCCAACAGGCGGCCGAGCAGCTGTAGCGCCACATCCTTAAATGCCAGGGTCGGGCCGTGGAACTGCTCAAGCAGAAAATGGTTAGCATCTAGCTGTTTGAGGGGCACGACTGCATCGTGATTAAAGGTCGCGTAGGCCTCGGTAACGATACTGCGGAAAGTCTCGTCGTCGATCTCACCGTTCACAAACGGCTTCATCACTCGGAAAGCAATCTCCGCGTAGGAGAGTCCGGCCATATTAGCCAGCTCTTCCTTAGAGAACTCAGGTAGGACTTCCGGCACATATAGCCCGCCGTCGCTGGCCATACCGGTGAGCACCACTTCCTCAAAGGAGAGCGCGGGCGCCTGCCCGCGCGTGCTGATATAGCGCATCTTGATCTACTCCCCTTCGTCCAGGCCTTCCACGCGGATGCGTGTAACAGGCCCGGCGATATCCGCCATGGATTCGATTTCACGGATCGCTGCGTTCATCTGCTTCTCTTTGGTGCGGTGAGTAAGCAGAATGATCGGCACTAATTCACCTTCGGTGGCCTCTTTCTGAATCAGCGCTTCGATAGAAATGCCCTGTTCGGCCAAGATAGTGGCCACCCGCGCCAGCACACCGGGACGATCCACCGCCAATAGACGCAGGTAGTAGGCGGTAATGATCTCTTCCATCGGCATGATGGGCAGTTGGCTGACGTCTTCGTCGATACCGCTAAACGCCAAGTAGGGAACCCGGTAGTGGTGATCAGTAGAGATATCGCGCGCCACGTCTAGCAAATCGGCAACCACCGCTGAAGCAGTCGGCTCGGCGCCCGCTCCGGCTCCGTAGTAGAGCGTCGGCCCAACGGCGTCGCCCATGACCGCAATGGCATTTTTGACGCCGTGCACATTGGCCAGCAGGCGCTCTTTAGGAATCAGCGTGGGGTGAACACGCAGCTCCAACCCTTGATCGGTGCGCTTGGAGATACCCAAGTGCTTGATCACGTAGCCCAGATTGTCTGCCTGTTCGACGTCTTCGGCGGTGATCCGCGAGATGCCTTCGGTGAAGGCTTTCTCGAACTGCAGCGGTACGCCGTAGGCAATCGAAGCGAGGATAGTGAGTTTGTGCGCCGCGTCGATACCTTCCACATCAAAGGTCGGGTCGGATTCGGCGTAACCCAGCGCCTGGGCTTCCGCGAGCACGTCTTCAAAGGCACGGCCTTCGTCGCGCATATGGGTAAGAATGTAGTTGCCGGTGCCGTTGATAATGCCCGCCACCCACTCGATACGGTTGGCACCCAGGCCTTCGCGTAGCGATTTAATCACCGGGATACCACCGGCCACCGCGGCTTCAAACGCCACGATCACGCCCTTCTCATGCGCGGCCTTAAAGATTTCGTTACCGTGCACCGCGATCAACGCTTTGTTGGCGGTGACCACGTGCTTGCCATTTTCAATCGCGGTGAGCACCAGCTCACGGGCGATATCGTAACCGCCAATCAGCTCCACCAGGACGTCTACGTTGGGGTTGGTCGCCACTTCAAATACATCAGAGGTGGCATTGATGCCGGTAATATCGCAGTCAGGATGAATACTGCGGTGAGCCACCTGTTCAATCACAATAGGGCGGCCAGCGCGACGCGCAATATCGTCGGCGTTGCGGGTCAATACGTTAAAGGTGCCGCCACCGACAGTGCCTAAACCACAGATACCTACTCTTACCGGTTTCAAAATACTTCCCCTTTCGTGTTGTGCACCTGGTGGTGCTGGCCTTAATTACGGTTTTGATGTCGATCTTAAAGACCGTGTCTCAACGTTTTATATTCACTTGCAATGTGAGGTTATTGATCATCCAAGCCTAACATGGCAGAGAGCCGCTCGGGGGGCACAAATCCCGGCACTAGCTGCCCATTGGGTAAAATAATTGCTGGTGTGCCCTTTACGCCCAATGCTTTGCCCAGATCATACTGCCCTGCTACGGGATTGTCGCAGTTCGCAGCGCTGGAAATAGTCTGGCCTTCCTTGGCTTGGGTCATCGCTTCGCTGCGGTTATCCGAGCACCACACTTGCTGCAGCGTTGTGGCAGCCTGGCTACTCATGCCCGCACGGGGAAACGCCATATAGTGAACGGCGATACCGCGTTCATTCAACTCCGGAATAGTGTCGTGTAACCGCGCACAATAGGGGCAAGTAGGGTCAGTAAACACCGTTATAGTGGCTTTGGGCTCATCGGCGCCACGAAAGATCACCAACTCACCGTCAGGCACGGCTGCCAGCGCATCGGCACGCGCCCGGTTTTGCTCTTGTTCGGTCAAATTGACCAGCCCTTGATCGCCATTTTCATACAGGTCGCCGACCAGGAAGTGGCTACCGTCAGCGTTAGAGTAAAAAGATTCACCGCTCTCCAGCCGCACATGATAAACGCCCTTCATAGGCGTTTCGGTGACCGCTTCCACGGGCATCGACTGGCCATTGACGCTCAGCGATCCAGCCAGTTGATCTGCCACGTTATCGGCCTGGGCAGCGGCAGGTAACAGGCTGACGGTTAACAAACACGCCAGCATTGAGAAAGGTGTCAGTAAAGGGTGTGCTACAAAACGGCGTTGACGCATTATCAATTCAACCTCGTGGGTGATGTTCTGCATGCAGGTTTTCCAAGCGCGCCTGGGCCACATGAGTATAAATTTGGGTCGTCGACAGATCGCTATGACCCAGCAGCAGCTGTACGACCCGCAAATTGGCCCCATGATTCAATAAATGGGTCGCAAAAGCATGGCGAAGCGTATGCGGTGACAGTGGCCGGGTGATGCCTGCCGTTATCGCATGCACCTTAATCCGGTGCCAAAAAGTTTGCCGGGTCATGGCTTTATCGCCCCGGCCGGGAAATAGCGCGGGGCGTGTTGGGTCGCTCATCAGCGAAAGCCGTGCGGTCTGCATATAGTGGGCCAGCCAATCCGCCGCCTCTTCACCCATGGGTACCAGACGGTCTTTATCGCCCTTACCGCGCACCCGCACCACGTTTTGACGCAGGTTGACCGCGTCGCCGGTGAGCCCTACCAGTTCAGAGACCCGCAAGCCACAGGCGTAAAGCAATTCCAGCATGGCGCGGTCACGAACGCCCAACGGCGTATCAGTATCGGGCGCTAATAGCAGGCGCTCCACCTCGTCCTCTTCCAAGGCATTCGGCAAACCGGGGATCACGCGGGGTAGCTTGATATCGGTGAGTGGGTCGGTTTCCACCTGGTTATTTAAACGCCCCCAGCGGTAGAAGCTGCGCAGCGTCGACAGCAGCCGGGCATTGCTACGCAGTTGATAGCCTTCCTCCCGGCGACTGACCAGCCACTCACTAAGACGCTCCGGCGGCGGCGCCAAGAGCGCATCGCCGTGGCTCTCCAAGTGGGCTTGCCAGGCGGTTAAATCGCGTCGATAGGCGGCTAACGTATGATCGCTGGCACCCTGCTCTAACCACAGGGCATCTAAAAATGCATCGATAACGCTCATACGTCAGCAGTCTCCAGCTGTTTGTTATCAAGCCGCTATATAAAACAAAACCCCGCCCCGCAAAGCGGTGACGGGGTTTTGGTATCCGGGCGCAACGCGTGCAAAAGAGCAGCGTGCGCCCGCGGAGCAGCGGCGTTTAAGCCAGCTTTTCCTTGATACGTGCAGAACGACCGCTGCGCTCGCGCAGGTAGTAAAGCTTGGCTTGACGCACGTCACCGCGACGCTTGACTTCGATCGAGTCAACCAGCGGGCTGTAGGTCTGGAAAGTACGCTCTACGCCAACGCCGTGAGAAATTTTACGCACGGTGAAAGCGGAGTTCAGGCCACGGTTACGCTTACCGATGACCACACCTTCAAACGCCTGCAGACGCTCGCGAGTACCTTCTTTTACTTTTACCTGAACGACAATAGTGTCGCCGGGAGAAAAGGCAGGAATTTCCTTGCCCATTTGCTCAGATTCGATCGCCTGGATCACTTTGCTTTTGCTGCTCATCATCATACTCCTGAATAACGTGTTGGCTTGACCGCTCAATCATGGGTGGCGGAAGCCGTGATCCCGGCGCTCGAAACGAGCTACGCGGGAGTCGTTATGGGTGACACAGGTGCGCTTTTTCGCCCTGCACCGCCGCTCTGTGCCAAGTAGTTGAAAAGCAACGTCGTTAAAAACAGCGTAGCTTAAAACCAACTACTCAGTGGACAGAGCGTGTTCCTCGATAAACTCGTTCAACAGCTTGCGCTGTTCGGCGTCTAATGTTCGCCCTTGCAAAAGATCGGGTCGACGTTGCCATGTACGGCCCAGTGACTGCTTTAACCGCCAGCGCTTGATGGCTGCATGATTTCCGCTTAGCAGCACATCCGGCACTTGGCGCCCGTCAATGACTTCTGGACGGGTATAGTGCGGGCAGTCTAACAGACCGTCATTAAACGAGTCTTCGACAGCGGAGTCCTGATGGCCCAGCACGCCGGGAATCAGCCTTGCCGCTGCGTCAATCAGCACCATTGCTGGCAACTCACCGCCGCTCAGCACATAGTCACCAATCGACCACTCTTCATCAATGTCACTCTCCACCACGCGTTCATCAATGCCTTCATAGCGCCCTGCCACGACCACTAAGGGCCCGGCGGAAGCCAGTGCTTGAACGCCCTGCTGATCCAACTTACGCCCCTGGGGCGAGAGGTAGATCACCGTCGGCACTAGACCGGTGGCTTGCTGCGCCCGTTCCCGGGCATCAAAGATCGCTGCGCGCAGGGTGTCGACTTTCATCAACATGCCTGGACCACCACCATAAGGGCGGTCATCGACGCTGCGGTGGCGATCAGTGGCGTAATCCCGCGGATTCCAAAATTCCAGTGCAATGCGCTGTTTCTCCACCGCTCTGCCGACCACGCCTTGTTGCGTTAGCGCGTCGAACATCTCGGGAAACAACGACACGACACCAATCCACATTGCAGGCGCTGCTGCTTTGCTCTCCGTTTCCGGCGCGCTGTCACTTTCAAACTCAGTTGAGTCAGTAGGTACATCACTACTCAAACTGCCCATGAGTTTGGTCAAAATTCCGGATCCCAATCAACGACCATACGGCCCTCTTGGGAACTGATTTCGATAATGACATCGTCTGGCAAAAATGGCAGCAGTCGCTCGCGTTTGTCGATTGACTCAGAATCGCCGCGAACCACCATGACATCGTTAGCGCCGGTTTCAAACAGGTAGCTCACCCGCCCTAGCCGTTCGCCGGCCTGAGTGAAGACCGCCATGCCTTCAAGCTCATGCCAATAATACTCATCGGCCGGTAGCTCAGGCAGTGCGTCCTTGGGCAGTACGATGTCCGTTTGGGCTAATGCTTCTGCCGCATCCCGGTCATCCACGCCTTTAAGCTGCACCACAAGCCCTTTGCCCTGCCGATGTCCCTGAACAATGGTCACAGGCATCAGGGTTTTCCCCTTGCGCACCCACCATTCGGGGTAGTCCAGAATGTTGTCCATGGGGCTGGTGTATGAGTACACCTTGAGCCAACCTTTTATCCCGTGAGGGCTAGTCAGTTTGCCTAACACCACATGCGTGTCGTCAGTATGGCTTGTTTCAAAACGCGTCATCGACGACCTCTACTTACAACATCAGACTCTACTTTAAACAGGCTTAGGCCTGTTTGCGTGCTTCTTTGACCAGCTCAGCAACGCGACCAGACAGCTGGGCGCCTTGGCTCTGCCAATGAGTAACACGGTCTAAATCAACACGCAGACGCTCTTCCTGACCACGGGCAACCGGGTTGAAGAAGCCAATACGCTCGATGAAGCGACCGTCGCGAGCGTTACGCGAGTCGGTAACGGTCAGGTGGTAAAAGGGACGCTTCTTGGCGCCACCACGGGCCAAACGAATGGTAACCATACGATAACTATCCTTCGGTTGAGGTTACGAGAGTGTGGTTATAGCGAAAATCGCTATCGGAACACTCGTCGTGCTGTTTTCTTGGTGCTAAGCATGCCCCATAAAGAAACTCGCTTAGTGCCATTAAGGCCTTCACTGAGCGCTGCTACCGCTACGTTTTGACGTATTTGGGCAACACCCACGCATGAAGAGGCCGCATTCTACGCAAATGCGCACGACTTGGAAAGCCTGACAGCCAGAAAACTCACAACGCGTCAACCACTGCATTAGCCACTGCTGCGCGGGACAAGGGTGACGCCAACCCTGATGACCTGGTTGTCGCAGGTTGGATCCTGAACCCTCGTTTCGAGCAGGCGCAGTGCCTCCAGCGCCGTCTCATTTACCGGATTACGCACTGTGGTCAATGGACAGCGCCCCCAGGCGGCGCCAGGTACATCGTCGAACCCAGTGATAGCCACATCGTCCGGCACCCGGATACCGCGTTGCGCTGCGGCTTCAACAACCCCCAGAGCCATGGCGTCGTTAGCACATATAATGGCATCAAGCGACAAACGGGAATCCAGTAGCGCCAGCCCTTCACTTACCCCGCTCGATAGTGAGAAATTTCCCCGGCGCTGCGCCTGTAGTGACAGGCCGTAATGTGCTAATGCCTCCTCAACGCCCTGACTGCGCTCTTGATCTGAGAAGGTATCTGCCGTGCCCCCCAACCAAGCAATGCGTTGCCGCCCCTGTTTGACAAGGCGCTCCACCAGCTGCCACATGCCCTTTATATTGTCGCAACATACCGCATCAGCGCCGTTTTTTTCCAGCACTCGACCGATCAGCACCAGTGGGGCCCCCGATGCCTGGCAGCGATCAGCGATATCACGGCTGACCGATCCCGCGGCGACAATTGCTCCATCCACCTGGTAGGCCAGCGCATGATCAATCATCTCGGTCATGTTGGCGTCTCGAAACGCTGGCAAAAGCAACGGTTGATAACCATTAGTACTCAGCACTCGAACGAGATGTTCCAGCAACCAAGCCTCGTAGGGTCGCGATATTTCACCCGCCACTACGGCCACTAGGCCAGTACGCTGGCCTGTTAGCCCGCGGGCAATCAAATTAGGACGATAGCCCAGAGCCTTGGCAACGCGCAGTACGTGCTCGCGCTTCCGGACGGCTACCGACGCTCCTGGGGTAAACGCCCGCGACACCATTGCCCGGGATACACCGGCCGCTTTGGCGACATCATCTGCGGTTACACGCACCGAGATAACCGACCGTATTTAACAATTTCAAGCACGCTTTTACCGCTCTATCCATTAGATAACACGGGCCATTTTAACATTTTTGAGCCGTCTCTGGAGTGTTTTAAAAGCTACATCAAAACGTCACAGACGCGCGGTAATTTTGCTTTATTGAAATTTTGCACGCGCGTTCAAAAATCCCCAACGTTGCTTTTCAAAATCACTTGTTAACACTGGAGGCCGACCAATGCGCACCGAAGCACTTGCACTCAATGACGTAACGATTGACCTCAGACAACAGCGTATTCTGGAAAGCATCCATCTGGATGTGGAACCAGGCAGCTTCACCTGCTTGCTAGGCCCCTCCGGCTGCGGCAAGACAACGCTATTGCGTGCTATTGCTGGTTTTACGCCCCTGAGTCGCGGCGATATCCGTCTCGGTTCAAAGTCGATTGCCCATTTGCCGCCCGAAAAACGCCAGACCGCGATGGTATTTCAATCCTATGCGCTATGGCCCCACATGAGCGTCGGCGACAACCTGGGTTACCCACTAAAGCTGCGCGGAATATCCCGCGCGGAGCGCCAGCAGCGAGTGGCAAAGATATTAGCGAGGCTAGAATTAAGCGGCTTCGAAAACCGTGCGGTAACACAGCTTTCCGGCGGGCAGCGGCAACGTGTCGCCCTTGGTAGAGCGCTGATCATCGATCCACCGCTGCTGCTTCTTGACGAGCCGCTATCCAATCTGGATGCCGCCATCCGTCGCAACTTACGCGGCGAGTTACGTCGCCTGCAAAAGTCGCTAGGTATCACCACCATCATGGTGACTCACGATCAGGAGGAAGCCCTACAGATGGCTGACCAGATCGTGCTAATGCGAGCAGGTGAGATTGTCCAGGTTGCCTCGCCGCAACATCTCTACCATCACCCCGCCGACATCGCCGCCGCACGTTTTCTTGGCGTGGACAATACGGTTAGCTGCGAAGAGCATGATCCGCCCAGCGCCAGAGGCGCCACCAAGTTCGGCTTCCGAACCCAGGATGCGGTGATCAATATGCCGCTTAACGCGGCGGCCCTGACCCGTAAAGGCCGCGTGACCGACTGTCTATACACCGGCAATGGCTATCAGGTCTCACTGTCTACCGATGGCGAAGAGCTCTGCGCCACGACCGCTTCCCCTATTGCTTTAGGCACTTTCGCGACGCTTCAGGTGCCTGAGTCGGCTCTGATTTCTTTCGGGCCGGATGACCGGCATATGCCGCCACTTGATCGACATGAGGACATCGCATGAAACCCTTGACGCTTACGCTCGGCTTTTTAACCGCTACCCTTGCTGCCCCCGCCATGGCGGCTACAACGCTTAATGTGTTTACCGCGGGTGACGACAATATGGTTGAGTACATCAACGAGTATCTCTCCCCGCGATTCGAAGCCACGCACCCTGACGTTACGGTGCGCGCCCTAGGCACCGGCCCTGGCGATGCAGGCAGCCAAGCTATTTATGAAACCCTCAGCGCCCAGCGCAACCAAGCAACCTGGGGCGTCGACGTTGCAGTCGTGCACCAGCGTATGGCGGGGCAAATGGTTAAAGAATATCTGCTCGCCGATTACGTTGACAGCATTTCCACTGGCGCTTTAGTCAGCGCCCAAAGCGCAAGCAATGCGCTGGGCGTCGATGTAGAAGGCTACGTGATGCCGATGTTCCAGAGCCAGATCGCCATCGCCTATAATCCTGATCTTCTAGCACAGCCGCCGGAAAGCTACGCCGCGCTTGCTGACTGGGTTGAGGAGCACCCAGGCGAATTCGGCTATAACGGCATCACCGGTGGCATGGCGGGGGTCGGCTTTGTGTTCGGCTGGATGTACGCCTTTACCGACATGGCTGGCACCCTGCAAAACGGTCCTTGGGAAGAGGATGCACCAGCTCGTTGGGAGTCAGCGCTTAACCAGCTGAGCACGTTCAATCAGCACGTCACCATGACACCAGGTAATGCGGGCACCCTGGACGCCATGAACCGCGGCGAAATCGCCATGGGGCCGGTGTGGATGGATATGTACTACACATGGAAAGCTGATGGTCGTCTCAACCCCAACTTTCGCTTGCTGCTGCTCGAACCCGGAATGCCCGGCCAACCGATGTACTACACCATCCCCGAACGCGCCGCTGAACCTGACCTAGCCGCCGAATTCATTGCCCTAGCGACCAGCCCGGAGATACAGGCCGAAGGCATTGTTGGCCAGTTCAACTGGTTCCCGGGCATTGACGCTAAGCATGTTCGCAGCGAGCTCAGCGACGCTCAATGGGAACAGCTCTATGCAGACGTGTCACCTGAGACCCTTGCCACCCGAGGCTTCTCGATGCCCCAGGCTGACTACTTTCGCGCCATTCTGGAAGCCTACGAAAGCCACGTTAGCCGCTAACGTTTTACTTGCCACCATAGGGGGCGTTTGCCCCCTTCTTCGTAGAACGCTATATGACCACTTTATCCTCTAGGACATATCCACCCATTGCCGCGCGAAAACCTTTTATACAATCAGCGCTGGGCACGCTGCTCGTTTTGCCCGCACTGACGGCAATAGCGTTGCTTTATGCGCTGCCTTTGGCCCGTTCGCTCGTCACAGCATTTCGTGACAGTAACGGCGCCTGGACAACGGAGCATATTGCCCGAGCATTTTCGCTCTATGGCCGTGACATTCTGTTCTCCATTGGCGTTGTGTCGGCCTCCCTTGCGTTGATCACGGTGATATCCATCGCCATTGCGGGCTACCTAGTACTAGGTACTACGCCCTGGGCAGTACGTATGCTGCGTTGGCTCTATCGCTGGCCACTCTTTATTCCTTTCGTGGTGTCAGGTCAGTTAGCGCGATCTTTTCTGTCCACTAACGGCATGATGAACGGCGTACTGGTCGAAACGGGGTTGTTGACGGCAGCCAACGCCCAGAGCTTTTTGGACTGGCGAGGACTGGTGCTGACATTTGCCTGGAAGCAGATACCGTTCGTCACGCTACTACTCGCAGGCGCCATGGCGGCTATCGACCGCAGCCATATCGAAGCCGCCCGTAATATGGGCGCGGGCAGACTACGCTGCCTTTTCAATATTCTACTGCCCCAAGCAGCACCCACACTCTGGGTAGGGTTGATTCTCTCGCTGGTGGCAATGCTCTCGGTGCTATCCGTGCCGCTAATGCTGATCGCAGGCAACCCCACCATGATGACTTCGATGATGGCCCACCGGATTACTTACTACGGTGATTACGGCATTGCCAACGCCCTAGGGCTATTCTCCTATGCACTGACCGCCTTTACCGCCTGGGTATATTTGCGCCTGACGCTACGCCGGGAGGCAACTGCATGACATTATCTAAACGACTTTCGCAGATCGGGCTTGGTTTGATGCTGGGCTTGGTGGCTTTTATTGTCTTTGGCCCCCTACTGAACCTTGCCATGTGGGCATTTGCCGAGCAATGGTTTTACCCTAATCGTTTTCCTACCGATTGGGGCTTCGCTTTCTGGGAGCGCGTATTCCGACCTCGCGCAGGGGCCTGGGAATCGCTATTTAATACAGTGATTGTGGCACTGCTGGCGGTATTAGTTTCGATGTCGTTGGCGATACCTGCGGGTTATGCGTTGGCACGTCAGGCACTACCTATGCGCAACCTCATCATGCTGCTTTTCCTTTTACCTCAGGCGTTTCCCAACTTACCAATCTTCGTCAACATCGCTGCCATTTTCTACCAGTGGGGGCTTAACGGCACGCTGGTCGGCGTGGTGCTGGTGCACTCACTGCCTGGACTGGTTTATGCCGTTTGGATTGCGACCGCTTCCTTTGCCACCGTGGATCGTTCGCTGGAGGAGGCCGCACGCAACCTCGGCGCCTCACCGCTGCGCTGTTTCAACGACATCACTTTGCCCCAAGCCCTACCTGGGTTGCTAGCAGCCTCAATCTTTGTATTTCTCGACAGTATCGATGAATTCACCGGTACGTTTTTTGTCGGTGCACCGGAGATCACCACACTACCGCTACTCATGTTCAACGCCTCTATGGGCGGCAACTATCAGGTGGCCGCCATTACCGCGCTAATACTGCTAATTCCCTCTGTCGGCTTCATGCTGGTTATCGAGCGTTTTTTGAAAGCCGATGTATTGGCCCGCATTGGCCGCTAGCCGTTGACGATCTGTTAACGAACTTTTCTGAACAAACTTTTTGCTAGGTTTCACCTAAATGTTGATTGCCCACTTATCTGATTTACATCTTTTCACTGAGCGCTCCGAAACGGGTGAAGCCCGCGCCGACATCGCTCAGGTTGTCGAAAGCATCATCGCGGACCTGCTCACACTGAACCCCTTACCGGATATTGTGGCTATCAGTGGCGATTTGGCCGACGGCGGCAGTGAGGAAGACTATCAGTTGATACGCCACCTGCTTGCGCCACTCCCCATGCCCATTCTGGCAGTGCCTGGCAATCACGATAGGCGCGAGGCAATGCGGCGAGTGCTGGGCAATCAGCTGGCGGGACTTGAAGTAGGCGAGTTTATGCAATCCAGAATCGACACCCATGGCATCACCCTGCTGGGCCTGGATTCGGTAGTAGAGGGGGAAGCGCGGGGGGCGCTGTGCAATACGCGATTGGCGTGGCTAGAAAAGCAGCTTCAGCACACCCAACCAGTCACTTTTCTGGTACTGCATCATCCGCCCTTTATGACAGGGAATCCGCATTGGGATCCTTACAGCCTGATAGACGGTGGGGAGCGCTTTATGAAAATCATTAGCGGCTCACCAAAACGCATTTTATGCGGGCACATCCACCAACCCTTTCATACCTACTGGGGCGGTCATTACGGTGGAATCGCCGGGAGCCCGGCGTTCCAATACAATTTAGCACCCGGCAGCGTTACTGTGCCGACCCCCTGTGAGGTGCCATATTGCTATCCATTGCACGACTGCAAGCCAGATGGCAGCGTGATTGTACACTTGCGTCATGTGACTTGAGCTCAGACTCCCTGAGTTCACAGTAGCTTAACGCCGCGGCAATCCGCCTGGGCCACCCATACCGCCCATACCGCCGGGGCCACCCATTCCGCCAGGCCCACCTGGGCCACCGCCGCCCATCATGCCTGACATACCACGCATCATTTTCTGCATACCGCCTTTCTGACCTGCTTTCTTCATCATTTTCTGCATTTGCTTATGCTGCTTGAGCAGACGATTCAAGTCGGGCACTTGCAGGCCTGCGCCAGCAGCGATGCGGCGCTTGCGCGAGCCATTGATAATGTCAGGCTTGCGGCGCTCCTTAGGCGTCATTGAGTTAATCAGCGCTTCCAGCTTGCCCAGCTCTTTCTCGGGGCCAGGGCCTTGAGCCATTTCGGCCATCTGCCCCATGCCGGGTAATTTACCTATCAGACCGCCCATACCACCCATTTTCTTGAGTTGCTGAAGCTGGTCACGGAAATCTTCCAGATCAAAGCCATCGCCTTTTTTGACCTTCTTGGCCAGTTTGTCGGCTTTGGATTTATCGACAGTACGTTCGGCTTCCTCAATCAGCGACAACATGTCGCCCATACCCAAGATGCGCGAGGCGACCCGGTCGGGGTGGAACGGCTCCAGAGCGTCGACTTTTTCGCCCATGCCCATGAACTTGATCGGTTTGCCGGTAATGTGGCGTACCGACAGCGCCGCACCACCGCGGGCATCACCGTCGGCTTTAGTCAGGATCACCCCGGTTAGCGGTAGCGCTTCGCTAAATGCCTTGGCGGTATTGGCGGCATCCTGGCCGGTCATGGCGTCGACGACAAACAGCGTTTCCTGGGGCGAGACCGCTTTATGCAGCGCCTGGATTTCCGCCATCATGGCTTCATCGATCGCCAGGCGACCGGCGGTATCGATCAACACCACATCGTGGAACTGAATCTTGGCGTGCTTAATGGCCGCTTCGGCTATCGCTACCGGCTGCTGGTCAGAGCGCGAGGGGAAGAAATCAACCTCGACCTCTTTGGCCAGGGTTTCAAGCTGGTCGATGGCCGCCGGACGGTAAACGTCGGCAGATACGACCAATACTTTCTTCTTCTCACGCTCGCGCAGGTAGCGGGCCAGCTTGGCCACAGAGGTGGTCTTACCCGCGCCCTGTAGACCGGCCATCAATACAACGGCGGGGGAGCCCTTAAGCACAAAGCCGTCGTTGGCTTCGCCCATAATCGCTTCCAGCTCTTGCTGGACGATTTTGACGAATTGCTGGCCTGGCGACAGGCTTTTAGAGACTTCCTGCCCGACCGCCCGCTCGCGCACGCGCTCAATAAATTCCTTGATGACCGGCAGCGCTACGTCGGCCTCAAGCAGCGCGCGGCGTACTTCGCGCAGGGTATCTTTAATATTGTCGTCGGTCAGGCGGGCCTGACCCTTAATCGACTTTAACGTCTGGGAAAGACGCTCGCTTAGATTCTGGAACATGGGGCCTCTCTGCCTCCGTCACTGCCGTCGGCGCGCACGCCCTGGACTAATTAGTGAAAAGATTATACGCGCTCATGCGGTGAGTCTCCATGGGAGAGTACTCGCGACCCTACTTCAAGCAACCCTGCTTCAAACAACTCTGCTTCAAACAACCCTGCTTCAAACAACCAAGGCAAGCCGTCATCTGATCACCAAGGATGGCGGAAATGCTGGAGTTGTCGGGAACATTTTTCCGACCATGACAAAAGAGCCTTGCTTACAGACCTTGGCACTCCTAAATACTTACTCTGAGTGCTTACCCATTTTCATACGATTGCCCCGCTGGGCGACGCCGCTTGGATTAGTTATAGTAGTTGAATAGATTTTCGTCGTAACCACACTTAATTTGTTTATTTATTCACCGCAACGCGCTGCAAGGCGCACGGATAGCATCATGCAGGCGCTCCCTTTCGCCACGATGGCTTTTATTATTTATGTTGCCGCTGCCATCTGGCAGGGCATGACGCTGTTCCGGCGTGTACCGCCCCGCCAGGGCATGGTGCGTCTGCTTGCCGTACTGGGTTTACTGCTACACATTCCTGTCGTGATCAAGCTAATGGGGCAATCACCAGGCCTGCTGCCAGGCTTTACCACCAGCGCTACGCTGTTGATGGCGGTGGCGGTTAACGTGGTGCTGGTAGCCAGCCTGTTTAAACCAGTGCTTAACGCTGGCATTGCGCTGTTTCCGCTAGCGGGCATTGCGCTACTCGCCGCCACTTGGCTGCCTAATCAAGGCGGCCACACCGGCCTGACGCCAGGCATTTTATTGCACGCGATAAGCTCAGCGCTGGCCTTTGCCGTATTGGCGATTGCCGCCGTTCAAGCCGTGCTGGTCGGCCTGCAGAACCAGGCGCTGCGCCACCACCATATTCGCGGCATTGTGCAGTCGCTGCCTCCGCTAACCACCATGGAACGGGTGCTGTTCGAACTGGTCTGGGCGGGCATTATTCTATTGACGCTCTCCATCGCCAGCGGGCTTATTTTTCTGGACAACTTCTTTGCCCAACATTTGGCGCATAAAACGGTGTTGTCACTGCTCGCCTGGATAATCTTCACCACGCTTTTGATCGGCCGCTACCGCTTTGGCTGGCGGGGCATGCGGGCAGTGCGTTGGACATTGGGCGGCTGTGGCCTGCTGGTATTAGCCTACTTTGGCAGTAAGTTCGTACTTGAGATTGTACTCAATCGATAGCCACTCAACTGCTGACGGGGGCACCACCACGTCTTTGGTTGTCTTGACACACCACTCGCTACCTTCTACAAATCGAGCCTAATTCGCCACAAAGGACTTTTCGACTTGAGCGACGACTTCCCCCTGGGGTTACTGTTCGGCCTGCTAGCCTTACTGATACTGCTTTCTGCGTTTTTCTCCAGCTCTGAAACCGGCATGATGTCGATTAACCGCTACCGCTTGAGCCATCAAGCTAACAGCGGTGACCGCAGAGCCAAACGGGTTATGCGCCTGCTCACCCGACCTGACCGCCTGATTGGCGTTATCCTGATCGGCAACAACTTCGTCAATAACCTAGCGGCATCAATTGCCACCATCATCGCCATTCACTTTTTTGGTGACGTATCAGGGCCTGCCATCTCTACTGCCCTGCTGACCATCACGATTCTGATTTTTGCCGAAGTAACGCCGAAGACCTACGCCGCGATTAAGCCTGAGCGTATCGCCTATCCCACCTCCTACGCGCTTGAGCCGCTGTTAAAGCTGCTTTACCCGCTGGTCTGGCTGGTCAACGTCATGTCTAACGGCTTGCTCCGGCTGGTGGGTGTGAAAAGCGTTGATAACGGTGGCGATAGCCTAACCCGCGACGAGCTGCGCACGGTGGTTCACGAGGCAGGCACGCTGATCCCCTATCGTCACCGGGCGATGCTGCTATCGATTCTCGACCTTGAGAACGTCACCGTGAATGACATTATGGTGCCGCGACATGAGGTACTGGGCATCGACCTGGATGATTCGCTAGAAGATATTTTGACCCAGATCCGTACCAGTCAGCACACCCGGCTACCGGTCTATAAAGGCGATATCAATAATATTATCGGCATGCTGCATCTGCGCAACGCAGCCCGCTTTCTGTCCCGTGACGAAGTCACCAAAGCATCGATTGTGCAGGAGGCTCGCGAGCCCTACTTTATTCCTGAATCCACGCCGCTTCATACACAGTTGCTCAACTTTCAAAAGCAGAAGCGGCGTATCGGCATTGTGGTGGATGAGTACGGCGACGTGGAAGGCTTAGTCACACTGGAAGATATTCTGGAAGAGATTGTGGGCGAGTTCACCACCGATGTCTCTGAGGATGAAGAGATCCATCAGCAGGACGACGGTAGCCATGTGATTGAAGGCACCGCCAATATCCGTGAAATTAATAAGATGCTTGGCTGGCAGCTACCTACCGACGGACCCAAAACGCTCAACGGGCTCATTCTTGAGCACCTCGAAGCCTTTCCAGAAGGCCCAGCGTGCCTGCAGATTGGCAATATGCGCATGGAGATTTTGGAGATTCGCGATAATCTCATCACCTCGGCACGCTGCTGGCAAAAGCTGCGGGCGCCACGCCGCTAGTGAGGGATAAGCAAGCTAACGGCGGTTGGCAAGATCTTGATCCGCCGCCGCCTTCAACGCCCTAACCCGTGCTTCAAGAAACCGTCGCAGCGCTATATCATCGGCGTCCAGGCGGTTGAGCGGCGGCCCAAAGTGCAAACTCACTGGCGCCCGAAAGCGCTTAGGGCATTTCTTTAGCGCTTTGCCGTTATGATGGGATGTCCACGACCCCCACAAGCCTGCCAGCCCTGCCGGAATCACCGGCACATCGTCCCGGGCTAGAATCGCCTCTAAGCCGCGCCGGAAGGCGTGAATCTCGCCATCCGGGGTCAGTCGCCCTTCAGGGAAGACCATCACGACCTGCCCCTCGCGTAGCGCTGCGCTGACGTCATCCAGCGCGCGCCTGAGGGCGCCAGGGCTACGCCGTTCAGACTCAATGGGAATAGCACCGACCAACTGAAACCACCACTTAAGCCAGGGAGAATCAAAAATCGGTTGATCCATGACAAAGCGCAGCGGCCGGGGGCTAGCACCACCGAGCACCAAGGCATCCATAAAACTAACGTGGTTACACACCACCAGCGCGCCCCCCTGCTTGGGGATATGCTCACGCCCATGCACCTGTAGCCGGTAGCAGAGCCGCATTGAGACAAAAATCAGCCAGCGCAGTGCCTGGCGGGCCGCATTGACCCACCCCGTCACGTCGACGCCTCACGATGGCGCAAGCCGGCCAAAATAGTACTCATCAACTGATCCAGCAACTCATCCACCTTCAACTGCTGCCCCTGCCAGTAGCCCAATCGCTCATTAAGCCCAAGCTGGACTAGCCCATGAACGCTACCCCACAGCGTGCGCCCCAAACGGCGGGCTTCGAGATCATCCAGCGCTGGCTGGTAAGCTTTGATCGAGGTCTCCACTTGGGTAAATAGCGCTTCGATCAAATCGCTTTGGCGCTGATCGAGTTCACCCTCTTGGGCCAGCGGGTAATCGAACAGCAGTTGCCAGCGGTAACAGTCCTGCTCGGCGAACCGCCAGTAAGCACGCGCCAGAGAGCGCAACCATGGCTCGGGATCATCATCGGCCAGGCTGGTAATGGTGTGCTGCAGGCGCGCCAGGGTTTCCACGTTGACGTGCTGCAATAAGTTATTGAAGCTGCCATAGAGCTTCAGTAGGGTGCTGGGGGCGCAGCCGACCTCTCTGGCCAAAGCACGCAGTGAGAGACCATGGACTGGCTGCTCAGCCAACCACTCATCACAAGCGTGCATGACCTGCGCGTGGAGGGCATCGGGCGCATGCTGTCTAGGACGGGCCATGGCGATCTCTTAAGGTCAACGGCAAACAAGAAGGAAGCCTCACTGCGCTTTAGCGGGAGCAAGGGATACGATAGGATACCTTACATCGAACACTGTTTTCGACACTAAAACACACCATTTCGTGCTTTATTGCGCGAAGTCCCCCGCTATGCAGGTACACTTCCTCGACGATTTTGCTTAATTCCCGGGAAGATCTTAATGAGTAGGAGATAGCTATGACGGGGCGACTGCATGTGCAACATTTACCGCTGACCCGTTTAATACCGACGCTAGCCACTCCTGAACCGCTGGTTGAATCGCCCAACTTAGCGCCTAGAAGGCCCATCTCGGCGATTCGCCTTGAGCAGGGGCAGTATCAACTCTCGTCAATTTTCTGGGGGCTAACCCCCCCCTGGCTGGAGGTACTGGATCACGCCCCCCACTGCGCCCGGGCCGAAACCCTTGAGTCACGCGCTATGTTTCGCGATGCCTTTAGCGCCCGACGCTGCGTAATTCCGGTGAGTGGTTTCTATGTCTGGAAAACCCAGCCGCGTAGCAAACAGCCCTATTTAGTCACCCAAGTATCCCGGGCACCGCTGCTATTGGGCGCACTTTGGTGCCGCTATCACACCACGTTAACGGCGTTCACTGACTCCACTGCACTGATCACCGTGCCAGCTAATTTGCTTCTATCGCCGCTAACCGACCGTTTACCGGTCACTATTCCCAGCCACGCGCTATCCGCTTGGCTCAACCCGGATACGGATTTAGCGACGCTTAATTCGCTATTAACCCCCGCGCCATTGGAACTGTTGGGCGCTTTTCCGGTATCTAAACATGTCAATAATCCCGCCTACCAGTCACCGGCTTGTGCCCATCCCACCGGGTCGATGCTGCGCTGGGCTGTGTCACAGGAGCTGTAATGTTGCAATCCACTTGCTTAACCCGCCGGCGGCTTTTTCCCCAGCGCGCACTGCTTGGCGTTATTGCCAGCATCGCAATGATGCCACTCGCCTTCGCCGCGAATGATGACGCTGTTGCCGACGCCATTGCGGATACGGTCACCCCAATCATTAGCCCTTATGACAGCCGCGACTACCGAGTTTTGACGCTTGAAAATGGCCTCAATGTGTTATTGGTCAGCGACCCGGAGGCTGACAAAGCGGCAGCGTCGATGAATGTCCGGGTCGGCAGCGCCCAAGACCCCGATGACCTTCAGGGATTAGCGCACTTTCTTGAGCACATGCTGTTTTTAGGTACCGAACCCTACCCAGAATCCGACGGTTACCAGCGCTACATTTCCAATAATGCGGGTTCCCACAACGCCTTTACGGCGCAGCAGGACACCAATTACTTCTTTGATATTGAGCCGTCAGCGCTACCGGGAGCGCTTGACCGTTTCAGCGAATTTTTTCTCTCACCGCTGTTTAACGCCGACCACCTGGAAAGCGAGCGCAATATCGTTCATTCGGAGTACATGGCGCGGATTCGCGACGAATCCCGACGTGAAAACGATGTGCTCAATCAGTTACTCAACCCTGACAACCCCACCACCGGCTTTGCTGTGGGTAGCCGGGAAACACTCGCCAGCCCGCCTGAAGGCGAAGCCACGCTGCGTGAGCGGGTGATCGATTTTTATCACCAACATTACGACGCCAATGTGATGAACTTGGCGATTGTGGCGCCGCAGCCGCTGGATCAGTTGGAAGAGCTGGTCGCCGAACGTTTTGCCGATATTCCCGACAACGACTTAAGCGTGCCGACGATTGACGCGCCACTGGTTGATTCAGACACGCTCCCCCACTATATCGAGCGTCAGTCGCTGCAGGATCGCCGTCAATTACGCTTCTACTTCCCGGTACCCGACCCCACCGACGACTACCGCACAAAACCCACCCAGGTAATCGCTCACCTGCTTGGTGATGAGGGTGAAGGCAGCCTGCTCGCCGTACTGCGCGATGCTGGACTGGCCGACGGGCTTTCCGCCGGCGTTGGCCGCGGTGATGGTAACGAAGCACTCTTCACTATCTCCATCAGCCTGACACCCGCTGGCGCCGAGCGCTTGGACGATATTGAAGCCACCCTGTTTGCGGCCATTGAGCAACTGCGCAACGACGGCCTGTCCGAATGGCGCTATGACGAGCAGGCCAAGCTCAGCGAGCAAGCCTTCCGCTTCCAGCAACATGGTGCCCCGCAGCAAGAAGCCACGCGCCTCTCCATGAGCCTATCGCGCTACCCGGTAGAAGACGTGCAGTATGCGGCCTACCGCATGGATGGCCCAGACGCTCAGCGCCAGCAGACTTACCTGGATGCCCTAACGCCGGATAACATGCTGCGCTTTTACTCGGCGCCGGATGTCGAAAGCGAAACCGTCTCACCGTGGTTTAATACTCAGTGGAAAGAACAAGTGCCCGACCAGCCAGGTCAGGTACTGAGTGGCTTGGAGCTCCCTGGCCCCAACCCCTTTATTGCCAGTGATTTAACGTTACTAGAGGGCCAGGATGAACACCCCAGCCTGTTAGTCGACACGCCCTCGTTTACTGCTTGGCATATGCAGGACGCACGCTTTGACACCCCGACAGTTGAGTGGCGCGTTAGCCTGCAAAATCCCTCCGCCAGCTACTCTGCAGAAGAAGCCGTACTCACCCGGCTGCTCGCCAGCTGGCTCAACGACAGCTTGAATGAATCTCTCTACCCAGCGTGGCTAGCGGGGCAGTCGTTTAGCGCCTACCCTCACGCCCGGGGGATGACGCTGTCGTTCTCGGGCTGGCGGGATGGCCAAACCCCGCTGATTGAACAAGCCCTTGAGCAATTAGCACACGCAGAAATCACCGGCAGCGCCTTTGAGCGCGTGCGTTATCAGCTGCAGCGGGAGTGGCGCAACGCGCCGCAGGCCTCGCTCACCGGTCAAGCCAGCCGCACGCTTGGCGAAGCCTTGCTCACACCACAGTGGTCTACCGCCGAGCTTCTCGCCGCCAGCGAGCGCTTTGAGCGTGGTCACCTGGAAGATTTCCGGAAACGCTTCTTAAACGACCTGTACGTCGACGCCATGGCGGTGGGTAACCTGGATGCGGACCTGGCCCGTGAACAGACACAGCTGATGCGCGCCAAGCTCAAGCCACGACTAAACCGCGACGCCATTGCTAACTTAACGCCGCTTGCGGCGAGTGAGGAGCACAGCGTGTTGCACCCTCATAGCACGCGGGATGAGTCCTTGGTACTGCGCTACTTACAAGGCCGCGACCAGACGCCAGAGGAACAAGCCACCACCGCTGTGATCGCGCAGTGGCTGGAAACGCCGTTCTACCAACAGCTACGCACCGAGCAGCAGCTCGGCTACATCGTCAACGCAGGCTATTCACCGCTGCTCGAAGCACCGGGCATTGCGCTCATAGTGCAATCCCCTGACGTAGACAGCGGCACCATTGCCGAACGCATGGAGGCGTTTCTTGACGAGGCTAACCAGCGTCTTGAACAACTTAGCGACGAGGACTTAGTGCCTTATCGTCAAGCGGTTCACGACCAGTTGCGCCAGCGCGATACCAGCCTTGCAGGCATGGCCAATCGCTATTGGCAAGCCACGGCGCTTGAAGACGTTCGCTTCGACCGCCGTGATCAGTTGGCCGAACTAGTGCTTAACGTTAGCCTTGAGGATATTAAGGCTCTCTGGCCATCGCTGCGCGAGCACACTCTGGATATACGCTTTAATCCAGGCGACGAACCTAGCGATGTAAGCGATTACCGCGAAGCACGCTCAGCGCTGCCTAAAGTGCGCGAATAAACAGCGCCGTTAGACCATCGGCACCGGCTCAGGCGTCAAACGCCTGGGCCGGCATCATGGCTTCCACGAACATCACTAGCTCTTCCAGAATCTGCCGCTCACGATCAGTGAGCGTTTGCTGATTGTACTGAGCGATTTCCCGCGCAAACGCCTTGAGCGTAAAGCCCGCCAAAGCTGGGTCATTGATGCGCATCCAGCGAAACGCTTCCCACTGCTCGCGTTCTTCGCCCTCCAAGGTATCGGGGTAACTGCGCGCACGAAAGCGAAATAGCATCTCTTCCAAACGCGGATCCTGAAACGCAAAGCGCTGCCCTACCAAATCCCACGGCTCCATCTCGCGCACCCGTTCCATCTGCTGACGGTCGGCAGCGGAGAAAAAACTGCCGGAATAGAGCATCAGATCAGGGTCTTGGGGCGCATCGTCGTAACCTGCACTAAACACCTCCGCGACCTTCGCAGCGACACCGCTGGCATCGCGCAGGGTTTTCCAGTGCTGCCGACAGGCCGTCACATCCAAGCCTAAGCGCTCGACGATGGTGCCGTACTCGCCCTGATGAGGCCCCTCAACGTCTTTCAAAGCACTGGCGGGGAACACCACCGGGCAACGGTTGATATGAATCACTTTCAACGGAATACGCGCCTCACCTTCGGCAAGATCCTGCTGACTGACAAACACCCGCTCACGAATCTGCTCCGCCGACATGCTCAGCATATCGTTGGGATCAACGCTCAAATCGTAAACGATCACCCCGTTAGGGTTAGTCGGGTGTTCGGCCAATGGCATCACCAGGGCACTACAGCCCCGGCTGGCGGGATAACGGCGGGAAATATGCAGCAGCGGTTTGGCGTTGGGCAAGTCGAGCTGCTTAGCCACCGCGCGCTTTCCGCGCAGACCGAGTAGATAGTCGAACAGCTTGGCATTGCGCGCTTTGAGCAAACGCGCCAAAGCGATAGTGGCGCGTACATCCGCTACCGCATCGTGGGCCCCCTCATGGGCAATACCGTTGGCTGCAGTTAAGTGCTCAAGCTTAAAGCTGGGCGCACCGTCTTCGCGCAGCGGCCACTCAATGCCATCAGGACGCAGCGCATAAAAGGCGCGCACAATATCGATCAAATCCCAGCGCGAATTGCCGTTTTGCCACTCGCGGGAATAAGGGTCGAGCAAATTGCGGTAAAACAGGTGACGGGAGACTTCGTCATCAAAGCGCAGGCTGTTGTAGCCTACTACGCAGGTACCCGGCTCGCTCATCTGGCGCTGAATCTCACCCGCAAACACTGCTTCAGGGAGACCATGACGTTGGGCTTTTTGAGGGGTAATACCGGTAATCAAACAGGCGGCAGGATGAGGCAGATAGTCATCGGCGGGTTTGCAGTAGAGCTCAATCGGCTCGCCGATCTCGTTCAAATCGGCATCAGTGCGCAGGGCTGCGAACTGTGCCGGCCGATCACGGCGCGGATCCGCCCCGAAGGTTTCATAGTCATGCCAGAGAAAACTGGCAGGGGCAGCATTGGGTGATGCCATGAATAAACACTCCGCTGGGCAATGAAAAGCCCAAGCCTAGCACACCCGCCACCCCTTTCGCCCCGTCTTCAGCTCTGTGACGTTGGTAAGGGGCTTAGCTCTTTGGAAGCGTAACGTTAAGCTCTAGCACAGAGCAGTTGTCTTCGCTGTCCAGGGAAATTTGAATAGCGTCATCGTCCACGTGAACGTAACGACGGATCACCTCAAGCAGTTCGCGCTCAAGCATCGGCATATAATCAGGCTGGCCGCGCTGGCTACGCTGATGCGCTACAATAATTTGCAAACGTTCTTTGGCTACAGAGGCAGATTTCCTGCGCTCACGCTTCAAGAACTCCAGTAATTTCATCGGCGCGCCCCCCCAAACATACGGCTCAGCA
Source organism: Halomonas sp. ALS9 (assembly GCF_001651035.1). Taxonomy (GTDB): domain Bacteria; phylum Pseudomonadota; class Gammaproteobacteria; order Pseudomonadales; family Halomonadaceae; genus Vreelandella. Next base: position 265,224 of record NZ_LXRG01000201.1, read on the forward strand.
GGCCCTTACGCTGCACTTCGTGAAAACGCAGCGGCATGTCTTCACCGAGCAAACGCGATACCGTATCGCTATACGCTTGCCCCGCATCGCTGGAGATATCGTGGGTTACCGGCACACCCTGGTTAGAAGCACGCAGCACGGCTTCCGACTCAGGAATTAAGCCCAGCAAGTTAATTGCCAAAATTTCACGTATATCGTCCAGCGTCAGCATATCGCCGGAGGTCACTCGCTCGGGGTTATAGCGAGTCACCAGCAAATGCTCCTTGATAGGGTCATCGCCCTGCTCTGCACGCCGGGTTTTCGAGGCCAGCAGCCCCAAAATACGGTCGGAGTCTCGTACTGACGATACTTCAGGGTTGGTGACTACAATCGCTTCGTCAGCAAAGTACATGGCCAACTGGGCACCACGCTCAATACCGGCGGGTGAATCACATAGAATGAAATCGAAATCTTCTTTCAACTTCTCCAAAATCTCCGCGACACCCTCTTGGGTCAGAGCATCTTTATCGCGGGTCTGGGAAGCTGGCAAAATAAATAAATTCTCGACGCGTTTATCACGAATCAGCGCCTGGTTGAGCCCCGCTTCACCTTGAATCACATTGACTAAGTCATACACCACGCGGCGTTCGCAGCCCATGATCAGGTCGAGGTTACGCAAGCCCACATCAAAATCGATTACAACGGTTTTTTTACCGCGCAGCGCAAGTCCAGTGGAAATTGCCGCCGCACTGGTGGTTTTACCGACCCCTCCTTTACCAGAGGTCACTACAATTATCTTGGCCAAAAGTCACTTCCTTCTTGAAGTCGTTCGACGCGAGCGCGAGTCGTTGGCGCTCTGCGCATAACGGGAACGTCAATGTCATCAACATGCCATACTGTAACGGATAGCGTCTTCGGCGTCGCTAGGCATGAAGCACCAACGCAGCCTCATACAAATACCTTAGCTCAGTGGCTTAATTTCAAGCTGTTCTTTTGTAAAGTGAACTTCTGCGGGCGTCCCCAGAAGCTGTGCATCGATATCTTCCGAACGTTTGTAATTGCCTGCCACTGAGAGCAATTCAGCCTCCAATTCACGGCAGTAAATGCCCGCTTGGGTATTACCATGAATGCCTGCCAGCGCACGGCCACGTAGCGCGCCATAAACATGAATACTGCCGGCTGCCAACACTTCTGCCCCGGCATTCACCGCCCCGATCACGACCAAATCGCCATCAGCGGCGCTGACTTGCTGCCCAGAACGAACGGTACCGCGATAAAGCCGGGTGGCAAGCGATGGCGCTTCCGCCTCGCTCAGCTCTTCCTCACGGGCGACTTCTTGCACTGGCGAGTTACTGACGCTTTCAAGCACTCGGGCACGGCCTTCTGCCACCGGTGGAAACCAACCCAATCCCAGCGCCCAGGCCGACTGGCGTACCGGCTCGGTGCCACCGCGCACGGCCACCGGCAGCAGTTTATGGTCACGGCATACGGCACAGATGCGTTCAAGAGCTAAGTGGGGTTCATCGAGTTTTTCCACGCTGAGCACAACCGGTGTATGCTGAAAGAAAGCGGGCGACTGGGAGAATTTTCCAGCCAACTGCTGCCGGATTTGCTCCGGATCAGCACTACTTAACTCCATGACGGTCATCGGCAGCATGCCGCCTTTGAAGGTAAAGGCCACTGCGGCACTATCCACGTTAAGGCTCATGGCCGAACTCCCCGTCATGTTCATATAAGATTAAGGTAGCGTACTATCACGCATTTCGTCGTCTAGAAACACTGTAGTCTAAAAACAGTGTGGTCTAGAAGCAGTGTGGCCTAGAAAATAGCTGTTTGTCACACCATGCTTATTACAAGATAGTAAGGCCAAGCTAAGCGACAGCGTCGGTGACTGCAACCACCGAGCCGTTTTTTTCATGCTACGCATTTCATAATTAGCAGGATGATCCATGCACGGACTGTTAAGACGCCTGTTCGCACCTCGGTGGCAGCACCCTGACCCCGAGGTGCGCCGTCAGGCCCTCCAACGACTCAACCCCGAACAAGCAGAACAGCGCCAAGCGCTGCAGTCACTCACTCAAGATAGCGACAGCCAGATTCGCCTTGCCGCGCTGCTGACCCTGGATGACTGTGAGGGACTGGTCAACGCTTATCCCCATTATCAGCAGGAGGAAGCCTGGTTCAATGCCATTTGCCAACGGCTAAGCGGGAGTGAGGGCCATAGCGACCTACACCAACGCCAATCACTGGTCGAACAGATCGAAGATCCTCGGGTGCTTAGTGCGGTAGCCATGCAAGGTGACAATCTCAATCTGCGCCTGGTCGCACTGGGCAAGCTTAACGCTGAAGATGATTTGATTCGCCAAGCCTGCCATAACGGTGTGGCCGCCGTTCGCCATCAAGCGGCCGAGCGCATCGAGGACGAAGAAGGGCTTAAGCGGTTAGTGAAAGAGGCACGCCGCGATCGTCAGGTGGTGCGCCTGGGGCGGGAACGCCTCAACCGCTTGCGCAGCGACGCCCAGTGGCTGGAAGCCGAGGTGCAGCAGCGCGAAACGCTTCTAAGCCAACTAGAGCAGCACGCCCGCGCGCCTTGGGAGCCGCTCTATGGCGGACGCTTTCGCCACCTTGAACGCCAATGGGAGCAGTTGACACAGCCGCCGAGCGTGGAGCAGGAGCAGCGCTTTCATCAAGCCCTGCTCACTTGCCGCAAAACACTACACGACCATGAAACCCAAGAGCAGGCGCGCCAGCAGAGCGATGAGCGCCGTGAAGAGGCCGAAAACACCCGCGAACAGCTGCTTGAAGGCATCGAAGAAACCCTCGACGGCTTGCGCCACGCTTCCGTTATGACCGTTCAAGATATCGATAGCCTGCGCGCCCAGCGCCAGTTGCTCGGCCAACGCTGGCAGGCGCTTTCCGACATCCACCCACCCAGCGAGACACTACGCCAGCGCTACACGCTGGCGATTCAGCACTACGATCAGTGTTTAGAGGCATGGCAGCGCTGGTGCGCGGTAAGCGCCTCCATCGAAACAGCCCTAGCCAGCGGCGACCACGCGACTCTGGCCACGCTGATTAGCGAATGCCAATGGCCGGACGCCTTGACGCCCCCCGCGCTGCTCGGCCGTGCCCAAGCGGCTCTCCACATTGAAAACACCGCGCCCTCGCAGCCTGCAGAAGACAACACCACACTGGAGGCCCATGACGCGGAACTCGACACCTTTGAGCATTTGCTAGAGCGCGGCGCCTTTAAAAGCGCCAGCCGCCTGCATCAGCGGCTAAAACCACGCATCGAAGCGCTGGAAAGCCCCGCTGCTCAACCGCTCAAAACGCGCTTAAAGCACTTAGCCGCCCGGTTGGCAGAACTACGTGACTGGCGGGGGTTTGTCGCCGGGCCAAAGCGCGAGCAGCTATGTGCCAGCATCGAAGCACTGGCGAACGATATCCATATGGCGGAAGAAGCGCTTGACCGCCACCATCGCCAACTGGTCAAAGAGTGGAAATCACTGGGCGATGCCGCGGCCAACCGCGAACAGTCCGCGCGTTTTCGCAGCGCTTCGGATCGTATCCATGAGCGCCTCGCCCCTTGGCGGGATCAGCTCAGCCAAGAGCGTGAGAGCAACCTTCAAGCCCGCGAGGCGCTGTGCGACCAGCTTGAAAGCCTACTGGCCCAGCCCGCTGAAGACGCAGACCCTGATGTGCTGCGGCAAATTCGCGACAAAGCACGCCACCAATGGCGGCACTATAGCCCCGTGCCACGCGAGCGCTCTGAAACCGTTGGGCGTCGTTTCGGCACTATTCGTCACCGTTTGCAGACCTTAATTGATCAACGCGCTGAGACTATCGCCTCACAAAAACGCGAACTGATTAGCCAAGTGAGCGCGCTGCGCAACGACGACAGCCAAGCGTTAGCCCAGCGTATTCAGTTGACCAAACAGCTACAGCAGCAGTGGCGAGCATTAGGCCGAGCCCCCAAAGGCGAAGAGCAAACGCTGTGGAAAACCTTTCGCCAAGAGTGCGACCAACTCTTTGCCCTGCGCGATGCGCATAAAAATGAGCAGGCGGCGCGCCAGCAACAGCAGCTGGATGAAATGCAGACCCTGATCGACGAAATGGATAGCTGGCAGCCTGTTGAGGCCAGCGAGGCGGCCACACTGGATCGCTTTATCGAACAGGCCAGCCAGCTTGAGCCGCTGCCACGCAATCGGCGCAGTGAAGGCATGCAGCGAAGGATGAGCGGGATTGTGCGGGCGCGCCGCGAACGCTTAAACCGTCTGGCGGTTGCCGATACGGTTCAGCAATGGCACGCGCTCATGCCGTTAGTGAATGCTCACTTGGCTGCCGACCAGCGCTATCTCAGTGAAGGAACTCCCAGCGATGTGGATACCCAAACGGTGCTTAGCGCTTCGCTCCCCCCCGCCTTTAATGAGGCGCATGCTGCGCGCAATCAACAGCGCCATAACGTGGCAGCGCCGTTATCAGACGCGGATCACGCCCGCATAGCCGAATCCCTCGCTAGGCTAAGAGTGCATCTTTCGATGATGGCCGTGGGTAGCGTGCGGCAAAGCGATGAGCCACTGCGCTTGGCGATTCAGGTAGAGCGTTTAAATGAAGGCTTCAATCAAGCGCGCAGCCGTGATCAAGACGTTACCGATATTTTGGTTGCGCTATTGGCGCTAGGGCCGATGCCCGCCACGTTATGGGGCGCTGAAGTGGAAGAGTTGGATAACCTGCTTAGCCGACTGGCTCGAGTTCCGTTGCCGTAGCGTTAGCAAGAAAACGGGAGGCTTATAGCCTCCCGTTTGCGTTCTCCTATTGAGCTAACGACTAGCCCATGAACTGACCACCGTTGATATCAATGTTGGCACCGGTGATAAATCCTGACTCCTTATCGGCTAAGAAGGTGACCAATCGGCCGATCTCCTCTGGCGTGCCATAGCGCTTCACTGGGATTGTTTCCCGTATCGCTTCGCGCACTTTTTCTGGAATATTCATAATCATATCGGTGGCGATATAGCCAGGCGATACGGTATTGACGGTAATTCCCTTGGTCGCTGTTTCCTGTGCCAACGACATGGTCAAACCATGCATACCGGCTTTCGCCGCCGCGTAGTTAACTTGGCCAAACTGGCCTTTACGGCCATTGATGGATGAAATATTGATAATCCGGCCATAGCCACTCTCAAGCATCATCTCAATGACGCTACGGCAGGTGTTAAAAACGCTATTGAGGTTGGTGTCGAGCACTTCGTACCACTGCTCGTAAGACATTTTTTTCATGGTGCCATCACGGGTAATCCCCGCACAGTTCACCAGTACACTAATAGAGCCATACTTATCGTGGATTTCGCGAGCGCCTTCCAGGCAGGCGTTGTGGTCAGCAAGATCGACACCCGACAACTCGATATTTTTATAGCCGTCGGCGTGCTGCGTTTCTAACCAGGATTTGGCCTTGTCGGGGTTGCGATAACCCGCCACGACTAAATATCCCGCATCTGCCAACGAACGACAAATTGCCGTACCGATACCACCAGTTCCACCAGTTACCCAGGCGACGGGGGCTTGATTGGCCATTGACTACCTCCCTGAAATGACAAATGACTTGAGCCTAAAACATGTAAGTTGCGCCACAAGCCATTGTGAAAAAGCGCGACTGCGCCTGTATTACCCTAGTGCATGATTTGCTTAAGGAATGCACCAGCGTAAGATTTTTGTTATGGCTACTTAAAGCATAGCTGTACTCTCTCCATGTTGCAGCAGGTTGCGCTCAACCGCTATAAGCCGAACGTGTTAATCCCCCTATTGACTTCACATAAAACTTCTGTAGAATACGCCACACGTTGATGCGGGGTGGAGCAGTCTGGTAGCTCGTCGGGCTCATAACCCGAAGGTCATCGGTTCAAATCCGGTCCCCGCTACCAATATTTTGAAAGGCAGATCAGTTACATACTGGTCTGCCTTTTTTTATTGCCTGGAGCTCGGTGAGAGCACTCAGAAAAACTGAGCTGTATTACGCTCTCGCCACCTTCACCGCTGTACCTGTAGCAACCAAGAACAGCATCGACTTGCCGCCTCCTGAAATCTCGCTGTAATCAAGATCAATGCCAATCACAGCGTTAGCGCCCATTTGCGCCGCTTCTGCACGCAACTCATCAAGGCAAGCAACACGCGCATCACGCAATGCGTTCTGGGATGATTTATTGCGCCCACCAAAAAAATCGCGAAAGTTTGCGAATATATCCTTAAACACGTTCATGCCAAACACACACTCAGACGAAACAATGTCGATATGTTCGATTACTCGGTAGCCTTCAAGGTGCGACGAGGTAGTAAGGATAACTTGCTGCGACATTAGGTTCCTCGCTATCGGGTTAAGTCATGCATTCAATGAGATCGTTCTACATTACCTAGCCGATTAATATGCAGGGAATGCCGCCTAGTGGCAAAAGGAACTTTCTGACATGTCCATATAATTTCACTCTAACATCTCGCATTCACTGTATTTGGCTAGGCGCTCACATCAGGCAGCCTTCAAAAAAGCATCAATCAAGAAACAGCTCTCTATGCTGTGAGAATGGGTTAGGTCAGAGTTGCCGATGATACTCACGAATGGCATCATCAATGTTGATGAAGCGTGATGTCGCTTATCATTAACAAATAAACGCCTATCTTTGTGACGTTCAGGTGCAACTTGCCAACGGCTTGGCATCCAGCCCGATAGGCATCGCGCTAGGTGGGTGCCAGTATCAGCACATATTGCTAAAAAATGACCTTCAGGGAAATAATCAATGAAACGCCTAGGATACGCCCTGGTTGGCATCACTCTAATCGCATCCGGAGCCGCTTTGCACTACACCCTACCGCAGGTTGATGTCGTGCGACTGATCGGTACCGATGTTAAGCGGGTAGATACCCAGCATAATAATCAGGACAGTGAGTCCAAAAGCGCCGTAAGCACCATGGACGTGTACTTCATCCTTGCAGAAAGCGCGGAAGGTAATCCGCGCAATTATCGCAATGAAGATGCCGTTTTGTACGGAAAATTCGATAGCTCCAACTTGAACACTCGTGCCCGCTCGATTTCTCAGAACGAAAGTAACTTGGTGGCCGTTCGGCATTACGGTTGGCGTATTCCGATCTTCTCAATGTTTCCGAACGCCGTGAAGGTCTGGCAGGTCGAACCAGGCTACCGACACTTTCCGCTGTTCAATATCGTTGTCCTGACCTTGCTGGCGTTGGGGGGCACTTATGTCGCCTGGCGGGTTCGTCGTGCTGCCCGGCAACTGCATGCCCGTCGCGAGGCAGCGCGCGCCGAACGTGAAGCTCAAGCAGAGCAAGCACGCCTCGCCAGCCGCAACAACGATGACAGCCAACGCGCGCGCGATAAATTCCTGTCGGACAATGGCAGCTCCGGGCATCAGGACGACAACGAACGATCGTAATGCAGCATCACCTGAGTGCAGGCACTTAATATTGGAAATCAACGTTAAGCGCCTCTGGGCTCCCGGTGAGTTTTTTCAGATTGCGTAGCGCCGGGACTGCAAATTTTTTCTCTTCTTGAGTCAACCATACAAGGTCGCTGCTGTTCCTATTATGTGATGTCTGACAAGGAGTGGCTGCAGTCGTCAGATGCAGGGAAGTACTTATTGGCAGCAATACCAACCCAAAAATAGACCTAGCCAACGTCATCTGTCATTTGGTCGACAAGACGAAAGATGATGAATTGTGTCATTATATTCTGACTGATCGATGCCTTCACTCGGGGTCGTGTTATAGCATCAATGGCCACCACAAGCCGTTCGAAGCATACACCTCGCGAACCTTACTTAAGGCATTGGATAGGCTATCTGATTTAGCCCCCTAAATTTCAATGATTCATTATCAGACTGGAGAAGCAAGATGGCTCTTAATTGGCTAAAAGAAAACGTTACTAAGGCACGTGAAAACCTGACGGCTGAGGTAGCGAAGTTCAAAAACCGTACCTTTATGGAAGCAATAGTCTCTGGCTGCGCTCTGGTAGCCGCTGCTGACGGTTCAGTCGATGCCTCAGAAAAACAAAAAATGGCAGCGTTTTTAGAGCGCTCGGACGAGCTGAAGCATTTCGACATCCGACAGGTGATTGAGGTGTTCAATAAAGCCGTTGGCGATTTCGAATTTGACCATGAAATCGGTAAGGCCAATGCACTGCAGACCGTCGGAAAGGTACGCGGCAAGGAAGATCAAGCCCGGGTCATTGTTCGTGTCGTGTGCGCCATCGGTGCGGCCGATGGGGATTTCGATGCAGACGAAAAAGCCGTGGTGCGAGATATCGCGAAGGAGCTTGGCCTCAAGCCTGAAGAATTCGATCTGTAACACTTTCAACCACACAAACTATCCTCTCTTTTCGCCGTTTTTTTTCTGGAACAAACATGCACGAACTCAGCACCTACCAACTTTCCCTGATTGCATTTGGCGCAATCGCGTTTGGCGTTTGGCTGCTGATCAAGGGAGGGGACTGGACGGTCGATAACGCCGTGACAGTCGCCGGACGGTCAGGATTATCAAAGCTTTTCATTGCCGCCACCGTTCTAGCGTTCGGCACCTCTGCGCCGGAACTTTTCACCTCTGTCAACGCCAACCTATCTGGTTTTCCCGGCATTTCGGTCGGCAACGTTATTGGCTCAAATATTGCCAACATATTAATGGTAATTGCGGTATCAGCCCTGATCGCACCTGTCGTCTTTAGACGTGCAGATGTAGGTCTAGACACTATCGTAATGCTGGTCGCCACGGCAGGCATGACGGTGGCGGTAGTCGCTGGCACCCTGCCAGCCTGGGGAGGCCTGGTGATGGTCATCGCGCTTGCTGGCTACGTGTTCTACCAGTACAAGGCTAGCAAGCTCGACGTAGACGAAGTGGAAGAGCACGATACCGGCAGCCGTTTTCCAGGACTTATGCTGCTTGTCGGCATCTTAACCCTACTGGTAGGGTCTGAGATTCTGGTTCAGGGAGCGGTTGCTGGAGGGATTGCACTCGGCGTGCCTGAAGCCGTGATCGGCATGACCCTTATTGCCTTCGGCACCTCGCTGCCTGAATTGACCGCCTGTATAGCTGCCGCTCGCAAGGGCCAGAACGATATGATCGTAGGAGGAATCATTGGCAGTAACATCTTCAATATTCTCTCAGTATTGGCACTTTCTGCCGTCGCCAAGCCTTTGTTGATTGATCCACGTTTTGCATCTTTCGACATCTACGTAGTCGTGCTTGTAACCCTCGTCTTTGCGGCCTTCCTGCTCTTCGTAGGCAAGATCGGCCGCATAGCAGGCGGGATTATGGCAGCGTGCTATATCGCCTTTATCATCGCGCAGTACACGGTGGCAGACAGCGTCCTGGCCGTTACTTTCTAATTTACCGTATCGTTAGATTTTGAAATGAGCCAATCAGATGCACTGTCGCTTGCCAAGGGCAGTGCCATCTGGGTAAAAGCCCGCCAATACCAATAGTCCTGCGAGACACCTCTAAACAATCTGCAGATAGAGCCACCGAAGTTCTAGCCTCGAGTAATATTTATATTAACTAATTTGAGAAGACCTGCCATAAGTTAACCGCTAATATACCTTGTAAAAATCAACAGACATCAAGGAAAGCCTATGTCAATCAGCAACTTAATGGCATTCTGGGCGCTTTCAATTTCGCTAATTATGGCACCAGGAGCAGACTGGGCCTATGCGATTACAGCGGGCCTGCGGGAGCGGGCATTGGTACCTGCAGTTGTCGGCATGCTATGTGGCTATTTGGTGATAACCTTTGTATTTGCCGCTGGAGTGGGTGCGCTAATCGCCAGCATCCCTACAGTGCTTTCCGTTCTGACGGTACTGGGGGCAGGTTATTTACTGTGGCTTGGCATTAATATTATTACTCCCCTCTCTCAACCCACAGCAGATAAAAAACATACATCAAATACAGGGTTAGGATGGGGCGTTCGTGGATTCATCATCAGTGGTATGAACCCCGATGCATTGGTGCTGTTTTTAATTTTATTACCGCAGTTTACAAACCGTGAAAGCGAATGGTCAATTTCAATGCAGATAACTGCGATGGGCTTTGTTCAGATAGTTAACTGTGCTGTCGTTTATTTTCTCGTTGGTATTGCTGCGAGGAGCTTTATAGGCACGCGGCCTCACGTAGCACGCCGGGTTAGTCTATTTTCTGGTGCTGCCATGATTATAATCGCTTTACTATTAATAGCTGACCAGTTTCTGTGAGTAAGCGTTCATTACAAGCACTATGGCGATTACATACCCCATATCTACCCCTGTATGTTTAGTTCTTCTCAAGACAAACCCTAAATGCTGAAAAGCAGTTTTATCTAAATAAGCATGAAAGCCCACAAATACCGATAATTTTGCAAGGCACCTCTACACCATCTGCAGATAGAACAACCGGCTAGCGGGTGACTTGCCGGTGAGCAGCTGTAGCCCGTCCTCCAGTTCAATCTTGCCACCGATTGGTACGGCCTCACCGGTCTGGGCATTCTTCAAATCAGGCATATTTTCGTTGACCAAGAACCACCGCTGCTGGTGCAGCACGAAGTAGCCCACCCGCGATTTATGTTCATCGCCAAGCCGCTCGTTCGGCATAATCGTGCGATCTACATGCCAGGGGAAAACGCTCTGGTTTGAATACACCATCAAGCGATGGTTATCCGGCCGATAACGGTCTCCCCGCGATGAATAGAGGTTAATCACCGGCAGCTTTCCCTGGTACCGGGTTTGGCAGAAGGGGCAGCGCGGCGCCGTGGTGTTATCAAACACAAACCAGGCTTGTGGGCAGGCGCTATTCTGGCAGGGCTGAATCAGGTCTACCGTCTTCACCAGGGCAACCTCCCACTCATCCGCACTGGGACGACTGCGGGGATCATGCAGCCCATCGATAAAGGCACGATCAAACAACGCGGCTAGATAGGGCCCGGTGACGGTGTAGGGAAGTTTTTGAGGATCTTTCCAGGGCAACTCGGTCGGCTTCGTTGCGTCTGTTGGGCTCAGCCGATTGCTGTTGTCGCTGGGATGCTCTACGAACAGCGCCTGCTCACCCATCGTGAGTCGCTCATCCTCACTGGGATCAACAGCATGCACTTTTTGTCCGCGCAGGGGATGGCGTAACAGCAGCAGTGAATAGACCATAACGGCCAGCGCGTGCCGATCGGTGAAAATACTGGGTAAAACCCGCTGCGGATCCGTTTTCGGCAGGTGGCTCGTTGCCACGCATTCAGGCGCAATAAAGTCAGGGGTGCCCACTACTTCCGGGGGGAACCGGTCGGGCACAACCAGGCCATCCATATCGATGATACAGACGTTGCCGGTCGTCGGTGCTAACAATACATTCTTGTAGCTCAAATCACTGTGGGCGAGACCTGCCGCGTGTAGCCGGCGGACGGCGCGAGACAGCCGTAAGCAGAGCTGCAGATAATTAAGCCAGTTGCCGCGCTCTCTTTCGTCTAAGAACTTGAATTGGTTGTTGGGCGATGCAAACCACTTGCCTTCCTTATCCTTACCCTGAATTTTGAGCATGTCGTTGTTAAATGAACCATGCTCAAAGAAGAAATGGTCACGATAGAACGGTGCCACGACGCCGGTACGGCCATTGTGCTCTACCGTTGCCGTGGGCCAACAATACAGTTGATCCCAGTAGGCGCCCTGCTCATTGTCGAAGATGCGCTCACGGTAGGCTCCGGTAATCATCTCCAGGCGCTGACGGGCAGCATCATCAAGCTGGGCACGGTAGAAGGCAACCACATAGCGCTTGTCTGGGCTGGCGTAGACGTCTTTCATACCGCCCGTGGCGATGATTTTGTCTCGAAACTGAACTTGCTCACCGTTGGAGGCTGTTAGCGTAATAATGGGTACGCTCATACCAAGGCCTCCGAGTCGCCCATATCGGCTGGCATAACGCTGTCACGATAAAGCACTGCCAACGTCCGATCGTCGTGATGGCGCTCAACAAAAAAGCTCAGATAGTCTTGTAGCGGGTCGCGCTCAGAATCATCGTTGGGGGCTGCCAGGGCTGGCGCCAGCTCATCATAGAGCGCCCACCAGCTTTCACCGTCGTGCATATCGTTATCAGACGTGAATTTTGGATCGGTCAAGCCATCGGTGGCGACAATGAGAGCCTCCAGCGAAGAGAAAACGTTAATCTTCACCCGTTGATAAAGCCCCTCAGCCTCTTGGAAAAGAGGCGCGTCAAGAAAACGGGTTTGCCCGGCATGTTGGCCTGAATCGGCTGTAGTTAACATCTGGGCTTGTCGGCCCTCGTAAAGCGCCGCCACCGCACCGTCGCCAATCCCAAAAGTCACGACGATGTGACCATCAGGCGTTTCTTTATGCAGCGCGAGCAGCAAGGTCGTCGAAAAAGCTTTCGCCGGGTGCCCCGAGGCTTTGGCTTCCTCGGTAATCGCTCGATGACCCGCATGCACCGCGGTAATCATCGTCTGCTGCAGGGGTACCAGTAACGCCTGCGACATGCGAGAACGGTCTCCCCCTTTCCACCACGCAAGCGCAGCGGCTTCCAAAGCGGCCCCCTCGTTTGCCGCCAATGAGTTCAGCAGCTCATCGCGGGCCACGGTCGTTGCTAACAGGCTTCCCTGGCGAGCGTATTCACACGATCCCGCGCCATCCCCCACGATCAACACATTCCAGCCTGACGTTGCCCGGGCGATAGTGCCATGATCATCACGTTGCCCTCCTCGGTGGGCATGAGACCGACCGCGCTGGGAGCCCATGGCCATTTGCCAACCATCGCCACCACTTAGACGATCAACCTCTTCATCGGGCTTGGCATAGGGGGCATCAGGATCTGACGGCAGATTCTGCCATAGGTCACGAGAGCTGGGGATCAGCGCCAGCTTGAGCGTGAGCTCTAGTACCGTCTCGCCCTGCTCATCAAGACCCTGCACTTTCAATTGGAGAGACCCCTGGGCAGTCGGTGTGCCCTGCAGTCTGTGGTCATCGGACAATGACAGGTTACTGCCACCGTCATCTTCAAGCTGCAGCTTCGCGGGCAACTCATCCAGCAACTCATCAAGGCAAACGTCATAGGGTTGTCCCGAACGGCCGTTGGGGAGGCTCTCGGTACGAGTCGCGACGACCGGCACCGACGCTTCTGCAGGCGCCTCAGAGGGGATATCGCCCGGCTGGAGAGGCACGTCCGCTGACCGATCTTGGGGAGCATTACCAGTGTTGGCATTGTGATGTTCGGACACTGCGCTTTCCTCGCTGTCGCTGATGGGGAGGCCTGGGGTAAAGGCGGAGCCCGCTTCCTCTGCTTTCGTACCGTTCTCTTTTGACTGTTTGTAATGCTCAGACATGGTGGTTTTAAACTGCTCGCGAAATTCATCAATTAAAGTGGGGCCGTTTGTCTCCTGTATAACTCGCTCGATAAGCTGATCGGGAAGCCGTTGCCCAGGCTTTTCAAACAAACTGCTAATGACACGATGGTAGTAGTCTTGTGAATGCTTCACCCTTGCCCCCTGCCCACATCAAAACCGGCGCCTCCGCTACCTTGACCGAACGCGACGTTAGCGTCACACCAAGGGCACGTTTGCTGGCCGGGCCCGTTACAGCACATCAGTTTGCCGCAGCTGCATAATGCAAATGTGGTGACCGCGCCACAGTGAGGACAAGGCGGCACCCCTTCCAATTGGTCACTGCTAACCGATGCCTTTGAGCTGCTCTCCGAAGACCACTCGAAATACTCCTCGCCAAGTGGATAGACACCTTCAAGCCCATAAATACCCTGGGCGGCTGACGCTCCAAAATTGCCCGGCATTGGAACGGCGTTGTATTTGAGCAAGTACGGCTTTTTGTGGCGATGGCAGCGGCCGGTGAATACCACAACCTGGTCGTCGATAGGTGCCGCGTCACTGTCCTTTACCAAGCTAATTCCTACATCGCTCGCTTTGGAAAGTGATATTCCTGGCGCGTTTTTGCCCACATCCAGTGCCTGGCTCTGGGCGGCGACCGACGCGGAAACCCAGCGGGCAAAGCGGCTCAAATCTTCGCCGGTACCGTTATCCAGCGACACCACGTCATCGGTCAACTGCTTGAGCACTTGAGTATCCGCAGCCCCCCCGAGGGTAACGGCAATCAAATGCGCGCGGCTGGCGTAGTGCTGGCGCCAGCGTTTGATAGCAGCATCGGTGCGATCAGTCGGGCGACCATCGGTTAATAGGTAAATGACCGGCTCCCAGTCTCCTCGCTGATTGGGCGTGGTTTTTTTAACGTCTACCTCAATGCGGGTCATCAGCTCATCCAGGGCTTCCCCCAGAGCCGTCCCGCCGCCAAGGGGTAAGCGCGGTGGATAAAAACTCATCAGATCCACCATAGGCACGACGGTACCCACCTGCCCGGCAAAGGCGATCACCGAAATATGCACGGTCTCCAAGGCGCTTGGATCCTGGCGAAGCTGCTCAACGATAGATTCCATCGCCCGCTGCAGTTGTGCATGGGGCTCACCGGCCATGGATTCCGATACATCGAGCACGAAGAAAATGGGTAAGCGTCTCATTAATACCTCGGCTACAGGACGACCTGCACTTCATCGGGTGGTGGTGGCAGCGTGATATCGTCACCCGCCCCGTTTTGTTGGCCGCTGGCGTTAGCCGCAATAGACGCCGAGACCCATTGGAAGTAATTCGCAAAGCCCGCGCTGTCCATGTTTTCCAGACTGACCGTTTTGGTCGCGAACTTTTTCAGATGCTCTTGTTTCGCCTTGGGGCCTGCCGCGCAGGCAATGATCTCGGAAAATTTCATATTTTTGATGCGCGCTACCGCCGCGTCAAACTCCATCAAATCCGAGGGCGAGCCATCGGTCATCACGAATAGCATCGGCCGAAAGTCACCCTTCTGGTCGGAGGTGGACGTTAGGATATCCCGCTCTACGCAGTCACAGACCTTATTGAGGCCTTCGCCCATATGCGTTGCACCGGAGCGTGGTAGTTCGATGTCGTTGACCTGGGCGCTTTCCAAGGCTTGCAGGGGAAGCAGCTCTTTCACTTCGTGATCAAAGGTGATGATTGATAGGTAAACCGTTTCGAGAGCATAAGGGTCTTGGCGCAGCGCCGATAGCATGGCCGCCAAGCCGACGTTCACTGACTGTATGGGCTCGCCGCGCATTGAACCCGACGAGTCGATGAGAAGATAGATAGGTAAACGACGATCCATGGTAGCTCCTTGCTCAGTTTTTGCTCAGATTGATGACACTGATTTCATTGGGCGGAGGTGGCAAATCGGCACTGCCATCGCTGCCGCCGGATTCAACCGACTGGCTGGTCATTGATACACTGGCAGAGACCCAGGCAAAGAAGGCACGGATAGACTCGGCGTCATTACTGTTCAACCGCACAACGTCGGTGGCAAAGCGCTGCAGGTCGGCCGTATCCGCGTCGGCGCCAGCGGCACAGCCGACCAACTTAGCCACACTGACACCCTTCATAGCTTGGATGCCTACGTCTAGATCGTCGTTGGCTACACCATCGGTGAAGACAAACACCAAGGGACGCCAGTCGCCCTTAGCACTGCTGGAGGAGGACTGCACTTCCTCACGGATACGTTCAGCGGTAAGTTTGAGTGCCGCTCCCAGTGCCGTCATACCATCAGGCTTCAGCGTGGGAGGCTGAAAGGTCATCAGGTCGCACAAGGGCACAGTGTGGCGAGCTTCTGAACTAAATTCGATCACTGACAGGTAAACAGTCTCAAGCGCGAAAGGATCTTGGCGCAGCATGTCGACTAAGGCCTGCAAGCCTTGGTTCACCGCATTAATCGGCTCTCCGGTCATGGAGTAGGATTTATCAAGCACTAGGTATACGGGGAGTCGGCGCATGGTTTCCTCAATGCATTATCAAACGTCTTGAGAAGCAGTGCCGTAGTAGGTCGACACTACCAAAAAGGGCTGGCGCAACGCTATGCCGTTACTTAGAGCCAGCTTTCCACTGGAAGCCAAAACCATAATGGTTATCCGCTGGCTTGTGACTGCCGAAATAGTTCACCTCTTTAGAGATATTCAGGGTGCCGTTTTGATTCTCCAGCATCGCAATCACACAGAAATTCTCGTTTTTACCGCTGGCATCCATGCGGATTTCGATTTCAGGCTGATCAGGCGCTTTGATCGAAACGCGTCCGTTGGTCTGCGCCCAGTTCGCAACGCCTTCATAAATGAAGGCAAAGATCATCACACGCTTGATGTCACCCCAATGCTTGCCATTCAGGTATAAGTTCTCGCCTTGATTCACTGACCCCGTGCGATCGTCGCCATCAAGGAAGATGTAGGGCGCTTTTTCAAGGCTGCCGAAGTGATTGCCAAGGGCTTGAACAATCCCTTTGGTGCCGTCTTTAAACTCGAACATACAGCCAAGATCCAGATCGACTCCCCCCTGCTTGCCGCCCAGTAACGATCCGAATAAGCCTTTTTTGCTGGCGCCCGCTCCCGCAGTTTGATCCCAGTTGAGGTTCACATGAATTTTGCCGAAGGTGGCTGATTTTTTCTCAAGCGAAATAGTGTCGCCCTTTTTATCAAGGGTGATCTTGCTGAGATTAATCGATGGTTTCTCTTGGGGCTTAGGAGAGGCTGGAGCCGGTGTTGGCGTAGGGGCTGGCTTGGAATCATTGTCGACATCGACGCCAAAATGCTCGGCAAGCGGCGCCATGCCACCGGCAAAGCCCTGGTCAACGACTTTCACTTTCCAATCACCATTGCGACGATACAACTCGCACACAATGAGCGACTTCTCCTGGCGGCCAGCGCCTTGCCCACTGAACTCAAACTGTTCACCGGCTCCCTTAAGGTCAAAACGGTAGCCGCTCGACAACGCTGACAGTCCAGGCTCAACAGTGAGGACAAACGCTATTCGCTCAAGGTGCTCAGGCACTTTGCTAAGATCGACCGAAAATGTTGATCCATCTGTTTGTTCTACGGCGCCTGAGGGGTGCTTGGGTTGGTTGAAGAAGATGAAGTCATCATCGCTCGACACCTTACCTGTGTTAGCCAGCAGAATGGCTGAGGCGTCTAAGCCAGCACCATGGTCGTTGCCCACAGCGAGACTAAATGTCAGCTGTGAGTCATTAAGTTTGGCGTTCTGCCCTGCAATCAATTTGGTAGCCATCAATTATTCTTCCCTTACAGCGTCGATAACCGTCTAATTAAGTGTTATCGGGTGATTGATTTAATTTTTAATTTCCGTTGAGTTACTGCACCACCTAAGCCACTTACAAGCCTAATCGACCCACCCTTTATTCTATTAGATAAGGGCGTACTAAAAATACCTTACACCTTACGATGCCTCAGGTGTTTCAAAATTCAACTTAACGTAAGGTTGAACGTAGCAGGAAAGTTCTGATTAGTTGCCCGATCTCATCAACTTTCGCTTTAGCCAACAATAACCCTCAAATTCAGACAATTTATTTATCTGTGTGTTTCCTGGCTTTACGCCGCTGGCCATTGCCACGACGCTAATCCAGCTTAAGACCACAACCATCATTCGTCGCATTACAACGCAACTCACGACGTATTTTGCTGTCATGAAATCAAGGCGCTTGGCGGCTTACCGCTGGCTCAAACCTACCCCAATACAAGCGTGAATCTGGTATCGTTGGGTTTGGATCAGTTGTCGGCATCCCATACTCTGCTTCATGTTGGTCTTAAAACAGAGAGGTTCCGGCACAGGCCCTAATGATTCTACCGGATGGCCCTGAGTACTGGGGGTATTCTATGAATCCAGGAACAAAGTCGAGTCGTCTGGTGTTTCCCACTGAGGAGATACTGGCAAGCGCCTCAGGGACGTTTGCCAGTGCCTACTATCGGGTACTACCCCATATGACGTAATAAGGAGTGTTGCATGATCGACCTGAGCAAAGGCAGCCGCATTAACCTATCTAAGGAAGCCCCAGGCGCCACGAAATTCACCCTAGGTATGGGCTGGGATACCCGTATTACCGATGGTGCAAACTTCGATCTAGACGCGTCTGCTCTGTTGCTGGATGCTAATGACAAGCCAGTCGGTGGTACCAGCGCCTTGGTGTTCTATAGCCAGCTTTCTTCACCGTGTGGTGGTGTCGTGTCATCTGGTGACAATCTTACCGGGGAAGGCGAAGGCGACGACGAAACCATCACCGTTGACCTCGAGAAACTGAGTGCCGATATTGCCAAAATCGTTCTTGTCGTCACCATTCACGAGGCTGAGACGCGCGGCCAGAACTTCGGTATGGTCAACAACGCCTTCGTCCGTGTCTTGAAAGACGGCAGCACCGATCCAGTTGCACGCTACGACCTCACTGAGGACTACTCTACCGAAACGGCTGTGATCTTTGGTGAGCTTTACCAGAAAGATGGCGAATGGCGCTTTGCGGCCAAAGGCGATGGCTTTGCGGGTGGTTTGGCGGCATTCCTGACCGGTTACGGCCTGCAATAAGGTCTTCCTATGGCCAAGCAATGGCTTGGCCTTTTTATATCTATCAACTAACGATGAGGTGTGAACGCATGTCTATTTCTCTCTCCAAAGGCGGCAACATTTCGCTGAGCAAAGAATCACCGGGTATCAAACAGATTCGTATCGGTTTGGGCTGGGATGCTCGTGTGACCACCGGTCAGGACTTTGATCTTGATGCCAGCGTCTTCCTGGTCAATAGCGATGGCAAGTGCCGCAGTGATAAAGACTTCATTTTCTACAACAACTTGAAGTCTGCCGATGGTTCAGTTGAGCACACAGGCGATAACCAAACCGGTGAAGGCGACGGCGATGATGAAGTCATCAAGGTTGATCTATCCAAGGTTCCTGCCGATGTCGACAAAATTGCTGTAACCGTAACTATCCATGACTCTGCAGCCCGCGGCCAGAACTTCGGCCAAGTTGAGAACGCCTTTGCACGCGTTATCAACGAAGACAATAATCAAGAAGTCGTTCGTTACGACCTGTCAGAAGATTACTCGATTGAAGATGCCATGATCTTCTGTGAGCTTTACCGTAACAACGGCGAATGGAAGTTCCGCGCCATCGGTCAAGGCTTTAGCGGTGGCCTGGGCGATCTCGCCTCTAAGTATGGTTTAAGCGCCTCTTAATTGAGCGTAAGAGTGGGGGCGACGGCTCCCACTCATATAAGCAACTTACTCTAACGCGATTTTTTAATAGCAATGGCTTTTGATGTTGGGCGATGTTTGTTCTGAAAAGCTGTTTCTGGCGCGATTAATCGGTTTTTCAGAGCCTATATACTGATTGGAATACTGTTCTATGAGCACGCCAAGATTGATTAAAGACATCCAGGCCGGACGGCTGACGCTTACATTGACCGAAAATGGCCACCGCCTTGACGAATTAATCGCCTTTGCGTCACGGCTAAACCCGCGTCGCGGCTACCTGTTCGTTTCCCGCGTGCTAGGCAAGCATATACCGGTGCGGCCTTCTAAGATGGACGCTATTCATGCCGAGTTAGCGCATGCCATCCAGTTACGAGGTAATACCGCTTATGTGGTCGGCATGGCAGAAACGGCGGTCGGTTTAGGCGCCGGCGTTGCCCGCCATCTTGGCAAGCTGCATGAACATAGCGTTTTTCATCACACCACCCGCTTCCTGGTGCTTGATCCCTGGTTGCGCATCCGCGAGGCACACTCACACGCTGACACGATGCACATGGCGCGCCTGGAAGGCGATGCGCTACAAGCCGTCAAAACGACTGAGGATCTTGTGCTCGTTGATGATGAGATATCTACGGGCCGCACCTTGGCACAGCTGGCCCATGCGCTAATGGGGCAGCCCGAACTCTCACGGGTCAAGCGCCTGCACATTGTGTCGATCGTAAGCTGGCTAGACGAAGCAGCACGAGCGGAATTGTTGTCACTGCTACCGTCAAATCTCGAGATTAACTTCGTGCAACTGATGGCGGGTACCTTCTCCTTTGCTGCCGACCCAGCGTATCAGGCTACCCTCCCCGATAATGTCGATGTCGATTTCTGTGACGCGCTATCGGCACAGTCAGCGCCGCTGCCACTGGAGCGGCAAGGGCTTTATGGCCTGCTGTTGGGTAGCTACGAGGCATTACTGGAAGACGAATTTCTCTCGCGAAACCTGCAAGTCAATAAACCCCATGTGGTATATGGCATGGGTGAGTTCTTAGATACCCCCTTCCGTGTTGCCCTGGCGTTAGAAAGGTCTGGAATGGATGTGTTGTTTCAAAGCTCTACACGCTCACCCATTGCCTTGGGCGATGAAGTGGCCAATCGGCTTGAGCACCCAGCGCCCGGCGATAGCAATAAAACCCATTTCCTTTACAACGCACCGCTAGAGCGTGTACCGCTGGCCTTTGATGGCATCGGTCTGCCTCATTTAAGCCAAGCGCTGGAAACCGCCCACCGTTTGCAGGCTAACGACAAGCAGGAGCAAGTGGCATGACCCGGGGTCGACTGATCCTTCTGACGGATCTAGACGATACGCTGTTCGCCAGTGAGCGATCATTGCCCGACAACGCTGAGCGTGTTCAGCTCGCCGCCGTCGATGGAGACGGCGCCCCACTTTCTTTTCAAACTCACCAGCAACGCCTGCTGTGGGAGCTGTTCAGCGGTGCGGCCGATCTTATTATCCCTGTAACAGGAAGAACCAGCTATGCGCTGGATCGCGTAACGCTATCATTCCCAAGGGAGTATGCCGTGGTAAGCCATGGCGCGTTGGTCACGTTTGAAGGCCAAGTGTTACCGGCGTGGCAATCCCGGCTGGCACCGCATGTGAATGATGCGCACCTTGCCATCGGCCGGGCTTACGCTGACCTTAGCGAGGCGCTGCCACGGGTACTGCCACATTTACAGTTTACCTTGCGTCAGCTAGAAGACCTGTCAGTGCCTGTCTATTTGTCGATAAAGGCAACGGGAGAACTGACAGCCGAGGCTCACGCGCTACTCAATGAGGTTGCTCAGACACATGGGCTATCGCTTCATGCCAACACCCGTAATGCCGCGCTACGCCCTTCCTACACTTGCAAATCAGAGGCTTGCCGGTTTCTTCTCGAAGAGGTACTTCAGCGTCAGCCCGAAGACACCATTATCGCGCTTGGCGACAGTCTATCGGATCTCCCTTTCATGACACATAGCGATATGGCCGTGATGCCCACCCGTAGCCAAGTTTGGCACGCTGTTAAGGAACTCGCCCAATGACCGCAGTGGCCCCGCTTGCCCCCTTTTATGGTTCTTACCAGCCGGATGACTGCCAGTTTCTGCTCACGCCGATAGCGCCAGAATACCTCTCGATTGTAGAGAAAGAGCGCCGCATTCAGACAGGCCAAGCCCACTACAGTGAAATGATTCATCGTGAGGAAGCGCCAAGCCCTCAATACCTGGCGTTATTTGAGACCCTCTGCACGCGCTACGCCCCTAGGCTCGCGCGTGAAGTGCGCCAGCTAGCCCATCAGTTGGTGACCGATTTGGGTGTTAGCGCCACTCCCATTACGCTGGTCAGCCTAGTACGTGCTGGCACCCCGGCAGGTGCGTTACTGCGACGCGCCTTAGTGGATTATGAAGGTCAAGCATGCCAGCACTACAGTGTCTCCATTATTCGTGATCGAGGTATCGATACCACGGCACTGGATTATTTACTGGATGATGTAGGCGTAGATGCTAAGCGTATTGTCTTTGTCGATGCCTGGACAGCCAAAGGCGTGATTACCCGTGAATTGCGTTCAGATATGTCGCGTTACAACACTGCCCGACGTGCCAAAGGTAAACGTACCGTATCTACCCGTTTGGCGGTCATTTCTGACATTGGCGGTACGGCCGATTACGCAGCAACATATGAGGACTATGCCATTCCGTCGGGCATTCTCAACGCTACTGTCTCAGGGCTTGTATCACGCTCGATACTCAACCACCAAGTACCCGAAGGCGCTTTTCATGGCTGTGTCCTGTATGACGACTTAGCGCCATACGACCAGTCCCAAGCGTTCATAGAGCGTGTCGCCGTCCATTTATCGCAGCCGTTTGACGGCGCCTCTCTACCAACAGAGAGCGAGCTCACGCGCCAGCGGTTCCTGATGCAAGAAATGCTCGGGCAGATCCAACGCCATTATCACGTCGACGACATCAACTACATCAAACCAGGTATTGCTGAGGCCACACGCGTCATGTTGCGTCGCGTGCCGGCGCTGTTGATGGTGCGTGATACAGCTCATCCGGATGTTGAACATCTAATCCTGCTGGCTGAAGAAAAAGGTGTGCCGGTGGACGTATGCCCTGATATGCCTTTCCACGCTTGCTCATTGATCAAAGCGGTCACTAAGACGGAGGCTATCTAATGGCGACACCCCGTTATGGCCAGCTCGGCGCTTCGCTCTATGTGCCCGCCACCCACAAATCGCTCGATCAGATTTTAGCCGTTGGCTGCCACGATGCACGATCCATCATCCTGTGTACGGAAGATGCGGTTGCACCCAATGCCGTCACCTGGGCCGTGCAGCGACTAATAAAAGCGCTGAAGGCTGCACCACAAGACGTATCGTTTCTACGCTTTGTCAGGCCGCGTAACCCCTTTGTGTTGCGCCAGTTATTGGAGTCGTCTGACGCGATGGCGCGTATCGATGGCGTGGTCATACCCAAATTCGACGATATCACCATGCCCGCATGGCGCGAAGTGCTAAATCGCCACAAGAAGCTCGCCATCATGCCAACGCTTGAAACACCGGCGCTATTTCGTGAAGACAGCACCATCGCCACCCTTAAAGCGGTGCAAGCCCTATGTAACCCGGTCATCGCCCTGCGTATTGGCGCTAATGATCTTTTAGGTGTCATAGGCCTTAAACGCCAGCCAGGCCAAACCGTCTACGACACTCCTTTGAGATCAACCATTGAGCGGCTCATTACCGTTTTTCGACCCGCTGGCTTCGAACTGTCAGCTCCCGTGTGTGACTTGATTGGGGAGCCCGACACCCTGTCGCGTGAAGTGGCCCTGGACATAGCCTGGGGGTTTTATGCCAAAACTTGCGTCCATCCTGCGCAAGTAGCGCTGGTCGAGGAGCATTTTACTCAATCCATGGCCCGCCAAAAGCCTCAGGCCCATGCCCTGCTCAATAGTACAGAAGCGGTGTTTAAAGACAGTGGCCAGATGCTAGAAGCGACTTGTCACACCAATTGGGCCAAGCGGGTCGCCGCCTTGCAAGCCACTATTTAATTATCCAACTAGCGAGAATCACCATGATCAATCTGACGAAAGCAGACCAGAGCGACACTATCAGCCTATCCAACGGTCGCTCCGACATGATGGTTCTCCTGTAGTTAACTCCAAAGAGTTAACTTCAAAGAGTTAAACCCAACGCCGACACACGGCAATCACGTAATAAATGGAGCATTCACTATGTCTATTAACCTCGCAAAAGGTCAACGTATTAGTCTTGAAAAAGAAGGCGGTGGCAACCTGGATTACATCGAAATCGGTGTGAACTGGGGGGCAATCGAGAAGAAAGGCTTTTTTGGCAAAAAACACGTCGCCGTTGACCTGGATGCCTCTGTAGGCATGTTTGATGCCCAAGGTAATTTGGTCGATACGGTGTGGTTTCGTCAGCTAAAATCTAACTGTGGCTCGATCAACCACAGCGGCGATGACCGGACGGGTGATACTGGCGGCGATGATGGTGAGGACAACGAAATTATCCAAATCAACTTGAAAAACGTTCCAAGTAACGTCACTACGCTAGCGTTAGTGTTGAATTCTTTTTCACAACAGAACTTCGGTGAGATCCCGTTCGCTGGCATTCGTATCCACAACGGCAAAGCAGGTAGTGGCAGCGAATTTGCAAAATTTGACGTGGCTAACGACCCAACATTCGCAGGCAAAGTTAGCATGATCATGGGCAGCGTGTATCGCCATAACAGCAGTTGGAAGTTCCGCAGCATTGGTGCCGCAATTGCTGAGAAAGACCTGAAGACGTCACTGGCTGCGTTTTCGCGTGATTACGCCAGCTGAAAATTGAATTTTGAAATAAGGGATCCCCCTGTGATGACACACGGCAGGGGGGTCATATTTAGCGGTATATGCCTGCGTCTACTGAATTGAGCAGAAGCTTTTTCGCCTCTTAACCGTCATAAGCTCGAATCCCGATGCTGCTCTCGCCAGCGGTCCCAGTGAGGTGTAGGCCCAACCATCTCAAAAAGGTGATCCAGAAATGCACTCACCTTGCGGGTATGTAAACGCCGCTGCGCATAGAGCACGTGGATATCCCGCCTTCCCGGCATAACCTCACACTCCCACGCTTCAAGTATCGGCAGCAGTGCGCCCGATGCTAGCTCATCAGCGATCAACCAAGTCGGAAACATCACCAACCCCTGCCCCATTAGAGCTGCGCGCACTAAACTCTCCGCATCGTTGCTGTAAAGGCTACCGTCGACTTTGTAAGCGAAGGCTTGCGGCTGCTCGGCTTGCTGGAAGTACCAGCGCTGGCGGCCCATTTCGCCTTGATAGAGTAGGCAGTCATGCTGGCTCAGATCATCGGGACTGGTGGGCGTACCACAGCGTTGTAAATAGTCGGGTGCGGCGGCAACAACGTAGTTCATCGCTGCCAAGCGGCGCGCCACTAAGGTGGTATCCGCCAATGCACCAACGCGAAAGGTGATATCGATGCCCTCGCGCACCGGGTCGGTCAGTTGATCAGTTAGCATCAACTCGGCTTTGATTGCCGGGTAGCGACGCTGGAAGTGGTGCAGAATCGGCACGATCTGGCGCTGGCCGAAGGCCACCGGGGCATTAAGGCGCAGCACGCCGCTAGGCTCGCTATTGGGCGACGTTAGCGCTTCAGTTGCCAAGTCGAGCCGCTCAAGTATCTCGCGAACCTCCTGGTAGTAGCGCCAGCCCGCTTCGGTCAGCGTAACAGCGCGGGTATGTCGATAGAACAGTTGCTGCCCTAGCGCCTCCTCTAGAGAAGCAATCTGGCGCGAGACCGATGACACGGCGCGATGAAACTGACGTGCGGTGGCGGTAAAGCTGCCTGTCGCGGCGACGCGCTCAAAGATACGTAGCGCATTGAGATCCATCAAGTTGCTCCTCGTGCAATAAAGATTTGCGATTTTTCCAATTGTAGCAATGATCATCAAAGACCAGACTGCTTTTCATCGGGCACGAGCACGGCGTTCGTCGCCCGTTTCCAATCTCTTGTCTGCATAAGGAATTAACGATGCGCAAAGGCACAGCACTTGTAGTAGGCGCCACCGGTATTACCGGCGGCAATCTAGCCAGCTATCTCACCGCCAGTGGATGGACGGTTTATGGTTTATCTCGGCGCCCCTCTCAACAAGAGGGCGTCATCCCTGTTACCGCCGACCTTCTCGATCGTGAAGCGACAACTAAGGCACTGGCGGACTTACCCATTACTCACGTTTTCTACTGCACCTGGGTGCGGCGCGACAATGAGAAAGCCAACGTCGAAGCCAACGGCGCAATGATGCACAACCTGCTCGACGCTTTGCAGGGCGCAAGCTTGGCGCATGTCTCGTTGGTCACTGGCACCAAGCAGTACCTGGGCGCCTTCGAGAACTACGGTAGTGGCAAGACCGAGACACCGTTTCGTGAATCAGCGCCCCGCGTACCCGGCGAAAACTTTTACTACACTCTGGAAGACATCATGTTTGCAGCGGCGGAGCGGGACGGCTTTAGCTGGAACGTGCACCGCCCGCACACGGTGATTGGCTATGCCCGCGGTAACGCCATGAACATGGGCGTGACGCTGGCGATTTATGCCTCTATCTGCAAAGCAACGAACAAACCGTTCACTTTCCCAGGCTCCCAGGTGCAATGGAATGCCTTAACCGATCTAACCGATTCGCTGGTACTGGCACGGCAGATGGAATGGGCAGCCACAACGCCCGGCGCGCATAACGAAGCCTTTAATACCGTCAATGGCGATATTTTTCGCTGGCGCCGACTGTGGAATGAAATTGGTGAGCTCTTTGAGCTTGAAGTGCCGGACTGCCCAGAAACACCGCAGCCGCTTGAAACGCAGATGGCCGACATGGCGCCAACCTGGGCAGAGATTGCTGAGCAGCATGGGCTAATCGAAGCTGACGTTTCTAAGCTGGTTTCCTGGTGGCACACCGATGCAGATCTAGGGCGCGAACTCGAGTGTGTTAACGACGTGACCAAGTCGCGAGACTTTGGCTTTGACCATTTCCGCGAAACTCGCGCCGCATTTTTCGACCTATTCGCCCGACTGCGGGCGGAGCGCATTATTCCTTAAGCATTATCAGAAATAATGCCAGAAACAATTACAGGAACCATTTCAGAAACCATTCCATAAACCATAGCCTTGCCAGGGCGCCTAGCGGCGCCCTGAGTTTTATTTCCTTCCCTTTCCTTGAATCCTTCCGAGTATGCCTGCATATCATGGGGAACTATTGTTCATTTTTTGATGCCGAGTCTACCCATGCAGATTATTGACCCCCGCTCAGGTAAGCCGCTGACTGCGGATACCGGAAATGCCGACGCTCCCTCGCCCAACGCTGAACAAGCAGCGGTGCGCCCTGAAGACGTTATTATCGAGCTTAATGCAGGCAATATTCAGCAGGTGCTGGAGGCCTCCATGCAGGTGCCAGTACTGATGGGCTGCTACTCACCGTCCAACGCTGGCAGTAGCACCCTCCTCGCGATGCTGGACAAACTGGTAGTTGAGTACGCGGGCGCGTTCTTGCTTGGTAAGCTCGATATTGAAGCGAATGCAGAAATAGGTGGCCAACTAGGCGTGCGTTCAGTGCCGGATGTGAAGTTGATCAGTCAGGGCGGCTTGGTCGATGGCTTCCAAGGTGCGCTGCCTGAGAAGGAAGTGCGTGAGTGGCTTAACCGCTACTTCCCCGCCCCAGGTGAGGCTCCACCCAGCCCCGAAGAGCAGGCGGAGGAAGCGCTTAACGCTGGCGATGTCGCCACTGCCCGTGAGATTTACCAAACTTTGATGGGGCAATACCCCGAATACTACGCCTATCAAATAGCGTTCGCCCGCGTATTGTTGGCAGAAGGTCAAGGGAATGAGGCCCGCGAAGTGCTGGACAACCTGCCACCGGAAGAGCGTGATGCAGCGCCAGCCCGTGGCGTACGCGCCAGCATCGAGTTTAGCGAGCAGGCGCTTTCAAGCGAAGAGATTGCCGCCCTAGGTGACCGTACCGATAGCGAAGCGCAGTACCAGCGCGCCCTGCGTCAAGTGGCTGACGGTCATTACGATGAAGGGTTGGAAGCACTGCTCGCGCTGATGAAGCAGGATCGTGCCTATAACGATGACGCGGCGCGTAAAACACTGCTGCAGGTGTTCGACGCACTGGGCGCCGACCACCCGCTAACCGTTGCTTACCGTCGTAAGCTCTTTGCGATGCTTTACTAAAGTCTTTCAGCTGAAAGCTTTCAATCTCGTTTCAACAGTTCATCCATACGCGACAGCGCCGCCTCCAATTGGGAGGCGGTGGTGCCGAAGTTAAGCCGCACAAAGCCGGGGCAGCCAAAGGCGGCCCCGTCCGAAAGCGCCACCCCCACCTCTTTCAACAGCGTCTTATACGGCGCGTCGCCCAACCCTGCCTCGCGCATATCCAGCCAGGCAAGGTAGGTTGACTCCGGCGCACCCCAACTAACGCCCGGCCAAGTCGCTACGCGTGCCTGCAGCGTCGTGCGATGCTCTCGTAGCACGCTTAGCAGCGCCTGCCGCCAAGGCTCGCCATGGCGATAAGCCGCCTCTGCAGCGACCAAGCCAAGCACATTGCCATCGGGAAGCAATCCTTTGGTCGCGGCTGCAAAGCGCTCACGCAGTGCGGGATCAGAAATCACTGCACAAGCGCTGGTTAATCCCGCCAAATTGAAAGTTTTTGACGGTGCCCACAGGGTAATAGTGCGCTTCGCCAGTGCAGGAAATGCCGCAGCTAACGGGCGGTGCTGGGCGCCTTCGTCTAATAACAGGTCACAGTGCAGCTCATCAGAGACCACCCATAGGTCGTGGCGCTCCACTAGTTCAGCCAGCGCGGCAAGCTCCTCATGGCGCCATACACGACCCGTAGGGTTGTGAGGCTGGCACCACAGCAGCAAGCGCGTACGCGGCGTTATAGCAGCCTCCAGGGCAGCAATATCGAGCTGCCAAGGCCCATGGGGCGTGGAAGGCGCTGCCAGCATCGCCTGCTGGGGTAGTCGCCCGGTGCGCTTTGCCACCTCTAAAAAGGGAGGGTAGATCGGCGCTACCGTCAACACCCCATCGCCCGGCTCGGTTAACGCTAACGCGGCTAGGTGCAAGGCTGGCACAACGCCCGGGAGCCACTGCTGCCACTCCGGCTGAATCGGCCAGTCATAGTGGTGGGCACTCCACTCACACAGGGTTTCTGTTAACGTAGCGGGCACTTCGCCATAACCATATACACCGTGGGCCACCCGCGCCTGCAGCGCATCAATCACCGCAGGCGGGGAGCGAAAGTCCATATCGGCGACCCAAAGAGGCAGTACGTCGTCGCCGTAGCGGTGCCATTTTTGCGATGCCCAGCCACCTTCAGGGTGGCGTCGCTCCACAGGCGTGGCAAAATCGTAGGTCATGAAACATCTCACTCATTCAATAGGGGTTGTGCCAAGCATGCCGCAAGATGACTTTTATACCAAGATGCGGGCGGGGCTATCGGCGCTGTTGCGGCAATGGCGCTCGCTTGGCCAAGCGAATACGGATCAGCTAGCGCTCATTTTGGCCGAAACAGCACGGGTAGCTAAATTAGGCACACCCGACGCCACGCCCAGCGGCGCGACCCTCGAACAGTGGAGCCAAGATGAGCTCGGTGAAATGCCACTATGGGCGCCGCGCACTGCAGTCTTTCTGCTCAATCAAATGCCCGCTCGCCCGACCCCCGATAGCGACGCCGAAGCCTGCGCCTGGGCTTACTGTTGGCTACGCAACCGCTCGTTTGATTCACTGCAAGCGGCTCAAGAGGCGCTCCCAGCGCACTTGAAGTCCCCCTTGAAAGATGCGCTTGATGCCGCCTGGCGCGACCAACAAGGACTGCGTTTGGTTTAAGTAACGAGCTCGTACACGGGCATAAACAAAACGCGGTAAGTCATTAAAAGAGCATTATAAAACCACGACGCAACACAACAATAACAGTAAGAACAGTAAGGAAAACGCCGCATGATTGAAGTCCCTCTAACATGGCAGCTAGCGAAATTAGGGCTCTCAATCAGTATGGTGCTGGGGCTAGGCGCGATTGCGGTGCGCGCTAGCCCACGCATGGCGGGCCTGCTAGCGGGTTATCCATTAGGCACGTCGCTGGCGCTATTCTTTATCGGTTTGGAAATTTCCCCTCAATTTGCGACCCAAAGTGCGGCACATACCCTGGCGGGCTTTACGGCCACAATGGCGCTAGGGGCCGGTTATTGGGTAGCCGGACGCCAGCCTGGCGTTAAAGGTGTCATTGGCGGCGTGGCGGGCGGCTTGGTGGCTTGGCTCGCCGTTAGCACGCTGCTCGCTCAGTTCAACTTCACACGCCTGAGCGGCACGCTGGTGACGCTATGCGCCATTGCTCTGTTCAGCGGTTTATTTCGCAACATTGCTGATGTCAGGATACCCGCCAGCAGAACATTTTCGTTACCGGCGCTTGCCGCTCGCGCCGCACTTGCTACCGTGATCATCTTTACCATTACCAGCCTGGCCCACTGGCTACCGCCCGCCTGGGCGGGGACATTGGCAGCATTTCCCGTCACGATGCTGCCTTTTTTGCTGATCCTACACCTGAACCATGGTGCAGCGCCGGTGGCGACGGTGATCAAACACTACCCGATGGGACTTGGCTCGCTACTGAGTTACACGCTATGTGTTTCCTATACTTACAGCACACTGGGGTTGCTATGGGGCACGTTGGCAGGCTTCGTAGCTGCCACACTATGGCTACTGGGGTGGATGCAACTCACTGCTTGGTATCAACGTCATTCTTCTTGACCAAGCGCTTGCTTGGGTTAATCCTGAATAGCCCCGCTATGCTAAAAACAAGGACATGCCATGTTTATACGTACCATTGAGCCCGCGTTTTACGATACCGATGCGTTAGGGCACATTAACAACACTCGCCTGCCAGCGTGGTTTGAGCTTGCCCGTAATGACTTGTTCAAACTTTTTACCCCTGACTTAAATCCCAAACAGTGGCGCTTGATTATGGCACGCATGGAAGTCGACTATCGGGCTGAACTGTTTTACGGTCACGATATCGAAATACGTACGTACTTAACGCGGCTTGGAAATAGCTCGTTTACGGTGACTCAAGAGGCGCGGCAGCACGGCAAGCTCACTAACCTGGGTCACACCGTTATGGTGCAGTATGACCATCAGTCCAAGTGCGCTATGCCCATTGAGGGCGACTTACGTGAGGCACTAACGTCGCATCTGCAAGATGCGCCTGAGCCTGCCTGATTGCAGCTGCCCCGCAACGGCGGGGCAATAGGAGCCTTATAATGGCCATCCGCTACAACCTCTGGATAGACCCTGACAACGTCGCCCAGCACCGTGCCGTTGAGGCAGACCTTGAGCGTTACTTCATTGAGCGCTTTGCCGACTATCCGCATATCCGCTTGTTTGGGGCCGACCCCTACGATTATGATGCGCCCTTCAATCGCCTTTATGACGTGCTAATGGCACGAGCCGCTGAATACTGTGAGCGGACGTGGTGCTATGTCGCGTCCCCTGAACAGCTCAATCGCTGCTTTTTCCGTGCCGTTGGCCGCTCGACTAAATTTGTTCAAGATGACCGTTCGTGAGAGACCAACCAAATGGTGATACGCACCAACCAAGCGCCTGACGAACGTCAGCTCGCCATTATTGCCCAGCAGCTTGGCCGCGCGCCGCGTGGTATCGAAGCGGTAGCCGCTACCGACGGGGAAGGCACGCCGCTCGTACTGCGTATGGCACCGATTGTCGATGGCAAACCCTTCCCCACCCTGTATTGGCTCTGCTCAGATGTGCTGAAAGTCGAGATTTCCCGTATCGAAGCCGTTGGTGTGATCAAAGCGCTCGAACAGCGCTTGCAGGATGAGCCCGAATTTCTTGAGGCCTATCAGCAGAGCCATCGCGATTATGTGACCGCCCGCTGGGACTTTATGAGCGATGCCCAGCGTGAAGAAGTCGCTAAGCTGGGTTACACCCAGGTGATGACCGAGCGTGGCATTGGCGGGATTACTAACTGGCACCAGGTGCGCTGCCTGCATACCCAGTACGCCCACCATCTGTGCGGCAGCAATGTGATTGGCCAATGGATGGATGAGCACCATCAGGTCGATCTGCATTTGCCCTAACACCCTCCTTCGTTGGCTATAAGGAATTATTGAATGGCTCGAATTTGCGTTTATCTTGGCTCCCGCGAAGGCAATAGTCCTGCTTTCCGTCAGGCGACCAATACACTGGGACGCACGCTCGCTGAACGCGGCCATACGCTGGTTTATGGCGGGGCACGCGTTGGCCTGATGGGTGAGCTGGCGAATTCAGTGCTGGAGGCTGGCGGCGAGGCCATTGGTGTGATGCCCGACCACCTAGTGGAGCGTGAACAAGCCCACTTTGGCTTAAGTGAGTTGATTCGGGTGCGCAATATGCACGAACGCAAAGCCACTATGGCGGCCAACGCCGATGCGTTTATTGCCTTACCCGGCGGGATCGGCACTTTGGAAGAGCTGTTTGAAATATGGACGTGGGGCTATCTGGGCCTGCATGAAAAACCGATGGGGTTGCTGAACATTGACGAGTTCTATTCGCCGCTACTGACTTTTTTAGACAGCACGGTTAGTCATGGCTTTTTGGCGTCTCCCACGCGCGAGATGCTGCTAGACGCACCGTCACCCCATGAGTTGCTTGAGGCGCTGGAAGCCCAGCTATAATGCTGGCAAGGGGAGCGTCACTAGTGGCCCGTGTGCTCGGTGAGCTTGCGGGTATACTGATAAGTAAGCTGCAGTAGGCGGGCATCATCACCTGCCCGGTGGCGGTGAATTCCCTGTTCGGCGATCAACACTTCTTTGCTGTCGCTCCACACAGCCTGCTGCTCTTCGCTAAGCAGGATTCTTAATGCCTCAAGGCGGAAGCGCGGCAGCATGCCCGCGTGATGGAAGAGCAGCGATAGCCAAGTGTTGTCGTATCCCCAACTATCGCTGTACGCCTTACCCAGTTCGCGTAACTCATCGTTCAGCCAGTGAGCAACTTGACGTACCGGATAGCCCTCCTGAATGAGGCGATCACGGGAAATACCGTGCAGCAGTTCGGCCTTGGGATCCCAGTGCGTCCACTCTTCCAACGGTTGAATGAGAAAAGCACAGCAGCTTCCATCGGCACGGGCGATGCCTACTTCAATGGGGTAGCTGCCGCGCCCAAATCCGGACGCTTCAATATCTAATACTGTGGGTAGCGTCTCGGACACAACCTTCCTCACTCAATCAAAACGCGGTAACGCTTCATGCGGCAGCCACGCTATTTAGTGCGGGCTGATCCGCCTGTCGCTGCCAGTAAGCCGCACGCTCGCCATCTACCGCCAAGCCTAACTCACCCAGGCGATAAGCACGGGCAAGCCGCTCTGCAGCTAGATAATGCCCAGACTGGGCGGCACGCGCGTACCAGGTCACCGCGTAATCTTCACGGCGCGGGTACTGAGCACAGCCGTGCTCGTGGATTTGTGCCACCTGGTACTGTGACTTTACATCCCCGGCATGGGCAGCTTCCAGAACGTACCGCGCTCCGCGCGCCTTGTCCTGGGGCGTCTGACTGCGATGAAACAGCATATGGCCGTAAACGGAGAGCGCGTCTGGGTGACCCGCTTCCGCACAGCGCTTAAATAAGCGCATTGTTAAACGCTGGGTGCGCGGTGAACGCGGCAACAACCAGTGATTATGAAACAGCCGTTCAGCTAGGCGAAATTCTAGCCGAGTAAATAATGTTGATGCCTGCAGCATGGCAAACCACCCTGCCTGTCTGTTGGAACCTTGGGCCAGCAGTCATAAAATGCTGCCAACCACACGAGAAACCGGCCTTTAGCCGGTCAATGGGCTGGCAAGCATACGCCTGCCTTTGCGACGACTCAACCCCATAAATTTGCTGCTTACAAAGAGCCTCGCTAACATGCCATGCATACGCCGTTTACCATCCAGGTAATAGCGTCTTATCTTGTGGCAATTCCGCCTTAGTAAGGAGATGAAAATGCAAACGCGCCCACTTGGCAGAACCGGCATGGAGGTAAGTCGACTCTGCTTAGGCACGATGACGTTTGGCGAGCAAAATAGCGAAGCCGAAGCCCACGAACAACTTGACCGGGCCGTGGCCTTTGGCATCAACTTTATTGATACCGCAGAAATGTACCCCGTCCCGCCCATGGCCAAGACCCAGGGCTTAACTGAACGCTATATCGGCAGTTGGCTAAAGCAGCGCGGTGCACGGGACGACCTTATTATTGCTACCAAAGCCGCTGGCCCAGGGCTTGACCATATCCGAGGTGGCCCGCGCTTAACCCGTGAGCATATTCATCAGGCCATTGACGCCAGCCTGGAGCGTTTGAATACTGATTACGTTGACCTTTACCAACTGCACTGGCCCGACCGTCAAACCAACTTCTTTGGCAAGCTAGGCTACGTACATAGCGAAGACGAAGATGCGACGCCGTTAGAAGAAACGCTCTCGGCTCTTAAAGAACTGGTTGATGCTGGTAAGGTACGAGCTATAGGGCTCTCTAATGACACCCCCTGGGGCACCATGCGCTCACTGCAGCTCGCCGATAAGCTGGATTTACCCCGCGTGGCGTCTATTCAAAATCCTTATAATCTTCTCAACCGCTCTTTTGAAGTTGGTTTGGCGGAAATTGCCCACCGTGAAGACGTCGGCCTACTTGCCTATTCACCGCTAGGGTTTGGGGTACTCTCAGGTAAATACCTTAATGGCGCGCAGCCACCCAAAGGTCGTTTGACGCTGTATGAGCGCTTCAAGCGTTACACCTCGTCCGAAGCCGAAGCGGCCACCCAGGCTTACGTTGCACTTGCTGAAAAGCATGAATTAGACCCTGCGCAAATGGCGCTAGCGTTTGTTAACTCGCGCAGCTTCTTGACCAGCAATATTATTGGTGCGACCACCATGGAGCAGCTGGAAAGCAATCTTGCCAGCGAGAGCCTCAAGCTGGACAACGAAGTGCTTGAGGCAATCGAAGATATTCACCGCCGCATGCCGAACCCCTGTCCGTAAAGACAGCTCTTAAACAGCCCTTAAAAACAGTCGACTCTCACCAAGCTATCACCACTATAGCCTCGGCCTTCGCCGAGGCTTGGTATAATGGGCCCACTTATATCAAGCTTCCATTTACCAGAGCACGACCAGGAGCATGCGATGCTGAGCGTTATCTCTCCCGCTAAAACGCTGGATTTTGAAACCCCGCCGACCACAGAGCAGGTGACACAACCCGACTTTCTGAAACACAGCCAAGCGCTTATCACTATTTTGCGCGACTACTCGCCGCAGCAAATCAGTGAACTTATGGGTATCAGCGATAAGCTGGCAGGGCTGAATGCGGCGCGCTTTGAGGAGTGGCGTCCCCCTTTCACGCTGAGCAATGCCAAGCCCGCTGCACAGGCTTTTCAGGGCGACGTCTATACCGGCCTGCAAGCGGAAAACTTCAGCGAAGCGGAGAACCG
This sequence comes from Halomonas sp. ALS9, assembly GCF_001651035.1. Classification (GTDB taxonomy): domain Bacteria; phylum Pseudomonadota; class Gammaproteobacteria; order Pseudomonadales; family Halomonadaceae; genus Vreelandella. The sequence goes on from NZ_LXRG01000201.1 coordinate 299,842, forward strand.
TTACGCACAGTCGCATCTGCGCATACTTTCTGGCCTTTACGGCCTGCTACGGCCTCTGGATTTGATTCAGCCCTATCGACTAGAGATGGGCACCAAGCTGCCTAACGGCGCTGGAAAGGATCTGTATGCCTACTGGAAGCCCATTCTGACGCCTGCACTCAATGAGGCCATTGCAGAAAGCGGCTCCAACGTGCTGGTGAATCTTGCCTCAAATGAGTACTTTAAAGCGGTAGATCCCAAGCAGCTCAATGCGCGGATCATTACGCCAGTGTTTAAAGATGAGAAAAACGGCACCTTTAAAATCATCAGCTTCTATGCCAAAAAAGCACGCGGGCTGATGAGCGCATGGATGATTCAGCAGCAGGTTAACGATCCAGAGGAACTCAAGGCGTTCGATGTGGCAGGCTATCGTTTCGATGCACCGGCATCTCAGGGAGATACCTTCGTTTTCACTCGCAAAGAAACCGATCGCTAAAGCGAACGGCCGAGCTGGTACAACCTAGAAAAAACGTACGGAGCGTGAAGAACGCGGCTTTAAAAAGCGTTGGTGCGCCTCTTTAAACAGCGCTGTGTCACAGCGATGTAGCCACTCATAAGCCACCATGTCCGCCGTCACCGCCACAGCACCGCTTGCGCAGGCGCGCTCACGGGCAAGCATTGCTTCTTGGGGGCGGCGGCTGGCAGAGGCTTCACTAAGCCAGTACAGCTCGTAGCCTGCCTCTAATAGCCCTAAACCCGTTTGCAGCACGCAGATATGCGCTTCTGTTCCACACAGTACAACCTGCGTTTTTCCTGATGCTTTTAATGCTGATCTAAATTCAGCTTCTTCCATAACACCGAAGTGCTGCTTTTCCCAAAGGCGATAGTCGTTTAGAGCAGCCAGTAGAGATGGCGCGGTACCACCTAATTTTTCAGGGTTTTGCTCTGTTAACCATACCGGCACTTCAAGTAAGCATGCCATTTCGCCTAGCCAAGCCGCTTCGTTTACGGCTTCTTGACCACCATCGATCACAGGCAAAAGACCGGCCTGGAAATCGACCATTAACAGCAAACTTTTATCGCGTTGTAGTAGCACGTTGCCACCTCATTTTTATCGTTATTTAGGCTAACCATAATAGACGCGATACAAACAATAAAGCAGCCGCTTTACAGCGACTGCTTAGGCTAACTCAACAAACAAAGGCTCGGCCTAGTTTTCGGCCGCCTCTTCCATATCTTCGCCGAGCTCTTCCATACTCTCACCGGCATCTTCTGCGGCGTCATCAATGCTTTCACCCGCTTCTTCTGCTGGGCCTTGATCATCACAAGCGACAAGACCACCTGCCATTAAAGCCATAAAAAGGGCGATGGCTAGCTTCTTGGCTAATTGCGTCGTCATACCGTTTCTCCTCCTGAGATTTTACTTCTGGGTACGTGCAGCATAATACTAGATGCTGCTTGGCAACAATACCATGTCAAATAAGCAACCTATTGTTATATCTGACATAAAGCGCCAGAAAACCGTTCAAATGGTGAGGTGTTGAAGTTTACTCCTCACTCCTCACTATTTTCCCCTCACCACCTACCGCTCACGCAAAAAAAATCCCCCAAGGCGTAAGCCCTGGGGGATTTTTCACAATAAGTGCCTGACGATGACTGGGCCGGCCATCCGGGACTCTCCATGGGGAGACCCCTTGGTTTTCTTCCATACAAACAAAAAACCCAGCCGATTGGCTGGGTTTTTCGTTTAATAAGTGCCTGACGATGA
>NZ_LXRG01000202.1 GCF_001651035.1 Halomonas sp. ALS9
TCTGCAGGATATCGCGGCCGCCATCTGCCCTACGTTTGAGGGTTATAAGCTGGGTAGTATTACTCCTACTAACGGGCTGCATACCTCCATCTTCTAGCAGGTGTGGTCAGCTTCTCAGTGTAATCGGAAGGGACCTGTGAAAAAAAGGTTCAAAAGCACTGATGGGCAAGTGTTCTCCAGACGGTCTTAGAACGGACATTAGCGGTTTTGACAGATAAGGATCCCCCGGGCCATACTAG
>NZ_LXRG01000203.1 GCF_001651035.1 Halomonas sp. ALS9
TAACTGGTCACCTTCCCAGCGGTACTGGGTGGTATAGCCGTTGCGGTCGCGCTCTTCGATCAAGGGCCAGCGAGCAGCGGTATCGCCTTTAGGGCTGTTGCTTGCAGAAGTATCGCCGGGGCTGGCAGACACTGGGTTAGCAAACACGTAGTAAAGCCCGCTGGCATCGCTTAACACGATACGCTCAGGATCACTGCGCAACGTCTCATCCAGGGCTTGCCAGCGAGGCGTGTTACTCTCTTCAGCGGTTGAGGCACCC
>NZ_LXRG01000204.1 GCF_001651035.1 Halomonas sp. ALS9
AGGAGGAGCAGCCCGCCGGCGATGACGAGCAGGACGGTGGGGGTGACCTCGGAGACCTTCACGGTGAAGGTCATCTCCTCGCCGTACGGCGTGCCGTCCTCGGTGAAGAGCCGGGCCGTCACCTGGGCGCGTCCGTTGGCGCTGGTCGCCGTGTCGAACTTCACCGACTGGCTGTGCCCGCCCCCGACCCGGACCGGCAGTTCGGCCATCGTCCCGCCGTCGTTGAACTTCAGACGGATGTTGTCCGACTTCAGCCTCAGGACGAGCCTGTCGACGCCCTGCACCAGCTTGTTCTGCACCGTCACCGGGATCGTCGCGCTGCGGCCGGAGAGAGTGACATCCGACTTGTCGATCAGCTGGACCTCGCCGGTGAGGTTCTTCAGATGCTTGAGCACGTCGTCCCGGTAGGTCTGCGCCTCCTGGGAGCGGCCCCGCCAGGACGTCGACATCGAGCGGTTGA
>NZ_LXRG01000205.1 GCF_001651035.1 Halomonas sp. ALS9
ATTAGGCAAATCCACCTGGAACGTCAAAGAGCCTAAATTTCGGCGGCCGATAGCTACGTAACTTTAAAAAATCAACATGCTCTGCTTTGCATATAAGTCTAATATGTCGACGCAGCGCTTAGCCGCGAGGATTCCGGTACGCTGTGACACCACAGATCTACTTTCGTCTTACCTATTAGCGTTTCCGCAGCGTAGCGAGTACGGCTCGGGCAAGAGCGATATTGTATCTACG
>NZ_LXRG01000206.1 GCF_001651035.1 Halomonas sp. ALS9
CTGCAGGATATCGCGGCCGCAGAAGACCTAAGCTAGCGTTTAGAGTGCAATTTTGTCAGCAGCCATACTCTAAGCCCTGTTTTTAAGTACCCAGGAAGCCAGAATAGTCTTGAGAAGGGAGGAAATTGCTGGGCAGCATTATGAGCATTATCAACACTTTTTTTCATGGAGGAAGTAAGTACAGGCAAAGCCAGATGAATTACGTTTAGAGCTGTGGAGGTCATTAAGACCCTGAATAATTGCTTTGATGGACCCATGCTGCCACAAAAAAAGATATAGGGGGCTGCCTTTATCCATGACATATAGCCACATCGGAGACATTTAATGATGCAATTTGAGCCCTGTGCCGAAGCTCAGTACCATATTACATGCCTCAAAGTGGTATCCAACCGTTAACTACAAATTAGAAACGTATACGGATCCCCCGGGCCATACTAGT
>NZ_LXRG01000207.1 GCF_001651035.1 Halomonas sp. ALS9
CTGCAGGATATCGCGGCCGCGTCTTCAGAGGGGGATAGCATGACCTCACGCCTTCTATAAAAGCCCTCCCTTAGTCTTTTGATTATCCCATGACATTACACTTATTGTGAGGGGGTTATTTGACCGGACAGCTCTAGGGTTCGCAATGCTCCTCACAATATATCAAAGCCACCAAACATCCGGCCATCTATTCCGCTCTTCTCATGTTGGTTGTGAATATGTAATGCAGTCCAGGCTTCGTAGAACACAATGATCTAATAGAGGTGCATAAGTTGTGCAGAACCCTTGGAGTCTCATGGAATCGCGAATGGTCTCTAGGATCCCCCGGGCCATACT
>NZ_LXRG01000208.1 GCF_001651035.1 Halomonas sp. ALS9
GGCAAGCAGAGCACCACGATCAAGAGGTACGGCAAAGGGTGCGATTCGTAATAGATGTGGCCTATCACGTCTGATCCCTCCGGAACTCATCGACCATCAGAAAGGAGACACCGTGGCCATTGCACCGGATCCGCCCGTAGCGCCTGGGCCCGCCATGTCAGCCGCCAGTATGGCGGCAATCATCACCCGTTACACGGAAGAGATCGCCGCTCTCAAGGCGAGCACCGCCCCGCTGGAGTTCTCCGAACTGCGCGATTCCATCCATCCGCTCCGCAACTGGAAAGACCTCACGTCCTCCCACCAGACGCTCTACTGGAGTCTGCAGGGCCTCAAGGTGGATGTGGAGGCCCTGGCCGTGACCACCGCCGGGGTCAGCCGGCTGGGCGCCGAGCTGATCAGGAGTCCACTCGCCTCACTCGGCGGCTACGGCGCCGGCCTCTTCTGGCAGTGGGCGCTCGGCGCCGTCGACGGCCGACGCGTCCTGGGGCCGGTGGTCAGGTCCATCGTCCCGGACTCCGAGAGCCAGCAGTTCGAGATCAACAAGCTGAAGGACGAGTCGACGCGGCACG
>NZ_LXRG01000209.1 GCF_001651035.1 Halomonas sp. ALS9
GCGGATTCGGCCACTTGAACAAGCTCGTCAATCACCTGCTCTACCTCTTTGGGGTAGACGTTGTAGCCGCCGGAAATCACCAGGTCTTTGTCGCGACCGACGATATGCACATAGCCTTGGTCGTCGACCATGGCGAGATCAACGGTAATAAAAAAGCCATCGTCTAACAGCTCCCCACGGGTTTTTTCCGGCATCAGCCAGTAACCGATAAACACATTGGGGCCACGAATCTGCAGCATACAAATCTCGCCAAAAGGCACCTCTTCGCCGGTCTCCCGGT
>NZ_LXRG01000210.1 GCF_001651035.1 Halomonas sp. ALS9
AGTTTATGGGGTCAGTTCATTACTGGCGGGGGTTTTGCTTTTTAGGCTTCTGTTAGGCCATCAACGATAAACACCCGGTAGTCGGCGCCCTGAAAGCGGTGCTTGCGGGCTTCCTGGTAGGCGGGGCTGTCATACCAGGCACGGGCAGCGGCCATATCGGGGAAGCGCAGGATCACTGCCCCTTCCATGGCGCTGCCTTCTAGTACTTCAAAATCACCGTAGAACGCGAGCGGTTGCGGGTCGTGACCTTCACGAGCGGCTTTGGCTTTCTTGCCATAGCGCTCCATCTCTTGAGCGTCGTGGGTGTGTTCGCGGGTCAGTACGACATAAGCGGGCATTAAATTCTCCTTATTTATCTATCAAGAAAGCTGTTGGAGTAGACCATAGGCAAGGAGTTCACCGGTGACGCCCTTACCGGTGTGTAGGCTCTCTGCCTAATATCGCTGGTGATGGGGCGCGAGATTAGCTGAGGAGGCGTTAGATCGATCGTCTAGAGAGCGAGGTCATTGTTAAGGTTAATAAAACTTAAGTTTGCGCAGTCGCCTACGCATGGCATTTATAATTAGCCAGAGAGACAATTCAAGGCTGGTGATCCAGGATGAACAGAATAACTGGGGGTTGCCCAGGCAATACATCACAGCTTAGCCGCGTTGCTAATCAGTGGAACAGGTTACTGCTTTGGAAGCTGCTGGTAAATATTGTGCTGGGCTTTTGCCTGCTCTTGAGCCACTTGCCCGTTTTGCCATGTTGATATGCCGCGCTCGGCAGTCTGTCCCGCGATATAGCCGCCGACGCCAAGCGTCATCAGGTTCCAGAGTGCTTCGGGCAATGGCAGTGTCAGGCCCACGCCAAACATGGCTGATAGGTAAGGCGCGATAAGATAGTTATTGGCGACGATCGCTACGATAGTAAGCATTAAGATGGGACGCCAGTTGCGCTGTAGCCAACTTTCGCCTTCAGCCTCAACTAGCACGACTTGCATCTGGCTTTTGAGAGCGCTGTTTTCCGCATCGATCAATTGAATTTGTATCTCGTGCTTAAGCCGCGCCGCTTCATCTTTGTCGGTCAATGTCTTGTCGATCACGTTAAACAGCGGGCCGGTGATAACAGATAACGCTTTAGTCGCTATATTCATCGCAAGCTCTCCAGCGCTGACACTCGGCTATTTAAGTTATTGATGCGCCCCTCGATATTATCAAGCTCACGGCGCGAATCAACTGTGCGGTAGTACGTATCGCCCCTGCTTTTCAGCTCTTGGCGCATTTCCTGAAGCATCAAGTCCTGTATAGTCAGGCGCTCTTCTAATACAACCGACTGCTGGCCGAGCTTCACCAGTTCAGAGCCAGCCCAAATGATCAGCGTTACTAACAGTACCTGGATTCCTGTCTGCATATGCCGCTCAAATATTGAAGGTTTCACATTGCGTTGCTGAACCATTACGCCGCCCTCCGAAGCTTGATGCGCTCGTACCAAGTTTGGTCGTTAGTGCACAGCTCACCGTGAGCGCATTTGAACTCCAGCAGCAGGCGCTCAAGCGAATACTCATGCTGGCCGTACCCAGCCCCTGGCAGCGATGCCCAAATATTCCTGCATCGGTGAATGGCCTCGGCGATCTCGCCCGCCTGAATTAGGTGCAAGGCCTGCTGTTCACGGATTTGCTGAATTGCACAACGGTCTTGGCTTATTGGCCCGAAGTCGGGCAAGCTAAGCTTGATGCGGTAGTGATGCCAAAAGCGGCTCAACTGCTGGTATCGGCCTGCAGCTGTAGAATACAGCCCTTTACGCACTTTCATTCTTTGGCGAGGGTGGTCGGCGTAGTGATCCATTAGGATCAACTTGCTTGGGATAGAGCCGACAATCACTCGGTAGCCGTTATCAGTGCGGGGGTCTTGAAGCATGGGCTTGCCTATCTCAGCAAACGCCAGCACGTCGAGAAATGCGCATACATTCTTGCCGTCAGTGGCTTGGGAGGTAATTCGGGGCATGTAGGTCTCCAACGCCTCACGATGTGAAATTATGAGGTGTTTCATAATAGGACGAGCTTATCGCATTAATAAGCAATGCTAGGTTTTGCTTCATCTGAATATTTCTATACCTATCTTGCGTGGATGCTTGTCCGGCATCCCGATAATCTGAGAACTGGATTATTGCTACTGCATTATTCATATTTACCTCACTGAATTACTTCAAGGCCCGACACGCTCTCAAGCGATTCATGCCGGGTTTTTAGTTTATGGTTTATTTCGATACGACTTGGCAGGGCCTCTTAAACGCTCCAAAAAAGCTAACCTAAGCCCGTTGGCATTTAGCCGTTCGCATTGTCTTTCTACACTGCATCTCGTAGAGCTGATCATTCAGCGGCTTTGCTATAGCAATTACGTGCTCAAACATCACATTCACTTTGGGTTAGCGCCCGGGTAACTGAGCGTTCCAAGAAAATTCTAGGGCGATGATCGGGCGCGGTTGCGGCGCCAGTGCATGTAGAAAAGTCCACCTAAACGCAGGCAAGAAGAACATTTCCTGATTCGCGCTACTGCTAAGAAACACCGCAATCCCCGGTCAAGATCGTGATTGCCTGTTCGAGTGCCTTTTCGGCGTCATAGCTTAGTGTACAAGTATTTCCTGTAATCAGGATAAACCTACAATCCTTCAATTACAATTATTTCTTGTTTCATTGTAACAAGCTTGCCTTGTACACTGCTGAAAATTTACATCATTCAGTCAAAAAGCGCTTTGGGCAAACCAATGGAATTTTCAGAACGACTTAAAATAGCCCGTGAAAGACGTGGTCTTACCCAGACCCAGCTGGGCGAGATGCTTGGTGTTTCTGCGCAGTCGGTTCAACAGTGGGAATCAGGTGGAACGATGCCTCGCCACAAGCGCATAGACTCATTGGCGCAGCAGTTAAATGTGAGGCCGCAGTGGCTTATCCTGGAGCAAGGCCCCATGGTAGAGGGTGTGCAAGATGAGGTGGTGCTTCACAAGACGGTGCTATACGAAGAAGAGGGTGAAATACCGCCCGATGAGATTGAGGTGCCTTTTTTTCGTGAGGTTGAAATGGCAGCAGGAAGCGGAAGAACCCAAGTAATAGAAAATCACGGCCGCACAATGCGATTTAGCCTTCAACGTTTGGCCAGGGCCAATGTCCAGCCTTGTAACGCTGGTTGTGCCACGGTTACTGGTAATTCTATGGAACCTATAATTATAGATGGCTCGCCTATCGGTATCGATAAAGGCTGCCGTCACATAATTGATGGGAAAATATACGCGCTAGACCATGACGGCATGCTTCGGGTCAAAAAGCTCTACCGATTACCACTCAACCGCATGCGCGTAGTCAGCGAAAATCATGAAGAGTTTCCGGAGGAAGTGTATTCGATGGGTGATCCAGAAGCACCGAAGATAATTGGGCGTGTATTCTGGTGGGAAACCTTTTCGTAACAAGTCTTTTTTGTAAGAAAACCGTCTTTTTGAGGCGGTTTTTTTTCGCCTGTAATTCAACTGTTTACATTTATTTCTTGTAATTGCGTCTGGCGCAGCTTGTTTTTTTGCTTGATATTACAATTTTATCTTGTATAGTTAGGTTCATTGCAAGCAGCATGACCCGCACCACCGGGAAACGTGGATGCTCTTTAACAATTCGATAAGCCTAGCTACCCGTAGGGGACTGCATCCCACAAGAGGTCGCTAGGAATATGCCGCCCAGGGCTGTCGAAATGCTGGGAGTGCTGAAAGGCCGCGCTGACTACGCAGTGGGGCATATGTCTGCACACTCGGAAGAGAATAGAGCGGATTGCCGACCGCGAGGGGGCAGACTCTTGGCAAACAAGCCCGGTTAGCAGTTAACGCTAAACCAGATTCCACTGCAGGGGCTGCCGAATCAACAGCAGTAAGTCGCGCCTGACACGCAGCAATATAACGATCTTGAAAACGCAATTCCTATTTAACCTATCTTCACCATGCAGTTTCTATCAAAACAGCATCTTACGATGACAAATAAAATCGAGACAAGATAAGGAGGTGATAGCACCCTAAACCTAGCCCATGCGGGTAATCAATTGAATAAAAACCACATAAGTTCCCGCATTTATTTTAAATCGGGGAATGCGTGAACACTGAATCTATCTATACCTAAGTAATACTAAGCCGAAGCAATAGGAGAATTTTATGAGCGTAGTCCGTATTAACGAAACCCAGCCTCTTTCCGGCGCCATTACAGACCTGCCCGACAACATTTACGGCAATTACAACAGCCCGCTGTATCAACTGATACAGGGAGGGCTACGTAATCAGCCAACCACTGACCCTAACCCCATTTTATTTCTTCAGAAGTACTCGTCTGCTAACCGCAACCAGAATTCATCGGAATGGGAACAAGGTGGGCTTTACTCACAGTTAACTAAGGTTACTGGTAACGCATACGGTGCAGCAATCACTGGAAATGCCCGAGTCACTGGTGGATCTGGAGACTCCATTGGGATTCATGCTCGCTGTTCTCGGGTAACCTCAGGTGGCCGCGGATATGCTCTTTGGGGTTATTTTTCCGGTCAAGTGCAGAGTAGTGAAGCTAGCCATGCAGCTGAGCTTAATGCCAACGTAACCTATGATCCTGGATATGGCTCTAACCACCAGCTTGTCCGGGTATGCATGGCTGATCGATCAGCTGACACTAACCGATTCGGTAGCGCCCTGACTGTAGGCCGAAATACTAAAGGTGGTGATAACAACGGCTTTCATACCGGGCTTCGATTTGAAGCAGGTTCCATCGTACGCAGTACTGGAAATGATGGAGAGGCCATCCGTATAGATGCGCCAATTAGTTCCTCTGGAAGCATCGGTGGCCTTCGCTTCGCCCGAGCTAATACCTCGCACGGCGGTGTATTCAAATATGCCTTCAAAACAGACGAAGCGGTTTTCGCTGACAATGAAGTCGGGCGTCTTGGCGTCACACAGCGTCTTTCTTGGTACTCCAACGGAGCCCGTAGAGTTAGCTTGGTGGGGGGCAATACTACCCTCAGCATTACCGGCGGAGCCCTTAATATTGCCAATCCGGTAAGTGACACGGGATTACAAATAGCAGGTACTAAAGTACTGGGCCAACGCAAAGGCGGCTGGGGGGGTGTAAGCGGTACCACTAATCGAGCGCAATTTAATACATCGAATGTCACAACCTCTCAATTGGCTGAGCGAGTTAAGGCCCTGATTGAAGACCTGACAGGTCATGGTCTAATTGGAGCTTAATATGAACGAGATAGAGAAAATACGCGCAGCAAGTGAGTTTCTTATGCGCTGTGATTTGAAGGGTCACGAAGTACCTTACTTCAATGAAGCCATGCAGTATTTGAATGAACTTTCTGAAAAAAAATCAGCAATAAATGAAAAGTAAAAAATATAAGTAAGGTCGTCTTGAAGTGGCTTTTGTTAGCTGCTGAGACTAACTAAAAGAATATAGGTCATATGACCTATGGGATAAAGCAGCTTACATGATTGGCTATGACTTTAATTCTGTGTAATTTTAAATGCACCATAAATTGATGTTTTAGCCAATTTTTTGAGGCGTTTTATAATTCTGCTGTGTTTTTTAGTAGAAAAAATCATCATTAACATAATACATGAAGGAAAGTAGATGAATAATAGCAAGTTTCGCGATAATGCAGCTGAAACATTGGATGGCGTCACGACTAGAGGTGTTAGCAACTTAGCGGATAGTATTAGTTCTACAGAAGTTACTACGTCTACTGGTACTCAAACAGTTCTTGAAGCGTTAGATGCCCGGTGGAATGTGCTAGTTAAAGGAGGTAAATCCCCCCGCCCACTTGATGAACAACTAGCTGAAGCTATGTACGTAGAAAACTTCGGTGCAGTGGGCGATAATGTTACTGACGATACTGCTAGCTTGCAACTTGCGTTAGATAGTGGCGAAGATGTATACCTTTCTTCCGGAAAAACGTATCTTATTTCTGACACCCTGAGCATGACAACACCTAACCAGCGTTTCGGTGGCAATGGCATTATTAATTTTAAAATTGCCAATAACCAACCCTCTCGACCAGCTGTATACTTAGCCAAGGGTGCCGATAAAGCTATCTTATGTGTACGTGCAGTTAACCACAATGGTCAGAATCATGGCCCCATTAACGACCGTGGTGGACACCTAATTTGGGCTTCTGCTATCTTTTTGGAGGCTGATGAGTGCGAAGCTCGTAACGTTACGGTTCTTAACGGTGCGGATAATGGTATCGCAGTTTGCCGTATTGAAAATGATACTATTATCGCTAGCGCGCCGCGTATGGTACGTGTTACCGGTTGTCGCGGTTCTAACTGCGGCTGTGCAACTGGCTTGAAAGAGCTAATTGATGGTGTTCCAACGCCTCGTGGTCGCCTTGGCGCGGCGGTCGATATTGGTTCCGGCAATAACTGCATCGTTTCTGACTGCTTAGATGAAGGCTCTTATATTGGTTTTATTCTAGACTTAGGTGCTGGCGCCCAAGCAGTATTCAGTAATTGTATCGCGTATGCTACTAAGCGTGATTATGACTGGGCCGGTACAACTGAGTCAGGTACTGGTTTTTACATTGGAGGATCAGATAGTCATATCGTCAATTGCCAGGCTTTCTTCTGTGAGAATGATGGTTTTTGGTTCGATGCAATTGCTTCTTACACTTCCGGCACTAACTTGATGTCTTATGGCTGCAGGCGTCACGGTTACCGTATTGATAATGACTTTGCCACTTTCACATCCTGCGTTGCAAAAGCTAATAGTCAAGATCCTGAAGCTTTCGGAGTTGGCTATTTAATTGGTGGCCCGAGAAACAAGGCATTTGTTACATTTCTTGGTTGTATGGCTTTCCAGAATCACAAAGTAGGTTTTTACATTCCTTCGGGTGTAACTAACGCGACACCGACACTTATTGGTGGTCGTTATGAGGGCTTGATCGCTAACGTTCTTAATGATGGCACCAACTCTAAGGTTGGTTCGCTTATTTCCTACAATGGTAATATGGGTGCTGGCACTACTGAAGCAGAAGCTTCTGGTTTTCACGTAGCTGGCAAGAAAATGGCTGGTGACTTGGGTGATACTGGAAACGCTGGCCAATTTGCTATTAGCCCAGAGAGTTCCAACTCAAAACGTCTTTCTTTTGAGTATGACGACGCTGCCAATATGGCACGCATTCAAGCTGTAGAAGCAGGCATTTCACATCGCATCTTACAGATCAATCCATACGGTGGTCATGTTACGGTCGGTAAAGGTACGTTTGATAATACTCTGGTTCTAAATAATCATTATCTATGGGTAGACTCCAGCAGTCGATTACGTATTAGCTATGGGCCTCCGGCGTCAGATACTGCTGGCGCAGTAGTTGGCACGCAAGCCTAAATAGGCTTCTAGTTAGTATTTTTAAAGTCACTGACTGGGAGTTAAAGATCCACACTATTAGGGTTTATAACCCTGCTAAATTAAGTCTATGTGCGATAAAATGATTATTGCTCGGATAGCTGATAGTTTAATTAGCTATCCTTGTCGGCAGGGTTGTAAATTTATCTTTATAATTTCAGTTGGTAATTGCAGGAGGATTTTAAAATCTCTGAGTAGGAGTGGTTCTAATGTATTAGCTGAATAAAAGATTGTAGAGGATTTGATATTTAAAAAAGCTTTTGGTGATTAAAGTAGGGCGAGCTGAGTTGAGGTTCGGTACGTGAAAAATGCAAAATAAGAATGCCGATAATTTATCGGCAATTCAACAAAAGTTTTAACCATTGATTACTAAACGTCGTTTGTATAATCGCTGGCTACGTTGAGGGTGCCATTCTTAGTGAGTTTTGGGTCTGGTTCAATGACTACTTCGGTTTCCAGCCGGTTTTTTTCCAGTGTTGCCAAGGCAATCTGGTAGCAATCTTCAACATGGCTGTTACCCATGTACTTCATGGCTGTAAAGCTAATACCACCTGCTACAGCGCTACCGACAAAGGGAACGAACTTAGCAACACCTTTGGACGCTACCTTGACGCCCATATTGCGTAGCAACATTACGATGAGTTTTTTGGTGATGTATTTCCCGGCCAATTTGCTTCCGGTATTTGAAATGGCGGTCATCACAAAGAGCTTTGATGGGGTATCCAGACCGTTGATTTGTTCTGGTGACAAGCCAAATTGTTCATTAATTTTGGGAATTAAACGCATCAATATGGCCACGTCTGAGCCAATATCCAACCCGGGGATCGGGATGATTGCGGTGCCCGCAGAAAGACTCGAACTCTTAGTGACCATTGAGTGACACGACTTTCTGATGGCGTCGAGTTCTTCTATTGATTCAATCATGATGAGATCCTTTTCATTTAATGTTTGATTGATCCAGAGCGGACTATACCGCTTTCTGATTCACTTCCTTCTCTAGATACTAGCATTACTGTTCGCTCTTCGACGTCATTCGAGAGCCGCCTGTAGTAAAGTCGTTGACGAAGATAAAAGTGTCAAACGGTATCTGGAAAGGTGCAACTGAAGCGGGAGGCTTGAATGACGAACTTGAAAACCCTATACCCACCGATCGAACCCTACGAAACAGGCATGATTAATGTGGGGGATGGTCATACGGTCTATTTTGAGCGTGTGGGCAAGCCAGGCGGAAAGCCTGCAGTGTTTTTGCATGGTGGCCCCGGCGGTGGAATTTCACCTGATCATCGACGCCTTTTTGATCCTGAGCGCTACGACGTTCTTCTCTTTGATCAGCGCGGCTGTGGTCGTTCAGAGCCTCATGCCAGTATCGAAGCCAACACGACATGGCATTTAGTCGAAGACATCGAGAGGCTGCGTGAACATGTTGACGTAACCCAGTGGATGGTTTTTGGCGGCTCCTGGGGTTCTACCCTGGGCCTTGCCTACGCCCAGACGCATCCAGATCGTGTCAGTGAGCTGATTTTGCGAGGCGTCTATACGGTCACCCAAGCGGAGATCGACTGGTACTATCAGTTTGGTGTGTCTGAAATGTTCCCCGATAAATGGGCGGCGTTTCAGGCGCCTATCCCTGAATTAGAGCGACACGATATGGTGGCCGCCTACCGTCGCCGGTTAATGGGGGATGACCCTGTTGCTCAGCTTGAGGCGGCAAAGGCGTGGACGATTTGGGAAGGGGAAACCATCACCCTTCTACCAGATCCTGCCTTTTCGGCTCCCTATAGAGAGGGATATTTTGCGTTAGCTTTTGCTCGGTTAGAGAACCACTTCTTTACCCACAAAGCCTGGCTGGAAGAAGGGCAACTGCTTGCTAACGCCGATCGGCTAAAAGGCATCCCCGGCGTTATCGTTCACGGCCGCTACGATATGCCATGCCCTGTTCGTTATGCGCTGGCGCTGCATAATGCTTGGCCAGATTCGGAGCTCCATATAATCGAAGGCGCAGGGCATGCCTGGAGCGAACCCGGCATTCTCGATCAGTTGATACGCGCGACTGATCGCTTTGCTGTTTAATCCATCCACTGCCAGGGCGGTTCGTCCAACCAGCCCTGGCCGAGAATAACGGTCTCACCAAACGCTTTATCCAGCGCAATAGAGTTGCAGGCCTGATCTTGTTCCAGCGTCGCCACCAAGCGTGGCGCGTGGGAAACCACCCACACTTGGGTCTCCTGTGATGCACGTATTATTAGGCGCCCCAAGGCGGGTAGCAAATCCGGGTGTAGGCTGGTTTCGGGCTCATTTAATACCAGCAGTGAAGGCGGCCTAGGGGTGAGCAACGCCGCCACTAACAGCAGATAGCGAAGTGTGCCGTCGGATAATTCCGACTGGTTTAACGGGCGCAACAACCCTTCCTGCAGAAATTGCAGCACAAAACGGTTACCGGCGTCGGCTGCAAACTTGATGCTCGCGCCCGGAAAGGCGTCTTCAATTGCTGCATACAGTGCCTCACGATCACCGATTTCGTGAATGGTGCGTAAGGCGGCCACTAGGTCGTGGCCATCGTGATCCAGCACCGGCGTGCGGGTGCCGATTTGCGGTGTGCGAATAATGGATTGCGGGTCGGTTCGGAACTGATCGTAGAAGCGCCAGTGGCGGATTGTCTGTCGAACCGCATGGACTTCAGGCACGGCGACCGGGTCGCTGATTTCGTTCAGGATGCTTTCGTAGCTATTCAGGTGGGCGTTGTAAACTTCCCATTTGCGACCGACGCGCACTTTGACCACAGAGCCAACGCGGTCAATAAGGCAACTGCTGGGTCGGCAAACGTCGCCTGCCCAAATGCATTCACGCTTTATCTCGGGGTCGAACTGGAACATGGAGGGATCCCCGTAGCCCGCAAACCCCTGGGGCGCAGGCATTCCCAACGAAATAGCGTAGCCAAAGTCTTCACCGACAAACCCCAGCCTGAGGCGGGTATTGCTTTTTTTGGCGGTGCCCTCAATGGGGGCAGACCCGTCTCTCATGCTGTTGGTGAGTTTTTCCGCGCCCGCCCAAAAGGTGTAATCAAGCCCGCCTTCCTGGGCGATCGATGCGATCAGATTGCCTTTGGCGGTGTCTGCCAGTAACCGCAACGACTTGTACAGGTTGGATTTACCACACCCGTTGGGCCCGGTCACGACATTGAGACCCGACAGGGGAGAGACAACGTTTTTCAGACTGCGGTAGTTGGAGACGGCAAAGGCGTTGATCATAAGCTCTGAATGGTTGAGGGCGATCCGTTCGGGCAGCGTTAAAAATGCCAGCTTAGCGATAGCAAATACGAAGTCACGCTCTTCGTCAAATGGCAAACTGAAAAGGTCATACCTTCTCCGAAGGCAGCGGGCAGAAACGCCCCGTCGTCGCAACGAATAGGGGCTTGAACTGTATTCCTGATTACTCGGGCAGTCTGGCTATCACCTTGATTTCAAAATCGAACCCTGCCAGCCACGTCACGCCGACAGCAGTCCAGTTAGGGTAGGGTTTTTCCGGGAACGCGCGTGCCTTGGCTGCCATGACCGCGGCGAACTGGGCTTCGGGGTTGGTGTGGAAGGTCGTCACGTCGACGATATCCGCGAAGCTTGCGCCAGCGGCTTCCATAACACTCTGCAAGTTGTCGAAAGCGAGCTGAACCTGGGCGTCGAAGTCCGGCTCGGGAGAGCCGTCTTCTCGGCTGCCGACCTGGCCCGACACGAACAGTAGATCGCCGGAGCGAACGGCAGCAGAATAAGCGTTCTGCTCATAAAGCGCTTGGCGGCCTTTCGGGAAAACGACATCACGTTTTGCCATATGTATCTCCATCAGTAAGTCAAAATTGACCTGTTAGTTATGATGAAGCCACTTTAAGCCTGCGTTCATGGTGGATAAACGGCGAATTCTGTTCAACATTGTTTGTATATTTCAAACAATCACGAGGTGCTTGGCACAGCCATGGATCGTTTTAACGCAATGCAGGCCTTTGCACGGGTCGTGGAGACGGGCAGCTTTACCAAGGCCGCTGAGACACTTCACATGAGCAAGACCAGCGTGACGCAACTCGTGCAGCAGCTGGAGGCACGACTGCGTGTCACGCTGCTCAACCGAACCACCCGCAAGGTTAACGTCACGGCGGACGGTGTCGCTTACTACGAGCGCGTCATCAAGCTGCTGGCCGATATGGATGATGCCGAAACCAGCTTGTCCAATGCCTCGGTATTACCCCGCGGTCGACTAAGAGTGGACGTACCCAGCCCTTTTGCACGCATGATCCTGATTCCCGCCTTGCCTGCGTTCCATGCTCAATATCCCGATATTCAAATCGATATGGGCGTGAGCGATCGCCTGGTGGATTTGATTGGTGAAAGCGTGGACTGTGTGGTGCGCGGCGGGGAACTTACCGATTTGTCGTTGGTGGCACGCCGCATAGGAGACCTGAGTCTTGGTGTTTACGCCGCACCGAGCTATTTGGAAAAGGCGGGTGTACCTTCGCACCCGCAAGAGTTATCACTCCCGCCTCACTACATCGTTGGTTTCAGGTGGGCGCGCTCGGGCTTGGCCTTTCCCTTCGCCCTACACCGCAACGAGGAGCGTGTCAGCGTGCAGGGGCGCTATGTGATCTCGGTCGACGATGGAAACGCTGGGCTTGAAGCGGGCCTGGTGGGTCTCGGTGTATTATGCCTTCCAGACTACATGGCCAGGGAGCATTTATCGCGCGGCGAACTGGTGCGCTTGTTTGAGGATTGGCACCTCGATCCAATGCCGATGTACGTCGCGTTTCCACCGAATCGGCACGTCAGCGCCAAACTGCGCGTGTTTATCGATTGGGTCGTGGAGTTGATGGCGCAGCATGCGCCTATCGTTGATCGGCGGGGGCATCAACACCAACGTTGACGTTTTATTTCGCGAAAAGGGCTGCTTCAGTTGTTTGCGAGCAATGGAATTGAAAAAAATGATGTGGATGGGTAGGTGTGAATATAACGATGAATAAAGCCGCGCTCTATCGGCAGTTGGCGCCGGAAGCACGTCAGCAGAATGGGCTTTCAATACTCAATCAAGTGATTGGTGTGCTTATTTTGTTGGCCTCTTTGACGGCTATTTTAGAAACTGAACCTACGCTTCGCGCAATCGCGCCATGGCTCTTTCCCACGCTCGAAACGATCTTCGTGGTGGTGTTCATTATTGAATATCTTCTGCGGCTTTATTCGATAGGGGAAGATCCTCGGTATCGTGGTTGGAGTGGCCGTCTTCGCTATATTTTTTCGTTTTGGGCGCTGATCGATTTAATTGCTATTTTGCCGTATTTCTTAGGTTTTATGGTTCATGACAACGCCTTTTTGGTAAGGCTGTTGCGCTTGCTGCGTATGTTACGGCTAGCCCGCCTGGGAAGGTTCAGCCAAGCATGGACGGAGTTGGCGGATGCGCTCCACTCGCGCTCTTATGAACTATGGTTAAGTGCAGGTGTGGCTGCGTTGTTGTTGCTGTTTTCATCCTGCTGCCTGTATGTCGTTGAAGCCTCCGCCCAGCCGGAAACTTTCGGTAGCGTACCCCGTGCGCTGTGGTGGAGTATCGCGACGCTTACCACGGTGGGCTATGGCGATGTGACGCCTATCACCGCGCTGGGCAAGTTTTTTGCGGGCCTAACCGCGGTAGCAGGTATTGGTATTATCGCCATGCCTACCGGTATTTTAGCGGCAGCGTTTAGCGATGCGTTTCAGAAGAAGCGCAACCCAACCGATGGCGAGCAGCCTTAACAGATGAATATGTTAAGGTGCTTTCTCACTCGTTACTCCTTTGTTGTTTCTTTGAATAGTTGATCATTACCTGTGAGAACCGATAGCCGCCTCTCCCGTATGCTGCATGTGCTGCTGCATATTGCGCGAGAATCCCAGCCGATTACCTCTGAACAGATTGGCGCCATGCTAGTCACCAACGCTGCCGCTGTGCGTCGCACCATGGCGGGGCTTGCTGCGCATCGAACGCTGATGTTTGGCATTTAACGCTCGAATTCAGGCGTTGATATGTCAGCACTCACTCCATTAGCGAAATTAGAACTATGCTTTAGTATGAGTGTCATACTTGCCAACTCTTAGGTGGTTGGAGAAGGCGCTTGCTGATCAAAAAGAAGAAAGCTCGATCTCATACTGAGGATCGTTGTCTGGCACTGGTGCTAGCAACAGCTGCCGGTATTCTCAATGCCATGGCGTTGGGTGCCTTTGGGTTTCTGCCTTCCCATATGAGCGGCAATGCCTCACAGATATCAACCGAAGTGGCCAGTTCCGATACCTATGGCTTGCTGTTTCTGGCAGCTCTGCTTTTGGCATTCGTGTTCGGCAGTACGCTCGCACGCGTTGCTGTGGTCGTGGGGCAGAAACTCAGAACTATCTTTTGCCTGATCCTCATGGCGGAAGGCGTGGCATTGACGGCGGTGTCGGTGTTTGAACTGCTGTTTTATTCGACACGCTTCAACGAGGAAGTGCTGATAGCACTGGGCTTCTTGATGGGAGTACACAACGCGACTTCAACGCAACTGTCGAACGGTCGGGTGAGATCGACTCACGTGACCGGCACTCTAACGGATGCTGGTATCGCGTTAGGCTCGTTCTTATCATCATTGGTGGCACGCGGTGAGGCGACCGACCGTCGCTCTTGCCGAAAGCAACTGTATACGCATTTGACGACGATTTTTTCATTTCTGATCGGATGTATCGTCGGATTAGTGCTGTTCAATTTGTTTGGTTTCAAGGCGATGCTGGCGCTGGGGGCTGTTTTGATCATCGTTCCTTTGAGCGCGATTGTTATCACCGTGCGTACGGCAAGTAAGTGGATGGACGCCAGAAGAGCCTAGCGGGTAGTGACGTCCCTTCGCCGGTTGAATGGTTACGATTGACTAAATTGGCGTGGCATTAGGCCTGCTATGTATCTGAGTGCTCTCCGCTAATCATCTGTGGCCTTAATGCTGGGCTTTTACCACAAGCGCCAATTGTACGAATGCCCCTAATGCGGCGATCGCCCCTGCACCTACCGCTAATGTCGAAACGGGCAGGTGAAAGGCAAGCAAAATGCCGCCACTCGCCGCGCCTATTGCACTGCCTAAATAGAGCGCCGATTCATTGAGCGCGACCGCCAAGTTGCCGTCGCCATGGGCTTGGCGCGTACGCACGAGTTCGTTGTTTTGTGGCACTTGCAGCGCCCAGCCAACGGCTCCCCAAAGCGCAATCGGCAGTAGCGTCAGCAGTGGATGAATAGATGCTGAAAGGGGAAGGGCGATCAGCGCTATACAGAGCAGCAGCATAATCGCCAAGGTAATTACTGGGCCGTTAAATTTGTCGACCAATGGGCCAATCAGAAAGCTGCCTACGACACCGCCAATTCCCCACACCCACAAATAACCGGTGATCGACTCAACAGCGCCTGACTCGGCGGCCGCCATAAACGGGGCAATAAAGGTATACATGCCTAAGCTGGCAATGGCCGCCAATAGGGAAACTGCCAGAATGCCCATGGCATGAGGGCTTTTCAAAATCGCCAGTTTGCGGACAAGTGACAGCATGGGTGCGGGTGGAAGCGCAGGCAGTTTAAGCTGTAGCCCCGCATAGGCAATGAAGCCGAGTACTGCGATAAGCCACATGGCTGACGCCCAACCTAAACGCTCGGCCAGCAATAGGCTGATCGGCACACCCAGTACCGTGCCACTCGCCATGCCGCCCATAATGATCGCAATCGCTTTACCACGCTGTGCTTCGGGCGTGATGGCGGCTGCGGCGGCGATGCCCATGGCAAGATAAACCCCCGCGCCAATGCCTGCGATGGCGCGCCATATAGCGAGGGTGATAAAGCTGGTGGCCAGCGCGCTGGCGATGTTAGCCACGATAAAAACGGCTAACGCCACCAGTAAGCCCAAGCGTTGATGATGGCCGGGCAGGAGTGCTACGACGACGGGGGAGCCTAAGCCATAGGCCAACGTAAACGCCGTGACTAACTGGGCGGCCTTGGCTGAAGAGACACTAAAAGCGTCGCCAATAAGTGGAATAAGCCCAGCGGTCACATAAGAGGCCATCCCCAGTGCAAATGCCCCCAGGGCTATTAAATAAACCGATAAACGAGACTGATCAGCCATTACGCTCTCCATGTTAGATAAGGATCGAAAAATCACCGCTAGTTCTGCCAGCGAGAGGCTATTCTGGAGAGGCTTTTAAAGGGGTACAATTTAACTATTTATGCTATTACTAAAAGTGATAAGTTATTAAAGGTAATAAAATGACTGCTGCCCGGACGCTAACTCGAACGCGGGAAGACTTGGCTGCATTTCTACGCAAGCATCGTGAGAAAATCGCGCCGGAAGAGGTGGGGCTGCCTCGTGGCCGCCGAAGGCGCACGCCAGGATTAAGGCGCGAAGAGGTTGCCGCGTTAGCGGGCGTGGGGCTGACCTGGTATACCTGGCTAGAACAGGGGCGGGATATAAGCGTATCGGCGACGTTTCTGGACAATTTATCCAAGACGCTCAAGCTGGATGCAGCTGAACGCCGCCATCTGTTCTTGCTTGCCCATCAGCGGCTACCCTCTGAGCTAGGTAAAACCTGGTGCAGCGTGCCGCCGCTGGTGCAAACATTGATGGACGACCTGCCCACACGGCCCGCCTATATCCTGAACCTACGCTGGGACGTGCTGGCCTGGAACGCGGCTGCCGATAAGCTGTTCAGCTTCTCTGCCCATGCACCTGAGCGCCGCAATATGCTGTGGTTGTTATTTACCGACCCTGCCATGCGCAAACTGCTATCGCCCTGGGAAGAGCAGGTTTGCCAGATGCTATCCAGTTTCCAGCGCGACTTTGCCCGTGCAACCGAAGATCCCGCTATCGATGAGCTGGTTGAAGAGTTAACCAAAGTGGCACCAGAGTTTAAGGCATGGTGGAAAAATCAGGAGGTCAACGCGCCCTGTCAGGGAGTGCGTCATCTTTATCTTGAAGCGCTCGGCGTTGTGGCGTTTGAACACACGACGCTCACCGTTGATGAAGAGCGCCACCTGCGGCTGGTCTACTATGCCCATAAAGGCATCGATACCGAACAGCGGGTCTTTAATGAGTGGGTGGTGGAGTAAGCAGTATTTGTTAAGAGTACGAGATGGGGGGGACGTCGGGTATCTACTCTCTGCAAAGGTGGCACAGATTGAAGCAGATGCGCCCTCGATAACCGACTAAGCGAATGTGTTCACAATTAAACGAATGTAGTCACAATATCGTCTATAAAATGACGCAGCTTCGGTGTCATGCGCTGATCGGCGGCGTAGAGCAAGTGCATGGGTCTTGAAGGCCCCTTATAGTCTGGCAAGATGCGCACCAGCCGCCCGGCGGATAACTCCTCAGCGAGTGCGGCTTCGTAGCCCAATGTAATGCCGAACCCCTCCAGTGCTGCGCGAAGCAGCCCCTTCCAGTCATTGATTTGTAGCCGCCCATTCACGGGCACATCATATGTGCAGCTGTCTCGACTGAAGCGCCACTTTCTGCCCAAAGTGCCGAACCCATAGGCGAAGCCCAGGCACTCATGCTCCACCAGATCCGCAGGTGTCTTAGGCTCACCGTGTTCAGCTAAATAGGTAGGCGAGGCACAGGCGATAAGCCGATATGGAGCAAGCGGACGTGCCACCAGTGTGGTGCTGTCGTCGATTGGCCCAAGGCGAATGACAGCTTCGTAGCCTTCCTCGATAGGGTCGACCAAGCGATCCGACAAGGTGAGATCGACCTCCACCTCTGGATACTCACGAAGGTAGCGGGTAACGAAAGGAACCAGCCTTTGACTGCCAAACGTGACGGGCGCGTTGATTCTGAGACGGCCCCGTGGTTCGGCATGGGCTTGTTTCGTCACTGCATCGGCCGCCTCGACTTCTGCGAGGATCGTTTGGCAACGCTCATGATAGAGGTGCCCGATCTCGGTCAGGCTCTGTTTGCGTGTGGTGCGGTGCAATAGCCGCGACCCAAGCTGCTGCTCCAGTGCCATGATGTGCTTGGAAACCATCTGCGTCGATAGGCCGAATGCTGCGGCGGCGGCCGTGAAGGAGCCAAGATCGGCAACCCGTATAAAAATAGCCATGCTCGTTAGTCGATCCAGCATTATCAACTCTTGTTAGATAATTAAGTAACTAAAGTGATATTTATCACGTATAGGTAGAGGAATAAAGTGCAGTTTATCTTAAAGCTGTCGGGAGAAAGACATGCAGATCGGCGTTATTGGTGCGGGTTTTATCGGACGAGCGTTCGCACGGCTGGCGATTGCGGCAGGCCATGAGGTCATGGTCAGTAACTCGCGGGGGCCGCAGACACTCAGCAGCATCCCGCCGAAAATTGGCGCACAAATTGGTACTGTGCAAGAGGCCATCGGTTTCGGTGACATTATCCTGATCGCCATTCCCTTTCATCAATACGCCACTCTTCCGGTTGAGTTACTACGCGATAAGATCGTGTTGGACGCCAATAACTACTACCCGGATCGGGATGGATCGATCCCAGAACTGGATAAGCGTATGGCGACAACGAGTGGACTGTTGGCGCGGCATTTGACAGGTTCCCATCTCGTGAAGGCATTCAATGCGATCCTGGCCACCGATCTGGAGCAAGGCGGGCAAACACTACCTTCGGGAACCCGGCGAGCCTTACCTATAGCGGGGGATGATGACGTGGCCAAGGAGATCGTTGCAAGCCTAGTGCGCCAGTTTGGCTTCGATATTGTTGATGCGGGGCCGCTTGTGGAAAGCTGGCGTTTTGAGCGCGCCAAACCTGCTTATTGTATACCGTACGATCGCGAGGGGTTGCGTCAGGCACTTGATGAGGCGCAGCGTGACATTGATATGCCGGAAGGATCTTGGCGTGTCAATAAAAGGCAAACAAAGTGAAAATTGGCTTTGTATTGAAATCCAAAGCAGAGAGATTGGTTACCGTGGCGCTAGTGCGCTTTTGGCGCGCAATGGCTTAGGTCAGATTGCCCTTCACCCCTGCAAATACTTCCCTGGCAGCCGTTCGGCCAAAAACTCCATAAACAGCCGTGTGCGCTGGGAAAGTGTCGTTTGGCGGTAGTACACGGCGTTGACGGCTTGGGTTTGCGGTTCAATGTGGTCGGGCAATACGTCCACGAGAGCGCCATTCTGGCGGGGTGCAATGGTCATGAAGTCGGCCAAGCAAACAATCCCTTCTCCCGCAATGGCGAGTTCTATCAGCGTGCTGCCGCTAGAAGCAGCCAATGCCGGGGTGATGTGAAAAGGTTTACCATCGGCGTTGTACAGCGGCCAGCGGTTGAGATGGTCGAGCTGACTGAAACCCAGCAGACTGTGCTGTTGAAGGTCATTGATGCTTTGAGGTGAGCCGTGGCGTTCAAGGTAGGCGGGGCTGGCAAGAAGGCGCAGCGGGCTATGGCCGAGTAAGCGCGCGTGCAGGGATGAGTCTTCCAGATTGCCGATGCGAATGGCCAGATCAACCCGCTGTTCGAGCAGGTCGACAAAGCGATCATGGGTATCCAGCTCCAGCGTAATACCAGGGTAGCGAGCGCGGAACTCGCCAATCACCGGCACAATCACGAACTGCATAAAACTGGGAGCGGCGTTAACTCGCAGCCTGCCTTGGGACTGATTGTGGCGATCCAGCATTGCCTCTTCGGCTTCTTCAACAGCAGCCAGAATATGGCGGCAGTGGTGTAGAAACGTTTCTCCCTCTTCGGTCAGTTCCAAGCGGCGCGTTGTGCGACGTAATAGCGTGGCGCCAAGTTTTTGCTCCAGACGGTTAAGCGTACGGCTAACCCCGGAAACGGTCATGCCAAGTCGCTCAGCAGCGCCGGTGATAGAGCCGCTATCCACGACCGTCACAAATGCTTGTTGTTCTTCAAGGGTGCTTTTCATAAATTGCTTTTCATAGCGCTGCCGTTTGCCTTGGTGAGTGTTTAACATTGTTGATTTAAAATCAAAAGAGTCTTGCTGGTACGTCGCTTCTTTTTCCGCGCTGTTACTCCCACAATACGCGCCATTAACGTCAAATCTATTCGGCTAGCTTTGATGATGAACCTCTTTGGGAGAAAGCGTTAGATGAAGATTCTACTGATTAACGGTGGCAAGGCGTTTGCCCACTCTGGCGGTGAGCTCAACAATACCCTGCACGGCGTGGCAGTGAGTACGTTGCAGGAAATGGGCTATGAGGTGCGCGAGACGGTGGTTGATCAAGGCTACAATCTTGAGACCGAAGTGCAGAACTACCTATGGGCGGACACCATTGTGTATCAGATGCCGGGTTGGTGGATGGGAACGCCCTGGATCGTTAAGCGCTACATCGATGAGGTGTTCACAGAAGGCCACGGTTCACTCTACGCCAGCGATGGCCGCTCGCGGCAAGACCCCACTAAACAGTATGGCAGTGGCGGCTTGCTGCAAGGGCGCCGCTACATGCTGTCGCTGACCTGGAATGCCCCTTTGGAAGCCTTCGACGAGCCGGACAATTTCTTTGAAGGGCGTGGTGTGGATGGGGTTTATTTCCCATTCCACAAATCGCAGGAGTTTATCGGCCTAGAGGCATTGCCGACCTTTATCGCCAACGATGTGATGAAGATGCCGGATGTCGATCGCGACAAAGCGGCTTATCGTGCCCATCTTCGCAAAGTGCTTGGCTAAAGTACTTGGCTTAACGTAGTTGATTCGGACAAGCCCACCTCGCGAAGTGGGCTTTGTTTGGCTGATTTATCTGACCTAGCGATCCCGATCCAGACTTTGCACCGTTAGATCCAGCGCCTTGTACATATCCAGCCGGGCGGAAAGGCCTATATCCGGGTGGTTCAGCTCGTTAGCCCGTTCCGATGGCAGTATCGGTGCGGTTAGGTCATCCGCGTCTGTCGGCTCGAAATCGTACTCTTCCCCGATCGTCATGGCGCTGCGGCGAAGTAGCATGCGTAATTGTGCCGGGGTAAGCTCGGGGTCAATCGACATCATTGCCGCCAATAGGCCGGCGACTAGAGGCGTCGCGTAGGAGGTTCCGCAGTGGGCTTCGCCTTGCTCACCTTCTACCAGTGAAGAGCCCCGTACACAGGCCGCTGCGGTTATATCCACCCGCATATCGATATTGGATGCATTACGTTTGACCACATAGCGGGGATCGTCAACCTGCACATCTTCATCGCTGCGTTGATGCCCACCCACCACAAACAGTTGGTCGGTAATAAACGAGGAGGGCAGGCGATAATCGTCACTTCCCGAAAATGACGAAGCATTGCCTGCTGAGTTCACGACCACTACGTCGGGGTGTTCGCGGCGCAGCCATAAGAAGAACTCTTCGAGCAGCTCTTCGTAACCACTCATGGCGATGCCGGAACGCACCAGCGAATCGACTTCCTTCCCGTTTATGTCGATGGCCCCTACTCGGTGGATGCCCCAACTCCAGTTGAGCACGCGTACGCCGTCCTCTACCAGATTGACTGAAGCCGCAACATTCGCCGTTATGCCTGCATCTGAGTTGCGATCCACAATCACATCAAAGCCAGGGCCCACGTCGTCCAACCCGCGTAAAAAACCACTATTGCCGCCTTCATTCCAGGCCGCGGCAAATACACCAGCGACCGTAGTGCCATGCCCGTCGGGCTTAGCCGCATCGCGGGCGTAAACGCAGGTTCTAGACGAATCAGTGCGGCAGTCGCCCAGGTAATCGGCGAAGTCCGGCGCGTCAAAGTCTACCTCACGCTCGATGACGCCAATACGTATGGGCTGCGTCTCGATACCCCCGCCGTGGCCCTGACGTGATAGGCGTCGCTGGTAATAGTTCACGGCATCCAGAAAGCGGTTCGACGCCCACTCCTGATTATCCGCAGCGGGCGGCTTTTCCATCTCGCTCTCAATGCTTTCTTCTGCCCCCGACTCTTCGACCACTACCGCATCCACGCTCACTTCGCTGCCCAGCCGAAGTACCAGCGCGTCGCGCTGTTCCAGGTTATTGGCGGGCAAGCGCAGCTGATAGGTGTTGAGCGGTGGGATCATACCGACGACTTCGGCGTCGTACTTCTCTGCCAAACGCTGGGCTTCCTCGGCGCCATCGTGGCTCTCTTCAATAATCAGGCTGACCAGATCTACGTAGGTGGTCAAGCCATCCATATTCTTCGCTACCTCTTGATCCGTGGCTGCGACTACGTGGCTGCCGTTCAGACTGAGCCAAACCGGGTTGCTGGACTGCTCACGCTGCTCAAACCATAGTGGGCCGCTTTGCGCATCAGCGCTGCTGATGCTTACACGCACCCGATCATTGTCGTGGGTGATGTCATCTGGCTGAAGCGCTGTGCCGTTCAGCTTCAGCTGAAAATCGCCGTTCTCAAGCCCACTGACGCGCAGACAAAACGTTTGCCTATCCAGTTGCAGCAGGTTGCCACAGCGCTGCAGTTGTTCGACTCGCAACGGCTGTTCGGCTTGCGCAGACTGCTCAGCAACCGCGGCAGAACCGATCAACATTAGCGCCAACGCCGAAACCAGCCGACCAGTGCTCCAATAGTTTACTGCCATGCCTCTTACTCCAAACGAGATTCGATTAACTGCACGCAGCATAAACGTATTAGCTGAACAGAACATGAATCCGTTCGGTATGCGAGGGCCTCTATTGTGTTTTAACGGCTAAAACGATAACGCAGTTTCGGCAGGGAGCGGGCAACAGGCGGCAGGCGGGTAACCATAATCAGCGCAGCAATCGCAGCGTACATCGCCCACTCTTGCATATCGGCGCGTACCACCCAGAAGAAGTGCAGCAGCACCAAACCCAAAATGGCGTAAGAAAATTTGTGCAATGGCTTCCAACGTTTGCCTAGGCGTTTCATCGACCATTTATTAGACGTTGCCCCCAGCACGGCAAGGCCGATCAGCGCGATCATGCCGACGATAATATACGGGCGTTTGACGATCTCGCTGCCCAGCAGCGCCCAGTTAAGCCCCAGAATAAACAGCGCATAACTGAGCATATGCAGAGTGGCGTAGGCGAGTGCCCAGAGACCCAACTGGCGACGGATTAGCGCAAAGCCTTTCCAACGGGTGAGCTTGGTTAATGGCGTCAGGCTCAATGTAAGTAGCAATATCCACAGCGCGCCGATGCCAATATTCAGCAGTAGGTAGCGCCCCGGTTCGGGGCCCGCGGCATTATTCGCCACCTGCCAACTCCAGAACAGCAGCGGTGCTAGCGCCGCTAGAAATACCGCGCCGCGCCAGGCTAACCATTTGTGCTGCGGTGCCATCAGTAGTTCTTCCTCAAATCTAACCCCGCATACATCTCGGCGACTTCGTCGGCGTAGCCGTTAAACATCAGTGTATCGATGGTGTTGGGGTTGAACAGGCTGTTGGGCAGGCGGCGCTCGGTGGCCTGGCTCCAACGCGGGTGATCAACCTGGGGGTTAACGTTGGCATAAAAGCCATACTCGTCCGAGGCAATCTGCTGCCAGGAGTTAACCGGCTGCTCTTCGACCAGCGAGATACGCACAATCGATTTGATACTCTTGAAGCCGTATTTCCAGGGCACGACTAGACGTAAGGGAGCGCCGTTTTGGTTGGGCAGCTCACGGCCGTACATACCCATGGCCAGCAGCGTTAGCGGGTGCATGGCTTCGTCTAAGCGCAGGCCTTCCACGTAGGGCCAATCAATGATCGAAAACGAGGAGCGCTGGCCGCGCATTTGCTCGGGGTCTACCAGGGTTTCAAAGCGCACGTACTTGGCTTTGCTGGTGGGGTCGGCGCGCTTGATGATTTCCGCCAGCGGAATACCCAGCCAAGGAATCACCATCGACCACGCTTCTACGCAGCGCAGGCGGTAAATGCGCTCTTCAAACTGCGAGGGCTTGGCAAAGTCCTCTAGGGCAAAACGCCCACCGTTGTTGACTTCGCCATCTACCACCACACTCCATGGTTCGGTCTGCAGGCTGCCTGCATGGCGGGCAGGGTCGCCCTTGTCGGTGCCGAACTCGAAAAAGTTGTTGTAGCCACTGGCGTCATCAAAGGGGGCTATTTTATCTTTGTCAGGGTCGCTTGGGGTGATAGCCCGCCACTGGGTGTCGCTGATTTTCTCCTTTAACCACGCGGGGGCATCGCCGTCAGGAACATCAGAGTAGTCGGCATCTGCTTGAGCGTGGCCGGACAGGGCGAGCCCCGCGCCTAGGCCTGCCATACCGCCCATAAAGCGCCGTCGAGAGAGGTAGATGGACTCAGGCGTTACATCGGACTCGTGCAAGTCACTGGGTTTGGCAATCTTGATAAGCATGTGATGCCTCCACTGTCGATGGATAAGGTGTGTGCTATTACTGTGACCATTTTGTACAAGATTTATCACAGATAACTCTTAAAGTTGTTACGTTTTTTAAACGTCGACTCAGCAGGCAGCATCGACAGGCAAGCGTATGCAGAAGGATGCGCCTCCCGAGGCGAGGTTTTCCACGCTGATATCACCGCCCTGAAGGGTCATGATTCTGCGTGCAATCGCTAGCCCGAGCCCTGCATGGCCGGCGCCGCCAGGCGCTTCACCGCGGTAAAAAGGGTCGAAAATATGTGCTAGATCCTGCGCGGCAATACCTGGGCCGCTATCCTGCACGTAAACCTCGGGTTTACCCTCCGCCTGGCCGACAATGACGTCAATTCGTCCGCCTAGTGGGCTGTAGGCAATGGCGTTGCTGATCAGGTTATCCAGCACGCGCTCAGTCATGGCGAGGTCGGCGTAGGCGGTGGGCAATGCTGGGTCGCCGCTTAGGCTTAGCGTCAACTGACTGTCCTGCGCGGCTTGGCTATGCTTCTGTACGACGTCGTGAACCAGCTCGGCCAACGGGAAGGGTTCCGGCACCGGCTGTTTTTCCCTCGCCTCAAGGGCGGCAAGCTCAAAGAGTTCGTCCACCAGGCGGCTTAAACGGCGCCCTTCTTTGAGGGCGATATCGAGAAAGCGATCCTGCTCCTGGGGACTGAGGCGGTCATGTCTTAACTTCAGGCTTTCGATATAGCCCTGCATGGACGCCAGCGGTGTACGTAAGTCATGGGATACTTGGGCGACCAGGTGGCGGCGCTGGGCGTCTTTTTCCGTCAATTGCTCAATCTGATTGGCAATCCGTTGGGCCATGGTGTCAAAGGTGGCACCCAGGTAGTCGATTTCGTCGCGCACCACGGGACGCTTATCGCGCCATCTTTTGTTGTGCCAGGTGTTGTGTGGGCTCTGGCTCATATCACTGTTCTCGAACTCCTCGACCAGTCGTGTCAGTGACCTTAGCCGACGGGTTAACAGGCGGAAAATGGTCAGCCCTGCGACCATCGCCACCGCCAGGCTAACCAGCAGCGCCCAGGCGCTCATTTCGAGCACTTTACTGCCACGGGCCAGGGTTTCTGCCGCATCGTACTCCTCGCCCCGCAATACCACATAAAGATAGCCTTCCGGGTTGTCCGCCGTGGGTACCGGGGTAACAGAAAAGACTTTCTGCCGATCATGGCTGCGGGGGTCGTCGCCAAGTAGCGGGTAAAGGCTCATGTCATCCATCAGCCTGCGTATGGGCGCCAGGGACACTTGGTTGCGTTTGATTTTCGCCGGATCCGCCGAATAGGAGAGGAGTGTGCCCTCCAGATCCAGCAGATAGATCTCGATGCTGGGGTTAATTGCCATGTAGAGGGCGAAGAGTTCTTCCAGGGCGCTACGGTCAAGCTCACCATCACGGACTAAATTCCGGTCGGACACTAGGTTCTGGGCCAGATTCTGATGCAGTGCTTGGTTGACGGAGGCGCTGTATTCACGCAGCGAATAGAGGCTAATAAAGGTGTACAGCAGGCCGACGGCCAGCAACAGCAGAAATAGGCCGAGGGCTAGCCGGGTGTAGAGTGTTTTCAGCATAGCTTAGTCGCGGAAGCGATAGCCCACCCCCCAAACGGTTTGAATAAATGCCGGGTGAGCGGGATCCGTTTCGATTTTACCGCGCAGCCGGTTGATGTGGGTGTTGACGGTGTGCTCGTAGCCTTCGTGGCTGTAACCCCAAACGGCGTCGAGTAGTTGAATACGGCTAAATACCCGCCCCGGATGGCTGGCAAAGTGCCAGAGCAGGTCAAACTCCCGCGCGGTGAGTTCGACGGTTTGTTCGTATATAAATACCCGCCGGCGGACAGGGTCAATACGCAGCCCTTCGGCGATTAACTCGTCACTGCTGGTTTCCGCGACGAGCTTGGAAGCCATGGCATCCACGCGCCGGAACAGGGCTTTTATCCTTGCGGACAGCTCGGCCACGCTGAAGGGTTTGGTGAGGTAATCATCTGCCCCGATTTCCAGGCCTAGTACTCGATCCAGTTCAGTGCTTTTAGCCGTCAGCATCAGTACGGGAACGTAGCCTGGGCCAGCGCGGATTTCGCGGCATACGGAAAGCCCGTCTATGCCAGGCAACATTAGGTCAAGCACCACCAGGTCGATGCCGCCTTCACGAAACCGCTCAAGCCCGGTATCACCCCGCTCACAAAGAACGGGGGTCATGCCGAGTTCGGCCACGTGTATGCGGACGAGCTCGCCGATACCAGGGTTGTCCTCAATAATCAGTACGTTTCGTGTCATAGCTGCCTGGCTTTTAAACGCTCGCGCTTAGAGGAGTCTTACATGTCCTCGCTTTCCATTTCCTCTTCCATATCCATATCGCTTTCCATGTCCATATCGCCTTCCATAGAGCCGCTTTCCATGTCGCCATTTTCCATTGACTCATGCATGTCGTCTTCCATCATGCCGTCGTCAGACATCATTTCATCCGCATAGCTGGCGGTAGCCATCAGGCTGAATAGGCAGATGGCGGCAATGGTAGTGAGCTTTTTCATCGTAAATTCTCCCGAGAATTAGGCCTGCCCGGCGGGCAGGTTCGTCACCATTCTCGGTGCTCACCATCACACTAGAATCACGCAATACTAAAGAGTGTATCGCGCATATCTCACAAAAGTATCACGACGGGTAAAGGATAGAGTGATGACAGTACCCCTTTTGTGGTGTCAACTGACTGGTATTCAGCGTTCAATCAACAAGGAACCCCATGGCCACTACACGCCGAGAATTGGTGTCGTTAATTGAGCAGAGCGTCATTCCGCCTGACCAAGTGACGCGCGCAGTGACCACTGCCGGACTACACCCTTCTGCCCGCGCCTGGACGGTATTTATCGATCGCCTGTTGCTATGGCTAGGTGGCTTGGCGTTGGCCTTCGCGGTGCTGTTTTTCGTGGCCTATAACTGGGCAGAAATGGGGCGCTGGCTGCGCTTTGGGGTGGTGCAAGCAGCGATAGTGCTGGCGATGGGCGTCACCGTTTGGGGCAAGGCCAGCCCTACGGTCAAGCGGGTAGCGTTAACGGCTGCTTCGCTGCTGGTGGGCGTACTGTTGGCGCTGTTTGGGCAGGTTTACCAAACCGGTGCCGACCCCTGGCAGCTGTTTTTTAGCTGGGCGGTGTTGACGTTGCCCTGGGTCTGGGTAGCGCGTTTTGAGCTGCTTTGGGTGCTGTGGCTGGGGTTGCTGAATTTGGCTATCGGGCTCTATTTGCGCACCTGGGGAGGGCCGTTGAGCGTTCTCATCAGTAGTGATGCAGCGCTGTGGGGGCTGTTTGGGCTCAATACTCTAGCATTGGTCATTTGGGAGTGGGGCGCCCGTTTCCGGAGCTGGCCACGGCAGTGGGCGGTACGCTTGCTGGCGGTGGGCAGTGGGGTGCCAATAACACTGTTAATGATGACGCTGATCGCCGATTCAGGCCTCTCTTGGTCGCCAGTGCTGGCGGCTTACCCGCTCTGGTTGGCAGCGCTATATGGCGTTTACCGTTGCTGGCGGCCTGAGCTGTTTATGATCGCGGGGGGCTGTATTTCGCTGTTAACGGTGGCCACGCTACTGCTTGCCAGGATGTTGCTCTGGGAGGGTGAGTGGCAGGAGGGAAGTCTGATGCTGATCGCCATTGCGGTGCTGGTGATGGGCGCCGGAGCGGTGGTTTGGCTGAAGCGGCTGCATCGGGAGATGTCCCCGCCATGAACAACATGAATGAGTTAAAAGCTAGGCTGAGCCAAGCGGGTATTCCGTTAAACGAGCCTACCTCTTCAGCGCAGTTGCAAACCCCTTGGTTTGTACGTGCGCTGCAGGCGTTTTCAGGCTGGCTGGCGGCGCTGTTTTTGCTCGGATTTATCGCCATGGGGGTGGTGTTTATGGTGGAGAGCCCAGCGGCGTCGTTAGGCCTGGGGCTTGCCATGATCGGCGCTGCATGTGCGCTATTACGTTCGGCGCGTAGCGATGTGCTTGAACACTTGGCGCTGGCGGTGAGCCTGGCGGGGCAATTGCTAGTGGCCTGGGCAGCGATAGAGTTCTGGAGCGAATCCGCTTACTCATTATGGTCGTTGCTGGGATGGTCGCTATTTGGCTTGCAGGCGGTGCTGGCGCTGGTAATACCGAGCCTGGTTCATCGCACGTTTTCTGCCTTTGCCGCCAGCTTGGCGCTGTATATGGCCTTGGCAGTAAGCGACTTGGAACTCGTTGCAAATGGGCTGGTGCTATTAGCACTTACCTTGCTTTGGCTGAATGAATTTCGTTGGCCGCAGCGTATAAGGAGTGTTCAGGCGTGGGGCTACGGCTT
The DNA here is from genome assembly GCF_001651035.1 of Halomonas sp. ALS9. Classification (GTDB taxonomy): domain Bacteria; phylum Pseudomonadota; class Gammaproteobacteria; order Pseudomonadales; family Halomonadaceae; genus Vreelandella. Next base: position 27,995 of record NZ_LXRG01000210.1, read on the forward strand.
GCTAATGGGGTTACTCGTCATACAAGGGTTAGCGCATAGTGGCCAGCCCTTTTGGTTAGGGGTTGAAGGACAGCAAATAGGCGACGGCGCTTGGATGGCTCTTGGGATAGACCTTGAGGATATAGACCCTTGGTTAAGCGCTGTATTGTTAGCGCTGACGCTAGTATTACTGCTGTATAGCATTTTTCACACGCTCCGCTCACCCATGCTGTATTGGCATGCCGCTATAGGTGTGGCCGTGATGCTGCTGATTTCTCTTTACCTGCCAGCGGTTGTGCAAGGCGTTGTAGTGTTGCTACTAGGTTTCGCGATTGGTCATCGCCTGTTGGTGGGGCTAGGCATGTTTTCGTTACTGCTGGCCATGGGTAGTTATTACTACTGGTTGGATACCACGTTATTAATCAAAGCACTAACGCTAATTGTGATAGGGGTAATGCTCCTATCGCTGCGTTGGTTGTTACGGTGGTTGAGTCCGTTGGATGATAAGCGGGAGCTTAAACCATGATGCGTCGCGCTAAATGGCACCGGACTGTCATTATTGTGGCCACATTGCTGGTTCTTGCAGTGGTGAACTGGGCGATTTGGCAGAAAGAGCGCCACTTGGCCGTGGGTGAGATCGTCTATTTGGAACTGGCGCCGGTCGACCCGCGCTCATTGATGCAGGGCGATTATATGGCGCTAAACTTTGCGCTGGGTAATCAAATTCAAAGCGCGCTTCATCAGAGGGAGCATGATGCGAACTCGCTCAAAGCACGTAACGGCTACGTGGTGGTGCATTTGGATGAACAGCGTATTGCCCACTTCCAGAGACTGGACGAAGGCTCGCCTTTACGCGATGACGAACGGCGCCTTCGCTACCGGCTGCGCAGCGGCCAAGTACGCTTCGCCACCGATGCATTCTTCTTTCAGGAGGGGCACGGCGAACGTTATGAATCTGCTCGCTACGGGCAGTTCCGTGTCAACGAGCAAGGTGACCCCTTGCTCGTTTCTCTACACGATGAAGCCTTTGCGAACCTCAGCCCGTAGAGGGCTTTCGAGTCTTAAGCAATCTGACGCTCAGCTGTGGCCGAAGCGGTGGCTCGGCGTAGGAAATCTCGGTTGATGGGGCTGTGCGGCTTGAGCGACAAGCGTTCGTTGGCCATTCCCTCAGCAAGTTCTCGATTACCGCCGCGCAAGGCGGCCTCTGTCAGCGTCCAGTCGATGATGTCGCGCTGGGCATGACTACCGCCGAAGGCGTTGGCTATAAAGCGTACCGCATGCAGGCGCGCGGTCGCGGTGGCATAGTCGCCATGCCAGAAGGCAACAAACCCTTCGGCTAAGGGTAGCCCGATGCGTCGAGCCCAGGTTGCTGCTTCGGAGCTGTGGTCATTATTGCGTAGCATCGTCAGCAGTGCCTCCACCCGGCCGTCGCGTCCGGCGCCCAGGTAGGCCATGACCGCATGCCAATCGTTAAAGGGGTAAAGCTGACCGTCCGCGTGTTGTTCCCAGGCGGCCGCCAGTTCCTGCCAACGCTCTCCGACGTCCTGTCCGGTGAGAGTCAGCCGCCACAGCAACGCTGAGGCGTCGATCATATCCAGCACCACGGCGCTGCGCTCTTGGCGGATTGGGCCGTCATAGAGAGCCAACACTTCTCTGGTCTGTCCGAGATCGAGGTGGCAGAGGGCGAGATGCCACCAGTTATGCACCTTGAACAGATTGTCGTCGCCCGACCAGTAAGGCTCGCGTGCGGTCATCCAGCCAATGCCATCCTGGGCACGGCCCTGCATCTCCATGACGTGGGCGACGGCGTGGTGCGCCCAGCAATCGAGCGGTTGCAGATCCAGCGCTTGTCGGCCCACCTCCTCGGCGTGGGTATAGTCGCCTGTCTCCTCTAGACCAAAGGCATACATGCCCATTGCAATCGAATGCCCGGGGATATCAGATGACCATCGAGGCAGTACGCGAGCGATGCGGTCACGCAGGTTACGTGCATTAGCGCGGTAGAAGTCGACTAAATGACCGGCTTGCAGGGCCAGCAGATCATGTGGGTAGCGCAGATTATGGTAATCCAGGGCGATCCCCGCGGCGCTCCATTCGCCGGCAAGCAACTGCGCTAGGATGGCGGCATGGGAGGCCTCCCGGTCATTCAAGCGTGCACCGTTAGTAGCGGCCAGGTCGGCTTTGGCTGCGGCTGCAGCGGCGGGTTCTGTGGCCAGAGCAAACAGATAGGCCCTGGCGATTCGCGCCATAGTGAAGTTTGGGGCAGCTTGAATCGCCTGATCCAACGGGGTGACAGGGTCGCCGCGGTAGAGATTGAAGGCGTCGATAGCGCGGTGGTAAAGCTCCTGGGTTTCGGATGTGGCGCCGGGCAGGGCGTTGCCTTGGCGGTCGGTCAGCATAGTAGGTATCTCCAGTTTGGTGTTGTGATTATTGGCGGTGACAGTCTTTTGCCCCTCGGCGGCGGCCAGCCCACTCACCAGGCTGCTAGACTACGATGAGGTACGGGAGACTTTAATGGTCGAGGCGCCGGCTTTGTTGTCCGATCCGCCGCGATAGAGGCAAAGCCCCATGGATGCTGCACTCGATGTGCTGCGCATGATTCGCTTTACCGGTGGCATCTTTCTTGATGCAGAGTTCACTGCGCCCTGGTGTGTGAGGGCACAGGTCACCCCAGAAGATTGCCAGCCATTCACCCCAGTGCCTGAAAGTATCCTCGCCTATCACTACGTCAGTGCTGGGCGGCTGTTGCTACAGGTCGGCAAGGAGCTACCCGTGATAGTGTCGGCAGGACATATTGTGCTCTTGCCGCGCAATGACCCGCATCTTCTCGGCAGTGAGCTGGGTGTTCAGCCCGTCAGCGTTGACCATCTGCTAAAGCCCATTAGCGGTAGCGGGCTGGCTCGGATCGTTCATGGCGGTGGCGGTGAAACCACGCGCTTGCTGTGTGGTTTTCTACATAGTGAGACGCCCTGTGCTGCACTGATAGGCGTGCTACCCAGGGTGATGGCATTGGACGTGGTAGAGGGGGCAGCCAGGACATGGATCGAAAGCTCCTTTCGCTTTGCCGCCTCTGAGTTAGCCGCTGGGTCGATACGCTCGCCAGCGCTGCTGGCTAGGCTTGCCGAATTGCTGTTCATCGAAGCCGCGCAGCTTTATCTCTCCCGCCTGCCGCCCGAGCAGCGATCCTGGGTCGGAGGGTTGGCTGACCCCTTTATCAGCCGTGCGTTGACCCAGCTACATGACTTCCCCGCGCGACACTGGACAACGCAAGTGTTGGCGAGCCAGGTAGGGCTTTCTCGCTCTGCCTTTGCCGAGCGTTTCAGCGAGTTGGTGGGCGTGCCTCCGATGCGCTATTTGGTAAGGCTACGTATGCAGATCGCTGCCCGTCGCTTGCGCGAGACACCGACCCCCATCTCGCGTATCGCATTGGAAGTGGGTTACGAGTCTGAAGCTGCTTTCAGCAAGGCTTTCAAGCGCGCATTTGGAGAGCCTCCAGCGACGTGGCGACGTAAGCAACGATCACTGCATCGGCCCTGACGGACGAACTGCATGTCGCAGCCTTAACGTTCAATTGCCTGCTGCGCCTTGCACCATCATGAAAGGTAGGCTGTAATTTGCGCTTCCACTACCAAGGATGGCGCCGTGTTTTTCACGGGGCTCTGGCTACGTGTTTAGTCTGTCGGTGGTTAGCAAACTGGCCCACTTTACTGAATAAGGCATATATGAAAGCAAACGGCTCGTGGCTCGCATGGGGGTTGGTGGTATTGGCTCTGACCTTTTCAAACCTATGCGCGGCGCAAACTCAAGGAGGAGAGAGCGAGGATAGCCGGTGGTTTACGGTTGATTCACTGAATAACGGCCTTGGCGAGGCCCCTGAAGAGGCAGTTCGGGTAACGCCAAGGGAGTCGATCAGGAGTTTTCTGGATCTGACGGGGCAGGAAGAGTATGAGGCCGCTGCGCATATGCTCAACCTTGCCGAATTCTCAGAAGACGAACAGCGCGAGCAGGGTAGCGAACTAGCTCGGCAGTTGGCGGAGATCCTTCAGCGCGGAGAGTGGCTTAGCGTCTCTGATCTACCGGGCCGAGAAGATGCCTTAATTGAAGGCGCTGCAGGCGAAAATCCTCGTGTCGGTGAGACGCGTCGTAATATCGAAGTGTCATCCTTAAAAGTCAATGGTGAAACCTATGATATTCGGCTAGGTCGTTACCGCGTCGGTGAAGAGGAGCCTGTGTGGCTAATCATGCCGATCAGCGTGTCGTACATTCCGGTGCTTTATGAGCAGTACGGCCCCTCGATGCTGGAAAGCTATATCCCTGAGCGTCTCCAGTCATCATTTGGCATCTTGAGGATTTGGGAGTGGCTTGCCATTCCGATTTTTTTGATCTTCGTTGGTGTCGTCGGATGGGGAGTTCATTGCCTGGTTGGTTTAATGTCGAAATGGCTGCCTTCAGGGGTATCAAGTATTTTCGCCAGCCAAATTGGCATGCCTGCCGCGCTGATTGCGATGTCACTGGTCACCCAGATGTTGCTGGATTATGTGGTGTCGTTTTCGGCGGTCGCCACGACCACCTTTCGGGTGCTGTTAATTAGTATTTTGGCCTGGGGCGTCGGCACGATTGCGCTGCGCTTGGTGGATACCATCATGCTGCGTTTGACGCGCCGCATTGTAGGCGAAATTGATGACACTAAACCCAGGGATGAGCGCAGGCTGCTGACATCTCTTTATGCGTTGCGCCGGGCGATTATTCTGATCACCGTGACAGGTGTTTCTATTTATATCCTTGGTCAGGTGCAACTTTTTGAATCTTTAGGTTTATCTATCCTGGCCTCAGCTAGTGTGTTGGCAGTGCTGGTAGGTGTCGCGGGCCAGGCGGTATTGGGCAACATTTTAGCGTCGTTTCAACTGTCGTTTGCCAAGCCCATTCGTATTGGCGATCTGGTGATTTTTGAAGACCAGTGGTGCTATGTAGAAGGCATCTTTTATACCTTCATTCGCTTAAGGACATGGGACGAGCGGCGTTTGATCGTGCCTGTCACGTACTTTACGTCCAAGCCGTTCGAGAACTTGTCGGTCAAGAGCACCAAGATGTACCGATTCCTTGAGCTGACACTGCATTTGAGCGCAGATATTGGCGTATTAAGGGATAAATTTATCGAGTTCGCGAAAGAAGAAGATAGCGTTATCGAGCATCACAAGTTGCTGTGCTATGTGACCGCGCAAACGGGTACAGCGCAAACCGTCTCTTGCTACTTAATGACCTCGGACCCGCTGGCAGGTTGGGCTGCGGAGATGAGCGTGCGCGAGAAGTTACTTGCTTACATCCGTGATAATCATCCCGAGTGGTGGCCAAGGGAGATCGTGGTGATCAGCCACCACGATATCGCCCGTGGTGAGCATGGCAAACGCGCTTCGGGAACGGAGAGTGCTGAGAAAGATTCACCTGAGTAGCCGACGATTAGGCAGCGGCAAGTGCCGCTGCCTGGGTAATTGAGCAATAGAATAAACTTGACGAGATACAGGTGAATTAAATAGGCGTGACTATGCACGCACTCGTTTCACAAGTGAAGATGATGTAGGTGTGTGAATAAACAACTTTTTTGCTATGATTGATGAAAATACATCTAGTAGAGGTGCGCCATGCCTGCCCTTGCTCAAACAAAGCCCGCTTCTGAAATGGTGTTAGCTAAAGCGGTGCTACGTGCCGCCGAGCAGTTGGGGTTATCGCAGTCTGATTTAGCAGAAGTGCTTGGCGTACACCGCACCACCATTACGCAGCTTAAGAAAAACCTCAGGCTTGACCCTAATTCTAAACAGGGCGAACTGGCCTTGCTGCTCATTCGTTTGGCTCGGGCGTTGTTTACTCTAACCGGCGGCGATCAAAAATGGATTCAGCACTTTATGCATACGTCTAACCGTGTCACCGGCGGCATACCGGCGGAGCAGGTGATACGGTTAGAGGGGCTGTTTGCTGTTTTAAGATTCGTGGATGGTATGCGGGGTAAGGTGTGAGTCTATGGGAAGTCTGTGGCGGTGAAAGTTATATCGAGCCTATCACCGGTACCCTCTATCGATTAGTAGAAAGCCAAGAGCAGGTGGCAACGCTTAGCTACGTGGATACCCTTGAAGAGCAGGAGCTTCTTGAAGCTCTGCTTGAAACGGCTAAGCCACCTTATCCCCAGCAAGAGCGAGAGCTGCACTACCTACTGAAAACGCCTTTTCGCTACCCGCCACTCAAATGGGGATCACGCTTTGGCCGAACTTTTGAGCCAAGCATCTTTTATGGTGGCAAAAGCATTGTTACCACATTAGCAGAGTCTGCTTTCTACCGGCTTGTCTTCTGGGGCTCAATGGAAGGGGAGCCTGTGGCGGAGTCACTTCGCTCAGAACACACGCTCTTTTCGGTGGACTATGCCGTTAAATGGGGAGTGAAGTTAAATGCACAACCCTTCATCGAACACCTTGATGTATTAAAGCATCCGGTTGATTACGCCCCGTGTCAGCAATTGGGCAGTGCGATGCGCACGGCGAACCTTGAGGCCTTTGAGTATGCCTCCGCAAGAGATGTTCAGGGTGGTGCGTGCGTGGGCTTGTTTACCCCTGAGGCGTTCAAACAGTATGAGCCAACCGACATGCGCCAATGGCTTTGCGTAACCAATGCTGAACAAGTGTCGTTCAAACGCAAAGATGCACTTGGTGTGCATACCTACTATCTCAATGATTTTCTGTATAACGGCGTGTTGCCGTTTCCTGCTTAGATGACAAGATTGGCACTTGTTGATGATTAACACATTGTTGGTAGAAAGAGTTATGACAAAAAATCGCGAAGGTGTGGTTGCCTAAATGACGTTAAATATCGTGCAGCGCGCACTACCCGGCTGGGGCGTTACTTATGGCCCGCAGGGTAATGGCCCTTTTCCAGCCATCATGCTGCTGCATGGTTCTGAAGGCGCGTGGGCAGGGTGGAGCCACCGGGACGCAATGCTATTCGCAGCGCATGGTTTCTTGGCCTTTCCCTATGGCTACTCAAGCGGCGGTAATGCCTGGAACGCCGGGCATATTATCGATTATCCGCTCGAACGCAGCGCGGAGGCGTTTAAAGCCCTACGAGAATTCCAGTTCGTTGATGAACGAGTAGGGCTTTATGGGCTTTCACGCGGCGCCGAGCACGCGTTATTGCTTGGTTCACTGATGGCAAGAGATAAGATCGAAGGGGCGCCAGATGCTATCGCGGCTCATAGCCCGCCCGATGTGGTGTGCGGTGCCTTTGATGCACGCAGCTTTCGCGATGCGGGTGACCCCGGCTGGCAAGCGTGGGATGTCAGTAAACGCGCTTGGACATGGCAGGGGAGCCATGAAGGCTTATTGCCCACCACACCGATAGCAATTGAGCGCTACCCTGGGCCGCTGTTTCTTTCCCATGGCACCCAAGACCGAATGTGGTCGGTTGAGATGACCAAGCGTCTGGAACAACGCCTGCGCGAGCATGGCCGCTCCCCAGAAGTTCACTACTACGAAGGTGAAGATCATATGCCGAGTAGCTCAGGGCAGAATAAGCACTATGAGCTTTTGCTAGGCTTCTTTTCCAGGAGTTTGATGAAACCTTAAAAAATAACCAGCTAACAGCGTGTTATAAAAACGGCTGGCTACTTTTTATCTAGCCAGCCGTTTTTTTGCTTTTCTGGCCCTAAATTTATGGCCTAACGGCGGTGACTTCGATTTCTACCAGCCAGCCGGGATTGACCAGTGCATCGACGACCATCGCGGAGCGAACGGGTAGGTTTGACTGCTCTTCAGTGCCAAAGAACTGCGTATAACCGGCCATGAAACCTTGGAAATCGACTGACGCGCCCTCTGGTGCTACCAGAAATGCCTGCATTTTGATGATATCGCCCACGCCTAACCCAAGGCTCTCCAACTGTGCCTCAATGCGCTTCATCACCGTGACTGTCTGTTCCTCGGTTGTTCCGAACGCTTCAACACTGTTTTGATCAGCTTCTTCATTAATGACACTAGGAACCGTGCCGCTGAGATAAACCATTGTCTTATCAGCGGGTACTTCTACTGCTTGAAGTATAGGAAAATCAGAGTTTGGAATAGGGTGGCGAATGATATCTTCAGCTAGTGCATTGCTTGCATAGGCAGAAAGAAGTGTTAGGCCAATAATCGTGCTTTTAAAGCTCATCATGTATTTCCTTTCGGGTGAGTAATGAAAGTAGTCTTTGCTGCTTTACAGTTTGTTCATCGCTGTATTGCTAATGGAAAACCCTAGCGCATACTCTTAACCAGTTCTGCGCTAGCTTGGTTGTCAGCGTAATTGTTGCCAAAGTTGGTGCGGATAAAGTTCACTACTGAGGCAACTTGCTCGTCATCCAGTAAGCCTCCTAGCGGGGGCATTGCTTTGTGTCCGTGGATAACAAGGCTGATAGGGTATGCGGTCGCCATCAAACTGGAATTGTTAGTAAGCGCTGGATATTTTCCTGCTCCGTTGGCGCCTTGCCCACTGGGCATATGGCAGCCAGCGCAAACGCCTGCATAGATGGAGGCACCATCGGTTTGAGTTAATGTGGCAGGATCGTCAAACCAAGTGCTGGTATCAATGGAGGTCTCCTGCGCGAGGGCCGAAATGGAGAGAGTGAGTGCTATTGATGTGATGAGTGCTTTCATATCGCGAACTCCTCAAGCCTCAGTAATGGTGGTGTGTAGGCGCTCGACCGCATCCAATGCGGAAAGCACAGCCCCTTCCATCCAGGCAGGAAGGTATGAAATATGCTCACCGGCCATTAGCGTTCGTCCGTCCATTGCGGTGGCATCTAGATAATCCGCTTCACGGTCTTGCCACAGGCCGTAGCAGCCTAATGTCCATGGGACACGATGCCATGCCACTGAGGCGCCTGTTTTGAACTCGTCGTAATACTGAGGGTGAATCTGGGAACCGTACTCCATTACCTTGGCGATACGGTCTTCGGGAGAGAGGGCGTTAAATTGATAGGCGAAGGCGCCCCATGGGTAAGCGGCCAGCAAGACAGCAGGGCCCTCGCTAAACATATTGTAGGGCGGGTAAGAAATTAGCGTAATGGGTAGATTGGTATAGCTAATGCCGCCATAGATATGTTCATCCTCTTCCCAAAAGCGTCTTTTAAACTCAATGCCAGCTTTGAAAGCCGAGGCATAAGGCATTGAATCAATGATTTCGCTCATACGCGGAGAGAAGTCGTGGTCGATTTGGCTGAGCACCGAAAAAGGAATGGTGCAGATGCAGTAATCGGCGGTTTCTATTTGTTCACTACCGCTACCATCAGTTGAAACCCAAGCAGCGTTGACTTGATCGCCTTCATGGCTAATGCGGGTAACTTTTGCGTTATAGGTAATCAGTTCGCCAACCTGTGCTTCAAACCCTTTCGCAATCATGTCCATTCCACCCACCGGCTGGAAAATGGTGGACTGCATGTGTAAGTTGTCGCCAGCGGTAAGGTTACGCCATAACGTTGAGTTCAGTATTTCTGACAGTGAATTGATCTGGGACGGCGTCGGCTTACCGTCTACACCGCCCCCTTCATGGTGCGCCCAGCCCCGAAAGGCGGAAGACTCAGAGCCAGTCACATACTCAAATCCGTCGTTTAGTGCGCCATAACGTTTCAGTGCAGCCAAAAGTTTTTCAGCATCTTCGGCGGTAACTTCCTGATCTAATCCTTTTTGATCAACGACTTTGGCAAGTAGCTCTGCCACGTGTCCTCTAAAATCAGTGGCTACTTCCTTAAAGCGTTGAGGCTTACCATCAAAGGCCTCAGAGTCGTGTAAGTAGGCGTTGTAGTTGACTTGGATAAATGGCTCTAGCTTTACTCCGAAGCGCTTGCAGTAATCCAATACGGCAAAGTGATCAGAGGGGATCCGCCATGGGCCGGGATTTAGGTAGTTGCCTTCTGCAAAGTCGATATGCTGGGTAAATCCGCCTAACTCGGTGTAGCTGTCTCCTCCACGTAGTGTCCAACAACGGCCACCAGCTTTATCTCGGTATTCAAGGACTTTTACATTGTAGCCCGCATTGCGCAGCTCAAAAGCTGCCGTCATGCCCGCTAAACCAGCCCCTAAAATTAAGATATTGGTGTTATCGGGAGCTCCCTGAAGGTTTAAACGCCCCCGCCAATTGGATGGGGAAGCAAAGCCCATTGTACTCATTGCGGAATACATGGCTGCTGCACCGGCCACCGCGCCCACCATGCCCAAAAAAGATCGACGCGTCACACCTTCTGGATTGAATGACATTGCTACCTCGCTATGAAGTCAAAGGCAGGCAAGTAGAGTCCTTTCAGAAGCGCGATGTCGTCCTACTGCAGCAGGCGCTGTGATGAACGAATTTGCAGGGCTCTAATTATCTGGCCTATATACGAAACATTTGAACGTATGCAGGTGATGTGCCAAATTAAATTAACCCTTTGTTTTGGTTATATAAGTGAAAGTTTATACATGCTTTGAAGTCAATAAGAACTGGTAGAAACATTCAACCTAGTGCATGTTTCTAGGGAATATCTCCGCTTTGGTGCGAAAAGAAGTTTGTATTGGTAAGTGGATGCCTGCCTTTGATTGGCGTTGTATGTGGCGTCACCCTCCAGCACTTTTCTGCCCACCCAAAAAGCCCCTCTTGGTAGCCAAGAGGCTTGCTGGATTCTGAGCTGTGATATTGCGAGGAGCGAGTGCTGTACAGCGAGTAGCGATGCTTTGCTGTACAGCACTAGTTGGTGCTTTTTTATTACTTCAGCTCTTCCTCTATCAGTTCTTGAGCCAAACGTTTCGCCCCTGCGAAATCTGCCTTGCCAGAGCCTAGATGAGGAACGGTCTCCACCGTAAACCAGTGGCTGGGGATCATCATGGATGAGGTGCCGTTGGCGAGCATCGCGGTCTTAACGGTTTTGGCATCCAGCGCTGTTTCTGACAGCAGCACAATGCGCTCACCTTTGCGGCTATCGGGAAGGCTAACCGCCATCACCGCCGTATCTGTATCTTCCAGAGCCGCTTTAACCGCTGCCTCAACCGCGCTGAGGCTGATCATTTCGCCACCGATCTTGGCGAAGCGGGCGTAACGGTCAATCAGGGTCAAAAAGCCATCTTCGTCGATAAAGCCTTTATCTCCTGTGATGTACCAGCGGTGGTCATCGGCCTCGTGGAGTGCCTTGGCCGTACGCTCGGCGTCATTGAGGTAGCCTTGCATGATCTGCGGGCCGCTGATCAATATCATGCCCGCCTCGCCGGTAGCCAACTCTTCAAAACTCTCCGGGTCGACGATCTTGAAGCTGGTGCCGGGCAGCGGCATACCCACGGTGCTTGGCTTGCTGCCCCGCTGCACCTGTTGATAGTGAACGCCCATGGCATCGGGAAGGTTGACCGAAGCGACGGGGGCAATTTCAGTGGCGCCGTAGCCTTCATATATGGGTTTGTGGAATTTCAGCGCAAAGCTTTCGCGCACGTTGTCATCAAGCTTCTCGGCCCCGGCCACAACCACTCGCAGGCTTTCCAGCATTAATGGGTGCACTTTTGAGCTGCGTACGAACAGCCTTAAAAAGCTGGAGGTGCCAAACATGATAGTGGCCTTGTGCTTGGCAATCGCGCCCGCAATGCCAGGGGCATCGGTGGGGTCGGGGTGGCATACCAGCGGCAGCCCTTCAATCAGCGGGAGTAACTGGGTGACCGTAAGGCCAAAGGCGTGAAACAGCGGCAGTGAGCCCATTACCACGTCGTTGCTCTGAGTGTTAAGCACGTCAGAGGTCTGTTTGATATTGGCCATCAGGTTGCGGTGGCTGAGCATCACACCCTTGGGCGCGCCTTCGCTCCCGCTTGAGAACAAAATCGCCGCCGTGGCGTCGGTATCATGGCTGCGGCAGAAGCAGCGCTGAAGTAGCCAAGTCGGCAATATGCGCACCGCAAGCCAAGTGCTCAAACGCTCGGCGTGGCCAATCGTGGTTTGCAGGTCTTCTAAAAAAACCACCTGCTTCCCGCTCAGTAGCTGGTTAACGTCGAGACCACGCTGCTCAAGCTTTTTCACAAATCGCTGTGAGGTGAACACGGTGGTAATTTCAGCCTGGGAAAGGGCAGAAGAGAGCGCCGCTTGGTCGGCGGTGTAATTAAGATTTACCAGCGTCTTACCCGCCAGTAGCGTGGCCATATTGGCGATAACCCCGCCACTGCTGGTCGGCAGCAGTAGGCCGACGTTCTGTCCTGGGTTGAGCTTGCGAACACGTTTTGCTAACAGGAGGCTGGCGGTGAGTGCCTGGCTTGCGTTGAGTGGGCGGCCCAGGGTATCTGCCAGAGCAAGGTCGCTAGGGCGGCGCTTAACGCTTTGAATCCAGGCATCTGGCAGGGTGGGTAGCTCATCCATGGCCCGCTGCCAGGAACGGGTAGCCTGTTCAAAGATGCGCCGTTTAAGCACATCAGCGGGGGTATCTTTGGGCAGCGGTTTGCCAAACGCGACCACAACCGAGCGGTGCAGCGGCGCGTTGCGCAGCTCTTTTAACTTGCTGGACGAGCGGGAGAACTGGCTGCCCCACAGACCGCGCAGGTAGAAAGGTACGATTTTTACATCGGGGTTGGCCATTTCACAGGCGCGCTCATAGCCGCGGCGGAACTCACCCAGCTGGCCAGTGCGGCTGATCGCCCCTTCAGGAAACAGGCACACCACCTCGCCTGCGTTGAGCTGTTCCGCCACATCGGCTAGCGCCTGTTCGGCACCGCTGCCGCGCTCAATGGGAATACAGCCGAGGGCTTTGAAGAACCAGCGCAGGTACCAGCGCTGATAAACCGATCTGAGCATCACAAAGCGCACGGGGCGGGGGCTGGCAATCTGCACCATGGCCCAATCTACCCAACTGATATGGTTGCCCAATAGCAGCACACCGCCCTGGGCGGGCAGGTTTTGCAAGCCATGAACGTTGACGCGGTAGCGGCGTGTCAGCAGGAAGCTCAACAGAAAGCGCACCAGACTTTGCGGCAGCTTAACAATGGTGTAGCCGCCGCCGACCATCGCCACCGTGGCAATGAGTAACAGCAAGTAATGACTATCCACACCCGCTAAAGCGAACAGCGCCGTGAGCAGCAAAAAGCCCAACATGGCGATGTTTTGAATCCAGTTGTTGGCGGCCAGCACGGTGCCTAGTTCGTTGTCGGCGGCGTGAAACTGAATCAGCGCGTTAAGCGGTACGATAAATAGCCCACCCATCATGCCGATAAACACAAAGTTCAGCGCTTGGCCAACAGGCGTGGTTAACAGCGGCAGACACCATAGCCCCACGGCTACCCCGACAGCGCCGACAGGGATCAAGCCTGTCTCTATGCGGTTATGTGAAAACTTGCTGGCCAGCATGGAACCCAGTGCAATCCCGATACCGCTAGCCGCCAGAATACCTTGCAGCACCAGGGTGTTGTCGATACTTAACGCATCTTTGGCATAGGCAGGAAAGGCGGCGAGAAGCACTTGGCCCACCGACCAGAAGGTGGCCAGACCGATAATCGAGAGCCTGATGACCGGCTGGCGGGCGATAATCTTCAGATTGTCTTTCAGGGCAGCGCCCTTAATGTAGCGATGCCAGGTGAGCGGAGTATCAGGGCGCGTGGTGTTATCCAGCGGCAGACGATAAAGCGTTGCCACCTGAATAGCGCTGTTAAGCACCAGTAGCCAGCCCAGTGGCGCTATCTGGCGCAACAGCTGCGCTGGGGTTTGGTCAGTAGGTGTTACCCAGGTTTCAAACAGCGCGGTAAACGCCACGGTGCCTGCCAGAATGGCGCCAATGGTGACGGCCTGAATCAACCCGTTGGCTTCTGCCAGGCGCGGCTTGCCGAACAACCCTTTCACTAAGCCGTATTTGGCCGGTGAGTAGAAGGCCGACTGAATAGCCAGCAGCAGCGTCATCGCGAATGCCAGCCAAAACCAGCCCTGATAGTAAGCAGCCGTAATGCCCAGAGAAACCGCCACCGCTGCCCAGGCAGAGATGCGTAAAACGCGCACCTTGGGGTAGCTGTCTGCCACGTGGCCCGCCGGGCTAAACAGTACAATAAACGGCAGCAGGATAAGCCCGTTAACCAGCGCGGTAAGTACGACCTGGGTTTCGCCATCGTAACTTTTGAAGATCGTGTTCTGAATGACGATCTTGTGCCCCAAATCCACAAAGGCATTGAGAAAGATGGCGATCAGATAGGGCCAAGCGCCCTTTAAGTGCAGCAGTCGATGCATCGTTGTGTAGCCTTATAAATCCCCGTAAGTGGTAGCACTTTCGCTATGAGGCTTACTTGTTGCAACCCATTTGCACAAAGTTGTGATATGAGTGCTTCTTGGTAGCATTATGCGATACTTTTATGTGTAATGCCTTCCGTGCCCCCTAATGAGGTTTCTATGTCTCAAGCCGACTCTCTGATTGAAACGCTAAAACGCCAGCTGCGCGTTCAGGGTAAAACCTACGCCGATGTTGCCCGGTGGTTAGCGCTGAGCGAGGCCTCGGTGAAGCGCCTGTTCGCTGAAAAGCACTTTACGCTGGCGCGGCTGGAGTGCATCTGTGATCAGCTTAACCTTGAGTTCGCTGAGCTGGTGCAGGCCATGCAGGCAGGGGAGCAGCGCCTACAGGAACTGACTCAGGCCCAGGAGCAAAGTATCGTCGATGACCGCGAGCTGTTCCTGGTAGCCGTGTGCGTTATCAATGGCTATAGCTTCGACGAAATTCATCACCAGTACCAGCTAAGTGAACCGGAGTGTACCCGGCAGTTACTCAAGCTTGAGCGGCTTCAGTTGATTGAGCTACTCCCCGGCAACCGCATCAGACGTAGGGTAGCCGCTAATTTTCGCTGGCGGGCGGGCGGGCCGATCCAGCGTTTCTTTCAGCAGCATATTGCCAACGAGTTTTTCCGCTCCCGTTTTGATAGCGACAGCGAAAAGCTGATGGTACTCAATGGCTTGCTGTCGCCCGCGGGTAATGCCGAATGGCAGCAGACCATGCAGCGTCTTGCTAAAGAGTTCCACTCCCTGTGTGAAAGAGAAAGTGGGCTGCCTATTCACCAGCGGTTTGGCACCACGTCAGTGCTGGCGGTAAGGCAGTGGCAGTATGGGCTGTTTCAGGATTACAAACGAGAAGCCGAGGCAAAGCCCTAAAGCGTTGCGCCACGAAAGCGAGCGGCTTCTTGCTCGAGCCACTCGATGAAGCGTGCCACCGCCGGTGGTGTTACGCCTTCACAAGGCAGAATCAGTTCATAGGCAAATGGTGAGGTGAGCGGGTAGTGCTCCGCAAAGGGACGTACCAACACCCCGCTAGCGAGCCGGTCAGCCACCAGTGGGTAGCTGGCCAGTACCACGCCCTGCCCGGCCATAGCCTGATCGAGCGCCAAACTGTAGAGCGAGTATTGGCGCTGGTGGGGGATCTTCTTGATTGCCACCCCGGCGTTTTTAAACCAATCGCGCCAGCTTGGGATCGGGTGACCCGCATGGCTGCACCAATCAACGGTGAGCAGTGTCTGGGCCAGCAGGTCTTCGGGCGTGCGTATATTTTCCTGCGCTAACAGGGTGGGCGAGCAAACAGGAAAGAGGGTGTCTTCAAACAGACGCTGGCTGGTGACGCCGGGCCAGGGCCCCTGGCCGTAGCGTAACGATAAGCGCGCCCGGTTGGGCATCCATAGCGGCGGCGTCAAGCGCGCCTCGGCATCCAGTGAGATCTCTATTTTCCGCTCATTGGCTTCAAAACCGGGTAAGCGAGGGAGTAGCCAAAGCTGTAGGAAAGAAGGTGGCGCACTCAATAGCAAACGAAAAGCATCCTCGGAGCGCTCGGTGACGTTCTGCACGCCGCTGGCGATACGCAAAAGACCCGCTTGCACATCTTCAGCAAGCCCCCGGCCTGCTTCGGTCGCACACACGCCATTGGCATGCCGTTCGAATAGCACCACGCCCAAGTGATCTTCTAGCTGTTTCACCTGTCGGCTAACGGCGCCAGGGGTCACCCCTAAACGATAGGCGGCGGCTTTGAAGCTATTTTCTCGCACCGCTTCGGCAAACGCGCGCAGCGCATTCAGCGGTAGCCTTTCAATTCGCATAGCATGTCTCATAGCATGACTTTTCCTAAGCCTAGGCCCGATAAGTAATCGTTTGTATGCCGTTTCGCTTCCTGCTGCAATGAGCGCCTTGATGTTATAGGAGCTCACCATGAATAATCAAAGGATAGCCTCAAATGCCCATGCTGCGAGCATGCTAGGGCGTACGCAGCGAAAGTCTGTGGATTCGACGGCTGCATCGCTAATGCTACTGTTTTGTCTGGTGCTAGGGTTTCAGCAGGTGGCGATTAAAGGCGTGGCTGAGGATATCTCACCTGTGGTGCAGATCGCTCTGCGCTCCGCTATCGCCGGTTGTCTGGTGGGATTGCTCGCCTATTGGCGCGGCATTCGCTGGGGGGATGTGGGGCACCACTGGGGCCCTGGGTTACTGGTTGGCCTTGGCTTTGCTGCCGAGTTCGCTTTTGTCGCTTGGGGGCTGACCTACACGCTGGCATCGCATATGTCGGTCTTTCTCTATACTGCGCCTATTTTCGCAGCGCTTGGGCTACATCTTTGGGTGCCGGGGGAGCAGCTCTCCCTTCGCCAGTGGTGGGGCGTTGGCTTGGCCTTTCTGGGCATGGTGATTGCCATGGCGCCGAGCGGTGCCTACAGCACCGATATTCTCATCGGGGATGCGCTGGGTTTGCTGGCCGGGTTCTCTTGGGCGGCGACGACGGTGGTGATCCGCAAGACATCGCTGTCTGAAGCGCCAGCAGAGCTTACTCTGAGTTATCAACTAAGTGTGACGGCACTGCTGCTACTGCCAGTGGCGGCGCTGTCGGGTCAGTTAGTGAGCGCGCAGTTTACTTCCCTGGCGGTTGCTAGCCTCGCTTTTCAAGCGCTGATTATTTCATTTGCCGCGCTGATGCTGTGGTTTACCCTGCTTCGCCGCTATCGCGCGTCCCAGTTGGGCGTGTTCTCTTTTCTAGGCCCACTTTTTGGCGTCCTTTTTGGTACCCTATTGCTTAATGAGCCGCTAAGCATCAATTTTCTGATCGGCGGCGGGGTTATTTTGGTCGGCATTGTCCTGGTGACGCGCTGAATGGCCAGCGCGCCGTGGCACTTCCAGCCCTTCCACAATGGTTACAGAAACAGCTATGAGCATCACTCCTTTCCAGGCGCTGGCCTGCCCATTAGATGGCAAGCCGCTAGCTCACTCGGGCAGCGCTTGGCGCTGCCCTGAGGGGCACAGCTTTGATACCGCCAAGCAGGGCTATGTTAACTTGCTGCCGGTGCAGCAAAAGCGCTCCCACGATCCGGGTGATAGCAAAGCAATGGTGGCTGCAAGGCAGTGCTTTCTTGAGGCGGGGCACTATCAGCCCATTGCGGATGCGGTCAGTCATGCCGTGTTGGGCCATGCTGAGGTTCAATCGCTAAGCAGTGAGCCGTTTAGCTGCCTTGATGCGGGCTGTGGGGAAGGTTACTACCTTCGCCAATTAGCTGACGCTGCGCCTAACGCGCGGGCACTTTCGCTGATGGGATTGGATATCTCTAAGTGGGCAGTGCTGGCTGCTGCCAAACAAGATGCTAAGCAATCACCGCTAAGCAGTTGGGTGGTGGGTAGCAATGCGCACTTGCCGGTGCAAACAGGAACGCTGGATAGCGTGCTGTGCATGTTTGGCTTTCCTGTGACTAGCGAATTTGCTCGTGTGCTAAAAACGGGCGGCGTGCTGCTGCAAGTAGAGGCGGGGCCTGATCACCTGCGCGAGCTGCGGGAAATTATCTATCCCACATTAAAACCCGAACGTTCGAATGAGGTGGGAGTGCCGGAAGGCTTTTCCAACCATAGCAGCGAGAGAGTAAGCTACTCGTTAACACTGAAGGGAAGCGAAGAAATTGCCGATCTGTTGGCGATGACGCCGCATCTTTACCGGGCCAGCGCTGAAGGGCGTGCTCGCGCGGCGGCGCTTGAGATGCTGTTAGTGACGGTGGATGTTCGGGTAGTGCAGTGGCTGAGGGTTTGAAGCCTCTGCTTTATATTCCAAACGCAGCATACTCCAAACGCAACAAGGCCCGCATAAGCGGGCCTTGTTATCCGAACCTCGAAAGGTTCGAGCAAACTGCTAACAATAAATGTTAGGAGATTTGCTTGATGTTTGAAGCTTGAAGACCTTTCTTACCCTGGGTAACGTCAAAAGAAACGTTAGCACCTTCTTGCAGGGTTTTGAAGCCGTCTGCTTGAATCTCAGAGAAATGTGCAAACAGGTCATCGCCGCCGTCAGAAGGAGCAATAAAACCGAAGCCTTTAGTATCGTTGAACCACTTAACTGTGCCAGTAGACATAATAAAATCCTTTCGCGCAAAGCGCTTAGTAAAGTTCCTGGTATCACCCAGATTAATAGCGGATAAAACAAGGAATACAATTACAGTCTTGCCGAAAGATCTCGTACATGTCTATCTCGTACATTTCTAAATCTTTTTCGTACACTTCTGAAACCATGCTTGCTTGCTAACCAACTGACGCTACAGTGTCATGGATCGTAGCGTGTGTCAAAGCCTTTCTGGATTATCTTACCTATGGGGTCAGTGAAAGACGCTATTACCAGCCCATTTTCAATACACTTTCGGTGAGGCCTTTGAAAGCTACCTGCTTTACCACTTGCTAGATATCGCTGTGCCACACTAATAGAGTGGTAGGTACTATTAGACCTACCAATTTCCTCAAATCTTTAGGGACTTAAATGACAAGTATCTGGAAGGCCTATTCACAGGCGTCATTGATTTTACGCGTCACTATCGCGCTAGTGCTGGGGGTTGTGGTTGGCCTTGTCGGTGGTGAGGCAGTGGCTGCTTGGTTGGCGCCGTTAGGGGATTTGCTTCTGCGACTACTTACATTTCTGATTGTGCCTATCGTGCTATTCACACTGATGGTCGGGGTGAACCAGTCCCGCGAGGGCAGTGCCGGTCGCGTCGGCGGTAAGGTGTTCATTTATTACCTGGCCTCTTCGGCGCTGGCGATCATGGTGGGCTTGGCTGTTGCCACGCTGTTTAGCCCCGGCAGTGGTATGTCCTTGGACGAGAGTGCCAGCTTCTCGGTGCCCGAGAATCCAGGCGTTGTGGATACGCTGCTGAATATCGTGCCGGATAATATTATTGGTGCGTTTGCCGAACTCAATATGCTGGGCATTATTTTCACGGCGCTGGTGTTTGGTATTGCGCTGCTAAAAATGCGTCAGTCGGAGCGTCAGCATGCCATGGGGGAACGGCTTTATGGCGTGATTGAGGCGCTCAACGAGGTCACGCTAAAAGTGATGTCAGGGGTGCTGCACTATGTGCCTATCGGGGTGTTTGCGATTGTCGCTGAAACGGTGAGTCAGCAGGGATTGGAAACGCTGCTCTCTTTGGGCGATATGGTGGTTGTACTGTATATCGCTCTAGCAACCCAGTTGCTGATTTATTGCGGCATCATGCGACTGTTTGGCGTGAAGCTGCGCACCTTTTTCCGCGAGGCCCGTACGCCGATGGCCACTGCGTTTGCCACCCAAAGTAGCTCGGGTACATTACCGCTCACTATTAATGCTGCCCACCGCTTAGGGATCCCCAAAAGCATCTATGGCTTCAGCCTGCCGTTAGGGGCTACTTTAAATATGGATGGGGCAGCGATTCGTATCGCTATCTCGGCGGTATTTGCGGCCAATGTGATTGGCGCGCCGTTGGATTTCATTAGCATGGTGCAGATCGTGCTAATTGGCACGCTGGTATCGGTAGGTACGGCAGGGGTGCCAGGGGCCGGTATCATCATGATTGCCACTGTGTTTGCCCAAGTGGGGCTGCCCATCGAGACGGTTGCGCTGCTGGCTGCGATTGATGCGCTGGTGGGAATGGGCGCTACCGCGTTAAATGTGACAGGCGACTTGGTCGGCACCTCAGTCATTGCTCGAAGCGAAGGTGAGCAGTTACAGGAAGTGCCCGAAGGCGACACGCCAGAAGCAGTAAAAGGCTAATCAGCGCAGGTCGTTGAGTAAAGTCGTTGAGACAGTTGTTGAGACAGTTGTTGAGACAGTTGTTGAGACAGTCACTAATCCAGCGGAGAACCTACAATGGATAATCGAGAGCTTGGATATTTGACCCGTGCCGTTGAGCTAGCCGAAGAGGCCCTTAACGCGGGGGATGAACCTTTTGGCAGCGTGCTGGTAAGTGCCGAAGGGGATGTCTTGGCAGAAGACCGTAATCGCATTGCCGGTGGGGATTCAACTCAGCACCCTGAGTTCTTCCTGGCGCGCTGGGCGGCGCAGCATATGACGCCAGAGGCGCGAGCAAAGGCAACCGTTTATACATCGGGTGAGCACTGCCCTATGTGCGCCGCTGCCCATGGCTGGGTAGGGCTTGGGCGAATTGTCTACGTCAGTTCATCTCAACAGCTGAGTCGCTGGCTTGACGATTTAGGTGTGTCCCCATCGCCAGTCGCGATTCTGCCTATTCAGCAGGTGGTGCCTGGGCTCAAGGTGGAAGGCCCGATAGCGGAGCTGGATGAGCGCGTTCACGCGTTGCATAAGCGGCGCCATGCCCGCTTGTCGTAATGACATAAAAAAGCCGCCCAAGTGTTAGCTTGGGCGGCTTCGTCTTTACGCTACGTGGCTCTCAATAACCGGCTATTAAAACCAGGCTGTTAAAACCTAATGTTTCAATATTACATAAAACGCATGAATGATGCCCGGTACGAAGCCAAATAGCGTTAGAATAATGTTCAGCCAGAAATGCCCTTTAAAACCGACCTCAAAAAAAACGCCGAGTGGGGGAAGTATTACGGCAAAAATCATCTTGATTGGATCAGTCGCTGTAAACGCCATGAAGCCTCCTTTGCTTTCATTGGTGTAACTTGTACAAGTGTAGGCACGATCTATCTATTTATCCATGCCTTGGCGAATCCTCTGTGACTAGCCGAGTAGACATTCGTTCAACTCCGCCATTTATTTCCGCTCTATGCTGTTTGGAAGGAATCCCGTGTTCAAAGCATCGTTAAAAAAAGCGTCGTTAAAAAAAGTACCGTTAAAAGTAACTACCACGTCTTTTTGCTTATTAAGCTGCCTGGGCGCAAGCCCAAGCTGGGCGCAAGAGAGTCCGACCGATAGCAATAACTTGGCCACGCTGGAAGTGACGGCGCCTCGGCTATCGCGGGAGCTTTACGCTACGCCCGCTGCGGTTTCAACGCTTGACCACGAAGCGATTGCTCAGGGGCAGCAGCGTACACGGCTGGATGAGGCGTTAGTACGCGTGCCAGGGGTGTTTTTGCAAAATCGCGATAACTTTGCCCAAGGCCAGCGAATCTCCATTCGCGGCTTTGGCGCCCGGGCGCCGTTTGGGGTGCGCGGGATTACTGTGATGGTGGATGGTATTCCCTATACGCTGCCGGACGGCCAGGCGCAGCTGGATGCCATTGATCTGGACAGCGCAGAGCGCATTGAAGTGATCCGTGGGCCCTCTTCGGTGCTCTACGGTAACGCGGCGGGTGGGGTGATTGATGTCACCACCGCCGATGGGCGTGATAACCCTGGCTCGAGTGTGCGCACCGAAGTGGGCAGCGATGGCTACCGCAAGGCGGTTGTGCAAACAGGGGGCGCTCAGGGGGATTGGTCGCACCATGTGAGTTTTTCGGCGCTCAATGTGGATGGCTATCGGGAGCAAAGCTCCACAGAGAAGTACCTGCTGAATGCCAAGCTGCGCCGCGAGCTAGGCAGCGACCGGGCGTTAACCGCGATCATCAATCTGCTCGACAACCCGCGCTCCGAAGATCCCGGCGCGCTGAACGCGCGTGAAGTGGCGAGTGGCCGTGATCAAGCCGCACCTAATTCGCTGGCGCTAGACGCAGGGCAGAATGTCGATCAGCAGTTGCTTGGCTTACAGTACGAAGATTTGTCCGCTGGCTCTGGCGAGCTTTATCTCAAAGGCTTTATCGCCCAGCGTGATTTTGAGCAGCAACTGCCCTACGTGGGCGATAGCCGCATCGGCTACCAGCGCGACTACCTGGGCGCGAGCGCTGAGTATCACCATGAAGTCAGCCTGGGTAGCCTGCCGTTAAGCTATATCACCGGTGTTGATGTGGCCCGCCAGGACGATGAGCGCTTCCGCAACGATGTAAACGGCCAAGGCGTTATCGGCGAGCAGGTGGCGGAAGAGACGCAGACTGCGACCTCGGCGGGAGTGTTTGCCCAGGGCGATCTGGCGCTCACCGAGCAAGTGACGCTTTCGCTTGGCGCACGGTTTGACCGAGTAGAGCTGGAGGTAGATGACCGCTATCAGGACGATGGTGATCAAAGCGGCGAGCAAACCTTCAACGAATGGAGCGGCTCGGCGGGGCTTAGCTATCGTTACCGCCCGCAGCATCAGGCTTATATCAATACCGGTACCGCTTTTGAAACGCCGACGTTCTCAGAGTTTGCTAACCCCGCGGGCGGCGGCTTTAACCCATCGGTGTCACCGCAAAAAGCCTGGAACCGTGAGGTGGGTCTGCGGGGTTATGTAGAGCCGCTGGCGATGGATTACGATTTAGCGCTGTTTTCAGTACGCGTACGCGATGAGCTGGTGCCTTATGATGACGGCGGCCGCACTTTCTATCAAAACGCAGGCGACACCGACCGTGACGGCATTGAGCTGGCGCTGGGTTGGCAGGTGGCCAGCCAGTGGCGGCTAAATAGCGCCCTGACGCTAGCCCGTTATGAGTTTGATCAGTTCGCCACCCCCACTGAAAGCTTCGCTGGTAACCGTATTCCCGGCCTGCCCGAGCAAACCTGGGTCAACCAGCTAACCTGGCAAGGCCTTGATGAGCGCTTTGCCACGCTGGAAACCCAGTATGTGGGCGATTTGGTGGCGGACAACGCTAACGAGACAGAGGTGGATAGCTACTGGCTGGTGAACCTGCGGGTGGGGGATGGTTGGCAGTTGGGTAGCGATACACGGCTAAATGCTTACGTAGGTGTGCGCAATCTGTTTGATGAAGAGCACTACGCCAACGTGCGCTTGAACGGCACCTTTGGACGTTTCTACGAACCTGCTCCTGGGCGCAGTGTGTATGGCGGGCTAGAGGTGCGTTTCTAAGAGGTAAGTTTCTAAGAGATACGTTTCAAAAAAGTGCTCTTTTAAAAGAGAAGTTTTAAAGGCTTTGTAAATAAAAACGGGCGGCGCTCATTGATGAGGCCGCCCGTTCTCGTTGGCGATTGTCCTTACGCGTCGCTAAGCTAACCGATCACTCCGGTAGCGCGTAGCCAATTACATAATCGCCCATCTTGGTACCAAAGGTACCGTGGCCCCCCGCCGTGACGACCACGTACTGTCGGCCATCTTGGCCTGTATAGGTCATCGGGGTAGCTTGGCCACCTGCCGGTAGGCGCGCTTTATACAGCTCCTCGCCGGTGGTGATGTCGTATCCGCGCAGGTACTGATCCAGCGTGCCGCTCAAGAATGACACACCGCCAGCGGTGGTTAATGGGCCGCCTAGCGCAGGAACACCGACGTTCAAACCAATCGGCAGGTCAAACGGCATGCTGTCCCGCGTGGTGCCATTGCGGTGTTTCCATACCACTTCATTGCTTTGCAAGTCGATGCCCGCAACGTCACCCCAGGAAGGCGCTTGGCAGGGTAGGCCGAGTACTGATAGCAGCGGGCCTAATTTAACGGCATAGGGCGCGCCTGCATTAATTTGCAGCCCTTGTTCACTGGCAGAGCCTTCAGCCTCTTCGACTTCTTCGCGGGGCACCAGCGTGGAAACGAAGGCCAAATATTTAGCCCCGGTAAACAGCGCTTGGCGTTCAGGATCCACCGCAACGCCGCCCCAGTTCATTACCCCCACGTTACCTGGATAAACGATGCTGCCTTCCAGCGAAGGCGGTGTGTATTGGCCTTCGTAGCGCAAAGAATTGAACTGAATGCGGCACATCATCTGGTCAAACGGTGAAGCACCCCACATATCGCGCTCGGTGAGCGGCGATGGCAGCAGGTTAAGCGCTGAGCGCGGCTGCGTTTCGGCCGTCCAGTCGCCTTCTACGGCGCCCTGCGGAACCGGTACTTCTTCGATGGGTACAATCGGTTCGCCGGTTTCGCGGTTCAATACATACAGGCTGCCCTGTTTGGTCGGCTGAATAACCGCGGGCTGGGTGCCCTCATTAGTCGCCAAATCAATTAGCACGGGCTGTGCCGGTGTATCCATATCCCATAGGTCGTGGTGCACAAACTGATAAACCCACGCCACCTGACCGTCATCGACGTTAAGTGCTACCAGGCCTGCGCTATAAGTTTCGTCGTTCTCGGTGCGGTTGGCGCCATATTGGTCAGGCGTAGCGTTACCCATGGGCAGGTATACGAGGCCCAGTTCTTCATCAACGCTGATTGGTGCCCATACGTTGGGGGAGTTGCGCGTGTAGGTTTCACCTTCTGGTAGCGGGTCGGTGTTATCGGGATTGCCGCTATCCCAGTTCCATACCAGCTCACCGGTATGCACATCAAAGGCACGGATAACGCCGGACGGCTCGTCGGTGGAGCTATTGTCGGTGACGTGCCCACCTAGAATAACCAGGTTCTCAGTGACCGTGGGCGGAGAGGTGGAGTAGTAACCGCCTGGAGAAAATTCACCGATGTTGTTAGTAAGATCAATTTCGCCGTTATCGCCAAAGCTGGCGCACCGCTCACCCGTGTCAGCATTCAGTGCAATCAAACGCGCATCCGCCGTCGGCAGGTAGAGCCTGCGTGGGCACATAACGTCGGTTTCACTGAGCATTGGCTGTGGGGTGCCGTTTTCTTCTTCAGCCCCAAACATCAGTGACAAGAAGGAGAGATCCAGGCTGAAAATGTCGTTGCTATCGAAGATATCAAAAGAGAGCGCTGTAGCACTGTTCGGGGTAGCGTCACTGTTCGTCTCTTCTGTGCTATCGGTCGCAGCGTCGCTAGTATCAGTAGAATAGTTAGCGGCGTCATAGTAGGCGAGGCCGCGGCAGGTCATATGCGCCCAGCCGGAAAAGTCATCTGCCCCCATGGTGCTGATTTCGGGGTCAAACGCCCACAGGGTTTCGCCTGTTTCAGGAGACAGCGCCATCGCCCGGCTGTGAGACGTACAGATATACAAACTGTCGTTCACTTTTAGCGGGGTATTCTGATTGGTGATTTCCGGGGGCGCGTTGGGGCCCGCTTTGTCACCGGTTTGAATGCGCCATACCTCTTCAAGCTCGCCGATGTTGTCCGGGGTAATTTGATCAAGGGAAGAGTAGTGGGTGCCCGCATTGGTACCGCCATAGGCGGGCCAGTCATCGTCCGCCACTTGGGCAGGGTTAACGCTATCGGCCGTTGATGAGCGGTTAGTTGCCAGCGACCCTTCGATAGCGCCGGGGTCGTTAAACTGACTGGCAATGGCCACGATAACCGCGGCAGCAATGCTACCAACAAGCGCCAGGCTGCCGCCTTTTGAGTGCAGCGGCTTACGCCACCAGGGCAGAAGCAGCAGAATGCCAATCAAGCAGAGAATGGCGACGCGAGGCACTAACTGCCACCAGTCGAGGCCAACCTCCCACAATGCCCACACCAAAGTGGCGAAAAGTATCAGCGCGTAGAGCCACAGCGCGGCGCCGCGACGCAGAGCAAATAAAACGCCGCAGGCAATAATACTAAGTCCGGCAATTAAGTAGTAGGCGCTGCCGCCTACGCTGACGAGCTTGCTGCCGCCAAGAGCGAGCGCCAAGCCGACAATAAGTAGTAACAGGCCAGCGACAATCGCTGGCCCTTTACCGTGATCGCGCGTGCTTTCTTCCATGAGATGTCCCCTTGTAACAATGTACCAACAACGCGCTCTAACCCATCGACAGCGCCGATGGGTTAAAACACACATTTCTTAAAGACAATTTTAATTATCAATTCGCTATTGGTCTAACGTTTTGATAATTTTTTCTTAGTTGAAGCCCTGGCCGAAGCGCAACGCGTGCTGCGGCCAGGGTGCAATAAGGGTGGTATAGAGATGAGCGGAACGCTACAGTTTGACCAGCATTTTACCGGTGTTGCCGCCATCAAACAGGGCGAGGAAGGCGTCGGGCGTGCTTTCTAAGCCCTCTTTCACGGTCTCTTTATAATCCAGTTTACCTTCCGCTACCTGGGGAGCCACTTCGTTTAGGAAATAGGAGTAGCTCGCCCAGTGATCGGTGACGATAAAGCCCTGCATTTTGGCTTTGCGCATAATTAGCTGAGCAAGATTACGAGGGCCAGGAGCAGGTTCTTTGGCATTGTAACCATCAATCATGCCGCACACGGCAATCCGAGCGCCTTCATTAAGCTGGCTAAGTGCCGCTTCAAGACAAATGCCGCCGACATTTTCGAAATAGACGTCGATACCGTTGGGGCTGGCGAGTTTAATGGCATCGCCAAGCTCGTGAGCGTCTCTATCTTGGTAGCTGACCGGCTCGACGCCCAATGACTCCAGCCATGCGAGCTTATGAGCGGCGCCCGCAATACCCACCACATGACAGCCCTTCGCTTTAGCCAATTGGACGGCTAACGAGCCAACTGCGCCGCTGGCCGCGCTGACTAAAACATTGTCGCCAGGCTTACATTCGGCAATCAGGTTGAGGCCAGTCCAGGCGGTCATGCCAGGCATGCCCAGCACACCCAGGTAGGCCTGCTCGGGAACGTCGAGATCGGGTAACTTGGTGACGCTCTGTGCGGGAAGTTGGGCAACATCCCGCCAGCCGCCCATATGGCTGACTTTGTCGCCCACTTTCAGGCTTGAATCATTGGACTCGATCACCTCACCAATGGCGCCACCTTCCATCGGTTTGCCGAGTTCAAACGGCTCCACGTAAGTGCGAATACCGCTCATGCGACCACGCATGTAGGGGTCGACGGAAAGCCAGTGATTACGAATGCGCACTTCACCCTCGGCTAGATCGGGTAGGGTTTGTGTTTCCAGCTTGAATAGTGCGCGGTCGGGTAGGCCGTTGGGGTAATCGGTAAGCGTATAAAATTGTGACTGCATAAGTGCCTCCTGCAAATAGCGTGTTGAACTCCTTGCAGCATAGAGACACTTAGCCTGCTTGCAAGTTCGTTAATGTATCGGGAAGTAAGTCACATGAGGTAAGCCGCATAAGAAAACAGGGCGAACCATCGCTGGTCGCCCTGTCTGTTTGCTGTCTTGTGTTAATGGTGCTTTGTGTGCTGTCACATTGATTAGGCTAAGGGGTATCACACAACAATCAAGGATGTGTTATCCGTTAATCCAACAGCGTTACCATCACTGGAGCTGTACCGCGGCGAATCATGCCAAGCTTCGCAGCCGCGCGTTTAGATAAATCAATAATGCGTCCTTGAATAAAGGGGCCGCGGTCATTGATCAGTACTTCTACCTCTTGCCCCGTGTCCGGGCGTGTCACCAACACCTTCGTGCCAAATGGCAAACTCGGATGTGCGGCGGTCAATGCCTGCTGGTCAAAGGGCTCTCCGCTGGCAGTGGTCGCGCCTTGAAAGCGGTCACTGTAAAAGGAGGCAACGCCTTCCTGCGTTTCTGTCTCATGTGCAAAAGCACTGTTGGCAGCACTGCTTACTACTACTGCTGCCAAGCAAATCGTTCGGATCAGTCTTTTTTGGGCTCCCATAGGAGTACCTCGGTTTTGCGTGTTGCGAATCCCGCACTCTTGATGAGGTGCCTGATAGGCCTGTCGATACTACCCTTGTCGCAACGAGTCAGCAAGCTTTGAGAAGATCGATGCAGATAGGTTCAATTTCAAGATTTTTTAATCTCTACTTATGTGGCCTTGGGTTTCAGTGACTTATCAGCCTAGGTATGAAACGCATAGAGAAAGATTCTTGTGCAATGCAGCATTTTTCATTAAACGCTCACTTTAATTGAGTAAGCATCTTATAATCAAAAGTGCTTATCTAATTAATGATTGTCATTGCGACTCAACAAGGAACCGCTCATGGCTAAATCCTCTTCGTTTGCGTTTGTATTGGTGGCGGTTGGTGGCGCCGCCGTTGGTTTTCTCGCCGCTCAAATTATTCCCTTGCCAGGGCAAACCGCCGATGAAGTGCCTGCCGAAAGCGCTGAGATCACCGATCAGCCGCCGGTTGCCGAGGCTATTGTTGGCCTTGAAAAGCTCACCCTTGATGAGCGCCTGCGTGGCGAAATAACCTCGGCCAGCGAATTGAACGGTAACGATGGTAGCCGCTTTATGCGCTATGCCATTTCACTGGAAGAGGATGAGATTGTTGAGGTTTCTCTCAACGGAGCCCTGCAGGGCGTTGTGGCGCTTTATGATGACCAGCTACAGCTGCTTGATAATGCCCCTGTCGTGCGCCACCGTATTGAGGAGAGCGGTGACTATGTGGTGGTGGTTAGCGGTGTCGATGCCCATAGCTATGGCCCGTTTACCGTTGTCAGCCGCACCGTTGAGTTGACGGATGCCGACACGGTGGCCGTGGGCGAGCCAATCGACAGCTGGTTGCAAGGCGATGCCCGTGAAATCACCCTGAATATAGAAGAAGCGGGTCTTTACCAGTTGGAAATGCGCTCTGACGACTTCGACGCCTACCTGGAGATTAAAGGGCCGAATGGTTACGCTCGTGAAGACGACGACAGTGCTGGTGATTTAGACGCGCGCATTGCCGATTTCCTGGAGCCGGGTGAATACACTCTGACAGCACGCAGCGCCTACGGTGATGGCAATGGCGTTTATACGCTCTCAGTCGCGCCTCACGAGTTGCCGGGTAATGGTGAGCTGCGTAATGATGGAGCGCTAACCCCAGATGATTCTCTCAACGGTTGGTACAGTGGTCAGGATCTTAGCTACCAAGTAGAGGTAGAAGAAGCGGGTATGTACCAGATAGAAATGCGCTCCAGCGACATCGATTCTTACCTGGTGCTTGAGGGGCCTAACGGTTACTACCGCGAAGATGATGACAGTGCCGGTAATCTGGATGCCAGCATCGCTGATTTCCTTGCCCCCGGTGAATATCAGTTAACGGCACGCACTGCCTATGGCGAGAGTAGTGGGATGTTTACGCTCTCCATGGAACCGCGGGATATGCCCGATGTGGATCTGCGTAATGAAGGCATGCTTACCCCTGGTGAATCGCTCAACGGTTGGTACAGCGGTGAACCGCTGACGTACCAGTTGGAGGTGACTGAGAGCTCGCTAGTGACGTTGGAAATGCGCTCTGCTGATTTTGATACCTTTATAGAGATCAGTGGCCAAGGTTTTGTCGCCAGCGATGACGATGGCGCGGGCGGTACTGACTCACGGCTTCAGGAGCCCTTGCTGCCCGGCACTTACACGGTCAGCGCTCGGGGCTTTAGCGCTACCGGTAGCGGCTTATTCGAACTAAGCCTTGAGATGGAACCGACGAATATTCCCCCAGAGCTTTGATGATTAGCTTTAATGATTAGCGTTGATCGATAATGCCCAACGCCCCTGTTGCTTATCGTGATAGGGGCGTTGGTCGGTAGTGAGGAGTAAATTGTTAGGTGTAAGGAGTATAAATAGTAAGTAGTATAAATAGTAAGGAGTTAACGGCCAGCTTTGAGGCAGCCTACCACCACCAGCACGGCTGCGGCGGGTAAACGCCAGTCGAGTACGCTCATGCCTGCCAGCACCAGCAGCAGGGCGGCCAAGATCGGCACGCCATACGCCAAGCTGCCCACTAGGCTCGCGTGGCCCCAGCGCAACGCTTTATCCCACGCCACCATGGCGACTCCGTAAGGCCCTAACCCCAGGGCAATACCTGCCAACAATGCTTCTCCACTGGGAAATGCCAGCGTGCCTTCGAGTGCCAGGCTCGCCGCTACGGCAATAGCGCAAGCGATGAGCAGTAGCCGCGGCAGCAGTGGCGTTAATGCTACTGGCGCTGCTTGGCTTAACCATGAATAGATTGCCCAGCAGCAGGCGGCCAACAGGGCTAGCGCATAGCCTGTGGTGGCGCCACCCAGACCTCCATTGATGGCTTGAGGAACCAGCAGCAGCGCCGCACCCGAAAACGCAATCAGCGCGCCGATAACCCCAGCAATTTGCAGGCGGCCACAACGGCTCCACTGGCTGAGTAACACAAACAGCACCGGCCATGTGTAGGTAATCAGCGCCGCCTCGGCAGCGGGCGCTAACCGCATGCCAATAAAGTAGGTGCTGACGGCGCCAAAGATGAGAAGCGGAATACCCACCCAAACGCTGAGCTGCCAACCCGTGCCGCAGGCGGCTACGTTTACGCGGCGGCTTAACGGAAGCGTTGCCAATGATCCCGCTAACAGAGTAACGGCGGTAAGCTGCAAGGGCGGAGACGCTTTGGCAAATTCAGCCAGCAGCGGTGCCGCACTCCAAAGCATCACGGCCACCAGCGCCGCACCAACACTGTACCAACGTGGGAATAACGCGGGGGAGTGAACGGGATGCATAAGAGATCTCCTTGATTTGAGCAGTTGCTGGGCAGCATACTCATCATCAATGCATCACAATATCGATCTTTTATGATCGGTTTCATCAAGCTTGGTGATATATGCGTGCACCCACGTTAGACCTAACCCTGCTGCGCACCCTGGTAGCCATTGCGGATACCGGCAGTGTGACCGCAGCCGCTAAACGGTTGGCGTACACCCAATCCACCGTAAGCATGCAGCTGCAGCGATTAGAAGCACAGCTATCGCTCACGCTGCATGAGCGGGAAGGGCGAAGAATACGCTTTACCTCAGAAGGGGAGCGCCTACTTAACCATGCCCGGCGGCTCTTAGCGCTTAACGATGAAGCGTGGAGCGATATGCAGGCGCGACAGGTAACAGGGGATTTGACCCTCGGCATTCCTGAAGATTACGCCTCGCTGCTGCCCTCAGTATTCGCATACTTTCATCAGCTCTACCCCGCCGTGGGGCTCAAGGTGATCTGTGGCACCAGCACACATCTCGTTGAGCAGGTTAAGGCTAAAGAGTTGGATCTCGCCCTGGTGACCCGGCAGCGTAATTCACCGGGCGGCGATGTGATTCGTCGGGAACCGCTGCTGTGGGCGGTCGGTATGAACCAGCAGCCGCTGCTTAGTGACCCGCTGCCCCTGGCACTCTATTCACCGGGGGCAGACGTATTTCGTGAAGTAGCCGAGCAAGCGTTGCAATCAGCCGGGCGTAGCTGGCGTGTGGCCTATACCAGCCAATCCATGGCCGGGCTAGCACCGATTGTTACTGCTGGACTGGCCATCGTAGTGGTGACTCGCAGCATGCTAACCCCTGCGTTGAGGCCGCTGGATGAGAGCAGTGGGCTGCCTGCGCTGCCGATGATTGAGCTGGCGCTGCACCGGGCACCGCACCGACCTTCGGAGCCTGCGCGTCGATTGGGAGAGTTAATACGCGAGCAGTTGGCCGTGCCTGAACAAGCGCTATAAGGTATTTCGTCAGTAACGTTTAGCGTTGATGGCCGCGTAGTGCTTTAATCAGCGCAAGGGAGCGTTACTGACTAGACTAAAAAAATGCAATGGCTGTTAGGAGCACTACATGCACGAACTGGATCACTATATCTACCCGCATCGGGTACTGCACTGGCTGGTGGCGGGCGCGGTGTTGCTCTCCTTGGCTAGCGGTTTAACGTTAGGCTTTTTAGGTTATGAACGCACCGTCGCTTTAGTCGGCAATATGCTCACGAACTTGCTGTATACCAGCCATAAAACGCTGGGTGTGCTGATCCTGCTACTAATGACGCTACGTATTATTACCCGTCTGGCCTTCGTGGTGCCTGACCATGAGCCGCCTTTAAACGCCTTCGAGCGAGTGGTGAGTACCAGCGTTCATCATTTGCTCTATTTAGCGCTCATTATCATGCCTTTGTTGGGCTGGGCGGCAACGGCCAGCGGTGGATTCCCCGTTGAGTTTTTTCACTGGCATTTGCCAGGGTTAATCGGCGAGCGCGAGCAGCTATCTGAACAGCTGTTTATGTGGCATGAACGTTTGGGGTGGGCCATTTTAGGCTTGGTGGTACTGCACGTCGCGGGGGCGATATTCCATTGGAAAATCAAGCGCGATAACGTGATGAAGCGAATGAGCCTGTTTGATTAACCGTCTTGAAAATGGCTAAAGACTAAATTGCCAAGGACTAAATCGCCGAGGACTAACTCGCCGAGCCGTAGCGGTAACACTCTACTGCTTGGCGCGATTTGACAGTGTACATATGGCTATCGGCCTCCCGCAGCAGGCTTTCAAGCGTAGCGTCGTCCGTTCCTTGGCAAGTGCTTACCCCGATGCTCACGCTGACACTGACTCGCTCCCCGCAGGGGAGCTTGATCGGTGAGCGAATAGCTTCTTCGACTCGAGCCTGTATGTTATCAAGCGTATCGTCGGGTTCGATATTCTCCATGATAATAACGAACTCATCGCCGCCAAAGCGTGCGCAGTGGTCGCCCGTACGTGCCAGATGGGCAATGCGTTTAGCTATTTGTTGTAATACAAAATCTCCCGCCTCATGGCCGTAACAGTCGTTAATGGGTTTGAAACGATCAAGATCGAGCATCAGCAATGCCAGTCGTTGGTTGTATTGACGATTGCGCTCCAGCGCTTCTGCTGCACAGTGGGCGAGGCCGTGGCGATTTAATAAACCGGTCAGCATATCGCAGCTGGCTAAATGCTCCAGCGCACGAGTGCGGGCGGCGACTTTTTGTTCCAACACGGCTTCCTGCTTTTTAAGTGCAGTTAACATAGCTGCTTGAGCACGCTCTTTTTGCCTTTTAAGTTTGTTAAAGCGTGATGCCAAAGCAAACGAGAGCAGCAACATTTCTAGTGCAGAGCCAATTTGAATGCCGTGCAGGGTAATAAAGTTGGCGGGCAGTACGCCCAGGTTGCGCAGCGCGAAGGTGCCAGCGCCGAGCAGGAACACTGACCACGCAAACACGAACAGTCGGGCGCTTGGCACCCGTCTTAAGCTGCAGTAGCCACCACATATCAGCAGTAGTAACGCAGCCATAAAGCCCGTCACATCCATGAGATGAAGCGCCGCAGGAATCGGTAGCAGCAGTGACGCGATAACGGCCAGCCAGCAGTAACTGCGAAAGGTGTTTAATATCTGATGCCAGCGTGGGCAGTATGTCTCGGTGTTAAGAAAACTCTGCGCAAACAGCGTAGCCATGGTAGAGGCGAAGGTGAAACCGAGTGCCACCAAGCGTGACGTGTTCTCACCCAAAAAACTCCAAAACATCAGTGTGCCAATGCCATTAAATGCCAGGATGGCAAGCCCAAACCCAGCGACAAATAGCGAGTAGTGAAGAAATACGCGCTCTTTAAAGCCAAAAAATAGCAGTAAGTTGTATAAACCCATCGCCAACAGCATGCCGAAATAAGTGGCCAGCCAAAAATTATGCTGATCGTTTTGAGTATAAAAGGTCTTGGGTGTTAATAAATTATAGCTAAGCATCTTGCTGCCCGATGCAGCCACATGGGTATACAGGGTAACAGTCTCAAAGGCGGCCAGCTCAAGGGGAAAAACCGCTTGGCGGTGGGCGAGCGCGCGCCGTTCAACGGGAACCGCACTGCCGCTTATTTGCACTTCACTCAGTTGCACCTCACTCAGCTGTACTTTGCTGAGCTGTTGGCGAAACGTGTAAAGCGTCACGTAATCCAGAAACGGGTACTCAAACTCCACCACCCAACGTTGGGGAATCGGCGAGTCGTTGCGCACCTGAGTGCGCAGCCATACATCACCTCGGGTATAGCCGAAATTTAAATCTTCGGCGTGGTGGGTAGGTTTAAAGGAACGCGGTTTGGCGAGTAGATCGTTAATCGTTAAAGACGCTTCGTCGGCGTGCCAGAACTCGTTATAAGCGGCAAGTGAATAGCTCGCTTGGCTTGGCGATGCGGACAAAAGAGTGCTTGCCTGGGCCCACGGCATAAAAAAAACCGCAAGCAGCAGCAACAGGCCGGTGTAAACACCCGCCGTTAAACGTATTGCATGCATTAGGGTATCGCTTTTTTCGTTTTTTTACCCCGTCCGCTGTTCCCTGGGTTCCCTCACCCGCCGGGGGCCGCTAATTCGTCGACATAGCGCTAGCTGCTCAAATTTCCCTGTGCCGTACGATAAGCTCTTTGAGTGTAGTTGGCTTTGGCAAAAGATCGTGTCTAAAACCCTCATACTTAATGAGTGACATAACTCAAATGCTGAGTAAGTCGCTGAATGAGCTGTCCGCTGTGGCGCCAAAAATGCCAATAAAGTGGCACCGCTAAAGAGTGGCCGGGAGCAACACTGGTTAATTGACCGCTTGCCATTAATTCGCCGACCTGTAGCTGGGGCATCATGCCATAGCCGATACCGGCCGCGGCTAAGCGCACAAACCCTTCTGAAGAAGGGCAAAGGTGGTAAGGAAAGCGGCCATGGTAACCGCACTGGGCGAGAAACTGGTGCTGCAACTGATCATGGGGGCCGAAGACAATGGCAGGTGCCTGTTGAAAAGCTTCATCGTTGGGCCCTTCCGGGAAGTGGCGCGCCACATAATCGGGTGAGGCGAGTGGGTGGTAGTGCATTTCGCCTAGCGCCACACAGCGTGCCCCGGCAATCGGCTGTGGAGTGGCGCATAGGCAGGCGGCTACATCGCCATCGCGCAAGCGCTTAAGGCCGACATCCTGGTCTTCAATTACTAGATCCAGCAGTACCCCCTCCTGCTGGCAGATATGTGCGACGGCCTGAGCCCACCAGGTGACCAGGCTATCTGCATTGATCGCGATACGCAGGCGCGGTGCTTGATCATCCAGCGTGGGTAGGGAGCCCCGCAGGTCTCGCTCTAATAGCTGCACTTGCTGGTAGTGGGTCAGCAGCCGCTGGCCCGCAGGCGTGGGGGCTAAGTGCGGGTGGCGAACCAGCACTGGCTGGCCCAGGCGAACTTCCAGCGCTTTGATGCGCTGGGAGACGGCCGACTGCGAAAGCCCCAGCATATCGCCTGCGCGCTCGAAACCAGCGCATTCCACCACTGTCGCTAAGGCGTGAAGTAGTTTGTAATCCAGCATGGCGGTGTTCCCATTCCATAGCAGCAAAAAAGTGACGTAAAACAAAAAAATGGCGATTAAACCCGGCGGTGCGATTAATATGAGATTTAATGGGATTGAATCTCATAGGCCAATGAATTACATTTCAACTTGAGATGTAACACCAACGCTAGCTAGATGCCTTAGCACTTTATTTTAGTTATTTGTGTATTTTAGCAGTTTCTGTAACGCCATAGCCCAAAGGACACTATCATGCCCGCCATCATGCTCCGTCGCCCTCTTGCTGGCATCGTTGCGCTTAGCGCGCTGATGCCTTTCGCCGTATTTACTGCCAACACTGCTGCTGCCGACACCGTTAGCGCCGATGCCGTGGTGACCCACTACGCCGACTTGGCGCATGCCAATTACGCCGATGCACTCAACGCCGCCGAGGTGTTGAACGAGCGCATCGACGAATTGCTGGCCAATCCCACTACCGAGACCCTGAACGCAGCCAAGCAAGCTTGGCTGCAGGCGAGGGTGCCTTATCAGCAGAGCGAAGTGTTTCGCTTCGGCAATGCCGTGGTAGACGATTGGGAAGGGCAGCTAAACGCCTGGCCCCTCGATGAAGGCATGATTGATTACGTCGAAGGCGATGACTACCAGCACGAGCTGGGCAACGAAGGCGCCACGGCCAATATCATTGCCAACGAGCAAATCAATGTTGGGGGCGAAAGCCTGGACGTCAGCGAGATTACCCCGCAACTTCTGGCCGATCTAAATGAAATCGGTGGCTCGGAAGCCAACGTCGCTAGCGGCTATCATGCCATCGAATTTTTGCTCTGGGGCCAGGATCTGAACGGCTTTGAGGCAGGTAGCGGGGAGCGTCCGGTCAGCGATTACCAAACCGGCGATGACTGCACCCATGGCAACTGCGACCGTCGTCGCACGTACCTAGACGCGGTATCCGACCTGCTAGTCGACGACCTGGAGTGGATGGTCGCCCAGTGGGCGCCGGATGCCGAGGGCAACTATCGCCAGGAGCTGTTGGCGGAAAGTGATCAGGAGGGCTTGCGCCGCATGCTGTTCGGTATGGGCTCGCTGTCCCTGGGGGAGCTTGCCGGTGAGCGCTTAAAGGTCGCTCTTGAAGCCAACTCTTTTGAGGATGAGCACGACTGCTTCAGCGACAATACCCACAACTCCCATTACTACAACGGTCAGGGTATTCAAAATATTTACACCGGCACCTATCAGCGCCTTGATGGCAGCGTGGTAGAGGGGCCTTCAATGAAGGACTTGCTAACCCAGGAAGATGGCGAGCTTGCCGATACGCTTGCTCAGCAGCTCGACGCCACGATGGTGCGTCTTGACGCTATCAAGCAGGCGGCGGAAGCCGAGAGCTCGCCGATGGCCTTCGACATGATGATCGCGCCGGGCAATGAGCAAGGCAGCGAACTGATCAATGCGGCGATTCTCACTCTCGTTGCCCAAACGGGATCCATCGAACAGGCGGCTGGCAAGTTAGGGGTTACCTCCTTGCAGCCTGACGATGCTGGTCACCAGTTCTAGGATCAACTGGCGTTGCAATGTAAGCCGCCGGCAGCATCGCTGTCGTGCGGCTTTTGCTTTCCTGACAAGCGATTAGGTACACAAGGTAGAGCGTGATGAGTCACTGTAGGCGTATTGTCTATCCCTGCCGTTATATTCGAGTCGGCTTTTTTACGATGCTGCTGGCAGCGCCGCTATATGCCAGTGAGTCACCGCCCATTCAAACGACGCCCATGAGCGGCGGCGATGGCTCGGTGGAGCAGTTCGACCACAACGCCTATTCGCTGCCGTTGGGTAATATGTCGATGACCAAGCGGCTGGATTTCAGCGTCGGCAATAGCTTCTTCCGTAACCCCTGGGTGGCGGCCCCCGCCAGCACCGAGGCCCGCGACGGCCTGGGCCCGCTATTCAATACCAATAGCTGTCAGGGCTGTCACATAAAAGATGGCCGGGGACATCCTCCGACGGGCGATGAAAACCCTATCGCGCTCTTTCTGCGTCTCTCGCTGCCTTCCAGCCAAGCGGAGCCTGAGGTTCTGGAACAACGCGGTGCGCTTCCCGTGCCCAACTACGGCTTGCAGCTACAAACGGCGGCGATATCTGGCGCGCAGCCAGAGGCCAAAATGCTGATCGAGTATCGCCCGCGGGAAGTGACGTTTGCCGATGGCTCTAGCGTTACCTTGCAGGAGCCGCTGTACTCGATTGCCGAACCCGCCTATGGCGAGTTGCCCGAGAATCTGCAGACCTCGCCGCGGCTGGCGCCGCCGATGATTGGCCTGGGGTTGCTGGAGGCGATTCCCGAAGCCGATCTGCTGGCCGCCGCCGATCCTGACGACGCCGATGGCGACGGCATTTCCGGCCGCGCCAATCGGGTTTGGGATCTGCGCACTGGCAGCACCGTCATGGGGCGCTTCGGCTGGAAAGCCGGCGAGCCCAGCATTGAACAGCAAGGCCTGCACGCCTTTGCTGGCGATATGGGGCTAACCTCCAGTTTGGTGCCGCACACTGACTGCACAGAGAGCCAGGGCTGTGATGATTTTCCCAATGGCGGAACGCCTGAAGTCAGCGATGACGTAGCTGACTTCGTGACCTTCTACGCCTCCAGCCTTGCGGTGCCGATGCGCCGAAATATGGATGACCCAGCGGTGAAACAGGGAGCTGAGCGATTTAATGCGCTCGGCTGCGCCAGCTGTCATACGCCTCGTCATCGTACTGCGGCGAATGCCGACCGCCCGGCGCTAGCGGATCAGATAATATGGCCCTATAGCGACCTGTTGCTGCACGATATGGGCGACGCCCTGGCCGACCAGCGCAGCGAGTTTAAGGCCGATGGCCGCGAATGGCGCACCCCGCCGCTGTGGGGGATTGGTTTGGCACACACGGTTAACCCTCGGGCAGGTTTTCTTCACGATGGCCGAGCTCGCACCTTGGAAGAGGCGATTCTCTGGCACGGCGGCGAGGCGGAAGAGGCCACTCAGGGCTATCGCGACTTGCCCGAAGACCAGCGCGCTGAACTTATCCGTTTTCTTGAATCCCTATAAGGGGTTGTTGAATTGTTGAAAGGCTTGATCGCCAAGGAGTTTATGTGATCGCATCTTTTCGCCGCTTGGGGTTGCTGGCCTTTACGCTCCTGGCTGCACCGCTCTCTTTTGCTGCGGATGCTCCCGCGCCGCGGGATATCTGGCACGGCGCAGTGGAGCTACAGTATGCTGAGCTGAGTGCCGCCTCCGTGCGCTTAGAGACTAGCGCTGCACGTTTCTGTCAGGGCCCCGACGCAGCACTCAGGCAGCGTTTAGAAAATGACTGGCTGAGCGCTTACCAGGCCTGGCAGGCGGTGCGCTTTATCCAGTTTGGCCCGGTTGAGCAGAACAGCCGGGGCTGGCAGCTGCAGTTCTGGCCGGATCGCAAAAACCTGGTAGGCCGCAAGGTGAACGGATGGTTAAAAGCAGCCGACGCGCCGGATGCCGAGGCGATTGCTGGTGACAGTGTGGCGATCCAGGGCTTTCCAGCCCTTGAGTACCTACTTTATGACGAGGCCATGGACGAACAGGCCCTTAGTGATCCAGCCGCCTGCGATTTGATGCAGGCCATCACGACGCATATCGCGGATACCACCAGTGCGCTGCATCGCGACTGGCAGGCCTTTGGCGAGCACTATCTTGATACCTCTGACTACACCGAAGCCACCCTGGCCAGCGCCATCCAGGCCCTTGAACTGCTTGAGGATAAGCGCCTTGGTGAACCCATGGGCCTCAAAGGCGCCCCCGCCAACGGCTATCTGGCGGAAGCCTGGCGTAGTGGGCAGACGGTTCGTTTAGTAGAGAGCAGCCTGGAGGGGCTGCGTACCGGCTTCCTGCCCGGCCTCACGGCACTGCTTCGCGAGGCCGACGCGCTGCCCCTCGCCGAGGCGTTTCGTGATCAGCTCGATAAGGCGCTCACCCAAGCTAGCGAGCTGCCGCCGGGCTTGGTGCCTGCTCTGGGCGACGAAGCGGCGTTTCGCGGCCTGCAGTCGCTTTACCTTGATATCAGCCAGCTGCGCCACCTGCTAGGTAACGAGATCGCAGGCGAACTGGGACTGGTGCGCGGCTTTAATTCCAGCGACGGAGATTAAGCCATGCAGCGGCGGCAAGTACTCAAGGTGGGCCTGGGCAGCGTCGCCATGGCGCTGACGCCGCTGAGTTGGGCGCTGCCCGCCCGTGAGGAGGTGGACTGGCTGTTTAGCGCGGTGGATGATCCCAGCGGCGGGCATTTCATCGCCGGTGTGGCACTGGATGGCCAGGCCCGCTTTATGATCGAGGTGCCCGAGCGCTGCCACGGCGGTTGTTTGCGGCCCGCTTCCCGCGAGGCGGTATTGTTTGCCCGCCGCCCCGGCACGCGGATGCACGTGATCGATGGCAACAGCCGCCAACTCGCCCACACCATTGCGGCCGGGGAGGGCTATCACTTCTACGGCCATGGCGTGTTCGACTTGAATGGACGCTACCTGTATGTCACCGCCAACCGTCTGGCGGATAGCGCCGGGCTAGTGCGGGTTTACGACGCTGCCAACGACTATGTCCATGTGCGCGACATGCCGCTTGAGGGTATTGGGCCCCATGAGCTTCGGCTGATGCCGGATGGTGACACCCTGGTGATTGGCTTGGGCGGTATCCAGACTCATCCTGACTACGGCCGGGTAAAGCTTAATCTGGACACCATGGCCCCGGCGCTGCTGCTGATGGATCGCCACAGCGGCGAGATCCAGGCCCGTCACGAACCTTCGCATCACCAGCTAAGCTGCCGTCATCTTGATGTGGCGGCGGACGGTACGGTGATCGCGGGCTACCAGTTTGAAGGCCCCGAGTGGGAGTCCCACCCGCTGATCTGCCGCCTGGATGCCGACGGGCACTTTTCTGAACTGTCGCTGCCCGAGAGCGTCACCGCCAGCCTGCACCATTACACCGCCAGCGTGGCGTTTAGCCGTGTTTCGGCCAGCGTTCTGGTGACCGCCCCGCGCGGCAATCGAGTGCTGCTGCTGGATGCGGAGAAAGGCCGTCTGAACGCCAACCTGGAATTACCCGACGCCGCCGGTGCCCGCTGCGATGGTAACGGCGGCTTTCTGGTCTCCTCCGGCCAGGGCGGGCTCTACCGTGTCACGCCTGACACGGCAGCGCCCGAACTGCTCGCCAGCCTGGAACTCAGCTGGGATAACCATCTGACCTGATAGCACGTAGCATCATGTTGATTAGCCATCTTGATTAACCCTGTTGCATAACGCTTTCTTGGCAAGAGCTGCTGCTGATAGACTTCAGCGCCCTTTACAGGAAGGCTAGGAGCCCCATGGAACTGCTGCGCTTAGTATTTCATCACTACCGTTGGCCCTTTTTAGGCGCCATTGCTTTAAGCCTATTGAGCGCTGGCTTAGGCGTTGGGGTGATTGCGTTTATCAATCAACGGCTTATTGAAGTAGGCAGTATGGCCGCGCTGCCGCAATTTCTAGGTCTGCTGGCGGTGCTACTGGCCGTTACGCTAAGTACGCAGTTGGCGCTGACCGTGCTGGGGCACCACTTTGTGTTTGACCTACGTTCGAGGCTGGTGAAGCGGATTCTCGACACCGATATTGAGCGCCTGGAGCAGCTGGGTAACGCCACGCTGCTGGCCAGCCTGTCCAGCGATGTGCGCAACATCACCATTGGTTTTGTGCGCCTGCCAGAGCTGATTCAGGGCGTAGTGCTGACGCTGGCTTCGGTGGCCTACTTGGCTTGGCTTTCACCGCAAATGGTGGTGATCACTGTGCTGTGGATCGCGTTCACCATGGGCGTGGGGTGGGTGCTGGTGTCGCGGGTGTATCGCCACTTTCGCTTGGTGCGTGAAAGTGAAGACAGCCTGTATAAAGATTTCCAGGCCGCCATAGAAGGGCGCAAAGAGCTGGCGCTGAACCGCG
This sequence comes from Halomonas sp. ALS9, assembly GCF_001651035.1. GTDB lineage: Bacteria > Pseudomonadota > Gammaproteobacteria > Pseudomonadales > Halomonadaceae > Vreelandella. The sequence continues at coordinate 68,886 of NZ_LXRG01000210.1, forward strand.
ACCGTGCCCGGCGTTTCTATGATGAGCGCTATACCGCCAATGCCCGCGACTATCGTCACCACATTATCCGCGCTGATACCTATCATTTAAGCGCTAATAACTGGTCTAACATTATGATGTTGGGCGCCATCGGCGTGGTGTTTTTCCTCTCTAATGGGTTGGGTTGGGCCAATACCACGGTAGCCTCAACGTTTGCGCTGACGCTGCTGTTCCTGCGCACGCCGCTGATTCAGGCGGTGGGCGCCTGGCCAACCTTAATTAGTGCTCAAGTGGCCTTTGATAAATTGAGCAGCCTGGAGCTAGCCGAGTATCAGCCAAGCTTTGCCGTCGACGATACACTGGCCGGTTGGCAGCGCCTTGAGCTGGCGGAGGTCACCTACCACTATCCAGATACTGCCCAAGGCGAAGGGTTCCAGGTAGGGCCGCTTAATATGACCCTAGAGCGCGGTGAGCAGGTGTTTCTGATCGGCGGTAACGGCAGCGGTAAGTCGACTCTGGCTAGATTGCTTTCCGGTTTATACCGCCCCCAAAGCGGTACTATCAAGATTGATGGGCAGGTGGTTACTGCTGATCAGTGGGAAGCATTCCGCGCACGCTTTGCCAGCGTGTTTACCGATTTCCACCAGTTTGATCAGACCATGGGTCCTGACGGGCTGCCCGCTGATCCGCAGGTTGTCGATACTTGGCTTGAACGGCTGCAGATGCAGCACAAACTGCAATGGGAGGGAGATCGCGTTATCAACACCCAGCTCTCCCAAGGCCAGCGTAAACGTTTGGCGCTGCTGCTGGCGATTGCCGAAAAGCGCGATATCTTACTGCTCGACGAGTGGGCGGCGGATCAAGACCCGCAGTTCCGGCGGCTGTTCTACCGCGAGCTGTTACCGCACCTAAAGGAGATGGGCAAAACCGTGTTCGCTATTAGTCATGACGACAGCTACTTCGTCCACGCAGACCGGTTGCTGGAGATGTCGAAGGGGCAGTTAAGCGAGCTGACGGGCGAGCAGCGTGCGCGCGCGAGTGAAGATGCTGTCGCGCAAATAAATATCTAAACCGCTTTAACGGGCGGCCTGTCTGGCGCGTTTACGCGCTTCCAGGTCGCAGCCCTCTAGCGGGCAGGTGCCGCAGACATCAAACTCATCCAGTAAATAGCGCAGGCAGCAGAGCTTGCGCACCCGCTTAACTTCCTCACCACCCTTAGGTGTAAAGTAACGCACCGGCTGAAACAGCGGATTGCGCTTGTCGTTGGGCAGGGTGCGTGCTTCCAGCAGCGCCTTGGCCGCCTCAAATGCTTGCCGATTAGCCAGCGGGTGTTCGCCCAGCGCGTTGACGTAAAAGTCTAGGTAACCACCGGCATTGCTCCAGAACACCCGCTGGGCGGCGCCGGAAATGGCTGCTAACTGCTCAATCAACGGTGCCCAGTGCCGTTCAATCAGGGTGGTAAAACGCTCAAACGGGTCGTAGGTGGTTAGCGGCGTGCCTTCGTGGGGCAGCCACAACCGCGAGGTAGCGCCCTTATCGTTAAAGATAACCTGCATATCGTCTAGCCCCACCGGCAGGTCACGGTTAAGCAGTAGGTTAGCGGTCAGCGTAGGGACGGTAAGAGCGCTGAAGTGCCACTTCGACCATAGAGATACCACTGCCCGCGGGTCACCACCTGGGTACTGTTCAGCGAAGCGGGCGAGATCTTCTTTGAGCCAATCGGTATCCCTCCAACGGGCTGTTTTGAACGCTTCTAGCGGGGGCGTGCCGCCAATCAAGGGCGGCGTAAAGTTCGCTAGCGGCCCCGTGTAGCAGGCGGCCAACGAAGGCTCGAACAGTTGCGGCTGACGTAGCGCGTTGGGCATCGCGGGTCTCCATCACAGGGCTTTATCACAGTGCTGTCACACAAGGCGCTGGGGATATAAGGCTGAAGCCATCATAAACGATAATGCATATCACTAAAATAGTTATATGTGTTTGAACGCGTCGTTATGCTAAATGCAAATGATTCTGCTTTGATGTAGAGTTTATCTTCTCATTGCGTCATTCATCTACTGCCTGCTCTTATTAAAATAGGAACTCCCCATGTCACGACCCTTTCTTTTCTGGCGCTCGTTCACGTTCATGCTGCTAGGGACGCTGCCTGTGCCCAGCGTTGTCTGGGCTCAAGCATCCTCTAATGACAACACTTCACTTGAGACCGTAACGGTGATCGGGGAGGCGACCGCGCGGGGTGATATTCCAGTACCTGTGTTTGCCGGTGGCCAAGTAGCTGCTGGCGCACGTGTTGGTACCTGGGGGCAGCGCAATGCAGCCGATGTGCCGTTCAATGTGATTGGGTTTACCGCTGAGCTGATCGACAACCAGCAGGCGGAGACGCTGGCCGATGTGTTGATCAATGATGCATCGGTACAAAGCGGTTATGGCTATGGCAACTACGCCGAAAAGTTTCAAATTCGTGGCTTTGAACTTGATGGCGAAGACATCGCTTACGGCGGACTTTATGGCGTGTTGCCACGGCAAGTGGTCGCGACCAATATTGCCGAACGTGTGGAGCTGTTTAAAGGGGCCAATGCCTTTGCCAATGGTGTTTCACCCAGTGGCTCTGGCGTCGGTGGTGCTATCAACATTGAGCCTAAACGGGCCGCAGACGCTCCACTTAACCGACTGACTACGGGGGTGACTGATAGCGGCTATGTTCAAAGTGGCATAGAGCTTGGGCGGCGTTTTGGCGATGAGCATCAGTTTGGCGTTCGTGCCAGTATTGAGCGTGGCCGGGGTGAAGTCGCGATTGATGATGAAGAGCGTCGTGCAACCTCCGCCGTGGTGGGACTGGATTACCGCGGTGAACGCGGTCGTGCCTCGTTGGATATAGGGCATCAAGCTCACACAGTGAATGGTGGGCGTCCGGTAGTCAGGGTTGGGGCTGGCCTGATGAACATCCCCGATGCTCCCTCAGCAGGTAGCAACTATGCGCCGGAGTGGGTCAATACCGAGTTGAAGACCAATTTTGCGATGCTGCGCGGTGAGTACGAGGTTGCCAACAGTTGGACTGCCTATGCAGCGCTGGGTGGCAGCGACACTCGTGAAAGTGGTATGTATGCAACGCCTGTAGTGAATGCAGCGGATGGTTCCGCCACTATCGGGCAAATGGAAGTGCCTTATCGTGCTGAAAGTATTGGTGGGCAGGCTGGTTTGCGGGGCGCCTTTGATACCGGCGCGGTCAGCCACCAGTTGGATTTAGGCTATTCCAGCGTCTATCGCACCACGCGTTCGGCTTATGAAATGGCTTCTCCGGGCTTACCCACCAATATTTATCAGCCCACTGACGTCTCGTTGCGTGACCCTGTGTTTGCAGGTGGGGATATGAATAACCCGAACCTGCGCAGCCGTACTCGCAATAACGGCGTATCGCTGTCTGATACGCTAGGTTTTCTGGATGATCGGCTGCTGTTGACCTTAGGCGCCCGTTATCAGGAGGTCGACGTCAGCAACTATGATTACGACGGCAACTTTGACACAAACTTTAGCGATACACGTCTTTCGCCTGTATATGGCGTCGTAGTAAAACCGACCGACTCCCTATCGCTCTACGCCAACCATATCGAAGCACTACAACCGGGCGATACGGCACCCACCACGGCGGTTAATGCAGGGCAGAGTATCGGTTTGGTTGAAGCTGAACAGAACGAAATAGGCGCTAAACTCGATCTGGGTAACCTGGGCGGTAGTTTGAGCCTGTTTGAAATCGAACAGCCCAACGCCTTTATCGACCCTGAGACCAGCGTTTATGGCTACTATGGCGAACAGCGCAACCGTGGCGTGGAGCTGAGCGTTTACGGTGAACCGCTGGACGGGCTGCGCCTGCTGAGTAGTGCCATGTGGATCGATCCTGAGCTGACCCGCACGGACGATGGCACTAACCAAGGCAACGACTCAGTGGGTGTGCCTGGCTATCGTTTAGTCTTGGGCAGCGAGTGGGATATTCCCCAGGCGCCGGGTTGGACACTCAGCGGCCGCGCCGTTCGTAATGGCAGCCAGTATTTAGATGCCGCAAACCAGCTTGAGGTAGGTGCCTGGACCCGCTGGGATCTCGGCGTTCGCTACGCAATGCCGCTAAATACCAACACGCTCACCCTGCGTGCCAATATCGAAAACCTCACCGATGAGAACTACTGGGCTTCGGCAACCGGGGGGTATTTGACTCAGGGCGAGCCGCGCACGGTAAAACTCTCCGCTTCGCTCGATTTCTAAATTATCCCTGGCGGGCTAATAGCGCTTCGCTGAGCCGTTCAGCGAAGCGCGCCGCCGATGGCAAGCCCCCAAAACTCCATACGGCCGGTAGGCGAACGACCCGGTTTTCTTGCACCGCGGGTAAATGTTGCCATAGCGCGTTGCTAGAAAAACCATCACGCATGCTCACTGGTAGCGGCTCAACGACAACGATAAGCGCATCGGGGTAATTCAGCAGCTCTTCTAGAGCGGCCGTCGAAAAGCCCCACTGATTGGTGGGCTGTTGCCAAACGTTGGTAAGCCCCAAGCGTTCAATCACCGCCTGAAAAAGACTCTGCTCGCCAAACACGCGCAAATGCCGTGCGTCGATAAACTGCACTACCAGCAACGGTGGCTGCTCCACAAGCTGCGCTTTTTGTTGATCCAGATAGGTTTCGACGGCGTTGACCAGCGCCGCGGCTGCCGCTTGGTTACCGCTTAGCTCAGCTAAGCTATGAGTTGTGTTCTGAAGACGTTGCCATAAAGGCTCGCCCAGCTGATAGGTGCTTAACCCGGTGACAGGGGCAATGGCCTCAAGCTGGTCGCTTAAGCGCATAAACAGCGGCGAGAGTAGGATGTGATCGGGTGCCTGCTGAGCGATGAGTTCGCGATTAGGCTGCGAGCGAAGGCCCACATCACGCACGCCTTCGGGTAACGCCTCTGCACCCGCCCAGCGCTGGTAGGAGGGAATCTCCGCTAAGCCTACCGGTGGGTTGTCGAGGGCAACCAGCGTCTCGGCGATCGTCCAGTCCAGGGTCACAACATCCGCTGAAGCCCTACCATGGCTGTTAGCCAGAAAACCGGCGCAGGCTAGCGCTAACAGCCCATTGGGCAGGTAACCTGTCATTGCGCAACGGCGATATTGTGCTCTCCGTTGGGGTGCTTCATGACCTGCATCGGTAGGCCATAAATCGCTTCTAGGGTGCTGTCGCACATCATATCGTTTGGGGCGCCATGAGCCAGCAGACGGCCGCTGTGCAGCGCCATCAGTTCGTCGCAGTAGCGCGAGGCCATGTTGATATCGTGCAATACGATAATCACCCCGAGATTGAGCTCATCGCACAGCTTGCGAATCAGTGCCAACACTTCGATCTGGTGGGCGATATCCAGCGCTGCAAGTGGCTCATCAAGGAGTAGAAAGCGGCTGCCTTGCGCCAGCAGCATCGCCAGCCACACTCGTTGGCGTTCACCACCGGAGAGCGTATCGACCAGGCGGTCGGCGAAGGCCTCGGTATGGGTAAGGGCAATGGCGCGATCAATAGCGTCTTTGTCTTTCTGGGTGTGGCGCCCCAGTAGACCGTGCCAAGGGTAGCGGCCAAAAGCTACCAACTCGCGCCCGGTAAGGCTTTCGGCACTGGGCAAATGCTGGGGTAGGTAAGCCACCTGGCGGGCGAATTCGCGGTTTCCCCAATCACTTAGCGGGCGCTGGTCAAAGTGAATCTCACCTTGGCTGGTGGGCTGCTGCTGGGCCATCAATTTAATCAAGGTCGACTTGCCTGAGCCATTGTGGCCAATCAGGCCATAAACCTTGCCTTCATGAAAGCTGTGGTCAATGGGATTTAGAATCGGCTTGCCATTAATCTCAAAAGTGGCGCCTTTGACCTCGAACATGAATGACTCCTGGCGATAGGGTTAATGATAATGGCTCTATTCTAGTGCTAATAGTTCTCATTTTTAACAAAAAAATGAAATGATTTACGCAAGAAAAAACAAACGCCGCTTGGGGAAAGCAGTCAAAGGATGAATCTCAGTCAGCTAGCCTCCGCTTAGGGGGCGCCCCGCAGCGCACAGTTGTCATAGAAGGCAACTGTGGCGGGCCAATCGCTGAACACGCCTATGACGCCAACGTCATTGACGAGGGCATCTAAGGTAATCAGCTTGTCGCCATCACGCTGAATAACATCTTCAGTGGTGCTGTGGTACCACTGGCCGCCTTCCTCCAACGGCCCTGAACGCTCAAGTGTCCAGGTAATCATGGCTAGGCCTGCTTCCCGGGCGCGGCGGGCGTAAAGTGAAGGTTGCAGTCGCTTCGCCTGTTCATCGCTTCCAAAGGCTGGATTTGCTTCGACCAGCATCCAGGTCGGCGGGGCGATGATCTGGACACCACTTTCCACCATCGACTGCATGCTTGGCTGCCATGTATCGGGGTTAGTGTGGTCAAAGCCTTCATCGCTGTAGCGACCATCCAGATAAACTGCCTGATTCCCAAACTCAGGCTCATTTTCAATCCAGTAACGGACATCGTCCAGGTTGAACGACTGCGGGAACACATCGCTGGGGGGAACGCCTGCCGCTTTGTACTCATCTATCATTTTTTGTGCATATGCCTGCTGCGTGAAGCCTTGTTTTGAATGGCCGGTAAACGGCATCTCGACTTCTGGCGCTTTTAGTTCTGGGGTCATCTGCACCCCAAGCTGCTGAAACAGAGCAATACTGTCGGCATGGCTCATCAATGTGCCTCGGGTAGCATAGAGCTCTGTGCGCCATTCGGGCGTGCCTGCCAGGTACTCTTCAAGGGTGGCGGCATCGGTGTCCACGCCCTCCATGGTGCCTTGCAGGCTACGAAATTCAGCTAACGTGATGTCGCTGGTACAGCAGCGAATATCTGCCGCATTGTTTAGCTCGCCGCTGGTTTCATCAAAAGTGGGAGGCACGCTACATTTTTCAGCTAAGTCGGTTTCGACGATGTTGGTGGTGGCGTGTAAATCGCACTGGGAGTGGCGGCAGACAAGCTCCTCATCGGCGGTGAAGGCGACGTCGCACTCCAGAATGCCTGCCCCACCTTGGGCGCCGGCAATATAAGATTCGAGAGTATGTTCAGGAAACTGTAACGGCGCGCCACGATGCCCAATCGCCAAAGGAGACCGCTGCCACTGAGTTTGCTCAGCTGCGCAACTCAATAAGGAGGCTTTCAGTTCACGCTCGTGATCGTTATCCGCGCTCATGTCGTTCACCAGGAACAGCGGGCGCGGGCCCAGCGTTACCTGCTGTGCCGCCTTAACCAGGGCATCATCCCAGAACTTTGTGTCAGGCTCTTCTTGAGCGGCAGCGGTGTTAGCGGCCAGCAGGCCACCAATGAATAGTGTGGTAGCTAGAAAATCGGAATATGCCATCAGCGCAATTCTCTTTGCCACGAAGTGGGTGTTCTGAGTGTAGGCAGGTTTTACGCGTTCATCGATATCAACCTTTACACGCTAATGAGAATCATGTTTAATTGGTATGTTATCTTATATCAATTTTGATTGAAGGAGTCGAACATGCGAAAGGGGATTCATCCTGCCTATGACTATGTGGTATTTCGCGACACCAGCTGCGGCGCTACTTTTCGGATTCGTTCTACCTGCACCTCGAAGCAGACAATTGTCTGGGACGATGGCAACACCTACCCAGTGATTGACCTGGATGTTTCTAGCGCTTCTCACCCTTTCTATACCGGCGAGCAACGCAGAGTCTCCGCAGAAGGTCGGGTGGCGCGTTTTCAGCAGCGCTTCGGTTCGGTTTCGCGCCGCTCTTCTGACGCTAAATAGAGGATATGGCGTGCAAGTACTTAGCTCACTCAAATCTGCCAAGAACCGCCATCCCGATTGCCATGTGGTCAAACGACGTGGGCGTCTCTATGTCATTTGTAAGGCCAATCCGCGTTTCAAAGCGCGGCAGGGAGGAAAGCACAAAAAATAAGCGGGAGATGCTTACAACTGTGACTAGTTACATCCGCGAAACATTGTGTGTGCTTTGAGGCCACGTTGATCGTTTATCAGCAGGTCTTTAAACACGCTAGCAGTTGTCCATGCCTCTCGGGGTGTGCCACAAGTAAGCTGTTCCATTGAGTGAGATTCGCCTCACCAGAGAGATCCGTGACGGTGTAGCCAGCCTCTCGGGCAATCACAATGCCGGCGGCGATATCCCAAAACTCAAGCGCCGCGCCTTGAGACCAAAAGGCATCAAAGCGACCTAGACTGAGATAGGCGATCTCCAGCGCCGCCGAGCCGGGGCTGCGGATGCCAGCTACTTGGGGCATGAGCACGGCGAGTTGATTCATGGCCGTCGTGCAGTCGCCTTTAGCATGGTAGGGCAGGCAGGTGCTTACCAGCATCTCGTTTAATGGGCGCGGAGCTGGCGTAGTGAGCGGCGTCTCGTTGAGGAAAACGCCGGAACCAAGGCTTGCCCACAGCATTTCATCAAGCAAGGGTTGATAAACAACACCGATGATCAGCTCATCGCCCTTAGTGACAGCGATGGAGACCGAAAAGTGGGGCACCCCATGCAAAAAATTGCTGGTGCCATCAAGAGGGTCAATGATGACGGTATAGTCGCTATCGGTGGGTGTCAGGCCGCTCTCTTCGCCTAAGAAAGCGATATCGGGAAACGCGCTGCTGATACAGTCGATAATGATGTTTTCCGCTGCCGTATCGTAGTAGCTGACAAAGTCTGACGCGCCCTTTTGCTCAAAAGCAATTCGCCCCTTTTGGGAATACCCCTCGCGCAGCAGGGTGCCAGCCTCATAGGCGGCTTGCTTTACCGTTTCGAGTAGGTCATTGCTACTGTCGAGCATTGTGTTTCCCCTGAACATTCATCGTGTTTAGTGCATGGCGGTTATTTACCTGTGCAATGTAACGAACCATTCATGACAAGCCGATGACAGCGGCGCTAGTTAAGCCAAGGTCTCCACCTCAAACGCCACAACCTGGCGCTGGGCGCTGGAAAACTCCACGCCGATGAGATGAATGGGTTTGCCGGAGGCGCGGTGTTTATCGGCATAACCCTTGTGTTTGATCTGCTCCAGCGCTTTACCTTCCGGCAACTGTTCCACCACCTTGAACTCGAACAGGTAGATATGCCCGCCAAAGTCCACGCTCATATCCACCTTGCCATGGTGGCTGGCATCTTCCACCGTCACATCCAGCCCTAGTGCTGCAAAGTGACTGTAAAAGACGCTCGCATAATGCCCTTCGTAGCGGGCTATCGGATTGTTTTTGAGATCGTTACGGTACCAATCGTGGGGGAGACCAGCGTAGAGCGCTTTGAGGTGAACTTCTAACCCGGCAAGGTCGTGCTGACTTAAATGACGGAACAGCGTACGGCGCTCTCGTGGTGCGTTCTCGACGCCCAGTGACGGCAGCAGTGCATGGTTGAGACTGGTTTCGACTTCGCGGTTAGGAAAGCCCAGGGTGTACTGGCGGTAGCCCAGTAAGGGCTCTTCTACCTGCTGAATGGTCAGGTAACCGGTTTGAAACAGCAGGCCTTCGGTACTGATCTGGTCAACATCAAACTGGCTGAGCAGTTCGTACTCGGTTTCCCAGTGATCCAATGAAGGGGTAAATACCCCGCGCTGCTTAAGAATGTCGACCAAAAACGTCGGCGTCGCGGACTCAAACCAGTAAGGCCCAAACTCGCGCTTCTGAAACAGCAACAGTACGTCGAAGGGGTTGTAGACGGAGGTTACCGCACGTCCACCCCAGCGGTAACCGTTGTACCACTGGCGGATCTCATCGCGATCAAGATCGGGTAGTTCCGGGGCGAAAACTGTATCGATGTCCTCGTCGGTATAGCCGCAAATCGTGCTGAAAGGGGCATCCAGGGTGATATCGTTGAGGTTGTTCAATCCCGAAAACAGGCTGACCTTGCTGAACTTGGAAACGCCGGTCAGCAATACAAAGTGCAGGTGCGGGTCGGCGTCTTTAAGCACGCTGTAAAGGTTCTTCAACCCCTCGCGCAGTTCCCGGGCGCGCTCGGGGGCCAGGATATTGTCCAGAATCGGTTTGTCGTATTCGTCAATCAGCACTACCAACCGCTGACCGCTCTGCTGGTGGGCGGCGCGGATAAGGGCGGAGAACTCGCCAGGGATATCGGTTTTATGGTGCTGGGTAATGCCGAGCTGCTCGCGTTGAACCCTTAGCTGTTCACGAATACGTTCGTCCAGTCCTTCACGGCTCTGCATTACGCCATCGGCGAAGCTAATACGAATGACGGGGTAGCGCTGTTGCCAGTCCCACTTATCGTGGATATAAAGCCCTTCAAACAACGTTTGGCGACCTTCAAACAGGCAGCGCAAGGTGTCCAGCAACAGGCTTTTGCCAAAGCGGCGTGGCCGCGAGAGGAAGTAGTATTTGTTCTGGTTAACCAGACGTTCAATGTGCGGAGTTTTATCGACGTAATAATAGTCGCCCTCGCGGATATCCGAGAACGTCTGAATCCCGATGGGTAACTTACGGCGGTGGGCATCCGTCACGGTGGGCCTCCAGAGCAAAAACAGCGATATGGCCAATAGTCTAGCATGTCGATAGTTTGTGCTGGCCAGTGACGAGATGGTCAGTGTGGGGGTTAGTGGCTTTAAGGCGTAAATTAGCGAAAAACGTGGATGGCAACTAGGTGACAAGTATTCGCGAGGATAGTGCCTCATGCTGCCGTTCTAGCAACAAGCATATCGTTATAAAAAGTGAGTTAGCTCTCACCAGTTGACTTACCGGGCTCTAACGCAAATAATAATTATTGCCATTTATTTCGTGGTGTTAATCAAGGCAGGAGGCCGTGCTGTGGATACCCAGACCTGGAGCGCTGAGTTAGAAGACATCTTCGTTAATCAGCGGCCTAGGCTCTGCTGTGTCGCTGCAAGAGTATTGGGCAGTGCTGATCAAGCCGACGATGTGGTGCAGGATGCTTATCTGAAAATTTCAGAAGCAACCACGCTTTTTGAGGTCAAGCAGCCCATATCCTACGTGTCACGGGTGGTGCGCAACCTCGCCATTGACCGCTGCCGTCGTTCCGCGTTTGAGTCAGCGCTGTTTGCTAAAGAAGAGGAGGGGGATAACGCCTCTTACGCCTCACATTCACCTGAGGTGATTTCGATTGACCGCCAGGCCTTGGCCCAGGTGGTTGAAGCGTTGGACGAGCTTCCAGAGCGTACGCGCCGCGCCTTTGAGCTCTACCGTTCGGGAAGCCATACCCAGCGGGAAGTGGCGCTACAGCTAGGTGTTTCTACCACGTCAGTTAACTTTATGATTCGCGATGCGCTGACTCATTGCCGTCGGTCGTTGCAAGGGCGGTAACGTTATTTAGCGGTGCCCCCTTTGTTTCGCTTTGTTACACTGTTATTGAGTAGCTATAAAGTTGAAACTCTTGGTAGCTAGGTATTAGCAGTTAGATAGCAGTAGCGAGGCTGGACAGTAACGATGGAAAACAATAGCGGCGGCGACGATGCCGTTTGGCAAACAGCACTGGACTGGCTGATGCGCGAGCATGAGCAGACGTTGAGTGACGCTGATCGCGAAGCGCTGCATGAGTGGTTAGCGGCTTCTTCCCAGCATCGCCAAGTGTTTCGTGAAGCAGAACAGCTCTGGCTGCTAACAGGTTTTATCCCAAGTGGTGATGAGCGTAGCTGACACGCCACTGTTTTTTGTTCCCCTTTTTTTAATCCCCCCTCCCTTTATTTTTCTATTTTCTTCCCTCCAACACTAAATTTTCTAGCGTCTCACTCGTCATTGAGTAATGAGAAGCAATTGCGTTTTATTTCTCATTCCTTAGGCAACGGTGAGGTTAGACCCATGACAAGCTGTTTTGATCGTGAAGATGGTGTTTTCCGCGTACTGGTTAACCACGAAGAGCAGTACTCCTTATGGCCAGAGTGGAAGGCGATTCCTGCCGGTTGGACGGATACCGGCGTGCTTGGCGATAAGCCAACCTGCTTAGCCTATGTCGAAAAAACCTGGACTGATATGCGGCCACTCTCGCTGCGCCAGTGGATGGATGAGCAGGCAAGCGCCGAGGCGGAGCAGGTGAATGCAGGTTAAGCGTTTAAGGCTGCTCTGCCTGCCCTGCGCCGGGGCCAGCGCCACCATGTATCTGCGCTGGAAACGCCAGTTGCCCGCCTGGGTCGAGGTATATCCCGTCGAATTGCCTGGGCGTGGCGAACGCCTGGGTGAGCCGCTGATCGACGACTTCGAGACCCAGGTGGTACGGCTATGCGAAGAGCAGGCAACGCGGATGCGCGGCGACTTTGCCTTGTTCGGTCACAGTATGGGGGCACTGCTGGCCTATGGCATGGCGGCACGTTTGCGCGATGTGGGGCGCCCTCAGCCACGGATGCTATTCGCCTCAGGCAGTGCGGCCCCTTCAATGCGCGACCCAGAGCGTTTGGCGGGGCTGGATAATGACGAGGCCTTAATCGCGGATCTGCGCCAACAGGGCGGCACCCCAGAGGAGGTGTTCGAAAGCCCAGAGCTGCTGCGCCTCACCCTGGATGTGTTGGCGGCGGACTATCGCCTTTGTCGCAGTTTCCGCTATCGCGGCGGTGTGCCATTCGACTACCCGGTCAAGGTTTTCGCAGGCCTTGGTGATGATATCGAGAAGGTGCGTCTGGAAGCATGGCAGCGCGAAGCGGGCGGGGCGTTCTCGCTGAGCTGGTTCGAGGGAGGGCACTTCTTTATCCGTCAGCAGCAAGCGGAAGTGCTGGCGGCCATCGAACAGACGCTGACCCTGCGGTTAGAAGAGGTGCACCATGCAGCGCCTGCGGTTAGCTGAAGGGGTGCCCGAAGGGCTTGAGGTTTGGTGCCTGGCGCTCGACCTTAACGCCCCGGTGGCCGACGACGATGCTCGACTGCTGAGCCGAGTCGAGTGGCAGCGCGCCCAACGGCTCCGCCATCACGCCGATGTCGTGCGCGCCGTGGCGACACGGGCTGCCCTGCGGCGGCTGCTATCCGCACATACCGGAGTGGCACCAGAAAAGCTGGTGTTCACCCGGAACGCCTACGGCAAACCAGCGCTGGAAGGCGCTGATGGGCCTGCCTTCAACGTCTCCCACTCTGGCAATGTCGCCTTGATCGCGCTCGCTCCCGGCGGCGCGGTGGGGGTCGATATTGAGCGTCGCCGACCCGAGGTCGAATTGGCGCCGCTACACGGGCTGGTGCTATCGCCTAGCGAGCAGCGCGACCACATTGGCGGCGCCACGCTGCCCTTTATGGAGCGCTGGGTGGTTAAAGAAGCGGTACTCAAAACCTTGGGGTTAGGAATCGCTGACCACCTGCAAGCGCTTTCGGTTAGCCCATCTTCAGTGCCACCCACTAGCTACTGCCTTGAGCACTCGCTTCCCGTTTTATCACCTTTGCAAGCATGGCCGCTGCCCGCGCCGAGTGGCTATGCCGCTGCCCTGGGGTATGTCGATTCAGGCTATATCGATCAGGGCTATATCGATCAGGGCTATCTCGATACGGGCCACGCCCATGCCGCCCAGTGCTAACGCTACTTAACGACTTTTTAGGAGATTAATAATGGACAGCCAAAGCACAGCACCAACGCAACCAGCCAACACCATATCCAAACGTCAGGGGCCAACTGATTCAGAGCTGCCCATTATGATTTCCCCCGCCTACCCAGGGCAGCCGCTGCTGGAAGCGTTCGGCGATTTGCGTGCGGATATCGAGTCATTAGTGACCAGGGTGGGCGGCGTGCTACTGAGAGGTTTCGATGTTCCCTCCGTTGACGATTTTCAGCGGTTTGCCGCTGCGTTTGGTCATCCGCTGCTGAGTTATGAGTTCGCTTCCACGCCACGTTCAGCGGTGTCATCGGGCATTTATACCTCCACCGAATACCCCGCTCACCAACATATTCCCCTCCACAATGAGCAGGCTTATACCCGCGAGTGGCCGATGAAAATCTGGTTTCACTGTGTCACCGCTTCCCCTGAAGGGGGAGAGACGCCGATTGCCGATAGCCGCGCCATTTACCGCCGTATGCCAGCAGAGATCCGCGAGCGCTTTGCCCCCGGCATTCTCTACGTTCGCAACTACGGCGATTTCGATATGCCTTGGCAAAAGGTGTTTAACACCGAAGACCGCGCCGAAGTGGAGGCATTCTGCCAACGCGCGGGGATTCGCTGTGAGTGGAAACCCGACGGCGATCTGCGCACCACCCAGCTATGCCAAAGCATAGAGACTCATCCGGTCACCGGTGAGCAGGTGTGGTTTAACCAGGGCCATCTTTTCCATGTCTCCAACCTGCAGCCAGAAGTGCGTGAATCGCTCGAAGAGCTGCTCGACCCCGAAGATATGCCGCGCAACGTCTTCTTTGCCGATGGCAGCCCCATTGACGATGCCATTTTCGATGAGATCCGCGGCGTACTGGCCGAAGAAACGGTGATGTTCCCCTGGCAAGCGGGCGATGTACTGATGCTCGACAACATGCTGGTCGCCCACGCGCGCACGCCGTTTAAAGGGCCGCGCAAAGTCGTCGTCGCCATGGCAGAAGGCCACGGCAACCTCTCCAACGACTGAACATAACGCCTTATCCCACGGCCAGGAGCTCCAGCAGGTACGCATATGAATATTAGGCACGCTCAGACAGCTTTCAGTAACCCATCTTGCAACGACGCAAACCACAACGACGTTTTTAGAAGCTATGTCGAGCATTTAAGTCGACTGGCCCGGGAAAGGCCCAGCGACAGGGCGCTGATTGTGGTGAACGCTCAAGGTGAAATCACCCTCGATTATGCCACCTTGGAGCGGCGTTCCCGCGCCCTGGCCAGCGATCTCCAGCAGCGATTCCCGGCGGGTGAGCGTGCCTTGATTCTGCTGGATAACGATGAGCACTACGTGGTGGCGTTCTTCGCCTGCCTATATGCCGGGGTGATTGCGGTACCGGTCTTTCCACCGGAGTCGGCCAAACAGCAGCATCTGGCACGTCTGCTAGCCATTGCCGCCGACTCCCAGGCCGCCTGTGTGCTTACCTCTACGACGATTATCGATGTGGTTGCCTCGGCAAGCGAAGGGTTCGGCAGCGCCGAACTGATCCCCGTGGATAGCGTAGATGAGGCCCGCGCTGAACACTGGGTCGAGCATCGCCCCAAGCGCGGTGATATTGCCTTTTTGCAGTACACCTCTGGCTCCACGGCCACGCCCAAGGGCGTTATGGTTAGCCATGGCAACCTGATGGCCAACGAGCGTGCTATCGAAACGGGCTTCTCGATTGGAGCTGACGATGTCTTCGTTAGTTGGCTGCCGCTTTACCACGATATGGGCCTGATCGGTGGCCTGCTG
Organism: Halomonas sp. ALS9; assembly: GCF_001651035.1. GTDB lineage: Bacteria > Pseudomonadota > Gammaproteobacteria > Pseudomonadales > Halomonadaceae > Vreelandella. The sequence goes on from NZ_LXRG01000210.1 coordinate 84,164, forward strand.
CAGCCCATCTATCGCGGTATCCCTGCGGTATTGATGAGCCCCACCTTCTTTTTGCAGCGGCCGGTACGCTGGCTGGAAGCGATTTCCCGCCACAGGGGCACGATTAGCGGTGGCCCCGATTTCTCCTATCGGCTGTGCCTTGAGCGTATCCGCGATGATCAGATTGAGACCCTCGATTTATCCAGCTGGCGGGTCGCGTTCTCTGGTGCCGAGCCGGTACGCCACGCAACCCTCACAGGCTTTATTGAGCGCTTTCACCCGGCGGGCTTCGCCGCTGACACCGCAGCCCCCTGCTATGGCTTGGCCGAAGCCACGCTATTGGTCAGCTGTAATTCACGCGGTACAGGCGTGGTGGGTACGGCTTTTTCGCAACAGTCGCTGGCCGAGGGTAAGGCCGCTTCAGCGGTTGAAGGCAATACGCTGGTGGGCTGCGGCACCCCGGAACCAGGTCACGCAATCGACATTGTTGATCCAGAGGGGCTTCACTCCCTGCCCGAAGGCGACGTCGGTGAAATCTGGGTCAATGGGCCTAGCGTGGCACATGGGTACTGGCAAAACCCTGAAGCCACGGCCAAAACCTTTGTTACCCGTGATGGGGTCAGCTGGCAGCGTACCGAGGCTAGTGATAGCGACGCTCGCGATACTGATGCACAAGGCAATGATGCCCGCTGGCTGCGCACCGGCGATCTAGGCTTTTTGCACCAAGGGCAGTTGTATATCGCCGGGCGTATTAAAGACCTGATCATTCTGCGCGGCAATAACGTCTACCCCCAGGACATCGAGAGCGCTATCGAGGCGGAAGTGGAAGCGGTGCGTAAGGGGCGCGTGGCTGCCTTTGCCGTGACTACCCCGGAAGGCGCCGAGGGGATCGGCGTGGCGGCAGAAGTTTCCCGCGGTATGCAGAAGCTGGTGCCCGCCGAGAAGTTGATCGAGGCACTCAGTGAGGCAGTAGGATCCGCCTGCCATGAGCCGCTTTCTGTCGCGATACTACTCAACCCCGGTGGCCTCCCCAAAACTTCCAGCGGCAAGCTACAGCGCAGCGCCTGCCGTCAAGGCTGGGAGGCGGGCAGCCTGGACGCCTACGCCATTCATGCCTTTGGGCATTTTGTCAGTGGTGGAGACGATGAGGACGCTGCTGGTGGAGAGTCATCGCAATCTACCGCAGAAGCTGGGAGCGAAACCGAGCGGACGCTAGCGACGCTTTGGCGCCAAGTACTGGGCGATGACAAGGAAATGCCACTGGGGAGCAATGCCCACTTCTTTGCTAGTGGTGGTAATTCTCTGGCGGCGGTGCGCCTAGCCGCCGCCATCAGTGATCATTGGGGCGTCGAGCTATCGCTGCACGCGCTGTTTGAACAACCGCGCTTGTCTGCCATGGCCAAAGCTATCGAAGCATGCCTGGCGGCATCATCGGATCAACGGGCTCTGGTCATCCCACGCCTTGAAGATGCTCAACGTCAAGGCGATATAACGCTGTCAGAAGGGCAGCGTAGCCTATGGCTGACGTGGCAACTCGACCCCCAGAGTGCTGGTTACAATATGGCAGGGGCACTGCACCTCAAGGGGGTGTTGAACCTATCAGCGCTCAATGCAGCGCTGGAGGCGTTGGTTCAGCGACATGACATTTTGCGTACTTACTACCCCTTGAGTGAGGCGGGAGAACCTGTTCAGCGGCTAGCGCAGGACTGGAGTCATGAGCTGATCTGTAACGATATACCCGGTGATACCACGGATGAACAGGATCAGGCACTGCATGACGCACTCACTAAACTAGCGCGGCAACCTTTTGATCTTGAACAGGCACCTCCCTTAACCATCGCCCTCTACCGCTTATCCAATGAGCACCATGTGTTAGCTGTCGTGCAGCACCACATTGCTGGCGATGGATGGTCAGTACAAGTACTCATCGATGATCTATGCGCACTTTATGAGGGCGCCTGCACGCAGCGAGAAGTCAAACTTGCACCACTGCCAATACAATTCGCAGATTATGCGGTTTGGCAGCAGTGTCAGCAGTGTAGTAGTGAGCAACATAGTAGTGAGCGAAACAGCAGTGAGCGACATAGCCAACTTGCTCACTGGTGTGAACGCCTCACCGGGGATCATCCCCCGCTAGCATTGCCTTTGGATCGTCCACGCCAAGCTCTGTCCGCACCGAGCGAAGGCCAACTGCGCTTTACGCTTCCTCATGAGTTGAGCGAGCAGCTACGTAGCCTATCCCGTGAACGAAGCGTTTCGCTCTACGCCGTGATCTTGGCACTATTAAAGCTGACACTACATCGCTTTAGCGGTGAGACAGATATCAAGGTAGGGGCTCCCATTGCCAATCGCCATAAAGCCGAGCTCCAGGGCTTGATTGGTTACCTTATCAATGTCGTTGTGCTGCGCACTCAGGTTGATCCCACTGCGAATTTCGAACGTCTGCTGGCGGAGGTGAATGCCACCCTGATTGATGCCCAACTGCATCAGGATGTCGCTTTCGATCAGTTAGTCGAAGCGCTCCAGCTCGAACGTCAACCGGGTGTACATCCACTGTTCCAGGTGAAGTGCACTCAGCAGGAAATGTGGCAGGCGGATCGCCACGTGGCTGGCCTGACCGTTCAAGCTGAGCAGGTATTCACGGGCATTGCCCACTTCGATCTGAGTCTCGATTTTTGCGATGAGCCTGAGGGAATAGCAGGTCTATTCGCCTACTCCGCAGAGCTGTTCGATGCCGCTACGATCGAGCGTTTTTGTCAGGCATTCCGGTGCCTGGCTGAGCAGGTCGTCGCTGATCCGCAGTCTCAAACGGAGATGCTGGCGCTACCCGAGCCTATCTCCGTGCTGGAAGGCAACCAAAGCGAATTTCTTGCTCAGGATATACCCACCCTGCTGTCGAAAGCGGTGCCAGCTAATGCTGAGGCGTTAGCCGTAGACGATGGGCAATACCGCTATAACTACGCCAGTCTGGATGCCCAGGCCCAGCGTCTGGCACAAGCACTAATTTCACAGGGCGTCGGCCCCGAGGTACGTGTTGCCATTCACGCCGAGCGTTCATGCGAGTACGTGCTGGGCATCCTCGCCGTACTCAAAGCGGGTGGAGCCTTCGTGCCGCTGGATCCACAACTGCCGAGCGAGCGCTTGGCCTATCAACTGGCTGATAGTGGTGCTCGCTTAATGCTGAGCAGTACGGCTTGCGATTGGAACGCTGATGTTCCGGTAATAGAGCTGGCGTTTGCCGACGATTCTCCGGCGTCAGTAGAGCACGAACTACCCGTCATCCACCCCCACCAAACGGCCTATGTGATCTATACCTCTGGCTCTACGGGCAAGCCCAAAGGGGTGGCAGTAAGCCACGGTGCCCTGGCTAATTACGTGCAGGGCGTTCTGGAGGTGCTGGCGCTACCAGAAGGTGCCCGCAATATGGCGATGGTGTCGACGGTAGCGGCGGATCTCGGCCATACCGTGCTGTTTGGTGCTTTGTGCACGGGGCGCACTTTGCACCTCATTTCCCCCGAGTGCGCCTTCGACCCGGATGCCTTTGCGGCTTATATGCGGGAACAGCAGGTGGATGTGCTCAAGATAGTGCCTAGCCACATACGTGCGCTGTTGAATGCTGCAATCCCGGCTGATGTACTTCCGAGCGAGCGCCTGATCCTGGGCGGCGAAGCGACCGACTGGGCGCTACTGGAGCGGATCGTCGAGCTCAAGCCCACCTGCCAGGTGCTCAATCACTATGGCCCCACGGAAACCACGGTAGGTATTCTCACCCAGCAAGCCGGCATGGCCGATCGAGGTGCCAGCACACTGCCGATCGGCACGCCGCTGGCCAATGCTCAGGCCTATGTGCTCGACCCCTGGCTTAATCCGGTGCCGCAAGGCGTTGCCGGCGAGCTCTACTTGGGTGGCCCTGGGTTGGCTCAAGGTTATCTACAGCGGCTGGGGCAAACAGCGGAACGTTTCGTGGCCAGCCCCTTCCATGCGGGGGAGCGACTCTATCGCAGCGGTGACCGTGTGCGCCAACTGGCCGACGGTAGCCTGGAGTTCCTTGGCCGTGTGGATGATCAGGTCAAGATTCGCGGTTATCGGGTAGAGCCGAGCGAAATCGCTGCCCTGTTGCGCGATCAATCGTGCATCGCAGAGGCCGAGGTGATAGCACGGGAAAACGAGGAAGGCCGCGCGCAACTGTTCGCCTACGTGGTGATAGCCGCCGGGAGTGATGTCGATGACGCCACGTTACTCGCGCAGCTTGGCGAACGCGTGCCTGACTATATGGTGCCCAGCGCTATAGTACGGCTGGAGGCTCTGCCGCTAACCGCCAATGGCAAGCTGGATCGCAAGGCGCTGCCTGAGCCGGTGCAAACCGGCGGTGGTAAAGCCTTTGAAGCTCCCCAAGGAGAAGCAGAGGAGGCGTTGGCAGCGGTTTGGGCTGACGTGATCGGCTGCGAGCAGGTGGGGCGTAACGACAACTTTTTCGAGCTGGGGGGCGACTCCATCCTTAGTCTGCAAATCGTCGCTCGCTCGCGCAAGCGTGGCTACAAGGTAACGCCCAAGCAGTTGATGGAAGGGCAGACCGTTGCAGCCGTGGCGGCGATGGCCACGCCCCTGGCGGCGGCCGCACCTAAACAAGCGGCTGCGCCTGATAAGGTGGCTCCCTTTGCACTGTTGCCGGTGCAGCGCTGGTTCTTCGAGCAGAACTTCGCCGAGCCACACCACTGGAATCAGTCGTTGATGCTGGAAGCGGCCAGTGGTGTAGATGCCGCGCTGTTACGGCGTGCCATTGAGGCAGTGGTAGATCTCCATGGCGCTTTGCGGCTGCGCTTTGAGCGCGTTGGCGACAGCTGGCAACAAGCCTATGGCAAGCTAGCCGAAGACCTCTTCGAGCACGTGGATTTAAGCGATCATGCGGATCCGGCGCAGGCCATCACTCAGGCCGCCGATGCTGCACAGCGCAGCCTAAGCCTGGCGCGGCCGTTCCGTGCCATCTGGATGGAACTGGGAGGCGAGCATGGCGGACGACTGCTGCTAGTGGCTCACCACTTGGTGGTAGACGGCGTGTCGTGGCGCGTGATTCTCGACGACCTGCAAACGGCCTACACGCAGTTAAGTGCAGGCAAGACAATCGACCTACCACCGGCAACCACCTCGCTAGATGAATGGACGCACGCCCTGGCCGACTACGCCACATCGGAGGCGTTGGCTGAGCAACGCCCCTATTGGGAAAGTCTCGTCAAAGAGCCAGAGCCCAACCTACCGGCACAGAATCTCCAGGGTAGCAACACCGTTGCCGATACCGCCTCGCTCGTTGGCAGCTTGTCTACCGAGGCGACCTCGCAACTGCTGGGGCCGGTGCATAAAGCCTACCGCACCCAGGTGGATGACCTGCTCCTCACTGCGCTGTCGAGTGCCCTATGCCAATGGACGGAGCGAGACAGTGTACTGATCGAACTGGAAGGCCATGGCCGCGAAGACCTGTTCGACGGTGTCGACCTCAGTCGCAGCGTAGGTTGGTTCACTTCCCTCTACCCGGTTCGCCTGACGCCGGGTAATGCGGAGCCTGCTACGAGCCTAAAAGCAATCAAAGAGCAACTTCGCCAAGTGCCTGACAAGGGGCTCGGCTACGGCGTGCTGCGCTATTTGAAAGAGGAGCCCGCGCTGGTGGGTGGTGCCTACCCCCAGGTCACTTTCAATTATCTAGGTCAGTTTGACCGCTTCCTGCAGGGCGATTCGGCCTGGTGGCTCGCCAAAGAGAACGCAGGGCAGCCCCGCGCACCGCAAAGCGAGCGCCGTACCTGGCTTGAGGTAGTGGCCTGGGTTCAGGAGGGCCAACTGCGCTTTGACTTGCATTACAGTCGCGAGATTCACAGCGAGGCAGCGATGCATGCCTTGCAAGCAAGCTTCCAAGCGCAACTAGAGGCATTGATTGAGCACTGTGATAGCGGCGTTCGTGGCGCCACGCCATCGGACTTCCCGCTGGCGGGGCTGAGTCAAGCGCAGTTGGACGGCTTGCGATTGGATGCCACCGATCAACCGGCGGATATCTATCCGCTGTCCCCACTCCAGCAGGGCATGCTGTTCCACAGCCTCTACGATGACAAGGGGATGGCCTACCTCAACCAGTTGCAGGTAGAGATTAGCCACCTGGATGTCGAACGCTTCCGGCGCGCCTGGCAAAACGTACTCGTGCGCCATGAGATATTGCGTAGCGGTTTCCTGGAGCCCGCCGGAACGCCGCTGCAGTGGGTAGCACGCACCGTCGAGCTGCCTTGGTTCGAAGCGGATTGGCGTGAACGCGCGGATCTGTCAGCGGCGCTTGAGAAGCTGGCCGAGGAGCAACGGACGCCATTCGATCTAACGGCGCCGCCGCTGATGCGCTTGGCGCTGGTGAAAATCGCAGATATCCGACACTGCTTTATCTGGACGCGCCACCATCTGCTGCTGGATGGCTGGAGTACTTCGCAACTGATGGGTGAGGTACTGCGCTGTTACGCCGGGGAGGCGCTGCCACCTACAGAAGGGCGCTATCGCGACTACATCGCATGGCTACAGAGCCGTGACGCTCAGGCCAGTGAAGCTTACTGGCGTGACCAATTACAGCATCTCGATGCGCCTACGCATCTCGTCAGCGCCATGCCTAAATCCCATGAAGCGCAAGCTGGGCATCAAGAGATCACCCTGTCACTGGATAGCACGACCACTCAGCGACTGGAGAATTTCGCCAAGGCTGCTCACGTAACGCTTAATACATTAATGCAAGGTGCCTGGTCGCTGCTGGTGGCCCGTTACACGGGGCAAGATAGCATCTGCTTTGGTGCGACCGTCGCCGGGCGACCTGCGGAGCTACCGGCGGCAGAGCAGTTGATCGGCCCCTTCATCAATACCTTACCGGTCATTGTCTCACTGGATCCCTCGCTGCGTGTCGATAAGTGGTTGCGCCAGTTGCAGGAACAAAACCTGGCGAGTCGCGAACATGAGCATACGCCGCTCTACGACATCCAACGCTGGGCGGGGCAGGGTGGCCAGTCGCTGTTCGATAGTTTGCTGGTATTCGAGAACTATCCCGTTGACGCAGCATTGCATCAGAACCTGCCGGGTGAATTGGTGTTCGGCGAGGTGGCCAACCGCGAACAGACCAATTACCCCGTCACGCTGGTGATTTTCCAGAAGGAAACGTTGGAGCTTTGCTGCAGCTATTCACGATCAAAACTAGGCGATTCCACTGCTGCGCTATTGATCCAACATCTGGTCAGAGCGCTTGAGCAGTTGAGTGAGTCGGCTACTCGACCAGTCGGGGAAATCGAGTGGCTAAGTGATGAAGAGCGGCAGCAAATCGAGGCTTGGAGCGTCGATGGTGAGCGCTATACCAAGACCGACCCTATCCACCGTCTGATCGAACATCGTGTCGAGATAACACCTGAGGCCACGGCCGTAGTCTTCGAAGATCAGTCACTCAGCTACGCTGAACTCAATACTCGCGCCAACCAGTTGGCCCACTATCTGATCGGGCTAGGTGTAAAACCTGAGGCTCGAGTGGGCATCGCCATGGAGCGTTCCATCGAGATGGTTGTGGGGCTGCTGGCTATCCTCAAGGCGGGTGGCGCCTATGTGCCGTTGGATCCGGATTATCCGAGCGAGCGGCTGGCCTATATGGTCGAGGACAGCGGTATCGAGTTGCTGCTTACCCAGCAGCATCTACGCGATACGTTGCCGGTGGCTGATGGGTTGAGCGTCATTGAGCTGGATCGATTGGATGTCGCTCACCATGCGCCGACCAATCCGAACGTGGCCCTGCACAGCGAAAATCTTGCTTATGTGATCTACACCTCGGGCTCCACCGGGTGGCCTAAGGGCGCGGCCAACCGCCATCACGCGCTGTCCAATCGCCTACAGTGGATGCAAGAAGCTTACGGCCTGACGGCTGACGAGGCGGCGCTGCAGAAGACGCCATTCAGCTTCGATGTCTCGGTATGGGAGTTCTTTTGGCCGTTGATGCAGGGCGCCCGGCTAGTGATGGCGCCACCAAGTGCCCATCGCGAACCGGCACAACTGGTCGAGCTGATCCGTACCTACAAGATCACCACGTTGCACTTCGTACCTTCAATGCTTCAGGCCTTCCTGGCGCATGGCGAGGTAGAAGCCTGTACCAGCCTGACGCGCCTGGTATGTAGCGGCGAAGCGCTACCGGCAGAACTGCAGAATCAGGTATTTGCCCGCTTGCCTCATGCGGCGCTCTACAACCTCTACGGCCCCACCGAAGCGGCCATCGACGTTACCCACTGGACTTGCCAAGACGATGGGCGCAACCAGGTAGCCATCGGCCAAGCGATCGCTGGTATCCGTACCTTTGTGTTGGATAGCGATCTTAACTTAGCGCCGCCAGGTGTCGCGGGTGAACTACATCTAGGAGGCATTGGGTTGGCGCGGGGCTACCTACAACGCCCAGATCTTACCGCAGAACGTTTTATTGCTGATCCATTTGTGCCTGGCGAACGCCTCTACCGCACCGGCGATCTGGTGCGCTGGAGGGAGGATGGTCAGCTCGAGTACCTGGGCCGCCTCGATCATCAGGTGAAGATTCGTGGCCTGCGTATTGAGCTGGGCGAGATCGAAGCCGAACTGCTCGCTCAGCCAGAGGTGCGCGAGTCAGTCGTGGTCGCTCAAGAAGGCCCTGGTGGTTCTAGGTTAGTCGCTTATTTGGTGTCCCAAGCTGGCAGTGAACTCGATACCGTCGTGCTAAGTGAAGCACTCGCTCAAAAGCTACCGGACTATATGGTGCCGGGAGTGCTGGTCTCGCTTGATGCACTGCCGCTGAATGCCAATGGCAAAGTAGACCGCAAAGCGTTGCCCGAGCCGAATTTATCCAGTAGCTCACAGTACGAGGCTCCCCAGGGTAAGTCGGAAGAAACGCTAGCGGCGATTTGGAGCGAGGTGCTGGGTGTTGAGCAAGTGGGTCGTCACGATAACTTCTTCGAGTTAGGAGGGCATTCGCTATCGGCATTGCAGGTGCTTGCACGCATACGAGCGACAGGTTTTCAGAGCTTGGCCCTTCGCGACCTATTTAAGTCCCCCGTTTTGCGCGAATTAGCGCTCCTTATCTCTACAGGAGGGAATGATCTGGTGGGCGATACGCAACTGCTTCCCATACCTCGGAGTGAGCAAATGCCATTGTCTCCAGCCCAGAAGCGGTTATGGCTGGTCGATCGATTGGCAGGCTCTTCCAGCGAGCGAACAAGCTACAACATGTCCGCTGCTCTAAACCTCACGGGGCAGCTTGATACAGAAGCGATTAAATCGACGCTTGATGTGATTGTAGATCGTCATGAAGTACTGCGTACCCGTTACCCAGAGAACGAAGTGGGTGAACCGATCGCAATCATCGCACCCAGTAACCCTGTCGAGGTTGAATGGGTCGACTTGGTGGATCTCAAGGGCGACCAGCAGCGTGATCAAGTCCAGCAACTTATGGAAGAGCATGCACGGCGTGCCTTCGATCTCTCCTCAGGGCCGCTTCTCCGTGCCGCTGTAATTAGGTTATCGCCACGGTCGCATTTGCTGCTGCTCTGTGTTCACCACATTGTATTCGACGGCTGGTCAGAAGCTGTCTTCATCAACGAGTTCGTCACAACCTATCGCGCGCTTATTGATGATGAGGAGAGTGAGCTTCCCGATCTCCCCATTCAGTACGTGGACTATGCCGCTTGGCATGAGAAAGCACTTTCGGGAGCGGCCTTTGAGCAAAGCGCAACCTTCTGGCGTCGCTATCTAAACAGTGCCCCACCGCTCTCAACTCTACCGGCGGATTTCGCCAGGCCTAGTCAAGTATCGCATGCCGGTAGTGCTCTGAGCATGAAACTGAGTCCAGACCTATCACAAGCGTTGAACAAGCTTGCCGCGCAGCGTGGCACCACGCTATTTACGCTTCTATTGGCGAGTTTTCAGCTGTTGATGCACCGCCAGACCCGACAACAAGATCTAGTGGTGGGAACCGATGTCGCCGGCCGTAGCCATCCCGATGTCGAGCCGCTAATTGGCTTTTTCGTCAATGTCATCCCACTACGATCTCGCTTTGCTGATGGCCAGATTGATTTCGGCCACTGGCTCGAGCACGTACAGACCAGCGTGCTGGATGCGTTCGATCATCAAGATGTTCCCTTCGACAGAATTGTCGAGCTTTCGGGCATTAGCCGTGAGCGAGATCGTTCCCCCCTGATACAAACCCTATTCGTACTACAAAACACGCCAACCGAGCGGTTCTCGCTTCCGGGTCTTGAGGTGGAGGTAATGCCTCAACCCCGGCAGGAGTCGAAGTTCGATATGGCGGTATTCGTTGATGAAAGTGATACCGGACTATCAGTCGAGTGGGTTTATGCCACTGCCTTGTATCGACGCGAAACCATCGAGCACTTGACCGGTGCCTGGCAGTCGCTACTAGCGCAGATCGTGGAAGCTCCCAGCACGCCGATCGAGGAGTTTCGCTTACCCCTAATGGAGAAACACGCCATGCAAAACAAGCTTTCAAAAGGTTCCAAACTCAACAAGCTTGGCAGCCTGAAATCCCAGCCAGGTGCGCGCCCCTCGACCAACAGTGACTCACCGATACGAACGGCATTGCTCGACGAGAAAAGAGTCTTTCCTCTCGTGATCGAAGCGACGGACGCTGACCTTGATGCGGTTGCATGGGCAGCCTCCCAGCGTGACTTTATCGAGCAACACTTACGCACGCATGCAGGCATTCTGTTCCGTAACTTTGGGCTGACCACGCCGCAAGAGTTTGAAGCCTTTGCTGAGGCTATCCAGCCGGGCCTTTACGGCAACTATGGTGACCTGCCCAAGAAAGAAGGGGGGCGCAATACCTACCGCTCAACCCCCTATCCCGAGCGCCAGATGATTCTCTATCACAACGAAAGCTCGCATTTGGAGCGCTGGCCGCGCAAGCAACTGTTCTTCTGTGAGTTCCCCTCTCCCGTGGGAGGTGCCACACCGATCGTTGACTGCCGCGAGATGTTGCGCCAACTACCCACCGATGTGGTGGAGGAGTTCGAACGCAAAGGGCTGCTTTATGTGCGCACCTTCACCCGCAACCTGGACGTGAGCTGGCGAGACTTTTTCAAAACCGATAGCAAGGAAGAGGTTGAGACGCGGCTCAAAGAAGCGGGAATTGAGTGGCAGTGGTTGGGTGATGATGAGCTGCAGACACGTACACGCTGCCCAGCGGTAGTCACCCATCCTGTAACCGGTGAACGGGTGTTCTTCAATCAGGTGCAGCTCCACCACGTCAGCTGCCTTGAGCCTGATGTGAAAGAAGACCTGCTTGGCATGGTGGGTCAGGAGCGCCTACCGCGAAATGTCTACTTCGGCGACGGCTCCGTGATTAGCGACGAGATGATGAAGGTTGTCGGAGAAGCCTACGAAGCCTGTGCGGTGCGTTTCGACTGGCGCCGGGGCGATGTGGTGATGGTCGACAACATGTTAGCGGCCCATGCCCGGGATCCCTTCGAAGGGCCACGCAAGATTGTAGTGGCGATGGGAGACATCTATGAGCGCTCGGCGCTGGAAGAGGCCCAAGGGGTAAATGCCGATGCCGAGCTGGTCGGTCAATGAAGTCACGGGATTTGGGAGTCTATAAATGAATGCAATAACGGAACAGCAGAACCTCGCCCATTGGCCGCTTAGCCCTGAACAGCGTGCAGTGTTGGTGGCGGCGGAAGCTAATGCAAGTGATACCCAGCAGGCAGCACTGGCGCAGGCGAATGTCATGGTGGTCGATATTCAAGGGGCACTTGATAGCTTGCGGCTGGAGCAAGCACTGAGCGACCTTAGACAGCAGCATGAAGCCCTGTCTACGGCTCTGAAAAGCGTGGCGGGGTATCGCGGGCTGCGTCACCAAGCGCTTGAAAACCTACCTGCCATCGAATGGCGGAATGAAGACTTACGCGGCAGCGATGACGAGGAGGCGCTGCTCAATGATGTTCGTGACTATAGCGAAGCACTAAAGCACCGGCCCATGGCTATCGAGAGGGGCGAACTGGTGCGTCCAGCGCTCCTGCGAACTGGCGAAACAACCTGGGTATTAGTACTGGCTGTTTCGGCGTTGGTGGCGGATCGCGGCAGTCTGCAGTCGTTGTTCTCAGCGTTGGTGGAGGCTTACGGTCAGAGCGGGGGAGCCGATGATGAGTCGGCGCTACAGTATTCCCAGTTTATCGAGTGGCGCGCTTCTCTCGAAAACGACGATGACGCCGAAGAGGGCCGTGAGTATTGGCAACGGCACCAGCAGCATGCCGAGCAGGCAGGCGCATGCCGCTTACCTGCCAGACAAGCGAACCGCCATGATATGCGGGCAGAACATGAATATGTGGCCTGTCAGCTTGAAGCGGATCTAGTGGCGCGTATCGATAGCCTGGCAGACGAGCTTCAAGTATCCGCAGAGGCAGTGCTGCAGGCGGCTTGGTGGGCGTTACTCACCAGAATTAGCGGCAATGAGAGTGTGATAGGCGGTTGGCAACACGACTGCCGCCAGGATTACGAGGTGATGCAAGGGGCGATCGGGCTCTTCGACAAGGTGCTGCCGGTGCTGGTTGAAGGCGTCGCGGATAGCGACTTCTCTAGCTGGATTGCCCGTTTAGCAGAGCAACTAGAGGCGCATACTCAAGCCCAAGAGTACTGGTCAATTGATGCGCTGCCCGATAAGCGCCACCTCGCAGTGGGGTTCGCATTTTCAGAGGAAGTGAGTGAGCTAAAGTCGGCGGGTTTGCAGTGGCGCTTGCGAGAAGTGCCAGGGCCATCGGCAGAATTTGAACTTGCGTTGCACGTTGGCCGCAGTGAGAGCGGCGCAGTGGCAACGCTCTACACTGACCCATCACGCTATAGCCGAGCGGCGGCCGAGTGCCTGCTGGATCAGTTCCAGACACTGCTTCAGGCGGGCCTAGCTGACCCTGCGCAAAAGCTATTTTCGGTGCCGCTTATCTCCCCTGAGCAACAGCAGGGATTACTGACGATTGAAGACAATGTGCTCGACTTGGGCGAGCGTAGCGTAGCTACCCATATCGCCGCTTGGGCTGCTTCGACGTCGGATGCTATCGCCATTGAGGAGCAGGGCCGCACGCTGAGCTACACCCAATTAGAAGCCCGCACTAATGGTATCGCGGGGTGGTTGGATAGTCAGGGCGTCAAACATGGAGATTACGTAGCGCTCAACCTGCCTCGTTCCACCGATTTGGTCGTGCTGCTACTGGCAGTATGGCGTGTAGGTGCCGCCTACCTGCCGCTCGATCCAGAGTGGCCCGTAGAGCGTAAGCGGCGTGTGCTTGAGGATGCCCAGCCTGCGCTAGTAGTGAGCACTGAATATGGCGAGGCGGAACTCGCAGCACTGGCCTTTCCCGGTATCCGCAGTTTGGGGCTGCCAAGAGAAGTGGAAGGGGCGGGTAGTAGCGCATTGCCGTTTCCAGAGCCTGACCTCAGCGATGTGGCTTACCTTCTCTATACTTCTGGCTCCACCGGTACGCCCAAAGGCGTGGTAATTGAGCATGGTCAACTGCTCAATTACGTAGCCGGTGCCACAAAGGCTATGGGGCTATCGGCATGCCAGCGCTGGGCATTGACCGGGTCGCTGGCCACTGACTTGGGCAATACGGCGCTGTTCGGCGCCTTGTTCAATGGTGCCCGCCTGGTGATCGCCGCACCTGACGATATGCAGGATGGCGACCACTTTGCGCGCTTTATGTCAGCGACCAATATCGATGCGCTCAAGATAGTGCCGTCTCATCTGGAGGCCCTGCTGGAGTGCGAGGCCCCCCAGTTGCCGAAAACGCTGATTCTAGGCGGCGAGGCAGCTTCACCTACCTTGCTTTCGAGCATCGCGCGGATCTCCCCCGAGTGCCAACTATACAACCACTATGGCCCGACAGAAGCCACGGTGGGCGTGATGGTGCACCCGGTATCACTTTCGCAGGATATAGCAGGCCCGCTGCCGCTAACTCAGTTGCTGCCGAACTGCCGCTATCGAGTGCTTGACGATAACTTGCACGCGACCCCCACCGGTGCCGTGGGTGAGCTGTACCTGGGCGGCGCCCAACTGGCGAGTGGTTATCTCAATAGCGATGCTTCGGCGTTTGTCGAAGATCCCTTTATTGCCGGTGAGCGTCTCTATCGCACCGGTGATTTGGCGTGCGTGCTGCCCGAGGGAGGCGTACGCCTTATTGGGCGAGCTGACGATCAGATCAAACTGCGCGGCTTTCGCATTGAACCAGCAGAAATCGAAAGCGTGTTGCAAGCACAACCAGGGGTTAAGCAAAGCCTGGTTCGCCTGATGGGTAGGGGAGCTGATACCCAGGAACTCGTAGCGTTTTTGATTGGAGAACCCGAGGCGATGTCTGCTGAGGGCCAGACCCAGCTTCGCGAGCAGCTGACTGTGCTACTGCCTGAACCCATGTGTCCTTCTCGTTTTATCCCTGTTGAGCATTTCCCCCGCCTAGGTAACGGCAAGGTAGACACCTCCGCGCTGGAAGCCGTGGCCCAAAAAACCGCGAAAAGAAAAACCTTGGTGAAGCCCCGGGACGCCGTGGAAGCCAACCTGTGTCAAGCCATGACTGAGCTGCTTGGCCGCGATGAAATAGGCATTGATGACGATTTCTTCGAGCTGGGTGGGCACTCCTTGCTGGTAATCAAACTGGTGGCCCGCATCCGTAAGCAGTTCGGCATCGAGATAGCTCCTGGCGTGGTATTTGATCATCCCACTGCTGCTGAGCTGGGTGCCGCTCTACGCGAGAGTGAATACGGAATACAGGAAGAGACACATCCTTCCTTGTCAATCGAATAGCAGCCTCTAGTTAAGGATTCAGCAATGAATGGTATGAGTCAGGAATCTCTAGCCGCTAATCAGAGTGGATGGTATCAAGAGAGTATCGAAGCGAGCACCCAGGTAGGAGAGTACATTCCCCTCTCTTTCTCTCAGCATCAGTTATGGCTACTGCAGAATATGGAGCCAGGGTTGAGTGCCTATAACCTACCTCGGGTCTTTCGTCTGAAGGGGAGCGTGAATCCTGAGGCACTGGAGCGAGCTTTTCAGGCTGTCATTGCACGGCATGCCGTGCTGCGTACCCGTTTCGTCGAACGAGACGGGGAACCGATGCAAGTGGTTGCACCTGATGTGAAATTCGCACTTCAGTGCGAGGATTTATCGGTGCTTACGCCATCTGAACGAGAACACCGGCTGACTGCATCCATCAGTGAGGTCACAGGTCATGTCTTTGACCTTACCGTATCACCAGCATTGGTGGCGAAATGGATAAAAGTGGGTGAGCAAGAGCAAGTGCTGGCGGTGTGTATGCACCACATCGTTTCCGATGCGTGGTCAAACCCTATTCTCGCCAAGGATTTGGCAACAGCTTACCGCTTGGCAGCGGCATCCCAGGAAGAGGTCTTTCTACCAGAACTGAATATCCAATATACAGACTATGCTGCCTGGCAACGCGAGAGATATAAGTGTGGTGAGTTTGAGAAAAGTTTAGCGTATTGGAATAGTTATCTTGGTGATCAAATACCAGACATCGAACTTCCCACGGACTATAAGCGGCCTGGGGAGCAGAAGTTTTCCGGTGCTCGTTCTTCTATAGCGTTGCCTGCTGACCTTGCTGATGCGTTGCGACAACTCTGTCGGAAAGAAAAGTGTACGCCCTTCATGATCCTATTAGCGGCATGGCAAGTTCTACTGGCGCGCTACAGCGATCAGATGGAGTTCGCTGTTGGTGTACCACATGCTGGCCGACCTTTCGATGAGCTGCAAGACCTGATGGGTTACTTTGTTTCGACCCAAGCCTTTCGTGCCAACTTAGCACCTGCTATGACGCTTCGCGACATCGTACAGCAGGTTAGGAAAGATGCACTCGGGTTGATGAATCATGCGGATCTGCCTCTAGAGATTCTATTGGAATCTCGTAGTGAGCAGCGCGATCCGTCGCGCAATCCACTGTTCCAGGTTATGTTTGCCGTTCAGATGTCTAGCGATGTCGAGCAACTGGAGTTTGATGGCGCCATTGCTGAGTCGATGAGGGCAGAAAATGGCACGACTAAATTTGAGCTTTCCCTCAATTGTGTGATTGGAAAAGAGCGCGTTCAATGCGATCTGGAGTATCGTACCGATCTCTTCGAGCAGGGGACTGCTGAAAAGCTGCTCGAGCGCTACCAGCAGGTCTTGACGACGCTTTGCGAGAATTACAATAGTCGCCTGGGAGAGCTTGATATTCTCGGCGCCAGTGAGAGACGAGAGTTGGCCGAGTGGGGGCGGGGATCTCCGCACTTAACAGGAGTTGGAACGATCCACCACCTGATTGAGCGCCAGGCTGTGGCAACCTCAGAGGCCACGGCGCTAGTATTTGAAGATCAGTCACTTAGCTATGCCGAACTCAATGATCGCGCCAATCGCTTGGCCCACTATCTGATTGGATTAGGTGTAAAACCCGAAAACCGAGTGGGCATCGTCATGGAGCGCTCCATCGAAATGGTGGTGGGGCTACTGGGTATCCTCAAAGCGGGTGGTGCTTATGTGCCACTAGATCCCGATTATCCGAGAGATCGGTTGGCCTATATGGTCGAAGACAGTGGCATCGAACTGCTGCTTACCCAGCAACACCTTCGTGAGTCGTTACCAGTAGCTGAAAGCCTGAATGTCATTGAACTGGATCAGTTGGATGTGACGCGTCATGCGTCGACCAATCCGAACGTGGCCCTGCACGGCGAAAATCTTGCTTATGTGATCTACACCTCGGGCTCCACCGGGCGTCCCAAGGGCGCCGCCAATCGTCATCATGCACTGACCAATCGCCTAAAGTGGATGCAAGAAGCTTATGGCCTAACAGCCGACGATGCGGTGCTGCAGAAGACGCCATTCAGCTTCGATGTCTCGGTGTGGGAGTTTTTCTGGCCGCTGATGCAGGGCGCGCGGCTGGTGATGGCGCCGCCGGGAGCCCACCGTGAACCGGCACAACTGGTCGAGCTAATCCGTGGCTATAACATCACTACACTGCACTTTGTACCTTCAATGCTTCAGGCCTTCCTGGCTCATGGCGAGGTAGAAGACTGCACCAGTCTGACACGCTTGGTATGCAGTGGTGAGGCGCTGCCGGCCGAACTGCAGAATCAGGTGCTCGCTCGTTTGCCTCACACGCGACTCTACAACCTGTATGGCCCCACCGAAGCAGCCATTGATGTTACCCACTGGACGTGCCAAGAGGATGGGCGCAACCAGGTAGCAATCGGTCAACCGATCGCTGGTATTCGTACCTATGTACTGGATGGCGATCTTAACTTGGCACCGCCTGGCGTCGCGGGGGAACTCTATCTGGGTGGCGTGGGCTTAGCGCGGGGCTACCTACACCGCCCTGACCTTACTGCAGAACGTTTTGTCGCTGATCCGTTTGCGCAGGGCGAGCGCCTATACCGCACCGGTGACCTAGTACGCTGGCGGGAGGATGGCCAACTCGAGTACCTGGGTCGCCTGGATCATCAGGTAAAAATCCGTGGTTTGCGGATCGAACTAGGTGAAATCGAAGCTGAGTTGTTAGCTCAGCCTAAGGTTCGCGAGGCAGTAGTGGTCGCTCAAGAAGGCCCCAGTGGTTCTAGGTTAGTCGCTTATGTGGTTCCCCAATCGGACAGCGAACTCGACAGCACCTCACTACGTGAGGTGCTGGGGCAACGATTGCCGGACTACATGGTGCCGGGAGTTGTGGTCGCCCTCGAAGCGCTGCCGCTGAATGCTAATGGCAAGGTGGATCGCAAGGCCCTGCCTGTACCGGATTTGGTCGGTAGCTCGCAGTACGAGCCACCCCAAGGCGAGGTAGAAGAAGCGTTAGCGGCAATCTGGTCAGAAGTCTTGGGCGTTGAGCGGGTCGGTCGTCACGACAATTTCTTCGAGCTAGGGGGCCATTCGTTGTTGGCTCTGAAGGTGCTTGAGAAAATGCGGCATCGGGGACTGGCGGCGCAGGTACGCACGCTGTTCCAACACCCGGAACTAACAGCCTTGGCTCAAGCGTTGATGAAAGCGCCCGAGCAAGCTGAGATCACCATCCCACCCAATTTGATTCCTCACGATTGTCAGGCTCTCCAGCCCGAGATGTTGACGCTAATCGAGCTCAATACCGAAGAACTTCGTGAGATCGAAGCCGCTGTGCCCGGTGGCGCTAGCAATATTCAGGACATCTACCCACTGGCACCACTGCAGGAGGGGATTCTCTTCCACCATAGGCTGCAGGAACAGGGCGATGCCTATGTCACGCCCCGGCTGCTGGGCTTTGATAGCAGGGAAAGGCTGGAAGCCTTTATTGATGGTTTTAACCAGCTGATTGCCCGCCACGATATTCTGCGCACTGCTGTGCTTTGGGAAAATCTGCGTGAGCCGGTGCAGGTGGTTTGCCGACATGCTGCGTTAGATATCGAATGGTCAACGGTGCCGGATGAGGCCACCGGCCGTGTGACCGAATGGTTATATACCCAGGTAGATCCTGAGCACCATCGTATCGATGTATGCCGAGCACCTATGCTTCGGGCTCTGGCTGCGCATGATGCCCAGGTTGGGCGCTGGCTGCTGCAACTGCCCGGCCACCACCTGGTCATAGATCACACCACTCTCGAGCTACTGGTAGAAGAGATTGCCTTGATCCAGCAAGGTCGCGAAGATGAGCTACCCCAACCACTTCCATTCCGTAATTTCGTTGCCCAGACCCGTCTAGGAGTTAATCAGGAAGAGCATGTGGCTTTCTTCCGAGAGCAGTTGGGCGATATTGATGAACCGACAGCGCCCTTTGGGATACTAGACGTTCGCGGCGATGGCAGCGAAATAGAGGAAGTTCGCGTTCCTTTGGATATAGAACTAGCCCAACAGGTGCGGCAACAGGCTCAGCGCTGTGGCGTGAGTACGGCCAGCTTGTTCCATCTGGCCTGGGCGCAGGTGCTGAGTAAAACCTCCGGGCGAGATGATGTGGTATTCGGCACCGTGCTTTTCGGCCGGATGCAGGGGATCGAAGGTGCCGGGCGGGCGCTGGGTATGTTTATCAATACGCTCCCTTTGCGTATCAAGATGGGCTCTCAAAGTATCGATAAGAGCTTGCGGCGTACTCATGATGCATTATCTGAGTTAATGCATCACGAGCACGCTAACCTTGGCCTTGCTCAGCACTGTAGTGGGCTGCCTAGTGGCATGCCGCTATTCACCAGTCTTCTGAACTATCGCTATAGCGCACCTAAGCACGACGGTAGTTCCAATCATGTCTGGGAGGGAATGGAAGTGCTGGGTGCCCAGGAGCGTACCAATTACCCAATTGCTATGGCGGTAGATGATCTCGGAGAGGGCTTCCAGTTAGTAGGACAGGTGAGCCGTTTGATAGGCGCTCAGCGATTGTGTGATTACATGCAGTCGGCTGTGTCCGGCATCGTAGCAAGCCTGCAAAATGCGCCACAGCAAGCGATAAGTGAGATCAGCCTGCTAGGTAAAAATGAGCGGCAGCTGTTGAACGAGTGGGGAGAGAGTACTCAACAGTCTTCCGAGGCTGCGTCAATCCATCACCTAATTGAGCGACAGGCTGAGGCAATCTCAAAGGCCACAGCAGTAGTATTCGAAGATCAGTCACTCAGCTATACCGAACTCAACGACCGCGCCAACCGTTTGGCCCACTACTTGATCGGGCTAGGTGTAAAACCTGAGACTCGGGTGGGTATCGCAGCGGAGCGCTCTATCGAAATGGTGGTAGGGCTGCTGGCGATTCTCAAAGCGGGGGGCGCCTATGTGCCGCTGGATCCCGAGTATCCCTCGGAGCGGTTGGCTTTCATCGCCGAAGATAGTGGTATCGAGCTGCTGCTGACTCAGCACCACTTGCGCGCGTCATTGCCGGTAGCTGATGGCCTAAACGTTGTTGAGTTGGATCGACTAGATGTTGCGCATCACGCTTCTACCAATCCAGCGGTGACGCTGCACGGCGAACACCTCGCCTATGTGATTTACACCTCAGGCTCCACCGGGCGGCCTAAGGGCGCGGCCATCCGCCATGATGCCTTGACCAACTGCATGGTTTGGATGCAGGAGACCTACCAGCTCACCGATACTGATGCCGTACTGCATAAGGCGCCATTCGGGTTCGACGTCTCTGTATGGGAGATTTTCTGGCCGCTGAGTGTTGGGGCACGTTTGGTGATCGCCCAGCCGGGCGACCATCGCGATCCAGAGCGCATCATCGAGCTGATCCAGCGGCACGGCGTTACTACGCTCAATTTTGTGCCCTCAATGCTCAAGGCCTTCCTGGCCTATCCCGATGTGAAGGCCAAGACGCGACTCAAGCATATTATGTGCGGTGGTGAGGCCGTTCCAGCCACGCTGCAGCAAGATGTGGCTGAATGTCTCGACGGTGCCAACCTGCACGACCTCTATGGCCCCACCGAAACCACCATTCATGTCACTCACTGGTGGTGCCGTGATGACGGCCACCGACAGATCCCCATTGGGCGACCCATTAGCGGGACCCGTACCTTCGTCTTGGATGGGGAACTCAATCTGGTACCACAAGGTGTCGCAGGAGAGTTGTACCTGGGCGGGGTAAGCCTGGCCCGTGGCTATCTCAATCGCAGTGATCTCACGGCGGAGCGCTTTATCGCTGATCCGTTCAGAGAAGGTGAACGCCTCTACCGCACCGGTGACCTGGTGCGCTGGCGGGAGGATGGCCAGCTCGAGTACCTGGGCCGTCTTGATCACCAGGTGAAAATCCGCGGCCTGCGTATCGAGCTAGGAGAGATCGAAGCCGAACTGCTCTCTCTGCCGGAGGTTCGCGAGACGGTGGTTGTCGCCCAAGAAGGCCCCGGTGGTTCTAGGCTGGTGGCCTATGTGGTTCCCCAGGCTGACGGTGTACTCGACACTAGTTCACTACGTGAAACGCTGGGGCAGCGGCTGCCGGACTATATGGTGCCGGGTGCTGTGGTCAGGCTTGAAGCACTGCCGCTGAATGCCAATGGCAAGGTGGATCGCAAGGCGTTGCCCGAGCCGGATTTAGCTATTGGATTGCAGTTCGAGCCACCTCAGGGTCGAGTGGAAGAAGTCTTAGCAGAGATCTGGTCTGAAGTATTGAGCGTAGAGCGTGTTGGCCGATACGATAACTTCTTCGAGTTAGGCGGACATTCGCTGCTGGCTCTGAAAGTGCTGGAGAAAATGCGGTATCGAGGTCTGAAGGCCCAGGTGCGCACTTTGTTCCAGTACCCGGAGTTGGAGGCTTTCGCTCATGCGCTGTTACGAGCGTCACAGCAAGCCGAGGTTGTCATCCCCCTCAACCTGATTCCTTATGATTGCCAAGCGCTGCAGCCTGAGATGTTGACGCTAATTGAACTCAATGTTGAAGAAATCAGCGCGATTGAAGCGCTAGTGCCGAGTGGCGCTGCTAACATCCAGGATGTCTACCCACTAGCACCGCTACAGGAGGGAATTCTCTTCCACCACCGGTTGCAGGAGAAGGGAGATGCCTATGTGACCCCTCGGCTGTTGGGCTTTGATAGTCAGGAGCGGTTGGAACAGTTTATTGCTAGTTTCAATCAGCTCATTGCGCGCCACGATATTCTTCGTACCGCCGTACTTTGGGAAGGGCTTCGTGAACCGGTGCAGGTGGTGTACAAGTATGCTTCTCTGGTGCTTGAATGGCTGGAAGTGAGCCAAGGTGCCTCTCTCAGTATTGCCGAACAGCTTAACGTCGAGGTGGATCCCCAATATCATCGTCTCGATGTGCGCCGGGCACCCATGCTACGAGCGGTGGCTGCATGTGATACCGAGCGAAACCGCTGGCTCTTGCAGTTACCTAGCCACCATTTGGTGATGGATCACACCACCCTTGAGCTATTGGTAGATGAGATCGCTCTGATTCAACAATGCCGCGAAGACGAGTTACCCAAACCAATTCCATTCCGCAACTTTGTAGCTCAGGCCCGTTTAGGGGTAAGTTTAGAAGAGCACGAGACCTTTTTCCGAGAGCGGCTGGGCGATATAGAAGAGCCGACAGCGCCTTTCGGTTTGCTGGACGTACTTGGCGATGGTGGGGATATTGAAGAAGTGCGCGTTCCTCTGGAAACAGAGCTAGCCCAGCAGGTGCGGCTACAGGCGCAGCGGCATGGAGTCAGTACGGCCAGCCTGTTCCACTTAGCCTGGGCGTTGGTTCTGAGTAAAACCACAGGGCATGACGATGTTGTATTCGGTACCGTGCTATTCGGGCGTATGCAAGGCATTGAAGGCGCCGAACGAGCTTTGGGTATGTTTATCAATACGCTACCGGTGCGTATTAAAACAAAGTCACAAGGTGCAGATGAGTGCCTGCGTAACACCCATGACGTTCTGACTGAATTACTCCATCATGAACATGCCAGTCTCGGTCTGGCACAACGCTGCAGTGGTTTACCTGGGGGAACCCCACTGTTTACCAGTTTGTTAAATTACCGTTATAGCGCACCTCAACGAGAGGGACGTCCCGCTCATACCTGGGAAGGTATGGAAATGTTAGGCGGTCAAGAGCGTACTAACTACCCAATCACTATGTCGGTGGATGACCTGGGTAATGGCTTCCAACTGGAAGGGCAAGTTAGTCGTGTAATCGGCGCCCAGCGGCTGTGTGATTACATGAGTGCTGCTATGGCCGGGATTGTGAAGAGTCTTCAAACGGCTCCTCAGCAATCAATAAGCGAGATCAGTCTGTTAGGAAAAGACGAACGACAACTGTTGGGCAAGTGGGGTGAGAATACTCAACAGTATCTCGACACTTCTCCAATCCAACACCTGATTGAGTGTCAAACTACGGTAACCCCAGAGAGTACAGCCCTTATCTTCGATGATCAGCATCTCAGTTACGCTGATCTCAATGCTCGTGCAAACCGCTTGGCTCACTATCTGATTGGGCTGGGAGTGCAACCCGAGGTTCGAGTGGGTATCGCCATGGAACGCTCCATTGATATGGTGGTGGGCCTTTTGGCTATTCTCAAATCGGGGGGCGCCTATGTGCCGCTGGATCCCGAGTATCCCTCTGAGCGGCTGGCCTTCATCGCCGATGATAGTGGCATCGAGCTGCTGCTCACCCAGCACCACTTGCGCGCGTCATTGCCGGTAGCTGATGGCCTAAACGTTGTTGAGTTGGATCGACTAGATGTTGCGCATCACGCTTCTACCAATCCAGCGGTGACGCTGCACGGCGAACACCTCGCCTATGTGATTTACACCTCAGGCTCCACCGGGCGGCCTAAGGGCGCGGCCATCCGCCATGATGCCTTGACCAACTGCATGGTTTGGATGCAGGAGACCTACCAGCTCACCGATACTGATGCCGTACTGCATAAGGCGCCATTCGGGTTCGACGTCTCTGTATGGGAGATTTTCTGGCCGCTGAGTGTTGGGGCACGTTTGGTGATCGCCCAGCCGGGCGATCATCGGGATCCCGAGCGTATCATCGAGCTCATCCAGCGGCACGGCGTTACTACGCTCAATTTTGTGCCCTCAATGCTCAAGGCCTTCCTGGCTTATCCTGATATTAAGGCCAAGACGCGGCTCAAGCATATTATGTGCGGTGGCGAGGCCGTTCCAGCCACGCTACAGCAAGATGTGGCTGAGTGCCTTGATGGTGCCCACCTGCATGATCTCTATGGCCCCACCGAAACCACCATCCATGTTACTCACTGGTGGTGCCGAGATGAGGCTCATCGCCAGATCCCCATTGGGCGACCCATTAGCGGTACCCGAACCTACGTCTTGGATGGTGAACTGAACCTAGTACCACAGGGCGTTGCGGGAGAGCTCCATCTCGGCGGGATAAGCCTTGCCCGTGGATATCTCAATCGCAGTGATCTGACAGCGGAGCGCTTTATCGCCGATCCGTTCACGGAGGGAGAGCGCCTCTATCGCACTGGTGACCTAGTGCGCTGGCGGGAGGATGGCCAGCTCGAGTACCTGGGCCGTCTTGATCACCAAGTAAAAATTCGAGGATTACGCATTGAACTCGGTGAGATTGAAGCTGAACTGCTAGCGCAGCGGGAAATTCGAGAAGCAGTAGTGGTTGCCCAAGAAGGCAATGGTAGTTCGAGCCTGGTGGCTTATGTAGTCTCCCAAGCCGGTATTGAGCTAGACACTAGTGCATTACGCGAGCGACTGGGGAAACAGCTGCCGGATTATATGGTGCCGGGATACGTGGTCATGCTTGATGCACTACCACTGAATGCAAATGGTAAAGTGGATCGCAATGCCTTACCAAAAACTTATTTAGAAGAAACCCGTGAATACATTTCACCTTCAACTACAGAGGCTTGGCAGCTGGCTGAAATTTGGCAGGAGGTCTTGGGTGTCAAACGAGTCGGCGAAACTGACAACTTCTTTGACCTGGGTGGAGACTCCCTGTTAAGTCTAAAGGTATTAAGCCGTGTGCGGGCTCTTAAGTCTGCTAAGCTCGATTTCAAACTTCGCGACCTGATGCAGAAGCCGACCATTGCCGGCTTGTTGGGGCTGAGCGAAGCTTCGGGTGCCTTGCTGGATGGTGTGGTTATGCTCAATGGTGAGAGCCAGGGTCAGTCCCCGCTGTTCTGCGTGCATGCTGGTATGGGCACTCTTTACGACTATCAGCCGCTGGCGCGGCGTCTACAGGGAATATGCACGGTATATGGGCTACCGTGCCGAATGCTAACCGACCCTCAGCATTGTGATACGTCGTTGGAAGCGATGGCTGATGATTATGCATCAACTATCCGAAACTTGCAGTCTCAGGGGCCCTATCGATTATTGGGCTGGTCCCTAGGTGGTACCTTGGCCGCAATGATTGCGGCACGGCTTGAAAAGCAAGGCCAGGAGGTGAGCCTGTTGGCGCTGGTGGATCCCTATATCCCCGGTAGCGGCCAGAAGAGCGCTGATGTTTGGCAGAAGGATTTTGTTAACTTTGCATCAGTAATATTGCCAGGTGTATCGCTTGAAGCGCTTGGCGGTAATGAGACGGGCGTGCAGGAACCTAGTGAGGAGAAGTTTGCCATTAAGCTGGAGGGGTTGATTGCATCATGCGATGCATCTGGCCGTGAGGGTTACGCTGCATTGGGTAGTGAGGAATTAGCCCGGATATTTTGTGTAGCGCGGCACTTGAAGCTTCTTTCCTTACAGACTAGTACTTTGCCAAAACTACGCTGTAAAGCAGACTGCTGGTGGGCAGATGGACGACCGAAGGAGCAGCGACAAGCTCTAGAACATCAGTTGGGCCAGCTATTGAGGCGCACAATCAACACTTTTGATGACCATTACTCAATCATCATTGGTAAAACATTACTTTCGCAAATAGTGGAGTTATTACATGAAAGAGAGGCTTCACGTTATATACCTATTGCTAATAAAGGCCTAGCCTAAGTAGCTTTTATACCATGCAACTCTCTTCCCAGCTGCATGCTGGGGAGAGTCAGTTATTTATGAGCCATTCTCACTGTCTATCAGTGCGGTGGTCAAAGAGTCTGCAAACCGAAGAGCGGATGGAAGAGCTCCTATTGGCCAATACTTGGCGGGAAGATAAGTGATTTTTTCTTCACGTTGGCTAATAAGTACTCGCCAGATGCCGCTATTTTCAAGGCGATTACGGATAGTTGCCTGAAAAGCAGGGCTTTCAATAATAAGTAGGTGGCCTCCTGATCTTGCCAATTGGTCGATAGATACAAGTGAAATCCCGATATCACTTGTGGGCCGATCCCAAGCATTGGTTAACCCTAACTCATCAATAACACCTTGTAGTAAGCTGTTTTTCCCGTAAACCCAAGCATGACGATCATCTCTGAATTGAGCAATCAGAACTGGAGTGTCTTTATCTTCTATTTTTTCCCTTAAAATCGCCATTTTTTGGTTTGCTTGCGCAGTAATTCTCTCAGCATCTTGAAAGAGGTTAAGTTGTGCTGCAATAACTAAAGTAAAATTTATAATAGATTCCCATGGGTTTTCCTTGAATGGGTAAAGAGAGATATTAGAAGTTGGTGCCATCCCTGAGATATGCTGTAATAAAATCGAATTATCACCAAATATAAACGTAGGGTTATAGTCTGCTACTAACTCTAAGTTGGGCATGGGTTTTAAGCCTATGTCGATAGCGTCGCCTAATGGGGTCTCATTGCCAGTCCAAATGTGATAGCCTCTAAGTTGAGTGATTGCTATAGGTGTTACTCCTAGCATGCTAAGTGTTTCAGCAGTAGCCCAATCAGAAGTGACAATTGCCAGTCTTTCAGAACCAGCAGAGTAGCTTGAGAATAAGCAAACAATAAAAGTAAGTAGAAGTTTTTTTAGCATGTTTTTAACATTGAGTAGGTTAAATAAAAAGCCCCGAATTTAAATTCGGGGCTTTGTTTTACCAAGCGTAGGATATAGATCCTATTACGCTCCTGCCTACGCCATACTTACACGAGTTTCCAAAATATCCACAGTCACTTACGTACTCCTTATCTGTAACGTTGTTCGCATTGACCTGTGCACGCCAGCCTTCAAAGCTAGCATCGATACTTGAAAAATCATAGCTCATGGATGCATCAAAAAGTGTCGTAGAAGGTAGTGAGTTTTCATTGGCGCTATCATAGAAACTTGAGCCTATGTATCGAACACCGGCACCCAGACCTAAACCATTCAATGTTCCGCTATTAAAATTGTAGTTGGCCCATAGGTTCGCCATATTTTCAGGCTGTCCAGTTGGTCTTTTTCCTAGGTTGTCAGTATTACTTTCAGTGATTTCTAGATCCAAGTAAGTATAGCTGGCTACTAGATCTAAACCAACGGGTAAACTTGCTCTTCCTTCAAGCTCAAGACCTCTAGAACGCCACTCTCCTGTCTGCTGATTGAAACCTGGATTGTTTAAATCGGAAGTTGTAACATTTTGGCGAGCCAAGTCGAATATTGAACCAGTGATTGAAAGATTGCCGTCATTAGAAAGGTATTTTATACCAGTCTCATATTGCTGGGCTGTTTCTGGCTCAAAAGTTGCACCATCAGCACCTTGGCCTACCACTGGCAAAAAAGAGGTAGAGTAGCCAATGTAGGGTGTTAATCCATTATCTGCAGTGTAAGCTAGTCCTGCTCGATAAGTGAATTCTTTGTCACTTGCTTTATTTTCTGTATTTGTTAGACGATTACGATCAGTTTGACTGCTCCAGTCATGGCGGCCAGCAAGTGTTAAAGCCCAGCGGTCATTAATTTTTATTTGATCCTGAAGATATAAACCTGTCTGCTCTAACTCTTGTGAAGCGCTGCCTTGGGTCGTCCACGAGAGGCTGCTAGTACCATAAACGGGATTGAAGACATCTATAGGTGTGAGGCCTTGAGGTAAGTCCACAGTGAAATCGTTATTGGCTTTTTGCCAATCTACACCTACCAGAATTTTATGATCAACTCCTTGCGTATTTATATCAAACTGTAGCTGGTTATCCGTCGTGATAGCATCAACATTTTCATCTCGTCTCAATCCATATCGAGGTACTGTACGAAGGTCATCCATCAATTGACCAACATAAATATTTGTAATATCTGTTTCTGCTTCACGATAGCGAGTATTTTGCCGAATGGTTACTGTGTCATTGAACCTATGCTCGAATA
Source organism: Halomonas sp. ALS9 (assembly GCF_001651035.1). Lineage (GTDB taxonomy): Bacteria > Pseudomonadota > Gammaproteobacteria > Pseudomonadales > Halomonadaceae > Vreelandella. Next base: position 111,738 of record NZ_LXRG01000210.1, read on the forward strand.
AGCTTGCGACTGAAAAATAAGTTTGTTCGAAGTTGTCAGTGCCTGGCTCGCCGATGAAACGCGAGCGAGGGATTTCACCATTGGGGTTGCTATCCAATGTACCTGCCTGAGGTAGGGCATAGTAAGATCCAACAGTATCCAGTTCTTTATATTCTGCTAATAAGGTGAGAGAAGTTCTATCATTCGGTGTCCAGGAGAGGCTTGGTGCAAGATAGGTGCGGTCATTTTTTGTATAGTCAATTTCTGCATTCGCATCTCTTAGTAAACCTACAAAACGATACTTCAGTGCTCCCTGGTCATCTAGGTAATCACTAACATCGGTAGCGATCTGATTCAGATCGTTACTTCCAGCAGAAACTCTAACTTCGCCTTGGGGTATGTCGGTGGGTTTTTTGCTAACTAGATTGACGATTCCTCCTGGGCCGCCTTGTCCATAAAGAACCGAGGAAGGCCCTCTGAGAACTTCAATTCTCTCTAAACCATAAGGTTCTGAGACGGTTCTGCCCTGATTATTGAAAGCAGTGAGCCGTAATCCATCACGATAAAAAAGCTCTGTAGCACTAAAACCACGTATGGAAACAAAGTCACGTCTTGGGTCTAGCCCATTAGAGTTACCAATAACGCCTGCAGTGTAGCTCAAGGTATCACCGATAGACTGAGCTCCCCGCGCTTCAACTTCATCACGGGTAATAACAGATATCGACTGTGGTACTTCGTTAAGAGGAGTGTCGGTCTTAGTGCCCGTTGCACTGCGGGTTGCCACGTAGCCATCTACAGGCCCTGTTGCTTCTTCATAGAGACGGCTTTCGGTTACTTGTAGGGTAGGTAGTGCGGTGCTTGTATCGCTGCTTTCATTAGGTTGTAGATTGGTGCCTTGAGCGAAAGCCGACGGAGCCGCGAATAGCGATGCAGCGCAGGCATTGGCAATGGCCACAGTGAGCAGGTGTCTGCGCAGGCCGGTACGAAGTTGGTGCATAGGAATCCCCTTGCATGATATTTTGTATGTTAATAGTAATTGTTATTATTAGTATTATGTTCTGAATTTGTACGCTCTTGCAACACTCTGTTGCTTAAAAAGGTACCTGTGACTAGAGGCGCTACATTCACCATCCATGCAGTGCCCCATGCGGCGACAACTAGACATCTACTGGGCTTGGCTGGTTAATGAGATGTTGCCGTAGCGCCTTAACGATATCCGCACGCACCTGACCGGTGGCATCGGGCGTAATGCTGCCCAGGCGTGCGAAGTCGTGCACCATGCCGGGGTAAACAGTCAGTTGTGTATCCACGTTCGCTTGCTGTAAACGGTTCACGTAAGCAATGCCTTCGTCAACCAGGGGATCATGTTCGGCCAGGGCGATGAAGGCAGGTGGTAGGTTGTTGAGCTCCGCAGCCTCCAGCGGCGCAAAACGCCAGTCGTGGCGTTCCTCATCACTATTGAGATAGTGGCCAAACATCCACTGCAGGGTATCTGCTTCCAGCAGATAGCCTTGTGCGTATCGGCGGTGAGACTCACTGTCCTGCCAGGCACTGGTACAGGGATAGAGCAGGATCTGGCAGCGTGGCGGGTGCCAACCATTATCACGCGCTGACATGCAAAGAGCCGTGGCCAGGGTGCCGCCAACACTGTCACCACCCACGGCGATACGTGAGGTATTGAGCCCCATCTCTTCGCCATGCTTCAGCAGCCAGCAATAGGCATCTTCAGCGTCGTGAAACGCTGTCGGAAACTTGTGCTCGGGAGCCAGGCGATAATCGACTGCCAACACTGTGTAGCCAGTCGCTTGAGCGATGCTCTGACAAAGCGAATCGTGGGAATCCAGGCTGCCCAGTAGGTAGCCGCCGCCATGGAAGTAGAGCAGGGTGGGTGATAAAGACTCCTCGCCTTGGTAGTGGCGTAGTTCAAGAGGGTGGCCATCTCGACAGGTGATGCTTAGTGACGTTGCATCGTTAGATATTGGCTCATCTAGCATCTGTGAGGATGCTTCGTAGGCAGCGCGTGCTTGTTGTGGTGAGAGCGAGTGGAAAGGCGGACTGCCGCTATCGGCGACCAGTTCTAAGAAAGCGGCGATATCAGGATGTAAGGACATCATGGGCGTAAGTCTCGATATTTGGGGCCGCCCTGAGAGAGCGGCCATGCTTTGATGGGCTATTAGTCTGTGGCTACCAGTGATGGAATCGGCATATCTGAATGGGCTGCTGGTAGCGCCTCATTAAGCACTTCACAAATCTCACTTGTCCGTGCCGCCAAAATCGATAGCAGGGTGTCACTTAAGCCATGGGTGGGTTCGCAACTGCCTTGCAGGAAAATAGCCGGTTTGAACTCAGGCTTGGTATAGAGCTGATAGTGACGGTTGACGGCAAAATCAGGCAGGTAGTTCGCAACGGGGGCCAGTAGCCGTTTATGGGTGTCGCGCACATAGCCGGTGGCTAACACCACTGCGTCGTAGCGGGTGGACTCGGTATGGCCGCTCTCCAAATCGCGCACAAGTAGCTCAACGCCTTCAGGGCCTGCTTCGCTGCCAATAACCTCATGGCGGCGGCGGAAGCGATGGCGGGCCTGGCCGGTCACTTTTTGCTGGTAGAACACATCGTAAATTTCCTGAATCAGCGCCAAGTCAGGTGCCGAGTAGTTGGTGCTTTTGTACTCCTGTAGCAGCGCTTCCCGCTGGCCAGTGGGGTTGTTGAACACGTAGTCGGTGTATTCGGGATTGAAAATCTCGTTGACAAAGGGGCTATCGTCCGAGGGTTTAAAGGCCCACGCCCGGCTAATCAGATCCACCTGAATGCCTTCGCGGTTGTGCAGATCAAGGAAGATCTCAGCGGCGCTCTGGCCTGCACCGATGACGGCTATGCGTTTGGGGGCGTCTTGCTTCGCCAGCTCCCGGAGGTAGTGGCTGGAGTGGAAGACCCGCGGGTCGTCTTTTAGCCCAGCGAAGCATTCAGGCACATTGGGCGCGCCGCCTACGCTGATCACCAGTGAACGGGTGAGCCTTTCCTGTACCGCGCCGCTTTCATCCCGTGAGCGAACGCGGAGGTAGGCGACCTCGTCGTCGTCAGTTTCGGGCAGCACTTCAAACACATCCTCTCCGTAGGCGCACTGGTGTTCAAAGTGGCTGGCCGTCCAGCTTAGGTAATCATTGAACTCGTGACGGCTGGGGAAAAAGGTCTGCAGGTTGATAAAGTCCTGTAGGCGGCCTTTGCTGTGGAGGTAATTGAGAAAGCTGAAACGGCTGCCTGGATTGCGGGGCGTGACCAGGTCTTTGAGGAAAGAGATCTGCATATGGGCATTTTCCAGCAGCATATGCGGGTGCCAGGCAAAGCAGGGCTGACGCTCAATAAACAAGGCATCCCGTGCTTGCCCTGCCTGGCGTTGCTCGTCGAGGGCAATGGCCAGAGCAATGTTGGAGGGGCCGAAGCCGATGCCGATCAAGTCGTGAATATGCATAAGAGTCCTCTTGGCTTACGTGTTTATAAGGTGAAGCGTGGGTCGGGTCGTGGCGCTGACCCAGGGTGCGGAGGCAGTGGTATCCAACTGCGCTCGTTAAAAAAGTGTTCGCGTAGCTGCATGCCGAGCATGGCCCGCTTATGGGGGAAGTCGAACGCCTTAACGTGGGCGTAACCGCACTGGGCAAGGTTGTGCAGCATCTTGGCGTTATCCACGCGGGGCTCGATCACCAGGCGCTGGGTGCGGCAGTCATCCAGAAACAGGTAGTGCGAGATAGAGGGCATCCAGGCCGCCACATAAGGCCGCCCGCGCAAAGCGGCTTCGCCGATCAGTACGTGCCAGCCGCGATCAAAGTCATCGGCAGCGTAATAAGCGGCGATGCGATCCTCCTTGGCCCAATAAGTCTCGAAGTAGCCGAAGGGTTCGCCGTCAATACAGCCGATCAGCGGTACCACGCTGGGATTTTGCAGCGTGCTCTCCAGCCGCTCGCGGTGCTGTTGCAAATCACCCTGCTCTTCCCAGAAGTGAGCGACAACCGGGTCGTTCATCCAGCGGTTGAAGCGTTCAAGATCAAGTTCCAGGTCAAGCACCCGAAAACTCAGAATGGCATTCAACCAGGGAATATGGCGCTGATAGACCGTGCCGCTGGGGCGCGGCGGGCGGCGTAGATGACGCTTTCCGTTCTCCAAGATAGGCTGCTGCGGGTAGGCGCGCATGGAGGGGGAGGTAAGCCAAAGGGTTGGCAACTGCCAAAAAAGCTCCGCGTAGGCCCAGAGTTCTCCATGGCTATCTTTAACGGCGATTCCGGCTGCACACAGGTTGGCATGCACAACAGTGGGTAGCTGAAGGCGTAGTGCAACAGTGGCCGGGTAACAGGCAAAAGCCCCTTCGATAGCCGCAAGTAACGCTGGGAGAGGTGGCGCGGAGCGCTGTGACCAGCGCAGCGTCAAGTGGTTGCTATCGTCAACCAATGACCATTCAAGACGTTCTTGATCACCCTTAACGAGCAGTGACTGCGTGGTGGAATCCCCCATGACTTGATAGCCGTAGCCCTCAGGCCGTGAGAGCAGAGAGGTTTCCGCGGTGCTTTCATAGGGTACGTCTACCTGTGTTTGTGCCTGGACAGTACTGGACACCGCAAAGCTCCTATTAATAAGAACGAATCACAAAAACGAACCGAAAAAAAACAAAGAAAAAACAGCCATAAAAATCACCTGCCACGGGGCGGCGTTGCTGACTTCCTTATCTAAGGACGAATGAGAATGAGGCTTGTTTACATAAAAATTGATTAACTTTTTGCGGGAGCGGTTCGTCTTTAGAGGTAGCTGTCGGTTTTCAATCGCTTTCCAACGAGGTGAATGTGCTTTCCTATCTGTTTCGTCGAACCCGCGGGCTGATGACCGCCGCTGCGCTGGCCAGTATTCTCTCGGGGCTTTTCAGCGTGCTGCTGATAGCCCAAATTAATGCCGCATTAACCAGCGATGCCGCCAGCCGCGCCGCTACTCATGCCAACCCTGCCTGGGCCTTCGCGGGCATTGCCGTGGCGTTGATGGTCTGTCGAATGGTGTCGACGGCGCTGTTTGAGCGATTGGGGCAGCGTGCCCTGGCGGAGTTGCGTAGTTTTATTGCCCAGTGCGTGGCCAAGACCCCCTTTGCTCAGTTCGAGCGCGTGGGCAGTGCGCGGATCCAGTCGGCGCTCACCGAGCACAGCAACAACGTGGCGGTGCTGTTCGTTAGCTTGCCGGTGATTTTGACCAATACGGTCATCGTGGTGGGGTGCTTGGGTTACCTGGCGCTGCTGTCATGGCAGGTGTTCTTGTTTGCTCTGGGGGTGATTGGGTTGGGCGCTGTTGGCTATCACCTGGTGCACTTACGCGCTATTCACTATCTCCAGAGTGCCTCGTCAGAGCAGGATCGTTTGTTTGGTCATTTCCGCGCGCTGACCGATGGGGCGAAAGAGCTGCGGCTGCACCAGCGCAAGAGCCGGGTCTTTATGGATCAGATACTGGGGGAGTCGGTTGAAGGCGTGCGGCGGCTGCGCACCTATGGCATGTCGCTGTTCGTGATCTCGACCAGCTGGGGGCAGTTCCTGATGTATGCCTTTATTGGGCTGGTGCTGTTTGTGTTGGCGGGGGATGGGCCTAATCAAACCCAGGTAATGACCGGCTTTGCCCTGGTGTTTGTGTTTATGGTGACGCCCCTGGAAGGATTGCTGATCAATATTCCGCGGATCAACATGGCGCGGGTAGCCGCTAGTCGAATTGATGACATCACCCGCGAGATGCCCCAGGGGCAGGAGAGGCAAACATCACCTCAGGTGACTGATTTTCAACGGCTCGAATTGCGCGACGTCACCCATCAGTACTACCACGAGCAGAGCGATGATTTCTTTGAGCTGGGGCCGATTAATTTAAGCTTTACGCCGGGGGAAGTGGTGTTCCTGGTGGGGGGCAACGGCAGTGGCAAAACCACGTTGGCCAAAGTGGTGGTGGGGCTTTATCCGCCGGATGGTGGCGAGGTGTTGCTCAATGGCGAACCTGTCGAGGCGGATGGCTGGGATGCCTATCGGCAGCTCTTCTCGGTCGTTTTTTCTGACTTCTACCTCTTCGAGCGCCTGTTGGAAGCGCCACGGGAAGATCTCGACGACGAAGGCAATCGTCTGCTGGCCAAACTGCACCTGCAGCACAAGGTGCGGGTCGAAAACGGTGCCTTCACCACCCAGGCGCTCTCCCAAGGGCAGCGCAAACGCTTGGCACTGGTAGTGGCCTACCTGGAAGATCGGCCCTTCCTGGTGTTTGACGAATGGGCCGCGGATCAGGATCCGTTATTCAAAGAGGTGTTCTACACAGAGGTGCTGCCTGAGCTAAAGCGCATGGGCAAGGCAGTGTTGGTGATTACCCACGATGACCGCTACTTCCACCTCGCGGATAGATTGGTGCGGCTGGAGAGCGGCAAGCTGTTGGCGCCAGAGCAGGTGGTTGGGGAGGATGCCAAAATAGAGAGTATCGTTTAAGCTGTATAGGAAACCGAGGAGGATGATCATGAATACCCAGCTAGATCCTATCGTTTCGGAATTCGAGACGCAGGAACAAGCAGATAGCTATGATCGTTGGCTCAAAGCCAAGGTTCAGCACAGCATCGACAACCCAGGCCAGGGAATGCCCCATGATCAGGTCATGTCTAAGGTTGATGCGATCCTCAAGCTGCCCGGAGGTTGCGCTCTCGTATTGAAGCAGCTGTCTCTTTAGTGGCTGAGCATCCGTATTTACATCAAGTGGGCCGCTTGCCGGGGACGCGGGAAATAGTGGCTCACCCAAACTTTATTGTGATCTACCAAGTGACGAATCGCATTGAAGTTATCTCAGTGGTTCACACTCGCCAAAACTACCCCTGACGCCTACTCGTCGCTAATACGAACTGCTAAGCCAAGGTCTCCACCTCAAACGCGACAATCTGGCGTTGGGCGCTGGAAAATTCGAGCCGGTCAGATAGATAGGGTTGCCGGAGGCATCATGGCTGTCAGCGTTTAAACATATCGTCCAGGCTAGTGGCGAACAGCACTTCTCGCCTCCACTCTTTCAACTGACCATGGTCGGCTTGTGTAAGCGCTGTTTCCACCCACTCGGGCACTTCACCAAATTTAAAAATAAGTTGCGTGCGCACCATATCGCGGGCTTCCTCCAAACGTCCCTCTTGTCTTCCTTCTTGCCGCTCTTTTTGGCGCCAGTTTTCTAAGTTTTCTGCCAACATATCTCTGTCCTCCACTAAGCTATGTAGCTGATCCAAATTGATGTCTGCATTCAACCGTTGCAGGTGGCGTTTGAGCCAGCGGGTTAAGATTCTATCAATTCTCTCTTTGTTTGGGCCGTTCTGGATAATGCTGACGATTCTGTCAACTGCCTGCTGTAGCGAGGTGTGGTTGACCGAGGCTTTTTCAATTTCAAACACACCGCTTAAAGCACTGTGGCGCTGGGCTAATTCTTCATCACTGTAGGCACCTTCGTCTATTATCTTCCAGATCCTCGACGGCCACTTTTGCCCACCATGCGCGACAGCACTTTATCCTTGAACCAGAACCTGTGAATCAGTGCCATCGCTATATGGCCGATGACTAACCCACATAGCAGCCACGAGAGTGGGCCGTGAAGCAGATCGGCGGGGGCAATCATCCAGGTGATGTTGCGCTCCGCTTCGGGCAGTAGCTCCAGGCCATAAAAGCGCAGTGCGCCGCCGCGGCCGTACTGGCGCAAAATGGCGAAAGCGGGTAGCCACAACAGCAGCGCATAAAAGGTGATATGCAGTAGGCGCGCCATGCGACCACCCCATCCAGGCGGCTGCGGAGGGCGCAGCTTGCGGTTGACCCATGCCCAGCCAAGGCGCGCCAGGGTCGCGATCAGAATCAGAAAACCTAACGAACCATGAGGCCCGATGGTCGCCAAAAACAGCGTAATCGCGTTTTCGCCCATCCCTCCCCAAGCCAGCAACACAGTAAATTGCAGCGTGACCAGCGCGGCGGTTAGCCAGTGCAGCGCGCGGCTTATGCGTCCGTAGTAGCTGGGGCTGTCTCGCCAGCCAATAGGCGTTTGGGCTGGCTTGCTGGTGTGACCATTGTTTAGCGCTGTGCTGTTTGCTGCTCCTTTACCCATTGGCCTTGCCCTGGCGCCAGTAGCCCATGCTGGTGACGTACTGTTTGGGTAGCCCGCACTCGTTAACCAAATAGCGGCGCAGCTTCATAGCCACTTTGGTTTCAGCAGCGATCCAGGCGTAGAAGGGCGCGCTATCGTCCAGGGTGGCGGGTTCCCAGAGCGGGCCGTCCTCATCGTCGCTTTCATTGTTGGTCGTGGCGCTGGTAGTAGTGCTGGTAGTAGCGTCAGCAGGCGTGCCGCCTAGCGCTTGAATTTCCCTATGCAAATCGATATCGCGCAGCGCTCTCATTAGCAGCTCACCGTGTTGGCAGCCGGGCTCGGCATCTCGGGCCAACCAGTGCAGCTTGGCGGCTTGGGGCAGCGGCTGAACATCGTCACTGCGGGGTACTTCGAATAGCGCTTCGGCTCTGGGTTTTAAAGGCAGGTCATCGAGGGTTTCCAGAATGCCAGCCGCAGCGGGAAGAGCTGTTTCATCGGCGATGATCAGAATGCGGCGCACGTTCTGAGGTGGCTTCCACTCATAGCCCAGTTTTGGGCCTTCCGCATTGGCGACGGGGGCTGTCATGGCGAGGCGGTCGCCGGGGCGGGCGCGCATTGCCCAGCGTGAGGCGGGGCCATTGTCGCCATGGAGCACGAACTCTACATCCACCTCGGCTTTTTCCGGGCGTAGGGCGCGGATGGTGTAGGTGCGCGCAGAGGGGCGCTGGGCGTCAGGCAGGGCGCGGTAGGCGCCGTACCAGTCGTGCTCTTCCAGCTTGGCGATCTCGAACAGCGGGTCGAGACTGCCGCAACCTTCGGGGAAAAACAGCTTGACGCGCTGATCCGGAGCGTAGGTCGCCATTTGGCCGACGTCTGGGCCGGTAAAGGTGAATCTGACGAGCGAAGCGCTGACCTGGGTGCGTCTCGCCAGGGTGATATCGAACAGCTGGTAGCTCGGTTTGGCTGCCATGGTGGGTATCTCCATTAGGTATTCATTAAACAGACAGGGAGCCAATTGTAGTGCTAATTATTATCATTTAGAATCGTTGTCAATAATTCAACCATTAACCTCCAGAACTATTTAAGGCTAAGACAATGACGCTGCTGCCTATCACGTCTCTTTTGGCGAACTGTTCGGTTATCACAAAAGGGTGCTCGCTATGCTAGGCGCCTCGCAAGTTGCCCAACGAGTGGGCGGAATGTCGCCCGCGAAAGCCTGCCTGTTGCTTAGCCTGCCGATGGTGGTGCTATTTTGGATTGGCCTAGAGGGGCAAGGCGGTTTTGCGCTGGGCCTAAAGGCATTAGTGACACCTTCCTTTGAGAATGTTGACGAGCTGCTGCTTCACTATGCTTGGTGGCCGCGCCTCTCGATCGCGCTGCTGGCCGGAGGCGGTTTGGGGCTGGCGGGCGTACTCATGCAGCAGGTGTTGCGCAACCCGTTAGCCTCGCCGACAACGTTGGGCGTGGCGTCGGGCGCTAATTTGGCGTTGATGACCGCCACCTTGCTGGCGCCGGGGCTGCTTGTAGTAGGGCGCGAATGGGTAGCCTTGCTGGGCGGCGCGCTGGCAGTGGGGTTGGTTTTTCTGCTTTCTTGGCGGCGCGGTTTGGCACCTATTGTGGTGGTGCTAGCGGGCTTGGTCGTCAACTTGTACTTGGGGGCGCTCTCCACCGCACTGCTACTGTTTAATCATGAGGCGCTCTCGGGGCTGCTGATTTGGGGCGCGGGGTCGCTGGCGCAAAACGGTTGGGATGGGGTTGCGGTGCTCTGGCCACGGTTGGCGATTAGTTGCGTGGCAGCGTGGTTCTTGCTGCGCCCCCTGGCGGTACTGGAGCTGGACGACGCCAGCGCCAAGAGCCTGGGGGTCTCGCTGACCTATCTGCGCTTTGCGGGGATGGGGTTGGCAGTATTTATTACCGGTAGCATTGTCAGCGTGGTGGGCATTATCGGCTTTATCGGCTTGGCTGCGCCCAATATTGTGCGTATGGCCGGGGCGCGCCGGTTGGGCCCACGGCTAATATGGTCGACGCTATTGGGGGCGGTGCTGCTGACCACCACGGATCTGCTGCTCCAGCAGTTCGGTGGGATGGTGGCGGCCTTTATCCCCACCGGGGCGATTACCGGAGCCCTGGGGGCGCCGCTGTTAATGTGGCTGATCCCACGCCTGAAACTTCAGGGCGATCAGCCGCCTAAAGGGGCGGGTGTTTTCGCCCATCGCCATCCGGCGCCTTCTCGTTTGGCCACCGGTTTAATCCTCGCGCTACTGGGCGCCACACTGCTTGGGCTGCTCGTTGGTCAGGGTGTTGATGGTTGGTACTTGTTGTCGCCGGATAACTGGAACGTGATGCAGTGGCGCTTGCCGCGAGTGATGGCAGCCGCCGCCAGCGGGTTGATGTTGGCGATTGCCGGGACGATTCTACAACGCCTTTCCGCCAACCCCATGGCCAGCCCTGAAGTGCTGGGAATCAGCGGTGGCTGTGCCATTGCGCTGATTCTGGGTATTTTCTTGCTGCCCGCGCCCACTAATATGATACTGATTGGTGTGGGTACTCTAGGCGCTTTCGCAACGCTGCTGGTGCTGGTCGGCATTAACCGTAAAAGCGGCTTCCTGCCCGAGCGGTTGCTGCTCACCGGGGTGGCGATCACTGCGCTGTTTGATGCAGTGCGCAGTGTGATGTTGGCAGGCGGCGACCCGCGTGGCCAGCAAGTGATCGCTTGGTTGGCGGGCTCGACCTATTACGTGGATGTCACCCATGCGGTGGTGGTGGGGGCGATTGCCGCGCTATTGGCGCTGGCCACGCTACCTTTTACCCGCTGGTTGGATATCTTGCCGTTAGGCGCACCGACGGCCAAGGCGCTTGGGATAACGCTCAATCGTGCTCGCTTGGCGCTGTTGCTGCTAGTAGCGCTACTCACTGCTTGCGCCACCCTGGTGGTTGGGCCGCTGTCGTTTATTGGTTTGCTGGCACCGCATATGGCGCGCTTGGTCGGCTTCTCCAGGGCAGGGCAGCATCTGCTGGGCGCGGCGCTGATCGGGATGTTGTTGATGGTGTTGGCCGATTGGGTCGGTCGTCAGATTATTTTCCCCTATGAAATTCCAGCAGGCTTGGTCGCCTCCCTGATTGGTGGCGCTTACTTTATGTGGGGGCTGCGGCGATTGTAGTCACCTGCGTTTTAGCACTCGCTATTAGCACTCGCTATTAGCACTCGCTATTAGCACTCGCTATTAGCACTCGCTATTAGCATTCACTGAAAACAAGATACCGGGGAATTGTGGTCATGGAGCTGTTGAGGATTGTATGGCGTGATTACCGCTGGCCCTTTGTGGCCGTGGTACTGCTCAGCCTAATAAGCGCTGGCTTGGGCATTGGTGTCATCGCCTATATCAATCAACGGCTGCTAGGTACCTTCACCGACCCCTGGCGCATCCTGCCAGAGTTCCTGGGGCTGATAGCGCTGTTACTGGTTATTACCCTGACATCACAGTTGGCGCTGACCACGCTAGGCCACCATTTCGTCTACCGGCTGCGGGGACAGTTGATCAAGCGAATTCTGGATACCAATATTGAACGCGCCGAGCAGATTGGCAGTGCGCGACTGCTGGCGAGTCTCTCTACCGACGTGAGTTCAGTCACCGTTGCGTTTATACGCTTGCCGGAACTGGTGCAGGGTGGGGTGCTGACGGTCGGCGCCACGCTTTACCTGGCGTGGCTTTCGCCTGCCATGCTGGGGGTCACCGCGCTCTGGGTGATCGTGACTATTTTGATCGGCATACGCCTGGTGGCGCGGGTCTATGGGCATATGGCCAAACTGCGCGAAATACAGGATCGCCTCTACGCGGATTACCAGTCGGTGATTGAGGGGCGCAAAGAGTTGGCGCTCAATCGAGACCGTGCCGAATGGCTGTATCGCGATGTCTACACCCCGAACGCACAGGATTGTCGGCGCCATTTTATTCTTGGCGATACCTATCATCTGAGCGCGGTGAACTGGTTCAACATCATGATGCTGGGGGCCATTGGCGTAGCGTTCTTTTTGGCCAACGGCCTGGGCTGGGCATCGGTGCAGGTAGCCACGACGTTCTCACTCACGCTACTGTTTCTACGTGGGCCTCTGATGCAGGCCATTGGCGCCTTTCCGACGCTGATTAATGCCCGGGTAGCGTTCGAAAAGATCAGCAGTTTAGACTTGGCTGAGCACCATGAGGCGTTTGGGCACTCTGCGCTGCGCCATAACTGGCAGACGCTTACTCTGGAGCAGGTCTGCTATCGCTACCCGGATGAGGAATCCCGGCCGGGCTTTGCTATCGGCCCCATCGATCTGACCTTACAGCGCGGCGAAGTGGTGTTTCTGATTGGTGGCAACGGCAGTGGCAAATCGACCCTGGCAAGGCTTCTAACCGGGCTCTATCAACCGCAAAGCGGCAGTGTTCGGGTCGATGGCATGCCGCTGCGGGAAGAGGACTGGACACGCTATCGCCAACACTTCTCGGCGATTTATACCGACCTGCACCTATTTGACCGTTTGATGGGCCCCGCGGGCGAGTCACCCGACCCGGCGCTAATGGAAGAGTGGCTAGCGGCACTGGGCATGCAGAGTAAGCTCGACTTCGACGGTGATCGCGTCACCAACATCAACCTTTCCCAGGGGCAGCGCAAGCGCCTGGCGATGCTGCTGGCCGTGGCCGAACAGCGCGACCTACTGCTGCTGGACGAGTGGGCCGCCGACCAGGATCCTCAGTTCCGGCGAGTCTTCTACCGTGAGCTACTGCCGCAACTTAGGGCGTTGGGCAAAACGCTGGTGGTCATCAGCCACGATGACCACTACTTCGACCAGGCCGATCGCCTGCTGGAAATGCGCGGCGGGCAGCTCGTCGAACTCACCGGTGAGCAGCGGGAAGCCGCCAGCCGCGATGCGGTGGCGAGGGTAAATGGGTAGTCATTGATGTGAGTCGCTTAGCTAAGCCGCGCCCTGGTTATGACGAAGCTGGAAGAGATCATAATTGGTCTGCATGGATAGCCAGAATTCGGCGCTTCCGGCGTCCAATTTTTCCAGAGCCAATGCCATTTCAGGTGTGACGGAGGCGCTGCCGTTAATTACCCGGTTCAGGGTGTTGCGGTGACAGCCGAGCTGTTCAGCGACCGATGCCACACTGCTAATCTTGTGGCCGTCTTCATCCTCAATCAGACGCTGCCGAATAATGCGGCCCGGATGTGAGGGGTTATACATCGCCATGGTTTGTTCTCCCATCAGTGATAGTCGTCATAGTCCAGCAGGTAAACATTACCGTCGCGGAACTCGAAGAACAGTCGCCAGTTCCCCGACACCTTGATGGCATACTGGCCGTCCAGTTTTCCAGTTAGAGGGTGAAGGCCCCAGTTGCCAGCAGCTATATCGTCGAGACTGGTGGCTGCGTCCAGTACGGTTAGGCGATCACGGAGACGGTCGACATGATCGACACGGACGCCCCTAGTGCTTCCTTTCTCGACAAACAACTTTAGTCCCTTATGCTTGATGCTTTTAATCATCCATCGTACCAACGTATGCCCAACTGGCTTTTATTGATTGTAGCGTGTCGCGCGACAGTGTGCAATGCTGGGCTAAGTGCGTATATCTTCACTTCCGCTTGCCTGCTATTGGCTCTGAAGTGAGGGAAGGCATTGACACTGCCTTTAAATTGAAAAAGAATAAGAATCATTTTCGAAATGGTATGGATCCTTTATATGGCGGTGGCTCCCCAATCAGCCGAGCCCATGGCATACCACACTGGCTGTCGGGACTCGCTCGGCCAACTCTATCACCACCATCACCCCTGGCTGCAGCAGTTGCTAAGTCGGCGGCTGGGCTGCGGCGAATCGGCGGCTGACCTGGCCCAGGACGCCTTTGTGCGCCTGCTGCAAACGCCGCGGCATCTGGATAGCTTTGACGGTGCAAGAGCCTACCTTAGCCGCATGGCCAAAGGGCTGTGCGTAGATCATTGGCGCCGCCAGGATATCGAGCGGGCCTGGCAAGAGGCACTGGCCGCTCGCGCTGAGGCGCATTTACCCTCCGTCGAGCACCAGCAGATCGTCATCGAGACCCTGTGCGAGATCGACCGCATGCTGTCGCGACTGCCTGAAAAGGTGGCCACTGCTTTCCTGGCCTCTCAACTCCACGGCAAACCCTATCGGCAGATTGCCGAAGAACTCGGCGTTTCCGAACGTATGGTCAAGAAATACATGGCCCAGGCCATGCTGCAATGTGCATTGATTGAAGCCGGTTTCGAGGCCAGCCTCTAAATGGTCTCTGCCGTAAGCCATGATGAAGCCGCCAAGCGCCGCGCGCTGGCAGAGGCCGCCGAGTGGTTTGCCGAATGGCAGGCGGGCGAGCTCTCTTTAGCCCAACACGAACGGTGGCAGGCGTGGCTGGAGGCCAGCGATACCCACCGCTGGGCCTGGCAGCAGGTGGAAGGCGTTAGCCAGCGTTTCACCGCCAGCCTGAATGAGGCGGAGCGGCAGACCGCCGACCGAGTGATCAGCTCGGCGCGGCAACGACGGCGAGGGCGGTGGCATCTGCTGAGTGGGCTCTCTACCCTGGCGTTTGCGGCCGTGTTGATCGGGCTTTCCTGGCAGTGGACGCCATTGCCCCAGTGGGACGCGTACTGGGGCGCCGACTACCGCACCGCTACCGGCGACATCACCCGCATTGAACTGGAAGATGGCACCCAAGTGTGGCTAAGCAGCGCCTCGGCGCTGGACGTAGACTATGACCACCAGCAGCGCCGACTGCAACTAGTGGCGGGCGAGGTGCTGATTATGACCGGCCAAGACCCCGAACGCCCCTTTTATGTAGATACCCGCAGTGCTCGGCTAACGCCCTTGGGCACTCGCTTTAGCGTGCGCCAACGCCAAACCGATGAACTGCTAGCGGTATTTGAGGGCGCGGTGGCTATCCAGACCCATGGCGATGCCGACCATGCCAGCCAGCACCAAGTGGTCGACGCGGGTGAACAGGCCAGCTACGCCGTTAACGGCATTGGCGAACTCAACCCCGCCGACGGCAGCCGGGCCGCCTGGGCCAACGGTGTTTTGCTGGCGGAAAATATGTCGCTGAAAACGTTCGCCGCGGAGCTTAGCCAGCATCACCGCGGCCGCCTTGAGGTCGACCCGGCGGTGGCTGACCTTACACTACTCGGCGCTTTCCCGCTTGACGATCTGGAGCGCTCCCTGCACATGGTCGAGACCACGCTGCCGGTGACGGTGCGGCAAGTGATGCCCTGGTGGATCAAGATCGAGGTGGCCGGGTCAGAGCGCGAATAAAAGCGTGCCAAGAATAAAAGGGAAAAATTGATTTTCTTGGTTCCCTTTTTTCGCGCGGGTTCGATTCCCCTATATAAGCAGCCAAAAACCATCTGCAAGGGGAACCGAAATGCCGCAGCACCGCACCGCATTACCTTCATCATCTACCGCTATTAGTCAGCTCCCACGGCGCCGCCGCGCCCTCGCGCTGGCGGTTCATCTCGCCGCCGTCGGTTTGTTAGCTACGCCGCTATTGTCGCTACCCGCCATGGCGCAAACCACCCAGCAGCAAACACGCCAGTACGCTATCCCTGCGGGCCCGGTCAGCACGGTAGTCAACCGCTTTGCCTCTGAGGCTGGTGTTTTTATCAGCGGTGCTGGCGAGCTAGGCGAAGGGCGCCAAAGCCCTGGCCTGCAGGGCCAGTATGGGTTAGATGAAGGGCTCGAACGGCTGCTGAATGGCACCCGCCTTAGGGCCGTACGGCAGGGGGATGGGAGCTATCGGTTGGAGGAGCGGCCAGATGGGGTGGCGCTGTCGACTATTGAGGTGACAGGAGCGCGTCTGCCCTACGGCATGACCGAGAACAGCAATTCCTACACAAGTGAAAGCACTAGCATCGGTTTAGCGTCTCAGTTAGTTAAGGAAACGCCTCAGTCCGTCAGCGTCGTGACGCGGGAACGGCTGGATGATCAAGGTACGACCTCATTGGCCGAGGCCATGCGCAATGTTACTGGTATGACCGTGCGTGAGTACGGGCCCAATCAGTACGAGCTCAAGTCTCGAGGCTATAATATTAACTCCTTTCTCATTGATGGTAGTCCTGCTCAGAGTCCAGAAAGTGCCTGGGAAAGCGCTGGAGTATTTGATACAGCCCTACTCGATCGTATTGAGGTTCTACGTGGGCCTGCGGGTATTCTCCATGGGTCTGGTGAGCCCAGCGGTACCATCAACCTGGTGCGCAAACGTGCTTTAACTGAAAGCCAAGCCTCGGTTACCCTCTCTGCCGGTACAGATGATGCTTATCGGGGGGTAGTCGATGTAACTGGCGCACTGGATAGTGATGGGCGAGTCCGGGGCCGCTTCGTCGGTGTCTATGATGATCGAGGCTCCTTCATCGATAATGTATATTCGGAGAACAAAGTCGGTTATGGAACCTTGGAGTTCGACCTGACCCCGGATACCACACTGTCCTTGGGGGCAACCATACAAGACGAAGAGTTCCGCCCTAACTCGGGACTACCGATCTACAGTGATGGTTCTCTACTCAATGTTAGTCGCTCTACGTATCTAGGTTCAGATTGGGAAAAACAAGCCGGTGATGCCCAGCGTTATTTTGTGGAATTGGAGCATCGGTTGAGCAATGGTGCTGAAATCACTTTTAAAGCCAATCACCTGAATCGAGATTCCAACCTCCAAAAGAGTGAAAGCCATTCGTCCGTTTCAACCGGTACCGGTGAATTCTTGATGCGCCGAATCCAGTGGGATCAAGAACGCCAGGATGATTATCTCGAATTTCAGGCACGTACTCCCTTTGAACTGGCTGGGAGCACCCACGAAGCCGTACTCGGCACCAGCTATTTGAGCAGGGAAGTTAACCGTACATTTGCGTCTGGCAACCCGATCACTGTTCCAGCCAGTATTTTCTCTTCCGACCATAGAACTTCAGAGCCTCCTACTTTCGATCAAAACCCTGTTCGTTCTGACCAGGCCAGCACGCAGTATTCAGTCTATAGCCAAGCTAATTTCAACTTATTTGATCCTCTTACTCTTGCCTTAGGGGGGCGCATTAATTGGTGGGAAACGGAGACTTTCCTCAGCGCTGGAGGTGCAAAGAGCGAGAATGATAGCAGTGGATCTAAATTCATTCCTTATGCGGGCCTGATCTATGGACTCAACCCTGAAATCAATCTTTACGCCAGTTACACCGGTTTCTTCGAACCGCAACTGTCCACAGGCCGAAATGGCAATTTTATCGATCCACGTGAAGGTGACCAAATAGAGATAGGGATCAAAGGATCCAATCTTGAGGGCGAGTTAAACTGGCATGTCGCAGTTTTCCGTATTGAAGACACCAACCGTGCTTATACGGATCCTAATAATCCTGGTTTCTCAATTCCTATCGGCGAAGCAAGGAGTGAGGGGGTCGAGCTTGAAGTCAGCGGTCAGTTGTTGCCTCGCTGGGATCTCAGTGCTGGCTATGCTTATACGCAGACAGAGTTCGTGAAGGACGCTAACTCAGAAGGCCTCACGCTTTCACCGGACACACCTGAGCATAATTTCAACCTATGGTCACGTTATCGCTTTAGTGACACTGAAAATCAGGGATGGCGCATTGGTGCAGGTGTAAATACCTTTAGTGGAATTTATGCCCAAAGTGGGGATATTCGAACTGAGCAAGGTGGATACACCACTGTTTCAGCACTGCTCGGCTATCAAGTCAGTGAGAGCTTGGACATCTCATTGAATGGCAATAACCTAACTGATAAGGAGTACTACTCTACAGTTAGAGGCGGAAATAGGCATAATTATTACGGTGCGCCAAGAAATTTTATGCTTACTATGGATTATATTTTCTAATAAGCCATGAGCAGGGGAGTAAACCTGCCATTCTAAAGAACACTAACTTGGCGGCAATTTAAAATTCATTAAATTGGGTGTTAAAATTGCCGCCAAATGAGAGATCTATAAGCCTCTTGCTACAATCCTTACCCTATATAGAGAAAACATGAATATTCTCTCTCAATTAAATATAAGCAACGAATCTTGTCTGCGCGCTTTGGTTTTATATCTTTCTTTTTTTATATCAACCATCAGTCATGCTTCCTCTCCTCCTTCTACGATAGCCCTTAGTTGGACTACTGCCGAAACGCTGGTCGCCATTGGTGCGCCCCCAATAGGTATGTCAATGAGAGATAATTATCAAAAATGGGGAAGCATCAGATCCCTTCCGGAAGACACAGTGGAAGTTGGTATCTCATTTCAACCAAACCTTGAACTTATTACATCAATGCATCCAGACATAATAGTGTCAGACAGCGTTTTTGCCGTATCCGATGAGCAACTATCAGACACATACAACACACATCGCTTCACTATCTACCAAGAAGACGTAGACAGATGGAATGAACTTAAAGATTTCACAAGAAAATTATCCTCGACTATTATGTTGCCAGATTCTGGCGAGGTGTATATTGCCGACCTTGAAGATAAAATTGAACACCTAAAAAATAGAATCACGGAATGGAACGAACCACTGCTAATTATTCGCGCTTTAGATTTAAACCATGTGAGGGTTTATGGACAAAATAGCTTAGTTCAAGCCGTACTTGACCAGTTGGGTCTTTCCAACGCCTGGCAAGAACCAACAAACCAGAAGGGATTTTCGATTGTTGGAGTAGAGGCGCTAATCGGCATTGATGCGCGACTAGTAATCGTGGAAGGCCCACAACTTTCCGGGAATATAGCAACTCAACTTTCCGACCGTGGCCTATGGCAGTATGTACCCAGCATTCGAGAAAACAATTTATTAACAGTTCCTCCATTCTGGGTGTTCGGTGCACTACCTTCTGCATATCAGTTCTCAACATCGTTAGTCGAAGCCTTGGAAGACAGTACTAGCAATTAATCTTTTGATTCTGCCCAGTCACAGGCCTGAAGCACCCACTGAGCCTCAGCCCACTGCTTCATCGGAACGCTGATTCGCCGTGCGTTTTTCCGACATTGATAAACGGTTTTATAATAAGAAAAACTAATGCTCCATTAGCAGGATGATTTTTAGTTATCAGTGGTGCCCAGTACCTTAGTGTCAGTTTGATCAACACGACGCATATTCTGACACTGGGAGCGGGGCAATGTGGGAAAGTTATATCACCGGGCTGGTGGTGAGCGGCGGCATTATCATGGCGATTGGGGCGCAAAACGCCTATATATTAGGCTTGGCCATTCGCCGGGAGTATCACTGGTGGTCGGCGGGGCTGTGCATGAGTGCGGATATTATCCTGCTTACGGCGGGCATGTTTGGGGTGAGTGCTTTTCTGCTGACGATGCCCAGCGCGTTGGAAGTCATGCGCTGGGTGGGCGTCGTGTTTTTAAGCTGGCTGGCGGCCCAGGCACTGTTTCGAGCCTTTAGCGGGCGGCAGGGGCTTCGCGCCGAGGCGGGCAAAGCGCCCAGTTTAACCAAAGTGATTTTCGCCACTCTTGCGGTCACCATACTCAATCCACAGGTGTACCTGGACACGCTGCTGCTGATACCCGCCATTGGCGCCCAGCAGGAGAGCGCCGGTGTGTTTGTGGCGGGTGCCTCTACCGCTTCCATACTGTGGTTTAGCCTACTGGCCTGGGGCGGTGCCGCACTTTCACCTTGGCTCTCGAAGCCCATCGCGTGGCGCATTATCGACGGCTTGATTGGTTTGATGATGGCCGGCATCGCTGTGCATCTCGCGCTCAGTGCCAGCTAGTCGTCAGTGGCGACTAAAATAGGCCTCCATCACCGCGATAACCTTGTCGATATTCGCATCATTAATATCGCGATGGGTAACAAAGCGCGTGGCGTAGAGTAGCTCAATTAAAATGCCGTGCTCTTTTAGCCAGGTGGAGAGCGGCTGAACATGCTCGTCGGGGAAGTGCGCGAACACCATATTGGTGTCTTGAGAGGTGATTTCGACACCGGGCAGCCTAGCCAAGCCCTCTGCCAGTCGCGCTGCACGGCGATGATCGTCGGCCAAGTCCGCCACGTGATGGTCCAACGCATACTGGCAGGCGGCGGCGATAATACCTGATTGGCGCATGCCGCCACCCACTACTTTCCGCCAGCGTCGTGCGCGGTCGATCAATGCTTGCGAGCCCACCAGGGCTGAGCCGATGGGGGCGCCCATGCCTTTTGAAAAGCATAGCGACACGCTATCAAACGGCAGGCACAGTTGCTTGAGTGAGGTGTCGGTAGCAACAGCGGCATTGAATAGCCGCGCGCCGTCCAGGTGCGTTGCCAACCCCCGTTCCCGTGCCAGTTCGGTGGCTTTCAATACGTAGTCTGCGGGCAGTACTTTGCCGCCAATCGTATTTTCCAGTGCTAGCAGTTTGCTGCGGGCAAAGTGAAAGTCGTCGGCTTTGATGGCGGAACTGATTTTCTCCAGGGGCAGGGTGCCATCGGCAGCGTTCTCAATCGGCTGTGGCTGAATGCTGCCCAGTACAGCTGCTCCTCCGCCTTCATATTTGTAGGTATGGGCCGACTGCCCAACGATGTACTCATCGCCGCGCTCGCAGTGGGCCATGAGCGCCACCAGATTACTTTGAGTGCCGCTAGGAAATAAAAGCGCCGCTTGTTTGCCTGCCTGCTCGGCTAAATTGTTTTGAAACGCGTTGACCGTTGGATCATCGCCCCACACATCATCGCCAACCGGGGCGGCCATCATGGCGTCTTTCATGGCAGAGGTCGGACGGGTCACTGTATCACTGCGTAAATCAATCATGCACATCTCCTTTATTGTGTGGGGCAGTTACTCAGAAGCGTTTTCTCATGCAAGTTCTGGGGAACCATCTATGGTTAACAGCATACTGCAAGTCTCTCAAGCAAAGGCAAACAGATGGATCTGAAAAGTGGTTATCCCTTTTGGGCGGTCAAAAATGGCCTATTGAAAACCTTTCCTCAACTGACCCGCGATCACCAATGCGAGGTGGTAGTGATTGGTGGCGGCATTACAGGCGCGTTGATTGCTGATGAGCTAAGCCGCAACGGCCACCACGTGGTGGTGCTGGAGCGCCGGGATGTGGGCTGGGGTAGTTCAGCCGCCAGTACTGCGTTACTGCAGTACGAAATTGATACCCATATGACAGCGTTAGCCGAGCGCTATGGGGAAGCCGATGCAGTGCTTGCCTACCGTGCCTGCGCCGAAGCCATTGGCGAACTTGAGTCCCTGGCGGCAGGGCTGGGTGATGTGGATTTTGAGCGTCAGCAAAGCCTTTACTACGCCAGTAGCGAAGAGGATGTCGCGTCGCTCAAGGAGGAGTTAGCGCTGCGCCAAAAACACGGGTTTGAAGCCGAATGGCTTGAGCGCGAGATTATTTTGGCGGAGTACGGCTTTGAGGCACCCGGTGCTATTCTTACTCAGCTAGCCGCCACTATTGATCCTTATCGTATGGCGTATCAGCTGTTTTCCAGGGTGGTCGAGCGCGGGGGAGAAGTATATGACCGCACGCAAATGGAGACGATGACGCCGGATGACCAGGGAGTCACGTTGACGTTGGCCAATAGTGCCAAGCTGCGCTGCAAGTACGTGGTGATGGCTGCAGGGTATGAGTCGCAAGCTTGGCTGCCAGAAAAGGTGGCTGACAATCTTAGCAGCTATGCGCTTATCACTGACCCGCTACCGCCAGAGGCCTTGGGTAAGTTACGCCACACCATGGTATGGGAGTCAGCGCGACCCTACCTCTATATGCGCACTACCTGCGATGGGCGACTCCTCGTGGGCGGAGACGATGACGACGAAGATATTCCCAAGCGCCGCGACGCGAGGGTAGAAGAGAAGGCCGAGGGGCTGGCAGCTAAGATAGAAGCGCTATGGCCTAGGCTAGATATTAACCCCACATTCTCTTGGGGCGGTACCTTTGCGGAAACCGGCGATGGCTTGCCTTTTTTCGGGCCTCATGATGCCCTGGGCCCACGCGTACATTTCGCCATGGCCTATGGCGGCAACGGCATCAGCTACAGCATGATAGGCGCCAAACTGCTGCGAGCGCTTATTGAGGGTAGAGAGCACCCCTTGGCGGAGCTGTTTTCATTTAAACGCTTAGCCAAAATGGCCTAGCCTAAATGCAAAAATTGGGTAGCAGGCAAGCTTAAAACGCGTATATCTTAACGGATATTCATAAGGATAGCGGGTAATGGGCCACCAACTTTATTTGCGTGCACTGGAGCGCAACGACCTGCGCTTTGTTCATGAACTAAACAATAACCAGAGCATTATGTCGTACTGGTTTGAAGAGCCTTACGAGTCATTTGATGAGCTGGAGGAATTGTATAACAAGCACATCCATGACAACGCCGAACGGCGCTTTGTCGCGGAGGATAGCCATGGAAATGCCATTGGCCTGGTAGAGCTGATTGAGATCGACTACATCCATCGCAGCGGCGAGTTTCAAATCATTATTACCCCGGATCACCAGGGGAAAGGGTTTGCCCGCTCCTTAATTCGCCAAGCATTGCACTACTCATTCACAATTCTAAACCTACACAAGGTATATCTCATTGTGGCGGTGGAGAACGTTAAAGCGATCCATCTTTACGAAGAGAGTGGTTTTATTGAAGAAGGCCACTTGGTGCAGGAGTTCTTTATCAATGGCAAGTACCGCGATGTAAAGCGGATGTATATCTTGCAGGGCACCTACCTAACCCAATTGTCAGAACAGCAAGAAGAGAGTGGCGAGTGGGCCTAGAATGAGGGGGTGTTGCCCTTTTGCTTTATTGTTAGTAGCAACCTGTACTCCCGCTAGGCATCACCGGGGCGAATTTAGCAGGAGTACAGGTTCCTTCATCTTACTGGAAGGAAGCTTCTAGGCGCTCTGCACGATCACCCGCTGCTGGGTGGCTGGAAAAGACGCTGCTGTCATTGCCGTATTTGGCTTCTAGCTTGCGTAGGGCTGCAACGGATGCCTCTGCATTCAGGTTGTGGCGCTGCATTAGCTCAATGGCATAGTCATCAGCTTCATTCTCTTGGCGTTGCGAGAACTGAGCATTGACAAGCTTTTCGCCCAAATCACCAAGCTCAGAGCTTGAAAGTGCGGCGGCGGTGGTGCTGCCACTAGCAGCAGCTGCTTCACGTGCAGCGGACGCGGCATAGGCAACCTGGAAAGCACGTTTGGAGTGCCCTAACGCGACGTGTCCGATCTCGTGGGCGATAACGTAGCGTACTTCATCATCGGTCATCTCATCCATCAGCGCG
Source organism: Halomonas sp. ALS9 (assembly GCF_001651035.1). Taxonomy (GTDB): domain Bacteria; phylum Pseudomonadota; class Gammaproteobacteria; order Pseudomonadales; family Halomonadaceae; genus Vreelandella. The sequence continues at coordinate 135,024 of NZ_LXRG01000210.1, forward strand.
CTATGCAACCGGATGGAGCCGTTGGGTACCGCAAAAGCATTAACGTCGTCTAAATGATAAACGTTATAGTCAAGCGTATGGCCGTCGACTGTTTCTAAGCCCTGGGTTAGCTTCGCCAAACGTTGTGCATACTGACTGTCGTCTGCAACAAGGCGGTTTTGAGAATCCAGCTGGGCAATGGTTTGATCGCCAAGTTGTTGCATTTGTTGATCCGACATCGTGGCAGCGCCAGCCAAACTGGAGCCCGCAGACATCAGACCTCCAAGGTCAGCGCCTGACTGGCAGCCGCTAAGGGCAAGTGCTGCCGCTAAACCTAAAGCATAAGATGTTTTGCGAACCAAAAAAGGTGTTTGCATCGTCCGTTCCTTCGTCAATGTGCGTGCATAACAAGAAGAGTCTGCACGTTGAGTATTGCGCCTTTATTAGCCGAACTAATATTAGACCATTCCTTTGTGTAACTCCATACCCTACTGTAAAGAAGATTATTGAGGTCGACTACGAACACCGTATTGTTGTGCTTAAAGCCATTACTTCGTTAAGCGTAGCGCTGATTGTTACTGCTTGAAAATTTCAAAAGTGTAATTAATCGTAGCGATGGATAACATTAAAGCGATTTATCTTTACGAGGAGAACGCTCAATTGAGGAGGTTTTCTTGTGCTGACATCCGTTTTCAATAAAAATACAGCAGCTTGCAAAATTACTGCGTAAGTCATTGATCCATAAGTGATAAAAACACCTTGAGGGCATTTGGCCCGACCAGCCAATTGATAGCGAAGCCTGCCCATTACAATTGACTGTAAGAATAAAAAACGCCTCGTGTAAACGAGGCGTTGTATGGAGCTAAAACAGCATGCCGTATCTATGCTTAACGCAGGTAGGCCTTAATAGCGTCAAGTGCCGCACGCTGCTGTAGAGCGCGTTTTGCCCACACTTCCATAACATCAACTTCCAACGCTTGTGCAGGGGTAACTAAGTGTTGCATGGCGTTCATTCCTCTTTCAGGGGGTCAGAGAATTCGTTGAGACCTTGTTGTAAAAAATGTTGTAAAAACATGTTATAAAATCAGATGCTGTAAAAATCTTATGTTGTACACAGCCTGTGTTGTGCATAGCAGCAATTTAGCTGTTGTGAGATATTAAGAGCTTTTTCTGCGAAGGGCTAGTCCTAACGATGTAGGTGATTTGCCATTTTTTGTAAGCTATGGCTTACATATGCCTGTAGAACGATATTAGGTCTTTGAATGGAAAAGGTTTTCATAAGCATTAAAAAAGCCGGAAAATATTCCGGCTTCGGTGTTTTCTTTGGTCTTAAGGGTAGAAAAGCACCTGATTTAGCCTAGGTAGGCTTTCAGCGCTTCAGCTGCGGCACGATGCCACTGAGCATTCAAGCTCCAGTACTCTAGAACTTCATTATCGCGTGCAGGGGATGTTATTAAAAAACTCATTGTGCGGTCCTCCTTTTGGGACTACCTCTTTATTGTAGTCTATTTTTGCTGCAATGCAGCATGAATGTGGTGCTGCACCGTGCTATGCGACAAAGTGACCTAGGCTGGTTACGGTAGTTTGAGATGGTTATGGTGGTTTGCATAAGTATTGGCGACGAGGAGCCTTATGCGTCTACGTATTTTGTCTGACCTACACCTGGAATTTTTTGACGGTAACCGCGAGCTGCCTGAGGTGGTTGCCGATGTAGTCATCCTGGCTGGAGATATTCACCGCCACTGCGAAGGCCTTGCCTGGGCGCGTTCCCGCTTTCCGGACATGCCGATTATCTATGTGCCAGGCAACCATGAATTCTACGGTACCTGCATGCCGCTGTTACGTGATGAGCTGGCGCTCGAAGCCGAGCGGCTCGACATTGAACTACTGGATAACCGTGCCATAACTCTCAATGGCGTGCGCTTTTACGGTACTACGCTATGGACTGACTTTGCGCTTTACGCCGGAGATCCAACTCAGAACCCTGCCGATACTGAGTCTAAGGCGCTGAGCTACATGCCCGATTTTAAAACCGTGCAAATGTCCCCTGGCGTAACCTTCACACCGCAGGCGAGCCAGCAGGTGCACGCTGAAGCCCTCGTTTGGCTAGAAAACGAGCTGTCACAGTCATTTGATGGCCCAAAAGTGGTGGTTAGCCACCACGCCCCGCTGCACGATTGCATCCCAGGCCAATACCTGGGCGACGCGTTATCCCCAGCGTTTGCTTCCCACTTGCCTCATCTAATGGGCAAGATGGATGTTTGGGTGCACGGGCATGTTCACGAGCCCGTGGATATTCTACGCAACGGCACACGTGTCATTGCCAACCCTGGCGGTTACCCCTATGAGTTCAACCCAGTGCTGTTTAAGCCAGATTGGGTGGTTGAGGTTTAAAAATATAATTATTTACAATAGGTTAGCTATAAAGGTTGAGCGTTTTTGACTTCGGTGGTGAAAGGTCTTTGCTCGCTACTTTGGTTTAAATTCTACGGCTTTTGCTTGCGCCATCACTGAATGATAATTATCTTTCTATTTGTATGATGTATTACATATATGATAGCTAAATTAGTAACCCATATCGTCGGTGCGCTCAATGTCCAGTGAATTTATATTGATGTAAAAAGTTATTGCTTGCGTCATTCGCGTCTCTTCAAACAGTAACCATGATTTGGTTTCATTTGATAATGCAGCCAAGGGTTAGGTTTGTTAAAGAAACAATTACTGGATCGATAATATAATAGGTAATAAATATATGTTCCCGAAAATCAAGAGTATGCGTGTTATACCCGTAGCGGGCTTTGACGGCTTTTTGCTAAACCTCAGCGGCGGTCATGCGCCTTGGTTTATTCGCTGTGTGGTTATCCTTGAGGATGATGCCGGTAACCAAGGCGTTGGTGAGATTCCTTCCAGTGGCGGCATTCTTAAGGGGCTGGAGCAGTGCCGCGCGTTAGTAGAAGGCTCGCAGATCAATAATATTAAGCACACCCTTAATCAGGTTCGGCTGCAATTGGCGCAGAACGGACGGGAAGAGCGGGGCCGTCAAACGTTTGATTTGCGCGTAGCGGTGCATGTCATCACGGGGATTGAATCGGCGCTATTAGACCTCTATGGGCAGGCACTGCAACTGCCCGTCGCCGATCTGCTGGGGCAGTACGGTCGTCAGCGTGATGAAGTCGAGGCATTGGGCTACCTGTTTTTATTGGGAGACCCGGCCAAGACAGACCTGCCGTATCCTAAAGCGCATAACCCTCAAGATACCTGGGATGAAATACGCTACCAAGAAGCACTGACACCCGAAGCCGTGGCGAACTTAGCCAAAGCCGCCTATGAGCGGTATGGGTTTAAAGACTTTAAATTAAAAGGCGGAGTATTACGTGGCGAAGACGAAGCCGATTGCATTCGCGCGCTCCATGATGCATTCCCCGATGCGCGACTAACGCTTGATCCCAACGGTGCCTGGAAGCTCGATGAAGCGGTGCGAGTGCTGGAGCCTATCAAACATCTGCTCAGCTACGCTGAAGACCCCTGTGGTCAGGAGGAGAGTTATTCTGGGCGCGAGACCATGGCTGAGTTCAAGAAGCGTACCGGTTTGCCAACCGCTACCAATATGATTGCGACAGATTTTAAACAGCTGCAGTACGCCGTCCAACTTAATTCCGTTGATATACCTTTGGCAGATTGTCATTTCTGGACCATGCAAGGTGCTGTCAAAGTGGGTGAGCTTTGCAATGAGTGGGGGATGACTTGGGGTTCTCACAGTAATAATCACTTTGATATTTCGCTCGCCATGATGACCCACGTTGCAGCAGCTTGCCCAGGTGAGATTACCGCGATTGATACCCACTGGATTTGGCAAGACGGGCAGCGCATCACGAAAGCCCCTTTGCTTATTCGCAATGGCAAACTCAAGGTGCCCACCACCCCAGGGCTGGGGGTTGAACTTGACGAAGAAAAGCTTATGGAAGCGCATAGCCTTTATAAGTCGTTGGATACCACGCAGCGAAATGATGCCATGGCCATGCAGTTTTTGATTCCTGGTTGGGAATTCAATCCTAAACAACCTGCCTTGGTACGTTAATCCTAGTAACTGCTACTTTGGTTTAAATTTTGATAGTTCTGCTTGCGTCGCTTCAATGTAGTACATATCTTCAATAATTGTATGATGTATTACATAGTGCGTTTATTTTGAGTCGCCAATATCTTCTCGCTCAATGGTCAACGCATTCACACAGAGGGCGTAACGTGACGTTTTCAAGAGAAGCAGTAACCAATGCCATCGGCGATGGCTTGCTATCGTTCCCCATCACGGACTTCGATAGTCAGGGCCGTTTTGATGAAGCGAGCTATCGCAAGCGGCTTGAGTGGTTCATTAGCCACGAGATTTCCGCGGTCTTTGTCGCGGGTGGTACAGGAGAGTTTTTCAGTCTTTCTCTAGAGGAATATCGCGAAATTGTTCGCGTGGCGGTCGAAGTGATTGACGGGCGCTTGCCGGTCATCGCCAGTGCTGGCTTAAGCGTAGAGACAGGCAAAGCCTTTGCAAAAGCGGCTGAAGAGGCGGGCGCCGATGGCATTCTGTTGATGCCGCCTTACCTTACCGAGTGCCCACAGGATGGCTTAGTCGAGTATGCACGCCAAATTTGTGATGCCACCTCAATCAACGTGATTTATTACAACCGTGGCAATGGCATTTTGAATGCCTCATCGGTTCAGCAACTCGCCGACCACTGCGCTAACTTGGTGGGGCTAAAAGATGGCAAAGGCGATATCCAAGCACTCAACAAGATCGTCAAAACTGTTGGCGACCGATTGGTGTATATCGGCGGCGTGCCCACGGCGGAAATTTTTGCTGAAGCTTACGTCTCCATTGGCGTGAATACTTACTCTTCTGCCGTTTTCAACTTCGTACCGGAAATGGCGGTAACGTTTTACAAGGAGTTACGCAAAGGCAATAAAGAAGTTGTGAAGCAGATCACCAATGACTTTTTTATTCCTTTCGTGGATCTCAGGGATCGAAAAGCAGGCTATGCAGTGAGCCTCATCAAAGCAGGCGCTGACATTATCGGCCGTCCTGCAGGCAGTGTCCGCGCACCGCTGACTATGCCCACTAAAGATGAGCGCCAGCAGCTTGAAGCGCTTATCGATGTAGCAAAGAAGTATTAATCGAATGCTGATTATTATTAATAATTAGTATGCAATTACCAATAATAAGAGGACGTTAGACATGCGCACACACAATAACTGCATGAGCGACAGCGTGATGAAAACCAACAGTCTGAAAACCTATGCTTTAAAAACTATGCTGCCCACCGCTGGCGTAATGGCACTGATAGCCTTTGCACTGCCTGCTCAAGCAGATAACTGGCGTGGTTGGAACATTCATCCTGACGGCTATCCTAATACGGTAGCGTTAGAAGAGTTTGCTGACGCGGTGGCGGAACAAACGGAAGGCCGCATTACTCCACGTGTTTATAACAATGCCGTGCTGGGTGACCAGTCAGACGCCATTGAGCAGACCCGTAACGGGGCATTGGATTTTGCCAACTTTAATATGGGTCCGATGGGGCCCATCGTGCCAGAAACCAACGTATTCTCGTTACCCTTCCTGTTCAATGACGTTGAACATATGCATACAGTAATGGACGGAGAAATTGGCGAGCGCTTTGCCGACGCTTTAGAAGACAAAGGATTGGTGGTTCTTTCATGGTTCGATTCGGGTGCTCGCAGCATTTATAACACCCAACGCCCTATTAAAACCCCTGAAGATGTTAAAGGCTTAAAGATTCGGGTAATGAATAACGATCTTTACGTCGATATGATCGCTGCCATGGGTGGTAATGCCACGCCGATGTCTTATGGTGAGGTGTATCAGAGCTTAACCACTGGCGTGCTCGATGGTGCTGAAAATAACTATCCCTCTTTTGAGTCAAGCAACCACTATGAAGCGACGGGCTACTACTCGTTAACCGAGCACTTAATCATTCCTGAGTGTTTGTGTGTGGCTAAATCAAGTTGGGAAAAGCTCTCGCAAGAAGATCAGGACATTGTTCGTGAAGTAGCCGAAGAGGCTTCCAAACGTCAGCGTGAGCTATGGGTAGAAAGCTCAGAAGAGAGTCGTCAGATCGTCCTCGACCACGGCGTTGAGATTAATGAAGTGGACGATAAAGCCGCCTTTCAGGCGCTTATGGAACCCATGTATGAAGACTTCATCGCTAGTAATCCTGGCACAGGTGAGCTGATCGAGGAAATTCGCGCTACCGAGTAAACTTTGTCGCCCACACGCTTCTGGCAGCTAATGCTGCCAGAAGTTGAAAAGGAAATGTGCCGTGAGTATCGAACTTGAATCGCAGGTCGATAAGGAAGACGCGGAAGAAAGCGGCTCGCTGAATCGAATCTTAGATGGTGTCGCCAGCTTATGTATTCTTATTGCGGGGATCTTATTAGTCACTCTTATTCTAATATTTGGGTGGTTAGTTTTCGGCCGGTATGTGCTGAACAATACGCCTACTTGGGTTGAGCAAGCCTCGTTAGTATTGGTTGTTTATATTACCTGCTTAGGCGCAGCGGCAGGGGTTAGGCACCATAGCCATCTGAATATTGATTTTATTCGTGAAAGCTTTGCTGGCCCATTGCGCGGTTTGATGCACCACCTTTCTGACCTTTTTATCTTCTTTTTTGGCGGTTTCATGGCTTTCCAAGGCTGGACGTTAGTGATGTCAAACTTGGAAAGGGCTATTCCCATGATAGGTCTATCTGAGAGTTGGCGGGCGGCTCCCCTGGTGATTTGTGGTGTGTTAATTATGCTTTTTGCAGCCGCTGATATAGCACAGCGCTTACTGACTCGAAAAGTTAAGAGGGTATAAATGATGGGTCTTATTATTCTTTTCGGGATCTTTTTCTTAGGCCTTATAGTTGGCGCGCCGGTTGCTTTTGCTGTTGGTTTAGCTGCGGTTGTTACCTTCCTGTATGAAGGCTTGCCGCTATTTGTTGCCTTTCAACGCATCCTATCCGGTATTTCCGTTTTTTCACTGCTTGCGATTCCCTTCTTTATCTTTGCTGGTGAGTTAATGATGCACGGCGGTATCTCCACTCGCCTTGTGCGCTTGGCATCAGCGATGGTGGGTAAGGTGCGTGGCGGTTTGGGAATGGTGAACATTAGTTCTTCCATGCTGTTCGGAGGAATCTCTGGTTCGGCAGTGGCAGACACATCGGCGTTAGGTTCTATCCTTATCCCGGTGATGAAAGAGAAGGGGTACGACGCCGACTATGCCGTGAATGTCACCGTAACCTCATCGATTGCGGGCGTAGTGATCCCCCCTAGCCATAACATGATTCTTTATGCCGTCGCGGCGGGTGGTGGTATCTCCGTTACCCAATTGTTTATCGCCGGTATTGTTCCAGGTATTTTAATGTGCGTCAGCTTAGCCGTTGCGGCTTATATTGTCGCGGTGAAGCGCGGTTATAAGGGCGAAGCTTTCCCTGGCTGGCATGCGTTGATAGTCAGTTTTTTCGCCTCCTTGCCTGGCCTGATGACCGCGGTGATTATCGTCGGCGGGGTGCTTTCGGGCATTCTGACCGTGACGGAATCCGGTGCCTTCGGGGCTATCTACGCTATTGTAGTGACCGGTCTGGTTTATCGTGAATTGACCTGGGCCTCTTTTAAAGCCGCTGTTGTTCAGTCGGTAAAAACCACCTCACTGGTGATGATTCTAGTTGGGTGTGCATCGGCATTCTCTTACCTGCTGGCGCTCTACAATGTTCCGGAAATGCTAACGACAGGCCTGATGGCTATTTCCGATAAGCCGCTGGTTATTTTCCTTATGCTTAACATCATTCTATTGATTTTAGGCATGATTATGGACATGGCCGCGTTGATCCTTATTTGTACGCCTATTTTCCTGCCGGTAGCCATGCAGTTCGGCATGGATCCGATCCAGTTTGGCATTATTTTAATGATGAACCTGGGTCTAGGTCTGTGTACGCCACCCGTAGGTGCCTGTCTGTTTGTCGGTTGTGTGATTGGCAAAATTAAAATCGAGGAAGCGGTACGCACTATTTGGCCGTTCTTCTTAGCACTGTTCGTAGCCTTGATGCTGGTGACATACGTACCTGCTATCTCATTAACGCTACCCAGCTTTTTCCAATAAAGCTGCATTTAACGAAGCTGCTAAAGGGACTGATCATCTATGAAAGTTGTCGCGGTAAATACCCATATACTTGATTACCAACTTGAGACCGCGTTTGAGAGTGCCTCAATGCACTTTTCGCGCCGCCAACACTGCCTAGTCGAAGTCGTCTGCGATGATGGCACCATTGGCTGGGGCGAGTGCTTAGGGCCGGCTAAGCCTAACGCTTCGATTGTGGAGGTCTACGCCCAGTCACTAATAGGCGAAGACCCGCTGCAAACGGAAAAAATTTGGTTAATGCTCTATAACCGATTACGCGACCAAGGCCAGCGCGGCTTAACCGTGACGGCCTTGAGCGGTATTGATATTGCGTTGTGGGATATCAAAGGCAAGCACTTTGGCATGCCGATCTCAACACTGCTGGGCGGGCGCTTCCGTGAAAGCGTACGTGCTTATGCAACCGGTTCGTTCGCCCGGGCTGGAGTTGATCGGGTAACCGATATTGCCGCCGAAGTGGCAGGCTATCGCCGTGAAGGTTTTCACGCCGTCAAGATTAAAATCGGCTTCGACGTTGAGGAAGATCTGGAAGTGATTGCCGCCGTGCGTGAGGCCATTGGGCCGGATATGCGCATGATGATCGATGCCAATCACGGGTATGACTACCTGGAAGCCATTGAGCTAGGGCAGCGCGCCGCACCGTTTGGTATCGACTGGTTTGAAGAGCCTGTGTTGCCAGAGCAAATTTCTACCTACGAAGCCGTTCGCGCTGGTCAGCCGATCCCCGTTGCCAGTGGTGAAAACTGGCACGGTCGCTATGCCATGCAGGCGCCGTTGTCCCGTCGTGCGGTAGATATCGTGCAACCGGATATTTGTGGCGTAGGTGGTTTTAGCGAAATGCGTCGGGTCGCTGATATGGCGGCCATGCACGGCGTGCGGTTGGTGCCCCACGTATGGGGTACAGCGGTGTGTTTGGCAGCAAGCTTGCAGTTTATGGCTGGGCTGCCGCCCAACCCGCCGCGCCGCAAGCCTATTGAACCCATTATGGAGTTCGATCGCACCGAGAACCCCTTCCGCCAGGCTATTGTTCAAACGCCCCTAGAACATAACCAGGGCGTGATGACGATCCCTGATGGCCCGGGTTTGGGTATTGAAATTAATCGCGATGCGCTTTCTGCCTTTGCCTTGAAAGCAAAGTGATTAGGCTCTTACCCTGCTTCTCCAGGCCAGGCATGACGCCAATCTGCCTCATCCACTGCGCTAACAGCTGCGGCCAGGCGGCCACTGGCTTGTTCTGGGCGCCTTCAATGCCAAAGCCATGGCCGCCGTCGCGGAAGATGTGTAACTCAGCTTTCACGCCCGCCGCATGAAGTGCGCTGTAAAAGGCCACAGCATTGGCGGGCGGTACTGAAGGGTCGTCGTCAGCGAGCACCATAAACGTTTCCGGTGCATCGGCACTTACGTGTTCTTCAGGAGAGTATTCACACTTGTGCTGCAACGATGGGCTATCGCCTAAAAGGGCAGTGCGTGAGCCTTCGTGAACGCCTTCATCCTGCATGGTGACAACCGGGTAAACCAGGGCGACAAAGTTTGGCCGGGCGGAGATGCTCTGCTCATCGTTATCGGCTTGATAAGCCGCTCTGTCGTATCCTGTGGCAAGCGATGCGCCAAGGTGGCCCGCAGCCGAGAACCCTAGGAAACCGATTCGTTCAGGATCCAGGCCCCACTCGCCAGCATGCCCGCGCACCAGGCGCATCGCACGCTGTGCATCGGCCAGCGGTGCCTCTGCGCGGTTGGCGTGCCCCTCACCGGGCAGGCGATAGGTCAGAAGAAAACTAGTAACCCCGTACGGTGCCAGTGCCCTGGCAATTTCGATGCCTTCTTTGTCTAGCACTACCCGACGGTAAGAGCCGCCTGGGGCAATAATGATAGAGGTGCCGTTGGGGTGTTCCGGCACCCAGGCGGTGATACTGGGCGCGGCAATGCCGGTAAGCGCGCGATCTGCGCGGAACAGGTTATTGGAGCGCTCTTCCACCACGGGCGCCAAGTCAACTGGTGTGCCTGTAGGGCGCTCGTTCCAGAGCGGTAGCACCGCTTCATGCTGCAGTGTCTCGGCCATGACGACTCCTGTGCTCATCACACCGCACAGGGCCAATACCTTCCATGCGGATGTCATTCTTTGCGTTTGCATTGTTAGCTGTATTTGATGCTGCGTAGTGGGTGCTTGAAAAGTGTTCATCAAGAGCTATATGTCATTAAGAACTATTTTTCAAAAGGTTAAGCTTAAAAAAGAGTGCTCAAGGCCAATCTTCACCTCAAGCACTCAACCCCAACCTTGATTAATTGAACACTAGCTTTTGAAGGGTCAGTGCCTGCTCGCGACGCTCACTTTCAGTGTTGGCCTGCTGTTGAAGTAGCGCTTTGATCTCAGCCAGCGTTTCTTCGTCGTAGTGCGACGAGGATGTCTGCGTGTTTTCATCCTGGATAAACCAGTTATCATCACTGATATCGCCATGGACGCTATCCAGGTAGTCGCTTTCGCTCTCCAGGCGCAGCGATACGTTACCCGCTAGCCGGGCGGAAGCCAGTTGGTCACCATAGGGGCTTTGACGAACAATAAAGTTGAAACGGTGGTTATCGATGGCCACGTTATTGATGATGGATAGGGCACCCGAGTTGAAGTTGTCGGTGAAGCCGTCCATGCCATTGTTGAACGATAGATTGCCCTCCACGGTATGAGCAACGGGCAGGCCTTCGCCGCCCAGCTTGAAGCCATTACCCAGGTTGCCGCCTGTCGGCTGGGTATTCAGCGTTTGGCCATTGTTGAAGGCGATGGAGTTGGTAATGGTAACGGCGCCGTTGGGGCCGTCCTCGACCTTGTTGAACAGATCCCATCCGTCGTCAATATTGTGGTGCGAGAGACATTGATCGAACGAGTTGCCTTCACCGATGCGCATCTTGGCGGCAAAGCCGTCGGCGTTGATGCCTGATGAGTCCTCGTTGTTGTAGCTTTCGCTATGACGCACCGTGTTATAGCTTGCCCACAGCGGGCGGCCAACGTTGTCGGGGGAGGTAATCTGAAAGCCGGTGTCCGGCGCGCTGTGGGTCACGATATGCTCGAAGACATTATGGCTTCCATGCACAATCAGACGCTCGCCTGCGACTTCTAGGTGATCTAATTGCCAATAGTTGGCATTGTGCGAAACCATCCCTGTAAAACGTACATCAGCCCCTTCACCTGTTAACCGTTTTAAATTACCCGGTGAGCCACTGGCTGCAAGTGGGATTTCAACGGCACCGTAATCGCCACTAGCCAAATAGAGGGTGCCGCCAGGCGCTAAATGGGTGATCGCCGAGGCGAGGTCGATAGGATTTGCCTGATCACCAGCCTGCCCAGGGCTGCCATCGGTAGATACATAGATATTAAAAGGATCTGCTACTGCTGATGGCCTGAGCGATAGTTTTTTGCTCTGCTCTTCTGATTCTGGCCCTTGGGTTGGCTGAAAAGTCACTAAAAAATCAGCGGGCTCAGTGATCTGTAGAGAAAGGCTGAATAAGTCACCTGCTTTAACTTGTTGTGCGTCGCCAAGCGGCTGTCCAGCCTGAGAAACGCGGAACTCTCCATCATAATTAGCAAGTGCCTGAAGAGTATAATCGGGCGTGCTGGCAACGTCTGGCGATGCCAATGACCATACAAGTGGGTTTTCTGGTGCTTGATAAGCATTGGCTTTTTGGGTATTAGCGTCACTTAGCTCAATGTGGATATCGGAAATATGCAGACGCGCATTACGCGCGGCAAAAAATCCCACATATTGGTGATCTGGGTCTTGAATTTCTACAAGGTTTGCTGGGGCTTGAGTTAGCTCGTGGTTATACAACTGCTGACCATTATTCATGGTGACGATAAAGTGTTCATTGCTGCGCGTCAGTGTCATGCGATAAGGTTGCTCGGCGCCGTAGGAAGCACCTTCTACATAATCTTCTTTACTTAATAAGTTGCCAGGGTTTCCCCATGGATCCTGAATGCCTTCCCGATAAGTGGCTGTTGCATTCATTAACCCATCGTTCTCTCGCGTGTGTGAACGCAGTAAATTCATCACCATGTTAGACGCAGCCGGAAATTCCTCATGGCCTAAGGGTTGAGGATTGGCACGCGGTGCGCCTAGAACGTCGCGAACCATAAGCCCCGCGCCTTCCTGTCGGTTCGGTGTTGCGCCTGTTTCAGGCCCCAACTGCTCTAACGCTAGTGTAGCTGTCAGGGTGAAGTTCATATCGGTAGGCAGGGTGGTGTAATAAAACGTACCCCCTTCATGGGAGTTGGCCAATTTGCCGCCTCGGCTTTCGATTGTCGCGTGATCGACCAACGGGCCAGCGGAAATAGGCTGGCCATCAATCGTGACTTCGTTAGTGCCTACTTTCTCCGGCAGGATGGTCGATCCAAAATTCAAGTCTGTTGATTGGCCGAAAGTTATACTTTGCCAAGTGAGCTCGGGCGCTTCGGTAGAGGCATGCCCTAACGAAGCACCCAAGACAGGCGTCATTGTCGTTAATGCAACCGCTATAATTTTACGCATGCTTAGCCCTTGTGTTCATTATCATTATTTTAACGAGCAGCCGGCTGGCTACTTCCTAATTCCACTGAATAAACATTCTTAAATATGATACATAGTATGTTTGTCGTCAAGAGGTATATAACCCGTCCAGCATATAACTTCCTCCATTAGGGTCGCTATCCGCAAGGCTTAGGTTTACAGCACTGCAACCCAATCAGGGCTTTTTCCGACGGGTAAGCGGCTGATTAAATTAAGATTTCCCGTTTCATTATCGATGCGGTAGCTGGCGATGTGATGAGAATACTGCCCAGCGGCTACTAAATAGTTGCCATCAGAGGTAATAGCAAAACCTCGGGGGCGGTTTTCGGTAGGAAATTGGGCGACAAACGTGAGCCTCCCATCAGACTGTACGTCAAATAAATGCAGCGTTGAGGTAGCTTTTTCCGAAGTGTATAAAAAGCGAGCATCGGGGGTAATATGGATATCAGCTGCTTGAAAGGGCTCCAATTGGTTAGGTAAATCAACCATTTGGAGGCGACGTAACCCTAATTCATCGTATCCTATAGCATTAATAGTACCGTTACGTTCGCCAATCACATACGCAATGGATTGATTCGGATGATAGGCGATATGCCTGGGCCCTGTTCCTGTGGCTAGCTTAAGCCGATCAATATAATGCATAGGTGGCAAAGTATGATCGTCATGCTGTGAGGGCGCCCATTGCCAATGATAAATAATATCTTCGCCCAGCCCGGTACCCAAAACGGTCTTGTTATCAGGCCCCATGGCTAGCATGTGAGCATTCGGGATTTTTTCAATGCAATGTGTCCGACTCCCAACGCAACGGTCAGCTTGGATTGGGTACACAGCTACCTGATGATCAATGAACGAAGCCGTAAGGAGATATTTATCGTCAATATCAGTCTGTAGATAGGCTAAGTTTTTATCAATCAGTGTGTTACCAAGATGAGACAGGCTGCCTTGAGGGTCGAGATCAAAGGCGCTAATAAAAAAGGGTTCACCTCTGGAAACGGCATATAGCGTGGTTCGGTCTCGTGATAGAGCCAGTGGCATGGCGCCGCCGGGCTTGTCTAGGCTAGGTAAACGCGTGTTATCTTGATAGACAAGTTCTCCAGTAATGAGAGATAGATTGATGGTGTAGATTTCGCCGCTAAGTGCGCAGCCGACATACAATGTCTGGTTTGCTAGCATGATATTTAACTCCATGTAAAATATAAATATTTAGCGTAAATAGAAGACTTTTAAAGTATATTTTTTGTATTAGAAACTAGGTTAGTCTTAGGTATACCTCATACCATTGTCTATGTTGCTGTTCAAAACGTGTGCTTCTAATATTAAACATATTATGTATTACCTTGAATGTCGATGTTTGATGGACACCTAAAGACGACTCAATAGGAGCTAAAGCACGATGAGAATTGAAAATGTTGCTGTAGACGTTATCCGCTACGAGTCAAATTTGGCCCGTGATAGTGCTGGTCATGCGCATGCTGGCCACCCTAGTGAGGCCCGCATCGCCATGCTTAGTGTAACGGCGGAAGATGGTGCTCAAGGCTATGCTTTTGCCCCGCCGGAGCTCATTCGTTCTTATGTGGTCGAGCAGTATTTTAAAAAGGCGGCCATCGGCAAGTCCGTTCATGCTCGAGAGCAAATATGGCAGGATCTTTGGCTTCGACAGCGCGGCAGTGGTGCACAGTTAACTGACCGTGCAATGGCGATTCTCGATCAGGCGGTATGGGACTTAGCTGGACGGCAACTCAATGTTCCTGTTTATCAGCTGCTTGGTGGTGCTCGCGATAAAGTAAAAGCTTATGCCAGCACCATGTGCGGTGATGAAGCGCAAGGCGGGCTTTCCACACCAGATGAATACGCTCAGTTCGCTGAAAAACTAGTGGCACGCGGCTATAAGGGAATCAAGCTTCATACTTGGATGCCCCCTGTTAGCTTTGCCCCCAGTGTTGAAATGGATATTCGTGCCTGTGAGGCCGTCCGTGAAGCCGTTGGGCCGAGTATTGCGCTGATGTTAGATGGCTATCATTGGTATAACCGTACAGATGCTTTAAAAATTGGCCGCGCGCTTTCTCGCTTAGATTTTGCCTGGTTCGAAGAGCCTATGGTTGAAGACTCAATGGAGTCTTATCGCTGGCTGACTCAACGCGTTGACGTGCCTGTTATTGGGCCCGAAACCATAGCGGGAAAACACCATAGTCGTGCTAGTTGGGTTCAGTATAATGCTTGTGACATTTTGCGGGCAGGTGTGGCCAACGGTGGCGGTATTACCCCGTGTCTGAAAGTGGCCCATTTGGCTGAAGCTTTTGGTATGGATTGTGAGATACATGGTAATGGCGCTGCCAATTTAGCCGTCGTGGGCGCTATTACTAATTGCCAGTGGTACGAGCGTGGCCTGCTCCATCCACACATGGAATACGATGAAGCGCCTGGATACCTTAACTCAATTGCCGATGAAATGGATAACAACGGCTATGTTCACATGCCTGAACGCCCTGGTTTAGGTGAGGATATCAATTTCAGCTATATAAAAGACAATACGTTAGAGCATTATTAAATCAGCATTGCTAATGCATAGTTTACGAGGCGTATATTTAAAATAGCCAGCTTTCTTATAACCATTCGGCAGAGCCGATATTCCAATAATAAAGTATAACGAGGTGTTTTATGAGCATTGATGTTTGGGTAATACTGATTTACCTGGTTTTCTTAATCGTGATTGGCTGGGTATTTAAGAAGTTTAATGCCAATACCAGTGACTACTTCCGGGGCGGCGGTAATATGCTGTGGTGGTTAGTCGGTTCGACAGCCTTTATGACACAGTTCTCGGCGTGGACGTTTACGGGGGCGGCCTCTCAAGCTTATATGAGTGGCTTTGCGATCGTTTTTCTTTTCATGGCTAACGCCGCGGGCTACTTTCTAAACTATGTATATTTTGCGCCACGCTTCCGGCAATTGCGGGTTGTGACGGCTGCAGAAGCATTGAGAATGCGCTATGGCAAGCCAAGTGAGCAGACTTTTATTTGGTTCAGTATGTTTGACGGGCTTGTGTCCGCAGCGACATGGTTAAGTGCGCTGGCTATCATTACCTCTGCTGTATTCAACGTACCGCTTGAGACAGTGATTTTGCTAACCGGTATTGCCGTTGTAGCGATGTCTGTTACCGGTGGGGCTTGGGCTGTTGTCGCCTCTGATTATGTACAGATGCTGATTATCATGTCGGTCACTTTCGTTTGCTTTATTGTTGCCTGGGGCAACACGGAAAGTATTGGCCATATTGTCTCCAGCTACGATGGTGAGTTTTTGACTGGCAGTGGCTATGGCTATGCGTGGCTGTTTGGTTTTTGGGTGTTTATGCTGATCATTAAGCAAATATTCATGATGAATAATACGCTTAATGGCTATCGTTATATGTGCGCAAAAAATAGTAAAAATGCGCGCTATGGTGCCCTGTTTACGCTTTGTCTTGCACTGGTAGGGCCGATCATCTGGTTCTTCCCCGCTTGGTTTATGCATGCTTACAGCCCTGATTTTGCTCAAAATTTCACCGCATTGGGTGCCAGTGCCAATGAAGCAGTGTTTGTTGGCTTTGTCAGTGAGTATATGCCGGCCGGTATGTTAGGACTCTTAATGGCTGCCATGTTTGCTGCCAGCATGTCTTCAATGGATTCTGGGTTGAATCGCAATGCAGGTTTTTTTGTACGCAACTTCTACCTAACCATCATCAAACCGCATGCTACCGAGCGAGAAATGATGCTGGTTTCTCGGTTCGTTACACTGGGCTTTGGGGTGTTAATCATTGGTATCAGTCTGTTTATCAACTCATTAAAAAGCATGAGTTTGTTTGAAATATTATTGACTGCCAGCGCCTTGATTACCTTCCCAATCACTATCCCAGCTATGTTGGGCATGATTATTCGCAAAACGCCAGACTGGTCTGGGTGGGGCACCCTGGTTGTCGGTTGTATAGTTTCCTACGGGGTAGGTGCTTGGTTGAGCCCTGAGCTCGTCAACAGTGTGCTGGGAATTGAAATTTCCCCTCGCGAGTGGTCTGACTTTCGGGTGGCATTTGCCATCGGCGCCCATGCGGTGATAACCGGTGGTTTCTTTATGTTGAGCACGCTTTTTTATAAGCCTAACGCTCAATCTACCGAACGTGCAGCAGAACGCCATGAAATGTGGCAGCGCTGGGAAACGCCTGTAGGCAGCGATGAGGCTGACGACGCGGCTGATGCGATTGATTACGGACAGAAAATTATACTGGGGCGCCTAATTCTTATCGGCAGCATCATGGTCATGGGATTATCGCTACTACCTAACTCTACAAATGGCCGCTTAATCATGCTTCTCTGTGGTGCTCTGTTAATGATCCCTGCAGTGCTTATGCTCCTCGCGGCGCGGTCAAGTAAGCGTGCCATGGAATTAGCAGATGCTGACGCTCAAGTAGCTTATAAATAAGTGAGAAGCTAAAAGGCACTCTCGGAGAAAGATTTCTATGGGAGTGCCTTTAAAAGTAATATGTTATAAGTCCTACATGAAGAAGGGGGTGTTAAAAAACTAGATAACCGTTGAGCAGTGTGTCCTAACAAAAAATATTTAATAATAAGGTGATTTATGAACAATACAAAAATGGTAACTGGTGTAACAGCCCTAGCAACTTTGTTTTGTAGTCTCAGCTATGCAGGGACGACAACTATTGCAACTAAATATGAACAAACATTTTTAGAAAACCAAGACTACAAAGTTAAATTTGGTATTGGTCATGTTTTTGATAACAAAGTATCACTAGGGTTTGAGCATCAGCGCCGCTGGGTAGATGAGGTGAGTGGCTCTCCGGAGTTAGCTGAAAACTTGTTTGGTATTGGCTACACTTATTCGCTTGATGAGGCAAACCGCTGGTCTCTTCAGCCGAAGCTCGAATACAAGTTTAACCCTGGCAAAGAGACGGCTCGTCCGATGCTGAGATTAAACTATAGAGTTAACGATGATTGGCGTGTAGGTGTGCGTTATCGCTATGAATATCAGACGTTTAGCGAAGGAGGAGGAGTTCGGTCTCGGGTCAACCGCTTTGATGGCTATGTTAGTTACGCTTTGACCGATCAAATTGGTTTGTCTTGGAATCCAAGCTACGCATATGTGCTTGGCGACTCTGGCAGCATGTATACGGGTGAGGAGGATCGCTGGGAGCATGAATTCACGGTGGGCTATCGAATTAACCCAGCGCATGCGCTTGCAGTGACGTATAAACGTAAAGACGAAATTCGTGAAGATGCGACTTACAATGCCGGCGACCATAACGATGCGGTGCAAGTGACTTACAGCTTTAGATTTTAATCGGTAGCGACCATGGGCAGGGGGTGGAGCTTTCGTGTAGGTTTCGTCCATTCTGAGCCAATACAGTTTTGTCGAGATAAGATTGATTCCGCTCCTGCTTTCTTCTATTCTTGTATGATGTATTACAAATAACTTTAGATAGGAAGAACTTATGCATTTCTCTCGTGAAGATACACTGGCCTCTATTTCCAACGGCTTGCTGTCATTTCCGGTCACGGATTTCGATGCTCAAGGGCGCTTTGACCGCGAAAGCTATCAGTCACGCCTCAAGTGGTTTGTTAGCCATGAAATTTCAGCCGTGTTTGTGGCTGGGGGAACAGGTGAGTTTTTCAATTTATCGGTAGATGACTTTCGTGATGTGGTAGGCACCGCCGTTGAAACCATCGGGGGCAAGCTACCCATTATTGCCAGCGCGGGTCAAAGCGTCGAAATGGCTAAAGAACAAGCCAAAATTGCTGAAGAAGCAGGCGCCGATGGTATTTTGTTGATGCCGCCTTACCTAACCGAGTGTCCGCAAGAGGGCTTGGTCGCTTATGCTCGCGAAGTTTGTGATAGCACTTCGTTGAATGTGATTTATTACAACCGCGGTAATGGCATTATGAATGCGGCATCTGTTCAGCAGTTAGCTGATGCTTGCCCTAACCTGATCGGGCTTAAAGATGGTAAGGGCGATATGCAAGCCCTTAATAAAATTGTTAAAACAGTCGGTGATCGTCTTGCTTATATTGGTGGTGTGCCTACCGCTGAAATATTCGCAGAAGCTTACTTATCTATTGGCGTAAATACCTACTCTTCGGCGGTGTTCAATTTTGTACCTGAAATGGCATCAACTTTCTACAAGGCGCTTCGTGCAGGTGACCATGAAACCGTCAAGAAGATTACTCGCGATTTCTTCATTCCGTTTGTCGATTTGAGAGATCGAAAGCAAGGCTATGCGGTTAGCCTAGTGAAATTGGGCGCTGATCTAGTAGGTAAACCAGCAGGGAAGGTACGTGCTCCATTGGTCATGCCGACTGATGCAGAGCGAGCTCAGTTAGAAGACTTAATTAATATTGCCAAGCGATTCTAAGGGCACTACAGATAAGATTTTCTCACGTTTAGGAGCTATGATGTCGATTCCAGAAAATACCCGCCCGTTAACTGGCCCAACCCCACAATTAAAAGCGCCTGCTGGAGCTACGGACTGCCATACCCACTTTTTTTTACCAGGCTTTGAGGCTCAAGAAGGCGGGCCACCAATTGCTGAATTAGCCACGGTAGAAAACTACCGCGCATTGCAGCAGTGGTTGGGATTGGAACGTGTGGTTATTACCCAGCCTAATGCCTATCAGGCTAATAACGATGCCTTAATAGAGGCATTGGACCAGTTTGGCCCGCAGGTAGCGCGTGCCATTGCGGTCATTACGCCCGACACACCGCAAGAAGAACTTGAACGTCTGCACAAGAAAGGGGTGCGTGGCGCCCGTATCATGCAACTGCCCGGCGGGGCGGTGGGTATTGATCGCATGCTGGCGGTCGAAGATGTGATTCAGGATATGGGATGGCACTTGATGGTGCAGTTCAATGGTCGCGACCTGCCTGACTACTACGCCGAGCTTGACAAGATCAAGGGGCGCTACATTATTGATCACATCGGTAAGTTCATCGAGCCGGTCTCCGCCGACGACCGCCGCGTCGACGATATCCTGCGCCTGATCGATAAAGGCAATGCCTGGTTCAAGATCTGCGGCGCCTACGAAACCAGCCTCACGGGCGGCCCGGATTATGCAGACGTCGCACCTATTGCCAGGCGGGTCATCCAGCACGCCCCTGATCGCATTCTCTGGGGATCTAACTGGCCGCATGTAGGCGTAAAGCGTGCTCTGTATCCAAGCGATGCCGAGCAGCTTGATGTCCTGCTGGGCTGGGCAGACGAACCGACTCGCCAGAAAATTCTGGTCAATAATCCGGCGTTTCTTTACGGTTTCCAGCAATAAGTAAACTGCTATCCATTGTCAGGTATCCAGCAAATATAAACGAGAAGGAGTTTAGTATGTTGAATAGGCTATTAGTGACTGGCGCAGCAGGCGGTGTAGGAAAAGCCATTCGTCCTTACTTAAACAAGCTCGCTACACACGTTCGTCTTTCAGACATATCAGATGTTGAAAATCCGGCACCTCATGAAGAGGTCGTAACGTGTGATTTAGCCGATTATGAAGGTGTGAAAGCGCTTGTAGATGGCTGTGATGGCATTATCCACCTTGGCGGTGTTTCGGTAGAAAAACCGTGGCAGGGAATCCTGCAATCGAACATCATCGGTACTTACAACCTCTATGAAGCTGCTCGCCATTTAAACAATCCAAGAATTATTTTTGCTAGCTCTAACCATACGATTGGTTTTTACCCCCGCACCGAAAAAATTGATACGCAGGTGCCGCATCGACCTGACTCTATTTATGGACTTTCGAAGTGTTTTGGTGAAGATCTTGCCAGCCTCTATTTCGACAAATTTGGTATCGAAACATTAAGTATTCGCATCGGTTCATGTTTTCCGAAACCGGCTGACGCTCGAATGCTGGCTACATGGCTCCACGTTGAAGATTTAGTAGATTTATTTGAACGTGCTTTTAATGCCCCTAAATTAGCTAATACTATAATTTATGGGGCTTCAGACAATGCCGAGCAGTGGTGGGATAATCAACAAGTTTCGTTTTTAGGCTGGAAGCCCCGCCATAGTTCAGAGCAATGGCGTGAGGAGATCGAAGCAAAAGGTGAAAAAGTAGATCCGAATGCGCCGGAAGTGTTTTATCAGGGAGGTAAGTTCGCTTCTGCAGGACACCCTGACGACTGATCGTCATATGTATGATTAAAAGTAACTATGGATGCTCTATACTACTAGGCAATAGGGAGGGCGTTACACAAGCCCGAAAACTGATTTAATGAGAGATGGTTGAGCATGAATAATTTTGGCGTTGAACCTTTGGTGCATGGGGGCAGCTTATCGCAGCAGGTGTCCCAGCAACTGGAACGAATCATTGCAAACCAAACCGTTCCTGTGGGAGACAAACTTCCCCCCGAAGGCGCACTGTGTGACTTATTTGGAGTAAGTCGTACAGTGATACGAGAGGCCATCACTCACTTAAAGTCATTGGGGCTTGTTGAAACGCGGCGCGGCATTGGAACGCGGGTATTGCGCTCCACCCCAATGCAACAGCAACCCGTCAAGAAAATTAGTTTGAGAACCATTGAGGATATTTTAAATATTCTTGAACTTAGGTTAGCCATCGAGCCGGAAGTCGCCGCGTTAGCGGCTACCCGGCACGATGATGAAGATAAGCAGCGTTTAGAGGAGCTGCATCAAAATTTTATTCGCGCCTATAAAGACACCACTCAAGCGCGCGACGAGGATCTGGCGTTTCATGCAGGCATTGCACAGGCCACTCACAATCCTGCCTTTGTCACTATTTATGAGCAGTGGGACGTAGGCACTATCCCTCGGACGAAGCTAATGTCTGTGGAATCAGATCCGCAAACGACTTATCAGTATCTAGAAAAAGTGGCTCAGGAGCATGCTGACATCCTTGAGGCGATTCTGACCCGCAATGCGCGGGCAGCTCATGCCGCGATGTATCAGCATTTAAATCGAGCATACAAAACGTATTCTTCATATAAGTAGGCGCGCGCGATGATGGCGCTCTACTAAACTACTAGGAGAGATCGACCATGGCATTGGAAGGCAACCTCTTAATCGGTCAACAACCAGTGACCGGCACTCAAGCCAACATTCAAGCAGTTAACCCTGCTACCGGCGAGAAGCTTGAACCTATTTATGTCGGCGGCAATCGAGCTCATGTTGAGCAAGCCTGCGAGCTGGCTGAAACGGCCTACGCCACCTACCGCGAAACGTCGCCCGAAGAGCGCGCTACTTTTTTAGAAACCATCGCCAGCGAAATTGAAGCGATTGGCAGCGAGCTTATCGAGCGGGCCATGGCCGAAACCGGCCTGCCGCAAGCGCGTATCGAGGGCGAACGGGGTAGAACCTGCGGTCAACTGCGTTTATTCGCTTCAGTTGTACGTGCCGGTGAGTGGCTGGATGTACGTATCGATCCTGCGCTGCCGGATCGCCAGCCGCTGCCTCGCGCCGACCTGCGTCAGCGCCATATCGCCCTGGGCCCAGTCGCTGTATTCGGCGCCAGCAACTTTCCGCTAGCATTCTCGGTGGCAGGTGGTGATACCGCTTCAGCCCTAGCGGCTGGCTGCCCGGTCGTGGTTAAAGGTCACTCCGCGCATCCGGGTACCTCGGAGCTTGTGGGCAAGGCGATTCAAAAAGCGGTGAAAGCCTGTAACTTACCCGAGGGCGTGTTCTCGCTACTGTTTGGCGCTGGTAACGAAATCGGTCAGGCGCTGGTTGATGATCCGCGCATTCAAGCGGTTGGCTTCACCGGCTCGCGTAGCGGTGGTATGGCGCTGATGAAAACCGCCCAGGCACGGCCCCAGCCGATCCCGGTCTATGCTGAGATGAGCAGTATTAACCCTGTCTTCTTACTACCCGCAGCCCTGAAAGCGCGTGGTAAAGACCTGGGCGAAGCCTTTGTCGGTTCGCTCAATATGGGCGCGGGCCAGTTCTGCACCAACCCCGGGTTGGTGATCGCGGTAAAAGGCCCTGAATTGGACGCCTTCATTGAGGCGGCACGTGGTGCAGTGGAAGCCAGCAGTGCACAAACCATGCTGTCGCCAGGTATCCACCGTGCCTATCAAGAGGGTGTGACCAGCCTAAGCGGCGCAGCCGGGGCACGCGAAATTGCCCGCGGACAAACTGGCAGTGACTATCAGTGCCAAACGGGTTTGTTTGCTGCCTCTGCGAGCGATTTCCTCTCATCAAACGCGCTGCAAGCGGAAGTGTTTGGGGCCACCTCGCTGGTGGTTGAGTGCCAAGATGCGGCGGAAGTTAAACGCGTGGCTGAACAGCTAGAAGGCCAGCTCACCGCCACGCTGCATATGGACGACGCCGACCTGGATGCTGCTAAAGCGCTGATGCCTACGCTTGAGCGTAAAGCAGGACGTATTCTCGCCAATGGCTGGCCCACCGGTGTCGAGGTTTGCCATGCCATGGTACACGGCGGGCCGTTCCCGGCGACGTCTGATTCGCGCACCACCTCTGTCGGTTCGGCGGCCATTCACCGCTTCCTACGGCCGGTTTGTTACCAGTCCCTGCCTGAAGGCTTGCTGCCCGAGGCGCTTAAAGAGGGCAACCTGCTGAAAGTATCGCGGTTAGTTGACGGCAAACGCGAACTGTAAAAGATAACTTTCACTATTGAAGTTCGAAAGCAGGCATTGAATGCCTGCTTTTTTTAGCGCGGTTTTAAAGTCAGTTTTAATAAAATTATCAATAAAAACAGTTTTTTAGGTGATTATATGAGTGATGATATTACTATTTCTCTACAACAAGCCGAAGCGTTGAGTCACAAGGTGCTCACCCATAACGGCTTTAGCCAGCCCCACGCTGACGCGATTACGCGTAGCGTCATGGCGGCCCAACGCGATGAGTGCCACTCACACGGTTTATACCGGCTCATTGGCTGTGTCCAAACCGCCTTGAACGGCGGTGTTGATACCCAAGCTGAGCCGACCATCACTGACCAAGCCGCCAGTGTCGTCAAGGTTAATGCCAATAAGGGCTGCTCGCTGCTGTCGTTTGAAATGGGTAAGCCGCATTTGATTGAGAAAGCTAAACGCAGTGGAATTGCGGCGCTGGCGATTAACAACAGCTTTCACTTCTCCGCCCTGTGGCCCGAAGTGGAAGCGCTTTCAGCAGAAGGGCTGGTAGCGTTGGCCATGACGCCCAGCCACGCCTTTGTGGCTCCGGCGGGTGGTACTTCGCCGCTTTTTGGCACCAACCCCATCGCTTTCTCTTGGCCACGCCCAGGGAGTACGCCCTATACGTTTGATTTTGCCACCAGCGTGGTCGCCCGTGGCGAGATTGAGCTACATCGACGAGCGGGTAAGTCGATCCCCGAAGGGTGGGCGATTGATAGCGAGGGGAACTCGACAACGGATCCAGTGGCAGCCCTAGCTGGGGCTATGCTGCCCTTTGGTAGTTATAAAGGCTCCGCACTTTCCACCATGGTGGAGCTGCTGGCGGGCCCACTGATTGGCGACTTGCTAGGCCATGAAACCCAAGCAGCGAATGCGGAGAAAACCGGCAAGCCCTTCCACGGCGAGCTGATTATCGCCATGTCGCCAGAGGCTTTTTTGGGCAAGGACGCAGAGAGCCACCTCAAACACGCTGAACTCCTTTTTGAGGGCATCCTGGGTCAAGGTGCGCGTTTGCCCTCCCAGCGCCGCTTTGAGGCAAGAGCGCGAAGCCAAGTCAATGGCCTTACATTCCCCAAAGCGCTGTATGACGAGCTCAACGCACTGACTGTCCAATAACCGCGTTATACCTAATGCGATGAGGCACTGTTGGTATCGTCGTTGGTGAGAGTGTGTGGGGATAGCGTGGGTGAGAGGAACCAATCATGCTTGAAATATTAGCCATCACCACGCCGATCTTTTTAATTATCGGTATGGGCTTTGTGGCTATGCGCTTGAGGATCGTTAGCCGCGAGCAGATGCAGGGGGTCGGCAGCTTTGTGATGTACTTTGCGCTACCTGCGCTAGTGATCCGTGCCCTAACGCAAAACCCGCTTGAGGAGGTATTTAACGTCGATTATTTATTGGCCTATGGATTAGGGTCGGCGATCATCTTCTCGCTGGCTTTAGGGCTAGCCGTTTTTATCAAGAAAAAATCTCTGCAAAACGGCGCGATGTTTGCCCTGGGGATGTCGGCCTCCAATAGTGCCTTCACCGGCTATCCTGTTGCGGCAATGGTGTTAGGGCCACCGGCGGTCACCTTTATGACGCTAAGTATGATTATTGAGAATCTGCTGATCATACCCGCCGCGTTGATACTGGCAGAGATGGGACGACAGTCGGGGGGCGGTCTTGCTCGCACGCTTAAGCAGACGGCTAGTCGGCTGATAGGAAATCCTGTCTTGATGGCCATTCTCATCGGTGTCGTGATCGCCATATCAGGCGTTAGTTTACCGGGCCCAGTAACCCAGTCGATTGATATGGTGGCCAACGCGGCAGGGCCAGCGGCGCTCTTTGTGATAGGGGGAGCGATCTACGGCCTTCGTGTACGTGGCGTTGTCATGGATGTCAGCCAAATTGTGCTGGGTAAACTCATTCTCCATCCATTGGCCATCGTGCTAGCCTTTTTAATCATGCCCACGTCAGATCCACTGCTGCTTGCGGGAGCGATTCTCTTCGCTGCCGCCCCCATGGCGAGTATCTATCCGCTGTTAGGCCAGCGCTACGGCATGGCAGACGTGGCTGCAGGCGCTTTAATGGCCGCTACGCTGGCCTCCTTTGTGACGTTTAGCGTGGTGATTGGGTTGATGCGTTATTTCGGAGTGCTCTCATAGTGGCACTCGCTTGATCGTCGCTGTTTATGCTTTGTTTGGCGCGGGGCTGGTGACAATTATTGTGCTGCTTCAATAAACGCCTTCGCCCTGGGATCCTGCATATAGGCAACGTTGAGCCGCAGCCAGGGCGTCGGCTGATGATCAGCAAAGAATAAGTGACCCGGCGATAGGGTAATTTCCCAGCGGTTGGCCAGCTCGCTCAGTGTTTCAGGCGTTATGGCCGTCGGTGGTTTTGCCCACACAAACATCCCGCCAGCCGGTTGGATATATACCTCCCAGCCAGCATTGTTAAGCATCGTTAGTGCCATCGCCATTTGATTGGCCAGTTTGATGCGCAGCCGCTCGGTGAGCTTCCTATAGCTGCCGTTTTGTAGCATGACGGTGACCACCTGTTCGGCAAAGCGTGAAGCCGAAATGCTGGTCAACATCTTGATATCCACTAGTCGCTGCACCAACGTCGTTGGCGCGGCGATAAAACCGACTCGCAGTGAAGAGGAGAGGCTTTTCGAAAAGCTGCCTAGATAAAACACCCGGTTTAAGCCATCTAGTGCGGCCAGTCGGGTGGTGGGGGTGTGCTGAAAATCCGCGTAGATATCGTCTTCAATAATCTGAAAATCGTGCTGTTCGGCTAACTGTAAAACCCGGTGCGCAATCGCCGGGGTGAGGGTACTGCCCGTGGGATTATGAAACACGCTGTTGATATACAACAGCTTAGGGCGGTGCTGGGCTAACAGCGCTTCCAGGCGCTCAATATCCGGACCGTCCGCCAGGCGCGGCACGCCAATCACGCGAACACGCTGTAAGTGCAGTAGGCCGAACAGGTTGTAATAGCCTGGCGACTCTACAAACACCACGTCGCCGGGATCAAGCAGCATTCTTACCAGCAAATCCAACGAATGGCTGCCGCCGCTGGTCGTCACGATCTGCTGTGCGTCAGCGGTAATCGCCAGTGGGCGCAGGCGTTCCTGGATCAAACCGCGTAGATCCTGGGGCCCTTGAGGGGTGCTGTACTCGAAGATTCCCGAACGGCTTTTACGTGCCACTTGGCGAATAGCATGGGTTAGGTCGTCGCCTTCGCGCCAATCGCTTGGCAGCCAGCCGCAGCCGAGTTTTAGCGTGTGCTCATTCGCACTAAAAAGCCCCCACAGCCCGTTGGTGATCTCTTCCATCCCGTTCGTTGTGGTCGATGGCGACACCAGTGCTGCTGCGCTATCCGCGACGTAAAACCCCGAGCCGGGTTGTGAGCGGACTAAGCCAGACGCCACAAGTCGCTCGTAGGCTTCAATCACCGCGTTACGGCTGATGTTGTGGGAGGCCGCTAAGCGGCGAATAGAGGGCAAACGGCGGCCACCACCGGCACCGTGGGCTGCAATCCAGGCGCGCATAGCCGTTTCGAGCTGCTGCGCGATGGGAGTCGCAGAGTGGCGATTAACCTCTAGCTGCATAACGTGGCCTGTTGTTTTCAACTGTTCGTTAAAAGGGCGGAACAGTGTCTGAAAAGTGGTGGTGAAGTGTACCTTAACGCTGCGGGGTAAGCGTGCGAGCTTAGCAGTTCAACGATTCGCTTATTTAGGACTTTGCTATGAATCGCGCTGCGACTGCAACGATCAATACAAAAAGTGCCGCCTGTCTGGCGTTCGCGCTATGTACGATTACCACGGCGGTTAACTTACAGGCCCCGCTTTACGATGCACTGGCAGCGCGTGATGGCTTGGGCGTCGGGGCCACTACCATCGCTTTCGCCTGCTATGTGTTGGGCATTGTGCCGGTGCTGCTGGGGTTGAATGGTCTGGCTGACAGGGTAGGGCACAAGCCGCTAATCGTTACTGCGCTACTGTTATGTCTCTTGGCGACCGCGATGACCTTGATAGCGCCCGGTTTGCTGGCGCTGGGGGTTGCTCGCTTTTTGCTGGGTATCAGCACGGGGTTAACCTCCGCGGTGGCGCCCGCTTACATGCACATGCTGTTGGGTGGGCAGGATAACCGTATAGCGACCAGCTATGTCACCGCCAGTACCGCGCTGGGGTTTGGTCTAGGGGCGGCGGTCACTAGCCTGTTTGTTTTTCATACCCCCAGCGTATCGCCGCCCAGCCTGTGGCTTTATCTCGCTATCGCTGCGCTGGCGCTCGTGGCGGTCACCACGCTTAAGGATCGCGCACTGAGTGCTGCTAAAAGCCCAATGCTACGCCTGCCCCGTTATCCCAAGGGGGCGCTCTCCTATGGGCTGGCGATTTTACTCGCCTGGGCCACGGTAGGGTTGGTTATTGCGATTCTACCTTCGGTATTAAGCCAACATGGTTTATCCGCCTGGAGCGGCTTCGCCACCTTCGGTATCTGCAGCTGCGGGGTGCTGTTTCAGCCTTGGGCGAGAAGGCTTGAGCCCTCTACCGCGACCCAGCTGGGGCTGGTGATTCTGCCGATTGCCTATGCACTGATCGCCTGGGGAGCTGTTCATGGTTATCTTACAGCAGTACTGCTGGGCACGGTGGCCGCCAGCAGCACCTGCTATGGGTTTATCTACCTGGGGGGATTAAGCGGTGTGTTGGCGATAGCGGACGCGTCGACGAGCCAACAAGCCAGCGCGGGTTACTTTTTGATGGCCTACTTGGGCTTTAGTATCCCGGTGATTACCACCGGGGTACTGATTGATGCCGTGGGGCATACCTTGGCGTTAGCGTTATTTGGCCTCGCGCTACTGGGCGGCGCACTCGCCACGCTCGTTCTATTGCGAAAGGCGCGTTAGGAAAACACGGGCTTTCAAGCTGTCATGATCAGTGCTTCTCAACCAATAGTCCGCAGGATGGCGCCGCCCAGCGGGTATTGGCGGTAAATACTACATCACACACCACAGGGGAGTAGTAGCGGCGCACCTCGTCATCGATTTTTACCCGCAGAGAATCCTGGCTGGCGACCGAAACGTCGGATGCCTCGGGAAGCACCACATGCACAATCACATACAGCAGGCGCCCGGGGCGCACCATACGCACGCGTACTTCTTGGGTGTCGGTGTCCGCCAGAGCGTTTGCCACGGCCTGGCGAACGGGTGCCGCGATAGCCTCTTCCGGGGTTTTATTGAGCAGTTCCTTTAACGCTTGGGAGGCCATACGCACCGGCACGCCCAAACACAGCACCACCACCGCAATCACCAACACCGAATCCACGTAGGGCAGAATCGTCTGCCAGCCCAAGCGCTCAAACAGCATCACTAGGCAGAAAGCGGCTAGCACAGCAGCTGAGATAACGCTGTTGACTAACCAGTTGAGCTTGTCTGCCGCCACCAAGGGGCTGCTCACATGGCGCTGGCTGCGGTGCATCACCCAGGCGGTTAGCGAACAGGCCGCGGTGGCGAAAAGGGCATACAGCACCGCCAAGCCCGCCGCGATCTCACGACCACCGGTGAGCAGTGCCGCAATGGCATCGACCAAGGCAAAAATAGACACGCCTAAGATTAGAAGGCCTTTGCACAGATTGACCAGCGACTCAAAGTAGCTATAGCCGAAGGGGTAGGATTCGCTATCGGGGCGGCTGGCTAATTTGCTCACCTTGATCGTCACCAGCGCGACGCTGAAGTAGATCAGATTAAACAGCCCATCCAGCAGGATCGCTTGGGAGTTAGACGCCAGCGTGGCGACGATGCCAGCGCAACCAATCAGCAGCGCCATAAAGGCGGAGAAGGCTAAGGTGCTCGATTCTGACTTCACAGACGCTCTGCTCCAATGCACACATGATCAAAATAGTCGGTAAGCATAGCAACTTCGTTGGTCTCAATGTCAGCGTCTTTGCGAGTTTTTGCTGTCAGTTTGATGAATTTCCAATGCTCTTTTGTAAGAGATCTCTTACGCGTGTAAGCCATATCTTACAGCCGTGTAAGAGATCCCTGTCACTTGCCCTCGTAGGCTTGCTTTCTCGCCCTGTGCCGATATCCTGATTCGTTCTCATTAGCAGATAACGATCCAAGGAGCGGAGCGATGGCGGACAAGACAGGCCTGCAATTTACCCTGACCCTACCTGGGGCCGATGATACTGCCGTGGTGCGTTTTACCCATCGCGAGGCCCTCTCTGAGCCATTTACCCTCTCCGTTGACTTTGCCAGCCGTACCCACACCCTGTCGCCCAGCGACTGTTTGGATCAGGAAGCAACGCTCACCATTTGGCAGGATGGCGAGCCGCTGCGCCGCGTGCACGGGTTGATTTCAGAGCTGCACCGCGCTGACAGGGGACATCGGCGCAGCTTTTATCGGGTCGAGATTCGCCCGGCCCTGTGGCGGCTATCGCTGCGCCACAACTCGCGCATCTTTCAGGACACCTCGCCCTACGATGCGATCACCACATTAGCCAGCGAACGCAGCCTCACCGACATCGGTTTTGCCACTACCCGCACGCCATTAGATCGTGAGTATTTGGTGCAGTATCGGGAGACCGATCTGGCCTTTATTGAGCGCGTGGCCGCTGAAGAGGGTTGTTTCTATTTCCACGAGTTTGAGAACGCCGAAGGCGGTAAGCATCAGTTGGTGTTTGCCGACGCCACGTTGGTACTGCCCAGTGTGGGCGAGCGCACCTACCACGGCCGCGCCGGGGGCACTCCGCCCCGACGCCATATACGTAAACTCCGCCAGGTCAGCCGGGTGCGCCCCGCCTCGGCGATGCTCAAAGACTACACGTTTAAGAACCCTGCCTACGCCCAGATCCATGAGCATCAAGCAACGGGGCTGGGTGAGCACGCCCAGCGGGAAGATTACGAACACTTCGATTACCCCGGGCGTTATAAGAAGGATGCCTCCGGCAAGCCGTTTACCCGCCACCGGTTAGAATCCCTGCGCGCCGACGCCACTACTGCCGAGGCGGAAAGCGATCTTCCCGAACTCGCCCCGGGCGTCTGCTTTACCCTGACCGACCACGATATCGATAGCCTTAACCAGGCGTGGCAGGTGGTGGCTGTAGTGCACCACGGCGAGCAGCCCCAGGCATTGGAAGAGGACGGTATGGCCCGGGGTGGCAATGGGGCTCTGAGTCGTGGGGCACTGTCGGATGCGTCAGGCGAGCAGATGACCCGCTACTATAACGAGCTGGTCATCATGCCCAAGGATCAGACCTTCCGCCCAGAGCCCACTCCCAAGCCGCGAGTGGACGGCCCCCAGGTGGCCTTTGTGGTCGGGCCGGAAGGCGAAGAGATCTACTGCGACGAACACGGCCGGGTCAAGGTGCAGTTTCCCTGGGATCGCTACGCCGAACCCAACGAGACGGCCAGCTGTTGGGTACGGGTAGCCCAGGACTGGGCAGGCGGCGGCTACGGCAGCATGGCGATCCCCAGGATCGGAAATGAAACGGTCGTTTCATTTTTGGAGGGTGACCCTGATCAGCCGATAATCACCGGCCGTACCTACCATGCGGTCAATACGCCCCCGTATCCGCTACCGGAACATAAGACGCGCACGGTAATCCGCACCCAGAGCCATAAGTCCGTCGGCTTTAACGAACTGCGCTTCGAGGACGCCACCGGTGAAGAGCAGATTTGGCTGCATGCCCAGAAAGACCTGGAGCTGCTGACGCTTAACGACCGCACTGAAGAGATCAAACGCGACAGCCACCTCAAGGTGCACAACGACCGCATCAGCGAGATCGATAACGACGAGCATCACACAGTGCATCGCCACCGCTTTGAGCACACCGAAGGCGCTCAGCATTTAAGCGTGGAAGGCACCATGCATATGCGCGCCGGGGAAGCTTGGCTAAGCGAAAGTGGCCAGGAGCTGCATATCAAGTCGGGGCAAAAAGCAGTCCTTGAAGCCGATGGCGAAATCACTTTAAAAGCCGGTGGCAGCTTTATCAAGATTAACGCCAGCGGCATCACCATCGTCGGCCCCCAAGTCAAGATCAACGCCGGTGGCAGCCCCGGCAGCGGCACCGGGCAAGCGGTCGAGCTGCCCAAACTGCCGCCCGTGCTGGAAGGTAA
Organism: Halomonas sp. ALS9; assembly: GCF_001651035.1. GTDB lineage: Bacteria > Pseudomonadota > Gammaproteobacteria > Pseudomonadales > Halomonadaceae > Vreelandella. Next base: position 166,438 of record NZ_LXRG01000210.1, read on the forward strand.
AGATCATGACCGGGCAGAGGCGATAGGGCACTCGCCGTTGTTGAGCCCTCCGATCAATCAGGCCGCACAGCTTAAAGCCCTGCTCAGAGCGCCTGCCTACTGCGACATTTGTGAAGAGCCGAATCAGGGGGAACGCTAAATGCAGTCTATGTCATCCGCGACCCATGCGCTGGTAGACGGTGTCTGCTATCCCGATGCTTGGAAGCGCTTATATCGACACGATAGTGTTGAGGAAGTTGAGCCACTTTACTTGTCAACTCGGTGGAGTGCGGTGGCCGAGCATGGGCCCATGCTGGTCACACTTAAGGGAGCTGGCTTGATCAACCAAGCCTGCCAAAATGACCACACGCCGCTTTATCGCTCGCTTTCACTGTTCAGTAGCCAAGCAAGCACTCAATCACTAAGCAAGCATCTCCACCGGTTCCTCACCTTCAGCGGCGAGGCAGGGCAAGAACAGTTATTGCGCTTCGCTGACCCCCTGGTAACACGCCACTGGTTAAGCAGCTATGGCGACGAGTTACCGGCTACCCTCATGGGCCCCATCGACACATGGTGGGTCGCCGATTGGACGCCTAACTGGGCAGGTCAGGGCGCTCTGAAATGGCAAGCCTTTCAAGCCAGCCACCATCTCGAATCAACTACTGCGGCACAAGCTCCCGATTTTCCGCCAATGGGGCATCAGCAGTATGCAGCGCTCAAAGCCGTGGCGCGCTGGCAGCTTAAAGAGTGGTTAACGGACTACTTTAAACAGCATGCGCCTAATGCGTGGCAACACCTTGAGTGTGATCACGGCCGATGGCTTGACGAACGCTTGGATGATGCCATCGCATGGGGGGCCAGTACCGAACGTCAGCTCGCTATCTGGGTAGATCTCAGTTTGCACTGGGGCAAAGCGTTTATTACGGCTGATGATGGGCTATATGCCCAGTGGGCAAGGCACTCATCTGACCAAGTGAGTCTCCCCCGGCAGGAGAAACTATATGCCCTGGACGCCTGGAGCCGCACACCGGCTGCTAGCGCCTCGCAGCACAATCAACATCACGGATCACCTTCTCAAGCTCCCCTATCAATAGACGAGGCAGCCAATGGCTAACACGGATGTTCAGGCGCAGGCACGCGATGCCGCCTTTGATGAAACCCCCATTGGTGGCGGGGTTTGTCCGCTGTTTATCGATATCGATATTTTCCCTGTGCGCTACGCCATTGACGAGGCGCCTGCTGAGGCCAGCGCGCCAGCGCCACACCCGATTGATGAAGAGTGGCAGGGGCCAGGCTACCCCACAATTGAAACGCGCGATTATACGCTTCGGCAACTGCGCGATGGCTGGCTATACGTCTGGGTGAGTGAGGCGGGGAAGGAGCCGCGCATTGACGAATACTGCATAGAGGGCGCAACGTTTAATAAAGCCCCTCACCTAACGTACCCCACCTACGCCTCTATCGCGTTAGCTTACTCCTCTGTCCAATGGACGGAACGTATTCGTGAGTATGTGCTGGAAAACGCCGATTTTCGTCAACGCATTATGCGGTCCGGCAGTTTGATAGCGGCGATCAATGCAACGGGAGACTGCGCGTCATTTTCTCCCCATGCTGCCCCTATAACGCAGCTCGGCGAGCACGTAGCGGACATTACGCCCGATGGCGCAGTTGATGGCTTTACCAGCACGACCGTTTCGACCGAAGAGAGAGAGACTGCGCCGGCAAACGACGACAGCAGCGATAGCGAAAACCGTGCAGATACAAATGGGGAGCGTGAAGACGAGAGTAAAGAGGCAAGCGTTTATCGGCATTATGAGGTCAAGCCGGAGATAACCCAGGCCAGCGTTCTCGCCAATATCGATAATCACGATGAAGCGATCTTTGTCGCGCTCGATGACGATTTGGGAATTGTTAACGATCTACATATGGCGCTGGTTGGCCGCGAATTGGAGTTAGAAGCGTTTCTGGATGAACACGGTCATAAGCTTGAGACCGCGCAGGTCGTCAAATCCCTGTGCCTGATCGATATTGATGACCTGATCAGTGATGAAGCGCGCCAAGACCCTGAGCGTTATCGCGAAATAACCGTTAAGACTGGTGAACTGCTCGATGCAATCAAAAGGGCAGAGAACGGTTCTGATCATACATTGATCGCTAGGCAAAGGCGCGTAACAGAGATTCGAGAAGAGCTAATCGAATTAGGCATGCCCAACCCGCCCAATCGCAATAACGAGCAGTATGAAGAGTGGCATGGCAAAGAGCTTCCCCGCCTTGATGTCAGGCTGGATGAGGCCATCGCTTTTCTGACCGAAAAAGTGCCACAGCTAGAGCGACTACAGGCGCATATCGAAAACAGTCTGGCGGATCTGATTATTTGGCTTGAACGCTTGCCGCTGTCCGCTCAAGAGCTGTGTTTCGATACCGTTGATGCCACGCAGAATCAGGCTATTCATGAATTTAGTTGCATGGTGGTTGAAGCTCTCGGCGCTACGCAGACCGGCCGTGCTTGGTTAAATGACACTTATCAAGCGAACGACTCATTGATTGGTTTTGCGATGAGTAACCTTGACCCCGCCTTGGCCGAGGCCCTTGAAACCATTGCACAACACTTCATTGAACAAGGTACCGAAAATGGAGAAGCCGCAGATAATGGCATTGACGCTTCGAGCGTGGCAACGCGGATCAACGCATTTCGCGGTATCCTCAAGTACGAAAAGGTACAGAGTCATCCCGCTTATAAAGCCCTGGCACCGCATGTAAAAGAGGCATTTGATACCTTGCGCGTGGGGGTTGGCGGGCCAACACAAAAAGCTTGGGAAAGTATCGCCTACCACTTTTTACCTTCCTTAAGTGCCAGAGGCCAGGTGTCTGTGGCAAAAGCAACCAAAGCACTATTGCACCCCCTTATGGTCGTTCTCGTCCATCCGGATGTTGCTTCATCACAGCTGGTGCTTGACCTTGAGTACGAGGCTAAGCACCGCGAATGGCGGAAAAAGTCCTGGAAGCTGACCAGAGACATTCGTGCCGCAAAGCAACAAAGAAATGTCGATGAGATGAAGCGGCTGGAACAACAACGCTATGAGCATGCCTACGATGAACCCAGGCGTGTTAGCGGTGCGGACGATACCCTAGATCGCAGTAATCCAGGCAATCAGGCGCGTGCGAATAATCTTGCCTCCGTCGGTTTTTACGAACAGCGTGAAATACACCGCTTAAAAATCATGGGCGGCGTGAGGGCGGCTCGTCGACATCTAACGGGGTTAGTCGAGCGACTGGGTGGCGGGTTGCCACTCTTAATTGCAGGGCTGAATCTCTACAACTTTCAGGAAGCGGTACGTACCGCTAACAAAGAAGGCATTGATGGAGACGAAGCGCGGAACTTGGCGACGACCGCCAGTTTCGCCGCTGGCGCAACAATGAGCCTATGGGTCATGCCGTTTTGGAACAAGCATGCTACGCAAAAATTCATGCTGTCACGAACTATGACAGAAGTAGCAAAGGCTGGTATTAGCGAATGGTCAGGCCAGAACTCGCCGAAAACGGCAAGATTAGCGGCCAAATTAGCCACCCGAGTGGCGGGTTTGTCAGCTATCGGGGCAATCTCAGCGGGGTTAGATACTTGGAATAGCCTAAGTGACTATGGAGAGGCAACAAGTGGGAAAGAGCGTCTGGCCTTAGCAGTTAAAGCTTTTGCAGGATTCACTATGGCCGGTACAGCCGGTGCTCAAATTTATGGTGCAGCTCGGGCAGGTTCAAAAGCTTTCGCTTGGATACTTGGCGGCTGGGTCTCCGGCATTCTGTTTGCGGCGGGTGTCATTCACCTGATCGCCTCACATTTCGCTGCCCGCTATAACCGTGAAGGGGTACGCGTCTGGCTATATACCAGCACTTGGGGTAGGGGGGAGTATCAGTGGGATGCGACTGACGAAGGCGAAAATAGTGAGTGGCAGGCGTTGATGGAAATCCTGCTACAGCCTTCCGTGAAATTGACCAGCGTAACCGATATGAAGTTTGACTCGTCAAACAGTAGCTATTACGGGGTAGGTGATATTGCTTCTACCTATCAAGGCTGCTGGGTGCAGATCGCTTTTCCCGCTTCCCTAGCGGGGGACACCGTCAGAATCTCCGAGATCGCCGGAAGCGGCTTCTGGGCACCGGGCGATAGCTTCGAGCAGAGTCCTTCTCAACAAACGGAGCGAGGGGCAGCGTTACCCGCTGACACAGAATATAACCCAGACGATGTGCGAATCTGGCAGGCCTGGATACCGGCTAGCGAACAAGCAAAAAATGCCTCTTTTATTCTCACAGTGGACTATGCCGAAACGTTGCTATCAAGCGAAAACCAATTAAGTTTCACCTTTTACAAACCCAACGCTGCCGCAGGTAAAAAAGAGATCGAACCCAATAGTGAGGAGAGCCAGGGCCTCAGCGCGCCTGCCCGTTTTGCACTAGCGATTCCCATAACCCCAGAAGAGTAAGGATTCATATATGTGGTTTATTCAACCCAAGCAGGACTATATTCCTGAAATACCCTGGAAGCATGCGGATGAGCCAGCGGTCATGGCATGGCAAATTAGAGCGCGTAATTACAACACCACTCCGGATAACCTTGCTTTAATTCCAATGTCACTCATTGCCTTTGGGGGGGGGTATGTAATGTCCTTACTCGTACAATCATTGTTAGGCTCATTTTTACTGGGAGGGGGGCTGTTCCTATTGCTCATGTTGATTTTCATGAGCGTAACCCATAATACCACCATTATTGTTTACCGTTTTACTGAAACGTTGGCTGAGGAGTATTCATGGAAACCACAAGAGGCTGCGGCGGCTTCTTTCCTGAAGTGGTCTGCGATTATTTTGCTGCCCATCGTGGGTGTGCTGATCTTAATGGATCCTTCTCTGGTGATTGCCGGTATTGGCCCATTGGGAATGGGCCTAATGGCATGGATGATGGGGTCGCAACAGGCGAAGCATAATAAAAGTCAACATAAAGAAATAGAATGGATGGACGCCGAGGAAATTGTAGCTTGGCGTAAGCGGAATTTAATTGGTTTACGTTTTACTGACATTCACGAAGATGGAATAGAGACTTTTTTTTATAGCACCGTTTATTGTCAGCCGCATAATTTTGACGAAAACATCCAATACCTGAGAAAGGCATTGCCAAACGTTCCGTATCACGAGCGAGAGCTTAAGGTGTTTAGTAACTATGCCTTATAGGGAGATCCGAACTGGGGTGTCAGTGCGCTTTTTTTACTTGCGTTTCCCATAACTCCAGAAGAGTAAGGATTCATATATGTGGTTTATTCAACCCAAGCAGGACTATATTCCCGAAATACCCTGGAAGCATGCCGATGAGCCAGCGGTCATGGCTTGGCAAATTAGAGCGCGTAATTACAACACCACTCCGGATAACCTTGCTTTAATTCCAATGTCACTCATTGCCTTTGGGGGGGGAGATATGTAATGTCCTTACTCGTACAATCATTGTTAGGCTCATTTTTACTGGGAGGGGGGCTGTTCCTGTTGCTCATGTTGATTTTCATGAGCGTAACCCATAATACCACCATTATTGTTTACCGCTTTACCGAAACGTTGGCTGAGGAGTATTCATGGAAACCGCAAGAGGCTGCGGCGGCTTCTTTCCTGAAATGGTCTGCGATTATTTTGCTGCCTATCGTGGGTGTGTTGATTTTAATGGATCCTTCGCTTGTGATTGCGGGGATTGGGCCATTAGGAATGGGGCTGATGGCAGGGATGATGGGGGCGCAACAGGCGAAGCAGAGTAATAGTCGGCATGAAGAGTGGACGTGGGAGAAAACCGAGCATATCAAGGTATGGCGTAAACGCAGCATTATTGCGCTGACCTACCAATGGAAGCCTTTTAGCAAAAACTCCTACTATAGGCCACGTACCCACTTTATTTTCTGCCGTGCAGATGAATTGGATGAGCGCATTCAGTTCTTCAAAGAGCATCTGCCTGGTGCGGCGTATGAAGAAGGGAAAGTTAATGTTCTATGAAAGGCTAGATTTAATGCGTGTTTAGAGCATTTTTTTTAGTACGTCGCTATAATGAAATCGGCTAATCAGAATTTAGCAATTTCTTCAGAAATAAAGCCTAAAACCAAGTTTGTCAATAAGTGAGCATTAAAAGATAAAGTTGAAAATACGTCTTTATCTTGATTTTGCTTTCAATTAAACCTTCGGGTTAAGGAGAGTGTGCGTGCTTCCATTAAGTTTTAAAACGTCTTTTGATATTGAGTTTATTCAATCGCTGTATGACCAGCTTGTGTCCCATGATGACTCTCTAAAGCTGATACTCAGGACAAAGAATGGGCGCAAGACCGATGACCCTGCCAAGGCCGGTATTGGAGAAATTCGCAATGCCAGCAACAAGCAGCTGTTTGGAATGAGCCCGAAGGAAGGAATCGTACACACGGAGTATGCGGGGCCGATTCAAGACCCCTTGTTTGCTTTTCTGAAGGAGCGGGATATTCACCAGCAGGAGGTTACGCCTGATATCGGCGTCGCCTGTCTTCTTCTTTATGTCGTTCTGGTCGCTGGCGGTGGGTTGCTGTATACCACTCACAACAATGTCGCGTTTCTCTACCCCTATGCCTTGGCCTGTGTCATCTTCGTCCTCTCTGGACTGGCATTGAGGGCTTATGCTTATAAGCCTAGCCAAGAGAAGTGGTCTATCCCCTCTATGGTACTCCTCGCGATAGGCGCTTTACCCACTGCCCCATCGAGCCTGCTGGCCATACCGATGATCAATTACTTGGGGCGTGCCAAGCTACAGAAGAGACTTAACCAGGGCGCGGAAGACGCCGAGGCCATCAATACCTAGCGCCATATGTAAAGCACCCGATGTCGCCCTACCGGTGGCAGGGGCTCAAAGCATGATTATGTTAACGCGACAAGGATGTCAGTTATGAACCAGAAGACACCGGACTTGCCTCGGCCTGATATTCTCCAGCCCCACCGGGCTCAAGATGTTGAGTCATTTCCAGGTGGCAAGGTTATTTACATGTCGCCGACACCTTTGCCCACAGGGGCGGCGCATTTGGATTTGAATCAGGCGATTGGAGAAGTTAACGACGCTTATCAGAACTTTGGCGCCCATCCGTTTTGCACTTGCGGTTCCCATACCCCCAGAAGAGTAAATACACATTAGTTATGAACTTGCCGGGGTGTTTTTAACCGATTGGGCCAAGCTGAACAAGGAGGTGGCCTAACTCAGAGATAAAGCTCATTGTATTCGTGTCAACCATACAGTCATATCTATTAAAATGGTGTTGTCTGAAACCAACAACGCCAGAGCAACTGGATGCCATAAGGTTAATATGTTTGAAATGATAATACCCCAAGATGCCCATGTTCTAATGCGCATTAATGAATGCGATAAGGGGGCTGAAAATGCTAGATTTTGCATAAGCCCGTTGCCATTGCCTACTAAAAATAAGCAAGCGCATGTTATGCCGAGTTTGGATGTTCGCTACGATAATGTCACCATGGATATTCGTGAGGGAGCAAGACCAGATGGCTTGATAGCGGCCGGGCATACGTTGACTTCTGGTTTTTTGTGGATATTTTGTTTAGGCCTATTTTTGCTTTTGATTGTTCCTATAGATGGTTTTGGATACGTAGAAACTCTCACATTATGCCTTGCCGGGCTGTATGCTCTTTTTCTTTTCGTATTTAATCCGGCAGTTTCCTTCGTAAATACCCAGCTTAAGCGAGCGACTCCCGTACGCTTTAATCGCCAACGCCGTGAAGTAGCGTTTGTTGTGGCGCCGTCTGACCGGTTCTGGCTGCCTGCTCCTGACAACCTTTGGTTTATGGGATTAGGGCCTATTGCGATGTCAATTGTCTCCGGGCCAATTGCCATTTTTAATATTAGTCAATGGTTGGTAGGAGCGGAAGAAACCTTTCCCCTTGGGCAGGTATTGTTCCATGCCATGGCTATGGCGATTCTTTTCGGTTATACCTCAGTTTACGATCATATCGCATACCTTTGTAAGCGCGAGCGCCGCACGGTATTGGTGCCCTGGGAAGATTTAGTCGCGATAGTTGGTGTGAGCTGGTCGGTGGCGCTGAAAGATGTGTCCAACTTTGGCTGGAGCCTTACGCTGTTGGTTCCAGACCCAGAGCGTCCCGGTTACTCCATGCCTGGGGCAGGAATCATATTGAGTGCCGATGGTGAGCTAGAGGCCCTGGCACAGTGGGAATATTTCCGCTGTTTTATGGAGGAGGGGCCGGATGCCATTACGCCCACAGCAAGAGGGTGGGGGCTTGAGTGGTACGATGATTACGTGGCCCACGAAAAAGCTGAATGCAAACGCACCAATAATAAGGCCCGCTGGCGTCGCTTTCGTCGCAAGCGGATGTGGGAGCATGCCCGCTTGGCGAACTGGTACACGGATTACCGCACGAAGCACGTGCTGCCCAAAGCCATTCCCAAAGACTGGTTGGCAGAGTGGTCAACACCCTTGCCGCCTTTGGAGTGGGCCAGACCCTCGCCTGCGCTCACCGAACTTAGCGCAGTTCTGTGTGCGGCCTATCGGCGTGGAGAAACGCTTATCACCATGGGCGATATCGAAAAGCGCTTTGGGGTGACAGTGCCTTCCGCTAGCCAACGGGCTTATCCTACGTTTCCGTTTAGGCGTGGTGGTTCACGATAAATGTTTAACATCCAACCTCAAAGACGCCCGGTCCCCATGCGCGCGGGCGAACAGCAATGCCTCCGTTTCACAGCCCGCTTTGGTAAGTTCGAAAGGATTGTACTAGCCGCGATATTGCCGCCTTTGAGTCACCCCAAGCGACCTACGACTGTATTAAGGCGTTTAGTGACCGATTTCCGCAAAGACTTGCCCAAGATCGATATGCCCACGCTAGTTCTCCATGGCGATTCAGATGGTATCAGTGCCCACTGATGAGTTTAATCAGGCGCTGATTACCTTTTTGGATGAACGTTTGAGAGTTTCTGCCTGCTAGCGACAACGCTGCCCTAATATCGGCGTTGTCGATTTAACAAAGCTAATCAATGTGGCTTCCCCTCCACCCACACCTCATCACCTTTAAACTCGATCTTCCAAGTGCGCAGCTTGACGCTTTCATCTTCCAAACACTGCCCATCTTCAAGGCGGAAGTGCTGCTTGTAGATAGGCGAGGCGACCACCGGTGCGCCTTTCAGGTCACCGACGATGCCGCGGGCGATGACGTTGGCGTTCGAGAAAGGATCATGGTGGTCAAGGGCGTACAGTTTATCCCCCTGTTTTTGTTGCCCCCCAGGTAAATAGAAAATAGCGACCTGAGCGGGGCCATCGGCGGTTTCGAGCCAGGCGGCGACGCCGGAGTATTCCACGAGGTCTGCCTTGGTACAGACTTTTTGCCACGCCGTGTTGTTTTCAGAAGCGTGGTTTTCAAAAGCCTCGCTGTTTGGGGAATCTGCCATATTCATGTCTTTTTTCAGTGCCGTTGCGGTCATGGGTTGCCTCGTTTTTATTCAGTGTCAGTGTCGTTGTCAGTGTCAGGGCCCAGCGTTTCTTAAGCGGGCCGTAGCTGGCCACGTTCGGAGGTCATAATGATCGACGGATCCGGGCGGTCGTCGTTGACGAAGCTGCGGAAGCGCTTTAGCTTCTCTGGGTCGCTGATCGCGTCGGCCCATTCGCATTGGTAGGTATCCACCACAGTTTGCATTTGGCGCTCAAGCTCGGCGTTGATGCCTAAGCTGTCTTCCAGAATCACCTCTTTGAGGTACTCCAGGCCGCCTTCAAGGTTTTCCCGCCATACCGAGGTGCGCTGGAGCCGGTCGGCGGTGCGCACGTAAAACATCAGGAAGCGGTCAATGGTGCGGTAGAGCTGCTCGTCGTCGAGATCGGTGGCGAACAGTTCGGCGTGGCGTGGGCGCATGCCGCCGTTACCGCAAACGTAGAGGTTCCAGCCGTTTTCGGTGGCGATAATGCCGATATCTTTGCTCTGGGCCTCGGCGCACTCCCGGGTACAGCCGGAAACGCCGAACTTGATTTTGTGCGGTGAGCGTAGGCCCTTGTAGCGGTTCTCTAACCAGATCGCCATGCCGACGCTGTCCTGCACGCCGTAGCGGCACCAGGTGCTGCCCACGCAGGATTTTACCGTGCGCAGCGATTTACCGTAGGCGTGGCCGGTCTCGAAACCAGCAGCAATCAGCTCGCTCCAGATATCCGGCAGGTCTTCCAGGCGGGCGCCGAACAGGTCGATGCGCTGGCCGCCGGTGACTTTGGAGTAGAGGCTGTATTTTTTGGCCACTTCGCCCAGCACGATCAGCTTGTCTGGGGTGATCTCACCACCGGCCACACGCGGCACTACCGAGTAGGTGCCGTTTTTCTGCATGTTGGCCATAAAGGTGTCATTGGTGTCCTGCAAGGGAATATGCGCCGCGTCGGTGATCGGCTCGTTAAAGCAGGAGGCCAGAATGGACGCCACGGCGGGTTTGCAGATATCGCAGCCCAGGCAATGGGTGTCCTGGTTACCATGTTTTGCGATCAATTCACTAAAGGTCTTGATGCCTTCCACGCGGACAATGTCGTAAAGCTCCTGGCGGGTATGGGCAAAGTGCTCGCAAATCGATTTGTCGACTTCGACGCCGCGGGCTTCCAGCTCATGGTCGACCACGCTTTTGAGTAGCGCCGTACAGCCACCGCAGCCGGTACTGGCTTTGGTATCGCCTTTCACCCCGCCTAAATCGATCGCACCCGCATCAATGGAGGCGCAAATATCGCCCTTGGAGACGTTATGGCAGGAGCAGATGGTGGCGGTTTCTGGTAGCGCCCCAGGGCCGAGGGTGGGCGCTGCGCCGCTGCTTTGGGGCAGTATCAGCGAGGCGGGCTCATCGGGCAGCTCAATGCCGTTGGAGTAGTACTGCAAGAGGGTATCGTAAACGCCGTTATTGCCCACCAGCATGGCGCCGAGCAGCTTTTTACCGTCGCTGGAGACTACCAGCTTGCGGTACTCCTGCTTGATGGGATCCAGGTAGCGGAACATCCGCGCGCCGGGGTTCTGGTTGCCATGGGCGTCCCCGATTGAGCCCACATCCACGCCGAGCAGCTTGAGTTTGGTGCTCATGTCGGCGCCGCCAAACTGGGTATCGCCCTCGGTCAAGGTTGAAAGGGCGGTTTTGGCCATTTGGTAGCCGGGGGCCACCAGGCCGAAAATACTCTGGTTCCACAGCGCCACTTCACCAATCGCCAGGATGGCCGGGTCGCTGGTCAGGCATTGGTTATCCACCACCACGCCGCCGCGTTCGCCTATCTCCAGGCCGCAGTCGCGGGCTAACTGGTCACGGGGGCGGATGCCCGCGGAGAACACAATTAGGTCGGTTTCCAGCACCTTGTCGTCTTGGAAGACCATGCGGTGGCGGCTGGCTTCGCCATCCTCAATGCGCTGGGTGGCCCGCTCCAGGAGGACTTGTACGCCCAGCTCTTCGATTTTTTCGCGCAGTAGCTCGCCGCCTTCGCTATCCACCTGCATAGGCATCAGGCGTGAGGCGAATTCCACCACCGCCGTATCCAGATTCAAACCGCGCAGGGCGTTAGCCGCCTCCAAGCCGAGCAGGCCGCCACCCACCACCACGCCGGTAGTGGCATTTTCGGCAGCCGCTCGGATGGCGTCTAAATCGTCTAGGGTGCGGTACACCAGGCAGCCATCGCGGTCGTTTCCGGGAATCGGCGGCACAAAGGGGAAAGAGCCGGTGGCCAATACCACGCGATCGTAGGGGTAACGGCCCTGGTCGGTGACCACTTCTTGCTGGTCGCGGTCGATTTCAATCACGGCTTCGCCGGTGCGCAGTTCCACACCGCTAACGGCGTAGTAATCTGCCTCGCAAAGCGCTAACGAGTCCGCATCGCGTCCGCTGAAGTATTCGGATAAGTGCACCCGGTCATAGGCGCGGTGGCGCTCTTCGCCAAACACGGTGACTTGATAACGCTCAAGGCCGCCGTTATCGATCAGCTGCTCGACCAAGTGGTGGCCGACCATGCCGTTACCAATAATAATAAGCTGCTGTTGTGAAGCCATCGTTTGGGTAGACATCTAAGCCGCCTCCGACGTTGTATGAGAAGAGTGTTTTGAAGAAGAGCATTTAGAAGAGTGTTCAGACGAATCAGGGGTATGTTGAGATGCCGCATCGCGTAGCACGTCGACATCTGCTGCACCAAACAAGAGGGCTTGGCGGTAAACGTTAAGATCGCTACCCGCAAGCGCCTGCTCGAAGTACCAGGGCCCCTGGCTGGTGTCGCCGTAGAGTACCGCGCCTTCAATCTGGCCATCGCGTAGCAGCAGGCGGCGGTAGTCGCCACGCTCAAGATCGTGGTAATTCAATACGTCATGCTCGGCGCTGGCCTCGGTGGGGCCAAAGGCATAGAGCGCTACGCCGCTGATTTTAAGTTTGGTGGCGCTGGGGGCATCCGCGTAGCCTTCGGTAGCCGTGCCGCACAGCGTTGCGGCAAGCACCTCTACCTGGCGCCAGATCGGTTCCACCAGGCCGTAGGTAGTGCCCTCAAACTGGCAGCACTCGCCAAGGGCGGAGATTGCCGGGTCAGAGGTGGTTAGAAACTCATCTACAACAATGGCGCGCTCGGTGGTCAGGCCCGCTTGGCGACCCAGCTCTGCATTCGGGGTAATGCCCGCGGCAACGATCACGCTGGAGGCGTCCAACTGGCGGCCATCGGCAAGATGCAGCTTGGCGACACGACCCCGTTTATCTCCCTCCAGTCGCGCTAACTGTGCACCGGTGATGATATTCAAGCCGTGTTGAGTGAGGGTGTCTTTGAGCAGGTGCGCGGCGGTCGCATCCAACTGGCGGTTCATTAGCCGCTCGCTGCGCTGGAGCACGCTAACGTTGATATCATTGCCGCGCTTACGCAGCCCTTCAGCGGCTTCAAGACCCAGCAAGCCGCCACCAATCACCACCACATCACCGCCCTGTTGAGCGATATCAGTAAGTGCATCAGCGTCTTGTAGGTCGCGAAAGCCGTGTACGCCCTCAAGCTCAATGCCGGGAACGTCGGGCAGCGCTGGGCGCGAGCCGGTGGCGATGACCAGATGATCGTAATCAAACGATTGGCCGCTATCAGTAATCAATGTTTGGCGTGCGCGATCAATCGTCTCGACCTTCTCACCCAGTATCAGGGTGACGCCTTGATCTGCGTACCACGCAGTATCACGCAGGGTAAGCGCATCTTGCTGCATCTCACCGGCCAGCAGTGGCGAAAGCAGGATACGGTTATAGGCAGGGGTTGGCTCGGCGCCAACCACCGTGATGCGCTGGGGGCGTGTGGGCTGTTTGACCAGCGCCTCGATGAGTCGGTGGCTTGCCATACCATTGCCAATAATCACTAGATGGTCGTGGGGTGGGCACCGGGAAGTGGTTTCCATGGGTGGCTCCTCTTGTCGTTGCGGCTGCTTGAGCACCAAACAAAAAAACGCCCCTGTCGCGCCCTCTGTTCTGCAATTTGCAGAAGGAGAGCACAGCAGGGGCGTCGTTGCCCGATAGCGCTATTTAAAAGCGTATGTTTTAAACCTGCGACAACCGCCATTGGCTGTCAGCTGATTAAAAACCTTACCCAGTAACAAGCAAGGAGCTAGCCAACTGGCCGTCTGGAATATTTTTTTAAATAACTTCAGATGTTTAGATGTAGATGGTGGATAAGCACTGGCACGGCTCTTCGCATAGGCTGCACAGTGATGGTGCGAAAAGGGTGGTGGCGTGCACTCTCGCACACCATTTAGCGTGTGAAAGGTATTAAAACAAGTGCCAAAAAGCGTGCTGCGTCGTCATCTCCTTATTTTTAAGTGACTGTTTATAAAAAATAAGTTTTCAATAAGACATTCTTAGGCTTGGCTTTTGCAGCTTCTAGGCAACAAGTTAGTTAACAAGGGATAAGCGCTCATTGCTAGGCGATGGCAGCGAACAATTCCAAAGCCGTTCGAAAAATAACTAGCCGTTAGAAAATGTGTAGCTGAAATTAAAGTAAATTTTGCACCGACGAAGGTGCGCTGCGGCAACGACGTCCAGCCCTCTTCTCTTAATGCGTTTATATAGCGCCTTAGAGAAAGGGACTGGGCGTTTTTTTTATGCGTGGCGTTAATTAGCAACCCGAGGAGTAGCTATGACTCAGGCCAAAACGACTTGCCCCTATTGCGGCGTTGGCTGTGGCGTGACGGCGACCGTTGAAGCGGGCACGCTAAGCGCTGTCGAGGGCGACCGCGAGCATCCGGCCAACTTCGGGCGGCTGTGTGTCAAAGGTTCTGCGCTACATGAAACCTTGGGCGAGCAGGGCCGCCTGACACATCCTCGGGTGGATGGTGTTGAGGTCTCCTGGGGCACTGCATTGAGCGCCACCGCTGATCGTTTGAATGACCTGCGGGCCGAGCACGGTAATCACTGCGTGGCAGCCTATCTCTCCGGCCAGTTGCTCACCGAAGACTACTACGTGGCCAATAAGTTGTTTAAAGGCTTTTTGGGCACACCTCATTTAGACACCAATTCGCGACTGTGCATGGCCTCGGCGGTGGTTGGCTACAAGCGCGCCTTCGGTGCCGATGCAGTGCCCTGTAACTACGAGGATTTGGAAGAGGCTGAGCTGGTCGTGCTGGTGGGATCCAACCTGGCTTGGAATCACCCAGTGCTCTACCAGCGCATTAAAGTCGCCAAAGAGCGCAATCCGCTGATGCGCTTGGTGGTGATCGACCCGCGGGTGACCGACAGCTGCGAAATTGCTGACCTTTACCTGGGCATAAAACCAGGCACAGATGCCTATCTGTTTAACGGCCTACTAACGTGGATGGCAAAGCGCCGCAAGCTCGATACTCTCTACCTTGAGCGCCACACCGAAGGCTTTGACGAGGCCCTGGAAGCCGCGCAGCAAACGACTGGCTCGGTGGCCGAGGTAGCGGCGGCCTGTGATGTTGACCCTGAGCGGCTGGAAACCTTCTATTACTGGTTCGCCAGCCAGCTGCATGTGGTCACGCTCTACTCCCAGGGCGTTAATCAATCCGCCAGCGGTACCGATAAGTGCAACGCGATTATTAACTGCCATCTGGCCGGCGGCAAAATCGGACTGCCGGGGGCTGGGCCGTTCTCAATTACCGGCCAGCCCAATGCCATGGGCGGCCGTGAAGTGGGCGGGTTGGCTAATCAGTTAGCTGCGCATATGGATTACCACACCCCAGGCGCTCTGGATCTGGTCAGCCGCTTCTGGGCTACCGACAGCCTGACGCCAAGTCTGCCGGAAGAACCGGGTTACAAAGCCGTGGAGCTGTTTGAAGCCATTGAGCGCGGTGAGATAAAAGCGCTGTGGGTGATGGCGACTAACCCCGCCATCAGCCTGCCCGATGCCGCGCGGGTGCGTGCTGCGTTGGAGAAGTGCCCGCTGGTGATCGTTTCCGAGTGCGCGGCCCATACCGACCTGTTGCCCTACGCCGATATCGTGTTGCCCGCCTCGGGTTGGTCAGAAAAAGATGGCACCGTGACTAACTCCGAGCGGCGCATCTCCCGTCAGCGGGGCATGCTGCCGCCCCCAGGCGAGGCTCGCCACGACTGGTGGATAATGTGCGAAGTGGCGAAACGATTGGGCTTTTCCGAGGCGTTTGACTACACCCACCCCTGGGAGATTTTCGACGAGCACGCCCGGCTCTCGGGGTTTGAAAATAACGGTTCGACTGACAGCCCAAAACGGCTGTTTGATATTTCGGGTTTGGTGGGTCTGGGCCGGGATGGCTATGACGCCTTGGCACCCATCCAATGGCCGGTCACAAAGGCCGCTCCCCATGGCACGGCACGGCTGTTTGAGGATGGCGAATTTGCCACCGCCAATGGTCGCGCCAAGCTGCTAGCGATCCATCCCCAAGGGCCTGAAAAGAGCCTTTGTGCCGCCTATCCGCTGCGTCTTAATACCGGCCGGATTCGTGATCAGTGGCACACCATGACCCGCACCGCGCGCTCACCGCGGTTAATGAATCACCGCGCCGAACCCTTTATGGACGTGCACCCGGACGATGCCCATAGCGCCGGTGTCACCGATCAGGGGTTGGCGGTGCTAACCGCCGCGAAGGGCGAATTTCGCGCTCGGGTGCGGGTATCCAATGCCCAGCGCCGCGGTGAGATCTTTGTACCCATCCACTGGACTGACTGCTTCACCCAGCAGGCGAGAAGCAGCTCGCTGATCGACAGCATTATCGATCCGCTCTCTGGGCAACCGGAATCGAAGCACGGCGCCGTGGCGCTGGCGCCTCTTGCGACCGATTGGCAGGCCACCCTGCTGGTCGCGGAGGGAGTAACGGAATCAACGCCGTGGTGCACCAGTGCCTACTGGACACGTATTCCCATGCGCGGCTGCCAGCGTTGGCAGCTTGCCCATACGCAGTCGGTTAATGACTGGTTGGCGCAGCTTAAAACATGGCTGCCCGGCGATGTATCGGTCGTCAGCCAAGACCCGACTAACGGACGGCTGCGCGCCGCCTGCGTGAAAAACGATCAACTGCGTTGGTGGCTGATGGTTGGCCCACCCAAAGAGTTGCCAGGGTTAGCGTGGCTGGAAGCACGATTTAACGACTTGGTGCTAAGCGATAGCCACCGCCGCCGCCTATTGGCGGGCTGCGACGACGGCGCTGCGGATACCGGCCCGGTGGTATGCAGTTGCCACCAAGTGGGCCAAACCACCATCGTCAATGCCATCCGCGAGGGTGACACCAGCGTAGAAGCGTTGGGCGCAAGGCTCGCCTGCGGCACCCAGTGCGGTAGCTGTATTCCCGAATTGAAATCACTGATTGAAGAGGAGCGGCCCAATGCCCGCACTAAGCAACCCCTTGCTACAGAAGTGGTTTAACGCCTTTATGCGCTTGTCGCACCGTGCCCGCCTACCATCGGCTCGCCATGCTGACGAGTTACGTGTGCCGCTGCGGGGGGGGCTGGATAAGTGCCGCGCCGGGCAGGTCTATTTAGTTGGCGCAGGCAGCGGTTATGCCGAGCTGCTAACCCTCAAGGCCGCACGCCTACTGATGCAGGCGGACGCCGTGGTGTATGACCGCTTGGTAGGTGATGACGTGCTGGCGCTGATTCCTAGCAGCAGCGAGCGCTACTACGTGGGCAAAGCCCGCGGTCATCACAGCGTACCCCAAGCTGAGATCGGCGAGCTGATGGTAAAGCTCGCCCGCGAAGGCAAATCGGTGGTGCGTCTGAAGGGCGGTGACCCGGCAGTATTTGCACGGATGGGCGAAGAGCTGGATGCTCTGGCCGCCGCCCAGGTGCCTGCTGCCATCGTACCGGGGATTACCGCCGCCTCTGCTGCGGCCGCCTGCATGGGCATTCCGCTCACCGATCGCGGCCATGCCCAGCAGCTGCGCTTTGTGACTGCCCAACTATGTCGTGAAGACGGCACGCCGGATTGGGGGTCGCTGGCACGCAAGGATGAAACCCTGGTGTTTTATATGGGGCTTTCCAAGGTCGACGCAATTTGCCACGGGCTGCGCCTGGCAGGCCTGCCGGATGAGTGGCCGATCATGCTGGTGGCCAACGCCAGTCAGCCCGAGCAGCAGTCGCTGGTGGGCACGCTTGCGGACATGCCCGAGCAGCTTGCCGCCTCCCCCTTGCCATCACCCTGCTTGATTGTGGTGGGCAGCGTTGTTCAGCGAGTCGCCACCACGCCTGCTGTAAAAATCACTGATGTTTGCGCTGCACCTCTCATCTGACCCTGAAACTCACAACAAAGGAAACGCACTCTATGTCCTATTTATTGCCTGCCGAATTTGCCACCAAGATGGTCGATGCCGGTGAAGCAAAGCTGCATATGTCTACTCGCGATGCGCTGATTCGTGCTTTTATGGCGGGAGCCATTTTGGCCATCGCGGCAGTGTTTGCGGTGACCGTGGCAGTGCAAACCGGCTACCCGATTATCGGCGCTATTCTATTTCCCGTGGGGTTCTCAATTCTTTACCTGATGGGGTTTGATCTGTTGACCGGGGTGTTTGTGTTAACCCCGCTGGCGTGGCTGGATAAGCGGCCTGGCGTGACGATTAACCGTATTCTCAAGCACTGGGGCATTGTGTTTGTGGGTAATTTTGGTGGGGCATTAACGGTCGCTTTTCTGATGGCGATTGTGTTTACCTACGGCTTTAGCACCGAACCTAGCGAAGTCGGGCGGGTGATCGGTGAAGTGGGGGAAGGGCGCACCGTGGGGTATAAAGAGTACGGTGCTGGCGGCATGGCGACGATTTTTATCCGCGGTGTATTGTGTAACTGGATGGTCTCGCTGGGCGTGGTGGGGGCGATGATTTCAACCACGGTGAGCGGCAAGGTAATTGCAATGTGGATGCCGATTATGCTGTTCTTCGGCATGGGCTTTGAGCACTCGGTGGTCAACATGTTCCTGTTCCCCTCCGGGCTGATGATGGGCGGTAATTTCTCGATTATGGATTACCTGATCTGGAACGAAATACCGGTAGTGTTGGGTAACTTAATTGGTGGTTTGGCATTAACCGGCCTGACGCTCTACACCACCCACGTACGTACCGCGCCGCAAAAAGCCCTCTGATTTGATAGGCAGTAGTTTGTCGTTAACCAAGCCTTCGCTCCGGCGGAGGCTTTTTTTAGGGGAAGCATAATGGCAGCGCTGACCATTTCGCTCGGCCAGCACTCTGATAAAGGGCGCAAGCCAAGCAATCAGGATTTTTATGGCGCTTACCTGCCCAGCGAACCCTTGCGCGCCACCAAGGGCATTGCGATCGCGTTAGCCGATGGAATTAGCAGCAGCGAAGTGAGCCGCGAGGCCAGTGAAGCAGCGGTGGGCGGCTTCTTGACGGACTACTACGCTACCCCAGCAACGTGGGCGGTTAAAACCTCCGCCCAGCGGGTGCTGCAGGCCACCAATGCATGGCTATACGCCCAAACTCGACAGAGCCAATACCGCTACAATCTTGACCGTGGCTATGTGTGCACCTTGAGCGCGATGGTGATTAAATCCACTACCGCGCACCTGTTTCATGTGGGCGATAGCCGTATCTATCAGCTTTCCGGTAATACGCTGGAGCCGTTGACCGAGGATCACCGCTTCTGGGCCTCGCGGGAGGTCAGTCATTTAAGCCGTGCCATGGGAGCTGGTCAGCACCTGGAGTTGGATTACCGCGCGGTATCGTTAAATGCAGGTGATGTGTTTCTACTCGCCACCGATGGCGTTTATGAGTGGCTGACTGACGCCGAAATGGCTGCGCTGATTTATGCCCACTGGGGGGATCTGGACGCGGCAGCTGAGGCACTGATCGCCGCCGCCCTCGACAATGGCAGCGATGACAACCTCACCGCACAGATTGTGCGCATTGATAGCCTGCCAGAGCGCCATTCCAATGAGCTTTACGCGGCGCTTGGCGCGTTACCGCAGCCGCCTGAGTTGCGCGAGGGGAGCGAGCTGGATGGCTATCGCATTGTGCGTCAACTGCATGCCAGCAGCCGTAGCCATGTGTTTCTGGCAGAAGAAGTAGAGAGCGGTGAGAAAGTAGCGCTGAAAACGCTTTCGACCGAGTTAAGCCAAGACCCGGTAAGCATTGAGCGGTTTGTGCGTGAGGAGTGGATTGCCCGGCGCATTGATAATGTGCACGTGCTAAAAGCGCCCGTGCAACAGCGGCCACGCCACTACCTGTACACCGTGCTGGCGTATATCGAAGGGCAAACCCTGACCCAGTGGATGCGCGACCATCCTGACGCTGATTTAGCCAGCGTACGTCCGATTGTCGAGCAGATCGCCAAAGGGCTGCGCGCCTTTCATCGGCTGGAAATGCTGCACCAGGATTTGCGCCCCGACAACGTTATGATTGATGGCCACGGCACGGTGAAGCTGATTGATTTTGGTGCTGCCAAGGTGGCGGGGATCGCCGAAGAGGGCAGTGCGGCTAGCGACGATATTCTAGGCACCGCCCAGTATACTGCGCCGGAGTATTTTCTCGGGGAAGGCGGCACGCCCCGTTCGGATCAATACTCCCTGGCGGTGATTACCTATCAAATGCTAACCGGCACGCTACCCTACGGCACTGAGGTGGCCAAGACCCGCACCCGGGCAGCGCAGCATAAGCTTGCCTATCAGTCAGCGCTTAGTGAAAACCGCGAACTGCCCGCCTGGGTGGATGAGGTGCTCAAAAAGGCGCTGCATCCCAGCCCCCATAAACGTTTCCCGGCGCTTTCGGAGCTTATCTTCGAGCTACGCTCACCAAGCTCAGACATGCTGAAGCGCGCACAGTTACCGCTGATGGAGCGAGACCCTGTGCTGTTCTGGAAGGGCGTGTCGCTATTGTTGGCTATTGTGGTGTTTGCCCTGTTAGTGCGTTAAGAAGGGGGGCAATGTTATCAGCGGGCATCGTCAAAACGGTCAACCCGGCGCAAAGTTGGGAACAGCTTCATCCAGGCACCGACCACCGCCAAAGTGCCCACGCCGCCAATGATAGCTGCGGGCACTACGCCAAACCCTGCCGCCATACTGCCCGCACGGAACTCGCCAAGCTCATTGCTGGAACCGATAAACAGCATGTTGACCGCATTCACGCGGC
Source organism: Halomonas sp. ALS9 (assembly GCF_001651035.1). Taxonomy (GTDB): domain Bacteria; phylum Pseudomonadota; class Gammaproteobacteria; order Pseudomonadales; family Halomonadaceae; genus Vreelandella. The sequence continues at coordinate 186,988 of NZ_LXRG01000210.1, forward strand.
CGCGCATCTCATCCGGGGTGGCAAGCTGAATCAGCGTCATGCGCACATAGACGCTAATCATATCGGCGGCACCCGCCACCAACATGGCTATCAGGGAAAGCCAAAAAATCGTTGAAAAAGCGAACACTAAATTGGCAACGCCGAAAACGGCTACTGCCATAAACATGACCAAACCAGCACGGCGCTTAATACCACGAATGCCTAAGTAGAGCCCCATGAGGAGGGCGCCCACGGCAATAGCGCTACGCAGCGCGCCTAACCCTTCAGGCCCAACGTGAAGCACTTCCTGTGCGTAGATAGGTAGCAGCGCTACGACGCCGCCTAATAGCACTGCGAACAGATCCAACGAAATGGCGCCCAAAATAATCGGCTGATAGCGGATATAACGAATGCCCGCGGTAAAGCGCTTTATGGCAGTGCTTTCCAGTATTTTGGCGGTTTCAGCGTAGCGAATAGGCACCGGGAGCAGCAGCACGAGTGCCGCAATAAAACAGCCCAAGCACACGCTGTATGCGAGGCTGCCACCGCCTAACCCATAAAGAATGCCGCCCAATAATGGGCCGGCAATCACGGCAATTTTCATGATAGAGCTATTCAAGGCAATCGCTGAGGCCAGCTGCGCTCGTGGCACAATATTGGGCAGCAGGCTTTGTAAGGCAGGGCCGGTAAAGGCGCGTGCAGCACCAAACAGCGCCAGAACTGCGTAATAGCCGCCCACATTATGACTTTCATTCAGCGAAAGGGTCAGCAGCAGGGTGCTGCATAGCCCTTGCACCATCCAGCTAAGCTGCAAAATACGTTTGCGCGAGAAGCGATCAACGAAATCCCCTGCAGGTAGCAGCAATAACACCATGGGCAGGAACTGCGCCAACCCCACATAGGCCAACGCCATCGGGTCGCGGGTTATATCGTAAACCTGCCAAGCCACTACGATGGCCTGAATTTGCATAGCAAATACCGCGGCTAGCCGCGACAGCAAAAAACTTAAAAAGCCCGGTTGGCGGTGAAGCGGAAGTAAAGCGTCTGTTGCGTTGATTGGCGAGGCGTTAGAGGTCATGGCGTCTTCATGGTAAGCAAAGTTTCAATAGCAAAGGGTTGAAGTAGCGTAGTTGCCACCCCATGTTAGTTAACACGCTATCAATAGAAAAGGATGTTAATGATGCAACATGTAATGCCTAATCCCGGTTTTGGTACTTTTCGCCTGGAAGGCGATACGCTCAAGCAGAGTATTCACGCGGCGCTTGAGGCCGGGTACCGCCACATCGACACGGCGCAGTTTTACGGCAACGAAGCTGGCGTAGGCGAAGCGATTCGCGACAGCAGCGTGCCACGCAGCGATATTTTTCTAACCACCAAGGTGTGGTTCGATAAGCTGGAGCCCGCAACGCTGGAAGCCAGCGTGGATGAAAGCCTAAAGAAATTAGGCACCGATTACGTTGATCTGTTGTTGATCCATTGGCCGTCCCCAGAGGATGAAGTGCCGATGGTCGATTATTTGACGGCGCTTAAAAAGGTGAAAGCCGAGGGTAAGACGCGCAATATTGGTATTTCCAACTTTACCTGTGCGCAGGTAGACGAAGCAGTCAGTATTCTGGGCAAAGGTGAAATTCTCACCAACCAGATCGAGGTTCATCCTTTCTTACAGAACCGTAAACTGGTTGATCACTGCGAGCAGCATGGTATTCAGATTACTGCCTTTATGCCTCTGGCTGTGGGCAAGGTAATGGACGACCCGACCCTTAAGCAGATCGCTGAGGCGCATAGCGTCACCCCCGCACAAATTGCCCTTGCTTGGGTGAAACAGCGCAGTATGATTACGATCCCTTCATCGACCAAAGCGCGTAATATTCAAAGCAACATCGCCGCCTTTGATTTAGTGCTAAGCGACAGCGAAATGGCGGAAATTGCTACGCTTGATCGTAAAGAGCGTATTGCCAACCCCGACTTTGCACCAGCTTGGGATGAGTAAACAGTGTGCTTAACCAGAATTTTGAACACTCATTTGAACACAAGAGGTGAACGCTAAACGTTAGCGTCTGTCATAGCGGTGCCTGCTTTTTGCAGGCACCTAATCAATGGAGAAAGTGAATGAAACAGCGCAGGATTAAAGACAACGCATTAAAAGCGCAGCTACGAACACCAATGTTTAAAATGCAGCAGCAAACGCCGAAAAAAGGCAAAGGCAGCTACTCCCGTAAAGGACGCAACTCACTGGGAGGGCATCGCCAAGCCGCTTAACCCGGCGTTTTGGCGATGCCTTCCCCAGGCATCTCTGCGCAGTATCCCCCATGCTGTGCAGACTCCCATCAGTTTGGCCGATCCAATGGATCGGCTTTTTTTACTCCCACTGCACGGCATTGCGACGCAAAATATCGCAAAAGCCGGTCACCGGTTCGCCATAAAACGTATCTTTTCGAGTTAATAATCCAAACGGCGAAAGCGTTCGTCCAAGGTTCAGCGGCAGCATCTCAATAAGCCCTATATTGAGGTGATCTCTGAGAACGGATTCAGCCATTACCAATAGTGCATCGCTTTTTTGTACTAGCTGTAAGGCAGCAAAGATTGAACCGCATTCGATGATATCGCGTGGCGACATTAATCCTTCCATTTCCAGCTCTTTCTCTAGTGCTTGGCGTGCAGGCGTGGTTAACGGTTGTAGTATCCAGGGCCAGTGCTCTAGTAGCTGCTCAAGGGGCGGCAAAGGAGCATCGGTTAAGGGGTGACCACGGCGTACCACAGTAACCATGTTTTCGTTACCCAATGGCTCAAAATCGAACTGATTATGCTGAATAGAGGTCGCATAGCGAGCGATTGCGATATCTACTTTACCCTGTTCCAGTAGCGCTACTAATTGATCGCTAGTTTCACCCATCAAACGAATTTGTAACATGGGACGTTGGCGTTTCATCTCAATGATCGCTTGAGCCACTAAGTCAGGTGCGGCCCCCATAATAGCGCCAACGGTTAACTGCCCGCGTCCCCCAAGCTGGTAGCGGTGAACTTCTTCGGCGCAGCGATCCAAGCGAGTTAACGCGTTATCAGCGAACTCCACCAGCATTTCGCCCACTTTAGTCGGGCGCATGCCCTTTGCCATACGTTCGAATAACTGGCACGCAAACACCCGCTCGATTTCACTCAGCATACGTGTCGCGGCTGGCTGCGACATATGCATGACCACGGCAGTCTGGTGTAGGTTACCCACTTTGCCTAATGTCGAGAGCATAAGAAGGTGCTTATAACGAAGCCTGGCTACCAGCAATTGAAAGCTTTCCATTCTCATCTCACTATTGAATTGATACCCAAACGGTATGGTGTTTGCGTGTCATTTGGCTGTGCGACATTAGTCTAGTGATTCGGATTCTTATTATTGAGCGGTTGCACGCAAGCTGGCGCCATTGCTGGCTTAATGCCATCTGATAACTTAAAGGTATCGGGACGAACCAGATAATCATTGGCTACCTTGCTCGCTTTTACTTAGAACTTCCTCAACAAGATTACGTTAACAAGCATAACGAGGAGTGCTTATGAGCGAGCCCACCATCAAGCAAGTGCGCGCCTATACCGTCCGGGGGGGCGGTGCTGACTACCATGACCAAGCCGAAGGTCACTGGATTGATTCCCAAATCGCCACACCCATGAGCAAGTATCCAGAGTACCGCATGACACGCCGAAGCTTTGGGCTCAATGTTTTGGGCACCTTGGTGGTTGAGGTAGAGGCGAGCGATGGAACCTTAGGGTTTGCTGTGACCACCGGTGGCGAAATTGGTGCTTGGATTGTTGAAAAGCACCTTGCCCGCTTTATCGAAGGGAAACAGGTAACTGAGATCGAAAAGATTTGGGATCAAATGTTTAACGCCACGCTCTATTACGGTCGTAAAGGGGTGGTGATTAATACAATTTCCTGCGTTGATCTGGCGCTTTGGGATCTATTGGGTAAGGTACGGCAGTTGCCGGTACACCAGCTATTAGGTGGCCCGGTTCGCGATGAATTGATGTTTTACGCTACTGGTGCACGCCCTGATCTCGCCAAAAAAATGGGTTTTATTGGTGGCAAGATGCCCCTCGTTCATGGTCCAGCTGAAGGCGATGAGGGGTTACAGAAAAACCTGGATCACTTGGCGAAGATGCGAAGCGCTGTCGGCGATGACTTCTGGCTGATGTACGACTGCTGGATGAGCCTGGATGTTAATTACGCCACCCGGCTAGCTCAGGGAGCTAAGGCGTACGGCCTCAAGTGGATCGAAGAAGCGCTTCCGCCCGATGACTACTGGGGCTACGCACAGCTCAAGCGCGATGTGCCCAAAGGCATGCTGGTTAATACCGGTGAGCATGAGGCCACCCGTTGGGGCTTCCGCATGCTCCTGGAAATGGAGTGCTGCGATGTTATCCAGCCGGATGTGGGGTGGTGCGGTGGTATTACAGAGTTGATCAAGATTTCAGCACTGGCCGATGCCCACAATAAGCTGGTGGTACCTCATGGCTCGTCGGTTTACAGCTACCACTTTGTGATCACTCGCCATAATAGTCCGTTCGCTGAATTCTTGATGATGGCACCGAAAGCCGATGAAGTCGTGCCTATGTTTAATCCGCTGCTGCTGGATGAGCCGGTGCCTGAAAATGGCCGTATGGCGGCTTCCAAACTGGACAAACCAGGGTTTGGCGTGCGCCTTAACCCTGACTGTGAACTTTCTAGGCCATATCAACATTAACATTGGCCTACCGCGCAATGTCTTTGCTAATAAGCAAGGACATTGAATTCTGTAATACCAGGGGAAAATACAATGATAACGAATAGCACCTCACGACGCTTTATCTCCAAAATGACCACTATTGGTGCTGCCGGGTTGCTCTTTATGATGCCCTTTGGCAGTGCTTATGCTGAAACGAAGATTCGTTTTGCACACCACATTTCGACTGACTCTGAGCAGCATTTAGCGGCAGAAAGATTTCGTGATCTGGTCGCTGAATACAGTGACGGTGAAGTACAGGTTGAGATCTTTCCCGCCGGACAAATGGGAGGGCAAAGAGAGATTATTGAGTCTGTTGAGTTTGGCGTACTAGAGATGGGGTACGGTGAGTCAGGTCTATATGCCAACTACGTTCCCGAATTTGGCTTATTGACGCTACCTTACCTTTATCGCGACGTTGATCATTGGGAAAACGTGGTGACAGGTGAAATAGGCGACCAGTTGATTGGACAATTGGTTACTACTTCCGGAATCAGGCCGCTTAACTGGATTCTGGCAGGCTATCGAGATACCTATCTAGCCGAAGGGCAAATTGATGGCCCCGATGATTTCAGAAACTTGAAGATTCGCGTACCAGAGTCTCCTGTATTTGTGGGCACCTTCTCTGCACTGGAAGCTCAGCCGACGCCTGTGCCCATGCCGGAGGTTTATACCGCGTTACAGGCAGGTGTTGTCGATGCCATGGAAGGAACCCCAGAAGTTGGTTACACCTTCCGCATTTTTGAGGTCGCTGAGTCACTGTCCAAAACACGTCATATTCTTTTCGATGGCAGTTTTGCCATTAATGAGTCCTTTTACAACAACCTTTCTGATAGTGACCGTGAAGCGGTAAACCGGGCCGCACGGGAAGCGGCCGAAATGCAGCGCAGTGAGTGGTTTGAGCGAGAGCAGTCATGGTTTAGCCAGCTAGAAGAAGAGGGGATCGCTATCAATGAGGTGGATCCAGTGCCCTTCCAGGAAGCGCTGGCAGGCTTCCGTGAGGAGTTTGCTGCCAAGATGGGTGCCGTAGAACTCCTTGAGTCCATTGGCCAGCAGTGACTCTGATAAGGAGCTCGCAAATGCGTCGTTATCTGGATACGGCATTTGCCACCCTTGGCGCCATGACCGTCGCCATATTTGCGGCGATCATGGCGTTAATTTTCATACAGGTCATCAACCGGTTTCTCCTGGGTCTGCCACTTTTTTGGACAGAAGAAGTGGTGAGGATGCTGCTGGTTTGGTTGGTACTTATGGGAACCCCTGTGGTGGTTTACAAATGCGATGAAATAAAAGTGGAGCTGTTTCAGTTTAAGAGTAATCGCTTTGAAAAAGTGAGGCGTTCCGCAGTGGCAGCCATCTCAATCATTTTCTGTGCCTTTTTAGCTTACTGGGGATATTTATTCACACTCCGCGCGTTGGGAACCATGCAGCCCTCATTGGGTATTTCTAGAGCTTGGTTGTATGCCCCCCTGCCTATCGGGGCTGTGCTGACGATCCTTGCTTTCATTGTTCGTCGTGATGAAGCGAAAAACGCATCAGACGTAGAGGGGCCAGTATGATCGTTGCCTTGATGTTTGGATTATTTACAGCTCTCCTCGCTTTCGGCGTGCCCATCGCCTTCGCCATGGGGCTTAGTGCCATTGCTGTCCTGGTCATTGATGGCGGGGTGCCACTTTTGGTGTTGCCTCAGCGCTTTTTCAGTTCTCTGGATAGTTTCCCTTTGCTGGCCATCCCGCTTTATATCTTTGCCGGGAATCTAATGAATTATGGTGGTATCACCTCGTCAATTGTTGGCTTTTCCCGCTCCTTAGTGGGCCATATACGGGGCGGGTTAGGGCAGGTGAATATCATGACGAGTGTGCTTTTTTCAGGGATCTCAGGTTCGGCTTCAGCTGATGTGGCTGCGGTCGGTGGGATGATGATTCCTGCGATGAAAAAAGAGGGCTACAAGCCAGAATGGGCGGTAGTGATTACCGCCGCTTCGGCAATCTTGGGCCCCATTATTCCGCCTAGCCTACTCATGGTGATCTATGGAGCCATGACGGGGCTTTCCATTGGCACGCTGTTTTTGGCCGGTATCGTTCCGGGCCTGTTTCTCGCCATGATCATGATGGCGTTGGTTTACTGGAAAGCTGATGAGATTGGTGCGCCGCGCCATCTTAGAGTCAGCTTAGGTGAAACCGGCAAGGTGTTTTTGAAAGCAGCACCCGCGATGGTGATGCCAGTGATCATTGTAGGCGGTATCCAGAGCGGTTTGTTCACGCCTACCGAAGCCGGCATTGTGGCCGTCGCCTATGGGCTCGGGTATGGCCTGATTTCGCATCGCCTAAATGTTAGGAATACCTACCGGTTCGCTCTTCAGTCTGTCGTCACTTCCGCGAGCATTCTGATCATCCTGGGCAGTGCTGCCTTGTTTAGCTGGATTATTGCGCGAGAGGGCGTACCCGCCACATTAGCTACTTGGCTCTCTAGTGTAACCAGCGAACCAGCCATTGTACTGCTGCTTATCGTGCTGGTACTGATCCTCGTCGGCATGTTTATCGAGACAATTTCAGCGCTGATCTTAATGGTGCCGATACTGACGCCGATTGCCCAAATGTTCGGGTTCGACATGATCCACTTTTCAGTCGTGGTCATTATTGCGCTGCTGTTAGGTTCGCTGACGCCACCAGTGGCTTTAATCGTTCTATTGGGCTGCAAGATCGCTGAGGTTGATTACATGAAGACAATGCGCCCACTCGTGCCTTTTTTCATGGTTCTCGTTATTGGGTTGCTGTGCATCATGTATTTACCCTTCTTGACACTTGGTCTACCTGGCCTGCTTGGGGCTTTTGACTAGTACTACTGAAATAGAAGGAGCAGTTTATGCTAATCAAGGCACTGCGAATGACTCTCTACCCTGGCCAAGCAGATGAATACCAGCGTCGGCATGAGGCGCTCTGGCCGGAGCTTTCAGATGCTCTGGCCGATGCTGGCATTGAGGAGTACCGCATTTTTTTGGATCCGCGCAGTCACCACCTGTTTGCGATTATGGTCATGCGTGACGATAACCAGGTCGATCAGCTTGCTGAGCTACCGGTAATGCAGCGCTGGTGGGCCTATATGGCTGACATTATGGAGACAGAAAACGATCATTCGCCGGTCAGCGTACCGCTTGATGAAGTGTTCGCCTTTTTACCAGGAGAGCCGTCGTGCAAGTAGTCGACCCGCACCTACATTTCTGGGCGCTTGGCCAGGGCAATCAGCCGTGGCTTGAGCACCCTACCACTAATCTGCTGGGGGATTATTCCCCAATGGCTCGCGATTTTGGGCCACAGACATTGCTTGAAGAGTGTGGAGACATTGAGCTGCTAGGGCTGGTGCATGTGGAAGCCGATGCCGTTGACCCTATCGCCGAAACTCAGTGGCTAACCGGTGAACTGGCTGAGCACAATAAGCTTAACTGGGCGCTAGTGGTAGGCGTGGATCTTTCCCAGTCCAATGTTCAAGCTCAGTTGGAGACCCAGTGCGCACTTTCTGAACGTGTGCGTGGCGTTCGCCAGATTCTGAATGTGCATAGCGACCCGCTGTATGACTACGTGGGTCGTCACTATATGCGAGAGCCAAAGTGGAGGGAAAATTTCGCACAACTCGCGCGCCTAGGGCTCTCGTTTGATTTACAGATTTATCCCTCTCAAATGGCCCAGGCCGCCGCCCTGGCTGCCCGCCACCCTGAAACACAGTTTGTGCTCAACCATGCGGGCATGTACGTGGACCGCCAAGGCGTAGAAGGCTGGCGGACTTGGCGCGATGGTATGCGCTTATTGGCCGCCCAAAACAATGTCGTCGTTAAGCTGAGTGGCTTTGGGATGCTGGATCATCACTGGTCGCTGGGCAGTATTCGCCCGCTGATTCTTGAGTCGCTGGATGCTTTTGGTACCGAACGCTGCTTATTTGCCTCCAATTACCCCGTCGATGGGCTCTACGCGCGCTATGCGGATATTTGGCACGCCTATGCCGCAGTGATCGCCGATACCAGTAAAGAGGAACAACACGCGCTGTTTGCGGGTAATGCGCAGCGTATTTACCGCCTGTAAATAGAACCTATCACTATGAAGGAATTGATTATGCTGCTGACCGATAAAAACGTCATTATCACCGGTGCCTCACGGGGCATTGGCCGCGCTGCCGCTCTGGAGTGCGCGCGGCAAGGGGCTAATGTCGTCATTGGCTATAGCGGAAGCCCCTCCAGCCGCTCAACGGTTGATGAACTGATTAAAGAAATTGAAACATTAGGGCAGAGAGCCGTCGCCGTTGGCGCCCCAGCGGGTGACCCGGAGACCGGTGAGCTACTGGTAGAAGCCGCCGTTAGCAACTTTGGCAGCGTTGATGTCTTCGTCAACAACGCGGGTATTTGCCCCTTCCACAGCTTTCTCGATATGCCGCGCGAACTGTACCTTGAAACGGTCAATACCAATCTTAACGGCGCCTTTTTTGCCGTGCAGGCGGCAGCAAACCAAATGAAGCGTCAGGGCCGTGGTGGCGCCATCATCGCGGTCAGCTCTATCAGTGCTTTGGTAGGCGGCGGCATGCAAACCCACTACACCCCGACAAAAGCCGGGCTGTTATCGCTGATGCAATCTTGCGCTATTGCATTAGGCCCCTATGGCATTCGTTGTAACGCTCTCCTGCCGGGAACGATCGAAACAGATATCAATAAAGACGACCTTGCCGATCAGGGTAAGCGCGATTACATGGCAAGCCGTACCCCCTTGGGGCGTTTAGGGCGCCCTGAGGATCTCGCAGGCCCTATCGTTTTCCTCGCCTCAGAGATGGCGCAGTACGTCACCGGTGCCTCGCTGCTGGTTGATGGGGGCATGTACGTCAATCTGCAGTAAACGGTTTTTATCGCTTTCAAGGAGCTACTGCATGCAAATGCCCGTTAATACATTTAAAAGCGCGTTGGCCAAAAGCGACCCCATGTGGGGTTGCTGGGCTGGTTTTGCGACTGGTTATGCCGCTGAAATAGTGGCGAGTACTGGTTTTGATTGGTTGCTGATTGATGGTGAGCACGCACCCAATACGGTGCCAACTATTTTAGCTCAACTGCAGGCAGTGGCCCCTTATTCAGCGGCGCCGGTGGTACGTAGCGTTAACCAGGACGGTGCGTTGATCAAACAACTACTCGACATTGGTGTTCAGACACTGATGGTGCCCATGGTGGAAAGCGGTGAGCAAGCTGCGACGCTGGTGCGTGCTACTCGCTACCCACCCCATGGAATACGCGGCGTCGGCGGCGGCTTAGTACGTGCAACCCGTTGGGATGGCGTGGATGACTACCTAAATAAGGCGCATGAGTCGCTGTGCCTAATCGTACAGGTTGAGTCACCTAAGGGCGTTGAGCAGGCGGAAGCGATTGCGACAACTGACGGTGTTGATGCGGTCTTTATTGGCCCGGCAGACCTTTCGGTGGGAATGGGGCACCCAGGCAATCCCGGGCATCCAGACGTTCAAAAAGCCATTGAGAAGGTTGTTAAAACGGTGCAGGCGGCAGGTAAGCCCGTGGGTATTCTGGCGCCGCTTGAAGATGACGCGCGCCGCTACCAGGCACTTGGCTGCCAATTTATTGCGGTGGGGATCGATATAAGCCTGCTTCGTCAGGGCGCGCTGGCAACCGTTGCACGCTACAAGGGGCAAGCCGCGAGTCAGTCTTCCAGCACTTATTAACGAAGCATTTCTTAACTCAGCACTTACCAGCAGATGGTCTCTGTGAGGCCAATATAATGACAATAGGAGAATGAAGATGACACAGCCAACCATTTATCAAAACTATATCGACGGTGCATTTGAAGCAGCCCAGCAACACCTGGAAGTATTTAACCCCGCCAACCAAAAATTATTATCGCGTGTTCCCGCTTCCAATGCTGACGATGTCGAACGAGCGTTGGATGCTGCGCGTGGAGCGCAAAAAGGCTGGGCAGCGACGCCTGCCGTCGAGCGTGCTGCCTTTCTACACCGTTTAGCCAATAAGCTGCGTGATAACGTTGCCCATTTGGCACGTACCATTACGGAAGAGCAGGGGAAAATCAGCGGGTTGGCGGAGGTGGAGGTCAACTTTACCGCCGACTATTTGGATTACATGGCCGAGTGGGGACGCCGCATTGAAGGTGAAATCATTCAAAGCGATCGCCCGAAAGAGAACATTTTCCTTTTCCGTAAGCCGCTTGGAGTAGTGGCAGGTATTTTACCTTGGAACTTCCCGTTTTTCCTGATCGCCCGGAAGATGGCGCCAGCATTAGTCACGGGTAATACCATCGTGATTAAGCCCAGCGAAGAAACGCCCAATAACTGTTTTGAGTTCGCCCGCCTGCTTGATGAAGTTGGTCTGCCAAAAGGTGTTTTCAACGTGGTTAGCGGCACAGGCGCTGAAGCGGGTAACGCTCTTACAGCGAGCCAGAAGGTCGATATGATTAGCTTTACGGGCAGCGTAGAAACGGGTTCACGCATTATGGCCAATGCCGCTAATAACATTACCAAGCTCAACCTGGAGCTGGGTGGTAAAGCCCCTGCCATTGTGCTGGATGATGCGAATCTCGACCTTGCGGTGAATGCGATCCGCAGTTCACGGATTATCAATACCGGGCAGGTATGCAATTGCGCCGAGCGCGTTTACGTTCAGCGTGGCGTTGCGGATGAATTTATCGCGCGTATTGCTAACGCAATGGAAGGTACTCGCTATGGTGATCCACTAGCGGATAGCGATGTTGAGATGGGCCCCATGATCAACCGAGCCGGTCTAGATAAAGTGGCTCAAATGGTAGAAACCGCACGTGGAAATGGGGCTGAATTGATTACCGGCGGTAGTGTCGCGGATCTGGGAGCCGGATTCCACTTTGAGCCTACGGTGCTGGCTGGGTGTCGCCAAGATATGGCCATTATGCGCCAGGAGATTTTTGGCCCGGTTCTGCCTATCCAAATCATCGATACCCTTGATGAAGCCATAGCGCTGGCCAATGACTGTGAATACGGTCTTACCTCCTCGATCTATACCCGCAGCCTTAATAACGCCATGCAGGCCTGCCGTGAACTTGATTTTGGCGAAACCTATATTAACCGCGAGAACTTTGAAGCAATGCAAGGCTTCCACGCTGGCGTTCGTAAGTCCGGTATCGGTGGGGCGGATGGTAAGCACGGTCTATATGAATATACCCATAGCCATGTGGTGTATCTGGAGGCCTGATACTCAACGCTAACAACAATAGAGGTACACGCCATGAGTAATGCAAATTACTCCGCCCCAGCGGCAGCAGCGCCTGCTGTTGGGGGTGGGGAGTACGAGCGTACGCCGGTGCCTGAAAAGGCCCGGCTTGGCTTCAAAAGCTTTATCGGTATGTACGCAGGTGAACACACTGCCGGTACCGAGTTGATGATTGGCCCGCTCTTTGTTTTGGCAGGGGTTGCCGCTTTCGATGTGGTGGTAGGACTGTTAATCGGTAACTTGTTAGCTGTATTAAGCTGGCTGTTACTCACCGCGCCGATTGCAACACGGGTTCGGTTAACACTGTATTGCCACCTCGAAAAAATTGCTGGCCGCTATACAGTCATACTCTATAACTTAGCTAATGGACTGGCATTTTGCTTTCTGGCTGGTGCAATGATTACCGTATCTGCCACGGCAGTAGGGGTATGGTTTGGTTTCCCACTTCCAACACTTGCCGATTTGCTGCCCAATAGCCTTGGCTGGGTACTTAGCGTTGTAGCCGTTGGCATCGTGATTACCTTAGTGGCTGCCTATGGCTATCGCTTTGTGTCCTGGTTTGCCAACATCGCAGCGCCGTGGATGGTGCTGATGTTTTTGGGGTTTGGCATTGTTTCCTTGAAGTGGTTTATTGATGCCACAGGTGCAGAAGTAAGCTCGGCAAATGATCTATGGATGCTGGCAGAGACCGCTATCTGGACGGGTGTTGAAGTGCCAGGTCAGCCTAGCTTTTCAATTTGGCACGTTATCTTCTTCGCTTGGTTTGCCAATATGGCCATGCACGTGGGGATGTCTGATTTAACGATACTGCGCTTTGCCCGTAAGAGTTGGTATAGCATAGCCTCGGCTGCAGGGATGTATGTAGGCCACTTTATGGCTTGGTTGTCGGCTTCGATGCTCTTTGCCTTTCAAATGTACGAGGCAGGATTGACCAGTGATGCTACGGTTATTGCAGCGTCTGAAGCAGGGCAGATACCCAATCCTTTGCCAGGGCCGCTTGCTGACCAAGCGCTCGGGGTGGCTGGGCTAATCTGCGTGATCATTGCCGGTTGGACAACGGCGAACCCAACTATTTATCGAGCGGGATTAGCATTTCAGGCGGTCATGCCCTCTGTTTCACGCTTTAAAGTCACAATAGGCACAGGCCTTCTTACCACCGTCGTGGCGCTGTTTCCTGGCGTCGCAATGCAGCTATTAGATTTCGTTGCTCTTTACGGCTTGTTGCTGATGCCCATTGGTGCTGTGATTTTTGTCGACTATTGGGTACTGCCAAAACTTGGCTTAAAAAGCTTTTATGCAGAGTATGCGGGCCATAAGTTCACTGTGCCGGTGATAGGCACTTGGTTAATTACTTTGATTATTTGCTTATTCATGTCGCAGTTTGCCGGTATTGAAATATTTTTTGTCGCCTTGCCTGGGTGGTTTATCGCAGCGGCACTCTTTATTGCGCTCAGTTTTGTCACGCAGCGCCAACGGGCTGGGCAAGTTGATAGACCAATGGTAAGGGCTGATCAGCTCCGCTGACATCGCACCTACTGTATCAACACAGGAGTCGACCTAATGCGCACGCTGCTGCAGATTATTTCATTTTCAATGCTTGTCTTCACGGTAGCATTCCCAATGCTTTATCTTTTCGATGTAATGGGTGAATCAACGATGAAAGGCGCCATTCTGGCGGTTACAGTCGTTTGGTTTGTAGCAACACCCCGCGCGCTCAATAACTAAGT
>NZ_LXRG01000211.1 GCF_001651035.1 Halomonas sp. ALS9
GATATACCTTTCCATGCGGTGACCGTCGAAGTACGTCGTATGGGCGGTGGCTTTGGTGGCAAGGAAACTCAGGCGTCTCCCTGGGCGTGTATTGCCGCGATTATTGCTCGCCGCACCGGCAAGACGGTTCGCCTGCGCTTACCTACCCGCGACGATATGCACGCCACGGGGAAACGCCACACCTTCCATAATCGCTCTCGGCTCGCCATTGATGCCGAAGGCGTTAACCAGGGGGGA
>NZ_LXRG01000212.1 GCF_001651035.1 Halomonas sp. ALS9
GTACAAATAAGCACGTACGTATAAAAATTAGGGCACGGTTAAACCATCGTGCAGGGATTATCCTAGTCCACTAAAATTGCCCCTCAAGGCGTGATTAGCCATTTGATAACGTAGGTTACGGGAAAAAAATTGAACGATAACTTACAACTTACATAACTTGAATTAACCCATGATCTAACCAACGTATCAGTTGTTCAATTTACCAGCTAAACATCAGTTTTCTTAAAAAAT
>NZ_LXRG01000213.1 GCF_001651035.1 Halomonas sp. ALS9
GGATGTCGCGCTTCAAGGTGTCTCCTAGTTTCGGGAGGGCGCCGGGTCGTCCGCGCGGATTGCGCGGCCGTGAACCGGGGCCGACGTACCAGTCTGCCAGGACCGGCCGTATCTCCCAAAACCGGGGGCGGGCCGCAGGTATTCCCCGGGACCGTGCGAGCGGGCTACCGGACGAAGTCTCCGGCGTCTCCCTTGTCCCCCGCGGACTTCTCGGTGGCGGAGGCGGGGATGGGCCGGTCGTTCTTGAGGGCCGCCAACACCTGCCGGCCGGCCTCCTCCTGCGGGAGGACCCGGGTCGGGTCGGCGGG
>NZ_LXRG01000214.1 GCF_001651035.1 Halomonas sp. ALS9
TATGCACAACAAAGGCTGTGTACAACATAAGATTTTTACAGCATCTGATTTTATAACATGTTTTTACAACATTTTTTACAACAAGGTCTCAACTAATTCTCTGACCCCCTGCAAGAGGAATGAACGCCATGCAACACTTAGTTACCCCTGCACAAGCGTTGGAATTTGCTGTTATGGAAGTGTGGGCAACACGCGCTCGCCAGCAGCGTGCGGCCCT
>NZ_LXRG01000215.1 GCF_001651035.1 Halomonas sp. ALS9
CAGAATAGCCATGTCAATAACAAATAAAACTATATGTAAGAGAGAGAAGGCACTGCCATGTGTAAACTCAGTATAGGCGGATTCATAGCGTGCTAGTTGAAGTAAGACATATAAAATGAAAGGAAAAACAATGCCTTTTAATATAGCGCTACGATATTGGTTCATAATGTAAAGCGAACCGAGAGTAAATTTTTAAAACATAAAAATTCCTTAATGTTTAAAATTATGCACATAAGATAAAACAAAAAATTAAAAACAAAATAATAAAAAAAAAAAAAAAAAAGAGCTTTTCTAATAATTTATATAGTTTTTTAAAAAATTTAAGACAACAACGTCAAGGAAAAATTGAAGAGGATGTAATACATTTGGAAAAGCCCAACAGTGATAACGAAGAAAGAATCACCATATCAGAACAGACTGCCAATTATTTACTCTCGATATATTATAATGCATATCCTCTCTACCTTGAGTCTTCATCCGAGAACACTATTGCTGGTTTGGATATGCATTCTCTTTCCAAAATAGACTTCGAT
>NZ_LXRG01000216.1 GCF_001651035.1 Halomonas sp. ALS9
CAGTCACCATTACAGCATATGACTGGCGCCTGGCATTAACCCTAAAACGACATTATCCGGTAATTAAAGCCAACCTCTTGGTACCAGACCTTATCTTTGATCCAAACAACAGCAGACCTACCTCGGCTTTTTACTGTCGCTATAACAAGTCTTACCTTTTTTATCAAAGTTTCTATGGTCGCGATTTCGCCTGGTTTTTCACCTTTCATCCAAAG
>NZ_LXRG01000217.1 GCF_001651035.1 Halomonas sp. ALS9
CCCCTGCTTCGACATCCGCTGTCGAAACCGATCATCCCCATGTTGATTTTTCAAAACGCGCACCTTCGCTGAGGTGCACGGCCCATCGTACGTTAACAACGAGGGACGATGCCAGCGTATTCCCCCGCAGGGGCCCCTCAGGCGCTGCGCTGCCGCCGGCGGGCGGCCGAGATGGCGCGGTTCGTCTCCCTCGTGTCCTGCTTCTCGCGGAGCGTCTGGCGCTTGTCGTACTCCTTCTTGCCCTTCGCCAGCGCGATCTCGACCTTGACCCGGCCGTCCTTGAAGTACAGGGCGAGCGGCACGATCGTGTGGCCGCTCTCCTGGGACTTCGACTCCAGCTTGTCGATCTCGGCCCGGTGGAGGAGCAGCTTGCGCTTGCGCTTGGCCGCGTGGTTGGTCCAGGTGCCCTGGACGTACTCGGGTCCGTGG
>NZ_LXRG01000218.1 GCF_001651035.1 Halomonas sp. ALS9
GTCATGTGATCCACCCTAGGTCTGTCGTCTGCCGGTCCCACGCGCCCAGCCTCGTCACCGAGGCTCACCCGCCCCCGTCCACCCGCACCGTGAACTCGCCCTCCGACACCCGCGCCCGCAGCGGCTCACCGGGCGCCCCGGCCTCGTCGGGGGAGCGCACCACACGGCCGTCGGGCCGCTGGAGCACCGCGTACCCCCGCTCCAGCGTGGCGGAGGGAGACAACGAGACGACCCGGGCCCGGGTGGGCGCGAGCTCCGAGTCGGCCCGGTCCAGC
>NZ_LXRG01000219.1 GCF_001651035.1 Halomonas sp. ALS9
TTCCCGGTGTCCCGGGCGTGCCTGCGAGGTATGCCCGGGCGTTAGAGTTTTTAAAACGCGGGCAGGTAACCCTGGAAGCGCCTGAGCTGATTTACATGTCTGCGGGTGGTTCGCCGTTAGACAGCGACACCAAGGTGCGGGTGGAAGCAGCCTTCGGCCTTACGCTACACAATGGCTACGGATTAACCGAGGCGAGTCCCACCATCAGCCAAACGCGCAGTGATGATCGCC
>NZ_LXRG01000220.1 GCF_001651035.1 Halomonas sp. ALS9
CACAAAAGCGTCGAGAGGATAACGGCTTGCGTGATCACGATATGCAGTGGGATTTCTGGACGCTTTCGCCGCAATCTGCACAACAGGTAACCTGGCTGATGGGCGATCGGGGTATACCCGCCAGCTGGCCCCATATGAACGGCTATTCAAGCCATACCTATATGTGGATTAACGCTGAAGGCGAGCGTTTCGGGGTGAAGTACCACTTA
>NZ_LXRG01000221.1 GCF_001651035.1 Halomonas sp. ALS9
GGGGCCAGTTGCAGACCAAGCCGGAAAGGCACGGGCTGCAGCCTCGGCGGCGGCCCGAGCATCGCTAGCAGTTGCGGCCGCTGTACAGGTGATAGTTTCTCCGCTCAGCGGGTTGGTGTGCTCGAAGGTGGCGGACTCAAGAGCTGAGCGTGGATGGCCGCCTATAAGCAGATCGAGAGTGTTCATGGCGTATTCCTATAATGTAAATGGTAAGGCTGACTACCGTTGCGCCAATACTTATTTTTCACACTGATCGCGTAACGTCAGAGCTTTCTCGTAGACAGAACGAGCGCTATCCAAGCCCCTTTGCTCAAGACGCTCAAGGTAGTTCTCAGTGCCTTGCTTAAGAGGGGGAGCCCAGGCGGGGTCATTGAGTGGATCTTCCACTGCATAGATGGTATCACCTTGAGCCATAGCCTCTTCACGCCCAGTTTTATCAATACCATCAAATACTTGACCGGCCTTACTAGCCCATGCCATACCACTATTATTATCAATCACTGCTTTTAGTTCGGGGGAGAGGCGATCATAAGAGGCTTTATTCATAGTGGCTACGAACGTGCCTGTATAATATGGCAACTCCAAGTGATGATTCACTAACTCATTGATACGAAACACCGTCATGGCTTCCCAGGGGAAACTTAATCCATCTATCACGCCACGCTGCAGTGACGTATAAATATCTGGTGCAGGAATACCCACTGGGTGCGCGCCCATACTTGTGAGCATTTCTCCTGCTACCTCGCTGGGGTGCCGCATCCTAAGACCTTCTAAATCAGCGGGCGTTTTAATTTCGGAATCTTGTGTATGTAAATAGGCTGGCCCAGTGGTGAATAAAAATAGCGTATGGGCATCTTCGTACTCCTCCGCTATGTCACCTTCATCATAGAGTGTTTGTAAAATACAGGCCCCTTGCGATGCGCTAGTGGATACGCCAGGAAGTTGCACGATCTCGGAGAGAGGGAAGCGACCGGAGGTATAGCCTTGTACAGCGATGGCAATGTCAGCCACGCCATTAACCGCCGACTCGTAAGCGTGGTCAGCCTTGCTCAACGTCTGAGAAGGATAGATTTCTACTTTTAACTGGCCGTCAGACTCCTGCTCTACTTTTTGTGCCCAGGCTTGATAAATTTCCTGGTTAACCGTCGAGCCAGCAGGCCACAGGTGAGACATGCGTAGTGTTGTATCAGCATTAACCGAAGCACAAAGACCTACAGTTGATAGGCTGAGTAACAGTGGCGATATTGTTTTTTTCATGAGGGTTCTCTCTGTCATTGTTATTGCCTTCATTATTTGGCGTGATCACCACGCCCTCTGGGTGTAGCTTCGTATCAAGGTTCTATCGTTGTTGTCGGCACCTCCAGTAATATCGGGCGGGAAGCATCCAGCGCCCGGCATAGCGCGTCCTCGAAGGACTCAAGCGTCTCAGTACGAACCGCCTCAACACCGTACCCCCGAGCCAATTCACAAAAATCCAGCCCTGGCACGTCGAGCCCCGGAGCGTCTTCTGCATCCAGCAGCCGCGAGAACCAGCGTAGCGCTCCATAGGTGTCGTTCTTGAGAATGATAAATACCACTGGAACGTTGTACTGAGCGGCGCTCCACAAAGCGCTGATAGCATAGTTCGCTGAACCGTCACCAATGACCGCAATCACCTGCCGATCGGGTTGAGCTAGTTGCACGCCCACTGCAGCAGGCAAGCCAAACCCGAGCCCCCCTGCCGCCGGGAAGAAGTAGCTTCCAGGGTGGCGCATCTCAACGCGTTGCCAGAAAGCAGTCACTGTCGACGTCGACTCTTTAACGTAGATCGCATCCTCTGGCGCTAGGGCATTAAGGGAGTCAAAGACACCCTCCGGGGCTAGACGTCCAGAGGAAACCGCCTGAGGTGGTGGAAAAGGAAGGGGGTTGGGCAGAACACGGTCACTTTGTGCCAATAGTGGCAGCAGAGCCTCCAGAGTGGCATGAATGTCGCCAACTAGAGCATCTCCCACCGGGGCGCGTGCGGCCTCCTGCACGTCGCCGGTCAAGTGCAACAGTTTTGCGCCTTGGGGTAAGTAACGGCCCGGCGCATATTGGTGATAGCGAAATACCGGAGCACCGATCACCAGTATCAAATCATGGCCATCCAGCTTATCCGAAATTCCCGAAATAGCCGCCGGTAAGACACCGCGGAAACAGGCATGCCGTGTCGGAAACGGACAGCGCGAAGCAGACGGTGCCACCCACACCGGCATACAGAGTCGTTCGCTCAGCTCCACGGCCAGTGAATTGGCACGCACAGCATCAACCTCAGGCCCTAATACCAACACAGGGCTGTGAGCTTGATTGAGATTTTCAGCCAAAGCTTCCAGTTGGGCGGCTGAAGGTAAACCGGCATAGCTAACGTCGTGCTGAACGACTTGGGCTGCGTCACCTTCTACTTCATGATCCCAGTCGTCATAAGGAATTGAGACATAGACCGGCCCACGGGCTGGCAGATTAGCCATATGAATCGCCTGGCTCAACGTACGCGGCACATCCTCTGCACAGGCAGGCTCGTAACTCCATTTAACCAACGGGCGTGGAAGTGTTGATGCATCAACATTAGCCAGCATGGCCTCAACACCGATCATCGAACGGGCCTGTTGGCCTGCCGTAATGACCAGCGGTGAATGGGAATACCAAGCATTGGTCAGTGCTCCCATCGCATTGCCGGTACCCGCGGCTGCATGTAAGTTGACCAGCACCGGCTGGCCGGTGGCCAGGGAATAACCGTCGGCCATGCCAACGACCACACCTTCATGGAGGCCAAGGACATAGCGGAAATCTTCAGGAAAGCGCTTGAGGAACGGCAGTTCATTGGAGCCGGGGTTACCGAAAACAGTGTTGAGTCCCTGTCGGCGGAGAAGCTGGTAAGTAATAGAGTGTACGGTTGGCATGCTTGGCTCTAGTGTGAAGGCGTTTGTTTCACACTAATTGGCCTTTAAACATCTATCAAATAAATATATGCTCTATAAAATATAAATGGTATCTATACTATGTCCGCTATTGATCTAAATCTAGTCCGGGTATTTGTCACTCTCTTTGATGCCCGTAGCGTAACGGTGGCAGCGGAGCGTTTGAACGTCACTCAGCCGTCAGTGAGCTACGCGCTATCGAGATTGCGTGACCTGTTTGACGACCGCCTTTTTGTACGTTCTCGCGACGGCATGGAGCCGACCTTCACTGCGATTCAGCTCTACCCAACGCTGCGCGACTCGCTAGCCCAGATCGACAGTACGCTGGAGGAAAATCGCGATTTTGTCCCGCGCTCTTCACATAGACGATTCCGACTAGCCCTTACTGACCTCGGCGAGCTGGCACTATTGCCACGCATTCTCTCTCATATGCATACCGAGGCGCCAAATGTTGAGCTTGAAGTCATTGCTCTGGAAATCGATAAGGTCGAAGAGTGGTTGGCAGCAGGGAAGGTTAATGCGGTCATCTGTAGTAGGCCTATTACTGCCTCTGGCGTGGAGCGCCAAATCATTCTCAAGGAGCGATACGTTTGCCTGTTGAATCGTCATCATCCAAGTATTGATGATCACCTCAGCTTGGAGCAATTTATGGATGCTAAACATGCGGTGGTTGCTGCTTCGTCAGGACATGGTCTGGCTGAAGATGTGCTGGCAAGGCTAGGGTTGAAGCGCAAGGTTAGCCTCGTGGTGCCCCACTTCTCTATTTTACCGAGAGTCCTGCAAAAGAGCGATTTGGTGGTAATTTTGCCTCAGCAAATTGCTTCTGCCTTTGTGAATGAAGCACCACTAAAAGCACTTGAATTACCATTCGAAGTGCCTCCATTCGATGTAACACTTTACTGGCAGGCACACACTTCGCGTTCGCCCGCTCAACGTTGGTTTTGTAAAAGCATCATTAACGCTATTACCGCAGGAAATTGATTTTTTAGCAGGCTAGTTTGATATAAATCGTGTGGAAATAAAGCCAACTCTCGAACATTCAGCTGTAAGTGGCACCGCTGCCCGACCATCTCTCATAGAGTAATTTCTTTCTTATAATCAATAACTTCAACACATCATCATTGATATATTAATTTTTTGCGCATTTTATGGCTTAGCTTTGTGGCATGGCCCATGGATGATGATGAGCAATTAATATAGATATTATTTATGAACAACCTATAATTTATTTATTTGATTTATGGGAAAGTAATCCAGTATAAGTAATGAATCAGAAACGTGCATATGAGGAAATATTAGCACGGTTTTCAACACCTAATATGTTCGATCACCTTTTAAAAAACTCAGCCAAATTAAACGGTATCGATTTTCAGGAGCAGAATTTTTAAGAGGATAAAATAGTGAATAATCAAACCAGGCAAAAACCTAGTATCGCTATCCTTGGTGCAGGAGCAATGGGTGGACTAATAGGAGGGAGCCTTTCCGAAGGCGGCGCGGACGTTACTCTGATTGACGTTAATGCGGAGCATGTTGATGCTTTGCGCCAGAATGGTCTCAAGCTCAAAACAGATAAAGGTGAGCGATACATCCCTATCCCAGTGCTTTTTCCTTGGGAAGTGAGTAAAACTTATGACCTTATTATAGTTTTCACTAAAACAATGCACACCACGTCGGCAATAGCAGCAATACGTTCAGCAATAGACGCTAATACTGTCCTCTTAAGCCTGCAAAATGGGCTCGATAACAAACTTTCTCTTATGGAGTTCGTAGATCAAAAGAATATTATGGTGGGTATTACCACTTATCCTGCTGACATGAAGGGGCCAGGGTGTGTGGAATCTCATGGCGAAGGAATTGTCAGGCTAGCCTCCGCCTCGGCTGCACCACCCCTACTTGATTATATGCCTGGACTCTTCGCACGTGGTGATATGAAAGCGATTATTGATCCACAGGTAGAGGTGGCAATCTGGGAAAAAGTGATATTTAACGCGGCTTTAAATGGCCTTTGCGCAGTCACCAGATCAACCGTAGGCCAAATAGGCGCTCATGCGGATACTAGAGAGCTAGCATTTCAAATTATCGGAGAACTTTGTGCTACCGCGCATGCCTGCGGGTTTGCTGTTCAGGGCGAGCGTATAGAGAAAACCGTGAGCGAAGCATTGGAACAACACTCTTCTCATAAACCCTCGATGCTCCAGGACGTGCTTGCAGAAAGGCCTACCGAAATTGAAGCCATTTGTGGTGCTGCGGTACGTCGTGCGGAAGAACACAACATCCCAGTGCCTGTTACCCGCACTATTCTAGGGCTTGTCAGGCATATTGACTGGCATTTATAAATCACGACACCAGTTGATTTGTATAATTAAGGCTTTTATTTACTGATAAAAGATAAAAGTCTTGGTGAGTGCGGCTTAAGTATAGAAGTAAAGCCGCCTTCTAGCGGTAAGCCGGAAGGCGGTTTTTTTGCTATTGGTAAGCATAGTATGACCTTGTCGACCTATACTCCCCCCAAGTTACCTTACTATTGCATTAACTAAATCAGATAGTTATCCGCTGTGGGGCTGAGCCCCCGCTATGCTTTGGCAAATTGGATAGTGCAGGCCGGGATAAGATCTACTTTGTCTGCTCGGTATACTTCTCTACCAATCGAGTCGCCTCATCATAAAGCAGCTGGCCATCAAAGCCCCGGCTATCCATGTCGGCTATCCACTGAGCCGTGGCCGTCTCGGCAGCTGCCTGCCAGGGTTGCAGTGAATCCTGGGCGATATAGAACATTTCTCCTTCGCCACTCGCTTCAATAGCTTCTATAGCGCGTTCTTCTGCTTGATCCATGGCCTGACCGATACGCTGCGCTTCTTGAAGCCCGGCATTATCATCAATCACCTGTTTCAGTTCCGACGAGAGTGCGTCATAGCTGGCTTGGTTTAAGACCAGCACCATCATCGCCGTGTATAAACCCTGCTCACCCTCGAAAAAGGTGTGGTTCTGGGCGATATCCAGCACACCCAATGCCGCCGCACTCTCGAAGGGCAGTGTCAGGCCATTGATCACCCCACGGGAAATCGCTTCTGGAATTTGCGGCATTGGCATACCCACCGCTTGAGCACCAAGCAGCCCCAGATAACGATTCATGGTTTTCGAGGGCGCACGCATGGCTAATCCTTTCAGATCGTCAGCACTCTCAACAGACGTATCTCTGGTATGGATTTTACCCGGCGTATGCGCGAATACGGCGATGGGGTAAACGCCCTCAAAGGCGTCCTGCATATGCGTTGTCGCAAACTCATGGGCAGCCATGCTGGTGGCTTCCCCCGTTGTGGGTAGGAAGGGTTGATCGAATGCCTCGGACTCCGGGAAGCGATTAGGCGTATAGCTGAGCAGTGTCCAACTGATATCCACCACCCCATCTTTGGCTTGATCATAGAGCGACGGCGCTGAGCCACCCAGCTGCATGGCAGGGAATATTTCCACCTTGATGGCTCCTTCGGACTGCTCTTCGATACGCTTAGCCCAAGGCTCCAAATACTCGGTCTGCACTGGCGTGGCCGGGGCAGCAAAGTGGTGCAAGCGTAGGGTCACCGTATCTTGGGCATAGCCATTAGCACTGAGAAGTAGGCCGCTTAACAGCATGAGGCTGGCGAGTGTGGGTTTTATTGTCATTGTAATGAACTCCTTTATTTACTTCGCTTTCTTGCAAGACATAATGCAAGACATAGTGCTTGCGCTTATCTAAATGGGGTAATGGCGCGGGCCCAGCTGCATGGTCATCCAGCGCAGATCGGTGAACTCCTCTATCCCGGCCTTACCGCCAAAGCGTCCATAGCCGCTCGATTTAACGCCGCCAAACGGCATCTGTGGCTCGTCGTGCACAGTGGGGGCGTTGATATGGCATATACCCGACTCAATGCGCTGGGCAAACTGCATTGCGCGGGCGGTGTCGCGGCTGAATACGGCAGCCGAAAGGCCATATTCGCTATCGTTCGCCACGCGCAGGGCTTCTTCTTCATCCTTAACGCGCATCATTGCGACTACCGGGCCGAACGACTCCTCGCCATACAGGCGCATCGTCTTGGTAACCCCATCCACCACGGTGGGCTGCATAATGACGCCTTCGGCCTTGCCGCCACAGGCTAGGCGAGCGCCATGCTGCTGGGCATCGTCAAGCAGGGCGTTAAGCTTCTCGCCCGATTCACGATTGATCAGCGTGCCCAGCGCATTGCCTTCACCACGTGGGTCGCCAGCGCGCAGCGTTTGCGCCTTGCGA
>NZ_LXRG01000222.1 GCF_001651035.1 Halomonas sp. ALS9
ATCAAGTGATGGCGCCGACTCGTATGGCGCCAGCGGATGAAGGCTACGACGTTGCCAAGCAGGGCGTTGCCGCCTTTATTTCCGAGCTGTTAAACGGCGAGAATGCTGCCCCGCAGGTTAACAAAGCCGTCGTAGATAGCATGATTGTTGAACTTGACCGCAAAATTGGTCGGCAAGTTGATGACATTCTCCACGACGATCACTTTCAGCAGCTAGAGTCAGCATGGCGTGGCATGAAGCTGTTGGTGGATCGCACC
>NZ_LXRG01000223.1 GCF_001651035.1 Halomonas sp. ALS9
GCGGACCACGCGGTGAAGGCGGCCCGCTTGTGGTGGACGGGGGTCCTCCTGGGGGCGAGCCCGGGGGCTGCATGGCGGAAGAACTGGCCGCCCGGGCGTTCCGATGCGTCGATCAGCACGACGCGCAGGCCGCCGTCGGCCGCGGTGACGGCGGCGGCCAGGCCTGCGGGCCCGGCGCCGATGACCGACAGGTCGTAGGGGCCGGGTGTCGGGAAGGGGCCTCTCGCCGCAGGGCCGGGGGCCGGGCGCCCGTTCCGCCTCGTGCCGTCAGATGGTGAGCTCGTCACGCC
>NZ_LXRG01000224.1 GCF_001651035.1 Halomonas sp. ALS9
GGGCCACCCCGGATCACCGGAACCCCGACGGCCTTCCAGCGCGCGGCCGGGGAGCTGCGCTCCGGACTGCGGGAGGCGACGGACGGTCTCGACGCGGACGCGCGGGCGCGGCTGCCGGGGCTGGTGGTCGGAGACACCTCCAGGGTCCCGCCGGAGCTCCACGATGCCTTCAAGGCCACCGACCTGACGCACCTGTTGGCGGTGTCCGGAGCCAATCTGTCGATCCTTCTCTTTCTCCTCATCGGCCCGCCCGGATCGGCGCTGAACAGTGAAAGGCGAGGCCTGGCGCCGAAGTTGGGTATCTCCCTGCGGGGGACCGCGCTGATCGGCGGCGCGCTGACGCTCATCTTCATCGTCGTGTGCCGTCCCGAGCCCAGTGTCCTGCGCGCGGCGGCCTGCGGTCTGATCACCCTGCTCGCCATCGGGACCGGCCGCCGCAGGTCCCGGATCCCCGCCCTGGCGGCGGCCGTGGTGCTCCTGGTGCTGTACGCCCCCTGGCCGGCCCGGAGT
>NZ_LXRG01000225.1 GCF_001651035.1 Halomonas sp. ALS9
TCACCCCTTCAGCACGTGGGGTGGTTTGACGAATCTGTTGCTTGAGCTGGGCAAGCATGGAGTTATTCTGAAGCATGAGCTCAATCAGTTGGCGAGAGTTAGGGTGCCACTATACGGATTCAAAAGGGCTGAGTCAATTGTCGCTATGTGTAGTTGGCCCTGATATTTGCTTTGGTAACGGTGCGTCAAAGGCTTACATACGGTACAAGTAATCGTCTAAGCTAAAATTCAATATTCATGA
>NZ_LXRG01000226.1 GCF_001651035.1 Halomonas sp. ALS9
AAGATCGCGATCAGCCCCATGTAGAGACCGGCGCCGACGACCGCGCGGAGCACGTTGTCCGCGCCGAGGTCGGTGCCCCGGTCGCCCAGCAGGGCCTGGCCGAGGAAGAACGAGACGAAGCTCGTCAGCAGGCCGACCACGAGGGCCAGCACCCCGGCCACGGTGATCTTGCGGAAGAGGAGCGTCCCGCGCTGCGGCACGGCCGCCAGCGAGGTGCGGATCATGCCGGAGCTGTACTCCGTACCGACCACGAGCACCCCGAACACGACCATGGCGAGCTGGCACAGGACCGTACCGGAGAAGCGGACGAGGGTCGGGTCGAAGGGGACCTGCTCGGCCTCGGAGAGGTCGTCGAACGTCGCGTTCAGCAGGGCGCACAGGGCCGCGCTCATGGCGACCGTGACGGCGAACGCGCAGATGAGCGTCCAGGTGGTGGAGGAGACCGTGCGGATCTTGGTCCACTCGGAGTTGAGGACCGCGGGTACCGAAGCCATCGTCGTCACGCCCCCTTGTTC
>NZ_LXRG01000227.1 GCF_001651035.1 Halomonas sp. ALS9
TAACTCAACGCCATTTTCGCCCAGTACTCGCTGGGCTCTTTTATGTGCTGTGGTAAAAATTGCCGCATTACTAATAATTCGAGTGAAAACAAATACTCCGAGAGACAATGCCCATGTGTAAGCTCTTTATTCAAGCCGACCCGGAGCTGTGGCGCAGTGCGACACACTCGCTGCGCATCGATGGCATGGTCACCAGTGTGCGCATGGAGAATTATTTCTGGTACATACTTGAA
>NZ_LXRG01000228.1 GCF_001651035.1 Halomonas sp. ALS9
CGTCGAAGGTCGGCGTCTCCCCGCAGCAGTGGACCGGCTCATTGGTGGTCCGGTCGGTCACCCAGCGCTCCATGGTCCACTGGAGGGCGTCGCGCGGGTCGGAGGCGGGCAGGGTCCCCTCGTGGTCGACGGAGGTGGAGACGTCCCACACGGCGTTGCCGCTCTTGACACTGTCGGCCACGTCCCCGCGCACCTGGCGGGTGATCGTGATCTCCTTGCCCTCGACCGTCTCGACCTTCGAGGTGTCGAAGTAGCTGCCGGTCCTGGTGAAGACCGTGGTCGGATCGATATCTACGGGGGTGCGC
>NZ_LXRG01000229.1 GCF_001651035.1 Halomonas sp. ALS9
GCTGACCGCCGAGCGCCGGCTGGCCGCGGACCCCTCGCACCAGCTGCCTACGCCGCTCACCGCGCTCTCCATGCGCATCGAGGAGATCTCGGTGACCGACGACCCGGAGACGGTGAAGGAGGACGCGAACATCGCCCTCACCCAGGTCGAGCGCCTCACCGACGTCGTGGAGCGGCTGCTGACCAACTCCCGGGACCCGCGGACCGGCTCCGCCGTCGTCTTCGACCTGGACGAGGTCATCAAGCAGCAGATCGAGGAGTGGCGCCCCGCCTACCGCTCCACCGGCCGCGCCCTGGTCTGCTCGGGCAAGCACGGTCTGCGGGCGGTCGGCACGCCGGGCGCGGTCGCCCAGGTCCTGGCGGCGCTGAGCGAGAACTCACTGCTGCACGGCGGC
>NZ_LXRG01000230.1 GCF_001651035.1 Halomonas sp. ALS9
GTCAGGAAGGTGGTCCCCGCGCAGGCGGGGAATCTCCGCAGCAAGAGAGCCCCCGGCCGCGAAAAAGGCGGCCGGTTCCGACAGTCGGGCTTGCGGGGTGCCCGCCGACCGTCCGTCCTCGGCGGCGGTGCGGGTCAGAGGGACGGCGTCAGCCTCTTCGCCGTGCTGCAGTGGCTGGTCCTCGTGTGGCGCCACAGCTGGACGACCGTCAGCCCGAACAGGGCGGCGAACGCCACGAGCAGGACCGCCGTGATCTCCGTCTGGCGGCCGCCCCCGTCGCGGTCCAGCTGGAGGACCAGTCCCAGCAGGGAGAGCACCATCCCGCCGAGGTAGACCGATCGGACGCGCCGCAGCTGACGTACAGCGCGAGGGGCGAGGGCAACACGCTTGATGAAGGCCATGAGCGCCGGATACCCCCGGGGCGCCCACCCAGTCACCGCCGAACGGTGGAGGTGAGGCCGGTTCCGAGACCCTGGGAGTGTTGTTCGGAGCCGTGGCTCGTTCGGATGGGTCCGGTGGCCGGTCTCAGGCC
>NZ_LXRG01000231.1 GCF_001651035.1 Halomonas sp. ALS9
ATGTTTGAACTCTTCATTATGTTTCGCCATGAAAAACACCCCAATCGTTGGAGGAGTGTCCAACTTTTGGGGTGCAGTTCACAAAGCGGGGCTTTTTTTGCATCTATAAAAGAGGTTTCGATCCAAACGTTTGCGGTTACTAGCCCTACTTTCTAAGCACTAGAATCTCTAAGCACCAGAAATAAACCTAGCTTTTATACGCTTTCTAAAAAGGCAGCACGCCGCTGAAGCCGACACCGAGTACGGCAACGATAACAACAACGATAACGACGATGGTAGTAGTAGACATTTTCTCTTCCTTTGAGTAGTGGGCATTGCTAAAGCTTAGTCGTGATCACGCTATTTCACACGTAAGCTAAAAACACAGCAATCTTTCCTTGAAGGCAGGAAAATACCTGCCAAGACGCCTTACGGCTAAGTTTCAAATTACCCGCTGTAAGGCGTTAGTAAAATAGCAGAAAATATCCAGTAGCGGGCTTATTTTCCACACTTACAGTCGTGGCCGCAGTCGTTGGAGCCATCGGCATGGCCGGTGGCGCAAGACTCGCAGCAATAGAGTTTGCCATCTTTCTCTACGGCTTTGCTGTCGACCGCGCATTTACACTTGGGGCACGCACACTCTTGTTGAGCCATGTTGAATCTCCTGTGTTAGAGATAAAGTGTAGACCCGCTCCCAAGTGTTATGTCATTGCATTTTATCAATTCCAAGCTGCTAATTTTCACGCCCCAACGCTTTACCCAATCTTCCAAAATAGTCGCCAAACGCTGCATTAACCCGCTCTCGTTGCTTTCCTTGCGGGTAAAGACCCACCTCCGCTTCGGGGGAGGCTTTGGTGCCTTTGACTAAGAAGTGGTTGGTGATAGCGGCGTCTTGTACAAAGGCCTCAAAGGCGCGGGCGCAGAGCTCTTCGGGTTTGCTGTAGTAGAGTTGACTTAGCTTTTTATCCACTTGCACCGAGTGCTGAAACAGCTCGCTAGGCTGATTGCCTGTTGGCTGCAGCAGAATAGCTTTGAAGCAGTCCATCAATAATTGATTAAGCGGGTGGGCGATGGGAGCCGCATCGGCTAGCCACGCGGTGGAGGCGAACATACCGTTGGGCGTACCGCGAAAACATTTTGTGGCGATGTAGTGGTCGAAAGCGTGAAACCACTCATGGGCGATGCTGCCAGGGCCTGCGTTTTTGGCCAGCGCAAAGCTGCGTTGGCTGGGGTCGTAGTGGGCAGAAACGCCCGGCCGACCACCGCTGCCGTACTGCAACGCTATTGTGCCGCGCAGCGAAATCAGCGCCTCTGGCCCCTGGAGAATCAACATAAGATCGCAAAGCGCATCGTGGAAAAGCTCAGCGGCCCGGTCACGCTCGGCACTGGTGACCCAGCGGCCAATCTCAATCGAGCGAAAATCAAACTGGCGCCGAATCAATGCAAAGCTGCTTGCCTGCCCATGACGATGGTCAGGCCCACTGCGGTAAAAATCCCGCGCTTCAATGCTCACTTATCATTTCTCCTTGTATTCCTCCATCCAGGCCCCCACTAACTAACCGTAACGCATTTTAATAGCCTCATTTTTCACCGTATGGAGAGAGTTATGAGCAAGCGTATTTTAGTGGTACTGACGTCACACGATCAGTTGGGTGATACCGGCAATAAGACCGGTTTTTGGCTCGAAGAGCTGGCCGCCCCTTATTATGTCTTTAAAGATGCGGGTGCTGAAGTAACGTTGGCATCGCCCAAGGGAGGGCAGCCGCCGCTGGATCCCAAAAGCGATGCAGAGGATAGCCAAACTGATGAAACGCGCCGCTTCAAGCAGGATGAGCATGCCAATGCTGAGCTTGCCGCTACCCATCGCTTGAGCGACATGAAGGCTGATGACTTCGATGCGGTGTTTTACCCCGGTGGCCATGGCCCACTGTGGGATCTCGTCGACGACGCGGACTCTATTCGCCTGATCGAAACCTTTATCGCCCAAGGCAAGCCGGTTGCCACGGTTTGTCACGCGCCGATTGTGTTAGTGAATGCGAAAGACAGCGCTGGCGAGCCGCTTGTTAAAGGCCGCCAGGTAACGGGCTTTACCAATGGCGAAGAAGAAGCCGTTGGCTTGACCAATATCGTGCCGCATCTCGTTGAAGATGCCTTACAAAAGTGCGGCGGGATTTATAGCAAAGCGGATGATTTTACCCCTTACGTGCGGGAAGACGGCCAGCTGATCACCGGGCAAAACCCGCCTTCCTCAGCACTAACGGCTGAAACGCTGATGGCGTGGCTGAAGAAATAACGCTGAAAGCGTATTAGTCCAGGGGTACGGTCATGCTGGCCTCCCTGTTGGCAGCCATGCATGGGGTGCCAACGTTAGGTCGGAAGCTTTGTTTCTAAATACAGGAATTCAAAAAGCCGTTATAAAACAATTTATTTGCCGCTAGATATCACAGGTTAGATAAACCTCCTGGTATAAAGCGCACTGTATAGGCATAGCGAAGGGATCTCGCGATAAGGAAGAACAAGCAAGGATTGCTTGTGTGGCACAAGGATGCACAAACAGGATGTTTGTGGTGCAAGATCAGGGAAGACCCAATGAAAACCCGGCCAAGGAATGGCCGGGTTTTTTTACCCCAGAATAAATAACATATTAATTAAGCTCTTGTTACGTTTTTATTAACTGTTTTTATTAACTATGCGTTGCTTATGTTGATAAAAGGGTAGCTGCACTACTAGATTACCCATAGGTTTATAACAAGCCGTCCTTTAACAGGCATAGTGATAGTAAAGCGAGCTTAACTCATTCAGGGGTACTTCAACCGCTGTTTGACAGTTTAGGCAGCGTAAGGTGGTGCTGTTTTTGCCGGTGCCTTCTAAACGGAAGCGGTTCAAAAATGGATTTCTGGGTGACTCTGAGTTACCGCAATGACGACAGATGACATCCAGTCCATTGACTTTGTTGGTAATTATAATATCGCGCACGCTGACCTCCTACCACTAGGTTAGATGATGGTTCAGGCGTGGTAACGTCCATGTAGAGCAGTATCGTTGCCGACACTTTTAAAAGTATAGCGCTGCTGGGCATACGCGCCATTTAAAAAAGATAAAAAGCGTGCTTTAAATGGCGATCCTTGAAGCTGTGAAAAAAGATAAATTTTTTTCCGTTTTGATAACATAGGTTAAATAAATAGACCGTTTTAAGGTTCATAGTTAGCATACACCACACGGAAGTGGAAACA
This sequence comes from Halomonas sp. ALS9, assembly GCF_001651035.1. Classification (GTDB taxonomy): domain Bacteria; phylum Pseudomonadota; class Gammaproteobacteria; order Pseudomonadales; family Halomonadaceae; genus Vreelandella. Next base: position 3,213 of record NZ_LXRG01000231.1, read on the forward strand.
GGGAAGATTAAGCTAGGATGGCTTACGCTCATGGAAGCACAAACAGGATGTTTGTGAAGATGAATCAAGGAAGGTTTGATAAAGCCCCAGCCAAGGAATGGCCGGGGCTTCTTTTTTTATACGCTTGTTTTATTTCTTAGCTTTCTTCTTGTTTTTCTTGCTGTGGTTACTTTCTCCACTTTGGGTACTCGCAGCGCTTTGCTCGCTTTCGGTATTCTCATCTTTACTGTCATCACCCTCACTCTCCGGCTTATCGCTGCCTTGATGAGTGAGCGGGCTAGCTTGGTCTAAGCGCGGGTGGTTATCCAGGAATTCACGCTGTAGGTCTGGTATGGCATCCAAGGCTTGCAGGGTATGGGTGAGGGCGTGAATAGCCGCCAGCACATCCTGGGTATGGCCGGTTTCTGAAATGGTGTGCATATTGCGGATGGGGAAACCGATTGAGGTAGCGGCGCTATCGATAGACGCTAATACGCCTGCCATGCCATCGGTACCCGTATCTACACCGACAATATCGCGCTGCAGCGGGATGTCCTGCTCTTTAGCGGCGGTAGCGATAATGCGGTTGAGCTGTTCGCTGGCAATCGATCCCACCGCCATGGTGAAGCCTTTGCCCATCTCTAGCGGCTGCATGCGCTTGTCGCCAATACCGGGCGCAGCCACATAGTCGTGGTTTACGTCCACGCCAATCAAGGCATCCGGCTTCATTTCGCCCGCCATCACGCGGCTGCCGAAACGGCCAATCTCTTCATAGCTGGCAATCGCAAACAGCACGCGCACGTTTTTCGTGCCACCTGCTTCAGCAATCAAGCGCGCGACTTCGGCGGCCACAAAACAGCCCAACCCGTTATCCAGGTAAGCGCCGTAGAACGTATTAGGGCTAAAGCCGGGGCGGATAGGGCGGTCGAAAATAATCGAGTCGCCAGGGCGCACACCTAAGTTCAACACCTGTTGCTTTTTATTCTCGCCGTGGATCTGTAGATCCAGGTAGATCTGCTCTTTTTTCAGCCCTTTGCTGCCATCGCGCTGGGCAGGGTCAGAAAAGTGAATCGCGCCCAGTGCTTCTACCGTGCCGCCTTCAATGCAGCGGTAGCTGCCAGGGGCATCGGGGTCTTCGCTAAACAGCTTCACTTCATGGCCGATCAGTACGGTAGGCAGGAACGAATCGGTGTTGATCCAAATCTTGCCGTCTTCACCAATTGAGCGCACCTGCATACGGATTTTATCCGCATGGCCGATGATCATGACCTTGAACATATCGTCGCGGTCTGGGTGAGTGTCCAGCACAACGCCCGCGTTGCCCTTGAACTGGTGAAGGTGCCAGCTTTTAGGGGCAAAAGATTCAAAATGTGGCTTCAGCACGCCGTAGGTCATGGCCGCTTCCAGGCCGACGGGGCTGGGGGCAGCAAGAATTTCGCGCATTAGTTTGAACTGCGCGTCGGGCATCGGTTGTGTCCAGGGTTTTGCACTATCGCTCATCGTTGTCGCTCACTCATTTTTAGATGGATGTTAATCACCTCTAGTCTGCCAGATTCCCGCGCGGTGTGTAGAGAAAGCCGCTTATTCGTGGCAATGAATTAGCTCGCGCAGGGCGCTGGTGGCGGCGGACGGAGGATGACGTCGGCTTAATACAATGCCCAGTTCACGGCGAATCGTCGGCTCGACCAGCGGGCGGTGTTCGATGCCATCAGTAGCAATTTGGCGAAAACTGAGCGAGGGCAGCACGCTAATGCCCAATCCCGCAGCCACCATGCGCCCTACCGTGGCGATCTGGCGCGCGTCGCATAAGATATCCAGTCGTTCTCCTACGCTTTGCATAATACGGTCAATATCCTGGCGCGAGCTGGAAAGGCGATTGATACCGATAAATGGATAAGCCGCGAGTTGGCTCCAGGCAACGGCTGATTGCGCCAGCAACGAGTGCCCGCAGGGGCAAACGACCACATAGCTGTCTTCGAGTACAGGCTCAAACGTTAGATCGTCTGCGTCGCTTGGCGGCACGGAAAGCCCCAGGTCGGCGCGGCCTTCGCGCACCATTTGATTGATCTGCTCAGCCAATACATCGTGCAGGCTAAGGTTAATACGTGGGTAGGCTTCATGAAAAAGCTTAATGACGCGGGGGAATAATCCTGCCGCCAGAGTAGGCAGGGCGGCCACGGTTACCTTTCCGCGCTGTTTTGAAAACTGGTCGTTAAGATCTTCAAAGGCTTCATTCCAATCATTCAACAGCCGCACGGCAACGGGCAGAAAAGCTTCGCCTTCAGGTGTTAACGCGAGCTGGCGCGTGGTGCGGGCAAACAGGGCACCACCGACGTTCTCCTCGAGTTTACGCAGGGCAATCGAGATCGCCGGTTGGGAAAGGTGCACGCGCTCGCTGGCCTCTGCAAGGCTGCGCGAGTGGGCGACGGCAACAAAAACACGCAACTGCTGGATGCTTGGATTCATTTAGAAAGTAAAACATAAATTAAAAACTATTCAATATACAAAATTAACCCGGCAGACCATGCTTGTTTTATCGCATGCAATCAGCGTCGCGATCACCGTTTTAGATAAAAAACCGCTCTACAATAACAATAGCTCGCTTAGCGAGCTTCGGAGACACAATGAAAACGCTACTTACCGCCATGGTGGCAAGCGCCGCGGTGCTGGCTGCTGCCACTTCCCATGCCGATGAGCGCCTGCTGATTGGTTCCACCTCCAGCTCTTCCAGCCACTACAGTTACTTTGTTGCGGTTAATCAAATCATTAATAACCAAGTCGAAGGGGTGAGCTCTTCCGTTGCAGAAACCGGTGCTACGGTGGATAACCTGCGCCGGTTAGGCCGCAACCAAATCGATATGGGCTTGGTTACCACTAACACCGGTTATCACGCCTACGCTGGCGAGGAAGATTTTGAAGGCCGCCCCGTCGATAACCGCCTGCTATGGGTCTACACCGTGGCACCGCAGAATGCCGTGATGCGCCAGGATGCAGGGGTGGAAACCTTCGCTGACTTAAAAGGTGTACGTTTCAATCCAGGGATTACCGGGTCAGCCACCGAGAAAACCACCGAAGCGGTAATGCGCGCGTTAGGTATCGAACCTGATTACGTGCGCGGTTCAACGACCGATATGGTCGACGCCATGAAGGATGGCCGAGTGATGGGGTCGGTAAAATCGGGGGTCGGAGAACGCCTGGATGGCTCCTCCATGGACATCGCCACTTTCACACCGATAAGTGTGCTGTCGCTTGACCAAGAGCAGGCCGACACACTGCGCAGCGAAATGCCCGACGTAGCGATTGTCGATGTGCCCGAAGGGGCCGCAGAGGGTATTCCTGCTTACACCACTTGGGCCTTTGGTGTGGCCGTGCACGCCCATCCAGATATGGATGACGAGACCGCCTATCAAATCGTCAAAGCCGTGATGGAAAACCCAGAGCCGCAGGTTAACGCCTTCGCTGCCATGCAGGATGCGGATATGGCGAAGATGACCCTGGAGGTTGGCACCGTGCCACTTCATGCCGGCGCTGCGCGCTATTTCGAAGAGCAGGGGTACGACATCCCCGATGCCTTGCAGCCAGTCCAGTAAGGCCCATTGGAGACGATGATCATGCGCGAGACAGTGACCAAAGGCTTGGCGCTCCTGCTGGGTGGGCTAATCCTTTATACCTCTGCCACTGGGCCATTCGAGAGCTTGATTCAGCGGAGTATCTTTCTCGCGCTGGTCATCCTGCTAGGGCTTGCCGTTTACCCATTAGGCGCAGGCAAGCGCTGGCGGCCGCTGGGCATTGCTATTGATGCGGTGCTGGCAGTGGGTGTGGTAGTTGCCTGTGGCTATGTGGCGCTGAACTACGAGCAAATTCTGGTCGAACTCCCCTGGGCGACACCTCGGGATATGCTGCTGACCGGCGTACTGCTGGTGGCGATTCTAGAGCTGTCACGCCGCGCCATCGGCGTGATCTTTCCACTGTTAGTGTTAGTGGGTTTGGCTTATGCGTTGTTTGGGGCGGTAATCCCTGGGCCGCTTGGCCACCGTGGGTTTGATCTTTACTACATGACCGAAACCATCTACCTCGGCGATTTAGGCTTGTGGGGCATGCTGGTGGGTGTCGCCGCGACGACCATTGCCGCCTTCGTACTGTTCGGCTGTTTGCTGCTACATACCGGAGGCGGCAATACCTTTATGGATTTGGCGTTGCGTATTAGCGGCCGCTCGCCGGGCGGTGCTGCCAAAGTGGCCACGGTGGCCTCCGGGCTGTTTGGCATGGTCAGCGGCAGCGCGGTAGCCAATGTCGCCACCACGGGCAATTTCACCATTCCCATGATGAAGCGCTTGAACTACCCGCGCCCGTTCGCGGCTGGAGTTGAGGCCGTGGCCTCGACCGGTGGCCAAATAGCACCGCCAATTCTTGGTGCTGCGGCGTTTATCATGGCGGAGATTCTAGGCGAAAGTTACCTGCGTATCGCCTTAGCGGCTTTGCTGCCCGCGATCCTTTTCTACCTGGGGGTGTTTGTCACCATTCACTTGGTCGCCAAGCGCCGCCAACTGCAGGTAGTACCCGATGATGAGCTCCCCAGCTGGTCAGATGTGATACGCCCTGAACGAATCATTCCCATTCTGGCCGCTTTGGGCGGGCTGTTTTACGGCGTACTTAGCGGCCGTTCGATTCAAATGTCGGCGTTCTACGGCATCTTAATGACCGTGCTAACGTTCGTGCCTTTTGCGCTGATGGCCAAAATGTCGCTGCGCGAGATACTCGGCAAACTGGTGGCAGGCCTAGTCGATGCAGGCAAAGGCATGGTGATTATCGGCGTGCTATTGGCCGGGGCACAGATTCTGGTGGCGATGATCGGTATGACCGGCATCGGTGTGACGTTAGCGAGTTTGATTGTCACGGTGGGCGGAGAATCGCTGTTCCTGGTCGCCTTTATCGTTGGCGGCGTGTGCCTGATTTTAGGCATGGGCATTCCCACTACGGCAGCGTATGTGCTGGTGGCGTCGGTACTGGCTCCAGCGCTCACGGCCATTGGCGTTGAACCACTGATTGCCCACCTGTTTGTTTTCTACTTCGCTACCCTGTCGGTGATTACGCCGCCCGTCTGCATTGCGGTCTTTGTAGCCTCAGGTATTGCCGACACCAACTGGCTGCCTGCCGCGATTGAATCAGTGCGCTTGGCGGCGGCTATTTATGTGATCCCCTTCCTGCTGCTGATCTACCCGGCCTTAGCGGGGTTTGGTTCTGGCCTGGATATCATCTTGGCCAGCTGCCAAGGGGTGGTGTTCGTAATGGCGTTTGCCGCGCTGATGTCGCGGGTAGCCATGACGGGTAAGCGCTTGCTCGATGTCGTTGCGCTGATCGCGGTGATTGGGCTGGCGCTGACGCCCGGCTGGCTGACCACGCTGGCAGCGCTAGCGTTAATTATTGGGCTGTTTGTACGCCGCCGCTCGCTGCTAAGAGACGAGCTGAAGCCTGTTGCGGACGACCACCACTCTCTTCAGGCCAAGGAGACACAGCTATGAGCTTTTTATTAGGCAGCGGGGCGGGCTTTTCCGGCGACCGTACCGATGCGGCCGTGGCGGTGGTGGCAGAGTTGATCAAGCGGCAGCAACCCTCCGCGCTAGTATTTGAAACCCTGGGCGAACGGACATTAGCGGCAGCCCACCGGGCGATGCGTGACGACCCCGAAAGCGGGTTTGAACCGCTGTTGGACGAGCTGCTGGCGCCGGTGCTGCGCGACTGCCTGGACCACGGCATTAAAGTTCTAGGCAACTTCGGTGCAGCGAACCCTGGCGGCGCGTGCCAGGTAATTGCAGAGCTGGCCACACAGCTTGGGCGCGCGGATGTGCGCATTGCTCAGGTACATGGCGATGATATCCGACAGCAGCTACACAGCTTGGACTTACAGCGCTGGGAGGCCGAGCGGCTGGATATGCCGAGCGATGACGCCTTGATTTCAGCCAATGTCTACCTGGGTGCCAAGGCGCTGGCAGAAGCGTTGGCGATGCAGGCAGATGTAGTGGTCACCGGGCGCGTTGCCGACCCAGCGCTGTTTTTAGCGCCGCTGATGCACCACTTCGACTGGCGTTGGGACGATTGGGACCGTCTGGCCTGCGGCATGATGGCGGGTCATTTGGCAGAGTGCGGCGCCCAGGTGAGCGGCGGCTACTTTGCTGACCCAGGTTTTAAAGACGTACCGGAGCTTGCCACAGTGGGCTATCCGATTATTGAAGTAGAGCAGGATGGCAGCCTTATTATTACCAAGCCCGCCAACACCGGCGGCTGTGTAACCGAGCAAACGGTGAAAGAACAGCTGCTTTATGAAGTGCATGACCCGGCTAATTACCTGACCCCGGATGTCACGGTGAACCTTTCCCATGCCGAGGTGCGTCAGTTAGCACCCAACCGCGTGGCGGTGACGGGAATTCGCGGCAAGCCAGCGCCTGAGCGGCTAAAAACCACCGTGTGCTATGAAGGTGGCTGGCAGGGCGAGGCGGAGATTTCCTATGCAGGGCCCAACGCCCTGGCAAGGGCACAGCTTGCAGCGCAGGTGCTGCGTGAACGATTGGTGTTTCGTGCTCCCGCTGAGCTGCGTACCCGCTTGGATATCATTGGCCTAAGCAGCGTATTTGATAGCGATAGCGGTGAGTTGCAGCGTAGCGCTTCAGCTCCTGCCAACGGCGATTATCGGCTGCGGCTGGCGGCCGAGCACAGCGAGCGGCGCTGGGTCGCCCGTGCCACCCAAGAGCTTCTGGCGCTTTACTGTGCCGGGCCTGCGGGAGGCGGTGGCGTGCGGCGCCAATTTCAACGGCGAGTGTTTACGGCTTCATATTTGGTCAAGCGTAGCGACGTTCATGCCCATGCCAGCCTGTTTGAATCGTCGCCCCTCGGCGAACGTAGGAGTGAACGTTATGTTGCAAGCTGAACACACGCAAACGCCGGTGCACCCGCATTCTCCTGTCACCCTTCATCAACTCGCCCATGCCCGTGCAGGCGATAAGGGCGAGCGGCTTAATGTGGCGTTATTTGCCTATGACCCAAACCACTACACCACCTTACTGGAGCAGGTAACCGAGGAGCGTGTGTTGGCGCTGTTTGCCCACCGCGGTGCCAGCCGAGTGCGGCGCTACCCTTTGCCTAATTTGGCGGGCATGAACTTCGTGATCGATGACGTGCTTCAGGGCGGCGTTAATGGCGCGCTCAACTTGGATGGGCATGGCAAAACGCTGTCGTTTTTGCTGTTAAGTCTGGAGGTCAATGTCTAGCCATACCCCCGACCTAGGTCGTCATTACGCACTGCTCAAAACACCTTACTATGTTGGCTAATGTATGCTTGCTAACAAATATAACAAGCTGTAACGGTGTTTAAGGAGCCGCTTAATGACCGCAGCAACATTAAGTTCTCAGCGCTTTAAAGTGCTACTGGCGGGCGTTTTCAGCCAAATACTGTGCGTCGGGGTCGCTCGTTTTGCCTATACGCCGTTACTGCCGGTGATGCAGCAGCAGACCTGGATGGGCGACGCCGATGGCGGCTGGCTGGCGGCACTTAACTACGCGGGCTATATGCTGGGGGCGGTGCTGGCTGCTTCTATTCACAGTATTTATATCAAAGACACACTATTTCGCTGCGGGTTAATTCTAGCTGTATTCACCACGGCGGGTATGGCGCTCACCGAGCATTTCTGGGTCTGGGCAGGGCTGCGTTTTCTGGCCGGGCTTTCCAGCAGTGCTTCAATGCTATTAGCGTCAGGGCTGATTCTTCATTGGTTAATCCAGCACCGCCAGCGTGGCGAGCTGGGTATTCATTTTGCCGGTGTGGGCTTAGGCATGATTGTCGCGGCGGTGGCGGTGGAAATGATGCTGCAGCTCTCGTTTAGCTGGCAGACCCAGTGGTGGGGCTTTAGCCTGCTGGGTGCCGCACTGCTTGTGCCGGCCTGGCGCTGGCTGCCGCGCCCGGTAAAACCAGTGCTAGGTGCCCACTCAGCGAATAGCCAACCCACAATGCCGCCTACGCGCACCTTTATGCGCTGGATGCTCGCCGCCTACTTTTGTGCCGGTTACGGCTATGTGATCAGTGCGACCTTTTTAGTCGCTATCGTCGAGCGGGAACCGCTGCTGGCGGGAATGGGTAACTGGACGTTCGCCCTGGCCGGTTTGGCCGCCGCCCCTGCGGTCATGCTATGGGATTTAGTTGCCCGACGGGTGGGCTACCTGGGGGCACTGATTATCGCTATGGGGATTCAAGTGGTGGGCATAGTGCTGCCGGCTATTACCGCCAATGCCGCTGTGGTGCTGTTAAGCGCTGTGCTCTACGGTGGCACCTTTCTGGGCTGCGTCAGCCTGGTACTGACCATGGCGGGCAGGCTCTATCCGGCAAGCCCGGCACGGTTAATGGGCCAGATGACGCTGGCATACGGTGTCGCTCAAATATGCGCCCCAGCGTTAACCGGTATGTTAGCGGAAGCCTCTGGCCATTATGGCGTTGGGCTATGGTTGGCGGGCGGCTTTGTAACGCTTGGCGCCGTGTTGCTGGCCTGTTTACGCAAGGTGGATCAAACCGCTCAGCGCTTGGATGCCGCTGCCAAAGCCTCGGTGTACACCTAGGGGTTAGCGCCTAGGGCCTAGCCCTTAGGATCTAGCCCTTAAGAATAGCGCCGAGTGGGCATTACCCACGAAATCCTTTAGGATAATCGCCTTTTTCTGACGGGATAAATGGGCAAATGACCACTTCTGGGCAACCTCGCACTCAGTGGCTAGGCCGCTGGGGCTTTATGTTGGCAGCCACCGGCTCTGCGGTGGGGCTGGGCAATATCTGGAAATTTCCCTACATGACTGGGGAGTTTGGCGGCGGCGCCTTTGTATTGGTTTATCTGGCCTGTATCTTTGCTGTGGGTGTGCCGGTAATGATGGCAGAGATCGCTTTTGGGCGACGTGGTCGCGGCAGCCCGGTAAACGCCATTCGCCGTGTGGTCAACGAATCTGGCCGTTCATCGGCGTGGTCGTTGATTGGTTGGATGGCCATGCTGTGCGGTTTTATGATCTTGTCGTTCTACGTGGTGGTGGCGGGCTGGTCGTTCTCCTATCTGTGGAAAATGCTCACCGGCGGACTTGCGGGCAGCAGCGTCGATGATATGGCCGCTGTGTTTGGTGCCAATAACGACAACCCGCTCAACCTTGGTTTTTGGAGCACCTTGGTAACGCTACTGACGATGCTGATCGTGGGCAAAGGCGTGCAGCAGGGGATCGAGAAGAGCGTTAGCTGGATGATGCCGGGGCTGGTGGTCATGCTGGTGGTGCTGATTGGTTTTGGCATGTTTTCCGGCGGTTTTGGCGCCGCGGTCAATTTCCTGTTCTCGTTTAACGCGGGGAGCCTTTCCAGCGAGGGTATGCTGGCAGCCCTTGGGCATGCATTTTTTACCCTATCGCTGGGCTCCGGGGCGATTCTCACCTACGGCAGCTACCTGCCTAAAGGCGCCTCAATTGGTGGCACTACGATTAGTGTGGCGGTGGCGGATACCGTGGTGGCGCTAATGGCGGGGCTGGCGATCTTCCCGGTGATTTTTGCCAACGGCATGAACCCCGGCGAAGGCCCTGGGCTGATTTTTATGAGCCTGCCGCTGGCCTTTCAGGCAATGCCGCTTGGCACGCTGTTTGGCATCTTGTTCTTCCTTATGCTCTCCATGGCGGCGTTAACCTCCTCGATCTCTATGGTCGAGGCCACGGTTTCCTGGCTGTGCGATAACAAAGGCATCTCGCGTTCGAAAGCCTCCTGGGGAACAGGCATTGTGCTGTGGGTGATCAGCACCTTAGCGATGCTGTCGTTTAACCTTGGGGCTGACTGGACACTGGGCGGTAAAAATTTCTTTGATTGGCTGGATTATTTAACCTCACGCTGGATGATGCCGCTGGGTGGCTTGGGCACGGTGGTGTTGGCTGGGTTTGTGCTGAAAAGCAACACCTTCCGCGACGAGCTGGGGCTGTCCCCTTTGGCTTACGCGCTGTGGCTGACCATGGTGCGCTATGTTAGCCCGCTGGGAATTGTGGTGATTTTTGTCGACGCGCTGGGTGTCTATCAGGTTTCGTTTGCCGCCCACTGGCCGTGGCTGCTAGCGATTCTGGCCGCCATGGCGGTGCTTGGCGAAAGCCTAAGCCCACGCTTGCGTCACGCGCTGAAAACAGCGTAATACGCTACGGCATCTGCCCCGATAACAAACGCTGCTGCTGAGCTTTCACTTCATCGCTGCGCAGCGGCGTTTGGCAGGTCGCATACACTTCTGTTAGGAATCGCTTGCGTGACCCTCGGTAGGTACCGCTAAGTAGCGCCGCCTGGGTAAGCGTATTAAGCAGTGTTTTACGTGACTCCCCCGTCAGTTGCGCATAGCCCTGTAGGGCAGTTGGCCAATCAACGTCAATTGCCAGTGGTTTATCAGGCAGGCTGTTCAGCAGGCGAGCCAATAGCAGCACTAGATTTGGGTGCGGGTGCTGATTGCGCATAATTAGCTCACCCACCCCCTGGGCTACCAGGCGTCGGGTGTGTTCATCGCTATCAGTCAGCGTTTCCATCAAGTGCTTAACCAGGGCGGGGCCACGCGCCTGCAAGTAAGCTTCTTGAATAATGCGTGCGGCTATCCAGGCGTTCCATACGGCGTACAGCGGCCCGGTTAATATGGGTAGAAAGCCGCGCAACGTCAGTCGTCCCAATAGCCGACGCAGCAGTAAACGCAGCAGAAAGCTGCTTAAGCTGATTTTTAAACGGTAAAGCAGCGCTCGAAGCGTTAGCTTCCAGCCATGCAGGTAAGCGTGGGGGTCTACGCCATAAATAAGACTACCAGGACTGGGGTATTCCAGTGCCGACCGGGAAATGCCGTGAACGGTCAACTGAATATCGGGTTCAAGAGCTTCTGTTTGGCCGTAACGTAGGCCCGCCAAACGGGTAATACGCGCCACGCCGCGCAGTGCATTCCAGTATAAAAAGCCGATTTCCAGCGCGGTAACCAAGCCTGCGACGGCCAGATAGCCACTCCAGTAGGGGAGTTGCTCCCTAAGGCTCATGGCTTCCCAGTGGCTAGTGGCAAACTCACGCATCCACCATTCGGCGCTGCCAATCAGCGTGCCGGAAATCAACCCAGCGAGCGCTGCCCAGGCGATAATCCAGCGCCGTGCCCGCTTCAGGGCCTGCGGATCGGGGGAATTAAGTGCTGGGTGGCGGCGTAAATAGCCCTGTACATAGCGGCTAGCCCAGCGCTGCGCTAGCCCGGGGGCTGGGGCGTATTCTTTATCTGGCCGAGTGAGGGACATAAAAACAGCGGTTCCTGCGCATTGGTTCTTCCAGGGTAGCGGTTAGGTTCGTGAAGTACACGCATGAATAGCGCCGGGGTGAGTGCCTACTTTCATAAGTTCATCCCAGCGCGTGGTATAGCGGTCTGAGCGATGAGCGCAGCGTAACTGCCAGGCGGCAGGTGCGTTCGTCATGCCAAAGCTGATCGTGCCTTGCCCCATACGCTGGTTAATTTGATCCACCGTTGCCATTAAAAACGGGTGACGATTCCGGGTGGGCGGATGTAGCAACGAAAGCTGATGCTGCTCAGCGTCCACCAAATCCAACAGCATTACGCCAGCCTTCATAAACCGGTAGCTGGGACGATGCATTTGCTCAAGCCCTTGGCGAACGGCGTCGAGGATAATACGAGTGTCGTCGCTGGGTGAGGGCAGCGCTATTAAGGCATGGGGATTATATTGTAACTGGTCGCGGCGGTGGCGGTTGGTATTCAGAAATACCATTACCGCACGGGCCAGGCTCTGCTGTTCGCGCAGTTTTTCAGCACTACGCTGGGCGTGGCGTCGCAGGGCGTTATGTACTTCGGCAAAAACGCCGGTGGGTTGGCCGAAAGAGCGCGAGGTCATAATGCGCTCTCGGGGCTTATCTATTGCGTTCATCTCCAAACAGGGTACGCCGCGCAGCTCAAGCGCGGTGCGTGCTAGCACCACCGAGAAACGCTTGCGGAGCTGTTTTTCATTGCTTTCACGCAAGTCCCAGGCGGTGTTAACGCCGCCAATGGCCAAACGCTCGGCGAGTCGATGGCCGACGCCCCAAACACTGCCTACCGGCGTACGTTTGAGCAACGCCTGCGTGGTGTGATTCTGTCCATCAAGCAAGCAAACGCCTTGGTAGTGAGGGTATTGCTTGGCAAGGTGATTGGCCAGTTTGGCGAGCGTATGCGTGGGTGCCAGCCCAATACACACCGGCAAGCCCAAGTGGCGGCGTATACGCTGGCGCAGGCGTCGCCCTAGCGCCGCACATTGTTCTGTAGTGAGACCTTCTAAATAGACAAACATCTCATCGATTGAGTAGGGCGCAACCGCAGGGCAGGCATCACGCAGTAGTTGGGCCAGTCGCCCCGACATATCACCGTACAGCTCGTAGTTAGACGACAGAAGATGGATCTCGCCGCGCTGGCGCAGTCCTTCAAGCTTGAAGGCGGGCGTCCCCATGGGAATATCCAGTGCTTTCAATTCGGCTGAACGGGCGATCACACAGCCATCGTTGTTTGACATCACCCCCACGGGCCTGCCTTCAAGCTTGGGCTGAAACACCCGCTCGCAGCTTACGTAGAAGTTGTTGGCATCGACTAGACCAATCATCGCAAGTCCTCATCTCGAATATGCGTGTTTGCGCAAACAAGCATGTCAACGCACATACTCGTGCACCACGGTGCGCACCACACCCCATAGCTGGCAGTCGCTGCCTTCAAGGGGCAGCGGCGGGTAGTTTGGGTGGCTTGAACATAGATGCGGTGTGCCCCGGTAAAGCGCATAGCGTTTAATCAACGCCTCGCCCTCCAGCATAGCGACCAAAATATGCCCCAGACGCGGCTCAATACTGCGGTCAACAATCAGCAGGTCGCCTTCAAAAATACCCCAACCTTCCATACTGTCGCCGGTGGCGGTGACATAAAACGTCGCGGTGGGGTTTTTAACCAGCCGTGTATTGAGATCCAGCGTGCATGGCTCGTAATCCTGGGCAGGTGAAGGAAAGCCGCTAAAACCAGCGCGGCCCAGAAAAGTTAAATAAGGCAGCGGCTGAGAGGTTAACGGCAAGGCTGGCGTAAGGTGATCTGACTGGCCCGGCATCGTCGGCATCCTGATTTTAAAATATTGTATAAATATACAGTATTTTTTGAGGCGAGAGAAAATGAAAAATAAGTCAGGGTCTTTAACGAAATCTCCGAACGGCGCGCTTGGTATCTCACTTTTATTAGCTTAATGATATGCTTAAGGCATCTTAAAGGGAGGCCTCCGCATGCATGTCTTCGGTTATTACCGGCGCTTTACCACAGGGTTTTCGGCTCTTTTGATTTCGGGCATGGTGAATGCATCGCCCGAGCAACTTGAGGCGGATTTTCGTGAACGCATGATAGGCGAAGACGATAGGCTCACTTTTAGCCGTATCTACGAAGACAGTGAGCAGCAACGCTATATTGCTGAGGATATAGCGATTACTCACGCCAACGGCGATGTGATCACCCTTGAACGCTATAGCGTCGAGGGAGCCTATGAGCACCCCGACCAAGTAGTGATGGAGAGCATAGTCTTTAGAGAAGTTGGGCAAGCTGACCCACTCCTCAGTATCGCAACGTTAGTGCTGCCCCAGCCATCACGGGCGGTGTTCTCCGCTGAAGATTTTGATCAGGCGGTGGAGAGTGTCTCCTTCAACGCCGTGACGGCTAGCGATATTATGCTACGGATGGACGACGGTGCGGCAGAGAGTGCTTTAACAGAGATGAGTCATACTCCCGTGAAAGGCTATATTCATATTGATGACTTCACGCTGGAGGGGTTGAATCGCAGCGCCTTAGAGCTATTGAACATCGAGGGAATCAGTGCAGAGTTCAAGTACCTAGAGAGCGGTATTACCTCAGAGCTCGCGCTGACGAATCTGCGCATTGAACAACTGGTCGGGCTAGATAACCCCGGGGCAGAGAGCGTTGAGCACGCTGAGCTTAATGGCTTTAGCCTGACGGGTGACGACTGGCGCGTACTCCTTGATAAGCTGTGGGTTAACGGTAGCAACCATACCGGCGATGCGGGCTTTGAAGGGGCTTATTTCGATGTAGCTGAACTGATTCGCCTCGCGCCCCATGACGATCGCGAAGCGATCCAGAGCTTGAGTAATGTACTCACCGGCGGTACTGGGCAGTTAAGGGCAGAAGGGCGCAACCATTCCCGGTGGGAGGAGGCTGATGAGGGCAATCGGCTAATATCCGAAGGATTCTTAACGCTAAGCGGTGCCGCTGGGCTTGAATTCACCATGGATCTTCCTATCACGCTCCCGAAAGGGGTGACTATAGAGCAGGCAACGCAGAACCCCGCGTTGTTAGAGTCGGCAACGCTGCATGGCGGCGACGTAGTTGTCGCTTACTCCGATGAGGGGTTATTGCCGCGTATAGCGACTGAAATGGCCAGCCAACAAGGTATTCCCGAAGAGCGGGTGATCTCCCAGACCGCGGCACAAGCCCAGCAGTTTAGCCAGCTGTTAGGCCCGCAAGTCAGCAAATTAATGACCGGTATGGTCGATATCATGGCGGGATATTCCCAACAACTAACCGTCAATGTGGCGTTCCCCAATCCGTTTATGCTTAATCAATTTATTATGAATCCTATGGGCAACGTTGATCAGTTGAGATTCTCCTACCAATTAGAGTAGCTCCCTCTATCAGCCCGGCTGTCCAGTTGGTCAGCATTGAGCGGCCAGGGCAACATGAAACACACTCATGCACGACCTGACGCGGATGCGATGAAAGTCGCGTCAGGCTGCGTTATGATAGCGCCCTCGCTTCTTCCATGATGATGCTTTCTCGTTACGAGGTTCCCGCCGATGTTCAGCCGCGATATGACAATTGCCGGATTCGATGATGTGCTGTTTGATGCCATGCAGAAAGAAGTGGAGCGCCAAGAAGCCCACATCGAACTGATCGCTTCCGAAAACTACGCCAGCCCCCGAGTACTCGAAGCCCAGGGCAGCCAGCTGACCAATAAATACGCCGAGGGCTACCCCGGCAAGCGCTACTACGGCGGCTGTGAGTTCGTCGACATTGCTGAAAATCTGGCCATTGATTACGCCAAAGAGCTGTTCGGCGCTACCTACGTGAACGTCCAGCCCCACTCGGGCTCGCAAGCCAATAGCGCAGTATTCCAGGCGCTGGTCAAGCCCGGCGATACCATTTTGGGTATGAGTCTGGATGCGGGCGGCCACTTGACCCACGGTGCCAAGCCTAATTTTTCTGGCAAGCACTACAACGCCATTCAGTATGGTTTGAACGATCAAGAACTGATCGACTACGAGCAGGTGGCGCAGCTTGCCCGTGAGCACAAACCCAAAATGATCATCGCCGGCTTCTCAGCCTATTCACAAATCGTTGACTGGGCCAAGTTCCGCGAAATCGCCGATGAAGTGGGTGCTTACTTATTAGTTGATATGGCCCACGTCTCCGGCCTGGTCGCGGCGGGCGTTTACCCCAGCCCCTTGCCCCACGCCCACGTAGTTACCTCCACTACGCATAAAACACTGCGCGGCCCCCGCAGCGGCGTGATTCTCTCAGCGGAAAACGACGCGGATATTGAGAAAAAGCTGCAGTCAGCGGTTTTCCCCGGTGGTCAAGGTGGCCCCTTGATGCACGTCATTGCCGCTAAGGCGATCTGCTTTAAAGAAGCCATGGCACCGGAGTTCAAAACCTATCAGC
This sequence comes from Halomonas sp. ALS9, assembly GCF_001651035.1. GTDB lineage: Bacteria > Pseudomonadota > Gammaproteobacteria > Pseudomonadales > Halomonadaceae > Vreelandella. The sequence goes on from NZ_LXRG01000231.1 coordinate 18,932, forward strand.
AGCAGGTAGTTAAAAACGCCAAAGCCATGGCTAAGGTGTTTATCGACCGCGGTTACGACATCGTTTCTGGTGGCACCGAAGACCATCTCTTCCTACTTTCGCTGATCAAGCAGGGCGTAACCGGTAAAGATGCCGATGCCGCTTTGGGTCGTGCCCACATCACCGTGAACAAAAACGCCGTGCCTAACGACCCGCAAAGCCCGTTTGTGACCTCTGGCCTGCGTATTGGCACCCCCGCGGTGACCACGCGCGGTTTCAGCGAGCAGGAGTGTACTACGCTGGCTGGCTGGATCTGCGATATTCTGGATGTGTTGGCTAAAGGCGAAGACACCAGCGCCATTGAAGCCCAGGTGTTGGATAAAGTAGCCGAGGTCTGCGCGAAGCTGCCGGTTTATAAGTAAGCAGCTGTAGCAAGACTCCTTGACTAAGGAAGGCCCAAAAAACGGGTGGCCCATTGGGGTCATCCGTTTTTTTTGTGGCTTTAAAGGTAATGCTGAGGCTGTGTAGAAGCTTTACATTGCGATCTGTTGGTTATGCCACGAAAACAGAGTGTCGATCTCAACAATGCTCAATCAATCGGCTTCCTGGGCTAAAAGGCTAGAGTTTTCCGACAGCTGCCAGTCGGTACTAACGTTAATGCTAGTACTTGGAGCTAGTACTTGGGGCTAGTACTTGGGGCTAGTACTTGGGGGCTAGTATTTGAGAAGCGGGCAAGCTGTGCGAGTGCACAGGCCAGTTCGATGTCATGATTGAACTTGACTCGCGCAAATGTACTCGAACGGTCTTCAGGTGCGGCAGGTCAATTGTGCTAGCTCAATAAGTTAGCCAGCGAACCAGAGCGGAATGCCATTCTGATTGGCTTAGCATGATTTGAGGGGAAGTATGATGCTGCTTGACTAACTTGATGGCCTAAACTAGTTGGTTAATCATGTGTTTATCCGCTCCCTATGGTCAGTGCTCTCAACGCCCCTACCCTAAACAGGGGCGTTTCTGTTATGCTGCCGCGATTAATCTTCGTGTGATTTCTTTGATTCAACGGTGACCCTTCCATGGCAAAGCAACAGGAAGCAACGGATCTGCAGCGTGCATTAAGCGCCTGTAAAGGTTCGTTTGTATCGGTGGGCTTTTTTAGCATGTTTGTTAACTTGCTGATGCTGGTTCCCCCGATGTATATGCTCCAAGTGTATGATCGCGTTCTCAGTACGCAAAGTCTTGACACTCTGATCATGTTGACACTCGTCGTCGTGTTCTTATTTATGGTGATGGGGGGACTTGAGCTTGTACGATCAAGGATGTTGGTTAGGATCGGTAACCGTTTAGATACCACTATCAATCAGCGACTTTATAGTGCCATGTTCCGGCGCAGCATAGTCGCGCAGGGTTCCCAAAGCGCACAGCCTCTCAATGATTTGACTAGCTTAAGGCAGTTTCTTACCGGTAACGGACTGTTCGCCTTCTTCGATGCCCCTTGGGTTCCCATATACCTGGGTATTTTGTTTATTTTTCATCCATGGCTTGGAGTGTTTGCTACATGCGCTGGCATTATTTTATTCGCGCTTGCGGTGGCTAACGAAAAATCTACTAAAAACCTACTAGCTGAAGCCAACAGCGAGCAGATTCAAGCGCAAAATCTGGCTAATTCTAATTTAAGGAATTCAGAAGTATTACATGCTATGGGAATGCTCCCTGGGATTATGGGGCGTTGGTCAAAGCGCCACCATGAATTTCTTGCTAAACAGTCGCAAGCTAGTGACCGTGCAGGCGCGTTGACGAATACGTCGAAAGTAATGCGCTTACTGTTTCAGTCATTAATACTTGGTTTAGGTGCTTTCTTAGTACTCGAAGGTGAAATGTCTCCCGGTATGATGATCGCGGGTTCTATCCTTATGGGGCGAGCATTGGCTCCAATTGACCAAATGATTGGTGGATGGAAGGGGTTTGTATCCGCTCGTGGTGCCTATAGCAGGTTAAATGAGCTACTAACGCAAATACCCGACGAACAGCGCCACATGTCATTGCCGTCCCCCCAAGGTGTTGTGGACGTTGAAAACGTTGCTGCTGCACCACCTGGGGGCCGTATGGCGACCATTCGTGGTATTAACTTCAGTGTTGCGAAAGGTGAACATATCGGGATTATCGGTCCCAGCGCTGCAGGCAAATCAACGCTTGCTCGTGTATTACTGGGCATATGGCCGACTCAAGTTGGCGATGTGCGGCTTGATGGTGGGGAGATTAATCAATATAACCGTGATGAGCTGGGGCCATTTATTGGTTACCTACCACAGGATATCGAGCTGTTTGATGGCACTATTAGTGAAAATATCGCCCGGTTTGGCAATGTCGACCCAGGAAAAGTTGTGACAGCTGCTAAAAAGGCAGGTGTTCATGAAATGGTATTGGAGCTCTCTAATGGTTACGACACCATTATTGGCTCTAATAGCGGGGCTCTTTCTGGAGGCCAGCGTCAGCGCCTAGGGTTGGCACGTGCTTTATACGGTAACCCTGTGTTTGTGGTTTTAGATGAACCTAATGCAAATTTAGATGACGCTGGTGAGCGAGCGCTAAGCCAGGCAATTGCTCAATTAAAGGCAGAAGGCACAACGTTGTTTGTGATAAGTCATCGAACCAGCGTACTAAAAAATATGGATAAGCTCTTGGTCATGAAAGAAGGTCAAATGAACATGTTTGGCCCTCGGGATGAAGTGCTTGCCCAGTTCGCTAAAAAAGCACGCCCCCAGGTTAACCAGCAAAGCGCTGCCCGCCTTTCTGCCATAGCAGGCGGACGTGGTGCTGGAAATGGCAATGAGGAGTCGTAATATGAGCAACCGCAAAGACCAGCTCCCAGCCAAGCAAGAAATCGACGTAACGCCGCAAGGCCCCACCACCATTGATGGAGAAGCCCAAGAAAAGCTGCCTACTAGTGATAAAGGCTACCGTAAGCTCGGTTACGCTATTTTAGGCATAGCACTTGGTGGTTTTATTCTCTGGTCTGTGACAGCTTCATTAGCAGTGGCTGTCGTTGCACCTGGTAATGTCTCCATGGAGTCTTTTAAACGCACAGTTCAGCATCTAGAAGGTGGGATTGTTCGGGAACTGTTGGTGCAAGATGGTGATAAAGTAGAAGCTGGTCAGCCACTGGTTATTCTGAGTGATACCCAGGTACGCTCGCAGTTGGAGATTGCTCAATCTCAATACTATATCAACCGTGCCATGGAAGCGCGTCTGCTTGCAGAACAGCAAGGAGCAGAAACACTTGAAATGCCCGAAGAGCTAATGGCTGTTAATAATGCTAGAGTTCAGCAAGTAACCGCTGTTCAGCAGAGCTTGTTCCACGCACGCCGCCAATCCTTGCAAAGCACCCTAAATGCCATGGATCAGCAAATCATCCAAATGCAAGAACAGATCGATGGTCTAGAGTCGCGCATCGGCGTCAATAATCAGCGTATGAACTCACTCCGTTCTGAGGCAGAGGATTTTCGTTCTTTGTATCGCGAAGGGCTAGGCGATAATCAGCGGCTACGTGAGCTAGAGCGACAAATTCTGCAATATCAAGGTGATAATGCAGAATTTCAATCTAATATTGCCCAGCTCCGCTCGCAAATTAGCGAAAATCGCATGCAAAAAGAAACTACTTTACAAGAGTTTCAAGCTGAAGTTGGTGAGCAGCTACGCGGTGCACAGTCGCAAATAGCGGAGGCAGAGGAGCGAATTACCTCATTGACAGACCAAGTCAACCGTACCGTTATAAGTGCTCCAGTTTCAGGCACCGTAGTTGGACGCCAGGTGCATACCGTCGGAGCCGTTATTCGCGCAGGCGACGCTATAATGGAGGTGGTACCCTCAGATGATGGCTTTGTGGTTGAAGCCAGGGTGCCTACGCGGGATATCGATAATCTTTACATTGGGCAATTAGCTGAGATTCGGTTCTCTGCATTTAACCAGCGATTAACCAGCATTATTGATGGTGAAATCATTCACCTCAGCGCGGATAGTTTCGAGGACGAGGCGACTGGGCAGCGGTACTACAAAGCACGTATTCGAGTAACCGACGAAGGAAAAGAAGACATGACAGAGCAAATGCATCTACTTTCAGGGATGCCAGCTGAAGTCATGATTCGCACAGGCGAACGAACCTTTGCTAGTTACATCGCCAAACCAGTTACCGACATGCTAGCTCGCGCTATTCGGGAGGACTAATGACACGGACGCCACGTTTTACCCTCAGTGCGCTTGCACTTGCAGTCTCGCTCTTAAGCCAATCTGTGTTAGCCCAAAGTGACGTGCCTGCTGATCAGCAGGCGCTTACCGAGCTACAGGCGCTCGCAAATACTGACGCGCAGCCCCAAGTTCTACCATCCCTGCCTGGCTTATTTGCTCGAGCACTACGCCACGATTCGGATCTAACGCGCCAGCGATACGAGCTAGATGCTACTCGCGAAGAAATACCTATGGCACGCTCCCAGCTGTTGCCCCGAATTAGCGCTTCAGGCGGCTATTTATGGCAGGATTCAACGAATATTCAAACTTCTCCGGATGATTTTGGTTTGGATCAGCCTGCGCAGCGACCGGGTGAAATAGATGAAACTTACTACCAAGTTCAACTGCAGCAACCACTATTTAGCCTAGAGCGTTGGCGTAAAATGGGAGTGGCTGATGCGCAAGTAAGTGCCGCTGAGCTACAACTAGCCGTTCTTGAACAAGAAATGGCGCTTCAGGTAAGCGAAGCCTACATCAAGGCTTACTTAGCGTCGCAACGATTAGGGCTATTAGAATCTCAGCAAGATTCCCTTGATCTACAGGTGCGCCAGGCAAGTCGAGCGTTTGACTTAGGTATTGGCAACCGTGTTGATTTACTTGAAGCCCAGTCGAGATATGATCAGGCGGTATCCGACGCAGTTGAAGCTGAGAATGAGTTAGATAACTCGCTAAGCGAATTAGAACGACTTACTGGCGTTACCCCTAGGTTTCAGGGCACTGCCCCAGGTGAACTCACCACTGTAACCCTTAATGGCGATATTGGTGATCCTGAGGAGTGGATATCCCGTACTGGTCAGAATTTGAATGTCTTGTTAGCACAGCAAGAACAGGAAATAGCGCAAGCTGATACAAGCGTAAGGCGTTCAGGTTACTATCCTGAGATAAACTTAAGTCTTAGCTATTCAGACCGAACCAGCGATGATGAACTGCGGGAAAGTGAAGACTACAGAGCAAACGTTGAGCTTAGCGTGCCTATTTATCGGGGCGGCTATACTAATGCTAGCGTTCGACAAGGCGAAAAGCGTATTGAGGCAGGGTTAGCTGCCGTTGATAATGAGCGTAACCTTGCCGTCCAACAGGTACGTCAACGAATAAGATCACTGAATGGTGGCGAACGTCGCCTGGAAGCACTGAATCAGGCTATTTCCTCCAGCCAGCTATTCTTAGAAGCCGCTGAGCGCGGTGAGCAATTAGGACTGAGAGACTTGGTGGATGTGCTTGATGCACGAGCAAGCCTTTATGATCAGCGTATTAAATATGTAGACACAGTCGGTGACTACGCTTTGGATATGCTCGCACTGCATACTGCTGTGGGCAGTTTAGAGAGCGGCGATCTAGAACATATCATGACGTTACTAGCCTCGTTGTCTACGTCATCGCAGGTAGCGCAGTAGTCAAATAACTATGGCCGCTATAAAAACAAGTCAAGGCAGTGAATGGTTACGGCGTGGCATGCGATGCTTTGATGCAGCAGTAGCGATCATTGTTTCGCTTTCCACGCTTTGGCTAATGCCCAATATCGAAGTAGATGGGCATGATTACCTGTTTCTTATTCTAATTGGTAGCCTTTTACTGCCTGCTGTGGGCGAGCTGCTAGGTCTCTACCATCCTTGGCGAGGTAGAAGCCTGTACACCATGCTGGGAGTTTATTCTCTAAGTTGGATGGTGACTATTGCACTAATTAGTCTTTTATTAGTGGCTACACAAAGCACCCAATATTTTTCACGCTTATGGATGGGAAACTCTGCAGTGGTTGCTTTAGTCGCTGGCATGGCCACTCGCATGTTGCTGTATGCCTATTTACGCAGTTTAAGAGCGAGTGGCGCCAACATAAAGCGCGTATTGTTAATAGGACATAGTAGCAATGTTAAGCGGATAGAAAACCGTTTGCGTAGTATGCCCTATGCGGGTTATGGCATTAATGATACATACGAAGATGACAATAGCGCTGCATTTATCGAGACAATTATCGCTTTAGCTGACAGCTGTGCTTTTGAACGTGACTTTGATGAAATTTGGCTAAGTTATCCTTTAAGCGATGGCGAAAAGGTGAGGCGTCTTTCTGCAAGCCTGATCGGTATACCTGTTAATGTGCGTTACTTTCCTGATTTGACTGATATACGGCTGCTAAATCATAGAATGGCGCAAGTCGTAGGTCTTTACTCACTAGAGCTTAATTACAGCCCACTTGATAGTGCACCTCTACGGTTACTAAAGTCTATTGAAGACTATGTGCTAGGCACTCTTATATTCATAGTGTTTTTACCGGTAATGTTAGCCGTTGCCGGGTTGGTGAAATACAAAATGGGGGGGCCTGTGCTCTTTAAGCAGTACCGTCATGGCCTTGATGGTAAGCGTTTTCGGATTTATAAATTTCGAACCATGAGTCTGCACCATGCCAAACATACTCAGCAAGCGCGCTATGGCGACCCTAGGATAACTCCGCTGGGGGCCTTTTTGCGACGCTCCAGCTTAGATGAACTTCCTCAGCTATATAACGTGTTGCAGGGAAGAATGTCACTAGTAGGGCCGCGTCCCCACGCTATGGATCACAACGAATACTATAAAGATGTAATAGAGGACTATATGCAGCGGCATAGAGTCAAACCGGGCATGACAGGGTGGGCACAAGTACATGGTTGGCGTGGTAACACAGACGCACTCAACGATATGAAAAAAAGAGTAGAGTACGATTTATATTATATTGATAACTGGTCTTTAGGGCTAGACATTAAAATTTTGGCTATGACACTATCTAAAGGTTTTATGAATCAAAAGCCGTAATATATGCAACTGCTGACAATAATTTTTCTAAAATGAGGCGGTGTGTAGAAGTTAGCCGATTCCAAATCGCGCTGCCACCACCGCGTATCGTTAAGAAAATCACATTCTGAGAGTTCCCCCCCCCTTTCAGCGCGGCGGTTAAATGGCAGGCCGCGCAGGTATAAAAATTGACTAATTTTAGTTAATTTTTTAGCGTGGCTTATGGTAATATAGTGCTACCTGCTTAATTAGCTATGGCAGGAGGCAATGGCATGGACGCCCATAGACCCCATGGAAGTCTTTCTATGATGGCGTGGCATGCTGTTGTGTATGGCGCACGACGTGCTAACACCAAAAAGAAAGAGGAAGGGAACAAAATGCTTAAATTTAAGCAATCCTTGCTGACGATAGCGATTGGCGCTGCCACTTCAGTACCTATGCTAGCTCAGGCTGCATCAACTCTGGATTTGGCTGTCGTCATCGATGAATCGGGATCAATGGCAGGAGAGCACAACTACATCGGCTCTTATGTTGGTAACCTCGATAATCTATTGAACGATCAGGGTGTCTCTCTCAACCAGTACGGCCTAGTCGGCTTTGGAGGTACCAATTATACCTCAGTGGGAGCCAATGAAGCGGGTCGTGAGGAGGGACGTGCACTTTACCGCCACTTTATCCTGTCTCGTAGCCCTGATGGGGTATGGGGAGGCGCCGGCGATTTCCACCAAGAGACTAAGACTCTGGTAGTCAATGGCAGTTTTGAGGATGGCTATCGTGCTATTGATTACACTTTCCGAAATTTCGATTTCCGCGATGCGGCCGGCTCGGCAATAATGCTGATTTCCGATGAGGATCGTGATATCGATTCAGTAAATCTCCCTGGTGGCATGTCTTTGATCGATAAAGCGCATATTGAGCAGCAGCTCAAGGACAACGAAACCGTAGTGCATGCCGTGGTACAGCAGTCATTCAGCGATCCGGAAGGTATGAACCGAAAAGTTATTGCCGTGGCTGGTGATAACCCAGCCACGGGCTTTTCTTACGTCGAGGATGCGCAGGGAGTCATTACCAAGGTAGAGGGTTACCAGTTCGGAAATCGTAGTTTGGACACCACACAGACCGATTACTCCGAGCTTGCACTGGCCTCTGGCGGCACAGTAATGGATATTAGAACTCTGCGCTCGGTTTACAATGATGCGGCTGCACTGCAGCAGTTGACTGGTGCTTTGGCCAATATCCTTGTTGAACTTTCTGTGGATCCCATCATCGGCATCAACTGTGACAATGCCTCAGGCAATGTTCTGCAACTCTGCGCAGCTCTGGCTCAGGCTCCGGAACTTCGATCAGTGGCTGCTGAGGTGGAAACCAGCGCACAGCTTCGCCAGCTTTCCCAGTACCAGGTTAACCAGATGGTTCAAACTGCCGTTCAGAACAATCGTGCGGTGGTACAGACGGTTCGAAATCGCTTGGCCACTCTACGTCAGGCGGGTGCTAATGTTGTAGATATCAACATGATGGACTATTCAGGCGATAACATTGCCCTGAACGGTGAAACTACTTCCAATATGCGTGAAATACGTGGTGGGGCGGCTTCGGGCGATCTGAATGGTCTGGGCTATTTCATGCGCGGTACCTATATGCATGGTAAGCAGGACACCACTGAAGAGGCTAACGGCTACAGCTCTGATACTTATGCCTTGGTGCTGGGTGTTGATAGTTACTTGAACGATAAGACCCAGGTGGGGGTAGCGCTCAACTACACCACCACTGATGCCGACTTTGACCTGGCCAGTGGGGGGACTGATAGCGATACCTATGGCGTGACCCTGTATGGTTCACATGCGGTACTGCCTAATCTCTACCTTGAGGCCAGCGCTGGCTATGCGCAAGCGAGCTTCGACACCGAGCGTGATTCCGGTTTTGGTACAGTCCGCGGTGATACCGATGGCGATATCGCCTCAGTCTCACTTGGCGCACTCTACGAGCATGAAGTCAATAGCCGTCTGACTCTCCAGCCTTTCACTTACCTCAACTACACTAATGTAGAGCTAGATGGTTTCGAAGAGAGTGGAGGGATGACCGCCCTGGTCATCGACGACAGTCGCATTGAGTCGCTGGTTTCGCAAGTCGGCGCCAGTGCGGCCTACCAGCTGACTGACTCCCTTGTGGGGGTAGCTTCGCTTGCCTGGGAGCATGAGTTTGAGAATTCCGGGGGCTCTATAGCCTCCGCCTTCGCCAGCTCGCCCGATAACGTTTTCAACGTTAAAACTCCTGAAATGGATAGCGACTATGGCCGCTTCGGCCTGGGGCTATCGAAGGGGCTGGGCTTGAACCGCACCCTGTCGGTAAACGCCGAAGCGCTCTTTGCTCATAGTGATTATGAAGAGTACGGCATCGAGCTTCAATTCCGTCAGGAACTCTAAGCCAAAATGATGGCAATGCGCATTAAGGGGCCAGCTAGGTGGCTGGCCCCTCTGGTTTTTGGGGTGCTGCTTGCAGGCTGTGTCTCACCGCCAATCCATGTCGATAACTTGTCAGCCTCGCTGGCGGGGCGAGAAAGTGTAAGCGTGAGCAAACTGTACGGCGGGGACTTCGAGCTGCTAGCGATTGAGAAAGCCGGCAATGGCAGTACGATATACCTCTACCTGGAAGGCGATGGTCGCCCCTGGGTGAGTGGCGGAAGCCATGTTTCTGATGATCCCAGCCCGCGTCGACCTTATCTGCTACCTATAATGCTTGATTCACCTGGGCCGGCCCTTTATCTAGGGCGGCCCTGTTATTTTGGCCTGGGCCCAAAGCGGCACTGTCATCCGACACTTTGGACTTTTTCGCGATATTCCGATCGCGTCATTATGGCAATGGTGGAGGCAGCAGAGCAATGGCTGGCGACATACCATGAAGAGAGTATGGTGACACTGGTAGGGCATTCAGGTGGCGGTGTACTGGCGCTGTTGATGGCGGAGCGTCTGCCTCAGGTCAACAGAGTCATAGCAATGGCGACGCCAGTGAGCCTTTCAACTTGGGCTCAGCAACACGACTACTTTCCTTTATTCGATTCTCTCGACCCAATGACTCTCCAGAACTGGCGTTCCGATGTAGAGAGGCATTTCCTATTTGGCAGCGATGATCGCGTCGTGCCACCTGGGCGCTTTGCACCTCTGGCAAGGACAATCCCAGGAAGCAAGGTTGAAATCGTACGGGGTCAAGGCCACCGATGTTGCACGCTGCATCCGCGCGTAGATTGATTATCCTATTGTTGATAAGGACACTCAGTTGAGCGTTGAAATGGGGGTACTATTGAACGTGGCTTCCAGTTGCTGTTTCGCACTTTTATCCTTTCCTGGCGGCTCTCTGCAGTTAATTTTGGTAAAAAACCGAACATAGCCAAGTTTTATCAGCGGGCAAGGTGAGTAATAAACTTGTTGTGAATAATCAATCTTTAGAGCGCCAATAAGAGCTATGCATGGAAAGTATAGGTTTAATCCAGGTGGGAAGGTATTTCTCTATACGGCCTAAGCAATAGCCTAAATATTTAAAACCAGTGCGTATTATTACTTCTGGCAGCCTGTGGAGTGCTTTTTTAGCAACATAACCTAACTCAGACACAACAAAGCGCATGCCTTCGCCTTCAGCATTCCCTAGCCACTCTAATAGCCACGCCTCACGGTGATGAAGAACGCCAATATCGAAGTAACGACGAAACTCTTCCAGCAGCGAGTAGTTGTGAGAGTGAAGAACGCGGGCTTGAGAGCGATAGGCCAATTTCCACCCTCCCTTTAATAATCTTGCGCCGGCGATCATATCTTCGCTAAGAATGGTTTTTTCAGGGAAGCCATCAACAGAAAGCAAAGCTTCACGTCGGTAGGCGGTAAAGGAATTAGATAAAAATGCTGCTTTAATACCTAAATTAGGAATATCGCTTTCATCTACCACGCGCGACTGAGCAGGGTAATTAAAATAGCGGGCGTGTGCAGCGATTGGTGTAGCCTCTAAATGCGGCAATTGCCTGCCAAACGCCGCTCCGATACCAGTATCCTCAAAAGCATTTACTAACTGAATGAGGGCATTGGGTTCCTCTACCAGTGCATCCTGGGTAAGGAAAATAATAATATCGCAATCATGTAAATAACTGAGTGCCCATTGACGGGTGCCGCCATGGTCAAAGTCACAGCGCTGAATAGGAACAACTTCCCAGCCATGTTCGTGAGCAAGTGTCGGCGTGCAATCAGTTGAACTTGAATCAATGACTAGCTTTCTACAGGCCGTCCCAGAGGCTGCATTCGTCTTAGCCAACCAGTCAGACCAATCTTTGCCAGCGTTCAAGGTCGGCACGCATATACCCCAAGATAAGTTTTTTTCTGCCATGATGGTTTATAACTCTTTCAGCAGACGGCTTTTAACTTTGCGCTGTAATCCCGCTGGTACATGTCGAGATAATTCTCGTAAGAATGGCTGTGCCCTAAGCCAATAAAGCATTGAGACTAATGCTTTGCGTGCACGCATGGTGCTAGTGTCAGGATGAGATGCATGAGCTTGCCAATGAGAGGGCAAGCTAGGCAGTTGGCTATTTGGAATAGCAGCATCTATATCAATAGCATATTGCTGTGCATAAAAAGGGGTAGGAATAGATGGCCATGATGCATGTTCGGCTGCCGTTGAACCAACGACATTTTCTGGGCGTTGTAAAAAAGAAGAGAACCAATGACACCACTGGTTAGGTGAGCTATCCCACTCCAGTAGCCAAGAGTTCGGGCGCTTGGCCAGACGCTCTGGCAAAGCGCCTATATTGGTAGCCACAATCGGTAAGCCAAGTGCCAAACACGTACTGAGGGTGTAGCTATAAGTTTCCGGCCATAAAGGCGGAAACCAAGCAATATGTGGCCGCCACTCATTCAGTAATGTAGGTAATTCATCATCTTGATAAGCGCCAGTAACTGAGAGGTTTGTCAGTGGTTTAAAGGCACGATAAGCAAAACCAAAGAGCCGGAACTCAATGCTCAAGCCCAGTTTAGCTGCTTGAGCGGCAACATCCTCTAATACATCTGCACCTTTAATAGCTGAGAGAGCACCGATAACGGCCACCCGTAGTGGCTCGTGCATTTCAGGTGCTTGCCAAGCAGGAGTAGGGTACGTAGCGTTTTCTTGATCAGGGTGTACTGCAACCTTTACATCCAGGTCTGGAATGTAGCGCTTTATCCGCGCTGAAGTATCTTGGCTGGGTGTAATAACACGATCGCTTGCAAGTAACCACTCAGCATGGCGCTCACGCCATTCAGTAATACTGCTGCCATCAGGAGCTGGTTGCTGAGCCAGGCAACGTTGGCATTGTTGAATGCCTTCTTCTCCACAATAGCGGTTATCATCGCGTGTTAGTGAAATTTGCGGACACACTGCATAATAATCATGCAGCGTCACATCTTGCGGCACGCTTAACTCTTTTGCGAGACCTAAAATACTGTCATTGAAGCCCAGCCAATGGTGCACGTGAACTCTAACGACCCCAAGTGCTTTAAGCATTTCTACCATTTCATCGAAGGCATCAGGCAGGACATAATCAAGCTGCATCGCCTCTGCATCGTCTAGAAGAGAAAGCCTGGCGCCGCCTACCGGGCTTGGGCGAAGTATTAACCACTCCACCTCCTTGGCTAGTGTTTCTGCCAGCTCTTGGCAATGACGTTCTGTCCCACCGCCACGCTGATGATTTATCATTAATACGCGTGGCTTATTGCTATTGCGCAAGCGGGCCACATCGATGGCAAGACGTGCTTGTTGAGCTGGATCTTGCTGAATAAACTGGTGAACGCGCGCTTCATAATCTGGATGTAATTTATGGAGCACCTCTAGCGCGTTAGTCACTCGTTCTGGCTGACTATCGCCAAAACTCACACTTCCCTTATGCCAAGCAAAAACATCCAGGGCATGCAAATGACACCATCCTGCTTTTAAAGTGCGCATGCAGAAGTCATTTTCTTCACCGTAGCCTTTACCAAAATTATCCTCGTCGAATAGTCCTACTGCCTCTAATGCTTCACGTCGAATATACATACAAAAACCAATGCCCGTCGGTATCTCAACCGTTAGACCAGCATTGATCTGAGCGAAAAGTTGATCCAGTTCAGGTAGCGTATATCCTTCGGCTAAAAGGTTGTCTTGGCAGAAGCGTGGATAGCTACAGATAGTGGCGTTATTCGAAAAAGGGGTAACGCTAGCCGCCGGTCTGGTTGTGGGCAGGTAGGCTGCTTTAATCAGGCGATCTAGCCAATCATTGGCAACTTCAGCATCGCTATTGAGTAAGACGACATCGGCATTGTGTGAGTAAGCCATGCCGCGATTGACAGTTCCTACAAAGCCTAGGTTTTGCTCATTTTCCAATAGCACCATAGGTCGTGTTTTAGCAACTTCTCGCAACCACTCGGTGAGTGCTGGTTCAGGGCTGGCATCATTAATCACTATGAGTCGATAAGCATGAGAAGATTCACTAGCCCAAACGCTTTCCAGGCAGGCACGTGTCTCCCCTAATCCTTTATAAACAGGAACAATGATGTCCACAGGCCCAGCGGGCTGCTTTTGTTTAGCACTCGCGATAGGCAGTTGGGTGCTAAACGCTGTTTGAGCTTTAGTTGCTGAGAAAAATGAACGCTGAGAAACATTCGAACGTATATGGCGTAGCCGGTCTGTTAACCAGCGCAGAGGTGCCGTTATACGCATAGAGCGAGAGCCAACCAGGGCGTTAACTTCATTCTGTAGCGTGTTGAGCTGATCTAACGTATTTGCATGTGCTTGCTTGAGCGAAGCATGTTCTTGTTGTAATGAGCTATATTCATGCTGGAGCGCTTGGTGCTTCTTTCCAGTCTCAGTGTCGATTGGTTCAAACGGCTCAATATAATGCTCATGTTCACGTTTCAAAGCATTAAAGCGTTCCCATATGGCACTATGCTCTTGATGCAAGGAAGCATGTAATTCTTGCAGCTTTTCATAATGTTCATGCAGCTCTTGGAGTTGTCCCAGCCGCTCATGATTTTGCTGATGCAGCTTTGCTTCGCTGGCGTGTAGTTGCTCAGCATCCCACTCTAATTGCTCAAGTCGATCAATTAGTGATGCAAGGCCCTTGGCCAGAAGGTCAAAATTAACTCTGGGTAACCACTTGTTCCACACAGCACTTCTTGCCTCTTGATAGGTGGCAATATCGCGTTGTTGAGATAACCCAGAGTTGCCTAGCGCCATGCAATACGTCGCACTGTCACCCGGCACATGTATAAAGTCACCTTGTTGAGAAAGCTGTAGCCAAAAATCCCAATCCTCAAGATGAGAGAAGTGTGTGTCAAACTGACAACTCCCTGTTCGAACAGCCTCCATTCGAAACAGCACCGCATGGATAGGTAATGTGTTATGGACTAAAAGCTCACCGGGTACCCAGGGGGAGTCCATACTGATTAGCGGCTCGCCGCCAGATGACTCTAACCGCACACCGCTATAGGCGGCAGGCGCAGCAGGGAAGTCGTTCAATGCTTCCACCAAACGACGTATATGATGAGGGTCAATTAAGTCGTCATCGTCAAGAAATAACGCCAGAGGCGTCTGAACCGCCTGCAAGCCCATATTTGCAGCATCGGGACGCGACAGTGCTACGCCTGGATCAACTAATTCGCAACTGACCTCCAAATTGGGCAGAGGGCGGTGCGGCTGTCCTGATGCATTGACTACCACAATATGAAGAGGTGAGTAGTCTTGAGCGTTGGCTGACGCCAAAGCAGAAATAAGATGATCGCGATCCATGCTGCGAATAAGCAGGCTAACGGCAGGAGTATTTAGACTAAGCGTTGACATAAACTTCCTAAAAGCACGACGCGCTTATCCGCGTCCTAATAAATATTTCAACCGTGAAAGCCACCGCCAGCTACGAGTTGCATAGATAGCCTGCAAGGTTTGTTCTGCTTCCTGGCGGGCATGCTGGCTATCCTTAAGCGCCTTCTGAAGCACCGCTTTATCGCTCTGCAGTGAATCAATGTGATGTGTATATTCTAGCTGAGACTGTTGCAGTGCTTTTTCGCAGCGTAAAAGTGCCTGATCTTGGACTGAAGGCAAGGTCACAGTGGCAGACACTGCATCAGCGAACACAATATGGAAGGCTTCTGCTGCAGTCACGCCAAGGCCCAGTGTATAACTGCGATACTGATTTAGGCCGGTGATTTGTTCTGCATAACGTTGCTCTGCTAGCTGGGATGCAAAGCACGTCATGGCTTCTGCTTTCAACGCGCTAACAGATGAAATATCCACCAACTGGTTTGCACTTAAGGGAACCCCGATTTCGTACAAGGCAATGTTTAAAGGTACGTCGCTTTGTTCTACAAAGCGTGCACCAGCTTGGAGTGCTGCGTCACAGGCGGCGCGATGGTCTGGGTGCATCTCCCAGCAAGAAGGCGCCAGCAACAAGTCAGGTTGAAATTCTAACAACGTTTCCAGTAATTGTTGGGTTAGCGCTTCTCGCGCTTCTTCTAGCCCTCGGTCGGTAAACTCCCAGTTAATTGGCGCTGGGTAACCCAGTAGCTGGGCAGCCTTCTTAGACTCGCATAAGCGAAGTGCCGCCTGAGGTCCTTGTGTAGCAATAATCACTTGAATCTCAGCGCCTTGAGCTACCAAATGAGCCAAAGCACCGCCACAACCGAATACCTCATCATCTGGATGAGGGGCAAGTACTATCACGCGTTTACCTACCAGATCGCTTGCATGGTAGGGAACGTACCAAGCTTCTCTCATCGTTATATCCTTATCGTTCACTTTCCAGGGCTAGCGAAAATCCGTATCTCCGCCCATTAACCACCAGCACCCAGCTACTTCCATACCCAGTGTCAGCCCATTCACTTGGCTGCCCGGTACTACTACCTCGGTAGGCGTTAATTGTGGCTGGGTAGCAGTAAGATGCATTGCGACAGAAGGGGTCAGCCACGCGCTTAAATATTTGGCACCCAGCCGAGAGATAATGTGCTGGGTACATTTAACAACTTCAGGCATAGCCTTTAGAGGGGCAATGATATCCAGTAGTTCGACGGTATCCGCTGTATGTTGGCGAACCACACACACGCCTAACGCACGCTGCGTTACTCGCTCTTTGACTAGCCAACAAAGATACCCGCGCTCAGGACCATTAATATAGCGATGCGATAGCCATGGCCAGTCACGAACAGCGATGGCGAATGCCCCTAATTCTTTTACCATACCAGCCCAAAGGGCATCGACTACCGGCGCATGGTTAGCTTGAATTGGGGTGGCTGTACTGCGTAATCGGCGCATAGCGCGTGCAGGCCAGCGAGCTTCGTCAATGCGGTCTGTTGTACAGTAAAGTTTTAATGTCTTACCCAGACGAGCATGGCGTGCATGGGGGAAGCCAAAAGCATAGCGGTAAGGGTGGCCTATACCCACCTGCTCGGCAAAAAAGGTCTGCACTACCCGGTAAAAAGGGCCCCGACGCGTTAATATGCCGCGATAAGCAGGGTCAACCATCACATCCCCCATCTGCACGATAGAGCAGGGCTGGCCATTAACCAGTGCCTTGCGTGGCATACCTCCATTAAAAGCGATGATATCGCCTTCATATACACACACTACTCCGGGCGATGAGGCAAAACGGTACTTCCACTGCCACATTTCAAGCGGCATAGCATGGCCAAATACGCGTTCAAAAAGTGCCAATAAAGCGGGTAAATCGGCAGGTTCAGCCCAGCGCGTTTGCCATTCATTGCTAAACATGGTCACCTGCACTATTGACTACAGAGTGCCAATGGTGGGGCAAGTTCACTACGCCTCGAGCGATACCCGTTTGCGTAACATGGAAACTGCTTACCGGATCGACCCACTCGTAGCTATGCAGCCCGCGTTCACAAAACAGGTAGGCACCTACATGGTACTCACCTTTTAATAGTGCCAGCTTAGGAAAATCAAGCACGATGCTGCCCTCACCCTGAGGACTGCGTTGAATCTCGACGTTGGCTTCCCAGCTCCCAGCGCTAGTAACAATTTGTCCAGACGTTGTTGAAATGGTTACCGCAATACCAGGGCAGGGAAGTGTGGGGTCGCTGGCGAAATGGATCTCAACGCTAAGCTGGCTTTCTCCGCTAACCACTGCGTTGCGGGCACTTGCAGTCTGGCCATCAATGGATACTTGCGTGCTTACTAGGCGCGCACTGCCTTGCGGAGACACGCGTCGCTGGTCTTGAGCAGCGCTTTGGCGAACTCCTCGCTCTTTTTGGTCATCACCGGCTAAAAATTGCTCGTACCGAGGCACCACCAGCGAAGGTGCGTCATCGGCAATCACCTCACCGCCTTCTATCCATAAAGCGCGATCGCATAATGCCTCGACCTGATAGAGCGAATGCGAACAAAATAAAATAGTAGCCCCAGTATCACGCAGCGCCATAATACGGTCGAACGATTTGCGCGCAAAGGCGCCATCACCTACTGAAAGTGCTTCATCGACGACTAAAATATCTGGCTCAACACTGGTAGCCACGGCGAACGCCAAACGCACATACATGCCGCTGGAATAGGTTTTAACTGGCTGGTCTATAAAATCGCCAATGCCGGAAAATTGGTGAATTTCTTCAAATTTGGCCTGAACTTCTGCGCGGCTCAGGCCTGAAATAGCCGCCGACATAAATACATTTTCGCGACCAGTAAACTCAGGATTAAATCCAGACCCTAGCTCAAGCAAAGCAGCAATTTTACCATTAACCTGCATCTTCCCCCCACTAGGGGTAAGTGTGTTACACACTAACTGTAATAGTGTCGACTTACCTGCTCCATTGCGGCCTATCAGGCCAACGACCTCACCGCGCTGAACGGTTAAGTCGAGCGGTTTTAGGCCGCTAATAGTGTCATATCTTGCGAACCGAGCGAGGCCCTTAAACTGAAGCAGCAGACGGTCTAATGGCCTCTGATAGCGATAAAAGGTCTTGCTCACCCCTTCTAAAGCAATGGCCGTTTCAGAGCGATTTACTGCCGCGCTAGAAGTGTCAGAGCACATCAGCAAACCCCCCGCGTAGCTTATTAAATACCCAAAAACCACTGGTCAATAGCAGCGTGGCGACGACGCTCAAACCGGTAACCACTTTAAAGCTGGGCCAAGCGCTCATAAATAGCACATCACGTAATTGGGTAATCAGTAACGCCAAAGGATTAAGCAAGTAAAGGCTCTGCCAGTCGGGAGGCACATTGGATAATGGATAAAAAACAGGTGAAAGAAACATCAGTACCGATGTCGCTAGCGCCATGAAAGGACCTAGGTCGCGTAAATAAACGCCCAGTGCTGCCAGCCATAGCGCGATACCCACTAATAAGGCCATAAAGGGGAGTAGCACCAAAGGAAGCGCCAGCCAGGTTACATTGCCCCCGACCAAGAAAGCCGTGATAAGCATTAATAGTACAAGGCTGATTAAAGCTTGAAAGCTAGCCGCCAGTACTGATGAAAACGCTAGCAGCGGTAAGGGAAATACGACCTTTGTTACCAGGTTAGGCTGGCCTGTTATCAACACGGGGCCTCGGTTGACCACTTCGGCGAACCAGTTGAAGGCCAGGAGGCCGACAAAGACCTGTAATGCAAAATCCATTTGCGGCGTGCCTGTGGCTTCAACCGGCCATTTCAGTTCAAAAAAACCGTAAAACACCAAGGTGAAAGCGGCCAGCATCATAAGAGGCGAAAGCAAAGTCCAGCCTAAGCCCAGTAGAGAGCCACGGTAACGCCCAGCCACATCGCGGCGCGTGAACTGCCATAATAGATGCAGGTGACGGGAAAAAAGGTTGGCAGCCAAAGCATGCTCCAAGGTAAACAAAGGGCGCTATCTTACCCTTAGCGCCACTGGGTGCCAACCAAGCCAGAGAGAACCAAAAAGCAGCGGTAGCTCGAATTGCGCGGCTCACCGCCCGCAAGAACAATAAGTTAGCGAACAATGTTTTTTAAATGCCTGCAAAAAAAAGGTATTCGCGCAAGAGGCTGGTCGAAAAATTAAAGCTTTCAATCACCTTGTATGCCTTGGGATGCTTGCATGCAGCAAACTTAATAGGCATATTACCGAAATGCTGGCTTGAGGGATTTAGTCAATTAATATTGGCTAATAGCAAAAAGCTGCTATTATCGTCCTGCGATATCGCAAAACCGCAAGCAGCAAAGTGGTGAGGTATCTGAGCTTGTGCTAACGTCTATTTGCGTGGCTCAGGACTGAAGCCCGACAACGTTGTCAAGAATGCAAGGAGTTCTATCTCAATGGCTATTACTGAACAGCAAAAAATGAACCTGTTAGGTGTTACATCTTTCATGTTCAACTTTGCACCAGATCAAGCGTCTTTCGCCCGTTTTGAAGCGATCATCGACGCCAACCCCAGCTTTTATGCACTGGGTACCGATCTTGCTAAAACAGAGGCTTTCACTAGCCAGTTTGATGCAGATGCTACCCGTGATGAAAAAATTGATGTGATTCTAAGCCGTTTAGGCCTGGAAGAAGGTAGCCAGGGCTACGTTCGTGGTACCGACTTCATTAATCAGCGCCTTGACGACGGTATTCCTGAAGGCCAAGTGCTGATGGAAATCGGCGAGAAGCTGCTGCAAGACACCCCGCCGGAAGGCCTGGAAGGTGCAGCAGCCGTTCTTCGCAATAAAATTGCAGTTAGCGAAGCTTACCTGGAAAGCGGCGTTGAAGGTTACAGCAGCGATACACTGCCTAATCTTCTGGCTAACATTACAGCTGACCAGCAGTCTGTAAACGATGCAATTGACGCAATCGAAGAAGAAGCAGCAGGCCAAGAGCCGACAGTTCCCAGCGATACTATCAATATTAACTTCGATAGCTCTGCTGAAAAAGAAGGCAACTTCGAAGTTAACGCTGACGGCGAGCTCGTGCCACAAGTTGGCGGTACTGATAACGTTCAGACCATCGCAAACGTCGGTAAGGTCGAGTGGGATGCTGCCGGTCGCCCGGTGACTAACTCTGCTGACTACACCTTTAACCTGAGCAATCAGCTGGGTGAAGAAGAAACTTACCAAGGTTTGTTCCTGAGCCCGTTGCTGACTTCCGAGTCACGTAACACCAACTCACAGCTGTTCATCGAGCTGTTGGATATCCGCGCTGCAGGTACTGCTGAGCCGCTGGGCAACTTGCCGATCGACGGTATCCGTTTCAATGTCGATGGCGATGAGGCTGTACTACGCTCAGAGGCTATTTTCGAAGCTAAAACCTACCCAGAACTGCTGTCTGCTATTCGTGAAGCAATTGCGGAAGATAGCGACCTCGCTGGTTTTACCGCACAGATTGGTTCAAGCTTCACCGCTACCGATGGTGGTCAGCCGATCCCAGGCGCAGTGGGTAGCACCATTATCCTGACTGATGCTCAAGGCCGTGAAATTACCGGTGGTTCTTTCACTTACAGCGATCAGGTAACTGGCGGCTTCACCCTTTACGGTGACCTGTCTACTGAAGCACCTGAGTCTGTTCGTGATCTGATTTCAACCAACCTTGATCTTGATAACGTTGGTTACGGTTCGCAAGGCGCCACTATTAATCTAGCGGGTCAGTCTAACTCCAACAAAGGTGTTGAAGAGTTCAATGTCGACGCTGAAAACGGCGTATGGCTGTCTCAGCTGGCTTCACGCGATACTGACAACAACGGTCAGTACCGTCAGCACCTGAAAGAGATCAACCTGACTGGCAGCGGCTTCTTTAATGTTGGTCAGCAGGCTGCTAATGGCGAGGGCGTTCGTGGTGTTGCTGAACTGCTAAACGCTTGGACTGTTAATGCTAACAACTCGGTTGAGCTTAACAATCTAGACACCATTACTGGTTTGGTCGACGTTGAGAAATTCAACGGCCTAGACTTCGACGGTGACGTTAAGCTAAACGCTTACATTACTGAAGACGTTATCGCCCGCGATCTGAATGCTCAAGACGATCAGGCTAACCCTGCTGAAGATAACGTTAACTACAACTACCAGACTGCTGGTGGTGATGACCAAATTTCTTTGGTTGTTCAGGAAGACGTGCTTCAGCGTGAAGACGCTCTGTTGAACATCAATGCAGGCAATGGTAACAACGTAGTTGAGACCGTAATTGTTGATGCAAATGGCGCACCTGTTTCTATCGTTAACCAGCAGCTTAACCAGGACTTTGGTCAAGAGCAGGTAACCATTAGTACTGGTACTGGTGACGACGTTGTACGCACTTGGGGTGCTGGCGATGCCACCATCAGCACTGCTGCAGGTAACGACGTTATTTACGCCGACAACTCTGGTTTGATCAGCTTGGTTGATGGCTCAACGCCATTAACGGGTGCTACAGACATTAACGGCAATGCTATCGAGCAAGTCACTCGCTGGGAGTTTAACTCCACAGCAAATGGCGCTCTGCCGACAGGCGTGTCGAACAGCAATGCTGGCCTGTCTAACGATGCCAATGGTGTCGCTCAGACCTTTAATGCCTTCAAACTTCAGGTTCAAGTAAGCTTTAAAGGCTTTGAATCAGTGTGGGTTGACGTGCCGCACTCTGGTACACAGACTACTGCTCTTCAAGTCAATCAAGCTATCAAAGATGCGGTCAACAACGACGCAGTTCTTCAGAACTTGATTGAAGCCAATGATGGTAACGGTAATATTCTTGATATCGTTTCCCAAATTGACGAACAGCAAGGTCTGGGTAACCTAGATGACCTGAGCATTGACTTCCGTGGTCCCCTGGCTGCTGGCGCAAATAATCCGACAGGTCGTCCGCAGCTAACTGCTGAAGAAACCAATGCAACTGCTCAACTTGGTGCTATCCAAGATATCTACAATACTGATGATATCGGTACTGCTGCCAGCACGGTTGGTGAAGTATCTGGTGTAGCAAGTCAGGTTGAGAGCGATAACGTTATCAATGCTGGTACTGGTAACGATGTCATCGTTCTGGGTACAGGTGAGTTCAGCAACGATACTGTTAAGATCGACGGTGTATTTGATCGCAACAGCATTGTGAACTTCGAGTCTGGTGACGAAGCTACTAACACTGGCTACGACATCCTTGACTTCACTAGCCTCCTTGGCGGTGCATCTAACTTTGCTGGCGGTGTTGTCGATAACCGCGGTATTGAAATTGATACTTACGCGGGTGCTACCTATGCCCGTGATGGTGTTAACTGGGTGAACTTGAACGCAGCCGATGTTGCTGCTCGTTTTGAAGACCAAGCTAGCACGACCGCCGCTACTGAAAGCGTTCTGCTGGTGCAAGATGGCGGTGGTACTGGTCAGTACAAAGCGTTCCACCTGTCCTCTTCTGCCAACAGCGATGACTTTAACGTCAATCTGCTGGGTATCCTGGACTTCGGTGAAACTCAGACCTTCGATGCTGCCAACTTTGCTTAATGCATAGCTGATAGCTACTCGAAAGAACCCCCGGCTTTGCCGGGGGTTTTTCATTTTAAAGAACTAATATCTCCTTTTTTTGTCTTTATCCGTATGGAAGTAGCTTAGCTGAGCCCAATAGGCGCGCTTGCTACGAATGCTCGTTTGTTTTTATTAAGGATATTATGTCTCGCTTTATTCCTATTTCCAGAGACCTTCACCAAGGTAAAGGTTGGCTTAAGCCGGCTGACCACAGCTACATTGCCGGGCAAAGCGCTATTCCTTTGGTGGCTGAAGAGCTGCCCCATGCACTATCAACCATGCCTACTGGGTTTCGCCAGCAGCAAGATGGCAGTTACGAGCTAGTGGCGGTTTGCTCGTTGGATGAGCAGCGTAATTTATTTGTTCATCCGGATGGGCGGTGGATTGGTAGTTATCGGCCGGCTTCAGTGCGAGCCTATCCTTTCCAGCTACTACATAACCAAGAGCAGAAACAATATGTGCTTGGGGTCGATGAAGACAGCGGCTTGGTGCTTGATAATGTAGATGATCAAGGTCACCCTTTTTTTAATCAGAACGGCGAGCCAGCAGAACAGCTTGGTCAACTAATTAAGTTTTTAACTAAGTATGAGCAGCAGCGACGCAGTACGCAAAAAGCGATCAATATGCTGTCTAGTTTGGGGCTTATTATGCCCTGGAAAATTAACATGGCCACACAAGAAGGTGAGCCGCTTCACGCCTTAGAAGGCCTCTACCGGATAGATGAGCAGGCATTGAGGGCATTGCCTGCTGATAGGTTAGATGCCTTGCGCCAAGTGAGTGCTTTTCCGATTATTTATGGTCAGCTGTTTTCTCAACATCGGCTTGATGTGCTTATCCGCCTATATGGGCTTCATAAAAATTGGACTCAACAAGATCCGTCAACAGTCGACTTGGAATCGCTGTTTGATAGTGGGGATGACAGTATCAGTTTTGAATTTGATGATTGAGAATGGCGTTTTAACGGTTACAAGGCGAGTTCTTTACGTGTGCCTATTTGGCATTATGGGAAAATAGCCAATTCTTTCACTAGTGTTTTTAGTTTATCAATGGGCACTGATAAGGTGTCAATTTCTACCGAAGCATGTTCTTGGTGGCGCTATTGTCCGCTTAAAGTTTGGTCAATAAGTAGGCGAGAAATATTTTTACCGATGAACAAGAGTTCAGTAGAATGTTGCATTTATTTTTAGGTAACGAGCGTGAAGCATAATGCCAAAACTGCCCAAAAGCGTTGTTATTGAAGGCCGTCGGTTCCCAACTTGGGCGTTAAGTATAAATGCGCGTAAACAGCTGGTTAATTTATACCAGGTGGAGGCGCACATAGAAGAGTTGCGCGGGCGGCTCGCTTATCAGTCCTCTGTGCGTCAGCTGTGCCAAGCGCAGTTGAGAGAAGCTTTACCCCCACAGGTAAAACGCTCCACAAAGCTGGGTAAGAGTACGCTTCGCCCGCGTTACTTCTGGCATGTTGTATCTAAGGCGTTCGCTGAGGCTACCCTTCCTTTCAGCCCCTCGAAGTTGGAGTTGCACGCAATTAATGCAAGTAACCTGTACCGTGCTGGCGATCATGTTTTACTGTATGTAAAAGGGTACGGAGCTATGGGGTGGGGAGAGGTGCAGAGTGATGCATCATCGGTTCAGCAATATCTATCTCTGCGCTGCTGCGTGCCAGTGCTCTCGGCTGCACTCCCTGCTAGTGCGCTGAAAGCGTACGCATTACGTCACCCTACACGTACCACTCAACGCTTACCTGTGGGGGCTGATGTTAATGGATTACTGAAAGCGCTAGCGTGTTATCCCCATGGAGAGTGAGCAATCACTGCCTTTGTAACACATACGCCGAAGGCAGTGTCAGGCGAAAGCCATCTACTATAGCTGTTACAATGCTATACCTTTCTCGTTTATTCATTAATGGAGCATTATCAAATGGCGAAAGAAGATCCAAAAACGGTAACAATCGATGGTCATGAGTATAACCTTGCCGACTTATCTGAAAACGCACGCAACCAATTGGTTAATCTGCGTGTGACTGATCAGGAAATTCAGCGGCTGAACCAACAGCTGGCAATTGCTCAGACCGCGCGCACGGCTTATGCTAATGCCCTCAAGCAGGAATTGCCGCTGCAGAATACCCACTAAAAGTTAATTTAAGGGCCTCTAATGCAGTCATTAGAGGCCCTTGTTAATCTATGACACGCTGTGTAGTTTTCACAATTCATAGCTCTTTGTCTTAGCTTCGCTGTTTTGGAAGAAGCTTGATGCGACCACTCGTCCGATTGTTCAATCGTGATGCGTTCCGGCTGTTTCGGTTCCTCATTGTTGGTGGGGCGGCCACCTCGACTCACATGCTGGTAGCCGCGTTACTTTTTGCTTATTTTAATAATCCCTCGCCCTATGGCATCAATGCTGTCGCGTTCCTGGTGGCTTTTTTGGTCTCTTTTTACGGCCATCGCCATATTACTTTTCAGACACGAGGCTCTATCCGGCGCTTCTTTCTGGTGGCTGTAGGCGGATTCCTGGCAAATAACGCCATCCTAACGGGAGGCCTTGCACTCGGCATGGATGGCCTTGTCGCAGTGATTATCGCGACGGCCTGTGTGCCTGTGTTGACTTACCTCGCCTCGTCGCTTTGGGCTTTTAAGACAGAAGAGAAATGAACCCCATGGAAAATACTCTTTCCCTTATCGTTCCTGTGTTTAACGAAGAAGAGTCAATCGCACCATTCTTGGAAGCAATTGATCGGCATTTAGCAGAGCTTCCTGCGACCCTTGAAATCCTGTTCATCGACGATGGTTCATCAGACCGTACTATTGCGGAGATCAAGTGCGCGCAACGCGCGGATCCAAGGGTGCGGTATATTAAATTATCGCGTAACTTTGGCAAGGAAGCGGCTATGACGGCTGGGCTGGATCATGCGAGTGGTGATGCCGTCATACCAATGGATGTTGATCTTCAAGACCCGCCAGAGCTGATCCATGAGTTTTTCAGGTTATGGCAAGAAGGTTACGATACGGTATATGGCATGCGCCGGGAGCGCAATGAAGATACGCCGAGCAAGCGCGCTTCAGCGGGGCTTTTTTATAGGGTCTTCAACTGGCTTTCCCATACCGAGATCCCGGCCAATACGGGGGATTATCGGCTTATGAGCCGGCGCGTAGTGGATGCGCTTAAAAAGCTTCCCGAGCGTAATCGGTTT
Source organism: Halomonas sp. ALS9 (assembly GCF_001651035.1). Classification (GTDB taxonomy): domain Bacteria; phylum Pseudomonadota; class Gammaproteobacteria; order Pseudomonadales; family Halomonadaceae; genus Vreelandella. The sequence continues at coordinate 44,542 of NZ_LXRG01000231.1, forward strand.
ATGAAAGGGCTTTTTGCTTGGCCTGGCTATCGCTCAATTGGCGTGGAATACAGCCGTCCGGCAAGGCATCTAGGCCATACAAAGTGGAATACCTGGAAGCTATGGAACTTTGCACTCGACGGCCTTACTAGTTTCTCTACATGGCCGTTGCGTGTTTGGTCGTATGTGGGAATATGTATTGCGCTACTGAGCCTAGTGTATATGATATTTATTATCGCTCGTACATTGATGTTTGGTGTCGACTGGCCAGGCTATGCTTCCATAATGTCAGCCATATTGTTTTTTGGTTCAGTTCAGCTTATCTCGATAGGTGTTTTAGGTGAATATGTTGGTCGACTTTATATTGAAAGTAAGGAAAGGCCAGTGTATCTGACGGATGACCTCGATGAAGATTAATGTTACACACAGAGGTTGGTTCTACTTGGTGCTTCTGTTGACGGCTTTGTTTATACAGGTTGCTGCTGGCCCCGCATTGAATTCTGATGATGAAATGTATGCAGCTGTCGCTAATAGTGGCGACATCTTTGCGTGGCTTGTAGACCGCTACTCGACGTGGTCTTCCCGGTCTTTAATTGACCTTGTAACGATTCTTCTGGTAACGCATACAACGCTGTGGATGCTGTTGAATGCCATCGTTATTGCAAGTATGTGTTTTGCGATTTCCTCCTTAGCTAGCAAAGATAGTCGAATTTGTTTAAATATATCTGCCTTTGTGATGGCTTGCTTCTGGTTAATCCCTGCTAATATGATGCATTGGAGTGTCTGGTGGGTAACAGGTTCCATTAATTATTTGTGGCCTATTACGGCTTCGCTATGTTATTGGGCTGTTGTTAAGTATGGGTTAACCGGCCAGAAACTTAGCGTTCCTGCTATTGCTCTTGGTTTTATGCTAGCTGTTTTTAGTTCTTTTAATGAACAAGTTATGGTTGTGAACTTTATAGTTCATGTTTTCTTGTTTTTTATGTTAAGACGTGATTATTTTTATAATAAGATGATTGGGTTTGGTTTGCTGGCCAACTTTATTGGCTTTGCATTTTTTATATTGTGCGATGGAAATGCTGGAAGATTGATTTTTTCCGCTAGGAGCTACTTTCCTGAATTTTTGGACATGAGTTTTTTAGAGAAAGCATATTTTGGTATAAGCTTGGGTTTGTACCAGTTTTTCTATATTGGTAGCTGGGTTAGCATCATTTTTTGCGCCGTTATTGCATTAAGGTATAATGCAAAGGCTTCTAAGTCCATTGCGATGATCAGCCTGCTTTTTATTATGTTGACGTCAGGGTATATGTTGGGCTATGTAGGCTCTGGCTTTTCCGAGTTGACAGACAATATAGGTTTTATAGGTGGGGTGTACCAAGTTCCTTATCGAAAAGCATTTTCTCATGACTTTATCAGGGCAATGGGTTGGGGGATTGTTTTCTCTGGAGCGCTTACCTTTGCTCTTTTAGAGAATATGCACTTTGATAAGTCAAAAGTATATAGAGTATTTCTATTTGTACTTTCTTTTATACCGTCGTGCATGTTGGGGTTTTCGCCCACCATGTATGTTTCTCAAGAAAGAGTGCTTTTTGCATCAGTGGCCATCATTTTGTTGTTAATAGCCATTATTGCCGGTAAAACGCGGTATAGCTGGCATTTGTTGGCAGCGACAAGCGTTGTAGCTTATTTTACTTATTCTTAGAGTGTGCTTTTTATTGGTCAACACTAAGTGCGTCCGTTTTGTCTTGCTAACTGCAGGAAGTGTGTTGAACCATAGCGGTTGCACTACACTCATAAACTTTTCCGCAAGTGAAAGGCACAATGTCACCTTCTCTATTTAATGCGTTAAATTTAGTAAAAGTGTTTGGCGCCGCCCTTGTCGTGGCATCGCATTACGCAGGCCAGTATTTCAATACACCGTTTTATAGCTATGGTACTGGTTGTTTTTTTGTTGTTTCGGGGTACTACGCATTTAATTGGGAGCATAGCCGGGGGTGGTACTACCTAGCAAAGCGGCTAACGCGGTTATATCCGGCTTTTCTAGTCGCGGTGTTGGCTTATTTGTTGGTTCGGCAGGTACCATTGCCAGAGTGGCCAGATTTGATAGCGCATCATTTGATGTTTTTATTGGCTACTCCAGATCGCGCTACGGCATTTGCACTGAATCCCCCTTTTTGGTCTTTACCCGTTTTTTTTACCTTCTTTGCCCTGCTTGCTTTCTTGCCTAATTTCATACCTCGTTTATGGCACGTAGCCGTCTTCATGTTGATGGCAGTGGTGGCGGTTATGTTGAATGTTACTCAGTGGCGGGAAGGGTATGCGGAGTTGTGGGTGATGCCGTTACATTTGTACGCTTTCTGGTTAGGAGGGTGGCTAGGGCATCAGGCACACAAGCGCACTATCGTGACAAAGCCTTGTTATACGTGGGCAGCATTCGGCTTGTCGCTAAGCATCATCATTTGCGGTGTTTATTATCAAACTATCACACAAACTTTATTTTTGGGTGAAAGCTTTGCCTACCGCGGAATGATGGTGCTTTTATATTGCGCGCTTTTCTGGACGGTGATACATAGCAAGTTGGCGTTGCGTGATTCATCTATATTGGCATTTTTAGGTGCTATCAGCTTTGGCGTTTATTTATTTCATAATCTGCCGGTGTATTGGTTAAAAGCGCAATTTTCCGCCGAGGTAGCCGCGATTGTCTCGCTTGGAATTTCAATCCTGCTGGCCTGGTTGTCGTGGTATTTTATTGAAGTGCCGTTTCAACGCTGGTGCAAGCCACATCTTACTCGCATACACCGTAACCGTTAAAACGACATTGGTTCATTAAGTGGTCTCTCCCCGCCAGCCTAGTTGTCGGCTGAGTCTGCTCTTTCCCATTTCAAGAAGAAAGTCAGGCCGGTGGTATATTTCCCCTGCAGAAGTTTATAGGTGTTAGCGTTACCACTGCCAAGTGAGTCCAGCGCTAATAATATCTAGATCAAACGCGGGTAGGTTGTCCGTTTCGCCGGCCTCAAAGTAGCGGGTGTAGCGTCCCCGCAGAGAGAGTTCTTCGGTGACACTGAACTGAACCCCGAAACCTAGGGTGGGTGACCATGTGTGGCGGTCATCATTGATATTGGTTGTTTGGGTAGGCGCGTTAAAGTTGGTCACGATGGCATCGTAACGCCGTTCATTTTCTAAGTACGCTACCCCTGCCGTACTGAGTAGTGATAAGTGGGACGTTAGCGGCCACTGGCCAACTAGCTGTGCCCCGAAGCCACTCAGTTTGACGGCTTCGGTGGCATTTAACTGCGCGGTGGCACCTTGTCCGCTGTTGCCATTCAGGTTCATGGTGGCTTGGTAGTCACCAAGGTCTTCGTAGTAGAGCTCGACGGCAAATCGTTTGCTGAACGCATAACCTGCACCCAGGCGCCAAAGGGTGTCGCTGTCGTCGCTATTCACCTGGGCACTGCTAGCCGAGGGGTTGGCCATCCAGGCCGCGGCGGCGCGGTCGAAGGTTTGGGTGGATAGGTCTGCATAGCTCTTGCCGCCTTCCAACAGCAGGTAGCTGCTGGCGTGCGCTTGGCCTACGGTAACGCCGCAAGCGATACAGGTGAGCCAGGCCATACGAGGCAAGCGGCGTAATAAGATAAGTGCTGTTTGCATGTGATGTTTCCTTAGAATGTTAGCCCAGTCCGTTCCAGATCCAGCTGAAATCTTCTAGCCCTGGGGTTTGCGGGTTGAAAGGCGCAGCGGGTTCAGGTTCGGGTTCCGTTGGCGGCTCCGGCGTAGGCGTTGCCGTTTGGCGAAACCCCAGGGCGCCTGGGTCAATGATCACTCCATCGGCAATGCCGTCGCTATCAAATTCGCCGCCATCTTGCAGTATAAAGTCGAGCCGCAGTTTGCCATCTAGCTGCTCTAGGCCACCCCCAAAGGCTTCACTGGCAAGGTTGACCCATTCTCCGGCAGCATTCTGTTTCCAGTAGCCATTGATTTCCAGGTCGCCATCAACAAAGAGGCTAAAATCAATGATGCCGCCGATAGTGTCAGTGTCAGCCTCAAACGAGAGTAGTCCCAATGGCATATCAAGGTCGGCAGGCCGATCTTCTGGAGCATCTAACTGGCGAATATTGCGCAACAGCGGTGCATTAATACTGCCAATTGCATTGTTGGCCTCCAGGGTGATAAATATTTCAGGGGCTCCGGACGGGTTTGTGACCGCTGTAGGTGAATTCAAAAAAGGTACCGAGGAAACGTTATTCTGTTCGATGTCCGCGATACCATCACCATTGCCGTCGCCAGTTCCTCCCCCCAAAGAGGGCACGCGAGCCTCGTCATTGTCGGGTACGCCATCATTATCACTATCTAGCTCTGGCTCTGGTTCAGGCTGTGGTTCAGGTTCAGGTTGTGGTTCAGGTTGTGGTTCAGGTTGTGGCTCAGGTTCAGGTTGTGGCTCAGGTTCAGGCTGTGGCTCAGGTTCAGGCTGTGGCTGAGGTTCGGGCTGTGGCTCAGGTTCAGGCTGTGGCTCAGGTTCGGGCTGTGGCTCAGGTTCGGGCTGTGGCTCAGGCTCAGGTGTTGGGGAGGCTTGTACGGTGAAGGTTAAGGTGCCGGAGACGCTTTCCACGCCATCTTCACCGCCATCAGCCAGGGTGAAATCAAAGCTGGCATTGCCCGCACTACTGCCCGCTGTGAATGTCACTAGGCCGTTGTCGATGTCTTGTTGGGTAAAAGTCTCTCCTGCGGCCAAGGCAGTGCCGTTAAGTAATAATGTGCCGGACGTTGGCAGGGTACTCAGTGTATAAGTGAGCTCTGACCCCTCATTATCCGGATCGCCTTCATTTAAATTGGCAGTCGTCAGTGTGACGCTACGCCCCGCTTGTACGCTGGGGCCTGCGTTGGTGGCGATGGTCGGCGCATTGTTAACCCCTGCCACTGTCACCGTGAGGGTTGAAGTGCTGGTATTACCCGCTGAGTCTTGAACATCGACGGTAACGCTGGTGGTACGTGTTTCGCCATGGGCAAGGGCGTCGAACTCACCATTGGGATCAAAGTGTGCAGTGCCATCGGCATTGACGATAAAGCGCCCGCCATTGCTGCCCGCCACCGCGCTGCCCAGCGCATCGGCACGGTTATTCACAGCGGTCACAGGGGCTGTATCGTCTGCGCCTGTGTCGTTAGCAGTGAGTTTGTCGCCTGCTGAGCTAACGTTTGTCAGCGGAGCCTCCCCCGCATCTTCGCGCACTACGGCAGTCGTGTCGTCATTGGCAGTGGGCGCGGTAGTATCCAGGGTCAACGTCAGATCCGCCGACGCGCTGCTGGTATTGCCTGCGCTGTCGCTAACAACCGTATCAATGGCGTTGATGCCTTCATTCAGGTCGCCTTCGGCCAAGGTGAAGGCCCAGGTGCCGCTGCCATTGGCGGTGGCGCTACCCACGTTGATGCCATCGACACGTACCGTCACGGTAGCCCCCGCTTCGGCCCCTGTGCCGGTGAGGGTGGGCGTTGTGTGGTTGGTGAGGTTGTCGCTATTGCTCACACCGCTATCGGAAGCAACTGCTAACGTGGGTACTGAAGCCGTAGCGGGAGAGTTCGCATCAACCGCGAATGCTGCACTGTCGGCAAGGTTTTGTCCGCTAGGTAACGTATCAAGGTTCGCCGGTATGCCGTTATCGTGGGCGACCAGCGTGGCTGCTCCCGTCAGGCTTAGTGAGGCGACGTTAAGCCCAGCGGTGTCTGTCTCGCCTTCTTGCACCGTATAGCGGCCACTAAACTGCGTTTGGTTAGCGGCATCGCTATTGGTGAGGAGAATCGTAGCCCCCGTATTGAGCGTGGCCGTTAGTGCGCCGCCGTTGGCAGCAAAATCAACCGCTTTATCGAACATGACGGTGATATCAATGCTGCTGCCTACCGCAAAGGTGCCATCCGCGGTGGGCGAGGTAATCGCTTGAATGCCTGGGGCCGTGCCGGTCACCACGCTGAAAAGGTCATTTTGTGTTACGGCGACAAGCGTATTACCCGCCGCATCCTGAGCACCGCTGACTCGTACATCCACGTTATTAATCACTTCATTAGCATCGGCGGTGTCGAAGGTGGCGATATAGGTAGTGGCATTTTCCCAGTTGCCCGATTTAAACGTCAGAGTGTTGGTGGGGTTTTCTACTGGGAACGTGATCGTCGGTGCGACGCCCGTATCCATCGCTTCGTTGAAGCTCAATGTCAGGGTAAAGCGGCCACTGCCGATCTGGTCGTCAGTAATGGTGGTGAGCGACGGTACGATAGCGCCATCCAGAAGAGGTCGAGCAGCGTCGATGGCATCAGCGCTCTGGCTGATAGCGGTGGTGTAAGCATTGGAGCTATTGCCCGCCGCATCGGACAGCACAACGTTAACGGGAATGACGTCGCCTGGCGCGCGGGATGTATTCCCCTCCTGTACCGTGTAAGTGGCGGTATAGGTGCCGCCGCCTTGATCGGTAAAATCGGTGACCGCAACTCCGTTCACTGTACCGGCGTCCAGCGATAAGCCTGCCTCTCCCGCGCTAATGGTGACCGTCACGGCATCGCCGATTTTATGACTGCTATTCGGTATAGAAACGCTGGTGATTACGGGGGCTACGGCATCAACAACGATGTTCTTGTTGGCGCTCAGCGAGTTGGCGGTACCCGGTGTGGGCAGGGTAAGTTCGGTGTCGTTGCCTGCTGAATCGCGAATTGAGCTGCCATTGAGGATGATTCCGGTACCTGCCAGCGCCAGATCACTGGATTCGTCACCTGCCTGAACGGTATAAGCAAATGTCAGCGTGTCGGTACCTGAGCCAGCCACATAATCTATGGTGCGATCCGTTGCCCCGGTTTCCAGCGTCAGCTGCGGTGTACCGTTCACAGTTACGGCTTCACTGAATGCTAAGGTAATGTTAACAGTGTCGCCCGCTTTATAAGTACCGTCGGCATTCGTTGAGGTGATGTTGGTCACACTCGGTGTCACCCGATCAACGCTGTGTGCCGAACCACTGGTATAGGCGATCGCCATATTCCCCGCTGCATCCTGCACATTCGTATTGCTGTCGAGGTCAAGGCGCAGAGTGCCGTCGCCAGTGAGTGATTCTACGGTGACGGTGTAGCTACTGCCGGAGCCAGAGATGGCGGCGATGGTGCCCGACGCATTGCCGTTGAGGGTGGAGAGGGTAAAATCATCGATAGAGACACCGCTGACGTTTTCGCTAAATGTCACGGTGTAATCCACTGAGGAAGCATTAGCAGCAGGCGAACCGCTGAGCGCAATGCTGGAAACGCTGGGCACTACGGCATCGATTGCAATATCTTTATTGCTACTCAGCGAGTTAGCATCGCCCGGCGCGGGCAGGGTAACCACCGTGTCGTTACCTGCCGCATCCTTTATAGAGCCGCCATTGAGGATGATCTCGCTACCCGCCAATGATAGATCGCTGGTTTCATCCCCGGCCTGGACGGTATACCTAAACATCAGCGTATTAGTGCCAGATCCCGAGGTATAACTAACGGCCCGATCGGTCGTGCCGGTTTCCAGCGTTAGCTGTGGCGTACCGGCACCCGTGTTCACCGTAACGGCTTCACTAAAGGTCAGCGTAATGTCAACGGTGTCACCCGCTTTATAAGTCCCGTCGGCCGTCGGAGAGGTGACATTGGTGACCGTCGGTTGTACCCGGTCAACGTTGAGGGCCGTGCCGTTGGTGTATCCTGCCGGGGCGTTAGTCGCCCCATCATCGATATCGGTGCCAGTGTTAAGATCAAGACGCAGGTCGCCCGCACCACTAATACCAGTAACACTGACCGTATAGCTGTCACCGCTGCCAGCAACCGCACTAATAGTGCCAGATGCCGTACCGGTGGAGATGAGGGCGAAGTCGTCGGCCGATACATTGCTGACGCCTTCACTAAAGGTAACGGTGTAATCTACTGAGTCGGCATTGGTCGCGGGTGAACCGCTGGGGGCGATACTGATAACGCTGGGCGCCACGTCATCAACGACATTAATGGTAATATTTTGCGTCGAGGGTGTCGTGCCATCAGTGGCTTGTATGTTAAGCGTAAAGCTGCCGGTAGCGCTGGCATCGAGCTGGCTGGTATCGCTCAGGGTGATCTCGCCAGTGGTACTGTCGATAGCGAAGACGTTGCCGGTGTTGCCTGACACGATAGAGTAGGCCACCGAGTTATCGTCGCCCGTGGTAGCGACAGTGCCTATAGAGGTGCTATTGGCATCACTCTCGTTAACGCTAAAGGATTGGCCGGAGGTGACGACCGGGGCGACATCGTTAACCGAAATGGTGATATTTTGAGCAGTGGTGTTGTTGCTGCTTTCACCGTCATCGGCCTGCACCGTTAAGGTATAGCTAGTGGCGGTTTCATAATCGAGCGCTGCTGCACCGGTGGCATTTAGGCGAATCTCGCCAGTATCCCCATCGATACTAAAAATTGTTTGGCCGGTTCCACCAATGATGGAATAAGTAACGCTATCCGTGGCGCCACCATCTCCATCGTTGGCATTCACATCGTGAATAACGAAAGAGACGTTGGCGAACGTTTCATCAATGGAAAGATTCCCAGGATCCGTATTTTCAAAAATAGGGCTATTGTTAGTGATAACCGGTGACGCGACAATGTCATCCATTTCAAGGACGACCTGGGAGTTAAATGTAATCCTGATCTCATCAACGTTGTCATAGCCAGACTGAAAATTTAACGTTCCGAAGGAACCACCAGCAGTGGTGGCGTTGAAGGTATAGTAGACGTTTCCCAGTGTATCGGAAGCCGTAAAGTCAAGTGATTCCGAAGCGGTTACTGCGGCACCGTCGCGGAACCCCTGGATAGTGGCGACAGGATCAGTCGTTGCCTCGGTTATGCCAATTGCAACCGAGGCAAGATCAAATTCAGATCCATCGGTCGAAGAGAAGCTGAATTGCCGAATATCTGGGTTGGCATAGTTCATCAGCATTACTCGGTCATTAGGATCCCCTGAATTATTCAAGTTGACCGTGAAGTCTGAAGCATTGGGGGTGGCTATCCTATCAGCACCATCCATTGCAAACGTCCAGTTCCCAATGTTTATTGACGTAACAGGGTCTTCATTGATAAGGCCAACACTATCGAAATTCTCGTTGAATATTGACAGGGTCGACTGAAATAGCTCGTATACAGGCGAAAAAACGTCTGTTTCTATCAAACCTATGTGTTGTTCAAGATCCCAATTTCCACCGAGATCACTAGCCCCTGTTAGGTCATTAGAGGCGGCCACATCCGCCTCTGTCACCCGTGCTAACTCTTCCAAAAACCGCAGGCCCTGCTGACCCGCAGCAACATGACAGCCGTAAATTAGGATGTCGCCGTCTGGCCCCAAGGCTTCGCCCCACTGCTCCAGGAAGCTGACATAGCCTGGTAAAGTCTCGCTATTCAGTGTGCTACTGCCCAGTGCTATACGCCCTTCGCTACCGTGGGAAATCAGGTGGATAGCGTCAAGTCCGCCGCGCTGTGCTAACGCTTGGGCGATTTGTTCAACGCCGCTGGTGTTGAGGTCTAACAGTATGACCTCGGTATCAACGGGCACACCGTTAAGCAGTGTTTGATAATCGTCAACTCGGGGGTCGAGGAAGATAACTTCGTTACGACCATTCGATTGGATTGGGTGCGTTTGGCGGGTGGGAGTATTCATAAAGAGTACACTCTTTAAGTGGTATAGATATTTGGTTATAGGGCTGTCTAGCTTTTTTCTATGTCTTTTTTCTAAATCTTTGTTCTACTTGTTTTTTTATATCGCTTTTCTAGACGGTTTTTTTATACGGCGTCGACCCGGTAGCAGGCAAGTGACAGGTCAGAGGTGCCGCCGCCAGCGATAGCGCCCCGAAGTGCTGTAATACCTATCTTAATGCTCCTCGTGCAGCCCTCTGCTCCAGGGTCTTGCAAGAGCACGTCGCTGACAAGGGGTTGCAAGAAGCTGATACTGAAGTGATCCGTTGTGCTATGGGTGGCCGCTCTAGTGATTTCGCTGATACCCAACTGATACTGTGATTCTGCGGCATCTAAGCTGAAATGCTTAATACCACAGACGTCACTGAGTAAGCTACTACTACCTGTGATTGATATAAAGACGCTCACAGGGAGAGAGATGCATCCAACACTGTTTTAAAAACTGTTTTCAACACTACAGGATGAGCTGGTCGCTCGATTAGGCCCATCTTTACACGTTCAGAAACATGTGATCGCGCTCTTCGCTACATCAAAGGTTCCTGATGTTTTGTGAAGCATCCTAAGTTTTATTTTATTTTTTAGATTTTTCTTATTTAGATTATCTTGCTACTTTCTACTTGCTACTACTTATGCAGTTTTTTAGTTTCTTACCACAGAAAAACAATCTAGGTTCATTGAGGAAACTACCAAATAAGTACTAAGATTATAGTCGTTGGCCTAAGTGTATGCAAGATTTTACTGCTAGGTTTAATGAGGCTATGGTACTAGAACGTGCAGCAGGGTTGCCCACTCAACTAACGCGCAGCGGTTAGTGGCCTAATAACGAGTGGACAATGTAGCCACCGTAAGCATTACGCGATGCCTTATTAAAGGCATTTTTATTACAACAGTAACAAGGAGTGCTTTATGGATCCGTTTCTCGGGGAAATCAAAATGTTAGGCTTTGCATGGGCGCCCGTGGGTTGGGGACTATGCAATGGTGCCCAGCTGTCTATTTCACAGAATACTGCCCTCTACTCTTTGCTTGGCGTTGTTTATGGCGGCAACGGTCAAACCACCTTTAACCTGCCAGATCTGAGAGGGCGAATGCCCAGAGGGCAAGGTCATGGAGCGGGCATGGGAAATGTCAATATCGGCGAGGAAGCTGGAGCGGAAAACCGCACACTGACTATTAATGAAATGCCTCACCATACGCATGCCGCTGGGGCAATGACAACGCCGGAGAGCGCCAATCAAGCCACGCCTGCCACAGGGGATTATTTAGCCAGCGGGAAAACGGGTCTTAGCAGCTCTGTGAGCAATTATTTCCGTGGCACACCCTCTGGCACAGTTGCGTTAGGCAATGGCCAAACGGGCAGTAGCGGAGGGAGTCAACCGTTTAACGTAATGAACCCTTATCTTGCCCTGAACTTTAGTATTGCGTTACAGGGTATCTTTCCATCCCGCCCATAGGACAAGTTGCGGTGGCCGAATGCGTGAGGGTTCGGCCACCCACAGAGGAGTCACGATGTTAGGCACCATTACAGCGGCGGATTTTCAGCCGCTACAGGGAAAAGTGTGTGTTTTTGAAGTAACACCAACACATTCGATGCAGTTCACGGTCGAGCAAGTAGAAAGCCGCCCCGACTGCCAAGTGCCGGGATCGGGCGAGGCGCGGGAGCCTTTCTGTGTTCTTCTGTCTGGGCAACAAGACGAGGCTGGTTTTACCAGCGCTACCGGGGTTTTGCGCCTAGGCGACGCTGCAACGCTGGAAGGCGTCTACATTAACCGTGTGTTACCCCCAATGGGTGGCGACCCACGGCCCTGGTATCAACTTGTCTTTAACTAATTTTTGACGAGGGCGTTTGCGGATACCAGACCCAACGTTCCACTGCCCCCATTAATCTTTCAAAGCGGAACCCTAACTGCTGGTAAAGCTGTTTGGCATAAACATTAAACGGGTCGACGGAGAGGGAAACGGGGCTCATCACTTGAGCCCCTGCTGACTGGACTGCCCGAAGAACAACAGCCCCATAGCCCTTGTTACGTGCCCCCTTGATTAGCGCGAGATCAAGAATATGCACTTCATCGGCACCGAAATCCACAGTAACTCGGCCGATCCGCTCGCCCTGTTTTTCGACGATATAATACAAGGCATTGGGGTAAGCGGTTCCATAACCGACCGCTTGCGCCTTCACCTGCATCTCAAGCAAGGCCTCAATGACATCTTGATCAGCCAACGCCAATTGCAGGTCTTGCCGAATATCACGATAAAGCGCTTCGAGAAAAAGATGATCAGAGTCTCTAGAGGGCCGAAGTTGCAGCCCATCGTTTAAGTGCCTGCCTATGCCCGCCATTTGTTTGCCATTGCCTAAGGATATAAATTGATTGAATCGCCCACCACTACAAGATAAGCGTGAGCTTGCCAAAAATGGTGAGTGCTCACCAACCCCCTTGGCCCTCTAACAAGCTGCGGGTGTTGTTATTAAGCGGCATGCGGAAATCGGCGCTGCCGAGTACCATGGCATCGCCTGCCCGCACTACCCTAGCACTCACATAGACGTAGTCCTGGCCCTGTGCATAGGTGCCCATTAAAATTGAACGGGCGTTGTGCTGAGCGGTTAGGCGCTGAACTTGCCGTGAAAGAATTAATTCCCCCACGCTCTCTTCGATGAACATGCTGTCGCGCATTTTAACTTCGCGTACCTGCATACCCTGGCGGGCCAGGGCGGACGCCATAATTTCAGAGCTGATACGCCCCAGTGTCGACGATTGGCTTAGATTGTCGATGCTCACAAAGGTGGCAGCAATCATGGGGCTATAGCGCGTGAGCTCTGGGTTACTGGCAACCATCTGCTCGGCAGCGGCATGAACCAATTCAGACAGATCGGGTTCCGGTTCGGCGGGTCTATTGTTAGCATTACCCAGCGTGCCACAGCCAGCCAGTAACAGTAGCGTAATACCCATGGCCATCCCGCGGGCCGCATGGCTGATAGAGCGAGCGCGCCGAGCAGCGAAAAGTGTAATCAGCATGAAATTACCACGTATCTGTAAGGGAAACGGAGGGTGTGGTAGGTGCCTGGGGCACGCGGTGAGGGGCATATTGACGACGATCACCGGCATTGATGTAGTAAATGTTGGACGAAGAGTAGAGAATTCGTTCGCCATCGATAATTTGCGTGGTCACGATAATCTCTTCATTGCCGGTGTGCGTCCAGCTACCGCTGGTGGTGTCGGCAAGCATGCCTGCGGGGATTAACCCTAGTGCAGGTTCTGCCCACTGGTTATACGGAATGGTAGCCACAGCGATACCCGCGGTGAGTGCGGTAAAAGCACCGACGGGAGGGCGGATAAAGCCGCGATCACGGTGTTCGACGACTTCGACATTAAACGTGATATTGGCGCTGTTTGCAGTGGGGACGGTGGTGAGGTTGGCGCCCCGTGAGACCAGCTCGCTGGTCAGCAGTGCGCGAAAGCCGCGCCCAAATTCACCGCCGCTGTAGGCGTGCAGTGCTTCACTGTCGGGTTCGCTAATGTGTAAATCGCGATTACGAACGCGCTCGCGTTGCAAAATGCTGGTAGCTTCATGGCGGGCCAGCACATCCCAGTGGTGGGCAGCCTGCATACGCTGCTGCTCAGTGTAGGGGTAAGTAGTGGCTATCGGCGCTTGAGATGTATTGGCATAAAAGCAGCCGCTGAGCATTAAGCTTGCCAGCCCCAAGCTGACAGGACGTATGAAATAGGGTAATGGGAATAATCTGGGACGGGTGCGCACCTGCTGGTTCCTTTTTCGCTACAAAACGGCTTTTGATAGACTGTTCGCCATGCTTAGTTTGCCATGCCTAATTCATCATACCTAGCTAGATCGGCCACGAGGTTAAAAACTTGAATGAGCGATAACACCAATGCTTGAAGATCATCGCAGCGGTCCGCGCCATGATTCGCTAATGTCGGCCTATCATGAGAGTGATAGTGGGAGCGGTTGGATGATCAGCTATCTCGATATCATGACCCTACTGGTGGCCCTTTTTGTGGTCATTATTGCCGCTGCTGGGCCGGTTATTCCTCAGTTGAACCAGACAAATAATATGAGTGAAGATGCTGACGCACCCTTACCTAATTTGGGCGTTCCGCTGCCCGAAGCTTTGGCCCAGGTAAGCACTGAGCGGGTGGGTGTCGCCCGTTGGGGCGTTGAAGGATTGAGTCCTATGGCCATCAGTGCGGCGCTAGGCGTCGCCGGGCTGCCCAAGTTGACTGATCTTCCTCGGCGAGTCAGCGTCGGTGTCCCACCGCTTTTGGCAGCACCACTGCCGCCCGCTGAACCGGTTATTTCTTTACCCAAACTGTTGATGCCCGCGGGCAGCGATGATTTTACATCGCCCTTAGCTGACTACATGGTGGTGTTAACTGATCGCCCCCCGGTGAATGTGCAAGCAGTGAGTGATGAGTCAGTCTCGGGGGCACTTGCCCTGGATCAGGCGCTCTCCCAGCGCGTTGAAGAGTCTACCTACCTACCCGACCTGGAGGGCGTTGAAGTGTCACGAGTGGCTGAGGGGATTAGTCTGCGTGTGCAGGATCAACTGCTGTTTCCTTCGGCAACGGCCGAGCTGACCAATGACGGGTCGTCACTAGTGGGTAGTTTGTTGGAAACTATTCAGCGCTACGATGGCGAAGTATGGGTTGAGGGCCACTCGGATAGTCAGACTATTAGCACTGATGAATTCTCGTCTAATTGGGCACTGTCTAGTGCCCGTGCGATTGCTATTGTGGAAGCACTGGAAGCGGCGGGTGTCGACGCTGAACGCCTGCGTGCCGTGGGTTTGGCGGCCACTAAACCGCTTGAGAATAATGCCACAGCGGAAGGGCGCGCACGCAACCGGCGGGTTGAAGTAGTGATTCATGTCGAGTAGCGAGTCTCTGATCACATGCAGATCTGAGCACGTACAACAATATCACGTACAAAAATATTCACGTACAAAAGTATTAAATTAATATTAAAAAAAAGCCCGCCGGGGGAGGCGGGCATTAAAGGGCTTGGCTCACTGCAGCCCACTGGCATCAGGTGAGGGGTGTACAGGATGACCAGTGGGTACAATTTCAGTATAGCTATTTCTAGGGCGTTGCCAAGTGCTGTGACGTTTTTTTATAGCCTTATTATCACTTTAGTTAATGCTAATGCTTTTTTGGAGAGCAAACAGCAACGCAAGTGCACCGATCTGTTTCATGCGCTTTTTTAGTGCATTCAGGCTGCCTCTTTTTGGTGCTTACAGGTTTTGCGATTTATTTACGCCTTCAGTTGCCATATAACCTTCTGATGAATAGGAGCTTCTCCGTATTGGCTTATATATTGCTTCGCTCTTGATAGCCAATTAATAGCTGGTCATAGCTCGTCAGGTGGTTTAGCTATACTGCTTGAACAATGCGTTAAGGCCGACAAGAGGTAGTGCCATGCCTGAATCCGCTCGTCTCTCAGCATCCCCCGCATCCTCCGCATCAATGCCTTTGGAAGCGCCGATTTCGGTTGATCCCGCTCTGCAGCCACGGCTGGTAGTGACCGATCTTGATGGCTCGCTGCTCGATCATCACAGTTATGACTTCAGCCCTGCGGCCCCCTGGCTTGCCCGCTTAAAACAGATGGGAGTGCCGGTGATTCCGGTGACCAGTAAAACCCGTGCCGAGCTGATTCCCCTGCGCGAAGCCTTGGGCCTCACGGCAACGCCATTTATCGCTGAAAATGGTGCAGTGATTGGTTTGCCGCCAGGCTGGTGCCATGCACGCTTAGACCGCCCGGGGAGTGGACGCGATGGTGTCGTTATCAAGCACCCGGGGGTAGATATTGGCTTTATTCGTGCCCGGCTTAAGGTGTGGCGTGAGCGTCTAAATATTCGCTTTACCCGCATGGGGGAACTGAGTGTGCCAGAGGTGATGGAGCTTACCGGGCTTGATGCAGCTCGCGCCCGAGACGCAAGGCAGCGTGAAGGCAGTGAACCGTTGCTGTGGCAGGACACCGAAGCGGCTCTGGAAGCGTTTCGGGTCGCTTTAGAAGGGGATGGACTACAGCTTACTCAAGGCGGGCGCTTTTGGCATGTTATGGGGCTCTCCGCTGATAAGGGCAATGCCGTCGAGTGGTTGGTGAAGCGCTTTGCGGCATTAAGAGGCCGAACGCCTCTTTCACTGGGGCTAGGAGACGGGCCAAACGATATCACTATGCTCGAAGCCGTCGATCAAGCCGTCGTAATCCGTGGTTGCCACGATTTAGTCGTAGAACCCCGCAACGCTTCGCTCTACCGCACCGAGGCAACCGGGCCGACCGGCTGGGCCGAGGGGGTGGCCTACTGGTGGGGGCGAGACGACCGCCGTTTAGCGACGGCGGTGAAGGGTGATGCTGTGTTCTCGGAATCCAGTTCTTTAAGTGCAGCTCTTTGAGAACAGATCTTTGATTCCAGTTCTTTGAATCCAGGTCTTTGACTCTAGGTCTTTGACTCTAGGTCTTTGAATCCAGGTCTTTGAATCCAGGTCTTTGAATCCAGATAGGTAAGCGCATGAGTGACTTTCATCAGAACGGAATTATTACCGACTTTCACAACCTTACCCGGCGCACGGTGGAGGCGCTTGAACAGGAGCTTTGTCAATTTTCCCGGCGACGGCCAATGGGATTGATTCTGCCATCGCTGTTTTCGGAACTGGAAGGGCCTGCACTGTCGGCAATCGTTGACGAGCTGGTTAAAGTCCCGTATCTCAATGAAATTGTCATTGGTTTGGATCGCGCTGATCGAGAGCAATTTTTATACGCTCGTGATTTTTTTTCACGCTTGCCACAGCATACTCGCATTTTATGGAACGACGGCCCACGCCTGCGCGCCCTGGATGCAGAGTTGGAAGAGCACGGGTTAGGCGCTTTGGAACCCGGCAAGGGGCGCAATGTATGGTACTGCGCAGGTTATATGTTGTCCTCTGGGCGCTCGAAGGTGGTGGGGTTGCACGACTGCGATATCCTGACCTACGAGCGAGGGCTGCTGGCGCGCTTGATGTACCCGGTAGCCCATCCCAACTTTAACTACAGTTTCTGCAAAGGCTATTACCCGCGCATTGCCGAGGGTAAGCTGAACGGCCGCGTCTCTAGACTGTTAGTCACGCCGTTACTGCGGGCGCTGAAGACCGTCTGCGGGCCAATGCCGTACCTCGATTATCTGGATAGCTTTCGTTATCCGTTGTCGGGAGAGTTTGCGATGCGCAGCGAAGTGCTTGAGGGAATTCGTATGCCGGCGGATTGGGGGCTGGAGATTGGTGTTTTATCGGAGCTGCAGCGCAACTATTCCCTGCGCCAGCTTTGCCAAGTAGATATTGCCGATGCCTACGACCATAAACATCAGCCGGTTAGCGAAGATGATCCCAACGGCGGTTTAAACCGTATGAGTCTGGATATCTCAAAAGCGCTCTATCGTAAACTAGCCACCCAGGGTATTACCTTTAGCAGCGAAGATTTCCGCACCCTGAAAGCTACCTACTACCGCTTCGCGCTGGATTTGATTGAAGCCTACGATCACGATGCCACCATGAACGGGCTGAGCCTTGACCGCCACAGTGAAGAGCAGGCTGTGGAGTTGTTTGCCAGCAACCTACTTGAAGCAGGTAATCTGTTTATGGATAACCCTCGAGAACGGCCCTTTATCCCCAGTTGGAATCGGGTGCAAGCCGCGGTGCCGGATCTGCTTACGCGTATGCACGAGGCAGTCGAGCTGGATAACCAGGGCAAGGTTTAACCGTTCAGGTTGTTAATCATTTTTTCAAAAACCGTTCATCCATTAAAGAGGCCAGCTACCCAAGGTAGCTGGCCTCTTACGCAGTGCATGTTTGTAAAATGCGGTTTTTAAGGTTTGGTTTTTAGCTCATGATTGTTAACACCTAGTTTTCGCTAGCGTTAAAAATCACTGTGCTGATGAGCCGTCCGCTTGGCGGGAGCAATGGCGGGTAAGCTTGCCCGTGCATGGCCCGCGCTTTGATTAATGCGGAAGTGGGCAACCAGCTGGCGCAGTTGATCGCTGAGCTGGGCAAGCGCCTGAGTGGCGTGGTTGCTCTCTTGTACCAGGCTTGCATTTTGTTGGGTCATTTGATCCATTTGGGTCACCGCTTGGTTGACCTGTTCGATACCGCTGCTCTGCTCAATGGTGGCCGCAGAAATCTCTTGAACCAGTGTGCTGAGCTGCTTGATGTCATCGACCATGCTATTGATCACATCGCCGGTATCACGCACCTGGCGGCTGCCTTCCATCACTTTGCTATCCGACGCTTCGATTAATGTTTTGATCTCTTGGGCGGCGGCAGCCGAACGGCTGGCGAGTTGGCGAACTTCATTAGCGACAACGGCAAAACCGCGCCCTTGTTCACCGGCGCGAGCGGCTTCCACCGAGGCATTAAGCGCCAAGATATTGGTTTGGAAAGCAATCCCATCAATGGTGTTAACGATACTACTCATCTGGGTAGCGCTTTCGTTAATCGTCGCCATGGTGGCGATCACCGTGGACATAGAGTCACTGCCGCGCTGGGCGCTGTCAGCGGTGCGAGTGGCAAGCGTACGCGCGTGATCGGCGTGTTCGGCATTTTGTTTCACCGTGGCGGTGAGCTGTTCCATGCTGGAGGCCGTTTCAGCCAATGAGGCAGCCTGCTCTTCGGTACGCGTGGATAGCTCTTCGTTTACCCCGACAATCTGCTCGACCCCGCTGTTGACCTGATTGGCGCCGTGGTGAATATCGCCAATGATATTCGCCAGAGTTTCACGCATACGGTTGATATCAAACAGTAAGCTCTGCTGATCCTTCGGCGAAAGCTGGGTGGTTTGGGTCAAGTCCCCATCAGCAATATGGCGGACTACGCTGGCTGCATAGCGTGGGTCGCCCCCTAGCCTACGTGCGACATCACGAATGACCCAGCCCATCAGCAGCGTTACCGGAAGGCCAATAATCAGCAGTATGATTACCGAACGAATCAAACCGGCAATAAAGGCTTCATTAATATCGTCGACGTAAACGCCTGCCGCGAGTGACCATTGCCACTCGGGAAGGTAGGCCACATAACTGATTTTCGGCACCTGCTCATCGCCAGTAATACGACGGGAGTAGTAGTCAACGTGCCCGCCACCGGCTTTGGCTGCCTCTCTAAAAGCGGCGTAAAGATCCATACCGCTAGCATCCTTGTACGCGCTCATGTCTTCACCGCGGGGGCGGTTGGGATGGGAAACAATCTTTAGGTCATCATCAAAGGAGAAAATATACTCCCCGCCGCCAAAGCTAACGCTGGACATATTATCGATGGCGCGCTGCTGCGCTTCTTCAAGGCCAAGCTCTCCGGCGGCGACCCGTTCTTGCAGGGCTGCAAGCTGGCCATGCACGCTTTCCACCACGTACTGAATACTGTCGCGGCGTTCGCTCTCAATCGTCTGGCGATTCTCCAGGGCCAACCAGCCTACTAGCAACAGCATGGCAACCCAGATAATGCCAAGTGTTCCCCACAGTTTTTGTGTCGTCGTTAAGCGTGTCATGTTTTTCCTAGCCGATTTGAGTAAGCAATGTAGCTCTCTATCGGCTTGAGGCGCTTATACCTTAGCGAAATTTAAAGTAAATGCTGCCGCGGCAATTTCGCTTGCCGCCGCAGCATAACCTCGTAGTGTTTCGCCGGTGTTAACAGACGCTAAAAATCGCTGAGCTGATGAGCTGCCTGCGGGGCAGGAGAGGAGGAGGGCAAGCTTGCCTGTGCATGGTCTGCGCTCTGGTTAATGTGGAAGTGGGCAACCAACTGGCGCAGTTGATCGCTGAGCTGGGCAAGAGACTGGGTGGCGTGGTTGCTCTCTTGCACCAGGCTTGCATTTTGTTGGGTCATTTGATCCATTTGGGTCACCGCTTGGTTGACCTGCTCAATGCCGCTGCTCTGCTCAATGGTGGCCGCAGAAATCTCTTGTACGAGTGTGCTGAGCTGCTTGATATCATCGACCATCCCATTGATCACATCGCCGGTATCACGCACCTGACGGCTGCCTTCCACCACTTTGCTATCTGACGCTTCGATCAAGGTTTTGATCTCTTGAGCAGCGGCGGCCGAACGGCTGGCGAGTTGGCGAACCTCATTGGCGACAACGGCAAAGCCACGTCCCTGATCGCCTGCGCGTGCGGCTTCTACTGAGGCGTTAAGCGCCAAAATATTGGTTTGGAAAGCAATCCCATCAATGGTGTTAACGATACTGCTCATCTGGGTAGCGCTTTCGTTAATTGTCCCCATGGTGGCGATTACCGTGGACATAGAGTCACTGCCGCGCTGGGCGCTGTCCGCGGTGCGGGTGGCAAGCGTACGCGCGTGATCGGCGTGTTCAGCATTTTGCTTAACCGTGGCGGTGAGCTGTTCCATGCTGGAGGCTGTTTCGGCTAACGAGGCAGCCTGCTCTTCGGTGCGCGTGGAAAGCTCTTCGTTAATGCTTACAATCTGCTCGACGCCGCTGTTGACCTGATTGGCGCCGAGGTGAATGTCGCCAATGGTACTCGCCAGGGTTTCGCGCATCCGGTTGATATTAAACAGTAAGCTCTGCTGATCCTTCGGAGAAAGCTGAGTGATTTGGGTGAGATCTCCGTCAGCAATATGTCGCACCACGCTAGCGGCGTAGCGTGGGTCACCGCCTAAACGACGCGAAACATCACGAATAACCCAGCCCATCAGAAGCGTTACCGGTAGGCCAATAATCAGCAGTATCACTATTGAGCGAATCAAGCCAGCAATGAAAACAGCATTAATATCATCGACATAAACGCCCGTCGCCAGTGACCACTGCCACTCGGGAAGGTGTGCTACGTAGCTGTTTTTTGGCAACTGCTCGTCGCCACCTGCCCGGGTAGAGTAGTAGCCAACATGGCCACCGCCCGCCTGGGCAACACGCAGCAACTCGGGGTATAACGCCATACCGCTGGCGTCTTCATAGTTGGTCATGTCAGTGCCAGGCGTGCGGGTGGGGTGGGAAACGATCAGCAAGTCGTTGTTGAAAGAGAAAATATACTCGCCAGCCCCAAAACTAACGCTAGACATATTATCGATGGCGCGCTGCTGAGCTTCTTCTAGGCTGAGTTCGCCGGCGGCGACCCGTTCTTGCAATGCTTCAATTTGGCTTTGCACGCTTTCCACTACGTGCTGAATGCTGTCGCGGCGTTCGCTCTCAATCGTCTGGCGGTTCTCCCAAGCTAACCAGCCAACCAACAGCAGCATGGCGATCCAGATAATGCCCAGCGTTCCCCACAGTTTTTGTGTCGTAGTTAAGTGAGTCATATTGTTCCTAGTTTTTGTAATTGAGTAACTTTTTTCCAATCGGCCTAATGGTTATCGGCCTAAGCGTGATAGACCTTAGCAAAATAATTCATCAACGCTGTTTGCGAATAGCTTTTTTGTCAATTGCAGCACCTTATTTTGCCAATCAAAGCACCTTTATATTCTTAAATGGTCTAAATATATAACTTAAAATGATCTATACTGATGCTTGAGTAAGCAATCACCACTGCATGGGAGGCAATCAATGCAGCGCCCAATCGTTACCTACTTTTTTGATGAACCTACAAACACTTTTAGCTATGTCGTTCAAGACCCTGGCAGCAGTGCCTGCGCGATTATTGACTCGGTGCTCGATTTTGATTACGCCGCTGGGCGAACAGACGTACGCTCCGCTGACAGCATCATTGCCTATATTCGTGAACGCCATCTGCAAGTCGCTTGGATTTTGGAGACCCATGTGCATGCCGATCACCTCTCGGCAGCGCCATACCTGCATGAACAGCTAGGCGGTAAAACTGGCATTGGTGCCAATATCGTGGCGGTACAGGAGATATTCGGTAAGGCGTTTAACGCGGGGACGGAGTTTGCCCGAGATGGCAGTCAGTTTGATGCACTGTTTAAAGAGGGAGACGAGTTCTCGGTTGGTCAGTTGCAGGGCCGTGTGCTGCATACTCCAGGCCATACCCCCGCTTGTTTAACTTATGTAGTCGGGGATGCTGCCTTTGTTGGGGATACGCTATTTATGCCGGATTATGGCACCGCACGCTGCGACTTCCCAGGTGGCGATGCGCGCACTCTTTATCACTCTATCCAAAAAGTGTTGGCGCTGCCGGAGCAAACCCGGTTGTTCCTGTGTCACGACTACAAAGCCCCGGGCCGCGAGACCTTTCAGCATGAAACCAGTGTGGCCGAACAAATCAAAGACAATGTTCACGTACACGAAGGCATCAGCGAAGACGAGTTCGTGATGATGCGCACCGAGCGCGATGCCACCCTGGGCATGCCGAGACTGATTATTCCTTCGGTGCAGGTCAACATGCGTGCGGGGGAGATGCCACCAGCGGAAGATAACGGTCAGGTTTATCTTAAAGTGCCGCTCAATTTTTTCTAACCATCAATAAATGTTAAGGCAGGAGGGTGGGCATGGATTGGATGGCAAGCCTGCATGGGCTGGCAGGTGGGGTGTTGATTGGGCTTTCTGCTACCTGGCTAATGGCAACGCTAGGACGTATCGCGGGTATCAGTGGCATCGTGGGAAATTTGATTACCCAGCGGGGGCCCAAAGGCGATAGCGCTTGGCGAGTGGCTTTTTTGTTAGGGCTAATCAGTGGGCCGTTAGTGATTATGGCGCTCGGGGGTGGCTTAGGTAATGTCGCCGGTAACCCTGGTGGGGTAATTGGTGCGCCAGTGGGTGGCGTAGGGTTAATGCTAGTGGCTGGGTTGTTGGTGGGGGTAGGCACAGGGCTGGGCAGTGGCTGTACCAGCGGTCATGGCGTATGTGGACTGGCGCGCTTGGCACCTCGCTCCATGGCGGCCACCGGGATGTTTTTACTGACGGCGCTAGTGACCGTTTATATCTCGCGTCACTTGCTAGGCCTGGGCGGTGGAGCATGAATCAGTCAAGCAAGAGTCGTTGGATGAAAACAGCGGCTGGCTATACGGCGGGGCTACTTTTCGGCCTCGGTTTAGCTGTTTCAGGTATGACCGACCCCGCGCGAGTAGTGGGGTTTCTAGACGTTGCGGGCGTCTGGGATCCAACGCTGATGTTCGTATTGGGCGGGGCTGTAGTCACCACCTTTATCGGTTATCGGCTGGTGTTTGAGCGCTCAGCACCGCTGTTGGGAAGTGTCTTTCAGTTGCCTACCAAACGTGAGTTAGACGCGAAGCTGTTAGGGGGCGCTGCACTATTCGGCATTGGCTGGGGGCTTTCTGGCTACTGTCCAGGCCCAGCGATTGCCTCTATTGGCGGTCTTTCGTTACCGCTATTGGCCATGCTGGTCACGATGGTGCTGGGTTGGTTTACGGCTAAGCGAATGGCAGCGCCTTAGAGTGATCAAAGTGGTCTTGTGGGAAGCGGCTTTCGCGGCCTCCCACAACCCTTTACGGCGTTTCGCTGCCCATCATGTCGATCATTCGCTCATCGCTTGGCATACCCTGAATACGATCAAGGCGCACGTTTCCGTCTTCTGTTTCACGCTGAAAAACTGAGGTGGGCGTGGCATACAGCCCCAGCTCTTCGAACAGTTGGTTGTTAGCATACACCTGTTCTTCAATTTCCCTTGGTTGGGCACTGGCTTCGATTTCTTTCTGGCCGCTCTCATGCGCATGCAGCGTAGCCGCTGGGTCGTCAGCGCCGAGAATGGCAGCTGCTTTGCCAGGACTGTCGGCGGCTAAAATACCGACCATGATGTGACGCAGTTGCACTTCACCCGCTTCTACCCAAGGGCGAACGTCCTGCCACAGCTGTTGGCAATAGGGGCAGTTGGCATCCGTGAAGGTATAAATCAGTCTGGGGGCATCCACGTCGCCGTCTTGAACCCAGTGGCTTTCGCTTAACAGTTGCCAGGTTTGTGCCTCTAGCGGTGCGCGCACATGCTCATCCAACTTTTCTTCGGTAAGGTCATTACCCTCGCTATCCATCAGCGTACCGACCAACGCATGCTCGCCATCAGGTGTCAGATAAATCGCCATGTCCTGACCCTGCACGCTGGCGCCGTAGCCGCGCAAGCCGCCGGGGGCATCGAATTGGCCATGAATCTCCAAGCCCTGATCGGCCAGTGCCTGAATAGGGGCTGGGAGTTCATCGGCGTAGCTTGCAGAAGTGCCCCAAAGAGGTGTTAGTAGAAGAAGACAGCTAATGGCAGAGTGGTGTTTCAAGTGCATTGCAGCGCCTTGTTTGAATAAGAAGTGGAAGGCCAAGGGGTATGTGCATTATACATGGGGCGTTATACAGCAACTTATGTTTTCTAAGTATTTCGACGGTATCAGCTGTCAGTCACCAACCAGCGTACCGCGTAAGGCGGAAGGGAACCTTCGGCGATCCAGGGGTTGCCAGGATCCAGCGCTTGCCAGGCGTGTTTCTCAAGTGCCTGAGTAACTGCCTCACCCATATTCTCTAAGGGAAGCGGCAGATCGGTGACGTTATACAGCGCTAATAAACGGCGGCCATCGTGCAGTGGGCCGCGCTCTACTGCCAACAGTTCCGGAGCCGAGACCACAACCCGCTGGGCGGCATTGGGGTGAAAGCAGGGTTCCTTGCGGCGTTGGTCTAATAGCCGATTTAAGGCGTGAAAAACATCGTGGGTGGGCGTTGATTGGCTATCCAATAGCAGGTCTAGCTCACTACGCTGCCAGCGCCGACGGTTGATCGAGCGCAGCCGCCCACTGCGCTCAACGCCTTCTACGTCATTCAGTGTGCCTGTCAGGGTGTGGATATACAGCGCGGGGATGCCTTGCAAACTCAGCATAATCGCTTGGCTGCATAGAAAACGCGCAACCTGCCATGGGTCAGGGCCACGGCGGGTGCCACGCATGGCTTCAAACCAGGTGATATTGATCTCATAGGGCGTATCGCTGCCATCCGGGTTGCTACGCATGCTGACAAAGCCACCGAATTTGTGCATCAGCTCCAGCAGCGCGTCCCGCTCGTGGTCAGGCAGCAAGCCCTCCAGAGGGCGTACGCCAATACCGTCGTGACTGGCAGTGAAGTTGAGGTAAGTGCAGTGGTCGGGCAGTACCGGCAGGCTGGAAAGCCAGGTCTGTAGTGTGCTCGCTTCACCCCGGGTGAGGGTGTGCAACAGTAGGGGGGGGAGGGCAAATTGATACACCATATGAGCTTCGTCGGGCTGAGCTAGAGGCAGCCGATCTAAGCCAAAATAACTGATGTTTTCCTGGTGGGGCACATTGGTTTCGGTAATCAGCAGGGTGCCTGGAGCCACGTGATCCACAATCGCCCGCAGCAGCCGCACCACGGTGTGGGTTTCCGGCAAATGAATGCAGGCGGTACCCAATTTCTTCCACAGAAAGGCCACCGCATCCAAACGCACAATCCGCGTGCCTTGCTCCAGGTAGAACAGCAGAATGCCCACGAACTCGAGCAGCACATCCGGGTTTTCGAAGTTAAGGTCAAGCTGGTCTTCGGAGAAGGTCGCCCATAGATAGCGGGTGCCGCGTCGAGTGGAAATGGGTACCAGTAGCGGGCTGCTGCGCGGGCGCACCACTTGGGAAACGTCGGTATCCGGGTCGACCTCGATAAAATAGTCGCGCCCCGGCAGACTGCCGCTCAGATAATCGACAAACCACAGGGATTCCCTAGAGACATGGTTGAGCACTAGGTCGGCCATCAGGTCGTAGTGACTGGCGAGTTCGCGGATATGCGACCAGTCGCCGAGATCGGTGTTGACTTCCCGGTAGTGAATCACCGAAAAACCGTCGTCGCTGCTCCACGGAAAGAAGGGCAGAACGTGCACGCCGCTGATGCGATCGCCCAGCCGGGCTTGAAGAAAATCGCTAAGCACGGCCAGCGGTGGCTTATTCTCTTCGATAATCGAGTCACCATAGCTGATCACCCACTGATCCTTTTCGCTCCAGAAAGGTGCGTTATTAGCGTTGGCTGCTACGGGGTTGGATGAAAAGGGGGCAAGCGACTGGAAATGCTCCAAACGCTGGTTTAAGCGGCGCTGCACTTCGCCTGCCCGGGGCCCGTAAAGGTGGCTGAGGTAGTCATGAACGGTATTTGAAAATGTGTCGTGGACGGTCTGCTCAAAGGGGGGCATGGGTGACTCCTGATAAACAATCTGCCACAAACGCTGCAGCTTGTGTGCCAAATCGTTACAATACGTAGTTGATATCGCGCTTAAACACTAAGATACATTAGCTTATGGCAGTTGCTACTGCGAAACGCCATTAATAGCACACACATTGACAGGTTATAACACGCAAACTCGTGGAGCACGCCGACACGAGCTGACAACAGGTTGACCGCCATGCATTGCCCTTTTTGTGGTGCAAACGATACTCGAGTGACCGATTCGCGGCTGGTAGCCGACGGCGACCAGGTACGCCGTCGCCGCCAGTGTGCGAGCTGCCATGAGCGCTTTACCACCTACGAGACCGCTGAATTGGTAATGCCGCGGGTGGTGAAGTCCGATGGCTCCCGAGAGAGTTTTAATGAAGCCAAACTGCGGGCAGGCATGCTGCGCGCGCTGGAAAAACGCCCGGTCAGTGCTGAAGCCACTGAAGCGGCGGTGGAACGTATCCGTCAAACGTTGCGCGCTCGGGGTGATCGTGAGATCAATGCCCGGGATATCGGTGAGTCGGTCATGCAAGCGCTTAAAACCCTCGACCATGTGGCCTATATCCGCTTTGCGTCGGTGTATCGCAAGTTTCAGGACTTGGATGAGTTTCGTGCTGAGATTGATCGGCTTTCCCAAGAGCCCTCAAACAAGAGCGGGCCGTCAAAATGAGCAGCTTTAGCCAAGCCGACCACCGCTATATGGCGCGGGCGCTGCAACTGGCGAAAAAGGGCTTATATACCACGGATCCCAACCCGCGGGTCGGCTGTGTGATTGTGCGTGATGAGCAAATTGTCGGCGAAGGCTTCCACCTGCGTGCCGGTGAACCTCATGCCGAAATCCACGCGTTAAAGGCCGCCGGTGATCGGGCCCAGGGTGCGACCGCCTACGTGACGTTGGAGCCCTGTTTCCACACCGGGCGCACCGGGCCCTGTGCGCTAGCATTGAAGAACGCCAGCGTGTCACGGGTAGTGATCGCGATGGTGGATCCTAACCCCCAGGTGAGTGGTCGCGGCATTCGCATGCTTGAAGAGGGCGGTATTGAGGTTGCCGTGGGCTTGCTTGAGAGCGAAGCACGCGGGTTGAACCCAGGCTTTATTGCTCGCATGACCCAACAGCGTCCCTTTGTGCGCCTAAAAATGGCGATGAGTTTAGATGGCCGTACCGCCATGGGATCCGGGGAGTCCCAGTGGATTACCGGGCCCGAAGCGCGTACCCAGGTACAGCGGCTGCGGGCGCGCTCCAGCGCCATATTGAGCGGTGTGGAGTCGCTTATTATGGACGACTCACGGCTAACGCTACGCAAAGAGCAACTGCATCTCGATAATGTTGACGACGTGGTTCGCCGCCAGCCGCTGCGGGTGATTTTAGATACCCACTTGCGCTTACCCCTGGCGGCGGCCTGTTTAAGCGAGCCAGGGCGGACGCTAGTGATCACTACGCCAGACCACTCGGAAGAGAAGCGTGAACGGCTAATCCAAGCGGGTGCGGAAGTGCAGATAGTGCCCGCTGGGAGCGATGGCCGTATCGATCTAGTGGCAATGCTGCAGTGGTTAGCGGAAAATGAGCAGGTTAACGAACTGCTGGTGGAAACCGGTGCGACGCTGGCAGGCGCTATGCTTGATGCGGCGCTGGTCGATGAACTGCAGCTGTTCGTCGCCCCCACGCTGTTAGGTGGCGAAGCACGGCCGCTTTTTGCGCTGCCAGGGCTCTCGCGTATGGCCGACCAGCGGCGTTTAACCATCCATGATATGCGCGCAGTGGGGCGTGATTGGCGCATTATCGCTTCTCCTCAGGCGACTAGCGCAACGGGCGCATCTGGTGAATTTAGCGAGAGCAAGGTACCCTGATGCGCAAAATCATGACTAATTTTGCGCGGTACGTTTTCTTCGTGACGACCGTTCGTGACAACCGTTCATGAAAACCTTCGTGACAACATTGACTGGAGATTCCATGGCGCACCCCTCCTCTAGAGGCTTAGCCCCTATCGCCGAGCTGGTTGAAGATATTCGCCAGGGCAAAATGGTGATTCTCATGGACGATGAGGATCGCGAAAATGAAGGTGATATCATCATGGCCGCAGAAAAAGTGCAG
The DNA here is from genome assembly GCF_001651035.1 of Halomonas sp. ALS9. Taxonomy (GTDB): domain Bacteria; phylum Pseudomonadota; class Gammaproteobacteria; order Pseudomonadales; family Halomonadaceae; genus Vreelandella. Next base: position 72,390 of record NZ_LXRG01000231.1, read on the forward strand.
GCCGAGCATATCAACTTTATGGCCCGTTTCGCCCGTGGCTTGATCTGTATGCCGATGACCCGGGCCCGCTGCGAGCAGCTTAATTTGCCGCTGATGGTTCGTGATAACGGCTCTGGTTTTGGTACCAAATTTACCCTGTCGATTGAGGCCACCGAAGGCGTCACGACCGGTATTTCCGCGGCGGATCGAGCGCGCACAGTGCAGGCAGCGGCAGCACCCCATGCCAAACCGTCCGATATCGTCCAGCCGGGCCATATCTTTCCGTTGATGGCAGAGCCGGGCGGCGTGTTGCGCCGTGCAGGGCATACGGAAGCAGCGTGTGATTTGGCGGCACTGGCAGGCTGTGACCCTAGCGGTGTAATCTGCGAAGTCATGAACGATGATGGCAGCATGGCGCGTCGTCCTGAACTCGAAGCTTTTGCCCAAGAGCACGACATTAAAATCGGCACCATCGCCGATCTGATTCACTACCGCATCGTTAATGAGCAGACCATCGATCATCTGGAAGCGTCGACAGTGATGACTTCCCATGGCGAACTGACGCTGCACGTGTTCCGTGATCGCATTCAGGGCGCCCATCATTTGGCGCTGGTGAACGGTCAACCAACACCTGAACAGGCCACCACTGTGCGCGTGCACCTCACCGATACGCTGCGCGACGTGATGGGTTTAATGAAAGACGAACAGTGCCGCTGGGATGCTCACCGGGCGTTGGAAGAGATTGCCGGTTCCACGCCAGGCGTGTTTGTGTTGATCGATGACGGCCGCCCGCATCAAGATTTAAAAGATCAGCTGGATATCTTTTTGGATCGCGTGCGCCAGCCGCGTACCAGTGATTCTGACGGTGCCGGTAACTATTTAACTATCGGCACCGGTTCACAGATTCTGCGCTATTTAGGCGTAGGTAAAATGCGCTTACTTAGCTCACCGTGGAAGTTCTCCGCGTTGTCCGGCTTTGACCTTGAAGTTGTTGAGCGTCTGGGGCCCAACGACACGACGTATGAGCCAACCTCTCAGCAGGACTAATTCAGCAGGACTAGTTCAGCAAGACTCATTTAGCAGGAATAAATTGATGCACTCCTTGACGCAAGTTGAAGGTACCTTTGTTGATGTCGATGGCCACTATGTCATCGTGGTCGGCCGTTTTAACCATCACGTGGTGGATAGCCTGGTGGAAGGCGCTGTTGATAGCTTGACCCGCCACGGCGTAGACGCCGAGCATATTCATATTGTTCACGTGCCGGGTGCCTGGGAGCTGCCGTTGGCGGTGAAGCGCGTGCTGAAGGTGATGAAACCCGATGCAGTGATTGCCTTGGGCGCGGTGATCCGCGGTGGAACGCCTCACTTTGAGTACGTGGCGGGTGGCTGTAATACCGCGATCAACCACTTGCAGCTTGAGTTTGATACCCCGGTGGCTAACGGCGTGTTAACCGTTGAAAGCATCGAACAAGCGATTGAGCGTGCGGGCACCAAAGCCGGTAACAAGGGCACTGAAGCTGCTATGGCGGCCATGGAAATGGTCTCCTTGCTGCGCGCGCTGCCGTTAGGAGATAACCAATGAGCGAGCGTAAACCCTCTGCCGCTCAGCAGGGCCGCCACGCGGCGCGTGAGTTAACCGTGCAGGGGCTTTATCAGTGGCACATGACGGGTAAATCCATCACTACGATTGAAGCCGAGTTTCGTAGCCAGGTGGCTGATGATGATCTGGAAGATCATGAAAACTGGGTCAAGGTAATGGAAATTGCCGATAAGGCGCTGTTTCACGAGTTGCTGCATAATACCGTGCGTTTTAAGGCGGAACTGGATCGTGAAATCTCCCCTCTGCTAGACCGTCGGCTGGAAGATCTTGATGCGGTCGAGTTGGCAATTTTGCGCTTAGGCGCTTACGAGCTTTCCCGGCGCATGGAAGTACCCTATCGTGTAGTGATTAACGAAGGCGTTGAGTTGGCCAAGTCATTTGGCGCCACCGACGGCCATAAATACGTGAACGGCATTCTCGACAAGCTGGCGATTCGCTTGCGCAGTGCCGAGGTCACCGCTCGCCGTCTTTGAACGCGAGCGGTATGCCAATGCGTTTAAGGGGCCTTTGTGCTTGCCGAATTTGATTTGATTCGACGCTACTTTATGTCGTCGCAGGAGGCGTCGACCGCGTCAAATGGCGTCACACTAGGATGTGGAGACGATGCCACGCTACTGGTACCGCAAGCCAGCCAACAGCTGGCTGTAAGCGTTGATACCTCGGTAGTGGATGTACACTTTCCCCGTGAAGCCCCGCCGTTCGCGGTGGGTCATCGTGCCTTGGCCGTTGCGCTGAGCGATTTGGCCGCTATGGGGGCGACTTCACGCTGGTGCTTAATGGCGTTGACTCTGGATCAGCGCCAATTTGCCGATGATGATGCGGCACACGCTTGGCTGGCCGACTATGCGCATGGCTTTCATGCTCTGAGTCAGCAACACGCCACGACGCTGGTGGGGGGGGACGTCACTTCTGGTGCGCTCTCTATAGGCGTAACCGTGATGGGTGAAGTCCCAGTGGGCGCAGCCTTGACCCGTGGCGGTGCCCAAGCGGGAGATTTGATTGCCGTCACTGGTGCATTGGGCGGTGGCGCAGGCGGGCTGACACTTTGGCAGCAGGGGGAGCGTGATCTGGCGCATCCGCTGTTAAGCCGCTATCTATTGCCGCAGCCGCGCTTGGCAGCAGGCCTGGCGCTACGTGGCCTAGCTACCGCGGCACTGGATATTTCCGACGGGCTGCTGGCCGACCTGGCACATCTTCGCGAGGCTTCGCAAGTAGGCGCCGTCATCTCGTTAGACGCGCTACCACTAGCAGACGAGCTGGAAAGCACGCTAGGCCGGGAGGCAGCTTTACAGGCGGCGCTTTCCGGCGGCGATGATTATGAGCTGCTAGTAACGTTAAGTGCCAACGACGTAGCCAAGGCGCAGCAGCGCCTTGCGCCATTAGGCTTGACGCTGACCATCATTGGCCACTGCTGTGAAGCGCTCGGGGTGAGTGCCTCTGACCAGAGTGACCTAAACAGCTACGCCGGCTGGCAGCATTTTAGTGGGGAAGCGCCATGAATCGTGCACCTAAAAGTGTCTGGCGTCGCCCAACGCATTTTTTTGCCTTTGGTTTAGGCAGTGGTACGGTGCCTTGGGCACCGGGCACCTTTGGCACGCTAGCGGCAATTCCGTTTTACTGGATGATGGCGGAATTGCCCCTGGGGTGGTACCTGAGTATTTGTTTAGTCGCCTTTGTTGTCGGCGTTTGGCTATGCGATAAAACGTCTCATGACTTAGGCGTACACGACCACTCCGGTATCGTTTGGGATGAGTTTGTGGGGTACTGGCTAACCATGGCGGCGGTGCCTTTTTCCTGGGAAGCAGCGTTATGGGGCTTCATTGTGTTCCGCATCTTCGATGTCTTTAAACCCTGGCCGATACGCTGGGCAGACCGCCGCGTCGCGGGCGGTTTTGGCATTATGATTGATGATGTAATGGCAGGGGTCTACGCCTGGAGTACTATGCACCTGTGGTTCTGGCTACACTAAACTGATTAAGTGGTAAGTGGTAAGTGGTAAGTGGTAAGTGGTAAGTGGTAAGTGGTAAGTGGTAAGTGGTAAGTGGTAAGTGGTAAGTGGTAAGTGGTAAGTGGTAAGTGGTAAGTGGTAAGCAGGGGCGGTTGATAACTTTTTCGAGTGCATTGGCTGCAAGGCGTTAGCTTCAAGGAGGTAGCATGCGCAAGGAACGTTTGATTGTCCCCACCCTGGCGATAATCGCCGTGATATGGGTGGCAGCGCAATTGCTCTCCAGCGTTCTATTTGAACGCAGTCTGCGCCAAGCGCTGGAAGATCTGGAGGCGCGGGGAGAGTGGCGCGTCAACCGCACTGAGAACCACCAAGGCTGGCTAAGTTCCCAAGGTAGGCTGATTTTATCACCACTGCTGGGTCGACCATGGCGCCTTGAGCTTACCTACAACGCGCGTCACGGTATTTTAAGCACCGATGTTGAAGGCACTGTGTTGCCGCGCCTGGATACCGTGTTGCAACAAGCCGTGGGTGAAGTTTCTGCCCCCTCGGTACCGCGCTGGCAAGGGCGCTACCATACCCTGAGCGGTCATAGCGAGTTGCGCCTTGCGCTTGCTCCCTTCGTTATTCAGCAAAATGGACGAGAGTTAGCCGTCCGCGGTGGACGGCTACGCTTAGAAGGCGTGTTTGGTGATTGGCGACTACGTGCGCTGTTCGATCAACTTACTCTGATCGATGGTATGGCCCAGCTTGCGCTAGGGCCTACGGAGCTTGAAAGCCGTTATACCTATACCGACGGGGCCTACCACTTTGCTCAACGCGACCACCTGCATATTGAAACGCTGACGCTCAGCTACCCCTCCTACGATATCCAGCTGTCGCCGCTCGATCTAAATAGCCATATGGTGCTGGATGAGAGCGAGCTACGTATCAAAGGCGACCTAGAGTTGGGTGATGTGATGGTGCCTTCTGAAGCACCTGACATGCCCCTGCTCAATGGCCGTATAGAGATGGAGCTCTCCCGGCTGAATGCCGATGCGGTTCGTCATGTAATTCGCCGTTTGCGCCAGGAAGCCGCCTGGGGAGACGCTAGTCTCCCCATGGCCGAAGGGTTGCTGGCACGCCTTGAGCCGGATCTGCGCAAAGTACTTAGCGACTCGCCGCGCTTAGATGTCATGACCATTGCTATCGACAGCCCGCTATTGGGTATTCGCTTGGATGCGGATGGCGCGCTGTTTTTTGATGCCCGCCAGTTGGATGAGCTTAGCGTGGTTAACCTCGACAAACAGAAAGAGCAGGCGAAATGGCTAGAGCGCATTGACGGCGATTTTACCTGGCATGAAGCGCCCACCGTCGCTGCGCTATGGTTAGGGCTGCCGCTCGGCACCCGTGAGCTGCAATTTGATGTGGTGCGCGGCGTATGGCGAATCAATGGCCGCCCAATGCCCGAGCTTTGGCCTCAATAATTTAAAAGCAACGCTTAACTACGTCGCAGGTAGCGCTGTTAAGCAAGCTGTTCTACTCCCCAAGGGTTGAAGTTTAGCTGCACTGCCCGCATTCCATGGACAACGCTAGGCGGTTATCACCGCCGGTACCGGTTCATTGGAGGATGCATGAGCGACCAGGATTACGAACGTGATAATGAACACCTTGACTGGCAAACTGATGATGAACAGTCATCCTCAACGACTGCTGATGAGAAGGGCAATCAAGATTTTCGCTCTGACGGCGAACGGGTAAACTCCCTAGTGCCCGCCAGCGAAATGCTGCCCGAACGTATTTATCTCCTGCCTATTCATAATCGACCTTTCTTCCCTGCCCAGGTGCAGCCATTGGTGGTCAATCGCGAGCGCTGGGAAGAGACCATGCGTCGCGTGGGCAACACGCCGCACCACACCTTAGGCGTTGCCTTTGTGGGCGAGCAGGGCGTTACCTCCCTGGATCATGAAGGCTTTCCAGAGATCGGTACCGCGGTCAAGGTGCATAAGCTCAAGGGCGAAGACGATCAGATTCAGTTTATCGCCCAGGGCTTACAGCGCTTCAAAATTACCCGCTGGCTCTCCAAAGAGCCGCCATACCTCGTCGAAGTCACCTATCCGAAAGAGCCGGTTGACGCGGAGAATGAAGAGACCCGCGCTTACGCCATGGCGATTATCAACGGCATTAAAGAGCTGCTGCCGATTAACCCGCTGTATGGCGAAGAGCTCAAGCACTACCTTAACCGCTTTAGCCCCCATCAGCCTGGGCCGTTGACCGATTTTGCCGCCGCGATCACTTCCGCCAAAGGTCCCGAACTCCAGGATGTGCTGGCCACTCTGTCGGTGGAAGAGCGGATGCAGAAAGTGCTGCCGCTACTGCGTAAAGAGATCGATGTAGCACTGCTACAGGGCGAGATCAGCGAGCAGGTGAACGCGCAAATGCAGGATCGCCAGCGTGAGTTCTTCCTGCGTGAGCAGCTCAAGGTCATCCAGCGAGAGTTGGGTATTTCCAAGGATGATCGCGAAAACGACGTGGATACCTTTAGAGCGCGTTTGGAGTCGCTGGTTGTGCCCGAACGCGTTCAGTCGCGTATTGATGATGAACTCAATAAGCTCAGCGTGTTGGAAACCGGCTCGCCGGAGTATGGCACCACGCGTAACTACCTGGATTGGCTAACGTCGCTGCCCTGGGGGGTGACTAGCCAGGATCAGTTAGATCTACCCCATGCCCGCCAGGTGCTAGATCGTGACCATGACGGCTTGAAAGATGTTAAAGAGCGTATTATCGAATTTCTGGCCGAGGGCACTTTTAAAGGTGACGTAGGCGGCTCGATTGTGCTGTTGGTCGGCCCGCCGGGGGTGGGTAAAACGTCTATCGGGCGTTCGATTGCCGAAGCACTAGGGCGCCAGTTCTACCGCTTCTCGGTGGGCGGTATGCGCGATGAAGCAGAAATCAAGGGCCATCGGCGTACCTATGTCGGCGCTATGCCCGGCAAACTGGTGCAAGCCTTTAAGGAAGTTGAGGTCGAAAACCCCGTTATCATGTTGGATGAGATCGATAAGCTAGGGCAGTCCTTCCAGGGCGACCCTGCCTCGGCGCTGCTGGAAGTGCTTGATCCCGAGCAGAACGTCGACTTCCTCGATCATTATCTTGATGTACGCATGGATCTCTCCAAAGTGCTGTTTATATGCACCGCCAATACTCTGGACTCGATCCCAGGGCCTCTGCTCGACCGCATGGAGCAGATCCGTCTTTCCGGCTATATCGCCGAAGAGAAGCTGGCAATTGCCAAGAATCACCTTTGGCCGAAGCTGCTCAAGCGCGACAACCTGACGAAAAAGCGTATCAGCCTGTCCGATGCGGCCTTAAAGCAGGTGATTGATGGCTACGCCCGCGAAGCCGGGGTGCGTCAATTGGAGAAACAGCTACACCGCATTGTGCGTAAATCGGCCGTTAAGCTACTCGAAGAGGAGAGCGAAACGGTCAAGATCTCGGTTAAAAACCTGGAGGAGTTCTTAGGCGCGCCGATCTTCCGTAAGGAAAAAGTGCTGACCGGCGAAGGGGTGGTCACCGGCTTGGCGTGGACGTCCATGGGTGGGGCAACGCTACCCATCGAAGCGGGCAAAGTACACTCGCTGGATCGCGGCTTTAAGCTTACCGGTAAACTGGGCGAAGTAATGCAGGAGTCCGCTAATATCGCCTACAGCTATACCTTGGGCCACCTGCAGGAGTATGGCGCCGATGCGGATTTCTTTGACTCGGCGTTTGTGCACCTGCACGTTCCCGAGGGCGCCACGCCGAAAGATGGTCCTTCGGCCGGTGTCACCATGACCACTGCGCTGCTGTCATTAGCTAAGCATCATGCGATTGATCGGCCTTTGGCAATGACCGGGGAACTCACCCTCACCGGTCAAGTGCTCCCCGTTGGCGGTATTCGCGAAAAAGTGATTGCCGCCCGGCGCAGCGATATCTTTGAATTAATTCTGCCCGATGCCAATAAGCGTGATTACGAAGAGTTGCCGGACTACCTGAAAGAGGGCATGACGGTGCACTTTGCCAAGCGCTACCGCGACGTAGCGGATGTGGTGTTTGGCCGCTAACAAACGGCTGATTTAGAAACTAATTTAACGGTTTTTAAGCGTCTTACGGAAGTAAGGCGCTTTTTTTGCATTTGTTCACTGGTTTGCTGACAAGAATCGCAGTGATAATAGCGTATGATTGAATAAAATTAAGAATATCTAATTCTTGGAGTGCTAATGCGCAATAACCAGCCAGTGACACAACGTGAGTATGTTTTGAGCGAAGAGGCGGTACTCATCTCTCGCTCGGATTTAAAAGGCAATGTCACTTATGCCAATCCCACCTTCGTTGAGGTCAGTGGCTATAGCCGTGAAGAGCTAATCGGCGCCCCGCATAATCTCCTACGCCACCCTGATATGCCCGAAGCCGCTTATGCGGATTTCTGGAAAACCATCCAAGCCGGGGTTACTTGGCAAGGCGTGGTCAAGAACCGACGTAAGAATGGCGATCACTACTGGGTGCATGCGACGGTAGCGCCACTGCGGGACGGTGAGCGGATCGTTGGCTACACCTCTGTGCGCCGCAAAGCCGCCGGTAAAACCGTTGCCCGGGCAGAAAAAATCTACGCGGATATTCGCGAAAAGGGCAAATCCCGTCACTACTCGCTAGCCCATGGCACGCTAAGGCGTAAAGGCTTGGTCGGTATGTTGTCGCGCTTTCAGTTTTCTAGCCTGAAAGCCAAACTCACCAGTATGGTGGTGGTATCGCTGCTGCTGCTCTGCTTTTCGGGTGGGTTGGGCGTATACGCGGTGATGGTCTCCGGCGAACGGTTGGAAACACTTAATCGGTCAGGCTTGAGTGATGTTGCCTCTCTGCAGCATATAGAGCGTTACATTGGCCAAACGGTTGATGTGCTGGAGCCTACAGTACGCAGCCCTCGCCGTGCTGACCTGGATGCCGTCAACGCAGAGGTAGGCCAATATACCGAGGCCATGGAGACACTTTGGGCAGGCTACTATGCGGGAGATACGGTGACAAATGAGGCCGCTCAGGCCTTCGATAATGCGCTGACCACCTGGGAGGCTGGGGTACAGGCCAGCTTGGTGGCGATTCAGGAAGCAAATGGATTCGCGGCCTTCGAAGCGTTTAATGATGTGGTGGTGCCGACTACTGAATCACTGCGCGAGATGAATAGCACCCTGGTCGAGCAGGTGCGTGCCGATGCCGAAGCCTTGGTCGCCGAAGCGCAAGGGGGGCGTCAACAGTTGCTAATAGCGCAGCTGGTGCTGCTGGCCGTTGGCTTTTTAGTTATGATTTGCCTGAGCGTTATGATTCTGAAATCGGTGTTTCGTAGCCTATCCGGCGCGCGGTATATCACTTTCCAAATTGCCGCAGGTAACTTGGCCGCCCGGGAGCGGCGTCAAACCAACGATGAGTTGGGCGAGCTACTTTATTCCCTGGACACCATGCGCTTTAGCCTTTCCAGCATCGTAGGCGATGTAGAGAGCCGTGTCTCGGTGGTCACTCCAGCGATTCAGCAGATAGCTGCTGAAAACGAAGAGCTCTCTTCGCGTACCGAGCAGCAGGCATCGTCGCTTCAGCAGACCGCCTCGAGTATGGAGGAGATGACCTCGACGGTTCAGCAAAACACTGAGAATGCCCGCCAGGCTACCGACTTAGCGGTGCAAAATGCTGCCAGCACCCGGGAGACCGGTCAGCAAATGCAACAGTTGGTAGAGCGCATGCAGCGTATCGCTCAAAGTGCCGAAAAGATGACTGAGATGATCAGCGTGATCGACGGCATAGCCTTTCAAACCAATATCCTGGCGTTGAACGCCTCGGTGGAGGCTGCTCGCGCGGGCGAACATGGACGGGGCTTTGCGGTGGTCGCCAGTGAAGTGCGCAACCTGGCTGGGCGCAGTGCGGATGCCGCCCAGGAAATTCGTAAGATGATTGATAGCACCACCCAGGAAGTCAGCGGTGGCCGCAGTGCGGTGGAGCAGGCCGAACGCGCGATTGAAGAGGTCTCTCAACAGGTGAGTCGCGTCAGTGAGCTGATGGAGTCGATCAGCACGGCCTCCAGCGAGCAGAGCAGTGGCATTGGGCAAATAAACTCGGCGATTGCCGAAATGGATCTTGTCACTCAGCAGAATGCCTCCAAAGTGCAGTCGATTGCGGCGTCAGCCGATAATCTCTCACTTGAAGCCTTTGAACTCGCTAACGTGGTTGATGCATTCCGGTTGGAAGGCGCCCAAGATGAGAGCATCAAAGAGGCGCGGGCGAAGTTACAGCGCGCTAACCAGGCGCTCAGCAAAGCCGCTCGCAGCTTGCCTAGCCCTTCTGAACATCGCAGTGCGAAGCCACCCGCAACGCAACCTCGCGCCGACCAGTGGGAAGAGTTCTAGCGCTGTGGGTAACGCTGTTAGGCGATTGATTTGCCTTTGTTCGTTTTAATTATATGCCACCCTCTGCGGTGGCATATTTCATGCATTACCTCTAATTGAAAAGGCTTAGTGCCAGGGAACCGCTAAGCCAAAAGATGGCGCAAGCCTTCAATAAAAGTAGGGGTGATAAATGCACAATGCCGAACAAGCAACATCCGCTGTTTATGAGTTAGCCGATGACGAAGTGTTGATCTCACGCTCTGATCTTCAGGGCAGAATTACCTACGCTAATCAGACCTTTGTGGAGGTGAGCGGCTACTCGCTGGAAGAGATAATGGGCGAAGCGCATAGTTTGTTCCGGCACCCGACGATGCCAACAGGCGTTTTTCAAAACCTCTGGGCCACCATCGAAGCCGGTAAAACCTGGCAAGGACTGATCAAAAATCGCCGTAAAAGTGGCGAAGCGTATTGGATACATACCACCATTGCACCGTTACTCGATGGTGAGCGGGTAGTAGGCTATACCTCCATCCGGCGCAAAGCTTCTGCTAAGGCCGTTGCCCGGGCAGAGCGTGTATACGCTGCCATGCAACAGGGCAAAGTACGTGGCTTTAAGCTTCATTATGGTGCGTTACGCCGCTCGGGTGTGCTTGGTTGGGCGCAACGCTTTAGTTTCAGCAGTATTCAGGCCAAGCTAATAGGGATGGTGTTGGCATCTATTCTATTATTGGTGATGGCGGGAGCAGCAGGGGTTTATGGCTTAACCAGCTCCGCTGAACGGCTGCGAACCCTCAATCAAACCGGCCTTGAAGGCATCACTGATCTTCAGCAGATTGGTCAGCGCGCTAGCCAAGTGATCCAGGCATTAGAGCCTGCGGTGCGTAACCCGCGGCGTGCAGATCTCGACATGCTGAGTACACAATTAACCACCATGAGCACCGCAATTGAAGCGTCATGGCAAGACTATACCGCGCAACGCAAAACAGGCGGTGTGCAAGAAGGGCTAGCAGCGCACCTCACTACCTTTACTGAAAGTGCCGAAACCACCCTAACCGCTATCCGCGATGGCAACGGCTTTGCCGCCTTTGAAGCCTTTAATGACAGCGTGCAACCTACTTCTGAAAGCATTAGCGCCACGATCAATATATTGGTGGATCAGGAGCGCGCGGCCGCCCACACGTTGATGGAAAACGCCGCACAGCAACAGCAATGGCTGCTATACGGCCAGTTAGGCATTCTGCTGCTAGGTATCATACTAATGATCGGGCTGAGCATGGCGGTGCTAAAATCGCTGATTAAGTCGCTCAACGAAGCGCGTCGGGTTACATTCCAAATTGCTGCGGGCAACTTGGCAAATCGGGTAACGTTAAAGCGTAATGATGAGCTGGGTGAGCTGCTCAATTCGCTGGAAACAATGCGCGCTAGCTTATCGGGGCTGATCACCGAGGTAGGCAATAAAGTGGATGTGGTGACCCCTGCCTCTGAACATATCAAACAGCAGAATGAAGACCTGGCGTCGCGCACCGAGCAGCAAGCTTCCTCGCTGCAGCAAACCGCTTCTAGCATGGATCAAATGACCGCGACGGTGCAGCAAAATACGGAAAACGCCCGTCAGGCCAATCAATTAGCCATGCAGAATGCGACCACCAGCCGAGAAACCGGCGAGCGCATGCAGGCGCTGGTAGAGCGTATGGAGCGCATTGCCGCTAGCGCCGATAAGATGACGGATATCATCAGTGTTATCGACGGCATCGCCTTTCAAACCAATATTTTGGCGTTGAATGCCTCGGTAGAAGCCGCAAGGGCAGGCGAGCAGGGGCGTGGCTTTGCGGTAGTGGCTAACGAGGTGCGCAATTTGGCCGGGCGCAGTGCCGATGCCGCTGGCGACATTCGCCGCTTAATCGCCGCCTCCGCTGAGGAGATCAACGGCGGCGCTCAGGCGGTAAGAGAGGCCGAGGCGGCGATTGAACAGGTCGTTACTCAGGTGATGAAAGTCAGCGATATTATGGAAGAGATCAGCACCGCTTCCGATGAGCAGAGCAACGGTATTGCACAAATTAATACCGCTGTCGCGGAGATGGATCACGTTACCCAGCAGAACGCCTCCAAGGTGCAATCAATTTCCAGTGCTGCCCAGAACCTCACCCAGGAAGCTTTGGAACTTGCTAATGTGATTGCCGCTTTCCGTTTAGAGGGGGCTGCCGAGGAGAGCAGTGACACGGCCCGCGAGCGTTTGCTCAAACAAGTAGGGCTTGGTTCTACGCCACCCTTAGCCGCCGCTCCTGCATTAGCCTCGCCCAAGAGCTCTGTGCCTCAGCGTACGGCCCAAGCCCAGCCAGCCGAAGAGGCATGGGAAACCTTCTGACTAAACGGCGCCATGGAGGGCGCGTTTCTCTATTCCATCTCTATCTCATCTCTATTCCCTCTCTACAGCTAGCCTCCACATTAAGCCTCTGCATCTAGTCTCTGCGCATTGCGCATGCCACAATCAAAAAACCACTGATATTTTTCAGACTTAGCCTAGCCTGCGGCGTTGCGTGCTGCGGGCTAATAAAAAAAACGCATAGCTATTTATTAGAGAGTAGAGGAAGCCATGCCAGAGTATCGCTCACGTACCACCACCGCTGGCCGCAACATGGCCGGCGCTCGCGCGCTATGGCGCGCAACGGGTATGCAGGACGGTGATTTCCAAAAGCCGATTATTGCAGTCGCCAACTCCTTTACCCAGTTTGTGCCGGGCCATGTGCACTTAAAGGATATGGGCCAACTGGTCGCACGTGAGATTGAGAAAGCCGGTGGCGTCGCCAAAGAGTTCAATACCATTGCGGTAGACGACGGTATCGCCATGGGCCACGACGGCATGCTCTACTCGCTGCCTAGCCGCGACCTGATCGCCGACAGCGTCGAGTATATGTGCAATGCCCACTGTGCTGATGCGCTGGTGTGTATTTCCAACTGCGACAAGATTACCCCCGGAATGCTGATGGCCGCTCTGCGCCTCAATATTCCGGTTATCTTCGTTTCTGGCGGCCCCATGGAAGCGGGCAAAACCAAGCTGCTTAACCACGGGCTGGATCTTGTCGATGCCATGGTCATGGCTGCCGACGACAGCGTAGACGATGAAACCCTGGCGGAAGTCGAGCGCAGCGCTTGCCCCACCTGCGGCAGCTGTTCGGGGATGTTTACCGCCAACTCGATGAACTGTTTAACCGAGGCGTTGGGTCTAGCCTTGCCCGGCAACGGCACCGTGCTGGCGACCCACTCGGATCGCCGCCGTCTATTTGAAACCGCAGGTCATCGCATTGTTGAGCTGGCCAAACGCTATTACGAAGGCGACGAGGCGCACCTATTGCCCCGTGCGATTGCCTCCAAAGCGGCGTTCAAAAACGCCATGACCCTGGATATCGCCATGGGCGGCTCGACCAACACCATTCTGCATTTTCTGGCAGCGGCCCAGGAAGCCGAAATGGACTTTACCATGGCGGATATCGACCGCCTCTCCCGTGAAGTGCCTCAGCTATGTAAAGTGGCGCCCAATACCCAGAAATACCATATCGAAGACGTTCACCGTGCGGGCGGCATTATGGCGATTTTAGGCGAACTGGATCGTGCCGGCGTGCTGGATACATCGGTGCCCACCGTGTATGGCGATAGTTTAAAAGAAGCGCTGGATGAGTGGGATATCATGCGTTCGCCCAGTGCCGAGGTCGTTGAGTTTTTCAAAGCCGGGCCGGGGGGCGTTCCCACCCAAACGGCGTTCTCGCAAAGCGCTCGCTGGCCGAGTCTGGATGGCGACCGCGCTACCGGCTGTATTCGCGACCTTGAGCACGCCTTCTCCCAGCAGGGCGGCTTGGCGGTGCTCTACGGCAATATCGCGCTGGATGGCTGCGTGGTCAAAACCGCCGGTGTCGATGACTCGATCCTGGTGTTTGAAGGCCCCGCCCATGTGGTGGAGTCCCAGGATCAGGCGGTTGCCGATGTGCTGGCGGACAAGGTCAAAGCGGGTGATGTAGTGGTAATTCGCTACGAAGGCCCGAAAGGCGGCCCCGGCATGCAGGAAATGCTCTACCCGACCTCCTATCTCAAATCCAAGGGGCTCGGTAAAGCCTGTGCGCTGCTGACCGATGGGCGCTTCTCGGGGGGCACCTCCGGGCTCTCCATTGGTCATGTCTCCCCGGAAGCTGCGGCAGGTGGTGCTATTGGATTGATCGAGCAGGGCGACCTGATACGTATCGATATCCCCAACCGGACGATCAACGTCCAACTGACGGATGCTGAGCTGGCGTCTCGCCGCGAGACGATGGAAGCCAAAGGCGTCACTGCCTGGAAACCCATCGAGCAGCGCCCCCGCAAGATCACTCCAGCGCTTAAGGCTTATGCCCTGTTGGCGACCTCTGCTGACAAAGGGGCGGTTCGAGATCTAAGCAAGCTCGACTGATACACTCAACAGATGTACGCAGCTTAAACCAGGAACAGGCCCAAGTAAGGAATCAAATGAAGGCGATTATTAACGTTGGATTAATTGGCTACGGTTTCGCTAGCCAAACCTTCCACGCACCGCTGATCCAGGCCACGGAAGGCCTGGATTTGGTGGCCGTGTCGTCAAGCGATGCTGCCAAGGTAGAGGCGTCACTTCCCAATGTTGAGGTTGAGAGCCAAGCGTTGGCGCTATGCCAGCGTCCTGACATTGATCTGATTGTTATCCCGACCCCTAACGACACGCATTTTTCGCTCGCCAAGGCAGCCCTAACGGCGGGCAAGCACGTCGTGGTCGATAAACCCTTTACGGTCTCGCTGTCCGAAGCAAAGCTGCTCAAAAAGTTGGCGGATGACAAAGAGTGCCTATTGTCGGTGTTTCACAACCGCCGTTGGGATAGCGATTTTCTGACTATTAAAGAGCTGCTCGCGGCGGGGACACTAGGCCGGCTGGTCAATTTTGAATCCCATTTTGACCGCTTCCGCCCGGAAGTTCGCGACCGCTGGCGCGAGAAGGCCACCCCCGGTGGCGGCATCTGGTATGACCTAGGCCCACACCTGCTGGATCAAGCCTGCGAGCTGTTTGGCATGCCCCAGGCCATTCTGCTGGAACTCAGCGCATTGCGGGATGGCGCCAAGGCCGACGATGACTTCCTGGCGCTGCTCGACTACGAAAGCTTTCGGGTAACTTTGGCAGCAGGCACGCTGGTGGCGGAACCGACGCCGCGCTTTCGGATCAATGGCACCCAAGGTAGTTTTGTTAAATACGGCTTAGACCCTCAAGAGGATCGCTTAAAAGCAGGCGAAGTGCCGACACAGCAGTGGGGCGAAGATAGCCAACATGGCACCCTGACGTTGCGCGAAGGCGAGGGAGAAAATGCCCCGCTGGTGAGTCGCGAGCTGCCAACCCTGCCGGGCGATTACTTGGCGTATTACCAAAGTATCACCGCCGCTATCCGCGATAAGGCGCCGCTACCGGTCAGCGTCGACGACGCTTTGCGCTCAATGGCCCTGCTGGAAGCAGGCCTCGACAGCCACCGCCAACGGCGCTGGATCGCATTGAAAAATCATTGATGTGAATGATCAAAGCAACTCCGGCTCGTTATTACGTTTCTCTTCCCGCAACCGGTCCCGGGCGATATAGAGTGCGGCGATGGCGCGGGCTTCGTGAAAATCTTCGCGCAACAGCAGGGCGGGAAGCTCCTCAATGGCATGGGTTTCCACAATTAACGGCTCGGGTTCATCTCCCGGCAGTCGCTTGGGGTAAAGGTCGGTGGCGAGGAGTACCTGCATGCGGTGGCGCATATAGTTGGGCGCCAACGAAAGCTCGACCAGCGGCTCAATACGGTGCGCGCCAACGCCGCACTCCTCCATTAACTCGCGGTTGGCTGCGGTGATAATATCTTCACCAGGGTCAACCAGCCCCTTTGGCAGGGTCAGCACATAATCTTCAAACCCCGCGGCATATTCGCGGATCAGCAGCACGTGGTCGGGGTCGGGCATCGCCACCATCATCACCGCTCCGCGGTCAGCGCCGGTTAAACGCTCAAATTGGCGCTCCTCACCATTAGAGAAGCGCAAATCCAATGATTCAATCTGGAATAAGCGACTTTCGGCAACGCGCTTGCGCGCCAAAATTTGCGGCTTTTGCTGATAACCTGAGCGGCTAACGCTAGCTTCTTTTTGCTGGTTGAATGTGGGCATAAACGAGGGCCTCCATGGCTGGGAAAAGGCGGTTACGCTACAATAGCATGCTTACTCCTAACGTGACTGGAGCGGCAATGATTGATTGGCGCGAGATAGACACCGTCCTCTTGGATATGGACGGCACGCTGCTGGATTTACACTTCGACAGCCACTTTTGGCTGGAGCATCTGCCGCGGCGCTACCGCGAACTGCACCAGTTGGATGAAGCCTCCCAGGAAGCGCTGCGCGCGCGCATTATTGGCGAGCAGGGCACCCTGAACTGGTACAGCCTGGCGTACTGGAGCCGCGAATTAGGCGTGGACATAGTGGCGTTGAAGCGCGAAGTCCAGCACTTGATAGGCTTGCGCAGCGACGCATTGGATTTCCTCAAGTGGCTGAAGCAGGCTCACCCTAGAGTCGTACTCGCTACGAATGCCGACCGTGCAAGTCTTGCCTTGAAGCTGCCCCTCACCGGTTTGGAAAGCTATCTGGATGCTATCGTCTCCTCCGAGGACGTGGGTGCGGCCAAAGAGGAGCAGGCATTTTGGTTTGCGCTGCAAGAGATTGAAGCCTTTGATCCCGCGCGCACGCTGTTTATCGATGACAATGCCCGTGTGCTAGAGAGCGCTCGTGAGTTTGGGATTAAGCATCTACTGGGCATTAAACAGCCCGACAGCCAGCGGCCTGAAAAAGAGTTACAGGAATTTATTGCCCTAGACCGCTTTGCGCATCTGCTTCCCGAGCAAGTGCCTGAGTCGCTTTCAGAAACTCAAGGAGAGCGTTCATGAGCGACAGCGTACGCTTGGATAAATGGCTGTGGGCCGCGCGTTTTTTCAAGACCCGCGCACTGGCTAAAAAAGCCATTGAGGGCGGGAAAGTGAATTACGACGGTGGCCGCGCTAAAACCAGCAAGCAGGTGGAAATCGGCGCACTTATTCGCGTTCCCCAGGGCTGGGAGATTTTGGAGGTCGAAGTCTTATCGCTTTCGGATCAACGCCGCGGCGCGCCAGAAGCGCGCACACTTTATGCGGAAACCGATGAGAGCGTGCAGCGGCGTGCCAAAGAAGCCGAAGCAAGACGCCTCACTAACGAGGCAATGCAGCATCCTCTTAAACGCCCCGACAAAAAGCAGCGTCGCGATATTCAGCGTTTTCAGCGTAACCAGGGCGAATAAGCCCGCCTTGTCTAACCTTCCTTTATCTAGTCACTGTCAAATTCTTAATTAATAGTAGGTTGCCCAGCTATGTCCGATCAAATTCAACGCTTTATGTTCGATCACACCAATGTCCGCGGTGAAATCGTCACCCTGGCGGCCGCCTATCACGAAGTGTTGGATCGCCACGCCTACCCACCGGCGGTAAATGAGTTGCTAGGTGAGCTGTTAGCCGCCGTGGCCCTGCTCACCGACACGGTTAAGCTGGATGGCACGCTGAGTATCGAAGTGCGTGGGCGCGGCGTTCTTTCACTGCTGATGGCCGAATCCAATCCCGGTGGCGAACTGCGTGCGATTGCCCGCATAGCAGAAGACGCCGCGCTGCCTAGTGAGCATGCCAGCTTCCGCGAGCTGGTCGGCGAAGGCCAGATCGTGATTACCCTCGACCCCCGCGAAGGTAATCGCTATCAAGGTATTGTGGCGCTGGATCAAGAGTCCCTGGGCGGCTGCCTGGAAGCTTATTTCAGCCAATCCGAGCAGTTGCCAACCCGCCTCTGGTTGGCCGCAGATGAGAAGCGCGCGGGCGGGTTACTGCTGCAGCGGCTGCCGGAAGAGTCGCAAAACCAGGATGTTGATGCCTGGGATCGCAGCGTACAGCTAGCCGATACGATTAAAACAGAAGAGCTGTTGGGTCTTGAGCAGCGCGAAGTACTGCATCGTCTCTACCACGAAGAGACCGTGCGCGTCTTTGAGCCCAAAGCCCTGCGCTTTGGCTGCACCTGCTCTCGGGAGCGTATGAGCTACGCGCTGCACTCTCTAGGCAAGGAAGAACTACGCGATATTCTCCACGAACAGGGCGCAATCGACACCCAATGCCACTTTTGCCACACGAAATATCACTACACAGCAGCGGATATTGAAACTTTGTTGGACGACCCCGAAGCGCCATCGCCGACGATTCACTAAGTATGTAGTCGAGGGCGCGGGGTAGGGCAGTTCCCTGCAATGCTTGGAGGGCCAGTGGATTCAATGAATTTGCGATTTGTTGCAAACGGATGTTTGAATTATTACTGCGCCGCAACACAAAATGTAGTGTCTATGTAGTAGTTTAACTACAAGATATTTGATCTTCGCCCCCGTTTCCTGGGGGCTTTCTTTTTGCCATAATGCGCCGAACTTCAGCGCGCCCAGCCGATTTTGCAGTGGCTGGGATGACTTTATGGCGTCGGTGACGCCCGGTAACTCGAGAGAAGCCCAGGAATCGACATGACTACGACTCAAGCCGCTCCCCAAGCCCATGTTAATCTCAGCAGCGCCGAACTAATCGAGCATGCAGTGGCACGTGGCGAAGGCCGCCTCTCAGCCAACGGTGCCTTGGTCGTCAATACCGGCCTACGTACCGGCCGTTCACCGAAAGATCGCTATATCGTCGACGAACCCACCACTAGCAGCCAAATCGATTGGGGCAACGTTAACCAGCCCTTCGACGCTGACAAGTTCAACGCCCTGTGGGATCGCGTCAACGACTACCTGGCCAGCCAAGAGCATTTTGTGTCTGAATTGCATGTGGGCAGTGATTCCGCTCACTACCTGCCGGTACGCGTCACCACCGAAACCGCTTGGCAAAATCTGTTTGGCCGTACCATGTTTGTGCGCCCCCTGGCTTACAACTCAGCGGTTAAAGATGAGTGGACTATTGCTAACGCTGCCGGCTTTGAGTGCGATCCATCGCGGGATGGCACCAACTCTGATGGCTGCGTAATCATTAACTTTGCCGACAAAAAAGTGCTGATCGCGGGCATGCGCTACGCCGGTGAAATGAAAAAAGCCATGTTCTCGGTGCAGAACTTCCTGCTGCCAGCCGCCGACGTACTCCCGATGCACTGCTCGGCGAACGTGGGCGAAGATGGCGAAACCTGTCTGTTCTTCGGTCTCTCTGGCACCGGTAAAACAACGCTCTCGGCTGACCCGGCACGCTACTTGATCGGTGACGACGAGCACGCTTGGGGCGACGGCATTGTCTTCAATATGGAAGGCGGCTGCTACGCCAAATGTATCGATCTTTCTGAGAAGAACGAGCCGGTCATCTGGAACGCCATCAAGTTTGGCACCGTACTGGAAAACGTGGTGCTGGATGACCGCCGTGAGCCTGACTACGCCGACGACAGCCTGACCCAGAACTCCCGCGCCGCTTACCCGCTAGAGCACGTAGAAAAGCGCGTAGCGGAAAACCTGGCCGGCGAGCCAAATGCCATCGTGTTCCTGACCTGCGATATGTCCGGCGTACTGCCCCCGGTGTCGATTCTTTCCAAAGAAGCAGCGGCGTATCACTTCCTGTCTGGCTACACCGCCAAAGTGGGCTCCACTGAAATGGGCTCCTCGGAAGGTCTAGCCGCCACATTCTCTACCTGCTTTGGCGCACCGTTCTTCCCGCGTCCTGCCCGTGAGTACGCAGACCTGCTGATCAAACGTGTCGATAAGCAGGATGCGCAGGTTTACTTGGTCAATACCGGCTGGACCGGCGGCGCTTACGGTGAGGGCGGCGCACGCTTCTCCATCCCCACCACACGTGCCATCATCAGCGCGATTCAGTCTGGTGTGCTGCGCGACATCGATACCAAGCACATCGATGGTCTCAATCTGCAAGTACCGCTTGCCGTGCCAGGCGTCGACTCTAGCCTGCTCGACCCGCGTGAAACCTGGCAAGACCGTGACGCCTACGACCGCCACCTCAAAGATCTGGCGACCAAATTCGTCGATAACTTCAAAAAATTCGAAGGTGTCAACGAAGCGATCATCAAGGCGGGCCCTCAGCTAGACTAAACGTTAGCGGATCTAAAAAGATGCGCGTCGGTGTAAGTAATCGGATGCAGAGACGACAAAAACGTTAGCAACGATCGAAGTTAGAATGGGGCAGTGCTTAGGCACTGTCCCATTTTTTATTGGCTATTTTCCTTGCCAATTACGACGGGAGCGACACCATGAAAAGACGTCAATTTTTAGGCCTAGCAGGACTCACCAGTATAGTAGGGGCAATCCCCGGTTTTTCGTTTGGCTTTCCACGCTTAGACCTTGAGGCTTCCCCTGGGTTGGAAACACTGCAATTGAGTGAAGCTGAGTGGCGCGAACGGCTCTCCGATGAGGCCTTTCATGTGCTCCGTAAGCACGGGACTGAACCTGCTTTCTCTAGCCCCTTGGATAAAGAGTGGGGAGAGGGTGAGTATCGCTGTGCTGGCTGTGATCTATTACTCTTCACCAGTGAAATGAAATATGATTCTGGCACTGGTTGGCCTAGCTTTTTTGAGCATGTAGAAGGACATATGCTGGCAGAGCTGGATTTCAAATTGGTTTGGCCTCGCACCGAATACCACTGCGCCCGTTGCGGCGGTCATCAAGGCCATGTATTTGAAGATGGCCCTGACCCAACCGGCCTGCGCTGGTGTAATAACGGAGTGGCCCTGAGCTTCATGCCGGCTTGAATAGGCGAGCCTGTTCACTGGGGCGATATAAAACAATGATTAGGAGCGCTGTGTGAAAGGATGGTTTCAACGACTAAGTACTCAAAAAAAACTCGCCAGCATCCATAACCTGCACGATGTTGAACGGCTAGCCCGGCGCAAACTGCCCAGGCCGATTTTTGGCTATATCGACCATGTTGCCGAGGATGGGCGAACCCAGCGCGCTAATCTGAGCGCCTTTGATGAATACCGATTTTTGCCAAAAGCGTTTGTTAACGTTGCGCAAATAGATCTACACACAGAGCTTTATGGCAAACGCTACGCGGTACCTTTTGGCATCGCCCCCATGGGTATCAGTGCGCTCTCAGCTTACCAGGGCGACTTAGTGCTGGCGCGGGCAGCAGCGAAGTGCAACCTGCCGATGATTATGAGTGGCTCATCGCTGATACCCATGGAAGAGGTAGCCAACGTGGAGAACGCCGACTGGTTCCAGGCGTATTTGCCGGGAACCCCGGAAGGTATCGAAGCGCTTCTCGCGCGTATTCAGCGAGCAGGCTTCAAGAAGCTAGTAGTAACGCTTGATTACCCGGTGCCGCCCAACCCTGATAACTTTTGCCGCTCGGGGTTTTCCTCGCCGCTGGAACCAAGCCTGCGTTTAGCGTTCGATGGCTTGATGCGCCCAGACTGGCTGATTAATACCTTCCTGCGCACGCTGTGGAAGCATGGCATGCCGCACTTTGAGAACAATTATGCCGAACGGGGTGCCCCCGTCATATCTCGCCAAGCTGCGCGGGATTTTTCGGGGCGGCGCCATTTTGACTGGGGCTATCTCGATCTGGTGCGTCGCCTTTGGCCCGATACCTTGATCGTCAAAGGAGTACTCAATCCGGAAGATGCCGTTCGTGCACATCAAGCGGGCGTCGATGGCATTATTCTTTCCAATCACGGCGCCCGCCAGTTGGATTGCACCATCTCGCCGCTCCAGGTGCTGCCCGAGATTAAGCACCGCGTCAGTGATATTCCAATTATGATCGACAGCGGCTTCCGGCGTGGCAGCGATGTTATCAAGGCGCTGGCGCTGGGGGCTGATTTTGTCTTTGTTGGGCGTCCCTTCAACTACGCAGCCGCCTGCGCGGGACAAGCCGGGGTAGAGCATGTTGCCGATCTTTTGCAGCGTGAAATTGAGCGCAATATGGCGCTGCTGGGGCTGACCAGCCTTTCACAGTTAGACCGTTCCTGCCTCTACCAGCCAACAATCGGTGAAGTGCCGCAAGCGTTAGCGCCCATGCCCAAAAATATCAGCTGATGATGACACGGTGTAGATCCGTACAACCACCATGTCTAGTGCATGCGCGATTTAGTAGCGCGTGGTAAGCCTAAGGCGCACCCGCAGCGGCGGCCCGGCGCGGAAGCAGCGCGAAGCGGTGCCGGGTTGGTTCGTGTAGGCAGTGGTGGTTTGGTGCCATGCGCTACTTGAGCGTGGATTAAAGCCTAAACCCTTCAACAATATGCTCAGCCAAACTATCAATAATGGGTGACTGTGTAGAGGCGGTGCGCAATAGCACGATGGATGATTCGGGTAATTCGGGAAACCCCTCTTTTACCCCCAATATCTGCATATCGGGGGTAACTAGGCTGCGCATCCAGGCGGAGACCGCTAAGCCCGCGCCAACAACTGCCTGCAGTGTTGCTAAGCTCGGGCTGCTATAGGCAACTCGGTAGGCGCGCCCTGCTCGGTCTAATGCATTGCAGGCATGGCGGCGACAAAAACAGGGTGCCTCGAACAACGCCAGTGGCACTGGCGTTTGTAAATGAGTGCTGTGACTCTCAGCCGATACCCACACGGTCGCCTCACGCCTTAAGATGGTGCCAATCTCATCGCCTATCTCCCGCGTCATAATAATCAGATCCAAGCTTCCTTGAGGTTGCTGGGAAAGCACTGACGAGGGTGCGCAGTGGACATCCACATCCACCAACGGCCAGGCCTGGGAAAAGGTTTTTAGAATGCCGGGCAGAAAGCGCATGACATAGTCATCCGGCACGCCCAGGCGAACCCGACCTACCATATCGGGCTGGCGTAGAAGCGTCAGCGCCTCTCCCTGCAGCGATAAAATTTTACGCGCATAGCCCAGTAGCGTATGGCCTTCGCTAGTCAGTTGCAGCGGCTTGCTTTGGCGCACAAACAGCGGGCGCTGAATAACGTCCTCTTCCAGCCGCTTGATTTGCATACTCACGGCCGATTGGGTGCGGTTCACCGTTTGGGCGGCGCGGGTGAAGCCGCCTTGATCCACTATGGCAACAAAGGTACGCAGCAGCTCGTGATCAATGGTGGGTAGTGTGGCCATGGGTATCAATCTTTTTGATGTTGTTTATAAGGAGTATTCGTTGGATTGATTGTAGGCGCTGCTCAATACTTCCTTCAACACTTATTCACGCCGCCGTCACTGGCGGCGAAGGGAGGTTGAAATGGAGCGCTCGCTACACTACGCACAAAACCAACAGTGCCAGTCGATTGAGAAACGGCAGCTGAGAGTTACCTGGCGAGAAAGGCTCTATCGCTGGCGGCAGCTGCGTCGTGAGCGTGAGACCTTGCGTCATTTAAGCGACGATATGCTTAAAGATATTGGCATTAGTCGCGAAGCGGTTCAGCGCGAATCACGTCGGCCGTTTTGGGATGACCACGGGTGGCGGCGCTAACGCCTAAGTCATGCCAGCCGTGGTGGGTTTGTGATACCTTGTTGGCACTTAAAAATGCTGCATGAGTTAGTTGCGATTTATGGATGTCAATCAGCGTATTATTTCCCGTCTAGCCACTGAGCTTGGCGTAAGATCCGAGCAAGTATCCGCTACGGTGGAGTTGTTGGATGGTGGCGCCACCGTGCCGTTTATTGCCCGCTATCGTAAAGAAGTCACCGGCGCGCTGGACGATATCCAGCTGCGCCAGTTAGATGAACGCCTGCGTTACCTGCGCGAGCTAGAAGAGCGCCGCGCAGCGGTACTCGCTGCCATTGATGAGCAGGGCAAGCTGGACGCCACACTAAAAGCCAGCATTAACGCCGCCGAGACCAAGCAGCGGCTGGAAGATTTGTACCTGCCGTTTAAGAAAAAGCGCCGCACCAAAGCGCAGATTGCCCGTGAAGCGGGGCTTGAACCACTGGCAGATGCACTGCTTACCAACCCAAGCCTCAACCCCGAAAGCGAAGCGGCAAACTATCTGCGCACAGCCGAAGGCGATATACCTGCCATTGAAGATGCCAAGGCCGCCCTAGATGGCGCCAAGCAGATTTTAATGGAGCGCTTCGCCGAAGACCCCGAATTGATTGGCCAACTGCGTGAGCGGCTATGGCAAGAGGGCCAGCTAAGTGCCCGGGTGCTGGATGGCAAGCAGCAAGAGGGCGCTAAGTTCTCGGACTATTTCGAGCATGATGAGAAACTCGCCAAAGCGCCGTCACACCGCGCTCTGGCCATGTTCCGTGCGCGCAATGAAGGTGTGTTGAGCCTGTCGATCCGGCTGCCCGGTGAAGAGGAGGCCTCCGTCCATCCTGCTCAAGTCGCGATTGCCAAGCAATTTGGCATCAGTGATCAGGGCCGCCCGGCGGATAAATGGTTAGCCGAAGTGGTGCGCTGGACGTGGCGGGTAAAGCTCTACACTGCTCTGGAAACCGAGCTCCTCGGCCGTTTACGGGAACAGGCCGAATTAACCGCGATTGAGGTGTTTGCCGCTAACTTAAAAGATCTGCTGCTGGCTGCCCCAGCGGGGCAGAAAGTCACCCTGGCTATCGACCCCGGTCAGCGCACCGGCTGTAAGGTTGCGGTCGTTGATGCCACCGGGCAGTTTGTCGATCAAGCCACTATCTACCCCCATGCGCCGCAAAACCAATGGAATGAAGCCTTGAGCGTGCTGGCGAAGTTGGTGAAACAGCACGGCGTTGAGCTGATTGCCGTAGGCAACGGCACCGCCAGCCGCGAAACCGATAAGCTGGCCGGTGAGCTGCTCAAGGCACTGGCCCCCGCGCACCGCTTAAGCAAAGTGATGGTGTCGGAAGCAGGCGCTTCAGTGTACTCCGCCTCTGAATACGCCTCACGGGAAATGCCGGATCTTGATGTTACGGTACGGGGTGCGGTCTCCATTGGCCGCCGCCTGCAAGACCCGCTGGCCGAACTGGTGAAAATCGAGCCCAAGTCGATTGGCGTGGGCCAGTACCAGCACGATGTTTCTCAGGTGCAGCTCTCCCGCAGCCTTGAAGTGGTCATTGAAGACTGTGTTAACGCCGTAGGCGTCGATCTCAACACCGCCTCCAGCGCGTTACTTTCTCGGGTAGCGGGTCTTAGTGCTGCACTGGCCGAAAATATCGTTGCTCAGCGCAACGTTAAAGGCGCCTTTAAAAGCCGTAAAGAGCTGTTGGAAGTCAGCCGTCTGGGCGCCAAAACCTTCGAGCAGTGCGCCGGCTTCTTGCGTATCCATAATGCCGATAACCCCTTGGATGCCAGCGCCGTGCACCCGGAAGCCTATCCACTGGTAGAGCGTATCGCCAAGCAGAGCGGCCGTGAAGTACGCGGCTTGATTGGTGATAGCGCTGCGCTGAAAGCGTTAAAGCCAGCCGACTTCGCCGATGAGCGCTTTGGCGTGCCCACGGTCAGCGATATTCTCAAAGAGCTGGATAAACCGGGCCGCGACCCGCGCCCAGAGTTTAAAGCTGCCGAGTTCCGCGAAGGGGTCGAAACCCTCAATGATCTCAAACTCTCCATGGTGCTCGAAGGGACTGTCACCAACGTGACACACTTCGGTGCTTTTGTGGATATCGGTGTCCATCAGGATGGCCTGGTGCATATCTCGGCGCTATCAGATCGCTTTATCGACGACCCGCGCAGCGTAGTGAAAGCAGGAGATATTGTCACCGTTAAAGTCATGAGCGTAGACATTCCCCGCAAGCGGGTAGGGCTGTCGATGCGTTTGGATGATCAGCCAGAGGAAGAAACCGGCAACGCGCCAACGGATCAGCGTAACGCAAACCGCAAGCCATCACGGGGGCAGCGAAACAGCGTCAAGCCTGCGGAAGCGGAAGCCCCGATGGGTGCGTTAGGCGCAGCGTTGTTAAAAGCGCGTGGCGGCAAATAGTGATTTGACAGCGGTAAAGTGTCGCATGACTTAAAAACTAGCTAGCTTGAAATAACCATGGTTGCCGCCATATCCTGTTTTCTATTTGAAATAGCGATGATGGCGATGCCACCTGACTACACCAAGGCCCGCTCACGGCGGGTCTTATTGACAAGGAGTGTTCACCTTGCCTGAACCACTCACTGTGCCATCTGCGCTGACCGCGCAAGTCGAGCGCCTGATCCCCAGTGCGCGCCTTGGTCGGTTGGGCCGCCTGCGGCGCGGACTTGAAAAAGAGGGGCTGCGGGTTGATGCCAATGGCCACATTGCGCAAACGCCGCACCCCCACGCGCTGGGCTCCAAGTTAACCCACCCGCATATCACCACGGATTATTCAGAGTCACTGTTAGAGTACATTACGCCGGTTTACTCGCTGCCGGGTGAAGCGTTGTGCTTCCTTTCTGACCTGCACACCTTCACCTATCATCACCTTGAAAATGAGTGGATTTGGCCAGGCAGCATGCCCTCCAGGCTTTCCGGTAACGACAGCGTGCCGATTGCTGACTACGGCAGCTCCAATGTGGGCACCATGAAGCATGTTTACCGTAAAGGGTTGGACATGCGCTATGGCCGCATCATGCAGGCGATTGCCGGCGTTCACTACAATGTATCGCTGCCGGATGATATGTGGCACGCCCTGCGTGAAATGGAAAAAGCCACCAATATTCCGTTCAACGATTATCGCTCCACCCGCTATTTCGGCATGATTCGCCACTTCCGTCGCCATAGTTGGTTACTGCTTTATTTGTTTGGTGCATCACCGGCGATTGATAAGAGTTTTTTGCCTGACGACAAAAAAGTGCCTGAAAAGCTGCACTCCCTCAGTGACGATACCTACTACGCGCCTTACGCGACGACACTGCGTATGTCGGATCTGGGCTATCAAAACAAGGTACAGTCGCAGCTTAAAATCTGTTTTAACTCGCTCTCCAACTACGTAAATACCCTGCGTCACGCCATCTCTTCACCGTGGCCCGACTATGAAAAAATGGGTGTCAACGAGGATGGAGAGTGGCGCCAGTTAAATGCCAATATTCTCCAGATCGAAAACGAGTACTACAGCGATATTCGCCCCAAACGGGTCGCCAAGCACAACGAAACGCCCAGCCAGGCCCTTGAAGCACGCGGCGTGGAGTACATTGAAGTGCGCTGTCTGGATTTAAATCCTTTCGATCCTCTTGGCGTCACGGAAGACCAGATGCGCTTTGTGGATACCTTCTTGATGTGGTGCCTGCTCAGTGACAGCCCATGGATCTCCGACGAAGAGTGCGATCGTCTGGATGACAACCGCCGCTGGGTGGTTGAGCGTGGCCGTGACCCTGAACTTCAGTTATTCAACCACGGTGAAACCACCTCGGTGCGTGAGTGGGGCGAACAGATATTTGCCGAGATGGGCGAGGTTGCCCGCCTGCTGGATGCGGTCGAAGAGGGCACACCTCATGCTGACGCGCTGGCAAGCCTTGCACCACGCTTGGCAGACCCCTCGCTAACGCCCTCTGCTCAAGTGCTTCAACGGCTGAAGGAGAACGGCGGATCGCTTAGCAACTTGATGTTAAGCCTTGCTCAAGAGCAGGCCGCACATTTGAAAGCCGAGCCAATGCAACGTAGTCGCGAAGCGTTACTTGCTCAGTTAATCGAGACCTCCCACCAGCAGCAGCACGATATCGAAGCAGCTGACCAAGAGACCTTTGAGGAATTCTTGCAGGTCTACTTCACCAAAGCGCGTGAGTCCCGCGCGCTCTCGGCGCTGCCACCTGAGGTTCGTCAATGATTCTGCATTCCTTTCGCTCGGTGGCTTTGGCCGGTTTAGCCTTCTGCGTTCTAATGATGGCGGTGGCCTTGGGCTTAGAGCATATCGGCGGTTATGAACCTTGTCCGCTGTGTGTTTTTCAGCGTGTAGCAGTGATCGCCGCGGGTATCATATTCGCCATAGCCGCTATTCATAGCCCCGCCGGGCGTGTGGGTAAAGTCATTTATGGCCTGCTGTCGCTAATTGCAGTGGGAACGGGTGCCTTTATCGCCGGACGCCATGTGTGGCTACAAGGCTTGCCCGCCGATGAAGTACCTTCCTGCGGCCCAGGGCTGGATTACATGATGGATATTCTGCCCATGCAGGACGTAGTCGCTATGGTATTAACCGGCTCGGGGGAGTGCGCCAATATCGATTTCTCGTTGCTCGGCTTATCACTGCCCGCCTGGACGCTAATCGGATTTGCCATTCTGGCAATCGCCCCGCTGCGTATGCTGTTGATGAAAAGCCGGGGTTAGTAGGGAGGGCGTCAGCGATAAGGAGACGTACATGCTTTATCAACATTTTACGACTCAAGAAGAGATCGACCGTGCCTACGACCCGATGTTGGGTCGTGACCCGGCGGTGTT
Organism: Halomonas sp. ALS9; assembly: GCF_001651035.1. Classification (GTDB taxonomy): domain Bacteria; phylum Pseudomonadota; class Gammaproteobacteria; order Pseudomonadales; family Halomonadaceae; genus Vreelandella. Next base: position 100,607 of record NZ_LXRG01000231.1, read on the forward strand.
GGTAAAGGATTGGCGTGAGCGTAGCGAGACCTCTCGCGCACGCCACCGGGTAAGTCTAGATGTCCCTTACGGGCATTCGCTTACTGAACGCATGGATATCTTTCATGCCGATGCATCTCCTGTCGATAAGCCCCAAGCCCCTGTTCACGTGTTTTTCCACGGTGGCTACTGGCGCTCACTGAGTCACCGTGAATTTAGCTTTATTGTGGATGACTTGGTAAACGCGGGTATTACGGTGGCAGTGGTCAACTACGCGCTCTGCCCGCAGGTGCGCTTTAGCGAGATTGTGCGTCAGGCTCAGGCTGCCGTCGCCTACGTTTATACCCATGCCGCTGAGTTAAACATCGACACTGAGCAGCTGAGTATTTCGGGGCACTCAGCAGGTGGGCATCTCTGTGCCATGCTGATGTCGACAGACTGGGAGGGCATCTTTGGTTTGCCGAATCAGCTAATTCGCGGCGTGCTATGTGTGAGCGGACTCTACGATCTGCGGCCTTTTCCCTGGTCGTGGCTGCAGCCCAAGCTTCAGCTAACCGGTCGCGATGTGCAGGAGTTCAGCCCGCTATGGCTGCCGTGCCGAGTGGCTGCACCGATAAAGCTGGTAGCAGGGGCATTGGAGTCCGATGAATTTGAGCGGCAGATGAGTAGCTACGCTGATCATTTGAGCCAGCAGGGCCAAACTGTTACCCAGCAGCTACTTTCCGATGTGGATCACTTCTCGATTCTTGAACACTATCTAAACGATGGCTGTTTTGTTGAGTGGATTAAAGGGTTTCACGCTAGCGTTGAGATTTGATTAAAACCTAGCAAAGCTACTCATCACAGGATCGAAATAGCCTGAAGCGGGGGTCTTTCGCCATGGCCGGAAAGTGTTCCTGACAATTCCGGCATTTCCGCCATCCATGGCGGTCAGATGGAAAAAGTAGCGCCCAAGGACGGGTTCACAGCGCCCCCGCGGAAGGTTGTTTCGATCCGGCGCACCTCTTTGTACTCTGCTAGAGGCACTTTTGATTGTCCTTAATTTGCAGGAATAACCGCCGTTGCTTCGATTTCCACCTTAGCCTGATCTTCCACAAGTCCCGCCACCTGCACCATGGTCATTGCCGGGAAATGCTTGCCCAGCACCTCACGATAAGCGCCGCCCACTTCTTTAAGCCGGGCCAGATACTCCCGCTTGTCCGTCACATACCAGGTTAACCGAACGATATGTTCCGGGCCTGCATCCGCCTCTTTTAAAATCGCCACGATGTTTTGTAGCGCTTGGTTCACTTGAACAACAAAGTCATCGCTTTCAAATACCTGATCGGCATTCCAACCAATCTGACCGCCGACAAAAACCGTCTGGCCTGAGGCAAGCACGCCGTTAGCGTAGCCGATGGCCGGTTTCCAATGGGAAGGGTGAAGAAGCTGATGAAAGGTGGCGTCACTCATTATGGCTATCCTTATAGGTTATCAACGGTAATATGCTGGCGTATTGCCTCTGTCCATGGCATCGGCTTACCGCTACTTAAATCCACAAATACCAGGGTTGAATCGCTGGTTAAGCGCTTTTGCTCTCCGCAATAAGCGATAATCTGCAGCGTTAAACTGCTACGCCCCATAGACTGAACCCTTAATTCAAAGGTCAGCCGTTCGCCCAACCGGCTAGGCGCGTGAAACTGGGTGTCGATGGCGGCCGTGGGCACGCCTGTACCGGTTTCCACATGTAGTAGGTTAAAGTCGTGGTGCACAACCTCCTCAAACCAATCCTCCACCACGGAGTTAATCATCTCGAAATAGCGGGGATAAAACACAATACCTGCCGGATCACAGTGCTGAAAGCGGACTTTCCGCTGCGTGGTAAACGCCATTGTTATTGTCCTCCCTGCTTTATTCTCAACTTATTCTTAGCTTATTCTTAACTTATTCTTAACTACACGCCCAGGTATCGGTCACGAACGGTGCTATCCAGCGCGGCGGGTTTGCCATCCCACACCGTGCTGCCCTTTTCTAAAATGGTGCAGCGGTCAGCAATAGGCAGAATTTCGCTTAACGACTTATCTACCAACAGCGTCGCCTGGCCTTGCTCCTTAAGCAGCCGAATCGCCCGCCAAATCTCCTGACGAATCACCGGCGCTAACCCTTCGGTGGCTTCATCGAGCACCAGCAAGCGTGGGTTGGTCATCAACGCTCGGCCAATGGCCAGCATCTGCTGCTCACCGCCGGAGAGAGTCTTGGCCATTTGCGCCCGACGCTCCTCCAAACGCGGAAACAGCGTTTCTACTTTCTCCAGTGTCCACTCGCCGGGGCGAGCGGTGACCAGCAGGTTTTCGCGTACGGATAAATTGGGAAAGCAGCGGCGCCCCTCAGGTACCAAACCCAACCCCGCCTTAGCGATGCGATAAGCGGGCAAACGGCGTATGTCTTGAGACTCAAATTCAATAGTGCCGCGGCTAGCTTGAGTCAGACCAAATATCGAGCGAATGGTGGTGGTTTTACCCATCCCATTGCGGCCCATCAACGCCACCATTTCCCCGGCGTTCACTTCAAGGTTGACGCCAAATAGCGCCTGGGAGGGGCCATAGAACGTTTCAATGTCAGCAACCTTAAGCATCAGAATCTCCCAGGTAGGCTTCACGGACGCGCGGATCCTGTCTGATGGTTTGGCTATCGCCATGGGCAATAACGCTGCCAGAGACCAAAACAGAAATACGATCAGCAAGCCGAAATACCGCTTCCATGTCATGCTCAATCAGCAAAATAGGCACTTCCAACTTCAGCGCTTCAAGCAACTCGGTAAGCTTGGCTGAGCCTTCCGGGCCCAAGCCTGCCATGGGTTCATCGAGTAACAGCGCGCGGGGCTTGAGTGCCAGGGCACAGGCCACCTCTACTTGACGGCGTTCACCATGGGAAAGCTCAAATACCGGCGTCCAGGCGCGATGGCTAAGCTGCATCCGCTCCAGCGCCTCATAAGCAGGTTCAAGCAGTTGCCGATCTTTGGCGACGGGTTTCCAAAAACGAAAGCTATGACTCTGCAGCGCTTGAACGCCCATCATCACATTGCGCATCACCGATAATGGTTCAGCCAGCGAGGAGACCTGAAAACTACGCCCCAGCCCCATGCGGGCGCGCTGAGCAATACTCATGCCGGTGATTTCGGTGTCCGCTAGAAAAACGCGGCCCTCATCAGGGCGTATATTGCCGGCGATTTGGCCGATTAACGTCGATTTACCCGCCCCATTGGGGCCAATTAGCGCATGAATTTCCCTTGGCTTAAGATCCAGCGAAACATCGCTGGTCGCCTGCAGAGCGCCAAAGTGTTTGTTCAATTTCTGTAGAGAAAGAACGGCATTACTCATTGCGCTCCCTCCCAGCCAACCAACCCATCACCCCGTGTTTGGCAAACAGCACCACGCCAAGCAGGACTAAACCCAGGAATAGCTGCCAATACTGGGTAACGCCTCCGAGAAAAGTCTCCATCATTATAAACAGCACCGCACCGGCCAGGGGCCCATAAAGGCGGCCCACGCCGCCTAGAATCACAATCACCATCAGTTCACCGGAGAAGTGCCAACTGAGCATGTTGGGGCTAACAAAACCATTTAGATCCGCGTAGAGCGCCCCGGCAAGCCCGGTGATGGCGGCAGAAACCACAAATGCCACCAGGCGAATGGGGTAGGGGCTAATACCGGCAGTGGCCAAACGCACATCGTTAAGCCGCGCCATGGTCAGGGCGGCGCCAAAGCGGGATTTCATCAGCCGTGAGGTGATCGCCATGGCCAGCACCAGCCCAGTGAAGCAGATCAGAAAATAGGTTAATGCATTGCTGCTATCGAACAGAGGGAGGGTGTTACGTATATAAATAGGCAGGCCATCTTCGCCGCCATAGGTTGGCCAAGAATTCGCGAAGTAATAAATCATCTGGGCAAAGGCAAGGGTGATCATAATGAAATACACCCCGGTAGTGCGCAGCGAAATAGCACCGATCACCAGCGCTAGCAGTGCACACAGTATGACCGCGGCCAGCCACACCACCAGCAGGCTATCACTGCCCGGCACGCTGAAAGGCCAAGTCATAAAAGGCGAGTAATCAAACGCGTGGTAGGCGCTAATGCCTGCTACATAGCCGCCCAGACCGAAATAGGCGGCATGGCCAAAACTGACCATGCCGCCATAGCCAATCGCCAGGTTAAGGCCCACAGCGGCCATGGCAATAATGGTCATCCGCGAAGCCAAATTAACGTAATAGATATGGCCCAGAAAATAAGCCGCTATGGGCACTAACAGCAGCAGACTGAGCAGCGTTATCTGCACTAGCCCTTTGCGATCAAAGGAGCTGCCCGCTTTGCCGACTAACGGAGCGTGAGCCACGCCTGAGGAAGTGTTATTAGTCATGAGCAGAGAACAGTCCCTTTGGCTTGAAGGCGAGAATAACGGCCATGAGGATATAGATCAGCATAGCGGCCAGCGCCGCACCGACCCCGGAAGCCTCAGAAGGCGGCATAAAGGCACGGAAGAAAATTGGCAAATAGACCCGGCCGAGGGTATCCACAAGGCCAACCAACAGCGCCCCAAGTAGCGCGCCTTTGATTGAGCCAATACCACCAATCACGATCACTACAAAGGCCAGGATAAGCACCGGTTCACCCATGCCTACCTGCACAGATTGCAGCGCGCCCACCAACGCACCGGCTAAGCCTGCCAACCCCGCGCCCAGCGCAAATACCACGGTGTAGAGCTTGGAAATATTCACCCCCAGGGCACCAATCATTTCGCGGTCGCTTTCACCAGCGCGAATCCGCATGCCCAGGCGTGTTTTAGAAATAAGAAAGTAAAGCGCGATAGAAATAACAATGCCTACCCCAATCAACATGAGCCGATAAATCGGGTAGCGGGTGTCGCCCGGCAGGGTGACAAACCCGGTTAACCAGGAAGGCGGGCTAAGCCGCATGGGCGACGAACCGAAAATCCAACGCGTGCCTTCGGAAAAAATCAGAATAAGCGCAAAGGTCGCCAACACCTGGTCAAGATGGGGGCGGTGATAAAGTCGTCGAATAACGAGCAGTTCCACCAACGCACCAACGCAGGCTGCGGCGGCAATCCCGGCACTCAAGCCAATCAAAAAAGAGCCGGTTGAAGCAGTCACCGCAGCAGTGGCGTAGGCACCCACCATATAAAAGGAGCCGTGGGCCAGATTGATCAACCCCATTACTCCGAATACCAGAGTAAGGCCGCTGGCCATCAAAAACAGCATGGTGCCAAGCTGTACGCCGTTAAGTATTTGCTCAATTAGCAGAGTAACGGACACGTGGGGCATCCTTAATCATGTAAAGAGTTAAGGCTGGGTGGTGACACCCAGCCGCGGCGACATTACATCTGGCACTGCTCAAAATAGATGTCTTGAATATCTTCAACAGCGACACCGATCAGGCGATTGGTAGGTTCGCCATCGTCACCTTCCACCACTTCACGAACGTAAATATCCTGAATGGGGTGGTGGTTAGGGCCAAAGCGGAACTCGCCGCGCACGCTGTCGAAGTCGGCGGCCCGCAGTGCTTCGCGGAAAGCGTCTTGATCGTCAGGGTGGGCAACGTCGAGGGCGCTAAGAATCAAGTTGGCGGTGTCGTAGCCCTGCGCCGCGTAAAGGGTGGGCATGCGGTTATAGGCGGCTTGGAAGCCCTCGACGAAGCGGTCATTCGCTTCGTTTTCAAGGTCATAAGCCCACAGCGAGGTATTACGAGCGCCAATGGCGGCACTGCCTACTGCTTTAATCAGGATTTCGTCAAAAGAGAAGGCCGCGCCAAAGATAGGCATATCAACGCCGGAGCTCTCCCACTGCTTCATAAACGAGATACCCATGCCACCAGGCAGGAAGAAGAACAGGCTGTCCGCATCGCTGGCGCGGATCTGGGCAATTTCAGCCGCGTAGTCGGTTTGACCCATTTGGGTATAAAGCTCGTCGACCACTTCACCTTCATAAAGGTGCTTGAAGCCCGCTAGCGCGTCGGTGCCCGCGGGGTAGTTGGGCGCCATAATAATCGGCCGCTCGTAGCCTTCTTCGCGCATATAAGCGCCCATGGCGCCGTGTAGGTTGTCGTTCTGGTACGCCACGTTGAAGTAGTTTTCATGACACATACGGCCCGCTAAATCAGAAGGCCCAGCATTAGGTGAGAGGTAGAAAGTGCCCTGGCGGGTTACGGAAGGAACCACCGCCATGGCTAGATTCGACCAGATAATGCCGGTGAGAATATCGACGTTATCCCGCTGCATAAACTCATCCGCTAAGCTGCGGGCCAAGTCAGGGCGGTTAGCATCGTCTTGAATCAGTACTTCTACATCGTCGCGGCCCGACTGCTCAAGGGCCAGCATAAAGCCATCTCGAACGTCCACGCCCAGGTGCGAACCGCCCCCTGATAGCGTAGTGATCATGCCGATTTTGACCTCTTCGGCGTGGGCGGTCAGCACACTTGAAGAGAGCAGTAAACCAAGGCCTAAGCGAGTTATCTGTTTCATAGCAAGTTCCTCATTATGTAATCGTTTTATTGCTAAGAGGGTTGTACGTTTTTTGATGTGGCACCAGAGCAAGCAGAGCCAGCGCTGGGATAATGCTCCTGGCTCAGCCTAAAACGCTGAACTTTACCCGTGGTTGTTTTTGGTAGCGCCTCGATAAAACGTATGGAGCGAGGGTACTTATAGGGCGCGATAGTCTGTTTGACGAAGTCCTGCAACATTTGCTGACAATCTTCATCTTGCTGAAAACCATCGTTTAGAACAACAAAAGCCTCGACAATTTGCCCGCGTTCTTCACTTGGGGCACCAATCACAGCGCACTCTTTAACAGCCGGGTGGGCCAGTAGTGCAGCTTCTACTTCAGGGCCTGCGATGTTATAGCCAGCTGAAACAATCATATCGTCATTGCGGGCGGCGAAATGAAAATAGCCGTCTGCATCCTGATAAAACGCATCGCCAGTTATATTCCAGCCCGCCTTTACATACTTTTGCTGGCGCTTATCGGCTAGGTAGCGACAGCCAGTGGGGCCGCGCACGGCAAGCTTACCCACCGTGCCGTGAGGTACATCATTCATCTCGTCATCAACGATTCGTGCTTCGTAACCGGTCACCGGTTTGCCGGTACAGCTGGGGCGATGATCTTCCAGACGGTTAGAGATAAAGATATGCAGCATTTCAGTCGCGCCAATACCGTCGATGATGGGCGTACCGGTTTGCTTGATCCAGTCGTGATAAATCGGCGCTGGCAATGTTTCGCCAGCGGAAACCGCCACGCGCAGGCTGCTTAAATCTTCATGACGCGTAGGCGCTGAGAGCATGGCGCGATATGCCGTTGGGGCGGTAAACACCACCGTGGCCTGATATTCGCGGATAATATCCATCATATTGGGCGGGGAGGCGTGTTCCAGCAGCACGGCAGTGGCGCCGAAGCGCAGCGGAAAGATCGCCAGCCCACCCAGGCCAAAGGTAAACGCCAGTGGGGGCGAACCGACGAATACATCTTCCGGAGTTACCTGGAGGACATCCTTGGCGTAGCCATCGGCAATCACCAGTAGATCGCGATGAAAATGCATGGTGGCTTTAGGCGAGCCGGTAGTGCCAGAGGTGAAACCCAGCAGCGCCACATCGTCGGCGGCGGTATCCACGGCATCGAAGGTGGCGGGTTTATTGAGTGCCAAGCGGTCAAGTTCGGCGTCATGGTTGGCGGTACCGTCAAAGCCGACTATACGCTTGAGTAGCGGGTTCTGCTCCTGGCACTCGGCCAGCTCATCAAGCAGTCGGGTATCGCAGAGGGCGAGGCTGATTTCCGCTTTATCAATCACCTGACAAAGCTCTTTGCTGCGCAGCATCGGCATGGTGTTGACGACCACAGCGCCTGCCTTGGTGGCAGCCAGCCAGCAGGCCACCATGGCTGGATTGTTGGCCGAACGAATCAGCACTCGCTGGCCAGGAATGACGCCCAGGTCTTCCACCAGCACATGGGCGAGGCGGTTGGTCCACTCGGTAAGTTCTTGGTACGTTCGCCGTCGGCCGTTGCCCGCTAGGGCAATGCGTTCACCGTGGCCCTGGTCGAGCAGCCTGTCGCACAGTTCTACGCCTGCGTTTAAGCGTTCAGGATAATCGTAGCCTGCGAGCAGAAACTCAGGCTGACTATCAATGGGTGGCAGGTTATCCCGCGCAAAAGTATCAGCATGAGCCGACTGGATATACATGACCAACCTCCGTATTTGGTGTCGTTGTTTATGCCTGACGACGCCTCTGCATGAGGCGTTATCAGGGATACGGTGTCTGGCGTTGTGTTTTATTGTTTTAGTGACTTGCTTTACGGCTTTTTGCTGCTTACTCCTCCGCGAGCATGCTGCGGGCGATGACCACTTTCTGGACGTCGGAAGCGCCTTCGTAAATGCGCAGCGCGCGGATTTCGCGGTAGAGGCTCTCGATAATATGGCCTTTGCGAACGCCGTCACCGCCGTGCAACTGCACTGCCTGATCAATCACCTGCTGGGCCTGATCGGTGGCAAACAGTTTGGCCATGGCCGCTTCGCGAGTGACCCGTTCAGCGCCTTGATCTTTCGTCCAGGCGGCGCGATACACCAGCAGGGCGGCGGCATCCACATTCAGCGCCATATCGGCTAAGTGACCCTGCACCATTTGCAGATCGGAGAGGGTGGCGCCAAATAGCTCGCGAGAGCGGCTGCGGGAAAGCGACTCTTCCAGCGCGCGGCGGGCGAAGCCAAGTGCCGCGGCGCCTACCGTGGAGCGGAAAACGTCTAGCACGGACATGGCAATCCGAAAGCCCTGACCCGGCTGGCCGATCAGAGCGCTGGCAGGTAGCACCATATTGTTAAAGCCAAGTCGCGCTAGCGGGTGGGGCGCCACCGACTCCAAGCGTTCACGAATCTCCAGCCCCGGAGTATCAGCAGGAACCAAAAAGGCCGACAGTCCTTTGGCACCTGGCCCTTCGCCGGTGCGGGCGAAGACTGTATAGATGTCGGCAATGCCGCCGTTAGAGATCCAGGTTTTCTCGCCATTTAAACGGTAGCTATCGCCGTCACGCTCGGCGGTGGTATCCAGTTGGGCCACATCGGAACCAGAGCGGGGCTCGCTAAGGGCAAAGGCGGAAATGGCTTCACCCCGGCGGGTTCTGTCCAGCCACTGCTTCTGTTCATCGCTGCCGTATAGGCTGATCGCACCGGTGCCAAGCCCCTGCATTGCAAAAGCAAAATCCGCCAGGCCATCGTGGCGGGCCAGGGTTTCGCGAATCAGGCAGAGACTGCGCACATCGATATGGTCGCCTGCGGTGCCTTTTAAGAAGCCCGCTTTGCCCAGGTCGCGCACTAACTGAACACAGGTGGCATCTACATCGCTGTGGTCGCGGGGCAGCTCTGCGCGGCACCACGCTTCAAGTTGCTCGGAAAGCTCACGATGCTGGGACTCAAAAAAGGGCCACGCTAGAAAACTCTTGTCGCTCATCAGTCCCCCTTAAACTCAGGTTTTTGTTTGGCTACAAAGGCGTGGTAGGCGCGTGCAAAATCATTGGTTTGCATACAGATCGCCTGGGCCTGGGCCTCCGATTCGATGGCCTGTTCCAGGCTCATCGACCACTCCTGGTTTAACTGGGTTTTGGTAATGCTGTGAGCAAAGGTGGGGCCGTTAGCCAACCGGGTGGCGTAGGCGATGGCGTCTTCTTCAAGGGCTTCTGGTTCCACCACTCGGTTGTAAAATCCCCACTGCAGGCCTTCTTCGGCACTCATGCTGCGACCGCTGTAGAGCAGGTCTGCCGCACGGCCTTGGCCGATAATGCGCGGTAGCATTGCGCAGGCGCCCATATCACAGCCCGCCAAGCCCACACGGGTAAACAGAAACGCCGTGCTGGCGCGAGGGGTGGCAAAGCGAATATCTGAAGACATGGCGATAATCGCCCCCGCACCAACACAGATGCCATCCACGGCGGCAATAATCGGCTTGCCGCAGTTGAGCATGGCTTTAACCAGATCCCCGGTCATGCGGGTGAATTCGAGTAGGCCTTTCATATCTTTGCCCACCAGCGGGCCAATGATTTCGTGAACGTCGCCGCCGGAGCAAAAGTTTTCGCCGTTGGAGGTAAACACCACGGCATGAACATCCGAGGCATACACCAGATCACGAAAGGTATCGCGTAGCTCGGCGTAGCTCTCAAAGGTCAACGGGTTTTTGCGCTCCGGGCGATTGAGCCGAATAACCGCGACTCCGCCTCTCATCTCCCAGATAAAGTGCTCGGGGGTTAAGCCAGCCATACTCTTCATATTATTGTTCTCGCCTGTCGGTGATTAATTGGCATCGTTAGGAGTAGCGGGTAAGCGGTGCAGCAACTCGCCGATATGGTGGGCGTCCTCTTCGCTCACCCCTTCAAATAGCGCATTGATCCAGCGTTCATGCTCAACGGCCATGCCTCTAAAGGTGTCTCTGCCAGCCACGGTCAGGCAGACCCGCGTAGCGCGCCGGTCGCCCTCAATGGCAATACGCTCCACGGCGCCATCCTCCACCAGACGATCAATAATCCCGGTGACGTTGCCATTGGAAACCCGCAGCCGTTTGGAGAGCTCGTTCATTTTTAGGCCCTCTTCAGCGGCATACAACGCAGCCATGACATCGAAGCGGGGTAGCGTAGAGTCGTGCTCCGTTCGCAGGCGTTCGCGTAGTTCGGCCTCAACCTGGCGGGTAACCCGCAGCATGCGCAGCCATAAGCGCAGTCGCTCCTTGCTTAAGCTATTTTTTCCTAGGCCTTCGGCTGTCATACCTCTCCTCCTGAGATTGAGATCGCCTGTCCATTTATCGCGCCGCTGTTAGGGCCGCATAGCCATAGAGCGGTGGCGGTCACTTCGGCGGGGGTGACTAATCGCCCGGTAGGGTTGGTGGATTCAAAGTGAGAGGTCGCCTGTTCGGCGGATTGGCCGGTTTTAGCCACAATGTTATCGACGCTAGCAGTGAGTAGCGGAGTGTCGGTAAACCCAGGGCAGAGCGCATTGACGGTCATATTGCGTGTGGCTGTTTCGGCTGCCAGCGAACGCACCAAGCCCACCACGCCATGTTTTGCCGCGCAGTAAGCGCCCACATAGGCGTAGCCTTTCAGGCCAGCGGTGGAGGCCACGGCGATTAGTCGTCCACCGTCGTTCAACTGCTTTAAGCCTTCGCGCAGAGTCAGAAATACTCCGCTTAGATTAACGTTGAGCATGCGCTGCCACTGCTCAAACGAGGTCTTGGTCAACGGCGCGCTCTCCGCCGCCCCGGCGTTGGCGATGACGATATCGACCCTGCCGATTGTCTCGAACAGTGCCACCATGGCGGCCTCATCGGTAACGTCGACCACGGCGAAATCAAGGTGACTGTGCTGATCTGCCACCGCTTTAAGGGCCGCTTCCCGGCGACCGGTAATCGTGACCTTGGCGCCTGCTTCGGCAAAGGCCATGGCCATATCGGCACCGATACCGCTGCCACCGCCGGTAATCACCACGCGCTTATCTGTGAGCAGCGTCATACCCACCCCTCGCCACGCTCAGCCAAGCGCTGCAGTTGATCCGCTCCTGCCCGGTAGGGCGCTGGCCACTCGACTTCGCTATCACCCAAGCCTGCGGCAACGTGGAGCAGCCAGTAGGGGTCAGCCAAGTGAGGGCGGGCGATACAGACTAAGTCAGCGCGCCCAGCCATCAGAATCGAGTTCACATGGTCGGCCTGATAAATATTGCCCACCGCCATGGTGGCAATCGAGGCCTCGTTACGGATCCGGTCAGAGAAGGGCGTTTGAAACATACGCCCATACACCGGCTTGGCCTGGGTTGAGGTTTGCCCGGCCGAGACATCCACAATATCCACCTCAGCGTCGCGCAGCCGTTTGGCGATCTCTACCGCATCGTCAGGCGTAATGCCTTCGTCACCGCACCAGTCGTTGGCGGAAATACGCACTGAAAGCGGTTTATGGGCGGGCCAAAAACTGCGTACGGCGTTGATAACTTCAAGCGGGTAGCGCAAGCAGTTGTCCAGCGAGCCGCCATATTCGTCGTCACGGTGATTGGTCAGGGGAGTAATAAACGATGAGAGCAGATAGCCGTGGGCAGCATGAATCTCGATCATATCGAAGCCTGCCCGGTCGGCCATCTGCGCTGCGCGAACGAACTCGTCGCGCACCCGCTCCATATCATCGCGATCCATCGCCTTGGGCACTTGGTTGCGTGCAGACCAAGGTTGAGCAGAGGCTGATAGTATCGGCCAGTTGCCCTCGGCAAGCGGGGCATCCATCTCCTGCCAGCCCAGCTGGGTAGAGCCTTTAGGGCCGGAGTGGCCTAGTTGGGCGCACAACTTGGCGTTGGTTTCTGTATGCACAAAATCGCATAGCCGCTTCCACGCCACTTCGTGCTCTGGGGCATACAAACCTGGGCAGCCGGGGGTGATTCGAGCGGTGGGGCTGACGCAGGTCATTTCGGTATACACCAAGCCTGCGCCGCCTTTGGCCCGCTCGGCGTAGTGGCTAAAGTGCCAATCGGTAGGGCAGCCATCCACGGCTTTGTACTGCGCCATAGGGGAGACCACCACGCGGTTAATCAGCGTCATATCGCGCAATTGGTAGGGCGCAAACATCGGTGCCCGGGCGCTGTCTGGATTACCTGCCTGGGTTTGAAACCAGCGCTCGGCGCTCTCCAGCCACTGTGGGTCGCGCACTCGCAGGTTCTCATGGCTGATGCGCTGGGAGCGGGTCAGTAGCGAGTAGTTAAACTGCACCGGGTCGAGATCCAGGTAGCGCTCTATCTGCTCAAACCACTCGGTGGAGTTGCGCGCTGCGGACTGCAAGCGCAGCACTTCAAAACGGCGCTCCTCTTCGTAGCGGGCAACCGCCGCTTGCATACTACTTTCACTGTGTAGGCAGTTAGCCAGCGAGATAGCGCTTTCCAGCGCAAGCTTGGAGCCCGAGCCAATCGAGAAGTGGGCAGTCGCTGCGGCATCGCCCATCAGCACGACATTCTCATAGCTCCAGCGCTCGCAGAGTACCCGTGGGAAGTTGATCCACGCCGAGCCGCGGATGTGGTTGGCGTTGGTCATCAGCGCATGGCCGTCGAGATGCTTGGCAAAGATGCGCTCGCAAACTGCGATGGATTCCTGCTGGCTCATTTCGCCAAAGCCAAACGCCTGCCAAGTGGCTTCACTGCACTCGACGATAAAGGTCGCCGTATCCTTATCAAATTGATACGCGTGGGCCCACACCCAGCCATGTTCGGTATGTTCGAAAATAAACGTAAAGGCGTCATTAAAGGTCTGGTGCGTGCCTAGCCAAACGAACTTACACGCCCGGACATCAATATCGGGTTTGAAGTGTTCGGCATAGGTCTGACGGGTGCGGGAATTAAGGCCATCGGCAGCCAATACCAAGTCATACTCTTGCCGGTACTGTTCAATGGTGGCTTCTGTGGCATCGGTTTCAAAACGCATTTCAACGCCCAGCTCGCGAGCACGCTCCTGGAGCAGAATCAGCAGTTGGCGGCGGCCAATACCGCAGAAGCCGTGGCCTGTAGACACCGTTTTAACGCCTTTATGAACGACTGCGATGTCATCCCAGTAGGCGAAATACTCGCGGATACGTTCCGCGCTGACCGGGTCGTTCGCTGCCAGGTTGTCGAGGGTTTCGTCTGACAGCACCACGCCCCAGCCGAAGGTATCGTCTGGGCGGTTACGCTCAAGCACCACGATGTCGTGGGAAGGATCCTGCAGTTTCATACTGATAGCGAAATAAAGGCCGGCAGGCCCTCCACCCAGGCAGGCAATTCTCATTGTTGTTCTCCACAGGAAAGCAGGCTCTTTTCTGAAGATAGGCGAGGGATTAATAAAATTCAAGCATAAACTTTTTAAGCTTAAACTATTTTTTTCCAATGCCTTTTATTAGCGTACCGGCGAGCATTTAACGACCTGTATGCTGCCGCGCTCGCAATGGTGGCCGGAAGATGAGAGCATAAAAAGAAGTAGAAATATGGCAGCATCAACCGCTTGAGAACGCTGGTCATCAGTCATAGATGAAAGCGTTATGGGCAGTGAACTTTTAGTACCATGGAAACCGTACTTGCTGGGATTGACAGAGGTAGTGAGAGGCGCGACTCTAAGCCTATTCTCTGTTCTGAGCGGTTAATAGACGTTATTAATAGTCGTTATTAATAGCAGTTAAAGGTGAGTTTAAGGAGAAAGCCCCATGCTCGAAGATTGCAAAAATGCCCTGGAGCGCTGGGGAGGCGTGCATACCCTGATCGACCGCTGGCTGGATCAGCGTCGTCAGCTATTGATTAGCTTTATTGAGCTGAAGGAAGCCTGTGATGCTGAACTGGAGGCAGTCAGCAAAGCGCCTATTGATACCTTCAGTGAGCTGTTGATGGATTATATCAGCGCTGGCCACTTTGAGATTTATCCCCAACTGTCCGAAGAGGCGCAGGCCTTTGGTGATGAAAGCGCGCTTGTTATTGCAGAAAAGTTGCTTGAGCGTTTAGAAATGTCCACCGAGATGGTGTTGGAGTTTGATACCGACTTTGGCTCGACCCTTAGCTGCGAGCAAAATATCGCCCGCCTGCCCGCCTGGATCGACCGCCTAGCCCGCGGCCTCACCGAACGTTTCGCGCTGGAAGACCAGTTAATCGCACGCTTACATGCTGCTCATAGCCCGCAGCACACCAAAGCCCCCGCTTAAGACCTTATGAAACAGGCGCCGCCACGCGGCGCTTGCTAGCCTCTTCTCACCACTCACCACTCACC
>NZ_LXRG01000232.1 GCF_001651035.1 Halomonas sp. ALS9
ACCACTCACCACTCACCACTCACCCATGACGCCTCAACTTCCCGCCAATCACCAACATGCAAGGCGTGAGTAGCAGCGTTAGCGCGGTGGCAAAGGTGAGCCCGCCAGCAATGGCGCTCGACATCTGCGTCCACCACTGGGCAGAAGGGGCATTAAAGCCCAGCGCCGGCGAGAATAGATCCACATTGATCCCCAGTACCATCGGCATTAGCCCCAGCACCGTGGTAATCGCCGTTAGCAGTACCGGGCGTAGGCGCAAGCAGCCCGCTTCAAGGGCGGCTTCGACCGGCGTCATACCCTGGCCGCGCAGCTCGTTGTAGGTATCGATCAAAACAATATTGTTATTGACCACAATACCCGCCAGGGCAATCACGCCCATCCCCACCATCACAATACCGAAAGCCTGACCGGTGATCAGTAGCCCCATCAACACTCCCGCGGTGGAAAACACAATAGCCGATAGCACCAAGCCCGCCTGATAGAAGCTATTGAACTGAGTGACTAGAATCAGCGCCATCAAACCGATAGCAATCAAGAACGCGCTGGCCAGGAACTGCATTGACTCCTGTTGATCCTCCTGCTCACCGGCCACATTCACCATTAAACCATCAGGCAGGCTGTCGCCACCCGCTTCCAGCAGCGCGCCCAGGCGCTCATCAGCGAGATAGCCGGGGGCAAGATCGGCGTCGATGGTAATGGCGCGTCGGCCATCAATACGGTTCAGCGTACCGACTTTAGGTGCTGGTTCCAGGGTCACAAAATGCGAGATGGGCACCTGACCCCGCTGGGTGTTGATGGTCAAGCGCTCAAGCTGATCCAGCGAGCGCCAGTTTTGTGGTAAACGCACGCGGATATCCACTTCATCACTCACTTCGGGCGGCCGATAGCTCGCGACTTGAAGGCCCGTCGTCAGTAGCTGTACCGCGCTACCAATGGTGGTCACGTCGGTGCCCATACGCGCTGCGGCTTCGCGATCCACGTTAACTCGCCACTCCACGCCGGGCAGGCTGCGGTTATCCTGAATATCGGTAAAACCACCCAGCTCGCGCATTAATTGGGTCAGTTGGTTTACCCCGGTATCAGCAACGTCAGGATCGGTGGCGCTCACTTCGAGCACAATAGGCTTGCCGCCGCCGGGGCCCATTTCCTGTTCCTGAAATTCCAGCGTAATGCCGGGAATATCTGCTGCGCGCTCGGCCATATCGTCCAAAATAGCCTGAGCAGGGCGACGCTCATGCCAGTCGATGAACTGGAACTGCAGCATTCCAATCACGTCGTTGCCCATCTGCTCGTTAGGTACCGCAAAAGAGCGTGCGTAAAGCGCTCGCACTTCGCTCATGCCGGATAATTTGGCTTCCACCCGCTGCACAATGGCATCGGTCTCCACGGCAGAAAAATCACCTCGGGCACGCACCAGTACCTGGGCGCTGTCGGGCTCTACGCTGGGAAAGAAGTCGACGCCGTGGTTGAAGCGCGCATAGCCGGTGTAAAGCAGCGCCATTAACAGCACCGTGACCAGCAGTACCCAGGCAGGGTGCTTGAGTAGCCTGGACAACAGATGGCGATAGCCCCGACCAAACGATGTCGTCGCCTCTTCATGGTGAGCGCCATCAGCAGCGGTTGTGGTACGTGTAAATAAACGGCCCAGCGTCGGCAAAAACACCAGCGCCATGGCGAGCGATGCTAAAAGACACAAAATCACCGTGGCGGGCAGGTACTTCATAAACTGGCCGACCACGCCGGGCCAGAACAGCAGAGGAATAAAAACTGCAAGCGTAGTCGCTGTCGAGGCAATGACCGGCCAGCTCATCCGAGAAGCGGCGTTGAGCCACGCCTCATGGGGCGCTTGTCCATCCCGTAAGTAGCGGTCGGCAAGCTCGCTGACTACGATAGCGCCGTCCACCAGCATGCCCGCCACCAGAATCAACGCAAACAGCACCACGATATTGAGCGTAAAACCAAACGCCCACACCAGCAGGATGCCGGTTAAAAACGCGCCGGGAATGGTAAGCCCGACCAACAGCGCCATGCGCCAACCCATCGCTGCGACCACCACGATTAGCACCAGCACCACAGCAGTCAGCACGTTGTTGAGTAGCTCCGAGAGCATATTCTCAACGGTGGTCGACTCATCCAGAATGGTGGTGAAACGTAGTTGTTCGGGAAGCAAGTCATCGGCCTCGGCTAAGCGGTCACGTACAGCGCCAATGGTGGCGATGATATTCGCCCCGGCGCGTTTGGAAACCTCCAGCACCACCGCTGGCTGGCCATCAATGCGGGCGAAGCCTTCCGGCTCTTTATAGGTGGGGTTAATCCACGCCACGTCGCCAAAGGTGACCACGCGATCCTCATCGACCTTGACCGGCATATTCATGACATCGTCAAGGGACTCGATAATGCCGGGGACTTTTAACGCTAGGCGCCCAGCGCCGGTATCCAAGCTGCCCGCTGCTACCAAGCGGTTATTGCGTGATACCTGATTAAACAGCGCATCAAAATCGACCCCGTAGCTCTCCAGCACCAGCGGATCAACGACGATCTCTAGTAAGTCTTCCCGCTCACCGGCAATGTCGACTTCCAGCACGTCGGCGATGCCTTCGATCTCTTCCTGTAGGCGCCGGGCAATCGTCATGCGTTCGCGGGTATCCAGTTGCCCGGAGAGGCCAATGGTCAACACCGGAAACTCCGAGACGTTGACCTCCATCACGCGAGGCTCATCGGCTTCCGAAGGCAGCTCACTGCGGGCAATATCCACACGGTCGCGCACGTCGGTCAGTGCGGTGTCCGGGTCAAAGCCAGGGTCGAACTCTAGGGTTATCGAACCATGCCCCTCGCTGGACTGGGCGGTGAACTTGCGCAGCCCTTCAATGCCGCGCAGCTCCTGCTCCATGGGTCGAATCAACAGCCGCTCGCCATCCTCGGGGCTCACCCCCTCCAGTGACAGCGATACATAAATCATTGGAATGGTGACGTCGGGGTTGGCTTCTTTAGGGATCATCTGCCAGGCAGTGATGCCCGCCAGCAGCAGGCTGACTAACAGCAGCAGCGTCGTTCGGGTGTGGGCTAGCGCCGCATCAATCAACTGGCGCATTAACGTTATCCTGTTCCGCTGGCTGTTCTGAGGAGCGTTGCGACGACGGCTGCGAAATAATTGCCACCTCAGCAGGCACCGGAGTAACCGTTTCACCGATTTCCACCATCCCTGCGCCTAGCGTAATCAGACGCAGCGGATCAGGCAGGCCGGTCACGTAGGCGCGCTGGATGTCAGCGCTAACAAGCTCGACGGCCGTTAGCTGTACCTGATCGTTGTCATCCAGATGCTTGACCGCCAACTGACCTTCGCTATTCAAACTCAGTAGCGCAGGCGAAAGGGTATGCACCTGGCGGGGCGGTAGGGTGATTGTTAGCTCCGCGCTGGCGCCTGCCAAGCGTTTACCGGCCGGGTTATCCAGCGTGGCTTCAATATAAAAGCTGCGTGTGGCCTCTTCGGCGCGGTGGCTGATAAAGGTCAGCTCGCCTTCTAAGTGATCGCCATTTAGCAGCCGGGCGGTCACTGGCAATCCCTCGCTTAAACCGCCTACCTGCTGCTGTGACACCCAAGCAGCACCTTTCAAGCGGCGGTCATCCACCAACTGGCCCCACTCCTCACCGGGCTGGAGCAGGTCGCCCAGCTCCACCTGAACACGGTTCAGCACACCATCAAACGGCGCGGTGGGGCGGCTGTCGTCCAATTGCTTCTGCAGTTGCGCCACTGCGGCGGCGCTGGCGCTTAGTGCGCTCTGCAGTCGCAGTAGTTCTGGCTGGGAGATCAACTCCCGCTGGCGCAGATTGCGGGCGCCAGCATATTCGGCCTCGGCGACGGCCAGCTCGTCCCGGGCTTGTTGTAGTTGCTCGGGTAGGGCGTCGTTATCCAGTATTAGTAGCGTATCGCCTGCCGCAACGCGGCTGCCTTGGGCCACCGGCTTCTCGGCTACAAAGCCCGCTATATTGGCACGTAGCGTGGTTTCACGCTCGGCTGTCAACTGGCCCTGAATAATCTGCTGGGGGATAAACGGCGTGCTCTGCTGAACGACAATTTCGACCTGCGAGCCTGCTTCGCTGCGTGTTGGGGCATCTGGGGGCGACGTTTGAAAACTTTGAAAATTACCAAAAGCGAGCCATATCACCAGCGCCAGTACCAACAGGCTAGCCAAGGCATAAGAAAACGGGATTTTTCGCATGGAGCGTCCATGTCCTTAGCAAAACAAGAAAGGAGGGCATAAAACCGAAGATACCATAGCGCAACTCAGCCTATTCAGCGAGTAGCACGCCATCGGGTGGCAAGTGCGTATGTCAGATGGCAAGTAGTCTCATGTCTGATTGAGTTTTTGCTCATCTGGGCATACCATCTTTGCGTCTTGAGTTCTGTTAAGCCACTCCTCAGGCGAGAACCATCCCTAGGCGAACCAATCAAGGAGCAATGATGAAAGATCCAGTACGTATTGCGATTACCGGCGGCGCCGGTCAGATCAGCTACTCTCTCATTTTCCGCATCGCCGCTGGCGACATGCTGGGGCCGGATCAACCCGTCATTCTCCAGCTGCTGGAAATTCCCCAGGCAATGGACGCCCTGAACGGCGTGGTAATGGAAGTTAATGACTGTGCTTTCCCGCTGGTGCAAGAGATTGTTGCCACCGACGACCCGAACACTGCGTTCAAAGACGCTGATTACGCCCTGTTGGTCGGTGCCCGTCCGCGTGGCCCAGGTATGGAGCGTAAAGACCTGCTCGAAGCCAACGCAGCGATCTTCTCTGTGCAAGGTAAGGCGCTGAACGATCACGCTAGCCGTGATGTGAAAGTGCTGGTAGTGGGTAACCCGGCTAACACCAACGCGCTAATTGCGTCCTGCAACGCGCCGGATCTAGACGCCGGTCAGTTCACTGCCATGACGCGTTTGGATCACAACCGTGCCCTGACTCAGCTGGCTCAGAAAACCGGTAAGCACGTCACTGACGTTGAAAACATGATCATCTGGGGCAACCACAGTGCCACCCAGTACCCTGATCTAGCCCAGTGCAAAGTCGACGGCAAAGCAGCGTTCGATTTGGTTGAGCGCGACTGGTACGAAAATGACTTTATCCCCACCGTGCAACAGCGCGGCGCGGCGATCATTAAAGCACGTGGCGCCTCTTCTGCCGCCTCTGCTGCCTCTTCCGCCATTGATCACATGCGCGATTGGGCGCTGGGTTCCAAAGGCATCGTCAGCATGGCGATTCCGTCTGACGGCAGCTACGGCATCGAAGAAGGCATCATCTACTCCTACCCAGTGCGTTGTCAGGGTGGCAAGTATGAAATCGTTCAAGGTTTTGAGCTTGACGAATTCAGCCAAGAGAAGATGAAAGCCACCGAAAAAGAATTGCGCGAAGAGCGTGCAGCCGTCGAGCACCTGCTCGGCTAAACGCGCCCGTTGACGCTTTTTTATGAGCGCCAGTAAACGCCAAACCCCGTAAGTGATGCTTGCGGGGTTTTTTATTGCCCAGTTTAGCTTGGGGCTTTGCCAGTGACGGTATGGCTGGGGGTTGCTATGCTTCAGTCTCACAGGCAGAGGTAATTGAAGTGCCAACCTTGCTGAATGAGAAAGGCTTCAAGTTCTTTTTTTATGCCAATGAACACCCTCCACCCCATGTGCATGTGATGAAGTCAGATGGCTGGGCTAAAGTCGAGATTGAGACTGAAGTCGTGGTTTATTCATCATTAAAGAAGCAGGAGCTCAAGGAGTGCCTTGAGTTGATTAGCTTGCATAAACAACAATTTGGAGACTTGGAATGACTGGTTTAGCAGGTAAAGAAGTTCATTTTGATGACCATTACCTCCATGTCGAACTGAGCGATGGTCGGCGTATTTCAACGCCTATGAACTGGTATCCCGAGCTTGAGCAGGCCTCTGTTAAGGTGCTGCGGCATTACCAGTTTATTTGTGACGCCACAGGCATACAGTGGCCAGATATTGATTACCATTTGAGTATTGCCGCAATGTTGGAAACGCGCGCGCAAAAAGTAGCTTAAGCACGCAGTGTTGCCGGGGTTAGTGAGGTGCCACTGGGCGCCGTTCCGCCGCCTCCCGCGGGTGCCTCAAACGCTCGCTGAACTCGCATTTTCATTATCACGCGCTACGAGATGTGCACGAAGCTGCATCGGTGGGTTTCGTAGCGCGTGGTAAGCCTCCGGCGCACCCGCGGAAGCAGCGCGAAGCGGTGCCGGGTTTAGGCTGAGGTGCAATTGGGCGTCGTTCCGACGCCTCCCGAGGGTGCCTCAACCGCTCGCTGAACTCGCGTTCTCGTTACCACGCGCTACGGGATGTGCACGTAGCTGAATCGATGGGTTTCGTAGCGCGTGGTAAGCCTAAGGCGCACCCGCGGAAGCAGCGCGAAGCGGTGCCGGGGTTGGGGTGAAGCGCCACTGGGCGTCGTTCCGCCGCCTCCCGCGGGTGCCTCAAACGCTCGCTGAACTCGCGTTCTCGTTACCACGCGCTACGGGATGTGCACGTAGCTGAATCGGTGGGTTTCGTAGCGCGTGGTAAGCCTCAGGCGCACCCGCGGGAGCAGCGCGAAGCGGTGCCGGGGTTATAAGATCGTTCGTTAGTTACTCGAATTTTCTGCAGAAAGCGTGTCAAATGATTAGGTCTGCTATTTGGGTGTAGGGGAAGTCACAATGCATGCGATTGAATTTGAGACAGATATCCAGGATGGGGTAGTCAAAATTCCTGATGAATATGGATATTTAAAGAACAGACACGCCAGAATTGTTGTGCTGTATGAGAATACAACAGAGGAATCGAACGTCTCTGCTAGGCAGGCTGGAATAGACTTCGCAGCTGTCAAAGCGCCATCCCTAGCCGCTCAGGACGGAGTCGAATACCAAAGGAAGCTGCGGGATGAGTGGTAGCTACCTGCTCGACACCAATGTCTTCATCAATGCCATTGATCGTCAGTTGCGTCTGCCTGCTGCCCATTACACCTATTCAATCATCACTGAGCTTGAACTTCTGGCCTTTCCCGGTTTGCTCTCCGAGGAAGAGCAGGCCATTAAAGTGATATTGGCTCAGTTAACGAGAGTGGAATTGGATCGTCAGGTCAAAACCGAAACCATCAAAGTGCGACGTAGTACTCAGATGAAACTGCCGGATAGTATTATCTCTGCCTCCGCATTTGTTGCCGCAGCTACGTTGGTTACGGACGATGTCAAGTTAGCAGCTAAACATGCTGGCAATGTGATTTCGCTTGATACTCTCCTAAGCCGTTAAATATTTACCTACGTGGTGTGGCAAGTATTGATGTCAGGGCGCGCGCGGTGCCCTTGGGCGCCGTTCCGCCGCCTCCCGCGGGTGCCTCAAACGCTCGCTGAACTCGCATTTTCATTATCACGCGCTACGAGATGTGCACGGAGCTAGATCGATGGGTTTCGTAGCGCGTGGTAAGCCTCCGGCGCACCCGCGGAAGCAGCGCGAAGCGGTGCCGGGGTTGGGGTGAAGCGCCACTAGGCGCCGTGCCACCGCCTCCCGCGGGTGCCTCAAACGCTCGCTGAACTCGCATTTTCATTATCACGCGCTACGGGATGTGCACGTAGTTGAATCGATGGGTTTCGTGGCGCGTGGTAAGCCTACGGCGCACCCGCGGAAGCAGCGCGAAGCGGTGCCGGGGTTGGCGCCGTGCCATTGGGCGTCGTTTCGCCGCCTCCCGCGGGTGCCTACAAAAATGTGAATTGTAAGTGGTAAATGGTGAATCGTTTCGTACTCTTCACGATTCACGATTCACGAT
>NZ_LXRG01000233.1 GCF_001651035.1 Halomonas sp. ALS9
CACGATTCACGATTCACGATTCACCACAGACTAATCCCGCAAGCTCATAATCCGCCATTGGCGCTCTTTGGCGATTTCGCGCAGGGTGTCGTCGGGGTCGACGGCGACGGGGTGCTCGACTATTTCTAATAGTGGCAAATCATTGTGCGAGTCGCTGTAGAACCACGCGCCTTCCATAGTCAGGTCTTGACCTTCCAGCCACGTTTCCAAACGGGTGACTTTACCTTCACGGTAGCTGGGAACGCCCGACACGCGGCCCGTATAGCGGCCTTCTTTGACTTCTGGGTTCACCGCGATTAAGTGATCAACGCCTAAACGCTCGGCAATAGGTGCGGTGATAAAGCGGTTGGTAGCGGTGATAATCAGCAACGTGTCGCCTTTGGTGCGGTGGCGCGCCAGTAGCTCTTCCGCTTTAGGCAGAATACTTGGCTCGATTTTGCTGGCCATAAACTGCTGGTGCCAAGCAGAAAGCTGTTCAGGAGAGTTATCGGCCAATGGCTTAAGCGCCACTTCTAAAAAGGCCGCCATATCCAAGTTGCCTGCTTTGTAATCGGCCATGAAGCGATCGTTGGCTTCCCGGTAAGCGACTGGGTCGACGGCGCCTTGTTCGAGTAAAAACTCGCCCCAGGCATGATCGCTGTCGATGGATAGCAGCGTATTATCCAAATCGAAAATGGCCAGACTCACGGCGCTCCCCTTTTCTAGTCAGTGGTAGTAAGCGATTAGTATTGGTGTAAAAAACGCTAGTAAGGCAAATAGCGGACGCGGATTATCGCAGAGTCGCCCGGCCATTCCCACCAGCACTCAGGCTAATACCAAGTAAGCATTCATGACTTAGCGTTATATTGTATTGATACGCTTGTCACCCTTGTGGAAAAATGGGGACAACTGAAAATTTATAAGGTGATGTCCGTGATCGACGCTGACGGCTTTCGCCCCAATGTTGGCATCATCATTGCCAATAGCCAGGGGCAGCTGCTTTGGGCGCGTCGGGTAGGACAAAATGCGTGGCAATTTCCCCAGGGGGGCATCAATGCAAGCGAGACGCCACAACAAGCACTTTTTCGTGAGCTTTACGAAGAGATCGGCCTAACCGCCGACGATGTTGATATTGTTGCCTGCACCCGGGGCTGGCTACGCTACCGTCTGCCACGACGTATGATTCGCACACATTCGCGTCCGGTCTGTATAGGCCAGAAGCAGAAGTGGTTTTTACTTAAAATCCGTTGCCAGGAAAGCCAAATCTGTATGACGGCAACCCCAACCCCCGAATTTGATGGGTGGCGGTGGGTGAGCTACTGGTACCCGCTAGGGCAGGTAGTGCCTTTTAAGCGAGAGGTATATCGGCGCGCGCTACGAGAGTTGTCTCCCCGCGTTCAGCGCCTGGCACAGGATGAAGAATAGGGCGGAAGAAATAGGGTAACAAACCGCTGCCCAAACTAGAGCGGCGGCAGTTTGCCAGGAAATTCCTCAGCGAGGCAAATAATAGTGAAAAGTAAAACGTCCATGCTTGAGGTGTTGCGACGAGTTATTCAGGAAGTGAATGGCGCGCGCAACCTTGAGGCTGCGCTGTCCACGATGGTTCGCCGAATTCGTAAAGCGATGCAGACCGACGTGTGCTCCTTCTATCTTTACGACAAGGAGCTTGAGTCGCTGGTGTTGATGGAGACGATTGGCCTGCGCACTCAAGCAGTAGGTCGTGTCGTACTGCCGTTGGGCGAAGGCTTGGTGGGATTGGTGGCCAAACGCAGCGAGCCGCTTAACCTTGAGGATGCCCAGACGCACCCCCAGTTCCGATATTTTGAAGCCACTGGCGAAGAGCGCTACTCCAGCTTTCTGGGCGTGCCGATTATTCACCAGCGCCACATGCTCGGCGTATTGGTTGTTCAGCAAGCAGAAAAGCGCCGCTACGATGATGAAGACGAAGCCTTCCTGGTCACCATGGCGGCGCAGTTGGCAGGTGTTCTAGCCCACGCATTAGCGACAGGTAACCTGCTGCGCCCGGCGCTTGCCGGTGGGCAAGCAATGTTTAAAGGCGTTGCAGCCTCGCCAGGCATGGCCATGGGGGAGGCGGTGGTGATTACCCCACCCTCTGACCTTAATAGCGTGCCTGACCTCATTCCCAGCGATCAGGACTATGAGGTAGCGCGGTTAAAGGAGGCCATCGGTAAAACGCGTAGCGAAATTCGTGCGGCGGCCGAGCGCTTGGCAAGTCGTATTTCTGCACAAGAGCTGGCGCTGTTCGATGTCTACCAACAAATGTTGGGTGAAGCGGCGCTGGCCGATGAAGTGGAAAAGCGTATTCGTGAAGGGCAGTGGGCACCAGGCGCATTGGCCGACGTAGTCCGCCGCCACGTGCAGTACTTAGAGCGAGTCGACGATAACTACCTGCGTGAGCGGGCGGCGGATATTCGTGATCTGGGCCGCCGGGTGCTTGCCCATCTGCAAGAAGATACGCCCTCTACGCCGGAAACCTATCCCGATAACGCCATTTTGGTCGGTGATGAAATCAGCGTGGCCATGCTGGGTGAAGTGCCACGCGATAAGCTAAAAGGGCTGGTCTCGGTACGTGGCTCCAGCACGTCCCACGTAGCGATTGTGGCCCGCGCCATGGGCATTCCTACGGTGCTGGGCATGGTGGATTTGCCACTGCCGCGGCTAGGCGGTGCACCGGTTGTTCTGGACGGCCACCGTGGCCGGCTGTTTGTACGCCCCTCACCTGAACTTACGGCGCGTTATGAAAGTCTGATCGCCGAAGAAGAGGCGCTCAGCGAACTGCTTGAGCACGAACAGGATCTGCCCAGCGCCACCCCCGACGGCCACATCATGCCGCTAATGGTCAATACCGGGCTGGCGGTCGATGCCACCGCGCTGTTGAAAAGCCGCATCGGTGGAGTGGGGCTCTACCGCACCGAAGTGCCGTTTATGATTACCGAACGTTTCCCCGGCGAAAAAGAGCAAACCAAGCTCTATCGTGACCAGCTCGAAGGCTTTGCACCGCTGCCGGTGGTGATGCGCACGCTGGATATTGGCGGTGACAAAGACCTGCCCTATTTCCCGATTGAGGAGGCCAATCCGTTTTTAGGCTGGCGCGGTATGCGCGTCACCCTGGATCACCCGGAAGTGCTGATGGTGCAGCTGCGCGCCATGCTCAAAGCTTCTATCGACCTGGATAACCTCTACGTTCTGTTCCCGATGATCACCAACGTCGAAGAGGTCGATGAAGCCCTGCGCCTGCTGGATCGTGCGATTCTAGAACTGGGCGAAGAGGGCATTACTGTCATCAGGCCCCAGGTGGGCGTAATGATCGAAGTGCCCGCCACTATTTACCAAATGGACGCGCTAGCAAAACGAGTCGACTTCTTCTCCGTGGGCAGCAACGACCTAACCCAGTACTTACTAGCGGTAGATCGCAACAACCCGCGCGTATCGAGCCTTTACGATGCGCTGCACCCGGCGCTGCTCGGTGCTCTACTAGAGCTTTCCACGGATGCCAGGCGACTCAATAAGCCCATTTCACTGTGCGGTGAATTGGCCGGCGACCCGGCCGGGGCGCTGCTGCTCATGGCCATGGGCTTTACCAGTCTCTCCATGAATGCGCCCAGCCTGCCCAAAGTGCGTGCGGCTATTCGCCGAGTACCGTTTGGCGATGCCGAGAAACTGCTCAAAGAAGTGATGGAACTGGATACACCTGCCCAGGTGCACACCCATTTAGAGGGGCGTATGGATGAGTGGCAGCTGTCGCATTTGATGCCACCCCGTGACTAGGCCTTGCACAGTCAACAGACTCTAAGGCATTGATGCTAGCGAATCGCTGGGCAGCGCAAGGGTGGTTTCACCCTCAAAGCGACCCAGCGGCCCGAAGCGTTGTTCGGTAATCTTGATATGCCCTTGGCTGTCTAGGGTTAGCCACGAAGTGGCACGGGTGCCATAGCGCTCGCCAACAATAAACGCTGCCGAAAGCTGGCGCTCCAATTCAAGGCCAACGCCGGTATTCGGTAATGCCTCGACAGCCGCTTCTTGCGGGTTTTGCATTGCGCGCTGAACCGCGTTTGGCCATGCCTGCAAGTGACCCTGTTGCAAAATAGCGTGCTCAAGTGCCCCACGTACATGTAATAGCTTTGGCCAGGGGGAGTTGAGGTCGGCGTTGGACAATCCATGTACGCCCGGGGGCACCTCGCTGAGAGCCAAGCGTTCTCGGCCCCGGTGCAAGTGCCAAAGC
This sequence comes from Halomonas sp. ALS9, assembly GCF_001651035.1. Taxonomy (GTDB): domain Bacteria; phylum Pseudomonadota; class Gammaproteobacteria; order Pseudomonadales; family Halomonadaceae; genus Vreelandella. The sequence continues at coordinate 4,223 of NZ_LXRG01000233.1, forward strand.
CGCGTTGGTGTCGCGACTAATAAGTTAAAGCCTGCATAACGCAACGCCTCTCCCTGGCTAAGCTCGCTTAACCATGCTTCAATATCGTTACACTGTAGGGCATTAGCGACCAATTCGCCGCGGCTCGGAGCGCCGGGTGGCACACTTAATTGCACGTCACGCACATTGGTTAATGTGGCCACTACACCGCCACGCTTGGCCGCCAGCCATGAGCCACCGGCCTCTAAATCGCGCCCACCGACAACGTCAGGGCTATCTCGCCAGTGATCCATTGGCGCAGTGGGGCGAGCATAAAACTCATCACGGTTACCCATCAGCCGCAAAGGCGTGGGCGTGCCGGGTTGCCAAGCAAACGATATTAAACACATAACAAACTCATAGAAGAAAAGGGTGGAAAGCGTTCAACGCAAGCGCTGCATGACAGTAACGAAATGTAGACGTACACTTACATCAGTATCATATTTGTAGCATAAATCCTCACACAGAAAAGTGTGAGTGTCGGCAGTTCGTGCAAAGTTTAAAGCGGTCACGTTATCAGCGGCCATGTGATCAACAGGAAGGCGAGATCATGCAACGTTATCAAAGGGAGCACTTTTGGAACGCCATTGTTTGGCCTCTGCTATGGCCACTGCTGCTAGTGCAAGCTGCTTTAGTTGTGCTTTGCCTGATAGTCGGCGCCATGATGTGGTGGATGTCGCCAAGTAACGCCTCCTGGAGCACCATGCTGTGGTTAATGGCAGCCCTGCTGATTGGCAGTAGCTTGAATGTCTGCGCTTTTCTTATGCTGGTTAAAACACGCGCTCGGCATAAAGACGCCCGTTTTATGCAAGAACTCACCGAACTTGAGCGCCATAGTCAGGCTCTGTGTACCACCGCAGCGCGTGCACTCCCCGAGCATAAATGCTCCCCGCCGGATGCCGCCGACGAATCTCATCTGCCCCTCCAGCGGCTGGCCAGCGTTAATGAAGTACTCGCCGGTCTTGAGCGTTGTATGCATTGCTCGCAAGTAGCCAGCGCCGCTACCAAAAACACGCGGCAGGAGCATGAACAATCCCTGTTGGACGATCTTCAGCACCAGCAACGCCAGCTCAAACACTTGATGGCTGGCCGAGAAAGGGCGCGGGAAGAGTCGCGTTTGAAATCAGGCTACCTAACGCTACTGCAGCATGAAACAGACAACTTGTTAGACCACTTAAACGCCATGGCTGATAAAGAAATTACCGATAATTGTCGGCAAAATGTCATGGAAGTATACGAACACGTGTCGGATATCCGTGCACTATTGACCAATCTCGTTCAGCAAGGTGATGGGATCGGTGAGGCTGGAAGTGATGGCGAGCGTGCCGCGCTGCAGCGCAATTTGCGTGTACTGGTTGTCGACGATGGACCAGTGAATTTGATGCTAGCCCGGCAAATGCTGGAGACTCAAGGCCTGCGGGTAGAAGGTGTTAGCAGCGGCGAGCAGGCGCTGGAGCGCCAACAAAGCACTAACTTTGACCTGGTATTCATGGATATCTTTATGCCCATCCTGGACGGGCTTGAAACCTCTCGGCGCTGGCGCGAGTTCGAGCGAAACCGTGGTGGCAACCAAAGCGTGCTGGTTGCACTAACGGCCAATGCAGACAATGCCGGGCGCGATGCCTGTCTAGCCGCTGGCATGGATGACTTACTTGCCAAACCGTATCAACCCGAAACCCTGCTTAAAATGATTACTCACTGGTTTCCAGGCACGATTAAATCGACTCCCCCTGAATGACCATGGTCATGACGTTATTGATTTACCTAGCTCTAGGGGCCGTCGCAGGCACAATGGCCGGTGTGTTTGGCGTGGGCGGTGGGCTTATTATTGTTCCCGTGTTGGTGTTTGCGTTTGGGCTGCAAAACATCGCCTCAGAAATTATCATGCATTTAGCCATTGGCACCTCCCTCGCCACCATCCTTGTCACCGGTTCATCCTCAACCCTGGGCCATTTCCGTCGAGGCAGCATTCACCGTGCATGGCTTAAAGCACTGCTGCCAGGGTTGGTATTAGGTGCCGTCGCCGGAGTGTTTGTTGCCGACAATCTCTCCGGCTCGTCGCTGGGAACTATGTTTGGCATCTTCGTTCTACTCATTGCCGCCAAAATGGTGTTTGGTTTAACGCCCAAGCCCGGCAGTGTCGCGCCAGGCAACTGGGTAATGGCGCTGGCGGGTGTCGCAATTGGCGCTGTTTCAGCGCTGTTTGGAATTGGCGGCGGTGCCATGACGGTGCCGCTGCTCTCGCGCTGCGGTGCCAGCATGACCCAGGCGGTGGGCACAGCTGCGGCAGTAGGGCTGCCTATTGCGCTGGTGGGAGCGCTGGCGTTTATCGTGGTGGGGTGGGGAAATCCCCTGCTACCTGCCTGGGCGACTGGCTTTGTTATGTGGCCTGCGTTCTTCAGTATTGTTATCACCAGCGTTCCATTTGCCCGCTTAGGCGTTAAACTTGCCCACGTTTTGCCTGCCCATGCGCTACGGCTCTCCTTCGCGCTACTGTTGGCGGTGGTAGGGATTCGCTTCCTGCTCTCCTAGCCGGGGAGTATTTGGCTTGTTGAGTGGGCGCTTTCAACGCTTCGTAAATGAACAATTTCCTTTGGTCAGATTAGAGAGTGTAAATGATTAATTACCCGACGATTGACCCAGTGGCTATCTCCTTGGGGCCGCTGCAAGTCCATTGGTATGGTCTGATGTATGTAGTGGGGTTTGTCGCCGCCTGGTGGCTTGGCTGTCGGCGTGCATCGCGTATCGGCCTCAATAATGATGATATCGGTGATTTGCTCTTCTACTGTGCAATCGGTGTCGTTGCCGGTGGGCGCTTAGGGTACGCGCTGTTCTACGGACTAGGGCAGTGGATGTCTGACCCACTGTGGATTTTCCGCGTATGGGATGGCGGCATGAGCTTCCACGGCGGCCTACTCGGCGTATTGCTCGCCGCCTGGATATTCGCCCGGCGCAAACAGCTGGCATTCCTAACGCTCACCGATTTTATCGCCCCGTTGGTTCCGATTGGCTTAGGCGCCGGGCGCATCGGTAACTTTATAAATCATGAGTTACCAGGCCGCATAACCTCGCTGCCCTGGGGGATGCCGTTTCCCGGCATGGGCGCTGAACCGCGCCACCCATCAGCGCTCTATGAGGCGTTATTAGAAGGCGTCGTGCTGTTTGCCATTCTCTGGTGGGTCTCCGCCAAGCCGACAGCGCGCGGCTTTTTATCCGGGCTATTCTTAATCGGCTACGGTGTATTCCGCTTTATGGTCGAGTTTGTCCGCATGCCCGACGCCCACATCGGCTTTATCGCCTTCGGCTGGGTCACCATGGGCATGCTGCTCACCCTGCCGATGATCGCACTGGGCTTCATTATTATTGCCTGGTCACGCTCCCAGCCAGTGGATGTTAAGGTTTGATGGGGGCAGAGAGCCTTGCCTGATCCAGTTGGAAATAGCGTTATAATGCCAGTGTGTCACTAGAGCCTGTTGGGTAATAGCTGTGCACGATAAAGCCAAATTGAGTTGGTACAGAGGTGTGGTATGAGACTCAGTGAAGAGCAAAAAGCGATTGTAAAGCAGGTAGGTCGCGAAGTTTTTGGTAAAAATGTTCAGCTTGCGCTCTTTGGTTCCCGCTTAAACGACCATCTCAAGGGTGGGGATATTGACATTTTAGTCAAGAGCGATGAGCCAATGACGGGCAAAATGATCAAGATGTTGACCATGACGGCTCGGTTACAGATGCGCCTGGGTGACCAGCCAATCGACATATTGATTTATGATCCAGAAACACCCTTGTCACCTGTGTATGAGGAAGCGCTTACTAACGGAGAGCTAATATGAGGGTCTTCTTCCGGTTGAGCGCTTCGTGTCTACGCTTAACGTAGTAAAGCGCGAAGGGGATCATTTAACATACAGTTGGCTTACGCTATTTGCTGAAGAAAAGCTGATTACCCAAACATGGGTAGAGACGTTAGATGATCAGCCACAAGAAGCGGTTTTCTTAGAAGCATTCGTTTCCAGGTTTGGCCGAATGCAAGATACGCTAGCCGACAAGTTATTACCTCGCTGGTTACAGGCGCTTGCGGAAAAACCGGGCAGTCAAATTGAAACACTTAATCGGGCTGAACGCTTAGGCGTAGTAAACAGTGTTGAAGGGTGGTTGATTGCCAGAAAACTTCGTAACCAGTTGGTTCATGAGTACATGGAAAATGCTCGCGAGTTTGCAGAAGCGATCAATATTGCGCGAGATTCGAGTCTGATGCTTTTGAGCACCTATAATCAGCTTCATCATTATGCAGAAAATAAAATGTTGTTAACTGAGCTTCCTGGACTGTTAAATTTGCCTAATTAGTAGGCTGAAGCTGTTTGGGGTAAGTTCACGCCCGCGGGAGCAGCGCGAAGCGGTGCCGGGTTTGGCTCGTGCAGGCAAGGTTGGTTGGGTGCCACCAGGCGTCGTTCCGCCGCCACCCGCGGGTGCCTCATTCGCTCGTACCTCGCGAGATTCGTTACCACGCGCTACGGTTTGTGCACTCACTCTATTTCGGTGGTGTGATTACGTGCCACGGCCACGTTCATAATGTGCACACTCCCTTTGAACCCCCATGCTTCATGTGCATGCGAGATTTAGTAGCGCGTGGTAAGCCTCAGGCGCACCCGCGGGAGCAGCGCGAAGCGGTGCCGGGCTTAACTGGATAACGCTAACAGGCCAGCACCGCTAGACCGGGCAGCTATGGGCGCCTAGAATAAACCGCTACACCGCCCGTTAACTTGGAAATTCTGTGACTGCTACAACGCCCGCGCTTGAACAGCCTTATTTAGACTTGATGCAAACCGTTCTGGAGCATGGCGTTGACCGCCACGACCGTACAGGTGTTGGCACGCGCTCCGTGTTTGGCCATCAAATGCGCTTCGACTTATCGCGAGGCTTTCCGCTACTGACCACCAAAAAACTCCACCTGCGCTCAATCATTCACGAACTCCTGTGGTTCCTGAAAGGCGATACCAACATCGCCTACTTAAAAGAGAACGGTGTGCGGATCTGGGACGAGTGGGCGGATGAAAACGGTGACCTAGGCCCCGTTTACGGCTACCAGTGGCGCAGTTGGCCCGACCCCAAAGGCGGCAGCGTTGACCAAATTGCTAAAGTGCTTGGCCAAATTCGCACCTCGCCCCAGTCGCGCCGGCTGATTGTCTCGGCCTGGAACCCGGCCCAGGTCGATGAAATGCAGCTCCCGCCTTGCCATTGCCTATTTCAGTTTTATGTTGCCAATGGAAAACTGTCGTGCCAGCTTTATCAGCGCAGCGCTGACATTTTCCTCGGCGTGCCGTTCAATATCGCCAGCTACGCCTTGCTGCTAACCATGGTCGCTCAAGTGACCGGTCTGCAGCCGGGTGAATTTATCCACACCCTCGGCGATGCCCATCTTTACAGTAATCACCTTGATCAGGCCAAAGAGCAGTTGTCGCGCACACCCAAGGAAGCGCCTAAGCTGGTGCTTAACCCCGAAATAGACGACCTGTTTGCATTCCGTTTTGAAGACATTCACATTGACGCTTATGAGGCGCACCCGCACATAAAAGCCGAGGTGGCGGTATGAGCCAGCAAAACGATATGAGTAACCAAAACGGCGCTTTCGACTCCCTAGTGCCGGTCGCAATGATCGTTGCCATGGCTAAAAATCGAGTGATCGGTGTAGACGGCAAGTTACCCTGGTACCTGCCTGAAGATTTAAAGTTCTTCAAACGCATTACTCAAGCAAAACCGCTGGTGATGGGGCGTAAAACCTATGCCTCCATTGGCAAGCCACTGCCCAATCGGCTTAATGTCGTCGTCACCCGCAACGCCGAGTTTTCTCATGAAGGCATACGCGTGTGCCACGACCTGCCTGCAGCGCTAGAACTAGCCGACCAGCATGCCACCATTGAGGCGGCAGAAGAGATCATGGTAATGGGAGGCGGTGAAATTTACCGCCAGGCGTTACCCTTTGCCCAACGGCTGTACATAACGGAAGTGGACATCGACGTAGAGGGCGACGCAACGTTTCCTGACTTCGACCCCAACGAGTGGCGAGAAGTACAGCGCGTAGCGGGGCAGCCAGCAGAAGGGCAGCCAAGCTATGATTTTGTCGTCTACGAGCGCATCGCCGACTGAAAAGGGCAAAGGAGAAGGCTATGGCCGCCAGCTTAATGAATATGCTAGATGACTTAGAAACGCGTCTTGAACGCACACAAGCTGAGCTACTGGCCCTGCGTGAGGAAAACCAGCGGCTAAAGCAGCAATTGGCGCAGAAAGATGCCCAAGCGCAAAGCGTGCCAAGCTCTGAGCCCGCGGCTACAATAAAAGCTGACACATCTAGTGAAGTGGCTTTTGGCACACAGCCCTTGGAAGCATCGTCCTTGGAAACATCGTCCTTGGAAGCACCGTCCTTGGAAGCACCGTCCTTGGAAGCACAGCCCCTCAACACACAAGCACTTGACGTTCCGGTACCTGAAAAGAGTGCATCTGACGAAACTGTTCCTTTCGAAGCTGTCTCTGTCGAAGCTGCCTCTGTCGAAGCTGACCCTGTTGAAGCTACTCCTGCTGAAACGGCCAAAGCACCTTCACCGCATGCCCTGCTTAATCAATGGTACGAGCGATACCCCAAAGCGTTCTTTAAGGGGCATACCAAACCGCTGAAAATAGGTATCCACCAAGAGCTTGCTGAGCGTGAAGAGTGGCCCAATAAGCTGATTCGTCGCGCCTTGGCCAACTATGTGAACCTGCCGCGCTATATAAAAGCAGTGCGAGAGGGTGCAGAACGGGTAGATTTGGATGGCCAGTCCGCTGGCAAAGTCGATAAAGAAGCAGCACTTCATGCGTCACAAAAACGCGGTGATCAGAAAGTAGTTGGGCAGCCCAAAAAAGCGCAATCTAATTCGTCGCCTGCTGCTAAAAAGCCCCGTATAGTGGCTCCTAAGCAGCATGAAGTAGAACATGAAGTAAAAAAAGCTGAGCCGCGTAAACCGCTTAGCATGGAAGACAAATTGTTAGACCTGCAGCAGAAATTTAAAGGCCGCTGAGACCAACCCTGGCGGCAGGGGTTCCATAAAAAAGCACAATTAGTAAAAAAACACTGTTTTTTTCTATTGCGTTCCCTGGAGTCCCGGTATAGAGTTTGTTCTGCGAGCATTGGACTATAACAAGGCTTAGTTGAGGACATGCCGCATACCACCGGGAAAAACCGGCGGATGGCAAAAGAGCATGGCCCGCAAAAGCCAACTGCCAGCTTATTAAGAGCTGAGCAGCAACGATCGAAACAGTATACGAGTTAAGGAACTTACATCATGAAAAAAACACTTTTAGCGACTGCTATCGTTGGTGCCCTGGGTGCCTCAGCTGCAGCACAAGCTGCAACTGTTTATGACCAAGACGGTACCAAGCTGGACATTTATGGCCGTATCGCCATGGGTGTTGCTGGTGGCGGCTCTGAATTCAATAACGCTGGTCAGAAAATTGATGACGGCGCTGAGTTCGTAGACGTTTATTCACGTCTTGGCTTGCGCATGAGCCACGAAGTTTCTCGCGACCTGACTGCTTTTGGTCGTCTTGAGTGGCGTTTCGATGGTGACGAGCGTACTGGCCCTAGCGGTAACGGCAATACCGGCTTTAAAGAAGTTCGTCAGAGCTACCTCGGCCTGCAAAGCGACCAGTTCGGTACTTTCCAAGCGGGTAACTTCGATAGCTTCTACAACCAGTTCGTTTCTCTGCCGTTCGATGTTTACATCGACCGTGGTTTTGAATTCGCTGGTCACCCGAAGCAGTCACGTGGCGACTCAATCGGTTACTACACACCTGATCTGAGCGGCTTCACTGCTTACCTGCAAGCTAAGCACTACAGCGAGCGCGGTCTAACTGAAGCTCAGCAATCTTCTGAAGGTGAAGTTGTTGCAGCACAGGGTGGCGTTCGTTATGCACAAGGTCCTGTTACCATCGGTTTAGGCTTTGTTGATGACGTTCAGCGTGGCGGCGGTAACGGCGAAGTGATGTACGGCCTGATCGGTTCTTACGACTTCACAGACCAGTTCTCTGCACGTCTGGGCTATGAAGCTCGTGACAACAACGACAGCTACGCTCTTCGTGGTGCAAACGACGAAAACGGCTACGACAAAGTCGGCCTGGGTGGTACTTTCACCACTGGTCCTTGGGCATTCACTGCTGACTACTACAACGTAGATCGTGACAGTGGCCTGGACGACAGTAACGCATGGGCGCTTGGTTCTTACTACAAAGTTTCCAGCAGCTTCGATGTGTTCCTAGAGCTAGCTGACGGCGACGCGCCGACTGTTGATCGTGACGTTACCCTTGGTGACCTGACCGACGACGTATACTGGCTGACAGGCGCTCGTTACCACTTCTAAGCTTGGTTTAAACACCATGCTTGAAAGGTAACTGCCTAGCAGAACCAAATAGAACCGGCCTCTTAGAGGCCGGTTTTTTTTGGCTCATCGATTGCCTTTTCTGTAGTTAATACAAATAAGAACGTTTTTCCTTTAATAATAACTTGATATTGTATAACATTATTCCGCTGCGCAGCTGAGTAGCTAAAGCAGCCAATAAAATTAGCGTATCAAGGGATTATTTCTAATGCAGAAGAAGCAGTTGGCAGTGGCGGTAGCAAGCCTGTTAAGTATCTCCTCGGCTCAAGCCACAACGCTTTATGATCAGGATGGCACGAAGCTGGATATTTATGGACGTATTTCCATGGGTATTGCAGGCGGTGGGCCTGAGTTTAATAGCGCAGGAAATAAAGTTAATGACGGCGCTGAATTTGTTGATGTTTACTCCCGTCTTGGGTTTCGAATGAGCCACAAAGTTACTTCAGACCTTAACGCCTTTGGGCATTTGGAGTGGCGCTTTACCGGCGACGAGCGAAACACTAACCAAGGTTTCAACGAAATTCGTCAGAGCTATATCGGCTTGGCGAGCAAACAGTACGGTACGTTGCTGGCAGGTAATTTTAATAGCATGTACTCCCAGTTTGTCTCAATGCCCTTTGATGTTTATCAAGACCGCGGCTTGCTGTTTAAATCATCGGGTCTGCAGTCCTGGGGTGACTCGCTTGCCTATTACACGCCTGAGCTAAACGGTTTCACCTCTTTCCTACAAGTTAAACACTACAGCGAGCGCGGATTAACGGCTGCGGAACAGAGTAGTGAAGGCGATGTAACCGCTGCTCAGGGCGGCGTTCAGTACCAGCAGGGGGCTTTAAAGGTCGGGTTTGGCGCAGTTGAAAACGTAGTGCGTGGCGGTGGTAGCGCAAACGGCGAAATGCTTTATGGCCTTATCGGCTCATACTCACTATCTGATCAGCTATCAATGCGCTTAGGTATCGAAACTCAAGACAACAGCGATACCTATGGCGGCGGGTTCGAGACGGTAGGCCTGGGTGGTACTTACTCCACTGGGCCCTGGGCATTTACCGCAGATTACTACAACGTAGACCGCGACGACGGTGAAGAGAGCAACGCTTGGGCCGCGGGGGCTTACTATAAGATTTCCAGTGCATTTGATGTGTTCGTGGAGCTAGCGGATGGTGATGCGCCTAGCATGCGAAAAGAAAGTACGGCAGACCGGACGTATTGGCTGACAGGAGCGCGATATCATTTCTAATATTGCGCTAAAGCATTAAAAAAAATTTGTTTATATTGAAACGGTCTCATCAATGTGGCCGTTTTTTTTGGATTTTCAACGGCCGCAATGTTCACACGAAGAATGAATAAGCTGTACAGTCTTTGTCTATGTAGAGCCGCTGGCTGTATTCCCCTACAATGGGGCGCTGGCAAAAACGCGTTGCGCTTGTGCCATCCACTTTCATCCACCCAGAGAAAGTAGGGCAAGGGAATACGCCCGTTATAATCCCTGGGCGGTAGCGTGCCTTTTATTTGGAAATAATGATGTCGACACCTCAACGTTTACCCGTGATGCGAGCTCGTATGCTGTTGGCGGTGCTTAGTGCTGCCATTTTAAGCGGCTGCGCTTCCTATCCATCAAGCAACACGCAGCAAGAAGCGCAATACGTACTTAATAATGATCCAGCCACATTGATACAGAATGAAAGTCTCAATGGGTTTTTAGCCCAGGCGCCTGCTGGCGGCATTATCAATGTTGCCAGTACTCCATGGGGCAATGGTGTTGAGATCGTCGCCGATGCCGCCTATCTAGCTGCCAGTGGTCGTGAGTGCCGCAAACTCAAAGTGGTTGCTGCAGGTAACAGCAATGCCCGTACCGCGTTAGTGTGTAAAACGCCTGATGGCTGGGTAGACCAACGGGTTGTCATCGAAACCACAGAAGGGCGTTACTAATGCGAGCTGCCAACATGCTGAAACGTTTACAGGTTACCCGCCCACTGGCCATTATCTCTACAGCGCTGATTGGGAGCTGCATAACGACGCTGACATGGGCGCAAGCAATAAGCTTGCCGGACTCCATTCTTCCCAATGAACAGGTGAGCCAGCAGGAACAAGTAAATGATACGCCAAGAGCAGATTGGCGCAGCGGAACGGTAGGGCCAGTTGTATCAGCACCTCAAGACCCGGATGTGTTGCCGCCTTTTGGCGCCAATCTGTTCAGCGGCGGTTTCCGTGGTGCGATGGGAGATGGCCTTAATCCAGATTACCGCATTAAGCCTGGTGACCAAGTCACTGTTCGTGCTTGGGGAGCATTTGAATTTGACCGTGTCCTACCCGTTGATGCCCAGGGCAATATTTTTATTCCCGGCTCTGGCCCTCTCAACGTAGAAGGGCAAAACAGCCAGGAAGTGGATGGTAGCGTTCGCCAAGCCATTACCTCGGTATACCCTGATAACGTAGAGGTATACACCAATCTTCAAGGTGTTCAGCCGGTGGCGGTGTATGTAACCGGGTATGTCGAAAACCCAGGGCGCTACGCAGGAACGCCAAACGATTCACTGCTCTATTTTTTAGATCAGTCAGGCGGCATTGATCAGGACTTGGGTAGTTACCGACAAATCCGTGTCATCAGAGACGGTCGCGATGTGGCAACTGTCGATCTCTATGATTTCTTGATCAACGGCAACATTCCTCGCCCACAATTTAAGGATGGCGATACCATCGTTGTAGAAGAGCGCGGGCCGGCGATCGCTGTTGGTGGTGACGTTCACCGAGAGTATCGTTATGAGATGACAGGCAGCACTTTGAGCGGTGCTGAGCTAGTGAATTTGGCACGGCTAAGGAGTGGCGTTTCGCACGTGTTGCTTCGTGGTGATCGTGAAAGTGGGCCTATCGCTCAATACTTCCCCATCGATATGTTTTACGGCCAAACGATACGCAGCGGCGATGAGGTTCTCTTCAGTGCCGATAAGCGAAGCGAAACCATTGTTGTTGAAGTGGAGGGGAGCTACTACGGCCCATCACGCTACGCTTTACCTCGTGATGCCCGTCTAAGCGAACTGTTGGACGCCATTGCCGTACCGGAAAACATGACGGCCGTAGAGAGCATTTCCCTACGCCGGGAAAGTGTTAAAGAGCAGCAGGCGCAGTCCCTTGAAGACAGCCTACGTCGCCTAGAAACCACCTACCTAGGTGCATCCTCAAGCACAAACGAAGAAGCGCAGATTCGAGTACAAGAAGCCGAACTGATTCAAAACTTTATTCAACGTGCCAGCGAATTAGAGCCCAGTGGCCGTTTGGTGGTCGCCTATAACGATCGTATTTCTGATATACGCTTGCAGGACGGCGATGTAGTCACTATTCCAGAAGTCAGTGACTCCATGCTGATCAGTGGTGAAGTGCTGGTGCCCCAAGCGGCTGTCTACCGGCCAGGCATGAACGTGATCGATTACATTGAAAGCGCCGGCGGCTTCACTGAGCGTGCCGATGACGATCACATTCTTGTAGTACGCCAGAACGGTGCGGTTGAAAACGCCCGTAACGTGAACCTGCGCCCAGGCGATGAAATCCTCGTCATGCCCGCTGCACCCACGCATAACCTGCAGCTAGCCTCAACGCTCACGCAAATCCTCTACCAGATTGCCGTAGCCACCAAAGTAGCGGTTGATTTGTAATAGTGGTGAGTGGTGAGTGGTGAGTGGTGAGTGGTGAGTGGTGAGTGGTGAAGAGAAGAGTAAATCGACTTTTTTGTAGCGCGGCGTAAGCGTTAGCGCACCCGCGACCCGGCGGAAATGGTGGTGTATCCACTATTTCCGCCGTCACACAATGCGCAGGAACACACTTTGTATTTCTCTGAAGAAGTAGCGCTATGGATAATGTAAACGGCGGCCCACGGCGGAGCACACGAACACCGTGGCAAGTCACGCGTAGTGTGTGGTATGCCATGTTTATGCGCGAAGCCATTTCGCGCACCATGTCGGATCGTATGGGCTGGTTTTGGATGGTTTTTGAGCCGATAGCTTTCGGCGGAATCATGATAGCCATTAGGAGTTTTATAAGTAGTGATAGGCTAGTATTAAATGCCTCATTCATACCTTGGCTAATTGCTGGCTTATTAGGTTTTTCACTTGCTAGAGAAGGAATGTTACGTGGCATGGGGGCGGTAGAGTCTAATAATGCTCTTTTTACATATCGGCAAGTACAGCCTGTGGATCCTGTGATAGTACGTAACTTTCTTGAGGGAATGTTACGTAGTTTTATTTTTCTAATTTTTATTGCAGGTGGGTTAATGCTTGGGCTCGATATGTATCCTGACAACCCAGTTGGAGCTATGACTGCTTGGTTTTCTTTATGGAGCCTTGGTTTGGGATTGGGTCTTGTGGCTTCTGTGACTGCAACTTTAGTTCCTGAAGTTGGAAAAGTTATTCGTATGTTGTCTTTGCCACTGATGATTATTTCCGGAGTTATATTTCCACTTAATCAGTTGCCTCATTGGTTATTAGAATACTTAATGATTAATCCGATACCTCATGGGCTTGAAATGCTTAGGTTAGGTTTTTTTGAAAATTATAGAACAATCCATGGTACCAGTATGACTTACCTGTGGCTTGTAACGCTTACGTTAAATGCATTGGGGCTATTAATGCACCTGCGCTTTGCTGATCGATTGAAGGCACAATAAACTATGCAACGTTCTTTTCGTCATTTTGTTAAAAAATCGCCACACTGGGCCGTGGCGATAATCGCGATTGCTTTGGTCTCGTTTTATTGGTTTGTATGGGCAGAAGACCGCTATGTATCAAGAGCCACGGTAGTGCTTGAAAGCCCTCAGGTCGCTACGCCGGAATTTAGCCTGTCGTCAATTATGGGCGGTGGTAGCGGCGGAAATACCCACGATTTATTACTGCTGCGCGAGCACTTACTCTCAGTGGATATGCTCCGCCTACTGGATGATCAGCTCAATTTTCGTGAACACTATACCGAGCATGGAGATATTTTCGCCAAGCTGCATAACCGCGATGCCCCAATTGAGGATCTGCACAAATACTACCTGCGTCGTGTAGAGATAGAGCTGGATGAGTATGCAGGTGTATTGAATATCCATGTGCAAGCGTATACGCCTGAGTTTGCCCATGAAGTGGCCACGCTGCTACTTGAAGCAGGTGAAGACCACATGAATGAAATGGGGCACCGTCTAGCAGATGAACAGGTGAAATTTTTAGAACAGCAAATGGTACGTCTTGAAGAACGCTTTGAAGAGACCCGCGGCAAGCTGCTTGAATTTCAAAACCAATACGGCTTGGTTTCACCCACCGCAACGGTTGAAAATATTAACCAAGTGGTAGCAACGCTTGAGGCTGACTTAGCCCGTCTGCAAGCGCAGCGCAGCGCATTAGCTAGCTTCCAAAGCTCTCAATCTTCAGAGTTGCGCCAGGTCGAACGCAATATCTCAGCGTTACGTGATCAAATTATTGAACAGCGTGATCGAATAGCCCAAGCATCCGGCGACTCGCTAAACAGTGTTTCAGCGCAATATGAAACATTAGAGCTGCAAGCACAGTTCGCTCAGGAAACCTACTCCAGTGCGCTGGCGGCGTTAGAAAACACGCGTTTAGAAGCCGCTCGCCAGCTCAAGCAGGTAAGCATACTGCAAAGCCCCTTGTTCCCAGAGTATCCCACAGAACCTAACCGGCTCTACAACAGCAGCGTCTTCGCCATCATCACCATCTTCCTTGCCTTTATCTTCAGCATGCTGATGATGATCATCAAGGATCACCGGGATTGAGGTTGGGGTGAATGGTGAATAGTGAATGGTGAATGGCACGAAACGATTCACCAGTTACCACTTACAATTCACGCTTTGTAGCGCGCGGTAACGAATCTCGCGAGTTCAGCGAGCGTTCGTAGACACCCGCTGGAGGCGTCGGAACGACGCCCAACGGTACAAAGCCAAACCCCGGCACCGCTTCGCGCTGATCCAGTAGGTGTCGATACAGTGATCCGAACGAAGTATGTAGTTTGAGAATATGTATAGTCATCGCTTCAAGGTAGATATTCACATAACACGCCATGCCAATGAGCGGATGGCTGCTCGAAATATCACAGAAAATGAACTGCTAGAATTGATAGAGCGGGGAACAGTAAAGTACAAAGATGCTACGCGGTTTTGGGTAGCGATACATTTTGAAAATCGCCAGGATAACCTTTTGTCTGTCGCAGCTGTCTTAGAAGACAAACTGGTAGTCAAAACCGTCATGCATCACTTTGAGTGGGAGGATAAGTAATGCGAACTACCTACGATGAAGCAGATGACATCCTAGTTCTGCATCTATCGGAAAAGCCTACCGTTAAGGAGGTTTCTCAAGATTGGAACACACATATCAGCTACGCAGAGGATGGCACGATCAACGAAATCGTCATCCTTGAAGCCTCAAAGCAAGGCGCATGGCCACTCTTAAGGAGCCAAGCCGCGTAACTCAAACCCCGGCACCGCTTCGCGCTGCTCCCGCGGGTGCGCCTGAGGCTTACCACGCGCTACTACATCACGCACGCACATAACACAGTGGAAGCAAACCCGTAGCGCGCGGTAACGAGAAAGCGAGCTCAGCGAGCTTTTGAGGCACCCGCGAGAGGCGTCGGAACGACGCCCAACGGTACAAAGCCAAACCCCGGCACCGCTTCGCGCTGCTCCCGCGGGGGCGCCTGGGGCTTACCCACGCGCTACTACATCACGCATGCACAGTACACAGTGGAAGCAAACCAGTAGCGCGCGGTAACGAAGAACGCGAGTTCAGCGAGCGTTCGTAGGCACCTGCAGCGGCAGCCCGGCACGAAAGGCGTCGGAACGACGCCCAGTGGCACCAAACCAAACTCCGGCACCGACCCGCGCTGACGCCAAACGACTCATACCTCACAATTCACAACTAACGGTTTTGCAATGCTCGAAATAATCCACCACGGCGGAGCCACTGGGGTAACTGGCAGCTGTCACCAACTGCTACTCAACCGTCACGAATCCCTACTGGTGGATTGCGGCCTTTTCCAAGGGGAAGATGCCGCAGAAGACAGCTTCGAACAGCTACAAATTGAATTCGATATCAGCACCGTAAAGGCGCTTATCATTACCCACGTCCATATCGACCACGTGGGCAGGCTGCCTTACCTGCTGGCCGCAGGCTTCACTGGGCCAATCATATGCTCGATTCCCACGGCCAAGCTGCTGCCCCTGGTGATTGAAGACGCGCTAAAAATCGGCTTCACCCGCAACGCCCAACTGATCGAACGCTTTCAAGCCCAGCTCGAAAAGCAAATCGTCAGTGTGCCCTACGGCAAATGGCATAGCATAAGCGACGTAAGCGATCACAACGGCGCAAGCGCAGGCACCACGCGGGTAAAATTAAAACGGGCAGGGCACATTCTCGGCTCCAGCTACGTAGAGGTAAGCTATCAGGATGCCAAAACCGGCGAAAAAGAGCGCATCGTCTTCTCCGGCGATTTAGGCGCCCCTTACGCACCGCTACTCCCTGCGCCAAAGTCGCCCTACGGCTGCGACCAACTGGTACTCGAAAGCACCTACGGCAACCGCCAACACCCAGACCGCCGCCAGCGCCGTGCCACGTTAAAAGCCGCCGTTGAGCAAGCACTCGCTAACGGCGGCACGGTGATGGTGCCTGCGTTCAGTATTGGTCGCACCCAAGAATTACTCTACGAACTTGAAACCATTATTCATCAAGCGCGCTCATCGCGATGGCAGTCACTGGAAATCATCGTCGATTCACCGCTAGCGGACCGCTTTACCAAGGTTTACCGCGAGCTAAAACCCTACTGGGATAAAGAAGCCCAAGGACGCCTGCGCAGTGGCCGCCACCCGCTCAACTTTGCCAATCTCTATACCGTGGATAGCCACGCAGAGCACGAACAAACCGTTGAGTACCTGGCCAAAACAGGCCGCCCAGCAATAGTTATTGCTGCCAGCGGCATGTGCGCAGGCGGGCGGATCATGAACTACCTCAAAGCCATGCTCGGCGATGAACGCCATCAAGTACTGTTCGTAGGTTACCAAGGCACTGGTACCCCAGGGCGAGATATTCAGCAATACGGCCCCCAGGGCGGCTGGGTAGCCATCGACGGTGAACGGTTTGATATAAAGGCAGGCGTGACCACCATCAGTGGTTACTCCGCCCACGCCGACCAAAAAGACCTGCTCAACTTCGTAAAACGCATGCGCCGTTGGCCCCACACCATCCATCTGGTACACGGCGAACAAACTGCCCGCGCAGCGCTCAAAAGCAAGCTAGAAGTCCTCTACCTTACTAAGGGCAAACAAGTGAACGTACTCAGCTCCTCGTAGCGCGGTGTAACGAATCTCGCGAGGAACGAGCGAATGAGGCACCCGCGAAGGCGGCGAAGCCGCCCGAAGTTGCCACCTACACCAAGCATTGCAAAGTGGCTTCTGTGAAACTGCAAAGACATCAATGGCCTCTAAATATCAATGATCGAAATACGAAACCTCTACAAACGCTATCACAACCACCACGGCAGCGACTGGGTGCTTAAAGACATCAACCTCATCATCCCCAAAGGGGTGAGCGTTGGGTTGATTGGTGCCAACGGCGCAGGTAAATCCACACTGCTGCGTTTAATCGCCGGTATGGACTCACCTGAACGTGGTGAAGTTATTCGTCACAGCCGCGTTTCCTGGCCTGTTGGTTTAGCGGGGGGCATGCAAAATAATATGACCGGGCGCCAGAACGCCAAATTTGTCGCCCGGGTGCAAGGCTCCTCTCCCCAGGAAGTACAGCGTGTTATTCAATTCGTAGAAGAGTTTGCTGAAATTGGTGAGGCATTTGATGAACCGGTGCGCACATACTCCTCGGGTATGCGCTCGCGAATATCTTTTGGACTATCACTCGCCTTCGATTTTGATATTTATATATCCGATGAAGCCACGGCAGTGGGTGACAGAGCTTTTAAAGAAAAAGCCAAAGCGTTATTCCAGTCTAAAGTGGGTGAAGCCTCACTGATTATGGTTTCCCACTCGGAAGGTATCCTAAAAGATTTATGTTCCGCAGGCCTCTACCTGAAAGAAGGCGCCGCGCATTGGTACGATAATATCAATGATGCAATTAAGGCCTACCACGACGATATAGAGAAGCATAAAACTGTTTCAACGGTGGAGGAAGCTAAGCAACCAGAACCCGCCTCGATGATTGACTCGAACTTGCCGCAAGACACAGCCGGTGCTGAAAAGCATCTTCAGCAATGCCGCGTTAAATTAAAAGAAGCGAAACGATCGCTTGATATAGCGAAGGCTGAAAAGCTGCTACCGCTCTATCAGCATCAGATAGCGAAAGATATACCTAAAAGAGAACACCAAGTCGCACATGCGATTGAGCATTTAGAGGCATTAAAACAAGCCTCCTCGCATGCGAAAGTGTAAAAAACGATGAAACGAAAGGCTTAACAGTGATGAAGCAAAAAACATTTTTAATTACCGGCGGGGCTGGGTTTATCGGTTCAGCGGTAGTCCGTGAGCTTATTCAAAACTCAGCTCACCATGTGGTAAACGTAGACAAGCTGACTTATGCAGGCAATTTAGAATCCCTGGCAAGCGTTGAAGCCAGTGAGCGCTACACCTTTGCTCAGGCCGATATTTGCGATGCAACCGCCATGCAGCAACTGTTCGAACAGCACCAGCCTGATGTAGTCATGCACTTAGCGGCGGAGAGCCACGTAGACCGCTCTATTGATGGCCCAGCAGAGTTTATCCAAACCAATGTGGTTGGCACCGCCGTACTGCTAGAAGCCACCCGTAGTTACTGGAAAAAGCTGCAGGAGCAAGATGCCCCCAAAGCTGAGGCGTTTCGTTTCCACCATATCTCCACTGATGAAGTGTATGGTGATTTAGAAGGCACGGATGATCTGTTTACTGAAGAAACATCCTACGCGCCCAGCTCGCCTTATTCGGCGAGTAAAGCCAGTTCTGATCACTTAGTGCGTGCCTGGCAGCGTACTTATGGCCTGCCCACGCTGGTGACCAACTGCTCAAACAACTATGGCCCGTACCATTTTCCGGAAAAGCTCATCCCGTTGATGATTCTCAACGCGTTAGCCGGTAAACCACTCCCGGTATACGGCGACGGGCAACAGATCCGTGACTGGCTGTATGTAGAAGACCACGCCCGCGCATTGATTAAAGTCGCCACAGAAGGGCAGGTAGGCGAGACCTACAACATCGGCGGGCACAACGAGAAGGCCAACCTCACTGTCGTTGAAACGCTGTGTGACCTTCTTCAAGATCTAGTGCCCAAAGAAGCCTCTTACCGTGATTTGATTACCTTCGTTACAGACCGCCCCGGCCATGACGTCCGCTACGCCATTGACGCCAGCAAAATAGAGCAGGAGCTAGGCTGGGTGCCAGAAGAAACCTTTGAAACCGGCCTACGCAAAACCGTGCAGTGGTACCTCGCCAACGAAACCTGGTGGAAACGCGTCCAAGACGGCAGCTACCAAGGCCAACGCCTGGGCACCAATTCGTAGCGCGTGGTAAGCGAAGCGCACCCGCGGAAGCAGCGCGCAGCGGTGCCGAGGTTTGGCTGAGGGGCCATTAGGCGTCGTTCCGCCGCCACCCGCGGGTGCCTCGTTTGCTCGTTCCTCGCAGACTCGTTACCACGCGCTACGGGTTTGCTTCCACTGTGTTCTGTGCGTGCGTGATTTAGTAGCGCGTGGTAAGCCTAAGGCGCACCCGCGGGAGCATCGCGCAGCGGTGCCGAGGTTTTGGCTCTGTGCCACTGGGCGTCGTTCCGCCGTCTTCCGCGGGTGCCTCAAAATGCTCGCTAAACTCGCTTTCTCGTTACCACGCGCTACGAAAACCTGCAAAATCAGATAATTGCACATACCGTAGCGCGTGGTAAGCGAAGCGCACCCGCAGCGGCGGCCCGGCGCGGAAGCAGCGCGAAGCGGTGCCATATGCATTAGCTTTCTGCATGTATGAAAAGGATTCCTCCAATGAATATCTTCATCACTGGATCAAGCGGCCAAGTCGGCTTTGAGCTTCAACGCCAATTTGCCCTATTCGGCAATGTATTAGCACCTACACGGCATGAACTTGATTTAACAGATGCCAACGCAGTAGAAGCCTATTTAGCCGAGCACCAGCCAGCACTTATCCTAAACGCTGCCGCCTATACGGCAGTAGACAAAGCCGAGAGCAAACCAGAGCAAGCCAAACGCCTCAATGCCGAGCTGCCAGCACAGCTGGCCGAGTATGCCGCCAAACACACCATACCGCTGGTGCACTACTCAACCGACTACGTCTACCCAGGGGACGGTGAAACGCCCTGGCAGGAAGACAGCCCCACGTCGCCGCACAGTGTATACGGCCAAACCAAGCTGGAAGGCGACCAAGCGGTTACCCAAAGCGGTTGCCAGCACCTGATTTTTCGTACCAGTTGGGTATACGCCGCACGTGGCAACAACTTTATGAAAACCATGCTGCGCCTGGGCCGCGAGCGTGAAGCCCTCAGCATCGTCAACGACCAGATAGGCGCCCCCACACCCGCACGCCTAATCGCCCAGACCACCGCACTAGCGTTCACCACTCACCACTCACCACTCACAAATCACCATTCACCACTCGCCATTCACATCCCCTCAGGCATTTACCACTTGGCACCGCGTGGTGAGACAAGCTGGCATGGGTTTGCATGTGAAATTTTTGAGCAGGCTCGCGAAGCCGGTGAAACACTGGCGATTAAGCCCCAAAGCGCAGCGGGCATTCCCACGGCTGAGTATCCGACACCCGCACAGCGGCCTCTAAACTCACGAATGAACCTGAGTAAACTTGAAGCCGCCCTTGGTGTCACATTACCAACCTGGCAATCCCAATTGGGTCTAACCCTTAAAGAATATCTCGAAAATTCTTGAGCCACGGAAGACACGGACGCCACGGAAAAAACCAAAGAGTGTGTTGTGCCCTTATCCGTGTTTTCAGTGAGTGTCCGTGGCAAACAACCTACAGAGGAGGTAACCATGAGCCAAAACACCCAGCGTAAAGGTATCATTCTTGCCGGAGGATCAGGCACCCGCTTACACCCCATTACCCGCGGTGTCTCCAAGCAGTTACTGCCTGTCTATGACAAGCCGATGATCTATTACCCGGTTTCTGTGCTAATGCTGGCCGGTATTCGCGAGATATTGATCATCTCAACGCCTGAAGACCTGCCGCAGTACAAAAGCTTGCTAGGTAACGGTGACGACTTTGGTGTTCAGTTCGAATACGCCGAACAGCCAAGCCCTGACGGCCTGGCACAAGCCTTTATCATCGGTGAAGAGTTCATTGGCAACAGTCCCGTTTGCCTGGTGCTGGGCGACAATATTTACCATGGTCAGCACTTCTCCGAGCAGTTGAAACGCGCCAGTGAGCATGCGACGGGGGCCAGCGTGTTTGGCTACCTTGTTAAAGACCCTGAACGTTTTGGCGTTGTAGAGTTTGATGAGAGCGGTAAAGCCATCTCTATCGAAGAGAAACCGAAGAAGCCTAAATCGGCCTATGCGGTAACAGGACTCTATTTTTACGACAATGACGTTGTCGAAATTGCCAAGCAGGTTAAGCCATCCGAACGTGGCGAGCTGGAAATTACCAGTGTGAATAACGCCTACCTAGAGCGCGGAGACCTGCGCGTAGAACGTTTGGGCCGTGGTTTCGCCTGGCTGGATACCGGCACCCACGACAGCCTGCTAGAAGCCAGCCAATACGTACAAACCATAGAGCATCGGCAAGGCCTGAAGATCGCCTGTCTGGAAGAGATTGCCTGGCAGCATGGCTGGATCAGCGATGAGCGCCTAAGTGAGCTAGCCAAGCCGCTAGCCAAGACTCAATACGGCCAGTACCTCCAACGCCTTTTAAAAATGAAAAGTAAAACGTGAGACGTGAAGGGATTTGATCCTCGCTTTTAATGTCTCACACCTAACTCTTCACCTTTCAAGAGCTACCTATGCACTACGAAAAACTCGCCATTCCCGATGTAGTTCTGCTCACCCCCAAAGTATTTGGCGATGAACGTGGTTTCTTTATGGAGACCTTCCGCCAAAGCGAATTTGAGCAGCAATGTGGTAACTACCAATTCGTACAGGACAACCACAGCAAGTCAACCCACGGTATTTTGCGCGGGCTGCATTATCAATATAAGCAGCCCCAGGGCAAGCTAGTACGCGTTACACAAGGCGAAGTATTTGATGTTGCTGTCGATATGCGCGTCAACTCCCCGTCCTATGGCCAATGGGTCGGTGCTCTGCTGAGTGCTGAGAACAAGCAAATGCTATGGGTGCCGCCTGGTTTTGCCCATGGATTTTATGTGGTGAGCGAAGAAGCTGAGTTTCAGTACAAATGCACCGATTACTATGCGCCAGGCGATGAAGTCTCCATCCTCTGGAGTGATGCCACACTGGCGATAGAGTGGCCCTTGGTAAATGGAAAAGCACCGCTGCTTTCAGAGAAAGACGCCGACGGAATGGCATTTGAACAGGCACCGACTTTTTCTTAATTCAGAGTGTTGTCATGTTTTTCTTTAAGTAACGTTTATCAGTACTGCTTAATATTGTGCTGACAAGGATACTCAGTATGACTAAAACCTCGTTGTCTCCTAATCAAAGTGAACAAGAGGCAGGTGCTGGAGAGGGTGGTCAAACACAAGATACTTCCTCTGTTAACGGAAAAGCGCCTAAAGGGATATTGCTAAGCGTGGAGTACTATCGCAACGCCTATCCAGATTTAGCGTCTTTAAGTGATGAAACGCTTCTTAACCACTGGTTAAATCATGGCTATTCCGAAGGCCGCTATGGAAGCGAGGCGCACAAGGCTGAGCACGTAAATGGTTTGAAACTAGATATCGACTTTTACCGTCAGCAGTACCCTGATGTCGCTGAACTTGATGATGAACACCTTCTCCGTCACTGGTATACCCAGGGCTACCTGGAAGGACGCCACGCGAATAAAGCCCATCAAGCTGAACGTGAACAAGGCTTTATACTGGATACAGCCTTTTACCGTGCGGCTTATCCAGACGTAGCAGAACTTACCGATCAAGATGCTCTCAAGCATTGGTATCTACACGGATATAAAGAGGGTCGGAGTGCCTCACAAGCACACCATGCCGAACTCCACCAAGGAATTGAGCTCGACATTGACTATTACCGCCATAACTACTCTGATATGGCTGCACTAGAAGAAAGCCAAGTGCAACGCCACTGGTATCGCCACGGCTATATAGAAGGCCGCTGCGCCTCACCAGCACACGCGGAACTAATAGCGCACGGGTTAGAACTGGATGTCGATTTCTATCGTGATACCTACGAAGACGTTGCAACGTTAAGCGACATAGGAGCTCGCCAACATTGGTTCCGCCAAGGTTTTGCCGAAGGGCGCTTTGTTTCAGAAGCGCACCGTGTGCTTTCTATTCAGGATCAGGCTGAAGATGAAGAACCTGAAAGAGTCTACGAAGTAGATCTGGATCTCTATTTGTTACTCTACCCCGATTTAGCCAGTAACGGGATTGAGACGCTTGACCAAGCAGAAGATCACTTTCAAAACCATGGTAAGCGCGAAGATCGAGTTGCTAATCTTCAGCAGTGGGCCACCAAACAGAAGATTCCCGCGAATGCGATACCTGAAGACTTTTCCCTCCAGGCTATTCAACAGCGCAGCGAAAAAAGGGGGGTCGAACTCGAATATAATGACATCCTAAAGTTGCTCTTAGGCAAAAAAGCAGCCCGTGCCATGCTGTGTGAAACGGAAGAGGATACTTATCGAGCCTACTGCCAGCTAGCTCAACACTATGTGGCAAGTGACAAACATGAAGCTGCTAGACAGCTTTTATTTTCTGCCTTGGCCTTTCAGAAAGGCGGAAAAGCCTTTCAACTGTTGGGAGACAACTACCTACGTGAAGCTCATTACAGTACAGCGTTAGCTTATTACCAGCAGGCAGTGCACTACAGCGACGCCAGCCACTGGGCCTATGCCAGCATGGCCACCTGTTTAGCCGCACTGCAACGGGATGAAGAGGCATTAGCGCTCATACACCAAGCGATTACAGCAGAGCCCAAGCTGACCCAGCAGCATGATAAGTTAGACGACATCGTTGAGAGTTATTGGAACGGTATTCAGGGCAAGTTGATGGCCTGTATTGATGCAGGAGAACGTGAGCGCCTGATCAAACTCACTAATGAATATGCCTACAAACTCTATAATGCCTATTATAGCGCCTATAGCGATGCAGATATCATCAACGATATTGAGGAAAATTCGCTAGCGCCATTGCCCGAGCTGGGCAGTATTAACCAGCAAAAAATATTGATTGTAGGCGATTTCAATGTACCCCAATGTGTGCGCTACCGAATTGACCAAAAGGTAGAGCAGTTGGAAAAAGCGGGCAAAACCGTTACTACACTTGATTGGCAAGACATAGCGCTAAAGTTCAACACCATCGCCCTACACGACATCGTTATTTTCTACCGGGTGCCAGCGCTACCCCGTGTTATTAAAGCTATTGCTCAGGTAAACGCTGCAGGAAAACAAAGTTTTTACGAAATCGATGACCTGCTGTTTGAGCCTATTTACCCGCCTGCTATCGACTCTTATGGGGGCTATGTCTCGCTGGAAACGTATCGTGGGCTGACCCACGGTATGGCGCTATTCAATAGCGCTGCCCGTTTATGTCGTTATGGTATTGCTTCTTCTGAGCCGCTGCGTGAAAAATTAGCGGCGCTGGTTCAATCTAAACAGTGTTTATTGCACCGCAATGGGCTGGATCATCTTAATCAGTTCCGGCCGCAAACAAGCCGCGATAAAGCCACCATTGATATCTTCTACGGCAGTGGCACCCAGGCTCATAATAGCGACTTTATGGAGATAGCGCTGCCAGCGTTAGAGCGGGTACTCGAAGAGCAACCCAAGGCTCGGCTCGTAATCGTAGGGTATTTGCGGTTACCCAAAGCTTTTTGTAAGCGTTTTGCCAACCAGCTAGCGCAGTTGCCCCCCGTTAAAAGCGTGCAAGGCTATTGGTCGCTATTAGAGCAGGCCGATATCAATATTGCGGTGCTTCAAAACGATGTAATCAATAGCTGTAAAAGCGAGCTTAAATGGTTTGAAGCGGCCTGTTTTGGCATTCCTTCCATTGTCAGTGGCACTGCTAATTATCGTGATGTGATCAATCATGGTGAAGATGCTTATATCGCAGATACCGAAGAAGAGTGGTATGCCGCGCTCAATGAGCTGATTGGCAGTGTCGATCAGCGCCAGCGGATCGGACAAGCCGCTATGCAGCGCGTGGAAAAAGAGTACAGCTTAAGCGCATTGGGCACTCAGCTGGTAACCCAGCTTGAAGCCTTGTTACCCAGCACTTCGCTGGTGAAAAGTGAATCCCAAAACGTACTACCCAGCGTTAAGCGTAAAAAAGTCGCGTTGGTGAACGTATTCTTCCCACCCCAAGCCGTAGGTGGAGCGACTCGTGTAGTGGCAGATAATTTCTCGGCCCTGCAAGCGCATCACAGCGATGATATTGAGCTGTGTGTATTTACGGGTGATGCTGATTGCCGTACCCCGCATGAGCTTTCCGTTTATCAGTACAAGGGTGTAAGGGTTTACAGAGCGACTACGCTGTGGCGTGTTGATATGGATTGGCACCCGAAAGATGAGGAGATGTATCGACTGTTTAGCGAATTTCTAGCGCTGGAACAGCCTGATATTATCCACTTTCACTGTGTGCAGCGGTTAACGGCTTCTGTACTTGAAGCAGCCAGAGATGCTGGTGTTCCGTATATCGTTACGGCACACGATGCTTGGTGGATCTCTGACTTCCAATTCTTGGTTGACCACAATGAAAGGGTTTAC
The DNA here is from genome assembly GCF_001651035.1 of Halomonas sp. ALS9. GTDB lineage: Bacteria > Pseudomonadota > Gammaproteobacteria > Pseudomonadales > Halomonadaceae > Vreelandella. The sequence goes on from NZ_LXRG01000233.1 coordinate 29,504, forward strand.
CCCGAAGGGCATCCAGACCCTTTTGCGCCGATTGCGCTGCCGCCCACTATATCGTTGGCGGATTCAGTCGCTCGGCGCAGAGACCTAAAAGACTTGCTCCACCATGCAAAACAAGTGCTAACCGTCTCGAATGCGTTTGCCGAAATTTACCGCAAAAACGGCGTGCCCCAAATAGAAGTGACCCCCAACGGTATTTCGGATGATATGCCCTGGTCACCCAAAGACACCTCCTACACCCCCAACGTGGTTTGTGGCCATGTGGGCGGAATGGCCACCCACAAAGGGTACTACTTGCTTAAGCAGGCAGTTATGGAGGCTCAACCCGAAAATCTCGAATTCATCGTGGTTGATCACTCCAAAGAGGAAGGCTACTGTGTAAAGCGGAACTGGGGCAGGGTGCCGATCACCTTTATTGGCAGAGTCAGCCAAGATCAGGTAGTGGAGCTGTACCGCAAAATGGATGTGCTATTCGCACCCTCCCTATGGCCTGAGAGCTTTGGCCTAGTCACTCGAGAAGCAGCAGCCTGTGGTTGCTGGGTGGTGGCAAGTAACTTAGGTGGAATAGGTGAGGATGTGGTTGAAGGCGAGAGCGGCTATGTTATTACTCCTGATATTAATGCAATACTCACGGTGCTGAGTAATATTGATTTAAATAAATCACGATACAAAGAGCCAGTAAATCAGATAGTGAGTGTCATGGCGCTGGAACAAACTAATGAATTAATGAGTAAATATAATGATTGAGAATCTTTTTTTAAGTGTTGGTGCAATGAAAGCTGGTACAACGTGGCTTTACGAGCAGTTGAAGGATCATCCTGATATTTATTTTACACCAGAAAAGGAAATCCACTATTTTGCTAATGCTGTAGGTATTGAAAAGCAGCTCAATCATCGTAATAGATTATTAAAGCTTAAGGCTATTATGGAAAGGTGCGGAAAAGGAAATCCAAAGTTTATATCAGAGAATATTGATGAAATTGCTTGGTATGCAAACTATGCACATCCCAGTGAAATTAGTAATCAATGGTATGAAAGCCTTTTTTCACAAAATGAATACAAAAAAATATGTGCCGATTTTTCCAATCTCTACTGCCAAATGGGAAGTGATGGATGGGAGAATGTTCATAAAGTAGCTGAAAACGTTAAGGTGATTTATACATTGCGTGATCCTTTGAGTCGTCTCTGGTCTCATTATAAATTCCATATGCTATGGGTTGATAGAGAAGACGAAGCATTGGAGGCAGGATTTGAAAACTTTAAAGAACTGTTAGATAAATCTTGGTTCTGGGTCAATGCAGAATACGCAAAGAATTTTCAACTTTTAAAACAAAATCTTGATGATGATCAACTCATGATTCTGTATTTTGAGGATTTCAGAGAGAGACCTGAAGAAAAGCTCTTAGAAGTTCAGGAGTATCTGGGAGTCTCAAAATTTATGCCAACAAAGGACGGTTTAAATAAGAAAGTCAATAAAACCAAGTCATTTGAATTGCCTGAAGAATGGGAAAGCTATATGAAGGAAAAGATTGAACCACTATGTGTTGAAATGAAAGAATTAGACTTATGGCACCCTAGTTGGAATAGGTGATAGCTGTTACTTATTTTTGAAAAGAGCGAATTATGAGTGATTCTTTGAATTTAAATGTCGATCAACTTTTTTTTCTTGCATTAGATTTCAAAAAAAATAATTTGCTCGGTGCAAAAAAGATTATGCAACAGGCACTTTATTTGAGTGATGATAAAGATGGGCCTGTCAAAAATAATCTTAAAAAAATACAAAATGAATTGATTGCAAAAATAAATGCTAATAGAATTAGCTTTAAAGAAGATGGGAACGAGATTTTTTTATTTGCTCCGCACTTATTACCTACTGAAATATCAAGCCATAAGTTTCTTTACTTAGCATGGGTTCAGAGACTGCATCGTATATTTCCGAATAAAAAAATTAGATTTTTTATAACTCATGAAGGCGGGCATTCTAACCCAGAATTTAATAAAAACTTTTTTGATGAACACTTAACTGAATTAGAGCGTAACAAATTTAGTATCCAGGCCTTTCCTAGATATTTGACTGACCTTATAGATTATTCCTACTGGGTATCTCATGCTATAGATAAAAAGCCGTATTTCAGCTTGTTTTTTGAAACAGTTGAAACAGTTAAAAATAACCATGTGATAAAGTTTGTAAGAGAAGAAGGGCCTGTAATGTCTGTACATTGTAGCCCAAAGTTGCCGATAAATGATTTGGTCGATATAACATTTGTTGGACAAGAGGCAAGAACGCATGAGAATAATAATGCAAAGTTTTTACCAGTTATAATTGACGAAAAAAGAGATTTTAATTTTAATTTCATAATTCCTTCTAAAAATAAAAAACGAAAAATTGTTGTTACTGCTTTTACAAATAAAAGAATAATAAAAAATTTAAAGAAGAATGAAATTCTGATTGATAAGATAATAAATTTTTTACAAAAAAATGAAGTTGAATGGCATTTTATAGGACATGAAACAAAAGAAGATTACTTTGAGCTTGATCGCAGGTTTTTAACCTTAGAAGAAAAGCTGCTTTTTTTACCTATTACAAATCAACTGTCTGAGCACTTCAGTCAGTCGGATGTATATGCATATCTTCCAGGTTTTCACGGAGGTGATTCAGGTACTAGGATGGCAGTTGAACAAAAAATTCCTTGTTTGGCCATGAAAGACGAAGCTGGTGGTTATATAAAATATGCTACACATCAGCATGCCTGCGATAGTATTGATGAATATTTTGAAAAATTAGAAATTTTGTTAGAAGACAAAAATTATTCTAATAAAGTTATTTCAGATCAATCTCATTATCTACTAAGCCTTAAGTCAAATGAAAACGAAGTTTTTTTTGAACGCTTCTTAGAAGATGCATGCCTTAATTTTAAAAAAAGAAAATACTTATAGGTAGATTATATGAAATTATTTATTACGGGAATGATGCGTTCTGGGACAACCCTTCTTCAAAAAGTTTTAGATTGCCATCCAGATCTATCGGTAAGCTATCAATTGTATACTGATAATTTTGTCGAAGTGGTTAAAAGATTTCATGCTGAAAAAAACATTCAAGCATATCATGTTTTTAATAACTACTCAGATCCTATAGGTTACTCTTTTTCTGAGCTGCAAAAATGGTTAGATAGTAATATAAAAGTAGAAGATCTTTTGCCAGCTGATGTTTCAGGCGATAAAGAAGTTCTAGTTGAAGAGTTTGTTCCTTTTTTATTGTCTCATGGCATTAAGTGTATTAATGTTGTCAGGGATCCTCGAGATATGATTGCATCTATGTCATTCGGTAATGGGGAAGTTTATACAGGTAGTGAGAGACCTGTGCTATTTGATTTGCGGAACTGGAGAAAAAGTGTACATATAGGTTATGAGTGTTTAAGTGATGTAAATTTTAAGCAAGTAAAATTTGAAGATTTAATCTATAATCCTCAAAGAGTATTGAAAGAAATCTTTGTCTTTTTGGGCCTGGATGAAAGTTTTTTTAATATTTTTTATAAAGGTTTGAATGAAAATACAACTTGGAAAGGTAATTCTTCTTTCGGCGATAAAAAGCTATTCGATCAATCAGTAATTGGTAATTTTAGTTTAGTATTGCCGAGTGATGTTATTAGCTATATTGAAGCCGTGTGTTGGCAAGAAATGGATTATGCCGATTATTCATTTACATTGGAAAGCAAAGATAGAGAGGGAGTTGTTCGAAACTATTTTGATTCATTTGATATTAAGAGAGATGAGTTTGATAAGATGTATTCGTCATCTAAGGCCAATGTTGAATATGAAATTGAACGATTGAGCAAATCCTTTGGCCAGATTAACAAGGAGATTTTGAGTTGAATAAAAAAGTGGCAATATTGCAGTCTAATTACATACCTTGGAAAGGGTATTTTGATTTAATTAATATGGTTGATGATTTTGTTATATACGACAGTGTACAGTATACAAAAAATGATTGGAGAAATCGTAATAAAATCAAAACAAGTGGAGGTCTTACTTGGTTAACAGTTCCGGTTAAACATAAAACATTAGACCAAAGTATTTTTGATACTTTAGTGGCTGATTCAATGTGGCAAAAAAAGCACTGGAAAACTATTTCACAAAACTACTCGAAAGCACCTTATTTTAAAGAGTACAAGGATTTATTTGAAGATTTTTATTTAAATAACAAAAAAACAAATTTAAGTTGTATTAATTTTGAACTAATTAATATTGTTTCTAGTATTCTTTCCATTGAAACTAAATTTCACTTGTCTTCAGATTTTCATCTTGAAGGGAATCAAACCGAGACGCTGCTCAATATATGTCAGCAAATAGGATGTGACACCTATTTAAGTGGCCCGGCAGCTAAAAACTATTTCGATGGAAAATTGGCCCAAGAAAAAGGTATAAGTATAGAGTGGATGGACTACTCAGGTTACCCAGAATATAGTCAGTTATATCCACCCTTCGAACATGGTGTTTCTATATTAGACCTTATCTTTAACGAAGGTCCAAATGCTCGTGATTTTATGAAGAGTATTAACTAATGCATATCGGATTTAATCGACCACCATTGGTAGGTAATGAGCAAAAGTATCTTTCTGAAGCTATGCAGGGCAATAAACTATCTGGAGATGCTTTTTTTGGAAAAAAATGTCAGGAGTGGTTTGAAAATGACCTTACTTGTAAAAAAGCACTGTTAACCCCTTCTTGTACTGCTGCTTTAGAGATGGCAGCTATGCTAATTGACATTCAGCCGGGTGACGAAGTAATTATGCCCAGCTACACTTTTGTTAGTACTGCTAATGCATTTGTTCTTCGTGGTGCGAAGGTGGCATTTGTAGATGTTCGGCCAGATACTATGAATATGGATGAGAAGCTAGTTGAGGCTGCTATAAATGAACGGACTAAAGCTATAGTTCCCGTTCACTATGCTGGTATAGCTTGCAACATGGTTGCGATAAATGCGATTGCTTTGAAATATGGCCTTTTCGTTATTGAAGATGCTGCACAAGGCATGATGAGTACCTATGATGGCAAACCTTTAGGTACTTTAGGACATTTAGCAGCATACTCCTTTCATGAAACTAAAAATTATACTAGCGGTGGTGAGGGTGGATTGCTGATAATTAACGATAAGCGTTTCATTGAAAAGGCGGAGATCATACGTGAAAAAGGGACTAATAGAAGCCTGTTTTTCCGCGGAATGGTCGATAAGTATAGTTGGGTTGATGTAGGTAGTAGTTATTTGCCTTCAGAACTTCAAGCTGCTTTTTTATATGCTCAGCTTGAAAAAGTAGAGGTGATTAATAAAGCAAGAATTTCTCTATGGGATAATTATCACTCATCTTTCAGTAAATTACAAAAAAATAGTTACGTTGAGCTTCCTTTTGTACCTGAGGATTGCACACATAATGCTCATATGTATTATCTGAAACTTCGTGATATAGACCAGCGCTCGCAATTTATTGAGCATTTGAAGAAAGAGGATATTACAGCTGTGTTTCATTATATTCCTTTGCACACTTCACCCGCTGGTCAACAACATGGTTATTTTCATGGAGCAGATAATTATACGACTACTGAGAGTGAACGCTTAGTCCGACTTCCGATTTATTATGGTATGACTGAAAAGGAGCAAAAAAAAGTTATAGATGTTGTTGAAAGTTTCTTTTTCTGATTTTTTTGAGTTTATTCACCGCTGAGTTTTATAAAATAATTATTAAGACATAGAATCAGATGCGAGTTCTTATAATATTTATGACTCAGAATGAATTTTTTAAAAAGTATGCTGTCTATTTAACTGCTTTGTATCAATATAGAGTAATTTCTATCCCTTTGTCTGCTTAAGCTTGACTGGCAATTTGATAATTCAAGGTGAGTGAATGTCCCCACTGTATTTTGTTCATATTCCCAAAACGGCTGGCACCAGCTTTCGTAAAGCTTGTGAAACCTTTTTTGGTTTACGGCATGTTGTGTATGACTATGCGGATGATTCCGATGAAACATCACCGTTCATCCTGGATATTATGTATGGTGACGGTGACCGACTCGATTTTTTAAAACATTTCGAAAGTCGTGATGCGAAGTTTTTGAGTGGTCATGTGCATGCAGATAAGTATCTGCATCTATTTGGTTCGGCCAATACCATCGTTTTTCTGCGTGACCCTGTGCAGCGCACGGTTTCAGAATACCAGCACTTTGTACGTCATAATAAATATGAGGGTGATCTGAGATCTTTTTATACGCAGCCGCGCTATATCAATCGCCAGTCGCGTTTGTTGCAGGGCGCACCTTTAGAGGCGCTCGGTTTTGTCGGTCTTACTGAGGATTATCATAATAGCCTGGAGCAAATTAATGGTTGCTACGGTGTTGATATCCAGCCAGTGGAGCTTAATCGGGGCCGAACGAAAAAGCAGGATGCCTATAAGCTGAGCGATGAAGTGGTTAAGGAGATTGAAGATCTTAATGAGACAGACCTCCTTTTGTATGAAAATGCTAAAGATCTCTTAAATGCTCGCACCGAGTTGTTTAAAAAAGGGCTTTCTTATGTTCATAGTGAGATTCAAGGTGTAAATCAAAATACTGTACGTGGCTGGGCGTGGTATACCACTGATGAAAGTCCCGTCGATATTAATGTACTGGTTAATGGAAAAGTGGATGGCCAGGTACTGGCGAAAGACCTGCGCCCAGGTTTGCTGCGGCTTTCGCCACCGCGTAAGGGCTACGTTGGCTTTCATTATAAGTTTTCTGAGCAGCTTACGATTGGCGACGTGGTAGAGTGTGTGGTGGCCGCAACAGGCCAATCCCTTGGGCAGCGCACGGTTTAATTGTTTTCCTTCTTTACATTTAACGTTATTAATATAGATACGAGGCATAGGCTCTTGTGAATTTGTTTGTACAAAAACCTAAATATGAGCCGGTCAGTGGCCTTCAACGGATGGAAGGCGAGAATGCACAGTTTGAGTGGTTATCCCTCAATGAGGACCCGCAATTCGTCGTTCCCCGTGGTCGGGTCTTGCCGGGCTGGCAAATGCTTGAGGCGGATATTACCCACAACCAACCCAGCGCAGCGATCAAGTTATACTTTGATTTAGGCAACGGTTTTGAGGAGGAGTCGAGTGTTTACTTGCCCTTAAAACTTGGCCGTATCACAAAGCGTTTGTTTTGGATGCCCTGGGGCGTTAAGGCAATACGCTTTGACCCACTTGAGTCCGAAGGGCTTTTCACTATTCGTCACCTGCGGTTTGTATGGTTGACCCCTTGGTTTGCTCATGACCGTTTGGCGCAACGCTTGGCACGCATGCACCACCGCTGGCGGGGGCGGGAGAAAAAAGAGGTGGTTCCCTCGTTAAAGCAGCTTGCGCAAGAGCAGGGTGTGCATTGGCGTACCCTTGCCATGGCAGAATATAACGCGACCTTTGAACGCATGACCACTGGAAAGAGTTACCCAGAGTGGTTGAGCAACCAGGTGCTGCCCAGTAGGGAAGAGGTTCAGCAATTTTTAGCACAGGCGGAATACAAACCGCTTATTTCGGTTGTTGTGCCTGTTTATAACCCAACGCCCGAGCTATTAAGTGCTTGTATTGACTCAGTCCTGGCGCAGTCCTACCCCCATTGGCAGCTATGCCTGGCAGATGATGCCTCTACCGACCCTCGGGTGCATAAAATTTTAAACAGCTATGCCGCGTCAGACCCTCGCATTGAAGTGGTGATTCGCGAGCGCAACGGGCATATTTGTGCAGCCAGTAACAGTGCGCTGGAAATAGCTGAGGGTGAGTTTACCGCGCTGCTCGATCATGACGACACCCTTAATGAAGATGCCTTGTATCAAGTGATCGTCGCGTTGCAGGACACACCCAATGCGGCGCTGTTATATAGCGATGAAGATAAGCTTAACGAACGCGGCGAGCGATTCGACCCGCACTTCAAGCCTGCCTGGAACCCTGACCTGTTGCTGGGGCAAAATTATATTTCCCACTTGGGTGTGTATCGTACCGAGCTGGTGCGCCAGGTAGGGGGCTTTCGTGAGGGGTATGAGGGTAGCCAGGATCACGACTTGGTGCTCCGGGTAACGGCAGAAATCTCCGCCGACCGTATTGTTCATATTCCCAAGGTGCTTTATCACTGGCGCGCTACGGAAGGCTCCACGGCCATGAACAGCACCCAAAAGGACTATACCGCTGAGGCGGGACTTAAGGCAGTGGCTAGCCACGTAGATAAGCATCACCGCGGTGCGGTAGCTGAGCATGGCCATTACCCCAACACGTATCGCGTATGCTGGCCCATTCCTGCCACGGCACCGTTGGTTAGCTTATTGATTCCTACCCGGGATCGGGTAGAAATTTTAAAGCCTTGCGTCGATGCGATTTTAGACCGTACGGATTACCAAAATTTTGAACTGCTGATTTTGGATAATGGCAGCACGTGCTCTGAAACCCTGGCGTATATGGAGGCCGTGGCTAAACGCGACGAGAGAGTGCGTGTATTGCCCTGGTCAGAGCCGTTCAATTACTCCGCTATTAACAATTTTGGTGCCCAGCATGCTAAAGGCGACATTATTGGCTTAGTGAATAACGATATTGAGCCGATCAACTCTGAGTGGTTGGGTGAGATGGTTAGCCAAGTTTGCCGCCCTGACATTGGCTGCGTGGGGGCTAAGTTGTATTACCCTAACGATACCATTCAACACGCGGGGGTTATTCTGGGTATCGGCGGGGTGGCGGGTCATGCGCACAAATACTTTACCCGTAACGCGAGTGGCTATTTCACCCGCTTGCATTTGGTTCAGAATATGTCGGCGGTTACCGCTGCCTGCTTGTTGGTGCGTAAGTCTGTCTTTGAGCAGGTGAAGGGGCTGAATGAAAACGAGCTGACCGTTGCCTTTAACGATGTCGACTTTTGTTTGAAAGTGCGTGAAGCGGGGTACCGTAACCTGTGGACGCCCTATGCTGAGCTTTATCACCATGAGTCTATCTCTCGTGGTGCAGATGATAACTCGAAGAAGCGTTCACGTGCCTCCAAAGAGGTGACGTATATGCGTGCTACGTGGGGCAAGCGGTTAGATTGCGATCCTGCTTATAATCCCAACCTTACCCTTGTACATGAAGATTTCTCATTGCGATAAATGCTTGATATCCTGATAAAAAATCTGCAGGCGCCCACGTGCAGGTATAGAGATAGATACAGGTACTGATCAGAAACGGTGCTACGCCAAAGAACAATCTTCACCGGATATCCAAGTAATACGTTTATGCTGAAAGTAAAAAAAAGGTCGGCTACATTAGGTTTTATAGATCAGGTGAGTGAGGATACGATTAGTGGTTGGAGCCTGGCGCCGTACGTGATTGTTTTGGTTAATGGCCGAGCCCGCTGTCAATTGTCTTGTGAACGCCAACGAGCGGATGTGAAAAGGGCAGGGCACTCTTTGAGCGGCAACGTCGGGTTTCGTGGGCAGTTGGCGCTGCAGCATGGAGATATCGTCCGGATTGTAACGCCCCAAGGAGTGCCATTGCGGAATAGCCCTTGGCTCTACAGGAATCCTAGGCAAAGCGATTGGTTACCTATTGCCATCTCTCATCACCATGCTGAGTATGACGCGATAGCTAGGCTCCCTGATCAGTTGTCAGTAGAAAAATTTAAACCATTATTCGGGCAGTCTGCTGAGCGGCAAATGGCTGGCGCTGTACTTAACGTTGCTAACCAGGCCCCCGTCATGGCGCGTTTTGATGTGGAGCCGAAGGCGCATGAAAACGTAAAGCAACTTTATGACAACGTCATAATGCCTAGTCGCATAGCTGCCCCGCCTTTATTGGAAGCGATTTCTCAAGACAGGCACGTGATACAGATATTTGCTTTTCAGCCAGGTATTACGCTGGATAAAGTGGGTAACGGTTGGGAGGCGTGGGTGCCGCTAGTAATGGCGCAACTTCTTACCCTTCAGCAAGCGGGCGAAGCTAGGCGTAGCGCTTTAAGGCGCCGTTCAAGTCGTTTTAGAAGCTTATTGCATCGATTATTCCCATCGGTGTTCGTTCAGGCTTTGCGAGAAGGGGGTGGCAAGCTTGAATTAACGTTTTTTATCTTCTTGATGCGTGTTACTGCGCGGTTGCCACGGGTACTGTCGCATGGGGATCTACATCGTAATAACGTACTCATTGATACTCAGCGGGAGCAGGTAGCGCTTGTTGATTGGGATCGATGGGCGTATTTGCCGTTAGGATTCGATGCGGCGCTTTTGTTGCGTGGGTTGCCCTGGGTTGCAGTAGAGACGTTGGCTGAAAAAAGAGTTGACCATCAGTTGGGTACCTTGGTGTTCACCTATCTGTTCCAGTGTTTGGACGTTGCTCACTTTATGCGTTCGGAAGCAGCAACCTTGCTGCGCGCCCGTATTTACACGTTATATGAGCAGTTCAAACTGCGCCCTGATACAAGCCAATAATCCTGCCACTGCACGCAGCGGTGCCGGGTTTGGTTCAGTGCCACTGGGCGTCGTTCCGCCGCCTCCCGCGGGTGCCTCATACGCTCGTACCTCGCGAGATTCGTTACCACGCGCTACGGCATGTGCATTTACTTGATTTAGATGGTTTTCGTAGCGCGTGGTAAGCCTACGGCGCACCCGCGAAGCGTTGCTGATAATTTTTTGAGCAAGAAGCAGAGTCATCGTTAAAAGGGATTTATCGTGAGTGGTTCGGTTGGTTGGGTTGTTCTTAGCGATGGCGCGCGGCCTACCGAGGATATTTATTTCCTGGCCTCTGCGGCGCCCGAGTTACGCCTGCGGGGAATCACGGTTGAACGGGTAGCCGTTTCTCGCTCCTTTGGGGCTAGCAGGTTACATGGCCGCGCTCTTCTTAAACGGTATGCAGGCGCCAACCTGTTGCTTTGCCGTTCGCTGCCGCTGGGTTGGCTGCGCTGGTTGGAACGCCACCGAAACGACTTTGGCTATATCGCTTATTTAATTGATGATGATATTACGGCGGCAGCCAATGACCCCGTTTTACCCGCCGCCTACCGTAAACGAATGGCGCGCATTGCAAAATACCAGCCTAGGCTGCTGGCACTGGCTGATGAGGTGGTGGTTTCTAGCGAGCAACTGGCGCGCTGTTTTTTTAGCGAACATGCTAATGTTCAAGTGCTCACGCCGCCCCTTATTGTTCCTCTGCCTTCACTTCAGCACTTCTCGCTGCCGCCATCTTCCGCCGTCAATTGGAAAATCGGCTTTTATGGCACGCGGGCGCATTTAACAGACCTCATGCATATTGCACCTGCCATCCAGCAAATGCAGTCTCAGCGTATGGATACCCAGGTGGAGATTATGCTGGGGCCACACACGCCAGAAAGCCTCATTACACTTCCACGCTTAAACGTGCCTTCCCCTTTACCTTGGGAGTCGTTTAAGGTTTATCAGCGAGAGCACCACTGCCATATAGGCTTAGCCCCGCTGTTAGATACCCCATTCAATCGTGGCAAATCATTTATAAAGTTTTGGGATATTACCGCCATGGGTGGGGTGGGCATTTATTCTAATCGCTACCCTTATACTGAGGTGGTACATCACGGAGAAAACGGTTTGCTTGTCAATGATACGCCCATTGAATGGCGAAGCGCGTTAGAGCACTTATTAGAAAACCCCGAAGCCACTGCGCGGATGGCTAAACAAGCCGCTGCCGATGCAAAAAGACTAGGTGGTGTAGAAGTCGCCGCGCAGTTCTGGCTACAACGCAGCAATGCTGTGTCGCAGTAACATGAGCAGGGAGAGAATCATGGAGTCTATTGTTAACGCTTTTTATCAAGAAAAGCCAAATGCCACTGTTGTCGGCGAGCGGGTTTCGTTTGGCACGTCTGGCCATCGCGGCAGGGCGACTGAGCGTACATTCAATGCATCTCATATCTTCGCTATCACGCAGGCTGTTGTCGATTACCGCCTTGAAGCGGGCTACAAAGGCCCGCTGTTTTTAGGCTTTGATACCCATGCGCTTTCGCGCCCGGCCTGGGAGTGTGCACTGCAGGTGTTGGCTGCCAACAAGGTGCCGGTCTTTGTCGAGAAAGATCATGGTTTCACCGCGACGCCGCTGATCAGCCACGCGATCTTGCAGCATAATCTTCCTCAAGGTCAGGCCGCGCCTGGTACGGCGCTGGCTGATGGGTTGATCATTACCCCTTCGCATAACCCACCCGAAGATGGCGGAATTAAGTACAACCCTTACCACGGCGGCCCTGCGGATACTGATGCTACCGGTTGGATCGAGTTGCGCGCCAATGCTTACCTACTGCGACAGTTAGAAGACGTGCCCCTTGTTTCGGTTGAAGAGGCGATCGCACATGCGCAAGAGTACGATTACACGGCGCATTATGTGTCTCAGCTCGGCAGCGTGGTTGATATTGCCGCTATTCAGAAGGCGAACCTGAGGCTAGGTGCTGACCCCATGGGTGGCACTGCGCTGCCGGTATGGCAGGCAGTTGCATCGCACTACCATCTTAACCTTGATGTGGTGAATACTGCTGTTGATGCTGAGTTTGCGTTTATGCCGCCAGATCACGACGGCAAAATCCGCATGGATTGCTCAAGCTCTGCGGCGATGGCCAATCTGCTCACTATTAAAGATCGTTTCGATATCGCCTTTGGTAACGATCCGGATGCCGACCGCCACGGTATTGTTGATGCCAGCGGGCTGATGAATCCGAATCATTTTTTAGCGGTGTGCATCGACTACCTGATGACCCACCGCCCAGAGTGGGCGGCTGAGCTGAAGGTGGGTAAAACGTTAGTGTCGTCTTCCATGATTGACCGTGTCGTGGCCTCACATCAGCGTGAGCTCTACGAAGTGCCGGTGGGCTTTAAGTGGTTTGTGGATGGCCTACATGAAGGTTGGTTGGCCTTTGGTGGTGAAGAGAGCGCTGGCGCCAGTTTGTTGACCCGCGACGGTAAGGCGTGGTCTACCGATAAAGATGGCATTGTGCTGTGTTTGCTGGCGGCTGAAATTATGGCGGTAACCGGCAAAACGCCTAGTGAATATTACCGCACGCTCACTGAGCGATTCGGCGAGCCTTTCTATAAGCGTGTTGATACCGCCTGTTCACCTGAAGAGAAGGCGGCATTTAAAAACCTGAGTGCTGAGAGCGTCATCGAGAAAACCCTGGCAGGTGATGCGATCACTGCTGTGCTGGTTGCGGCTCCTGGAAACGGTGCCGCTATCGGAGGCATCAAGGTCACTACCGATAGTGGTTGGTTTGCTGCCCGGCCAAGCGGCACTGAATCGCTTTATAAGGTGTATGCCGAGAGTTTCAAAGGCGAACAGCATCTGGATGAACTGATTGAGAACGCTAAAGCATTATTGGCAGGTGTGTTGAAGGAGTAGAAGCCGGTGGTGGTGTCCGGGTTCTTTACCATGGCCATGTGCATAACGCGCACTCGGCCATGGAATCCCCACCTTCCCGTGTATGCGAGATTGAGTAGCGCGTGGTAAGCCTACGGCGCACCCGCGGAAGCATCGCGAAGCGGTGCCGGGGTTTAGTTCGTGTGGGCAGTGTTGGTTGGTTGTCCTCGGGCGTCGTTCCGCCGCCTCCCGCGGGTGCCTCATACGCTCGTGCCTCGCGAGATTCGTTACCACGCGCTACGGGTACGTGCACTCACTCGATTTCGGTGGCGTGATGACGTGCACACTCCCTTGGCATCCCCTCCTGCATGTGCAAGCGTGATTTAGTAGCGCGTGGTAAACCTACGGCGCACCCGCGGAAGCAGCGCGAAGCGGTGCCAGTGTGTTTGGTAAACGTGCTATTCTGAATTGATAAAAGCTGTTATGAGTTGGAGGTGTGAGATGTACGCAGTGGAGTTCGAAACAGATATTGAGAATGAGTTTATTCGTCTCCCTCAGTTTGAAAAGTTGAAAAATCGCCATGTTAAAGTGATTGTTTTAACAGAAGATTCTCCCCGTGAAATACCAATGTCGGAAGCTCAGGTAGTCACGCCCCGTCGCCGACCTGCGAAGGTACCGCCTATCCGTTTTAATGATGATCCATTCGATACCGTACCGGATTCCAGTTGGGATTTTTCTTGATGCAGGTTCTGGATACTCATGTTTGGTTGTGGTGGATGTCAGGCGATAAGCGGTTGAAGCCTATATGGCGCGAAGCTATTGAAAATGATGCTTGCGTGGGAGTAAGCGCAATTAGTCTGTTTGAAGTGGCTTGGTTGGTAGAGCACCAGCGTATTGATCTGGGGTGTGCTCTAGAGTGGTGGTTCGAACAGGCGTTGGATGCTTCCAACATAACACTATTACCGATTACCCCTGCGATTGCAGAGCGGGCCGCTAAGCTGCCCGAGCATCATAGTGATCCTCAAGACCGTATTATTATTGCAACGGCTTTGGCGCACCAGGCAAAAATCTTGTCAGCGGATTCGAAATTCAAGTTGTATCAGGAATTAAACTCGCTTCTGGTGCGTTGAGTGCATTATTGTTTGTGTTTTTGCAGCTCAGTTTCAGCGCGAAGCGTTGCTACGAGTCGATGGGCATCGTCCCGCCGCCACCGCGGGTACGTGCACTCACTCGATTTCGGTGGTGTGATTACGTGCCACGGCCATGTGCATAACGTGCACACTCCCTTGGCATCCCCTCCTGCATGTGCAAGCGTGATTTAGTAGCGCGTGGTAAGCCTACGGCGCACCCGCGGAAGCGGTGCTGGGGTTGGGTTTTGTGCCCTTGGGCGTCGTTCCGACGCCTTTCGCGGGTGCGCTGACGCTTACGCCGCGCTACGAAAACCCTCACACCTCAACACTCACACCTCAACACTCACACCTCAACACTCACACCTCACCACTCACCTAAAACGGAAACACCAGCGGTGTAATCAGCAGTACCGCCGCTGAATAGGTTAGGCTGACTGGCAAACCGATCTTTAAAAAGTCGGTGATGCGGTAGCGCCCTGGTGAATAGACCATCAGGTGGGTCTGGTAGCCAAACGGGATTAGAAAGCAGGCGCTGGCGCCGTAGGCTACGGCCATGACAAACGGCAGCGGGTCGGCGCCAAAGGCGTTGGCAGTGCTCCAGGCGACTGGAAAGGCGAGTGCGGCAGCGGCGTTGTTGGTTACGGTTTCCGTGAGTAGCAGCGTCAGTAAGTAGCAGCCAATGAAAGCAGCATAGATACCGTAGCCGCTGAACAGCCCCTGCATACCGCTTGCTAGCAAGCCCGCCGCGCCTGAGTTTTCCAGCGCTTGGGCAATCGCTAACGCCGATCCAATAATCAGCCATAGCTCGAACGGGAAACGGCGGCGCAGCTCCGCCAAGCTGATCACTTTCATCAGCAGTAGCCCGCCCAGCAGTATCAGCAGCCCGTGGAACAGTGGCAGCAGATTGGTGGTGGCTAGGGCGATCACCGCTGCAAAGCCGCCCACGGTGAATAGACTCTCTTTATAACTCAATTGAGGCCGGGTGAAACTGCCGCTGAGTAAGTGGAAGTTGCGGTCTAGGTTGCGGTGTTGCCGGAAATCAGCGCTTACTGCTAACAGCAAACAGTCCCCCACGCGAAGCGGGATTTTCCCCAGTTGCCCCTCCAAACGTTTTTCTCCCCGCCGTATACCCACCACCCCCGCACTGAACATGCTGCGAAAATCCACATCCTGCAGGGTTTTACCTGAAAGCTCTGATTCGTGGGAAATCACCACCTCTACCAGATTCGTCGCCAGCAGATTATCGGCCTGATGGCCGAATAGCTGCAGCCCTGGAAAACGCTGCAGCGCCTGCACCTTGCCGACTTCTCCCGTGAACACCAGGGTGTCATTGGCAAGCAGCTGTTCGTCTGGCGCCACGGGGCTAATCAGTCGACCTTTGCGCTCTATTTCCAACAAGTAGAGCCCCTCCAGGCTGCGCAGGCCGTTCTCTTCGATGGTTTTGCCGATCATCGGCGAGTCGGGTTCCAGGTCGGCCGCTAGAAAGTAGGAGAGCTTTTCGCTGGTGTCTTCGAGCTGGTGGTGTGGAAGGGCATTAGCGCGCCACATTAGAACGCATAAGGTCACCAGCGCCACGGGAATGCCCACTAGGCTGAACTGGAACATGCCCAGCTCGCTGCCGCTGGCGCTTAAGTTAAACGAGTTCACCACCAAGTTGGTGGACGTACCCACCAGGGTGGTAATGCCACCCAGGATGGAGGCGTAAGAGAGCGGGATTAGTAGCCGTGAGGGCGCGATACGCTGCTGGCGCGAAATAGCCCCGAGAAATGCAGCCACCACGGCGGTGTTATTTAAAAAGGCGGAAAGCACCGCCGTGCTGCCCATTAGTCGTGCCGTTGCCAGCCGGGGGTGGCCTTTTAATAAGTGGCGCGATAGCCAGTCCAGCAGAGGCGAGCGTTCTAGCGCTAGCGATACCAGCAGCAAGAGCAGCAGCGTGGCGAGTGCTGGGTTGGTGTATTGGGTGAGTAGGGTGGCGGTGTCGACAAACCCTAGTAGCAAAAAAATGGCGGCTAACGTAACAAACGCAATGGCGGGCTTTACGCGCCCACTGATTAACAGTGCTAATAAAATCGTAATAGAAAACAGAACGGCCCAGGGGGTCATGGTGGGTCCTTAAAATGCGTTAACTTCATGGTTCACTTGCTGGATTTTACGCAGGCTTTTATGATGGTGTCTAATGAATGACGATTTTTGACGCTTTGATTCTTTAAAAGCGTATTTAATACAGGTGGTTAGCGTTAATATTGAGCATTAAACATTTATCGCCTGAAAGGCTCAATGAGCGCCGTATGCAAGCTGTGAAGCTTCGTTTGGATGGGTTGACGGTGCCATTGGTCAGCCAGCAAACCGGGCTTTCTGCCCCTACCATCTCGGCTGCCTGGAAGGCGTTTCGTGAAGGGGGCTGGGCGGCAGTGCCGGTTCGGCCCCGTGGCCGTTTAAAAGGGCAGGCCAACGTGCTTGATAGCGCTATTCAACAGTGGCTTTGGGAGGCGCTGTATACCCAGCCCCCTGCGGGAAAACCTGGCTGGAGCAGCGCTGACTTGGCTGCTTTTTTACGCGATGAACACGGCGTCGAGTTGACCCAGCGTGGCATTGAACATTGGTGGGAAAACCAAGGTCTGAAACATGAGCCATGGCCGTTAAGCACCTTGGCTAAGCAGCGCTCCCAGCGGGGCCGGTGGTATCGGCAGGCGGTGGCGCCACAGTTTGATAGGTTAGGAGGGGCCGACCAGCGTTGGCAGGGTGGTGTGCGCCGAGTGGCGCATCCACAGGGTTCGGTTTATCAGCTCTATTTGCATGGCCTGCGTGGACGGTTGTGGATGCGCTGTTTTAAGCGCCCGCCTTTGGCAGATGATTATCTAGCCGTTATGCAGACACTGATTGGCAAGAGTGAAGAAAATAAAGGGCCAATCGCCTTGGTATTTCATGGCGCTTGGTTGTCAGCCAGCCCGGAAGTAACGGCTTGGCTGACGCAACAAACGATGTTTTGGTTAGTGCCGGTACCTGCCGATATGGGCTTGGCTTCCTAGCACTTGAGAGCATATTTTTTCACACAATTGTTGGGATAGATGATGACATCACTCACCCATTTACAGCGACTGGAAGCGGAAAGCATTCAGATCATGCGCGAAGTGGTTGCCGAGACTGAAAACCCGGTAATGCTTTACTCCGTTGGTAAAGACTCCGCGGTCATGCTGCACCTGGCCCGCAAGGCCTTTGCGCCTTCGCCGCCGCCGTTCCCGCTGTTGCACGTTGATACCCGCTGGAAGTTCCGGGCCATGTATGAATTCCGCGACAATATGGCGGATGAGATTGGTATGGATCTGCTGGTGCACATCAACCCGGAAGGGGTTGAGAAAGATATCAATCCGTTTACCCATGGCTCGGCTATCCATACCGACATCATGAAAACCGAAGGCTTGAAGCAGGCGCTGGATAAGTACGGCTTTGATGCAGCTTTCGGTGGCGCCCGGCGGGATGAAGAGAAATCACGCGCTAAAGAGCGTATTTTCTCGTTCCGCACCGCACAGCACCGCTGGGATCCGAAAAACCAGCGCCCCGAGCTATGGAAGCTGTATAACACGCGTAAAAATGGCAAAGAGTCGATTCGTGTGTTTCCGATCTCCAACTGGACCGAGTTGGATATCTGGCAGTACATTTACCTGCAGAATATTCCCATTGTTCCGCTTTACTATGCCGCCGAACGGCCAGTGGTTGAGCGCGATGGCGCGCTAATTATGGTCGATGACGAGCGCATGCCGCTAGAGCCGGGTGAAGTACCCATGATGCGCAAAGTACGCTTTCGTACCCTCGGCTGTTACCCGCTAACTGGCGCAGTTGAATCAGAAGCGGACACCTTGCCTGCCATTATTCAAGAAATGCTGCTGACCAAAACATCGGAACGCCAGGGTCGAGTGATTGATAGCGATAGCGCGGCCTCCATGGAGAAGAAGAAGCAAGAGGGGTATTTTTAATGTCTCACTCATCTGACCTGATTGCTGAGGATATCGAAGGCTACCTGAAAGCCCACGAGCACAAGGGCTTGCTGCGCTTTATTACCTGCGGCAGCGTCGACGACGGTAAAAGTACTCTGATTGGCCGCTTGTTGTTTGAGTCCAAGTTATTGTTTGAAGACCAACTGGCCGCGATAGAAGCGGACTCGAAAAAATACGGCACCCAGGGCGGCGAGATGGATTTTGCGCTGCTGGTGGATGGTTTGGCCGCCGAGCGGGAGCAGGGCATTACCATTGATGTGGCGTATCGGTTCTTCTCGACCGAGAAGCGCAAGTTTATCGTAGCGGATACCCCAGGGCACGAGCAGTACACCCGCAACATGGTGACTGGGGCTTCCACCGCTGATGCGGCTATTTTGATGGTCGATGCGCGCCACGGTATTTTGACCCAAACCCGTCGCCATAGCTTTTTGATGTCGTTGATGGGTATGCGCCACTTAGTGGTGGCGATTAACAAGATGGACTTGGTCGACTACTCCAAAGCACGTTTTGACCAGATTGTTGAGGAGTACCGCGCTTTCGCCAAACAGCTGGGTCTGGAGAACATCACCTTCATTCCCATGTCGGCGCTGAAGGGCGACAACGTCATTGAGCACAGCGCTAAAATGCCCTGGTATCACGGCACAACGCTGCTGGGCTACCTGGAAACCGTCGAGCTGGATGCGGAACACCTTCAGCGCTCGCATTTCCGCATGCCGGTGCAGTGGGTCAATCGCCCCAACCTGGATTTCCGTGGTTTTACCGGTATGGTGTCCAGCGGTGTGGTACGCCCCGGCGACCAGATCCGCGTTCAGCCTTCCGGTAACACTAGCACTGTCTCGCGGATTTATACTCTAGATGGCGACTTGGAAGAGGCCGTTGCCGGTCAGTCGATTACGCTGCTGCTAGACGATGAAATCGACATCTCCCGTGGCGATGTGATTTCCGGCGTTGACCAGCCAGCTCACACCGCCGACCAGTTCGAAACCACCCTGGTGTGGATGCACGAAGCGCCGCTGTTACCGGGCCGCCCTTACTTGATGAAGCTGGGCACCCAAACGGTTTCGGCGACCGTCACGGATATCAAATACCAGGTCAATGTAAATACCCTGGAACACACTGCGAGCAAGCAGCTTGATCTGAACGGTATTGGTATTTGTACCCTAAGCCTTAACCGTGCCGTTGCCTTCGATGCCTATAAAGACAACCACGATACCGGTGGCTTTATCCTCATCGACCGTATGACCAACAATACGGTTGGTGCAGGCATGCTGCACTTCGCCTTGCGGCGCAGTCAGAATATCCATATGCAGCATGTGGATATTGATAAGCAGGCGCGTGCATTGGCAAAAAGCCAGAAGCCCGCGGTACTTTGGTTTACCGGACTTTCCGGGGCGGGTAAATCGACCATCGCTAACCTGGTCGAGAAAAAGCTCTTCGCCCACGGCCAGCATACCTATTTGCTGGATGGCGATAACGTGCGCCACGGTTTGAATCGTGATTTGGGCTTTACCGACGCTGACCGGGTGGAAAACGTTCGCCGGGTGGCGGAAACCGCCAAGCTGATGGTGGATGCCGGGCTGATTGTGATGTCGGCGTTTATCTCGCCTTTCCGCAGTGAGCGCCAGTTGGCGCGGGATCTGTTGGAAGCGGGCGAGTTCATCGAGATTTTTGTCGATGCACCGCTGGATGTCGTAGAGGCGCGTGACCCGAAGGGCCTCTACAAAAAGGCCCGCCGTGGGGAGCTGAAAAACTTTACTGGCATTGACTCTACCTATGAAGCCCCCGAAGCGCCGGATGTTCATTTGAAAACATCCGAAATGGACGCAGAAGAAGCAGCTGACGCCGTGATCGCAGCACTACGTGAACGCGGAATGATTAGCTGATTTGAGTGCTCTAGCTGTCAGGTGGTGGCGAAGTTGGCCGCTACTTGGCAGCTTTTTTTATGCAAGGAATAAAGCTATGTCTGCTAACCCAATGACTGTTATTGATCAAGCCCTGTTGGATGCCGTTGAAGGTATCGCTCGTGAAGCGGGCGATGCCATTATGAGCGTTTACGCTCGCGAGTTCAGCGTGGAAGAGAAAGAGGATAAAAGCCCGCTGACCGAAGCGGATAAAGCGGCACACAACGTTATTGTGCGCGGTCTGCAGGCGCTACCAGTGCAGATCCCCATCCTTTCTGAAGAGGATATTGAAGGTTTTGCCGGTGCTGATGTTGAAGGCCGCTACTGGTTGGTCGACCCGTTGGATGGCACCAAAGAGTTCATTAAGCGCAACGGTGAGTTCACTGTCAATATTGCTCTGATTGAAAACGGTAAGCCGGTGCTTGGCGTGGTAACTGCCCCGGCGCTTGACGTTGGCTACGTGGCCGCACAAGGGCTGGGCGCGTTTAAGGTGGAAGCCGATGGAAGCCGCAAAGCTATTGCCGTGGCAGGTAAGCCAAAAGAGGGTGTCACTTGGCGAGTAGTGGGAAGCCGTTCGCACCCGAGCCCTGATTTGGCCGCGTGGCTGGAACAGCTGGGTGAGCACACCATGCTACCTATGGGCAGTTCGTTAAAGCTTTGCATCATTGCCGAAGGTTTTGCCGATGCTTACCCTCGTTTAGGCCCCACCTGCTTGTGGGATACCGGTGCCGCCCACGCGGTAGTGCTTGAAGCAGGCGGCCGGGTAGAAACCCTGGAAGGCACCCCGCTTAGCTACGCCACCCCCAGTGAAAAGCTTAACCCCTATTTTGTGGTGTGGGGGTGCTAGGTTCAGTGCGGCCGACGCTGCCATTGCGGGTTCGCCGCCAGTAAAGGGACGCTAGTATCGCTTTTGTATCGATCATAAAACCTAAACTGATGCTATGTTTGAAGTCGGGCGGGGCTTAATAACAAAGGGAAAATGGGAATGGTACAAAAAATAATGGTACAAAAAATAAAGCTAACCACTATTTTGACCGCTACGGCTCTTGCTCTGCTGTTATCTTCCTCTGCTTTGGCGGAGGAAGTGTTTAGCGAGACAGCAACCGGTATGGTAAATGCCGCTGTTCAAGCGATCTGCGATGGTGATAAAGACAGACACCTTGCAATGCATCAACGGAAAATTGAACCCGATCCATATTATGACGAAAAGTTTTCTGCCTTCCATGAGGCATGTAAAGAGAACGGCATCACGGATATTGAAATAATAACCGAGCTTGATGATGCATTAATGCAAGAGCAAAAGCGTCGCTTTCATATTGATGCAAACATTCTTATGGGAGACGGGGCATTGTACGCAACCACGTTTCGAGTGGTTTGGGGTGCATTCGGGGCCCCTGCGGGCAGTAATCCTGTTGAGGCGTGGAGGTTGGGTGGCCTTAGTAGAGTAGAAGTACCCATCCTTAGAGACGTCCAGGCTGGGGATTAGTTTTAATTTAAGGTCGTTACCGCCGTTCCTTGATTGCCATTAATTTTTTTCGAGCACAAAGCTACGGTATGTGCTCGAAGTTGAACCTTTGGATTTTCGTAGCGCGGTGTAAGCGTCAGCGCACCCGCGGGAGCAGCGCGCAGCGGTGCCGGGTTTGATTCGTTGGGCATTGTTAGTTGGGTGCCCCAGGGCGTCGTTCCGCCGCCATTCGCGGGTGCCTCATTCGCTCGTGCCTCGCGAGATTCGTTACCACGCGCTACGGTACGTGCTCGAAGTTGAACCTTTGGATTTTCGTAGCGCGGTGTAAGCGTCAGCGCACCCGCGGGAGCAGCGCGCAGCGGTGCCGGGGTTGGTTCCGTGCCCTTGGGCGTCGTTCCGCCGCCTCCCGCGGGTGCCTCATACGCTCGTGCCTCGCGAGATTCGTTACCACGCGCTACGGTACGTGCTCGAAGCTGAACCCTTGGATTTTCGTAGCGCGGCGTAAGCGTCAGCGCACCCGCGGGAGCAGCGCGCAGCGGTGCCGGGTTTGATTCGTTGGGCATTGTTAGTTGGGTGCCCCAGGGCGTCGTTCCGCCGCCATTCGCGGGTGCCTCATTCGCTCGTGCCTCGCGAGATTCGTTACCACGCGCTACGGTACGTGCTCGAAGCTGAACCTTTGGATTTTCGTAGCGCGGCGTAAGCGTCAGCGCACCCGAGGGAGCAGCGCGGAGCGTTGCCGGGGTTGGCTTGTGTGGGCAGTGTTGGTAGGTTGCCCCAGGGCGTCGTTCCGCCGCCATTCGCGGGTGCCTCATACGCTCGTGCCTCGCGAGATTCGTTACCACGCGCTACGGTACGTGCAAGAGATTGATTTTGTTGGTTTTGTAGCGCGTGGTAAGCCTCAGGCGCACCCGCGGGAGCAGCGCGAAGCGGTGCTGGGGTTGATTCGTTGGGCATTGTTAGTTGGGTGCCCCAGGGCGTCGTTCCGCCGCCATTCGCGGGTGCCTCATTCGCTCGTGCCTCGCGAGATTCGTTACCACGCGCTACGGTATGTGCTCGAAGTTGAACCTTTGGATTTTCGTAGCGCGGTGTAAGCGTCAGCGCACCCGCGGGAGCAGCGCGCAGCGGTGCCGGGTTTGATTCGTTGAGCATCGTTAGTTGGGTGCCCCAGGGCGTCGTTCCGCCGCCATTCGCGGGTGCCTCATTCGCTCGTGCCTCGCGAGATTCGTTACCACGCGCTACGAAATGTGCACCCACTTGAATGCGTTTCCGCCTTTAGTCCCAATTCATGTCGGCGACATCGGGTACTTGTTGGGTGCCCCAGTCGGGGGCGTACCAGCCTTTTTGTACGCATTGCCGAAAGCTTGACCATTCCCAGTCGCGGGGCGCGTTAGCCCAGCCGTGTTTGACGGGGTTGTAATGGATGTAATCCATATGCCGCTGCCAATCGTTTTCGTCGCGAATCACGTGTTCCCAGAAGCCGCGCTGCCAGGCGTTCTGGGTGCCGGGCGGAAATAAAAATTCTTGAGAGGCGTATTTTTTGATGTCCCGCCAGCGCGAGGAGTAATCGGCGTCGCCTTCGGGCAGTGTCCATAGGCAGTGGAGGTGGTCGGGGAGGAGTACAAACGCATCCATTACGAAGGGACGCTCTTCTCGAACTCTGCGAAACGCACGCCCGAGGGCTTCAATATTGAGGCGATCCGCCAGCATGGGTTGTCGTGCGTAGGTGACGACGGTAAAAAAGTAGCAGCCGCCAGGTACAAGCGCGCGTCGATAGGTTGCCACCCTTGCCTCCATGCAGAATGATTGGGCTATAAAAACCTATCGTAGCGCATCGTTATGGACGGCAAAGCGTCGTTACGACTTGCTTAAGGTGGCTAGCGGTATTTCCAGATGCTGTGGCCGGTTGAGTACATTGAGCAGCACGATGGCGCGTTCTTCGCCTTTAAGACGGGTAAAGATGGCTTCCAGGTCTTTGAAGGGGCCGTCGGTGATGGTGACTTTTTCGCCGGCACTAAAATAGCTGTGAATGCCTTCCTGTCGGTGCGGCTGGGCGCGCAGGGTTTCCACAAGCTGCGCGGGCACGGCGACGGGCCTATCGCCGAAGGTAAGCAGGCGCAGGACGCCGCGGGTGGAGCGAATCGGTCGCCAGTTGCTGACCAGTTGATCCAAATAGATAAACAGGTAGTAGGGGAACAGCGGTTCGATCACCGTGGTGAGCTTGCCCTGGCGCTTGCGTTGGCTATTCAGCACTGGGTGAAACACCTCGTAACCTTGGTTGGCGAGGTGTTCAGCGGCGCGAAATGACTCGCCCCCTTTGCACTGGATAACGTACCAGGCGGGCGTTGCTGCACTTTCCTGGTCGTTGTAACCGTCCATGCCATCATCCTTGCGTCTAAAAGTGCGTTATAAAATTATGGCAGTAGTGCGGTGAGCGCATCAAGCGTTTGGTCAATCTGTGCCTGGGTATGGTCACAAGAGAGAAAAAAGCGTAACCGTGCGCTTTTTTCGGGTACCGCCGGGTGCAGGATTGGCTGTACGTTAATCTGTTGTTCTAACAGGGCGTTGGAGAGCCGGGCGGCGGCTGCGGAGCTGCCGATAATCACCGGCACCACCGCGGCGCCGATGCTGTTGCCAGTGTCTAGCCCGCGGGCAGTGGCCTGTTCAAGAAAGTAGCGCGAAATAGCGTGCAGGCGCTGCACCCTTTCGGGCTCTTGCTGCATTAGCTGCAGCGCGGCTAGCGAAGGGGCGGCGACTTGGGCGGGCATGCCTACGCTGTAGAGAAATCCGGGGGCGAGGTAGCGTAGTGTTTCCACCAGCGGTTTGCTGCCTGCGATATAGCCACCGCAGCCAGCCATGGCTTTGCTCATGGTACCCATCCAGATATCCACGTCGCGGGGGTCGATATCGAAATACTCGCGCAGCCCCAGGCCGGTGTCACCCATCACCCCGAAGGAGTGGGCTTCATCGACCATTAGCCACGCCTGATAACGCTGCTTCAGCTCGATAAAACGCGGCAGCTCAGGGATGTCGCCATCCATGCTGTAGAGCCCTTCAATCACTACCAGTACGCGTTCAAACTGATGCCGATGACGGGCCAGTAGAGCTTCCAGCGCAGCGGGGTCGTTATGGCTAAACGACATACGCTTGGCGCCGGAAAGCTGCGCGCCGACCAGCGAACTGTTATGGATATACTCGTCGTGGAGCACTAAGTCCTTGGGCCCCAGCAGATGCCCTAGTGTCGAGACATTGGTGGCATGGCCACTGACAAACACTACCGCGTCTTCGACGTCGTAGGCGTTGGCCAGAGCTTGTTCAAGCTCCTGATGAATGGGCCGTTCGCCGGAGACCACGCGACTGGCGGAGACCGAGGTGCCGTAGCGGGCCACGGCATCGCAGGCGGCCTGATTGATACGCGGGTCGCCCGAGAAGCCAAGATAGTTATAGCTGGCAAAGTTAATGCAGGTCTGCCCATTGATCACGCTGGTTGCCCCGGCGGTGCCTTCGTGCACCTTGAAAAACGGGTCGACCAAGCCTAACTGTTCGGCGGCTTGGCGCATCATGGCAATTTGCTGATAGCCGGGCTGGGCGTCAAAACGCGTGAAGCGCTCCGGCACCGTGCGCTGCTCACTGCCTTGCCCATTGGAGGTGGGAACGGCGGCGCTGGCAGCACGCGGCGCGGTGCGCCTGCGTGCTTGTTCCAATAGTTGCTGTTTCAGTTCAGAGCGCTTGGCAGTCATGGTGTCTCAGTCGCGGGTGATGAGGAGGCAGACGTAGGCTCAGTGGTTACCCCTTCGGTGCCTAAATCTTCAGTGCCATGCTGTGCGGCCAGTGAGGCTATCGCATCCTGCGGAGCGTCTTCAGCATCGTCATGCTGATGCATTTTCTGAATCAGCACGCCTGCCAGTTTGTCGAGGGTCGATGCTTCACTGAGCACCATCACTGACACCTGAACGCCTAAGCGGTTCTCGATAGCAGTCATCAGTTCAACCCCCATCAGGGAGTCAAAGCCCATATCGTAGACCGAACGGTGAATATCGAGCTTCTCCTCATCCACCAGCAGAATGCTGGCCAGCTCAGCGCGCAGCAGGTCGGTGACCGTGCTGTGCAGCTCTTCAGGGGAGAGGTCGGCCAGCAGGGCGCTGATATCGTCGTCGGCATCGGCATTGCCGTCGTCGTCGCTGGCGCGGGCAATTTCGTTAAAGCGCGGTGCTTCAGCAGTTGGTAAGAAGCGAGCAAGCGCACCCCACTCCAGTTCCAGCACGCCCAGGCTTGGCCCTGGCGTCAGCAGCATCTGTTCGAGTACTTTCAGCGCATCCTCCGAGCGCAGCGCGGAGCCGCCCAGGCGCTCCTGCAGCGCATCCCGGGTGCGGGTGTTGCGGGCCAGGAAGCCGACATCTTCAATCGCGCCCCAGCGTACGCAGGTGGCGGGTAAGCCCGCGGCACGACGATTGGCGGCAAACGCCTCCAGCCAGTGGTTGGCGGCGACATAGTTAGCCTGACCGGGGTTGCCGAACAAGGTGGTCGCCGACGAATAGAGCACGAAGAAGTCCAGCTCGGTTTCGCGGGTGAGCGCATCGAGATGGCGGGCACCGTCGATTTTGGGCGCGAGCACTTTCTGAATGCGCTCGGCATCTAGATTGCGGATAAGGCCGTCATCGATCACCGTCGCGGCGTGGACGATGCCACGTAGCGGTGCGAGTTCACCCTTGGCGCGCTCCAGTACATCGGCCAGCGCTGCGCGGTCGGTAATATCGCAGGCGGCGGCGAGTACCGTAACGCCTTGCTGTTCAAATGCCGCAATGGCTGCTTGGGCCTCTTCACTGGCCGGGCCACTGCGGCTGAGCAGAATCAGTTGCCGTGCGCCTTTGTCTACCAGCCACTGGGCGGTCCTTAGCCCAAAGCCACCCAAGCCGCCGGTGACCAGATAGCTGGCCTCCGCGGATAGCTGCATCATTGCCGTGCCCAATACTTCGTTTTGGGGCGGCGCGATGGGCTGTTCGTAAGTCACCACGACTTTGCCGATCTGGCGCGCCTGCTGCATATAGCGGAAGGCGTCGATCACCTGGGTGTGGCTGAACGAGGTAAATGGCAGCGGGCTCAGGGTGCCGTCGTTAAACAGCGCCATCATTTCCCCAAACAGGCGCTGGGTGAGCGCGGGCTGCACTTTCATTAGCTGGTCGGAGTCGATACCGAAGTAGCTTAAGTTGTTGCGGAACGGGCGCAGGCCGATATGGGTGTTTTCGTAGAAATCACGTTTACCCAGCTCCAGGAAGCGGCCAAACGGGCGCAGCGCGCGCAGATTTTGGTTGATTGCCTCTCCTGCTAGGGAATTAAGCACCACATCGACGCCTTCGCCATTAGTGTCTTCAAGGATCTCTTCGGCGAAGGTGAGCGAGCGCGAGTCGTAGAGTCGCTCGATCCCCATCAAACGCAGGAAGTCGCGCTTCTCTTCTGAGCCCACCGTGGCGTAAACGTCGGCCCCCAGCCACTGGGCAATCTGCAGCGCTGCAATGCCTACGCCGCCTGCGGCGCCGTGAATCAGTACTTTCTCACCGGGCTCTACCCGCGCCAGGTGTTTAAGCGCGTAGTAGACCGTAAAGAAGGTGGTTGGGATCGTCGCCGCGGCGGCAAAGCTAATGCCTTCCGGCAGTGGCGCCACGGCGTGCTGGCTGGCGATGACTTTATCGCTGAAGCTGGCGGGCCCGAAGCCGACCACGGCTTGCCCTGGGGTTAGCTGAGTAACGTTGCTACCCACGCTTTCTACTACGCCCGAAAACTCAAGACCCAGGGTTGGGCCGGCAAAACCGTTCTCAATGGCTTCATCGGAGAGCAGGCCGAGGGTGTACATCACATCGCGGAAGTTAAGCCCAGTGGCTTTCACGCGAATGGCCACTTCGTCGGCACCGGCTTCGGGAAGCGGGCGCGGGCGCCAGGTTAACTGGCGCAGCTGGCCGGGCATGGCAAAGCCTAGCGTCATCGCTTGATGAGATCGCTTGGTTTGAGCGGCTTCCGCCTGTGTTGGGCGGGGCGCTGGCAGGGTGCGTAGCCGGGTGGCAAAGCGGTGGCCCTGGTTATCAATCAGCGCTTCGTTTTCGCCATCCGGTTGGGCAAGCAGCAGCGCCCAGGCGCTAAGCGCGGGTTCGCTCATCTCTGCCGGTACATCCAGCAGGTAGACGTTATGGCCTACCGCTTCGTTGGCCAGCGAACGGCCAAAGCCCCATAGGGCAGCATCGCCAGGGGTATCGCCTATAGCATCGCCATCGCTAAGGCCGGAGGCAGGCGTTGCCTGCCAGAGTGTGCTAAGACCGTTGGTCACTAGCCACAGGGAGGCGGTGAGGGCTTGCTGCTCCAGGGCTAACGTCCACTGTAGGGCGTGCTCACAGCGTGCGGTTTGCGCCTCAGTGCTGCTGGCGCCGAGGCCGCGCAAATCAATCACATTGAGCGGTAGCTCAGTTTGACTGTCGAGTAACGCTTGCGTCAGCAGTTCAGCGGGGGCGGCTTGGCTAACGCTAAGCAGGGCTGAATCTCCCCGCTGCTGCAGCGCCTCGACCAGTTTGGCGGCAAGCGCTTCACTGCTGTGATCCGCGAGGACTAGATGCCGACGCCGCGCCGCGCTGTCAGCGGTCTCGGCTGAAGGCGTATCGAATGGATAGTGGGCGTGGAGAAGATAGGCGCCGCTATCACTCTCTTCCAGCGCCATCGGCGCGGAAACCACAAAGCCTTGGTCGTTGAGCCAGCCGATCAGCGTCTCTTGCTCCAGAGCGGTTTGATCGATGCCGGGTGTGGCCAGCAGATCATCTAACCAGCGGCTGGGCGCAATGCCGATCAGCATGACTTGAGCACCGGGGGCCAGTTGCGCTGGCAGCACCTCAATCAACTGACGCGTCGCGGCAGGTTGGGTGATATCCACGCTGACAAACGCCAATTGCGCTTTTTCAACGCCAGCGGGGGCAGTAAGCGCGGTGGCGTCCTCTTGCCCCAGGTGTTGAATGTCCATCAGCGGGAAGCGTTCTTGCAGCTGCTCCGCCTGATGACGAGTGCTATCAAGGGTGGTGATAACGCGGTAATGGGTAAGGTCGTGGTAAAGCGCCTGGGCGCTACGTTCCAGCAACCGTTCGCCCAACGCAGGCGCGCTGGGGCCCGCTTCCAGCAGTTGCAAGCGCTGCCCCACGGGGAGCTCTGCTATCAGAGCATCGATCAACTCGGCTAACGCGCCTGCCAATGCCTGCCAGCCGCTTTCACCCACCAGCACTCGGTTCAAGCGCGCCAACTGGTCGTGGCTAATGCCCAGCGCTTCAAGATCGCTGGTGCCGCTGCGTAGCGCCTGCTGGTGAAACCCTAAACGGCCCACTAAGTGAATGGGCGCAAAGTAGTCGGGGTAGTCTTGCACCAGCAGCTGCCAGATAACGTCTGGCGAGTGCTGCGCTTCATCAGTTGCCTGATCTTGGGCTTTAACCACCGCGTTTTGCTGGGCAAACGCTTCACTAAGGCTATCAAGCAGTGGCGCGACTTCATTGCCGTAACGCTGCCCGGTGCTGGCGGCGTATACGCTTGCGATATCGGCCAGACGAGCGAGCGCATCACCGGGCAGTGCCAACGGCTCTACCTGCAGCGGCGCTGGGGTGAGTTCCACATCCAGATAGCTGAAGTGCTGGTGATGGGCACGGTTGAGACGAATCGCTTTGAAGCGGGTTTTGCTCAATACGGCAACGGCATTGCCTGCGGCGTCATACAGCTCAAAGTCAGCGGTAAAGGAGTGCGGCGCACGCTTGCCCATTACGGCGCGGGCGAGTACCGGCGCACCGGCCTGAGTGTTGACTTGAATGCGCCCAACGCGAACCGGCACGAAGGCGAGCTGCGCGGCAAACTCGCTGTGCTGCGCGAGCAGTGGGATAAACATCTGGAAGGCGCTATCCAGAATGCCGGGGTGGACATGCAGCGTAGTTAACTGCCCTTGCACCTCATCCGACAGCGCGATTTCGCCAATTACCGCATCGCCTTCAATCCAGCCGTGGGAGATGGCTTGGAAAGCGGGCCCGTAATGTAGGCCGATGCGCTCGGCCATTGCCAGGTGGTCTGCCAGTGTGTAGTCCGGTGCACGCTTAGGCAGCGCTGGCGCTGTGCGGTTGAGCAAAAAGCCACGGCTTTCGCGCATGGTGCGGGCCACGGCATTTAGCTGCCACTCAATTCCGGTGGCCGGCTCGCGGGAGTGGATCTCCAGGCGACCATCTGCTGGCAGGTAGGTTAACCGCATGGTGCGCCCATGGGGGCCATCCAGCAGCAGCGGGGCACGGATTTCCAGTTCTTCGATATCCAGCAGCGGGATATCTTTTAGCTGCAGCGCCGCTGCCAGGGTGAGTTCTACAAAACCTGCACCGGGGAATACCGCGCCTTCACCCACCACATGGTCGGCCAGCCAGGGCTGACGTTGAGTATCTAGCTGGCTTTCCCAGGTGTGTTCGTGCTGCGCCAGCGGGTAGCCCAGCAGCGGGTGCTGGTAATAGCGCGAAAGCAGACCCTGGCCGTCGTTGGTGCCGTGCACCCAGTGGTGGTTACGCTGCCAGGCATAGCGGGGTAACGGCACGCGCTGTCCTTCCACTGGGAAGTAGCGGCTTCCCATGGCAAGGCCGCTTAACAACATTTGACTCAGGCTGTGCTGCAAGCCCTCTAGGCCCGGTTTGTGGCGCTCAATAGTGCCAAAGACCAACCCTGGTTGCTCCAATTGACGGAGCGACTCATTGAGATAACGGCGCAAAATAGGATGGGCGCCAATCTCGATAAAGATGTTGTTGCCCTGTTCAATTAGAGCGCTAGCGGCGGCATCAAACAGTACCGGTTCACGAATGTTTTTCCACCAGTAGGTGGCATCCAGCACGAGACCGTCACTTAGCGCGCCGGTCACGGTGGAGTAGTAGGGGATCTGCGTGGCCCGTGGAGTAATGTCAGCTAACGCTTGGATGACGCCTGCCTCAATACTGTCCATTGCAGGGCTGTGGAAGGCATAGTCCAGCGGCAGGCGTTTGGCAAAAATATCCTGTTCGCTCAGGGCGGCTTCCAGAGCACCCAGCTGTTGGCTGTCGCCTGCTAGCGTAATGCCTTTTGGGCTGTTAATACCTGCCAGACAAACCTGGTTGAACTCGGGCTTTTCGAGCCACTCGGCAATATCGTCGGCGCTCATGGCTACGGCGGTCATTTCGCCTTGACCACGGGTCTTACCCTGGTAGTCGCTGCGGTAGTAAATCACTTTGACCGCATCTTCCAGGCTAAGCGCTCCGCTGGCCCAGGCGGCGGCCACTTCGCCTACGCTATGGCCTAATACTGCTTTGGGCTTAATACCTTGATCACGCAGCCACTCGGTCAGCGCCACTTGCAGTGCAAATAGCGCAGGCTGGGCGATTTCGGTCAATGCAAAGCGGTTGCTATCACTTTCCTGTTCACGATTACGACCTTCAAGCTCGGCGCGTAGCGAGAAATTACCGTGCTGTTGAAAAAGTGCGTCAACGCGGTCAATAGCCTCAGCGAAAACCAGCGAATCACTAATCAGATCGCGGCCCATGGTTTCCCACTGGCAGCCGTTGCCATCGTAAACAAATACCGGGCCTAGCGCGTTGGGCAAGCGCTCCAGCGTAGTGACGCTTTTTGTTTCACCGGCGGCAAATTCACTTAATCGCGCGGCGGCTTCTTCCGCTGTTTGGGCAAACAGCAGCGCGCCATGGCTATGCCTGTCACGGTGGTTGAACAGCGTGTAGGCGATATCGTAGAAGCTGGTGCCGTCGTTTTCGCGCAAGTCGTTTTCACGCAAATAGCTAGCCAAGGTTTCGGCACTTTGGGTAAGCGCATCTTCGCTGCGGGCACTAAGGCGAATCGGTAGTGGTGAGTTTGGCACCTGTGGTTCGGGTTTTGTCCGCTCGGGTGGGCTTTCCAAGATAACGTGGGCGTTGGCCCCGCCAAAACCGAAGGAGTTAACGCCGATGACCAGGCGGCCCTGTTTTTTCAGCGGTTGGCCTTTGGTGACCACCGAGATGTTCCACTCATCGAATTTGATACGCGGATTGAGTTTGCGAATGCCAATCGTGGCCGGTACTTCACGGTGCTGAATGCTGTAGAGCGCCTTGGCCAGCCCAGCCACGCCAGATGCAGTTTCCAGGTGGCCCAGGTTGCTTTTTATGGAGCCAATCAGTAGCGGTGTTTTACGCTGCTGGCCCAGTGCTTCACCAATTGCGCGGGTCTCGATCGGATCGCCAACGGCGGTGCCGGTACCGTGAGCTTCCAGGTAGTCGATCTCGTCCGGAGAGATGCCCGCCTGCTGATAGGCGCGCTTCATCAAGTCAATCTGGGCGCTGGGGTTAGGTACCGTTAGGCCGGATTTGTGACCGTCGGTGTTGACCGCCGAACCTGCCACCACGGCAATAATATTATCGCCATCGGCGACTGCCTGGTCGTAATCTTTGAGCAGGAAAATGCCTGCCCCTTCCGAGCGCACATAGCCATTGCCCGCTTCATCGAAAACCTGACAGCGGCCAGTGGGCGAGAGCATGCTGGCTTTGGAGAAAATGATAAAGCCATAGGGGTGCAGGTGAAGGCTAATACCGCCTGCCAGCGCCATATTGGTCTCGCCACTGCGAATCGATTGGCAAGCTTGGTGAAAGGCCACCATTGAGGACGAACAGGCGGTATCCAGCGACATGCTGGGGCCGTGTAAGTCGAAGACATACGACAGCCGATTCGAGGCAATGCTGGAGGTGTTACCGGTAGCGGTGGAGGCGTCAATCGCCGCCATGTCGTCCGCTATACGGTAAGAGTAGTCGAGGCTGGCAACGCCTAAAAATACCCCACACTGGCTGCCGCGCAAGGAGCTCGGCAGAATGCTGGCGTTTTCCATGGCTTCCCAAGCGAGCTCTAAGAGCATGCGTTGCTGGGGATCCATATTGGCCGCTTCGCGGGGCGAAATACCAAAAAACTCAGCGTCAAATCCGCTGATATCACCTAGGCTGCCAGCGGCAAAAGTCACGCTGGTGCCGGGGTGGCGTTTATCCGGGTGCAAAAAGGCGTCGTGGCTCCAGCGGTCAGCGGCCACTTCGGTAACTAAATCTTTTTCGGCTTGCAGGTCCTGCCAGAACGTTTCAGGGGTGGTGCCGGGGAAACGATGGGCGGCGCCGATAATGGCAACGCGTTTAGTCATTCTTGCTCCTGAGGTTCTGGTTCTGCCTTGATCACATCGTTACTTATATCGTGTCCAAACACCTGTTTAAATAACTGGACACCAAGTTCGTTTGCGGCTAGTTCAAGTGGCTCATTAGCCGTTGCTCTATGCGCCGTTGCCAACCGCTCGCCTGCTGTTACCCAACCCGCCGTTGACCATATCATGTAGGGGGTGCGGCTATCTGGGGGCGTAAAATGTGCATACGCCTCAGGCAGAATCGGTACATGATCCCCATACCAGCCTAGCAGTCCTGGTCGCTTTGCAGTATTGAGCGAATTTTTAACGCTAGCCAACATCTTGTCGGATTCACTTAAATGCTGCAAATAGACCGCGAAATCACGCAGATGATCGGGCAACGGCCAGTGCGCGTCGGGCAGCGTAGTGGCTAGCGTCGCTTGGCTGGGTGCTTCTAAATGGAGCGGGCCGTGATTTTCCATGGTGATAACAAACACAAATAGCGGTCTATTATCGTCATCTTCAAGCAGCCGTCCAATCTTTCGTGCTACTGCCTGGTCGCTAATGTACTGGCCGCTTTTGTCGCTGCTCGTGAAGGCATTGATATCTATAAAGTGGTCAAAGCCTAACAGGGGCATCACCTTGTGGCGAAAATAGAAGCTCGCCAGGTACGGATGCACGCACACTGTTTGATAACCCGCAGCTTTTAGCGTGCTCGCTAAACTGGGCATGGGGTGGCGAGCAAGCGTGCGGTAAGGATTGAACTGGCGCGCCCCCCATTGGGTGGGTGCAATGCCGGTTAATACGGCGCACTCGGTACGCACCGTGTTGGCGCCCCAGGCGGGCACGTTTAACGCGCCGTGCAGGATGGCGCTTGCACGGGTGGCATCAAAATCGGGAAGTAACTCTGGGTTTACCTCGTTACACCAGGGGCGTGGGTCGAAAAACGACTCGCTCTGCACTAACACCACGTTGGGAAGCGGCTGTTCGCCTTTATGCGCTTTTACCTTCGATGTTAAGGCGTGAAAAGGTGATTGCTCGGGTGTTGGCACGGGGGAGCGCATCAGCGCCACGCCGTAGGCCCACAGGCTGGCGAAAAGCCCCAGGTGGTGCATGTCATCTATGGGCCGCAAAGTAATGGCAGGCAGCCTGGGTATACTGAATGCCAGCAGCAGGGCGCCTGCTGCCATTACCCCCACTGCATGGGTCAAAAAGCGGCTAGCGCCTGCGCTGGTTACCAGCGAGCCTTCCCAATAAAAGAATGCACCAATCGCAACGGCGGCTGCGCTGCTGGCGGCGATTGCCAAGCCAACGCCGAAAAAAGGCACGTATAGGCGCGGGTGCAGAATGGCATCCCAAAAGTACTCAAAATCGTGGCAGATAAACGGCTCGTTGAGGGTATGTGATTTGGCGTTGCTCGACTGCACGACGACCAGTTGCAGCGACAGAAACACCATCAGCGCAAACCAGGGGCGCTGAAGTAACAATACCAATATGCCGAAAATCAGTAGCCATGAGCCGATATGTACGCTATTGGCCGCACTACCGCGTTGCCAAAACGGGCGCGGCCGCGGGCTGAGCAGGGCTTCAAACATGCTGCTGATCAATAGCCCCGCGAGTAGCGGCCATACCAGCGCATTAATCATGGGGCGTGTCTCCTGGGTGGTTAAAGCCCAGGCGTTTGATCAACCACTGAGAAATTCCTGCGGGCAGTACCGCCAGCCACCAGGTGCCAAAATTAAGTGGAAAGGGGAAGCTGATACGCGCGCGATTGGCAGTGATGCCGCGTTTGATTACCTTGGCGGCACGCTCCGGCGGCCACTCCCAGGGTTTGGGGCCGGGCATGGCTTCGCACATGGGGGAGGTGACATAGCCGGGCATCACCACGGTTACACCGATACCATGGGGTGCGAGAAGTCCACGTAACCCTTCGCCGTAGGCTTTAATACCCGCTTTACTGGCGCTATAGCTGGGTGTGGTGGGTAAGCCGTGCCATGCTGCAAGCGAGCTAATCAGTACCAGTTGGCCGCTACCGCGGGCCTGCATCGCGGGTACCAAGCGTTGCGCCATGGCGATAGGGGTTTTTAGGTTGATCTCCAGCAGCGCTTGCACGTCTGCCCAGGGTTCTAAGATATCAGGCCCTTGGGGGTGGGTGTTTTTGCCCGCGTTGGCGATGACGATATCCGGCACCTGATCGGCGCAAAGTCCGGCTAGCCAGCTTTGCAGGGCGTGGTCATCGGTCAGGTTAATAGTTGAGAGCGTGACCTGAGCACCTTGCTGACGGCAAGTCTCGGCAAGAGCCTCTAGCTTTTTCTGCTGCCGTCCGTGCAACACCAAATGGGTGCCGGTGGCGGCATAGGCATTTGCCAGTGCACCCCCAATCGCGCCGGTTGCGCCAGTGATCAGCACACAGCGGTTTGGAGTAGACTGACTCACAGTCGCTCTCTCAGTAGCGGCCACAGTCGCTGTCACATTTTCTGTCACATCATCTGTCACAGTAACTTCTCCAACGGCGACGGGCAGGCTTCAAGTATGCGAGCGGCGTTTTCTACGGCTAAATCGATGCCGGGCTGGCAGTAGTAACCGCCGTTAACCTGTACGGCGTGCATCACGGTCTTTTGAAAATAGCCAAATAGTTCGCTGTTAGGCGGCTGCGGCTGCTGCCAAAAATCCGCTAAGGCACCTTGGTAGGTCAGCCCATCCAAATTGTATATTGGGTCGCTAAGCGCATAGGTGGGGCAGCTCTTCTCCAGCGAGACAATGCCCACGGTGCTGTTTACGGTCACATTGCCCTTGGCGTGTTTGAGCAGTACGTTGAGATCCCCATACTCCAGATAGACGATACGCCCTTGTAGGCCGTGGCGTTCGGCAAGCCGTTGGATGATCTTGGGGTAATTGACCAACCCCATATCCAAAGGGTGGTTCTTAATGCAAAGCTGCGTATCGCTGGGCGCGTGCTGGGCGAACGAAGCCATCACGTCATCCATCACTTCCTGCATATTGGCGTAGGGGGAGTGATCACGAATTTGCGCGTCGCTATTTAACTGCAGTGGCAGCATGAAATAAGGGCGTCCGCTTTCGATCAGCGCTTTAATGCGCGCGGCATCGCGTTTTTTCCAAACCGCTTTTAATTGAGCAAAACGCTTGAGGTAGCCCGCGTATTCGACGGGGGCAGTGATCGGCGCATGATTGCGGTAGTGCGGTGCCACCAGCGGATTGGCCAGCCCGGCCAAATGGTAGCCGACATCGTGCATTGCGCGGATTTTAAACGAGGAGCGAAAGCGCACCGGTGCCGGCGGTTCGGGCAGCGCTTTGCCGGTCTCATAAAACCAATTGGGGTCACGGGGCAGCAGCGAGTGACCGTTAACGCCTTCGCGCTCCAGAGTAATCCAGAAAGGGCGAAAGTAGCCCTCTTCAAACACGTGGGTGCGTACACCGGCTGCGGCGGCATTATCGACGGCGGGGCGGTGAATAGGGCGACGATCACCGAACACTACTTGGTCGGTAATGCCGTACTTCTGCCACAGCGCTTGAATATAGCCGGGTAGCTCGGATGTGGGGCCGCGAAACAGGTGACTTTCGCCGTGGGTGCGCTGCCAGTAGGCGATATCGCCCGCATTAAAGTTGACCTTAACGACGCGATGCCCATCATTAACCAGGCGCTTGGCTAAACGCTGGTAAAACGGTGAGCATACGCCCTGTAAAAATAAGAATGCACGCTTTTGATCCTTCAACTCAATGCCTTCCGATCAACAAGTTACGATAACAGCGGTAGAGTTGCTGTTTCCATGTAAGGGTGTTTTTCTGTGTTCTTGCCTGTTCCAACAGGCTGACGACGGTTTCAGCATTGCATAGCTGGTGGGTCGTTGGGTCTACATAGCCGGGGTAGAGAATCAGTGTACCGGCCACCAGCGCATCCAGCGTGAGCGCGCGCGTTCGGCGTGGGCAGCTAAGCGCATCCTGCGTTAACCCCCAGCCAGCATAAAACGGCAGTCCATAGGTGCTGACTTCTCGCTGACGTAACAGTGCTTCAAACCCGGTCAATGAGCTCATCGTATGCACTGCATCAACACGCTCTAGCAGGGTGGCGATGTCGATGTCGCTGGCATCCAGATCATACAGGCGTTTGGCTTTAGTATCGAGTGCCCCGACGCGCGCCCCGGTTAATACATCGGGGTGGGCTTTATAAACGATAAAAGCCTCTGGATGCGCGCTGCGTACGGCGCTCAACAGCCCGCTATTGGTATTAATGTGCGGCGAGCCGGTGGCAATCGAGGCGTCGCTCTCCACCTGGCCGGGCACCAAAATAATGTAACGCCCTTTGGGCAGATCAACCTCTGCCGCGCCACGCACGTTGTACTTGGATAGCTTTAGGGCTACTAGCCTTTCACGTAAATGCTGGGCACGCAGCAACAGGTCGTCGCTAAAAGATGTGTTGTTGAGCAACGTCTCCAAATCGCTGGGCTGGCTGGGGTCGTAATAGATGCCCTGTGAATCAATCACTAGCGACAATGGCTGCGTAAGGTCGACTCCCAAACCCACCGAGCGAATAAAGCCATCCTCCATGCGCCATAGGTTGGCCATGTGCTGGG
This sequence comes from Halomonas sp. ALS9, assembly GCF_001651035.1. Taxonomy (GTDB): domain Bacteria; phylum Pseudomonadota; class Gammaproteobacteria; order Pseudomonadales; family Halomonadaceae; genus Vreelandella. The sequence goes on from NZ_LXRG01000233.1 coordinate 67,070, forward strand.
CGTGCTGATGTTTAAAATCATCATCGATGCGGCTCGACCATACCAGTAGCCGCTCTTCAGGGGGGCTGAGGGTGGGCAGCTCGGGCTGATAATTCACCTTGGCGACGGTGCCTAAAAAATTGCCAATAAAGCGCCGTTTCCATGAAGAGAAACCACACGCCCTCCAGTCGCCTCGATAGCGTTCCTGCTGGCGCTTTTGGTCGGCGATTAAGGCAATCGTCTCTTCCAGCGTTGCGGCCTGCCGGGTGTAAGGGTTGGCATAGCGGCAGTAGCGTAAATAGGCGGCGGCAAACACTTCCGTTAACGTGCGTTTGGTGCGACGGCGGTGGCAGGGTAGTTGATCGTGGGTAAGCCCCCAGCCTGAGTAAAACGGAATGCCAAAGCAGTGCACTTGCTTACCAGCAAGCAGCGCTTCAAAGCCGAGCTGGCTGGTCACGACATAAACGTGGTCGACCTGATCAAATAGCGCCCAGGGGTTAAGGTCTTCACCAATTACCTTACAGCGCGGGTGGTCTGCGGCGTTAAGTAGGTGGCCTTGTTTTTTCCCAGCAATGACATCCGGATGGATCTTGACCAGAATATCGGCATCCGGATGCGTGGCTAAGGCATCTTCCAGCATCTGCTGGAAGCTTTCGGAGCTGGCGCCGCCATAATGAATAGAGGCATCTCCAGCGGTTTGATCGACCACTAGCACCCTAGCCCGGCTGTTATACTTTGAGAGTTGATCGGGGGCGTGGTTATATTTTGACAGTCGATAGCGGGCGATTAGCGCCATGCAGCGCTCTGCTTGGGCTAACTCCTCTGCGTCGAAAGTGGCCGTGTTGAGCCAGTTTTCTAAATCAGATGGACGCGATGCATCGTAGTAAATTCCGGTCTCATCGACGACCATGCTGTGCGGTTGAAAACCGCTTACGCCTAATCCCAATGAGCGTAGAAAGCCATCTTCCAATGCGATATAAGCTAGCTGGCGACGCTGGGCATATTGCCTAGCGCGGACACTGGTAGGCTTTAACCCCCAACCGATTACCGCATCGGGGGGGCGTCTAAGTGAACTTATGCGGGAGAATTGGTAAAATTCGGGCAGCAGCGCAGGCAGGGCAGCCAGCTTGCGAATACCTGGAGATGTGTAACCTGCCGTTCGTTTTGCCATAAATTAAGGCCGCAGTGAGGTAACAGGATAAGGGATAGGCGGGCGAACATACGTGAATTGAGGGGGGTAATCAATCCAGGCAGTGAGTGCTCACTATTTTTTTCTATTGACAGCAACCCTTTGCACGATAAAAAAATTACCTTAAGTTTGATTCGTTCAACGCGCATGATTGCTCCTTTTTTGGTAGATTTGTCTATTCTTTGTGCCGTTGAAACTACTCCTTAGATTCTGGAGTTAAGTAAGGAGTTAAGTAAAGTATGTATAAAAAGGATAATCGGTGCGTTTCGCCTATCTGCTAAAAAATCTATTTTCTTTCAGTTCGTTAAAGGGCCGGCTTTTGCTGGGGCTTTCCTTTACTTTGCTGTTGCTGCTCGCATTGGTGCTAGGCATGGCGTGGCAAGTCGGTAAGACCATGGTGCAAGAGACTAATATGTCGCACCTGCGTTATGAAGCCACTTTACTCGCCGATGAGGTCACCCAACAAATTGATATGCGCTTTCAGGCGTTAGAGCGTTTAAGCGAAATGATAGGCGCCACCGAAGATGCGAGTTGGATCAGCTACCAGTTGCGGCAAAATGATAGCCTGCTGGCTTGGTTCGAAGGGATTGTGGTCGCCAACCGTGATGGAGAGATTATTGCCGATTGGCCTGCCATTGTGGGGCGTGTCGGGCTCGAAACCGCTGAGCTTGAGTATTTTCGGATGCTGCGCGGTATCCGCCGCCCCTATGTTAGTGAGCCCTTTGTAGGGCGGGCGAGCGGTATACCCATGGTGCTAGTGGGAGTGCCGCGCTTCACGGAACAAGGTACTTTCGATGGCTTTGTTGCTGGTGTTCTTAACTTGGACTCAGGGGGCATATTTAGCCGTTTAGCCAAAGTGCGCCTGGGCGAAAAAGGCTATGCAGGTGTAGCTACCGCTTCTGGAAAAGTCTTATACCATCCGGATACATCACTGATTAATGGAGTCGTCCCCAGCGAGACATTTAACCCGTTGTTAAACTTGGCCTTGGATGGTTGGGAGGGAGATGGCGTTGGGCAGCTCTTAAATGGGGAAGCAGCGCTCCAATCTTATGCCCAGATATGGCCTGCTGGTTGGGTCGTGGGTCTCTATTTGCCTGTGGATCAAGCGCAGCTTCCATTAACGGATTTTATCAGACAGCTCTGGTGGACATGGGTTGTGCTGGTTTTGCTTATGTTTCCTCTATTGTGGTGGGTGCTTGGCCGAGTGCTTACGCCCTTGAGGCATTTAGAGAAGCAGATTGGCGAGGTGGGTTTAGGGCGCCGTGAGAGCGTCAGCCTGGCGACTAATATGCAAGAGTTGCAGCAGGTGGCGAGCACTTTTAACCGTGTGGAAGATGAACGGCAGCTGTTACTAGGCAATCTTCAAGAGCGCGAAGCTTTTCTAGACTCGGTGCTCAATGCGGCGCCTCAGGGTATGTTTGTCGCCAACATGAAGGGCGACATTACCTATATGAACCCCGCGCTACTGGAGATGTTAGGGATCTCCATTGAAGTGCCGATGAAAATATGGCTAACGCAAATTCATACTGACGATATCGCTGGCGCGAAAGATATGTGGCTGCATAGCCTTCGCACCGGCAGTGATTTTGTCCGCCAGTTGCGTTTTTTACGCAGTGATAAAGAGCTTTTGTGGCTGGATATTCATGCCCGCGTGGTTACGCTTTCCCAAGATGGGCATACCCTCGGTTTAGTAGGGGTGGTCAAAGACATTACCGAGCGCCGTGAGCAAGAAGCTATTCAGCGCTGGGAGGCGGAGCACGATCCATTAACCGGGCTGTTGAATCGCCGAGGTTTTGAGCGCCGCCTTGAAGAAGCGTTTGCCGACTTCCAAAAAACCAGCACGCCTTCAGCTCTCTTGCTGTTTGACTTGGATCACTTCAAGCCCATCAATGACGAAGGTGGCCATGCGCTAGGCGACGAAATGTTGCGCCGCATCGCCCAGGTGGTTGCCTGGGAGGTTCGCCGTAGTGACCATGTGGCGCGCCAAGGGGGCGACGAGTTTGGCGTGCTGCTCCCCAGTTGCACCCTGGCTCAGGCAAGGAGAATCGCAGAGTCATTACGTCAATCGGTTAGCGAAATCTCCGTTACCCATGAAGGCAAAGAGTACATGGTCACCTTGAGTATCGGTGTGACTACCTTTGATGATATTGATACCAGTGTGGTCGATGTCCTGGCGCGTGCCGATGCCGGTAGTTACAAAGCTAAGGAGCACGGCCGTGATGGGGTTGTGGTTAATATGCCCAATGATGATGTAATGGAGCTCTTTGACCAGTCTAAATAATGTCAACGAATGCTTGATCCTGTTCCATTCCATACAGTTAAGGGTGCTCTTGCCAGTCGACAAACGTCACCCAGCAGTACAGTATAAGTAGGTGCTAAACTTGTTGTTGGAAGCCCGTCATTTTAAATCAAGGCTGACCGAGATACTGTTGTGAACCTACTTGAACTGTTTGCCCGCACGCTGGATGTCACGTTGCCTGTTTTCGCGATGGTATTTTTGGGCTTGGGCCTTAAGCGCTTGAAATGGATTGATAGCGCCTTTGTCTCGACCGCTTCCGCACTGGTATTTAAAGCAACGCTCCCCACGCTGATCTTCCTGAGTTTGATAAAAGCCGACCTAAGCGTTGCGCTAGACGTATCGCTGATGGTGTTTTTCGCTGTGGCTACGCTGGGGCAGTTTTTATTGAGTTGGCTATGGGCACGATACCGTGTAGCGCATCAGGATCGTGGCATTTACGTTCAGGGGGCGTTTCGCGGCAACTGCGGGATTGTGGGCCTGGCGTTGGCGGCGGGCATGTACGGTAACTACGGGCTTTCTGCAGGCAGCTTGCTATTGGGTGTGGTGATTGTGATGTACAACGCGCTTTCGGTTGTTGTGCTGGCCTTCTACCAACCGGGGCAGTCCACCGATTGGCGCAGTCTGCTCAAGCATGTTGCCAAAAATCCGCTGATTATTTCTGTGTTTGCGGCGCTGCCCTTTACGGTACTGCCGATTCCGTTACCCAGCTGGGTGATTACCTCGGGAGACTACTTTGCCTCGTTAACACTGCCGCTGGCGTTGATATGTATTGGGGCGACGCTATCGGTTTCGAGTATGCGCGACAGCAGTCAAGTAGCTCTCGGCGCTAGCTTGATGAAAATGGTGACGCTCCCGGTACTCTCCACTTTGGCAGCTTGGTTGATAGGGTTTTCAGGCGAACAGTTGGGCTTGCTGTTCCTGTTTTTCGCCAGCCCCACCGCCGCCGCAAGCTTTGTAATGGTGAAAGCAATAGGTGGCAATGTCGCCCTCTCAGCCAATATCATCGCCATCACCACGCTGATGGCGAGCATTACCGTTACGCTAGGCGTCTTCGCACTGCGTTTACTTGGCTGGATATAGCCATTCGGTTGGCCCTACCTAAGTCGACGCGTTATACTACGCGCCCGCAAGTTAAGACCTTAAGTCCCTGTAGCTCAGTAGGATAGAGCAGCCGCCTCCTAAGCGGCAGGTCGCAGGTTCGACTCCTGCCAGGGACGCCAACGGCCATTCTTGAGAAGGCCTGAGAAAGCCTAAAAAAGAGTACAATACTCTGAAATACATGGTTTTTTAGCTCCTCGTTGTTCCTCTGTGTTCCTTCCGAATCCCGGTGCTAAGTGGTATACAGAATGGTATATGCCTCCATGGCACTCACCGTTCGCCAGATAAACTCAACCAAACCGAGCACGAAAATTTTGGCCCTCAGCGATGGCCAAGGATTAGAACTTAGGATATGGCCCAATGCAGCCAACCAACCACGGCACCGCTTCGCGCTGCTTTCGCGGGTGCGCCGTAGGCTTACCACGCGCTACGAAACCCACCGATTTAGCTTAGTGCACATACCCGTAGCGCGTGGTAACGAAGAACGCGAGTTCAGCGAGCGTTCGTAGGCACCTGCAGCGGCAGCCCGGCACGAATGGCGGCGGCACGACGCCCAGGGGCACCAAACCAACACTGCCTGCAAGAGCCAAACCCCGGCACCGCTTCGCGCTGCTTTCGCGGGTGCGCCGTAGGCTTACCACGCGCTACGAAACCCACCGATTTAGCTTAGTACACGTACCCGTAGCGCGCGGTAACGAATCTCGCGAGGTACGAGCGAATGAGGCACCCGCGGATGGCGGCGGAACGACGCCCAGTGACACCGAACCAACACTGCCTGCAAGAGCCAAACCCCGGCACCGCTTCGCGCTGCTTTCGCGGGTGCGCCGTAGGCTTACCACGCGCTACGAAACCCACCGACTTAGCTTAGTGCACGTACCCGTAGCGCGCGGTAACGAATCTCGCGAGGTACGAGCGAATGAGGCACCCGCGGAAGGAGGGCGTATGTGTAATAAGATTGCCGACAACCTAAAAAAGCCTTACGTAAGTGGTTTCTCGACCACGGACAACCAACCTTGGCGATATGGAAAAGCTCCAGCATTTGAACTCGAGCCCTTGGATGGCGGGGATTTCAAGCTGTGGTATGCCTAATATTGTCACTGTGGCATAAAAAAACCGCTAAATCAGGCCAGTGGTGTTTTCATTGGTGCACGCTGGCATGAGCGGTGCGGGTCGCAAAAACAGGCCTTTCCTGTACTCGGCAAATTCCGACCCATTATCCAGAGTGCTGCGGTTATTCTATGAATCCAGAAACCAAGGCTAGTAAGATGTAAGATATCTGTATAGACAAATGGCCTTAATCGCAAAGGAGCTTCATGACTAGTCCTCCTCTCTACCAGCAGATCCGTCAACATCTGTTGGATAAGATTCAGTGTGGTGATTGGCAGCTGAATCATCAGATACCTACGGAAGAGCGGCTGGCGAAAGACTTTGGCGTGAGCCGGATGACGGCCAATAAAGCCATTAGAGATTTGGTGCAGCAAGGGTACCTTGTGCGTCAACCCGGCGTCGGCACCTTCGTTACCGATCGTAAGGTTGAGTCCTCTCTGGTGGAGGTATACAACATTGCCGAAGAAGTGCTTTCGCGTGGGCATCGTTACAGCAATAAGGTGATCACCCAAGAGGTGATCGAGGCCGATGATGAAGTGGCGCTGCGGTTAGGCGTGCGGCTGGGGAGTCGGGTGTTTCATACCCTCTTGGTGCACCATGAGAATGACATTCCGATTCAGCTTGAGAACCGCTACGTTAATCCACGCTGGGTGCCTGATTATCTGGACACCGATTTTTCACGCCATACGCCGAATGAGGTGCTGGTCGCCGCCTGCCCCATGACGGATATGGAGCACATTGTTGAAGCGGTGCTAGTGGATGAGCAAACGGCAAAATGGCTAAGTATTGATACCCAGACTCCTTGCTTGAGCATGGTGCGGCGTACCTGGTCTGATGAGCATTTGATTAGCTATGCGCGCCTGATCCACCCTGGCGATCGCTATAAGTTACGCTCCTCCCTGCAACGGAAAACCGCTTAAATCGATGTTAAGAACCCAGCGAAAAACCAGCGAGGTCGGCTCCTTCGACCTCGTGATTGATCGTTAATGCGGATATTCAACTGATCAGTGACTGAACTAGGTAGCCCGCGGGCACCGCAAGTAGCAAGCTCAAGGCAACGCGAATAAACCACACGATTAGCATGCGGCCTACCGAAAGCGGAATACTGGTAGAGAGAATGCAGGGGATCGACGCAGAGAAGAACAGCACGGCGGAGACTGACACCACGCCTGCAGCGAAACGGGCGACGAATTCGGCCTCGGCCATCAGCAGTGCCGGTAAGAACATTTCTGCCAACCCGGAAGCAGATGCCTGGGCCAGCGCTGCGGCGTCGTCTAGCCCCCAAATGGCGACAAAGGGATAAAACAGCCATCCCAACCACTCAAATAACGGCGTGTACTTGGCGATGAGTAGCCCGATTAAGCCTACCGACATGATCGACGGCAGGATGCTGATGGCCATTATCAACCCTTCTTTAAAGTTGAGCGCTACGCTGCGGTGAAGGCTGGGCGCGTTGGCGGCAACCTCCGTTCCTGCTTGCCAGGCGGTGCTCAAGCGTTTCCCCGCGATTGCCTCCGGTTCTCCGTCACGCTTCTGGTCATCCATGCTTGCCAGAGGTGGCAGCCGAACCGTAATAGCCGTGACGATGAACGTAATTACCAGGGTGATCCAGAAGTACATATTCCAGATACTCATCAGATCCAGCGTACGGGCCACGATGATCATGAACGTTGCCGACACCGTGGAAAAACCGGTGGCAATGATGGCGGCTTCCCGAGCGGAATACTGTCCCGCTTGATAAACCCGATTGGTAATCAATAGCCCGATCGAGTAACTACCCACAAAAGAAGCAACGGCATCGATTGCCGAGCGCCCAGGGGTACGCCAGATGGGCCGCATTACCGGCTGAACCAGTACGCCAATCAATTCCAGCAACCCATAGCTGATCAGCAGTGCCAGGAAAATAGCCCCAATCGGCACGATTAAACCTACCGGTATCACCAGTTTCTCGAACAAGAAGGGCAGCATGTCCGGTTCGTGCAGAAACGCTGGGCCCCAACCCGTTAACGCCATTACGGCGACAACGACCCCCATGATTTTCAGCACCGTGAAGATGCTTTCGGTCACTGTTCGCCGCCAATAGCCTTTAAGCAGGGGGTAGGCGGCGCCCGCAACGATCATAACTAACGCATAGATACCGCTGTATTCGCCCATCAATGAGCGCAGTCCTGTAACCATATGGTCAAGCAGGATAGTGCTTCGCCCACCTAGCTCAATGGGAACAAAAAAGATCAGGATGCCCAGAGCGCTAGGCACAAACAGTTTAAAGATAGTGGCAGCGCTAGCTCGCTGCTTGGTGGGCGGGTCTATGGGGTGCATGGCGAGGCCTCTAATTGTGTGGTTATCGTTCTGATGACTTGGGCTTGTTTTATGTATATACAATAAGCTAACCCCATACAGCATTTGCGTATAGCACCTAGCAGTAGACATTAGTCTAGTAGGGTGGGTGTTATATGATCTTTTGTTTGATGAGTTATTAACATAATTAATTGTTATTTATGGTTTTTAACTACTTTACGATGATTTTTTAGACATTTCTTGGTGCTTGTTTGCTTAGTTCACGGCTTGACGAAGGAAACCGGCATGGGCTTAATTGTATATACATTATGTTTGCTCCAAGGAGACCTCCATGGCTAATAACAAACGGCGCTATATCTGGCGCGATATCAGTGTCTTCGATGGGCTGAAAACGTTGCCGGAGCCCATGGCCGTCATTACTCAAGATGCGCGTGTTGTCACTATGACGCCTATGGATGGCTTCGATGAGTCACAGGCTGAGGGTTGCCACGATATGGGGCGGGGCGGCGTCATGACGCCCGGTCTGGTGGATTGCCATACCCATCTGGTGTTTGGCGGCGCACGCGCTGATGAGTTCGAGGCGCGTTTGGAAGGCGTCAGTTATGAAGACATTGCGCGGCGTGGCGGAGGCATTCTGAGTACCGTTTTTGCGACCCGGGAAGCGAGTGAACAAGCACTCTTCAATGCCGCCTTGCCACGCCTTGAAGCGCTGATTAAGGATGGCGTTACCACGGTCGAGATCAAGTCAGGCTATGGCTTGGACGTGGCTAATGAACTGAAGATGCTGCGGGTTGCTCGACGTCTAGGTGAAGCGTTTCCAGTGCGGATTTTGACGACACTGTTAGGCGCCCATGCCTTACCGCCGGAGTATGCGAACGATAGCGACGGCTATATCGATTTGGTCTGCAATGAAATGATTCCTGCCGCAGCGGCGGAAGGGTTGGCCGATGCCGTCGATGTTTTTTGTGAAAAGATCGCCTTTTCAGTAGCGCAATGTGAGCGAGTTTTTAAAGCAGCGCAGGCTCATGGCTTGCCCATCAAAGCGCATGCCGAGCAACTCTCTAACTTGGGGGGCGCTGCGATGGCTGCCCGCCACGGCGCACTGTCTGCTGACCATATTGAGTATCTTGATGACGCCGGTATTGCTGCCATGCGCGAAGCAGGCAGCGTGGCCGTCATTCTCCCCGGTGCTTTCCACACCCTGCGTGAAACCCAGCAGCCGCCCATTGCGGGGCTGCGCGAAGCGGGCGTGCCGATGGCGGTAGCGACCGACGCCAACCCAGGCAGCTCGCCGATATTTATGCCCACGTTAATGCTCAACCTGGCCTGCACGCTGTTTCGCATGACGCCCCAGGAAGCGTTGGCAGGCATGACCGCCAATGGGGCTGCCGCGCTAGGCTTGAAAGGAGAGGGCCAGCTTCACGAAGGCGCGGTGGCTGACCTGTGCATCTGGGGTATTGAGACACCCGCTGAACTGGCCTACGCGGTGCAGCCAGGCCGGCTAAGGCAGCGCGTCTATCAGGGGGAGTTAACCCATGGCCGCTGATACGCCCATTGATATGTCGCTCTGGCAGGGGCGCACGGATCCTGAACCCGATAGTGACCGTTGGCATCAGTGTATTGAGCCGCTAGCCAACAATGCCGCGCCGGGGTGTGCATTGCTAGGCTTCGAAAGTGATGCAGGTGTTGCGCGTAACCAGGGCCGCACTGGCGCTGCTGAGGGCCCAAATGCATTACGCCGTGCGCTGGCGCCGTTGGCCTGGCATCGCACAGCGCCTGCTTACGATGCCGGCAATGTACGTTGTGTTGATGATGCGTTAGAGGCTGCGCAACAGGCGCTGGCGGATCGTCTGACGTCATTATTAGCCGCTGGCCATCTGCCTATTGTACTGGGCGGTGGGCATGAAGTGGCCTACGCCAGTTGGCTTGGTCTGGCGCAGTTTTTTATGCCAGAAGCGTCAGCTTCAAAAGAGACTGGGCCAGAAGGTCTCGCGCCGCGGATTGGCATCATCAACTTGGACGCACACTTCGATTTGCGCGATCCAGCGCATATTCGCTCCTCAGGCACACCCTTCGCCCAGATTGCCGATCAGTGCCAAAAACATGGCTGGTCGTTTCGCTACGCCTGCCTTGGGGTAAGCCGCGCTGCTAATACGCGTGCCTTGTTTAAGCGCGCCAACGCGCTCGGAGCATTGATTCGTGAAGATCGCGAGATCGATGCGCTACGCCTGGACTCTATCGTCAGAGACGTGCAGCGCTTCATCGCCAAATGCGACCACCTTTATCTGACCATCGACCTGGATGTACTCCCTGCTGCCGAAGCCCCCGGCGTGAGTGCGCCCGCCGCCCGGGGTGTTTCGCTTGCCTTTATAGAGCCGCTTGTTGAAGCGGTGCGTGACAGCGGCAAGCTGCGCCTCGCGGACTTGGCAGAGCTTAACCCCAGCCTGGATATCGACGGCCGTACCGCCAGAGCGGCGGCGCGGCTCGTGCACTTGCTGACCTTAGATAACTGAATTTCGAAAGCTAGCCCTGGATGACTGACAGGGCACACCTCTAGACCAACGAATAACGAACAGAAACACAAGGAATGACGCCATGCCAACCAACGATAAACGTCACGATGCTTCACGTAAGATCATTGCGCCGACCGGTACTGAACTCAGCTGTAAAAGCTGGCTGACCGAAGCGCCGCTTCGCATGCTGATGAACAACCTTCATCCGGATGTGGCTGAAAGCCCCGAGGATTTAGTGGTTTATGGCGGCATCGGCCGCGCTGCCCGTGACTGGGCGTGCTATGACAAAATCGTCGAAACGCTGCAGCGCTTGGAAGATACCCAGACGCTGCTAGTGCAGTCGGGTAAACCCGTTGGTGTCTTCGAAACCCATAAGGATGCGCCCCGGGTGCTGATTGCCAACTCCAATCTGGTGCCCGCCTGGGCTAACTGGGAGCACTTCAACGAACTGGATCGCAAAGGCTTGATGATGTACGGCCAGATGACGGCGGGTTCTTGGATCTACATCGGCTCCCAGGGCATTGTGCAAGGCACCTATGAAACCTTTGTTGAGGCAGGGCGCCAGCACTACGACGGTGAACTCAAGGGGCGCTGGATTCTGACCGCTGGACTGGGTGGCATGGGCGGCGCTCAGCCTTTGGCGGCGACGTTGGCGGGTGCCTGTTCGCTAAATATTGAGTGTCGGCAGGCGAGCCTCGACTTCCGCTTGCGTACCCGCTACCTGGATGAGCAGGCTGACAACCTGGATGACGCCCTGGCGCGTATTGAACGCTATACCGCCGAAGGCAAGGCTATTTCTATCGGCCTGTGCGGTAACGCCGCCGATGTGCTGCCGGAACTGATCAAACGCGGCATTAAGCCGGATATGGTCACGGATCAAACCAGCGCCCACGACCCGCTACACGGCTACCTGCCTTCCGGCTGGACATGGGAGGAGTACGTGGCCCGCGGCAAGTCTGAGCCTGAGGCCACCGTGAAAGCGGCCAAACAATCGATGGCGGTGCATGTGCAAGCGATGCTCGACTTCCAGAAGATCGGCGTACCCACCTTTGATTACGGCAATAACATTCGCCAGATGGCAATGGAGGAGGGGGTTGCCAACGCCTTTGATTTTCCAGGCTTCGTGCCCGCCTATATACGCCCGCTCTTTTGCCAGGGCATCGGCCCCTTCCGCTGGGTGGCGCTCTCTGGGGATCCTGAGGACATTTATAAGACCGACCAGAAGGTCAAAGAGCTCATTCCCGACGACCCGCACTTGCATAACTGGCTCGACATGGCGCGCGAGCGCATCAGCTTCCAGGGGCTGCCAGCACGCATTTGCTGGGTGGGGCTTAAAGATCGTGCCCGCCTGGGGCAAGCCTTCAACGAAATGGTCAAAAGTGGCGAGCTAAAAGCACCGATCGTTATCGGCCGCGACCACCTCGATTCGGGATCCGTTGCCAGCCCCAACCGCGAAACAGAGGCGATGATGGATGGTTCTGACGCCGTTTCCGACTGGCCACTGCTCAACGCGCTGCTCAACACCGCAGGCGGTGCCACCTGGGTATCGTTGCACCATGGCGGCGGGGTCGGTATGGGCTATTCCCAGCACTCGGGCGTGGTGATTGTGTGTGATGGCAGCGATGATGCCCACACCCGCTTAGGCCGCGTGCTGCGCAACGACCCGGGCACCGGCGTGATGCGCCATGCGGACGCAGGCTATGACATCGCCAAGCAGTGCGCCCAGGAAAACGGTCTTGATTTGCCGATGCTTAATCCGTAAAGCCCGCACACTTACAACAGCTAAAACAGCAACAACTAAAATAGACAGCAACGAAGAAGGTGGGGTGACCACCTTCCTGTTTCTAAAGGCGATCAAATGAAACATCTAGAAATTCAGCCTGGCAAAATGACCCTTGCCCAGGCCCGCCAGATCCATCAAGCGCATGTGCCTGTTACGTTACCGGAAAGCGCTAATGCGGATATCCAGCGAAGCGTTGATTGCGTTAACCGGGTTGTCAGTGAGAACCGCACGGTTTACGGCATTAATACGGGGTTCGGCTTGTTGGCCCAGACCCGTATTGCCAACGAAGACCTTGAATCGCTACAGAGCTCCCTGGTGCTCTCTCACGCCACTGGCGTGGGAAGGGCGATAGACGACGCCCTGGTGCGTTTGATTATGGTGCTCAAGGTCAACAGCCTGGCGAGGGGCTTCTCCGGCATCCGCCGTGAGGTATTGGATGCCCTGGTGGCATTGATCAATGCCGAGGTGTATCCGCATATTCCTCTGAAAGGATCAGTAGGGGCATCCGGTGATTTGGCGCCCCTGGCGCATATGAGCGTTGTACTGCTGGGCGAGGGCAAAGCCCGCTACAAAGGGGAGTGGATTTCCGCCGAAAAGGCGTTGGAAATCGCTGGGCTGGCGCCCATCACGCTGGCTCCCAAAGAGGGCCTGGCGCTGCTTAATGGCACCCAGGTATCCACCGCCTATGCCTTGCGGGGGCTCTTCGATGCTGAAGACCTGTTTGCGGCGGCGACGGTATGCGGTTCGCTAACCGTAGAAGCCACCCTGGGGTCACGTTCACCCTTCGACGCTCGAATTCATGAGGTGCGTGGTCAGCAAGGCCAAATTGACGCGGCCGCCGCTTATCGCCATCTGCTCGGTGAACATAGTGCCGTCGGCGACTCCCATGCCAACTGCGATAAAGTCCAGGATCCCTACTCACTGCGCTGCCAGCCGCAGGTGATGGGCGCTGTATTAACGCAGATCCGCCAGGCAGCCGAGGTGCTGGCGGTGGAAATCAACGCGGTCTCTGATAACCCGCTGGTATTTGCCGAACAGGATGACATTATTTCCGGCGGTAATTTTCATGCTGAACCGGTGGCCATGGCCGCTGACAACCTGGCGTTAGCCATCGCTGAGATCGGTTCTCTTGCCGAGCGTCGTGTCTCCTTGATGATGGACAAGCACATGTCCCAGCTACCGCCATTTCTGGTCGAGAACGGTGGGGTCAATTCCGGGTTTATGATCGCCCAGGTCACCGCCGCCGCCCTGGCAAGTGAAAATAAAGCCTTGGCGCACCCGCACAGTGTCGACAGCCTGCCTACCTCGGCTAACCAGGAAGACCATGTCTCCATGGCGCCTGCTGCCGGTAAGCGGCTGTGGGAAATGGCCGAGAACGTGTGCGGCATCTTGGCCATCGAATGGCTGGGGGCGTGCCAGGGATTGGACATGCGCGAGGGCTTGACCACTACCCAGCCGCTAGAGCAAGCCAGGCATCTACTGCGTGCCCGCGTCAGCCACTACACACAGGATCGCTTCTTCGCGCCGGATATCGAAGCCGCTAGCGACCTGATACGCGAGCGCACGTTAACCCCACTGGCTCACCCGCATACGCTGCCAAGCCAGCATTAAGGCGTCTCATGCTTCCCTATGGCGCTAGTCTGTGACGACCCCAGGCCATAGGGAACGCTCTAATTACCATCTAACAACAAAGTAGGCTTTTCATGAATGCTATCGTTCTGGCTATCCTGGTGATGGTCGGCTTGAGTCTTGCGCGCGTTTCAGTTGTGTTTGCGCTTATCGTCGCCACGCTGGTAGGTGGGTTGTATGCGGGCATGCCTATTGGCGAGATCCTTGACGCCTTTAATGAGGGGCTGGGCAATGGCGCCACCATCGCGCTCTCTTATGCGGTGTTAGGCGCCTTTGCCGTCGCTTTATCCCGTTCTGGTATCACCGAACTGCTGGCCAGCCGGGCCATTAGACGCTTCCAGCTAGACGAGTCCGGGGGTAGCCGTCGCACGGTGACCTATACACTGCTGGCGGCGTTATTGGCCGCGGCGGTCAGCTCGCAGAACCTGATTCCTGTCCATATCGCTTTTATTCCAGTGCTGGTACCGCCGATGCTAAAGCTGATGAACCATCTGAAGCTTGACCGGCGACTGGTGGCTTGCGTGATTACCTTCGGTATCACGGCGCCTTACATGTTACTGCCCGTGGGTTTTGGGGCGATTTTCCTGAATGACATACTGCTCGCCAACCTCAACGAAAGTGGCGCGGCGCTGGGGTTGGAAGTGACCCGTCAAATGGTGCCACTGGCAATGGCGATTCCCATTGGTGGAATGGCACTAGGGTTAGCGGTGGCCGTGTTTTGGAGTTACCGCAAGGGACGTGACTACCAAGATCGTGAGCTGGCCCATGGGGATAGATCGCCCCAGGAAGCTGCGCTTTCGCTTGCCGGATGGCAAAAGGCCATGTTGGTTATTTCCCTAATAGGTACGGTCACCGTGCAACTGATGACGGGCTCTATGGTACTGGGCGGTATCTTCGGGTTTGCCTTGCTCTCCATGAGTGGCGTTTTCCGCTGGCATGAGCAGGATGGTATCTTTACCGAGGGGATGCGCATGATGGCCCTGGTCGGCTTTATCATGATCTCAGCGGCAGGTTTTGCCAGTGTGATGCAAGCCAGTGGCGAGGTGGAAGGGCTGGTGGCAAGTTCAGCCGAGCTTATCGGTGACAATAAAGGCCTGGCCGCGTTGATTATGCTGCTGGTAGGGCTGTTTATCACCATGGGCATTGGCTCTTCGTTTTCGACCATTCCCATTATTGCTTCACTCTATGTGCCTTTGGCGCTGAGCTTTGGCTTTTCGCCTATGGCGACAGTAGCACTGGTGGGTACGGCCGCCGCCTTGGGCGACGCAGGCTCACCCGCTTCAGACTCCACCCTGGGCCCCACCGCAGGTCTCAATGCCGATGGGCAGCATGACCATATCTGGGATAGCGTGGTGCCTACCTTCCTGCACTACAACATCCCGCTGATTGTGTTTGGCTGGGGCGCTGCCATGGTGCTTTAAATTAGTTGAAGGGCTCCGCCCGTATTTCGATTGCTACGGCAGCATCACTTAACCATTCGCTAGCAAAGAGCGAGGATATTTCCTAACACCTTGGGCAGGGAAGCCCAGTGGTTTAATCGGATCTACTTTTCTCATATCAAGATTTTGTTGTAACCTGTTAAGTATAAAAAATATTTACATCCTCTATGTTTGTTTTTAAGCCTTCCTCATGAATAAGGTGGGCTAAGGGCTGCCTCTTTTCATGCACTGCTTCTTTATTGCTGCTAAATGGCACTGGGTGAGTGTCGGCGCGGTTATGGGGCGCTCAAATAAATGCCAAAATGGAACTTCAAACTGAAGCTGGCTCAACAGTGAGCCTTACGTCAGCGCAAGGTTAGGAGACAATGAAGATAAACTATAACCCTACCGGTAAATGGTCGGTAGAGGCGGTAAAAGAAAGATACTCAAAACTGAGCTTGTCGCTAGGAAGCGTGGATGGCTTTGAACCGTTCTGCAAAACATACACAAACCGGAGAGGTTTTACCTGGGTTTATAACATTATGGACTCAGTGGTGGATGGTGTTCGGTTAGGTGATAAAGCCTGCGTGCAGCTTGCTATTGACTATATCCGAGACAATGAAATGTACTCTAAAACGGGTTATATTCGTGCGCGCATGGCTAGAGCACTCAAATCTGCGGATCTTTCTGATAGCCAAAAAAAAGAATTGGCCCTGATATTTTTACACCAGTTAGAAACAGGCGTCTTATATCAGGAATATCGGGAGTACTGTCGACTGTTTAGAAAAATAGGCGTTGAGCCTTATCGAAGAGAGATAAAAAGGTATGGCAAAGCGCGCAGACAGTATATCAAGCGTGCAGCGAACAGATTGCTGGCCTAAATCAGCATCGCTGTTGATATAAGTCTTAGAGCGTAAAAAGCATAAGGGGCAGGCGGCTAGCTGCAAGCGGCTATAGACCTTCTATCTACAATATTGTCAGCCCTACGCCCTATGCCGGCCGCGACCCACAGCTTGCTATCGCCATTCCGCCTTCAGACACTATTATTTTCGCCTCGAAAGGGACACCACCTATGACAAAGGAAGATCTGAAACTTCAACTGCTCGCCGCACCCTCGTTTCTATTGATCGGTATAGGTTTATTTATCCTTTGGGGATCGAACCCTGGCGACGTTCATCCAGCTTTGGCCAACCCAAATATTGCCTATGGGCTTTTCGTGCTTGGTGGTATGGGCGCGTTGCTATCGCTGGTGAAAGGATTACGGATGGAGATGAATTGCCCAATTTCCTTTTTCTGAAATGTAGTTGGGGAGGTTGGAGAGTGATGGTTACACCGGAGGGATGAGCGCCCCGCTTTGTGCGGGGCGTTGTCGTGTTAGGCAAGGAGTAGAGGGCGGAAGGGTGGTCAGCCTTAAACGAGCGTCTACAGGGCTTCATGCGGCAATGTTGCCAACCAACCGGCCCCACTCCGGCCGCGACCCACGCCGCACCATCGTCACCCCGCCCCGCCCGCGCGCTAAATGTAGTGGTTTTTATGCACCCCTGTGCCTGCCGCCAAGCCGCGCCACTGCTGGGCTAGATGGAGAAAAATGGGTGCATGAAAATTATGCGAATTCATGCGGGATTATGCACTTTTAACGTATAGGATGGGGAGCAACAATCTAGAGCTAGGCTATTGGCTGACAGTTAGCTAAACAGGACATTCCTGACAAGACCCTGTAGAGCCAAAGACTTACACAAAGACACGGGGCAGGATGGCCTAAAGTAGCAGCTAAACGGGTTGTACAGGAGTAAAGGAATAGTCAATACTGCTAAAGATAATTAAAGTGATGGACAAGGAGCCTATGAGTACAAACTCGCTCGTAAACATGATCTGCGAATCACCAGCCGCCATGGGTGGCTGGGAGAGACGATCTCATTGCTTTTCTACAGGAGCACATAGACTTTTGAGTTAATAACCAACACCTTCGACTTCAGATTTGCATCTACCCGAATTGCCATGCAGAAAAAGTTGATATAAATTTAATTAAGGATGTGTGGTGTTCATGATGATTGGTCTTATATCGCCAGGCAGTATTTATGCTTTTTATTGAAGTGGTGTATCAAGTGTATAGACTGGTTATTTCTATGTCCTATGTTGCCAAGTAAGAATAAGAATGAATTAATATTCAATACGAAAATCGACTATCATGGAATAAGTAAACCAAAAAATAATTATCATTCTGGCAAAATTGATAGTAAATGGCTGTATATTATTTCCAATTTTGAAAATGGATGTAATTTTTTAAAACTCCCGAGGGCTTATGCACATTACAAAGTTGTCTCTAATTAATTATAGAAATTTTAAAAACGTAAAGTTGCTTTTTAATAAGGGGATCAATACAGTTATTGGTGAAAATGGTTCCGGTAAAACTAACTTGTTCAGGGCTATGAGATTACTGCTTGATAATTCTATGCCTCGTTCTGCCACAAAGCTTACCGAAGGGGATTTTTGTAGGGCATTAGATACCTGGCGTGGACACTGGATCATAATTAGCATTGAATTTGATGACATTGCTAGCGATGAGTCTAGTCAGTCGTTATTTCTTCATGGTGCAGGGAATGCGGAAGATGAAGTTGTTACTAGAGCAACCTATAGTTTGATTTTTAGACCTAAGGCAAACATCCGACAAGAACTGTCACAGATTCCAATAGGAGATTCAGTTGCTCTAGAAAGCTATTTGAAGGGTATAACTATTGATGACTATGAGACTGTTCTTACTGGTAAGAGTTCAGCTGATTACAATGATCCAGCTGTATACAAAAAAATAGTAGGCGACTTCGATAAAGTAGTATTTCCTAAGAAATTAAATAATTCCGATGTTGGTATACGTTTGCCTCATATACTCAATGTGCCTAATGAAGTGTCGTTTACATTTATTAAAGCACTAAGGGATGTGGTGTCGGATTTCCATAGTAATAGAACTAACCCTTTGCTAACACTGTTAAAAAGAAAAGCGGGTGATATTAGTCAATCTGAGTTCCAGCCAATTGCCGATTTGATTAAAGATTTGAATAATGAGATCGAAGGCCTATCAGATATTTGTGATGTTCGTGATGATATTAAAACCACTATCAGTGATACAGTAGGCGATGCATATTCACCTGATTCAATCTCTATTCGTTCTAGTTTGACGGACGAGTCTGATCAGTTGTTTCAGTCATTAAAACTCTTTGTTGCAGAAACAGATGATGGCTATGAGATGGCTATTCATGAAATGAGTTTAGGCGGTGCCAATTTACTATTTCTCACATTAAAATTGCTGGAATTTAAATACCAAAGGGCTAGTCAATCAATCGGAAATTTTCTCTTGATTGAAGAGCCAGAAGCACATATCCACACACATATTCAAAAATCTCTATTCGATAATATCAATTACGAAGATACGCAAATTATATATTCAACTCACTCATCATACATATCAGAAGTGAGTAATATTGAAAGTATGAACATTATTGGCGTTGTTGACGGTTTAGTTGAGGTGTTTCAACCGTCAGTAGGACTTGCTAATGAGGAAGTGGGCTTTGTTCAACGTTATCTTGATGCTACACGTAGCAACTTACTATTTGCCCGTAGTGTAATTTTAGTCGAAGGAGATGCCGAAGAGATACTTATTCCTATTTTGATAAAGAAATCTTTAGGGTTAAGTTTGGATGAAATTGGTATCAGTCTAATTAATATTAGAAGTACTGGTTTCGAGAATATTGCAATATTATTTGATAATCAAAGAATAAAAAAACGTTGCAGTATTATTACGGATTTAGATGCAGCGTTTTTTGATATTTCGATTTATCCGACTGATAGTGAATTAGATAAAAAGAAGAAAACAAAAGCTATTGGTTCTCAGCAAGCTGGGCTAGCTCGAAAGTCAAGGCTTAATGGTTTCAGTTTAAATAACCCATGGGTTTTTCCTTTTTATGCAAATCATACGTTTGAGGTTGATTTTATACAGTCTCTCAATAGTTATTATCTAATTAACATAACTACAGATGTATACACTCAGCAAGCTACGATAGATATCGCATCAAATGAATTATCTTCAAGTGATATCGCAATCTCAGGTTCAAGAGCATTATCAATGGCGAACTATCAAGGTAAAGGGTGGTTTGCCCTAACGTTAGGTAAAGTTATTGATTTTAAAGTGGTTATTCCGGAGTATATTTTCGATGCTATTAAATTTGCACACGGTGATTTCAACAGAGAACTAAAGTTGAAAATGCTTAAGCATCGTTACGAATCTGTCATTGAACATATAGAATTCGGCAGAAAAACCATTGAACGACTAGTTGCAGAAGGTAATACGATATTAGAGCAGGAATGGAAAGTCTATTTGGCTCTATACGAGAACGGATTAGCAATGTTCACACCTAAGTGGGAAGCGTTTGATTTTATCCATGGTGATATAGATGTACTTAAGGCGAACCTATTAAACGATTTACCTTGTGCGCAAAACGATATTTTATTAAGGATATAATTATGTTCGTGTTTGACGAAGGTGATCTAAATAATGAACAAGTGGCGGCGATTCGTGAACCGAATAATGTGTTCTTAGTTGCATGCCCAGGAAGTGGTAAAACTCGGACGCTTACTTACAAAATTGCTTATGAGCTTTCAAAAATAGATGACATTAAAAAGTGGGTGGTCGCTATTACTTACACGCATAGAGCAGCTGATGAAATCCGTGAGCGCATTGAAATTCTTGGATTAGACACATCCCATTTATGGATCGGGACTATTCATGCATTTTGTTTAGAATGGATATTGAAGCCATATGGTCTATATCATGACAAGCTAAAAAACGGTTTTAAAATAGTTAACTCATACGATTCTGAAAAAATAATATCTCAGATATGCTCCAGTTTTACCGAAAGTATTAGGTATTTTGAGTGTAGTCATTACTACAACCCACGAGGATTAATACTGTCTTGTGCTGGAAGTAATGTATCATTAGCAAAACAGGTGATAGACAAGTATCACAATCAACTTGAAGATAATAATCAGATCGACTTTGAGCAAATTTTATACTTTTCTTATGAAATATTATCTAGTAATTCATTTGTTGCTAGAATACTGGCGAATTTGTTTTCGTATATTCTTATTGATGAATATCAAGACACAAAAGAGATACAATACTCAATTGTGGCTAGTATGATTAAAGCTAGTCAGAGCAGGTTGAAAACGTTCATTGTTGGTGATCCAAATCAAGCTATCTATGGCTCGCTCGGTGGCTACGCAATAACACAGCAGGAATTCGAGCAGATAGCTGGTGTGTCATTTACTACAATGGCACTAGATAAAAACTATAGAAGCTCTAGAAAAATCATAGATTATTATCTTAATTATAATGTTTTCAAAAGTGAAAATACCGCTGAAGGTTTGTATAAAAATCACCCTAGTCTTATCACTTATGACCAAATTATTCATAAGGATAACTTAGTTGATAAAGTCAGTGAATATATTGAGCATAATACACAAAAAATTGGTATCTCAGAGAGCGAAATTTGCGTAATTGCACCTTGGTGGATGCATTTAGCTGCACTCACCCGTAGCTTGGTAAACAGATTGCCCGATTATAGTTTTGATGGGCCAGGACTAGTCCCTTTCTCAAGGGATATTGATAATTTTTGGTTTAAGCTGACTCAAATAATTTTAACGGAGCCCTCACCTAATTTGTATGTTAAGCGTCTGCGGTGGGCATCTGATATCTTATATGACATGGAGCTTGCACTGGTCGATACCCATGCAATGACCTCTAAGCAGTTACTCAAAATTGTCAATTCGATAAAAATATATGAAAATGATGGTCTGACTTATCTTCGTTTATTTTTTGAGCAAATTTTTAGTGAACTGAAATTAGATTACGCCCTATATCCAATGCTTAAGGAGCATTATGAATCGTTCTTCAACAGTACACTGAATAGAATGGATAGGCTAAGGCAAGAGGATGCCTCATTCGCGACAAATGTAGAGGCTTTTCGGAAAGCATTTAAGCCTAGGACTGGTATTAAGGTGTCAACGATACATGGGGTAAAGGGTGGTGAGTATGATGTAGTTATCTCCTTCGGGCTTCTTCAAGGTCTAGTTCCTAATTTCAATGATTCTTCTGTTGATAGCGCTAAAAGGTTGCTCTATGTAATTGGTTCTAGGGCTAGAAAAAACTTACATCTTATTTCAGAAACAGGAAGGATGACTGGTTATGTTGGAAATCAAAGAGAGCGCCAACCTACAGAAATATTAAACCAGTTAAATTTTGCATATGATCAAAATTTAATGTGAAGGACTAAGGTTAGACCTTAAGTATTTGAGGGTTAATAAGCTTGCATATGATTAATCTTAGCACTCGAACCCCGCAAAGCGGCGTCGGTGCTCGAGAAATTGTGTATTCACGAGGTCTAAATGGCCGTTTTTAGTCATAATTTGCCCATATGTGACATATACAAAATTACCAGTGGTGCTGTTATCAATTTATAGGATATTAGCGGGCTGCAGGTGGGATCGCTGGTATACTAATTCTTTTCATGTTTGTATTAAGTTATTAAAAATCATATGCTTGGCTTGCATTTTTTTTTTAGACTCCTGCCAGGACGCCATAAATAACAATAAGTTAGTGGTTTATCTGGTTTCGCCTGTTTTTGTTTTCGTTCCCCCCTCCTATTTCAGCGCTAGATTTAGCACTACTTATTAAGCCACCTCTGGTTAAGCACTTACATTTCTGAGTATGGCCTTCCTCCATGAATACCGAAACCGCATTACTTGGCTTGATAATATGCTTTGCCTTGATTTGAAAGGGGTTTCCCCCTATACATGACGGTATACTCGAATGAATGGCAGTTGCGAGCCCAGTGAGGAGCTCACCGAGGTCTATGGGCTGGGAAGCCTAGCAGGCTTAATTTTTAACTCTGGGCCTTGGTCGCGGCTATAGTGATCAACTTAATTCGCTAATGCCCGCCAGATGAGGCGTTGCCATCTTTTCTTTTGATGATAGGAGCGGACGTGGTAATCCAAGTCGACCGGCTACCCATTAGCTACCCCATTCTGAGCGTTTTAGACTCGCCTGATCCGGCTAGTGCCGCGACAAACGGCAGAATACGCATAGCCGGCTGGGCCTACTGGGAAGGCAAAGATATAGACATCGTTGTCGACACAGGGGCCAATATTTTTACCACCGCCCCCCATCTCAGCCGCAAGGACGTTGCCCAGCATTTGCAGAAACGAGGACTGCCAGTTTCCCAGGATGCGCTGTTGGGGTTCAAATTCGATTTCATGTTTACCGAAAAGCTTCGCATAGGCTTTAAGTGTAACGAAACCATAGCCTGGAGATATGAGATAAGGGAAACGGTGCGTGATCCATTTAGGCCCTATGACTCGCTAGAGCAGTTACTAGACGGCGACGAAGGCGTTTATGGTAACTATTACTTCCACAATTCCAAAGATTGGTCGAAGCTTCTTGTGCTGTTTAATGGTGCTGTAACCCGCGATAAACTAAGACGGGATAGTGCTGTCTTTCAGAGGTGGTCCTGGGCGGACAAATTTAAACACCCCGTCGTGGTCATCGCCGACCCTCTGACTACTGGGGACGATTCTCTTACTTTAGGCTGGTATTTAGGGAAGAGTCAGTCTAGTGATTTGCCTCACCTCCTTAACCCATTGTTAGAGCTGGTTGACCGTAAGCACCCTGGTTGTACAAAAATCGGCGTTGGGTCTTCTGGGGGTGGGTTTGCAGCGCTCAGCGGCGTGCTGTTGGGTCTCTTGAATGACGCCATCGTCATCAACCCCCAGACCGATGTTTTAAAATTCTACAGCCGTAAACATGTTGACGCGTTTTTATCCGTCAGAACAACTGAGCAGATTGACTCAAACCTTATGGCACTAGGGTGGGATCAGTTGAAAGAGAGTAGCAAAGTGACATTCTTGCAGAACAGCTTTGATACCCATCACTATACCGAGCACTATCAGCCCTTCCTTAAGCATGTCGAGTCCAGCAGGAAGGGCCGACATTTCGATTTTATCGAATACCAAGACGAGGAGGCAGGACATAGTCCCCCAAGCTTGGGGAGGTTAGCCAGGCTCATAGAAGACAAGATCACCTCGCTGCTTAAGTGAGCATTCTCGACCCCCCCCGGTTTGAGAACCTAGCCTCAGCTTTCATCTTGTTCTATCCGATAATTTTAGCCCCTCACGCGGCTGACTATTGCCAAGGAAGTTACCCATGTTGTTATCTAAACGCGTTGCACTTATGTCGCTCATCGCTATGTTTACGCTGATGCCACCCACGCTATTCGCCCAGGATGCCCATATTGGCAGCGTGCGTACCGAGTTCAAGCTGCTGGGCCCGAACAACACTATTGAAGTTGAGCGCTTCGACGACCCAGATGTTCAGGGTATCTCCTGCTATCTCTCCTACTCACAGATTGGTGGCATCTCTGGTGCGGTAGGGCTGGCTGAGGAGGCCAGTGAGGCGAGTGTGGCGTGTCGGCAGACAGGGGAGATTGTCTTCGACCCCGCAGAAGTAGAGGAGCAAGAGGTGATTTTTAGTCAACGCCGCTCGGCGCTGTTCAAGAATATGCGCGTTGTTCGCATGCATGATGCCGAAACCCAGACCTTTGTGTACCTGACCTACAGCACCAAGCTGGTGGACGGCTCGCCTAAAAATGCGATTACGGCTGTCCACTACGGTGAGCTAGGAGGTGGGCAATAATTGACTGGTGGGTGCTTAGCGAGGATGGCCAAGTGTTTGTGTCCAGTAGGACGAATAGCGTGACTCCGAATCCTCGGCTTTCGCCATGCCCATCTCGGTAAAGGCGTCATTCATGATGTTTTGGCAATGGCCGGGGCTGTCTAGCCAGCCTTCCACCACGGCGGAAACAGAAGTGAGGCCAGCGGCGATATTTTCCCCCACGGCTTGCCATACGTAATCCTGATTGCCCACCCGTTGCTCGATACCTGCGCCATCCGGGCCGGTATGGCTAAAGTAGTCATTCTCGGCCATGTCCTGGGAGTGGCTCTGGGCTGCTGCTTCAAGCTTACAGCTCCATGTTAACGGCTCTACGGCCTCAAACTGTTGATCTCCGCATTGTCGCGCCTGGCTACGCGCCTCGTTGATTTGAGACAGCATTGCCTGCTGCTGATCGTTGAGTTCGCATTCACCCTTACGGGTAGCATCATCATTCTGGGACTGGCTATTGGCCCATGCGCTGCCTGACGCCAGGAGCATGACGAGCATTAGACTGGAAAGCGCCCCAGCAGCGGGGCGCTTGAGAAGGAAGTTACCCACCGAACTTTTCATTCTCACCAAGGTTCGGGGTGGCATCCTTTTTGAGGTTGGCTTTGGCGATTTCGTAAAGCTGGAACGTCTTGCTCTCTTTGGCTTTCCAGTGCTCGCCCATTTGCACTTTGATTTCGAGCAGGGCGACGTCAGGGTCGTCCTTGCCTTCCGGGAACCAGGCGGCGATGAAGGGGTTCCAGTATTTCTCGATCAATTCGCGGTTATCGGTCAGGTTGGCTTTACCCGATAACGAAACGTAGACGCCATCTTCCTGGTCGGAGAAGCTAAGGCACACATCGTGGTCGCTTTGGGTTTCAAACACTTTTTCGGCACTGCGGCGGGTGAAAAACCACAGGGTGCCATCGTACTCTTCCTGCACTAGATGCATCGGACGAGCCCGGGGCACTTCGTGATCTAGGGTTACCAGCATGCCGACTTTAATATCTTTGATCATCTTCCAGATCTTCTGCTTATGCTCTGGGCTGGACATAATTTCACTTTCCTTATGAAATGGGTTTTCTATATGAACACAACCATCTTTATGTATATGGCCTGTACAAGGTTAGCTGCCATTTTCGATAACAGCAAACCGAGTCTCCCGCATGCCTCTCGGCGGATGCCGGCTCTTATTCCTAGGGTTGCATGAGTGCTTCGAGCTCATCTGCGCGATTGGTCGTTTCGGTTAGTACGCAAGAGTTGGCACTGATCCGCGCCAAGGTGCCACCTTCTGGGTTGGCATAAAAATCACAGTTAGCCTCCTTATACGCAATCCAAGCTCGCTGGGCGGTTAGCAGTTGCTCTTTACGACTATCACTCAACTGGCTGCGCAGTTGCTGGTAGTTGTCGTTGAGCCGCTTGTCTTCGCGTTCAAACTCTTCCGTAATGCATGCCACAATGTCCACGGTGGTGACCGCGGTTTCTAAACAGGCATCATTTGACTGCCGGGCTTCTTCGCCATAAACGACAGCACTCGCCAGTAGGGTAGTGCTGAACAGGCAGAGCGGAAGTAGGAGGTGTTTCATTAGGCATTTTCTCTATTTCGGTGCTGACACTGAGCCGACACTGGGTCATTGGGATTGGTAACTTCGTTATTGTTCTACGAATATGAAGGGTAGTCGATGCATGGCTAGGTCAACAGGCTCTAGGGACGAAGGAAGATCACAATGTCGGTATGTATTGGTAACCTATATCGCTACTTAGCAATTCCAGCAGTACTGGTGCTCGCCGGTTGTGCCAGCGGCAGGGGAGGCCCGGATTCAGCCAATCAGATGACGCAATATGCCGCTGAATATTGTAGAAGCCTCGGCGGGGAGAATGTAATTCGCGAAAGCAGCCTGGGCACGGGTCGCTACTGCCGCTTGCCGGATGGCCGGGTTGAAAATGAGTGGAAGCTATATCGTACTGAGCGTCTCGATAATGACTAGCTGGCGCTTTTTATCGCATTCTTGGCGGTCATTGTGATTAACTGTTTTTGGCGGTATGACGTTTTTTAAACCCAATTAGAAACGCTAGCAGCCCGCACGCCAGTGCTGGCAGCAGCACATCAAGCGCTGAGTCTAACGTCCACCCACGCCAGACGCCTTCAAACATACCGACCGGTAGCGTTTCACCCCACTCCCAGCCACGTTGGATACCTAACCTGTATTCGTGCTGCGCGATCTCGCGCCCGAGCAGTATCGCCACCGGTATTACACCGGCCACGCGAGCAGAAACAAACGGTAGGAGTGAGAGCTGAATGATCAAGGCGATAATGACATGCTCTAAATGGGTAATGTCGATATCCGTGCTCCTGTGTCATCCCGAAATGGTGAAGGTTTTGCTACTGCGGCAGTTTTCGATATTCCCTACTCAATACCCGGTCATTTCCAGATACCCCTTGCCCAGCGGTTCGCCGCTGGCGCGGTCGTTAACCAGCACTTCGCCTTCCCAGTAGGGCACGCTGGTGTCCATCCAGCGGTTGGCGTGAGGGGCTTCAATTGTCATATCGAGGCCTGCTGATGGCACTTCCAGCCGCCAGCGGGTGGGTACATCGCGCCCGGCGACAGCTGAGGTTGCCAGTGGTGTTAGTGTGATGTCATCGGTTGCCAAGGGCGTGGCTTCGCCCTGTGGCGAAATCCAGGTGCCTGAGCGGTAGTCTGCGCTTGGATGTGTATCTTCGCTGCCATCACTGCCACCACTGCCACCACCACGTAGCTGAAACGCCATCAGCTTATGACCGTCTTCAAAATGAAGCGAGAACCAGTCCCAGCCGGATTGGCGGGCATCCAGCAGTTGGCTGCTCCATTCACGATCCAGCCAGCCGCGGCCGCTGACGGTTTTGGTCTCGCCGTTGAGGGTGACATCGCCCTCTATCTGCCAGAAGGGCTGGCTGTAGTACATGGAGCCTTGACCGTTAGCGGCTTTTTGACTGAACCCTCCGTCGCCATGCAATACCAGCGGCCCTTCGGCGGTCAGCGTTAATGAATAGCCAAAGCGGCTATCCCCTTCGCCGCTATAGGCGGTGAGGGTAAGGTTATCGAAATCGCGGTGATCGACTTCATCGTTTGCTTTAAGCTGCCAGTCATCCAGCCAGGCGTGAAACGGGCTGGCGATTACGCCTGCTTGGCTGTCGTTGGGCGCACTCAATGGCGCCTGTGAATGGCTGCGCCCAAAGCGTTCGGCCACTTGGTGGTGCTCACCTTGAGAGATAGCCATATGCGCCATCCACAGCTGGTCTGCTGCCCAGGGCGCAGGTTCGGGGCGTTCGTTGGGCGGCATTAGGGCTTGACGAAACAGGGTCCACTGCAGGCCGAGGGGCTCGCCGGACTCATCTTCCAAATTGGCGGTTAAATACCACCATTCGATGCGGTAATCGGGGTGCGCTGAATGATCCGTAGGGAAGGTAAGTGATGAGTTTGACTCGGCGTGTTGGAACCCCGCGGCATCCTGGCCCAATCCGGCAAAGCCTGCACTACTTCCAGTCGTGGGATCTTCTTCGCCGCAGCCTTGAAGCATCAACGCAAGGGTAGCGATCAGCAGAATAGGCAGGTTTGGCAGTCGTCGTACGCTCATTGGTTGGCCTCTTCTGCTAGTAAGGCCCGCGGTGAGGCGCGCCAGAAACGCAGCGTGGGCAGGGCCGCTGCCAGTAGTGCCACAATGACGGCGGTTGCTAGCGTAATGGCCATCTCCCAAGGAAACAGATAAAGCGGCAGTCGCCAGCCGAAGGCGGCCACATTAATAATCGCCACTAAGCCCCAGGTAATCGCAATACCCAGTGGAATGGCCAGCAGGCCGGTCACTAATGCCGCACCGCCCAGTTGTGCCAGGTTCAATTGTGCCAGCTGTACTCGGGGCACGCCCAGCGCCCAGAGGGGTGATAACTGTTGGCGTCGGCTGCGCGCCTGGGCCAGCAGGCTGGCGAACAGCGCTAGTGCCGCGACCGCTAGGGTCAATACATTCAGCGCGCGAGTAATGGTAAAGGTGCGCTCGAAAATCTCGGTGGCGATACGCTTGATCTCGGCTTGATCGCTCAGAGCATCGTTGCCGAGGTTAAAGCGTTCGCGCAGGGCAGCCCGAAGGGCATCAACATCGGCGTTTTCATTCAGCACTACTCCCATGGAGCTTGGCGGCGCATTAAAACGTGCGGCAAGCTGAGGCGACGACATTAACACCTGGCCGCTAGGGTTGCCGTAGTCGGGATAAACAGCGGTGATGGTCAGCGTTTCATTGGCGCCCGGCGCGCTTAGGGTTAGGCGATCGCCGGGGGAAAGGTTCTCAGCGGTGGCGAGTTGCTCGTTAACAAAAACTGCGCCATCGTCAAAGGCTGTCCAGGCGGATGAGCGGTCTTGTTGAGTTGCCAGTAGCGGCCAGTGAGGCGTTAGGGACTCGCCTGGGGTAATGCCGTAAAGCTCGATAGGCAGGCCTATCGAGCGACTGCCTTCTGGCGTAGTGGCAGCCTGCAGGGTAGCGTTGCTACGCCGAGTAAGCAGCCGTTCGGATACCTCGGCGCGATTAGCAAGCCAGGCATCAATTTCGGCGTATTGTTCGCTGGGAGCATTTAAGTAGAGTGGGGCGACCAGGCGCTGATCAAGCCAGTCTAAAAACGTGAGACGAAAGCCGCCGACCATACTGCCGACACCCAGATTGGTTGCCAGGGCGATGAGCAAGGCCATCATGGCCAGCGAAAGCTTGGGTAGCTGAAGCTGCATATCCGCGACTGCCCAGTGGATAAGCGGCCGCCGCCGGGCAAAGTGTGCCAGCACTCTCAGTATCAACGCTAAAAAGGGCGGCAACCACAGGGCACTTGCCAGCAACAGCGCGGCAATCAGCCCAAAGCCTGCCACTAATCCATCGCCAGGGGGTTGAAGGCGGAGCCAGGCATACAGTGCTAGCGCAATACTCAAAGCGAGTGCTCCGCCGATGCTCATTAGCGTTAATTGACGGCGGTAACCGCTACGCCAGGCCTGCATCTGGCCCAGTTCCAGCATGTTTAAGCGTGCCGCGCGCCACAGAACAGCGCTGCCCGCCAGCAGCAGCCCACCAAGGCTAACCGCAAGCCCGCCGACCCAGTAATGCCAGGGCAGATTGAGCTCTTGCCCCACGCCTGCGCCATAAAGTGAGCCCAGGGTTGCCGCCACATCGGGCAGTAACACACGTGCTAGCCATACGCCGCTGGCTATTCCGGCAAGCGCTCCGATTAACCCGAGCAGGATTAACTCTAAGCTGAGCGCTAGCACTAAACGGCGCCCTGATACACCCAGCACGCGAAGGGTGCGTAGCATGCCCAGGCGCTGCTCCAACGCTAAGCCTAGCGCCGCTTGAACAATGAATAGCCCTACGACCCAGGCTAGTAGCCCCAGCGCGGTAAGGTTGAGGTGGAAGCTTTCCGTCAGTTGACCGGGCGAGGCAAGCGTTGTGGCGCGGGTGAGTGTTAATCCGGGGGGCGCTTCAGAGAGGGCGCCCGCTGCGGTCACAATATGCGTAATCTTTTCGCTGCTTTCAAGCAACCGCGCTGCTGCGGCAATATCCATGATCAGCGTGTCTGGCGGTAGCGCTGGCGACAAAACGAGCGGTGGGAGTGTCTTGCCATCTGCCAAGGTTGGGGTAGCGCCCGATGCGTTTTCGCGCTCTATCCCCAGGGCTGCCAAGGCGTCAGGCGCTACCCGTGTTTGCCATGGGGGGGTTAGAAAATCACTCAACGACGCGGAGGTGTTTGTTTGGGCTAGGGCGTTATCGCTGGATAGGGTCAGTGGGTCAATACCGATCAGCGTTAGCCGGGTGCCATCTTGGGTAACGACGGCACCCTCTAACATGGGCGAAACGGGCAAGCCTGCCTGGCGCAGGGCGTAATACTCGGCACGCGTGAGGGGCGTGCCATCGCGCCGCTCTAGTTGATCCAGCTGGGTGTCAAACAGCGCGTCGGCGCGGGCGTAGCTGTCGCGCGCGGTGGCGTTGATCGCTTGAATACCACTCCATAGGGCACTAGCCACCCATAGGCCGAGCAGCAGCATGACCAATTGACCGGGGTGACGGCGATAGTGGCTAAGTAGCGTGGATAGAACCTGGGTCATGGTGCCGCGTCTAGTAGACGACCGTGGCTTAGGCGTAGGCAGCGATCAAGCGGAGCCGCTACTTGGAGGCTATGGGTGACGATTAGCAGAGCGCACTGAGTTTCGCGAACCAGGCTCAATAGCAGTTCAAGTACCTCGCCTGCGGTGGTTTCATCCAAATTGCCCGTGGGCTCATCGGCAAGTAGCAGGGATGGGCGCGGTGCCAGAGCTCGGCCAATGGCTAAGCGTTGCTGCTGTCCCCCGGAGAGCTGCTCTGGGTAACGTTTTTCCATGCCAGCCAGCCCTAGCCGCTCAATTAAGTAGTCTGCCCAGTCGGCATCGTCGCGTTTGGCTAAGCGCGCCTGCAGGCGCAGATTGTCGAGCACCGTTAGGCTGGGGACTAAATGAAACTGCTGGAAGACTAAGCCCAGTTGCTCACGGCGCAGCTTGGCGCGGGCGGGCTCAGCTAATGACGCGACGTTCTGGTCTTTAAAGGTGATCCTGCCTTGGTCGGGAAGATCCAAACTGGCGGCAAGGTGCAGTAGGGTGGATTTGCCACTCCCAGACTCCCCCATTAGCGCCAGACTGCGCCCTGCGGCCAAACGTAGGGAGACATCTTCGAGTACCCTTAGCGGGCCTTGCGGCGTCGCGTAGGTTTTATGTACCTGATGAAGTTCCAGCATAGGGAGTACTCATATATTGCTACAGATAGAGCGATAGATAGATATAGCGATAGAGGGGACTCGAACCAGTCATGTCATGTAAAAGACTAGTCGTTAATAGGCGTTACCGTCGCGCCACGATCTCCGTACACTGCTATGCCGCCGCGCCCGGTGTGCTTGATGAAATACATGCTCTTATCGGCGGCATCAATAAGTTCATCAGCACTGCCAAATCCGCCGTCACCTAAACAGGCAATACCGATGGAAACCGATACATGGATGGGTTCCTGGTCATCGTGAGCCATCGGTGTTTTTTCTAGGCGCTGGGTAATGCGTTTGGCGAATACCTGGGCTGCCTGTGCATCTTCATCGGGTAAAACGACCAAAAACTCTTCGCCGCCCCAGCGCCCCGCAAGATCGCCGTCACGAATGAGTGACTGTAGCGTTTTACCGAATTTTTGCAGCACATTGTCACCCATTTGGTGGCCGTATTGATCGTTTAGCTTCTTAAAGTGGTCAAGGTCAATAAACACCACTGACATGATGCGAGACTGTTCCTGGCACAAGACAAAGCGCTTATGCATCTGCTCTTCAAGCCAGGATCGGTTGGCAAGACCGGTGAGCATGTCTGTTCGTGAGCGCTCTTCTAATTCATCTTGGCGTAGGCGAAGAGAGGCGAGCTCCGCTTGGTGCGTATCAAGGCGCGCTTTGAGCTGTAGCGTTTGTTGGAATAACAGTTGTTGCGCTTCAGCCAGCAGTGATTCGTTATTTTGCAAAGGAGGAGCCGTCATTTGCAGCATATCCGCCAGTGCTGGCAGCTGTTCCTGAATATTCTCGAGTAAGTGCCGTAAAGATAGCGCGTTGGCGCCCTGATAGGTTTCAAATTCTCGCACCACGGCGACTAGTAACTGCGCTGGGTGGGACGAGAGCCAGGCATCGGCAATGGGCCCCGACAGTTGAATGCATAACCTATCGGGGGCGGTAATGTCGTATTCGCCGTGACTATCACTGATGCGCTGAGCAAGCGGTGTCGGAACCCCCCACTTAGCGGCAAGCCAAGCGCCTACTTGAGAGTGATCGCAGCCAAAAAGCTGTCGTTCAGACTCAGATAACTGCCGATGGGATAGTGCGATTTCCGTGTATAAATGATTGCTCTCTTTAGGGTATGTCGCCCGTAATGCCATGATCCCAATGTCTTGGAGCAAGGCTGCCGTAAATACAGGCCCTGCCATGTCGGGGCAGAGACGGATGGCAAGATGGCGCGCTGCTATAGAGGCAATGATTGAACGCATCCATACACGCTGGTAATGAACGTCAATTCCCCTGTTTTGAAGTAGGCTGAAGCTCATTACCGCTGCTAGCGTGGTGTCTAAACCCAGACGGGCCGTCGCTTCCTGGCACGCGTGCACCTTTGTATGGCTACGCGAGAAAAAAGCACTGTTGGCAAGGGTAATGATCCGCATGGTCAAGGCGGGATCACGCTCTATGGCATTGGCGTATTCGTTTACGGAGGGGTGCTCAGTGCGGGCTATTCTCAAAACGTTGATAGCAACGGATGGCAGCGTAGGCAGTGTCTGACAACTGAGTAGATCAGCTACCAAAAATGTAGGCAATTCAGTCGATAAGACTAGGTCTTTCGAATTATCCTTTGTCTGAATGACCCGCATCCCTCTCTCCTAACTATAATTATCTTGAAGCAGCCCTAAGCCCCAACTGTTTTATAACGCCTGCCAAATTGGGCAGTGGCCTTGGTATTCATTCGTTTGTATTAAACCATCTTAGGCGAATAGCTTGCTAAATACCTACATATAAATGCCAACACGCTTAGAGATTGATAGTTAAAAAGTACGCTAAACCAGGCTGTTATGTAAGGTGTATGTTCAAATTAGGTATGAAATTGACGATTAGGAAATGCGCCATGCTGTGCGACTAAAGGGTAAAGCATTTGGCCTTTTTTTATTTTTATCTAACTACCATACTAGTCATATCAGGTCTGGCCGCTACTGCCACGAACTTCTCTATCAGGATTAGGTGCAATGCACACAACATTACAAACGCTATGGCAGGAAACCCACGATGGAGAATCGGTTCGCCAACGGCTATTTCATGTGCTGAGGCAGTCGATTATCCAGATGGTGCTGGCGCCGGGGCAGGCGCTATCGGAAAAGGAGATAGCCGACACCTTTTCGGTTAGCCGTCAGCCAGTGCGGGAGGCTTTCATAAGGCTCTCTGAGGCTGGGCTGTTAGAAGTGAAGCCTCAGCGCGGCACTTATGTGGTCAAGATCTCTCAGCGGGCGGTACTTGAGGCTCGCTTTGTACGTGAAGCGGTTGAAGTAGCCGTAGTGAAGTTGGCGGCAGAGAAGGGGATTGAGCCAGCGATGCTGACGGAACTGCATGATCTGTTAGCGCGGCAGCGCCGTTGTATCGAGCCTAACGATACGGACCGGTTTTATCGTCTTGACGAAGCCTTTCACCGAACGCTTTCGCTGGGGGTGAAGCAGCATGCAGCCTGGAAGGTCATCGAAGAAGTCCGCGCTCAGCTTGATCGGGTACGTTACCTCAGTATGCCTCACAGCACCCCGCTGGAACGGCTTGTGGATCAGCATGCAAACATCGTGACTGCCATTGAGGCGCGAGACGTTCAGAAAGCTGAAGAGGCGATGATGCTGCATCTGCGTGAGATTTTGGTCTCTATGCCTGATCTAGTGCGTCGTTTCCCCGCCATGTTTGAGGGCCAAGCAGCGTTTGAAGAACAACAAACCCCAGCTTTGCAGCAGGAGACGATTCAATGAAGATAGAGCAGGCTTATACCATTGTGACCTCGCCAGGGCGCAATTTTGTGACGTTAAAGATTGTGACCGATCAGGGCGAATACGGTATTGGCGATGCCACCCTCAATGGCCGTGAAATGGCCGTTGTGGCTTATTTGGAAGAGCACGTAATCCCGACGTTAATCGGGCGCGATCCTCAGCGCATCGAAGATATCTGGCACTACCTTTACCGCGGCGCTTACTGGCGGCGCGGCCCCGTTACCATGAGTGCGATTGCCGCTGTGGATATGGCGCTTTGGGACATTAAAGCGAAACTGGCGGGCATGCCGCTTTACCAATTGTTAGGTGGTAAGAGCCGTGACCGCGTCATGGTCTATGGCCATGCAACGGGACGCGACATCGAAGCGTGCCTGGAAGAGGTCGCCCGCCATGTGGATGAAGGCTACAAAGCTGTGCGTGTTCAGGCGGGCGTGCCTGGCATTGCGAGCATTTATGGTGTTGCCAAAAAGGAGGGCGAACCTTATGAGCCTGCTGATTCTGACTTGCCCGCCGAGCATGTCTGGAGTACCAGCAAATACTTAAATCATGTGCCCAAGCTGTTTGCCGCCGTACGTGAGCGCTTTGGGGACGATCTACATGTGCTACACGATGTTCATCACCGCCTGACGCCCATTGAGGCTGCTCGCTTAGGCAAAGAAGTGGAGCCCTACCATCTGTTTTGGCTTGAAGACTGCGTACCGGCTGAAAACCAGGAGGCGTTTGGGCTGATTCGCCAGCACACCACCACACCGCTGGCGGTGGGCGAAGTCTTCAACAGTCTGTTTGACGCCAAAGCGCTAATTGAAAACCAGTGGATCGACTATATCCGCGCCACCCTTACCCACGCTGGCGGTATTACCCATGTGCGTCGCATCGCCGATTTGGCGGGTCTTTACCACGTGCGTACC
Organism: Halomonas sp. ALS9; assembly: GCF_001651035.1. Taxonomy (GTDB): domain Bacteria; phylum Pseudomonadota; class Gammaproteobacteria; order Pseudomonadales; family Halomonadaceae; genus Vreelandella. The sequence goes on from NZ_LXRG01000233.1 coordinate 101,595, forward strand.
GGCTTCCACGGGCCGACGGATCTTTCGCCGGTGTGCCTTGGCGCGGCGATTCACTTTGACACCTGGGTGCCCAACTTCGGTATTCAGGAGTATATGCCGCATACCAGCGCCACTGACGAGGTCTTTCCCCATGATTACCGCTTTGAAGACGGGCATTTCATTGTTGGCGAAACGCCGGGGCACGGCGTTGATATCGATGAACAGCTAGCCAAGCAATATCCCTATAAGCGCGCCAGCCTCCCAGTGAATAGGTTGGAAGACGGCACCCTGTGGCACTGGTGAACTGGGGAAACTGGTGAGCTGGGGCATGGGTATTTTAAAGCACGGGTAAGGAGGTTGACGTCAATGAAAGCATTTCAGGTGAAGGCGCCCCACGACTATCAGGTCGCGGATGTTGAGCCGCCCAAGGTAGCCGCAGGTGAAGCGCTAGTGCGTGTGGCATTTGCCGGCATCTGCGGCTCGGATATGCATATTATCCATGGCGATAACGCTTTTGTGCGCTTTCCGCGTATCACCGGTCATGAGTTTGCCGGGGTAGTAGAAGCAGTGGGGGAAGGTGTGCTCGGCGTTGCCGTCGGAGATCGCGTCTGCGTTGACCCGGTTATTAGCTGTGGTGAGTGCTACCCCTGCCGGATTGGCCGCCCCAATGTGTGCAGTTCGCTTGAGGTGATCGGCGTGCATCGCGATGGTGGCTTTGAAGAGTTTGTTGCCGTCCCCGCGGCTAACGTGCACCACCTACCCGAGCATATTGGGCTAGACGCTGCTGCCTTAGTTGAGCCTTACACCATTGCTGCGAACGTGCTCGATCGTATGCAGCCGCACCCTGGTGACCGGCTGATGATTCTGGGCGCCGGCGTTATTGGTCTGACAATCCTGCAAATGGCCCTGGCTAAGGGTATCGAAGAGGTCATCGTCACTGACGTTATTAATGAGCGATTAGCGGCAGCAAAACAGCTTGGGGCAACGCAGGTATTTAATAGCCGCGAGCAGGATGTGGAAAAAGAGGTGCTTGCCTTAACCCAAGGGGAAGGCGTGCCGCTGATTGCCGATGCAGCCTGCGTGCCAGCGCTGTTACCGCAAATGCTGCGTTTAGCATCGCCAGCGGGGCGCATTGGTCTGCTGGGCTTCAGCGTTCAACCCAGCGAGCTAGTGCAGTTAGAAGTGATTAAGAAAGAGCTGACCCTGGTTGGGTCGCGACTCAACAATCGTAAGTTTCCGGAGGTGCTTAAGCTAATGGCAAGTGGGCAGTTGGATCCGTTGGCGTTAGTTAGCCACCGGTTGCCGCTAAGCGACATGCCCAGCGCCATCGACATGCTTGATCATCGACCAGAAGAGGCCCGCAAGGTGCTGATTCAAATCAGTGCTTGAGGGTGGGACAGGGCCTCGGACTGAAATAACAACTTTTGAGGAATTCACCGATGAAAAAAACAATACAATTTCTATATGCTTCGACAATTTTATTGCTCATAAGCGCGTGTGGACAGGAGAGTGCGGATAATAACGCAGATGCTGATGAGACTTTTAGTTTAAATGTTGGCATCGCAATGAACGATAAAGATCCCATGTACGAGGGAGCTATGCAGTTTAAGCAAGCAGTAGAGGAACGTACCAGAGGGGGGGTGGAAGTCAATGTATTCTCTAGCTCTCAACTTGGTAGTACAGCTGATCTTCTAGAGCAAGCTAAAGTGGGTGCCAATGTAGCAACTTTGACTGATGCGGGTCCACTAGGCGACATGGTACGTGAGATTTCAATTCTACAAGCGCCTTACATTGTTGATGATCTAGATGAAGGGCGGGAATTAGTGTCTTCAGAGCTGTTCCGTAGTTGGGAATCTGAGTTAGTTGTTCATGGAGTGAAAGTTTTATCCTTTAACTGGTTTCAGGGCGAACGACATCTGGCAACAACTCAACAGGTGCTAGTGCCCGAAGACTTAAGTGGCTTATCAATTCGTACTAATGGTACTTCAATAGTTAATAAGGCTATTGAAGTAATGGGCGGGAACTCCACTGGTTTGGCATGGGCTGAAGCATACCCAGGCTTACAGCAAGGTGTTATTGATGGTGTTGAAGCTCACTATTCTGCTATTCATGGCGCTCGATTGCCTGAAGTTATTGATTCAATTGCGAAAACTGGTCATTTTCAGCTTTTGACAGCCCTGACAGTTGGCACAACTTGGTTTGATAGTTTGCCTGTGGAATATCAAGAAATATTAATTGATGAGTCTACTAATGCTGGAGAGTACGCTTCTAGTCTTAATGTTGAAAAGGCAATGGAATATGAAGAGCAGATGAAAGGCGAAGGAGTTAGTATTAACCAAGTTGATATTGAGTTGTTTAGAGAAAGAGCTGATCGGTTTTATGATGAGTTTGAAGATTTAAAAGAGTTGCGAGAAAAGGTTAATGAAACGCTAGGTAAGTAAAGTGAGTTTTAAGATCGCCAAGACGATACAAGTGTTATAAATTGTCTTGGCGAGTTTTTTTGCAGTGGTTATTGTGTTTGTTTAAATAACGATTTCAACTGTTAGATGCCAAAAGTATTTATAAGAGGAGGTTTCTGTGATAAAAATAATTAGCTTTTTTACTAAGATGGAAGAGTTTGTATCCAGATTGTTGCTGTCAATTGTCGTTCTATTGGTATTCTTTACTGCAGTTGGGAGGTGGGCAGGATTGCCCGTTGCCTGGTCGGTAAATATTGCCCAGCTGCTTTTTGTTTGGATAATTTTTTTGGGTTCAAACCAGGCGCTTAGAAACAACAAGCACATTGGTGTTGATATTTTTAGCAACCTGCTGCCAAGAAGGTTACAGGTGCTGAATGAGATTTTTGTTTTGATATTAATGTCAGCATTTCTGCTGCTCAGTGTTGTTTATGGGGTAAAGCTAAGTATTGATAATTCTACTAGAGTGATTAGTAATACTCCGATCAGCTATTCATTCATTACAATGGCTGTCCCAGTAGGTTCTTTTCTAATGTTTCTCACTGTGATTGGAAAAATTTACTCTATAGTTTTTGGATGTGAGAGAAATGGTCTTAGGCGTTTTTGATTTTGTATATTTTGTTGTTTATTTGTGAGCTGATTTTTATTGATATATAGGGTGATCAAAATGATGCTAGTGTGTATATTGTTTTTAGTTTTTCTTTTGATGAATGTGCCTATTGCATTTACTATAGGTATCGCTAGTCTTTCTTTTTTCTTGGTAGAGCCAAACCTACCTATATCCCTTTATGTTCAGCGTATGGTTAGTGGAACTCAATCTTTTCCATTGCTAGCCGTACCTTTCTTTGTATTGGCAGGGCATATTATGAATGCCGCGGGTATTACTAAAAGATTGATTCGTTTTGCAAATGCTTTAACTGGTCATTTGATTGGTGGTTTAGCTCATGTCTCAATTGTTTTAAGTGGGCTTATGGGTGGTGTTTCTGGATCGGCTAATGCTGACGCTGCAATGCAGAGCCGAATCCTTGCACCGCAAATGTTAAAGCGGGGGTACTCGGGAGGATATGCTATTTCTGTTATAGCTGTAAGTTCGCTTATTACGGCAACTATTCCGCCAAGTATTGGCTTGATTCTTTATGGCTTTGTCGGTGAGGTTTCAATTGGTAAACTCTTCATTGCTGGTATTGTGCCTGGTGTGCTGTTAACTTTTGTTTTAATGATAACCTCTTACATTATTGCTAAGAAAAGAGGATATGATAGTCAAGTTAACATCGAAAGGCCATCTTTTAATGTTGTGGTTGATAGCTTTAAAGATAGTTTTTGGGCATTGTTGTTTCCCGTTATACTGATTGTAGGTATACGTTTTGGTATATTCACTGCTTCTGAAGGTGGAGCTTTTGCGGTCGTTTATGCTCTTTTTATAGGTGCCTTTGTATATCGTGAACTAAGTTTTTCTAAAGTTAGGGAAGTGCTTAGTGCAACGGTGATGGACAATGCCGTTATCATGCTGATAATTTCCACTGCAGCAATATTGGGATATCTTGTTACCTATGCCCGTGTACCCCACAGTATTTCCGAACTTATAATGGGTGTTACAAGTGAGCCAGCGCTAGTTTTACTTCTAGTGCTATTGTTCATATTAATAGCTGGGATGTTTATGGAGGCAACAGTAAACACACTTTTGTTGACTCCTATCTTTTTGCCTATCGTTCAACAATTTGGCGTCGATCCGGTTCACTTTGGAATTATCATGATGCTTATAGTAACGCTAGGTGGAATGACACCTCCTGTTGGAGTAACGATGTATACAGTCTGTTCATTAACAGGAATATCTATTGATCAATATTTGAGGGAGTCTTTCCCATTCTTGCTTTCTGTAGTGGTATTGGTGCTTGTGCTTGCTTTTTTTCCAGGTATCGTCATGTTCTTACCTGATCTTTTGATGTGAAATTTGATGTTGCGCTTAGACACAGCATCTTACAGCGGTAATTAATTTTGTTGAGAGGAAAATAAAATGACTAGAATACCTTTTGAAGTAATGAAAAATGAAATTCAGCGTATATTGTTAAGTAAAGGTTTTGATGAGGAGCGTGCTGAAGAATGTGCGAAATTATTTTCAGAGGCAAGTCTCGATGGTGTGTATTCACATGGATTGAATCGTGTTCCTCGTTTCGTTAACTATATTGATAATGGTTGGGTTGATATTCATGCCAAACCAACTCTAGTTAGTAGTCTAGGTATATTAGAGCAGTATGATGGAAACCTTGGCCCTGGAAACCTTAATGCCAAGTATTCAATGGATCGTGCTATTTCTCTTGCTCACGAAAATGGTGTTGGGATAGTAACGGTTAAAAACTCTAGTCATTGGATGCGAGGGGGGAGTTATGGATGGCAAGCGGCCAATGCTGGTTGCATAGGGCTTTGCTGGACGAACACTGAATCGTGTATGCCGCCATGGGGAGCTAAAGATCGTAAAGTGGGCAATAACCCAATGATTCTTGCTGTGCCTAGGCCGAATGGCCCTATTGTGCTTGATATGGCAATGTCTCAATTTTCCTATGGAAAGCTAGAGGTCACGAGACTTAATAATGAAATTTTACCTGTTGACGGTGGTTTTGATAGTGAAGGAAACCTGACAAGAGTTCCTGAGAAAATTGAGAAGTCAATGCGTATCTTGCCCGCAGGGTATTGGAAAGGGTCTGGGCTGGCGATCATGCTAGATTTAATAGCCGCCTTGTTATCAGGGGGGCTATCTACTAGCAAATTAGATGCTATAAAACCAGCTCCGCATGTATCTGGATATGGTGTTTCACAAGTTTTTATAGCGTTTAATCCAATCAAGTTATCGTCAGAGAGTTTTCTAAATGAAACTGTCAATGAGCTTGTAAGCTATCTGCACGAATCTGAAACTGCTGAAGGGTACAGCACAGTCAGTTATCCTGGCGAAAGAACCTTACAAACAAGAAAAGATAACTTTGAAAAAGGTATTCCCGTCGATGATGACATTTGGAATATAGTTCTTAGTTTATGAATGCTTAAATAACGGTTGAGATGTTTTTTATATCGATATGGTTGATAACGCCAATTTTTTAAAGGGGTGTTCTTAACTTCTATTGATAGTTTTGTGGAAGTACTTTCAGCTTGGTAGATATTTGGCGCACACATTGTTGACTCTCCAAGAGACCTAATAGTGTGCGCCTAACCAGGAGAGACACATGAGTCAAGTATTGCAGCTTCCTGCTAGCGAAATGGAAAAGCACGAAATCGGTATCGTCCACCTGGGCTTAGGCGCCTTCCATCGCGCTCACCAAGCGGTGTACTTAGAGCGTTACCGCCAACGCAGTGGCGATGGTGAGTGGGGCGTCTGCAGCGCGAATTTACGCTCTAGCGTGGGGTTAGTCGACGGATTAAGTGCGGCAGGGCATCGCTATCATGTAGCGGAGTACGCCGACAGCGAGCGCATCACGCTGCGTGAAATAGGTGTAATTGAAGAGACGCTGTTCTCGGGTCGCGATGGCGCGGGCAACTGGAGCCGCGACAGGGAGGCTTTGCTGGCGCGTATGGCGTCTGCGGATACCCGCATTGTTACTTTAACGGTGACCGAGAAGGGCTACTTTTTAAACCCCGCGAGCGGTGAGTTAATAGCTGATGACCCGATGATCATTGGTGATATAACTTCGCCCCAACAGCCGCGTACTGCCCCTGGACTATTGGTGGAAGCGTTAGCTCGGCGGCGTGAGGCAGGCATTGCCCCCTTTACCGTGCTGTCTTGCGACAACATGCCGGATAACGGTAAGCGTACACGCCAAGCAGTGGTGCAACTGGCCGAGCATCGAGACGCAGAATTGGCCAGTTGGATTGCCACAGAAGTGGCGTTTCCCAGCAGCATGGTGGATCGTATTGTGCCCGCGATGACCGACACCGACTATGAGCGCTTAGCGGTACTGGGCGTTACCGATCCAAACGCTGTGGTATGCGAAGCGTTCACGCAGTGGGTGGTTGAAGATAACTTCCCTCAGGGACGCCCAAGCTGGGAAGCCGAGGGCGTTGAGATGGTTGCCGATGTGGCGCCCTTTGAAACAATGAAACTGCGCATGCTCAATGGCAGCCACTCATTGCTTGCCTATCTTGGCGCACTTGCAGGTATCGACACGGTTTTTGAAGGTGTCAATCACGTCGAACTTCGGACGTTGTTGCGCCGTTATATGCTTGAAGAGGCGGCGCCGACACTGGATATGCCTACAGGAATAGATTTAGAGAGCTACGCCGATTCGCTGTTAGCACGCTTTGCCAATGACAGTTTGCGTCATCGTCTGCAGCAAATCGCTATGGATGGCAGCCAAAAGCTTCCACAGCGCTGGCTAACTGGCACGCTGGAACGTGCTAACGCGGGCCAAACGTCACCCTGTGTGGCGCTGGGAATGGCAGCCTGGATTCGCTATACCGCAGGCGAAGATTTGCTGGGGAATAGCTACAGCGTTGATGACCCGCTGGCCGCGCGTTTTGCCTCGCTTCACCAGGCACACGGTTCCGACAGCACTGCACTAGTAGCCGCCTTTTTGGCCATAGACGATGTGGTGTCTAGCGCACTGGCAAAAGACACGGCGTTTACACAGGCGGTGTTGGCGGCGTATCAAAAGCTGACCCAGGATGGGTTGCGTGAGGCGCTCGCAGCGCTATAAATACTTGTACTAAAAACCCCGCTGATTGATTAAATCAACGGGGTTTTTGGGTACTAATGACTACCTGTTAGCGCGCAGTAGAAGGCGCTTCGGCACCGGTCAGTGTCGGCTCAGGCACTTGCTCCATACGTTTGCGCTCTTGGTCGAGAATTGCCAGTGCCTGGGCTGAGGTAACGCGGGAAGCCGGCGTGACGAGGCTTACAATCACACCCGCTACCAGTGCTACTAGCACCGCAGGAATGCTCGGGTTGCCCCAGAAGGCTGTCCAATCGCTATTGGCAATAATCGTCAAGGAAGTCGCCGACGCGCAAATAAGCGTCGCGATAGCACCTTGCCAGTTATAGCGCGGCCAGAATCGGCCCAGCATGGCACTCACAAACAGTCCTGAAAGAATTGTCGAGATCATACGGGTGATGTAGGTGATGACATTGTCTGAGGCCAGCGCGAACAGCAGCGCCAGGCCAATGGTTGCAACGAGCGCAATACGCGAGAAGCGCACTACATTTCGCGCTGAGGGCGTGTGGCCCGTTGCCAGCACATACAGATCGCGGATAAGGGTTGAAACACCGGCAATCGCATCGGAGCTGGCGCTCGACATGGTGGCGGAGAGGCCCGCTACCAATAGCAGTAGTCCTAATCCTAAGGGCATAATTTCAGTGGCCAGGAAAGGGAAGGCGAAGTTGCTATTTTCAAGCCCAGGGTTAAGGGCGTGGGTGGCCATACCAATAATCGCCGGAATGATCGAAAAGCCCAGGTAAAGAACGCCAGTGATTAAGAACGAACGGCGTACCGACTTCACTGATTTACCTGAGTATATCCGTTGACGAAAGGAGGGCGTAGCAAGCACGCCAATGGCAATAACGGCGGCCAGTGACAGCGCCGGTAGCGCGCCAATTTGACCAATACCTAGAAAGCTAGTAGCGCCTGCATCCATACCTGCCGTAAGGCCGGAGAAGCCACCAACCTCAACCAGTGCCAGTATTGCCATCAAGATAAAGCCCGTGAACAGCACGACTGCTTGAATGGTGTCCGTCCAGATAACCGCAAAATAACCCCCCACCACGCAGTAAATGCCAAAGCCTAACGCCACCAGAATGCGCGCAGTGGTTAGATCGATACCTGCCATCCAGGAGAGGTAGAGACCGCCGCCAAGAATATGTGCGCCCAGCCAGCCTATACAGGCGATATAGATAAGTAGCGCGACCACATTACGTACCAGCCGGTTGGCGCCCACGTAGTAGGCGAGTTCCTCGCTCATGGTCATAAAGCGCAGCTTACGTACGGGAGCAAAACAGACCGCGAGAAGTAAAATACCCACGGCCCCGCCAAGCCCGTATAAAGCACCTGCCCAACCGTTGGCGTAACCGAATCCAACGGCGCCCATGCTGGAGCCAGTCCCCACCATAGTCGCCACCGTAGTGCCCACGGTAAGAAAGAGCGGCACGCTTCGCCCGCCGAGTAGAAAGTCGTCGCCGCTGCCGCGTTTATGCCTTGAAACCCACCAACCAAACGCGATCATCGCGACGATGTAGAGCACAAAGGTGATAAGGAATATTTGACTGTTCATGTTAACCTCTTATCGTTGTGTATCCGGCCGTTGCCGCGGCCGAAGGTAGACAATGGAAGTGATTACCGCGGGGCTTTTTTATCCTAATCACGCGGTAATCTGGCGCTGCGCCCTTGCCGGGGTGCGGCGCTTTTTTTGGTACTTAAAGCTGGATGTCTAGACGCGGTCAGCGCGGAAGCACTTCACGTCAACCTCGACTTTGCAATCCACCACCAAGTCTTGAACGCTGCAGATGCGTGCCGGTGGGTTGTCGCCAAATATCTCCTTAAACACTTTGTTGAAAGAGCTGAAATAGCGCGCATCAGTCAACACAGTGGTGACATGCACCACGTCCTCGACGCCGTAACCGGCTTCTTGCATGATGGCCAGGCAGTTGTTAAAAGCGAGGCGGGTCTGCTCAACGATGCCGCCTTCAACAACTTCGCCATCGGTCATTGGGGTTTGGCCGGAGACGTATAGCCAGCCTCCTGCTTCTACTGCGCGGGCAAAGGGCAGCTTCTGTCCGCCGGTGCCTACGCCGCCTTCCGTGCCGTATCGAGTAATGCTCATGGTGTTTGCTCCTGGTTGGGTTGAAAGGTGGGGATCGATTGAGAAATACGCTCTGTTCTGCGCAGCATCCGGCCAGCGCGTTGGTCTGAAATTGCGCCTTGGTGATAGGCGACTTTGCCGTTCACTATGACCATTTCGATGCCTTTAGCGGCCGCGATGGGGGTCTCGTAATTGGCCGTATCTTCAAGAATCGTGAGATCAAAAAGGGTGAGATCTGCGTAGGCGCCTATGCGGATTACGCCGCGATCCGTTAAGCCAAAATTAGCCGCTGAAAGGCTGGTCATCTTGCGTACCGCTTCGGCCAGCGGCATTAGCTTTAAATCGCGGCTGTAGTGTGCCAGCACCCGGGGAAAGGCGCCCCAAAGGCGTGGATGGGGATGCGGGTCGTTCGGCAGGCCATCGGATCCCACCATGGAGAGCGGATGCGCTAACACTTGCTGCATATCTGCTTCACTCATGTTGTGGTAAACCGCTCCCGCAGGCTGTAGCTGCTTGGCAGCGTCTAGCAGTGACACCCCCCACTCGGCGGCGATCTCTTTGAGTGGGCGGCGCGCCTGCTCAGGGTGCGGTTGTGACCAGGTAATGGTGATTTCAATCTCATCTGTCACTTGGCCAAGGTCGAGGGTGGAGGAGCCCGCGGTGTAGGGGTAGCAGTCGCAGTGAGCATGCTGATGCTGGGCGGCAGACTCCAATTTACTCAGCGCCTTACCAGCGCCTCCCCAATTGCCTGCGCCTGCGCATTTTAGGTGCGAGATCACCAGAGGCACATCGCCATTGCGAGCGGTGGAAAAGGCTTCGTCCATGGCATCCAGCAGGCCCGCAAACTCATCTCGAAGATGGGTGGTATATACGCCCCCCGATTTCCCAACGGCTGCTACCAGGGGTGCCATCTCGGTGGTCGGTGCGTGTATCGCGTTTCGATAGGCAAGCCCTGAACTAAGCCCTAGGGCTCCCTCATCCAGCGCTTGGCTTAGCAGCACCTCCATTTGTGCAATTTCTTCTGCAGTCGCAGGGCGGGCAAAGCTTTCCATCACTTGGCTGCGTAAACTGGTATGCCCAACCAAGGCGGCGACGTTGATACTGGGCGCGGCAGCGTCTACGGCGTTGGCATAGGCGCTGAAGCTTGGGTAGCGGAAGTCTTCTAGCTTGCCCAGTAAATTCATGGGGTCGGGGACTTCGCTGGCAAGTGTCACGGGGCTTGCGCTGATACCGCAGTTACCCACTACCACCGTGGTTACTCCCTGGGTGAGCTTTGGCAGCATCTCCGGGGTACGAATGACATTGGTGTCGTCGTGAGTGTGGACATCGATAAAGCCTGGGGCCAGATAGCGCCCTTCGGCGTCAATAATGGTGGTGGCGGTGGCATAGGGCATATCACCGACGGCGCAGATACGCTCGCCTTGAATAGCTACATCGGCACGAAAATGAGCCGCGCCTGAGCCATCCAGCACGTTGGCATTACGAATCAGTAAGTCGTAAACCATCTTAATCTCCTAGTGGCTGGCGATTATCGCCACCGCGATGGTCATCGAGGCTAAGCTTGAGTCGGCGCAATTTAGTTCGCGAGCGCTCGCGATGGCGCATGGCAAGTTCAAGCGCTAATACGTCAATGACCGCTAGCATGGCGTAACGTGAGGCGGAAGGGTGGTAGATAAAGTCGGTCTCCCGCGAGGTAACCGGGAGCACAATGTCGGATGTTTCAGCCAAAGGAGAATTCATGGCAGTGATGGCTACCACCTTTGCGCCGTACTGTTTGGCAATCTGTGCAGACTCCACCATCTCTGGGGTGTAGCCAGTGACAGATAGCACGACGACCACGTCATCTGGTTCAAGGGTTGACGCCACCATGCGGGGCAGCAGCGCTTGGGGGTAAGCGCAGACCGCATAGCCAAGGCGTACCAAGCGAAACTGAAACTCTTGGCAGAGAATGCTGGAACCGCCACCTGCACCAAATACCAATATCTGGCGGGCTTTATCTAGCTGTTCGACCGCGCCTGCCACATCGGCCTGGGCGAGTAGGTCACGGTTAAGCGCGAGGGTTTGCGTGGCAATGTCATACACCACGCTTGAGCTGTCTTCTGGCGTCGCTTCTTGTATAAAGCGGCGGCCTGCTGCTAAAGCGCGTGTTAAGCGCGTTTTTAAGTCGCGCACGTTAGTACAGCCGATAGCGCGGGCAAATCGGGTGACGCTGGCATCGCTAACCCCGGCGCGCTGGGCGATCTCACCGATACTCGCTTCGGTAACAAACTCAATGTCAGCAAAGATCAGCTCGGCGACTTTTTTCTCAGCGTCGCGCAGGGCAGCAAAGTCAGTGGTAATACGTGACAAGATGTCGATTTCTTGGCTCACCGTGGACTCCTATTGGTTGCCTTACCTAGAAAATATGTTAGTTTCTAACCTTAAGTCAATATTTGTGAAAATAACTAACATTGATGCTTATACATAGAGAGAGGAAATGGGCAAATGCAGACAATGGCGTTAGCGGTGGATAAAGGCGGTGTGGAATTGGGATCAAACCTTCTGTCAGGTGTCAGCCTGCCCGCCGCCGTGGTGCATGAAGGCCCGCTGACCCATAACGTAGAGTGGATGCAACGATTCGCAGACGCTCACGGAGCACGCTTGGCGCCCCATGGCAAAACCACCATGACGCCGGCACTTTTCCATCGTCAGCTTCAGGCGGGGGCGTGGGGTATTACCCTCGCGACCGCGCCTCAGTGTCGTGCGGCTTTCGCCAATGGCGTCACTCAGTTGTTAATGGCCAACCAACTGGTCGGCCAGGCCAATATGGCCATCATCGCCAGCCTGATCGAGCAGGGTGCGACGTTTTACTGTGTGGTCGATAGCCAGGAGAACGTACGTCAGCTTGGTCGTTTCTTTGCTAAGCGGGGACTGACGCTGGCGGTACTCATTGAGGTGGGTGTCACCGGTGGTCGTTGTGGCTGCCGCAATAAGCAGCAGATTCTCTCGCTGGCAGAGGCCATTGCTAATGAGCCAGCGCTCTGTCTGGTAGGTTTAGAAGGTTATGAAGGTGTGGTTCACGGGGACGACCCCGAATCTGGCATTCGTGCTTATGCTCAATACCTGGTGGATGTTGCAGTCGAGCTCGAAGCTGCTGGCCGCTTTGCGGAGGCAAACCCGATCGTAACGGCCTCAGGCTCTGCCTGGTACGACTTGATTGCGGAAGCCTTTCAAGGCGCACCGCTTCAAGGGCGATTTACCCCGGTGCTACGCCCAGGTTGCTATGTCGTCCACGATCATGGGCTTTATCGTGAAGCGCAATCAGCGGTATTAGGCCGCCGTCCTGATTTACAGCAGGGGCTTGAGCCTGCCCTGGAAGTCTTTGCCCAGGTGCAGTCGCTGCCTGAACCTGGGCTGGCCATTATCGCCCTAGGCAAGCGCGATATTGGTCCTGACCAGTTGCCTATCGCGCTACGTCGGTTCCGGGAAGAAGGTGGCCCAGCGCAGACGTTGTCGGTTGCAGGCTGGGAGGTAACGAAAATGATGGATCAGCATACGTTCGTGAGACTTCCCGAAGACGCTTTGGATGTCGAAATTGGGGATATCATTGCGTTTGGCACCTCTCACCCGTGTCTGACCTTTGATAAGTGGCGCCAGCTATTGCTCGTCGATGACGAACTAAACGTGAAACAGCACTTGGTGACCTGTTTTTAAACATCGCCCGCGCCTTCCCGCCGCTATGCGTTCGCGGTGTTCGATAAGCGTAAGATTGCCGCTGGTAGCTCGCTGGCGTGGTGAATACCCACCGCGCCTTCGGGCGTGCTTTCTTCATTCGGAAAGTGGTTGAGATGAATCACATGCATACCTGCCGCTAACCCCGCTTCCACGCCCACTGCCGCATCATCGATCACAACACACGCTTGTGGTAAGTAGCCCATGGCAGTGGCTGCTTTTCGATACAGTTCTGGGTCGGGCTTCCAGACGTTGAGGGTATAGGCGCTAAACAGCCTGTCGGCAAAATGGTGGCCTAGGTCAGTGCTTTCCAGCGCGCAGCGAATTTTTGGCTCGGGGCCATTGGAGACCACGGCCATAGGGTGGTTGCTTAACTGTTCAAGAGCCGCAGGCATGCCGGGGATTGCCACAAGTTCGGCACGCATACGGGCCTCCATACGCGCCCGCATGCCTGCCTCAAGCTGGGAAAAGGTGTCTTTTGCCAGCGCCTGAAAACGGCTTTCTAGCGTTTGGACGATAGTCTGGAAACGTACCCCGCGAAATTCATCCATATATTGCCGTGCTGAGAAAGGTAAGCCGAACTCGGGAAGGATATCGCCCATCACCTCGGCGAGCAGTATCTCGCTATCCACCAGGGTGCCATCGCAGTCAAACAGTAGGCAGAGAGGCGTGGCCGTGTTCAGCGCAGAATTCATTGATAGGTTTCCTCGTTGACTAGGCTAATCGGCCGCTCGCCCTGGAGAGCTAGGCGAATATTATCGACCGCCCGCTGGGCCATGGCGTCGCGGGTTTCATGGGTGGCAGAGCCTATATGCGGCAGGGCGACCACATTGGGCATCTTCGGTAGCGGTGACGAGGCGGGTAGCGGCTCCTGCTCAAAAACATCCAGCCCGGCCGCGTGAATAACCCCATTTTCCAATGCATGTATCAAGGCGCGTTCATCGACCACTTTGCCGCGGGCGATATTGATGAAAATGCCCGAAGGCTTCATCAGCGCGAACTCTTGGGCACCGATTAAATGCTCGGTCTCGGCGGTAAGCGGCACCGTAACACAGACGAAATCGGCCTCGGCCAACAGCTCGTTGAGTTCGCGGCGCTGCGCGCCAAGCTCTTTTTCAAGGGCTGGCTTGGGCGAGGCGTTGGAGTAGAGTACCTGCATGCCAAAGCCCAGGGCCCCGCGCCTGGCAACTGCTTGGCCAATGCGTCCAAACCCCACCATGCCTAGGGTTTTACCATGCACATCGCTGCCAAACAGGGCGGGCCCGACGCTGGCCTGCCACTTGTCAGCCTTGACCCACTCGGCTAATTCCACCACCCGGCGGGCGGTGGCCATGATCAGGGCAAAACCAGTATCGGCGGTGGTTTCGGTAAGCACGTCTGGCGTATTGCACAGCATAATGCCGCGCTTAGTCAGTTCATCAACGGGGATATTATCGTAGCCAACCGAGACAGTGGCGATGACCTTCAAGTTGGGCGCTGCGTCCAGCAATTGAGGGGTGATCGCCAAGCCGGAACCGATAATGCCGTGCACCTCCGCTAATAGGGCGCGATTTTCAGGGGCATCCAGCGCGGTGGTTTTCGGCAACACATCCACTTCAAACAAATCGCTAAGTTCAGCCTGTTGAGCGTCGCTGAGTCGTCCTTGAATCACTAGGCGTTTTTTCATTGTTATCTCCATGGTGAAAAGCCTGTTATTTAAAACCTGTTATTTAAAAAAGTGCGTGGCGATTAGCCAATGGGTTGGTCGGCTTCAAGCGCTAGTAGTCGCTCGCGATTAGGCAGACCTTCCATATCACCCACTACCTGAATGGCTTGAGCGCCAATGAGGTTGCCGCGTTGGGCTGCTTGGCGCGCTGTGCAGCCGTCAAGCAGGGCGCTAATCACACCGACGGCGAAGCCATCGCCTGCACCTACGGTATCCACGACTTCAGCTACGTGGCAACCGTCTACGGTAAAGCTCTCTTCCCGCCCATCTAAGTTGCCACGGTAATAGCTACCTTCCGGCCCCAGTTTGATGATCACTGCCGAGGCACCTTGATCCAGGTAGTAGCCTGCTACGTCGTAAGGTGTCTTCTGTCCGGTGAGCAGTTGGCCTTCTGAAAGCCCAGGCAACACCCAATCGGCGCGGCTGGCGAGTTCATTGAGGGTCGATCGCATTACGTTTTCGCTGGGCCAAAGTGACGGCCGCAAATTGGGGTCAAAAGAAATACTGGCGCCATAGGCGCGGGCCTGTTCCATCAAATGATGGCTAAGCTGGCAGGCGCTTTCAGATAAAGCCGGGGTAATGCCCGTCGCGTGAAGGTGGTTAAGCGCCTGAAAGTCGATATTCCGTGCGTCGTCAATAGTGAGGTGGCTGGCGGCACTGCCACGTCTGAAATATTCGACTCGCGGGTCGGTGCCGTCCTGAGCGCGTTCTTTAAAGAGCAGTCCGGTGGGGTGGTGTGCATCGGCGTGAATATAGCGGTCATCGATACCTTCCGCTTTTAAAGCCGCCTGAATAAAACCCCCAAAACTATCGGTGCCCACTCGGCTTAACCAACCGACATGAAAACCCAGCCTGGAGAGGCCGATAGCGACATTGTTATCGGCACCGGCCAGGCGGCGGTGGAAACGCTCAATGCCAGCTAATTCCCCCGGTGTATCAGCTACAAACATAGCCATGGCTTCGCCAAAGGTGAGAATTTCGGGTGGGCTAGAGATGGAGTGGGGCATGGGCAATACTCTCTTCCTTTGTGCTGTCTTTGAGCTGTTTATTATCATTCAATGGGAACGATACCATTTTTGCGGCTCTTTTCTAGCAGTGGCTTAAAAATTAGCGCTGGGTGGAACCTCGTTCAATCAGGCTAGGGGCAAAGCTTACCGTGGTCGGCATTGCCGATGTATGCGGCGCAATGCGATGCATCAAGCACTCCACCGCCGTTTTGCCGATCGCATCGGTGGGTTGGGCAAGGGTGGTAATGCCGGGGGAGACTAAGGCGCACCAATCGAGCTCGTCGATCCCCATCAAGCCTACCTTGCCAAGCGGTAAGCCCAACTGTTGAAACAGGCGGGTCACTACGAGGGTGGCATTGCCGTTACCACACAAGACGGCGCAAGCGTGCTGCTGATGGACGGCTAAAAAGTCGCTTAGCGCTTGAAGTGTTGCAGTGCTATCTGAGTTAGCAAGCAGTGACGTTGCGTAATTCAGCCCATGCTGCTCGGCAGCGTGGCTAAAACGTGACAAGCGTTTTTGTCGCGTGCTTGACTGCTCGGGAGCTTCGCTGACATACAGCACGGCTTGGTAACCCTGATCGGCTAAGTGCTCTAGTGCCATATCAATTGCTAGGTGGTTATCGAGCCCGACCACTTCCGCTTCCACATGGTCAACTTCGCGGTCTAGCAGCACGATGGGCGTTCCCAGGCTGATAAAGGTGTGCAACTGGCGTTCCGGGTTGCCGGACGCATTCACTACGAGACCTTCTACTTGATAGGCGCCCAGTAGATCCAAGTGCTGGCGCTCCTGTTCCGGGTCATTGTCGGTATTACACACGACCAGCGAATAGCCGTATTGGCGGCACGCTTGTTCGACACCGTGTGTGATGGCCACTGAAAATGGATTGCGGATATCAGCCACCAACATGCCGATCAATTTAGAACGACCACCTTTTAGGCCGCGGGCCATTTGGTTCGGCTGGTAGCCAAGGGTGTCCGCCGCATGGGCGATGCGCGCTTGAAGGGAGGGCGAGAGCCGGTCACGTTCTTCGCCAAAATAGCGTGATACGCTGGTTTTAGAGGCACCTGCGAGGCGCGCTACTTCGAGAATGGTGGAACGGCGTGAGCTTGAAGACATAAACCACTTACGGTAATGGTATCGGTTCCATTCTGTGCAAAATAATATGACTTAGCAATGACTTTTAAGGGTCTTTGTACTTGAGAAAGGCTTAGGCTCGCTATGCTTTTTTCATGCTTACATTATAGTCGCTGGGGTTGACCGTCCCTTCTAGTCGACCAATCTGGTTGAAATCGTTACTAGACAGCACTGTATCAATGGAAGTGTCCTTAAAAGCCAAATTTTTAACAACGTCTACTTTGCAAGGCATTCCCTTTGCGTCTACATCCACAATCCAGGCTAGAAAACCGTTTGAAAATTTAGCTAAGCTGCCGATAGGGTAAAGGCCAAAGTGTTGGATATACTCAACTAGCAATGACTTTTCATATTTCTCTGGTCGGCTATTGACCCACCGGTAAGCATCCAAAGGTTGCTGTGGGTGTTGTCCATTGCGTTCATGGGTTAGCTTGTTGATTATTTTGATCACACTCACTAATCGAACAACGTCTGATAACGCTTCTGTTTGCTTTCCCACCGGATAGCCACTGCCGTCGAGCCGTTCGTTTGCATTGAGGATAATGTCGCTGCAGGTTGGGCTAGGTGCCCAGTCGAGAACCGACAGTTTTTTGCTCAGGGCATGTACATGCTGCTTGAGCATCTCTCGTTGTGACGGCGACATGTGAATTTTTAGTGAAGGCAACTGTTCACTAACGAGCAGTGGTTTGCCCATGGTATGGAGTAAGGCGCCCGCGACTGCTTCGCGCGTTTTGTAGGCGTGGGGGTCGCGGCTAATCAGCATCATGGCAAGCTGGCCACCCACTTGAATGGCGTGGCGTACCCACTCCGGCTCATCGTGCAAATACGTCAGGGCATACTGTAGGGCTTTGCGATCATGGTTAACCATATACAGAATGCTATCCACGCACTCATATAGAATTTCAGCGGGTAATAAATGTTTATTTTTCATAAACATCAACATGATTTGGAGCTGCTGGGCTATTTCGAGAACGCCCCGCAGCAAGGGGGTATTTTGCGAGCTTATTAGATGGTCTTGCTCTTCTTGGCGCTGCATTTTTTTCTCTTTCGCATCGGCAATAAACAGTTTTGATCTTGCCCGCGCGTTATGTTGGGTGCCCGAGCGTAAAGCAGCCTCGAACTCAGCTTCAGAAACGTAATGGAATAGCGTTTCCGTTGAGGCAGGGCTCATATCAAGGAACTCTATGCCAATGGCGGCATGGCCATGATTGCCAAAAGGGCGCATATGCCGTATGCGGCCTTGGGTATTAAATGCCTCTCCATTGGGAAATTTTAGCGTTACACCTGGAAGTATCTGATCGACAGAAAGCGCAATGCTGTCTTCGAGGCGAACATCTACCATACAGCCGCCCACTGAAAGGTTGCGTACTTTTCCCTCTATATTGAGCTCGTGGGCAAACACTTCCAGGTACACACGGGCGTGCATGCCAAGAACAAAAGGAACCCTCAACGCACCACGGTTATCAGAGGAAAAGATGGAGTTGGGTAGTTGGCACTCTAGGTGGTAAGTGTGGGTGTCTATTTGAATGATATGAGCAGGAACGTGCTCAATGTTATAAATTTCTTCAGCGTCATGCCCATGCCGCGAAGCCTCTATATCAAACGATATGGTGTCGTTATTTAGGTAGGGAGACAGCGAAAGGCCAGTGTACTTTATTTCTAACGTGATTTTCCTGTTATCAGGCTCAACCTTAACTGCTGTCGCCTCGATAGAGTGAGCAGCTTCTTTAGAAAAAATGGTAATGATGTGATCTTTATTGAACAACGACTTAATTATTTGGTTGGTAGTATTTTGAATAGTTGTGTCGATAAGCATATAAAATCCACCGTATTTATTTTGTTATAATTTACATCTACTTGGTGGTAACTGTCATACCTTTCTATTCACTTTACTAGTGCTTGTCACTGCTACTTCGATAGAACGCTATTCCCATGTCGATTAGCTATCATTTTGCGCCTATTTGCAAACCTATTTATATTTATTTTAAGTGTCATTTGTAATGTTTTGATAACTTTTGTTTGTGTTTGATACGGGCTAGATTGTCGTTCGGTTGAGTAGAAATAATCAGTTAAACTGCGCATTTCCTTGTTACAGCGATGCCCGTGGCATGCAGCAAAAATCTAAATTAATAAATCCTAAATTGACCAGCTATGAGTTAACCCAAGCAGGCGATCGCTATTTTGACGGTCTGGCAGAGAAGTTCTCCCGTTCGCTCTACCAGGCGCCCAGAGGTGAGCTGCGTTTAGCCATGCTCGACTACCTGCTGCCGGAAATGCTGCAACTAAAAGGCCAGAGGTTGCTGGATGTGGGCGGTGGCCTGGGCCAGCAAGCGGCATGGTTCGCTGAGCGGGGGCACAGAGTAACGATGACTGAGCCCTCAGTGGATATGCTTAGCTATGCAAAAAACTGGCATCGGGATGCTAAAACGTTACCGGAAGAGTCTATTACGTATCTGCAGACCCCGCTGCAGCGGTTAACGGAGCATGCCCCAGGCCCATGGCCTCTTATTACTTGCCATGCAGTGTTGGAGTGGCTGGGGGATCCTCAAGCGGCGCTAAGTACCTTGAGTAATCTATTGGTACCTGGCGGCCAGCTTAGCTTAATGGTGTTCAACCGCGACGCCCTGCGCTTTTCGAATGCGGTCAAAGGCAATTTAGAGAAAGCCTTGAGCGATCGCTTGGCCGGTAAGGGCAAGCGCCAACGATTGACGCCTATTTCGCCCGTTAGCCATGCGGAAATTGAGCTGTGGAGCGCAGAGAGCGGCTTACGAATAGACGCTGTCGCCGGTATCCGTGTCTTTCAAGATTACTTGCGCCACCCGCCCGCCACTCCAGCAGAAAGTGCCACGCTGCTGGCGCTGGAGAAACACTACTGTCGCCATGACCCTCATTGGCGCTTGGGTCGCTACCTGCTTTATACATTAACTAAACCGGAGTTCATTGAATGAGTGCCCAAGCCCCAGCTTGCCAGCTGTTAGAGCGCCAAAAAGATAACTACGCATCGCTGTGGGTCGTGGGCCCACCGGTTGATAGCTGGCTCATTGACCAATCGACGGGGGTGGTAAGTGGCGATTTTGACGCACTGCATGAGTGGCAGGCGAACGGCAAGCAGGCCCGAACGCCTTTTGACTTAGCCGCGGACGAGCCATTCGGCAAAGAGGTTGTGCTGTTTTGGCCGAAGGCACACCAGTTAGGTATTTGGTGGCTCAAATGGTTATGCGAGCAGCTTCCTGAAGGGACACCCATTGAAATTGTCGGTGAGCATCAAGGCGGCATTAAGCGTGTCCCTAAGATACTTGATGAGCTGGGCATGCCCTGGGATAAACGTGACAACGCGCGGCGCTGCTCTTTATTTGCTACACATACCGTCGCGTTGGATTCCTCCAGCGACACCGCTTGGCAAACGTTTGAGACGCTGGATTTAACATTAGCCAGCCATCCAGGTGTATTTGGCCACGGCAAAGTTGATGAAGGTACGCTATTACTGTTGGAGAGCTTGGAAAGTAGTTTGCCCAAAAAACCACTTAAGGTGCTGGATATGGGCTGTGGCGACGGCATTATTAGCGCCTGGTTGGCCCAGCGTGGCCACCAGGTGACCGCAGTAGACGTCAGCGCGTTTGCGGTAGAGGCATGCAAGCGAACCTTAGCGGCCAATGGGCTAGAAGGGCGGGTGCTCTGCAGTGATGTATTCAGCGCCCTTGAAGGCGAGCAGTTTGACTGGGTTGTCAGTAACCCGCCGTTCCATAAAGAGCGCGATATTAGCTATGGCCCCAGCCAGCGTTTGATTAGCCAAGCGCCCGAGCACCTAAACACAGGCGGCCGTTTGATCATTGTAGCGAATGGATTTCTACCGTACCCCGACCACTTACAGCGCGCTTTTCAAGACTTCCAGACCCTGGCGGATAATCGTCGCTTCAAGGTCTACGGTGCGGTTAAGACACAGCGCTAGGCCCTGGACTTTTGATTAAACGCTTACTCTGCAAAGAACACATTAAGTACGTGATCCAGATGCACTTCCATGGCGCGGCGAGCAGCAGCTGGGTTACGTTCTTCAATGGCCTCAACGATGCGCTTGTGGTCGTCCTGAGAGCGCTGGGGCATATCTGTTTCCATAAATAGTTCCTGGAGCCGACGAAACATGGCGCCGTACTTGTGGCCAAGCAGATGCTTGATAACAAGCGCGTAGGCGGCGTTGCCTGAGGCCTCAGCAATACGAATATGTAGCAATCGATCTCCGGCGCAGTTGCGCCCGCCATTGGCGTTGTCAGATACATTCCGCTCAAATGCCAAACGGATCGCTTTCATATCCTCTTCGGTGGCGTTCATGGCTGCTAACGCGGCAATTTCCGGTTCCAGGTAGCGGCGCGTTTGGAGAAGTGAAAAGGGGGGAATCTCTTCGTCCAGATTGAGCTCAATTTCGCTCTCGAACTCTGGGTCTATTGCCCAGGGCTCCGTGCGAGCGGCCGCGCGCATCACCGATTCCATTGGCGTGGGGCGTGACTCAAGAACCACGACACCATGACCGACCCGAACAGCTACCTGCCCAACCACCTCGAGAGCAATCAAAGCCTCTCTTACCGAAGCCCGACTGACGCCGAGAGATTGGGCAAGTTCTCGCTCGGGGGGTAAGAGCGTGCCTGGGGGGAACTCACCATCATTGATTAATTGCTGTAACTGATCAGCAATCTGGCGATAAAGGCGCTGCGAGCGGATGGTTTGAATCGGCATTCAGAGTATTTCCTATCCGTTTCATTGGCGAGTTTTGGCTGAAGTTTATAGCTACTAAAGTTTATAGCTACCAAGGTTTATAACTACTAAAGTTTATTCTCAAAAGCTGCTATTCGGTCTTTTGAGGCTTGCCAGTGCCAAAGTTTTCCAATCATACTCGGTTTATTGGTCAGGCCATTGGATGGCTGGATGTTTTGACCTGATGTATGTTCCCATTCTTTTCAAGGCCGTGCCACCGCTTTTAGGGACGCGCCATAGCCGTTAGGGATGTGCAATAACATGAGACTCAAGAACAAAACTGCACTGATCACCGCCGCTGCAAACGGCATTGGGCGTGCTAGCGTTGAGCGCTTTGTTGCCGAGGGCGCACGCGTATTCGCGATAGATATTGATATTGCTAACTTGGAGGGGATGCCGGGCGTTGAAGCTTATCGCCTGGATGTCACGGATAGCCAAGCGATCCACCATTTAGCCGATGCATTGCCGGCCTTGGATGTACTGTTTAACTGCGCCGGTATGGTGGCAGGTGGCACGGTGCTTGAGTGTGACGAGGCCACTTGGCAGCGATCGATGGATCTTAATGTCACTTCAATGTTTCATACCTTGCAGGCTTTTTTACCGGGCATGTTGGCAAAGGGAGGTGGCAGCATCATCAACATGGCTTCCCTGGCCTCTAGCATTAAAGGGGTGGCTAATCGCTGCGCTTACGGAACCTCTAAAGCTGCGGTGATCGGACTGACCAAGTCGGTAGCAGCAGACTTTATGACCCAAGGCATTCGCTGCAATGCGATCTGCCCTGGCACCGTTGAGTCACCCTCTCTTAAACAGCGTATTGCTGAGCAGGCACGTAAAGAGGGGCGCAGCGATGCCGAAGTGTTAGCCTCTTTTATTGCCCGCCAACCGATGGGTAGGCTGGGGCGAGTGGAAGAAGTGGCTGCACTGGCGGCTTTTCTGGCCTGTGATGAGTCGCAGTTTATTACCGGCACCACGCAATTGATCGATGGTGGTTGGGCTAACTGATTACTTTAGAAGGAATAACAATATGAAACTTTTACGCTTTGGAACGCCGGGCCAGGAAAAACCGGGCATTGTCGATAGCCAGGGTAAGGTGCGTGATCTTTCCTCCATCGTTAGCGATGTGGCCAGTGATGTGTTGAGTGACGAAGGGTTGCAGAAGCTTCGCGATGTGGATCTCTCTTCATTGCCAGAAGTCTCGGCTGATGTACGTCTAGGGCCTTGTGTTGGTCAGGTGGGCAAGTTTATTTGTATTGGTCTCAACTACTCCGATCATGCAGCAGAAACCGGCGCCGAGGTTCCCCCAGAGCCGGTCATTTTCAATAAGTGGACTAGCGCTATCTGTGGCCCCAATGACAACGTGGAAATCCCCCGTGGCTCCAAAAAAACCGATTGGGAAGTAGAGCTTGGGGTGATTATTGGCAAGGGTGGCCGTTACATAGATGAAGCCGAGGCCATGTCCCATGTGGCGGGTTTCTGCGTGGTTAATGATGTATCCGAGCGCGAGTTTCAACTGGAGCGCAGTGGTACTTGGGACAAGGGCAAGGGCTGCGATACGTTCGGCCCCTTGGGCCCCTGGTTGGTAACCCGTGATGAAGTGACGGATCCACACCAGTTGAATATGTGGCTGGAGGTTGATGGCCACCGTTACCAGGATGGCAATACGCGCACCATGGTGTATCAAGTGCCTTTTCTGATCAGTTACTTGAGTCGTTTCATGAGTTTGCAGCCTGGTGATGTTATCTCAACCGGCACCCCTCCCGGTGTGGGCATGGGCCAGAAGCCCGCTGTTTACCTCCGTGATGGGCAGCGAATGCGTTTAGGTATTGATGGCTTAGGTGAGCAGCTGCAGCGTGTTGTGCAGGCTTAAAGTCAAAGGCATTGGTGGGTAATAGGCTCGCTAGTAGCTTGCGCTTGGCAACCAGGGCTTGGTAAAAGGAGCGCGTTAATGCAAGTTCTCGTCTGTTCAAAACCACACCATTTAGAGCTGCGTAACACTAGCCGCCCTGAGTGTGTCGCTGGTTACGCTATTGTGCGTATTCGTCGTATCGGTATCTGTGGAACGGATATTCATGCTTATGGTGGTAATCAGCCCTATTTTGAATATCCCAGGGTATTAGGCCATGAGCTTGCCGGTGAGATAGTCGAGGTCGCTGATGGCCATACCCAGCACTTACTGGGTAAGCAGGTTTATGTCATACCCTATCTGCATTGCGGTGAATGCCGTGCCTGCCAGCAGCATAAAACCAATTGCTGCCAGAACATGCAAGTGATTGGCGTGCATCAAGATGGCGGCATGACGGAGTACTTAGCCGTTCCTACTCCTCACTTGGTGGTATCGGAAACACTCTCTATCGATCAGCTCGCTCTGGTTGAGTGCATGGCGATTGGTGCTCACGCGGTAAGGCGTAGCGTGCTACAAGCAGATGAGCTTGCGGTGATCGTTGGCGCAGGGCCAATTGGTATGGGCGTGCTTCAAGTAGCTAAAAGCCGAGGTGCACGAACGCTGATGGTAGATACCAACGCTTCCCGGTTGGCTTTTTGCCGCGATGTACTCGGCGCCGATGCGGTGGCGAACCCTCAGGACGTTGATGTGGCTGAGCTAATAAGCCAATTGAATGGGGGCGCATTAGCAGACGTAGTGTTCGATGCCACTGGAAGCCCTCGTGCCATGCAGGCAGGGTTCGATCTGGCAGGCCATGGCGGGCGCTATGTGCTGGTAAGTGTGGTGAAAGCCGATATTACCTTTAGCGATCCAGACTTTCATAAGAAAGAGCTAACGCTGATGGGTAGCCGCAATGCCACTCGCGAAGACTTCGATACCGTGGTGGCGCTGATGGAGAGCGGCGGTATTAACGCTGAAGCCATGATTACTCATCGGGCACCGCTCGCCGATGTGCCCACCCATATGCCCCAATGGTGCGACCCGACCAATCAGGTTATTAAGGCCATAATTTCGATTGATGCTGAAGCTGAAGAGGTACACGCATGAGTGACCTAATAGCTACTCAAACGCCCCATCTCACGCTGCGAATCCATGCACTGGATAATGTGCGTGTTGCCTTGAGCGACCTGCCAGCGGGTACGGTGATCGAGGATCAAGGGTTGGTGATTACACTCCCTGGGCCTGTACGCCATAAGCATAAGTTCGTACTTAACGATATGGCTGTTGGCGATATGGTGATTATGTATGGCGTTAGGGTCGGTAAAGTGACCCAGCCTATTGAGGCGGGTGGGGCTATTACGACTGAAAACTTGGTGCACTCGACAGACGCGTTAACCGTCAATACTCAGCAGCAGGCGTGGCAGCCCCCTGAGGTAACCGCGTTTGAGGCGACGACCTTTGATGGTTATCACCGACCGGATGGCCGAGTGGGAACGGCCAATGTGTGGTTAGTAGTGCCTTTGGTATTTTGCGAGAACCGCAATATTGAGGTGCTGCGCCAGTGCGTTGCTGATGCTCTGGGGGACGACCCCTTCCACGATTACAAGCGTATGGCGAGGCAGTTATTGCATGGTGACGGCGCCGCTGAATCGGCACTGCCCGCTGGTGTGCGGCTATTCCCCAATGTGGATGGCGTGCGTTTTCTGGTGCACCAGCTGGGCTGCGGTGGTACGGACGGCGATGCTGGCGCACTCTGCGATTTACTCGCAGGCTATATCTGCCACCCCAATGTGGCAGGGGCGACCGTGCTCAGCCTAGGCTGCCAAAAAGCGCAGATCACTATGTTGCAGGAAGCCATCGCCGCGCGTGATCCAAACGGCCACAAGCCAGTTAGCTATTTTGAGCAGCAGCAGACCGACAGCGAAGAGGCATTGATTCGTGATGCACTCACGACGATATTTGATGGACTTAAGCAGGCCAATCAGGTCACTCGTCAACCAGCACCGCTCTCTGAACTGACCCTTGGGGTTGAATGCGGTGGCTCGGATGGTTTTTCCGGGCTCTCTGCCAACCCAGTGGTTGGCGCCGTGGTGGATCGGCTGGTGGCGTTGGGCGGTAGCGGCATCTTGAGCGAGTTTCCCGAACTGTGTGGCGTAGAGCATGAGTTGCTCGCCCGCTGTGGTGATCCGCAAGTAGCCGAACGGTTTACCTCGTTAATGGCAGCTTACCAGCGCCATGCCCATGCGGTGGGGGCGGATTTCTCCATGAACCCTTCGCCAGGTAATGTCCGCGACGGTTTAATCACCGATGCCATGAAATCGGCAGGGGCGGCTAAGAAGGGCGGCGACAGTCCCGTGGTCGATGTGCTCGACTACACCGAACCGATGACCCGCAAGGGCCTTAACCTGCTCTGCACGCCTGGCAATGATGTGGAGTCCACCACTGGCCTGGTGGGTTCAGGTGCCAATCTTGTACTGTTTACCACCGGCTTAGGCACACCTACGGGAAACCCGGTTGCTCCTGTGATCAAAATCTCCAGTAACAGCGAACTGGCACGCAGAATGAGCGATGTCATCGACTTTGATGCTGGCCCGATCATTCGCGGTGAAAGCGAGATCGCTGAGTTAGCGGATCAGTTGCTGAGCCTGTGTATTGAAACTGCGTCGGGCCGCTATGTGACTAAGGCAACACGTTTGTCGCAGATGGACTTTATTCCTTGGAAACGAGGAGTGTCACTGTGAAAGCGCCTCTATCTCAAGCCCTTTTACAATGCGGCCACCACTGCATCCTCGCTAATCAATTCAGCGATCCCAACCGGGATTACTCCGGTTGTGCAGGTTTACGTACGTCAATAATTGTACTTGCGGTATCGCTGGCATTGCCCGCACTTTTTTTCTAAACAGAGTGGTTTTAATACCCGCCTACTGCTCAAGGGCAACAGGAATTTCCTTAAACTTGCCACAATCGGCCACCGACTAATTTACCTTTAAGCGCTATTGTTAAGGGCTATGGTTGTTAAGGGCCATGGTTGTTAAGGGCTGAGGTTGTTAAGGACTGAGGTTGTTAAAGGCTGTGATGCAAATAAGTAGTCGTTAATTTAACGAGCGTTAGCGGGAGTGGCGGCAATGGCGGAAAACATTCGAAATACGGCGGTACTGGGCAGTGCCGTTTTGCTGGGCGGGCTGCTGGCGCTGGGGCTGGTATGGAGCGGTAGTTATATCAAGGGAGCAGCGGAAGTATGGCAGCAGTCGTCACGTAGCGTCACAGTGCGTGGCTTAGCCGAGCGAGAAGTGCCTGCGGATTTGGTGCTGTGGCCGTTCAACTACAGTGTCAGCGCCAATAGCTTGAGCGAGCTTGAGCAGCAGTTATCCAGCGATGAGCAGGCTATTCGTGATTTTCTGGAGGCGCAGGGGTTTGCAACGGAGCATGTTAGTTCCACTCCACCAAGGATTACCGATCAATTTAGCAATCAGTACGGCGGTCAGCGCCCGGATGAGCGCTACCGCGCTGAAGCGACGCTGCTGCTGCGCTCACCGGATGTTGAGGGTGTGATTGAGGCGATCCCCCGTGCGACTTCATTGGTGCGCGAGGGCGTATTGCTCTCGCCCAGCTACGAATATCGCACGGAGTTTCTATTTACCGGTCTTGATGCTATCAAGCCCGACATGATCGCGGCGGCCACTGCTGATGCGCGCAACGCCGCACAGCAGTTTGCCGAGGATTCCGGTAGCCAGGTGGGCCAGATTCGTCAGGCGACCCAGGGCTATTTTTCCATTGAGGACTTGGATAGCTACACGCCGCAAACTAAGCGTGTTCGCGTCGTCACCACAGTGGACTATTCCTTACAAGACTAGGTCTTACAAAGAAAGCTAGGTCTTACAAAGCTAGGTCTTACAAAGCTAGGCGTTAAAGGAACAACGCGTTAACGGAGCAACGGTTAGCCAGTGTAATCAATAGCGGTGATGGTATAAAACGTATCACCGTTAGGCGTGAGCACCTTTGCTTCGTCACCCACCTGTTTGCTAAGCAATGCTTTGGCCATGGGGGCATCGATACTGATCCAGCGCTTCTTGGTGTCGATTTCATCGTGGCCCACAATCCTAAGATGAACCTTCCCGCCGTTTTCATCTTCCAGGCTGACGTAGGCGCCGAAAAAAACCTTACTGGTGTCGGCAGGTAGGCGGTCGACGATTTGCAGCTCGTCCAAACGTTTTGTCAGGTAGGTAATCCGGGCAATAACGCGGTTGAGCTCTTTTTTGTTATAGGTGTAATCGGCATTTTCACTGCGGTCACCCTGGGCGGCCGCTTCACCTACTTTCTCTGAAATAGCGGGGCGCTTAACCCGCGACAGGTGATCCAAAATAGCGCGCAAACGAGCCGCCCCCTCTGGAGTAATCAGGTTGCTCTTAGGGGCTTGACGCGGATCTTTGGCTGGATCGCGCCAGCGGGTCATATTGCGGCCTTTCATTACCTATTCCCTATCGTGTTTCGAGCTATCTACCTTACGTTAATTGCGCGAAGCAACCAAGCAGCATACTGTTGGTAAATCATTCAAACGTTCGTTAGGTTTTTTGCTATATTGGGTGAGAGGCCCGCTGTTGGTGGGTCTCATGGTAGGTAAGAGCAGGACAACAATAATTTAGGAGCAACTATGCGAACTCCCTCTTTTTCACGTATATCCTTATCACGCTCATTGATCGCTGCCGCTATTGGCAGCACGCTGGTGCTATCTTCGTTAACCGCTAGCGCATTTGAAGGTGAGTTATTCTCGCTGAAGAACCGCTGGGAGCATACCGTGACTGAGATGCCCGCCAACGAACGTGAACGCACCCTGAAGTCCTTGGCTGGCGAAGCGGAGCAATTAGCCGAGCAGCACAGCGACGAAGCTGACGTACTTGTCTGGCAGGGTATTATTCTGGCTTCTTATGCCCGTGAACGCGGTGGTTTAGGCGCATTAGGTACCGCCGGTGATGCGCGTGATGCCTTGGAAAAGGCGATTAAAATAGATCCCCAGGGGTTGAATGGCTCAGCCTATGTCACGCTAGGGGCGCTTTATGACCGTGCTCCGGGGCGACCACTTGGCTTTGGCAATAGCGATACCGCTGAACGCATGTTCCAGCGTGCCCTGGAGATCCGCCCAGACGGTATTGATGTGAACTACTACTATGCCGCCTTTTTGAAAGAAGAGGGCAATGAGCAGGCCGCCCGCGAGCACGCCCAGCGTGCGGTTAACGGCACCGCTCGTGAAAATCGGCAAGTCTCCGATGAGGCGCTACGCCGCGATGCCGAGGCGTTGCTTAATCAACTGTAAACTACCCACTGAATTGGCATTCCCGGTGGCAAGCATTGATAATAGATCGATTATCACCACTGGGAGTGCCTCATGGCGTCCAACTCCAAGAACGATTCTGTTCAGAATTCTCTCTTTCAGCGCTCTCCTTTTAAAAACACGGCGCTTAGCGTTCCAGATTTAAAGCGCGATGATGTTGAGCTGCTTAAGCGTGAAACGCTGCACCAGGGGTTTTTCCGCTTGGAAGCTTTAGAGCTTCGCCACCGGCTATTTGAAGGCGGTTGGAGCGAACCTATGCGCCGCGAAGTGCACAATCGCTTTGATGCGGTGGGTGTCCTGCTTTACGACCCCGAGCGCGACTCACTGGTGCTCATTGAGCAGTTTCGTGCTGGCGCCATTGATGACGCCGTATCTCCCTGGAAGCTTGAGATCGTCGCCGGTTTGGCAGAAAAAGACGAATCGCTGGAAGACGTGGCGCGTCGCGAGGCGTGGGAAGAGGCCGGTTGCAAAGTGGCCCAACTGACCAAACTACACACTTATTATCCCAGTCCTGGCGCCTGCAACGAGCAAGTAACACTATTTTGTGGTTTGGTAGATACCCAAGGATTAGGTGGGATACATGGCTTAGACGAAGAGCATGAGGATATCCGTGTTCATGTCATGCCTTTTGCGAACGCCTGGGAACTCTTAGAGCAGGGGCGACTCGACAACGCCATGTGTTTAATTGGTCTACATTGGCTTAATAGCCAGCGAGCTTCACTGCGTGCCGCCTCTCAGCGAGCTTTGTCGACAAGTGAGACGACGACAAGTGAGACGACGAACAGCGAAACGACGCAAAGCGAAACAGATAAGGAGTGAACATGGCGAGAACGGCCTATGTCACCGATTTAAAATCGCTCCAAGGGGAGTGCAGCGCCAACTATTTACGCTTGGTGCGCCTGGTGGGCGATATGGAGACCGGCCAGCGCCGTGATATTGCCCTGCGCGGTGATAAACAGCATTTCGGCGATCTGCATCTCTATATTCAACAGCAGGCGCCTTACACCACCATGGTGGATGTGTCCCAGACCGGCCCGCTAGACGCTGTTCTGGAAGGGCCGCGTATGCGGGTACACCTCTATCACGATGTGCGTATGGCGGAGGTGACCGACTTTCAGCGCGAGCGCCACTTTAGTGGCCGCTATCGCTATCCCAACGCTCGCATGCATCAGCCGGATGAGAAGCTGCAGCTCAATCGTTTCTTAGGCGAGTGGCTGGCTCACGGCCTTGCCCACGGCCATACCGCTGATGTGCCGGAGATGCCCTAATGCGGGTAGTACAGATTACCGATGCTCACTTGTATGCGGATACTCAGGCACGCTCCCGCGCTGGCATCCCTTGGCGGCAGTTTCAGCAGGTGTTGAGCGCCGTTGTCGCCGCAAGGCCCGATATCGTGCTGTTTACCGGTGACGTTAGTCAGGACGGCTCAGCCGCATCCTACGCTTTAGCAGTGCAGGCGATGGAACAGTTGCCTTGCCCCTGGTACTGGCTGCCGGGTAATCACGACCAGCTCGAGTTGATGGCTGCCGAGCGCCCGATGGTCGACCAAGTGGACATGGGGGCGTGGCGCATACTGCTGCTCAATACCCAGGTAGAAGGCAAGCCCTATGGGGAACTGGGAAGCGAGCGACTTGCCAAGCTCGCTGAGCAGCTTGAACAGGATGGGCGACCCACGCTAATCGCCATGCACCACCCGCCTGTGGACGTAGGCGCGGTGTGGATGGATGCCATTGGTTTGCAGGATCGCGACGCGTTTTGGCAACTGCTAAGCCAATGCCCACAGGTCAAAATCGTCCTATTTGGTCACGTACATCAAGCCTACGCCGAGCACCATAGCTTAGGTGAAGGTTTAGGCGAAGGTGCAGGCGAACCCACTATTGATGTGTATGGCTGCCCAGCAATGGCAGATCAGTTCCTGCCTGCCGCTGAGCAGTTCGCCGTTGATGAGGCCTCTCGGCCTGGCTATCGCATTGTTGATTTGACTGGGAGTGATGCTCAACAGGGCGAGTGGCAAAGTTGGATTGAGCGCATCGAATAGAAGACAGTCTCCAGAAGTTATCTCTTTCTCACTCTCAGATAGGTGATTTAGGAATAAAAAGATAGTTATTAATTCTTTTGGGTTATTATCAGCTAGGCGTTACCCTAACTGCATACGAACGTACAATATTAGAACGTACACTGTTTCTAGCTTGTGTGACGAGCATGTTTTTGTGAGGTAAGGGGCCATGACCCAATTGTCTACTGTTTCTTCAGCGACGCAGGGGGAAGCTTTTAACGCCCCTGATGCTGCGCGTTTGACCCACCTTAAGCAGTTAGAAGCGGAGTCTATTCATATTATCCGCGAAGTCGCCGCTGAGTTCTCCAACCCAGTGATGATGTACTCCATTGGTAAAGACTCATCAGTCATGCTGCATCTGGCGCGTAAAGCCTTCTACCCAGGTACGCCGCCTTTTCCGCTGCTGCACGTAGACACCACCTGGAAATTTCGCGAGATGATCGAGTTCCGTAACCGTATGGCTGCTGAAGCGGGTATGGAATTGCTCGTGCACACCAATGAAGAGGGGCGGGCGGCGAATATCAATCCGTTCGACCACGGCAGCGCTAAATATACCGACATCATGAAAACCCAGGCGCTTAAACAAGCGCTGGAAAAGCACGGGTTTGATGCGGCCTTTGGTGGTGCCCGTCGCGATGAAGAGGCGTCACGGGCCAAGGAGCGTGTCTACTCGTTCCGTGATAAGTATCACCGCTGGGATCCCAAAAATCAGCGTCCTGAGCTGTGGAATGTGTATAACGCCAAGGTTAATAAAGGCGAATCGATTCGCGTGTTCCCGCTCTCCAACTGGACTGAGCTGGATATCTGGCAGTACATCTATTTAGAGTCGATTCCTATTGTGCCGCTCTACTACTCGGCCAAACGGCCTATCGTTGAGCGCGACGGTATGCAAGTTATGGTGGATGACGAGCGTATGCCGTTAGCGCCCGACGAAGTACCGGAAATGAAGTCGGTGCGATTTAGAACGCTTGGCTGCTACCCGCTGACCGGTGCGGTGGAGTCAGAAGCGGCGACGCTGCCGGAAATTATTCAAGAGATGCTGCTGACCCGTACCAGCGAGCGCAGTGGCCGCGCCATTGACCGTGACCAAGTGGGTTCGATGGAGAAGAAAAAGCGCGAGGGGTACTTCTAATGTCTCACCAATCCAATTTAATTGCCGACAATATCGAAGAGTACCTGCACGAGCATGAAAACAAAGACCTGCTGCGTTTTATTACCTGCGGCAGCGTTGACGACGGCAAATCGACGCTGATTGGTCGGCTGCTTCATGACTCGAAAATGATCTTTGAAGATCAGTTGGCGGCGATCACCCAGGCCTCTAAAACCAGCGGTACCACCGGTGATACCGTTGATCTGGCGCTATTGGTGGATGGCCTGCAGTCTGAACGCGAGCAGGGCATTACCATTGATGTGGCGTACCGCTTTTTCTCTACCGATAAGCGTAAGTTCATTATTGCCGATACGCCGGGGCATGAGCAGTACACCCGCAATATGGCCACGGGCGCTTCCACGGCCAGCCTGGCGATTATCTTGATCGATGCCCGTTACGGTGTGCAGACCCAGACTCGTCGTCACAGCTTTATCGCCGACCTGCTGGGTATCCAGCATCTGGTGATTGCGGTCAATAAAATGGATCTGGTGGGCTTCTCCGAGCAGCGCTTTAACGAGATAGTCGATGAGTACCGTGCCTTTGCCACTAATCTCCAAGCGTCGGATATTCGCTTTGTGCCAATGTCGGCGCTGAATGGCGACAATGTGGTCAATCGTAGTGAACAAACGCCCTGGTACTTTACCGACAGTTATCAGGGGAAAACGCTGATCGAGCTGTTGGAGAGCGTCGAGATAACCCGCGATCAAAACCTCACTGACCTGCGCTTGCCTGTGCAGTACGTCAACCGCCCAAACCTTGATTTTCGCGGTTACTGCGGCACTTTGGCGGCTGGTGTGTTGCGTCCCGGGCAAGCTGTTAAGGCGCTCCCGTCGGGTAAAACATCGCGGGTTGCAAGGATTGTCACCTTTGATGGCGACCTTGCGGCGGCTTATCCTGGCCAAGCCATCACCGTAACACTGGAAGATGAGATCGATATCTCCCGTGGCGATTGGCTGGTAGCGGCAGATAGCGAACTGCCGCTCTCCAATAGCTTTAAAGCCGATATTGTCTGGATGCAGGACGAGGCTTTAACGCCGGGTAAGCTGTATGATTTCAAGCTGGCGACCCGCGACCTTTCCGGCCAGGTCAGCGCGATTGATTACCAAATCGACGTTAATACTCTGGAAAAGCATGCCACGCACTCGCTGGACTTAAATGCGATTGCCCGCTGCGACGTGGAGCTGACCGCGGCCATTCCGGTGGATGACTACCGCACCAGCCCGGGCACCGGCAGCTTTATCATTATCGATCGGCTGACCAATGTGACCGTAGGCGCAGGTATGATTCGTGGCACTGCAAGCGCTTCAGGCAGTGCATCAAGTGCCACCGACTGGGCGGCCCTTGAACGCGATCTGAATGCCTTGGTGCGTAAGCATTTCCCCCACTGGGAAGCGAAAGATATCAGCAGCTTGTTTAACCGCTAAATGTAATCGCTTAGAGCAAAACGGCACGCCTGCAAGGCGTGCCGTTACTATTTTGGGGACTTGCAAGATTACTCGGCGTTAGGGAAAAACAGCTGCTGCCCATCCACCTCGTAATCGGCAATCGCTTGCTGCCCCTCGTCTGATACGAGCCACTCGTGCCACTGGGCAGCGAGGTCGTGTTTCAAGTGCGGGTGACGTTCGGCTGAAAGCAGCAGGCTACCGTACTGATTGAACAGCGCTTCATCGCCTTCAAACAGTAGCGTTAAGTCTTGTGGATTTTCAAACGCAAC
Source organism: Halomonas sp. ALS9 (assembly GCF_001651035.1). GTDB lineage: Bacteria > Pseudomonadota > Gammaproteobacteria > Pseudomonadales > Halomonadaceae > Vreelandella. The sequence continues at coordinate 135,239 of NZ_LXRG01000233.1, forward strand.
CCAGGTGGCGCGATCGGTAAACGTGTAGGCGCCCATACCCGCGGCGGTATTCAGCGTAGGGCCCATGCCACTACCCAGTTCGCGGTACCACTCGCCCTGGGGCGTGATGCCCGCATCTTCCCATAGACGCAACTCAGCGCGGTTGGTGCCGCTATCGTCACCCCGTGAGGCAAAGGGCGACTCGCTCTCGGCGATGCGTTGCATGGCATCGGTGACTGATTCACTGGCACTGATGCCAGCAGGGTCATCGCTGGGGCCAACGATGACAAAATCGTTGTACATCACATTAAGGCGCTCGGTGGCGTAGCCATCGGCCACAAACTGCTCTTCGCCCGCGGTGTCGTGTACCAGCAGGCTATCGGCATCGCCACGGCGACCAATTTCAAACGCCTGCCCGGTGCCTACGGCTACCACGCGTACATCAATCCCTGTTTCTTCAGTGAAGGTAGGAATAATAGCGTCGAACAAACCTGAGTTTTCGGTCGAGGTGGTCGAGGCCAGTGTGATGTAGTCATCCGCTGCCAGCAGCGTGCCGCTCCAGGAGAGCCCTAGCGTGCCTGCGATTAACAATGCAGTAGTCTTATTCATGGTATGGCTCCTTGATCGTTTTTCATTTATCTAGCTGTTTCAGGGCTACCAAACGAGTTCGCCGCGAATAAACGCACCAGCCTCACGTGAGGAGGGAGCGGTAAAAAAGTCGTTGGCGGAGGTGTGTTCCAGCAACTCGCCGTTATGCAAAAACAGCACGTCATCGGCCAAACGGCGTGCTTGGTGTAGGTCGTGGGTGGTCATCACAATGCGCGTGCCGCTGTGGTGAAACTCAAGCACGGCATCTTCAACGGCCTTGATGGCGGCAGGGTCGAGTGCGGAGGTGGGTTCATCTAGAAACAGCACCTGTGGATTGAGCAGCCAAGCACGTGCCAGTGCCAAACGTTGCTGTTCGCCGCCAGATAGCACCCGCGCTGGCCGTTTGGCGAGATGCGCCAGACCAAACCTCTCTAACGCACTCATTGCCTGGGATTTGCGGTTTTGACGGGCTGTTTTATGAATGGCTAATACGTAGGTCAGGTTATTTAGCGCCGAGCGGCGCAGCAGCACGGGGCGCTGGAAGACCATGGCTTGGGCAGGTGGCGCGCCTTGCCAGTGTACTGTGCCGCTGGTAGGCGTTAATAGGCCATGGGCCAAGCGCATGAGCAGGCTTTTGCCCGCGCCGTTGGGGCCCATGATGAGTGTTCGCTGGCAGCCTGTCAGGCGCAAGGTAGTAGGCTTGAGCAGCGTATGGCCGCGATGGATAAAACCCACGCTATCGAGCTCTAGGGTGGCGGTGGGAGGAGCGTAGTGTGCGTTCATCCCAGCCGCCTTTTCGCCGTTTCGCCGATTATATGGGCGATAGCATTAATCATGGTGACCAGGGCGAGCAGAATAATCCCCAGGCCAAGCGCCATAGGCAGGTTGCCCTTGCTGGTTTCCAGCACAATGCTGGTGGTCATTACGCGGGTAACGCCATCGATATTGCCACCCACAATCATCACCGCGCCGACCTCGGCACTGGCGCGGCCAAAGCCGGCCAGGATCACCGTGATCAGCCCAAAGCGCGCATCCCATAGCAGAGTGGGGATCATGCGTAGGCGCGTAAGCCCCAGTGAGTTCAACTGCTCGGCATACTCGCTGTGGAGCGCTTCAACCTGTTGGCGGGTAAGGGCGGCGATAATGGGAAGTACCAGAATCACCTGAGCGATCACCATCGCCGTCGGCGTAAATAGTAGCCCCCAGGCGCCTAGCGGGCCTGCCCGTGAAAGCAGCAGATAAACGCACAGCCCGGCGACTACGGGTGGCAAACCCATCAAGGCATTAAGGGCAATAATCACTACATTGCGACCGGGAAAGCGCCACAGCGCCAGCGCGGCGCCTAAGGGCAGCGCTATTAGGCTGGCAATAATCACCGCCACCAGCGATACCTGCAGCGAGAGCACCACAATGGAGATTAACGCGTTATCCATACTCAGGATTAGGGCGAGGGCGGTACTAAAGGCGTTGTCACTGGTCAGCATTGAGCATCGGCGTCATTATTATGTGATATTGAGCATGATGTACTGAAAAATGACCTAATGCACTTGAGGCTGAAATTCATGCAGTCTTATGCAGTAAATTGCTTATACCCAGCGGAGGGCTCGTTGCGATGGCTGAACAATATGCTTACCTGACCACCGCAGAAGTCGCTGACTATTTACGCTTAAAAGAGCGCAAGGTCTACGACCTGGTTCGCCAAGGCCAGATTCCTTGTAGCCGGGTAACGGGAAAGCTGCTGTTTCCCCGCCAACAGATTGATTTATGGGTGCTGAGCCATTTGGAAGGCGGCCAGGCGCAGCGTTTTTCGGTACCGCTGGTCGTCGCGGGGAGTCAGGATCCGCTGCTGGAATGGTCGATTCGAGAGAGCGGCTCTGATTTAGCGATGCTCTGCCAGGGCAGCGGCGACGGTGTACGGCGTTTGATTGATGGCAAGGCGATGCTGGCAGGTATTCATCTGCTGGATGCTTCCACCCAACGCTACAACGAGCCCAGCCTGCTTGGTTTAAGCGGTATGCGCGACCTGCTGATAGTGCACTGGGCCAAGCGACGCCAGGGGTTGCTCTTGCCAACAGATAACCCGCTAAAAATCCATGGGATGAACGACTTGAAGCGGCCCGATATTCGCGTGGCATATCGCCAGCCAGATGCGGGAGCAGCGAGGCTGCTGAGCTGTTTGCTAGCACGGGCGGGGATTGATAGCTCCGCGCTTAACTGGGCGCCACACGCTTCATTAAGTGAGGATGATTTGGCAATTAGCATCAGCCAGGGCGAAGCTGATGTAGGGCTTGGCATTGAAGCTGCCGCCCATCGTCAGCAGTTAAGCTTTATTCCGCTATGCCAAGAGCCATTTGATTTAGTGATGCAGCGGCGTAGCTATTTCGAACCCGCCGTACGGCGGCTGTTGGCATTTACTCATCAGGCACGCTTTGCTGAGCGAGCGAGGCAGCTGGGCGGCTACGATCTTGGTGAGGCAGGCAAGATTGTCTATAACGCTTAGTGCAGCCAGTTAACTCGTTAGCAGGTTAGCTTGACGCTGTTACTGTATGCGCCACAATGGTGAAGCGTTACTAACGCAAATCATCACGAAAAGGAGAGCATGATGAAACAAGCATTAAACGGACAACGCGTGGCGATTTTAGCCGCCGATGGTTTTGAAGAGTCAGAGCTCAGCGTGCCGCGTGCTGCCCTGCAAAAAGAGGGTGTCGAGGTTCACATCATCACTCCCGATAGAAAAGGGATTCGCGCTTGGGCGGAAACCGATTGGGGGGATACTTACGAGGCAGATAAAGCGCTTGCTGATGTCAATGAGTCCGACTACCACGGCTTGGTTCTTCCCGGTGGCCTATTCAACCCTGATGAGCTGCGCACCAATGAAGAAGCTCTTCACTTCGTCAAAGCGTTTTTCCAGGCGGGCAAACCCGTCGCGGCTATTTGCCATGCGCCGTGGATTTTAATCAACGCAGGCGTGGTCGAAGGGCGTCGCATGACCTCGGTACCCAGTGTTGCCCAGGATTTGCGCAATGCAGGCGTTGAATGGGTCGACGAATCGGTTGTAGTTGATAGTGGCCTTGTGACCAGCCGCACGCCGAAAGACTTGGATGCCTTTAACGCCAAGTTACTTGAGGAGCTTCAAGAAGGGCGTCATTCTGGTCAGCACGCTTGATGAGCTTATTGCGTGAGTGGGCAAGCTTTGTCAAAAGGCTTGTCCACGTAATTGCCAAACCTATCAAAGGTGACAGTGGTCGCGGTGGTATGGTGGTGCATCCTTACCGTGGCTATGGATCTCAGCGTGAAGTGTTTGTCATGGGAAGGGTGTTTCGCCAAGCCGCGCTAGGACGCATCATCCCTCGCCATGGCATGCTGCGCGACACCGCCGATGTTGCACGGCGGGTTTTGCGCCGAGGGCTGGCTGATGCTCAGGTTGAGATACATATTGGCGAAAACCAACTCTGCGTGGGCACTGATCGCGATGGCTATTTTGATGTCCACTTGCCGATTAGCCATACGCTGCCGATCGATGTTTCTTGGCACCGCGCTGATATCTTGGTGCATTGCCCCGGTCAGACCCCGGTACGCACCCATGTAGAAGTTTACGTGCCACCGCCAGAGGCGGACTTGCTGGTGATTAGCGATATTGATGACACCGTTATGTTTACCGGCGTAGCGGAAAAACTCAAAATGCTTTATCGCCTGTTTGTTAAAAAACCCCACCGCCGCACCGCTTTTCCTGGTGTCGCATCGCTTTATCAAGCACTGCATCGCGGCGTAAGCGAACGCGCTGAACGCCCCATTTTGTATGTCTCTCGCGGGCCGTGGGCGATATACGAAATGCTTGAAACCTTCTTTCAGATCAACCGTATCCCCGTTGGCCCCATTATATTTCTGCGCGAGTGGGGGATCTCCTGGCGCAAGCCCTGGCCGCGCCGTGCCGAAGAGCACAAACGTGATCTGATCAATCGTATGCTTACCCTTTATAACGATATGCCTTGCATACTCATTGGTGATAGCGGCCAGCACGATCCAGAAGTGTATATCGAAATTGTCAAAGCCTACCCAAACCGCATTAAAGCTATCTACATTCGGCGTGTGGATAAAGATCCTAAGCGGGAGGAGGCCATTCAGCGCTTGCGCGATGAGCTGGTGGGTACCCAGTGCGAGCTGGTACTAGCTGCCGATAGCGTGCTGATCGCCGAACACGCCCACGCCCAGGGTGATATCTCTGCACACGGCTTGCAGGCGGTTCAGCGCGACGTAGAAGAGCACCGCAACGATCCTACCTAACCACACTCCCGCATAACGCTGTTGCCAAGTCAGTCCCCGTGGTAAAACAGCCATTCGGTCTGTGAAAAATATGTGCGTGTGGCTATTCGCGTGCATTGGCTTATCAACAGGGGCTGCCATGGTTGTTCTGCTGATCATTTTTGCGCTGGCGGTTTTTGTGCTCCCCAATGTGTGGGCTAAATGGGTGCTCAAGCGCCATACCCGTGGCCGAGACGATTATCCCGGCACGGGGGCCGAACTGGCAGATCATTTGCTGCGCAGGCTGGGCATTGAGGGAGCAAGTGTGGAGCGCACCGAATTTGGCGATCATTACGACCCCGAAACGCGCTGCGTGAGGCTTTCCCCAGACAACTATGATGGCCGCTCGCTAACTGCCGTCACCGTGGCCGCTCATGAGGTCGGTCACGCTATTCAACATCATCAGGGCTACGCGCCACTGCTGGCGCGCAGCCGATTAGTCGGCGTTGCGCAAAAAGCCGAAAAACTCGGCGCTCTATTGATGATGGCCGCCCCGTTCCTGTTTCTATTGACCCGTTTGCCGGGTGGCCTGGCGATTGTGATTGCCATGGCGGTCATCAGCTTTGGCACCGCGGCATTGGTGCATCTAGTGACCTTGCCGGTAGAGTTCGATGCCAGCTTTAACCGTGCACTACCGCTGCTAAAAGAGTATGTGCCACCTTACGATATGCCCGGCGCCCGGCATGTGCTTACCGCCTGCGCATTTACCTATGTGGCAGCCTCACTCGCTAGTGTGATGAACTTAGGGCGCTGGCTGGTGATTTTGAGAAGGTAGCTTTCACCCAGGCTTATTGGCCAAAATCACCGCTCTGCGCGGGGCGGGGTAGCCTTCAATAGTGCGGGTGCGGTCTTCAGGGTCGAGAAAGTCGGCCAACGATTGGTAAGTCATCCACTCGGTTGATCGCTGCTCGTCTAGCGTGGTAACGGCTTCATCAACCACGCGCACATTGGTAAAGCCGCAGCGCTCCAGCCAGTGGCAGAGCGCTTGGGAAGAGGGCAGGAAGTAGACGTTGGGCATGGCGGCGTAACGCTCGCCGGGTACAAAGACCGTCCGCTCATCGCCTTCGACCACTAGGGTCTCCAGCACCAGCTCGCCACCCGGTGCCAACGCCGCTTTTAGCTGCTGAAGATGTTCCAGCGGAGCAGGACGGTGATAGAGCACGCCCATGGAAAACACCGTATCGAAAAAGCCTAGGTTGTCTGGCACATCTTCTATACCCACGGGTAAAAACTGCGTTCTACCGTCATCGGCATCGCCGACGAAGTGACGAACCGCCTGAAACTGCCAGTAGAAGCGTGGCGAAGGGTCGATCACCAACACAAAAGCCGCACCTGCCCCAGCCATGCGCCATGCGTGGTAGCCGCTGCCGCCGCCCACATCGAGCACCTTGCGATATTTTAGCGGTGCCAGGTGTGGCGCCACTCTTTGCCACTTCCAATCCGAGCGCCACTCAGTGTCAATATGGATGCCACCCAGTTGAAAAGGGCCTTTACGCCAGGGGGCAAGCTTGCTCAGCAGATTAAAGCATTGGCGCCGCTGGCTGTCGCTAAGATCGAGATCGACGCTGACAGTATCGCTGTCCAGCTGGACGTGCCGCTCATTGGGGAGCGCAGGAAGTTTGGCCACGGCCTTTTCCCAGGCAGACAAGTCGCCGTGGCGGTTGCGGTCAAGCCCATAAGCTAGCTGCTCGGGCAGCTTCGCTAACCAGGGTGTTAGCGAGGCATCCAGGCTAGCTTGATCTAAAAACGCCTGATAAATCGCGCGATGATCGTCGGATAACGGCGACACCTTTAACCCTCCTTAAACGCAATCAGCGAGGCAAAGTTGAGGTACTGAAACCAGGTCATTGAGCGCGGAAAGCCTGCCTGCTTTAGCCGCCCATGCAACGCGTCCAGCGTGTCTGGCACCAGAACGTTCTCCAGGGCTGTGCGTTTTTGGCTGATTTCCAAATCGCTGTAGCCATTGGCGCGCTTAAAATCGTGGTAGCGTTCGACCCGCCAAGCGTTATCGCGCTCGTCAGCATCCACGGTTTTCTCAGAAAGAATCAGCACGCCGCCAGGTTCCAGCGCTGCATACAGCCGTGCCAACAGCGCATCGCGGTCGGCAGCAGGCAGAAACTGCAGGGTAAAGTTGAGAATGATCATGCCGGAAGGCGCATACTCTAGGGTACGAATGTCGGCTTCTTCCACCTGGATAGAGTGCGCTGGACATTCATCCGCAAAGGTTTGCCGTGCCTGAGCCACCATCGCGGGTGAAAGATCGACGCCTGTGTAGCGAAAAGCGTCAGGCGCCAACGCCCCCGCCAGCGCAAGGCCTGAGGCGCCCAGCGAGCAGCCGAGGTCATAGACATGGGCGCCATGGCGAAGATGGCGCTGGGCAATTAAACTCAGCATGCCCAAAATTTGCCCGTAGCCAGGCACTGATCGGCGGATCATATCAGGAAAACAGGCGACTACCTTCTCATCGAAAGAGAACCGCGCTACGCGGTCAAGGGGTGTCGAAAAGATAGCGTCACGGTAAGATGCATCACTCATGGGCAAGCCGGTATTGTAAATGAGGCTGCGTAGTTTACGCGCCCTTTGTATGTCAGAACAGTATGTCAGAACAGTACGCCAGAACAGACCTTGCACGGAACGACGCCACTGGAGATGCCACATGGCCTCAGCATCAAGCGCTACCCCCGATACGTTACCTGCGTGGCAGACGTTAAAGCATCACGCTGAAACGCTGCAGCACGTTCACCTAAAAACGCTGTTTGGCACCGAACCCTCGCGCTGGGAGAGCTTTACTCGCCAGGTGGCGGGCTTGACGCTGGATCTTTCCAAGCAGCGCTGGGATGACGATACGCTCGAGCATCTGTTTACGCTGGCTACTGAAGCGGGTGTGCCTTCAGCGATTGAGGCACTGCTAAGCGGTAAGCGAGTGAACGTTAGCGAAAACCGTCCGGCGTTACACACGGCGTTGCGTTTACCTGCCGATGCCACGCTCGAGGTTGAAGGTGAAAATATCGTTGCTGCCGTGCACGAAAGCCTTGCCCAAATGGAGCGCTTGGTCAGTCGGCTGCACGCAGGGCAGTGGCGGGGCGCCACCGGCAAACCGATTCGGCATGTGGTGAATCTTGGCGTTGGCGGCTCCGACCTGGGGCCATTGATGGTTACCCACGCCTTGGCAGACTTTCGGCCGAAAGGTATTCATCCGGTTGAGGTGCATTTTGCCTCTACCATGGATGGTTCGCAGTTGGCGGATTATCTAAGCCGTTTGAACCCTGAAACCACTATCTTTGTGTTGTCGTCCAAGTCGTTCACGACCATTGATACGCTCTCTAACGCTAACACTGCCCGGGAATGGCTGTTGGGCCGTTTGACCCAGCATGGTGCGACTCCGATTAGTGCTGAGTTAGTTGTTCGCCAACACTTCATCGGGGTGTCGGCGAGTCCTGACAAAATGACCGAGTGGGGCATTGCGGACGACCACCAGTTAACTTTTTGGGAATGGGTAGGTGGGCGCTACTCGCTGTGGGGCACTATTGGCTTGCCGATTGCGCTGGTGGTGGGGATGGAGAACTTCCGCGAATTTTTGGCCGGTGCGCACGCCATGGATCACCATTTCGCTAAGGCAGAAATGTCGGAGAACCTGCCCGTGCTGCTGGCGTTAGCGGGGATTTGGAACGTCAATTTTTTGGATATCCGCGCGCACTCCATACTGCCTTATGACGGGCGATTGGAATATTTCGCTGCCTACCTTGAACAGCTGGAGATGGAGTCCAACGGCAAGTCGGTTACCCGTCAAGGCCAGCCGATTAACTACTCGACTTGCCCGGTGCTTTGGGGCCAGCTTGGCCCTAATGCCCAGCACGCGTTTTACCAGTTGCTGCACCAGGGCACGCAGCCGGTGGTGTGTGATTTTATTGCACCGCTCAAACGCTACGATGAGGTGGAAGACCCGGATACCCGGCGCCACCTTAAAACCCAGCACCGTCTGGCGCTGGCCAATTGCTTTGCCCAGTCCCGTGTATTGATGCTTGGTGACGATGCCTTGGAAGATGACGGCCCAAGGCCGGAGCATAAGCGTTACCGGGGTAATCAGCCTTCCACCACGGTGCTGCTTGATCAACTCACGCCTTCTACGCTGGGTGCGCTTATCGCGCTTTATGAGCATAAGGTGTTTGTTCAGGCGGTCATTTGGGATATTAATCCGTTTGACCAGTGGGGCGTTGAGTTGGGTAAACAGATTGCCACCGATACCCAGAAAATCATCGACGGTGAAGGCGATCTATCGCGGATGGATGCCTCAAGCCGCGGGTTGATTGAGGCATTCTGGGCGGCAGAGCAGGAGTGACCTATCCTTGGCGCCCCTGGCAATAAGCATGGCTAGATATACAGCTTTTTGCTTTTCCGCTATCCTGTGCTTCTTTGCAAGCCGCCAATGACTCGTTTCAGCATTCAATATGGCTGCCAGTACGATTTGCTAAGTACGAATTGCTAAGTACGAATTGATAAGTACGCTTTTTCAGGGAACCGACGTTACATGACCCAGTTTGATGCCTCTCAGTACGGCGCGAGTTCCATCGAAGTCCTGTCGGGCCTCGAGCCGGTTCGTAAACGTCCCGGTATGTACACCGACACCACACGCCCTAACCACCTTGCTCAGGAAGTCATCGATAACAGCGTCGATGAGGCGCTGGCGGGCCATGCCACCGAGATCAACGTTGTGCTGCATAGCGACGGCGGGATCGAAGTGCAGGACAATGGCCGTGGTATGCCTATCGACCTGCATCCTGAGCATGGCGTTTCTGGCGTTGAGCTTATCTTTACCAAGCTGCATTCAGGCGGTAAGTTCTCCTCCACTAGCTACCGCTTCTCGGGTGGTCTACACGGGGTAGGTGTATCGGTGGTGAATGCGCTTTCCCGCCGGTTGGATGTCGAAGTCACTCGCGATGGCGCGCGCCATGCCATGGCGTTTGAGTTTGGCGAAAAAGTCGAAGACCTGCATGAAATCGGCAAAGCGCCTAAGCGAGCGAGCGGCACGCTGGTGCGTTTCTGGCCCGATGAAAGCTACTTCGATAGCCCCAAGTTAGCGCTGACCCGGCTGAAACACCTGCTGCGTGCCAAGGCGGTGCTGTGCCCCGGTTTAAAAGTCTCCCTGCTAGAACCAGATGGCACTTCCACCGAGTGGCAGTTCGCCGATGGCCTGCGCGACTATCTCGTTGAAGCCACCGACGGCTATGAAGTGCTGCCTCGGGAGCCCTTTGTTGGCCATTTTAACGACGATGAGCACGGTGTGGACTGGGCGATTCAGTGGCTACCCGAAGGCGGCGAAGCGCTGTTGGAGAGTTACGTCAACCTGATTCCCACACCCCAGGGCGGCACCCATGTAAACGGCTTTCGTTCTGGGCTGTTGGACGCGTTACGGGAATTCTGCGAATACCGCAATTTGTTGCCCCGCGGCATCAAGCTCACCGCCGATGACCTTTGGGAGCGCACCTCCTTTGTGCTCTCGGTAAAAATGCTCGACCCGCAATTTGCCGGGCAAACCAAAGAGCGTCTCTCGTCGCGAACTATTGCGGGCTTTGTCTCCGGCGTGGTTAAAGACGCTTTCTCCCTATGGTTGAACCACCATGTGGATCAAGCCGAAGCGATTGCTGAGCTGGTCATCAGCGCGGCGCAGAATCGCCAGAAAAAAGCTAAGAAGGTTGCCCGTAAAAAGGTCACTTCTGGCCCGGCGCTGCCCGGTAAGCTCGCGGACTGCTCCGGCCAAGACCCCGCGCAAAGCGAGCTGTTTTTGGTCGAGGGGGACTCTGCCGGCGGCAGTGCCAAACAGGCGCGAAACCGTGAAACCCAGGCGATACTGCCGCTGCGCGGTAAGATCCTGAATACTTGGGAAGTGGAAACCCACGATATTTACGGCTCCCAGGAAGTCCATGATATTGCGGTGGCGATTGGCGCCGACCCCGGCAGCGCCGATCTGGAAAAGCTGCGCTATCACAAGATCTGTATTCTCGCCGACGCCGACTCCGATGGTCTGCACATCGCTACGCTGCTGTGTGCGCTGTTTGTGCGCCACTTCCCGAGTTTGGTAGATGCGGGCCACGTCTATGTGGCCATGCCGCCGCTTTACCGCATCGATCTGGGTAAAGAAGTGCATTACGCGCTGGATGAGAGCGAAAAGGCTGCCATTCTCAAGCAACTGGCCAGTAAGCGCGGTACGCCTAATGTGCAGCGTTTCAAAGGCTTGGGGGAGATGAGCCCGCTGCAACTGCGTGAAACCACTATGTCCACGGAAACCCGGCGACTGGTGCAGCTCACCTTGACCGATGGCGATGGCACCATGGAGATGATGGATATGTTGCTAGCCAAAAAACGCGCGGGCGATCGTAAAAAGTGGTTGGAAGATTACGGTAACCTTGCCGATATCGAGGTGTAGATAAAACAGCTAAGCGTTAATAAGGCGTTGTTAAGGCATCGTTACAGTAACGCGTGCTTTAGCCGATAGTTGAATGTAGGGCTTACAAATTCTAATAACCGCACATTCATAGGGGAAAAAAATTGTTTAAAACCATATCTAGGCAGCTAACACTGGCTGCACTTGCACTTATGCTACTGATGGCCGCCAGTATCTACGCCGTGATGGCGTGGCGGGGGCAACCGCTGGTGATTGAAGCAAGCCAGTCGTTGGTGGATCGAACAGGCGGATCGATCGTTAACGCTTTGGATGCGCAGTTATCGCGGGTTGAAGGCAATACATCGAGCCTTGCCGCGTTGGCTGAGTCGTTACCTCGCGAAGAAGAACTTTATTTGCAAGCCTTCCCTAGAGTGGTGGATGACAATGGTAACAGCGTCATTGTCGGCGGGGGGATTTGGCCAGAGCCTAATGCATTTGAAGCAGGGGTTGAGCGCTTTAGCTTCTTTTGGGCAAGGAACGAGCAGGGCGGGCTTGAGTTTTTAGATGATTACAACGCCCCCGGTATGTCGCCCTATCAGGATGAAGAGTGGTACAGCAGCGCCCGTGACGCCGAACCAGGGCAGTGCGTGTGGTCAACGGCCTATCGTGATCCTGCTACGGGCGTGGCAATGGTGACGTGTAGCGTCCCTTACTATCTCGATGATGAGTTTGCGGGCGTGGCCACTATTGATATGCAGCTTGAGGGTGTGGCCGAGTTCTTAACTGAAAACGGCGGTGCGACCGGTGGTTATGCGTTTGTGCTTGATAGCGCGGGCAATGTGATTCATTTCCCGGGTGCTGATCTGGAAACGGATGAGATGCAAGGTCTGGCGAATTTAATAAGCAGTATGCCTTGGTTGCAGCCGGTAATTGATGGCCTAAATGAAGGGCGTGACGAAGTCAGCGTTGAAACCGCAGGTGTGTTGAATGCCCCCGCTTCGGTGCGTTTGTTTGATATGCAGGATACTGGCTGGACGCTTGGTTTAATGACGCCTCAAGAGGAAGTGACGGCGCTGGCGCGTACCCTAACGCGTGATTTGTTGGTTGTCATTCTGCCCTTGTTAGCGCTGTTGCTTGCTCTTGGTTGGTGGGGTGGACGCATCCTGTTGCGGCAAATTCGCAGTACCACGCTGCAGATTGATCAGTTAGGGCAGGGTGGCTCTAGCCGTGAGCTGACTATTTATCGCGACGATGAAATTGGCGAGCTACGCAGCGCTGTCAACCGCTACTCGGATAAACTGCAGCATCTATTTGGCGACGTGCGCAGCGTGGCGGATGCCATCGCCAGTGAGTCGACGGAAATTGCCGCGGGTAATACCGAGCTTTCTAGCCGCACCGAAGAGCAAGCAGCTTCTCTGCAAGAGACCTCTTCCACGATGGAAGAAATGGCGGCAACGGTGAAGCGCAACGCTGACAACGCCCAAGAGGCAGACCAGCGAGCGAAGGAGTCAGTGGAAAAAGTTAAGCAAGGTGGTGAGCAAGTATCGCGGCTGGCGCAATCCATGGAAGCGATCAACGAAAGCTCCGGTGAAGTGTCTACCATTGTTAGCGTGATTGAAAATATTGCCTTCCAAACCAATATATTGGCGCTAAACGCCTCGGTAGAGGCAGCGCGGGCAGGTGAGCATGGTCGTGGGTTCGCCGTGGTGGCTAGCGAAGTCCGCGAGCTGGCGTCACGCAGTGCTGCCTCTGCCAGAAACATTAATGGGCTGATTAAAACCACTTCTGAGCAGATTGCGACCGGTAGTGGCTATGCTCAGGCGGCTGAATCTGCCATGAAAGAAATTGTAGTGGCGATTGAAGAGGTGACCGCGCGAATTAGTGAAATCAGCCAAGCGTCTGGCGAGCAGACCAACGGCATTGACGAGATCAATCGGGCCGTTACCCAAATGGATACGGTAACGCAACAGAACGCCGGTTTGGTTAGCCAGGCCGCTGGTGCTGCTAATGAGCTGTCGCTTCAGGCCCAGCGCTTGAAAGGATTGCTTGATGAGTTTCACGGCAGTTCTCAAACGGCAGCACTAGCACACGAAACGAAGGCATCAAACGAAAGGTATCAATTAACCTAGCGAGCCATGTTAAGTGGCCGCGCGTCCGCTTATCAGCCGCCCCGACTGGGGCGGTTTTGTTGTTAAGGTAGGATATGATCGATATGGATATTCAAGTAGCGGAGGGCGACGTCGAACGTCTTTCCCTGCGCGACTACACCGAAAAAGCGTATCTCGACTACTCGATGTACGTCATTCTCGACCGCGCTCTGCCCAACATTGGCGATGGTATGAAGCCCGTGCAGCGGCGGATTATTTACGCCATGCGCGAGCTGGCGCTGCATGCCAACGCCAAGTACAAAAAGTCGGCGCGTACCGTCGGCGACGTACTGGGTAAATTCCACCCTCATGGCGATAGCGCCTGCTACGAAGCCATGGTGCTGATGGCGCAGCCGTTTAGCTACCGCTACCCGCTGGTGGACGGCCAAGGCAACTGGGGTAGCCCCGACGACCCTAAATCCTTCGCCGCCATGCGTTACACCGAGGCCAAACTCTCCAAGTTTGCCGAAGTGTTGCTGGGGGAGTTGGGTCAGGGTACCGTCGATTGGGCGCCTAATTTCGATGGCACCATGCAGGAACCGCTGGTGCTGCCCGCCAAGCTTCCCCATGTGCTGCTCAACGGCGGTACTGGGATCGCTGTTGGTATGGCTACCGATATTCCGCCCCATAACGTTTCGGAAATTGTCGAAGCCACTTGCCATCTGCTGCGCAACCCCAAGGCTACTACCGCGGATTTGATGGAATTCGTGCCCGCGCCGGATTTTCCCACCGATGCGGAAATTATTACCCCGCCCGCGGATCTGCGTAAGCTTTATGAGTCCGGCCGTGGCTCGGTCAAGCTGCGCGCCCGCTTCATCCGCGAAGAAGCCAATATCGTTATCACCTCGGTGCCCTATCAGGTCAGCGGCGCCAAGGTGCTTGAACAGATTGCCGCCCAAATGCAGGCCAAAAAGCTGCCCATGGTGGCCGACCTGCGCGATGAATCGACCCACGAAGAACCCACTCGTCTGGTGATCGAACCGCGCTCCAACCGCATCGACGTTGAGTCGCTGATGGCCCACCTGTTTGCCACCACGGATCTTGAAAAGAACGTGCGGGTGAATATGAACGTGATCGGCCTGGATGGCCGCCCACGGGTGATGCCGCTGCCCGAAATGCTCGGCGAGTGGCTGCAGTTCCGTCGCAGCACGGTGCGCCGCCGTTTAGAACACCGCTTAGGCAAGGTCGAAGACCGCCTGCATATCCTGGAAGGCCTGCTGATCGCCTACCTGGATCTGGACGAAGTGATCCGCATTATTCGCGAAGATGATGACCCTAAAGCTTCGCTGATCGCGGCCTTTAGCCTCTCCGAGCGTCAAGCCGAAGCCATTCTAGAGCTACGCTTGCGCCACCTTGCCAAGCTCGAAGAGATGAAAATTCGCGGCGAGCAGGACGAGCTGGAAAAAGAGCGCAAATATTTAGAAGGCTTGTTAGGCAGCGAAGCCAAGCTCACCACCCTGATCGAAAAAGAGATCCGCGCGGCGGGTAAAGAGCATGGTGATGAACGCCGTTCACCGCTGGTCGAGCGCGAAGAGTCCAAAGCGCTGTCTGAAGTAGAGCTGCTTGGCGCTGACCCGATTACCGTGGTGCTGTCTGATAAAGGCTGGATTCGCGCGGCGAAAGGGCACGATATCGACCCAGAGGGGCTCTCCTATAAAGCCGGGGACAGCTTCCAGCTGGCAGCGAAAGGCAAAACCAATCAGCCTCTGGTGCTGCTGGATGACACCGGGCGTGCCTATACGCTATCGGCGCATAACCTGCCGAGTGCGCGGGGGCAGGGTGAGCCGGTTACCGGGCGCGCTAATGTGGCGGCTGGAGCGAAAATGGCAGGGCTGATGTTTGCACCACCCGAACGACGCTTTGTGCTCGCTACCGACGGTGGCTATGGTTTTGTGGCGCGGCTGGATACGCTCACCGGCAAGAACAAAGCCGGTAAAGCGGTGCTTAGCCTGCCCAAAGGCTGCAATGTGATGGCGCCGGTTGACGTGCCAGAGGGCGACGAGCTGTGGGTGGCCTCGGTTTCCAACGAAGGCCGATTGCTGCTGTTCCCGCTAGATCAATTGCCGGAGATGTCCAAAGGCAAAGGCAATAAGATGCTCGATATCCCAGGCCCACGTGCTGCCCGCAGGGAGGAGTTTGTCACCGGTATCGCGGTGTTAGCCGCCAGTGACGCACTCATGATTCATGCCGGTAAGCGCAAGTTAACCCTAAAAGCCGACGATCTGGCCTATTATCGTGGCGAGCGGGGCCGACGTGGTAGCAAGCTGCCCCGCGGCTTCCAAAAAGTTGACCGTTTAGAGGCAGGGGAATAAATGATGGTAGGAGCTAAGTGATGGCAAACGGTGACTTGATCCTAACCGTTTTAGCGCCGCGATTAAGCGCGGATATTCAGGCCCAAGTAAACGCACTTATCGGGCAGTTTGGTCTACAGGAAATCAGCACCCAGCGCCTTGCCGATAGACAGCAGGGCGAAGGTATCGACTGTGTTGAGCAACGACTGGTAGGCGGGGTAGATGTTGAGGCCGTGCGCAATGCCGCATTGGTACTGAGCGAAACCCTGGGCGTTGATATTGTTATCCAAGCCGATACACGCGATCACGTTAAGCCCCGTTTAGTTTGTTTCGATATGGACTCCACGCTGATCAAAGCCGAGGTCATTGACGAACTGGCTCGCCGCCATGGGGTTGGCGAAGAGGTCGCAGAAGTCACCGAGCGGGCCATGCGCGGCGAGCTCGATTTTAAAGCGAGTTTCCGCGAGCGGATGAGTAAGCTGGCCGGTTTGAATGAGTCCGTGCTAGCGGAAATCGCTGAAGAGCTGCCGTTGATGGAGGGCGTTGAACGGTTGATGGCCAACCTAAAGCGCTTGGGCTACCGCACGGCGATCCTCTCAGGCGGTTTTACCTATTTTGCTCATCACTTGCAGGAGAAGCTTGGTTTTGACGAGATCCATGCCAATGAGTTGATCATCGAAGAGGGCAAAGTAACCGGCGCTGTGAGCGAACCGATTGTCGACGCCGAGCGCAAAGCTGCACTGTTAGAAACCATTGCCTTGCGGGAAGGTTTTAGCCTGGATCAAACCATTGCTGTGGGTGACGGTGCCAACGATCTGAAAATGCTCGCCAAGGCGGGTCTGGGTATCGCGTTTCGCGCCAAACCTTTAGTGCGCGCCCAGGCGCGCCAGGCGATATCGTCGGTGGGCCTTGACGGTGTTCTCTACCTGCTGGGTTACCATCAGCAGAATTTAACGCCATAAAAAAGGCGGTGCCATTAGGCGCCGCCTTGTTTTTTATTTTGATGTGATTTTACCCGTTTTAGCCATGGCCTTTATCGGGGTGCGGTACCGGCTTCTCGCCCACTTCTTCAGGGCGTAGCTCTACCGGCTTACCCTGGGTTTTATCAGCGTGTTTTAAGCGCAGGTGCAAGCCGGATTTGGCTAACAGGTGGGCGCTGACGGGGGCGGTAATAAACAGGAATAGCGTAATCAGCAGCTCTTGAGCATCCGGTTTACCGTCAATGCTCCAGAAATACAGCATCGAAGCAATCAGCATGCAGCCGATGCCCAAGGTGGTGGCCTTGGTAGGGCCATGTAGGCGCATATAGAAATCGCGCAGGTGCGCCATCCCCAGCGAGCCGATAAACACAAACACACCGCCAGCGATCAGCAGCAGCGAAATAAGCGCTTCTATGATGACTGGCATAGTTCCCCCTGACGCATATTCATCAAACGACCGCTTGTATTCATCATTCGACAGCTCATGTTAATCATTCGATGATGTCTCCGCGTAGAATATATTTGCACACCGCGACGGTGCTGATAAAACCTAGCATCGCGATCAGCAGCGCCGACTCAAAATAGGTTTTACTGTTCAACCAAAGCCCTAACAACACAATTAGCGCAATCGAGTTGACGTACATAGTGTCTAGAGCCAGTACCCGGTCGGGCAGGCTGGGGCCGATGGTCAGCCGGTATAGGTTCATCAACAGTGCCATCACCACCAGCGCTAAGGTGATATAAAGCGCAATGCTCAGCATTCGTAAATCTCCTTGAGCGGGCGTTCGTAGCGCTCACGAATCTGGTTAATCAGCGCTTCTTCATCGTCGACATTTAAGGCGTGAATTAGCAGAGACTTACCATCCATTCGCAAATTGGCCGATACGGTACCTGGGGTCAGGCTGATCGTGTTGGCCAGTAGCGTGATGGTGAAGCGCTCTTCGAGCATTAGCGGATATTCAATAAAATGAGGCTTAAGTCTGCGCCATGGGTTGGCAATTAAGTAAGCCACTTCAAAGTTGGCGGTGATGATGTCGCCCAGTACCCGGAAGATAAACCGCAGCAGCATGAAGGGCTTGCCGATCAGTGGACGGGCATCCCAAAAGCGGTGGGTCAGTAGGGGAATCAAAATAGCTAATGAGCCGCCGAGTACGAACTGACCAAAAGCGTAGCTGCGTACTAACAGCAGCCAAACGACCAGCAGCAGTAGGGATAATACAGGCGTGGGTAGCCAGGAACGCGGGGCGATCATTGGGCATCTCCAGCATCAGGTAGTAGCGTGCGAATCAGCACTTGAGGGTTGGCTAATTGCTCAGCCGTGGCTTGAGTGTAGCTGCTCACAGGCCCTGCAAGTGCGACTAATAGCGGGGCTGCACTGAGCAGCCAGATAACCCCAAACCATTGGCAACGGGGCAGTGAGCTACCGCTGATCGTGCCCCGGTGGCTACGCCAAAACAGCGTAGAGCCTGCCCGGGAAAGGGCAATCAGCGAAGCAAGGCTGGTCAGCAGCAGCAACGGCCAGAGCCATAGGCGCTGGGAGCCCTCGGCGGCATTAAGCATTAATGCCTTGCCGAACGCGCCGGAAAACGGCGGCACGCCTGCCACGGCGATGGCGCCGACAAAAAACAGCATGGCGAGTCCTGCGCCTTGCACCATAGGGCGACCCTTGACCAAACGGGTGCCGGCTTTGCCACGTTGCAAGCCAATCATTTCTGCTAGCAGGAATAGACCACCGGTGATCAGCGTGGTGTGGATCAGGTAATAGAGTAACGCCGAGACCGCCTGGGAGGAGCGCATGCCGATACCTGCCAGCAGCGTGCCCACCGATACTAACACCAGGTAAGCCACCAGCAAGCGCAAATCCCGTGCGGCCATTACCCCAACGCCAGCGGCGGCCAAGGTGCCGAGCGACAGCCACCATACCCAGGGCTGCTCCAGCGCCTCCAAGCCGCCAGCGCTATCGCCAAAAATAAGTGAGTAGACGCGCAGAATGGCGTAAATCCCCACTTTGGTCATAATCGCAAACAGTGCAGCCACCGGCGCGGGGGCCGAGGCGTAGGCTTTGGGCAGCCAGAAGTAGAGCGGCAGAATCGCCGCTTTTAACCCAAACACCACTAGCAGCATGAGTGCACCGGCGGTCACTAAACCATCGCGCTCTGCCGGTAGGTCAGCGACCCGGATCGCCATATCGGCCATGTTTAGCGTGCCCGTGGCGCCGTACAGAATCCCCACCGCAATCAGAAACAGCGAAGAGCCCGCCAGGTTGAGCACTACATAGTGGACGCTTGCCTGAATGCGCGCTTTGCCGCCACCGTGCAGTAGCAGGGCGTAAGACGCCAGCAGCAGCACTTCAAAGAAGACGAACAGGTTGAACAAGTCGCCAGTTAAAAAAGCGCCGTTGATGCCCAGCAATTGCCACTGAAAAAGGCCATGGAAGTTACTGCCTTTCTCGTCATCGCCCGCGCAGGCAAAGACCACTGCGCCAACGGCCAATACAGCAGTCAGCAGCAACATTAAGGCCGAGAGACGATCAAGCACCAGTACGATGCCGAACGGAGCTTGCCAATCACCGAGTGCGTAGTAAGTGATTTCACCGCTAGCCGCTTGGCGTAACAAGCCAATCGCTACCAGCAGCAGTAGCGCGGTGGCGGTAACACTCACTGCGCGCTTGTAACGTACTAATCCTTGGCGCTGATAAAGCAGTAGAATACCTGCCACTAACGGTAGAACAACAGGAAAAACAATCAGGTGCTGCATCATTCTCGGTCTTCCTTTTTACCGTCGACGTGGTCGTTACCCACTTCGCTACGTGCGCGCATCGCCAAGATCACCACAAATGCCGTCATCGCAAAGCCGATCACAATGGCGGTGAGCACCAGCGCCTGGGGGAGCGGGTCGGCGTAGTCAGTTCCTTCAGACACAATGGTGGCCCCGTCAGTGGTCAATCCACCCATCGAAAACAGGAAAAGATTCACTGCATAAGAGAGCAGCGTAAGGCCCACTACGACCGGAAAGGTGCGGCCGCGAAGAGTGAGGTAGAGCCCACAAGCGGTCAATACGCCGGTGGTCATCGCATAGAGCAGTTCCATTAGCGAGGCTCCTTGGCAGAGGGCGTTGCAGCGCTGGCTTCGGCATCTTTTTCAGAAGCTTCGGTCACAGGGCGGTGGGCGGTGGTCACTTTGCCCAGGTTGGCAAGAATCATTAACGTAGCGCCCACGACGGCTAAGTAAACGCCGAGGTCGAATAGGAGTGCGGTGGCTAATTCAAAGGTACCGATCAGCGGTAGCGTGAAGTAACCAAATGCGGATGTTAAGAACGGGTAGCCAAACAGCCAACTGCCTAACCCTGTTAGCGTGGCAATGGCCACCCCAATGACCGCCACTGGCTGGAAGGGGAAGTTTAAGCGCTCTTGCGCCCACGCCACGCCTCGCGCCATATACAGCAGAATCAGTGCTACCGCGGTAATCAGCCCGGCAATAAAGCCGCCGCCAGGCTCGTTATGGCCGCGCAGGAAGATAAACGCTGACACCAATAGCGCCAATGGAAGTAGCGTCATTGAGATGGAGGTTAGAATCGCCGGGTAGCGATCAGGTGACCATACTCGGCCTTCACCATCACTGTGCGGTATAAACAAGCGTAAACGATTTAGTAGCTTGAAAATCGCCAGACCTGCGATGGCGAGTACGGTGATTTCACCCAAGGTATCGAAGCCCCGGAAGTCGACCAAAATGACGTTGACCACGTTGTATCCGCCACCGCCTGGCTTGCTGTTTTCCATAAAGAAACTAGAAATCGACAGCGTGTCACGGGTCATCACCGCGTAGTTAAGGCTGGCGATCACCAGACCCAGTGAGCCGGCTAGCAGCATGTCGCGGATATTCCTCAGCGGGCTGGATTCGCGGGGTGTTTTCTGCGGCAGGAAAAATAGCGCCAGCATCAGCAGAATCATGGTCACGACTTCCACCGAAAGCTGTGTCAGGGCTAAATCGGGCGCCGAGAAACGGGCAAAGGTGAGTGCCACAAATAATCCGACGACCGAAAGCATCAGCAAAGAAATCAGCCGGTAGCGGTGGGTGGCGGCGGTCGCTATGCCGCCAAACATAAGCATTCCCGCCCCGAGTATGAGGATACCATCCAGCTCTTGATTGCCAGCAGCACCCGTTAAGTCGGTGATCTGAACCAGACCGACCCCACCCATGACTAATGCGCCTAGCCAGAGCCATCCCACATAGCGCTGCAGCGAGTTGCCTTCCAGGGCCGCGATAAGCTGCTCGGCGCGATAGCCCATGGAAACCAGAATACGTTCAAACACGCGCCGGGCATCCACCCCGGCAAACTGCTGGGTAAATCGACGCATATCGGCATGCCGCCAATACAGCGCAATACCCACCACAAAGGCAAGCAGGCTCATGATGAGCGGTAGATTAACGCCGTGCCAGATCGCCAGATGAAAATCGAGCGGACTCCCGATTACCGCTTGGCTGGCAAGTTCTAACAATCCCGTTGCCATAAAGGCCGGGAACAGACCCACCACTACGCAGAGTACGACCAATATTTCTACCGGCAGGCGCATTAGGTGCGGCGGCTCATGGGGCGATTTTGGTGGCGCTTCACGGGCCGGTTTGAAGAACACGGCATGTACTAAACGCAGCGAGTAAGCGACCGAAAGGATACCACCGAGCGCCGCCAACGCAGGCAATAACCAACTTAGGCCACCTAGAACGGGCGTCGCTAGCGCCTCGGTGAAGAACATTTCTTTGGATAAGAAGCCGTTAAACAGCGGTACGCCCGCCATCGCTGCCGCTGCCAGGGTAGTTAGTAGCGCGGTCACCGGCATGGCTTTTTTCAGCCCACCGAGCTGTTTCAGCTCTCGGGTGCCGGTTTCATGATCGATAATGCCAGCACTCATAAACAACGCGGCTTTAAAGGTGGCGTGATTCAGAATGTGAAATAGCGCCGCCAAAATCGCCATGGGGCTGCCGATGCCCAACAGCACGGTAATCAAGCCTAAATGGCTAACGGTGGAGAACGCCAAAATGCCCTTCAAGTCGGTTTTCATCAGCGCAAACCAGGCGCCATATAGCATGGTGACAATGCCCACCAACGAGACCACTACGCTCCACAGTTCGCTACCCGCAATGGCGGGGTGCAGCCGTGCCATTAGGAAAATGCCCGCTTTTACCATGGTGGCCGAGTGTAGGTAGGCCGATACTGGCGTGGGCGCCGCCATGGCGTGGGGCAACCAAAAATGAAACGGAAACTGAGCTGATTTGGTAAACGCACCCAACAGTACTAAACCCAGCATAAGCGGGTAGCGCGGGTCGGCAAGAATAACGTCTCCGCTGGCCAGCACCTCGCCCATGTTGAAGCTGCCCGCCATATCGCCGAGCAGCAGTAAGCCTGCCAGCAGTGCCAGACCGCCTGCGCCCGTCACCGTTAGCGCCATACGTGCGCCTTTACGGGCGTCCGACTGGTGCGACCAGTAACCGATCAGCAAAAACGAGGAAAGGCTGGTTAACTCCCAGAATAGCCAGAGTAGAATCAGGTTGTCCGACATTGAAATACCCACCATTGATGCCATAAAAAGCATCAGGAAGGCGTAGAATCGGCCATAGGGCTCATCTTTGGCTAAATAGTAGTGAGCATAGAGAATAATCAGCAGGCCAATGCCGAGTATCAGCAGATTGAACAGTAGCGACAGCCCATCCAGGCGGAACGCTAGGTTCAGCGCCAGCTCAGGCATCCAGGCGGCCGAAAAGCGCAGCTGCTCACCGTCTAGCAGAGCCGGCACGTTGAGTAGCGTCATTACTAAGGCAGTCGCCGGCAGCACGGCAGTCGCAAGTGAACAGAAACCGCGACCGCGCTGTGCGGTAAGTGCCGGTACCAGTACGCCTAGCAGAGGCAATAAGGCTATCCAAAGCAGTGTCATGGGGTCATCCAGCGGCTAAACAAAAGAGTACCAACAGGGCGCCTATAGAGGCGTTCTGGTGGCGTAGGATACATCAAGTGAAACAACAGGATATCACTTGTGTAGTAGGTGTGTAATTTTAGTATAAAGTGTGCGGATTAACCGTTAAGAGATTTTTTGTTACATGAGTGACGCCTTTACTACCTGGCAGGCCCGCTTTGAAAAGCTGCGCTCAAATAAGCTTTTTGAAGCCGTGGTGATCGCCATTATCGTTATTTCCGCCCTGGTAATAGGGGCAAAGACCTATGACGAAACCACTCAGGTTGAGCAGTGGCTGCTCTATCTTGATATTGCGGTAACGATTTTTTTCCTGATCGAAATTTTAATCCGAATGGCCGCAGAGCGCAGCCTGCTAAGCTTTTTCAAAAAGGGCTGGAACGTTTTTGACTTTCTGATTGTTACCGCCAGCCTAATTCCCATGGACGATTCGGAAATGGTACTGCTGGCGAGGCTGCTGCGTATTTTCCGGGTACTGCGCTTGGTGTCGATGATTCCCGAGCTACAGATGCTACTCAGTGCGCTGGTGAAATCAGTTCCACGGATGGGCTACGTGGTACTACTTATGTTTATCATTTTCTATATTTACGCCGCTATTGGCAGTTTTCTTTTTCACAATGTTGATGAGGGGCTGTGGGGTAACATCTCCCTAGCGATGCTAACGCTGTTTCAGGTGGCGACGTTTGAGAGCTGGGCCACCGCCGTGCTCTATCCTGCCATGGAGGTTTATCCCTACGCCTGGATCTATTTTTTAACCTTTATCTTTTTGAACGCCTTTATCTTTCTCAATATGATGATTGGCATTGTGCTGGACGTGATGCAGAAAGAGAGCGCGCAAATGGCGCTGGACAACGGCGAAGGCGAAGAGGCTGAGCTGCAGTCGCTACGCAATGACGTTCGCGGGCTGAAAGCACAGCTTGATCGCATGGAGTCAGCCCTCACCCAAGCCTACTCAATAGCCCCCACACCCCAGAACAAAGTGGGCTGCAAGCACATCGACAAGCCCGCAACTGACTGATTTTCGGAGAGCCGCCATGATGTTGACTGATCCTGCCAAAAAATACCGTCCCTTTGTGGCCGTTGATCTGCCCGACCGTCAGTGGCCGAGCCAGCGCATTGAATCAGCGCCTATCTGGTGCAGCGTCGATCTGCGCGACGGCAATCAATCGCTGATTGATCCCATGGATCAAGAGCGCAAGCAGCGCTTGTTCGACATGCTGCTTAGTGTCGGTTTCAAACAGATAGAGGTGGGGTTTCCGTCAGCATCGCAAACGGACTTCGATTTTGTGCGCTCGTTGATTGAGCAGGATAAAATTCCTGAGGATGTGACCATTCAGGTGCTGACCCAGGCGCGTCCGCACTTGATTGAGCGCACCTTTGAAGCCTTGAAAGGCGCCAAGAACGCCATTGTCCACGTTTATAACGCCACTGATCCCATGTTTCGCCGAGTGGTATTCAACGTCGATAAGCCTGAGTGCGTGCAAATCGCCGTGGAGGCTACCCAGCAGATTCGCGCACAAATGGATGCCGCGCCGGAAACCAATTGGACGTTCCAGTACTCGCCGGAACTTTTCACCACCACTGAGATGGACTTCGCCGTTGAGATCGTCGAAGCGGTCATGGCCGCTTACGGTTCCAGCGCTGAAAAGCCCATGATCGTCAATCTGCCCGCCACGGTGGAAGTTGCAACGCCGAATAACTATGCCGACCAGATCGAGTGGTTCTGCCGCCATGTCAAAAATCGCGACCACTTGATTGTCAGCGTTCACCCCCATAACGACCGTGGCACCGGCGTTGCGGCAGCCGAGCTAACGCTGATGGCTGGCGCTGACCGTGTAGAAGGCACTCTATTTGGCAACGGCGAACGTACCGGCAACGTCGATATCGTGACCCTGGCGATGAATATGTACACCCAGGGCGTTAACCCGCAGCTCGACTTCTCCAATATCACCCCGATGATGCGCGAAGTGGAGTACTGCAACCAGTTGCCGGTACACCCGCGCCATCCTTACGTGGGTGATTTGGTGTTTACCGCTTTCTCCGGTTCCCACCAGGACGCGATCAAAAAAGGCATGGCGGATCGCCGCGCTAATCCTGACGCTCTGTGGGATGTGCCCTATCTGCCCATCGACCCGCTGGATGTGGGCCGCAGTTACGAAGCGGTTATCCGGGTTAATAGCCAGTCGGGTAAAGGCGGGGTTTCCTACTTACTTGAGCAGGAACACGGTATTGAGCTGCCGCGTCGGCTCTCTATCGAGTTCAGTCAGGTCGTGCAGGAAGTAGCCGAGCGCACTGGGCGTGAGATCACCTCACAGATGATCTATCAGGCGTTCTCGGATGAATATTTAGAGCAGCGTGCGCCGTTTGGATTAGTTAACCACCGTTTGTCGTCGGAGCCTGATAGCCCCAAAGTCACGCTGGATGCCGTGGTCGAGCAAAACGGCGAACGACAAACGCTCAACGGTGAAGGCAATGGCCCGTTAGCCGCTTTTATTAAAGCACTTGCCAGGGCTGGGCACGATGTGGAAATCATCGACTACCACGAACATTCCCGTGGCCAAGGCGCCGACGCTGAAGCGATTGCCTATGTGGAAGTGCGCATCGACGGCAAAGCGGTGTTTGGGGTGGGTACCGATGAGAGCATCACCAGTGCCTCTATGAAAGGCGTTCTCAGCGCGATCAATCGACACCATTCTACCCAGCCTGCGGCGGCCAACGTGACGGCGGAGACGTTGGGGTAAATGGCGATGCGGCCCTGGCAGTTAATAGCGCTATCAGCAGTGGTGATTGCCGGGCTGCTTTCTGCCGTGGCCTCTCACGAGCCGTTTGAAGACAAGTTGGTGCGCCTGGAAGTAGGGCGGGCGCTTCCCTCTTTAGAGTCCACGCTTGAACAAGAGTCTGCAGAGATCAACGCGCTGTTTCTCAGCTACGCCGCCGACCAGGCGCTGTGGATGAGTGCCTCACTGGCGGTGTTGCGCCATGGTGATCTAGCACGCAGCACACTGCTCGATTACGGGCTTTCTTCTCAATTCCAGGCAGTTCTGGTGCGTTTTGGCGCGGATGCGGTACTGCCCATCAGCTACTTCCGTGATCACGATATCACTACCCTGCGCGCCCAGCACTGGGTTGGTGAGCGCTATCAGCAGGTTAGCCGATGGTGGAGCGATGAAGAGGGCGAGGTGAGTTCGGAGTTTACACCTTATCGACGCGGCCAGATGGGGATTGCATTGCTGGATGCTAATGGCCATGCGCTGCTAAATCAGTTCGTGGTCAATGATCAAGGCGACGTCGAGTGGTTGCAGGGCGAGCGCTTGGTGGCGGGCGTAGGCGATTTCTTTACCAGCGGCTTGCGCGATTTAGAAAGTCAGTGGCGGCAGGGCGACAATATTGGTGCAAGCCATCTGGGCTGGGCCGGTGTCGATCTGTTGGTCATGGCCAGTACGGTTAAGGTGCTACGCGCAGGCAGAGCCGCTCGTGCTGCTCGAGTGGGAAGTGTGGAAGCTCAGAGGGCTCGGGCCGGTTTGCGCCAAGGCTTTATTGCCTCGGGCGGACGCTTTGCCACGCTGCCGCGTATAGCTAAGGTGGCAGCGGTCGCGGGCACTGCTTACGTGGTGGTGCGACACCCAAGCCTAGTCAGTGCGCTGGGTGCCAATCTCTCGACGTGGCTTGGTTGGCCAGTGTGGTTGGGCCAGTTTCTGATCTGGCTATTTGTGCTTCTGCCGGTGCTGTTTATTACACGCTTTATCTACCGCTGGTTACTCACACCGCTATTGTGGCTTCTGATGCCGCTGATGCGAGTATGTTTTAAGGTTGCTAATCGGTCGTTGGCCAAGCGCACCCAAGGGAAGCCGGAAGAGCTCAGTTAAAACATATCTCAGTGAAAACATATGTCAGTTAAAACTTGTTTCAGTTAAAAAATAGTTAAAGAGGCCCCTGCGCAGTGCTCCACATGCCGATGGGCCTCGTATTAGCGCTATGATCGACTCGCCAGCCACCCCCGCCAGCCGCCAAACTCGGTAATGTCTTCTGCTTCACCGCCTTCATTAAGCGCCCCTGCAGTGCAGATAAAACCACACTTCCAACTACCGTCGGCGAGCTCCACCTGGCCTAAACCGAGTGGGGTAGGAATGCCCGCGAGAAAACTCCCCAGGGTCGCAATCGGCAGTCGCCATACTTCTACGTCAATGGCTTGGCCGTTGTCGTCGCGAAGCATTGCCGGGCGTTTAGGCGGCCCGCCTGCCAAGGCAAACAGTTTGTAGCGCGGTGCGCTTTGGGTGGTGCTCACCAATACGCCGCCGCGTTCAGTCAACTGGTGATTAAGCGGCAAGCCTTGCAGGTGCGCACCGCATACCACCAGCTCCATGCTGCCATCTTGGGTAGCAACGGGGAGTTCGACCAGCGGTGGGTGTTTTACGCCTGTGGCCCCTAACGGCAGCATCAAGCGCGCTTCAAGGGCACGGGCCAGGGAGAGTAGCGTTAAGTCAGCAAACACCGGCCCAAACAGCGTGACGCCCACCGGCAAATCGCGCTCGCTAAAGCCCACCGGCACCGCCAGAGCACTGTAGTCGAGCAAGTTCATAAAGTTGGTCCAAGTGCCCAAGCGGGAGTTAACGCCGATGGGATCCGCCGCTACCTCGGCCTTGCTTGGATGCGTGACGGTGGTGGGCGAGAGCATCACATTCACCTGACTGATGATTGCGTCGGCCTGGCGCTTGTACTCGGCGAGCTTATAGCGCGCATCGAAGGCGTCGACCGCCAGTGGCGTGGCGCCACCTTGGGTGATCTGGAAAGTGACCGGGTGTACTGCCTCGGGAGTACTCGCCATCAGGTCGCGAATCACATGGTAACGCTCGGCCACCCATGGCCCTTCGTAGAGCAAACGCGCTGCGGCCAGTAGCGGTGAATAGTCAAGCTCAACCTTTTTGCCGCCAAGGGCTTCCAGCTCGGCAATGGCCAGGTGCATGCCTTGGGTATAGGCCGCATCGGTTTGCCACTGGGATTCAAGCGGTACACCGAAGCGAAACGCCGTAGGCGCCTTACCGTAGCGCTTGCCGTGTACGGCAAAGTCATGCTGGCGTGACCAGGCGCACTGGTTATCATAGGCCGCGGTAATATCCAGCACCTTGGCACCATCGTCAGCGGTCAGTGCAAACAGGCTGATGGTATCCAGCGTGGCGCAGGCGGGCACCACGCCGCGGGTGCTAAGCAGCCCTAAGCTCGGCTTAACCCCGTAAAGGTTATGAAAGCAGGCGGGGACACGGCCAGAGCCCGCGGTATCGGTACCCAGCGCAAAGCTGACCATACCCGCTGCCGTCACTACTGCCGAGCCACTGCTGGAGCCACCGGGCACCAGCATCGGGTCGAAGGCATTGGCAGGAGTGCCGTAAACTTCCAGTGCTCGTTCGCCCACCAAGCCCGTCGCGAACTGATCCAGGTTGGTTTTTCCCATGGGAATGGCGCCCGCATCGATCAATTGCTGCACCACAAAGGCATTTTCGGTGGGTGTATAGGCATACGCCGGGCTACCCGCCGTGGTGGGGATGCCAGCGAGATCGATATTGTCCTTCATCGCAAACGGAATGCCGTAAAGCGGCAAGGTTTGCGGCGATTCGCCTTCCAGGCGCTTGAGGTGAGGTTCCAGCTGCTCACGGGTCAAGCGAGTAATCCAGGCGGGCTCTTTACCGTGGGCGTCCGCTTGGGCGAGCAGCTCGTCGATCAACGAAGCAGGGGTGAGCTCACCCTGCTGGTAGGCGGTGTGAAGGCTTGTGATGTCGAGGGCTAGGCGATGTGGCATAAGTAAACTCCTGTATTCATTAACTGTGACGGAAGGTGATAAAAGCAATGTTCACTGGTCAGCATTGCGCCTCCTATTCACTGCTAAGCACAACGAGTGGCTGACCAGCGGCAATGGACGCGCCTTCAGCAATCGGTAGCCGCACAACGTGACCTGCGCAGTGGGCGGTGATCTCAACTTCCATTTTCATCGACTCCACCAGCGCCACCGGCTGGCCAGCGGTTACCTGCTCGCCTTCTTTCACCAGTAACTTCCACAGACTGCCGGTGACGGGGCTTTCGATGCCGAGTTCATCGTCATTTAGCGCTGCGACCTCGACGCTTTCCGGGGCTTGATCCTCAAAGGTGAACTGGCCATTGGCCCGCCAAGCGGCCATTTCTGCCTGGAAGGCGGCTTCGCGTTTTGATCGAAAGGCCTCAATTGCCTCGGCGTTCTTATCGATCTCGGCCTGATAGTCCGCCAAGCGGAAGCGGGCGGTTTCAATGGCTAAGTCATAGCGGCCGTGGGGGAAGTCGCGGCGAATTTGCTCCAACTCATCGTGGCTGACGTCATGAAAGCGCAACTGGTCAAAAAAGCGCAGCAGCCAGGGGTTCTCGAAGTGCGCCGTGGTGCGGTAGCGGTTCCACATTTGCAGTGTACGGCCAACAAACTGGTAGCCGCCGGGGCCCTCCATGCCGTAAACGCACAGGTAAGCACCGCCAATGCCCACGGAGTTTTCCGCTGTCCAGGTGCGCGCGGGATTGTACTTGGTGGTGACCAAGCGCTGGCGGGGATCAAGTGGGGTCGCCACCGGCGCACCCAGATAGACATCCCCCAGGCCCATCACCAGATAGCTGGCATCGAAGACGATATCGCGCACTTGCTGTTCGCTTTCCAGGGCGTTGATACGGCGAATAAAATCCAGGTTGCTGGGGCACCAGGGCGCATCCGGGCGCACGCTGCGCTGGTATTTATCGATGGCTTCCTGGCAGGCTGGGTCGTCCCAGGAGAGCGGTAGATGCACTACCCGTGACTCGACCTCCAATGACTCCACATCGACCAACGCCTGCTCGGCGTTTTGCAGATGGGCGAGCAGCTCATCCAGGGGTAGTTCCAATGGCTCGTAGTGAATCTGCAGCGAGCGAATCCCAGGGGTTAATTCCCGCAGGCCGGGTAGCGAGTGTTGCTGTAACCACAGCATCCAGGCGTGAACCCGAAAGCGCAGCGCAATATCTAGCTCCATGGCCCCGAACTCGATGAGCAGAAAATCATCCCCGGCGCGGCGGTAAACAATGCGCTCACCGGCCTGCTCGGTGGGCACATCGCGGACGATGGGAGTGTCGCGCTCGGGCTGAATCTCTTCGACGGGCACTACGGTGAGAGACGCCAGTTGTTTTAGCTGGCGCTCTTCAACGGCGCGGGCGGTGGCAAGGCTGACTGGCACAAAGCGCACTTTATCGCCCGCGGCGAGCTGCCCCAGCTTCCAGCGCTCGGCGCGCACCACGGTGGCGGGGCAGACAAAGCCGCCCAGTGATGGCCCGTCGGGGCCGAGGATGACCGGCATATCGCCGGTAAAGTCGATAGTGCCGAAGGCGTAGGCGTTATCGTGGATATTGGAGGGGTGCAGGCCCGCCTCGCCGCCGTCGGCGCGGGCCCACTCGGGCCGTGGGCCAATCAGCCTGACGCCAGTGCGGCTGGAGTTGTAGTGGACTTCCCACTCGTGGTCGAAGAAGCGCTCGATATCGTCACCGGTAAAAAAGTCCGGCGCACCGTGGGGGCCATAAAGTACGGCCACCTGCCAGGTTTTACCACCGTCTTGATTGCCAAAAGTGGGGATCAGCGCCTGATCAAGTTGTGTCGCTGGTACAGCCGCAAGCACGGGTAAATCGAGCATATCACCGCTGCGCAGCGCACGTCCGCCGTGACCACCAAACTGGCCCAGGGTAAAGGTACTGCGGGAGCCTAGATAGCGCGGGCACTGGATACCGCCACGAACCAATAAATAGGCGCGCGCGCCTACGGCGGCCTTTCCTAGGGTCAGCGTGGCGCCAGCGGGAATATCAATCACCTGCCAGAAGCTGACCGCTTTTCCATCGAGCGTTGCAGGCAGATCGGCACCCGCCAGCACAATTTGCGTCGCGCGGTGAAAGCACAGCGTCGGGCCAGTGAGGGTGATCTCAAGCCCGGCGGCGTCGGCGGGATTGTCGAGCAGACGATTACCCAGCCGAAACGACCAGTCATCAAACGGCCCCGAGGGCGGTACGCCCACATCCCAATGGCCCTGGCGGCCGGGGAAATCCTGAATGGTGGTCATCGTGCCAGGCGCGAGCACCTCGATAACGGGCGGTGCCCACTCCAGCGTGGTTAGCCAGTGCGTGTCTAGATCCGCCTGCAGAAAACGCTCGGCGCGCAGCACATGGGCGAGCCAGGTGCGGTTGGTGGTAATGCCATAAACGCTGGCGTGATCCAGAGTGTCCGCCAACTGTTCAATAGCATTGTCACGACTGTCGGCGTGAACAATCACTTTGGCCAGCATGGGGTCAAACAACGCAGAGATCTCAAGCCCGGCCTCGATGGCGTGGTCGATGCGCAGGCCGTCAGCCTGTGGGAAATCGACTTCGGTGAGTAAGCCTGCGCTGGGGCGAAAGTCGTGAGCGGGGTCTTCGGCGTAGAGGCGGGCTTGCACCGCGTGGCCGCTGGGGGCAAGGTCTTTGGTCCGTGACTCAAGGGATGGCAGTTCGCCTGCTCCCAGTTTGACCATCCATTCGACAATATCGACGCCGTAGACCATCTCGGTGACGCCGTGCTCAACCTGTAGCCGGGTATTCACTTCAAGAAAATAAAATGCCTCGCGCTGGGTATCGTAAATAAACTCAACGGTACCGGCGCTGCGGTAGTTAACTGCTTTGCCTAGCTGAACGGCGGTTTCGTGGAGTGCCTGGCGGACATGTTCCGGCAGGTTGGGAGCAGGGCACTCTTCAAGCACTTTTTGGTGGCGGCGTTGGGTGGAGCAGTCCCGCTCACCGAGCGCGACCACCTTGCCCTGGCCATCACCAAACAGTTGCACCTCGATATGGCGGGCGCGGGCAATATAGGCTTCCAGAAACACCCCGTCGTCGCCGAAGTTGCGCTGGCCCAGACCTTTGACCGAGTCAAAGGCACGCTCAAGTTCGGCGGTATTTTGGCATACCTGCATGCCGATCCCACCGCCACCGGCGGTAGATTTAAGCATCACCGGGTAGCCGATCTGCTCGGCGCTTTTGAGTGCTTCATCAATGCTGTCAAGCAGCTTGGAGCCGGGTACCAGCGGAACACCGGCTTTTTCGGCCAGCGCACGGGCTTGGTGTTTGAGGCCAAACTGTTCAATCTGCTCGGCGGTGGGGCCTAAAAAGATCAGTCCTGCTGTGTCGCAGGCGGTGATAAAGCGGGTGTTCTCTGACAGAAAACCGTAGCCGGGGTGCACTGCCTGGGCGCCGCTCTGCTTAGCAATGGCGATCAGCTTGTCGATATCCAGATAGGTGTCGCTGGCGCCGCCCTCGCCGAGAGAGTAAGCCTCATCGGCCTGGTGGACATAAGGGGCGTCGCGATCCGCATCGGCGTAAACCACCACGCTGCCTACGCCGAGGGCTTTCAGCGTGCGTAAAATGCGCGCGGCAATGGCACCGCGATTGGCAATCAGGACTTTGTTAAATGTTTTCTTGATGGACATGGCACTGCCTGCAAACAAAGGCGGGTCGTCCCGCAGGTTGCTTGGCCTTCTAGGGTCGTCCCTAGGGCGAATCACTTATTCCCAAACCAACAGTTCAATGGGTGTTGGGTTGTAGCCGTTGCAGGGGTTGTTGAGTTGGGGGCAGTTGGAGACCAGCACGATCACATCCATCTCGGCGACCATTTCCACGTACTTGCCCGGCGCGGAGATGCCGTCCTCAAAGGTCAGCCCGCCGTCGGCGGTGACCGGCACGTTCATAAAGAAGTTGATGTTGTGGGTGATATCGCGCTTGGTCAGGCCGAACTCCGGATAGTTGGCAATCGCCTGCATCCAGTTATCCCGGCAGGAGTGCATATGGCGCTTTTCCAGGTCGTAGCGCACGGTGTTGCTTTCGCTGGCGCAGGCACCGCCCAGGGTATCGTGTCGGCCGCAGGTATCGGCGCTGATCGTCAGCATGGCGCGACCTTCGCTGGACATCAGCGTAGTGCCAGCGGTGAGGTAGACCGCCCCCTGCTCGCGTACCGTATCCATAGCGCTGTAGCGCTCGGCGGTATTGTCGGCGTTGAAGAACAGCGTGTCGGCGGCCTGGTTGCCCTCTAAATCGAGAATGCGCAGGGTCTGGCCACGCTTAACGGTGCCAATGTAGTGATCGCCCGCGTTCACCGTGGTGCGGCTCAAGGCATTTTCGGGGCGTAAAGTGCTTTCAATAATCATACGGCGTCTTCCTTATAAGCCGAGGTGATAGAGGCGATTGTTGGCAAAGCCGCGCGCGTTTTCCGGCCGTGAGCGATAGCAGGGGTCGTCTTCTGTGGGCGGCTCGGCGGTGCCGAGGGCGATATCCAAACCGCGGCGGGGGTAGTCAGCGCTGGGGTCGAGGGGGTGCGGGCAGGTGTGCAGCAGCACCAGCGTGTCCATTTCAAAGCGCAGCGTCACGCTTTTGCCGGGTTGGCAGTGGCCGGGCATATAGCGTAGCTTGCCCTCGTCGTCGCTCTCGACGCGGGAGAAGAGATTGAGATTGGCGGCCATATCCCGACGGCCCAGGCCATACTTGGCGAGCTCGACCAAAAAGGCGTCGAAACCGGTGAGGGTCCAGTCGTTGTGGGCCTGCTGATAGCTGATTGGCTGCCAGCCTTTTTTCAGCAGATGATGGGGCATCAGGTTGCCGCTCACGCTGTCGTGCCAGCCTAGGTCGTCATGGGTGATAGAGGCGAAAATGCGCCCCATATCTGAGTAAAGGCAGTGGCCCTGGGTGAGCTTAAAAGTGTGCTGGCACTTCAAGGTGTCGGGCAGGTTTAAGCGTTCCAGCAGGTTTTCTGGGTTGTAGCACAAAAGCCCTACGTTGCTGTCGGCTTCCTGCGCGGTCAGGGTCAGAGTGGTGCCACGGCGCAGGCGCAGCGACCAGTGGTGCCCGCCGGGTAAATGGGTGGTGTAAGCGGGCTGGCTATTGATAACAGCGTCTGTCATAGCAGCGTCTCCTGGGAGTGGGTATTCAGACCGCCTTGTTGAAGCGCCTCTTGTAAATCTGTTGAGGGACGGTCTCTGGAAATGGGCAGGTCGTAGGTGATCGTGGCCCCAAAGGCTTCAGGTGCCTGTGGGTCGTGGCGGGTTTTATCGAAGACCCACAGCCGAGTACCTAGCTCGAAGGCCTCTTTTAAGTCGTGGGTGATCATGAAAATTGTCAGCTGCTGCTCTTGCCATAGGCGATTGATCAGCACGTGCATATCCTGGCGGATGCCCGGGTCAAGCGCGCCGAAAGGCTCATCGAGCAGCAAAATACGCGGCCGCATCATCAGCGCCTGGGCAATGGCCAGGCGCTGCTGCATACCACCGGAAAGCTCGTGGGGGTATTTGTTAAGCGCGTGATCTAAACCGACTTCGTCGATGCGCGCGCGGGCTTTTTCCACAGCGCGACGCTTGGTAGCGCCGAAGCTTTTGCCCAGCAGCTTGGAACTGTGCAGCTCATCGGCAATCATCACGTTGCCGAGCACGGTTAAGTGGGGAAACACGGAGTACTTCTGGAACACCACGCCGCGATCCGGCCCCGGTTCATTGGGAATGGGCTGATCATCCAGGGTTAAGCTGCCGCGCGAGATGGCTTCGGTGCCTAACAGCATTTTTAGAAAGGTGGTTTTACCGCAGCCTGAAGCACCCACTAAGGTGACAAACTCGCCAGGCTCAACGCTGAAATTAAGATTTTCGAGCACCACATGGTTGCCGTAGTGCTTTTCTAACCGTTTGGCCGCCAGCAGGCTCATGACTTATCTCCTTCGCCTGAGTGGTACCAAGGGAATGCCAGCCGCGATACCCAGGCCAGCAGCTGGTCAAGCAGGAACGCCAGCAGGGTGATCCAGGCGACATAGGGCAGAATTATGTCCATGGAAAGATACCGACGGACGAGAAAGATGCGGTAGCCAAGCCCTTCCTGAGCGGCAATGGCTTCTGCAGCGATCAAAAACAGCCACGCTGTGCCTAGCGCCAACCGGGTGGCGTTCAGTAACCGAGGCGTAAGCTGGGGCAGCAGGACCCTTAGCAGCACCTGCCAAGAGCTGGCGCCTAGCGTTTGCGCTTTGATCAACTGCTCGTCGGGAAGCCGTAGGGCGTGGCCTTGTAAATCCCGAATAAGAAACGGGGTGACCCCAATGACAATTAGCGCGATCTTGGCAGCCTCGCCAGTGCCAAAAGCGATAAACAGAATGGGCAGTATCGCCATGGGAGGAATCAGTGAGGCGACGGTGACCAGCGGTGAGAACTTGGCGCGAATGATGGGGATGCCGCCGTTGACGATGCCCACGACTAAGCCAATCAGGGCACTAATGCCCACGCCGATGACGATGCGCTCTAGACTTGCGAAGGTGTCTGTCCATAGCACAATCTCCCCCGTACGAACATTTTCGGCGATGGCCAAATGATAAAAGGTGCTGGCCATATTAGAGGGTGTCGGCAACAGACGGTCGTTAGGGTTTTCTGCCAATCTTGCATTGGAGAGGCTCATATAAAGCATCGCCAGCAGCAAAAAAGGCAGTAGCCCTAATAGCCAACGGCTTCCCCGGGAAGGCGTTAGGTTTATTAATCGCTTCATGGCGGTGTCCACGGAAGATGAGAGCAGGGGGAGCGGCAGACGCCACTCCCATCGCGCTAAAGTAGTTGCAAGCCGTTACTGGGCGTCGAGATAAGCTTGGGTAAAGCTTGGATTGAAGCGCAGTAGTACGTTGTTCTCATCGCCAAACACGCCGCTGGGGGTCTCGATGCCGACAACGCCCGCATTAGGCGCCATGTCGCCGAGCAGACCGTGCTCAAAGCTGAACTCGGCGACCCGCTCCATGGTGTCGAGCAGCTCGGGGCTCTCCATCAACTCAATAGCTTCAGCGGGATCGGTATATAGATAGGTGGCCGCCAACTGATTCCGATAGCCCTCCAAATCTGTACCTGCCGCATCGGCCATCATCGTTAGTGCGCGCTCGTCGTTATTGGCCATCAGCTCCATGACCTCGTACCAAGCACCGACCAGGGCGTGACCTAGGTCGGGGTTTTCGGCAAGGGTTTGAGTGTTGACGACCATCAGATCAAGAATTTCGCCGGGAATTTCGGCAGAGGTGTACACAACATTGGCGTTGGGCATCTCAGTGATGGCACTGAGTTGAGGATTCCAGGTAGTAACGGCTTCGGTTGATTCGCTGGTGAAGAGTCCGACAATATCCGCGTCGGCGGTATTGATGGTTTCAATATCGCGCTCAGTCAAACCGACGCTCTCCAACGCCCGAGCGAGCAGGTAGTGCGATACGCTGAACTGAACCAGATTGACGTTGCTGCCCTCAATATCGGCAAGTTCGTCGCTGTTTTTCATGACAATGCCGTCATTGCCGTTGGAGTAATCGCCAACAATTAAAGCGGTAGAATCAACGCCACTGGCGGCGGGTATGGTTAGCGTATCCATATTGGTCATGGCGCAGCCGTCAACGTTGCCCGAGGTAAACTGGTTAATTGACTCGACGTAGTCGTTGACCTGTACCACATCGATGCTGATGCCGTACTCGTCGGCCCATTTGTCGACTACGCCTTCAATATCGGCGTAGGCCCAAGGCATCCAGCCCGCATAAATCGACCAGCAGACGCTAAATTCATCGCGTTCTTGGGCTTGGGCGGGAGTGATGGCAATAGTTGAAGCCAGCAGTGCAGTAGATAAGGGGGCGAGGGAAAACAGTTTCAGAGAGTTACGATTGCAACGGGTCATGGCAGCCTCCAGCGGCTAAGAGAAAACTCGGGGGCATCGGCGCATCACTGCACCTTATCCTCCCGGGCTTTTGTCCCGCCGTGTAACCTTCTGCCTTAGCATTAGGTCGATTGCTCTCGGACCAGCCACAGCCATCAGGGGTAATACGTTGATGGTGTCGGAACCCTAGCGATCTATTGGAAACTAAATTGTCTGGCAGCGTTAGCTACCGATACCCCGTTTGTTACGCTTAGATACAGAGCAAAATCGTGGCCGATTCAACCTAAATCTTTCCATTTCAGTTAATTACAGTGCAGGCACTGTAAGAACAGTTAAGGCACTGATTTTCTGTATGCATTTTAATGGTGCGAAAAAACAGCTTTATGCACTAATTTGTGCCGCTTGGTCAGCGTCAAAGTGGCGTTTTACTGCCCTTACTAGGAATTTCCCGCACCAGGCGCGGCATCAAGAACCCCGGTAAATGATCGCGCAGTTGAGCAACAAGCTCACGGGCTTCACTATCCGGCACATCAAAATGCGCAGCGCCCTGTACGGGGTCGAGTACGTGTAAGTAGTAGGGCAAAATGCCCGCTTCAAATAGCCGTTCCGACAGAGTAGCTAAGGTTGGCACATCGTCGTTAACATCACGCAGCAGGACGCTCTGGTTGAGTAGCGTCACTCCGGCTTGTTTAAGCCGCGCGCAGGCTTCGACCACTGCTTGGTCAATCTCGTTGGCGTGGTTGATATGCAGCACCACGACTTTTTGTAAGCGGGTCGACGCTAGCCAGCCAAGGAGGGCGTCGTCAACCCGGTCGGGAATCACCACCGGCAGGCGGGTATGAATGCGCAGCCGTTTAAGATGCGGGATGCTTTCTAACTGTTCCACCAACCATGCCAACTGGCGATCATTGGCTGCCAGCGGATCGCCGCCGGAGAGAATCGCCTCGTGAATAGTGGTGTCGCTGCGAAGGTAGTCGAGAGCTTGCTGCCACTGGGCCCTGGAGGGCGAGTTGTCGCTATAGGGAAAATGGCGACGAAAGCAGTAGCGGCAGTTGATCGCACAGTTAGGGCTGGCGATCAGCAGCACGCGGCCCGCATACTTATGAATCAGCCCTTTAACGGGCTGGTGTTCGGCTTCTTCAAGTGGGTCGTTGACGTAGCCATGGGGCGTGAGCGCTTCTTCGCCTAACGGAATCACTTGGCGCAGCAGCGGGTCGTTTATGTCGGCATAGGCTATTCTGTTGAGATACGCTTCAGGCACACACACTTCAAACAGATCGTGGCCTACTTTGGCGCCTGCCCACCATTCGCGGCTGAGTCCTATACGTTCGCAGAGGACTTTTGGGTCGCGAATGGCATGGGAAAGCTGCTGTTGCCAATTGGGATGCGCCACTGAGCTGCCTTGGCTTTGCGATTCAGACGCGGCAATAATGATGTTCTCCTGCAAAAAGCACTCCTTCGGGTTATCATGCGCGCACTTATTTAACGACGCCATTTACAACGCTGCTGGCATACAAAACAAGCGGGCTGCGGCAAAGTAGGGCGTTGCGCACCACCTGTTGAAACAAATAACTGAAATGGATGATTGAGAGGCATTATGGCGAACTATTCTACCAACGAATTCAAGGCTGGTCTGAAAGTAATGCTCGACGGCGATCCTTGTTCGATCGTTGAGAACGAACTGGTCAAGCCCGGTAAGGGGCAGGCGTTTAACCGCGTTAAACTGCGTAACCTGATGACTGGCCGTGTAGGTGAGAAGACTTTCAAATCCGGTGACTCGCTGGAAGGTGCCGACGTCATGGATTTGGAGATGGAGTATCTCTACACCGATGGTGATATGTGGCACTTCATGAAGACCGATGGCTCGTTTGAGCAGTATGCGGTAGAGAAAAAAGCGCTAGGCGATTCCGTCAAGTGGCTGAAAGAGCAGGTGCCCTATATCATTACGCTTTGGAATGATAAGGCTATTTCCGTGACGCCGCCTAACTTCATCGAGCTGGAAGTCGTTGAAACGGATCCTGGTTTGAAAGGCGATACGGCCCAAGGCGGTTCTAAGCCTGCGACGCTATCGTCTGGCGCTGTTGTTCGCGTACCGCTGTTTATCAATCAGGGCGAAGTGCTGAAAATTGATACCCGCAGTGGCGACTACGTCTCCCGCGCTTAATCGCTTTTCAGAGCGCTAGTATGTCTTAATGGCCACGCACGCATTGTGTGTGGCCATTTTTAAGTGGGAATTGTGTGTCTAAGGAGTAGTTATGGCCAGTGATTGGCAACCCTCAGCGTCAATTGAAACGCTGCGCGAGCGAGCGCGGTTACTGGCCAAAGTACGCGCTTTTTTTGCCCAGCGTGATGTGCTGGAAGTCGAGACGCCGGTGCTTGGGCAAGGTGGCAGCACGGATGTCCACTTGGTGTCACTTCACACCTTGGCACGTACGGATAAAGGTCAACGCCGTCTCTGGCTACAGACGTCTCCTGAATTCCATATGAAGCGCCTGTTAGCGGCGGGCAGCGGGCCGATCTTTCAGCTTGCGAGAAGCTTTCGCGACGCTGAAATCGGGGCCCGTCATAATATCGAGTTTACTATGCTGGAGTGGTATCGGCCGCAGTTTACGCTGGAGAAGCTGATTGATGAGACCGCTACTCTCATTATGTCACTGTTACCCAGGTTTCCCGGTTCGCTGGTGCATTACCGCTACCGGGAGCTATTTCATACCCATTTAGAGGTCGACCCTTTTACCACGTCACTGGAAAAACTGCGTTCGCTAGCTGCTAAGCGAGCGCAAATGCCAGACAAGGCTTTGGCCGGTGAAGGCCGCGACACCTGCCTTGACCTGTTGATGAGCGTGGTGATCGAACCGCAGCTAGGTCAGCATGAGCTCAGCGTGGTGGTTGATTATCCGGCCAGCCAGGCGTCCTTGGCGCGCCGCCATCAAGATGCTGAGGGTGAGTGGGTGGCTTCCCGCTTTGAGGTCTATCTGAACGGTATTGAATTGGCTAACGGCTACGATGAGCTAACCGATGCGGCTGAGCAGCGCGCGCGCTTTGCAGCAGACAACGCTGAGCGCCGTCGTTTGGGCTTACCGGAGGTAGATGTCGATGAACGTCTGCTGGCTGCGCTAGCGCATGGACTGCCTGAAGGAGCTGGTGTGGCGCTGGGGATAGATCGTTTGATTCAGTTAGCACTTGGCAAAGCACGCCTGGAAGACGTGCTCGCATTCTCAACGCCTAACTGCTAGAAAACCGTTAATTAGAGACCAGCTAACTAGAGACCAGCTAACTAGAGAGCCGCTAGCGACTCTCCCATGCTGACCATCGTCGCGAGGGGGCGTTCTTCGAAATTCACCGGCTTGGCGAAGCACATCACCACGGTGGAACCGAGCTTGAAGCGGCCCATCTCGGCGCCTTTTTCTAGCGTGATCGGTTGGCCAAACTGGATGCGCTGTGGGTGGCCTGAAAGTGGCGTTACCTGCCCTGACCATACTGTTTCGATAGCGGCGACAATCATGGCACCTACTAATACCATCGCCATTGGGCCTTGCGGGGTATCAAAGATACATACTAAGCGTTCATTGCGGGCGAAGAGGCCCGGCACATAGTTGGCGGTGGCTTGGTTGACCGAGAACAGCCGTCCGGGAACATAGATCATTTCGCGCAGGGTGCCGGTTACCGGCATATGCACCCGGTGGTAGTCTCGTGGTGAGAGGTAAACGGTGGCAAAGCTACCGCCTAAGAACTCTTCTGCCAGTGCCGTGTCGCCGCCGAGCAGGGTTTGGGCGGAGTAGGTGTGGCCTTTGGCTTGCACCAGTTGGCCGGCCTGTAGGCGCCCGTATTGGGAGAGCGTGCCGTCGGCGGGGCTTAGGATGCCATCGCCTAGTGGGCGCGCATCTGCTTTTAGTGCGCGGGTGAAGAAGTCATTAAAGGTGGCGTAGGCGGTGGGGTCAGGTTCCAACGCTTGGCTCATATCGACATCAAAGCGTTTGATAAACGCCTTGATCAGGTTGTTTTTCACCCAGGGGTTATCGCACTGGGCGAACTTGCCTGTCAGGCGCGAGAGCGCGTGGTGAGGCAGCGGGTATTGGAGTAGCGAAAACGCTTTTTGGGAAAGGGTCACAATAATATTTTCACTTCTCAATCGGTGTGTCGTCGCGGTTGCCCCATTCACCCCAGGAGCCGGCATAGCCGCGCATATTAAAGCCCAGCGCCTTGCCCACCAACCAGGTAAAGCTGCTGCGGTGGTGGCTCTGGCAGTGGGTGGCGATTTCCATATCGGGCGTTAGGCCTAGGGCGCCTAGCTCGGTGATCAGCTCGGCATAATCGCGAATGCGCAGCGCGCGTTGGCGATCCATGGCGTGCAGCCAATCCATGTTGACTGCACCGGGGATGTGGCCCAGGTGCTTGTTGTTACCGCGCATGCCATCGTACTCATCTTTGGAGCGCGCATCCCAGATCGCAAACTGCTTATCGTCAAGCTTCTCTTTAATCTCTTCAAACGTGATCAGAGTGTCGGGGTTAAGAATCTCCGCTTGGTATTCACTGGGCGATGGAGCCGTCGGTTCGATGCTCTCTTCAAGGCCTGCATCCCGCCAAGCGTGAATGCCGCCGTTTAAGTAGGAGTAGCGGGTGTGGCCGATCAGATCTAGCGTCCACAGTAGCCGTGCCGCCCAGCCGCCGCCTTCGTCATCGTAAGCCACGACGTGGGTGTCGCGGGTCAGGCCTAAGGCACTAAACAGCCTTGAGAGGACATCCACATCGGGAACGTCGCTGGGGACTGGCCCTTCGCCGCGCATCAAGTAGCGGAAGTCGAGGAATATAGCGCCGGGCACATGGCCCTGACGATAGCTGTCGCCGTTGACCGGTACATCGATAATCAGCAGCTGCGGATCATCCAAATGCGCCTGCAGCTGTTCAGGCTCAACGATCAGCGGCAGCAGGTTGGTTTCCGACGATTGGCGTTCAGTGCTCATGGCTCACTCCTGTAAATCCTAGCTATCCAAACTATCGAGAATGCGCCGATAGCTGGTAAAGCGTGCTGGATGAATCTTGCCTGCCTCAACCGCTGCAAGTAAAGCGCAGCCGGGCTCATTGCGATGGCGGCAGTCACGAAAACGGCAGTGACCAATATAGTCGTGAAACTCAATGAAGCCGTCGGTGACTTCCTGCTCATTGAGGTGAACCAGGCCAAACTCGCGAATACCCGGTGAGTCGATGAGGTCGCCGTCGGCCACCTCGGCACGACTCATGGTGTAAAGGCGTGCCGTGGTGGTGGTATGGGTGCCTTTGCGGGAGTCTTCCGAAAGCGCACCGATGCGCAGCGTTTCGTCGGGTAGCAAAAGATCAATCAGCGATGACTTGCCGACGCCGCTCTGGCCAACAAACACCGACGTACGCCCTTCAAGCTGGCTGCGTAGCTCGTCTAGCCCGTTCTCTGTGGCAGTGGTGGTACGCACCACGGGATAGCCCAACGCGCGATAGCGTTCAAGTAGCTTACCCAGCTCGCCGCCATCTTCTGGCAGCAGGTCGGTTTTATTGAGCACCAGCACTGGCGCAATACCGGTAGCTTCGGCAGCCACCAGGTAGCGATCAATAAGGTTGGCGTGGGGCGCGGGTTCCACCGCGAACACGATCAACAACTGGTCAATATTGGCGGCCACCGGTTTAAGTAAGCCGCGGGCGTCAGGGCGCTTAAGTACGCTGTCGCGCTCCTCCCGGGCGACCACCACGCCGGAGCCTTCTTGCCCAGCGCGCCAAATTACCCGGTCGCCAGTGACCAGGCCGTCCAAATTGGCGCGTAAGTGGCAGCGCACCGGCTCATTATCGCTGTTGCGCACCTCAAGGGTACGCCCAAAGTGAGCAACGACACGGCCCGGCTGTTCGGCGCCGTATTCGCCTGCGGCAAGTTTTTCA
The DNA here is from genome assembly GCF_001651035.1 of Halomonas sp. ALS9. Taxonomy (GTDB): domain Bacteria; phylum Pseudomonadota; class Gammaproteobacteria; order Pseudomonadales; family Halomonadaceae; genus Vreelandella. Next base: position 177,469 of record NZ_LXRG01000233.1, read on the forward strand.
GCGTCCTGCACATCGCGTTTTTCCGCGCGTTGGGCACGTTCCGACTGGACTTTATCGACGCGCCACTGCTGCTGGCGACTTAATTTACGTTTGCTCATGACCACCTGATGATCGTTACAATAGCGGTCATTGTACCTAGCAAAGGTGTCATTGTATTGATCTAGTCGCTACGCTTGCCTGTATAGCTGCTTGACGGACTTATTTAAGGCACACTTACATGATGTTAATCGTAATTTAGGCTAAGGAAGAACGCTAATGAGCAACGAAGCGGCGGGTGCGGCGAAAGATCAAATGGCACCACGGGATGATCTGCTGGTGTGGATTGATCTAGAGATGACCGGTCTGGATCCTAATAAAGAGCGCATTATTGAGGTGGCCACACTGATTACTGATGCGGATTTAAACGTGGTCGCGGAAGGGCCGGTGATCGCGGTGAAACAGCCCGATAGCCTGCTGGCGCAGATGGATGACTGGAATCAGAAAACCCACGGCGAGTCGGGCTTAGTGGCACGGGTGAAAGCCAGCCAAGTGGAAACCGCCGAAGCCGAGCAACAAACCCTAGCGTTTCTAAAGCAGTATGCAGTGCCGGGCTCATCACCGATGTGTGGCAACAGTATCCACCAGGATCGCCGTTTTTTAGAGCGTGAAATGCCTGCGCTGCTGAACTTTTTCCACTACCGCAATCTTGATGTGTCGAGCATAAAAGAGGTGGCCAAACGCTGGAACCCAGGCGCGCTGGCGGGCTTTAGTAAGCAGAATGTACACTTGGCCATGGACGATATTAAAGAGTCGATTGCTGAACTGGCGCATTACCGGGATACATTTTTGCGCGTTGATCAGCGCAGCGACGAAGAAGAGTAGTTAAGAAGAGTAGTTAAGAAGAGTAGTTCAGAAGAATCGTTAAGAAGAGTGGCTAAAAGAGTAGCGTTTAAGACGCGTCAGTGGCAATGCACTCACTGCGTTTAAGACGTTGCTCCTCAAGCGCCCAGGCGACGTGTTCGCGCACCAGTTCGCTTGGGTAAGCCCTGCGCGCCCATAGTGCGGCTTCAACGCTCTGGCTCCAGGGCGCGTTACCCAGGCCAATGGCGATATTGCGCAGCCAGCGCTCATAACCAATGCGGCGGATAGGGCTGCCGGCGGTCTTATCTAGAAACTCTGCTTCGCCCCAGGTAAATAGGCTTATAAGCGACGTGCGGTCTAGGTCATGGCGCGGCGCAAAATCACCTTCCTGGGTGATATGGGTAAAGCGAGTGAACGGGCACACAAGCTGGCAATCATCGCAGCCGTAAATACGATTACCCATGGCGCGGCGGTACTCCACCGGAATCGTGCCGTGCAGTTCAATGGTCAAGTACGAGATGCACTTGCGCGAGTCGATGACTTTGTCGTCCACGATGGCGCCGGTGGGGCAGGCCGTTCGGCAGGCGCTACAGCTGCCGCAGTGTTCATGCTCAAAGGGTTCATCAACGGGAAGCGGGAGGTCGGTGTATAGTTCGCCCAGAAAGAATAGCGAGCCCGCTTTAGGGTTAAGTAGCATGGCGTTTTTGCCAAACCAGCCTAGCCCAGCTTTTTGCGCTAGGGCGCGCTCCATGACCGGCGCCGAGTCGACAAACGCGCGGTAGCCGAAGTCGCCGACTTCTTGCTCAATTTTTTTGGCTAACAGGGCTAACCGTTTGCGTATCAGCTTGTGATAATCGCGCCCTAAAGCGTAGCGCGAAACATAAGCGCGGCTTGGCTGGCCGAGCACCTTGGTGCTCTCCACCTCAGCGGGCAGGTAATCCATGCGCACGCTGATAATGCGCTGAGTGCCGGGTTCAAGTTCTGCAGGACGGGTACGCTTAGTGCCGTGCTTGGCCATAAAGCCCATTTCACCGTGATGGCCGTTTTCCAGCCATGCGTCGAGGTAGGCTTCATGAGCGGACAGTTCAGTATCGGTGATACCCACCTGCTGAAAGCCCAGCTCGCGCCCCCAGGATTTAATCAGGCCAGCAAGATCGGTAAGCGTGTTTTCTGAAAGCATGGGCGCCGTTTTGTCGCGAAAAATGAAAAGCCAAAGGAATTGGACGTTGATACTCAGCGGTTAGACGTTAGCCGCGCTATGCTAACGCATTGGTAGCCATCAAAACATGTGAAAGGAGCGATCGTGTCGATCCCGAATACTTCCATGCTACGCCCATTATATAAAGCCGCCCAGGTGCGGGAGCTCGATCGACGCACCATTGCCGGTGGTATCGATGGCTTTGCATTGATGCAGCGCGCCGCCTCAAGTGCCTGGCACAGCTTCCGATCGCGTTGGCCTCAAGCGCGAAGCATCAGCGTGCTATGTGGCGGCGGGAACAACGGCGGCGATGGTCATGTGCTGGCAGCGCTGGCCATGCAGTCCGGTCTTAAAGTTCAGCGGGTAACCCTTAAACCCCTTGAGGAGCTAAACGGTGATGCGGCACGTGCAGCAGAGTTGGCGACCTCCGCAGGCGTAGGCTGCGAAGAGTGGAGTGCTGGGATAACGTTCACCGGCGAGGTAATTGTCGATGCGCTGCTAGGCACCGGTTTAAGCGGGGAGGTAGAGGGGCGTTTCAAGCGTGCTATCGAAATGATCAACGCCGCCGAACAGCCGGTACTGGCGATTGATATCCCTTCCGGGTTAGTGGCTGACACCGGCGCTGTATTGGGGTTTGCCGTTAAGGCCGCCTGCACGGTGACGTTTATTGGCGATAAAGTGGGTTTGCACACCGGGGATGCACCGGCCTACACCGGCGAAATAGATTTTCGCCCTCTTGGCGTCAAGGCCCAGGCCTATTTCGATATTCCGCCCACTGCCTGGCGCTTGGATGATTCGTTATTGACAGAGGCCTTTGCGCCACGCCTACGCACCCACCATAAAGGTGACATGGGTCACGTGCTGGTGATGGGCGGGGCCCCTGGATTTGGCGGGGCGGCGCTACTCGCCTGCCAAACCGCCGCACGGTTGGGGGCGGGTAAAGTGAGTTTGGCGACCGCCCCAGAGCATATCACCGCCAGTTTGGTGCGCTGCCCTGAAGTGATGGCCCATGGCATTCGCGGTGGCGCTGAGGCCGCAGAGTTGCCCAGCAACGCTGACGTTGTGGTAGTCGGGCCAGGACTTGGTCAGGCTGCTTGGGGACAAGCGGTGCTTCAGAGTGCGCTGCAGTCAGACGCGCCTTTGGTAGTCGATGCCGATGGCTTGAACCTGTTGGCGCGACAGTGGCCGGATGTTCGCCGCGATAACTGGATATTGACGCCGCACCCCGGTGAAGCCGCGCGGCTATTGGGCTGTGAGGTGGCTGATATTCAGGCGGATCGGCCCGCAGCAGCCCTAGCGCTGCAACGCGCCCGAGGGGGCGTGGTGATTCTAAAAGGTGCGGGAAGTTTAATTGCTGGCCCCAGTGGTTTGGTGATATGCCCTTACGGTAATCCAGGCATGGCCAGCGGTGGCATGGGCGATGTGCTCAGCGGCATGCTAGGGGCGCTGATGGCGCAGCGTGGTGACGTGGAGTTTAGCGCTTGGTTGGGCACCATGGTGCACGCGTTAGCGGCAGATCGCGCAGCCGAGGAAGAAGGTGAGCGTGGCCTGCTGGCCAGCGATCTGGCATCCTATGCGCGAAAATTGATTAATCCGTGAAGGCAGCCCACATGCAGGTGCGATTAGACAGTGAAGAAGCCCAGGTTGCTTTTGGCGAAGCATTAGGGCAGGTGTTGCAAGGACGCGGACTGGTGTATCTAGAGGGTGAACTGGGCGCCGGTAAGACGACGCTAACTCGCGGCATTCTGCGCGCTTACGGGCATCAAGGGGCCGTTAAAAGTCCTACCTATACGCTGGTGGAGCCTTACGAACTAGGCTCCCAGCGGATTTATCATCTAGATTTGTACCGTTTGTCGGATCCTGAAGAGCTAGAGTTTATCGGTGGTCGAGACGTGCTGGCCGACGATGCACTTAGCATTATTGAGTGGCCTAGCCGCGGTGAAGGATGGCTGCCAGAGCCGGATCTTCGTCTGGTGCTGGAAGTAGTGGATTCAGGGCGTTTGGTTTCCTTAGTAGCGGGAAGTGATCAAGGTGAGCGCACATTGGCCTCTTTGCAACGTCAGGTAAGCAATGCCAATAAGCTAAGCAATGCCAGTAAGATAGGTAACGCAAGTAAGCTAAGTTCCGACCAGTTGGAGAGTGGTGTGATTCAATGGAAATAAAGGGCACAGCGGCACGCGTATATCGCTTTTTAGCCGTCAGTTTTTTTGCCCTGGCGGCGGTTAATGTTCAAGCGTCCAGCGTGGAAAGTATGCGTTTGTGGGCGGCGCCGGATCATGCCCGGCTGGTATTTGATCTCTCCGCTGCCACCAATGCCAACGTGTTTTCGCTGGAGAACCCGGCGCGTTTGGTGATTGATTTAGATGATACCCAAATGGATACCGACCCAAGTACGCTGCCTTTGCATGACAGTGCAATTACCTCGGTGCGCACCGGTACGCGGGAGGGTGGTGGCCTTCGGGTGGTGCTTGAGCTCAACCGAGCAATAGAGCCGCGCCATTTTACCCTGACGCCTAACGACCAATACGGTCATCGACTGGTGGTGGATCTTGAATATCCGGGTGAAAGCGCCGTTGAGAATCCGATCGACCCTATTGAGGCGATGATTCGGGATCAGGAAATTCAGGCCCAGCGGGCATCTGCGCAAGGCCAGTTGCCGGGCAGCGTAGCGCCACCTAGTAATGCCGCACCGGTTGAAGTACAGGAAGCCCGGCCGCATCCGCGTAGAGACATCATTATTGCCGTCGATGCGGGTCATGGTGGGGAGGATCCAGGTGCAATTGGCCCTTCTGGCACCCGTGAAAAGGACGTAGTCCTGGAAATAGCTCGGCGCTTAGCCGCGCAAGTCAACGGCACTGAAGGTTTTAAAGCCGTATTGGTGCGAGATGGCGACTACTATTTGGGGCTTCGTCAGCGCACCGCACTGGCTCGTGAACAGAAAGCGGACTTCTTCGTCTCCATTCATGCCGATGCTTTTACTAGCCCACGCCCTCAGGGCAGCTCGGTGTATGCGCTCTCCCAACGCGGCGCCACCTCAGAAACCGCCCAATGGCTGGCGGATAGCGAGAACCGCTCTGATCTGATCGGCGGCGTTGATGGCAGCCTCTCTTTGCGCGATAAAGATCAGGTGCTGCGCGGGGTATTGTTGGACTTAACCATGACCGCTACCTTAAACGATTCGCTGTCTATCGGCGGGCAGGTGTTGGAGCAGTTAGGGCGGATTAATCGGCTCCATAAGACACGCGTTGAACAGGCTGGCTTTATGGTGCTGAAGTCTCCCGATATCCCCTCGTTGTTGATTGAGGTGGGGTTTATCTCGAACCCAGACGAAGAGCGTCGCTTGCGCGACCCGGTGCATCAGTCAGGACTTGCTCAGGCTATCTTCAGCGGCATGCGCGAGCATTTCGAGCGCTACCCGCCGCCAGCCAGCCTGCTTGCATGGCAGCGTGATAACCAGCGTAGGCCTTCGGGTAACGAGTACCGTATTCAGTCGGGAGATACTCTATCGGCGATTGCCGTGCGCCACGGCGTGCCGGTGAATCAACTGAAGCAGGCCAATGATCTGAATGGTGACGTTATTCGCGTTGGTCAGGTGTTGCAGATTCCCCGTTCATGAGGTGTCGTGTTGACTGATGTGACTGCTAGTGCACCGCGTATTCATGTGCTCGACCCGCGACTGGCTAACCAGATTGCCGCCGGTGAGGTGGTTGAGCGCCCTTCATCTGTCACCAAAGAGCTGATTGAAAACGCCATCGATGCCGGCAGCCAGCGTATCGAGGTAGACATTGAGCAGGGTGGCGCGCGGCTGATTAAGGTGCGCGATGACGGTATTGGCATTGGCGAAGAGGATTTGCCGCTGGCCCTAGCCCGCCACGCCACCAGTAAGATTGGCAGCCTCGAAGACTTAGAGGGGGTTAGCTCGCTAGGCTTTCGCGGCGAAGCGCTGGCCTCTATCAGCTCTGTTTCACGGCTGGAATTGATCTCTAATGCTGAAGAGGATCCCCGTCACGGCTGGCGGGTGGTGGCGGAAGGGCGGGGCATGGATGCACGCGTTACCCCCGCGCCCCACCCGCGTGGCACCAGCGTCGGCGTGCGTGACCTGTTTTTCAATACCCCGGCCCGACGCAAGTTCCTGCGTACTGAAAAGACCGAGTTTGCTCATGTGGAAGAAGCATTCCGCCGCCAGGCGTTATCGCGTTACGACATCACCTGGGTATTACGCCATAATCAAAAAGTCATTCACCAACTCCCGGCAGGCCATTCAGCGGCGGCTCGCGAGCGGCGGATCGCCTCGCTGCTGGGTAAGAATTTTATCGAGCACGCTCGCTATATCGAGCGCGAAGCGGGCGGTTTGCGGTTAAGCGGCTGGGTGGGGCTGCCCACCCATTCGCGCTCCCAGGCAGACCAGCAGTACTTCTTTGTTAATGGTCGCGTAGTGCGTGACCGCCTGGTCGCCCACGCGGTGCGTCAGGCCTATCGCGATGTTTTGTTTAACGGCCGTCACCCGGTGTTTGTGCTCTATCTGGAACTAGATCCAGATGTGGTGGACGTCAACGTTCACCCCACCAAGCACGAAGTGCGTTTTCGCGATGGCCGCATGGTGCACGATTTTCTCTACTCAAGCCTCCACCACTGCCTAGCCTCCGCTAAACCGGCCGACCGTTCAGGTGATGGCTCAGGTGATAGTTCAGGTGATGGTTCAGGTGACGGTTCAGATAGTGGCTTAGACGAGCGTGCCGCAGAGATTGGTGCCGATGAGGCCGGTGCATTAGGCGCAGCGCCAAAGAGCGTAGCGTCACAAGCGGGCATTGAGCAGCCCCGCTGGCAGCAACAGGGTATCGCCTTGACTCACTCGCCGGATCGCCACCCTGGTGCTGCGCGCGTGCGGCGCTTTATGCAGGGCTATCAGGCGCTTCACCCTGATCACGAAGAGACGCTGTTAACGCCTCAGCCGAGAGCCCCCGGTGGGCGGGGTAGTGAGGTGCGTGAAGCACCACTGGCAATGCCCGACAACGACCCTACTGCAGCGCCGCCGCTAGGGTTTGCTCTGGGGCAGTTGCACGGTATCTATATTCTGGCTCAAAACGCTGAAGGGCTGGTGCTGGTGGATATGCATGCCGCCCACGAACGCATTGTCTATGAGCGTATGAAAACACAGCTGGCCGCCGCGAAAGGGGTGGCTGCGCAGCCGCTGCTGGTGCCTGTCTCCATTGCCGCTAGCCGAGCAGAGGTGGCTACCGCAGAGAGCGAGCAGCAGGCGATCTCCAAGCTGGGTATTGAGCTGGATATTGCCGGGCCTGAGACGCTACTGGTACGCCAATTGCCCGCCTTGCTGGCCCAGGCTGATCCTGAGGCGCTGGTGCGCCAGATGCTGGAGGAATTGGCGCGGTATGGGCGTACCCATCAAGTGGAGGCTCGCTTACATGATTTGCTCTCCACCATGGCGTGCCATGGCAGTGTGCGCGCCAACCGGCGCCTGACGATCGACGAAATGAACGCGCTGTTGCGGGATATGGAGCGCACCGAGCGCAGCGATCAATGTAACCACGGTCGCCCTACCTGGACACAGATGGGGTTAAAAGCGCTCGATCGGTTGTTCTTGCGTGGTCAATAGCCGCATAGATAATCGCAACGACTCTTTTGTAGCGACTCTTTTTAACTATCCTTTTCTTACTTGATGGAAACGCGCATGGCTGATACGCGCCCCTGGGCAATTTTTTTGATGGGCCCAACGGCCGCCGGAAAAACCGATGCGGCGATGGCGCTACACGAACGGCTGGGGCATGAGCTGATTAGCGTTGACTCGGCGATGGTGTATCGCGGTATGGATATTGGCAGTGCTAAGCCCAGTATGGCTGAGCTTACCCGCGCACCCCATCACTTGATCGATATCCGCGACCCCGCCGAGCCCTATTCTGCAGCCGATTTTCGTGAAGATTCGCTACAGCTAATGCGACAAATTAGCGCGGCGGGCAGAGTTCCTCTACTGGTCGGCGGTACCATGCTGTATTACAAGCGACTGGTCGAAGGTGTGGCGAATTTGCCCTCAGCTGACCCGGTTATTCGTCAGCGGCTCGAAGCGCAGTGGCAACGTGAAGGGTTATCGTCGCTGCACAAACAGTTGAGTGAGGTGGATGCGATCTCTGCCCAGCGTATCCATCCCAATGATCCACAGCGTGTAATGCGTGCGCTTGAAGTGTATTACGCCAGTGGGCGGACGATGAGTGAGCTGTGGGCGGAGCAACAGCCGGAAACCTTTCCCTGGCGCGTGTTGTCGATAGCATTGGCGCCTAATGACCGGGCGCTTTTGCACCAACGTATTGCCCAGCGTTTCGAAGTAATGTTGGGTGAGGGCTTGATAAATGAAGTCGCCGCCCTCAAAAAGCGTAATGACTTACATTTAGGCCTGCCGGCGATGAAGAGTGTTGGTTATCGCCAAGTGTGGGAGTATCTAGAAGGTGATTACGATTATGCCGCTCTCGTTGAGCGTGGCGTTATCGCAACTCGTCAGCTAGCCAAGCGTCAATTAACCTGGTTAAGAAGTTGGCCAGCGCTTAATTGGGTGGATTCACAGCGTTCAGACGCGCTGGATCAGGTGCTGAAACTCGTGCGTGACAGCGGTGCTTAGCGTAAGATAGGTCGCTAAGGTAGGTCTCTAAGATAGTAACTTAGTAAGTGCGTTTTCGATTGGCTGAGTGATTGGGCCTCTCGCGAACCTCAAAGCTCCTCGGGCATCACTCCGCCTTTCGGGCAGTAATAAATAGTGCGGCGTAGCACCAGTAGGGCACGCCATTTGATAATTAACCCCCAACGACAGTTTTAGGGAGAGCAACATGTCCAAAGGGCAGTCCCTTCAAGACCCGTACTTGAACATCCTGCGCAAGGAGCGCATTCCGGTCTCTATCTTTTTGGTCAACGGCATTAAGTTGCAGGGCCAGATCGAATCGTTTGACCAGTTTGTTATCCTACTGCGTAATACCGTCAGCCAGATGGTTTATAAACACGCTATTTCTACGGTTGTCCCTTCTCGCAACGTACGCTTGCCTGCGCAAGACCCGGCAGAGCAGGATGCGGAGATTTAATACCGCTGAAGCAGCAAGAGAGTCCACGAGGTATTGATTGTTTTTCGAACGCCCAGACGCCGGTGAAACGGCAGTTCTTGTTCATGTTGATTTTCATGATGAACAAAAACGTGAAGACCCGGGTGAGTTTTTAGAGCTCGTACGCTCTGCGGGTGCAGAGCCTGCGACTCTACTCACTGCTAGCCGCCACCGACCTGACTCGAGGACTTTTATTGGGTCAGGTAAGTTGGAAGAGCTGCGGGCACTGCTCGCGGCTCACGAAGCTGAGCTGGTGATCTTCAACCATAGCTTAAGTCCCTCTCAAGAGCGCAATGTTGAGCAAGAGCTCAAATGCCGAGTGCTTGACCGTACCGGTCTGATTCTCGATATCTTTGCGCAACGGGCACGAACCCATGAGGGTAAGCTGCAAGTAGAGCTTGCTCAGCTGGAATATATGTCGACCCGCCTAGTGCGTGGATGGACACACCTTGAACGCCAAAAAGGCGGGATTGGCCTGCGCGGCCCTGGTGAAACGCAGCTTGAAACGGACCGTCGCCTGCTGCGTGGGCGAATTAAATCGATTCATAAACGGCTCGATAAAGTACGCAGTCAGCGTGACCAGAATCGCCGCGCGCGTGCGCGTGCAGAAATTCATAGCGTATCGCTGGTGGGGTACACCAACGCTGGGAAGTCGACACTGTTTAACGCCTTGACCAATGCCGAGGTGTATGCCGCCGACCAGCTATTTGCGACACTTGACCCCACGCTGAGACGGCTTGAGATTGAAGACGTTGGCCCCGTTGTGATGGCCGATACCGTGGGCTTTATTCGTCATTTGCCACACAAGTTAGTTGAGGCATTTCAAGCCACGCTTCAAGAAGCATCAGAGGCGTCACTATTGGTGCACGTGATTGATGCCGCAGACCCAGACCGCGAATTAAACGTGGAACAGGTGGAGTTAGTGCTCAAAGAGATCGGCGCGGATGATGTGCCGGTACTCAAGGTCATGAATAAAATTGATAAGCTCGATAGTGCCCCGCGCATAGAACGTGATGGCCATGGCGTACCCGAGGTGGTTTGGCTCTCGGCCCAAAATGGTCAGGGTCTTGAGCTACTCCACGAAGCGCTAACCGAGCGCCTGGCCAACGATGTCATTGGCTTTTCGCTGACACTCACGCCTGAGCAAGGTAAGCTGCGCGCTGGCCTTCATGAGCTGAATGCTGTTCGCGAGGAGGCCTTTGACGAACACGGGCAATCAGTATTGGATGTGCGTTTGCCGCGGCGTGATTTCAACCAGTTAATGGCTCAGTTAGGCGAGCGTGCCAATACCTACTTACCTGTTGCGTTGCAGGAAACCGAAGATTGGTAGCCTCACCGTTTAATGTCTAGTACGCTGTCATTATCTGCTGTTGTATAAAAACGGTACAAGATTTACATAGCAATAATATCAAAACGCTAGCGCTTCGTTGATTGACGAAGCCAGATGCGTGAGCGAATACCCTTAGTGGAGAAGAAGTATGGCCTGGAATGAGCCTGGTGGTGGCAACCAGCACGACCCTTGGAGTAGCGGCGGCCGACGCGGTGGAAGTGATGGTGATGGAAGCCGCGGTAATAATAATGGCAACGGCGGTGGCAATAAAGGGGGCAATAACCAAGGGCCTCCGGACTTGGATGAAGCGCTGAAAAAGTTTCAGGACAAGCTCAACAGTATGTTGGGTGGCGGTAAAAAAGGCGGTGGTAAGAAAACCGGTAGTGGCGGTAGTGATAAAAGCCGTAACCCCTTTGCGCTGCCAGGCCTGATTATTATCGTTGCGCTGGCGATCTGGGCTGCTATGGGCTTCTACTTAGTGGATCAATCCGAGCGTGGTGTTGTGCTCCGCTTTGGCGAATACCAAAATGTCGTCAATCCTGGCCTTCAGTGGAATCCGCCGCTGATTGACGATGTTCGTATGGTCAATGTGACCCGTGTACGCTCGCTGTCACAAACGCAGTCGATGCTGACTCGTGACGAAAACATTGTCGAAGTGGAAATTTCTGCTCAGTACCAAGTGGCTAACCCGCGCGACTTCGTACTCAACGTACGTGATCCAGCTATCTCGATTGAGAACGCGCTTGATTCAGCCCTACGTCACGTGGTTGGCGGTACCGATATGATCGATATACTTACCTCGGGTCGTGAGATTCTAGGTAGCTCGGTCGCTAGCCGTCTGCAGTCCTACCTCGACAACTATGGCGCCGGTATTCGTTTACAAACCATCAACATTGAGTCCACTTCGGCGCCTGCGCCCGTGATTGACGCTTTTGATGATGTTATCCGTGCACGTGAAGATCGCCAGCGTACGATCAACCAAGGTATCGCCTACGCCAATGCGATTATTCCTGAAGCACAAGGTCAGGCGCAGCGTATTGTTGAGCAGGGCCAAGGTTACCGTGAGTCGGTCGTTGCTGAAGCGCAAGGTCAAGCCAACCGCTTTAACTCTCTGTTGACCGAGTACACTAATGCACCGGAAATCATGCGCGAGCGTATGTACCTAGACACAATGGAAGAGGTGTTCGGTAAAACGCCGAAGGTGCTTTTGGATGTAAGCGAAAACGCCCCGTTGATGTACTTGCCGCTGGATCAGTTGAGTGGCAGAAGTGGTAGCCAAGGTCGCGCATCAACAAGCGGTAGCGCTAATAGCAGCGATGAGCAGCTAGACCCTAATGTGCTTGAGCGTTTGCGCAACACTCAGGGGAGTTCCAGCTCTTCATCAAATACGAATAGTAGCTCCATCCGCAGGGAGGGCCGGTAAATGATTAATAATCGATCCCTGCTAATTGTTGGTGGTCTGGCGGCCGTTGCGTGGCTGGCGAGCAATACTCTGTACGTGGTAGACGAGACCGAACGCGCCGTTAAACTGCGTTTTGGTGAAGTCATCGAAGAGAATATTCAGCCTGGCTTGCACGCAAAAGTGCCGATCGCGCAAACGATCCGTAAGTTTGATACGCGTTTGCTAACGCTGGATACGGATACCAGTCGCTATCTGACGCTTGAGCAGAAAGCGGTGATTGTCGACTCCTACGTTAAGTGGCAAGTGGTTAATCCTACGCGTTACTACGAGGCGACAGCGGGTGATGAACTGATGGCTATCCGCCTGATTCAGCCGCGAGTAGATGAGAGCTTGCGTAATGAATTTGGTCGTCTGAACCTTCAGGAAATTATTGCCGAACGGCGTGATGACTTGATGATTGGCCCTACCGAAGAACTTGATTCACTAATGCGTGAAGAGCTCGGTGTGGCCATTCGTGATATCCGCATTAAGCGCATCGACTTGCCTGAAGATGTGTCGGCCGCCGTATTTGAGCGGATGCGTTCTGAGCGTGAGCGTGAAGCCCGCGAATGGCGTGCCCAGGGTCAGGAAGAGGCCGAGCGGATTCGCGCCAACGCGGATCGCCGTCGCCAAGTACTGCTTGCCCAGGCCAATGAGCGCTCTGAGACACTGCGCGGTGAAGGTGATGCCCAGGCCGCTGCGATCTTCTCTGAAGCGTATAGCCAGGATCAGGAGTTTTTCTCCTTCTGGCGTAGCCTTAATGCCTACAGCGAAAGCTTCGCCGATGATGGCAATCTAATGGTGCTGGAACCGAGTAGCGATTTCTTCCGCTATTTGCGAAGCGCTGACCCGCAAAGCGGTGAAGATAACGGCGAGTAAAACGTTGTTGGCCGGTGCTCCTCGTCTTGGTTGGATGACAGCCAAGCGGGGTTCACCCGGCGCATAAACGTGATAGAATTTATTAACCGGGCGTCGCCCGGTTTTTTTGTGGCCCTCGTTTAACGCTAATGTCGCCAATGACCATGCTACGTTACTGATTGAATTTGTTGGGCCTTCATCGTCTTGCAGGATTGTTTACATGACCATTGCTGACCGCTGGCTGCTGCCCGACGGCATGGATGAGGTGCTTCCTCCTCAGGCAAGCCGCATGGAAGAGCTGCGCCGTGCGCTGCTCGATCTTTACCACTGTTGGGGGTATGACCAAGTCATGCCGCCACCCGTGGAGTTTCTAGACTCCCTGTTAACAGGCACCGGTACGGATCTGGATCTTCAGACTTTTAAACTGACCGACCAGTTGACGGGACGCATGATGGGCGCCTCGGCAGATGTTACGCCGCAAGTTGCGCGTATGGATGCCCACTCACTAAAGCGTCAGGGACCAGTACGGCTGTGTTATTGCACCAACGTACTGCGCGCTAAGGCGGATCAGCATCAAGGAGGGCGTAGCCCGGTGCAGGTGGGTGCTGAGCTGTTTGGTCATGCGGGGCTTGAGGCGGATAGTGAAATTATTCACTTGGCGCTGGCCAGTATGAAAGCCGCGGGTGCCGAAGAGATACACTTGGCGCTTGGGCATATCGGTATTTACCGTAGTCTTGTAGAGGCTGCAGCGCTGAGTGACGAACAAGAACGTGCGTTATTTGAGGCGCTAGCGCTAAAATCACCGAGTCAACTGGCAAGGCTTGTAGACGCCAGTGTCAGCGACCCGGCGTTAGCGGACATGCTGTTAGCCCTGGGTGAGTTGCATGGAGGCGCAGATATCCTACGCCAGGCGCGGGAGCGGTTTGCTGGCGCGCCAGCCTCGGTCACGGCCGCGCTGGATCAGTTGGACGCCCTTTACCAGGGGGTGCTGGCACGCTTTGATGTCTCGCTCTATTTTGACCTGGCGGAGCTGCGCGGCTATCAATACCACACGGGTATGATGTTTGCCGCCTATGTGCCGGGATACGGTCATGCGTTGGCGAAAGGCGGTCGCTATGACGATACGGGACGGGCCTTTGGCCGTGCACGCCCTGCCACCGGCTTCTCGATGGACTTGAAGCAGTTGGCGTCATTGGCGCTAGCATCACCGGTTCGCGGGGCTATTTGGGCGCCTGCTACGCAGGATGAGGCGCTCAACGCTGTTATTGTCGAGCTGCGTGAGCAGGGAGAACGCGTGATTCAAGCGCTGCCTGGGCAGCGTACTGGGCCGGCGGAGCATGAGTGTGACCGCTATCTTGAGCTTATCGATGGTCGTTGGCAGCCAACGGCCCTGACACAAGAGACGAGTGCATCATAATGGGTAAGAATGTCGTAGTGCTGGGCACCCAATGGGGTGACGAGGGCAAAGGTAAGATCGTTGATCTGCTGACTGAGTCCGCATCTGCCGTGGTGCGCTTTCAGGGTGGTCACAACGCCGGCCATACCCTGGTCATCGACGGTGAGAAGACCGTCCTCCACCTGATTCCTTCAGGTGTTCTGCGCCCAGGCACAAAGTGTGTGATTGGTAATGGCGTGGTGCTTTCACCTGAAGCGTTGATCAAGGAGATTCGTGAGCTGGAAGCCAAAGGCGTGCCAGTGCGTGAGCGACTGCGTCTTTCGCCGGCCTGCCCGCTGATCCTGCCTTATCACGTGCGCCTGGATCAGGCCCGTGAGAAAGCTCGTGGCATCGCTAAAATTGGCACCACTGGCCGCGGCATTGGGCCCGCCTACGAAGATAAAGTAGCCCGCCGTAGCCTGCGCTTAGGCGATATGCTGCATCGCGAGCGCTTCGCTTCCAAGCTGGGTGAAGTGCTCGACTACCACAACTTTGTACTGGTTAATTACCACGGTGAACCGGCGGTCGATTTCCAGGAAGTGCTCGACACGGCCATGCAGATGGCTGAAGAGTTGCGCCCCATGGTGTGCGATACCGTCAGCATGGTGCACGACCTGCGCAAGGCCGGTGAGAATATCCTGTTTGAAGGCGCTCAAGGCTCGCTGCTGGATATTGACCACGGTACTTACCCTTACGTCACCAGCTCCAACACCACGGCAGGGGGTGTTGCGACGGGCTCTGGCGTTGGCCCACTGTATTTGGATTATGTGCTGGGTATTACCAAGGCTTACACAACTCGCGTGGGTTCAGGCCCGTTCCCTACTGAGCTGTTCGACGTTGACGGCCGTCACCTAGCCGAGCGCGGCCATGAGTTTGGCGCCACCACTGGACGGGCGCGTCGCTGCGGTTGGTTTGACGCCGTCGCGCTGCGTCACGCGGTGCAGATTAACTCGGTATCGGGTATCTGCTTAACCAAGCTTGACGTGTTAGACGGGCTAGAAAATATTCGTGTCTGCGTTGGCTATCGCAGTAAAGATGGCGATGTATTGGATAACCCGGTGGACTCGGAGGGCTTCGAAGCGGTTGAGCCGCTTTATGAGGACTTACCTGGCTGGAAAGAGTCAACGCTGGGCGCCAAGCGAGTTGAAGATTTACCTGCTAATGCCCGCGCTTACATCAGCTATCTGGAGAAGCAGGTGGGCGCCAGTATCGATATTATTTCCACCGGCCCAGACCGCATGGAAACCATTGTGCTGCGTAACCCATTCGATAGTTAAGAACAGTTCAAACTGATTATCAGTGAGCAGGCACAAAAGGGGCAACTTGGTTTGCCCCTTTTGCTAATTAAAAATCGATGCCACGGCGCGCCTGTAGGCCGTTGTTAAAAGCGTGGCGCACCTCCTGCATTTCGGTCACCGTATCGGCCATGGCGACGAGTTCACGGTGAGCGTTGCGGCCAGTAATAATAACCGTCTGTTCTGAAGGGCGATTCTCCAGTGCTTGCTTCACTGTGGCGATGTCCAGATAGCCAAACTTGAGCATATAGGTGATCTCGTCGAGTACTACCAGATAGGTCTCTGGATCGGCCAGCATGCGCTCAGCCTCTTTCCATACCTCTTGGCAGGCGTCGGTATCCGCTTGGCGATT
The DNA here is from genome assembly GCF_001651035.1 of Halomonas sp. ALS9. GTDB lineage: Bacteria > Pseudomonadota > Gammaproteobacteria > Pseudomonadales > Halomonadaceae > Vreelandella. The sequence goes on from NZ_LXRG01000233.1 coordinate 193,318, forward strand.
TTGGGTATCCCAGGTGAAACCAGTGGCCATAATCGCCACCTCTAGATTAGCATCCTCCTCCAAACGGTTGCGTTCGCCGCACTCCCATAGCCCCTTAATAAACTGCACCACGCCCACTTTGTAGCCGTAGCCCAAAGCGCGAGTAACCGTGCCCCAGGCGGCCGTCGTTTTGCCTTTTCCGTTACCGGTATTAATAATGATTAGGCCGCGCTGCTCGTTGGCCCCGGCGACTTTCTCCTCTACGCGCGCTTTAAGCTTCTCCATGGAGGCTTTGTGGCGGGTGTCGCGGTCACTCATGGTATCTCCTGGGTAAAAAAGGGTAGGCTGAACAATAGTCAATGCTATAAACCGCTAGCCTAAGCTATCCGCAGCAGGTTTAACATCACCATAGATCTACTTAAAGACAGTTTTTGTACAAATATTTGCCAGCTGTTGTGAATATTTGTCTTAATAATGCCCCCTTAAAACCAACAATAAGCAACAGAATTGGCCCCTGGGGTGCTGGCTGCTCTAGAATAGGGGGTCATGTCTTGTCAGGAATTACATCATGCCCTCATTTGATATTGTCTCAGAGTTCGATAAGCACGAAGGCGCGAACGCCGTTGATCAAGCCAACCGAGAAGTGCAGTCGCGGTTTGATTTTAAAGGCGTCGATGCAAGCTTCACCCTTGAAGGCGACAAAGTGCAGCTCGAAGCGGAAGTTGATTTCCAGCTTAAGCAAATGCTCGATGTGCTGCGTGCACGTCTCATCGCCAGGGGTATCGATGCCCGCTGTATGGATGTGCAAGACCCGGTGCTCTCCGGCGTGAAAGCGCGCCAGGAAGTTGCCCTCAAGGAGGGGCTCGACGCGGCGGAAGCCAAAGATGTGGTCAAGCGCATCAAAGCCAGCAAGCTCAAAGTGCAGGCGCAAATTCAGGGTGAGAAGGTGCGTGTCACGGGTAAAAAACGCGACGACTTACAAGCTGTTATGGCGCTGCTACGCGGTGAAGAGGGGCCGGACTTACCACTTCAGTTCGATAACTTCCGCGACTAGCGGAGGTTACGTTGCCTGCCATCCCGCTTTAATTATGTAATATTCGTTTTATACAGGAGTCACGCACTATGTCTGATCCGCAGCCGGTTTATTTAAGCGACTACCAGCCACCCGCCTACCGGGTAACTCATACCGAGCTGACGTTTGATCTTGACCCCGCCGCGACCCGTGTGAAAGCGCGACTGTTGATGGAGCGACATCCAGAAGCTGACACCAATGCCCCGCTGGTCTTAAATGGCGAGCACCTGAAACTGATCTCCCTGGCGATTGATGAAGTGACGCTGGAAGCCTCGGCATATGCACTGGATGATGAAGGCCTGCGCATTGCTCAGGTGCCCGAGCGGTTTGTATTGGAGAGCGAGGTGGAGATCGCCCCGCAGGAGAACACGGCGTTAGAAGGGCTCTACCAATCCAATGCTATGTACTGCACCCAGTGCGAAGCGGAAGGATTTCGGCGGATTACCTTTTACCCCGACCGCCCGGATGTTATGGCGACCTTTAATGTCACGGTGATCGGTGATCAGCAGCGCGAGCCTATTTTGCTGGCCAACGGTAACCCGATAGGGCGCGGCGAGCTGGACGGCGGTCGTCATTTTGTTACCTGGGAAGACCCACACCCCAAGCCTTGTTACTTATTTGCGCTGGTCGCGGGTAATTTGCATAGCGTAGAGGATCATTTCACCACCATGAGCGGGCGTGTTGTCACGCTGCAGATTTGGGTGGAAAAAGAGAATCTAGATAAAACCGACCATGCCATGGCTTCGTTGAAGCGGGCGATGGAGTGGGACGAGCAGGCGTACGGTCGCGAGTACGATCTGGATCTGTTTATGATCGTGGCCGTTAGTGACTTCAATATGGGGGCGATGGAGAACAAAGGTCTCAATATCTTTAACTCGGCGGCAGTGCTAACCCACCCCCATACGGCCACTGATGCTGCTTTTCAGAGTGTCGAAGGTATCGTTGCCCATGAGTATTTTCATAACTGGTCGGGCAATCGTGTCACCTGCCGCGACTGGTTCCAGCTCTCGCTGAAAGAGGGCTTTACGGTCTTTCGTGACCAGTGCTTTTCGGCGGATACCAATTCCGCGCCGGTTAAGCGCATTCAGGATGTGTCCTTTTTCCGCACTGCCCAGTTTGCCGAAGATGCCGGCCCCACCGCGCATCCGATTCGGCCCGACCACTATATTGAAATTACTAACTTTTACACCCTAACGATTTATGAGAAAGGCGCCGAAGTCGTCCGCATGCTGCGTAATTTGGTGGGGGAAGAGGCGTTTCGGCGCGGCTCAGACCGATACTTTGAGCGCTTTGACGGGCAAGCGGTGACCATCGAAGACTTCGTCGGCTGTATGGCGGAAGTTTCCGGTGAAGATTTTAGTCAGTTTATGCGCTGGTATTCCCAGGCGGGAACGCCGGACATCGATGCCCACGGCGAGTATGACTATGTGCACGGCGAGTACCACTTAACGCTGCGTCAGCGTACGCCTGCAACGCCAGGCCAGACAGATAAGCTGCCGCTGCACATTCCTGTGCGTATGGGCTTAGTGGGTACCAAGTCGGGCCAGGATCTAACCCTAACGCTCAATGGCGAGAAAATAGGCAAAGATGCGGTCATTCATCTGCGTGAAGACGAACAAACGTTTGTGTTTACCGATGTTGCCGAAGCGCCGGTGCCCTCTCTGCTACGCGAGTTCTCCGCGCCGGTGAAGATGCATTATCCTTACTCACGGGAAGATCTCGCCTTCTTGTTGACCCACGACAGCGATGGTTTCAATCGTTGGGATGCGGGCCAGCGGCTGGCACTACTGGCCCTGGAAGACTTGATTGCCGCTCATCGCAATGGGGTTGAAAAGGTCATGGACAGCCGCGTTGTGGATGCCTTTAAAGCATTGCTGAACGGGCCCATGAATGATAAAGCGGTCTTGGCTGAGATGCTGACGCTGCCTTCTGAAGCCTATATCGCTGAGCAGCAGCCTATTGTCGATGTTGATGCCATTCACGCTGCGCGTGAGTTTGTGCGTCAGTCGTTAGCCATGGCGCTGCGCGATGAGTTTGCCGCCATCTACGAAGCCAATATGTCTGAAGAAGCGTACGCGCCGACCCCGGAGCAAATTGCCCAGCGTAGTCTGAAAAACGTGGCGCTCGCTTATCTAATGTCGATCGAGGATGAGCAGGGCTTGGCCTGGTGTGAAGCGCAGTTTGCGGCCGACCACAATATGACCGATGTGCGTCAAGCTCTAACTCAACTAGTGCACAGTGATCGCGATGACCTTGCGTCACCTGCCTTGAAGGCGTTCGGAGAGAAGTGGGCCCATGATCCGCTGGTAATGGATCAATGGTTCACTGTGCAGGTCTCGCGTCCTCAGTCGGATGTGCTTGAGCGGGTCAAGTATCTGATGCAGCACCCCGCCTTCTCGCTCAAAAACCCCAACCGAGTCCGCGCTTTGATAGGGGCCTTTGCTCAGAACAGAGTGAATTTCCACCGTTTGGATGGCCAAGGCTACCAGCTGCTGGCCGATGTGGTCATTGAGCTTAATCGGCTCAACCCAGAGATTGCAGCACGGCTTATTACGCCGCTAACCCGCTGGCAGCGCTTTGATGAAACGCGCCAAGCACTAATGCGGTCTGAGCTTGAACGTATTAAACAACAGCCGCTATCGGCAAATGTTTACGAGGTGGTCGAGAAGGCATTGGCATAAGGTATTGCCATTAAATATGTATCCTAAGGAAAGGAATAACAACAGTGACAGATTCTCAGCAACACTATTTACTTGTTATTAATGGTAAATCCGCCGGTAATCCGGCATTGCGTGAAGCCGTCGATGAACAACGTCAGGCAGGGATGCTGATTACTGTTCGCGCTACCTGGGAAGGGGGCGACGCGGCTGATATTGCTGAGCAATCTGACGCCATGGGGATTACCCATGTGATTGCCTGTGGTGGTGATGGCACCGTCAGTGAGGTCATGAATGGGTTAATGCGCTTGCCCCATGACCGACGACCTGTATTGGGGATTGTGCCCTTAGGCAGTGCCAATGACTTTGCGACCTCGGTCGGCCTGCCACTGGAACCAGGCGAAGCTTTGGCGGCAGCCAGGGGGTTAAGCGCCTATCCTATCGATGTTGTGCGGGTGACCGCAGGTGCCGGCGGTGAATCAGCCACCAGCTACTATATCAATATGACCACCGGTGGGTTTGGCGCTGAAGTGACGTCATCGACCCCGAAAACCTTAAAGCGGTTGCTCGGGGGCGGAGCATACTCGGTGATGGGGGCGCTAAAAGCGTGGCGCCACCGCAGCTACCGCGGCACGCTGCATTGGGACGAGAAAGAGGAAAGCGCATCGCTGTTGCTACTGGCGCTGGGCAATGGTCGCCAATCAGGCGGCGGCCAAGTGCTGGCACCGCGTGCCAAGCTGGATGATGGCCGCCTGGACGTGCTGCTGGTCAAAGACTTCAGCTCGGTAACGGAACTGACCAAACTCATCGGCGAGCTGCAAAGCTTTCCCTATGACGGGCGATTCGTGCGCTATTTCACCACTACCCAATTGACGGTGACCACTCAGCCAAACGAGTCACCTTGGCCACTCACGCTAGATGGTGAGGCGCGCTACTATGATCAGTTCTGCGCGGAAGTAGTGCCTCTTGCACTGCGTGTATTACTGCCCGAGGAGTGCCCGTTGCTTTCCTCCAGTCGACCATGACCCGCTAAGTTTAGATGTTTAACGATACAAAGGAGAAGAATCAAATGGCAAATCGCGTGTGGATACCCGCGCTCGCCGCTGTGGCTCTATTGCTCAGTGCCTGCGGTGACTCCCAGGATGACCCCACCGTGACACCCGATGAGGATTCTGCGGTGATGGATGAAGAAACCGCTCGCGACGAAGGGGCGGGCGAGGAAGAGGCGCCGGACGCCGCTGAAAACGCGGCGCAGATGTCCAGTCCCGAAGAAGTGGAGGATGATATTGAAGCACGCCAGGCCGCTGAAGAGCTTGAGCGAGCGGATGCATTACGCGAGGGCGACACCCAGTCTAATGGTGCCGCGTCTAGTGACAGTGCCACGGCAGGTAGCGAGGAGGTTGAAGCCGGAGAAGATACGCTGGCGGCTAATCCTGAGGACGTGCTCGATGAAGAAGGTGCTATGCCGGGTGAAGCTACACGTTCTGATGTGGATGAGATCATTGCCGAAACTGAGCGTCGTTTCGAAGAGGCTGAGCAGCGTTTAGAAGAGCAGTTTCAGGAGGTGGAGCAGCAGGCGCCATCACTAGAGCCGATGGAAAGTGAGGATGTCTCGCCAAGTTGGGACACTGAAAGCAGTTTGCCAGAGCGGACGCCGTTGCAAGATGATCGTGAATCAACCGATGTTGACGCTTTGATTGAAGATACCGAACGCCGCTTTGAAGAAGCACAGCAGCGGCTTGAAGAGCAGTATCAAGAGTTGGAAAATCGCGGGGCTGAGAGTGGCGCGGTAGTCGAGCCGTCAGGCGAGCTTGGCAGAGGCGTTGAGAGCAATGAGCCTAGTCAGGAATCCAATGCGAGTGATGAGTCGCGGAGTGAGGAATGACGCTTGAGCGATTACCGTTAGGCAATAAAAAAGGCCCGCAAGCGCGGGCCTTTGTACATCCGTTAGCAATTAAGCTGGGCGGATGTTGGAAGCCTGAAGGCCTTTTTTACCCTGAGTCACTTCAAAGCTGACTTTTTGACCATCTTGCAGGGTCTTGAAGCCTTCAGCTTGAATTTCGGAGAAGTGGGCGAACAGATCGTCTCCGCCGTCATCAGGAGAGATGAAGCCGAAGCCTTTAGTATCGTTAAACCACTTAACAGTGCCAGTTGCCATTTTCTATTTCCTTAACGTGCTTAGTAATCACGGGCAACTCAATTGTCCACCCGCTACAATTACTCTAGATGCAAACGCGGCTGTCGTCCAGCGACATTCCTAAGATTTTTTATTTCGTTGCGAGTAAGTACCCATGATGCAGTTAGGTTTTATCGATACACAATTTATTTCCTTTCTGGTAGCGATCACGCTGTTAACGATTAGCCCTGGTGTTGACACTTTGTTGGTAATTCGGAATACGGCGCGTGGAGGGATTAGGGATGGCGTTACCACCAGCCTTGCTATCTGCTGCGGCCTATTTGTACATGCTACGATTTCAGCGTTGGGCATCTCGCTGATCTTGCTGCAATCGGCCTGGGCATTTCATATGCTGAAACTGGTGGGGGCGGGCTATCTCATTTGGTTGGGAATCACCAGTTTGCTGGCAGCGCGTCGAGGGCAGCCGCTGCCGGTTAATGGCGTGCTAGCAGGTACGCCTGCTGTTTCACGCTGGCAGCCGGTCAAAGAAGGCTTTTTATCCAATGTATTGAATCCTAAAACCGTGGTGTTCTACATGGCTTTTTTACCCCAGTTTATAGCGCCCGGCGACCCTGCGTTACTGAAGTCGCTATGGCTGGCAGGGGTGCACTTTATCATCGCCAATATATGGCAAATCGGGGTAGTGCTAATGGTGGGGAGTGCTGGTAAGTGGCTGGCCAGTGCGCGCTTTGCGCAAACGCTAAACGCCGCTACGGGTGCGGTGTTGGTGGTGTTTGGTATTCGGCTGGCATTAACACAGCGCCCGGTTTAAACCGGGCGCTGACGTCAATCTAAACAAGAGAATGCAGCTTAGCGGCGGGCAAGTAGCGCCCGGTCGTAGCGCACTTGTTGTTCGTTATCGCTTAGCAGTGAAACGCCTTCGCTGCTGCCGCCGTTGGCAAGGCTTTCAAAAATCACTCGATAGCTAAGCACTGCCTGGACGTAGTCGCGGGTCTCGCGGAAGGGGATGCTCTCCACAAACAGATCAAAGGCCTCTACGCCATCGCCAAGCCACTGGTCGACGCGGCCAGGGCCAGCATTATAAGCTGCAGCGGCGGCCAGGCGATTACCCTGATAGCGCTGCAGCTTATCGCGCAGGTAGGTGCTGCCCAGGCGGATATTCAGTTCTGGGTCTAGCACGCCATAGGGGCCAGGGTCGCTAATGCCTAGTTCGCGGCTGACTTGGCTGGCGGTGCCGGGCATCAATTGCATAAGCCCGCGGGCTCCTGCGGGTGAAAGGGCGTTGGGGTTGTAAGCGCTTTCGCGCCGGGTAATTGCCATCAACAAGTAAGGGTCAACGCCCGTCATGCGGCCCCAATGTTGAAAGCTGTCGTGGTAGGCCTGGGGGAAGCGCCAATCCAAGGCGTCCCACATTTCGGCGGCTATGGTGGTCTGCACTAAGCGTGCATGCCACTGCTGCTGAGCGGCGTAGTCGGCTAGTGCGCGCGCCTGCTGGGGAGAGCCGCTTTGTACCGCATTTAACCACTCGCTGTTGGCCAGCCCATCTTCGCCAATGCGTAGCAAAGCCTCGGTGCGCTGCACGGCGGGGAGTTGGGCAATACGTTGGCGCGACGCTTCGTCAAAATGGTTGCGCTCAAGATTCAACTGATAGGATTGGCCAAGTCTTTCTGCTGCCGCAAAGCCGTAAAAACTGCGATCTAAAGCGGCTTGCTGGTAACGCGCTTCGGCGGCTGTCTGGTTGCCAAGCTGCCCATTGGCGCGGCCCAGCCAATACTGCCAACGGCTATTTTCTTGCTGGATAGCGGGCATTTCAGCAATCCAGTGGATAACCCCATTCCAGTCACGGTTAGCCAGCGCACGGCGAACACGCAGCTCTAACACCCGCTCGCTGTCAAACGTGGGTAACACCCCGTCGACCCAGCTAAGCGTGCCGGGGACATCCCGTACTAGCGCGTAGAAGGCCAGTTCCTCTTCGATGGCTGCACGGTCACTGGGGAGCAGATTTAAGCGCGACGAGAGCGTCTGCCAGGCGGCAAAGGCTGCCGGTGTGTCTTCACGGGTATAGCGCTGCATGGCGGCCCGGTAGAAGCTTGCTGTCGCGGCACACTCTGGGCCCAGGCAAGAGGGCGCCTGAGTGATCGCGCTGCTGCGCGCGGCAACACTATCCATTGTGTCCAATGCGGTTTGCCACTGGCCGCTTAACAGCCCTCCAAGATAGCTTGAGAGGCTTGTTTCGCCTGCCTGCCAAGCGAGCATCTTGCGCTCCCAAATAGCCGTGGCGTCGATAGTGCCGTTAGCCCGCAGGCGTTCAAATAGCGGATCGCAGGCATCCGGCTGGGAACTGCCGACGCGCCATAAGTCGAGCCCTGCTTCGCTTGCCACCTGGGGTTGGCTAGCGAGTAGCGCGGTGTAGTAGTGGCACTGGCGAGCGGTACCCGCTGGTTCGCCGTCGGCCACCGCGAGCAGGTCGCTATAGCGACCCGCATGACCATACTTGGCAATCGCTTGACCACGAATCCACCCTGCTAGCGGAGAGTCAGCGTATTGATCAATAAATTGCTGCACTCGGTCAGGGGAAACATGCGGCAGTTGTCCCCTTATGCGGTGGTATTCCACGTAGCCCCGCAGCGGGTGGTCTTCAATGGCGCGTTCATCTACCCGCGCCCACTGTTGTTCCCTTGCGGCAGCTAGGGCATCACGTAGCTCACTGTCTGAAGCGCCCCAGGAAAGTGCGGGTAACCCCGCCAGCAATGCGGTACATAGCACGCGGGCGGTATGGCGAAATGGCGAAACCAACATGGTGCTCTCTCTCTATCAATCGGTGTCACTTTATCTGGGCTTGGGTGCTGCCCGCCTAGTTTGCTGAGCAGCCGCTATACTGAACGAATACCCGCAGTCATGATCTGACCGCCCAGATACTTAAAGGATCTAATTACGATGGCTCCATTATCCACTTGGTGGTTCTTACGTCGACTCAAATCCCGTGTTTGGGCGACAAAACGCATTGTGCGTGCGTTAAAACTGTTTATACCCATGACCCGCGACGTGATGCGCGGCGACTTTCGGCCTATTCCCTGGTCAGCTTTTGGCATGATGGCATTAGCGCTGGGTTATTTGGTAATGCCGTTTGATCTGATCCCCGATTTTTTGATGCTCATCGGTGTAGTGGACGACGTACTGATTGTCGGCTGGCTGCTCAATCGTATCGATCAACGTCTGGAAGGCTATCGGGCCTGGAAATATAGCGATCCCGATATGACGCCTTCTTAATGCTGACGACTTGTTAACCCCCGCGCTTGAAAAATCTCTGCTTAGCCCCATATCAAGTTCACGAAACTACTTTAAGCCCCTGCATGCGTCACGCAGGGGTACATGACTCAACGTGATTGATAAGGGCTAAGCGCATGACAACTGCTACCCACGAACAAGCGACTGATAAATCGGCTAACCACGAAGAAACGCTAGGCTTTCAAACCGAAGTTAAGCAGCTGTTGAATTTGATGATTCACTCCCTGTACTCCAACCGGGAGATATTCTTACGCGAGCTTATTTCAAACGCGGCGGATGCCTGCGACAAGCTGCGCTACGCGGCGCTTGATAACGATGCGCTCTACGAAGGCGATAGCGAACTGCGTATCGAAATCGAGCATGACCGTGAGGCCAATACGATCACTTTACGTGATAACGGTGTCGGTATGAACCGTGAAGACGTGATCGCCAACTTGGGCACCATCGCGCGCTCCGGTACTGCCGAATTTCTCAAGCAGCTTTCCGGCGAGCAGCAAAAAGATGCCAAGCTGATCGGCCAGTTCGGCGTAGGCTTCTACTCAGGCTTTATTGTTGCTGATGAAATTTCCGTGCGTACCCGCAAAGCGGGCACGGACGCCGCTGAGGGCGTTGAGTGGCGCTCAAAAGGGGAGGGTGAATTTACCGTTGCTGATATCGAACGTGCTCAGCACGGCACCGAAATCACTTTGCACCTGAAAGAGGACGCCAAAGAGTTTGCCGACGACTATCGTCTGCAGAGCTTGGTGCGCAAGTACTCAGATCATATCGAAGTGCCTGTTCGTATGCCGAAAACCGAAACGGCAAAAGATGACGAAGGCAGTCCCATCGAAGGTAGTGAAGTAACCACCTGGGAAACCGTTAACGAGGCAACAGCGCTTTGGTCGCGCCCGAAAGGCGAGGTTTCCGACGATGAGTACAAGGCGTTCTATAAACACGTTGCTCACGATTTTTCAGACCCGCTGACCTGGAGTCACAACAAGGTTGAAGGCAAGCTTGAGTACACCAGCCTGCTTTATGTACCGGGTCGTGCGCCCTTTGATATGTTTGACCGCGACGGCGCCCGGGGCGTTAAGCTCTACGTGCAGCGCGTGTTTATTATGGACGACGCTGAACAGTTCCTGCCGCTCTATCTGCGCTTTGTAAAAGGCGTGCTGGATACCCGTGAGCTATCGCTGAACGTCTCCCGCGAACTGCTCCAGCAAGATCCCAACGTCGATAAGATCAAAGCGGCGCTCACCAAGCGCGGCTTGGATATGCTGAAAAAGCTCGCCAAGGATAAAGAGCAGTACCAAACCTTCTGGAATACTTTCGGCAGCGTTCTCAAAGAGGGGCCGGGAGAGGATCCATCCAACCGCGAAAAAATTGCTGGCTTGCTGCGCTTTGCCTCAACCCACAGCGATACGGCTACCCAGGAACATGCGCTGGCAGACTACGTTGAGCGCATGAAAGAGGGTCAGCAAAAGATTTACTACGTAGTGGCGGATAGCTTCAATGCGGCCAAAAATAGCCCGCACTTAGAAATCTTCCGCAAAAAAGGTATCGAAGTACTGCTGTTATCTGACCGTATCGATGACTGGCTGATGAGCCATCTCACCGAATTCGACGGCAAAACCTTTGCCGATGTGGCTAAAGGTGAGCTGGATCTTGGTGATGTAGAAGACGAAGAAGAGAAAAAAGCCCAGGAAGAGACCGCTAAAGCCAAAGAAGATCTGGTCAAGCGCGTTAAAGAAGCACTGGGTGACAGTGTTCAAGAAGTCAAAGTGACTCACCGCCTCACCGATTCACCGGCCTGCGTGGTGTTGCCCGAGCATGAGATGGGCTACCAGATGCGCCGCATTATGGAAGCCGCTGGGCAACCGCTGCCAGAGGTGAAGCCGATCCTTGAGCTGAACCCCAGCCATGCGCTGGTAGCGCGCTTGGAAGGAGCTGAAGGCGATCTGTTTACCCAGCTAGCCTACATTCTGCTGGATCAAGCGATCATCGCTGAGGGCGGCCATTTGGATGACCCAGCCGCCTACGTCAAGCGCCTGAATAGCGTTCTAACGGCGTAATAAAATACCCTGCGTTAACGAACGACGGCCCGCTGGTTACCCCAGCGGGCCGTCTGTTTTGATAGAGTAGGGTTTACGTTCTACAAGACTTCTTAGGACACTATTATGATGGCTGAGCAGCAAACCAATGTCCCAGTGCCAACCAATGTAGCGGTGCTGGGGGGCGGTAGTTTTGGCACGGCGCTGGCGAGTATTGCCGCTGACAATGGCGCCCAGGTTCGCCAGTGGATGCGTGATGAAGCGCTGGTCACGCAAATCAACCAAGAGCACCGTAACGGGCGCTATTTACCCCATTACGCTATGAATCCGGCCGTCGAAGCCTCAACTGATCTCCAAGCTGTGTTGGCTGACGCCGAGCTAGTGCTGATCGCGATTCCCTCCAAAGCTTTTCGCAGCGTTGTGCAAGCGGCGAAAGCGTGGCTGAGGCCTGAGCAGATCTTGGTCAGCACGACCAAGGGGATTGAGCAGGAAGGTTTTCTGCTGATGAGCCAAGTGCTTGAGCAAGAGACGGGCTTTAGTCATATTGGTGTGATTGCTGGCCCCAATCTAGCCTCTGAAATTGCCGATAAGCAGCTAACCGCCACAGTGATTGCCAGCGCAGATCCGTTAACCCGCACTCGGGTTCAGCAGGCTCTGGGCTGCCGTTATTTTCGTGTTTACGCCAGCGATGACCGCCATGGTGTTGAGTTGGGCGGTGCGCTGAAAAATATTTATGCCATTGCCGCCGGCATGGCGGCGGCGCTGGGTATGGGCGAAAACACCCGCAGTATGTTAATGACTCGCGCTTTAGCGGAAATGAGCCGCTTTGCCGTCGCCCAGGGGGCTAACCCGATGACGTTTTTAGGTCTGGCGGGGGTGGGGGATTTAATTGTTACCTGCTCGTCTAACCTATCGCGCAACTACCGCGTCGGCTATGCCATGGGCGAAGGGCGTACGCTGGAGGAGGCCGTAGATGCGCTTGGTCAAGTCGCAGAAGGGGTGAATACCGTTAAGCTGGTATGCGCTAAAGCGAGCGAAATGGGTGTTTATATGCCGCTCGCTGAAGGCCTTAATCACGTGCTATTTGATGGTGTGCCAGCTCAGGATATGGCGCGCACCCTAATGATGGGGGAGCAGAGTAGCGATGTAGAGTTTATTCTGCCCCGTGAAGCCGTTCAGCAGGCCCATCGAGACCAATCTCATCACAACCAGGCTTCTAAGGAACAGGTTTCTAAGAACCATGGAGGCAGGAATGGCTGATATGCTGATTATGCGCCACGGCGAGGCCGCGCCGGGGTATCCTGATCAAGCGCGCCGATTGACGCCCCATGGTGAGCAGGAGGCTGAGAAAATGGCGTGTTGGTTGGCCGAGCGTGTGTCCGCGGGCGAGCTGTTTGTGCCGAGGGTTTATGCCAGCCCTTATGCCCGCGCGCAGCAGACCGCGCAAATAATCAGTGATGCGCTGGGAGTGTCGCTTCAAACGTTGAATTTTATTACCCCGGACGATCCCCCTAGTGCGGTAAGTGGCTGGCTACTTGAGCAGCCTGAGGGCACGCCAATCATGCTGGTCAGCCATATGCCGCTGGTGGGAGAGTTGGCGGGGCTGTTGGTAGAAGGCAGCCCGGCGCAAGGGGTTGGTTTCCCTACCGCCGCCATCGCCGAGTTTGAGGCTGAGGTATGGGCGGCGGGATGTGCTCAGCTAACGCGCTTTACCCAGCCCAGCCAGTTGCCCTAGTTCAGATTTGTGCCATTAATTAAAAACGGCTGCCCAGGGCAGCCGCTATGAACTAGTAAGCTTCAGATCCGAATCGCCCCCTGTTACAACAGCGCGTCGAGCTTCTCTTTTAGCAAGCCGTTGACCTGCTGAGGGTTGGCGGTGCCGCGCGATGCTTTCATCACTTGGCCGACGAAGTAGCCGATCATCTTGCCGCGTTTTTCCGGCTCCGAGTCGCGGTATTGAGCGACCTGGGCGGGGCTGTCGGCGATTACCTGATTGATCATTGCTTCGATAGCGCCGGTGTCGGTCACCTGCTTGAGGCCTTTCGCTTCGATCACCTCATCAGCACTTTCGCCCTGGCCATTCCACAGCGCTTGGAAAACCTCTTTAGCGGCTTTGCCGTTAATGGTGTTATCCAGCACGCGGCTGATCAGTTCGCCTAGCTGGCGGGCAGAGATCGGGCTATTGGCAATGCTTAGGCTTTCGCGGTTAAGTGCCCCGGAGAGCTCACCCTGCACCCAGTTAGCCGCCTGTTTGGCATCGCCACATTCGCTATGCACGGCTTCAAAAAATTCGGCCATATCGCGGCTGGCGGAGATGACGTTGGCGTCATAAGCGGACAGCCCCAGTTCGTTCTGGAAGCGCTCGCGCTTATCCGCCGGTAGCTCGGGCAGTTGCCCGCGCAGGTGATCCAGGTAGGCTTGATCCAGCACCACCGGCAGCAGGTCGGGGCAGGGGAAGTAACGGTAGTCGTTGGCCTCCTCCTTGGTGCGCATGCTGCGGGTTTCATCGCGGTCTGGGTCGAACAGGCGGGTTTCCTGAACCACGCTGCCGCCATCTTCAATCAGCTCAATCTGGCGCTCCACCTCGAATGCAATCGCACGTTCGACAAAGCGGAAGGAGTTAACGTTTTTAATCTCAGCGCGGGTACCAAAAGCTTCCTGGCCTTTGGGGCGAACCGAGACGTTAACGTCGCAACGCATTGAGCCTTCCGCCATATTGCCGTCGGAAATGCCCAGGTAAGTAACGATGGAGTGAATCGCCTTGAGATACGCTGCGGCTTCTTTGGCATTGCGCATATCCGGCTCGGAGACGATTTCCAGCAGCGGCGTGCCCGCTCGGTTCAAGTCAATACCGGTCATGCCATGAAAATCTTCATGCAGTGATTTACCGGCATCCTCTTCGAGATGGGCATGGTGAATGCGAATACGCTTGGAGCTGCCATCTTCCAGGGTAATCTCAACGTCGCCAGGGCCGACGATGGGGTGGTACATCTGGCTGGTCTGATAGCCCTTGGGCAGGTCGGGGTAGAAGTAGTTTTTACGGTCAAACACCGACACTTCAGCGATGTCTGCATGCACTGCCAGGCCAAACTGCACGGCCATGGCCACGGCTTGCTCGTTAAGCACCGGCAGTACGCCGGGTAGGCCTAAGTCTACCGCACACGCTTGGGTATTTGGCTCAGCGCCAAACGCCGTAGAGGCGCCGGAGAAGATTTTAGAGCGCGTTGCGAGCTGAACGTGGACTTCAAGCCCAATCACGGTTTCCCATTGCATTAGGCGTACTCCTCGGCAAAGGCAGGACGTTGTAAGTGCCAGTCGGTCGCTTGCTGAAACTGGTGGGCGACGTTAAGCAACTGCGCTTCGGCAAAATGGGTGCCCAGAATCTGCAGACCCACCGGGCGGCCACCGACAAAACCTGCGGGTACGCTAATGCCGGGGATGCCAGCCAGGTTAACCGCAATGGTGTAAATATCCTGCAGGTACATCGACACCGGATCTTTTTTAGCGCCCAGGTCGAAGGCTGGCGTAGGCGAGGCGGGGCCCATCAGCACATCGACGTCTTCAAAGGCGTCCAGGAAGTCCTGACGAATCAAACGGCGCACCTGTTGGGCTTTGGTGTAGTAGGCGTCAAAGAAGCCTTCAGAAAGCGTGTGAGTGCCGATGAGGATGCGTCGCTTGACCTCTTCGCCAAAGCCTTCCTCTCGCGAACGCTTGTACAGATCAATCAGATCGCTGGGGTTGTCGCAGCGGTGACCAAAGCGCACGCCGTCGTAGCGGGAGAGATTCGAAGAAGCCTCCGCAGGGGCGATCACGTAGTAGGCCGGAATCGCATAATGGGTATGCGGCAGGCTGACTTCGCGCACCGTGGCGCCTAGGGATTCGTAAACTTTCACCGCCTCGCGGACGGCATTTTCGACCTCCGGGTCTAAACCATCGCCAAAGTATTCTTTCGGTAGGCCGATTTTAAGTCCCGAGAGGGGGGCGTTAAGGCTCTCTACGTAGTCGGGTACGCCGCGGGCAACACTGGTGGAGTCACGGCCGTCATGACCCGCAATCACACCCAGCAGGTGGGCGCAATCTTCGGCACTGCGCGCCAGCGGGCCTGCCTGATCAAGGCTCGAGGCGTAGGCAATGATGCCAAAGCGCGATACGCGGCCATAGGTGGGCTTTAAGCCGGTGATGCCGCAAAACGCTGCCGGTTGGCGAATAGAACCGCCGGTATCGGTACCCATGGCGGCGGGCACTAGGCCTGCTGCGACCGCTGCAGCACTGCCGCCAGAACTACCGCCGGGCACAGCCGTTAAGTCCCAAGGGTTCTTCACCGGGCCGTAGTAGCTGCTTTCGTTGGAGGAGCCCATGGCGAACTCATCCATGTTGGTTTTACCCAGACTAATCGTGCCCGCCGCGTTGAGTTTTTCAACAACGGTGGCGTTATAGGGGGCAATAAAATTATCCAGCATTTTCGAGCCGCAGCTGGTTTTTACACCTTGAGTGCAAAAAATATCTTTCAGTGCCAAAGGTATGCCCGCTAGAGGCCCGGCTTTGCCAGCTGCTCTGGCGTTGTCGGCGACTTCAGCCTGCTTCAGCGCCTGCTCAGCGGTCACGCTGATAAAACTGTTCAGTTTGCCGTCAGCCTTGTCGATGCGCTGTAAATAGTGAGCGGTTAGCTCGCGGCTGGAAAACTCGCCGCTTTTCAAGGCGGCAGCGAGTTGCGTTAAGGTTTTCTCATGCATGTCCCAGAAGCTCCGTTCAGGGGAGAAAAAAAGAGGCAATAGTGGTGGCTGCCAATGCTCGTGTGCCGTTACTCAGCGTGTTTATGCACTAAGTTTATTCAACGACGCGGGGCACCAGATACAGGCCATTTTCCACTGCCGGAGCACAGCGCTGAAAGGTTTCGCGCTGGTTAGTTTCGGTTACTTCATCGGCGCGCAGTCGCTGGGTCGCATCGAGCGGATGGGCGAGCGGCATAACGCCTTCAGTATCAAGGCTTTGTAGCTGGTCGACCATGTCCAGAATCCGGCTTAGGTCGTCGACAAAGCCGCTGGCTTGGTCATCGCTGACGGCGAGTCGGGCCAAGTGAGCGGCCCGGCGCACATGAGATTCTTCAAGCGCCATGATCGATATTTCCTTGTCAATGTGATGGAACATAATCCGCTTTAGGCGGTATACATACCGATATCAAAAAATACGTCTTGTGTCGCAGACGTGGAAAATAGCCGCAAAAGGTACCACATCTTGGCCTCAACGGGCAGTCTTAGGCGCGACTCGTGCTTGCTGCCAAGGGGTTGCGGTGATACCGTTTGCATCCGCACAGGGTTCCCGGTCTGCACTAGGTAACAACATCCATGTTTAAACGTTTGAGGGGGCTGTTTTCCAGCGATCTATCGATCGACTTGGGTACGGCCAACACACTGATTTATGTACGCGGTCGCGGTATCGTGCTCGATGAGCCATCCGTGGTTGCTATCCGCCAGTCTGGCAATATGCGCAGCGTCGCGGCAGTCGGTACCGATGCCAAGCGAATGCTGGGGCGCACGCCGGGTAATATTACCGCGATTCGGCCGATGAAAGATGGCGTTATTGCCGACTTCACCGTCACCGAGCAGATGCTCCAGCATTTTATTCGCAAAGTTCACCAAAGCACCTTCTTAACCCCCAGCCCGCGTGTGCTGGTGTGTGTTCCTTGCATGTCAACGCAAGTAGAGCGCCGGGCAATTCGTGAGTCAGCAGAAGGTGCCGGTGCCCGCGAGGTGTTCTTGATTGAAGAACCCATGGCGGCGGCGATTGGCGCAGGCCTTCCGGTTGATGAAGCGCAGGGGTCGATGGTGGTGGATATCGGTGGTGGTACCACTGAAATCGCGATTATTTCACTCAATGGCGTGGTCTACTCCGAATCCATTCGGGTGGGTGGCGACCGCTTTGATGAGGCCATCACAGCCTACGTGCGTCGGCACTACGGCAGCCTGATTGGTGAGGCGACAGCTGAGCGCATCAAAGAGGAAATAGGTTGCGCTTACCCCGGCGGCGAACTACGCGAAATTGATGTGCGTGGTCGTAATCTAGCCGAAGGTATCCCGCGCAGCTTTACGCTTAATTCCCACGAAACCCTGGAAGCGTTGCAAGAAACCCTGGGTTCTATCGTGGCCGCCATTAAGAGCGCCCTTGAGCAGTCACCGCCTGAATTGGCGTCTGATATTGCCGAGCGAGGCTTGGTGTTAACGGGCGGTGGTGCGCTGTTACGCGATCTGGACAAGCTTATCGCTGAAGAGACGGGGCTACCGGTGATCGTTGCCGAAGATCCGTTGACCTGCGTTGCTCGCGGTGGTGGCAAAGCGCTGGAAATGATTGATCAGCACACTTTTGAGTTGCTGTCGAGCGACTAATCGCAGCGGTTAATTGCGGGGGGATTGCCTATTAAACCGCTGTTTTCGCACGGGCCATTGCCGGGCTACCGGCTGTTTTTTTGCGCCTTGGCTGCCAGTGCATTGATGTTTGTCGACCTGCATTTCACGCGCATGGAACAAGTGCGTGCGCAACTGTCGATGGTCGTTGCCCCTATTCAATGGGTTGTTAGTGTGCCTAGCGACCTGTTGAATTGGGGATCGCTTGCGCTCTCTGATCAGCAGGCATTGGTGGATGAAAACCGCCGCCTGCGAGAGCAGATTCTTACCCTTTCCCATCGTGGTCAACGGTTGGCAAATTTGACTGCGGAAAACAGCGAACTGCGCGAATTGCTGCAAGCGGCTAAGCGCCGTGATATTCCCTATATCACGGCTGAGCTGCTGTCGCTGGATAATGATCCCTTTAGCCATCAGATGGTGGTTAACCGTGGCCACCGTAACGGCGCCTATGTAGGTCAGCCGGTCATTGATGCCTCGGGGCTAGTGGGGCAAATTACCGCGGTCTCTGCCTATTCCAGCCGTGTATTGCTGTTAGCCGACGCCAGTCACGCCTTGCCGGTTCAGTTAAACCGCAATGGATTACGCTTTATTGTCCAAGGGGCGGGGCGTTACAACAGCGTAAATGTAATGTATGTGCCTGATACGGCGGATATCCGTGAGGGTGATTTACTGACCACGTCGGGCTTAGCTGGGCGCTTTCCACCGGGTTACCCGGTGGCGCGCGTTACCGAGGTCTATCACGATCCAGGCAAACCGTTTGCGCGTGTTACGGCCGCGCCTATGGCCCAACTGCAGCGCTCACGTCACTTCTTGCTGCTTTTTCCGCCCCCGCGAACGGAGGTGGAGGAGCATGCATGGGATGAAACGCTGGATATCTCTTCAGAGGCTTTACGCTCTTCGCTTCAGCTTGCTAAACCCGATCAAGAGGTGCCTTGATGCCCCGTGCACCGGTAGTGCCTATTTTAGTTATTTGGCTAAGTCTGCTTCTGGCGTTATGTTTGCAAGTGATGCCGTTAGCCGATGGTTGGCAGGTGTATCGTCCCGAGTGGTTGGGGCTTATGCTCATCTACTGGTGTATGCGGACTCCCGATAGAATCGGCGTTTTTCATGGCTTTGTACTGGGCATTTTGATGGATTTAATTGAAGGCACAGCGTTGGGGCAGCATGCGCTCATCTATGCGCTGTTGGCATTTCTATGTGCTCTGGTCTACCCACGTTTTCGGGCCTATTCGCTGGTACAGCAGTCGGCACTGGTGCTGGTGCTGCTGGGCTTGATGCAGTTGGTCGCCCAGTGGCTGCGCACTATCGTGGGTGATTTTTCGATTCATTTGGCGTTTTTAATTCCCGCGCTGATCAGTGCACTGCTATGGCCGTGGCTGGCGACGATGTTCCAGGCGTTAGAGCGTCGGTTGGCCGCCTCATGATTGCACCTGTTTTATGTTTGGCCTCGGCTTCTCCACGCCGTCGGGATTTGCTCGCATCCATTGGTGTGCCGGTCAAGGTTCATCCTTGCGATATTGATGAGACGCCGCTGGTTGGGGAGTCGGCTCAAGCCTATGTAAAGCGCTTGGCGATAGCCAAAGCCGAAGCGGCGGCGCCATTCACTGATCTGCCTACCTTAGGTTCAGATACCGCTGTGGTTGTCGATGAGCGTATCCTAGGTAAGCCGGCGCATGCTGAGGAGGGCGCCGAAATGTTGCGGCTGCTTTCTGGGCGCCACCACCAGGTGCTTACCGCCGTGGCGGTGAGTGGGCCAGCGGGAATGCTTTCCTGCTGTGTGACAACCCAGGTGACGATGCGTGAGATCAGCGCCGATGAAATCGCTGCCTACTGGCGTACCGGTGAGCCCGCAGATAAGGCGGGAGGCTACGCTATACAGGGATTAGCGTCCATATTTGTAAAACAGATTCAAGGCAGTCACTCGGCAGTGGTAGGGCTACCGTTGTTCGAGACGACGCACTTGCTATGCCGACAGGGAGTTCCTATCTGGCAGCGCGTTTAACGCCCTTGAATAAAGGGTGTCGCCGCCTGTATCGCTGGCAAGGAATACGTCAACCAACAAGGAATTTTGCATGAGCGGTGAAGTTCTCATCAATTTAACGCCAATGGAAACCCGCGTCGCGCTGGTCGAAAACGGCGTTTTGCAAGAGGCACTGATCGAGCGTTCCCGCCGGCGTGGCATCGTGGGCAATATCTACAAAGGCAAAGTGGTTCGTGTACTGCCTGGCATGCAGGCTGCCTTTGTTGATATTGGCTTAGAGCGGGCGGCGTTTATTCACGCCCACGAAGTGATGCCTCCCGGCATACCGCTTGATGAGCAGCAGACTATCGGCCAGTTGCTTCACGAGGGCCAGGCGTTAGTGGTGCAAGCGACCAAAGACCCTATTGGTAGCAAAGGGGCGCGCTTAACCACGCATCTTTCGATCCCATCCCGCTATCTGGTCTATATGCCTGATTCTCCTCATCACGGCGTTTCGCAGCGTATTGAGGATGAGCGTGAGCGCGAGCGGTTAAAAGCCCTGCTAGACAGCAGCGTGGCGGAGCAGACGCTGGAAGTGACGGGAGGCTTTATTGTCCGAACTGCCGCGGAAGGCGTCGGTGGCGAAGAGCTAAAAGGGGATATGCACTTTCTACTGCGACTGTGGCGCAAAGTCAGCGAGCGTAAAGTAACCGCTACGCCGCAAAGCGTGATTTATGATGATTTGCCGCTCTTTATGCGTACTCTGCGCGACGTAATGCGCGACGATATCGAAAAAGTGCGTATCGATTCACGGGAAAACTTCGTCAAGCTAGTCGAGTTTGCTGAAGAGTTTATGCCCGACGCGGTGGAGCGGATTGAATACTATCCCGGCGAGCGTCCCATTTTTGATCTTTACAGCGTCGAAGATGAGATCCAAAAAGCGTTGGGGCGCAAGGTACAGTTGAAATCCGGTGGCTATCTGGTGATTGACCCCACTGAGGCAATGACCACTATTGATGTCAACACCGGCGGTTATGTCGGTCATCGCAACCTTGAAGAGACCATTTTTAAAACCAACCTTGAGGCGGCCACGACAATAGCCCGCCAGCTTCGGCTGCGTAATCTAGGCGGCATTATCATTATCGACTTTATCGATATGGCGGATGTTGAACATCAGCGACAGGTCTTGCGGGTGTTGGAAAAAGCCTTAGAGCGTGATCATGCCAAAACCAAATGCACTGGCGTTACCGAGCTTGGCCTCGTTCAATTGACCCGTAAGCGCACCCGGGAGAGCCTGGAGCAAACGATGTGTGAAGCCTGCCCGACTTGCAGTGGGCGGGGGACGCTTAAAACGCCAGAAACTGTCTGCTATGAAATCTTTCGTGAGATACTGCGCGAAGAGCGCGCTTATAGCGCTGAGACCTACATGGTGCTGGCATCACAACCTGTCGTTGATCGTTTGCTGGATGAAGAGTCAGCCGCGGTGGCTGACTTGGAGGCGTTTATCAATAAAACCATTCGCTTTCAGGTTGAGCAGCACTACTCCCAAGAACAGTACGATATTGTGCTGATGTAACCATGCTAACGCGTTCGCTGGTGCGTTGGAGTTTGTTGATCGCTGCCTGGCTACTGGGCAGCGCGGCTGTGCTGCTGTTACTGCTGCGCTTGGCGATTAGCCAATCCGATGCCCTAACCCCCCGCATTGAAGCGCTGCTTGAGGCGCGCATTGGCGTGCCGGTCACCATCGATCAGCTATCGCTTTCGCTCGCTCGGAGCGACTTTTTGTTACGCCTTGAGGGTGTAAACGCGGAGACCCCCGATGGCCAAGCGCTATTTTCCCTGGAACATGCGGGGCTGCGTTTGGATACCTGGGCATCGCTTGTCAATATGGCGCCGATTTTTAGCGACGCACGCATCAGCGGTACTCAGTTTCACCTTTATCAAGGCACGGGAGCTACTTGGCAATGGCCTGAACCCGCTGAGTTACCGCTACTAATGGCGCCGGATCCAGAGGTCGACCTTGATACTATCGATACTTGGACCGGCTTGATTTTGCGGCAACGCGTATGGGTAGATGATACCCGGGTAGTCCTGCATGGTCGCCATAATACCGTAATGCTGTATGCCGAGACCTTGCTGCTAACCGGCGATGAACGGCGCACAAGAATGGAAGGCGCAATCAATATTGCGGAATCCATGCAGCAAGCTCGAGTTGAAGCTCTGCCCGCAGCGGAAATAAAAGTCGAAATGCAGCCCGGCCGACAGGGCTTCAGCGATTTTTCGGCAGCATTGCAACTCGATGTTCAGCTCGACCAATTAGTTGTTCTGGCAGATATGTTCCGGCCGGATCATGCCGCTTATTTAGAGCAAGCTGGCGGCAGTGCGCGGCTGTGGGGGCGCTGGAGCGCCGGACGCCTTGAGGAAGCTCGCGTCGCTGTCGATGTTCCCCAGTTAACGCTACGCCATCAGGTTCAGTACGCGGTGTTAAGGGACATTGAGGCCAATGGTTTATGGCAGCGCGACGGCGACGGGGGGGAAGCGTGGCTAAGCGGTGATGCAGATAGCGTGGAGTGGGCGCAGCCCCCTGGAGGTAGCGTTGGGCCTGCCTTGCCACGCCACTGGCACGCCACCCACCAGCCAGGGCAGTGGGAAGTACGCACCAGTGCTTTTGAACTCGCCTCGCTGACCGCTTGGCGCGATTATGTACTGCTCCCCGAGTCCGTCACCCGAGTATTGCAAACCCTCGCCCCCCGTGGGCAAGTCGAGGGGTTACACGTGGGACAGCAAGATGGCCACTGGGGAGTGGACGCGGCGCTAACTGGCGTCGAAGTCTCACCCTGGCAGCAAGCGCCCGGTGGCGGCCCTCTGGATGCCTGGGTGCAGGCGCGAGACTTCCGCGGGCGCGTGCTGTTTAGCAGTAATGGCGAAAGTACCCTCTATTTCCCCGAGTTTTTTGCCGCTCCCATGCAGCTGCGGCGCGCTGAAGGGGAAGTCGAATGGGTATACGACGGCCCCAATACCATGGTGAGTGGCAAGCGGCTAAGCGTTGATTGGGACGGTGCGCAGATAGCGGGTGGCTTTGGTTTGGTGACCGGAAACCAGCGTGGTCACTTTGGTTTAGATCTGACGTTCAGTGACGTAGATGCTGTGGAGCGCCCGCTTGCTCAGTGGTTGCCGCTCAGCGTCATGGGCGACGAGCTGCGCGAATGGCTGCTTAATGATATTGGCGGCTACGTCAGCAAGGGCTCGCTGCAGCTAAGCCAGCCGTTAGGCGAAGGGGCGACTGCCCAGGACTTTACAGCAACGCTTGCCTTGGCGGTGACGCAAGGGCATTTGCCGATTGCGCCAGGCTGGCCACGCCTTGACGATGTCGAGGGGCGACTGAAGTGGCAAAACAAGGTGTTAGAGGCTGAAATTGATAACGCCCAGAGCCATGGTGTCACGGCTTCAGAGGGCGAGGTGGTGATGGAGGATGAGACGCTCAACCTTTCGGGGCAGTTAACCTCGGATGGGCCAGCGCTAATATCATTTTTACAGGCGATGCCCGAGATCGACCTTTCCCAACTAAGTGATTTGCGCGTGACGGGGGACGTTAACGGCGATATTGCGCTGTCGTTGCCGTTGGCAAACCCTGAGGCGCTGCAGCTGGAAATTAATGCTCAGCCGCGCTTCTCGGAAGTGGTTTATCAACCGCTCGACCTTCGCCTTCAATCGGTTGAGGGGGATCTCGCTTGGCTTCAAGATGGGGAGAGTTCGGGACTCGTCGGCGAGGCTAGTGGTCAGTTGCTTGGGGGGGCTATCAACGCTGATATTGATACTCAAAGCGACGGCATACAACTGCAAGGGCGTGTCGCTACCGCGGCGCTGTTCGGGCTTGCTGGGTTAGACAGTAGCCAAGGGCGCCTGCCCTTTGAAGGGCCGATAGAGTGGCAGGGCCGTGTCACCCTAAGCCCAGCGCCCTCCCTGCGTCTTGAGAGTCGCTTGCTCGGCGTCACCAGCCACCTGCCCGAACCGTTTGCCAAATCACCACAGCAGCCCTGGCCGTGGACATTGACCGCTGATTTAGATGCCAAACGACTTGAAACGCAGCTGGCCGATATCGTTTCAGCACGCATCCAACAGCGTAATGGCGAGCTATCAGGGTCGCTAAAGTTAGGCAGCCAAGCGGAGCGCCTGCCGGGCTGGCCCACTCAGCCCGGCATCAGTCTTGACGCTGCCGTGCCAAGGCTTGATCCGTTAGCGTGGCAGCGGGCGATAGCGCCGCTAATGGCTGGCGGAACCACTATGCCGTCAAGTGAAGGCACTCAAACACCGCTGGATGTCTCGTTAACCACCCCCTGCGTGGTTTATCAAAGCGAGTGTTTAGGCAGTCTTAACGCATCTGGAGGCATCAACGCTGGTCTGATCGATTTGGGCCTAAGTGGTAACCTGGTCACCGGGCGTTTACAGTACGATGCTGAGTCACCGCAACCGTTAGACATGACCATTGAAGCGTTGGCGCTTGATCGCTTGTTGGCGTTAGCCAATGTCGAACATGACAGCGATGCACCGATGCCCGACTCCTGGATGGAATCAGTCGAAACTCAGCGTCAGGCGCCTATGGCCATTCCGGATTGGCTGGCCGATGTGCCCAATGGGCGATTGCGTTTAGCCGAAATTGCCATGGGGCCGCGCCGCTTTGGCCCCTTGACCGCCTACTGGAAAACCGACGGTGAGCGCTTTTCGCTTACCCCTGTCGGCTTAACCCTGGGCCAGCTATCGGCGCGCGGCGAGCTGCACTGGGAGGGGGATGCTGTTTCGAGTCATACCCGCGCAGACATTACGATTCAGGGCGGAGATATTGGCACTGCCCTTGAGCGCCTTGACCAGCCGGTGGCCATGCGCAGCCGAAGTACCGATGTGGTCGCCTCGCTTGACTGGCCGGGGGCACCCTGGCAATTGGAGTTAAGTCGCTCAGATGGCTATATCAGTACCGACATTCGCGACGGCCGTTTTGTCACCCTGGAGTCGGCGCCTGCGCGGTTAATTGGCTTGCTTAATTTCGATAATATTTTACGTCGTCTGCGCCTGGATTTTTCCGACGTAACCGGCCGGGGCACGGCATTTGACCGTGTCAAGGGCACCGCTGATGTTACCGGTGGGCTGTTGACGCTTCGCGGGCCATTGCAAATTGATGCCCCGGCCACCACCCTAACGCTTACCGGCAGTGTTGACTTGGTGACGCGTGAACTTGACCAGCGGCTTGGCGTCACACTACCAGTGACGCAAAGTTTACCGATCGCGGCGATCGCCGTTGGCGCACCCATCGTGGGCGGCGCGCTGTTCCTTGCTGACCAGCTATTTGGCGACGCTTTAGATCGTGCCACGACACTCCATTATCGCGTGCGAGGCCCTTGGACTTCGCCGCAGGTTACTTTAGAAGGCCCCCAATGACCGCATATAAAAGTGATGTAGATACGGCTGCTGCCATTCTGTTGACCCCTGGAGGGCTTGATTTAGACGCTCTGGAAACGGGGTTGGGCTACGCCATGGGCGCGGGCATTGACTACGCTGATCTGTATTTTCAACGTACCTGGCAAGAGGGTTGGGTGCTGGAAGATGGGGAGGTGAAAGAGGCTAGCTACAATATTGACGGCGGCGTCGGTGTGCGCTCCCTGGCGGGTGAAAAAACCGGATTTGCCTACTCCAACCAAATTACGGCCGATGCGTTAATGGACACTGGCCGGACCGCTGCAGGTATTGTGCGCAGTGGTCAACGCCTGCCCGGGCAATTGGTTCAACCCGTTTCGGCTACGTCGCGCTACGCGGGGATTGACCCATTAGCCGGGCTAAGCGCCGAAGAGAAAGTCGCCATGTTAAAACAGGCTGACCGAGTCGCCCGTGTCGCAGATCCTAGCATCAGTCAGGTGAGTGCTTCCCTATCGGGTACCTACGAAGTGGTGTTAGTGCGGGCCAGCGATGGCACTTTGGCGGCAGATATTCGCCCTCTGGTGCGCTTTAATGTCAGCGTGATTGCGGTTAAGAACGGACGCCGTGAGCGCGGCAGCGCGGGCGGTGGTGGTCGTTACTCCATGGCCAAATTGCGCGATGATCAAGTCGCAGAGCAGTACGCTAAAGAAGCCGTTCGTCAGGCGCTGGTCAACCTGGAAGCCATTGATGCGCCCGCTGGGCAAATGCCGGTGGTGCTGGCGTCAGGCTGGCCAGGGATTTTACTCCATGAAGCCGTCGGCCACGGCCTGGAAGGGGATTTTAACCGTAAGGGAAGTTCCGCCTTTGCGGGCCAAATGGGTAAGCGGGTAGCCGCTAAAGGCGTCACTATTGTCGACGATGCTACGCTAGCGGATTGCCGTGGCTCCATGAGCGTTGATGACGAGGGCACGCCGGGCCAATACACGCCGCTTATTGAAGACGGTATTTTGACTGGCTATATGCAGGACAAACTCAATGCTCGCTTAATGGATATGGCCCCCACAGGCAACGCGCGGCGTGAATCCTTTGCCCACCTGCCGATGCCGCGTATGACGAACACCGTTATGCTCGCAGGCCAAGAAGAGCCCAGCGATATCATCAAAAGCGTTAAGCGCGGTATTTATGCGGTGAGCTTTGGCGGCGGTCAGGTGGATATTACCTCGGGTAAATTTGTGTTCTCTGCCAGCGAAGCCTACCTAATTGAAGACGGTAAAGTGACGGCGCCGGTGAAAGGGGCCACCTTAATTGGTAATGGGCCGGAAGCGATGCAGCGGGTTTCTATGATTGGCCACGATATGGCGCTGGATACCGGCATCGGCGTGTGTGGTAAAGAGGGGCAGGGAGTGCCGGTGGGTGTCGGCCAGCCTACCTTGAAATTGGATGAGCTGACCGTCGGTGGGACTCAGTCTTAAGTGCTGGTCTTAAGTACTGGTCTTAAGTGCTGGTCTTAAGTGCTGCCTTTAAAGAGCAAGCGTTTCGCGCAGGTGTTTGAAGAGCTTGCGCGAGCTGGTGGGTGGTTTGCCCTGTTCGCGCTCTCGCTGGGCGTTGCGAATCAACTGACGCAAGGTCTGGCGGTCGGCATCTGGGTGCTCTGCCATAAAAAGGTCAACAGCAGGATCGCCTTCGTCAATTAAGCGTTCCCGCCATTTTTCCAGTCGGTGGAAGGCATGGTCGCGCTGCTCCTGCTCCTGATCGATGGAATCGAATACGCCTTGAATGGCGGTGAGATCCTCTTTACGGATTAGCTTACCGACATACTGCATATGACGGCGGCGACCTTCATGGGAACGAATGCGCGAGGTTTCCTCGATAGCGCGCAGCATATCGTCAGAAAGGGGGAAACGAGCTCGTTCCGCCGGTCGCATGGCGATTAAGGTTTCCCCAAGTGCCTGTAAGGCATGCATTTCACGTTTGAGTTGCGACTTGCTAGGGCGTTCTTCCTGCTCTTCTACTTCATTAGTACTTAGGACGGGATCGGGACGTTGCTTACGCATAGTGTGACTCACAGACAAGATTCGTGGCGGCATTATACCAGCTGCGAGTACAACATTGATTCGCCGAAGATACTCTCTTGAAAGATACTCTCTTGAAAGACGTTCTCTTGAAAGATATTCGGTTGAGAGACATTCGTTTGAAAAAAGGAGGCCATATGGCACAGGCATTTGATGCATCCGCGCAGCAGTCGTTATTGACCGCGCGTGCCGAAGAGGCGCTAGCGCTGGCAAAACGCTTGGGCGCGGATGCTGCCGAAGTGGGCGCCAGCGTTGATCAGGGCATCGGCGTTAGCGTTCGTCAGGGTGAAGTTGAAACGGTTGAGTTATCCCGTGACCAGGGCATTGCCGTCACGCTTTACGTGGGCCAGCGTAAAGGCAGCGCCTCGTCCACAGACGCCAGCAGCGCCTCGATTCAGGCAGCGGTGGAGAAAGCGCTGGCGATTGCTCGTTATACCGGTGAAGACCCGGCCGCAGGGCTAGCCGACGCCTCTCTGATGGCCGCCGAGTTGCCCGATCTAAAAGTGCACTACCCCTGGGCCCTGACAACGGATGAGGCGATTGAGCTGGCGCTTGCCTGTGAGCAGGCGGGGCGCGACGTTGAAGGCATTTCCCAGTCGGATGGCGCGTCACTCTCCAGCGGCGAAGGGGTACGCGTTTACGCCAATAGCCACGGCTTTTTAGGTACTCAAAAAGGCAGCAGCCATTCGCTTTCGTGCATGCTGATTGCCCAAGACGCGGCGGGTATGCAGCGCGACTACGACTACACATCTGCCCGCGACCCCAAGACGCTGCGTGACCCCGCCGAGGTGGGCCGCGAGGCCGCCGCGCGCACGCTGCGCAGGCTGGGTGCTAAACGTCCCCCCACGGGCACCTTTCCGGTGCTGTTTGACCCCTCGTTGGCCAGTGGCTTAATTGGCCATCTGCTTGGTGGTTTAGCCGGTGGCGCGCTCTACCGTCAGGCCTCGTTTTTGTGTGACCGGCTCGGCACACCACTGTTTCCAGACTGGTTTAGTCTTGAAGAGCTGCCCATGGAGATTGGTGCCACGGCCAGCTCGCCATTTGATGGCGAGGGTGTGCAAACCCGCAATAATCGCTTTATCGATCAGGGTAGCATCGCAAGCTATATGCTCTCTGCTTACAGCGCTCGTCGGTTGGGTATGCATACCACGGGGAATGCCGGTGGGGCGAGGAACGTAAGGTTAGCGGCGCCGCTGCAATCACGCGAAAGCCTGTTGCAGGAGATGGGCAGGGGTATTTGGGTGACTGAGCTGATGGGCCAAGGCGTTAATGGCGTGACCGGTGATTACTCCCGCGGTGCAGCAGGTTTTTGGGTCGAAAACGGTAAGGTGCAGTACCCGGTTGAAGAGTTCACCATTGCCGGTAACCTAGATCGGATGTTTGCTGGATTAGCCGGGATTGGCGATGACACTGATACCCGTGGCAGTGTTCACACGGGTAGTTGGTTGATTGATGCGATGACGGTGGCGGGTGACTAACAGGTATAGCGGCGGCTACTGATCTTCCTCGAAGCGGGCATCGAACAGCGCTTGAATGGCTTCAAGCGCCTGTTCGGCGTCATCACCTTCGGCGTTGATCGTTAGCTCGGTACCGCAAGGGGCGGCTAGCATCAGCAGTGACATGATGTTGGCGGCGTCAGCTACCTGTTGCTGTTTGTAAACACGTATTTTAGCCGTAAACTGTTGGCCGCATTTGACCAGTTTTGTCGCCGCGCGAGCATGTAGCCCGCGTTGATTGGTAAGTGTGAGTATTCTTTCTGGCACCCTGGTTCCTTCTCGCCGAGTGGTGTCATTAATGGATAAACGCGCTAAGTCTCTTTCCGTTCGTTGTTGGAAGTAGCGCTGAGGAGAGCCGCCGCCGACTGTTCACCCAAGGTGTAGTGCAGCCCCAGTTCACGATGGCGTAGTTGAACGTCGCCCATGCTAGTGGTCAACCTCTCCGCCAGCTTCTCGACCATGTAGACCGAGCGGTGCTGGCCACCAGTGCAGCCAATCGCGATGGTCATGTAGCTGCGTTGGCTATTCTGGTAAGCGGGTAGCCAACGCTCAAGCCACGCCAAAATATCGTTGCTCATGGCGTCAACAATAGGATAGCTGCTCAAAAAAGCCACAATATCAGCGTCACGGCCGGTGAACTGGCGCAGCGTTGGATCCCAGTAAGGATTCGGCAGGCAGCGCACGTCGAAGACCAAGTCAGCATCTAACGGCACGCCGCGTTTGTAACCGAATGACTCAAGGGTCAACGTTAGCTTATCGCGCTGCTGGTGTGCTACCTGGTCGGTAATGCGACGGCGTAAATCGTGTACCGATAACCGTGATGTATCGATCAGTAAGTCGGCTAGGTCGCGAATATCCTCCAGCGTCTCTTCTTCTTTATTGATCGCTTCTTCGAGGGTCATTTCACTATCGCGAGTCAGCGGATGACGTCGCCGGGTAGCCGAGTAACGCTCAAGCAGGATGCGGGCATCGGTGGTCAAGTAAATCACTTGAAAGTTAATTTTACGCTGGCGCAACTCCTCTAACAAAGAGGGCAAGCGCTCCAGCGCTCCCGGCAAATTACGGGCATCAATACTGACCGCCAAATGAGTACGGTCACCCTGGCCGCGTAATTCGTCCACCAACGAGCCCAGCAGCATAGCGGGGAGGTTATCAATCGCGTAGTAGCCAAGATCCTCCAGCGCCTGTAGAGCGATAGATTTACCTGAACCTGAGCGGCCGCTAATGATCACCAGTTGCATAGAGTCTCTCTTTGCCTTGGTCAAGCTGCGTTAAGGGTGGTGAGCGAAACATACACCTGCGGTGACTAACCTTAAATAGATTTTAAAAATAGGTTTTAAAATAGATTTTAAGACCGGTTAGGCCGCTGATTGCTCACGAATTTTGGCAGTGATGAGCTCAAGCAATTCACGCTGACTGGCCGCTTTACGCAGCAGCTGGCGTGTATCCGCATCATTCATGATGGTCGCTACTTGGCCGAGCAGTGAAAGGTGCGTGTCATCTGCTTCTTCGGGTACCAACAGTACAAACACCAGGTCTACCGGGTCGCCATCGATAGCGTCAAAATCAATCGCTTCTGACAATTTTAAAAAACCAGCGATAGGGGCGGTGCAGTGGGGGCTACGCGCATGGGGAATAGCCACGCCGTTACCAATACCGGTGCTGCCTAAGCGTTCACGGCCGATTAAACGGCTAAACACTTCTTGGCTGTCCAAGCTGGGAATATTTTGGGCAATAAAGGTGCTGTAAAACTCCAGCACCCTTTTTTTGCTGCCCCCGGGTACGTCAAATAGAACGCGTTCCGGGGGAAGTATGGTTTCCAACGTCATTGAATTAACGCACACCTGCGCCTTGGGCGCGAGCTTGTGCTTTTTCCTTGTGTTTAACGAGTTGACGGTCGATTTTATCCGCTAGGGCGTCGATAGCGGCGTACATATCACTGTCTAGGGCTTCCGCATGTAAGTCAGCACCTGCGGCGTGCAGCGTACAGGCGGCCTGCTGGCGCTCTTTCTCCACTGATAAGGTGACTTGCACCGTAGTTATATTGTCGTAATGGCGCTCTACACGCTCAAGCTTTTCGTTGACATAGTCACGCAAGGCGTCAGTCAGTTCTACGTGATGACCAGTGATATTTACTTGCATTGACGTACTCCTTATCCATCGGACTGTACTTCGATTGTAACCCTTTTTGCCGCGTTGCAAAGCCCTTGTCGAGAGTTTCCCTGAAACGGCAGCAGGGCCTAGCGTAAACGGCGCCTTTCGCTGGAGGAGGGGATGCCCATGGCTTCACGATATTTAGCCACCGTGCGACGCGCCACCTGCACGCCCCCTTCGCCTAATAGCGTGACCAAGCGGCTGTCAGAAAGCGGTTTGCCAGGGGGCTCCTCTTGAATCAGTTTTTTGAGACGCGCGCGGATGGCGGTACTTGAGTGACTGTCGCCATCTTGGCTGCTCACCTGGCTCGAGAAAAAGTACTTGAGCTCAAAAACACCGCGGGGCGTATGAATGTATTTCTGCGTCGTTACCCGCGAGATAGTTGATTCGTGCATCTCAACGGCTTCGGCAATATCGGCGAGTATCAGCGGCTTCATGGCTTCTTCGCCGTGCTCCAAAAAGCCAATCTGTCGAGTGATAATTTCGCGACCAACCCGCAATAGCGTATCGTTACGGCTAGACAGGCTCTTAATCAGCCAGCGCGCTTCCTGCAGGTGTTCTTTGAGAAACTGGTTATCATCGCTTTTGTCCGCACGCTTAATCAAGCTGGCGTAGTCGGGCTGAATGCGCAGCCGTGGCAGGGCCTCTGGGTTGAGCTCTAAATGCCAGCCATCTTGGTCGTGGCGGACGACTAGATCGGGCGTTACATAACTGTCGTCGGTATCGCCGTAGGCGCTACCTGGACGTGGGTCGAGGCTGCGAATGAGTAGGATAACATCGGCCAACTGCTCGTCATCAAGCCCGAGACGGCGCTTAAGCAAGCGCATATCATCCTTGCCGAGCGCTTCAAGAAACTGCCGAACGAGACGGCGGGCGGGAACCAGCAGTGGTGTATCGTCGGGAAGGGCGGCGAGCTGCAGCATCAGGCATTCACGCAAATCACGGGCAAAGATACCGGTCGGCTCAAACTGTTGGAGCTTGAGCAGCGTGGTTTCCACTTCGCGCTGACTAAGCCCGTCAATGCCCTGGGCACGAAGTCCTTCACGGATATCGTTGAGCGGCTGGGTTAGGTAGCCATTAGCATCTAGCGCGTCGATTAAGCTCTCCGCGACAAGCTGTTCACGGGCGCTAAAATCGGTCATGGCAAGTTGCCACAGCAGGTGCCCGTGCAGGCTCTGTCCGGCTGCCTGGCGCTCAAAGTCGGGGCCTTCGCTGCTGCTACCACCCTGGCTACCCATATCTTGATAGGTATCTGACCAGTCGCTATCTACCGAGAGCTCAGTAGGGATGCTCTCTGACCACTCTTCTTCTTTAGGCTCGCTGACAGCCTGCTCACTAAATTCATCTTCTTGCTCCAGCATGGGGTTGGCGTCTAGGGCCTGCTGAATTTCTTGACGAAGGTCCAGCGTCGAAAGTTGCAACAGCGCAATGGCCTGCTGCAACTGGGGCGTCATGGTCAGCTGTGTGCCGATACGCAGTTGGAGAGAAGCTTTCATGACCATCTGAGAACCACTCGTTAATCGGAATGTTCCACACTAGTGCGAGTGAGTGCCGGGTGCAAGTGCAATAAGCATGCCATTGGTAGTAAAGTTGTTGTAAAGCGCTATTTAGTGGGGTGAAAAGTCAGTTTAGAAGTGAAAATAATCTTAGAGGCGAAAATCTGCGCCCAAATAAACATCCCTTACTTTTTGGTTAGTAAGTATTGAAGCTGGCGAGCCGCTGGCGATGATTTGCCCATCACCGACGATATAGGCGATATCGCAAATATCCAGGGTTTCACGCACGTTATGGTCGGTAATCAGTACACCGATATGGCGCTGCTTCAGCGCACGAATGATGGTTTTAATTTCGCCCACAGAAATGGGATCAACGCCAGCAAAGGGCTCATCGAGCAAAATAAAGGCAGGCTCTGTTGCTAAGGAGCGTGCAATTTCCACGCGTCTGCGCTCGCCGCCCGAAAGGCTCATGCCGAGGTTGTCGCGAATGTGAGTGATATGAAAGTCTTCGAGTAGCGCTTCCAAGCGCTGTTCCCGGTCGCTGCGATTGAGCTCTTTGCGCGTCTCGAGTATCGCCATAATATTGTCAGCAACCGAAAGTTTGCGGAAGATAGACGCCTCCTGGGGGAGATATCCGATACCTGCTGCTGCGCGCTCGTGCATAGGTGCGCGGGTTAAATCCACATCGTCGATGCCCACTTCGCCAGCATCGGATTTTACCAGCCCGACAATCATATAGAACGAGGTGGTTTTGCCGGCACCATTAGGGCCAAGTAGGCCGACCACGCTGCCTTGGCAGATTTCCAAATTGATGTCTTTGACCACGCGGCGGCGTTTGTAGCTTTTGGCCAGGTGGTGGGCATAAAGGGTTTTGATCGGCGTAAGAATTTGGTTCGGCGTAGTGTCAACAGTTGCCACAGCTCGGCTCCCTATTGTTCAGGCTGAAGGGTCATACGTATGCGCTGGGGCTCGCTGCCGTCAACGTCAGAGCGTGCTTGAATCACTTCACGGTCAATAAAGTATTCAAGCCGCCCGCCGCTGAACTTGTCCTCTTGCTGAGTCAGCTCGGCTTGGTCAATCAGTTCTACGCGGCGTTCAGCGACATGATAAATAATCCTTCTTGCCCAGCCCTCAGTGGGGCCATCCTGACCTTGTGCTTGATGACGCAGGTAGGCGCGCTCACCGGTGGAGGTTGCCGTCGAAAGTTCGCCGGCCTCGTTGCGTTTGATCTCTACCCGATCACCTCGCAGCTGCATTT
Organism: Halomonas sp. ALS9; assembly: GCF_001651035.1. GTDB lineage: Bacteria > Pseudomonadota > Gammaproteobacteria > Pseudomonadales > Halomonadaceae > Vreelandella. The sequence goes on from NZ_LXRG01000233.1 coordinate 226,727, forward strand.
CGCCCTGACGTATCTCTACATCCCCGGTATAAACGGCGGTGCCCGCCCGCTGGTCGAGATCTAAACGGTCGGCTTCCACTTCCACAGGGGCCTGTTGTGAAGTTTGGGCCAGTGCCGATAATGGCATCGCTAGCGCAAATAGGGCGGTGTAAATAAGTGCTTTCATGGCGACTCCTCTTTAAGGTTGCGTGGCCGGGGGGTGTGTGCCGCGCACATTATCAGTTAGGCGTACCCGGCTATCGTTAAGCCACACGTCCATACGTGAAGCGCGCATTTGCTGGGGCGGTTGCTGTAACAGTACCGGTGTTGCACTCCAGGCATGCTGAGTTACCCCATCATAATGCAATAGCTCGGTATCTAGCTGCCAGCCTTCATCAGGTGCGATCAAGCGAGCCGAGCCTGACAGTAACAGCGCTTGGGTAGCGGTGTTGAGCGTGCCTACATCGGCGCTAGCCAGCCACTGGCGCCCCTCATTGTCATACAGAACGGCTTCGGGCTCTTCCGACCAGGTTTCGCTTTGCTGAGGCGTATGGATAAGACGCGGTGTTGTCAGCGACTGCAAAACGCTGCCGTTATCACCGAATAGCGTAATTTCAGCATTTTCCAGTACGTGACCTGGTTCCTGAGCCTGCGCTTCAGGGTCGATGGTAGTGTCTTGAGGGCCGCCGGGGTCAAGCCATACCAGCAGCGCACCCAGCGCGATAACCAGCCCGCCCAGCCAGAGGCGTACCTTAAGCCGCTTCAACATTTATGCTCGACCGTGCAAATAGGTGTCGAGCACCGCGCCCCAGTGCCCTTGAGATTCAAGCAGCGTATCGCAGATTTCACGAACGGCACCGTGACCACCCAGGCGTTCGGTGATCCAGTCGGCGTGGGTGTGCATATAATCCGGTGCGTTAGGCACGGTAATGCCGACGCCGCAACGCTTAATAGCCGCTAGATCGGGCAGGTCGTCGCCGCAATAGGCTACTTGTTCCAGCTCGATATCAAGGCGCTGGCAAAGCCCGCGCAGGGTAGCCAGTTTGTCTTCACAGCCTTGGTGAACATGGTCGATACCCAGGGCGGCGGCACGCTGACTGACCATGGGGGAATCGCGCCCGGTAATCAGTGCAACATGCACGCCCACGCGTTTGAGCAGCTTTAGCCCATGGCCATCCTGAGTATGGAAGGCTTTGATTTCGATTCCATCGGCCTGAAAGTAGAGGCGGCCATCGGTGAGGACGCCGTCAACATCCAACGCCAATAGGCGTACGCGGCGGAGTCGATCGAGTAGCGCGGTGGGTAGGGTCATAGAGCCTCCATATCAGTAATTTCTTATAGCCAGACGGATAAAAAACGCCGATGGGTTAAATAACGCCGCTGGCGAGCAGGTCGTGCATATGTAGAGCCCCAATAGGGCGCTGTTGTTCATCGACCACCGCTAGCGCGGTAATCCGGCTCTCTTCCATAATACGTACCGCTTCGGCCGCCAGGATGTCGGGGCCGATGCGTTTGCCTGGCCGGGTCATAACGTCGTCAACGAGGACATCGCGCAGGTTGTGAAACTGATCCAGCGTACGGCGCAGGTCGCCATCGGTGTAAACCCCGGCCAGGCGTCCTTCGCTATCCACCACGCAGGTAAAGCCAAGTCCTTGCCGGGTGATCTCTAATAACGCATCGCGCAGTGGGCTTCCTAATGTGACCTGGGGTAGCCGCTCGCCATCGTGCATCAGGTCTCTGACGCGCAGCAGTAAGCGCTTGCCTAAACTGCCGCCAGGGTGGGAAAGGGCAAAGTCTTCAGCGGTAAAGCCGCGTGCTTCCAGTAACGCCACCGCCAGTGCATCGCCTAGGGCGAGAGCCGCAGTGGTGGAGCTGGTAGGGGCGAGATCGAGCGGGCACGCCTCTCGCTCAACGCCGCTGTTTAGGTGCGCATCAGCGTGTTTGGCAAGCGTGGATTGGGGGCGCCCCGTCATGCTGACCAGCGGTGTGCCCAAGCGTTTAAGCAGCGGCAGTAGGGCGGTGACTTCAGCCGTTTCTCCCGAGTTAGATAACGCCAGCACAACATCAGCGCGGGTGATCATGCCTAAATCGCCGTGGCTGGCTTCACCGGGGTGAACGAAAAAAGCCGGTGTGCCCGTACTGGCCAGCGTTGCCGCCAGCTTGCCTGCAATATGCCCCGACTTGCCCATGCCAGTCACCACCACGCGTCCTTGGCAGGCGAGGATTAGCTCGCAGGCGCGGTCAAAGCTTTCGTCTAGTTTAGCCTGGAGGCCTCCAATCGCTGCCTGCTCAATTTGCAGCGTACGCAGAGCGCTTTCGCGTAGTAGGCTGGATGAAGCGAGAGGCTGGCGCATAGCGTTTTCTCTTAACGATTGAAAATATGAAAAGTAGTAACCGCAAGAATAACATCTCGACACCGCTTATAGGCAGTAATTGAGGTCGTAATCCCTGGTGGCTTGAGCGATAAACTGCCCTAGCCTAGGGATCTGCTCACCAGTCGTTATACTAATCACTAGGAATGCTCACTCGCGGAGTAATGTTTTGTGGCGTTATAGTACAATGTTCGATAATGTTTTAGAAACACTGTTTTCTAACTGCGCTAGTAGCAAGTAGGGTATGCTATTTAGCCCTAGCTGCGCCCCGTTAAGAGTCAACTGATCCATGACAGATGCACCCTTTATAGAAATTGAAGACCTTTATTTCTTTCGTGGCGATCACGAAATTTTCCGTGGCGTGAATATGACCATACCGCGGGGTAAAGTGACCGCGATCATGGGGCCGAGCGGCACCGGTAAAACGACGCTGCTGAAGTTGATCGGTGGGCAGTTGACCCCGGAGAGCGGACGCATACTGATTGATGGGCAGGACGTTCACCGGCTATCTCGGAAGGCGCTATTTACGCTACGCAAGCGGATGGGGATGCTGTTTCAGAGTGGTGCGCTGTTTTCCGATTTGGATGTGTTTGAGAATGTTGCCTTTCCGTTGCGGGTGCATACTGATTTACCCGATACGATGGTGCGAGATCTTGTGTTACTCAAGCTACAGGCCGTCGGACTGCGCGGAGCGCGTCACTTAACACCCGCTGAGCTATCGGGAGGGATGGCGCGCCGGGTAGCGTTGGCCCGTGCGGTGGCGCTGGATCCGGAGCTGATTCTATATGACGAGCCGTTTGTCGGTCAGGATCCCATTTCGATGGGCGTGTTGGTGCAGCTTATTAAGCGTCTTAATCAAGCGCTGCAGCTCACCTCTGTGGTGGTCTCCCACGACATCAAAGAGACATTGAGTATTGCTGACTATCTCTATCTCATCGCAGATGGTCAGGTAATAGCGCATGGCACGCCGCAAACGCTGGATATCAATCAGGATCCTCGGGTGAGTCAGTTTATTCATGGTGAGCCTGATGGCCCGGTACCGTTTCATTACCCCGCTGAGGCGTTTTATCGCGATATTCTGGGTGAAACCCCGGTGACACAGAAAGATTAGGTGGCAAAGTTGGCTTAAATGCACATATGCAGGGTAAATAAAGGGCAGAGTTAATGCAGTCAAAATTCTCTAACAGCGCCGCGCGTATCACCCGGCTGGGGCGCCGAGGGTGCGACTTAATGGAAGCATTAGGTCGAGCTGGCGTGTTTCTGTTTCAGTCAGCAATTGGTGTGCCTTCCCGAGAAGGCTGGCGACTATGGTTGCACCAGATGCACTTTGTTGGCGTGCTTTCGTTAGCCATTGTGCTGGTGTCGGGGCTGTTTATCGGCATGGTGCTGGCGCTGCAGGGCTATACCATTCTGGTCGATTTCGGTGCTGAGCAGGCCCTGGGACAAATGGTAGCGCTTTCGCTATTGCGTGAGCTAGCGCCAGTAGTGGCGGCGCTGCTGTTTGCTGGGCGGGCAGGCTCTGCGCTTACCGCCGAGATTGGCTTGATGAAAGCCACAGAGCAGCTCACCAGCATGGAAATGATTGGTGTTGATCCGCTACGCCGGGTGGTGGCTCCACGTCTATGGGCAGGCTTTGTGTCGCTGCCTATCCTGACGGTGGGGTTTAGCGTGGTGGGTATTTGGGGCGGCTACTTAGTGGGCGTCGAGTGGTTGGGCGTTTTTGAGGGCTCCTACTGGAGCAACATGCAAGCCAACGTGGCTTTTATTAGTGATATTGGTAACGGCATGATCAAAAGCGCCGTATTTGCGTTGGTGGTGACCTGGATTGCGGTGTTCCAGGGGTATGATTTGGTGCCCACCTCTGAAGGTATCTCGCGTGCTACCACGCGCACGGTAGTGTACTCGTCGCTTGCAGTATTGGGGCTTGATTTTGTGTTGACCGCCATGATGTTTGGCGGCCTTTAATGGCTGGAGCAGTTTCATGAAACGCAGTAAAACCATGGAGTTCGGTGTTGGCCTGTTTATGGTGGCAGGCATCCTAGGGCTTGTGTTCCTCGGCTTGCGGGTTAGTGGACTGACGCTCTCTGCGCCCACACAGTCGTTCCAGCTAGAGGCTAACTTTGCCAATATTGGCAGTTTAAAACCCCGCGCCAGGGTCACTATGGCCGGCGTTACGGTAGGGCGGGTGGAGGCCATTGAACTGGATACGCAATGGTTTGATGCGCGTGTTGTGCTAAGTCTGGATAGCGAACTTGAGGGGCAGCTCTCCAAAGATTCGATTGCTTCTATCCTAACCGCAGGCCTGTTGGGTGAGCAGTACATTGGTCTTAGTGTGGGTGGAGATCCTGAGATGCTGGAAGATGGCGATACGATTCGCGACACCCAGTCGGCGCTGGTGCTGGAAGAACTTATCCAGCAATTTGTGTCCAATATGGCTAGTAACTGATGTTTTAAATAGCGACTGTTTCAAATGTCAGGCGCTAATCCAGTTTAATAATGGCCCAGTGTAATAACGGGTAGGGAGATAACGGTTATGAATGGAGTGAACTTGATGTTGGGTCGTTGGTTATGGGTAGCAGTGATGATGGTCGCGTTCTTGGTACCGCTGCAGTCGCATGCACAGTCTCAGACGCCAGAGGCGATGATTCGCGATAACGTCGAATCGCTAATGGCGGATATTGAAGGCCGCAAAGATTACTACGCTAACAACCTTGGCGAGCTTGAAGCGTTGGTAGATAGCAACCTTGATCAAGTGGCGGATTTTCGCTATATCGGTGCCAGCGTGATGGGCAACTACTTCCGCAACGCTTCCCCGGAACAGCGCCGTCGTTTTGTGGACGTGTTTCGTCAAACGCTGATTGATACCTATACCCGCGGATTAGTGACGTTTGATTATGATGAGCTGCGGGTGCTGGATACTCAACAGGCTCAGCGCTACGACGATCAGGCTAGCGTCGCCATGGAAGTGATAGCCAATAACGGCCAAGTGTACCCCGTTAGTTATAGCCTAAGGCTTTCTGATGGTGAGTGGCGGGTAGTTAATGTCATTGTTAATGGCATCAACTTAGGCCTGACATTCCGCAACCAGTTTGATCAAGCCATGCGCGATAATAACCGCGATTACGATGCGGTAATCAACGGTTGGTCTCCCGAGGTGGGTGTTGATGAGCTGGAAAAGGGAGGCGATGCGTGACAGCGCTTTATTCACGCCCCAGCGTCACGGTCAGCGTAGAAGGCGCTACCTTGCTTGTGGTGGGTGATGTGGAAGTAACGTTGGCGGCCGACTTGGCCGCCAGTGGCGTTAAATGGCTCAAGCATACTGAGCTAACATCAATCAGCTTTGATTTTAGCCGCGTAGGAAAAGCCAGCAGCGTTGCCATTAGCGTGTTGTTTGAGTGGCTACGGATCTGTCGGCAGCGCGGAATTCTGGTTCAAGCCATTCATTTTTCAGCTGCGCTGCGCCGACTTGCCTCTTTGGCTGAGTTGGATGCTCTGATTGAGCAGCCAGCAACGACTCTGGCCGTTTAACACCTCGGCATCGCCAAGCGCACCGCTTTTCTTTATTATGTCGATCCAATTACGTTCATTGATATCGATGACCCCAAAGGAGTTTTCTGCGCCATGCAACCCAATGAGGTAAAAGCACTGCTTGAATCCCGTATCGACGGATGTCAGTTCCATATCCAGGGTGAAGGCTGTAACTTTCAGGTGATTGCGGTTGGCGATGCCTTTGAAGGTCTCTCTCCGGTCAAACGCCAGCAGCTCGTTTACGCTGCGCTGAGCGATGAGATCGCCTCGGGCGCGCTCCACGCTATTAGCATCAAAACGTTTACTCCGGGGCAGTGGCAAACTGCACCGGAAAACGTTCAATAACGGTCGTCCCATGGATAAATTAATTATTACCGGCAATGGATCGGTAGACGGTGAAGTGTGGGTGAGCGGTGCTAAAAATGCGGCGCTACCTATTCTTTGTGCCAGCCTTTTGGCCGATGGTCCTGTGGTGATTGGTAATTTGCCGCACTTGCAGGATATTACCACCACTCTTGAGTTGCTTGGCCGCATGGGCGTTGAGCCTGTAATGGGCGAAAAGCTGAGCATTCAGTTGGATGGCTCCCAGGTGACCCAGTGTCACGCGCCATATGAGTTGGTTAAGAAAATGCGTGCCTCCATCCTGGTGCTGGGCCCTCTACTTGCCCACTTCGGTAAAGCCGATGTGTCGCTACCCGGCGGATGCGCCATTGGTTCGCGCCCGGTTGACTTGCACATTCGTGGTTTGGAAGCCATGGGGGCGGAAATTCGCGTTGAGGCTGGCTATATCCGTGCGCGGGTCGATGGTCGGCTAAAAGGGGCGACTATCTATTTTGATACCGTCACAGTGACCGGTACCGAAAACCTGCTGATGGCGGCGACCTTGGCTGATGGCAAAACCATTTTAGAAAACGCTGCCCGCGAGCCTGAAATTGTCGACTTGGCCGAGTGCTTGATCAAAATGGGCGCTAATATCAGCGGCCATGGAACCGACACCATCATCATCGAAGGTGTCGAGAAGCTGCACGGCTGCGAACACGACGTCATGCCTGACCGTATCGAGACCGGCACCTTTCTAGTGGCCGCCGCCATGACCGGTGGGCGGGTGAAGGTTAAACGCACCCGGGCCGATATCCTGGATGCCGTCATTGCCAAGCTGGAAGAAGCGGGAGCCGAAATAACCAGTGGCGACGACTGGATTGCCCTGGATATGCACGGTAAACGCCCTAAAGCGGTGAACATTCGCACCGCACCGTATCCCGCCTTCCCTACCGATATGCAGGCGCAGTTCGTGGCCATGAACGCAGTAGCCGTGGGGCATTCTCGGGTGGTCGAGACCATTTTCGAGAACCGCTTTATGCACGTTCAAGAGCTAAACCGCATGGGCGCTAATATTGTGTTGGAAGGCAACACCGCCTTGATCGAGGGGGTCGAGAAACTTTCCGGCGCGCCGGTAATGGCAACCGACCTGCGTGCGTCTGCTTCGCTGGTGATTGCGGCAATGATGGCCGAGGGCGAAACCTTGGTAGATCGCATCTATCACATTGACCGTGGCTACGAATGTATTGAAGAGAAATTGCAGCTGCTGGGTGCGCGTATTCGCCGTATTCCTGGCTAAGCCATGCTAGGATACTGTCCGACTTAACACTGATCTACTGCGAATCCCGGTATTTTGGCCAACTTTATTCGATCGATTTCGTTAAATAGCGCGCTATTCGCCTCAATCGATCGATAAATTTGTCTCAAAATCCGTGCTTCTCGCGACGATCGGCCAAGCCGGACAGGCTCCTAGTAATCCCTGCATGCGAATAACGACGGGCCGACACGATGAGTAAGCAACTGATTTTAGCCCTCTCGAAGGGTCGTATTCTGGAAGAGACGCTACCGCTGCTAGCCGACGCGGGCATCACACCTGCAGAGGATTTAAGCAAAAGCCGTAAGCTGCTGTTTGATACCAACTTGCCCGACGTAAAGCTGGTCATTATCCGTGCCACCGACGTGCCCACCTACGTTCAACTGGGGGCTGCCGATGTTGGTATCGCGGGCAAAGATGTGCTGCTTGAGCACGGAGCTGAAGGGCTTTATGAACCGCTGGACTTGGATATTGCCCGCTGTAAACTGATGACCGCGGGTGTGACCGGCCAGTTGCCAGCCCGCGCCCGGCGTCGGGTGGCCACAAAGTTTGTCAATGTGGCGCGACGCTACTATGCCGAGCAGGGTATCCAGGCCGAGGTGATCAAGCTCTACGGCGCGATGGAGCTTGCGCCGTTAATGAATTTGGCTGATGAGATTGTCGATATCGTTGATACTGGCAATACCCTGCGGGCAAATGGTATGGAGCCGCGTGAGCTTATTGCTCATATCAGCACCCGGTTAGTGGTCAATAAAGCCGCCATGACCATGAAGCACGAGCGTATCAAACCGTTACTAGACCGTTTGGATAGTGCGGTTAAAAAGCGTCAGACCCAGCTTGCCGAATGATCTGAGGTGTTCCCATGAGTGACCCCATGAGCAAACAGACGACTACGACGATTGCACGCCTATCGACAAGCGATGCTGCCTTTAACCATCGGCTTGATGAATTGTTAGATTGGGAAGGGGTGTCTGACAAAGCGGTGCAAACGCGAGTAGAAGAAATTCTTTCCAGCGTAAAGCAGCGGGGCGATGCGGCGGTAGTTGAGGCCACGAATCGCTTTGACCGGCTTTCTGCTGCTTCAATGGACGAACTGCAGTTGACGCCCGAGCAGTTGAAGAGGGCGTTTGACAATTTGCCCGCTGAACAGCGAGAGGCGTTGTCCAGTGCAGCCGAGCGGATTAAGCGCTACCACGAGCGTCAAAAGCCCAGCTCCTGGCAATACCAAGAGCCAGACGGCACGGTGTTGGGGCAAAAAGTTACCCCGCTTGACCGGGCGGGTATTTATGTCCCGGGTGGAAAGGCTGCTTACCCTTCTTCGGTGCTAATGAACGCAATTCCTGCTCATGTGGCCGGTGTACGTGAAATCGTGATGGTCGTGCCTACGCCGGACGGTGTGCTAAATGAGCTGGTGATGGCTGCGGCACACCTGGCGGGTGTCGACTATGTGTTCACTATTGGCGGTGCTCAGGCGGTCGCAGCGCTTGCTTACGGCACTGAAAGTGTGCCTCGGGTCGATAAAATAGTTGGGCCTGGCAACATTTATGTGGCTACGGCTAAGCGTGCGGTATTTGGCCAAGTGGGTATCGATATGATTGCCGGGCCCTCGGAAATTATGGTGGTTTCCGACGGACAGACTGACCCCGATTGGCTGGCGATGGATCTATTTTCTCAAGCCGAGCATGACGAAGATGCCCAAGCGATCTTGGTTAGCTGGGATGCTGAGCACTTAGATGCCGTTGAAGAGGCGATTGAGCGACTACTGCCGACCTTAGAGCGTGAAGAGATCGTGCGTGAGTCGCTGCGTCGGCGTGGAGCGTTGGTGCTCTGTCAGGATGTCCAAGAAGCGATTACGCTGATTAACCGCATTGCCCCTGAGCACCTGGAGCTTTCGGTGGCTGCCCCCGAGGCTTGGTTAGACGATATTCGTCATGCTGGCGCAATTTTTATGGGCCGTTACACTGCCGAAGCACTGGGTGACTACTGTGCTGGGCCAAATCATGTGCTGCCAACCTCGGGCACCGCGCGCTTCTCTTCACCGTTGGGCGTCTACGATTTCCAAAAGCGCTCTTCGATTATTCACTGTTCGGCGGAGGGCGCCTCTGAGCTAGGTAAAATAGCGTCGGTGTTAGCGCGGGGAGAATCATTAACCGCTCACGCTCGCTCAGCGGAGTATCGAATTCGCGATTGATAGCTCAGTGTTTGAGCTCAATGTTTGATAACTAAAGCGTCTAGCAAAGCGCCTAAGGCAGCATGTTTGCTAGTCGCTCTTATGGATGCTCCCTATGTGTGAGGTCTTTATGAGTCGCTTTGGCCGGGTGTCTCTTCATTAATCGGGGTGGTGGGGAGCGGGCGCTCTCCCACTTCCAGCGTCATTTCCATACGCTCTCCGCTACGTACGATGGTAAGCGGTAATGAGGTGCCGGGCGGAATAGAGGCAATTTCGCTCATTGTGGAGCGAGCATCCAAAATAGGCTGACCATCGACGGCGAGGAGTACATCGCCGGGTTCCAATCCTGCTTTAGCGGCGGGCCCGCCGCTGACGACGCCGGCGACAATCACCCCTTGAGGTGTTTGCAGTCCAAAGGAGGCAGCCAGTTCCCTTGATAGCGCCTGCGCTTCAATGCCCAGCCAGCCACGAATCACTCGTCCTTGAGTGACCAGTTCATCCAGGATGCTGTGAGCAAGGTTGGCGGGAATGGCAAAGCCGATACCTTGGGAGCCACCGGAGCGTGAGAAAATAGCCGTGTTGATCCCCACCATGGCGCCTTCAGGGTTAACCAGCGCACCGCCTGAATTGCCTGGATTGATAGCCGCATCTGTTTGAATAAAGTCTTCGTAGGCGTTTAGCCCTAAATGATTTCGCCCTGTGGCGCTAATGATGCCCATGGTGACCGTCTGGCCGACCCCGAATGGGTTGCCAATGGCGAGCGCTACGTCACCTACCGCTACGTCGGCTGAGTCTGTCAGTTCAATAACTGGCAAGTCATCCAGATTGATTCTCAGTACGGCTAAATCGCTTTCAGGGTCTGTGCCTATCACCTCCGCAAGGGTTTCGCGTCCGTCACGCAGGGCGACCTGGATTTCATCGGCGCCATTGATGACGTGGTGATTGGTCAGTACGTAGCCATCCTCGCTGACGATGACGCCAGAACCTAGACTAGAGAGCATGCGCTGGTGGGTAGTCGCATCATCGCCCTGATTATCAAAAAATTGCTGAAAAAATGGATCGGACATCAGCGGGTGCTGATCGCGCTCCACAATACGCGAAGAGTAAATGTTAACTACCGCGGGGGCTGCTTGCTCCACCGCTCTTGCATAACTCACGGGGCCCTCGTTTCTAGATAGCGGCGCTGCCTGATGAATTTCCGGCGCAGGCCGGTTGGGGCTGGGCTCCACCACTGCGGGGGGTGTAGATGTGACTGGGGCTGGGGCTTGAGGGGCTTGTGGCGTTGAGTCACGAAACGGGTTCGGCAACTGCTCGGGGAGCGCAAATAGGATCACTACAGCGAGCAGCACGCCAGTAATAGCAGGCCATAGGTAAGGCAGCACGTAGCGTCGCATGCGATCAATTCCTTAACGGGTCAGTCTCACTGTTCGCGATAAAAAGCAGCGAGTTTTACAATCGTTTTATGGTAACACTTTCTTAGCAAGTACCTCACGGGTGCAGTTAAATCAATAAAGGACTTAATATGATTCTTCGTGACCAATTAGTGGCAGCCTGTGACCATCAGTTACGTACGGCAGAATTTAAAGATTTTACCATTAACGGTTTGCAGGTAGCCGGCAGCGAGCAGGTTAAGCGCATCATGACGGGGGTGACGGCTTGTCAGGCGCTATTGGATGAAGCGGTCGTTTGGCAGGCGGATATGGTGCTGGTGCATCATGGCTACTTTTGGAAAAACGAGCCCGTGGCGATTACCGGCATGAAGCAAAAGCGGATTAAAACGCTGCTTGACCATGATATCAGCCTACTTGCGTATCACCTGCCCTTGGACGCTCATGCTGAGATGGGCAATAACGCGGAGCTGGGCCGACGCCTTGGGTGGAAAGTAGAGGGGTGTATTGATGGCGAGTTGGGGGAAGGGCTGTTGTGGTCAGGGCGTTTACCACAGGCACAGTCGATTAGCGGACTGGCAGCGCAAATAGCACAAACCTTGCAGCGTCAGCCTTTGGTTATTGAAGCCCCTCAGGTGGGTGATATCGAGCGCATCGCCTGGTGCACCGGTGGTGCACAGGACATGATAACTGCCGCCTTTGAAGCTGGCGCGCAGGTATTCGTATCGGGAGAGATATCCGAGCGAACCACTCATCTGGCTAGGGAGTTGGGCATCCACTATATCGCTGCCGGGCACCATGCCACTGAGCGTTATGGAGTTCAGGCGCTGGGCGAGTGGTTAAGCGATGAATACGACGTTGAACACCGCTTTGTGGATATTGATAATCCGGCTTAGCATTTTGGGTCGCCCCGAACCGCTGACAACGGATGCCGGGGCTGATCAATCATTGTTAGTAGCGCGGTGGCTGGGGTGTCGCTGCCTCATTGCCTTTCAAGCCAAAGTCTTCAGACAGCGTCCCGCTCTTACCATCCGCATAGTCGCGGGGCGTAGCAGGTGGCGGGGTGTCCACTGTTGTCTGTTGCTCTTGGGCTGAATCGATGTTCGAAAGATCGAGGCTGGGTTGAATGACCGCATCGCGAATATTCCACTCCGCTGCGTCCTCTTTGAGCTGAAGCTCAAGCTGATTGGCTTCATCACGAATATTGCTTAGACGTTGATAAATGCCCGTTAAATGGCTGCCCACGCTGCTCTTCATCTCAGCAATCTGGTGCTCGCGTTCGAGTAGCTTTTGGCGCATGGAAGAGGCTTCGCGCTGGCTTTTGCTTAACAGCCGGTAAGCGACCGCTCCAACGATCAGGCCGACAATAAACCCGATAATGGCAAACGTTAATGGTGAGCTCGCGTCCACAGTGTTCTCCCTGGCGCCTTGAATATAACAGTTAGGCTGCATTAGCTAGCAGCTTAAGAATCGAACAGGCTGCTATTATAGGCGTCAGTCAGCGGGTTGGGTCAATCCACTCATGCGCTTGGATGCCTCTACAGGTATAATCACAGCCTTCTTAAGGCTGCCAGTGGTTGTGCTGGCTGCTGCCTTATATGCTGTGGGAGGCGAGTGCATGTCATCAACATCTGCGGGTGGGGCAGCGATAAAAACGCGCCCTGCATCGCCTATAGAGCGCTATCGTGCGGACTTAGAGCGCGATGATTTTCAATATGATGCCGCTCAGGAGTTGGCGGTAAAGCATCTTCAGCGGCTTTACGATGAGCTCGTCGCCGCGCCAACAACCGCCCCGAAAGCTCTGGTCGCCAATAAAGGCCTAAAAGCTAAGATGGCTGGCTTTATGGGCAAGAAAACCTCATCGCGCGATGGGCCTGCCTTGCCTCACGTTAAGGGACTCTACTTTTGGGGTGGGGTAGGGCGTGGCAAAACTTACCTAGTCGATACCTTTTATGAAGCCTTGCCCTTTCCCGACAAAATGCGTACCCATTTTCATCGCTTTATGCAGCGGGTTCATAACGAACTAACCCACTATAAGGGTGAAAAGAATCCACTCACGCTAATCGCCGGTAAATTTGCCACTGAGGCGCGGGTTATTTGCTTTGATGAGTTTTTTGTCAAAGATATTACTGATGCAATGATTCTCGCCAATTTGCTGGAAGCGCTGTTCGAGCGTGGAGTGGTGCTGGTAGCAACCTCAAACATTGTGCCTGATGATTTATACAAAGATGGTCTGCAGCGGGCGCGCTTTTTGCCGGCTATCGAGCTTGTGAACCGCCACTGTGAAGTGGTTAATGTCGACTCTGGGGTTGACTATCGACTGCGCGCCTTGGAGCGAGCCGCTATTTTTTACTCACCGCTGGATGCGGCCGCTGAGCGTGAGCTTTCGCGCAGTTTTCGGGAGATCGCCGGGCATGAAGGGGAGTCAGAGGCATCGTTAGAGGTAAATCACCGCGTACTGAGAACTCGTCGATTGCACGATGACGTTGCTTGGTTTGAATTTCTTGAGCTCTGCGATGGGCCGCGTAGTCAAAACGATTATATTGAGCTGGCTCGAGAGTTCCATACGGTCTTGGTTTCCAATGTGAGGCGTATGGACGCCAAGCAGGATGACCAAGCGCGGCGTTTTATTAATATGGTCGATGAGTTTTATGACCGCGGCGTGAAGCTGCTAATGTCTGCGGAAGCGCCCATTGAAGAGCTTTATAGCGATGGCAAGCTGACGTTCGAGTTCCAACGTACTCTTTCTCGTCTGCAGGAGATGCAGTCGAAGGAGTACTTGGCGCTGGCGCATAAACCCTAGGGCCAAGCGCGCGTCGGCCAAGTGAAAAAGTCACGAAACGGCTTAACTTGTCAGTAGCCTTGCTGTAGAATGCTGCCTCGCTGCATGTTGCTGGCGTAAACCAGCAACCAAAAAGAATAGGGATGGTGCTTCGTCGTGTACCGGCGTAAGTCACCCAATACATTTAATCTGGTGATTTCATCCATGAAGACGTTCAGTGCTAAGCCGCAGTCCGTCCAGCGCGACTGGTATGTAGTCGACGCTACGGACAAAACGCTCGGTCGTCTGGCAACCGAGATTGCTCGCCGCCTACGTGGCAAGCATAAGCCCGAATTTACGCCTCACGTTGATACTGGCGACTATATCGTCGTGATCAATGCAGAGAAAGTCCATGTAACCGGTAATAAGGCGAAGGCTAAAACCTACTACCGCCACACTGGTTATCCGGGCGGTCTGCGCTCTATGACATTCGACAAAATGCTTGATCATGCGCCCGAGCGTATCATTGAGTCTGCCGTTAAAGGCATGTTGCCGAAAGGTCCTTTGGGCCGTGCCATGTACACTAAGTTGAAAGTGTACGCTGGCGCCGAGCATCCGCATGCTGCCCAACAGCCGCTTGAACTGAACCTCTGAGGAAATCTTCGCCATGACACAGCAGTATTACGGTACCGGGCGCCGCAAGACTTCCACCGCTCGCGTGTTTATGAAGCCGGGCTCTGGCAAAATCACGGTCAATAACCAAGACCTAGACCTCTACTTTGGTCGCGTTACTGGTCGTATGGTTGTTCGCCAGCCGCTTGAGTTGACTGAAACCCTCAACCAGTTCGACATCTTCGTGACAGTCGCTGGCGGTGGTGGTTCCTCTCAAGCAGGCGCTATTCGTCACGGTATTACCCGTGCCCTGATGAACTACAACGAAGATCTGCGTCCTTCGCTACGTGCCGCTGGTTACGTAACGCGTGATGCACGTCAAGTTGAGCGTAAGAAAGTCGGCCTGCGCAAAGCACGTCGTCGTCCGCAGTTCTCTAAGCGTTAAACTATACGCTATGCGGCAAAACGCCCAGGTCATCGACCTGGGCGTTTTTTATTGGAATATCAAAAAATTATATTGCTTGTACCACTATGGTCACGAGCGGTTGTTCTTGTGCACAGCGCTTTGTTTTTTTACCATAGAGCGTAATTAATATTCGTCGTCGCAGACACCTTTGCGGCGGAACGGGTAAGCTGATGGGAGAAACCTGAAATGGCAGATAACGGCGTAAACAAAGGCCGACGCCGTTTCCTCGTAGGCGCCACCTCCGTAGTGGGTGCGGTAGGTGCTGTCGGGGTTGCGGTTCCCTTTGTGGCTTCTTGGCAGCCTAGTGCCAGGGCAAGAGCGGCGGGTGCTCCCGTTCAAGCAGATATATCTAAGCTTGAACCTGGGGAGCGGATGACCGTCGAATGGCGTGGGCGTCCGATTTGGATCATCAATCGCACACCTGAAATGATCGAGCGCACTGAGTCGCTCGGTGAGGGAGTGCTGGCTGACCCAGAATCAACAGTGCCGCAGCAACCTGCTTATATCGAAGGCCACATGCGTTCTATCAGGCCTGAGATTGGGGTGTTGATTGGTATCTGTACGCATTTGGGCTGTTCGCCGCTCTTTCGTCCGGAGCCCGACGCTGAGGGTGTTGGCGTTGATAACTGGCCGGGTGGTTTCTTCTGTCCTTGCCATGGTTCTCGCTTTGACTTGGCTGGTCGCGTGTTCAGCAACGTCCCCGCGCCTACCAATCTTGAAGTGCCACCCTACCGCTTTGAAAATGATGACATCATTATCATCGGCGAAGATGAGGAGACTGCCTAATGGGTAATCCGAATAAAGCCAAGGCGGAAAAGGGCATCATGCGTTGGGTGGATGACCGCTTCCCTGCTACTCAGATGTGGCAAGAGCACCTCTCTAAATATTACGCGCCGAAAAACTTCAACTTTTGGTACTTCTTTGGCTCGTTAGCGCTACTGGCGCTGGTTAACCAAATCCTGACCGGGGTGTGGTTGACGATGAGCTTTAACCCCTCTGCCGAAGGCGCGTTCGATTCCGTCGAATATATAATGCGTGATGTGGAGTGGGGGTGGCTCATCCGCTATATGCACACCACCGGTGCCTCTGCCTTCTTCCTTGTCGTCTATCTGCATATGTTTCGTGGCCTTTTATATGGTTCTTACAAAGCACCCCGCGAGCTAGTGTGGGTCTTTGGTATGACTATTTATCTGGTGCTTATGGCGGAAGCCTTTATGGGTTACCTGCTGCCGTGGGGGCAAATGTCCTACTGGGGTGCGCAGGTTATTATCTCGCTTTTTTCGGCTATCCCCGCTATCGGCCCCGATCTGGCGCAGTGGGTGCGTGGTGACTTCCTGATTTCAGGCATTACCCTAAACCGATTCTTTGCGCTACATGTGGTCGCATTGCCGATCGTTATTCTGGCGCTCGTTGTTCTGCACATCATTGCCCTGCATGAGGTGGGTTCCAATAACCCAGACGGCATTGATATTAAGCAGAAGAAAGATGAAGCCGGTATACCGTTGGACGGAATCCCTTTCCACCCCTACTACACGGTGAAAGACCTTGTAGGCGTGGCAGTCTTCCTGTTTGTTTTCTGTGTAGTGGTGTTCTACTTCCCAGAAGGCGGCGGCTACTTTATTGAAAAGCCCAACTTTGATCCGGCGAACCCGCTGCAGACGCCCGACCACATTGCGCCCGTTTGGTATATGACGCCGTTTTATGCCATCTTGCGCGCAATAACCTTCTCGGTGTTTGGCTTAGACGCTAAGTTCCTGGGGGTTATCTTTATGGGCGCGGCGATTGCCATACTGTTTGTTCTGCCCTGGTTGGATCGCAGTCCGGTGCGCTCTATGCGTTACAAAGGCTGGATGTCGAAAGTGATGCTGCTGCTGTTTGCCATCAGCTTTGTCATTCTGGGTGTGTTGGGTGTGCTGCCATCGACAGAGGGTAGGACGCTTCTAGCTCAGGCGTGCACCGTGATTTATTTCGCCTTCTTTGTCTTGATGCCGTTCTACACCAAGCTGGAGAAGACTAAACCCGTTCCGGAAAGGGTGACTGGCTAATGAAAAAGTATCTATTTGGACTCCTTTTCGCTTTAGTGCCAGTAACCGCGATGGCTGCAGGAGGCGCAAGCGTGCCTCACTCGATGGATCCTGATCTGCACGATCAAGCCTCGCTGCAAAATGGCATGAAGCTCTATGTTAACTACTGCATGGGCTGCCACTCGCTTAAGTACCAGCGCTTTGCCCGTGCGGCTGAGGATTTGGGCATGCCTCAGGATCTGGTTGAAGAGAATCTGATCTTCTCACCTGATTTGGCTTATAACGATCAGATGCATAACGCCATGAACAGTGGTGATGCAGAGAGTTGGTTCGGTGCGCCACCGCCCGACCTGTCGCTTAAAACGCGTGTGCGTGGAACCGATTGGATCTACTCTTACCTGCTTGGTTTCTACAAGGATCCTAGCCGTCCCACAGGCGTTAACAACACAGTGTTTGACTTGGTAGCGATGCCAAACGTGTTGGAGCCTCTGCAGGGCGTGCAAGAGCTGGTGTGTGCTGAAACAGACCATCCGGTTGCGGGCCAAGAGCCGGATGCGTTGTCTGGTAAGTATCAGTCTTGTGATGTGCTGCAAGTGACTGAGCCGGGTGAGCTCGAACCTGCTGAGTTTGAGGAAGCGATGTATGATCTTACTAACTTCCTGGCTTATGTAGGCGAGCCCTCCAAGCTCCAGGCCCAGGCGCTGGCGCCTAAAGTACTGATCTTTATTTTTATTTTTGGTGTGATTGCTTACCTGCTCAAGCGTGAGTACTGGCGAGACATCCACTAATTAGCGGTAGCTGATGATCAGTAGGGCGCACGGCGTAAGCCGTGCGCCTTTTGCTTGTCGGCGTGGCAATAAAGCAAAGCAAGCTAGCTTCCCCTAAGGTAGCGCTGGCGTGTTATTATCCAAGATTGTTTTGATGTGAGGATGCTTTCATGGGTGTTGTGGCCAAGCGGTCGTCGATGATCTTTTACTCAGGTAGTGATGATCATTTCAGTCATCGTGTGCGCATTGTGTTGGCCGAGAAGGGGGTTGCCGTCGATATTGTCGACGTGCTCGATGAAAAACCACCCGAAGAGCTGGCAGACCTCAACCCGTACAACAGCGTGCCGACGCTGTTAGATCGTGACTTGGTGTTATATGAATCTAAGGTCATGATGGAGTACTTGGATGAGCGTTTCCCGCATCCTCCGCTGTTGCCTGTTTATCCAGTAGCGCGCGCGCAAAGCCGCCTATGGATGCACCGCATTGAGCGCGAGTGGTGCCCGATGGTTGATTTAATCCGCAGCGGTGGAAAGAAAGAGGCGGATAAGGCGCGTAAAGAGCTACGTGAGAGCCTGATTGGTATATCGCCGATTTTTGAGGATATGCCTTACTTCATGAGCGAAGAGTTTACGCTGGTGGATTGCTGTTTGGCGCCTGTCTTATGGCGTTTGCCGGAACTCAACATCGAGTTGCCTGAAAAACAGGTCAAGCCGCTGCTGTCCTACATGTCGCGAGTATTCGAGCGTGAAGCGTTTAAGGCATCTTTAAGTGAGCGTGAAAAAGAGATGCGCGCTTGAATTCATTCGGCTCCTTTGTGCGTGATGAGGGCAGGGAGCCTTTCTTGTAAGGAGGAGGGAGTCTAGATGAAATCGAGTCGCCCCTATCTCGCCCGAGCACTCTATGAGTGGTTGTTGGACAATGAGTTGACGCCTTACCTAGTCGTTGACGCTACCTTGCCAGGTGTTGAGGTGCCGCGCCAGTTTGTTCAGAACGGACAGATCGTTTTGAACGTAGCGCCGACTGCTGTGCGTGATCTCTTTATGGAGAACCAGGCGATTGGCTTTAATGCTCGCTTTGGCGGACAACCTATGCAGGTGATGATACCGACCGAGGCCTTAATCGCTATCTATGCCCGAGAAAATGGCGCAGGAATGGTCTTTGGTCATGAGCCTGAACTGGGTGAGGATACCGAGTCTTTTGGCGATATTGAGGATGAGGCGAAGCCCTCTACCAAGCCTGAGTTGTCGGTGACTGAGCCTGTTGCAGAAAGCCCTGGCAGTGATTCTAGTGCTTCAAGCGAGGACGCTGATAAAGAGTCTCAAGCAAAGAGCAAAGCGAAGAAAAAGCCCACCCTGCGGGTAGTTAAATAACACCCAGGGAGAGCCGAGCCGCACAAAAAAGCCTCGCTTAATAAGCGAGGCTTTTTTGTGGCTTTTAGAAGGCGCTGAGACGTTTAGTCGAGGTAATCAAATACCTTCACGATCCGCTGAACGCCGCCAACGGAGGAGGCTGCGTTGACGATGCGGTCAGCTTCTTCACGGGTAACGCGGCCCATCAGATAAACGCTGGCATTTTCAGTGGTAACCTTTATTTTGGAAGAGTCTATGCGGTCATTGGTGGCCAAATGGCTAACGACATTGGTGGTTAGCCAGGTGTCGGCCAAGCGCTGGCTGGCGGGTAAGTTGGCGGCGACGGTCAGCTCGTTATGAACTCGATTGACCCCGCGTAATTGGCTAGTGACGTCTTCCGCCATATCGCGAAGCTCTTCGCTGGGCACCTGACCAACCAGTAGCACAACCCCGTTATAGCTATGGGCTCGAATGCGGGCATCATCTAGCCGTGCATCAGCGCGTTCCAGGGCACGGCCGACTTCTCGCTCAATGGTCGTATCGACGGCTTCAACATCGTCGCTACGCTGGGCATAGTTGGACTGATTGGAGGCTGAGTTATTGGCGCAGCCAGTGATGAACAGCGTTGCGCAAAGCACAGCGACCAGTAAGCCGCGGGGGGAGGGGTGTTGGGTCATCGGTATGACTCCTTAGTGCTGGCAATTAAAGCGTGGGTTTTAAAAACGATCAGTTCAAACAACATCCTGCACGGTAACGCGCTAATAAAGTTATTAGGCGCTGCCAAACAACTGTTCATCGATAAGATCGCATAGGCAGTGAATCACCAGTAGGTGAACCTCCTGAATGCGCGCCGTCGATGTCGCCGGGACGCGAATCTCGCAGTCGTCCTGGCCTAAAAGCGATGCCATATCGCCACCGTCGCGGCCGGTGAGGGCGACCACGGTCATATCACGATCATGTGCGGCTTGAATGGCTTGCACAATATTGCCTGAATTACCGCTGGTGGAGATAGCCAGTAACACATCCCCCGGCTGCCCTAGGGCGCGAATCTGCTTTGAGAACACCTCGTTATAGCTATAGTCGTTAGCAATCGAGGTAAGCGTAGAGGTGTCAGTAGTGAGTGCCAGAGCAGGTAGGCTAGGGCGTTCGCGCTCGAAGCGGTTGAGCAGTTCAGAGGAGAAATGTTGGCTGTCTCCGGCACTGCCACCATTACCGCAGCTAAGAATTTTCCCTTCACTAACAAGGCACTGCACCATCATTTGGCTGGCCACTTCAATAAACGGCGGAAGTACTTCGCTAGCGTAGGTCTTGGTGTCGATGCTGGCGTTGAAGTGGCCGAGTATCCGAGATTGAAAGTCCATCAGGGCTTCCTGGTTAAATTAGAGTGTTAAGACCGTTTTAAAAAAACTTCAAAAACAGTTAAAAGGCATCAAAGGCGGCTTTTACCCAGTCAAATTCGAGGTCGGGTGGCTTGCCCGTAATCGCCAGAATATCAAAACGGCAAGGTGATGAAAGCCCGCCGCGGGCGATATAAAGCCTTGCCGCTCGTACCAGGCGCTGCTGTTTTTGATAAGTGACGGTTTCCAGTGGGTGCCCGTAGCGCGTCGTCGTACGGTGTTTGACCTCAACAAAGACAAGAATATCGCCATCTCGCATTACCAAGTCAAGCTCACCCCCTTTCACGTAATGATTCTGCGTGACCAGGGCGAGCCCCTGCTGGCCCAGCCATTGAGCGGCAATGTGCTCAATGGCTGCGCCTCGGGCGCGAGCAGTGCGGGCGTTAGTCGTCATTGTTGCCCAGGTTTGGGATTAAAATGGGCGAAGGGACGCCGTTTTGGAATTTGGCCCAGGGCAGCTCGCGGTAAATGCGTCCATCGTCACTTAGGTAAAGCGAGCCGGTGCTGCCATTCAGGCCGTTAAGCTCGCCCAGATTGGAAAATCGTATGGCCAGTTCGTAAGCATCTACGCCCATTGCCATTAGACGGAACATCGAGGCATCGGACTCGTCGCGTAGGCTCCGATAGGTCGATGCAAAGGGGAGCGCTTCTTCGCCACCGACGGCCGCATCAGGGATCTGCCAGGGAATATCCACGAACATGACATCGTTTAGGTCTTGATCAAGCCGTGTCTGTAGGCGCCCTTCGTGCAAATGCGAAGTGGCATAAATGGGCAGATTGGGGGCGTAGTAGTAATCCATAGTGGGTGGCACTTGGCGTGCATACTCAGGCAGGGCGAGTAGAAAGAGCGCGTCAATATTACTGAGGCGAGCGCGATCACCGCTGACATTAAGAGCAGTTTGCACGGCGTTGGAGACTGAGCTCTCAGGGTTATAGCGTACGGCATTAGTGATTTCGCCACCCTGGCTATGCCACTCATTCCAGAAGGCTTCGCCTACGCGGCGGCCCCAGCCATTATCCGGTACCATCATCGACACTTGGCGGTGACCATCCTGCCATGCGCGGCGAGCGACCTGACGCGCTTCGTCTTCAGCTGAAAGGCCGTACTGGAACAGGCGCTGGGCTTGGTTGCTATCGCCGCTGCCATAGTTGAGTGCCAGTGTCGGTAGTGGCACGCTGTCGCGCTGCTCTAGCTGAGTGACTTGATCTTTATCTAGCGGGCCAATAATCAGCTGTGCATTCATCTGCTGGGCGCGGTCATAAAGCTCATCCATCGAGTAGCGCGAGGTGTCCAGGAAGCTCAGCTCGACGTTGCCCCCTTTGACGTCATGGTGTTGACGCATGGCAGTGGCGATGGTGTTGGCGACACTGCTGAGTGGGCCTGATTCCGGCAAGGCAACGACGATACGGCTTATCGCCTGTCCTTCAAGCTCAGGCAGGGTAACGCTAACGGCACCGCTGGGTTGATCGAGCGCCTCGCGAGCCCAGCGCTGACGCTCTTCAAGCCTCTCCTGCTGACTGGACTGCATCGGGAGTTCGTCGTCAAGCACTTGGGTGGCACGAAGCACAGCGCGCGGCTCATTCAAGGCGCGGGCGAGTTCGGAAAACAGCAGTGCCCAGCGTACCCGATCCGGCTCTGATAGCAGGCTTTCATCAATCCCGTCGGCGGTATCAAAGGCTCTCTCGCGCTCACCTTGGCGGGCCAGAATATTAGCTGCTTCCAGGCGCGTTTTGGCGGCTTGTTCTGGCGCTTGCTGTTCGGCTTGGCTGAGTAGCTGGCCGGGGTCTTCATCGGGCGCACGATCTACCACGCTAGGTGATTGCATCGCACAGCCAGCAACCAGAAATGCCATGAGGGCCGCGGTGAGTAAGCCACGTAATGACTGTTTCATGTATCCTTCCTTAGGTTTCCATTTGCGCTGTCGCTGCTTGTCAGCGATTGACCAAGCCACTGCACAAGCATAGCGCACCAGCAGGGCAAGCCATCAACGAATTGAGAGTCAACAATGACAGACGATAATCCGGGCACATTGTACGTGGTTGCTACGCCAATTGGGAATTTGGATGACTTAACCGCGCGTGCCGCTCGGGTGTTAGGACAAGTTTCGCGCATTGCAGCTGAAGATACCCGTCATAGTGGGCGCCTGTTGGCGCACTTGGGGCTGAATAAACCCATGCTCTCTTTGCACGAGCACAACGAAGCGCGCCGAGTGGATACCTTGGATAGTTATCTTGCTGCAGGTGAAGATATTGCGCTGATCAGCGATGCCGGAACACCGCTAATTAGTGATCCTGGCTTTGTATTGGTGCGTGAGTTACGGGCGCGCAATCGCCATATCGTGCCCATCCCGGGGCCTTGTGCGCTGATTACTGCGCTTTCAGGCGCGGGTTTGCCGACAGACCGCTTTGTGTTTGCGGGTTTTCTACCCGCCAAGCCAGGTGCGCGCCGCCAGGCGTTAGAGGGTTGGAAAACCCGCGAAGAGACGTTGGTATTTTATGAATCGCCTCACCGTATCGTGCATACCCTTGAGGCGCTTCAGGAACAAATGGCGGATCGCGATGTGGTATTGGCGCGTGAACTGACCAAAACTTTCGAAACGTTTCTGCACGGCACGCCTGCGTCGCTATTGGCGCAATTGACGGCTGATCCCAATCAGGCCCGCGGCGAATTTGTGGTGATTGTCGCTGGTGCCCCGCCGGTCGAGCAGAGTGAGCATCAGGCTATATCGGCGGAAGCGCTGTTAGAAACACTGTTGGCCGAGGGGGTTGGCGTTAAGCAGGGCGCTGCGATTGCCGCGCGAATGCTCGGTGGCCGTAAGCAAGTCTGGTACGCTCGTTTGCAAGCAATTAAAGGTGAGCATTGAGGCAAGTCGAGGGCGCTGGTATGCTTGCCGCCGGAGTTGGCCAGACAGTCGCCGCTAATACCCCTTAAAAGGTGTTGGGGGAGGAAAGTCCGGGCTCCATAGGGCAGAGTGCCAGGTAACGCCTGGGCGGCGTGAGCCGACGGAAAGTGCAGCAGAGAGTAGACCGCCTAAGCCCCTGAAATAAACCGCTGGGGCCGGTAAGGGTGAAAGGGTGCGGTAAGAGCGCACCGCGCGCCTGGTAACAGTGCGTGGCATGGTAAACCCCACTCGGAGCAAGACCAAATAGGGATCCAATGGCGTGGCCCGCGCTGGATCCGGGTAGGTTGCTTGAGCGCTGTGGTAACGCAGCGCCTAGAGGAATGGCTGTCCACGACAGAACCCGGCTTATCGGCCGACTCCCCCCATTTCCACATTAGGGCGTGCACGCACGCTCTTTATTACGTTGCTTCTAACATCTTGTGTGAGAAAAAAATGCCTTCTCCTGACGCTGAACAGGTTGCTTCCCGCTTTCGCCATACCAGCGTATTACTGGAGGGTGCTGTCGATGCCCTGGTTCATGATGCGCAGGGCGTCTATTTAGACGGTACGTTTGGGAGAGGCGGGCACTCACGGGTTATCCTTGATCGTCTGGACGCCCAGGGCCAGCTATTGGCTATGGATCGTGACCCCCAGGCGATTGCCGCTGCCGCTGAAATAGTCGATCCACGCTTCCTGATTACCCAGCGCGAATTTGCCCAGCTAGCCGAGTTTGCTCGTGAACAAGGCGTGTTCGGCAAGCTTTCTGGGGTGCTGCTGGATGTCGGCGTTTCTTCTCCTCAGCTTGATGATCCCGAGCGCGGTTTCAGCTTTATGCGCGATGGCCCGTTGGATATGCGTATGGATCCTACCCAGGGGCAAAGCGTGGCTGATTTTCTGGCCCGTGCCAGTGAAGCAGATATTGCCTACGTGTTTAAAACCTATGGCGAAGAGCGCTACGCCAAGCGATTGGCCCGTGCCGTAGTGACGCGTCGGGTCGAGAAGCCGTTTACCCATACGGTGGATTTGGCTGAAGTGTTAAAAATTGCCCACCCCGCTTGGGAGAAGGGTCGTCACCCGGCGACCAAGGCGTTTCAGGGCCTGCGTATTTTCGTCAACGGCGAGTTGGAACAGTTAGACAGTGCTTTAGAGGCTGCGCTTGAGGCGTTGGCACCGGGTGGACACTTAGTGGTTATCAGCTTTCACTCGCTAGAAGATCGCCGTGTGAAACGCTTTATTCGTCACCATGTGCGCGGCGATACTGATCTGCCGCGTGGGGTGCCTATTCGCGACGATCAACTGAATCGGCGGCTTGAAGCACTGGGCAAAGGCGTGCGGCCCAGCGATGAGGAGGTAGATGCCAACCCTCGTGCTCGCAGTGCCGTCATGCGGGCTGCACGCAAACGGATGTAAATGTGATCATGAGCATGGATCGGATTGAGCAGTGGGCAACCACGCTACGCGCCGAATGGCCTTTCAGGCTGCGTCTACGCACCTGGCCGGTAGTTATTATACTGTTGTTTCTACTCTGTATGGCTTCTGGGCTAGGCGTAGTCGTCACTACCCATATGACGCGGGTTCAATTTGCTCAGTTGCAACAGCTGGAGCAAGAAGAGAATCAGCTGCAAACGGAGTGGGGACAGCTGCTGCTTGAGGAGGGCGCATGGTCAACGCCTGCCCGCATTGAACAAATCGCTACTGACCGACTGGGTATGCGAATTCCCGATGTCCATGATGTTGAGGTGATTCGGCCATGAGGAGCGAACGTCGAGGCGGTACCTCGCGTCAGGCTCCGATTGCGCCCCCTCTCGGCGGCGGGCGGTTCGTGTTTATTTTGCTTGCGATTGCTCTGGCATCAGCTATTTTGATTGGCCGCATTACACTGCTTCAGGTCATCGATCGCCCCTTTCTGCAAAGCCAGGGCGATGCGCGGACTCTCCGCCATGAAACCATCCCTGCCCACCGCGGCATGATTACCGATCGTAATGGCGAGCCATTGGCGATTTCCACTCCAGTGGTAACCATTTGGGCCAATCCACAAGAACTTCCCGAAGATGCTATTCAGCGCGTTATGTTGGCCCAAGCGCTGGGTATGACATTGAGCGATTTTGAATCTCGGGTGGCGCGCTTTAGTGAGCATGAATTTATGTATTTGCGTCGCCAGATGACGCCTGCGGCGGCCCAGCAGATTCTTAATCTGCGCACGCCCGGCGTTTATCCGCAGCGTGAATATAAGCGCTACTATCCCGCCGGTGAGGTCGCCGCCCAGTTGCTGGGGGTGACCAACGTTGATGATGTCGGTCAGGAGGGTTTAGAGCTCTCTTACCAGCCTTACTTAGCGGGTCACCCAGGCCAGCGGCGGGTTATTAAAGATCGCCGCGGACGCCTAGTGCGCGAGCTGGGCGTCATTAATGAAGCCCAGCCGGGGGGGGAGCTTACCTTGGCTATTGATCAGCGTATTCAATATATGGCCTACCGTGAGCTGCGTGCCGCGGTGGCTGAGAATGATGCTGATGGTGGTGTGCTGGTGATGATGGATGCGCGCACGGGAGAAGTGTTGGCCATGGCTAATTTGCCCTCCTATAACCCCAATAATCGGGCGGGCATTGACCCGCGCGGATTACGTAATCAAGCGCTGGTGGATGTATTTGAGCCAGGTTCAGTTATGAAACCGCTGGCCATGGCCGCCGTATTAGAAAGTGGCGTTGTGGATCGGAACGCTGTCGTGGACACTTCTCCGGGTTGGATGCGGCTGGATCAGTTCACCATTCGCGATTTCCGTAATTATGGTGAACTTGATCTGCCCGGCATTTTGGAGAAATCGTCGAATGTCGGTATGTCCCGCCTGGCACTGCAATTAAGCGATACGGCAATTTGGGAAAAGTATCATCAGCTAGGGCTGGGGCAAGCGCTCGGAACCGGTTTTCCAGGCGAGTCTACGGGCAGTCTACCTGCGCCAGTTCGCTGGTCGCGGAGCGAGCGGGCGACTCTCTCCTATGGTTATGGGCTGTCGGTTTCAGCGGTGCAACTGGCCAGTGCATACACGGCGTTAGCCAATGATGGCGTGCGCTTGCCACCTTCACTGCTGCGCCTTTCTGAACCGCCCCAAGGCATTCCTGCTATATCGCCGTCGGTTGCTAATGACCTGCTAAATATTCTCGAAACCTCGGTAGCCGCTTATACCGGTGGACGGCGAGCCCGTGTAGAGGGCTATCGTGTGGGAGGTAAAACGGGCACGGTGCGTAAAATAGGCCAGCAAGGCTATACCACCGATGCTTACCGCAGCGTTTTTGCCGGGATTGCGCCCATCTCGGATCCGCGCATTGTCACTGTAGTAATGATTGATCACCCCAAAGCAGGCGAGTTCTACGGCGGCGCCGTCGCGGCGCCGGTTTTTTCCAGTGTGACAGGGAATGCTTTACGCTTGTTGGATGTTCCGCCGGATCATGAGGCGGAGTAGCTTTTTAAGGAGATGGCATGACGCTGAGTCCAGACGATGTTTTAGCGGCGCTCAAGCAAGTATGGCCCAAGTCACCACTGCCCGCCGACCTGCCTAAGCTGCCAAATCAGGTGCGTATTGAAATGAACTCCCGCAAGCTGACGCCGGGGGATATTTTTGTTGCCGTGCCGGGCAGCCAGCGTGACGGTCGCGACTTTATCGAGCAAGCGCTTGAGGCTGGCGCTGCGCTTATTTTAGCGCAAGGGACGCACAGCGATGTGCTGCTTGAGGGGCAAGTGTTGAAGTTACCACATTTGTCGTCGCGTTTAGGGGAACTAGGGCGGGCACTTTTTAAGGTGCCGCGTGATCTGGAAGTGATTGCGGTGACGGGCACTAACGGTAAAAGCTCGGTCACTCACTATATCGCTGCCCTTAGCGAAGCGTTGGGAACGCCTGCGGGTCTTGTCGGTACCTTAGGAGTGGGGCGCCCTGGTGAGTTAAGCGATAGTGGCTTAACCACGCCCGGCCCCCTGGCGCTGCAAGCAACGCTGGGTGAGTTGGCACAGCAAGGGGTAAGACGTGTTGCCTTGGAAGCCTCTTCTCACGCCCTGGATCAGTACCGCTTGGAAGCGGTCAGCGTCAGTGTGGGAGTATTCACCAACCTGACTCGTGACCATTTGGATTACCACGGCAGCATGGCTGCCTACGCCGCTTCAAAGGCCAAGTTGTTTAGACGCTCTGAGCTTAGCTTGGCGGTGGTCAACGGTGATGATCCCTTGGCGCGTTTAATGCTAGCCGGCTGTAGCAACCGCGTACGTGTGCTGGCCACCGGCCAAGATGAAGCCGTGACACTGCGAGTGCTGGACTGTCAGACGTTTGGTCAGGGTCAGCAGGCGATGATTGCGACCCCCGACGGCGAGAAAATGCTGCGCCTAAATTTAATGGGGCGCTTTAATTTAGATAATGTGCTGTTGGCGATGGCCGTGCTGTACGGATTAGGTGAACCGCTTGATGCGCTGTTTGAAGCAGCGACATCGCTTACGCCGGTGCCGGGTCGTATGGAGCTGTATGCCGATGTTGGTGCTCCCAGCGTAGTGGTCGATTACGCCCACACGCCGGACGCCCTGAAGAGCGCCCTACAGGCGCTACGCGCTCACCTGGGCGATGCAGGTCAACTATGGTGCGTATTTGGCTGCGGCGGTGAACGCGATACAGGTAAACGCGCCGAAATGGCTAAGGCCGCCGAACAGTTGGCGGATCACATCGTGGTTACCGATGATAACCCGCGCCACGAGGCCGCTGCGCAAATCCGTGAGCAAATTTTGGCGGGCTTCTCGGCTAACGCGCAGCCCATTGAAATTGGTGATCGCCGCGAGGCTGTGGCAGCAGCCATTAAACAAGCTGGCGCCCAGGATGTAGTGCTGATCGCTGGTAAAGGCCATGAGGCGTATCAGGAGATTGATAGCGTGCGCCACCCCTTCAGCGATGGCGAAGAGATTCAGCGCGCCTTGGCCCTGCGGAGAGCCCAATAATGCACTGGAGTCTTGGTCAAATTGCCGCGGCGCTCGGCATTATGGCGCCGCCAGAAAGTGCTCAGTTAACTATTTCCTCAGTGATTACCGATAGCCGTAAAATTGCGCCAGGTTGCCTGTTTATTGCCTTAAAGGGTGCCAATTTTGACGGTCATGATTTTGTTGATCGCGCCCACGCGCTGGGCGCGGTGGCGGCGTTGGTCGACACGCCTGTGGTCAGCGACCTACCCCAACTGGTGTGCCCCGATACGCGCTTGGCCCTAGGGCAGCTTGCCGGTGCACACCGGCGCGCATGGCAGGGGGCCCTGGTGGCGGTCACCGGCAACAGCGGTAAAACCACTGTTAAGGAGATATGCGCTGCACTGCTGGCGCCTCTAGGTGAGGTGTTAGCGACGGAAGGAAATCTGAACAATGATTTCGGCGCGCCGCTGACCTTATTGCGTTTGCGACAGCAACATAACGCCGCCGTGATAGAGCTGGGTGCTAATCATTTGGGAGAGATCGCTTGGACAGCGCCACTGGCACAGCCCGATATTGCGATTATTACCAACGTGACCGGCGCCCATGTGGGTGAGTTTGGCGGTATGGGTCAGATCGCCCAGGCGAAAAGTGAACTGCTAGCCGGGCTGAGTGAGCAGGGGTCGGCCATATTGAATCGTGATGATCACTACTACGCTTTTTGGGCCTCGCGCGCGGCGCCAAGGCGAGTCGTCAGCTTTGGCTTTCATCCCCAGGCCGATGTGAGCGCCTCAGCGCTTTCCTGTGATCCTCAAGGGCGGTATGCTTTCACGCTACTGCAGCATGGTCAGGCACTGGGCCAAGTGCGTTTACCACTACTCGGTAAGCATAATGTTAGTAATGCCTTGGCTGCTGCCGCGGCAGCATTAGCACTGGGGGTGTCGGCAGAGCAGGTTATTGCGCGCCTGGAAACCTTGCAAGCGCTAGCCGGCAGACTGGTCGTGGTGCCTGGTTTGCGGGGTGCCAAGTTGCTGGATGACACTTACAATGCCAACCCTGGGGCGGTCAAAGCAGCCTTGGATACGCTGGCGAGTTTCCCAGCCCCACGCTGGTGTGCGTTAGGCGCAATGGGCGAGCTGGGGGCCGAGACGGCAGCGCTGCACGCGGAAATCGGCCGCTATGCCGCTGAGCTAGGGATTGATGAGCTATTGACGCTGGGCGACGCCGCACGCGCTGCCAGCGAGGCCTTTGGTCGTGGGCTGCATTTTAACGATCACGAGGCGCTAACGCGCCATGTCATTAATACTTTGCCGCCGGACACCACACTGCTGGTGAAAGGGTCGCGCAGTGCGGGCATGGAACATGTCATTAATGCACTGCGTTCGGATAAATAAGGTAAACGCCGTTCATGTTACTTCACTTGGCGAATTTTCTGTCGCAGTACCAAACTGATTTTCAGGTAGTCAACTATTTAACCCTGCGCGTGATTTTAGGCGCTCTCACATCGTTAATGCTCTGCTTGTGGCTGGGGCCATGGATGATTCGGCGCCTGGTCGAAGGGCAAATCGGTCAGTCAGTACGTGACGATGGTCCTCAATCCCACCTTTCAAAAGCGGGTACGCCCACCATGGGTGGGGCAATGATTATATTGGCGATTGCCATTAGCACCTTGCTCTGGGGTGACTTAACCAATCTTTATATCTGGGTGGTGCTGGGCGTAACCATAGGCTTTGGCGCCATTGGTTGGGTCGATGATTACCGCAAAGTCGTTGAGAAAAACCCGCGTGGTTTACCTGCAAAGTGGAAATATTTTTGGCAATCGGTCGTTGGTCTTGGCGCTGCTGTGCTGCTCTATTTAACCGCGTCGTCGCCCGTTGAAACCAGTCTGTTAGTACCGCTTTTCAAAGAGGTCGCGCTGCCGCTGGGCTTGTTGTATATCGTTCTATCGTATTTTGTGATCGTGGGCAGCTCGAATGCGGTTAATTTAACCGATGGCCTTGATGGCCTAGCCATTATGCCCACGGTGCTGGTCGCCATGGGCTTATCGGTATTTGCCTACGCGAGTGGTAATACGGTTTTTGCCACCTATCTACACATTCCCTTTATTGCCGGTACCGGCGAGTTGGCGGTTTTTTGCGCCACCATTGCCGGTGCCGGGCTTGGTTTCTTATGGTTCAACACTTACCCCGCTCAGGTCTTTATGGGGGATGTGGGCGCTTTGGCGCTAGGGGCTGCGCTGGGCGTGGTGGCGGTTATCGTGCGTCAGGAAATTGTGCTGTTTATCATGGGCGGTATTTTTGTCATGGAGACGGTGTCGGTCATTCTTCAAGTGGGTTCCTATAAGCTCACTGGTCGACGCATCTTCCGTATGGCGCCTTTGCACCATCACTATGAATTGAAAGGCTGGCCTGAACCGCGGGTTATCGTGCGTTTTTGGATTATTACCGTGGTGTTGGTGCTACTTGGCCTCGCAACGCTCAAAATTCGTTAATGCATGTGGGCATGAGGCGAGAAGGAGCCTGTGATGGTTCGAGTTGCTAAAGGTTTAACGCTGGTGGTGGGGCTGGGAATATCGGGACGTGCGATTTGCCGCCATTTAAGCCGCTTGAATGTACCTTATATGGTGGCGGATACCCGTGCCGCGCCACCGGGGTTAGAGGAGTTTCAAACCGCACATCCGGACATTGAGGTTCACTGCGGCCCACTAACGTTGCTGGATCTTTATGATGTTGCCGAGGTGGTGGTCAGCCCGGGGCTTGATCCACGCATGCCGGGCTTAAAAGAGCTGGCAGATCAGCTAAATCCGCGCACAGGCGAACCAATGGTGGTGGGCGAAATAGCCCTGTTTGTTCGTGCCGCGAAAGCCCCCATTGCGGCCATCACCGGATCGAATGCCAAATCAACGGTGACGACGCTGCTAGGAGAAATGGCTGCCGCCGCCGGTATTAATGCGGCGGTGGGTGGGAACCTTGGTACCCCCGCTCTGGATCTGTTGGCCAGCCATCCCGATGCCGCACTGTATATCCTTGAGCTTTCAAGCTTCCAGCTTGAGACGACTCCCTCTCTGGGGGCGAGCTGTGCTGCCTTCCTGAATTTATCCGAAGATCACCTTGACCGTCACGGTGATATGCACGGCTACCGCGTTGCAAAACAGCGTATTTTTATCGGTGCTGAGAGTGCCGTGGTGAATGCCGATGATCCCCTCACGTGGCCTGAACATCCCGTTGAGCAAGTGGCTTACTTTACTCAAGCAGCCCCTAAGGGAGATCAGTGGGGGCTGGCGTTCCACCACGACAAGCTGACGTTAATGCAGGGTTCCAGCCCTTGGTTGGCTATTAATGAGTTAAAAGTAGCCGGTCAGCACAACTATATGAATGCATTGGCGGCACTGGCCATGGGGCAGGCGTTGGGCTTTGCGGCTGCGCCCATGTGCAACGCCCTACGAGAATTTAAAGGCCTGGAACACCGCAGTGAAGTCATTGCGCACATTAACGGCGTCACCTGGGTCAATGACACTAAGGGTACCAACGTCGGCGCTACCTTAGCGGCCATTAATGGTATTGGCGCAACGCTGGAAGGACGTTTGATTCTGCTGGCCGGTGGAGTAGGTAAGGGCGCTGATTTTACCCCTTTGGCCGCGCCTCTTTCTAAGTGTGCACGGCATGTGTTGCTATTCGGTTTAGATGCACCGCGGCTAGCTGACGCATTGATTGAACATGTCAGTATTCAGCAGGTCGAGGACTTGGCTCAGGCGATGCAGACAGCCTTTGAACTTGCCCAGCCGGGGGACTGTGTGCTGCTCTCGCCTGCCTGCGCGAGTTTGGATCAATTTGCCAACTATCAACAGCGCGGCGACGTTTTTCGCCGTTGGGTGCAGCACCAGGCATCAACTTCAGCCGGGGAGGTGCTATGAGTCGACTTCAGCGTCTTCGTACGGTGCTTACCACGCGCGATCTGCCCTGCGATATTTGGTTGATCATAGCGGCGGTTGCCTTGGCGGGTTTAGGTTGGGTGATGGTCAGTTCGGCGTCGATTGGTTTGTTGGAAGATACCTATCATTACTCGCGCCAGCACGGCGTATTCCTGGTACTAGCCATTATGGCCTGCATATTTATACTCTGCGTGCCGCTTGAAGTTTGGCGCCAGAATGCAGCGCTGATACTGCTCGTTTCCATTTTTATGTTGGTTTTAGTGCTGATGGTTGGTCAAGAGATCAATGGCAGTAAGCGCTGGATAGCGCTGCCGGGGCCATTGCCCAGTTTACAGGTCTCTGAATTTGCCAAAGTCGGGCTGATTTTCTACATGGCGGCGTTTATGTCGCGTTTTACCTATGATCTGCGGCGCCGAGCGTTCAGCATGTGGCGCCCCCTAGCCGTGTTGGCGGTGCCTGCCGGGCTGCTTTTTTTAGCGCCTGATTTCGGCGGTATGGTGGTCTTTACTATTTGTGTCATTGGAATGCTGATGATGAGCGGTGCTTCGCTCGTGCTGTTGGGGGGAAGTGGTGCACTGCTGGGTACAGGGGCAGTCATGATGGTGGTGATAGAGCCCTATCGACTGGCGCGCTGGACTAGTTTTTTAGACCCCTGGGCCGATCAATTTGCGACTGGCTACCAGTTAACCCAGGCGTTAATAGCCTTCGGGCGGGGGCATGTGACGGGCACTGGATTAGGTAACAGTGTGCAAAAACTACACTACCTGCCCGAGGCGCATACCGACTTTATATTTGCGGTGATCGCTGAAGAGCTTGGCATGATCGGCGCAATTATCGTCGTGCTGTTGTTCACCCTATTTATTGCCCGCGCTATGTTGGTCGGGCGTAAAGCTGAGCTGGCAGGGCATCTGTTTGGTGCTTATGTAAGCTACGGTATTGGCTTTGTTGTGGCCGCGCAGGCGTTTATTAACATGGCGGTAAGTTCTGGGTTATTGCCGACCAAAGGGTTAACGCTGCCGCTAATGAGCTATGGCGGCTCTAGTCTGCTGGTCACTGGCATTATGGTCGGGCTGTTGCTGCGCACGGATGCCGAAACGCGTCACCGGCCTCGACGTGCATCCACCCCGTATAAATCCCGTCATGAGCCGCGTTTATCATAACGCTATGCCGTTTGGTGTTATCAGGAGTTTGATGTGACGACTAACGTTAGCCGACGAGTACTGATTATGGCAGGCGGTACTGGGGGCCATGTCTTCCCAGCGTTGTCACTCGCCAAAGCTTTGCAGGCGGAACAGGTTGAAGTTGAGTGGCTGGGCAGCCCTCGAGGTATTGAAAACCGCCTTGTGCCTGAAGCGGGTATTAAATTGCATACCATCGCCGTTAGCGGGCTGCGCGGCAACGGTTTAACGGGATGGCTCAAAGCACCGCTGAATCTTAGTCGTGCAATCTTGCAGGCGCGAGCCGTCATACGTGACTTCAAACCACATGTAGTGGTCGGCCTGGGGGGCTTTGCCAGCGGCCCCGGCGGGGTGGCTGCATGGTTGGCGAGGGTTCCTTTAGTCGTCCATGAGCAGAACGCCGTGGCAGGCCTGACCAATCGAGTGTTGTCGCGACTGGCTAAACGTACGTATGCCGCTTTTCCTGAGGCCTTTGGAGCGCGTGCCGACGTCATTGGCAACCCTGTGCGTGACGATATCGCCGCTTTGGGGAACTCGCCGCGAGATGAGGAAACTCTCTCTTCACGGCCTCTACGTTTGCTGGTGGTGGGCGGTTCGCTCGGCGCTGTCGCGCTTAATGAACGTTTGGCCCCTGCACTGGCTGCACTGCCCATCGAGCAGTGTCCCCAGGTGCGCCATCAGGCGGGTAAAGACCGTGATGCGGCCACTGCTGAAAATTATCAGCAGCACGGCGTGAGCGCTGAGGTTAGCCCTTTTATTGATGATATGGCCGCCGCCTACGAGTGGGCTGACTTAGTCGTTTGCCGCTCCGGCGCGCTGACAGTAGCAGAGTTGGCGGCTGCGGCTAAGCCCGCGCTGCTGGTGCCATTCCCCTTTGCTGTCGATGATCATCAACGCGCCAATGCCCAGGTGCTGGTCAAGGCGGGGGCTGCCCAGTGCGTTATTCAGTCTGAGCTGACCGTTGAGCGGTTAAGTGAATATTTAAATCAATTGCTCGTCCCAACCACCCTGGCTTTAATGGCGTCTAAAGCACGTCAGGCCGCGCATCTAGACGCGACGGAGCGCTTGGTTGAAGGGTGTTTGGCGATGATGCCGGTAGGAGACTCTGCGTGATCGATTCAGACCAAACCATGACACCTTCACGGACGGCTGCAGGCCCTGGCATGCGTCGGATTCGGCGTCTGCATTTTGTCGGCATTGGTGGTGCGGGCATGTGTGGTATTGCAGAAGTACTGGCGAACCAGGGCTACACGGTTAGCGGCAGTGATGCCAAAAACTCTTCGGTCTTGGAGCGACTGCGCCAATGTGGTGTCTGTGTGGCGATCGGTCATGCTGAGGCTAATGTGGAAGGCGCCGATGTGGTGGTGGTGTCCAGTGCCATTGATGAGACCAATCCAGAAATTCGTTGGGCTCATGAGCATCGTGTGCCGGTGGTGCGACGGGCTGAAATGCTCGCTGAGCTAATGCGTTTTCGTCACGGTATCGCCGTGGCGGGTACTCATGGCAAAACCACCACGACCAGTTTAACGGCAACACTACTGGCCGAAGGGGGATTGGATCCCACCTTTGTGATTGGCGGCAAGCTGACCAGCGCCGGTGCCAATGCGCGCTTAGGCGAGGGTGATTATTTAGTTGCTGAAGCCGATGAGTCCGATGCCTCTTTTTTGCATTTACAGCCGATGGTTTCGATTGTTACCAATATCGATGCTGACCACATGGCGACCTATGGCGGCGACTTTGAACGGCTAAAAAGTACCTTTATCGAATTTCTGCATAACTTGCCGTTTTATGGCTTAGCAGTGCTGTGTATCGATGATCCCCACGTGCGTGTGCTGTGTGATCAGGTAAAGCGTCAGTTCGTGACCTATGGATTTGATAGCGATGCCGATTATCGCATTGTTGATTTTGCTCAGCGTGGCGGTGACGTGTCGTTTACAGCGTTACGCCCTGGTGGCGCCGCGCCGTTAGACGTGCGTTTGGCCATGCCGGGTCGTCACAATGCGTTGAATGCAATGGCGGCGATTGTGGTGGCTACCGATGCAGGCGTGAGTGATAGCGCTATTCTGAGCGGTCTGGCAGGTTTTGCCGGGGTTGGTCGCCGTTTCCAGGTGCATGGACACTTCCCTGCGCCCCAAGGTGGTGGCGACATCATGCTGGTGGATGATTATGGTCACCATCCTCGCGAAGTTGATATGGTCATTCAAGCGATTCGTGCAGGCTGGCCTGAGCGGCGTCTGGTTATGCTTTACCAGCCCCATCGCTACAGCCGTACCCGCGATTTGTACGAAGACTTTGTGCGCGTACTTTCTCAAGTCGATACGCTTGTGCTGCTCGATATTTATAGTGCCGGTGAAGCGGTTATTCCTGGTGCTGAGGGGCGTACCTTGGCGGGCTCTATTCGTCAACGCGGAGAAGTCGACCCGCTGTTTGTCGAGAATAAGCATGAGTTGCCTGCGCTGTTAACCAACATATTACGCCCAGGCGATATATTAATTACCCAGGGCGCAGGTGATGTGGGGGGGATCTCCCTGCGCTTGGCCCAGGCTCAGTTGGCGATGAACGAGGTGGATCTGTGAGCGTTGACGTAACAAACCCCCAGCCTCTTGGCAAAGTCGTTGTCGTTTACGGTGGCACCTCCGCTGAACGCGAGGTATCGCTTAAAAGCGGTGCGGCGGTGCTGGAGGCGCTGCAGCGCAAAGGTGTTGATGCCTGTGGCTATGATCCCCGTGACAATGGCTTGGTAGGTTTAGAGCAACTGGCTCCTGCTGTGGTCTTTGTTGCTCTGCATGGCCGTGGCGGTGAAGATGGCACCCTACAGGGAGCTTTGGAACTGCTCAGTATTCCTTATACCGGCAGTGGGGTGCTTGCTTCGGCGCTGGGGATGGATAAGCAACGCACCAAGCAGGTATGGAGCGCGGTTGGGCTGCCCACCCCTGAGAGCATTATGTTGGAGGCCACTGCGGACTGGCCAGCCGTGGTCGAGCAACTTGGCTTGCCGTTGATTGTGAAGCCCGTGCATGAAGGCTCAACGCTGGGGATTAGCATCGTAAAGAGCCAGGCAGCGCTTGAGGCAGCTTATCGCGAAGCAGCTCAGTTCGACGCCCGCGTGATGGCGGAGCGCTTTGTAGTGGGTGACGAATACACTGTCGCGCTGCTAGGTGATCAGGTGTTGCCAGCAATTCGTGTTGAAGTACCTGGTGGTTTCTACGACTACGAAGCCAAATATATCGCTAACACCACCCAGTACCATTTGCCCTGTGGCTTGACGGCTCAGCATGAAGCAGAGCTTGCCTTGCTCTGCCAGCAAGCGTTTGCCGCAATTGGTGGGGTAGGCTGGGGGCGGGTTGATGTTATGCGCGATAGCGAAGGGCGTTTTTGGCTATTGGAAGTCAATACGGTGCCAGGCATGACCGATCATAGCTTAGTGCCTCAAGCGGCAGCGCATGCGGGTATTGGCTTTGATGATCTAGTGCTACACATACTCAACACCGCAGGCGAGCCATTCACAGTATGAGTAATGACGTATTTGATAGCGCCTTATTAAAAAGTGCCTTATGAAGAGGCGTAATGCTTGGTTGGGAATTATCCTGCTGGCGCTGCTGATGGGGGCGGGTGGGCGTGCGCTTTGGCTGTGGCTGGATCGCCCTATTGAACGGGTGTCTATTCGTGGCGAATGGGAGTATGTCAGCGCCGACTACCTGCGTACTCAGCTGGCACCACTGGTGGTCGATGCCACGTGGCTGTCGGCAGATCTGGGTGAGCTGCGCGACCGCGCACTGCAGGTGGGCTGGTTAAATGAAGTGCGGATTTCCCGTGAGTGGCCTAACGCCTTGGTGTTTGAACTCATTGAGCAGCAGCCCGTCGCGCGCTGGAATGATGATTTCTTGCTTAACCCTGAAGGTGAGCCTTTCGCTTTTGCACCTTTAACGCCACCGTCAGGCATGCCTGATCTGGCAGGCCCTGCTGGTAGCAGTGAAGAAGTGCTCGACTATTACTATCGGCTAAAATCCCACTTCGAACAGTTATCGCTCGAACTCACTCAGCTTCGGTTAGAGCCCCGTGGTGCTTGGCGGCTGCAATTGAACGATGGCGCTTGGGTGATGTTGGGGCGGCGGCAGCATGAAGTGCGCTTAGCAAGATTATCGGCTTCATGGCAGCGAGAGTTAAATTCTCTTAGCGAACAAATCCGCTATATTGATCTGCGCTACCCTAATGGTGTTGCTGTTGCGTGGCATGGAGAAAGTGAATTTGCTGTGCAAGATGAGTAACTCACCTATTACTTGATGCAAATAAGGTGTAAAAGTGAGTGGTTGCCATCGTTGAAAAAGCCAATAATCGGCTTTAAATTGCTTACCAAGCCTATTATTGTGGGTATGTACTAGTCGTATTGCGACTGTTGTTTCTATACTATGGTGCAGTCGCGGGTTAAATAGTTATTAATTTCGACTATCGACAATTAGTGAATGTCTCAGAGACTGCACTGATTATTTTGGGTAGCGCGCTTTCAATGTTAAGCGTTGGATTAAGCTTCATCCTATTTATATTTATTTTTAACAATGACGCAAGGAGATTTCCCGACTCATGGCAGGCTCACCCAACGCATCCAATATGGTGGTCGGGCTGGACATTGGAACGTCCAAGGTCGTCGCGATAGTCGGTCAACCTACCGATGATGGCGGAATTGAAATTGCTGGTATTGGTTCGCATCCTTCGCGTGGCATGAAGCGTGGTGTTGTGATCAATATTGAATCAACGGTGCAGTCTATCCAACGAGCTGTTGAAGAAGCCGAATTGATGGCTGGCTGTGATATCCACTCGGTATATGTTGGCGTGGCAGGCAGCCATATCAGCTCAATGAACTCGGATGGCGTTGTGGCAATCAAAGAGCGCGAAGTGACGCCCTCTGACATCGAGCGAGTGATTGACTCCGCACGAGCGCGCGCCATTTCCGAAGGCCAGAGAGTGTTACATGTGCTGCCGCAAGAGTTCTCCATTGATGCTCAAGGCGGCATACGTGAGCCGTTGGGTATGTCCGGTGTGCGCTTAGAGGCACAGGTGCACCTAGTCACCGCAGCATTAAACGCGGTGCAGAATATCGAGAAGTGTGTGCGCCGCTGCGGTTTAGAGGTTGATGCTATCATCTTAGAGCAGCTTGCCTCGAGCATGGCTGTGCTCACTGAAGATGAACGCGAATTAGGCGTCTGTATGGTCGACATTGGCGGTGGAACGACCGATATGGCTATTTTCAGCGAAGGCGCCATTCGCCACACGGCAGTCATTCCTATCGCCGGTGACCAGGTCACTAACGATATTGCCATGGCGCTGCGCACACCCACGCAGCATGCTGAAGAGATCAAAGTTAAATACGCTTGTGCGTTAACGCATTTAGCCGCAAGCGATGAAATGATTAAGGTACCTAGCGTAGGCGATCGCCCTGCGCGTGATCTATCGCGTCAAGCGCTCGCTGAAGTGGTAGAACCACGCTATGAGGAACTGTTTACGCTAATAAGAGATGAATTGCGCCGTAGTGGCTATGAAGACATGGTGGCTGCGGGGATAGTGCTTACTGGTGGTACCTCGCGTATGGAAGGGGTTAGCGAACTGGCGGAAGAGATTTTCCATATGCCTGTTCGTATCGCATGTCCGCAAAATGTAAGAGGTTTGGCGGATGTCGTTCACAACCCCATTTATGCGACGGGCGTCGGTCTGCTGCATTATGCCTTGCAGGAAACGCGTCATGGGCAAGGTCTAAGAAGCCACGGGGGAGTAGTTGCAGCCCATAAAGGCCGCAACGAGCTTGCCCGGCGTGATATCAAGGAAGACCATTCGGCGCTAGCAAGAATTAAAGGCTGGTTCAAAGGAAATTTCTGACAGGGCCGCAAGCGCGGTTCAGGAGACGGGGCTTATGTTCGAATTGGTAGATAACGCACCCTCGAGCAGTGCGGTCATCAAAGTGGTTGGCGTTGGCGGCGGTGGCGGCAATGCTGTTAACCACATGGTCGAAAGCAATATTGAAGGCGTTGAGTTTATCTGCGCTAACACTGACGCCCAGGCGCTCAAACGCTGTGCGGCGAAAACCGTGTTGCAACTGGGTAGCGAAATCACTAAAGGATTAGGCGCAGGTGCCAATCCCGACGTGGGACGCCAGGCGGCAATGGAAGACCGCGAACGCATTGCGGAATTGCTGGTAGGCGCTGATATGGTGTTTATCACTGCTGGTATGGGCGGTGGTACGGGCACTGGAGGTGCGCCGGTGGTTGCCCAGGTCGCCAAAGAGTTGGGGATTCTCACCGTTGCGGTGGTGACTCGCCCCTTCCCCTTTGAAGGGCCTAAGCGTATGCGCGCTGCTGAAGAGGGCATGAAAGAGCTCTCTGAGCACGTCGATTCGTTGATCACTATCCCTAACGAAAAACTGCTTTCCGTATTGGGTAAGAATGCCACGCTACTGACGGCTTTTAGTGCCGCTAATGATGTGCTGTTGGGTGCTGTTCAAGGTATTGCAGAACTGATTACCAGCCCAGGCATTATCAACGTTGACTTTGCCGATGTGCGCACCGTTATGTCTGAAATGGGCATGGCGATGATGGGCACCGGTGGTGCCACGGGCGAGAATCGTGCTCGTGAAGCAGCTGAGAAGGCTATCCGTAGTCCGCTACTCGAAGATATTGATCTTCACGGTGCGCGCGGTATCTTGGTCAACATCACGGCTGGCCCCGATTTATCGATCGGCGAGTTCAACGATGTGGGCGCTACCGTGCAGGAGTTCGCTTCTCCAGATGCCACAATTGTTGTGGGCACCTCCATTGATATGGAAATGTCTGATGAGCTGCGCGTAACCGTTGTTGCCGCTGGCCTAGATGGGCAAAAACCTAAGGCGGCAGCGCGTGAACCCGCCCGTCGTTCAGCAGCAGAATCATCGGATTACCGCAAGCTGCAGCAGCCAACGGTGATGCGTCAGCAGGCAACTGCGCGCGCTGAAGCACCTGAAGCGTCCGCAAAGCCTCGTCCTGAAAAGCGTCGCGCTTCCGAGGCCGATGACTATCTGGACATCCCCGCGTTTCTACGCCGCCAGGCGGATTGATCCTCGACATCAGGCTCATTGCAACAGCGAGCGAGCGGTTTATTGGCTAAAACGCTCGTTTGCTGTTAAAGTGAACACTGTTTGATAATTTTTCCCCTGCGGTTATTACCGTCATTAGAGTTCGGCTACTATCCATGATCAGACAACGCACCCTACAAAACGTCATTCGTGCCACCGGAGTGGGCCTGCATTCTGGCAAAAAAGTCCACCTCGCTCTGCGTCCGGCGCCGGCCAATACTGGGATTGTGTTTGTCAGAACCGATTTGGATCCCGTTGTGCACGTTCCCGCGCGGGCAGAATTGGTTGAAGATACCAAGCTATGTACCGCCCTTGTTCTCAATGGGGTGAAGGTAGCTACCGTTGAGCACCTGATGTCAGCATTCGCTGGATTGGGAATCGACAATGCTTATGTAGACGTTAGCGAACCTGAAGTGCCCATTATGGACGGTAGCGCAAGCCCGTTTGTGTTTTTGATTCAGTCAGCCGGTATTTTGGAACAGGATGCGGCTAAGAAGTTTATTCGAATCAAGCACCGCGTGGCGGTGACTGATGGCGATAAAGAAGCCGTTTTCTTGCCTCATCAAGGGTTCAAAGTCTCGTTTGCCATCGATTTTGATCACCCCGTTTTTGAGCAGCAAAAACAGACCGCGCTGATCGACTTCTCGACCACGTCCTTCGTTAAAGAAGTTTCCCGCGCGCGTACGTTTGGATTTATGCGCGACTTAGAGTTTTTACGCTCTAATAATCTGGCGTTAGGGGGAAGCTTAGACAACGCTATTGTAGTTGACGATTACCGTATCGTTAACGAAGGCGGTCTGCGCTACGAAGATGAGTTCGTTAAGCATAAAGTGTTGGATGCTATTGGTGACTTGTATCAATTGGGGTATAGCTTGATCGGGGAGTTCCGGGGGGTGAAATCTGGTCACGCGCTCAATAATCAGCTGTGCCGCGAGTTGTTGGCGCAGCCCGATGCTTTTGAAATTGTCACCTTTGAAGAAGACAAGGCGGTTGCACCTATTTCTTACGCCGCACCCGCCATGGCCTGATGTAGGATTGGGCTAGCTCTTACTTTAGTGCGTGCAATTTGCACTTTGTTTTGGCTTATAAAGCATCGCTCAGGCGGTGCTTTATGTTTTTTAGGGCGGGGATAATATAGCCGTAACTCTGTTTGGCTAAGAAATCAGTGTGGACGTTACTTGGTGGGTGGCCTGGCATGAGACGCAAGCCGTTCCAAGGCACGTTTAAGTGCAGGATTGGTGGTGTCTTCAGCGCACTCAGCTAGCGTTTTTCCCGCATCGGCTGACAGGCTGCGTGTGTTTCGCTTTGGTGCCACAATAGGGCGCACGGGGCGGACTTTAAAGGTAAAACCGCTCACCCCTTCAAAGCCAGGCAGTTGATGAAGTAGTTCTAATAGACGTCGTTGTTCAAAGCGTAACCACGTCAACCAGCTCGCCTGACCACTAATCAGGGTTAAGCGACCTTCGCTAAAGCCACCCACAAAAATATGCTCACGCATCTCTTCGGGCAAGTGGGCGCGCAAGTGGCGTTGAGCCTGATCGATTAAGCGAGACAGGCGCATTAGTTGATTAATATCGCCCGACTTTGAGAGCAAGCGGGCGATGGGCTGGGCGCGCGAACGCTTAACCTTTATACTCATACGCTTAATTCCTGGGGTGCTGCTATTTAAGGCACCACCACTGCTAATGGCGTCGGCCACTTTTGCCGATGGCCGATTGGTTAACTTTACCACGCTCAGGAGCCGGTCTACAGCATGTCACCTACGCTTGATGTTCAATCAGCTTTGCCGCGGCGCCATCGCCGTCACGGTTTAGCGCGTTGGTGGCTGGCGGGTCTGTTAGTGAGCTGCCTTTTACCCGCCAGTTTAAGCCCTGCCGATGCGTTCCGCGGTGGCGAGCGTAGCGTTACTATCTGTTTCTGGGTGCCGGCGATTTTACGCGCGCAGTCCCACTGGGTTGCCAAGCGACGGCGTGCCCTGCAACGCTGGGCTCAAAGCCCCCAGCGCTTCGCGCCTGTACGCCGTCTTTGTCACTGGCTAGCCCCTCTGGCTATGCTGGTCGCCGCGCGGGATGTCTTGACCCAGCGCGGCCCGCCTTCCCACCGAGTCTGTCGTTAATACACCTCTTTGTGCATGCTCTGCAGATAAAGAGCATGCCGTAAAAGGGCAAAGTCCGATGGGACGCTCGTGAATATTTGGATATTTCATGCTTAATAATTTATTACGTAAAGTCGTTGGTTCTAAAAATGACCGCGACGTTAAACGCATGCACAAGAATGTGCCGCAGATCAATGCCTTGGAAGCAGAGCTTGAGGCGATTAGCGATGCGGAGCTGCAAGGAAAGACGGCCGAACTGCGCCAGCGTTTAGAAGCCGGTGAGTCTCTTGATGCACTGCTAGCGCCAGCTTTTGCGATCGTTCGAGAAGCCAGTAAGCGCGTTATGGGCATGCGCCACTTTGATGTGCAGATGGTGGGGGGCATGACCCTGCACCGTGGTCGAATCGCAGAAATGAAAACCGGTGAAGGTAAAACGCTGGTAGCGACGCTGGCGGTGTATCTAAATGCGCTGCCGGGTAAAGGTGTGCACGTAGTTACAGTGAACGACTACCTGGCGCGTCGTGATGCCGAGTGGATGCGTCCGCTATATGAATTTCTGGGTCTTTCCATTGGCGTCATTTTCTCTGGGCAGACTGGCGAAGAGAAGCGTCATGCGTATCAGTGCGATATTACCTATGGCACCAACAACGAATTCGGTTTCGATTATCTGCGCGATAACATGGCGTTTTCGTTAGAAGATAAAGTACAGCGTGGCCTGCATTATGCAATTGTCGATGAAGTTGACTCGATTCTTATCGATGAAGCGCGCACGCCGCTGATTATTTCCGGCGCGGTAGATGAAAATACCGACCTGTATAAAGTCGTTAATCAACTTGCCCAGCAGCTCGAGAAAGGCGAAGAGATTGAAGATGAAGAGGCCACGGTGGTCGGTGACTTCTTAGTCGATGAAAAGCAGAAGCA
This sequence comes from Halomonas sp. ALS9, assembly GCF_001651035.1. GTDB lineage: Bacteria > Pseudomonadota > Gammaproteobacteria > Pseudomonadales > Halomonadaceae > Vreelandella. The sequence goes on from NZ_LXRG01000233.1 coordinate 270,205, forward strand.
GGTAGAGCTAACGGAGCAGGGGCATAATAAAGTTGAAGAGCTGATGCGCGCTGAAGGCTTATTGGGCGATGAAGAGTCCCTGTACGCGGCGCAAAATCTTAACTTGCTTCAGCATATGCACTCAGCCCTGCGTGCCCGCTACCTGTATAACCGTGATGTCGACTACATCGTATCTGAAGGCCAGGTGGTGATCGTTGATGAGCACACCGGTCGTTCAATGCCAGGGCGCCGCTGGTCAGAAGGGCTACACCAAGCAGTTGAAGCCAAAGAGGGCGTCACGGTGCAGCGCGAAAGCCAAACGCTAGCCTCCACGACCTTCCAGAACTACTTCCGGCTATATGAAAAATTAGCCGGTATGACCGGTACGGCAGATACTGAAGCCTTTGAGTTTCGTCAAATTTACGGCCTTGATGTGGTGGTGATTCCTACCAACCGGCCATTGGCTCGTAAAGACCTCAACGACCTGGTTTATTTGAGCGCTGAAGAGAAGTACGAAGCGATCATCAAAGATGTCAAAACCGAGACCGAAGCCGGTCGACCGGTGCTGGTGGGTACGGCGTCTATTGAGACATCCGAGTACCTTGCCAAGCTGATGCGCGAGGCAGGCCTGACGTTTAACGTGCTTAACGCCAAACAGCACCAGAGCGAAGCCGAGATTATTGCTCAGGCAGGCCGTCCGGGGGCGATTACCATCGCCACTAATATGGCCGGTCGTGGCACCGATATCGTCCTAGGGGGTAATTGGGAAGCCGAAGTTGCCAAATTGCAAAACCCTAGCCAAGAGCAAGTTGAAGCGCTAAAAGCCGAATGGCAAGCGCGTCACGATGGCGTGCTGGCCGCGGGTGGCCTGCACGTGGTGGGGTCTGAGCGCCACGAGTCCCGGCGTATCGATAATCAACTGCGTGGCCGTGCCGGGCGCCAGGGTGATCCTGGCTCGACACGGTTCTTCTTGTCGCTTGAAGATAGCCTGATGCGGCTGTTTGGCTCTGATCGCGTTAAGCGCTTGATGCAGGCGTTGGGTCTTGAGCACGGCGAAGCCATTGAGCACAAAATGGTTTCTAATGCTGTCGAGCGTGCTCAGAAGAAAGTCGAAGGGCGTAACTTTGATATTCGTAAGCAGCTGCTTGAGTATGATGACGTTGCTAACGATCAGCGCCGTGTGATCTACGATCAGCGCAATGAAATTCTGGCTGCGGACGATGTTGCCGATGCTGTCATTGGTATCCGTGAGGAGGTAATGGAGACGGCTATCAGCGATTACGTGCCGCCCCAGAGCCTGCCTGAGCAGTGGGATCTGCCCGGTTTGGAAGCGCACCTGAAAACCGAATTTAACCTTGAAGCTCCCGTGGTTAAATGGGCTGCCGAGGATGACCGTTTCAGTGAAGAGCAACTGCGCGAACGGCTTCAGACGATGCATCGCGAGGCCTATGCAGCCAAAATCGAGGCGGCGGGTGAGAAGCTGATTCGCCGCTTTGAGAAGCAGGTCATGCTGCAAGTGCTGGATACGCGTTGGAAAGAGCACCTTCAGTCGATGGATCACCTGCGTCGCGGTATCCATCTGCGTGGCTATGCTCAGAAAAACCCTAAGCAAGAGTACAAGCGTGAATCCTTTGAGCTCTTCCAGCATCTGCTAGAGCATATTAAAGCCGATGTGACGCGCATCCTGAGCCATGTTCAGGTTCGTCAGCCCGAGGAAGTAGACGCCCTTGAGCAACAGCGTCGCGAAGCGCTGGCCCGGGAGACTGCCACGGCGGCTAGCCGTCATGACGCTCCGGCCCAGGAGCTGTCCGAAGCCGAACAGGAAGCGCCTGGTGTAGATGGGCGTCCTGTGCGTCGCGAAGGCCCTAAAGTTGGCCGCAACGACCCCTGTTTTTGTGGCTCGGGTAAAAAGTACAAGCAGTGCTGTGGAAAACTAAGCTAACGGCGCCCGTTTTGAGATGCTCTGTGAAACGGTCTTTGTCTATTAGGAGAGAATCATGGCGGTTGGAAACACTTCCTTTCCAGAGTTACCACCCCTAGAAGGGGTGCGCCTGGGGGTTGCAATGGCGGGTATCAAAAAGCCGGATCGCCGTGATTTGGTGGTGATTGAACTGCCCGAGACCGCGACGGTATCAGGGGTCTTTACCCGAAATGCGTTCTGCGCAGCGCCGGTGGTGCTGGCGAAGCAGCACCTTGAGCAGTGTCGTGCAGAAGGCCGTGCACCGCGCTACTGGCTGATTAACACCGGTAACGCTAACGCAGGTACCGGTGAGACAGGCTTGCGCGATGCGCGTGCTAGCTGTGCTGAACTGGCCAAACAGGCAGGCGTGTCTGAGCAAGATGTACTGCCATTTTCAACTGGCGTGATTGGTGAGCCGTTGCCGATGGATCGCCTGTTAGCTGGCATGGCGCCAGCGCTAGAAAGTCTGGCCAGCGACGCTGTGGCTTGGGAGCTCGCAGGCCAAGGTATTCTAACCACCGATACCCGTCCCAAAGGGGCTACCGTCACGCTGGAAGTGGGTGGACAGCAGGTGACGATTAATGGCATCGCCAAAGGGTCGGGCATGATCAAGCCCAATATGGCCACCATGTTGGGGTTTGTGGTGACCGATGCGGCTATCGAAGCACCACTATTGGATCGCCTGCTGCGCGAAACGGTTGATCGCTCGTTCAACTGCATTACGGTGGACAGCGACACATCAACCAATGACGCGTGCATGTTAGCGGCAACCGGTACTGGCCCTAGCATTGTCGAAGATGAACAGATAGCCGTTTTTAGCAACGCCTTGCAGCGAGTAATGACCGAACTGGCCCAAGCAATTATTCGCGACGCAGAAGGTTCAACGAAATTCGTTACTCTTCAGGTGGGCGAAGCTAAAAGCCGTCAAGAGGCGCTTGATGTGGCCTTCACCGTTGCTCACTCACCGCTGGTTAAAACCGCGCTTTACGCTTCAGATGCTAACTGGGGACGTATTTTGGCGGCTGTGGGGCGAGCACCTGTGAGTGAGTTTGATGTCAATCGTGTGGTGATTGATTTGGGTGATGTACGCTTAGTTGAAAATGGCGGACGTGCTGCAGGTTATACCGAAGCAGCGGGGAGCGCCGTGATGGCGCAGTCAGAAATTACTATTCGCATTAATTTGGGGCGCGGTGAGGAAAGTGCCACGGTATGGACTTCCGACCTCTCCCATGACTATGTATCTATCAACGCGGATTACCGCAGCTAGCCAGTTGTCCCCCTGGGGTCGTGGTATTAGCTGGCCGTGGTAATGGGCATACGCAGCGAGATAGCACCAATGCCTTATAGGCGTTGGTGCGCGCAGTGGATAAAGACGTAACGAGTATATGAGTCTATGAGCATAAAGGTAAAACGACGGGTTCACGTCGCGGCAGCTGCGATTATTAGCGCCGATCAAAAGCAAGTACTGATCGCTCGTCGGCCATCAAACGTTGATCATGGCGGGTTGTGGGAGTTTCCGGGCGGTAAATTGGCCCCTTATGAAACTGGTCTTGAAGGGCTAAAGCGTGAGCTGCACGAAGAGCTGGGCGTTGAGATTGTTAGTGCCCAGCCACTGATTCGTGTCCACCATGAGTATCCCGACAAGCACATCCTACTTGATGTATGGCAGGTGCATGAGTTTGCTGGTGAGCCCTTTGGTCGTGAAGGACAGGCGGTGCGTTGGGTACCTATGAGCGAGCTCTCCAACTACCCCTTCCCAGCGGCTAATCTGCCGATCCTGAGAGCGGTAAGGTTGCCTACCGAGTATCTAATTACCGGGGAGGAAGCCATTGATGCGCATTTCGATGCGTCTTTGGAGCGCGCGCTGCGTGAAGATAACATTCGGCTGGTACAGCTGCGCGCCAAGCAGTTGGATGAAGCTGCTTATCTAGCCCGTGCCCAACGTGCATTGAGTTTGTGCCGTGAGCACGGCGCGCGACTGCTACTCAATGGTGAGCCAACGCTGCTCGATCACATTGATGCCGATGGTATTCATTTGACCAGCGAGCGTTTGATGCAGCTTGAGCGTCGTCCGATTGCCGAAAGCAAGTGGCTGTCAGCGTCGACACACAACCAGACGCAGCTTACCCAAGCGGCGGTGCTGGGCTGCGACTTTGTTAGCCTGTCGCCGCTGCGCACCACGCCGTCGCACCCCGAAGTGTTCCCGCTCGGGTGGCATGATTTTCAGCAGTTGGTCGAGCGCGCAGGCATGCCGGTGTTTGCCCTTGGCGGTATGACGCGCTTTGACGCTAATCACGCTCGTGCTGTGGGCGCTCAAGGAATTGCCTCAATCCGCGATTTCTGGAAATAACCCAGCTCATCAATCTGTAATGAAAAACGCCTGCCTGGATCGTTATCCAAGTCAGGCGTTTTTTTTGTTTAGCAAGCAACCGAAGGTGTCCTAGTCGCGGTAGCGGCGGGTTAAGTCGCTATAAGCGTCAATGCGCCGGTCACGCAGGTAAGGCCAAATACGGCGGGTGTTTTCACTGCGCGCCATATCAAGTTTCACAACGAGCTGCTCTGTCTCTTCACCCGCATGGGCTAATAGCTCACCTTGGGGCCCGCAGACGAAACTACCGCCCCAGAACTGAATGCCGTCGCCGACCCCGGAGTGATCTGCTTCAAAGCCCACCCGGTTGGCCACCAGTACTGGCAAGCCGTTGGCGACGCCATGGGCGCGCTGAATGACCGTCCAGGCATCTTTCTGGCGGTTCTTTTCTTCGTTATCGTCGTTGGGGGCCCAGCCGATTGCCGTCGGGTAAAGCAGTAAATCGGCTCCGGCTAGTGCCATTAGGCGTGCAGCTTCGGGATACCACTGGTCCCAGCAGACCAACACACCGAGACGGCCCAACGAGGTTTCGATCGGGGTAAAGCCTTCTTCGCGGGCGCTGTCGTGATCCCCAGGCGTGAAGTAAAACTTCTCAAAAAACCCAGGGTCATCGGGAATGTGCATCTTGCGATACTGCCCAACGCGGCCTTTGGCGCGGTCATAGACCACGGCGGTATTGTGGTAAAGCCCCGCTGCACGGCGTTCAAATAGCGACCCGACCAGTACAATATCCAGCTCTTTGGCGAGCGCCGCCAAGCGCTGGCCGGTAGGGCCATCGAGGGGCTCCGCTAGATCAAACAGCGCGGGATCTTCAAATTGGCAAAAGTAGTGGGTAGCGTGCAGTTCTTGAAGCAGTACCAGCTGCGCGCCTTTTTTAACGGCACTGCGGATACCTTCTTCGCTAGCTGACAGGCTTTTGGCTTTGTCCGGCCAGGCGGGTTGCTGCACAATACCGACAGTTAGCGTCGAATTTGATGTCATCGACATAATGGCTCCTTTATTCACTCAGTACTATTCAGTCAGTACTATTTAATCAGTACTATTTAATCAGTATCAGCCGAGTGCTGGGCAAGCGTTCTCTGGATAGACTATCCCAGGACAGGCGTGTCGCGAATAAGCGTGCCTTTTGGAAGCTGCATGGTTAAACAGTGCAGGCTGCCGTGTTGGCGAATAACGCTAACGCACTCAATAGGAATAAGCGTGTGCTCGGGAAACGCAACCGCTAACGCGTTTAGCGCGGTGACATCCGCCGGGTCGCCGTAAGTGGGCACCAGCACGGCCTGATTAATGATCAGAAAATTGGCGTAGGTAGCGGGCAGGCGATGGCCATCTTCCGGGTCAAAGCAAGCCTGGGGCCAGGGCAGGGCGATAAGCCGGTAGGGTTCACCATTGCGCTGACGGAAAGCTTGCAGCTCCCGTTCCATTGCTGCTAAGGCAGTGTAGTGCGGGTCGTTGGGGTCATCGCAGCGCACGTAGGCAATGGTGGATGGGTCGCAGAAGCGCGCCAGGGTATCAATATGGCTGTCGGTATCGTCGCCTTCTAAATGACCGTTGGTCAGCCACAATATGCGGTCAACCCCGAAGTCCTCGCCAAGCTGCATTTCTAATGCTGCTCGGGATAGCGTGGGGTTACGGTTGGGGTTCAGCAGGCATGCTTCAGTGGTCAGCAGGGTGCCTTCACCGTCAGTTTCTATGCCGCCGCCTTCCAGTACCAGATCCCGCGAGCTCACCGGGCAGACCCATACGCCTGCATTAGCAAGCCGCTGGGTGAGTCGATTATCACGCTCGGCGGGAAATTTTCCACCCCAGCCAGTAAAGGTGTAATCGAGCATGACTAATTGGCCATCTTCGTCGACCACACTGACCGGCCCATGATCCCGCGCCCAGGTATCGTCGGTGGGTGCGACAATAAGCAGCAGGCGCTCAGCGGGCACGCCGTAGGCGTCAAAAGTGTCGGCCAAGCGCTGTTTGGTGAGCTCGTCGGGTACGCAAATCAGCACGCGCTGATAGCGCGCGGTGGCAATCACAATGCGTTCGAGAGTGGCTTCGATGCACGCAAGTAGTGGTGCCCAATCGCCGTCATGGCGTGGCCAGGTCAGTTGTATCCCATCCTGGGGATACCATTCGGGTAGCAAACGGTACGTCATAAAAGCGCAGCCCCACGGTCAGCAGTAAATCGGCGCAATGTAGGGCGTGGCGGGGCAAGTTGCAAGCGTAACGTTTTTAATCTGAACGCTCGTGGTGCAGACCGCTCTAATGCCCGTTTGAACATGCAGAGACACTAAAAAAACCGTACCATGAGCGCTTATTGATAAGGAATGACGCCATGCTTGATCGTTTGCCTTTTCTGGTGGGGCTGCGCTACGTGCGCGCTAAACGCCGGAATCACTTTATTTCGTTTATTTCGCTCACCTCGATGCTGGGGTTAATGCTGGGGGTCGCGGTACTTATTTTGGTGTTGTCGGTGATGAACGGCTTCGACCATGAGCTGCGCACGCGTATTTTAGGTATGGTGCCCCACGCTAAAATTGAGTCCCGGGCGGGCATGGTGGAGTGGGAGACGCTAGCCGAAGAATTAATGCAGCGGGAGCGCGTTATCGGTGCGGCGCCCTATGTTGAGCAGCAGGGTATGTTCTCTGTGGGTGGGCGTAATCAGGGTGCTATGGTTAATGGTATTAACCCTGATTGGGAAGACCGCGTGTCGATTATTGGTGAGCATATGCGCCAGGGCGAACTAACCGATCTGGTTCCCGGCGAGTGGAACGTGGTACTGGGCTCAATGCTGGCGCGCAACTTGGGCGTTGGCGTGGGCGATCGAGTGACGCTGCTGGTGCCTGAAGCATCGATTACTCCGGCTGGAGTCTTTCCGCGCTTAAAGCGTTTTACCGTCAGCGGTATTTTTAGCGTCGGCGCCGAACTAGATGCTAATTTGGCCTACGCCAATATTGAAGATATGCAAACGCTTGCCCGTCTTGGCGATGCAGTCGGCGGGCTTCGCCTGGAGTTGGATGATCTATTTGCTGCCAGCAGTGAAACCCAGGCGATTCTCAATGAGCTTGGCCCGGAGTATCGGGGGAGCGATTGGACGTTCTCTCAAGGCAATCTTTTCCAGGCGATACAGATGGAAAAGCGCATGATCGCACTACTGTTAACCGTCATTATCGCCGTGGCGGCGTTCAATATCGTCTCGACACTGGTCATGGTTGTCACCGACAAGCGCGCGGATATCGCCATTCTGCGTACGATAGGTGCTAAACCGAGCTCGATTATGGGCATTTTTATTGTTCAGGGCATGGCCATCGGGCTTATCGGTATCGCCATTGGGGTGGCCGTGGGTGTGCTGCTGGCGCTGACCATTGCTGATCTGATTGGCTGGGTGGAAGGAACGCTGGGCATCCAGTTCTTGGATGCTGGGGTCTACTTCATCAGCGATTTACCCTCTCAACTGCAGTGGAATGATGTTATTCGGATCGTTTTGGCCGCTTTTGGTCTGACGTTCCTGTCGACACTTTATCCCGCTTGGCGGGCGGCAAAAGTTCAGCCAGCGGATGTGTTGCGCTATGAATAACGGCTTCAGGAATAAGGATGACATGATGTCGATGAATACTGGGCAAGACGCTGCGGTCATGCTCGATTGCCAGTCGCTGACACGAACCTACAGTGAGGGGCCCCAGGATCTGACGGTACTGGATAAGCTCAATTTGCAGGTGCGTGCCGGTGAACGGGTTGCCATCGTAGGTAGCTCTGGGTCAGGCAAGACGACACTGCTCAATTTGCTGGGGGGGCTCGATCGTCCCAGCGAAGGTAGTGTGGTTATCGCCGGTGAGCCGCTGTCGGGCTTAAATGAAGCGGCACTGGGTAGCTTCCGTAACCGCTACATTGGGTTTGTGTACCAATTCCACCATCTGCTGGCGGAATTTACCGCCGTCGAAAATGCTGCGTTGCCGCTGATTATTCGCGGCCAGTCAAAAAAGGCAGCCGAGAAGCGGGCAATGCAGATACTCGAGCGGGTAGGTATGCAGCCGCGGGCGGATCATAAGCCGGGTGAGCTTTCCGGCGGGGAGCGTCAGCGCGTGGCGATTGCCCGGGCGCTGGTCACCGACCCTAGCTTAGTGCTAATGGATGAGCCCACGGGCAATCTGGATCAAACCACGGCGGCGACAATTTTGTCACTGATGGACGAGCTGGCCAAAGAGAGCGCCTGTGCCTTTGTGATTGTGACCCACGACGTTAGCCTGGCGGCCCATCAAGATCGGGTGCTTAAGCTGGATGCAGGCAAGTTGGTAGAGCAGGCGCCAGCGCTCTAACCGCCGGACTCAATCATTACTCATCAAATTCTGCCTCAATCTGTGCGCGCCGCTGCCGACGTTTCTGGCGGCGGCGTTTCCAGTTATGGGAGACGTGCCAGCGCCAGATTAAACGAATGCCAATATTGGCAACGATGGCCAATACTATCGCCGTTACCAATGAGCCGACGATCAGTGGCGGCATAATGTCGTGCATCTGTTCGGCGATCCAGCGCGTCGAAATTCGTGACGGGGCTTCCCGCACGGGCGCGCCGAGTATAAAGGTGCCAATCCAGTAGTTGCCGTAAAAAATGACTGGCATCGTCAATGGGTTGGTAATCCATACCAAGCCCACCGAGAGGGCTAAGTTGCAGCGCGTAATGCGAGCGCCCAGCGCTGCGACCACCATCTGAAAAGGGATGGGTAGCATCGCGCAAAACACGCCCACGCTAAATGCATTGGCAACGCTTCGGCGAGTTAAAAGCCACAAACCCGGATCTGCAATCAGCGGTGCCATAAAGCGTAGCGAGCGCTGCTTCCTGATTGTGTCGGGTTTGGGCATGTAGCGCTGCAGGAACCGGCGCGGCATGACGGATACTCTTACCTATCGATGTGGCCCATTATCCATATCGAGCTGCCTTTCGGCTATGCTATGCCATCAATGAAGTGTCGCCAGGGAGGGTTCTATGCGGTTAGGTGTTGCCATGCCAGCGGCGCTTGCGGCACTCGCAGGAGGCATTTTGGCCTGGTACAGCCACGCTGAAGCGCTGACCCCAAACGCGTTTGGGTGGTTGTTAGTGGCCGCTTTACTGGTAATGGTGTGGTGCCCGCGCGTAGGTAGTTGGCTACTGATCGGGGGATGGGTCTTCATTGGCGTACAAAATGAATGGGGAAGTCGCTTACCAGCAGGGCTAAGCGGTGAAGATATTAGCGTTGAGGCGACCGTGTTGACCGCCCAGCCGCTGGGTAATGCGATGCGCCTGTTGTTAAGCATTGATAAATGTCAAAGCGCTGCAGATAGACCGGCCCGGCCCAGCTGCTCAGCGCTCTCCAAGGTGCGCATAAGCGCTTATAGCGATGAGCGATTTGAGCCCGGTGAACAGTGGCAAATGACGCTGCGTTTGCGCCCCCCAAGCGGCTTTGCCAACCCTGATAGCTTCAATTATGAGCAGTGGCTGTGGCGCGAGGGGATCCACGCCACTGGCTATCTGCGTCAGGAGCCTGCGCCGGTTAGGCTCTCCACTGCGGGCCCTTCGTTGCGCCAACTCGCGCTGGGTTTTTTAGCCCAACAAACGCTTGAAGAGCGTACCAAGCGTTGGTTAGCAGCGCTGACACTGGGGGATAGCGAACAACTTACCCAGGATGACTGGTCGCTGCTGAATGCTACCGGCACCACGCATCTAGTGGTTATTTCAGGCTTACATGTCGGTCTGGTGGCGTCGTTTGTGCTGTTACTCGCCAAGTTAGCTGCTCGTTTTACAACACCTACCAACTGGCGCATGCGCACCTGGCCGTGGTGGCTGGCAGCGCTTGCTTGTGTCAGTTACGCCACCCTGGCCGGGATGGCGCCACCGGCCATGCGGGCAATGGTGATGACGTTGATCGGGCTGTGGGTGCTCAGCGGACGTCATGCGCCAGGGCCTTGGCAAGCGTGGTGGCTCGCTCTGGCGCTAGTACTGATTGCTGATCCTCTGGCTTTATGGCGCCCTGGCATGTGGCTGTCGTTTGTAGCCGTCGCGTGGTTAATCCTTATTTGGCAAGGACGGCAGCGACCCAAAGGAGTGAAAGGCTGGTGCTGGGCGCTGGTGAGATCGCAACTGCTGCTCGCCCCGCTTATGGCCGCCGCGGTACTGATGGCCTTTGGGCGAGTGGCACCCGCCGCCCCGTTGATCAATTTAGTTGCCGTGCCCTGGGTGAGCTCGGTGATGGTACCCACGGCACTGTTGGGATGGCTGCTATCACCCGTTCCCTTGGTGGGAGATAGTGTGTGGTGGCTGTTTGAGCAGGCGCTGAGCGTTTTCCACCTATTGTTGACGCTTGCTGTTCAGCACTGGCCATTGTGGGAACCTGATCGGTCGTTAACGTATCCGCTTGCCTTCGCTCTGCTACTGCTGTCGCTATGCTGGGGGCTACCTGCCGTACTGCCAGGTTTACGGCTGGCAGCCACTGCGCTGGCCTTAGCGCTGCCGTGGTGGTCGCTTTCATCATCGATACCTCCAAATACGCTCAGAGTCAGTGTGTATGACGTGGGGCAGGGGCAACTGGTAGAGCTACGTAGCGAACATTATCGCCTTCTCTATGACACCGGACCGCGCTTTCGGAGTGGCTTTATGCCGCTGGAGACGCTGTGGTCGCCGGGACAGCAGTTTGATCAGGTGATTGTTAGCCACGCTGATAATGACCATGCGGGTGGCATTGGCGCATTGTTAGCGGACCATCGGGTCAGCCAATGGGTGGCGCCTAAGGGTGAGGCGCTGCCAGTTTCTAGCATTGACTGTCAGCGTGGCCAACGTTGGCAGCGTGACGGAGTGCGTTACCGCATCCTTTGGCCGCCCGCGGGTGAGAACGATTTTTCTGCTAATGATCGCTCTTGCGTACTTGAAGTGAGCATTGGCGAGCAGCGACTGTTGGTTACCGGAGATGTGGGCACGGAGATAGAGCGACGCTTTCTGAGTAAGGTAGCGCTACCCGTTAATGTATTGGTGGCAGGGCATCATGGCAGCGGTACCAGTTCGGGTATCCAGTTTGTGCGTCACACCGCACCTGAGCATGTGATATTTAGCGCCGGGCGGCGTAATGCTTTTCATCATCCGGTAGATTCTGTCGTGCGCCGTTTTCGGCAGCAGGGAAGCTGTCTATGGAGTACGGCCCATGACGGAGCGCTATATTTTTGGCTAAACGCGGCCCAGCCCATTCGGATCGAAACGATGCGACCCCTGCCAGGGCAACGTAACCGGTGTTGAAGCGCGTCGCCATCAGGTAGAATTCTCCCCACTGTACACTATGGCCAGGAGCGCCTGTGACTGATTCAGGTTGGGGTATCTATAAGCGGTTATTGGGCTATGTTAAGCCGCATTGGCGTGCGTTTGCGCTGGCGGTGGTGGGTTTTGTGGTATATGCCGCGTCAAGTACCGCTCTGGCGGAAATGATGAAGCGCTTAATTGATGGCATTCAAAATCCGGATGCGGCGTTTCGGCTATTTCTTCCACTGTTTGTGATTATTATGTTTTCTGCCAGGGGCTTAGGTACTTTTTTAAGCACCTATTTCATGGCCTATGTGGGCCGCTACGTGATTCACACCCTGCGCTGCGACGTGTTTGCCCATCTTCTCCATCTGCCCGGCCGGTTTTTTGACCACCACTCCAGTGGTCAACTGGTGTCGCGGGTGACCTATCACGTGGAGCAAGTTGCCGGAGCGGCCACCAAGGCGGTGACAATTATTCTGCGTGAAGGCCTGTTCGTCATTGGTCTAGTGCTCTATTTACTGTGGACTAACTGGATGTTAACGCTACTGTTTCTGGGCGTAACGCCGATCATCGCGGTAGTGGTGAGCTATGTCAGTAAACGGTTTCGGCGCATTTCAAAGCGCATTCAGCACTCCATGGGCGATGTCACCCATATTGCCTCGGAAGCGCTGTCGGGCTACCGAGTGGTTCGCACCCACGGCGCGGAAGAGTATGAAAAACAGCGCTTCGAACGGGTCAGTGAAGAGAATCGCCGCCAAAGTATGAAAGAGGCCATGACCCGTGCGGTCAGCTCCCCCGTGATTTTGATGCTGGTGGCTATCTCAATGGCAATCCTGGTCTGGCTGGCCATGGCGCCTTCGCTGATGGAGAACATGACGCCCGGTGAATTCGTGGCTTTTATTACCGCAGCCGCTCTAATGATCAAACCCGTGCGCCAACTGACCGAGATTAATGGTGAGATTCAGAAAGGTCTAGCGGCCGCATCAGAGCTTTTCGGGCTACTGGATATGACCCCAGAAGAGGATAGTGGTAAACGTATCGCCAGCCGTTTAAGCGGCGAGGTAGTGATTGATAAGGTTAGCTTCCGCTACGCAGACGATCAGCCCGAAGTGCTGCACGATATTAATCTGCGCCTAGCGCCGGGTGAGCTGGTAGCGATTGTTGGCCGTTCGGGAAGCGGCAAGTCCACCCTGGTCAGCCTGCTGCCGCGTTTCTACCGGCCCAGCCAGGGCCGTATCAGCATCGATGGCATTAACGTTGATGAGTACGCGCTGGGCCCACTGCGCCAGCAAATTGCCCTGGTGTCCCAGCAGGTGACGCTATTTAACGCCTCAATCGCCGATAACATTGCCTATGGGGTAGCCAATCCTGATCCTAAGGCTATTCAAGCGGCGGCAGAGGCCGCTTATGCCCATGAGTTTATCGACAAACTGCCCAATGGCTATGCCACCACCGTGGGCGAGAACGGCGTGATGCTCTCGGGCGGACAGCGCCAGCGGTTGGCGATCGCTCGGGCGATCTTCAAGGATGCGCCGCTGCTGGTGCTGGATGAGGCTACTTCAGCGCTGGATACTGAGTCCGAGCGCTATATTCAAAAAGCCCTGGAGCGGGTGTGTGAAGGGCGTACCACGCTAGTCATCGCCCACCGCTTGTCGACCATTGAACGGGCCGACCGGATTGTGGTGATGGATCAGGGGCGCATTATTGAAGAGGGTTCGCATCAGGCGCTGCTGGATGCCGATGGCGCCTACGCGGCGCTGCATCAGCTGCAGTTTCAAGAAGTGCCATGAGAACGCTGTCAGAGTGCTGGCTAAAAGGCGCATACCAGGGCAGTCGCTGGCTATTACCGCTGAGACCGTTAGGGGCGCTGTACCAGTGGGCGATGGCTCGCCGTGAACAGGCCTACCGAAAGGGTCGTAAAATCACCTGGAAAGCGCCGGTGCCGGTTATTGTGGTGGGTAATATCACCTTGGGAGGGACAGGTAAATCGCCGTTGGTGGCTTGGCTAGCTAGCTGGCTGGTGGCTCAAGGTTGGTCGCCAGGCATCGTTAGCCGCGGCTATGGCGGAAAAGCGCCGCATTACCCGCTACTTGTCACCGCCGATACTGACGTTGCCGAAAGTGGCGATGAACCACTGATGTTGGCCCAGCAGACAGGTCTGCCGGTGGCGGCGGATCCGCAGCGCGCGCGTGGTGTTCAGGCATTGGTAGAGGCGGGCTGCGATATTATCCTCAGCGACGACGGATTGCAGCACTTGGCACTGGCCCGGGATATTGAGCTAGTCGTTATTGATGGCGCCCGTGGGCTGGGTAACGGGCGCTGCCTGCCCGCGGGGCCACTGCGCGAGTCGCCCAGTCGGTTGCGCCGGGTTGATGCGGTAATCGTCAACGGTGACCCTCAGCCGCCGCTGCCGGTTAGCTCTGTCACTACCATGCAGCTAGCACCACTGTGCTGGCGTCGCCTTGAAGATGGCGAGCGCTTTCCGCTCACGCCACTGCCGTTTACGCTGCCAGTGCACGCGGTGGCGGGTATCGGACATCCTGAGCGTTTTTTTCGTACACTTTCCGCATTGGATGTTGAGGGGGAGTGGCACCCGCTTGCCGATCACCAACATTTTGATGCAGATGCGCTAAACTTTGCAGACACGCGCCCGGTGATTATGACCGCCAAAGACGCCGTTAAGTGTTACGCCCTGGCGCCGGCCAACAGCTGGGTACTAGACGTGGAAGCAATGCTTCCTCCCGAATTTGAGCACTGGCTGGCAGCGCGGCTGTCGGCACTTTCCTAAAGGAGATACACGCATGGATAAGGAACTGCTGGCAATGCTGGTCTGCCCATTGTGCAACGGTAAACTGAAATATGATCGCGATGCTCAAGAACTGCGCTGCCACTACGATGGCTTGGCCTATCCGATTCAAGAGGGCATTCCGGTGATGTTGCCGGAAGAAGCTCGCGTCATGGATGCTGATGAGAAGCTGCACACGTCGCCAGGGCGTACTCCAGGTCGCCCCCAAGAGCGTTTAGGAGACGCTTAATGACGGTTGCAGATGATATGGCAGATTTTAAAGTGCCTGACTTCACCGTTGTCGTACCCGCACGCTATGGCTCGACCCGGTTGCCTGGCAAGCCACTGCTTGAGATTGCCGGGGAACCAATGGTTGCTCACGTATGGCGGCGAGCTTGCCAGAGCCACGCCAGCCGAGTCGTAGTGGCGACCGACGATAGCCGCATCCGTGATGCTATGCTGCCTTATGGCGCCGAAGTGATCATGACTCGTGACGATCATCCTTCTGGCACTGATCGCTTAGCCGAGGTGGCTGATATTTTGGCGTTGTCAGATGACGCGTTGCTGGTCAATGTGCAGGGCGACGAGCCGTTAATTCCTCCCGCGCTGATTGACCAGGTGGCGCTGCGCCTAGCCGACGATCCCGCAGCATCGATAGCCACGCTCGCCGAGCCTATCAATGACGTGGACACGCTGTTTAATCCCAACGTGGTTAAGGTGGTGCGTACGCTACAGGGGCGCGCGCTGTATTTTTCCCGGGCACCGATTCCTTGGGATCGTGAGCAGTTCAAAGCGCCACCGACTCTGCTGTCAACCGATGCCTGGCTTCGCCATATCGGCCTGTATGCCTATCGTGCCGGTTTCCTAGCTGCCTACCGTGACTGGCCAGCCTCAAGCCTTGAACAGCTAGAGCAATTAGAACAGCTGCGTGCGCTGCAGAATGGCCACGTGATTCAAGTGGCGCTGGCCTGCGAAGTCAACCCTGCCGGTGTAGATACGGCCGAGGATCTGGCGCGGGTGCGGGCGCTGCTGGCCTAGCCCAGTCGCTAATGACGAGTGACGCTAATGAGTTGTCAAGGAGTGCTACTGTGAAAGTGTTATTTGTGTGTTTAGGTAATATTTGCCGTTCTCCCACCGCGGAAGGTGTTTTTCGCCGTGCTATTAAGCAAGCGGGACTTGCCGAACAGGTTGAAATTGACTCCTGCGGTGTTGGCAGTTGGCATCTGGGCAAAGCACCGGATGCCCGCGCCCAGCAAGCAGCCCTGCTGCGCGGTATCGATTTAAGCGGACTGCGTGCCCGCCAGCTTAGCGAGCACGATTTTACTGAATTCGACTACGTTCTGGGCATGGATCAGGACAATTTACGCGCCATGCGCGACCTGAAGCCCACCAATAGTAAAGCGCATGTTGGGCTATTTTTGGATTTTGCTGGTACTCCCGGTGCTGAAGTCCCAGACCCTTACTATGGCGGTGATGAGGGGTTCGAGAACGTGCTGAATATGATTGAGGCCGCGTCAGATGGTTTGATTCAACACCTCAAGCGGGCGCTGTAATGGGGCTAATGGTGTGGCTAAATAGATGACTATTTTCAGCAATGTCGATTTGTCCGCGGCAAATACGCTTCGGCTTCCCTGCCAAGCAGAGCGCTTTGCCGCGCCAACGACATTGACCGCCTTACGCCAAACGCTAGCGCAGGCTTGCCGTAAGGGCTGGCCAGTCACGTTGCTAGGCGGCGGTAGCAATGTGCTACTGCCTGAAAAACTGCCGGGGTTGGTGGTGCGTCCTGCTTTGCAGCAGTTCTGGCTTAGCCAGCATCAAGGGGATGTGCTGGCTCACGTGGGGGCTGGCGTTAGCTGGCATACGCTGGTGATGACCACCGCTGCGCGTGGCTTATGGGGCATTGAAAATCTCGCGCTGATCCCTGGCAGTTGTGGTGCCGCGCCAGTGCAGAATATCGGAGCCTACGGTGTTGAGCTTGCCGATACGCTGCAAGCGGTGCAAGTAATGGAGCTTGCCACAGGACGGGTTGATTGGTTAAACGCCCAGCAGTGCACTTTTGGTTACCGTGACAGTATCTTTAAAGGCGAATTGGCAGGAAGTGTGGTGATCACTCGGTTGGTTTTGCGTTTGTCACGCACGCCAGCACCCCGGCTTGGCTATGGCGACCTCGCTGCACGATTAGTAGGCTCTCTCACGCCGCTCGCGGTAGCCGAAGCGGTATGCGCCATTCGGCGCGAGAAGTTGCCCGATCCACAGGTGCTTGCCAATGCGGGGAGTTTCTTCAAAAACCCGCTAGTGACTGATGCACAGGCAGTGGAGTTGCTACATCAGTATCCGGCTATGCCCCATTTCCCTCAGCAGGGAGGTCAAACAAAGCTGGCGGCGGGGTGGTTAATCGACCAGTGTGGCTTGAAAGGGATGCGTGATGGTGCATTCGGAGTGCACCAGCATCAAGCGTTGGTGCTGGTGCACTTTGGCGGCGGTGATCGTCAGGGCCTAATGAAAACAGCTAGCTATATCGCTGACCAGGTTGAGGCACACTTTGGGATACGTTTAGAGCCCGAACCGCGATTAGTTAATCCCTATTAGTTAACCTCTATTCGTTAATATCTTGACCCGGTCTCTAACGATGCCCATAACGCAAAAATCCCCGCCGAAGCGGGGATTTTTGTTACTGAAACACGCGACCGATTTACTCGGAATGGGTGTCTTGCTGTGCCTGTTTGCGTTTCTCACGCGGGTCATTGTGAGCCCGGGTGCGACGACGGCGCGGCTTGGGTGTTTCTTCAGTTGCAGCATCTTCAGCAGGCGCTTCGCTGGCCACTGGTTGAGCTTCTGCTTGAGTTGCATGGGCTTCAGTCGTAGTGGTCTCAGTCGTAGGAGGCTCGGTCGTGCCTAGATCGCCACTATTCTTTTCAGGGCTATTCGCTTCAGGGCTATCTGTTCCAGGGCTATGCGCTTCAGCGCTACTCCCTTCAACGCTACTCCCTTCAACGTTTTGTAGCTCATCACCTTTTTCTGCTGCGTCTTGCTTCGGCACGCTGCTGGAAGGCTCTTCAATCGAAGGGGCAGCAGCGGCGACACTTTCAGAAACGCTTGGAGTTACTGCCGCCTGGCTGGTTTCCTGGGCACTAGCTGACGCTTCGGGTTGACGCTCGTCGCTGCTTTGAGCGATATCAGCATTTGGGTAAGTCGCTGGCAGTTCGATGGTGTCAGGCGCAACTGGTTCGCTAGCACTGTGCTGACTATTGGCAGTTTGCTCGGTCTCAGCAGGCGCTGCGTTGGCCTCTGCTGTTTCTGAAGCAACTTCAGATACCTCAGATGGTGCTGCCTGCTCATTGCTGGCTGGGGCCACCGGCTCGCTTGGCTTGGCAGCGGTCTCATCCTGCTCAACTGTGTCAGCGGTGGGCGGTTGTTCCGCTGGTGCAGCCGCTTTAGGCTGGCGACGCGGGTGCGACGACTTGCGCGCTTTAGCGTTGTCTGCCGCTGAGCGGTCGGCGGTGGCAACGTCCGCTTGCTCAGGCTTTTGCGGTTCTTGTTTAGCTTCGGGCTCAGTCTTAGCGTCGGACTCAGTTTTAGCGTCGGACTCAGGCGCAGCGGTATCGTCTGCTGGTGCATCAGCTGTCGCTGCTTTAGCCACCTGCGTTTGCTCTTCTGTGGCAGGTGCTTCGCTCGGCTCTTGCGCGGCTGATGCCGTTTCATCCTGTGCTTCAGCCTGCAGTTTTAATTGCTCAGCTTCGGCTTGAGGATTGATCGCCTGGGTACGTGTGCGGTTACGCGGGTTATTACGCGTACGTTTTGGCTTGCCATCGTCCGGTGTTGTCTCCGGCTGCTTGGCCAACTCTTCGCTCTGCTTATCGCGACGCGGCTCTTTCTGTGCAGCGCCTTTACTGTTATTACCCTCTTTGGCAGAGGTGTCTTTCTCAGCGCTCTCTTTGGCAGGGTTATCTTTGGCAGGGCTATCTGCCTGAGTCTCTCTGCGAGGCGCTTTATTAGCGGTCTCTTGGCCGTTAGCCTCTTCTTGCTGAGGGTGGCGACGGCGATTGCGTGTGCGGGTAGGGCCGCTGCGCTTATCGCTATTATCGTCACTGGCAGGGCGCGGCGTGCTGTTGCGCTGCTCAGTTTTCTGCTCAACTTTTTGTTCAGCTTTTGGCTCAGAGCGGGCGCTGTTATCGCTGCGTGACTCGTTACGATTAGTGTTGTCGCCGCGTTCGCCACGCGACGACTTCTGCCGCGACTCACTGCTGCGCTGACTGGTTCTACGCTCACTCGGCTTGCGTGGTGCTGGGGTCTCAGCCTTGGGTTCTGGCGTGGCTTCAGCACTGCTTTCGTCGCTGCCTAACAACTTGGCAAAACCGCGGATAAAGCGGCCGATAACACTAGGCTGCTCGCTGGACGCTGGTGCGACTTTTGCTGCAGGAGCTTGGACAGCCGCAGGTTCTTTCTCTTCAGTTTGCAGCGATGCCGGTGCGGGAGCATTGTGTGTGACGCTCTTAACGGCGGCCTCGGCGCGAAGTGCGGGTGGCACAAAGCTATGTGCCGGTTCTTTGCCCACTTCGGTATCAGTGGAGAGCTCAAAGCTCGATAGGCTTTGGGTGTCGTCCTCGTCCAGATGATCGTCGCGCAGGCGTTGTACGTCGTAGTGGGGCGTATCCATGTCAGGATTAGGCAGCAGCACGACGCGAACATTCTGACGAGACTCAAGATCAGCCAGCACGCTGCGTTTTTCGTTTAGCAGGTAAGTGGCCACCGGTACCGGCAGAATGGCGCGAATCTGGGCGCTATTCTCTTTCATGGCCTCTTCTTCAATCAGGCGCATGATAGAAAGCGACAGCGAACGCACATCGCGAATGGTGCCCTGGCCATTACAGCGCGGGCACACCACGCCACTGGTTTCACCCAGGGAGGGGCGTAGACGCTGACGGGACATCTCCATCAGGCCGAAGCGTGAAATACGGCCAATCTGTACCCGTGCACGGTCTAATTTAAGTGCGTCGCGCATGCGGTTTTCAACTTCACGCTGGTTGCGCGCTGGCCCCATGTCGATAAAGTCGATGACCACCAGACCGCCGATATCGCGCAGGCGTAGCTGACGGGCGATCTCATCGGCGGCTTCGGAGTTGGTCTGCAGGGCGGTCTCTTCGATATCACTGCCGCGAGTGGCGCGGGCGGAGTTGATATCGATAGAGACCAGCGCTTCGGTGTGATCGATCACAATCGAGCCGCCAGAAGGCAGCTTCACTTCGCGCTGATAGGCGGTTTCGATTTGCGATTCAATCTGGAAGCGCGAGAATAGCGGCACTTCGTCCGCGTAGAGTTTGATCTTCTGCTGGTACGAGGGCATCACCTGACGAATAAAGCCCAGCGCCTCGGCGTGAATCTCGGGGCTGTCGATCAGCACTTCACCGATGTCCTGGCGCAAATAGTCGCGCATGGCGCGAATAATGACGTTGGATTCACGGTAGATCAAAAACGGGGCAGGGCGCTTGGCGGCTTCGGTGGTGATCGATTCCCACACCTGAACCAGGTAATCCAGATCCCACTGCAGCTCTTCCGGGTTACGACCGATGCCCGCGGTGCGCACGATCAGACCCATTTTATCCGGCACGGTCAGCTGACCCATGGCATCTTTGAGCTGGCTGCGCTCGTCACCTTCGATGCGGCGTGAAATGCCGCCTGCACGTGGGTTATTGGGCATCAGCACTAAAAAGCGACCCGCCAGGCTAACAAAGGTGGTTAGCGCGGCGCCTTTATTGCCACGCTCTTCTTTGTCGACCTGGACGATGACCTCTTGCCCCTCTTTGAGCACCTCTTTGATGCTCGGACGTCCGGAAACGTCTTTGACGAAGTACTCGCGAGAGATCTCTTTGAGGGGTAAAAAACCGTGGCGATCCGCGCCGTAATCGACAAAGGCGGCTTCCAAGGAGGGTTCTACGCGGGTGATTTTACCGCGATAGATATTGGCTTTTTTCTGTTCTCTTGCACCGGATTCGATATCTAAATCGTAAAGGCGCTGTCCATCAACTAAAGCGACACGCAGCTCTTCGGGCTGGGTCGCATTAATAAGCATCCGTTTCATAGTGTCTCGCATAGCGTTGCGTACCGGCGAACGGCCTATGGTGTGACGTAGGCGAACCGCTGGGTGCTGCGTGCTTGTGCTCGGCGCATTGCTATGCTGACGCGTCAAGCCGGGAGGGCGTCATCGCCGACCCGGCCAATAGGGCGTTGAGTACGTGGCGGAGGCAGGACGTGTTCCGGTGGATCTGTCACGTCCATCCGGCCCTGCTGACACCGCCAACACCTGGCATTCATCGATTCACCAACGCCGGCCACCGGCACAGCGTTGAACTTTTCGCCCGGAGCCAGCCAGCGCCTTGTGACGAGTAAGGAGGGGCTGCTCAGGGCGTGGCGTTGTTTAGTTACTGCCTGCCGTTGAGGGCTAGGCTTACTTTCATCTGCCGGCATAAAACGGGCGGCAGCGTTACTGCATTTTTAAGATCAATTTTTAATACTGGAAAACGGCCAATGCGTACACTGGTGCCGTTTTGTGTTCAGGCCTGCGTGTTAGTCGGGCAGGCGCATTAACCAAGCTCAGCGGTGATGCTCTTTGCTAACAAATTTAATCAATTAGCTATCATTCAGCTAGTCACTAGCGCTAGACAAGGAAGCTTTTTGCGCTTAGCTGGTGAACAACTTGGAATATAACAGTAAAGACAACGACCAGCAATTGACGCAATGCCCTTTGGTCTACGTTAGAATGCCGTTTTTAGCGTCATAGCAGAGCAGGAGTAAGCGGTAATGTCCGAAGGGCGTGAAGTGCAGTGGGTGGATATCGCCCCGGAGCAAGCAGGGCAGCGAATTGATAATTTTCTCATGACGCGTCTTAAGGGTGCGCCACGCGCGCTTATCTATCGCATCGTGCGTAAAGGGGAAGTGCGCGTTAACAAAAAGCGCGTAAAGGTCGATTACCGCTTGCAGGCGGGCGATTTAGTCCGCGTTCCGCCGCTACGCTTGGCACCTCGCGAAGCCGTTAAGGAAGTCAGCGATAATTTGCGCGACCTGTTGGTCGGTAGTGTCATTATGGAGGGCCCAGACTGGATGGTGCTTAACAAGCCCTCTGGTTTGGCTGTGCATGGCGGCAGCGGGGTTAAAATTGGGCTTATAGAAGCGCTGCGTCAAGTGCGCGATGATCTGAGCTTCCTGGAGCTGGTTCACCGCTTGGATCGGGATACGTCAGGCTGTTTACTGCTGGCCAAATCTCGCGATGCATTGGTGACCCTTAATGAGTCGCTGAAAAAACACGGCATGGATAAGCGCTATCTGGCGCTGGTTAGCGGGCGTTGGCCGGCGCGTAAAACCTATGAAAGTGCGCGTTTGGATCGCTTTGATGCGGGCAATGGTGAACGTCGGGTAAGGGTAGATCCTAATGGTAAAGTGTCGCGTACCCATTTTTCGGTGGTCGAAACCTTCGAAAAAGTAACCCTGATAGAGGCTGAGCCGGTCACCGGGCGAACTCATCAAATTCGCGTCCATGCCGCCCATGCGGGCCATGCGCTGTTAGGCGACGACAAATACGCTACTCGTGAAAGCGGTTTTCTCACCAAGCAGCTAGGCTTGGGGCGGCTTTTCTTGCATGCCCGGGCGTTGACCTTTCCAGAGCCCGGCAATGGACGTCCAGTCACCGTCAAAGCGCCGCTGCCAGAGGCCTTAGAAGAGGCGCTTAAGCGTGCCCGCCAAAATGCCCTTCGCTGATATGACATTATAAAGAGGTTCTTCATAAAGAGGTTCTTCAACCACGAGTCCTTGAGCAAGGAGTTGCCATGCAGTACGAGCTGATTATATTTGATTGGGACGGCACCCTAATGGATTCCGTGCCGCGTATTGTGTCCTGCATGCAGGCGGCAGCGGTGGAAGCAGAGTGGGGCGAGCTTTCATCGGCTGAGGTGGAAGATATTATTGGCCTGGGGCTACCTGAGGCGATTGCACAACTTTGCCCAGGCATTTTGCCTGCCCAGGCTGAGCGGCTTCGCGAGCGTTACGCGCACCATTTTGTCCAGGCTGACGCCACACCGATGGCTTTTTTTAACGGCGTAGAAGCACAAATTGCGCGTTTGCGCGGGCGTGAGCAGCAGCGTTTAGCGGTGGCGACAGGCAAAAGTCGCCGTGGTTTGGATCGCATTTTTGCTGAAACAGGCAGCGGTGGGTGGTTTCATGCCAGCCGTACTGCGGATGAAACCCGCTCAAAGCCGCACCCGCAAATGCTGTCTGAACTGTTAACAGAGCTTGAAGTGCCCGTAGAGCAGGCGGTGATGGTCGGTGATACCGAGTACGACCTTGAGATGGCCCGTGCAATCGGAATGGATCGCGTGGGAGTCAGTTACGGGGTTCACGCGCCGGAACGGTTGGCATTGAGCCGCCCGAAGTGGATTGCCCATAGCGTCGACGAGCTTTTTGACCGGTTATAAGGATATTTTATGAGTGACGATCCAACCCGCCCAGGTGGTATGCAAGATGGTCATGACGGCCCGGCCGATGGCTACCGGCGTAACGACGCTGACCATAAAGACCCGGTTAATAGTGACCAGCCCAGCGAGTTAAAGGAAGATCCTTGGACTGAAGGGGCTGAGGTTCCGCCCGGTAAGGGAGCTAAGCAAGCATCTGGGGTGCCAGGTGACGATGCTGAAACCCTGCGCGAACGCCAGCGGCTAGCACAGTTAGAAATGATGGATCACTGGATAGGTGGTGTCTTAGCCGAGCAGCGACGTACCCGCCGTTGGAAGCTGTTTTTCCGCTTGATGTTTCTCACGGTTGTGTTGGTCGCGTTGTTTGCCGCGCTTTATAGTCTGTTTTGGGATTCGCCGAGTGCCACAGCGCCCACTCAGCGCCACTTAGGTATTGTTGAGGTTAGCGGTGTGATCGCTAGCGATTCACCAGCCAACGCTGAGCGCATTATCCAGGGGTTAAACCGTGCTTGGGAAGCGGAAAGCGCGGCTGCCGTGGTACTGCACATTAATAGTCCTGGCGGTAGTCCGGTGCAGTCTCAGCGTATCTATGCGGAAATTATGCGCCTGCGCGAACAGGGCGATAAACCGATTATCGCGGTGATTGAAGATATCGGAGCCAGCGGTGCTTATTACATAGCCGCAGCGGCAGATGAAATTGTTGCCTCGCCAGTGAGTCTGGTGGGCTCAATTGGTGTGATTTACGCAGGCTTTGGGTTTGAAGAGGCGATAGCGCGTGTTGGCGTTGAACGCCGTGTGCTCACTGCGGGTGAAAATAAGGCCTTTTTAGACCCGTTCCAGCCCTTGGATGACGATACAGAAGTATTTTGGCAGAGCGTGCTGAATCAAACCCATGAGCAGTTTATTGACGACGTGCGCGCTGGTCGTGGGGAGAGACTCGGCAATAGTTCGGAAATTTTCTCAGGGCTAATCTGGAGTGGCGAGCAGAGTGTCGAACTCGGGTTAGTCGATCAATTGGGTAGCCTCGAACAGCTGTCTCGCGAGCAGGTCGGTAACACTGACTGGGTGGACTATACGCCGAGCCTTGATCCGTTTGATCGCTTTACACGGCGTTTTACCCAGGTTGTCGCCGAGGTGCTGGGTGTTAGTGCGCCCAACACCCCACTGCGCTTCTAGGTTGGCATAGTTACTTTTGGTTAGTGGGCGCCAAGCGGGTCAAGACCTGCTTGGCGCAACATCTCGCAGAGCGCAATCAGCGGTAGCCCAATCAGGGCGTTGGGATCGCGGCCTTCCAGTTTTTCAAACAGCGCAATGCCAAGGCCTTCCATTCGAAAGCTGCCAGCGCTATCTAATGGCTGCTCTTTGGTGACATAGTTTTCGATCTCTTGCCTGCTAAGAGTGCGAAACACGACCTCGAAGGGTTCGACGTGCACTTGATGGCGCTGGTGGCGAGTATCCAGGAGCGCTAAGCCGGTCAGAAAGGTGACACGCTGTCCAGAAAAGCGCGCAAGGTTAGCGCAGGCTTTTTCTACTGTGTGTGGTTTGCCAAGAATGTCACCTTCAAATAAAGCAACCTGATCAGAGCCTATAATACAGTGCTGGGGGAAGAGGGCAGACACAGCATTGGCTTTACTGAGTGCCAGGCGATGCACCAGGGCTTGAGGTGTTTCACCAGAATGAGGCGTTTCATCAATATCGGGTGAGTGGCACTGATAAGGGAGTTGCAGGCGATCAAGCAACTCGCGCCGCCAGCGTGAACTTGAGGCTAGCACCAGTTCTGTGGTTGAGGAGTGAGCAGTTGATGGCTGAGCAGTTAATGACTGAGTAGTTGGCGACTGAAAGCTTGATGGCTCGGTCATGGATGGTAGGGTCACAGTAAAACTCCTGGCTACATGGTTGCACTGGTGCGTCGTCAAAGCAGTAAAGTGTAGCGAAAGCTGCTAAAGGTGCCTATGTTGGCTGTTTATTAAGGTCTACGTTGTTTATTTGTTGAGGAAGCTATGAAAAATGTACCGACAGCTTTGACACCAGCAGGGGGAGTGCCTATCATTGCGCGCCTATGTTGACCTCACAACTCCCCAGTCGGGTGGAGCCTTATAAGCTCGCAGCCCGCCACGAACGAATCGAAGGCTTGGTGGCGCTTGATAAGCTGCCACGTCTTGCCGAAGAGGCGGGTGTTCAAACCGGCGACTGTCAAGTCGTGCTTGAGTTTGGCATCGACGCTCAAGGTCGTCGTGAAATTCGTGGCCACTTGCAAGCGACATTGGCGCTTGCCTGCCGACGCTGCCTGGTGCCGCTGCCTCAAGAGGTGAGCAGTGACTTTTTGCTTGGAATGGTCACTGATGAAGCCTTAGCGGCCGAGTTGCCTGCTAGTCATGAACCGGTGCTGGTGGAAAAGGAACAGCTGGATCTTCTGACGGTGGTTGAGGATGAGTTGATTCTCAGCCTGCCCCAGGTGGTCTATCACGATGAAGCCGAATGTCATGTCTCGGCGGAGCAGCTGGTCAGCAAAACAGAAGGCGCGGCGTCAGAAATAACGCCAGCGACGAACCCTTTCGCGGTGCTAAATGTCTTGAAAGGCAAAAAATAAGCACCCTTTACCTTAATACCTTGGAGTAAACACCCATGGCAGTTCAACAGAACCGTAAAACTCGTTCCAAGCGCGGCATGCGTCGCAGCCACGATGCGCTGACCGCTCCGACCTTGTCCCAGGACAAAGAAACCGGTACCACGCACCTGCGCCACCACGTTTCTCCAGACGGTTTCTATCGTGGTCGTAAAGTGGTTGAGGTATAAGCCTCAATTGCACTACTAAGCGGCTAAACGGATTCAGTGCGGTATGCGCTTAGCGATTGATGTGATGGGGGGTGACCAAGGCCCTCATGCGATTATCGCAGGCTCTGCAAAGGCGGTGGTGGAATACCCCGATCTTGAGCTGATTCTGTTTGGCCCGCGTCAGCAGATTGTTGCTGAGCTTTCGCGTTTGCCGCAGCCTCTGGCTGCGGCAACGTCGCGTTTGGTGGCGCGTGATGCGCCCGATAGTGTGATGCCGGGGTCAACGGCGGCCTGGGCGTTGCGCAGAGGCCATGCGACCAGCATGGCGCGCATGCTGCAATGTGTCGGCGATGGAGAAGCAGTTGCCGGCGTAAGTGCAGGCAATACAGCAGCGCTTGTTGTCTTAGCAAGGCGCGAGCTGGGCATGGTCGAGGGGATTTCGCGACCAGCGATCAGCACCGCGATTCCAGCACGCCAAGGGCGCCGCTGTTATCTGCTGGACCTAGGCGCTAACGTGGACTCTCCCGCCCATCGGTTGGTCGATTTTGCGCTGATGGGTGCGGCGATGGCTCAGTGTGTGGATGGCACCGCTGTGCCGCGTATTGCGTTACTCAATGTTGGCGCAGAAGCCACCAAGGGGAGCGTTAGCGTACGTGAAGCTGACCGTCTGCTGCGTGAGCAGGTTAGTGATAGTGCTTTTGACTATCAGGGCTATGCTGAGGGTGGCGACCTATTTAAAGGCGAGCTTGATGTGGTGGTGTGTGATGGCTTTGTGGGCAACGCTGTCCTCAAGGCGAGCGAAGGCTTGACGAGTATGTTGGTTGAACGCGTGCAGATGGCATTTGAATCGCGCCTAAGTGGTCGTTTAGCAAGTCTACTGGCCAAGCCTGTGTTAAGGCGCTTGAAGCAAGAGCTTGACCCTGTGCGGTATAACGGGGCGAGCTTGTTAGGGCTGCGAGGTATCGTAGTGAAAAGCCACGGCAGTGCTCATGCGGATGGATTTTACTACGCGATTCGGCGCGCCCTACAGGAAGTAGAGCATAATTTACCTGCGCGGATCGCAGGCCGCTGGCGGGCGTTATCAAGTGAAAGTGATGGCGCACGCCAGTTGTGACTAGATAATAAATAGCTAATTTTTTGCGGGTTTATAGGTGGCATCAGGATGTGCCAATAATCTCGCCTATCGCTCATATGAGCAAATGCCTACAAGAGCAAAGGTGAACGACATGTCTCAACCCCTTGCCCTCATTTTTCCCGGGCAAGGCTCTCAGCAGCTTGGAATGCTGCGAGAGCTTGCCGAACGCTACAGTGTGGTGGGAACGACATTTGAGGAAGCGTCGGATGCTTTGGGCTACGATTTGTGGAAAGTTGTCCAAGAAGGCCCCGAGGAATCACTTAATGCAACCGCCTGCACTCAGCCTGCCCTGCTCTCTGCAAGCGTCGCTATTTGGCGCGTGTGGCAAGAGTTAGAAGGGCCGCGGCCGACTGTTATGGCAGGTCATAGCCTGGGCGAATACAGTGCTATGGTGTGCGCTGGCGTCATGAGCTTTGCCGAAGGTGTCAACCTAGTGCGTCTACGTGGAGAAGCCATGCAGGCGGCGGTTCCCGCGGGTGAAGGTGGCATGGCGGCGATCTTGGGTTTAGCAGATGATGCGGTTGAAGCCGCCTGTGAAAAGGCCGCCCAGGGCGACGTTGTTTCAGCGGTCAACTATAATTCCCCAGGTCAAGTGGTGATAGCTGGCTCTAAAGTGGCTGTTGAACGAGCTATTATTGCTTGCCAAGAGGCAGGTGCCCGGCGCGCCATGGCATTGCCGGTTTCCGTGCCCTCGCACTGCGCGCTAATGCGCCCTGCGGCCGAGCGGCTGGCAGAGGCTATGCAAAGCATTGAGCTGCGAGCGCCCCGCTACACGGTGATCCAAAATGTCGATGCGCAAGCCCATGCCGACACCGCGACGTTAAGCACTCGCCTAATCGAACAGCTCTATCAGCCGGTGCGCTGGAGCGCCTGTGTTGAAGCCATTGCGGATAAAGGTGTGGAGGTATTTATTGAGTGCGGGCCAGGAAAGGTGTTGACTGGCCTGAATAAGCGTATCGTGAAGGGTAGCAAGGGTTTGGCGGTGAATGATCCTGACAGCCTGGAGGCGGCGCTTGAGCTGGCGCGTGAAACGTTGGCTGACAAGGCGTAACCAAAGGGTGCTTATTTCGCTATCCTGGCTTGATTACACGGTTAGAGGCAGAACGTTATGACGCAAGAGAGTAGAGTTGCCCTGGTAACAGGGGCGAGTCGCGGTATTGGGCAGGCCATTGCCCGTGAGCTAGGTCGCCAAGGCCGTATTGTCATCGGTACGGCGACCAGCGAGTCAGGTGCTGAAAAAATTAGTGCCGATTTGAAAGAGCACGGTGTTCAAGGGGCTGGTTTATGCCTTAATGTGACCGACCAGGCCAGCATTGATAGCGTGTTGAAAACCATTGCTGAACGCTTTGGTGCGCCGACTATTCTGGTCAACAACGCTGGCATCACCCGCGATAATTTACTGATGCGCATGAAAGAAGATGAGTGGGACTCCGTTATGGATACCAACTTGAAATCTGTCTATCGTGTGAGCAAGGCGTGTTTGCGGGGTATGACCAAGGCGCGTTTTGGGCGTATTGTGTCAATTAGTTCTGTTGTGGCAACCATGGGTAACCTGGGCCAAACTAACTATGCTGCAGCTAAAGCAGGTATGGAAGGTTTTAGCCGCGCTTTGGCACGTGAGGTCTCTTCGCGTGCGATTACGGTAAACGCGGTGGCACCGGGCTTTATCGCTACTGACATGACCGAAGCACTGCCTGAAGCACAGCACGAGATGTTGCTTAAGCAAATTCCGCTGGCCCGTTTAGGGGCACCGGAAGAGATCGCCGCAGCGGTAGGTTTTCTGACCAGTGATGCAGCCGGTTATATCACTGGTGAGACACTTCACGTCAATGGCGGCATGAATATGCGTTGATGGCCTTGGGCTTGGCGGTTGCGTCTGTCCAAGGGCGTCTATAAACTACCCCGCAGCTTTTGGCTTGCGGTTTCCAAATAGCTGGTTATCAAAAACGGCTAATGTGAACGACTGGAGTACGTTA
Organism: Halomonas sp. ALS9; assembly: GCF_001651035.1. Taxonomy (GTDB): domain Bacteria; phylum Pseudomonadota; class Gammaproteobacteria; order Pseudomonadales; family Halomonadaceae; genus Vreelandella. Next base: position 298,897 of record NZ_LXRG01000233.1, read on the forward strand.
ATGAGTACTATTGAAGAGCGCGTTAAGAAAGTTGTAGCAGAGCGCCTGAACGTTAAAGAAGAAGACATCCAAAACAGTTCTTCTTTTACAGAAGACTTGGGTGCTGATTCGCTCGACACCGTTGAGCTGGTAATGGCTTTGGAAGAGGAATTCGACACTGAAATTCCTGATGAAGAAGCTGAGAAGATCACCACGGTTCAAGAAGCCATCGATTACGTGAACGCCCACCAGTAAGGGCTGCGTCGATGCATCGAACCAGGGTGGGGTGCTAGCCACCCGCCTTAAGAGCCGTCCTTTCCTAGGGCGGCTTTTTTGCTTTGCAGCCACAATGCTTATAACGTTCAATCTCCGTTATACTGTTGACCAAATTTAAGCAGCAAATGACCCAAGTGGGTCGCGTCACCATGGATGCCTGGAGGAAAGCTGATGGCACGGAAAAGGGTAGTGGTAACTGGGTTAGGCCTGGTGACCCCAGTGGGTAATAGCGTGGTTGAGTCGTGGGCCAACATTGTGGCCGGTAAAAGCGGTATTACGCCTATTGAGCATTTTGACACCAGCGGTTTTAACACTCGCTTTGGTGGTTCGATTAAGAACTTTGATATTAGCCCGTATCTGAATTCTAAAGATGCCCGCAAGATGGATCTGTTTATTCAGTACGGGATGGCAGCGGGTGCCCAGGCGGTAGAAGATTCGGGTATTGAGTGTACCGAAGAGAATGCTGACCGTATCGGTGTGGCTATCGGCTCAGGCATTGGTGGCCTACCCATGATTGAGCATAACCACAATGCGCTGAACAAAGGCGGTGCTCGCAAGGTGTCGCCATTCTTCGTGCCGGGCTCCATTATTAATATGATCTCCGGCAATATGGCGATCCAGCACGGCTTCAGAGGCCCCAATATCGCCATTACCACCGCTTGCACAACGGGTACCCACAATATTGGTTACAGTGCGCGCACCATTGCCTATGGTGATGCGGACGTGATGATTTGCGGAGGGGCTGAAATGGCCACTACACCGCTGGGCCTGGGTGGCTTTTCGGCTGCTCGTGCACTTTCAACTCGTAATGATGATCCGGAAGCGGCAAGCCGACCTTGGGACACTGATCGCGATGGCTTTGTGCTATCCGACGGTGCGGGTGTGCTGGTGCTTGAAGAGTATGAACACGCCAAAGCGCGGGGAGCCAATATCTACGCCGAGCTGGTGGGCTTTGGTATGAGCGATGATGCTTACCACATGACGTCACCGCCGGAAGATGGGCGTGGCGCTGCGCTGTCTATGCGTAATGCGATCAAAGACGCCCAGATAGATGTTTCTAAAGTGCATTACATTAATGCGCATGGCACATCGACGGCTGCGGGGGATTTGGCGGAGAGCCGCGCTATTGAAAATGTCTTAGGTGATGCCGCGGCTAACGTCGCAGTTAGCTCCACCAAATCGATGATAGGCCACCTTTTAGGTGCAGCTGGCGCTGTAGAAGCGGTATTTTGTATCCTCGCTATTCGTGATCAAGTCGCCCCTCCCACGATTAACCTGGATAACCCTCAGGAAGGCTGCAACCTGGATTACGTGCCTCATACAGCGCGTGATATGCGTATTGATATGGCGCTATCGAACTCCTTCGGTTTTGGTGGCACTAACGGCTCGCTGCTGTTTAAGAAGGTGTAGTTGACGATGCTTCCGCCCGCGTTATCTGACGAATGCTATGTTTGACGAATACTATGTCTGACGAACACTATGTGCCGTTTGATGATCGTGGGCTGGCGTATGGTGACGGTCTATTTGAAACAGTACTGCTGTATGCTGGCGCGCCCGTGCTGTGGCGCTACCATATGGCGCGACTGACGGAGGGCTGTGATCGACTGGGAATACCGCTACCCAGCCAGGAGGCGCTTGATGCCACGTGGCAGGGCGACCCCAGAGCTGAGTTCGAAGTGCTAAAGCTAATACTGACCCGTGGCAGTGGTGGGCGTGGCTATGCCCAGCCGGAACAAATGGTGCCGCGTCTGCTTAGTCGTCGAACGCCGTTTCAACCGTCAGTTGAGCGCTGGCAGTCGGGAGTGACGATACGGATTTGCGATTTGCGGCTTGCCCGTCAGCCCCGGCTTGCAGGTATCAAACATCTAAATCGACTGGAAAACGTATTGGCCCGTCAAGAGTGGAACGATGCCGCTATTGCCGAAGGTGTGCTGGCCGATAGTGAAGATCTTGTCGTAGAAGCCACCAGTATGAACATTTTTTGGCATCAGGCGGGGCAGGTACTAACCCCAACGCTTGACCAGTGCGGTGTGGCGGGAACGCTGCGTGCTGCACTGCTTGAACAAGGTGGCGTCGTTCAAGCTACGCTTTCGCTTCATCAACTGGCTGATGTCGAACGGTTATGGGTGGCAAACTCTGTCCAGGGTGTATGGCCAGTGACTAAGCTACTTGCAGCGGATGGCTCTCTGTTGCAGCGTTGGCCCTTAGATCAGCCTGACCCGTTCCAACGCTTGGCACATCAGCTATTGGGTGTTGCTTAAACGCCAGTGTTGTTTAGATATCGTTTGTTTGGCTATCGCTCGTTTGGATATCGCCCGGTAATTTTCTTAGAGGTGTCATGGTGAAACGGTTATTAACCGCTTTATTGGTGTTAGTGGTAGTTGGGGCTGCAGCTGCAGCAGGCGGTTATTTCTATTGGCAGAGCCGATTAGAGGCACCGCTAGCGCTTGATGAGCCAATGCTTTACCAAGTGCCGTCTGGCGCAGGCTTTAATCAGGTTGTGGCCCAATTGGAAGACCAGGGCGTGCTGGAAGATGCCTGGGCGTTTCGCTTGCTAGCGCGGGTCGAGCCGGAGCGCGTGCCAAGGCTGCGTACCGGCGAGTATCAGCTATTGCCGGCTATGAGCGGTCTGGAAATGATGGCATTGTTAGGCAGCAATAAGGTGGTCACCTACTCGCTGACGATTCCTGAGGGGTGGTCTTTTCAGCAGATGCGCGAGTTGCTCAATGCCGCGCCGAAGCTTGACCATCGCACCGCGGAGTTGAGCGACGCCGAGGTAATGACGCTCCTCGACCGAGAAGATACCTTCCCAGAAGGCTGGTTCTTTCCCGATACCTATCGGTACCACTTGGGCATGAGCGATGTTGATATCCTGCGCCAATCATTGGAGCGGATGGAGCGAATCCTTGCAGAAGTTTGGGAAGAGCGCGCGGACGACCTAACCATTGAGACTCCCTACGAAGCGCTGATTATGGCCTCGTTAATCGAGCGGGAAACCGGTGCGCCCGAAGAACGGCGAGAAATTGCTGGCGTGTTCAAGCGTCGCATGGAGCAGGGCATGCGCCTGCAAACCGACCCGACGATTATTTACGGTATGGGTGAGCGTTATGAAGGGCGGATTACCCGCGCCGATATCCGCGAGGCCACGCCGTATAACACCTATGTAATTGACGGAATACCGCCCACGCCGATTGCCATGCCGGGGCGCGCCTCCTTAGAGGCAGCGGTGAATCCATTGCCTGGCGAGACGCTCTATTTCGTTTCCCGTGGGGATGGTACGCACCACTTCTCGCGTACGCTGCGGGAGCATAACAATGCCGTTAATCGCTATATCCGCAACCGATAATCGCCATGACTGATCACCACATTAAGGGAGCATGATGAGTAAGCGTGGACGCTTCATTACGCTGGAAGGCGGCGAAGGCGTGGGTAAATCCACCAATGTGGGCTTTGTCGCCGAGTGTCTGGAAGCCGAGGGCCTGGAAGTGGTGCGTACCCGCGAGCCAGGCGGTACTGCGCGTGGCGAAGCTATTCGCGCACTGCTGCTGGATCCTGCACCCCAAGAGCCGCTGCACGTCGACGCAGAGCTGCTGCTAATGTTTGCCGCGCGGGCACAGCATTTGGCGGAAAAAATACTCCCCGCCTTGGCAAGAGGGGCGTGGGTCGTCTGCGATCGCTTTACCGATGCCACCTTTGCCTATCAGGGCGGTGGTAGAGGCATTGCCAAAGAGCGTATCGCTGTGCTGGAAGATTTTGTTCAGCAGGGGCTGTCGCCCGATTTAACGCTACTGCTCGATATGCCCAAAGAGGCTGCAAGACAGCGCTTAGAGTCGCGCCTGCGTGATCGCCACGAGCAGCGGGATCGTTTCGAGCAGGAGCAAGCTGACTTTTTCCAGGCGGTGCGGGATGGCTACTTGGCGCGAGCGGAAGAAGCGCCGGAGCGCTTTGCGGTGATCGATGCACAACACTCCCTGGATAAGGTACAAAGCCAAATCCAACAAGTTCTATTAACGAAGGTTACTGCATGGCGCTAACCGGCGTAATGCCGTGGCATCAAACCACGTGGCAGCATTTGACCCGCTTGGCTGATAGTGGGCGTATGCCCCATGCGCTGTTAATTCATGGCGCCCACGGCGTTGGTAAGCAGCAGTTGGCGGAGGCGTTGATTGCGCGAACGCTATGCGCTTCGCCCGCCGACCAAGCCTGTGGCCACTGCCATAGTTGTGCGATGCTGGCATCCGGGTACCACCCGGATCTATTGCGAGTCTCTCCGGAAGAGGGTAAGCGCCAAATCCGCATTGACCCGATTCGCGAGGTTAACCGCTTTGTTTCGCAAACGGCTCAGCAGGGCGGTTACCGGGTGATTGTGGTTTCGCCCGCCGAGGCAATGAACGTTGCCGCCGCCAATGCGCTACTCAAAAGCCTTGAGGAGCCCGGTGAGAAAACACTGTTTATTCTGCTTTCAGACGTGCCCTCGCGGATGCTGGCGACGATCCGCTCCCGCTGCCAGCAGTGGTCACTGCCTAGCATTGCCTTTGAGGCGTGTCGCGGCTGGTTAATCGAGCAGCTGGGCAGCGCTGACGATGCCTACTTCTGGTGGCAGGTGGCGGGTGGTCTGCCGCTGCTTGCGGTGGAGCTGGCCGTACCGGAAGAACGCGCATTGCGCCACCAGATTCACGACAGTTTTGAACAGTTAGTGCGCGGCGCCGAGCCCGTTTCAGAGGCGGCACGCCTGGATCGTCAGGCGATTGATGCCATCTTATGGTACGGTATCGCCTGGCTGGAAGACCTGATTAGGCTGGGTTTGTCTGGTGAAGCAGAGGTGTTGCATAACCCTGATCTTGAGCCCCTCTATCGTCAGGCGGTTAAAAATGGTCGGGTGCAGGATTGGTTTCGCCTGCTGGATTATGCCCGCGAGCAGCGGCGGTTATTGGCAGTGGGGGCCAACCCCAATCCGCAGTTAGTGCTTGAAGCTTGGTTGGTACGCTGGGCGGCGCTGCTACGCTCATAGCGGCTTCTTTTATCGTTTGTTTGCAGCGAGGTCGTCATGGCAGCTCAGAAAGCGCTCTCTCTTACTGTTCCAGATGTGCCGACACTGCTTTCCGCGTACATGCCTTTTCTGGATCATGGGGGTATTTTTGTACCCACTCAGACCCATTATGCCCTTGGTCAGCAAGTATTTTTACTGCTCACGTTACCGGGTGAAAGCGAACGCCTTTCAGTCACCGGTCAGGTGGTGTGGGTATCGCCGGAGGGGGTGAGTGGCCGCCGTATGCCAGGCATTGGCCTGCACTTCAGCCAGCAGGATTACCCGGTGCGTGACCGCATCGAGACGCTGCTTGCCGGTCAATTGGATAAAGCAGCCCAGTCGTTTACGCTTTAAATCAGACTATAAGACGCTTATAGCCCACTCGTTGTCGAGACCTGCATGTTTGTTGATTCACACTGTCACTTAGACCGTTTATCCGACCAGACCCATGGAGGCGATATCGCCGCCACCCTGGGCGCCGCTCGTGCTGCTCACGTCAGCCAATTTCTTGCTGTGTCGGTGACGTTAGAGGATATGCCGCAGTTGGCGGCCATTGCCCGTGCCCATCACGATGTGGCGATCTCCGCTGGGTTACACCCTTTATATAGCGTTGAGCACGAACCTAGTGTTGCGGATATTAAAGAGGCCGCTGAACAGTATGGCGCCGTAGCGATTGGCGAAACCGGCTTGGATTACCACTACCGCGACAGTGTACCTGTAGAGATTCAGCATGAGCGCTTCAGGCGGCATTTGATCGCGGCGCAAGAGCTGGGGCTCCCGGTAATCATTCATACCCGCGAAGCCAAAGAAGAAACACTCGCCCTATTACGTGAATACAGCGACCCTCGCGTGGGCGGTGTATTACACTGTTTTACTGAAGACTTGGCGATGGCCCGTGAGGCGGTAAGGCTGGGATTTTATATTTCGCTGTCGGGCATCATTACCTTTCGCAATGCCGCTTCGCTGCGTGATTTGGCCGGCCAACTGCCGCTAGATCGTCTGCTGATAGAGACCGACAGCCCCTATCTTGCGCCGGTGCCTTATCGCGGCAAGCCAAACGAGCCTGCCTGGGTAGTGGAAGTGGCAGAGTGCATTGCTACACAACGGGGTATTAGCGTTGATGAAGTTGCCATGCAAACCGCTGCCAACTTTTATCAGCTGTTTCGTGCCGCCGCGCCGGATGCCCCGGAGCACGTTAAACAGGGGCTGGCAAACGCTGGGCTTTTATAGCGAATACGCCTTGAATACGCATAAGCGAGGTGGGCGATATGAATATTGATCGATTGCTCCAGCAAGGTAGCGGAGACGAGGAGCGCGCTAGTGCTATTCCACCGCTCGATGAGTGGCACCCAGCGCTCTCTGGCGATATGAATATCTTTATTCACGCAGACGGTAGCTGGTCGCACGAAGGCCAGCCGTTTGGCCGCCCCAAAGTGGCGCGCCTATTGGCAACGCTGCTGCGACTTGATGACGAGGGTTACTGCCTGGTAACGCCGGTGGAACGCTGGCGGATAAAGGTCGAAGACCTGCCGCTGGTCGCGGTAGAAGCCGACTTTCGTGATAGTGCCTGGTGGTTTACCACGCAGTTTGACGATGTTGTTCGTTTAGATGCCGACCATCCGCTCTCGGTTACGTTAACGCCGCAAGGGGAAGCGGTGCCGCAACTGCCGGTACGTTTTGGCCTGGCTGCGCGCCTTCATCGTAATGTCTATTACCAGCTGGTGGAGGCCGCCGAAACCCGTGATTTAGGCAATGGCACCAGCGAGATTGGACTGATGAGCACCGGGCAGTGGTTTGCGCTGGGTAGACTCGACGAAGAGCCATCAGGCGAGGCGCCGTGAAGTTAACCGCTGAACAGCAAGCTGTGGTTAATCACCAAGCTGGGCACGCCCGGGTGGCGGCAGTGGCCGGGGCCGGTAAAACTACCACCATGGCTGCCCGGGTGCTGCATCTACTGGCTAGCGGGGTGCCGCCAAAGCGTATCCTGGTGCTGATGTTTAACCGCTCCGCAAAGGATGATTTCCAAAATCGATTAGCCGCAATGGCCCCTGCTGGGCAGGCACTACCGGATGTGCGCACTTTTCACTCCCTGGGCCACCGGTTAACCCAAAGCTTATGTCGATGGGGCGCGCTGGCGCCACGCCAGCTATTGTCCGCTGATTGGCAATTGGAAAGACTGCTTCGCCAAGCGAGTCTCAATGTGCTGCGTGACGCGGTTGAACGCCGCGATGCTGCCCTGGAAGGGGATCGTCTGGAAACCCTGGCCCACTTCTGTGGCTTAGTAAAGGCAGAGATGATGACCCCGGAAGCGCTCTATGAGCGGCTCAATTTAGACCCCGACACGGACTATTTCCCTGCAGCCTTTGTAGAGGGAGAGCGGCTACTAGCAGCCGAAGGAGTGATGACCTATGCCGATCTACTCTATCGCCCGCTGTTGGTGTTAGAAGGAGATAGTGGTCTGCGCGGTCGCGTGGAGGGCTTTCTCGATCATGTCATTATCGACGAGTATCAGGATATTAATGCTGCGCAGCAGCGGCTTTTATCCGTGCTGGTGGGCAGCACCGCCGAGGTAATGGCGGTGGGCGATGCCAACCAATGTATTTATGAGTGGCGTGGCGCCAAACCCGACACCATGCTGGAAAATTTTACTGCCACCTTTGGCAGTGCTACCGACTATCCACTATCGACCACCTTTCGCCACGGCCACGCCTTAGCGCTTGCCGCTAATCACGCCATCGCCGCTAACCAGCGGCGTCCCAATCAGCTCTGTTTAGCAGCGGTCAATAACCCCGAAACGCGTGTTTCGGTGGGGCAGGGCACCCGCTTACTACTCAATGCGTTAATGGATTGGCAGGCCAAGGGGCGAGCGTTTAACGAGGTCAGCCTGTTGGTGCGTAGCTGGGCACTCTCGGTGCCATTTCAACTGGCTCTGCTACAGGCAGGCATCCCGTTTCGGCTTCAGCGCGAGGATCGCTTCGTCTTTCGCTTGCCGCTGGTGCAGGCTTTGGCGGGCTATTTAAAGCTGTCGCGTCGGCCGGATCTGCTGCGAGATCCGCAACAGCTGCTCCTGCTGCTTTCCCAGCCGACCCCCTTCGTTGCCCGTGAGCGACTGCAGCGGCTCGCCTATCAGTTGGCGTCTACTCAACAGTGGCCCGAGCGCCACGATCCCATGTTGACGGCGTTAAAGCCGATTCAGCGCCGCACGCTGAAAAAGCGTTGGGTTCTGCTTTGCGAGCTACCGCAACTAAGTGCATGGCCACCCGCCAAGCTATTACGTCACGTGGTGGAAAGTATCGATGCTGAAAAGACGCTGAAGCGAGCGGCGGCGCGACGGGATAAAGGCGAGGAGGATGTGCGCTTACTCGACGTGCTGATTGAACAAGCGCAAAGCGTGCAGGATCCCGACGCTTTTATCGAGCTATTGGAACGCCCAGTAGAGAACCAAGCGGGCGGCGTCCTGATCAGTACCGTGCACGGTGCCAAAGGGCTTGAGTGGCCACTGGTAGCGGTGGCTGGAGTCAACGAGGAAGATTTTCCCCATTATAGCCGCGATAACCCACTTAGCGACGAGCGTTTGGAGGAGGAGCGACGGCTTTTCTATGTGGCCATCACCCGCGCCCAAGAGCAACTGCTGGTGCTGCATGACGGCGGCGTGCACCGTCCTAGCCGTTTTATCGCCGAAAGCGCCTGGCAGGATAGCATGCGCGTTGCTTCCTGCCTGGCTGCTGACAGCCCACCAGTGGCTGAGCTACAGGTGTCTTCGGTGGGGCTGGTGGAGCGCTATCTGGCGAGTCTTGGGCGCGACGATATTGTGCTTGCCCCGGCGCAGGTTGAAGAAGCCAAGGTAGGTTATACGGGCGATGCTCAATTTTACCCCGGCCAACGCCTTCTTCATGCGGTATTTGGTGAAGGTGAAGTGGCCGCAGTAGAAGGAAGTGCCAGCGACCCCGTGATTGATGTGCGCTTTGATCAGGCGGGCAGAAGGCGTCTTATTGCCCGCCGGGCGCCCATTGAAGTGTTGGAAAATGGCTCAACGCTTGTTGGGTAAGTAGTTGATTTATCGCCAAGACACACTCTTTTACACTTGCCGCTAAATTAAGCTTTAGAGCGGTTTGACTTAGCATGGCCCTGCCGATTTAATACCCTCACGCCTACCGAGCTAATACGCCGCAGCTCATAGCATATAACTTATGAAATAGGGAACGGGCATGGTAAGGCAAGCCACCTGGCTCTGCGTCATTTTGATCGTCTTACAAAGCGGCGCCTTGCTGGCCGATAGCACTTTGCCTGACCTGGAGTTTAATGGTTTCGGCACGCTGGGCGTTGTTCATTCTGACGAGCGGAACGCTGACTTCGTTGGCGACCCCTTTGCCTCAGAAGGTGCTGGGTATAGTGGCGACTGGAGTGCTGAAGTTGATAGCCGCTTAGGTCTTCAAGCAACGCTGCGTATGACGCCTCAGCTCTCCACTGTTGTTCAGGTGATCAGCGAAAAGAGGTATGACGGCTCATTTGCGCCTGATATTGAATGGGCGAATGTGCAATACGATGTTAGCCCTGATCTCAGCCTGCGAGTTGGGCGTATGGTGCAGAGCTCTTTTATGGCCTCTGAGCACCGTAAGGTTAATTACGCCACTCCGTGGGCCAGGCCGCCACAAGAAGTTTACCGTTTAATCCCTGTGGCTAATTTCGATGGTGTTGATGTGCGCTATCGATATCATAGCGGCAGCGTCACCAATGAACTGCAGGTGAATTTTGGGGGAGGCAGCGCTGATTATCAAGCCGGAAGTATCGACGCGAGCGATTCATGGGGCGTGTCTCACCGCACTCACTGGGGTAATACCACTCTGTTTGCCAGCTATGGCGAACTGAAAGTCAGCGTTGATGAGCTCACACAGTTCTTCGATATTTACCGTCTCTTTGGTCTGCCCGGCGAAGCGCTTGCAAATCGCTATGAAGTTGATGGTAAACGCACGCGTCTAATGAGTTTAGGGGCTGGTTATGACCCCGGTTCATGGTTTGTGATGGGAGAGTGGGCTCACTTTTCGTCGCCGTCTCTGTTAGGCAAAAGCGAAGGAGCCTACATGACTTTCGGCTATCGTATCGCCGAATGGACACCCTATGTGGGGGTGGCGCGGGCAAAAATCACCAGTAGCACCTCAGAGCCGGGATTGAATACTGCCCTCTACCCATCGCCTTATGCAGAAGGGGCGCAGCTTCTTAATGGTGTATTAAATGAGATTCTATCCAGCGGGATGCAGCAAGACAGTATTACGCTTGGGGCTCGCTGGGATTTCAGGCCAGGTATGGCTCTTACAGCCCAGTATGATCATATCGATATGCGTTCAGGGTCATCCGCGGGGCTGATTAATCAGCAGCCCGAGTTTAACCCAGGTGGACGGATTAACTTGTTCAGCCTTGCGCTCGACTTTGTGTTTTAAGGAGAGTGACAATGGTTAGACGTCTTATTGCGCCTGGAATCAGCCTCTTGTTTGGGGCAATGCTGAGCCTGAATTGTACCCTCGCTCTAGCCGAAGTGTTGGTGGTCGTATCAGCGGACGCGCCTTTTACTCGCCTCACAAGCAGTGATCTAAGGGATATTTATTTAGGGCGCCGCACGCAGATAGCCAATGGGATGATGGTGGTGCCCTTGGATCAGCCTGAAGGCACGGCAGCGAGAAGCGAGTTTTACACTCACTTTACGGGACAAACCCCCGCGCAGATCAAGGCGCACTGGGCCAGGCAGATATTTACCGGACGGGGGCAGCCGCCCCAAGCGCTCGCTAATAGCCGTGCTGTGGTAGAGCGGCTGGTCAGTGATACAAAAGCACTGGGTTATATAGACCCTGCTTTTCTCGATGAGCGTTTGAGAGTGGTGACAATTGAGTAGTCTCAATGATCAGCGAAGTCCTAACCGGCTCGGCTCAACCAAAGCTTTTATTAAGCGATGGCCCCATCATCTTGTAGAGCCACTGGTGCTATTTAGCATAGTGGCTTTTATGATGCTGTTGGTTGTATGGGGAAGTACTTACTTTTTAGTTAATAAAGAGCGCGTGGCCATTGAACGTCAGGCAGAGCTGTCTGTGGGTGACATTACAGATACCTATGAAGCACGCGTTGTAAGAGCGCTCAGGGAAATCGATACGGCATTAAAATTAGTTCGATTTACCGCCAATAATACTGGTCACGCGAACGTACTCAAAGCATTAAATGAACAGCGCTTATTGCCACCTGCACTACTATTTACCATCAGTCTTGTCGATGCCCAGGGCATGGTCGTTGAATCGACTGATTCAGGGCTACTGGGGTTACGTTTGACGCCTCCTTTGCAAACCCCGCAGGAGGGCGATTACTTAGCTGTAGGTGAGGTTCAGACTGATCAAGAGAAGCAGCTTACCTTTACCAGGCCACTGATGCTTGGGCTAGCGCCAACGCAAGAGATAGGCTCGGGCTGGGTCGTTATTGCTATTGATGCCAATTATTTTGTGAGTAGTTATGAGGCTCGTTCTTTGGGCCAGCAGGGTTTGCTGGCGCTGGTCGGCGAGGGTGGAATCGTTCGCGTCAGGCGGATCGGGGAGTCTATTGATTCAGGCGAGTTGATGGCGTTAGCGGCTTGGCAAAGTAGTACGCTGGATGCCGTTAGTGTCCCCTTTCTGACCCACTGGCAGGATGTAGAGCGCTACACCCTGGTACGCAAACTCTATGATTTTCCACTATCAATCGTCGTAGGGCTTTCGGCCCAGGAGCAGTTGGCCGAGGCTCAATTGCTAGTGCGAAAGTACTGGCAGCGGGCCGCGTGGACAAGCGCTCTACTGCTCATCATTCTGGCGATACTTGGGCGCATGAGTTGGCAACTTCAGCGGGAGCGGCAGCGGGTAATGGACGAGCGTGTAGTGCATGCCCAGCAGGTTGAGCACTTGGCTTTCCATGACACGCTAACTAATTTGCCTAATCGTGCTTTTTTGAGCCACTTAATTACCCAGGCTGTAAAGCTTGGCGACCGCCATGGCGAATCCTTCGCTCTGCTTTTCTTAGACCTTGACCGTTTTAAGTTAATCAATGACACCTTGGGTCACGATGCCGGTGATCACCTTTTACAAGAAGTGGCTAGGCGTCTGACTACATCGGTGCGTGAAAGTGACGTTGTCGCTCGGCTAGGAGGTGACGAATTTGTAATTCTCTTGAGTAAGGTCAGCCGACGAGACCAGATTGAGCCCATTGCCCAAAAAATCCTCTCTGCTGTTAGAGATCCCTTTACGCTAGCGGGGCAGGAGTGCCCTATCTCGGTCAGCATTGGTGTCTCGTTATACCCGGTTGATGGGCTTGACGAGCAAACATTGATGAAAAGTGCTGATATGGCGATGTATCAGGCGAAGCAACTGGGCAAAAACAATGTCCAGTTCTATACCGACGAACTAAGTGCAGAAATGGATGTGCGCTTAACGTTGGAGTCTGGCTTGCACCGTGCGCTTGCGAGCCAAGAGTTTAGGTTGTTCTTTCAGTCAAAGCATGACATCGAGGTAGGCAACACGCTTGGCATGGAGGCACTACTTCGTTGGCAGCATCCAACGCTAGGACTGCTTGAACCAGCGCAATTTATGAGCCTCGCTGAAGAGAACGGTATAGCGATGCCTATCGGTCAATGGGTGCTCGAAAATGCCTGTAGGCAAAACATGCTGTGGCAACAAGAAGGGTTTCCCACCCTAACGATGGCCGTCAAGATTTCTGCACTGCAATTTTACGACAATAGTTTTGTTAAGAGCATCAGCGACGCATTAACGACTACCGGCATGAATCCTAGGCTGCTTGAGTTGGAAATTACTGAGAGCATGCTGCTGCAGGATGTTAAACGTACCGCGATTATCTTTGCAGAACTTAAAAAAATGGGCGTTAAGATAGTGGTTGATGATTTTGGTACCGGGTATTCCTCTTTATCGGATTTAAACGTTTTGCCGGTAGATACATTAAAAGTCAGCTCATCTTTACTTAAGCGTTTATCAGGCTCTAGCCATGATCAACAACTATCTGCATCAGTCATTGAGCTGGGTAAGCGTCTCAGCCTCCAGGTGTTTGCGAAAGGAATCGACCCCCGTGAGCCGACACGTTTTATTCGCAGTCACTCCAGTTTTCATTTTCACGGATTTTATAGTAACAGGCCGTTATCAGCAGAGGAGAGTTACCAGGAGAAGACGAATCGCTAGCAAAACACTGCTTACCCCTTGTGCAGCGACTACAGGGCAAGCAGTGACGACAGATTTAAACCTACTTTTTACATATTGGGGTAGTTGGGGCCGCCGCCGCCTTCTGGCGCTACCCAGGTAATATTCTGCGCCGGGTCTTTAATATCGCAGGTTTTGCAGTGCACGCAGTTCTGGAAGTTGATCTGAAAGCGTGGCTGTCCCGCGCTATCCTCAACTACTTCATAGACGCCTGCTGGGCAGTAGCGCTGTGCCGGTTCGGCGTATTCGGGCAGGTTTTCGCGGATCGGCAGCTCAGGATCATCCAAGCGTAGGTGGCACGGTTGATCCTCTTCATGGTTGGTGTTTGATAGAAATACCGAGGTAGGCTTGTCGAAAGAAAGCTTGCCGTCCGGTTTGGGGTAATTAATCTTTTCAAACTCGGCCGCAGGCTTAAGGGCGCCGTGGTCGGTAGTAGTGTCGTGGACGTTAGGCAGCTTGTTGCCCAGCAACTGGTGGGCAAAGTTATATGCTCCACCGCCCACAGTGCCATATTTATGGATTGCGGGACCGAAGCTGGCGCTCTCTTTAAGCTCCTGATAGGCCCAACTTGCTTGCCACTTCTGGGTAAAACTCGTTAGCTCCTGCGCGCCCTCATCGCCAGCTTTGATCGCCTCAAATACGCTCTCTGCCGCGACCAAGCCTGACTTCATTGCGGTGTGCAGACCTTTAATCTTGGAGAAGTTGAGGGTGCCTGCATCGCAACCAATCAATAGCCCGCCTGGTAAGGTCATTTTAGGCAGGCTGTTCAAGCCTCCTTTGGTAATCGCCCGGGCGCCGTAAGCCACGCGCTTGCCACCCTCCAGGTACTGGCTAAGTACTGGATGATGCTTCATGCGCTGGAACTCGTCGAAGGGCGAGAGCCATGGGTTCTGGTAGCCCAGATCCATAATCAAGCCCACGACGACCTGCTGGTTTTCCGCATGGTAAAGAAACCAGCCGCCATGGGTATTTTTATCTAATGGCCAGCCAGAGCCGTGCAACACAAGCCCAGGTTCATGCTTGTCGGCAGGCACATCCCACAGTTCTTTAAGGCCGATACCGTAGTGTTGCGGGTCGCGACCTTCATCGAGTGAGAAGTCTTTAATTAAGCGTTTGCCCAAATGACCGCGCGCACCTTCAGCAAACAGCGTGTACTTGGCGCGCAGCTCCATGCCCGGCATATGGCCATCTTTGGGAGTGCCATCCGCGGCGACGCCCATATCGCCAATCAGAATGCCGCGCACGGCGTTATCTTCAATAATAACGTCCTGAGCGGCAAAGCCTGGAAAGATCTCAACGCCGAGGGCTTCGGCCTGTTCGGCTAACCAACGGCACAGGTTGCCTGCACTGATCACATAGCGGGTAAGGTCGCCGCCGGTGTTGTGCATGCTTTTAGGCACTACTGCGTTGGGCACTTTCTGCGCTTTTTCGGCGTCTTTTAGCAAAAAAACATCGTCGCGAATCGCCGGCGTATTGAGCGGTGCGCCGCGCTCCTCCCAGTCTGGGAACAGCTCTGCCAGGGCGCGGGGTTCAAATACCGCCCCTGACAATATATGTGCGCCCACTTCTGAGCCTTTTTCAACTACGCAGACGGTAAGCTCTTGCTCAGCTTCGTTGGCTTGCTGCATTAGGCGGCATGCGGCGGAAAGCCCGGATGGGCCCGCACCGACAATGACAACATCAAAGTCCATTACATCGCGTTCAACAGTTTCCACCCGGTTTCTCCTTATTCTCTTTAAGTGCCATTATTTATACGTGCTAGCGAATGAGCACTAGCTTATAAAAGATCGGCCTTAATTTAAAACGGTCGTTTGCTTCTGGTTATATGCCATGATAGGCATAATACCTGTGTCAGGTCACGCCGACGATGGTGAAAGAGGCATTTATTGGCTGTATGCTTTGCTAATCAGCGTTCAGTTACGACTAAGGCCGTAGTGGTTGATAAGGCATCAGGTGTTGTCGCTTTGAGGTAGGCTATGGCAAATTGGTTAGGTTTTTCAATTGCGTGTCTATCAAACGCTTGATTGAATTTAATGTGCTGAATTTAAACGCGCCACCGTTCGTGTTGGTAGCAGCTGTGATGGGGCAGGTGGTCGCTGTTGAGAAGTGGTCTGCCAGTCTTCATCACACGTCTTAATTTAAGGGGTATCCGCTGGGCGGGTGCCGTCTCAGGGTAACGGCTTTACGACAAGCCAAGCGAGGAACCTATGAAAGTACTCGTCGCGGTTAAACGCGTCATCGACTACAACGTCAAAATCCGCGTTAAAGCGGATCACTCGGACGTCGACCTTACCAACGTCAAAATGGCCATGAACCCGTTCTGCGAAATTGCCGTGGAAGAAGCTGTGCGCCTAAAAGAGAAAGGCGTTGCTACAGAAGTGGTCGCGGTCACCGTTGGCCCCAAGGCCGCCCAAGAGCAGCTCCGCACCGCGCTGGCGTTGGGCGCGGATCGTGCCATTCATATCGAAACCGATGAGCGCGCCGAATCCCTGGCCGTCGCCAAACTATTGGCTAAAGTGGTCGAAGAAGAGCAGCCCGGCCTGGTCGTTCTTGGCAAGCAGGCCATCGACACCGACAACAACCAGACCGGCCAGATGCTGGCGGCCCTCACTGGCCTGCCGCAGGGCACCTTTGCTTCAGAGGTTGCGGTCGATGGGGACAAAGTCAACGTCACCCGTGAAATCGACGGCGGCCTGCAGACTATCGCCCTGACACTGCCGGCGATTGTCACCACTGATCTGCGTTTGAATGAGCCGCGCTACGCCAAGCTCCCCGATATCATGAAGGCCAAGAAAAAGCCCCTGGATGTCAAAACCCCCGCCGACTACGGCGTCGAGGTGGCCTCCAAGGTGAGCCTGCTAAAAGTCGAATCGCCAGCGGAGCGCAAGGGTGGCGTCAAGATTGCCTCGGTAGACGAGCTGATCGACAAGCTCAAAAACGAAGCCAAAGTTCTTTAAGACAAGTACTTTGATACAAGCGCTTTGAAAGGAGTTAATTCCATGAGTATTCTGGTACTTGCTGATTTACACGAAGGCCAACTGGCTGGTGCGACGGCCCACGTAATTGCGGCCGCCCAACAAATCGGCGGTGATATTGACGTTCTGGTTGCCGGTGAAGGCGTTCAGGCCGCGGCTGACGCTGCCGCTAAGTTAGACAGCGTGAGTAAAGTACGCGTCGCCGATAATGCCGTTTACGCCCATCAACTGGCTGAGCCCATGGGCGCACTGCTGGTCGAACTGGCGGGT